>NZ_QAOF01000003.1 GCF_003050745.1 Sphingomonas sp. PP-CE-3G-477 | reverse complement strand
TCGCCAGCTCAACGAGCGCCCCAGAAAGACCTTGATGTATCAGACACCGGCTGAAATGTTCGCCGAGCGTGTTGCAGCCACCCGTTGAACCCACCGGCGAAGTCAGACACCGAGTTCCCGTGCACGGTCTGCCTCGAGGCGAGCGTCGCACCAGCTCTATTCGCCTTCTGCGCAACCTTGACCGATGTGGCCTCGCCATCAGGATCGGTGCAGCATAAGACCGCCCGATGCGGATCGCGATCATCGACACGAGCACGACGCGGGCGGCGATCATCTCGGACGGCCTGCGCGAGGCGGGGCTTGACGATATCGTTGTGATCGACGGGACGTTGGGGATGGTCGCGGCGCTCGAGAAGGCGGCGCCCGAGGTGGTGCTGATCAATCTCGAAAATCCGAGCCGCGATGTGCTCGAGGAGTTCTTCGCGGTGTCGCGCGCGCTGGCGCGGCCGATCGCGATGTTCGTCGACCAGAGCGATGCGGAGTCCACCGCCGCCGCGGTCGATGCTGGCGTCTCCGCTTATATCGTCGACGGGCTGGCCAAGCAGCGGATCAAGCCGGTCATCGATCTCGCAATCCGTCGGTTCCAGGCGTTCGCGCGATTACAGGCCGAGTTGCACGAAGCCCGCAGCGCGCTCGCCGATCGCAATACGGTCGACCGCGCCAAAGCGATCCTGATGAAACGCCGCGGGATCGACGAGCCGACCGCCTACGGCCTGCTCCGCGCGCAGGCGATGCGATCCAACCGCCGGATCGCCGAGATCGCCGATGCGATCATCACCAGCGACGCGCTCATGGGAGATTTGTGATGGCGCTCGACCGGGTCCGCATCGGTTTCCTCCCGCTCGTCGATGCGGCGCTGCCGATCCTCGCGCGCGAACGTGGGTTCGCCGAGGCCGAGGGACTGGAGATCGAGCTCGTCCGCGACATGACCTGGGCGACGGTGCGCGATCGGCTGCTGTACGGACATACCGACGCCGCGCACATGGTCGCGCCGCTAGCGATCGCGACAGCATTGGGGCGTGGGCGGCCAGCGGTGCCGATGGCGGTGCCGTTCGTGCTGGGGCTCAACGGCAATGCGATCACGCTGTCGCTGCCGCTCGCGGCGCAGGTGATGGACGGCGATGCGCTCGGCGATCCGGTGGTGCTGGGTGCGCGACTGAAGGCGGTCGCGACCGAGCGTGCTGCGGCGGGGCGGCGGCTGCGGTTCGGCGTGGTGCATCGCTATTCGAGCCACAATTACATGCTGCGCTACTGGCTCGCGGCGGTCGGCATCGGCCCGGATACCGACGTCGAGATCGTCACGACCAGCCCGACCTTCGCCGCCGATGCGCTGGCGGCGGGCGAAGTCGATGGCATCTGCGTCGGCGAGCCGTGGAATGGCGTTGCGGTCGATCGCGGCGTCGGGCGGATCGCGCTGGTGACGGCGCAGGTCTGGCAGCGTGGTGTCGAGAAGGTGCTGGCAATGCGCGCAGCGACGCTGGCTGAGCGTGGCGACGTCGTCCACCGGCTGATCCGTGCGCTGCACGCTGCGGCTGCGCAGTTCATCGATCCGGACACGCTTGAGGAGAATGCGGCGATCCTGTCTCGCCCTGAGTATCTCGATGCCCCGGTCGATGCGGTGTCGCGGGCGATCGGCGACCGGGTGCGGCTGGTGAAGGACGCGGTGCCGATCCACGTGCCCGACTTCATGTTCCAGTACCGCGAGGCGGCGAACTTCCCGTGGCGCAGTCAGGCGGCGTGGCTGTATTCGCAGATGGTACGCTGGGACGGCACGCCGTTCTCGGCCGAGGAGGCGGACGTCGCGCAAGGGGTGTTCCGTCCTGACATTTACCGCGCGGCGCTGGCCGGGTCGGGCGCGCCTTTGCCGAATGCGAGTTCGAAGCTCGAGGGGGCTATCGGCGCGGACAGCATCGGCGCGGGATCGACGCAGGGGCGGTTGATCCTAGGGCGCGATGCGTTTTTCGATCGGCGGGCGTTCGATCCGCATGATATCGATGGGTATCTGGCCGGCTTGCCCTGAACTCTCTTGTCCCCTCCCTTCCAGGGAGGAGTGTTTTAGCGGTCAATCGCCCCGTCAAACCCAAATCTGCTGCACCCGCGAAATGACGCTTGCGCGATACGGCCACTTCGGTCATCTTCGCATCGTTCGGCAAGGGAGTCGGACACGAAATCATCGCGAGACCGGTTCCAACGACGGGACCTGACCGCGTAGGACGATCCACCGATCGTCCATAGGCAACGAAGCCGCTCCGATGCGTCCGCAAGGTCGCCGTCGGGGCGGCTTTTTCTTTGTCCGTCGCAGATGGGGGAAATCATGCTGTTCGCATCACCGGGTATCGACACCGCCGCGCCGAAAGCCACGCGGATCGACCTGTTCAGCGCCGCCACGCCGCAGATGCGCGCGTTCCACGTCACGTGGCTGGCGTTCTTCGTGTGCTTCTTCGCGTGGTTCGCCGCCGCGCCGTTGATGCCGCTGATCAAGGCCGAGTTCGGGCTGAGCAAAGACCAGATCGCCAACATTAACATCGCCGCGGTCGCGGTGACGATCCTGGTGCGGCTGGTGGTCGGGCCGCTCTGCGACCGGTTCGGGCCGCGGCGTACCTACACGTGGCTGCTGCTACTCGGCGCGATCCCAGTGTTCGGGCTGGCGTTCGCGCAGACCTACGAGACGTTCCTGTTCTTCCGCCTCGCGATCGGCGCGATCGGCGCGTCGTTCGTCATCACGCAATATCACACGAGCGTGATGTTCGCGCCCAACGTCGTCGGCACCGCCAACGCGACCGTCGGTGGCTGGGGCAATGCCGGCGGCGGCGCGGCGCAGAGCCTGATGCCGCTTGTCGTCGCGGCGCTGGTCGGGCTCGGCGTCGAGCACGCGTTCGGCTGGCGCGCGGCGATGTTCGTGCCGGGAGTGGCGATGGTCGCGATGGCGTTCGTTTATGCACGCTACACGCAGGATACGCCGCAGGGCGACATCGTCGACCTCCGCGCAGCGGGGATCGAACTCGACGGCGGCAAGGCGACCGGCATGGCGATCTTCCGCCGCGCCGCCGCCAATTACCGCACCTGGATGCTCGCCGCGACCTATGGCGCGTGCTTCGGGGTAGAGATCTTCATCCACAACATCGCGGCGAGTTACTACGTCGATCGGTTCGGGCTTTCGCTGACCAATGCGGGGCTGGCAGCAGGGATCTTCGGCGGGCTTGCGCTCTTTGCCCGTGCGCTCGGCGGGATCGCGAGCGACCGGATCGCGCTCAGCAAAGGCCTCGATGGCCGCGCGCTGCTGTTGTTCGCGCTGATGCTCGGCGAAGGCGTCGGGCTGGTGCTGTTCGGTCATGCCGGCAGCGTCACGCTCGCGATCCTGGCGATGACGATGTTCGGGCTGTTCACGCACATGGCATGCGGCGCGACCTATGCGCTGGTGCCGTTCATCGACCGCAAGGCACTCGGCGGTGTCGCCGGGCTGATCGGCGCAGGCGGCAACATCGGCGCGGTCGCGGCGGGGTTCCTCAACAAGGCGTCGGCCACCCCGCAGCAATGCCTGATCATCCTCGGCTACGTCGTCGCAGGCACCGCGGTCTGCGCGCTCGCGGTCCGCTTTTCCGCCACGCACAAATCGGACGAGCGCGCGCTGCTCGACGCGGCGCTCGACGCACGCCGCACCAGCGACCGCTCGGTCAACGGCGCGCTCCCCGCATGCCCCCCCCTTCCCCGGCTCCAACCCGACTGGATGATCTGATGGAACACCAAACCCCCTTCCCCGACACCCCCTTTTCCAAGCGGCGCGAGCACCTCGTCGTGATCGGCAACGGCATGGCCGGCTGTCGCGCGGTCGAGGAACTGATCGCGCGCGATCCGACCCGGTACCGCGTGACGATCTTCGGTGCCGAGCCGCACGTGAACTACAACCGCATCATGCTGTCGCCGGTGCTGGCGGGCGAGAAGACGTTCGAGCAGATCGTCATCAACGACCACGCCTGGTACGCGACAAACACCATAGAGCTGGTGACGAGCGACCCGGTGCAGGCGATCGACCGCGCCGCAAAGACCGTCACCGCACGATCGGGGCTGACGGTGTCGTACGACCGGCTGCTGATCGCGACCGGCTCCGATCCGTTCATCATCCCCGTCCCTGGCAAGGACCTACCCGGCGTGATCTCGTTCCGCGACATGGCGGACGTCGATCACATGCTGGAGGCCGCCGGAAAGGGTGGCGCCGCGGTCGTTATCGGTGGCGGGCTGCTCGGGCTGGAGGCGGCACACGGGCTCACGTTGCGCGGGATGAAGGTCACGGTGATCCACCTGATGCCGACGCTGATGGAGCGCCAGCTCGACGAGGCAGCAGGCTGGTTGCTCAAATCGGCGCTGGAATCGCGCGGCCAGGTCATCCTCACCGAAGCGAATACCGCCGAGATCGTCGGCGATACCCGCGTCGAGGGCGTGCTGCTCAAGGACGGCACGCTGATCCCGGCCAGCCTCGTCGTCATGGCGGTCGGCATCCGTCCCTCCGTCGCCCTCGCGCGCGAAGCCGGGCTGGAGATCGGCCGCGGGATCAAGGTCGACGATCACATGGTCACCAGCGACCCGTCGATCCTGGCGGTCGGCGAATGCGTCGAGCATGACGGCAACGTCTACGGACTCGTCGCGCCGCTGTGGGATATGTGCCGCGCGCTCGCCGACGGACTGACCGACAGTCACAGCGGCTATCGCGGATCGGTAACCTCGACCAAATTGAAGGTTGCCGGGCTCGATGTGTTCTCGGCGGGCGATTTCTCGGGCGGTGCAGGCGCGGAGGACATCGTCCTGCGCGATGCGTCGCGCGGCATCTACAAGCGCGTCGTGGTCAAGGACGACCGGATCGTCGGCGCGGTGCTGTACGGCGACACGACCGATGGCGGCTGGTATTTCGACCTGCTCAAGCGGGCGGAAGACATCGCGCCGATCCGCGACATGCTGATCTTCGGCCAGTCGTTCGCCTCGGGAGGAGGCACCGCGGACCCTAAGGCGGCCGTTGCGGCGCTCTCCGACGATGCGGAGATCTGCGGCTGCAACGGCGTCACCAAGGGCAAGGTCGTGGCGTGCATCGGCGCCGGCAACGCGACGCTCGACGCGGTCCGCGCAACCTGCAAGGCGTCGGCGTCGTGCGGATCGTGTACCGGGCTGGTCGAGACGCTGCTCGCGGTCACGCTGGGCGACGAGTATTCGGGCGAACGTTCGGTCAAGACGATGTGCAAATGCACCAGCTTCGGCCACGACGACGTCCGCCGCGAGATCGTCGCACAGGGCATGCGCTCAATCCCCGAAGTCATGCAGAAGATGAGCTGGTCGACGCCGGACGGGTGTTCGTCGTGCCGGCCTGCGCTCAATTACTACCTGCTCTGCGCGTTGCCGGGCGACTACAAGGACGACCAGCAGAGCCGCTACGTCAACGAGCGCGTGCACGCGAACATCCAGAAGGACGGCACCTATTCGGTCGTGCCGCGGATGTGGGGTGGGCTCACCAACCCGCGCGAGTTGCGCGCGATCGCCGATGTCGTCGAGAAATACGATGCGCCGATGGTCAAGGTGACAGGCGGCCAGCGGCTCGACATCTTCGGGATCAAGAAGGAGGATCTGCCCGCGGTCTGGGCCGATCTCAACGCAGCCGGGATGGTCAGCGGGCATGCGTACGGCAAGTCGCTGCGCACCGTGAAGACGTGCGTCGGCTCCGACTGGTGCCGGTTCGGGACGCAGGATTCGACCGGGCTCGGCGTGAAGGTCGAGCGGATGACCTGGGGCAGTTGGATGCCGCACAAGTTCAAGATCGCGGTCAGCGGCTGCCCGCGCAACTGCGCCGAGGCGACGATCAAGGATTTCGGCGTGGTGTGCGTCGACAGCGGCTACGAGTTGTCGGTCGGCGGCAATGGCGGGATCAAGGTCCGCGCGACCGACTTCCTGTGCAAGGTCGCGACCGAGGAAGAGGCGATGCATTACTGCGCCGCGTTCATCCAATTGTACCGCGAGGAAGCGCGCTATCTGGAGCGGACCGCGCCGTGGATCGAGCGGATCGGCGTCGAGTATATCCGCGAACGGATCGCCGACGATCCCGAGGGCCGCGATGCGCTGGCGGCACGGTTCCTGTTCTCGCAGCAGTTCACGCAGGACGATCCGTGGGCGGCCCGTGCGGCGGGCGAGCACCGCGAACAGCACGCCCCGATGGCGCGCTTCACACCTCTGGACGCATCGAGGGAAATGGCATGATCGGCGAATGGCTCGATATCGGCTGGGTCGACGAGATCCCGGTCCGCGGCAGCCGTACGGTGCAGGTCACCGGTGGCGACGACATCGCGGTCTTCCGCACCGGCGACGGCAAGGTCTTCGCACTCGCCGATCGGTGCCCGCACAAGGGCGGCCGGCTGTCGCAGGGCATCGTGCATGGCGGCGCGGTGGCGTGCCCGCTGCACAACTGGCGGATCGCGCTGGATACGGGCGAGGCGCTGGGCGAGGACAAGGGGTGTACGCCGGTGATCCCGGTGAAGGTGAGCGGTGGCCGGGTGTTGCTCTGCCGCACCTCGACCATGAAGGCAGCCGCGTGATCCTCCCCGGCACGGGGAGGGGGACCGCCGCAGGCGGTGGAGGGGGGCCTCCACGAAGGGGGACGCCTGTGGAAGCCCCCCTCCACCATCCTTCGGATGGTCCCCCTCCCCGTGCCGGGGAGGATATCCGCACGACCTGCGCGTATTGCGGGGTCGGTTGCGGTATCCTCGCAACTCCGACCGGAAATCGAACCGTCGCGATCAAGGGCGACCCCGACCACCCCGCCAACACCGGCAAGCTCTGCTCGAAGGGCACGCATCTCGGCGAGACGATCGGGCTCGAAGGCCGCCTGCTCACCCCAATAATCGGCCAGCGGCGCGCCTCCTGGGACAAGGCGCTCGACCTCGTCGCGAAACGCTTCCGCGACACGATCGCACAGCACGGCCCCAACAGCGTCGCCTTCTATGTCTCCGGACAACTGCTCACCGAGGACTATTACGTCGCCAACAAGCTGATGAAGGGCTTCATCGGCTCGGCCAACATCGACACCAATTCGCGGCTGTGCATGGCGAGCGCAGTCGCCGGGCACATGCGCGCGTTCGGCGAGGATATCGTCCCCGCGAGCTACGACGATCTCGACGCCGCCGACCTGATCGTGCTGGTCGGATCGAACACCGCCTGGTGCCATCCGATCGTCTATCAACGCATCCGCGCGCGCTGCGACGCCGGCGCCAAGCTCGTCGTGATCGACCCGCGCCGGACCGAGACCGCGGACGAGTCCGACCTGCATCTCGCGATCCGCCCCGGCACCGACGTCGCGCTGATGAACGGCTTGCTCGCGTGGTGCCGTGACGCGGGCGTGGTCGACTACGACTATCTCGCCGCACACGTCGCGACGCCCGATGCGTTCTGGGACCAGTTCGACGAAGGCAGCGACCTGTGGTCGGTGGCACGCATCTGCGACGTTCCGCCGCAGGACCTCCGGCGCTTCTTCGAACTATTCGCGGCGACGCCGAAGACCGTGACGATGTTCAGCCAGGGCGTGAACCAGTCGCTGTCGGGCACCGATCAGGTCAACGCGATCACCAACCTGCACCTCGCGACCGGCCGCATCGGCAAGCCGGGTGCGGCCCCCTTCTCGATCACCGGCCAGCCCAATGCGATGGGCGGTCGCGAGGTTGGCGGGCTCGCGTCGAGCCTCGCCGCGCACATGGATTTCGCGCCCGAGAACGTCGCCCGTGTCGGCCGGTTCTGGGCTGCGCCGAACATGGCGACCAAGCCCGGGCTGAAGGCGGTCGACCTGTTCCGCGAACTCGGCAACGGCCGGATTAAGGCGCTGTGGGTGATGGCGACCAACCCCGCGGTGTCGATGCCAGACGCGGGCCGCGTGCGCGAGGCGCTGGCCGCCTGCCCGTTCGTCGTGGTCTCCGACGTGATCGAGACGACCGACACTTCGGTCCACGCGCATGTCCGCCTGCCCGCCGCGGCGTGGGGCGAGAAGGACGGCACCGTGACCAATTCGGACCGCACGATCAGCCGCCAGCGCGCGTTCATCGCCGCGCCCGACGACGCGAAACCGGACTGGTGGATCATCGCCGAAGTCGGGCGGCGAATGGGCTGGAAGACCGCGTTTTCCTATGATCGCCCGGCCGAGATCTGGCGCGAACATTGCCGATTGTCGGCCTATGAGAACGGCGGCACGCGGCTGTTCGCGCTTTCTGGCCATGCCGCAAAGGGCAACGCCGAGTATGACACGATGACGCCGTTCCGTTGGGGCGGCGCACCCTTCGCGGACGGCCGGTTCTCGACTCCCGATGGCCGTGCCCGCCTCGTGCCAGTGGCGCAAAAGCCGGTTGCCGCCCCGCTTACGCAATGGCCGATGACACTCAACACCGGGCGCTACCGCGACCAGTGGCATACAATGACGCGCACCGGCCTGTCGCCCAAGCTCGCGCGCCATCGCGAGGAACCGCTGGTCGAGATTAACCCCGACGACGCGGTACGGCTGGGGATCGTTGATGGCGGCTTGGCGCGCGTCATCACGCCGCAGGGCGACAGCGTCTTCCGCGCGACCGTCGTCGCGACGCAGCGGATCGGCGAGCTGTTCGTGCCGATCCACTGGACCGACCGCACCGCGACCGGCGGCCGCGCCGGGCTTCTCCCCCGCCCGCTCGCCGACCCTGTCTCGGGTCAGCCGGGTTTCAAATCCACGCCGGTGCGGATCGAGCCCGTCGCGACCGAATGGCGCGGCTTCGTCGTGGTCCGCGGCGAACTGGCGACGCGCCCCGATTGCCTGTGGGCGACGCGCGTCGCGGTACCGGGTGGAACGGCGTGGGACATGGCGGGCAACGGCGACGCCGCCGCACTCGACGCGCTGCTGCCGAAGGGCCAGCGGATCGAGGCGGTCGATGCGGCTCGGGGCTCGCGCCGGATCGCGATATTGGAGGGCGGCAGGCTCGCCGCCGTGCTGTTCGTGACCCGGGACGGTGCGCTTCCGCCCCGCGACTGGCTCGTCGCGCAACTAAGAGACGCCGTCGCCGCGCCCACCCTGCTCGCCGGCCGCGCGCCCGGCGTTCAGGTCGACCGTGGCCCGATCGTCTGCGCCTGCTTCGACGTCGGGCTGAAGACCATTCTCGCCGCGATCGCCGACCAGCAGCTCGCCGACGTCCCTGCGATCGGGGCTGCGCTGAAGGCCGGCACGAATTGCGGATCGTGCCGCCCTGCCCTCGCCAAACTCCTCGTCACGCAAGGATCAGCCCATGTCGCATGATTTCCCGCCCGGTTCGGTCTGGCTGGTCGGTGCCGGGCCGGGCGATCCCGACCTCCTCACGCGGAAAGCCGAGCGGCTGATCGTTGCCGCCGACATCGTGTTCTACGATGCACTGGTCGGCCCGGGCGTCGTTGCACTCATTCCTGACGGCATCGAGCGGGTAAGCGTCGGCAAGCGATCGGGCCGCCATTCGAAGGATCAGGTCTCGATCAACGTCCTGCTCGCCAACGCGGCGCTCGCCGGCAAGCGCGTCGTCCGGCTCAAGGGCGGCGATCCGTCGATCTTCGGCCGCTCGACCGAAGAACTCGATCATCTCGCCGCGCAAGGCATCTTGGTACGGATCTGCCCCGGCATCACCGCCGCCAGCGCCGCGGCGGCCTCGGGTGGCGCGTCGCTGACGTTACGCGGCCTCGCGCGGAAGCTGACGTTCGTCACCGCGCACGCCCGCGCCGGCGAAGCGCTCGATCTCGACTGGACCGCACTCGCCGCGCCCGATGCTACGCTCGCCGTCTATATGGGCCGCGCCGCCGCCGGCGAAGTCGCGCGCAACCTGATCGCGGCCGGGCGCGCGCCCGATACGCCGGTCATGGTCGCGGTCAACGTCTCGCTCCCCACCGAGCGCATCCTGCGCGGCCGGCTATCGGCGCTCGCGTTCCTTGTCGAGACGATCAGCGACCATGACCCCGCGCTGCTGCTGATCGGCGAGGCGATCGCGGTATCGTCGATCACGGCTGCGGACACTGTAGTGCACACGCGGGACTTCGAGGCCGGGGTGGCATAACGCCCATACGGGTATCAACGGACTTAGCATGCGTCGAAGCTCGAACGGATCCGGGCGCAGCTACCCGGCAATGCCATGCCAACTGCATTCGCGCAGCCGTGCCGCTACTGGCGTCAGTCGTTCAAGGTCAGCACCTGCCCCTCGCCGTCCAGGCGGGCGCGCAGCGCGGGATAGGAGACGTCCTGCACCGCGATCTTGCCCCGGATGGCGAGGTCTGCGGCGGCGGCGGCGGACTGGCCGAGGATCATGAACACGGGCTCCATGCGGATCGTGCCATAGGCGATGTGCGAGGCGGAAAGCGCGACCGGTACGAGCAGGTTCGTCGCCTGCCCGCGCCTGGGTACGATCGCGTCGTAGCCGATCGGGTAGGCCTGCTTGACCGGCACCTCGATATTGCCCTCGTTGCGCGCGAAACCGCGGGCGTCGACGATGCGCTGCACGTTATGCGAGTCCATCTGGTACGATCCCATGCCGATCGGTCGAGGCGTGGACTTGATGCCGCGCACGTGCGGTTCGGCCATCACGAAGTCCGACACCATCCGCCGCGCTTCGCGGACGTACATCTCGCGCGGCCAGCCGCCATTGGCGACGAACTCGTCCCTGCATAGTCCCCAACTGGACATCGTCGTGCGCGTGTCTTCGGGAACGCCTGGATCGTTCGCCATGAACCAGAGCAAGCCCTGCTGGTAGCGCGTGTGCTCCTGCGCGATCGCGGCGCGTTCGGCGTCATTGCCCTCGGGATAGCCGTAATTCATGCCGATATCGTCCATCGAGAACGCACCGAAATTGTTCACGTCGGCCTTGCCGTTTGGAATGCGGTCGAACTTCCCGAAGAAATCGCGATACCCCGCATCCATGTAGCGCTTGAGAAGAGCATACTGGCCCGGATCATAGCCCGTCGGCTTCGGCAAAGTGATGCGATTGCCCGGTACGTCGGTCAGGCACAGCCGATAGGTGTACGCCTGGATCTTCGCATCCGCGCTGCCGTCGGGCGCGGTTTTTGCGGCACTGATCCTCGGCAACAGCCCGCTCTTCGGATCGCCCGCCACGCGGTAGGGATCGATATCGAGCATGAACTGATGGCTCTCCGCATTCTTCGCCTGCACGCCGTTGAGCGTTTCGCCGTACGTCGCATTCGCCTCCCGCCCGGTCGTGAACGAGACGCCGGCGCCGGCCATCAGGTCGCCTTCGTAGCTGGCGTCGATGAACACGTGCCCGGCGAAGCGCTGCCCGCCGATCGTGCGAAACGCGACGATCCGCCCGTCGCGCAAGTCCACGCCGCCGGTCCGATCGAGCGGCCGGTTGCGAACGACGGTCACCCCTTCGCTGCGAACCCAGTCCTCCAGGATGCGTTCGGCGACCTTCGGTTCGAACTGCCACATCGCCTCGTTATCGACGAAGTTCTCGCCGCGTGCCGGGCGCGGCGCCTGTACCCATGCTGCGGGATCGTCGTAATGATGCTTCACCCGGCGGTAGAATTCGAGCGCCAGTCCGCCGATCGCGCGGTGGTTGCCGGTGTCCGACCAGCTCAGACCGTTGGTCGTCATCCCGCCGAGGTGACCGTCGCGACAGACCAGAGTGACCGACCGTCCCAGCCGGCGTGCCTCGATCGCGGCGATCACCCCGCCCGCGGTGCAGCCGTAGATGATGATATCGACTGGTTTGGCAGCGACGGGCCCAGCGGACTGGACAGGTGCTGACTGGGCCGGAAGCGCCGTGCCGAGCAGGACAGCGATCGTTGCGAGGAAGCGGATACGCATGGGGCTCATCCTCAAAACGTTGCCGCGACGCCGAAGAACACGCGGCGGTCCTCGCGCGCCGAGTAGAACAGGCGTTGCGGCGTCTGCAGATATTGCCGATCGACCTCGCGAGTCAGGTTGATCCCTTCGATCGTCAGCCGGACGGTCTTGGTCAAATTGACCTGCCCGGACATGTCGAGCTGCCCCCGTGCCGCGGCGTAGGGGCTGCCCCCCGAGTTCGCGCCACCCTGGCCGATCAGATACTTGCTGCGCCGGATATAGGCGACGCGCAGCATGAACGTCTTGTCCTCGTAGAACCCGATCAGATTGTAGCTGTTCTTCGAAAGCCCGGGCAGTGGCAGCGCGGTCTTCGTCGCCTCGTCGATCAGCGGCGTCTTGCTGTCGACATAGGTATAATTGGCCTGGACACCGAGATTGTCGAACGGAGCCGGGAGAAACCGCAGCGACTGTTGAAACGCGACCTCGAACCCCTTGATCTTGCCCGACGACCCGTTAATCGGCTGGGTGATCTGGAACAGTCCGTAAGGTTGCCCGGTGCTCGGCTCGATCTGGTCGGAGAGTCCGCCGATGAATTCGCTCTGCGTGACGTTGATCGTGAAGGAATCGACGTTCTTGTAGAAGCCGGCAACCGTCAGCGCGCTGGACGGCGCGAAATACCATTCGAGCGTCGCGTCATATTGCGTCGCCTCGAACGGACGCAGCGTCGGATTGCCGCGCGACCCGGTACGCGAGACCAGCAAGGGTACGAAGCTGACCCCGACATCGTTCAGATTGGGCCGCGCCACCACCTTGGCGGCTGCCAACCGAAAGGTCAGATTGTTGCGCAGGTCGAGCGAGGCGTTGGCGCTCGGCAACCAATAGTCGAACCGCGATTTCGCCAACGTCGGCTGCGTGTCCGAAAGGTACCCGGACGATATCCGTTCGAACGTGATGTAGCGCACGCCCGCATTGCCGGCGAGCGGCAGGCCACCGATCGTCCCGGCGACATTGGCGCGTGCGTAGAAGGCGAGCGTGTCCTGTTCGACGTCCTTGATCGATACCCGCCCGAACGGGATGGCATCGGCGCGCGGCACCGGCAGCCCGAAGGCGTCGCGTGCGACATTCTTGTCGACCGTGCCCCCCAGGATATCGCGCGGAAAATCTCCGCCCGCCCCGGGGAAGAAGCTGCCCTGCCTGTCGTTATAGTCGAGCCCCGGGAGTTCATCGACGGTGATGATCCCGTCGCCATTGCGGTCGTGTTTCCCGATCAGGCTCGCGGCGGAAGGCAGGCTTTGCGGGGTCTCCGAATAGAATTGAATCTTCTCGTAGCGACTGCCGACCTGGATCGATTGCAACGGCCCCCAACTGGACAGGATCGTGAAATCGACGCGTCCGTCGTACCCGGTGTTGTTGGTGACGTTGTCGCCGTCGAAGACCGACGCGAGCTGATATTGCGCAGGATCGTTGACGTCGAAGTTGGACGTCAATGCGAGGTTCGGGACCGCATTCCCCTTGCTGAAATCGATCGCGGCGCTGGCGACCCGTCCCGCGCGCGGCACGACGACATAGGTGAACGATGCCCCCGGCCCGCCATCGGTGCCGCGTCCCTTGCTGTAGGACGCATCCGCGCTGACCTTGACGATGTCGCCGTCGTACTTCGTCGAGGCGCCGAGATTGGTCGATCGGAATTCGGTCGGTTCGTCGTAGACGAGCGGCCGGACGATGACGTTGTTGAACGTCCCGCTGACGATCGTGCCATCCTTGTCCGCGACCGCGCCGACATCGTTGTCGTTGAGCAGGACCTGATAGTTTGCGCTCTGCCGCTCGCGCTTCAGCCGTGAATAGGTGCCGTCGAGAACGATCTCCCATTTGTCGGCGGGACGATACTGGATCGAACTGTTGAGCGTCAGCCGCTGCTCCGCGCGGTCGAAGATCCGCGCCATGAAGCGGTTCGGCCGGAACAGGCCGGGATCGTTCACCCCGTCGCCATTGCCGTCGATATTGTTGGTTCGCGACCAGCCGCCGGAGTCGAACGAATAGCCGCGCGTGTGCGTGTTCGAATAGGCCGCACTCGCGAGCACCCCCAGCGTATCGCTGAAATTCTTCGAGACCAGCGCGGAGCCGCGATAGCCCAGATGATCCGCCTGATCGGTATAGGCCCCCTGCAACCGACCGCTCACGACCAGATCGGCGAGATCGAGCGGTCGCTTGGTCTTGAGATTGACCGTCGCGCCCAGCGCGCCTTCCGGCATGTCGGCGGTCGGCGACTTCGAGACGACGATACTCGATATGATCTCCGGACTGATCGATTCGAGCGACGCGTTGCCGCCCGCGCCCGGCCCCAGCAGCGTACGACCGTTGATCTCCAGCCGGTTCTGCGAAATGCCGCGCACGGTGAAGGTCGATCCGTCGCCCTCGCGCCGCGTGATCTGCACGCCGCTGATGCGGCTCATCGATTCCGCGACGTTCTGGTCGGGCAGCTTGCCGATGTCCTGTGCGGTGATGACGTCGACGATATTGCTCGCCGCGCGCTTGACGTTGATCGACTCCTGCAACGAGGCGCGGATGCCGGTGACGACGATGTCCTGCTCCGTGGCGGGAGAGACGACCGCGGGCTCCTGCTGCGGCGGCGCGGCGATCTCATTCACAGGCGCTGCGATCTGCTGCGCCACGACGGGCATGAGGGCGATCCGGGACGCGACAGGTTGGCGTCGCTTGAGCGTGATCGCCCCGCCGGTCTTTACCGGAACCAGGTTCGTACCGGCGAGAAGCATCTTCAACGCGGCGGACACGTCCATCGCGCCCTGCACGCGATTGGTCGTGACACCGGCAGCGACCGGCGTGGAAACGAGGATCTGGATGCCCGCCTGATGCGCGAACAACAGGATGCCCGAGCTTGCGGGTTGCGCCGGGACGTCGAAGCGGCGCGTCTGCGCGCTTGCCTCGACACTGGTGGCAGAGCAACAAATTGCTGCGGCGCTTGCGCCGAACAGCCACGACCGTACGATTCTCATCCCGGCATCCCCCTAATATGGAGGCGCCTGTTTCCGGCGCTCTCCACCATAAGAGCCTGCCACCGGCGGTTTCCGTCAGTGCGTCGGCAGTTTGGTCCGCTCGATCCGAATTTCGTCGGGCGAAACGGTCACCGAGACGCCGAGCGAGGCGGCCAGCGTCGCCGCAAAATCCTCCGGCTTGTCGATCTGGAACAGCCCGATCAGCCGTTCGTGGGCAAGTGCCGGATCGACGACCACCAGTTGCTGGCGATTATAGCGGTTGAACTGCTCGACCGCATGACCCAGCGTATCGTTCTCGAGCGATATTTCGCCGTTCCGCCACGCCAGCGCGCGCGTGATCTGCACCGGCGCGGTCCCCACTTCGGGCGATACGCCGCCGGCATGGAAACTGGCATATTGCCCTGCCTGCAGGATCGTCAGCGCGCCGCTCTCCCCGCTTGGCCAGACAGCGACGACGCCCTCCGTCACCGTTACCTGCACGCCGCTTTCGCTGCGATCGACCGAAAAGGCGGTGCCGACCGCACGCACCTGCGCGATGCCGGCATCGACGATAAAGGGACGCTTGCGATCCTTGGCGACCTGGAACCAGGCCTGTCCGCGACCGAGCACGACCCGGCGGCTGTCGCTCACGAACGCGACGCGCAGATCGCTGTCGGTGTTGATCGTCGCCACCGACCCATCGACCAGTGGCAGACGTCGGATCTCGCCGCGTCCGGTCGCGACATGCTCGCTCGTGACGCTCGACCAGCCGATCAGTCCGACCGCGGCCGCCGCGATCGCGCCGCCTATGCCGATGAGCATCCGACGCCGAGCCGGGCGCGCTTCGAACGCATCGGCGATATCGTCCGGCGCAGGCGCCAGCGCAGTATCGAGCGCGCTCAGCGCGGCCATCGCCCGCAAAAGCATCCCCGCATGACGGGGGTCGCTGGCCAGCCACGCCTCGAGCTCGTGCTGCCGACCGGGGTCCAGCGGATGGCGCAGCGCCCATGCCGCTGCGGTCTGTTCAGCGCGATCCGACACGCGTCTCTCCGTTGGGCAGGAGGAAATCATTCTCCGCGGGCGGGTCTGTCAGCGTCTTCAGGATCGCGCGCAGGCTCCGGCTGGCCTCATTCTCGACGATGGTCTCCGAGATGCCGAGCGTGTGGGCGATATGCTTCTGGCTGAGACCGTCGACCCGGCGCATCACGAATATACGTTGCGCGCGCTCCGACAGCTTCGCCAGCGCGGCTCGAACGCGCGCGAGTTCGTGCCGGGCCGCGACCGCGCGCTCGGGCGACGGCAGATCGCTTTCGAGCGTTTCCGCCAGTGCATCGGACATCGATTCGATCCGGACGACGCGCGTCCGTTTACGTTGCGTGTTGAGCAGGTTGCGCGCCATCACGAAGACATAGGCGCGGGGCGAGGTGATGTGCGATACATCGGAAAGCTGCGCGAGCCGGCAGTAACATTCCTGCACGATGTCCTCCATGTCCTCCGAAACGACCAGCCGACGGCGCAGCCAAACGCGAAGGTCGCGTTCATGCGGCAGTATCTCGCGTCCCACCCATTCGGCCAGCACCTCGCGTTTCGTCGCCCGTCTCCTCTCCCTATACCATGAGCTTCGACGACGCCGTTTCCGTCAAACTCCCTGATCTCACGCCCGACCATGGTCCTCGAATACGAGGTAAGTCGAATCTACTTGTTGAACACTGCGCCCCCAAACCAGCGAACGCTCTGTCTCGATTGATCACTACCGGTCATGCCAACTCATGATCAATCGCCGGCTGATGCGTGAAAACAGCGGCACGCGACGGGGCGCGACTATCATGAAGACGCTGTCGGCGCTCTGCACCGATACGGCGTCAAGAAGGTCGGATGACCAGACCATCGTGTCGATCCTTACACGACCAGCTGACGTCAAAACCGCATCCGGATGGTTCGACGACCGCGAACAACGCCGATTGAATGATGAGTACGACTCATCATCGCATCAACTTCACGGCAAATTGTCCGGCTCGTCGAACTCGCCTACTTGCGACGTATCGGCCTCGACACGGGGCCGTCAGTACCCGGCGAAAACGCGGGCCGCCGATGATTATCCTTCGGCTACATTCCAGATCGAACAAGGACTGCCGCATGGCCACCCTCGTTGCTGCCCCGGCGACCACATCCGACACCTCATCCGATGGCGCCCGCCCGGCGCATTGGGGTGCCGTCTACGCGATGGCGCTGTGCAGCTTCGTGCTGGTCGCCTCCGAATTCCTGCCCGTCAGCCTGCTCAGTCCGATCGCGGAGACGCTGCGCCTGACCGCGGGCCAGGCCGGACAGGCGATCGCCATTTCGGGCGTGTTCGCGGTGGTCACGAGTCTCGGTCTCTCCGTGGTGCTCGGGCGCATCGACCGGCGCCGCGTCGTGCTGGCGCTGATCGCGGTGCTGATCGTGTCGGGGGCGATGGTCGCGTTTGCCCCGAGTTACCTCGTGTTCATGACGGGTCGCGCGTTGCTCGGCACCGCGATCGGCGGGTTCTGGTCGATGTCTGCGGCGATCGCGATCCGGCTTGTGCCCGCGGAGGCGGTGGGCAAGGCACTGGCGATCATGAGCGGCGGCACCGCGCTCGCGACTGCGCTCGCCGCCCCGCTCGGCAGTTTCCTCGGCACCATGATCGGCTGGCGTGGCGCATTCTTCTGCGTGGTACCGGTCGCCGTCGCAGCACTCGTCTGGCAGGCGATCGTGCTGCCGAAGCTGCCCGTCGCCGAACGTCAATCGGCGCGCGCGATGCTCGGGTTGCTGCGGAACCGCGCGGTCCTGCTCGGGCTGTTCGCCGTCGCCATGCTGTTCGTCGGGCAGTTCGCCCTGTTCACCTATCTCCGGCCATTCCTCGAACAGGTCACGCACGTCGGCGTCACGATGCTGTCGGTCATGCTGCTGATCGTCGGCGCATCCGGCTTCGTCGGCACGGTCGTGATCGATCGGTTCGTCGTCCAGCGCCTCTTCCTCACGCTTTGGCTGCTGCCCGCGGCGATGGCATTTGCCGCGGTTGGACTCGCGCTGGCGGGGGCATCGACAGCCGCGACCGCAGCGCTGCTCGCGGTGTGGGGCTTTGCCGGAACCGCGGCGCCGGTCGGCTGGTGGACGTGGCTCGCCCGAACCCTGCCCGACGATGCCGAAGCGGGCGGTGGCCTGATGGTCGCGGTGGTCCAGTTGGCGATCACGCTCGGCGCCACGGTCGGCGGCGTGGTGTACGACACGATCGGCGCAGGGCCCGAGTTTCTCAGTAGCGCCGCATTGCTGGCCATAGCCGCGATCGCAGCCCTCGCCGTCGCTCGGCATGATCGCCCTGCGCAGGCTTGAAGCGACAAAGTTGGCAGTAGAGAACGAACGATCCACCGCACCCGTACCGATGGCGCTTCTCCCACCGCCGGGTGCGGGAACGCACATGCTTTCCGGAACGAAGCGCCCGAACGCAATTCATCGCGCGCTCCAGTGCAGCGAGCGCATCCGCGCCCGGCATAGTCTGGACGCTTGATCGCGGACACGCCAGCACGGTCGCCTACCGGGGGGCCGGAGACAGTGATTGTGTTGAAAACCATGTGGAACATGCCCGCCGCGTTGTTGCGGACGAGCACCTCGGACGACGGAACAGCATGCGGCGACGAGCAACTTGCGTCGGGATCGCTCGAACAGATGATCGGAGCCTTCGACGCGCAAGACGGCACCGATGTCGACGCGATCGTCATCAAATGCGCAGGCCGCGATCGACCGATTACGGCACAGGAAATTCGAGACCTGCGGCGGGACCGCGTCACGACGAAGGCGGCTTGAGCCGCGCCGCCAGATCGAGCCACGCTCGTACGAACGCTCGGATACCTCCGTCTGGCGCAATCGCTGTTGAACACAATGCAGTTGCACCCCGCCGGGTGGACGACCACGTGGAGGATTGATGCTGCGACGCAGCAATGTTTCTCCCGAGGTTTCAATGTTTTCCCTGATCGCCCTCTACTTCGACTATCGCCGTCTGCAGGCCGCCCGCGCTCTGACGCTCGCTACCGGTGCTGCGCAACCGATCCAGCCGGCGAACGATCGTGGATCGAACCGAACCGTGGCAAGCGCCGCTTAACGCGACGTTGCCACTGGTGCGCTCGCCCCGCTGAGCTATGCAGGGTGGACAGCGACATCGAGGTACACATGGCAGCAACGATCATCACCCCGACCGGCCCAGGCGCAATGGAAGCCGGCCTGGTTCTCGACGAAGACGGCGGCCGCTTCGTCGTGCTGACGTTCAAGGAACCCGCGGGCGAACCGACGCTGGTCACCTTTACGGTCCCGATCTTCCGCAACTATGTCGAGCACCTCGTGCGCACGGCAAAGGCGGCGGATGACGAAGCCAATTGGGGCATACCCGGCTGACAATGCAGACCGGCTGGGTATGCGCGCATTCCAGCAGTCGAAACCGCGGCCATCGGCGGGGCGCAACTATCGGCAGCGCGATACGATGCGACGAGCGTCGAGCGGCAGGCCGCGCTCAAACAGTCGAGAACGACGACGCCGGCGACGCGAGATCAATTGCTATCGGCGTCGTCGTCTTGACTGAAAAGCAGCACCGCAACACCGGCGACCCCCGCCAGGATACCGCCAGCAATATAGCCCCCTCCCGGCACCCCGCGGGCCGGGCGAGCGGTGGTGTCCGAGGCGACCGTGTCCGGTGCGGTCGCAACGCGAGGTGGAACGGCGACCAGCCCGGGATTTGCCATCGCGACGCCCGAAACGCTAGCGAAGGCGAACGCCACTATAATCCGGATCGTTCTCTGCATTTCGCTCCCCTTTCGGCATGGTCGAAATGTTGCACGGCATACCCATAGAGTCCAGCGCACCGCGTAATAGATTTTGTGAACCTTGGACATCCTCCCGATTATATCGAGCATTTACACGAAGCTACGTGGAACTTGATGATAATCATCGGTGCTGCAGTACACCGACGAACTTATCCATCAAATCAGAGAATACCCCACTTCGAAGACGCTGCTTTGTTTTCCGCTGCAGCAGATATCTGGAAGCCATTTTTTCAGGATCGCAAGCGGATCTCAACGATCCTCCCGTCTTAACGCTTACGGGCGACCTTGCCCGGAATTGGCGTGGCGCCGTAGACCGCATATCCGACATCTCGCACTACTTTCCATTCACCAGATATTGGGCCAGAAACGCATGGATGATCGATCGGCCGACCCCGCTGCGCGTGCGCGCATACCCGTGACGACGACAACCGAACTGAAGGCACGGGCCGTGCGGGCGCTGCGGGCCGGGCAAGTTGACGACGGCATTGCCGCGTACGGCGCACTGCTCGCGGTGGCGCCCGGCGACGCGGATTCCTGGTATAATCTCGGGTATCTATTGCGATGTGCACGCCGGTTCGAGGAGGCCGTAGCGGCGTATGCCACCGCGCTCGAGCACGGGATCGCGCGCCCCGAAGAGGTGCGACTGAACCGCGCGATGATCCTCTCGGAATTTCTCGAGCGAACCGATGAGGCAGAGGCGGAACTGCGCAACGCGATCGCGATCGCGCCGCGGTTCGTGGCAGCGCGATTGAACCTGGGCAATTTGCTCGAGGACAGTGGCGAGGCCGGCGCCGCGCGCGCGGTGTACGGCGACGCGTTGACGATCGATCCGCGCAACGGTCGAGCGCTCGCACGACAGGCGGCCATCGACGTCTTCGAGGGGCGCGCGGCGCTGGTTCCGGCGCGGTTGCGCACAGCGCTCGCAGATGCACGGTTACCGGTCGATGCACGGGCGGAGATCGGGTTTGCGCTGGGTGGCGCGCTCGACGCCGGGGGCGCGTATCCGGATGCGTTCGCAGCATATGCGGAGGCCAATCGGGCGGCGGCGGCGGGCGCGCATCCCTCGCTGCGCTATGACCGTGCGGCGCATGAACGGTTGGTCGATGCGTTGATCGCCCTGCCACCAAGTTCCAGCAAGACACGCGGTGAAGCACCGGTGTTCATATGCGGGATGTTCCGATCGGGGTCGACTCTGGTCGAGCAGATCCTGGCGCGGCACAGCCAAGTGACAGCGGGTGGCGAGCTGGATGTCATTCCAGCAATGGCGGTGGCAATCGGCGGATATCCGGGAGCGCTTACGACGATGGACGACGATGCGTTCGGCATGCTTGCGGCGCAGTATGTGGCCGAAACGCGCGCGCTACATCCGGACGCGGCCATGCTGACCGACAAGCGACCCGACAATTTTCTGCACATCGGCCTGATCAAGCAGATGTTCCCCAATGCGCGGATCGTCCACACCACCCGCGCACCGCTCGATACGATGCTGTCTGTCTATTTCCTCTATTTCGACGACAGCATTACGTATGGCCATCAGCTCGGCGACATCGCGCATTGGTATGGCCAGTATCGGCGGCTGATGGCGCACTGGCAGGCCTTGTATCCAGGCGATATCCACGACGTGTCGTATGACGACGTCGTCCGTGCGCCACAGCCGACGATCGCCGCATTGCTCGAATTCTGCGGATTGCCATGGGAAGACGGGGTGCTGTCGCCAAGCCAATCGCGGGCGACGGTGCGCACCGCGAGCGTGTGGCAGGTCCGCCAGCCGCTCCACCAGCGATCGTCGGGGCGATGGCGGAACTACGCAGGCGAGTTGAGAGCGCTTCGGCCCGAGCTGGGAATATTTGCAGCGGGTCTCGACGACTAGATCGCCATCGCGGCACCCTGTTTGGCCGACCTTAGGGGGCGACGCCCCCCTGCCCCGTGATGCGAAATACGTCCTTCAGCATGGCCTGCTCCGCAACGGTGAGATGCGGGTTCCAGACATCGAAGATCAGCACGATGCGTGCATGATCGCTGTCGTTCCAGGCTTCGTGCTCGATCGTGTCGTCGAACCCGAATGCCTCGCCTTCGCGCCATGCACGCGTCTCGCCGCCGACGCGAAAGCGGCAATCCTCAGGGACGACCAGCGGCAGGTGGACGATGGTCCGCGTGTTGGTGACGCCGGTGTGCGCGGGGATGTGGGCATGCGGGCGCAGGATCGAGAAAAACGCGGTAGGCGCCTTGCCGGGGATGTCGGTCTGCGGAACCGAGGCGAGCGCAGCGGCGGTCTCGGGGCAGCGTTCGCAGACCTCGTCATTGCGAACCCCGTATTCCCAAAGGAAACACGCACTCCAATCGAGATTGTTGTCGAGCGCGGTCCAGCGGTTGTGCGGCGTACCACTGTCCATGCGGACATATGGGCGGATCGCGGGAATGCCGTCGGCAACGAGCGCGAGTGCCTCGGCGCGGATTGCCGGAACGCGTGCTTCGAGATCGCCGAACCACGGAAACAGCGCGCGGTCGAAGAACTCGTCGGCAGGCAGGAAGGGGAAATGCAACCCGGTGCACTGGTTCGTATAGATCGCGCGGCGACCGAGCATGTGATCGACGCAGGCGGCCATCCTTCGCGATGCGGAGCCGGCCAGCGCGGTGTCGATCTGGCGGCCGAGAGCAGCGGTGTGTTCGGCCAGGAACGCACGTCCGCGGGCCAGCGCGTCCTCGATCGCCGGCGGGCGATCGGGCATCGCCGCGGCCATCTGGACGACGCCAGACCAACCCGTCGCTGCCGCGATCATATCGCCCCGGCGCTGATGAAGTTCGGTCATCCGCAGATGCGCCGTGAAGTTGAGACGATCGATCGACAGCGCACGCGCGAGGCTGTCATGCTCGGCATCGTCCGCGCCCCGCGCGCGGTGCACTGTGGCCTGATTGATCCACAGCACGGGCTGGCCGGGATCGGCGGCGGCCGCACCGGCAAAACAACGCAAGGCAAAGTCGAGATCGTCATCCGCAAGGGCGCGCATGCCGCGTGCGTTGAGGATTTGGGGATGGTCTGGCGCAGCCTGAAGCGCCTCGTCGAGCAGGCGGTGTTCGTCCGCGGTCCTTCCCTGCTGACGCGCGGTCATCGCCGCTCCGATGAGCGAGTGCGCGCGGGGGGGAAGCGAGGCCATGCTTCGCGCTATCGCCAACGTCGGGGCGGTGCAAGCAGGAGTGCGGATCGTTGCACGGGGGCGATGCGCATCGGGCCGATCGTCGGTCGAGCCGCTTCTGGCGCACATCATGCCGACGAGCGTGTGGCGTCGAGTACCAGGATCAGCGTTCGCTATCCCGGAGCCTCTTGCGGCCGAAAAGGACCGGCAAAATTCATCGGTCCGCCCTGCCTTCACGCCGCGCCGGAATCGCCCGCAGCCTCTGGACGCAGCGTTACCGTTTCCGTCGGGGCCTCATCCTTACAGCACAGGATATCGCGGATGCAGTGCCTTTCGTCGAGCACGGCAAAGTGATTTGCAGCGTTCGTTTTGCTCGGAAGTAGCCTGGACGACGACCCAACGAAAAAGGGGGCGGCCGTGAAGCCACCCCCTTTCCGATAGTTTAAATCAAGCCGCGATTAGAAGCGGAGCTTGCCCGACACGGTGAACAGACGACCGATCGCGTCGTAGGTTGCCGGGTAGGTGTTGCCACCGTTGTACGCGGTCGAACCAGCCGACGAACCAACCAGCGGCGCGTCCTTGCCAGTCAGGTTGCGGACGCCCGTCGTCATCGTGAAGTTGTCGTTCACTTCGAACTGAACCGACAGATCGAGGTAGTTGTAAGCCTTGATCTTGTTGAAGTTGTACGACTGGCCTGCGAGCGGCGAAGGTCCGGTGACCGTGCCGTTGAACAGGTTGCGCGACGTAGCCGAGAAGCCACGTGCGGCGAAATCGTCCGCCTGGCCCTCATACTGTACCGCACCCAGATGGCGCCAGAGCAGCGACACCGTGCCAGGCCCGAACGACAGGCTGGTACGCTGGTTCCACTGATATTCCGGCTGGATCGATGCGCAGTTGGTGCTGAAATAGCCTACGCAATCGCGGTTGTAGCCGGTCGGCGACGCCTGGAACTTGCGATGCGCGGTCCAGGTGCCCTGGAAGCCGATGTTCAGACCGAAATCACCGAACTCATGCGCGTAGTTCGCAGTCAGATCGATGCCGTCGGTCGACAGGCGCCCACGGTTGGTGAGCGGCTGAGGCAGGCCGGGGATCGTTGCGCTGGATCCGCTCAGACGACCGTTTCCACCACGACGGATCGAGGTACATGCTGCCGACGCAGCCTGTGCCGCGGTGATCGCCGTCGGGTTCGTCCCGAAGCACTCGCCCAGGATGTCGCTCGGCACAGCCGAAGTGATCGCGTTCTTCACCTTGATGTTGAAGTAGTCGACCCCGATGCTCAGGCCCGGAACGAGACCACGCGGCTGGATGAGGACACCGAACGTGTAGGTGTCGGCCTTCTCCGGCAGAATGTTCGGGTTGCCACCACCGGTGACGTTGACCTGGCCCGACGACGGCTCCTGGATCAGGCCGATCGAACCAGCCCCGGCACCCTGGCCGATGCAGGCTGCGGTCAGGTTGGCATTGCCGAGCGGACGCGCACCGACGCAGGGGTCGAGACCAGGTGCCAGGTTGTCCAGGCCGGTCGAGACGGGCGAGAACAGCTCCTCGATGTTCGGCGCACGTACCGCACGCTGGTAGTTGCCGCGGAACTTCACTTCCTTGACGGGTTCGAAGCTACCACCGAACTTGTAGGTGGTGGCGTTGAAGCTCGGGTTGTTCGCAGCCTGGACCTTGTAGTCCGAGTAGCGGACGCCGGCTTCGAGCGTCAGCGAATGGAAGAACGGACGATCGGCGACGAGCGGCGCGATGATTTCGCCGAACAGTTCGCGAACGTCGTAGCTTCCCGAGAACGGCAGGACTGCACCACCGGCACCACCCAGCTCGCCTGGCGAAAGGGCATAGGCGTCGGGGATACGATCGTAGCTGTACTTGCGATACTCCGCACCACCAGCGAACGCGATCGGCTCGTTGGCGAACGGCGAGGTCGTGCCGAAGTCACCGTTCAGAACGGCCTTTGCCTGCGACAATGCGGTCTTGATCTGGATCGTGCTGCGCGCGTTCAGGAACGCGGCCTGACCAGACGAAATCGAACCGGCTGCACCGAACAGGTTCAACGGTACGCAGCCATTGGTGATGACGTTGCAGGTCGTCGTGTTGGTCGCGTTCAGCGCCTGCTGGACGCGCGACGTGAGAACATAGCCCGACTGGGTCTGGTTCAGTTCGCTTTCGCCATATGCGCCCGAAACGTCGAGCTTGACGTGATCGGAGAAACGGAGACGCAGGCCAGCCTTATAATCGAAGATGGTCGTCGTGTAGTCCGAAACGCGCGGTCCGAGCTCGACCGAACGGCGATACACTGCAGGCAGCAGGATCGCAGGGTTGGTGTTGCATGCCGCACCCAACGCGATGCCGTTGTTGGTGCAAAGCTGATCGCGGATGCCAGCAGGCAGATACGGATTGTTGCCGGGGATGGTCAGCTCTTCACCGAAAATACCCGACGGTGCGATGATCGTGCTGACCGTGTTCTTCGAGAACAGGCCACGCGTGTAGACTTCGAGATTGTCGTTGATCTCGTAGTTCGCCTGCGCGAAGATGTTGTAACGCTTAAACGGCGTCTGGAAAATGTTGTACGGGTTGAAGTTGAACCCCTGGTACTGCGGGACCAGCGCGGTGCCGCCCGGATTGACCTGGAGATCGGCGGTCGGGAACGAGATCGTGGTCGGCACCGAGGTGAACGACGAGCCTGCCGCGACACCGGTTGCCGAGTTGATGCCGAATACCGAGACGTCGCGTGCGCCCTGATACAGGGGATCGGCTTCCTGGTAGCCCAGGCTCAGTACGGCGTTACCGCGGCCATCGTCGAAGTTCGCGCCGACCGTGAGATCCGCACGGAGGTAGTTCGTATCACCCTGCTCGCTGATCTGCTGGCTGGCCGAAGCCTCCATGCCCGCGAAGTTCTTCTTGGTGATGAAATTGGCGACACCCGAGACGGCATCGGCACCATAGGTGGTCGATGCACCGCCGGTCAGGACGTCGACACGCTGGAGCAGCGCGACTGGGATGTTGTTCAGATCGACGGTGCCGCTGGCGGCTGCCGGGACGAGACGATCGCCGTCGAGAAGGACGAGGTTACGCTGCGTACCGAGGTTGCGCAGGTTGATCGATGCGAAGCCGCCATTGCCGTTGTTGGTGGCCGACCCGATGCCGGCGACCGCACCCGGAAGCTCGCGGATGACCTGCTCGACATTGTTGATGTTGCGCAGCGTCAGCTCGTTCTCGGAGACCACGTTGACCGGGCTCGACGAAACGAGGTTGGGATTGCTGATGAGCGTGCCGGTGACGACGATGTCCTGGCCTTCTTCAGCAGGCGCCGGCGTGTTTGCGTTGTTTGAAACCTGCTGGGTTTCCTGCGTCGCCGGAGTGACCTGCGCGAGTGCTGGCGTGGCGGCCAGCGCGGCACCGGCGAACAGCGTCGTGTTCAGCAAATGAGAACGAAAGCGTAGCGTCATGATAAAACCCCTTAGTGCTGCCCCTGATCGGCAGCCGCATGTAGCCCGGACGTACGTGCGCCCGGTTCTGCCCCGTGTGTAAGCTGGGAACCATTTGGTCCGCAACGGGCGTTTACTGAGCTGCAACGCTTTACGACACATTGTTGCGAATGGGACACAGCACGACGCCGTGCTGCTGTATCGCTCTTGCGCGCCAGCAAGATCCGGTCGAAGCAGCCGATGTTGATCGCGCCCGTCGCGATGCCGATCGGTTGCGCAGCGGGTCGATCGAACCCCGATAGGAATTGACGAATGACCGACCGACCGATCCGGATGCCGACCTTGCTCGCATCGGCGTTCATGCTGCCATTGGCAGCGATGGGGCTGACCGGATCGGCGCACGCCGCCTCCCGCGGTACGGAATCGGTCAAGGCTGGCGGATCGGCGTCGACGATGCTGATCGATCAATTGACCGATTGCCGTGCGCAGACCGTCGACGCGGACCGCCTCGCCTGCTTCGATCGTACCGTCGCTGCGGTTGTGGATGCGCGGCGCAAGAAGGATATCGTGATCCTCGATCGCACCGAGGTCCGCAAGGCCAAGACCTCGCTGTTCGGATTTTCGCTGCCATCGATCAAGCTGTTTGGCGGCGGCAAGGACGACGAGCAGTTGAAGCAGCTCGTCGGAACGATGCACAGCTCGACCGTGTTGCAGGGCGGCCTTATCAGGTTCGAACTCGGCGATGTCTCGACGGGCGAAGGCACTGCGAAGGACGGCGGCAATACGAGCCTTTGGGAAACCGTTGAGCAGGTGATGCTGCCGCCACGCCGCGGCGACACGGTGACGATCAAGGCCGGCGCGCTGGGCAGCTATGTCGCGACCGCACCGGGACGGCGCTCCGCTCGCGTTCGCCGCATTCGCTGATACGGCGAACGTCGCCGGCCGCCTCGCCGACGGCTCAACGGTGGGCACATCGAGATTTCGCGAACAGGACGCGGTGCAGATCGGGCCGCTCCACCACCGAATGTCGAAACAGCCCGGACGCTACATGACTCCCCGTCCGTTCGTCCGGAACCGCTTCAAAAAAGCAGCTCCGGACGAACCATCGGGTTTCGATCAGGCGGCGCCAACGCCGCCGCGCGTCACCAGATATGCACGCGCTGCGCTGGTGCCAGATACAGCGCCGCGCCGGGCTTCACGTTGAACGCGGTGTACCAGGCGTCGACGTTCCGGACGATGCCGTTGACGCGGTAGAATGGCGGCGAGTGCGGATCGGTCAGCAGCCGTGCCCGTGCCGCGCCCTCACGCAGCTTCGCCTGCCACGCCTGTGCATAGGACAGGAAGAACCGCTGGTCGCCGGTCAGCCCGTCGATCACCGGTGCCTTGCCGTGCACCGCCTGGTATTTCTGATACGCGGCATAGGCCGTCTCCACGCCGCCGAGATCGCCGATATTCTCGCCGAGCGTCAGCGCACCCTTTACGTGCACGCCGGGAATCGGCTCATACGCGTCATACTGCTTCGAAAGCGCCGCCGTACGCTGCGTGAACGCGGCCCGAGCCTCGGGCGTCCACCAGTTCTCGAACTTGCCGGACGCGCTGAACTGGCTTCCCTGATCGTCGAAGCCGTGGCCCATCTCGTGACCGATGATCGCGCCGATCGCGCCGTAGTTCACCGCGGCATCGGCCTTCGGATCGAAATAGGGCGGTTGCAGGATCGCCGCCGGGAAGGTGATCTGGTTGTTGAGCGGATCATAATAGGCGTTCACCGTCTGCGGCGTCATGCCCCAGAGCGTACGGTCGACCGGCTTGCCGAGCCGCGACAGTTCGAGCTGATGCTGGAACTCGCCCGAGCGGATCGCATTGCCGAGCGGATCGCCGCGCACGACCTTCAGCGATGCATAGTCGATATACTTGACCGGATGACCGATCCGCGGATCGAACGCGGCGAGTTTCGCCAGCGCCTGCGTCTTGGTCGCCGGATCCATCCAGCCGTTCGCGCCGATCCGCTCCTTGTACGCGGCGCGAAGATTGGCGATCAGCTCGCCCATCTTCGCTTCGCTCTCGGGCGGGTAATGGCGCTTCACATAGACCTCGCCGACGGCCTCGCCCATCGTGCCGTTGACCATCGCGATGCCGCGCTTCCACCGAGCACGCTGCTGCGGCTGGTCGGCGAGCGTCTTGCCGAAGAACTCGAAGCTCGCCTGGTCGAATGCCTTGGGCAGCACGTTCGCGCTGGACGACGCGAGGCGGAACTTCATCCAGTCCTGCCACGTCGATACGGGCGTGCCGGCGAACAGCTTGCCGAGTTCGGTCAGCGCGGTCGAATTGGTCATGTAGACGATCGGGAAATCGCCATAGCCCGCGGTCGACATCAGCAGCGGCCAATCGAAGTCCGGCGCGAGCGCCTTGCGACCGGCGGCGTCCATCGGCTTGAGCATAGCCTTCAGATCGCGCGACTGGACCGGCGACCATTGAACCTTAGCCATCGCGGTTTCGAGCGCGACGATCCGGTCCGCCCTCGCCGACGCGTCCGGTATGCCCGACAACGTCAGAATCTTCTCGACATACGCGCGGTACGCGGTGCGGAAAGTGTCGTACTTCGGACCCTGTTCCAGATAATAGTCGCGCCCGCCCATGCCGAGCGAGCCCTGCCCCGCGGCAACCGCATACCGCTTCGGATCTGCGGGATCGGGCAGCTGGCCGACCTCGACCGGCGCGGCATAGCCGACCGTGGAGAACAGCACCTGAAGCTTCTGCTTGTCGGTCGCCGCGTCGATCTTCGCGAAATAGGGCTTCAGCGGTGCCGCACCGGCGCGCTCGATCGCCGCCTCGTCCATGAAGCTCGCATAGAGATCGCCGAACTGCTTGGCGCCGGGGCCGACCGCCGCCGGATCACGCGCCGCATCGTCGAGGATCGTGCGGACCTGCTGCTCGGCTTGGTCGGCCAGGATGACGCTGCCGCCGGCCGATGTGCGATCCGCCGCGATCTCGGTCCGCTTGTTCCAGCTTCCGTTGGCATAGGTCCAGAAATCGTCGCCCGGCTTCACCGACGTGTCGGCGGCGGTGAGATCGATCCCGAAACTGCCGTAACGCGTGCCGGCCGGCGCGGGCGGGGCAGCCTGTGCGAACGCCGGCACCGATAGCGTCAGCGTGGCAACGCTCAGCAACAACCGCGAGATAGAGGTGATCGCCATTAAAACTCCTTGAGGACCGAAAGAGAGAAAGCGGGTTTGCCGAAAACAGGGCAGATCGATGCACGGTTCGCGCGTCGATGAGACGAGCAAGCGTTGCGATCGGCCAGTTGGAACAGGTCGGATACGAAAGATCCAGAGCAAACTGCAAAGGCTCCCGAACGAGCGATGACGGCCCTCTGGCCGGGAACGATACGCCTCCCTTATTTTCATGATCATATGTAAGCGTTTGTGCCTGTTGCCAGACTCGTACGAGCAAACCGACGTGCTAAAAACCGCATCACGACGCCAAAATACAACCGATTGCAGAAAATGTGTTGCAATCGGTTGCAGTAGAAATATGGAGGCCTTGCAGATCGCGTGGCACGCGACGATTCCAAAGGGAGAGGCATAATGCGGATCACGAATTTGCTCACGGGTACGGCGCTGATGCTGGTTGCTCAGGCGGGCGCGGCACAGACGGCCCCAGCCGTTCAGGCGGGGACCACGGACCAGGCGACCAGCCAGACTGCAGCGCAACCCAGCGACCAGTCGGCCACCACGGACAATAACACCGACATCGTCGTGACCGGCGTCGCGCGCGGCACGAACCGGCTGGACACGTCGGTATCGGTCAGCTCGATCAGCGGTGACCTCACGACCAAGCTCGCACCGCGCAGCACCGCCGACATCCTGCGCAACCTCCCCGGCATCCGGGTCGAGGCGTCGGGTGGCGAAGGCAATGCCAACATCTCGGTGCGCGGCCTGCCGGTCGCGTCAGGCGGTTCGAAGTTCCTCCAGCTTCAGGAAGACGGCCTGCCGATCCTCGAATTCGGCGATATCGTCTTTGGCAACGCCGACATCTTCCTGCGGACCGACCTGTCGCTTTCGCGGATCGAGTCGGTGCGCGGCGGTTCGGCGTCGACCTTCTCGTCCAATTCGCCGGGCGGCATCATCAACTTCATCTCGAAGACCGGCGAGGAGGATGGCGGCGCCTTCCAGATCTCGAGCGGGATCGACTACCGCGAATTCCGCACCGATTTCGCCTATGGTGGCCATATCGATCCGTCGACCCGCTATGAGCTCAGCGGGTTCTACCGGCTGGGCGACGGCCCGCGCAACGTCGGCTACGACGCGATGCGCGGCGGGCAGATCAAGGCGAACATCACCAAGGAATTCAACGGCGGCTATGTCCGCCTGTACGGCAAGTATCTCGACGACCGCGGTATCGCATACCTGCCCAACCCGGTCCGCGTGACGGGCACGAACAGCGATCCGACCTATACCAACCTGCCGAACTTCTCGATCAACGAGGATACGCTCCACAGTCGCTATATCCAGAACGTCCTGACGCTCGATGGCGACAACCAGCCTACCCGTCGCGACCTTTCCCAGGGCATGCACCCGGTCGTGAAGTCGGTCGGGTTCGAGGGCCAGGTTGAGATCGCCGACGGCTGGAACCTGACCGATCGGTTCCGGTATTCGGATATCTCGGGCGACTTCACGTCGCCCTTCCCTGCCAGCGTCGGCGATGCACAGACGACCGCCAATGGGCTCGCCGGCGCCGGTGCGCAGCTGTTCTACGGCAGCGGCCCGCTGGCGGGACAGCGGATCACGACGCCGTCGACGCTGGGCGGCAACGGCCTGCTCGCCAGCGTCGTGCTGTTCGACGTCGACCTGAAAAGCCTGAACAACATCACCAACGATCTGCGTCTCAACGGCGATTTCGCGCTCGGCGGCGGCAAGGTCAGCGTCACCGGCGGCTTCTATGCCTCGCGACAGGACGTGAAGACCGACTGGCTGTGGAACTCGTTCTTCCAGTCGGTGCAGGGCAATGGCGATTCGGTGCTCGTCGACGTCCGCACCGCCGCCGGCGTTCCGGTCACGCAGAACGGCTCGCCCGGCTATTCGGCGACCTTCTTCGGCAATTGCTGCCGCCGGTCGTACGACATGCAGTACGACACCTACGCCCCGTTCGCGCAGCTCGGCTACGAGATCGGCAAGTTCAACGTCGATGGCAGCGTCCGCTATGACTTCGGGCGCGCGCATGGCAGCATCTCGGGTGCGGAAGTGACGGGGGTCAGCGGGCTCGAAACGCTCGACCTGGACGGCAACGGCGTCATCAGCGCACCCGAGCGCTCGGTCGCCTTCATCCCGGCGAACACGACCGCACGGATCAAGTACGACTATGGCTATCTGTCCTACTCGTTCGGCGCCAATTATCGCCTGTCGCAGACGATGGCGCTGTTCGCACGGTACAGCCGCGGCGGTCGCGCCAACGCCGATCGCCTGCTGTTCGGTCCGCTCGTCAATACCACCACCGGAGATCTGGTCGACGGCGCCAAGCCATACGACTTCGTCCGTCAGGCCGAGGGCGGCGTGAAGATCAACGTCGGTGCCGCCGCGTTCTACGCCACCGTCTTCCACGCCAAGACGCAGGAAACCAACTACCTCCTGTCGCAGCAGCAGTTCACCAGCCGCGACTACAAGGCGACCGGCGTCGAGCTGGAGGGCCGTGTGCGGCGCGGGATCTTCTCGCTGGCGGCGGGTGGCACCTATACCGATGCCAAGATCACGCGCGACGCGACCGATGCGACGATCGACGGCAACCGTCCCCAGCGGCAGGCGAAGTTCGTCTATCAGGCGACGCCGCAGATCGATCTGGGCCGCTTCACGATCGGTGCCAACGTGATCGGCACCACGTCGAGCTACACGCAGCCGGTCAACCAGCTGAAGATGCCCGGCTATACGCAGGTCAACGGCTTCCTGTCGGTGCGCCCGACCGACGGCGTGACGCTCAACGTGAACGCCAACAATCTGTTCAACGTGAAGGGCATCACCGAGGCGGAAGACGCCGCGATCCCCGCGAACGGCATCGTCCGCGCGCGTTCGATCAACGGTCGCACGATCTCAGCGTCGGCACGCTTCGACTTCTGAACCGACCACCACCAAGCCGGCCCACGCATTTCGAGACTTTCGATCCGCGTGGTGCCGGCCTAGTGTACGGCATGGACGAATTGACGCTCAGCGTGGTCGGCATCGACTTTCCGAACGCGGACAAGAGCAAGAGCAACCGGCGGATGGAGCTGTTGCTCTGTCAGCCCGGCGAACCGGTCGACCTGCGGCGCGAACCCAAGAACCCACACGACGCCAACGCCGTAGCCGTCTTCAGCCTGCGCGGCGTGCAGATGGGATATCTGTCGGCCGAACGCGCGCCGCTGATCGGGCGGCGCATGCAGCAGGAGGAGCATGTCGCGGTGTTCCAGGCGCTGACCGGCAGCATGGGCTATGTCCGTATCCGCTTCGGCGGCGGCGCGCCTACCCTGCCGGAACCGGGCGAGTCCCCGCCGCCCTCACGCTCCGCGCCATACGATCCCGACCTGTTCTATCCCGATCCCGACGGTCCCGAATGGGGCGCCTGAGCCGCGTCAGATACCCTGTGCGGTAACGACCCGACCGGTGGCCTCAAGATCGCGCGTCAGGTCCGCGAGACAGCGGTCGACCAGCGCCTCGTCCGAACTCCGCACGACGAAATTCACGCCCGTCCTGCCATCGCGAAAGAACGGATAGCTGCCGATCGCAACGCCCTCATGCGTCTTCTCGGCATCGCGCAGGATATCCGCGACCTCGCTCTCCGCGACCCAGCACCCGATCGTCTTCGATACCACCGGGCGCCCGCCCTCCAGCGTGCCCGTGAGCGCGTCGAGCATCCCCGCGGTGATGTGCGGCACGCCCGCCATGATGAAGATGTTGCCGATCCGGATCCCCGGCGCGCCCGACACCTTGTTGTCGATCAGGTCCGCGCCGACCGGCACCCGCGCCATCCTTGCGCGCGCCTCGGTGAGCCCGCCGCGCGTCGCGTAATAGGCCTCGAGCACCGCCATCGCGCGCGGATGATGCTCGACCGCGACGCCCAGCGCCTCGGCGATCGCATCCACCGTGATGTCGTCGTGAGTCGGCCCGATCCCGCCGGTCGTGAACAGGTAATCGTTGCGCGCGCGCAGGATGTTGACCGCCTCGACGATCGCCTCGGTCTTGTCGGCGACCACGCGCACTTCGGCGAGGCGGATGCCCTGCACGTTCAGCCAGGCCGCGATCTGCGCGACGTTCTTGTCCTGCGTGCGGCCCGACAGGATCTCGTCGCCGATGATCGTCAGCGCGGCCGTCCAGATGCGTTCCTCTACCATGCCCCTCGCATAGCCTCGCAAAACCGCGCCCGCCACGCTATATCGCGCGTCATGACCGAATATGTAACCGTCACCTCGGACCAGCCCGACGCACGCACCGGCGCCATCAAGCTGCACGGCCCCGCCGCCTTCGAAGGCATGATGAAGGCGGGTCGCCTTGCTGCCGAGACGCTCGACATGATCGTGCCCCACATGGTGCCGGGCGTGACCACAGCCGAGATCGACCGGCTGATCTACGACTTCATTGTCGCCGGCGGCGGCGTGCCTGCGACGCTCGGCTACCGCGGTTACACGCACAGCGTCTGTATCTCGATCAACCACGTCGTTTGCCACGGCATCCCGAGCGAGAAGACGCTCAAATCAGGCGATATCGTCAACGTCGACGTCACGCCTCTGCTCGACGGCTGGCACGGCGACACGAGCCGGATGTACCTGATCGGCGACGTGCCGATCAAGGCGCGCCGCCTCGTCGAAGTCACCTACGAATGCCTGATGATCGGCATCGAGCACGCCAAGCCCGGCAACCGCATGGGTGACGTCGCCAACGCGATCCAGCGTCACGCCGAAAAGCACCGCTACGGCGTGGTCCGCGATTTCTGCGGCCACGGCGTCGGCCGCCTGTTCCACGACGCCCCCGAAGTCGTCCATGTCGGCAAGCCCGGCACCGGTCCCGAGCTTCGCCCCGGCATGATCTTCACGATCGAGCCGATGATCAACATCGGTCGCCCGGACGTGAAGCTGCTCGACGACGGCTGGACCGCGGTCACGCGCGACCGTTCGCTGTCCGCGCAGTTCGAGCATTCGATCGGCATTACCGAAACGGGATGTGACATCTTCACGCTAAGCCCCAAGGGCTACACGCAGCCGCCTTACGGTTGATACGGCGATCAGCGGGCGTCGCAAACCGCGGCTCTGCCCTATGGCCGATCATTCACCGCGGCACTCTCCCCCCACCGTCATCCTGACGAAAGTCAGGACCCAGAGCCACAAGGCTCCGCACTCGGTTACCCTGGATCCTGACTTTCGTCAGGATGACGGGATCTGGAGGGGCCGGCCCGGCACATGGCAACGAACGACGCTTTCGTTTAAACCCACCTGCGCCGCGCCCATGCGAAGGAGTTGCGCCGTTATGGCTGGTGATACCCCCGAGGTCGTATTCGACGATGACAATCCCGAATGGACCGAAGCCGATTTTGCGCGGGCACGGCCGATCGCAGAATTCCCGGAATTGGCAGCGGCCTTTCCGAACGGCAGTAAGTCGCGCGGCCGGCCAAAGGGCCCCGTAACCTCTGGCAAGTCGCTCGTATCCCTCCGGCTAGACAACGACGTGCTCGAAAGGTTTCGCGCGAGCGGACCCGGCTGGCAGTCGCGGATCAACGAAACGTTGCGCGCCGCCAAGCCATAAGCGGGATAATTACGGTCCCAAACCACATTGTCGTGGTTCGCACAGGTGACGGACGCCCCCCACCCCGCTAAAGCCCGCCCCATGACCGAGATCACACCGCAGATCGTCGCCGACCACGGCCTGTCCCCTGAAGAATATGAGCGCGTCCTGCGCGCCATCGGCCGCGAGCCGAACATGGTCGAGCTCGGCATCTTCTCGGTCATGTGGTCCGAGCATTGCAGCTACAAATCCAGCAAGATCCACCTGATGAAGCTCCCCACCAAGGGCCCCCGCGTCATCTGCGGCCCGGGCGAGAATGCCGGCGTCGTCGATATCGGCGACAACCAGGCGGCGATCTTCAAGATGGAGAGTCACAACCACCCGTCCTACATCGAGCCGTACCAGGGTGCGGCGACCGGCGTCGGCGGCATCCTGCGCGACGTCTTCACGATGGGCGCGCGGCCGATCGCCAACCTCAACGCGCTCCGCTTCGGCCGCCCCGATCATCCCAAGATGCGCCATCTGATCTCGGGCGTCGTCCACGGCATCGGCGGCTACGGCAATTGCGTCGGCGTGCCGACCGTCGGCGGCGAAGTGAACTTCCACTCGGCGTATGACGGCAACATCCTGGTCAACGCGATGACCGTCGGGATCGCCGACCAGGACAAAATCTTCTACTCGGCCGCCAGCGGCATCGGCAATCCGATCGTCTATGTCGGCAGCAAGACCGGCCGCGACGGCATCCACGGCGCGACGATGGCCTCGGCCGATTTCGGCGAGGATTCGGACGCCAAGCGCCCGACCGTCCAGGTCGGCGATCCGTTCACCGAGAAGCTGCTGATCGAGGCCTGCCTCGAACTCATGGCGACCGACGTCATCGTTGCGATCCAGGACATGGGCGCCGCGGGCCTGACGTCTTCGGCCGTGGAAATGGCGTCGAAGGGCGGCGTCGGCATCGAGCTGACGATGGACGACGTGCCGCAGCGCGAGACCGGCATGACGCCGTACGAGATGATGCTCTCGGAATCGCAGGAGCGCATGCTGATGGTCCTGAAGCCCGGCCGCGAAGCCGAGGCCGAGGCGATCTTCAAGAAGTGGGAACTCGATTTCGCGGTGATCGGCCGCGTCACCGACACCGGCCGGATGGTGCTGAATTTCAAGGGCGAGACCGTCTGCGACATCCCGCTCGGGCCGCTCGCCGACGAAGCGCCGCTCTACGATCGCCCGCACGTCCCGACGCCAAAGCCCGCACCGCTCGCAAACGCGCCACACAGCAGCGACATCGCCGCCGACCTGCTTACGTTGATGGGCTCCCCCGACATCGCCTCGCGCCGCTGGATCTGGGAGCAGTACGACCACATGGTCGGCGCCGACACGGTGCAGCGCCCCGGTGGCGACGCCGCGGTCGTCCGCGTCCACGGCACGCAGAAGGCGCTGGCGATGACCACCGACTGCACCCCGCGTTACTGTTTCGCCGACCCGGTCGAGGGCGGCAAGCAGGCGGTCGCCGAAGCGTGGCGCAACCTGACCGCAGTCGGCGCACTGCCCTTGGCCGTGACCAACTGCCTTAACTTCGCCAACCCGCAGCGCCCCGAGATCATGGGGCAAATCGTAGGCTGCCTCGAAGGCATGAGCGACGCCTGCATCGCGCTCGACTTCCCGATCGTCTCGGGCAACGTCTCGCTCTACAATGAATCGAAGGCGACCGGCGGTGGCTCGGCGATCCTGCCGACGCCGGCGATCGGCGCGATCGGGTTGCTGGCGGATTGGCAGAAGAATGCGACGATCGCGTTCAAGGGCTCGGGCGACATCATCCTCGCGGTCGGCACGCGCGGCGGCCATCTCGGCCAGTCGCTCTGGCTACGCGAATGCCACGGCCGCGAACAGCTCGACGCCGGCCCGCCGCCACCGGTCGATCTCGCCGCCGAACGCCGCGTCGGCGACCTGATCCGCGAAGCGATCGCGCTGGGCCAGCTGACCGCGGTACATGACGTCTCCGACGGCGGCATCGCCGTGACGCTCGCCGAGATGGCGCTCGCCGGCGGGATCGGCGCGATGATCGACCGGAAGCAGCCGTTCGACTGCGCGCGCTCGTTCTTCGCCGAGGACCAGGGGCTCTATATCGTGACGGTCGACGACCATTCGCTGCTCGACTTCCTCGGCGCCGCGCATGCCGCCGACGTCGAGGCCGAACCCTTGGGTCGCACCGGCGGCAAGCGCCTGATCTTCGAACGCCCCGACCGCGACGACGTCATCGCGCTCGACACACTGCGGACCGCGCACGAGGGGTTCTTCCCGAAGCTGATGGGGGTTGACGCCGCGCTGGCGTGATGGATTCGGTAGCGAGTAATTCGAAGCGCTCCGTCCTGAAAGAAACCACCCCGGCGAAGGCCGGGGCCCAATTGGGATAGCCGCAGTAACGAAGCGATGCCCGCAGCCATGATCGTCCCCCAATTGGGCCCCGGCCTCCGCCGGGGTGGTCGCCCTTCTGGGTGAGGCAAGAATACGAACCATGTTTCCCCGCGAAGGCGGGGACCCAGTCTGGGCTCCCGCCTTCGCGGGAGAACAAGGAGCGGAGAGTTGTCGTGCGATCAAGCTCAAGTAGGACACGGCGACCTCCCCCCTCTCCGTCATCCCAGCGAAAGCTGAGATCTCCCGCACCGGGCCGCAGCGCTCGCCAACAGAGATACCCCAGCGTTCGCTGGGGTGACGGGGGCGGATCGGCTTCGGGTGCGACAGCCGAGAAGGACAACAGGCGAGGTACGGCAGAGTATTGCGCAGGGATGGCAGGTCAAACAGATGACCTGCCGGCTGGCCCACACACCAAGCCGCAAGGCATCTGACGCCTAGATGCCCCTCAAAGTGGCCTGTCCTACATCACCTCGATATGCCAGCGTCGAACCATGACCGAAGCATTCCAAGCCTACAGCGCTATCAAGACGCGTCGACCGGATCCGAGCGTAGATCGAGCGCCACCTGTGTCGGCCAGCCTCCGCCGAGGCCGCCACTACCGCAGCAGCGCCGAGCTCAATCATGCCGTCTTCCAGCATGTACGACGGTCTCACCGAAATGCTGCGCGAGCGTCTGCACTTCCTATACTTCACTTTTCCCGCAAGCCCTCTGCCCCCGCCAGAACCGCCACGCTCGACCTCGTCCGCGGCGTCGCCGTCAGCAGCATGCTCGCCGTCGAATTCGACTCATTCCAAGCGATGCGACGCTCCCACGAAACGCCGCGCGAGCGACTGCACTTCCTATACTTCGCTCTCCCCGCATGACCCCCGCCCCCACCAGAATCGCGACGCTCGACCTCATCCGGGGCGTTGCCGTCATGGGCATCCTCGCCTCAAACATCGCTGCGTTCGGCTTCCCCGAATTCGCCTACATGACCCCCGCCTCGATGGGCTGGCCAAGCACGCCCAACCTCATCGCCTGGACCACCACCTTCATCGTCATCGACGGCAAGATGCGCGGGTTGTTCTCGTTCCTGTTCGGCGCGTCGATGCTGCTGGTGCTCGACCGCGCGGAGGCGAGCGGTGATGACCCCGCGACCGTCCACCTGCGCCGCATGGCGTGGCTGTTCGTGTTCGGCGTCGCGCATCTGTACCTGCTGTGGTGGGGCGACATCCTCGCGCACTACGCGCTGGTCGGCGCGATCGCGTACATGTTCGCGCGGTTGCCGGTGCGCTGGCTGATCGGCGTCGGGCTCGCCTGCATCGCGTTCCAGACGGTCGAGCTGACGACGCTCGTCGCCTACACGTTCGACCTCCACGGCGCCGCGCACCGGCCCGACGCAACGGCGCGCGTAATCACGAACTGGCAGCTGTTGGCGGATCAATTCGGCCAGCCCTCCCCCGCCTCCGTCACCCGCGAACTCGCCATCGGACGTGGCGGATGGCGCGATCTGGTCGCGTGGCGTTGGACGCACGCAGCTGGATCGATCACGTCCCTCACCGCCACTGGTCCGGAGACGCTAGGCTTCATGCTGTTCGGCATGGCGGGGCTGCGATCGGGGTTCCTGACGGGGGAATGGTCGCGGCGACGCTACACCGTGATTGCGGTCGTTGGGATCGGGGTCGGCTGGATCGGCTATGCGGCCATCGCGGCGTTCGACATCGGCCATGGGTTCGACGCGCGCTATGTCGCGCTGTCGTGGCTCGCGCTCGCAACCCCGCTTCGGCCACTCACGATCATGGGCTACGCCGCAGCGATCATTCTGCTCGCACGGCCCTGCGGCTGGCTGACGACTCGCGTCGCGGCAGCAGGCCGAATGGCATTCTCCAACTATCTCGGCACGACAATCCTCTGCACCACCCTGTTCTACGGGTACGGCTTCGGGCTGTACGGCGCACTGTCGCGAGCCCAGCTCTATCTCGTGGTCGTGCCGATCTGCCTGCTGATGCTCCTATGGTCGAAACCGTGGCTCGATCGCTTCCGCTATGGTCCGCTCGAATGGCTGTGGCGCAGCCTGTCGCGATTCGCGTGGCAGCCGATTCGCGGTTCGGCGTTCACGACGAACCGATCGAACTAGTTGCGAATAAGACGCAAAACAGCTTGCGAGTGGTTCGCATTATCCGTATCCCGTGCTTACAGCTAGGGAGGTCCCATGGTCGTCTGCGTTTGCAATGCCATACGAGAATCCGACGTTCGCAACTGCGCACGCGGCGGTTGCACGACACCGTGCCAGGCCTTCCGTTCGATGGGCCGAAAACCCAAATGCGGGCAGTGCACATCGATAGCGCGAGCGATTATCGACGAGGAACGCGCCGCTGCATAAGCGTCGCAACAGCTAAAAAAGCCCGGAAAACCGCCATTTTTGGGGGTTGCGCTAATCTGTGTCAGGCCGCTACATGACCGTCAGAGGTGACGGAGATATGGCCATGCGCGGCGACCCCCAAGTAATCGAATTCCTGAACGAGGCGCTCAAGAATGAGCTGACCGCGGTCAACCAATATTGGCTCCATTACCGGATGCTCGAGCATTGGGGCGTCTACAAGCTCGCCCAGTACGAGCGGATGGAATCGATCGACGAGATGAAGCACGCCGACTGGCTGTCGGAGCGCATCCTTTTCCTCGACGGCCTGCCGAACTTCCAGCTGCTCGGCCGCCTCCGCATCGGCGAGACCGTCGAGGAGGTCTTGAAGTCGGATCTGGCGCTCGAAGTCGAGGCCACCGTCCAGCTCAAGGGCGCGATCGCGTATTGCGAAGAGGTCAAGGATTACATCAGCCGCGACCTGTTCGCCCGCATCCTCGCCAGCGAGGAAGAGCATGTCGACACGCTCGAGCGCCAGTTCGAGATGATCGCGCGGATGGGTATCCACAACTACATCCAGCTCAACTCGATCTCGGAGCATGACTCGCCCAAGGCTGGCGCGGCTCCGTATCTGAAGGGCTGACCTATCCCCCTGTCATCTAGCTGAAAGGCGGGGTGACAGGGAAATCAGCGTTATTCGCTATTTTTCCGCCGGTCCGGCGACGGTTTTATTCCTCGCCGAACCCGGTGGGGACGGCGCGGCGACCAAACCCGCCCCCCGCGACGGGCTTGCGCGCCACGATCGGATTGGCTTCACGCTCGAGCAGCGTCAGCGTCTCGACGAACAGCGGCCGCAACCGTACGATATGCTCCAGTGCCTCGTCCGGGGTATCCTGCATCTCGACACAGTCGCGCGCGATGACCTCGATGGCCTCGGCCAGATCGGCGAGCGGCTCCGCCCCGAACTGCCGTGCTTCACCCTTCAGCGTATGCGCCGGGATAACCATCGCCGCCGCATTGAGCGCGCGCATCGCCGCCTCGATCGCAGCAACCGACTTCACGCCGTCCTCGCGAAAATATCCGAGGATGCGGCCGAACCCTGCGCCCAGTTCGCTACGCGCCTGCAGGAACGCGGGCCAATTGATCAGGGTGCTTCCCTCGAACGACACAGTCGCCTTCTCCCGTTCGGCAACCGCGCCATGAAGGTCAGGGCTGCATTTATACAGCTAGAGTAAATACAACGTTGCGGTTCTACCGGCGGGTAATCCGGAAGGCAGGGTAAATCGCATCCAAAACGATCTCTATTTCCGCATCGGCCTCGGTCGCGACCACGGTCAATTCCGCCTGCGCACGCGGATCGTCGGCGAATACCTCGATCGTCGTGGCACCGTCGCGCAAGGCCCGCGCGAGCCGCACCGCGGGCCAGGGACAGCGCATGCCCCTGGCATCGATGCGGACCACGCTTGGCATCACCGCCTTAGTTGCCGCCGCCGCCGCCCCTGCCGTTGTCGTCATACGGATTCTTCGGTGCGCGGAACATCAGGCGCACCGGGACCGCGCCGAAGCCCAGGTCCTTTCGCATCGAATTGACCAGATAGCGCTCGTAGCTCGCCGGTAACTGATCGACGCGCGTGCCGAAGATGACGAAGCTGGGCGGACGCGTCTTGACCTGCGTGACGTAGCGCATCTTGATGCGCTTGCCGCCGGGCGCTGGCGGCGGGGTCGCCTCGATCGCACGCTCGAACCAGCGGTTGAGTTCGCCGGTGCCGACGCGCTTCGACCAGGCATCGCGCGTGTCGAAACACGCTTGCAGCAACTGGTCGATGCCCTTGCCGGTCGCGCCCGACACGGTCATCACGGTGACGCCCTTGACCTGACTCAGGCCGTCTTCAAGCGCCCGCTTGACGCCGTTGAACAGCGACGACGCACTCTCGGCGATGTCCCATTTGTTGAGCGCGATGACGAGCGCGCGGCCCTCCTGCAGCACCTTGTCGGCGATGCGGAGATCCTGCGCTTCCAATCCCAGCGTCGCGTCAAGCAGCAGCACGACGACCTCGGCGAAGTCGACCGCATGGAGCGCGTCCTCGACGGACATCTTCTCGAGCTTGTCCTGCACCTTGGCACGCTTGCGCATGCCTGCCGTGTCGATCAGGCGGACTTTGCGCGCTTCGCCGCCGGTCGGGTGCCAGTCGTAATCGACGCTGATCGAATCGCGGGTGATGCCGGCTTCGGGGCCGGTGATCATGCGGTCTTCGCCAAGGATGCGGTTGACGAGCGTCGACTTGCCGGCGTTCGGGCGGCCGACGATCGCGAGCTTCAGCGGCCCTTCATATTCGTTGTCCGGCTGTTCCTCGGGCGGCTCTTCCTTGCCTTCGAGCAGTGGGAGCAGGCCTTCGAACAGGTCGCCCAGGCCTTCGCCGTGCTCGGCCGACAGCTGGACCGGATCGCCGAACCCGAGCGCCAAGGATTCGAGGATGCCGTCTTCGCCCGCACGGCCCTCGGCCTTGTTGGCGACGAGGATGACGGGGACGTCGGCGGTGCGGAGCCAGCGCGCGATCTCTTCGTCGAGTGGCACGATGCCGGCGCGCGCGTCGAAAAGGAACAACGCGACGTCGGCTTGTTCGACCGCGGCTTCGGTCTGCTGGCGCATGCGGCCGGGCAACGTCTGCGCGTCGTGGTCTTCGTAACCGGCGGTGTCGATGATGCGGAATTCGAGCCCGATCAACGATGCGTCGCCTTCACGGCGATCGCGCGTGACGCCGGGCCGGTCGTCGACCAGCGCGAGCTTCTTGCCGACGAGGCGGTTGAAAAGAGTCGACTTGCCGACATTTGGGCGGCCGACGATCGCGACCACGGGGAGTTTGGACATGAGGGGGCCTTAGCGCGTGTCGCGCCAAAGGTCACCTAGTCCCTCGCCCCTTCGGGGAGAGGGAGGGAGGAGCCTTGGGCGACGGAAGGGTGATGGGCAGTTGGCGCGAGCGATCCGAGCCTCACTCCCCCTCACCCTTCCCACCGCAAGCGGCGGGTCCCTTCCCTATCCCCGATGGGGAGAGGGTATTGGATCACCGGTACGCGGTGACCTTGCCCTTCTGGTCGAGCGTGTAGAGCGTCGAGTTCGCCACGATCGGCGGCAGCGAGAACGGCGCCTTGGTCTCGATGGTCGAACTCACCGTACCGTCCGTCGGCGAGACGAAATTGATCTCGCCGCGCGAGTTCGTCAGGACGAGACGGTTGCCGGCCAGGATCGGGCCGAACCACGTAATCGCGTTGCTGCGCTTCTTCTCGTTCTGGAAGCGCGGCAGCTGAGCGATCCAGCGGGCCTTGCCATTCGAACGCGACAAGCAGACGAGCTTGGCATCGTCGGTCACCACGAACAGCCACTCGCCCGCGATCCACGGCGTCGAGATGCCCGCGAAGTTCTGCTCCCACAGCCGCTGACCGGTCGACAATTCGAGCGCGACCATGCGACCACCCTGCCCGACCGCATAAACGCGACCGCCGTCGATGACCGGAGCCGCATCGATATCCGATAGGCTCGACACAGACGTGGTGACCGAGGTGCGCGAGAGCGCGTCCTGCCACAGGATACGACCGTTCTCGTAACGATACGCGCTGAGTTCGCCGCTCGAGAAGCCCGCGACCACGGTGCCCTGGCTCACGGCGGGGGCCGCGACGCCGAACACGCCCTGCGTTTCGAGCGTACCCGACTGGACCCACTGCACCTTGCCGTCGGCCTGGTTGAGCGAAAAGACCTGGTTGTCCTGCGTCAGGACATAGACAGCGCCGTTGGCCACAGTCGGCGAACCGCGGAGCGGTGCACCCGGCTTGGCGCGCCACAGGATCGCGCCGTCGGCGGCGTTCATCGCGACGACATCGCCGACGCCATCGGTGGCGTAGAGCTTGCCGTCGTCATAGCTGACGCCGCCGCCAAACCGCGCAGCCTTGTTAAGCTTGCCCTCGGTGATACCCGCGGTCCACAACGGTGCGCCGGTGTCGGCGGTGAATGCGTGGATCGTCGCGGTGACGTCGGTCACGAACAGCTTGTTGTCGGCGACGACCGGCGCGGCGCCGAGCCGCTCGCGGTTCGACCCACCGTTGATCGAAGCCTGCCACGCGCGCTTTGGCTGTTCGCCAAGCGCGAGCTGGCCCATCGACTTGGCGGGGTTGCCGCCGGGTTGGGCCCAGGCGTCGTTGACCGCGGGGGCCGGCAGCAGGACCTGGACGTCGGCGATCGTCTTGTCCGTCTCGACCTCGTTTTCGGAAACGAGGATCGACACACGGTCACCGACGGTGGGCGTCTTCTTCACACTGCCCTTGAAGATCCCGCAACCGCTCAGCGCCATGAGCGCGGCAACGGCCACCGTCACCCGATATGTCTTCATCATTGCGCCTTGGTATCCTCGTTTGATGCAGCCGGAGTGATCACCCTGGCAGTAGCGCCCGTGCTGGCAACAGCGTCCACACCCAGTACGCCGGCCATCTGAACCGCGCGTTGACGGATCGTCTCGGGCACGCCGGTATCGCGCGCAATCTGGCCGAACAGCGTTCCCGCCTGCTGGCGCTGGTTCATGCGGAGATAGGAGATCGCGACCATCTCGCCCGCGCTACCGAGCCACGGACCACCGGGCACTGCCAGCGGACGAAGCCGCTCGACGACGACTTGCGGCTTCAGCGTATCGAACTCGGCCGACGTCTGGCGAACCAGCGCGAGATCACGGAACGGCTTTGCCAGCGACGTATCCGCCGCAATGGCGCCGAGCTTGGCCGCGGCGCCCTTGAGGTCGTCCTTCTGGAGAAGGACGTCGGCCTGCGTGAACAGCGCGAGCGCGCGGTAGCCGTCGCGGTTCGACTTGGCGAGTTCGGCGAGCGGCTTTGCAGCGGCTGCGGCGTTATTCGCGCCGAGCGAGTCGTAGGCGGCCTGGAGCTGCTCGCCCTCGACACCTGCGGCCTCGCCATTGTGATGTTGCCAGTAGAGGAAACCGGCGAGTGCGGCGAGTGCCGCGACGATGGCGCCCCCGACCCAGATGCCCCAGTTCGTCCAGAACCCGGCGAGCTGATCGCGTCGCAGTTCTTCGTCGACCTCACGCAGGAATGCTTGATCGGTTTTCGGCGGGAGGGCCAAGGAATGCTCCGGGAATAGTGAGGGGGTGGGCGGCGCGGACCTTAGCCGCGCCGGAACCGAAACGGAAGCGGATCAATCCTTGGGCGCGTAGACCTGCTCCGCGCCGGGAAACGCGCGCGATCGGACGTCGTCCGCATAGGTCTGCGTCGCGGAGGCAATCGTGTCGGCGATGTCGGCGAACCGCTTCACGAACTTCGCGGTCCGGTCGAACATCCCTAGCATGTCCTCGGTCACCAGCACCTGTCCGTCGCACTGCGCCGATGCACCGATGCCGATTGTCGGGCAGGCGATCGAGTTGGTGATCTCGATCGCGATTGGCTCGATCACGCCTTCGATCACCAGTGAGAACGCGCCAGCCTCAGCGATGCTCTGCGCGTCGGCGACGATCTTGGCCGCCTCCTCTGGCGTTCGACCGCGAGCGCCGTAGCCGCCGAGGACATTGACCGCCTGTGGAGTCAGGCCGACATGGCCCATCACCGGAATGCCGCGCTCTGTCAGGAACTTGACGGTCGACGCCATCGCGGTGCCGCCCTCGAGCTTCACCGCCGCTGCGCCGGTCTGCTTGAGCAGGAACGCCGCACTCTCGAACGCCTTTTCGGGCGAGGCTTCGTAGCTGCCGAACGGCATGTCGATCACGACGACGGCGTGATAGCTGCCCCGCACCACCGCGGCGCCGTGCGCTGCCATCATTTCCAGCGTGACGGGTACGGTCGATGGCAGGCCGTAGATCACCTGCCCGAGGCTGTCGCCGACCAGCAGCATGTCGCAGTGCGGATCGAGCAGTTGCGCCGCCCTCACGGTGTAGGCGGTGAGCATGACGAGCGGCGTCTTGCCCTTCTGGCGGCGGATCGCGGGGATCGTCAGGCGCTTGAGCGGCGCGGGCGTCGGGTTGGCGCGACTCGTCGCGGTGTCGAGGGTATAGGTCGTGGACATGCGCGTGTTCTAGCGCGCGACCCCCGGCTCGCCCAGTCTTCGCAGCCTTGCCCGGTTCAAACCGCCCAGCCCTTGTGCCGGGCATGGCCGACGAGCCACAGCGTGAATACAGCGATCGGACGATGACCAAGGGGAAACCGAGCGTCTCGCTGGCACCCTTGCGCGCGACGATGTCGGTCGACGCGAGCAGCCAGCCGAACTGCACGATCGTGGCACCCAGCGATGCGATCAGGAACGGACGGGCGCTGGCACGGCGCATGAACAGCAGCACAGCGCCAACCAGCCCGGCCAGTACCGCGACGGCGAACAGCGGATCGTACCAGCTGGGCAATGCCGCGTAGAGCGCCCGGTCATAGGCACTCGCCCTCCCCATGGCGTCGGCACCGAGCCGCACCTGTTGCAGGCACATGAAACAACCGATGAGCGCCCAGGCGACAAGGGCGCCCGTGGTCAGCCGGAACCACAAGGGCCCCTGTCGTACGAAGAACATGCCGCCACCCTTGTTGGTCGAGCCAGATTGGCCTGGGTCGATTGCTTTAGATCAACAGACTGCGCTTCGAGGGGGCTGCGTGCAAGGGGATGGCGCCGGACGCGCGTCGATACAGCTTAGGGCCGTCGATCGCTCCGAACCGGAGAGACATCGGGAGCTTCCGACTGCGATGTCTCTCCGGATCGTATTCCGTCGTATAGGACGTTAAACCTGAACGCCCCGTGACGACCAAGGAGGGTGACGCCCCGCAAGTAATGCTTAGAACGACCGCGAGACGGTCAGGCCATAGGTGCGCGGATCACCGGGCTGACCGACGACGAGGCCCGTGCTGCCCGACTGGAGCGCAAGCACCTCGTAATACTTCTCGTCGAACGCGTTGCGGAGCCAGCCGAACACGTTCCAGCTGTCCTTTGCCTTGAACCCGAGGCGGAAGTTGCTGAGCGCGTAGCCGTTGATATCGGTATAGGCCGAGCGCGACGGATTGGACGAGAAGGTCGACCGATAGCTGCCATCATAGCCGAGATAGACTTGGCCATCGAGCCCGCCGATCGTCGCCGGCAGGTCGTATTCCGCACCGTAGGAGAACGCCCATTTCGACACGCCGGGCAGGCGCTGGCCGGAGATATCGCAATTCTGCGGGCTGATCCCGCCGGCCGTACCGGCTGCGCTCGGCGTCTGGCCGGCGGTCGCGGTGGTGCCGCCGGACAGTTCGGGCGGGCACGGCGCATCGACGAACTTGACGTATTTCGCGTCGGTATACGCGCCGTTCGCGTAGAAACTGAACCGATCGGTGGGACGGAACGCCGAGTCGAATTCGAGACCGCGAGTCCGAACCTTGCCGGCATTGGCGAGATAGCCGCGCAACACGCCGAGCTGGCCGTTGGTGACGGTCGCCTGGTAATCGCTGATCTCGGTCCAGAAGCCGGCCAGATTCAGGGTGACCCGGCGGTTTAGGAACTGGGTCTTCAGCCCCAATTCGAAGTGGTTCACCTTTTCGGGCTTCACCGTGGCGGCCGACAGGATCGGATTGTTGCTGCCATCGAGTGGCAGGCCCGACAGGTTGATGCCGCCCGACTTGTAGCTGCGCGCATAGGTCGCATAGGCGTGGATGTCGGACGTCACGGTGTAGGCGGCCGTGATATCCCCCGACAGGTTCCAATTGTTGAAATCGGGCTGGTAACTCTGCGGCGCAAGCACCCCGCGCTGATCCGCGGTCAGCGCGGTGCCTGTGCCGTTGGTGACGACCGAGACATAGTCGCCCTTCTTCTTGTCGTAGTTCAAACGCAGGCCGGGCGAGATCTGGAACCGGTCGCTGACGTTCCAAGTCAACTTGCCGAACAGCGCCGCACTGGTGTTGGTGAAGCCGATCGTGTTGCGCGAGGTCAGCCCGTTCAACGCTGCCGGGTTGCAGGCTGCCGTCGTGGCGGTTGCGCAGCCGCTGGCACCAGGCGCTACGCTGGCGCCAGGATTGAGCAGGAAGCGGCTCGCCGCCGGTCCCTGCACCTGAAGGCCCTGCGTATCGATCGTCTGGTAGAAATAGAACGCGCCGAGCACATAATCTAGCGTGTGCTTGCCGTTCGACGCGATCCGCAGCTCCTGGCTATACTGGGTCTGCTGCGACGGATTGGCGGAGACGGTAGTGATCGGCAGGCCGATGAAATCGCGATCGTTCGACGGATCCCAGTTCCAGAACCGCCATGCGCTGACCGAGGTGATCGTCGACGCGCCCAAATCCAGATTGCCGAGCAGCGACACGCCGCCCAGTTCCTGCTTCGCGCGCAACGGCGTATCGACGTCGGTCACCCGGTCGAACGCGTTGGTCGACGGCACGACATAGCCCTGCGCGGCGGCGAGTGCGGCATATTGCCGGGTAAGCGGCCGCTGTGTCGCGCCGGTGCGCGCGTAATATTGCACGCAGCAATTCGGGTTCTGCTGGCCGTAGTCGCCCGACAAGGCGAGATCGAGCGTATCGGTCGGCTTCCAGTAGAGCTGACCGCGGATGCTCTTATTGTCCTGCGCGTTGAGATCCTTGCCGGTCGCGACGTTGTGGATCGTGCCGTCGCGCTCTGTAATTGCAGCCGACAGCCGGATCGCCAGCTTGTCGGGTATCAATGGGCCGGACACCGAGGCCTTGGCCTGGATGAACTGATAGTTGCCCGTGGTCAGTTCGATCCGTGCCTCGGGCGTGAAGCTGGGCTTGCGGGTCGTGATGTTGATCGCGCCGGCCGTGGTGTTCTTGCCGTAGAGCGTGCCCTGCGGTCCGCGGAGGACTTCGATCCGCTCGGTATCGGTGAAGTCGAACGTCGCCGAGGCGATCCGGCTGTAATAAACCTGGTCGACATAGATGCCGACGCCCTGCTCGATCCCATCGTTGGTCAGGCCGAACGGCGCGCCCAGCCCGCGGATGTTCGCGGCGGAGTTGCGCGGGTTGGTCGAATAGAATTGCAGCGTCGGCTGAAGTTGCGTCAGGCGGCTGACGTTGTACGCGCCGGTCTCGGCGAGCGCGGTGCCGCCGATTACCGACATCGCGATGGGGACGGTCTGGATCGTCTCGGCGCGGCGGCGTGCGGTAACGACGATATCGCCGCCTCCGCCCTGCTGCTGGTTGCCGAGGCGGCCACTGGCCTGTCCGCTCGCCTGGTCGTCAGCGGGCGCCTGCGGAACGGTCGACTGGTCGGACGGTGTTGAAACGGTGGCGACCTGACCGGCCAGCAGCAGCGCAAGCGTAAGCGACATGAATCTTTTCCCCTGAACCTTTGCGCGTAAAGTCTAGTAATTCGGGGGATGTTCAATGCGGGCTTGTCTTGGGGGGAAGAAAGCCGGGCTTCGCGGCGCTCGCGGTTCAGGTTTTGGCTGGACGATGCCAAGAGTGATCCTTCACCCCGGACTGGTTCCGGGGTCCACGGTTCCGCGAACTCACGGCTTTCGGTTGTGCGGGGTCGTGGACGCAGGAACGAGCCCGGCTCGGGCGAATTGCCAGCTACTCTGGCGCTCGATCTGATCCTCCCCCGCCAGGGGGAGGATTGCGAGGTAATTAGACCAAGCGACTCTGCTTGACCGCGGCTTCGATGAAGCTTGCGAACAGCGGATGCGGGTCGAACGGCTTCGACTTCAGTTCGGGGTGGAACTGGACGCCGACGAACCAGGGGTGGTCGGGGCGTTCGACGATCTCTGGCAGCGTGCCGTCCGGGGACATGCCAGAGAAGACGAGGCCGCCTTGTTCCAAGGCCTCCTTGTAGCCGGTGTTGACCTCGTAGCGATGACGATGACGCTCCGAAATCTCGGTCCCGCCGTAGATCGACGCCACGACGCTGTTGCCGTCGAGCTTCGCGTCATACGCGCCGAGCCGCATCGTGCCGCCCATGTCGCCTTCGGCCGCACGCGTTTCGAGCCCTTCGCGGCCCATCCATTCGGTGATCATGCCGACCACCGGTTCGTCGGTCGGGCCGAACTCGGTCGACGACGCATTGGGGATGCCGGCGAGATCGCGCGCGCCCTCGACGCAGGCCATCTGCATCCCGAAGCAGATCCCGAAATACGGAATTTTCCGCTCACGCGCGAATTTGACGGAGGCGATCTTGCCCTCCGCGCCACGCTCGCCGAACGCGCCGGGGACGAGGATCGCGTCGCACGGCTCGAGCTGGCCGGCGATGTCGCTCTCGGCGTTCTCGAACAGCTCCGCGTCGATCCAGCGGACGTTGACCTTCACGCGATTCGCGATGCCGCCGTGGACCAGCGCCTCGTTGAGCGACTTGTACGCGTCCTGAAGCCCGACATATTTGCCGACCACGCCGATCGTGACTTCGCCTTGCGGATTGGTCAGGCGGTCCATGATCTCGGTCCAGCGCGACAGATCGGGCGCGTCGGCGGGCTCGATCCCGAACGCGCGGAGCACTTCGATGTCGAGGCCTTCGCCGTGATACTGGAGCGGCACCGCGTAGATGCTCTTCGCGTCGAGCGCGGGAATGACCGCGCTGGCGGGAACGTTGCAGAACAGCGCGATCTTGGCGCGCTCCGACGGCGGCAGCGGATGTTCGCAGCGGCACACCAGCACGTCAGGCTGCACGCCGAGTGCGGCGAGTTCGCGGACCGAATGCTGAGTCGGCTTGGTCTTCAGCTCGCCGGCGGCGGCGATGTACGGCACCAAGGTCACGTGGATGCTGATCGCGTTGCCGCGACCTTCCTCGTTCTTGAGCTGGCGAATCGCCTCGATGAACGGGAGTGATTCGATATCGCCGACGGTGCCGCCGATCTCGCAGAGGACGAAGTCGATATCGTCGGTCTCGGCACGCGCGAACGCCTTGATCGCGTCGGTGACGTGCGGGATGACCTGCACGGTCGCGCCAAGGTAATCGCCGCGACGTTCACGCGTGATGATCTGCTGATAGATGCGACCGCTCGTCACATTGTCCGACTGGCGCGAGGGAACGCCGGTGAAGCGCTCGTAATGGCCGAGGTCGAGATCGGTCTCGGCGCCGTCGTCGGTGACGTAGACCTCGCCGTGCTGATACGGCGACATCGTGCCGGGATCGACGTTAAGATACGGATCGAACTTCCGAATCCTGACGGTGTACCCGCGTGCCTGAAGGAGAGCGGCAAGCGATGCCGCCATGAGACCTTTACCGAGCGACGAAACCACGCCCCCGGTGATGAAAATGTACCGAGCCATGGGAAGAGTCTCGTAGCGTGTGTTGGGGACGAACGACAAGAGCCCCGCGGATCACGCAGGGGCCTTTTATCGGCGAATGGAGTATTTAGTTGGCTAGCGGGACCACGCCGTTGTCGGCCGGCTTGGTCGTGCCGGCTGGTACACCGGCATTCTCGGCGCCACCGGCGAACGGTGCCGCGTCACCCTTCGGCTGCGCGGTCGGAACGGCCGTTGCCGCCGCCGGGGTGCGCGCTAGCGACGTATCGATCGTGGTCGTCCGGTGATTCGCCGCAAGGACTGCGAGCAGGATCGAGAACAGCACGAACATCGTCGCGAGAACGCCGGTCGCGCGGGTCAGGAAATCGGCCGCGCCGCGCGCCGACATCAGGCCCGACGGACTGCCGCCCATACCCAGACCGCCGCCTTCCGAGCGCTGCATAAGGATCACCGTGACGAGGGCGGCCGCGATGATCGCGTGGATGACGAGCAGAAAGGCGAACATTGCGCGGAAAACCCCGGAACTTTTGCGAAGGCGCGCACATAGGCGACGTCGCGGTTTCGATCAACCGGGCGATCGACCGCGGCGCTGGCTCCGCATATCGCAAACCAATCGCAAAGCTACGGAAACATGACGTCCGGGCGGCGTTGTGAACCCGTAATGACGCTCATCAGTGGGTATCGTGCATATAAATTCGGATGGCGGATCAACGCTGTGGCATCAATGGCAGCCAATACCTTATCGACCTGGATGACCGCTCTGGTGGACTATGTCCGCTCGGGCGAACCCGATCTGACCAATCGTCAGATGGCTCTTCTTCTGCTCGTTTATCTCAAACCGGGACCGCATACGGTGCGCGGCCTAGCCCGTGCGCTGAACGTATCGAAGCCGGTCGTCACGCGCGCCTTGAACAGACTGGGTGCCCTCGGCTATCTGCGCCGGCAACGCGACGATAGCGACAAGCGCAACATCTTCGTCGCGCGCACGACCGAAGGGGCAGATTTTCTTGAAGAGTTCGGGCAATTCATCGGCGACGGCCCCGCCCCTGCTGGTTCCAACGGGCGCGCAGCCGCTCACGCTTGAGCCATTCGACGACCAGGCCCGTACGAGCTTTTCGCTGACGGGCCGCTCCGTCGAACTCGACCCGCGTACCCACGCGGTTCGCCGCGATATCGCCGATATTCGCCTCGCCGAATACGTATTCGCTCCACACTATGCCGTGCCGATGATACGGCCCGTCGCGCGCACAGTTTTGTTGCGCAGCGGACGAGACGAAGCGAGCGATACGATGGTCGACCTCAACCCTGGCGACAGTTTCGAAGTGCTGGAGATTGCCGGCGTTTCCGCATGGGGCGTTGCGCGTCCAAGCGGGTTGGTCGGCTATGTCGAGGCCGCTGCGCTCGACCTTTCGACGACGGACGCGGCATGACTACGGTCTTCATCGATGGCGCAATCGGCACCACCGGGCTCGAAATCCGCGACCGGCTTGCCGGACGGACCGACATCACGCTGGCGTTGCTGGCCGAGGACCGGCGCAAGGATCCGGCGGCACGGCGCGAGGCGCTGAACGATGCCGATTTCGTCATCCTCTGTCTGCCGGACGAGGCGTCGCGCGAAGCAGTCACGCTGATCGACAATGCGCGCACGCGTGTGATCGACGCATCGAGCGCACACCGCGTCGCTGCCGGCTGGACCTACGGCTTCCCCGAGTTGCCGGGCCAGGCCGAGAAGGTCGCGACCGCGATGCGCGTTTCGAACCCCGGCTGCTATCCCACTGGTTTCCTCGCGCTCGTCGCGCCTCTCGTAGCTGCCGGTCTTATCCCCGCCGATCTCCCGCTGAGCGTCAATGCGACCTCTGGTTACTCGGGCGGTGGCAAGGCGATGATCGCGGCGTTCGAGAATGGCGAGCCGGCGACGGCCTTCCGCGCCTACGCGCTAGGCCTCGCGCACAAGCATATCGCCGAGATGACGCAGCACGCTGGCCTTACCCATGCGCCGATCTTCGCGCCCGCCGTGGCGAACACCTACCGCGGCATGGTCGTCGAAGTGCCGTTGCACCTCCACGCCCTGCCTGGCCGCCCCACGCTCGCGGCGATCGAAGACGTACTGCGCGCCGCATTCGATGGCTCGAAGCTCGTCTCGGTCGCGCCCGGCGATATCGGCTCGGTCGATATCGAGGAGAACGCAGGGACCGATCGGCTGACGCTGCGGGTCTGCGGCAACGACGCGGTCGGCCATGCGCGGCTGGTCGCGACGCTCGACAATCTCGGCAAGGGTGCCGGCGGTGCCGCGGTCCAGAACCTCAACATCATGGCCGGGGTCGATCCCGTAGCCGGCCTCGTTTTCTAGGACCGGCGTTCTTCGCCCGGCCCATCGGCAAATCCAGGAGCTTTCATGCACCGTAATCCCGTAGCCAAGCTGCTCCTGTTCGGCGCGACCGGCGATCTCGCACAGCGCATGCTGCTGCCGTCGCTCTATGGCCTGCACGCCGACGGGTTGCTGCCCGAGGAACTGACGATCACCGGCGCCGCGCGTCACGAGCATGACGACGAGGATTACCGCAAGTTCGCCAAGAAGGCGCTCGACGAGTTCCTGCCCGAGGACCGCAAGGACGAAAGCGCGATCGGGACGTTCCTCGACCGGATCTTCTATCAGCCGACCGACCTGTCGGATCCGGCGAGCTTCCAGCCGCTAGCGGACAAGATCGGCGATATCTCGGGCGGTCTGGCGATCTATCTGTCGACCGCTCCCTCGTTGTTCGAAGCCGCGATCGAGGGGCTGCACAAGGTTGGGCTTGCTGGCGAGACCGTGCGCGTCGGGCTGGAGAAGCCACTCGGCTACGACCTGGAGACGAGCCGCGAGATCAACGATGCGGTGGCGAAGGCTTTCCCCGAGGAGCGGACCTACCGGATCGATCATTATCTCGGCAAGGAAACTGTCCAGAACATCCTCGCGCTGCGCTTCGGCAACTCGTTCTTCGAGCCGGTGTGGAACGCGCAAGGCATCGACAACGTCCAGATCACGATCTCCGAGACAGTCGGGCTCGAAGAGCGCGCCGGCTATTACGAGACCGCGGGCGCGCTGCGCGACATGGTCGCGAACCACATGCTCCAGCTGCTCGCGCTGATCGCAATGGAGCCACCGGCGCGGTTCGAGGGCACCGACGTCCGCGACGAGAAGTCGAAGGTTTTCCGATCGTTGCGGCTGATCAAGCCCGAGGAAGTGCCGCACGTTACCGTCACCGGCCAGTACGGCGACGGCGCGGTAAAGGGGAAGATCGTCAAGAGCTACTCCGACGAACTGGGCAAGCCATCAACCACCGAGACGTTTGTCGCGATCAAGGCGCATGTCGACAACTGGCGCTGGCAGGGCGTGCCGTTCTACCTGCGCACCGGCAAGCGCATGGCGACGCGCCAGAGCGAGATCGCGATCCAGTTCAAGGCGGTGCCGCATTCGATGTTCGCGGGTCGTGGCGGGCTGTTGCAGCCCAACATGCTGATCATCCGCCTCCAGCCGGAGGAGTATGTCCAGCTGCTGGTGATGGCGAAGGAGCCGGGGCTCGATCGCGAGGGCGTCCGCCTGCGCGAAGTGCCGCTGAACCTGAGCCTGGATGCCGAGTTCGCGGGTTCGCGTCGGCGGATCGCGTATGAACGTCTGCTGCTCGACCTGATCGAGGGCGACCAGACCTTGTTCGTGCGCCGTGACGAGGTCGAGGCGCAATGGACCTGGATCGACGCGATCCGCGAGGGCTGGAAGGCCAACGCGATGAAGCCCAAGAGCTATGCCTCGGGTAGCTGGGGTCCATCCGCGGCGATCGCGCTGACCGAACGCGACGGCGTGACTTGGCAGGACGACTGAGTTTGGTTTCTTCCGTTCGTCCCGAGTAGCCTTCGAGCGAAGTCGAGAAGGCGTATCGAGGGATCGGCCCGTTTGTGGCATTGTACCTCGATACGGGATCTCGACTTCGCTCGATCCCTGCTCGGCACGAACGGCATTTTTGACAGCAATTTTCTGAGTGAGTTCAAGTTTATGACCGAAATCGAATGGTGGGAATATGACGATGCGGGTGAGCTCGCCAACGCGGTCGCGGGCGATATCCAGTTCGTCATCGAGAGCGCACTCGACGCGCGCGGCTCGGCGGTGATCGCGCTGGCGGGCGGCAAGACGCCGTTCGCCGCGTATGAGAAGCTCGCCCAGGCGAAGCTCGACTGGAAGAAGGTCACGATCATCCCCGGCGACGAGCGGATCGTGAAGCTTGGCGATCCGCTGTCCAACGTGACGGCGCTGGCGAAGATCTTCCTTCCCAAGGGCGCGCGCGTGAAGCCGATCGTTCCCGAGGCGATGCCGGACTACAAGGCTGCCGGGCGTTCTGCGGATGCGCTGATGCAGGACCTGCACTGGCCGCTCGACTTCTGCCTGCTCGGCATGGGCGGCGACGGGCATACCGCATCGATCTTCCCAGGCCCCGATTACGACGAGGCGCTGAGCGGTCCCAAGGAGCGCCGTGCGCTCGGCGTGATGCCCGATCCGTTGCCACCCGAGGCTCCGCTGGCGCGCGTGACGTTGTCGGCTGCGGCGATCGCTTCGTCGAAGGCGCTGATGATCATGATCACCGGCGACGCGAAGAAGAAGGTGCTCGAGCAGGCGATCGAACAGGGGCCGTCGTCGTCCTACCCGATCGGCCGCGTGCTGGCCGAGGTCGAGCTGCCGGTCGACGTGCACTGGGCGCCGTGACGATGCTCAACGCCGTCGTCTCCGCGGTGACCGACCGGATCATCGAGCGCTCGCGCGAAAGCCGTGCCGCCTACCTCGCGCTGATCGAGCGCGAGGCGGCGGCGCAGGTCCGACGTCCAGGTCTGGGCTGCGCGAACCTCGCGCACGCCTATGCCGGGACCGAGGAAGACCGCGACGCGATGAAGGCCGATGCCGGCATGAACATCGGTATCGTTACCGCGTATAACGACATGCTGTCGGCACACGCCGTCTATTATCGCTACCCGGAACTGATGAAGATCTGGGCGCGCGAAGCGGGTGCGACCGCACAGGTCGCGGGCGGCGTGCCAGCGATGTGCGACGGCGTGACGCAAGGGTATCCGGGCATGGAGCTGTCGCTGTTCAGCCGCGATACGATCGCGCTGAGCACCGCGATTGCCTTGTCGCACGGAACGTTCGAAGGCGCGGCGCTGCTCGGCATCTGCGACAAGATCGTGCCGGGTCTGCTGATGGGCGCGCTGCGCTTTGGGCATCTGCCGATGGTGCTGATCCCCGGCGGGCCGATGCCGACCGGCTTGCCCAACAAGGCCAAGGCAGCTGTCCGCGAGAAATTCGCGGAAGGGCTCGTCGGGCGCGACGAACTGCTCGAAGCCGAGATCGGCGCGTATCATTCGAAGGGCACGTGCACCTTCTACGGCACGGCGAACACCAACCAGATGATGATGGAGGTCATGGGTCTCCACATGCCGGGCGCGGCGTTCGTCAATCCGGGTACCAAGCTGCGCCAGGAACTGACGCGGGCGGCGGTGCACCGGCTGGCGAAGATCGGCGCGCGCGGCGATTCGTATCGGCCGCTCGGGCATTGCGTCGACGAGAAGGCGATCGTGAATGCCGCGGTCGGCCTGCTCGCGACCGGCGGCTCGACCAATCATCTGCTCCACGTTCCGGCGATCGCGCGCGCCGCGGGGATCATCATCGACTGGGAGGATTTCGATCGCCTTTCCTGCGTGGTCCCGCTGATCGCGCGCGTGTATCCCAACGGCTCGGCCGACGTGAATGCGTTCGAGGCAGCCGGCGGCATGCCCTATGTGATCCGCGAGCTGCTTGGCGAAGGCCTGCTGCACGGCGACATCATGACGATCGGCGGCGAGGATCTTTCGGCCTATGCGAAGACCGCGGTCGTCGAGGGCGATACGCTCGGCTGGCGCGATACGCCGGACAGCGGCGACGAGACGATCCTCCGTCCTGCGACCGCGCCGTTCTCGCCGGATGGCGGCATGCGGATTCTCGCGGGCAATATCGGCCGGGCGTGCATCAAGGTGTCCGCGGTCGAGCGCGAGCGCTGGATCGTCGAGGCGCCTGCAATGGTGTTCGACGACCAGCTTGACGTGATCGAGGCGTTCAAGCGCGGCGAACTGGAGAAGGACGTCGTCGTCGTCGTCCGCTTCCAGGGGCCGCGCGCCAACGGCATGCCCGAGTTGCACAAGCTGACGCCGCCGCTGGGAGTGTTGCAGAATCGCGGGTTCAAGGTGGCGCTGGTCACCGATGGCCGGATGTCGGGCGCGAGCGGGAAAGTGCCGTGCGCGATCCACTGCTCGCCGGAGGCGCTGCTCGATGGTGCGATCGGGTTGATTCGCGATGGCGACATGATCCGGGTGGACGCGGTGAATGGCACACTCGAGGCGTTGGTCGACGCGGATGTGTGGGCGACGCGCGAGATGGTCGCGATACCGCCGCCAGTCAGCGGCATGGGTCGCGAGCTGTTCGGGATGTTCCGAGGGCTTGCCGACGAGGCCGAGAAGGGTGCGTCGGCGATGCTGGCGGGCGCTGGGCTTTAGAACGTCACACGAACCGCCGTTGCCGCGGCCACACCTCCGTCATCCCGGCGAAAGCCGGGACCTCGCTCCACGGGGACGGAGTGTGCGGCTTGAGATCCCAGCTTTCGCTGGGATGACGGGGGACAATAATAATAGACGGAGGACGACATGGAAATCGTAGCGGCAGATATCGGCGGAACGCACGCCCGCTTCGCGATCGCCGAGGTCGAGAACGGGCGCGTCGTGTCGCTTGGCGAGCCGGCGACGCTGAAGACCGCAGACCACGCGTCGCTCCAGACCGCGTACCAGGCGTTCGAGGCAGGCCTCGGTCGCCCCCTGCCCCGCGCGCTGGCGATCGCGGTCGCGTCGCCGGTCGCGAACGATGTCATCCGGCTGACCAACAACCCGTGGATCATCCGCAAGTCGCTGATCACCGAGCGACTGAAGGCCGACCAATGGGTGGTCGTCAACGATTTCGGCGCGGTCGGCCATGCCGTCGCGCAGGTGCCGAGCAGCGATTTCATCCATCTCTGCGGCCCCGATACGCCGCTGCCGTCCGAGGGCATCACGACGATCTGCGGCCCTGGCACCGGGCTCGGCGTCGCGCAGTTGTTGCGGCGCAAAGACGGCTATCAGGTCCTTGAGACCGAGGGCGGGCATATGGACTTCGCGCCGCTCGATGGGATCGAGGATGCGTTGCTCAAACGGCTGCGGAAAACCTTCACGCGCGTCTCGGCCGAGCGCGTCGTTGCTGGACCCGGCATCGTCGCGATCTACGAGACGCTTGCCGCACTGGAGGGCCGCGCTGTGCCAAGCCATGACGACAAGACGATCTGGACCGAAGCGATCGACGGTACCGATTCGATCGCGCTCGCCGCGCTCGACCGGTTCTGTCTAGCACTCGGCGCGGTCGCGGGCGATCTTGCGCTGGCACAGGGCGCCAAGGCAGTCGTGATCGCAGGCGGGCTCGGCTTCCGGATCAAGGATCGGCTCATTCGCTCGGGCTTCGACCAGCGCTTCGTCGCCAAGGGTCGCTTCCAGGGCATGATGGCGGCAATGCCCGTCAAGCTGATCACCCATCCCCAGCCCGGCCTGTTCGGCGCCGCGGCCGCCTTCGCACAGGAACATACCCAATGAACGCAACTATCGCAGACATCATGCAGACCAGCGCCGTCATCCCGGTGCTGGTGATCGAGGACGCGGCGCTCGCTCGTCCGCTCGCCGAGGCGCTCGTCGCCGGCGGCTTGCGCGTGCTGGAAGTGACGTTGCGCACCGGCGCCGCACTGGAGGCGATCGCCGAGATGAAGAAGGTGCCGGGCGCGATCGTTGGCGCAGGCACCGTCGTCAACACGCAGCAGTTCGCGCAGGTCCGCGATGCGGGGGCGGAGTTCATCGTGTCGCCGGGGCTGACCGAACGCCTCGCTATGCCGATCATCGAGAGCGGCATTCCGTTCCTGCCGGGGATCGCCAATGCGGCGGATATCATGACCGGACTCGACCTGGGGCTGACGCACTTCAAGTTCTTCCCGGCCGAGGCGAATGGCGGGTTGAAGGCGCTCAAGGCTCTCGCCGCGCCGTTCTACCAGTGCAGCTTCTGCCCGACCGGCGGAATCACCGAAGCGAGTGCGCCCGAGTGGCTGGCGTTCAAGCCAGTGTTGTGTGTGGGCGGAAGCTGGGTGACCGGCGGGACGATGGCGGAGATCGAGATCAAGGCGCGCGCGGCTAACGCGCTGCGGGGGTAATTCCTCCCCGGCACGGGGAGGGGGACCGCGACGCGCAGCGGCGGGGTGGAGGGGGAGCGCCACGAGTGTACCGCCTGGCCTAGTCGCGACTGCTGGTACGCTCGCGGTGAGCCCCCTCCACCATCCTGCGGATGGTCCCCCTCCCCGTTCCGGGGAGGATTACATTTCGCCGCGGGCTTTGCGGATGGCGTACCATTTCTTCACGTTGGCGTTGTGTTCGGCCAGCGTGTTCGCGAACACGTGGCCGCCGGTGCCGTCCGCTACGAAATAGAGCGCCTGGGTCTGCGCCGGATCGAGCACCGCGTCGATCGAGGCGCGGCCGGGGTTGGCGATCGGACCGACCGGCAGGCCGGCTTCGGCATAGGTGTTGTAGCCGTTCTTCGCGTGCAGTTCCGACCGCAAGATACGGCGGCCCAGCGGGCGGCCCTTGGTGATCGGGTAAATCACCGTGGGGTCGGCCTGGAGCGGCATGCCGCCCCGCAGGCGATTGCCGTAGACCGCGGCGACGGTGCGGCGTTCGGAGGGCTTGCCGGTTTCCTTCTCGACGATCGAGGCGAGGATGACTGCCTGTTCGGGCGTCGTCACGGCGATGCCGGGCTTTCGCGCGGCCCAGGCGGTGGCGAGGTAGCTCTTCATCGCCGCCTGCATCCGCACCACGACCGATGCGCGGGTGTCGCCGGCCTGGAAGGCGTAGCTGTCGGGGAGGATCGAGCCTTCCGCGGGGACCGGCACGGTGCCGATCAGGCCGTCGGCCTTCATCAACGCGTCGTGGACGAGGACCGAGGGATAGCCTTCGGGGACGACGACGAGGCGCTGGACGACCTTGCCGCCTTGCATCAGCTTGAGGATGTCGGACTGGCTGGTGTGTGGCGCGATGCGGTATTCGCCGGCCTTGATCGGGTCGCCCGAGCCGAACACGCGGGCGTACAGGCTGAAGCGTCGGGCCGAGGGGATCGCGCCGGCCTTTTCGAGTTCGGTGGCAGCGCCGGCCAGCGTGCTGCCTTCGCCGATCTGCACGGTCAGCGTGCGCGGGGCCGGGCCTGCGCCGCCCCAGCCCTGCACGACCAGGAACAGCGCAACGATTGCCGCCAAGCCTAAGACGAGTCCGAAACAGCCGACCTTGCGCATCACTACCTCTTGTTCTCCCGCGAAGGCGGGAGCCCAGTCTGGGCCCCCGCCTTGGGCCCCATCAAAGTATTGCTTTGATGGGTGACCCTTCGCGGGGAAACAAACCTTCTTAACGAACCTTGGTCATCACCAAGGAGGCATTCGTGCCGCCGAAGCCGAACGAATTGTTTAGCACCGCGCGGACTTCACGCTTCTTGGCCACGTGTGGGACGAGATCGACCCCCACGCAGCTGTCGCTCGGATTGTCGAGGTTCAGCGTCGGCGGGACGATCTGGTCGCGCAGCGCGAGGATGCAGAAGATGCTCTCGACCGCGCCGGCGCCGCCGAGCAGATGGCCGATCGCCGACTTGGTCGAGGACATCGACAGACCCGAGATCGCATCGCCGAACAGGCGACGGACCGCGCCGAGTTCGAGTTCGTCGCCGAGCGGCGTCGAGGTGCCGTGCGCGTTGATGTAATCGATGTCCTCGAGCTTAAGGCCCGACTTCTTGATCGCCATCTGCATCGAGCGGAACGCGCCATCGCCTTCCGGATGCGGCGCGGTCACGTGGTACGCGTCGCCCGACAGACCGTAGCCGATCACTTCGGCATACATCTTCGCGCCGCGCGCCTTAGCATGTTCGTACTCCTCGAGCACCAGCACGCCGGCGCCCTCGCCCATGACGAAGCCGTCGCGGTCCTTGTCGTAAGGGCGCGAGGCCTTTTCGGGCGAATCGTTGAAGTTGGTCGACAGCGCGCGGGCCTGTGCGAACCCGGCGATGCCGAGCGGGCAGACCGTGCCCTCCGCGCCGCCCGCGAGCATCACGTCGGCGTCGTCCATCGCGATCATCCGCGCGGCGTCGCCGATCGCGTGCGCGCCGGTCGAGCAGGCGGTAACGACCGCATGATTCGGACCGCGCAGACCGTATTTGATCGAGACCTGGCCCGAGATCAGATTGATCAGGCGGCCGTGGACGAAGTGTGGCGAAACGCGACGCGGGCCCTTGGTATGGAGCACGATCGCCTCGCTCTCGATACCCGGCAGGCCACCGATACCCGAACCGATCGAGACGCCGGCGCGCCAGCTTTCCTCGAGCGTCATGTCGAGCAGACCGGCGTCTTCCAGAGCCTGGCCCGCGGCGTCGATGCCGTAGATGATGAACGGATCGACCTGGCGCTGGACCTTGTGGTCGACTCGCTTGCCGGGGTCGAAGCCATATTCGTGGTCGGCCGGCTTAACCTCGCAGGCGATGCGGCACGCCTGATCCGACGCGTCGAAGCGCGTGATCGGGCCCGCGCCCGACTTGCCGGCGAGGATATTCGCCCAGGCCGTTTCAACATCCGCCCCCAAGGGGGTGACCAGGCCTAGCCCGGTTACGACGACACGCCGCATGGCTTCAAACTCCGTCTGCTCTCAAAACGAAACGGCTCCCCGCCCTCTTTGCCCAAGGACGGGGAGCCGCTCAAATCACACCCTTCAGGGCAGGTCCAAAGTTTTGAACCCTAGACCCTGATCAGGCCTTGTGCTCGTCGATGTAGGTGATGGCGTCCTTGACGGTCGCAATCTTCTCGGCGGCATCATCGGGGATCTCGACACCGAACTCTTCCTCGAACGCCATGACGAGTTCGACGATGTCGAGGCTGTCTGCGCCCAGGTCGTCGATGAAGCTCGCGTCCTCGGTCACCTTGTCGGCTTCGACGCCGAGATGCTCGACGACGATTTTCTTCACGCGGTCAGCGGTCTCGCTCATGGTAGTTCCCTCTTCAAATCTGGGGGTTTTAGGTATTTCCTGAACGCACCTAGAACGCGGTAGTTCAGCGCGCAAGTTCAGATCATCGCCATCCCGCCGTTCACGTGCACGGTTTGTCCCGTGACGTACCCGGCTTCACGGCTAGCAAGGTACACGATCGCCGCGCCGATGTCTGCGCCCTCGCCGAGACGGCCGGCGGGAATCTTCGCGGTGAGCGCAGTCTTCTGCGCGTCGGGCAGCGCGTCGGTCATCGGCGAGGTGATGAAACCGGGCGCGACGCAATTGACGGTGATGCCGCGGCTGGCGAGTTCCTGCGCCATCGATTTCGACATGCCGATCAGGCCGGCCTTCGATGCGGCGTAGTTCGCCTGGCCGGGGTTGCCGGTGACGCCGACGATCGAGGTGACCGAGATCATCCGGCCGAAGCGTGCCTTCATCATCGGCTTGGCGGCGGCGCGCATGAGGCGGAACGCGGCTTCGAGATTGACGCGGATAACGCTGTCCCACTCATCGTCCTTCATCCGCATCGCGAGATTGTCGCGGGTGACGCCGGCGTTGTTGACGAGGATGTCTAGCTTGCCGAGCTTCTCCACCGCCTGAGGGACGAGCGCGTCGACGGCAGCGGCGTCGGAGAGGTTGCAGGGAAGCGCGACGTGGTCGCCGCCGAGGGTGGCACGGAAGGCTTCGAGCTTGTCGGCGTTGGAGCCGGATACGGCCAGGCGGGCGCCTTGGGCGGCTAGGGCCTTGGCGATCTCGGACCCGATCCCGCCGGATGCTCCGGTGACGAGGGCGGTCATGCCTGTGAGGTCGAACATTGGTCAGTCTCCAAGAAGATTGTTCACGCGGAGACGCGGAGCCGCGGAGGGGCGATGGTCGTTTACGATCCGTCGCACTCCCTCTTTCAGCGTTGCGCCACCGAAGTTGATCAGCAGCCCTACGGGCTGGTGGGTTAGGCGTAGGTAGGTCAGCAGTTGTTTGCGGTGCGCGGCGTTCAGTTGCTCTACCGATTTGATTTCGACCAGAAGGCGTTCGTCGACGAGTAGATCGATTCTGAAGGCCGCTTCGAAGCGCATGCCGTCAAACTCGATGTCTACCGGTCGCTGCCGCGCCACGTGGTAACCCAGACCGGCAAGCTTACCCGCCAAGACCATCTCGTAGACGCTTTCGAGAAGCCCCGGACCCAGCTCGCGGTGAATGCGAAGTGAGAGATCGAGCACATCGCCACTGATCTGATCGATTTCTCTCAAATCTTCTCTCCGCGGCTCCGCGTCTCCGCGTGATTACATCTTCTTCACGAGTTCCTCGATGTCGTCCATCGTGATGACGCTCGTCGTTTCGACGTCGGGGGTAATGCGCTTGACCATCGGGCTGAGCACCTTGCCGCCGAATTCGACGAAGTGGTCGACCCCCGCCGCATGCATCGCCAACACCGATTCGCGCCAGCGGACCATGCCGGTGACCTGCTGGACCAGAAGGTGACGGATCGCGCCGGGGTCGGCGACGGCGGTTGCGTCTACGTTGGCGAAAACCGGGACCAAAGGCGCGCGAAGGTCAGCGTCGAGGAGCGCGGCTTCCATGGCTTCGGCGGCGGGCTGCATCAGGGGGCAGTGGAAGGGAGCGGAGACGGGCAACAATACCGCGCGCTTGGCGCCTAGGTCCTTGGCTAGCGTGATCGCCTTTTCGATGGCGAGGCGGTGGCCGGAGATGACGACCTGCGAGGGGTCATTGTCGTTGGCGACGGTGCAGATCAGTTCGGGACCACCCTCCGCGAGGATCGCGTCGACCGCGGCGCCGGCGATCAGCTGCGCCTTTTTGAGGTCCGTGCCGAGCAGCGCGGCCATCGCGCCCTCGCCTACCGGTACTGCCGCCTGCATCGCGCGGCCGCGGAGTTTCAGGAGGCGGGCGGTGGTCGACAGGTCGAGCGCTCCGGCGGCGCACAAGGCGGTGTATTCGCCGAGGCTGTGGCCGGCGACGTAATCCGCCTTGTCGGCGAGGCGGATGCCGCCTTCCTTCTCGGCGACGCGCAGGGTGGCGATCGCGTTCGCCATGATCGCGGGCTGCGCGTTCTCGGTGAGGAGCAGGTCGTCCGCGGGCCCTTCGCTCATCAGGCGGAACAGGTGCTGGCCGAGCGCCTCGTCGACTTCGGCGAAGACCTCGCGGGCGGTGGCACTGGCGTCGGCGAGCGCCTTGCCCATGCCGACAGACTGGCTCCCCTGGCCGGGGAAGATGAACGCGCGCATGGCCTATCCTCTGTGTTGGGTCTTCGTTTCAGCGCGGGGCCTATAAAGGTGCGCGTCGAGTTGCAACCTGAACGAACCACGCGGCCTTGCGACAATATGCGACCATTTCGCCGACCTTGCGACAATCGCCTGCGACAATCGGCTCCCAGATTATGGAGGACGCCGCAGCAACGGCGCCGTGTTTCAAACGGGAGATTATCATGAAGACGTTCATCCTCAGCGCGCTTGCCGCCACCCTCGTCGCCAGCCCGCTGCTCGCCGCAGCGCCTGCTGAAGCGCAGCAGCGTCGCGAAGTCACCACCGTGCGCCACAACGATAACAACGGCCGCACCGTCGTCACCAAGCGCACCGTCGTCCGCACGCCGCAGTATCGCAACTGGCGGGCCGGCCAGCGCTTCGATCGTCGCCAGGCTCAGAACTACCGGGTGATCACGACGTATCGCAACTATCGCCTCGCCGCCCCGCCGCGTGGCAGCCAGTGGGTCCGCTCGGGCAACGACGCACTGCTGATCAACGGTCGCGGCAACGTGGTCCAGGTTCGTGGCGGCGCGTTCCGGTAAACCTGAACACCTTGCCTTTCCCCGATAAACGGGTAAGGCCCTCTGCAACCGGGGTGAGAGATTCGCGTCTCTCGCCCCTGTTTGCATTCTAGACGACAGCCGGAGGGGTGCACGCATGGGGCGTGTATCAGCGATCGGCCAAGACGAAGGACAAGACATGGCTCTTTACGAGCACGTGTTCCTTGCGCGCCAGGATCTGGCACAAGCGCAGGTGGACGCACTGGCGGAAATCGCCACCAAGATCGTGAACGACAACGAAGGTCGGGTCGTAAAGACCGAGAACTGGGGCCTGCGTTCGCTGGCGTACAAGATCGCCAAGAACCGCAAGGCGCACTATGTCATGCTCGAGATCGATGCCCCGGGCAGCGTGATCGCAGAGCTGGAGCGCCAGACCCAGATCAACGAAGACATCATCCGTTACATGACGGTCAAGGTCGACACCCTCGAAGAGGGCCCGACCGTGATGATGCGCAAGCAGGATCGTGACCGCGAGCGTCGTGGCGACCGTGAAGGTGGCCGTGAGGGCCGCCCCGATCGTGGCGATCGTCCGGACCGTGGTCCCCGTCGTGACCGCGAAGAGGGAGCTGAATAAACATGGCACGTCCATTCTTCCGCCGCCGCAAGAGCTGCCCGTTCTCCGCCAAAGACGCTCCCCGGATCGACTATAAGGACGTCCGGTTGCTGCAGGGCTTCGTGTCCGAGCGTGGCAAGATCGTCCCGTCGCGTATCACTTCGGTGGCCGCAAAGAAGCAGCGCGAACTGGCTCAAGCCATCAAGCGTGCGCGTCATCTGGGCTTGCTGCCCTACATCGTTAAGTAAGGAGCGCCCACATGGACGTCATTCTGCTTGAGCGCGTCGAAAAGCTTGGTGCTATCGGCGACGTGGTGAAGGTCAAGGACGGTTACGCGCGTAACTTCCTGCTTCCCAACAAGAAGGCGCTTCGTTCGAACGAAGCCAACCGCAAGGTGTTCGAGTCGAACCGTGCGAAGATCGAATCGGACAACGCGTCGCGTCGCAGCGATGCAGAGACCGAAGCGAAGACCTTCAACGACGCGACCGTGACCCTGATCCGTCAGGCGTCGAACACCGGTCAGCTCTACGGTTCGGTCGCGGTTCGCGATCTGGTCGATGCGCTGGTGGCCGATGGTCACAAGGTCGGCAAGTCGGCGATCGTGCTCGACAAGCCGATCAAAGCGATCGGTGTGTATACCGTCAAGGTATCGCTGCACCCCGAGGTGTCGGTGGCCGTCAAGGTCAACGTCGCCCGCTCGCCTGAAGAGGCCGAGATGCAGGCTTCGGGCGTCGACGTGATGTCGTCGATGTTCGAGCGCGACGAGGCTGGCTTCGTCGAGGATTACGATCCGAACGCAGAGCCTGGCGCGACCGCCGAAGCACCGCGCGACCAGGAGGAAGAGGCGCAGGGTTGATCCCTTCGCTTCCCTTCTAGCCGATACAGAAAGGCCCGCCCGGAGTGATCCGGGCGGGCCTTTTCTTTTGTGCTTTTGCGGTAGAGGTTAGGGGCAGGTTACGCAGGCGCCGATCATTGCGGCGAAGGGGATGAGGGCGCAGAGGATGGGGACTAGGTGTTTCATGACCGGGTGACTCTTGGGGGTGTTATCCGGTTAATGCGCCGCGTCGGAAAAGGTTGCCGAGAGGTGAACGAATTTTGTACCGATCGGTTTTCGGTGCAAAGAGCTTTATTTCCTTACCACCCCGGCGGAGGCCGGGGCCCAATTGGAAAAGCTGGAATAACGGATCGCAGCGTCCATCATTCGCGTCCTCCAATTGGGCCCCGGCCTTCGCCGGGGTGGTGGTAGTGGAAGGTCAGCTTTCGACGTTCTCTGGCTTCTCGATCAACGCGGGCCCCTCGCCTAGCGCGAGTGCGTCAACCGAGGACACGTCCTCCAAATCCCGCGCGCCCGTCTCGATGTTCAGATCGCGGAACTTGCGGCCGGTTACCATCAGGCGGCCGTTGAACGAGTTGGTGAAGCCGTTGAAGTTCTTCACCGCGCTGTTGAGACCGACGCCGACCTTGCGCAGGTCGTCCGCGACCTTGGCGAGGCGATCGTGCATTTCCTTGCCGAGTTCGCCGATCTTCCGTGCTTCGTTGGCGAGTTTTTCCTGGCGCCAGACCGCCGCGACAGTTCGGGCGATCGCGATCAGGTTCGTGGGGGTAGCCAGCAGCACGCGCTTTTCGAAGGCGAAGTCCCAGAGCGTCGGGTCGTGTTCGAGCGCGGCGGAGAGGAAGTGTTCGCCGGGCACGAACATGATGACGTAGTCGGGCGTATCGGCGAACTGGCTCCAATACGCCTTGTTGCCGAGACCGTTGACGTGCGCGCGCATCGACGCCGCGTGGGCGGCGAGACCGATCAGGCGTTCGGCATCGTCGACCGCGCCGAATGCGTCCTGGTACGCGTTGAGCGAGACCTTCGCGTCGATCACCAGCGCGCGGCCGCCGGGGACGCGGATGATCGCGTCGGGGCGGAGGCGAGCGCCGTCATCGCCTACCGCGACCGAGACCTCGGTCTGGAAATCGGTGTGTTCGCTGAGGCCGCAGGTTTCGAGAACGTTCTTCAGCTGCTGCTCGCCCCAACGGCCGCGCGACTTGGGGGCGTTGCGGAGGGAATTGACGAGCTTGGCGGCTTCGGTGGAGACCTTTTCCTGGCCGAGGCGCATCTGCTCGATCTGGCCCTTGAGGTCGCCGAACGCGTCGCGGCGTTCGGCCTCGACCTTGGCGACGCCCTCTTCGTAGCGTTGCAGGCGGTCGCTTACCGGCTGGAGCATCGACTTGAGGTTCAAGCCGGCGGATTCCTCGGACTGGCGGAAGCGGGCGTCGGCGCGTTCGAGGAAGGTCTTCTGCGCGTCGCTCAGCAGCTTGTTGGCGACGTCGCCGAACTGCGCGGCCATGACGTCCTTCGCCTCGCGGAGTTCGAGCAGACGGGCTTCGAACGCTTCGCCTTGCGCCTTGAGCGTGGCGATTTCGGTGCGGGCGGCGTCGCGGTCGGCGCGGATCGTTGCGAGGTCGAGGCGAAGGCGATCGGTATCGGTGGCGCGCTCGGCGTTTTGCGCGCGGAGGGTTGCGAGGTCCTGCATCGCGGCGTTGCGTTCGCGTTCGACCGCATCGCGCGCGGTGCGGATGAGGTCGGCGTCGGCGACCTTAGTTTGGGCGACGGCGAGTTCGCTGGCCAGGGTGGCGGCTCGGCGGGAGGCCAGGAGCCAGCCTAAGAGGATGCCGGCGGCTAGCGCGAGGACGGCGATGATGGCGAACTCAGCCATTTTGCGCAGCCGAAACTGGAGTGAAGTATAGGAAGTGCAGACGCTGGCGCAGCATTTCCTTGGGAGGAGATGGGGGCGTTAGCGGGCGGGTTTGGGAAGCGAATGGGGACGTCATGCTTGGAACATACGTCGAACGGTTGACGTAGGACAATCGGAATATTGTTCTGCCGCGGAGGCGGGAGTCCAGAGTTCACGGGTGGTGGTGCTTGTGGTCTTGGGCCCCCGCATTCGCGGGGGAACTAGGGGGCGGGTCGGCACCTTTTCCACCAGCACCACCCCGGCGGAGGCCGGGGCCCAGTTGGGGGCGTTGCCAACTTAGGGCAGCGTGTCGTTACTGCGACCTTTCCAACTGGGCCCCGGCCTTCGCCGGGGTGGTAGCGTGCTGGGTGAATGAGCCGCGCGCTCTCAGAACGGACAGCACCGACACCCCCCGCCCCTCACCCCAGCTTGCGCTGCTTCGCCAGCTTCTTCAGCACCATGTCGCGCTTGAGGCGGCTGATGTGGTCGATGAACAGCACGCCATCGAGATGGTCGATCTCATGCTGCATGCAGGTCGACAGCAACCCGTCGAAATCCTCCTCATGCGCAGCACCGGTCTCGTCGAGCCATTTCACACGGCACCGCGCCGGGCGCGCGACCTCGGCATATTGCTCCGGGATCGAGAGGCAGCCCTCGTTGTAGGTGGAGACCTCGTCGCTGACCGACAGGATCTCGGCGTTGATGTACGCCTTGGGGTTCTTGATCGGCTTGTCGTCCTCGTCCTTCTCCTCCTGGAGATCGATGACGAGGACGCGCTGCTGTACACCGACCTGAGTCGCGGCGAGGCCGATGCCGTTGAAGTCGTACATCGTCTCGATCATGTCGGCGACGAGCGTGCGGGTGGAGTCGTCGACCGTCTCCACCGGCTCGGCGACGAGGCGCAGGCGGGGATCGGGGACTTCGAGAACGGTCATGACGGTCATAGTGCGTCCGCTAAGGTACGCGTGCCGGGTGCGTCAAGGACTTGGCTCAAGCCATTGGCCGCCTTGCCCTAAGTGCCTGCGCCAGCGTGCCCTCGTCGAGATAGTCGAGTTCGCCGCCGACCGGCAGGCCATGTGCGAGCTGCGTGACGCGGACGGGGAAGCGTTCGATGCGCTCCGCGATGTAGTGCGCGGTGGTCTGGCCCTCAAGCGTGGCGTTCATCGCGAGGACGACTTCGTCGATGCCGCCGGCTTCGATGCGGCGGACGAGGCTGTCGATGCTGAGATCCTCCGGACGGATGCCTTCGAGTGCGGACAGCCGCCCGCCTAGGACGTGGAAGCGGCCGGGGAACAGGCGGGACCTATCCAATGCCCAGAGATCGGCGACTTCCTCGACGACGCACAGCGAACGCTGGTCGCGGCGCGGGTCGGCGCAGATCGCGCAGGGGTTGGTGGTGTCGACGTTGCCGCAGGTCGAGCAATTCTCCAGCCGCTCGTCGACCGCGGTGAGGGCCTCACGCAAGGGACCCAGCGCCGCGTCGCGCTTCTTGAGCAGATGCAGCACGGCGCGACGTGCGGACCGGGGGCCTAGGCCGGGGAGCCGGGCCAGCGCCTGCGTCAGCGCCTCGATCTCGGGGGATGCCATAGGGAACAGATAGGGGGTTGCGCGGCTCCCCGCCAGCGTGTTCGAGAGAGCCATGCGGATCATCTTCATGGGAACGCCGGACTTCGCAGTGCCGGTGCTGGAGGCTCTCGTCGCGGCGGGGCATGACGTGGTGGCGGCGTATTGCCAGCCGGCGCGACCGGGCGGGCGGCGTGGGCGCGAACTGGTGCCTTCGCCGGTGCAGGTCCGGGCGGAAGCGCTGGGGATCGAAGTGCGGACGCCGGTGTCGTTCAAGGCATCTCTGCCGGACGGGCTTGAGGCGCGCGAGGCGTTTGCGGCCTTGAACGCGGATGTGGCGGTCGTTGCGGCCTATGGTCTTATTCTGCCGCGCGCGGTGCTGGAGGCGCCGCGGTTCGGGTGTCTCAACGTGCATGGGTCGCTGTTGCCGCGGTGGCGCGGGGCGGCGCCGGTGCAGCGGGCCATCCTTGCTGGCGATGCCGAGACGGGTGTCGGGATCATGCAGATGGAGGCGGGTCTGGATACCGGGCCGGTTCGGCTCGAGGGACGGACGCCGATCGTCGGCAAGACCGCGGGGGATCTGACGTCCGAGCTGTCGGCGATGGGGGCGCGGTTGATGGTCGAAGTGCTGGGCGATCTCGACGCCTACCCTGCCCGGCCGCAGCCCGAGGAGGGCGTTACCTACGCCGCCAAGATCGAGAAGGCGGAGGCGCGGATCAATTTCGAGCGGTCGGCGGTCGAGGTCGAGCGGCTGGTGCGGGCGATGAACCCGGCGCCGGGGGCTTGGTTCGAGCATGCCGGTGAGCGGGTGAAGGTGCTGGCGGCGGACGTGTTGCCGTTCTCGTTTCTTGGGTGCGAGGGGCTGACGGTCAATGCCGAGCTGACGATTGGGTGCGGCGACGGGGCGATCCGGCCGACCCTGGTACAGCGCGCGGGGCGCGGCGTGACCTCGGCGGAGGAAATGCTGCGCGGGTTTCCGATCCGGTCGGGGACGCAGCTTTGACGCGGTTCGCGTTGACGGTGGAGTTCGACGGGCGGCCGTTCATGGGCTGGCAGCGGCAGAAGCATGGGCCGAGCGTGCAGGCGGCGCTGGAGGCGGCGGTGCTGAAGATGACTGGCGAGACTGCGGCGGTGCAGGCCGCGGGGCGGACCGATGCGGGGGTGCACGGGATGGCGATGCGCGCGCATGTCGATATCGCGAAGCCGGTCGCGGCGTTTCGGTTGATGGAGGGGCTGAATGCGCTGGTGAAGCCGGCGCCGGTGTCGGTGCTGGCGTGCGAGGTGGTCGACGACGATTGGCATGCGCGGTTTTCGTGTGTCGGGCGGTCGTACGAGTACCGGATCGTCAACCGGCGCTCGCCGTTGACGTTCGAGGCGGGGCTCGCCTGGCAGGTGCCGCAGTTGCTGGATGCGGGCGCGATGGCGGAGGCTGCGGGGGCGCTGGTCGGGCGGCATGACTTCACGACGTTTCGGTCGGCGCATTGCCAGGCGGACAGTCCGGTGCGGACTTTGGACCGGCTTGAGGTTGTGCGGGAGGGGGAGCGGCTGTTCGTTTATGCGGCGGCGCGGTCGTTCCTGCACCATCAGGTGCGGTCTATGGTTGGGTGTCTGGCGTTGGTGGGTATGGGGCGTTGGGCGGTTGGCGATGTTGCGGACGCGCTCGCGGCGAAGGATCGGGCGATGCTGGGGCTGAACGCGCCGCCTGACGGGTTGTTCTTCGTGAGTGCGGTTTATCCCTGACAAGCTTGTTCCCCCGCGAAGGCGGGGGTCCAGTCTGGGCCCCCGCCTTCGCGGGGGAACAAGCTTCTTCGGCTAGCGGACGAACTTCGCGGCTAGCTCCACATGCGTCGACCAGCGGAACTGGCCGACCGGCTGGACCCAGTCGATCCGCCAACCCGCGTCGCAAAGCTCCTTCGCATCCCGCGCGAAGCTCGCCGGATTGCACGAGACATAGGCGATCACCGGCGTCTTGCACTCAGCTAGCGCAGTAGCCTGTTCGCGCGCGCCGGAGCGGGGCGGATCGATCACCACCGCGTCGAAGCGGTCGAGTTCGGCGACCGTCAGCGGGCGGCGATATAGGTCGCGGTGCTCCGGGTAAACCGGACGTTGGGTGCGGTGCGCGGCGGCCTTTAGCGAGCCGAGCGCGTCGCGTGCGCCTTCGGCCGCGTAGACCTTGGCGGGGATTGCCAGTGCGAAGGTGCCGAGGCCGGCGAACAGGTCGGCGACCGTCGCTGGCTTGCCGATCGCTTCCAGGACGGCGGCGGTGAGTGCGGCCTCGCCATCAGGTGTGGCCTGGAGGAACGACGCGGGCGGGAGCGGTACGGGGACGCCACCGAGGGTGATCGTGACCGCGTCGGGTTCCCATCGCGTCTCGGGGCCTAGGCCGTCGTCGAAGGCTACACGGGCGATCTTGTAGTCTTCACAGAATTTGGTGAGCGCTTCGGCGGCGGGGAGGCCTTCGGGGGCGAAGCCGGTGATCAGGATGTCCGCGCCCTGATCGGCTAGAGTCAGGTGAATGTCAGCGCGGCGGCGGAAATTGAGGCGCTTGAGCAACTGGCGAAGCGGCTGGACGAGCGCGAAGAGGCGCGGATCGAGGATCCAGCACTCCTTGATGTCGACGATCGTGTGCGCCTTCTCCGCGGTGAAGCCGAGCGTGATCTTGCCGCCCTTGGCCTCGGCGTGGAGCGTGGCGCGGCGGCGGCTGCGTTCGGGGGAGATGTGCGGCGTGCGGATCGGCGCGGACAGGTCCTGGCCGTCGAGCGCGGAGGCGATGCGGTCGGTGACGAACTCGGCATAGGCCTGGTCGTCGAGATGCTGGAGCTGGCAGCCGCCGCAGGTCGGGAAATGGACGCAGGGGGGAGTCTGGTGGTGCGGGCCGGGTATCACGGTGCCGTCGGGCGCGAGCGTGTCGCCGGGTGCCGAGAAGGCGGCGTGGCGACCGTCGGCGGTCATCCCGTCGCCGCGCGCCGCGACGCGGACGATCGTGTCGATATTCGATTCAGAGGTCGTTTCAGAGGTCATAGCGACGCTCTGGCCGACCGGAGCGCTTCCGCCAAGTCGTCGGCGATGAAAGCCGCGCCCAATCGGCGGGCAGCGTCACCGTGGAGCCACACTCCGGCGCAGGCCGCGTCGAGCGGATCGAGCCTGGCGGCGAGCATCGCGCCGATCGCGCCGGCGAGGACGTCACCGGTGCCGGCGGTGGAGAGCCAGTCGCTGGCCCCTTGCGCGATGCGGACGCGGCCGTCGGGCGCGGCGATGACGGTGTCGGCGCCTTTGAAGACGATGATGGCGTTGGCGCGCGTGGCGGCGTCGCGGGCTCGGGTAATCTTGTTGGTGTCGGATTTGCCGAAGAGCGCGTCGAACTCGCCGGCGTGCGGGGTGAGGATAACGGGGACCTTCAGCGCCTTGATCCGGCCGGGGTCGAGCAAGCGGAGGGCGTCGCCATCGATGATCAGCGGGTGGCCCGAGGTCAGCGCCGCTTCGAGACGAGCCTTGGCCGTATCGTCGCGGCCGAGGCCGGGACCGATTACGAGTGCGCCGATGCGATCGTTGGCAAGCGCGTGATCGGAGAATGGCGTGCGGACGAGCGCGTGCGGGGGGCCTTGGCTGCCCCCGAGCAGGGTCACGTAGCCAGCGCCGGCGCGCATCGCGGCCAGGGCTGCGAGATCGGAAGCGCCGGACATGGTGCCCGCGATGATCGCGACCATGCCTCTGGTATATTTGTGCGAGTCTGGGCCCGGGGTCGGGAGGATTGGGGTTTTAAGGACTTCGGCTTGGCTGGCAGTGGGAACGCCGATGTCGAGCAGGCGAAGCTCGCCGCAATAGCGCGCGGCGGGTTGGAGGAGGTGCGCTGGTTTTACTGCGCCGAGTGCAAGGGTGAGGTTGAAGGCGGGCGGCGTGCTGAGCTCTTCGCCTGTGTCCGTGCCAAGGCCACTGGGCAGGTCGACCGCGATGCTTAGCTGCGCGGCGTTTGCGAGGAAATGGAGACACTCGAACCCCAACCGTTCCCCCGCGGACGCGGGGGCCCAGGATAGGCCGCTAGGTGAGCCCTCGGGATTTAGCTGGGCCCCCGCGTCCGCGGGGGAACGGTTGGGGGTCGGTGTTGTACTGGCGTCGAGCGGCCGTGTCAGGCCGGTGCCGAACAGCGCGTCTACGAGGATTGGTGCGGGTTTCGCCTCCGCCAGCGTTTCGACCGGGCCTAGCCACCCTGCCCTCGCCGACTTCGCCGCGTCGGTCTTGGGCTCCGACAGCGCCGCGACCCTAACCGCAACGCCCATTTCCGCCAGCACGCGGGCCGCGACGTAGCCGTCGCCGCCATTGTTGCCGGGGCCGCATAGGATCAGGACGTCGTTCGTCCCCGCGAGCCGGCGGACTACCTCCGCGATCGCGGTGCCGGCGCGGTCCATCAGTGTTTCGACCGAGACGCCGGTGGCGATGACCGCGTCCTCCGCCGCGCGCATTTCGGCGGCGGTGAGGACCGGCTGGCCTTCGATGCCGATCATGACGGCTTCGTCGTACCCTTGACGGTGGCCGGGAGGCGGTAGCGGTTGTCGCCCAGCACGACCTCAATGCCGTCCCCACCCAAGATCGTTACCTTCGCGACCTCGGCACCGTCTGCGGCAATTACGCCACGACCGTCTTGCGTTACCAGCAACCGGCGAAAGGCTCCGTCGGGATGGCGGATCGTCAGGATCAGGCCATCCTTGCCCTGTGTCTGCTCGATCGTGCAGGTCGACGCGAACGCGGCTCCACCCTGCGCGCAGGCGATACGGCTGTCCCCAGCGGTTTCGGTGCGCTGCTTTGCCGCGACCTGTTCGCTGCTCGGCTGCCCCCGCCCGCACGCTGCGAGCGGGAGCGAGAGAAGCGCGGCAACCGCCAGTATTTGCTTAGATATCCGCGTAGACATGGGTTTCGGCTGCCGCTCCAGGATGCGTGACGGCACCCTTGTACGCGGGGCCGACGGTCTTCGCATAGCGCCAGAGTGCGCCCGAGCCGTAATCGTTGGTGCGCGGCACCCACGCGGCGCGGCGCTCCGCCATCACGGCCTCGGGAACGTCGAGGTCGATCGTGCCGGCTTCGGCGTCGATGTGGATGATGTCGCCGTTTTCGACCAGTGCGATCGGGCCGCCGTCCGCTGCTTCGGGGCCGACATGGCCGATGCAGAAGCCACGCGTGCCGCCCGAGAAGCGCCCGTCGGTGATCAGCGCGACGCTCTCGCCCATGCCGAGGCCGTAGAGCGCGGCGGTGGTCGACAGCATCTCGCGCATGCCGGGGCCGCCCTTGGGGCCTTCGTAGCGGATGACGATGACTTCGCCTTCGTTGATCTCGCGGTTTTCGACCGCGGCGAAGGTGTCCTCCTCGCAATCGAACACGCGCGCCGGCCCTGAGAACTGGAGGCGGTGCATGCCCGCGACCTTCACGATCGCGCCGTCGGGGGCGAGACTGCCGCGTAAGCCCACGACGCCGCCGGTGGGGGTCAGCGGGGTCTTGATGTCGTAGATGACCTTCTGGTCGGGGTTCCACGTCACCTGGTCGATATTCTCGCCGAGAGACTTGCCCGTCACCGTCAGGCAATCGCCGTTGAGGAATCCGCCTGCGAGCATCGTCTTCATCAGCATGTAGACGCCGCCGGCCTCGTACATGTCCTTGGCGACGTACTTACCACCGGGTTTGAGGTCCGCGATGTACGGCGTTGTCTTGAAGATCTCGGCGACGTCGAAAAGGTCGAATTCGATACCGGCTTCGGACGCCATTGCAGGGAGATGCAGCGCGGCGTTGGTCGAGCCGCCGGTCGCGGCGACGACGCGGGCGGCGTTGATGAACGCCTCGCGCGTGCAGATGTCGCGCGGGCGGATGTTGTCGGCGAGACAGTCCATGACCTGCGCGCCGGCCGCCACGGCGATCTGTTCGCGCGTGGTGTAAGGTGCGGGCACCATGTTGCTGTTCGGGATCGACAAACCGATCGCTTCCGCGACGCATGCCATCGTGTTCGCGGTGTACTGGCCGCCGCATGCGCCGTGGCCGGGACAGGCGACCTTCTCGATCGCATGGACTTCGGAGAGCGGGCACGCGCCGGCCGCGTATTTGCCGACGATCTCGAACACGTCGACGACGGTGACGTCGCGGTCCTGATAGCGACCGGGCAGGATCGAGCCGCCATAGACGAAGACGGAGGGGATGTTGAGGCGGAGCATCGCCATCATCATGCCGGGCAACGACTTGTCGCAGCCGGCGAACCCGACCAGCGCGTCGTAGCAATGGCCGCGGACCGAGAGTTCGACCGAGTCGGCGATGACTTCGCGGCTCACCAGCGAGGCCTTCATGCCCTGATGGCCCATCGCGATGCCGTCGGTGACGGTGATCGTGTTGAAGCGGCGCGGCATGCCGCCGCCCTGGATAACGCCGGCCTGCGCGGCATCAGCCTGCGCGTCGAGCGTGGTGTTGCAGGGCGCGGAATTGTTGCCGGCGGACGCGAGCGCGACGAACGGGCGCGCAATCTGCTCCTCGTCGAGGCCCATCGCGTAGTAATAGCTGCGGTGCGGGGCGCGTTCTGGGCCGACGGAGACGTGGCGGCTCGGCAGGCGCGATTTATCGAATGTGCGGGTCATGGCGAACGCCTATGTCGCGGGAGGGGGTATTTGCGCAAGAGAGTTGCGTCGATTTTTGCGCCTGGACGCGGCGCAGTGTTTCGGATGAGACCGAAACCAGTCACCTCCCTGGCGAAGGCCGGAGTCCAATTGGAAAGGCCATGGTAACTGACGACCGACCATCGTTACTGCCGTCCCCCAATTGGACCCCGGCCTTCGCCGGGTGGGGGGGCGTCTTATGCGCGAAATGTCTGTGTCAGACTGCCGCACGTATATTTACGCAGCTTGGGCCTCACCCTTTCCACCGCTTTGCGGCGGGACCCTTCCCTCTCCTGGTGAAAGAGGAAATTAGAGGCCTTCGAGGGCCTTCGCGACGCCATCCATCGTGAAGGGCTTCTGCAACCGCGGACGGTCGCGGAATTCTGGCGCTACGCCGTCATCGCCGCCGCCGGTGGCGAAGACGAACGGGACGCCCCTGGCTGCCAGCGCCTCGGCGACCGCGGTGCTCTTCTCGCCGCCACGCAGGTTCACGTCGAGGATCGCGCCATCGACGCCGCCCTCTTCGATCCGCTTCAATGCGTCGGCGACGGTGTCGACGGAGCCCGCCACACCCTTGTCCAGCACTTCGAGAAAATCCTCGAGCATCATGGCGATCAACGGTTCGTCTTCGACGATCAGAATCTGCTGGGGAGCGGTCATGTCATGCGCATAGTCGGGATTGTTACGACTTGCCAACATCTTGTTCGGGTCAGCCCGGTTTAGGCTCGGCGCGTCGCCAGCACGTCTCGAGCCGCTTCGGCGAGTTCCTGGACCGAGAAGGGTTTCGGCAGGAACGCGACGTTGTCGAGATCGATCGACTTGCGCAGCTGCTCCTCGGCATAGCCCGACATGAACAGGATCGGCAGGTCGGGGAATTTCTCGCGCGCATGCCGCACCATCGTCGGGCCATCCATCTGCGGCATGACGACGTCGCTGATCAGTAGGTCTGGGCGGCCGTGTTTCTCCAGCACTTCCAGCGCGATCTCGCCGTTTTCCGCGGTCAATACCGTGTAGCCCTGCCGCGTGAGCGCGCGCTCGGCGACGGCGCGGACCATGTCCTCGTCCTCGACCAGCAGGATCGTGCCGGTGCCCCACAGGTCGACCGGCTTCGGCGCCGGCTTGATCACCACGGGGCGAGTCGCGGCGGGCGCCGAATGGACGGGCAGATACATCGAGAAGGTCGCGCCCTGCCCCGGCTTGCTGTCGGCAAAGATGTAGCCGCCGGACTGCTTGACGATGCCGTAGACGGTCGAGAGGCCGAGCCCGGTGCCCTTGCCGAATTCCTTGGTGGTGAAGAACGGCTCGAAGATCTTGGGGAGCACGTCGGGCGGGATACCGGTGCCCGTGTCCTGGACGATCAGCGCGGTGTAGTCGGCGACGGGCAGGATGTCGGACGCCATCTCGCGCACTTCGGATGCGGGAACGGCACGCGTCGTGATCGTCAGCACGCCGCCGCCGCGTGCGTTCGCCGAGACGATCGCGTCGCGCGCGTTGACCGCGAGATTGACGACGACTTGCTCGAGCTGACCCGGATCGGCGCGGACGGGGCCGAGATTGCGGCCGTGCGTCATGTCGAGGCGGACGTTCTCGCCCATCAGCCGCTTCAGCAGGTTGGACACCTCCGACACGACGTCGGGGAGCTGGAGGATCTGCGGGCGGAGCGTCTGCTGGCGCGAGAAGGCGAGCAGCTGGCGGGTCAGGCTGGCGGCGCGGTTCGAGTTGGTGCGGACCTGCTGGATGTCGTCGTAATCGCTGTCGCCGGGCGAATGGCGCATCAGCATCAGGTCGCAGTGGCCGATGATCGCGGTCAGGATGTTGTTGAAATCATGCGCGACGCCGCCGGCGAGCTGGCCGACCGCCTGCATCTTGGTGGCCTGCGCGACCTCGCGCTTGAGGCGGCTTTCCTCGCTATTGTCCTTGAGGCTGAGCAGCACGGCGGCGTCGCCGAGCCCGCGCGCGCCGGCGATCGTCAGCGCGACCGGCTCGTCCGGGTGATCCTTGAGGCGGACGGCCATGTCGGCGGAGTGCGTCGCGCCGTTCGCGAACTTGCGGATCGCGTCGGCGACCGCGGCCTTGTCCTCGCGGACGACGAGATCGCCCGGATAGAGCGGCGGTACGACCGAATTGACGCCGGCGGCGCGCAGGAACGAGTCGTTCATCTGCAGGAAGCGACCGTCGCGATCGACGAGTGCCATGCCGAACGGCATCATGCTCACTAGGCTGCGGACGTGCGCGGAGGCGCTTGCGCCGAGCGCGGGGGCGTTCTCCTCATCGTCGAGCAAGGCGACCAGCACGGGCGCGTCGTCGCCGTCGAGGAACGGGATCTGGAGGACGCGGAGCGGCGTGCCTTCGAGGCCTTCGCGTTCGAACCGGACGAGACCGCGGCTGTCGGTAATGAGGAAGCGGGCGAAATCGCGGCCTTCGATCGAGTCGTATTCGTCGCCGCACGCCCGCGCGCGGAGGACACGGTTGGCGGTGCGGACGCGGCCGTCGGGGGAGAGCAACGCGGCCATGATGCCGCTGCCGCCGAGCCGGTCTCCGGTCGGGCCCGTCAGCAGCGCGGCGAGCGTCTCGGCGAGGTCGTGCTCTTGCGCGGTGACGAAGCGCCAGACGAGCATGTCGGCGTCGTCGCCGGCGCGCGCGATCTGCGCGGACAGGCAGACGTTGCGAGCATTGAGGCGGTCGACCTGCGCGGTGCCGTCGCGCCACGCGGAACGGCCGGCGTCGGCGAGTGCAGTGTTGCCGGCTTCGTCGAGCGGGAGGCCGGGGGGCGTCGGGAAGCCTTCGAACAGCGCTTCGTAGGCGTCGTTCGCGCAGACTAGCCGCCCGGCTCGGTCGGTGATCGCGAGCGCGTCGGTGCCGGCTTGGGCGACGGTGCGCGTGAGGTCCCAGTCTACCGGGCGCGGCGCATCCTTGGCGACGGGATTGAGCAGGCGCCAGGCGGTCAGCGCGCCGATGACGATGATGGCGGCGGCGAAGAAACCGGCGGCGGCGATCCAGCTGCCGACGAGCAGGAGCACGATCGCCGCGGCGGCGACGCCCGAGGCTATGGCGACGAATGCCGCGTTGCGGGCGGGGGTGGGTAGAGCGAGCGATGCCATCGGCGACGTCATCCGCTCAAGCGGGGTTGGGCGTCAAGCGATGCGTGTGATGGGGGTGGCGCTAACTCTGATCCCGCCGCTTCTAGAAACGGCACCACCCCGGCGGAGGCCGGGGCCCATTTGGAAAGGTGGTCCTAACGAAGCGCCGTCCATCGTCAGAACCGTCCCCCAATTGGGCCCCGGCCTTCGCCGGGGTGGCCGCTATAATAGCTCGGTCACAATCACATCGCCCCTGCCGTTCCCCCGCGGAGGCGGGGGTCCAGGGTTACGGGTGTTGGTGTTTGTGATTCCTGGGCCCCCCGCCTCCGCGGGGGAACCAGAAGTGTGCGATCCGTCCTTTACCAGATCCGAACGCGCTGCTCCGGCGTCAGGTACAGCTTCTGTCCGGGCGTCGGCTTGTACGCCGCGTACCAAGGGTCGAGGTTGCGGACGACCCACGCGCGCTGCTGCGACGGCGAGTGAGGATCGGTCAGCAAGCGGTTGCGAAGGTTGGCTTCGCGGTAGTTGCGGCGCCACACTTGCGCCCAGCCGAGATAGAAGCGCTGGTCGCCGGTGAAGCCGTCAAGGACGGGCGCGGTCTTGCTGCCAAGCGCGGTGTGGTACGCGTCGTAGGCGACGGTGAGACCAGCGAGATCGGCGATGTTCTCGCCCATCGTGAGCTGGCCCTTCACGTGCATGCCGGGCAGCGGTTCGTAAGCGTCATACTGCGCGCCGAGCTTGCCGGTGAGCGCCTTGAAGCCGGCGATGTCCTTGGGTGTCCACCAGTCGGTGAGCTGGCCCTTGGCGTCATACTTCGAGCCCTGGTCGTCGAAATGATGGCTCAGCTCATGGCCGATCACCGCACCGATGCCGCCGTAATTGACCGCGTCGTCGGCCTTCGGATCGAAGAACGGCGGTTGCAGGATCGCGGCGGGGAAGACGATCTCGACCATGCCGAAATTGGCGTAGGCGTTCACCGTCATCGGCGTCATGCCCCATTCCCAGCGCTGCAACGGCTTGCCGAGCTTGGAGATATTGTCCTGGTGCTGCCATTCGTTCGCGCGCCATTCGTTGCCGAACGCATCGCCCGACGTGATCGTCAGACCGGAGAAATCCTTCCACTGGCTCGGATAGCCGATCTTGGGGGTGAACGCGGCGAGCTTGGCGTGCGCCTTGACCTTGGTCTCGGGCGCCATCCATTCAAGCTTGTCGACCCGGCGGCCCATCGCGGCGAGCACGTTCTTGACCAGCTTGTCGGCTGCGGCCTTGGTCTCGGGCGGGAAATATTGCGCGACGTAGAGCTTGCTGACCTCGTCATCGAGCGCGCCGGAGGTGAACTGGACGCCGCGTTTCCAGCGGGCTTCCTGCTCGGGGGTGCCGCCGAGGACGGTGCCGTAGAACGCGAACTGCTCGGCGTCGAACGCCTTGGGCAGGACGTCCGCATAGCCGTCGAGCGAGCGGAGGATCAGCTGGTCCTTGAGCACGCCGATCGGCGCGGTCGAGACGAGTTTGGCGATGCCGGTGATCGCGGAGGGCTGCGCGACGATGACGGTCGGGACGGGCGTGCCGATTCCCTTGAAGTATGCGGCGAAGTCGAAGCCGGGTGCGCGCTTGGCGAGATCGGCGACGGTCATCTTGTTGTAGGTCTTGGTGGCGTCGCGGCTGTCGACGCGGGTCCAGCTGACCTTGGCGATCTCGGTCTCGAACGCGAGCAACGCGGTGGCGCGGGCCTCGGCATTGGGTTCGCCGGCGAGGGTCAGCATCTTGACGATGTGCGCGCGGTAGGCATTGCGCGCCTCGACGAGCTTCGCGTCGGTGCTGAGGTAATAATCGCGGTCGGGCAGGCCGAGGCCGGACTGGCCTAGCGAGAGCGCGTATTGCTCGGGCAGCTTGTCGTCCTGGCCGACGCCGCCGCCGAACGGGCCGCCGATCCCGGCGCGGTCGGCTTCGGCGAGAAGGGCCGGATAGCCCGCGCGGTCGTTCAGCGCGGCGATCTTGGAGAGCCAAGGCTTGATCGGCGCGAGGCCCTTGCCTTCGATCGTGCCGGTGTCGAGGAACGTCGCGTAGGCGCGGCCGATCTTCGAATTCGGGTCCTTGGCGGCGGTGTCGAGGATGCCGCGGGTGCGCGTCTCGGACAGGTCGGAAAGGAGGTTGAACGAGCCGTAGTTCGACTTGTCGGCGGGGATCGGGGTGTTCTTGGACCAGTTGCCGTTGGCGAAGGTGTAGAAATCGTCGCCGGGCTGGACGGACTTGTGCATGCCCTTCTCGTCGAAGCCGAACGTTCCGTATTGAGCGCCGGTCGGGGCGGCGGGAGTGGGCTTGGGTTCAGAGGTTTGCGAGATAGCGGCGGTGACGCCGGTGATGGCGGTTGCGGCGAGTAGGCCGGCGACGATGAAGGACTTCATGTTTCTCTCCAAACTTCGTCATCCTGACGAAAGTCAGGATCCAGAGCCGGCGGCGTTACCTGCGTGGCTCTGGATCCTGGGTCGAGCCCAGGATGACGGGGCTCTATGGAACGGGGTCAGTTACCAGATGCGGACGCGGTTGGCGGGGGCGAGGTAGCTCTTCTCGTCCGGCTTAGCGCCGAACGCGGCGTACCAGGGGTTGAGGTTGCGGACCGTCAGGACGCGCTGGTGGCCCGGCGAATGCGGATCCGACAGCAACGTCTGCTGGAGCGCGGCGTCGCGGAACTTGCTGCGCCAGACGCCGGCCCAGCCATAGTAGAAGCGCTGGTCGCCGGTGGAGCCGTCGATGATCGGCGCCTGCTTGCCGCCGAGCGACTTGTGGTACGCGTCGTAGGCCACCGTCAGGCCGGCGAGATCGGCGATGTTCTCGCCGAGCGTCAGGCCGCCCTGGATGTGCTGGCCGGGGAGCGGTTCGTACGCGTCGTACTGCTTCACGAGCGCGTCGGTGAACACCTTGAAGCGCGCGACGTCCTGCGGCGTCCACCAGTCGGTGAGCTTGCCGTTGAGGTCGTATTTGCGACCCTGGTCGTCGAAGTGATGGCTGATCTCGTGACCGATCACCGCGCCGATGCCGCCGTAATTGACCGCCGGGTCCGCCTTCGGATCGAAGAACGGCGGCTGGAGGATCGCAGCCGGGAAGACGACCTCGTTCATCGTCGGGTTGGCGTAGGCGTTGATCGTCATCGGCGTCATGAACCACTCAGCCCGATCGATCGGCTGGCCGAGCTTCTTCAGGTCACGATCATATTCGAACGCGTTGGCGCGCGACACGTTACCGATGAGATCGCCGCGCTGGACCTGAAGCGCCGAATAATCGCGCCACTTGTCCGGATAGCCGATCTTTGGGGTGAAGGCGGCGAGCTTGGCGAGCGCCTTGGTCTTGGTTTCCGGCGCCATCCATTCGAGGTTACGCAAACGCTCGCCCATTGCCGCGATGACGTTCTTGACGAGGTCGTCCGCCGCGGCCTTCGACGCGGGCGGGAAATACTTTGCCACGTACTGCTGGCCGATCGCCTCGCCCATCGCGCCCGACACGGTCGAGACGCCGCGCTTCCAGCGGACCTGCTGCTCGGGCGTGCCGGACAGCGTGGTGCCGTAGAAGGCGAAGTTGGTCTTGTCGAAATCGCTCGACAGGTACGGCGCATACGACCGCAGCACCTTCAGCATCGCATAGTCCTGCAGGACGTTGGCGGGCGTGTCGGCGAACACTTTCGCTTCACCCGTCACCGCGCTCGGCTGCGCGACGAGGTAGAACGGACGGCCGGTGACGCCCATCGCGGTCATGTACTGCGCCCAGGGGAAGCCTGGCGCCTTCGCGGCGAAGTCGGCGGCGGTCCATTTGTTATAGGTCTTGTCGGCGTCGCGGCTCTCGATCCGGGTCCAGTGCGCGGTGGCGAGGCCCTTCTCCATATTGAAGACGGCAGCGGCGCGGGTGGCGGCGTTGGGCTCGCCTGCGAGCGTCAGCATGCGCGTGAGATACGCCTGATACGCGGTGCGGATCGTCGCGAGCTTGGCGTCGTCCTTGAGGTAATAGTCGCGATCGGGGAGGCCGATGCCGCTCTGACCGAGGCTGACGACGTAGGTGGTCGGGTCCTTGTCGTCCTGCTGCACGCCGACGCCGACGAGGCCACCGACGCCCATGCGCTGGAGCTTGGCGATCTCGGTAGCGAGCGCGGTCTTGTCCTTGGTCGCCTTGAGCGCGGCGAGCATCGGCTTGACCGGCGTCGCGCCCTTCGCGTTGACCGCGGCCTCGTCCATGAAGCTGGAATAGAAATCGCCGACCTTGTCGCCGGGTGTCTTGGCGGAGACGTCGAGGATCGTGCGGGTGCGTTCGAGCGACAGGTCCTGGAGGACGTGGAACATGCCGTAGGACGAGCGATCGGCGGGGATCGGCGTGGTCTTCACCCAGCCACCGTTCGCGTAATCGAAGAAGTCGGTGCCCGGCGTCACGCTGGTATCACGGCCCGCCATGTCGAAGCCGAAATCGCCGATCTGCGGCTTGTTTGCGTCCTTGGCGGCGACGGGGCCCTTGGCCGCCTTGGCGAGGGTCGGTGACGGGGCACTGGTTTGGGCGAAAGCCGATGCGGCGGACGCGAGCAGGATCACGGTAACAATCGACTTACGCATCAAGAACCTCGGAGAAAGATCTTCAGAATGCGGTGTGTTCTACGCCGATAGGACGGTCCGTCAATTCGGGTAGGTCAATATTAGTGACGATTGTTACGATCCGCGATTGTCATGGCGATTGCGCCACTTGCGCGCGATCCACAATCGCCAGCCGAGCGCACTGAGTGCATAGCCGCCGACCGAACAGACAACGGTAATGACCAGCAGGCCGAGCGCCGTGGCGGGTCCCGCCTGCATCAGCCAGGGGATCCATTCAGTGCGTGCCGCGGCGTCCGCGACGGGCTGGCCGGGGACGTGCGCGTCGAGCCGGAGCAGCGACGAGCCGATCCAATAGGCCGCGATCCACAGCGGCGGCGTGGTCAGCGGGTTGGTGATGAAGGTGGTCAGCGCCGCGGTCGGCACGTTGGCGCGGAACGGCAATGCGAAGATCGCGGCGACCGGCGTCTGCGCGACCGGGATCAGGATGCCCGCGACCATCCCCAGCGCGACGCCGCGCGGGACCGAGCGACGGGTGAAGCGCCAGAGCTCGGGCGCGAGGACGCGGTGCGCGACCGGACGGAGGAGACGGTTGCGCTCCATCGATTCGCGGGTCGGCAAGTTGCGATGCGACCACGCCGCGAGGCGCCCGAAGATACTGCCCGGCGCCTTCGACACAAGCTATCCGCGATCCCGCATGATCCGGCCCTGCTCGCGCTTCCAGTCCTGTTCCTTCACCGAATCGCGCTTGTCGTGGTTCTGCTTGCCCTTGGCGAGCGCCAGTTCGATCTTCGCGCGGCCCTTCGAATTGAAGTAGATCATCAGCGGCACGAGAGTCATGCCCTGGCGCGCGACCGCACCGAACATCTTGTTGATCTCGCGCTCGTGGAGCAGCAGTTTGCGCGGGCGCTTGGGCTCGTGGTTGAAGCGGTTGCCGTGGCTGAATTCGGGGATGTTCGAATTTACCAGAACGACGTTCTTGCCCTTCACCTCGGCATAGGCCTCAGCGATCGAGCCTTCGCCGCCGCGCAGCGCCTTCACCTCAGTGCCGGTGAGCGCGATGCCCGCCTCGAACACCTGCTCGATGTAATAGTCGTACCGCGCGCGCCGGTTCTCGGCGACGATCTTGGTCTTCTCGAAGGTCGGGGGTTTGGGACGTGCCATGGGACGCGCGATGTAGGAGGTCGAAGGGCTTAGGGGAAGCGGTGGGGTGCTATTCGCGCAAACAAACGCCGTTCTCCTGCGAACGCAGGAGCCCAGGGTTACACGCGGCGGTCTTCGCGATCCTGGGCTCCTGCTTTCGCAGGAGAACACGCAGGGGGTTCAGGCCAGACCGGCGTGCGCCAAGGCAGCGTCGACCGCAGCGCGCGACGCATCGCCCGCAGGGGTCATCGGCAAACGGAGCGTCTCCGGGAAGCCAGCCCGCACCTTCGTCATCGCGTACTTCACCGGACCCGGCGAAGCATCGGTGAACAGCGCTTCGTGCAACGGATAGAGCCGATCCTGATACGCCAGCGCCTTGACGAAATCGCCGGCCTGGCACGCCGCCTGGAACTCCGCGCACAGCTTCGGCGCGACGTTGGCGCTTACCGAAATGCAGCCGGTGCCGCCCATGACGTTGAACGCCAGCGCCATATCGTCGTTGCCCGACAATTGGCAAAAATCCGGACCGCACGACGCGCGATGCTGTGAGACGCGGGCGAGCACGCCGCTGGCATCCTTCACGCCGACGAACACGTCCGGGAACGCCGCGACGATCCGCGCGAGCGTCGCCGGCTGGATATCGGTCACCGTGCGCGCGGGGACGTTGTAGAGGATGATCGGCAGCGGGGTCGACGTCGCGAGTGCCTCGAAATGGCGGAAGATACCCTCCTGCCCCGGCCGGTTGTAATAGGGCGGCACCATCAGCGCGGCGTCCGCACCGGCGTCCTTCGCGGCACACAGATTGGCGGAGGCGACGCGCGTATCGTTCGAGCCTGCACCCGCGATCACGGGGACGCGGCCCTTCGCCTGGTCTACGCAGACGCGGACGACGTGGAAATGCTCGTCGTACGACAGGGTCGCCGCTTCGCCGGTCGTCCCGCACGCGACAAGCCCCGACGAGCCCTCGACGATCTGCCATTCGATGAAATCGCGATAGGCGGGTTCGTCGAAGCTGCCGTCGGCGGCAAACGGCGTGACGAGCGCCGGAATAGATCCTGAAAACATGCGGTGGCCTGCGGTCCTGTTGCGCCGGATGTCTTGCAAAATCCGGATTTCGTTCAGGACAGATACGGGTTCGGAGCGTATGCTGTCCACATGGTAGCATCGATGTTTAAAACGAGCCTTCTCCTTGCAGTCGTGGCGGGGACGGTCGCCGCGTCGGGGGGCGGGCAGCAGACGCTAAATCGCTACAGCACGCAGCTGGCCAACATGGGCCCCAATGCGCAGCCGATGGCGGCGGATGGCGCGATTGCCTCGACCATCGCGCAGTGGCGGGCGTTGCAGCAGACCGATGCGCTGCCGTTCGACAGCTATGCGGGCTTCCTGATGGCGCATCCGGGCTGGCCTAACGAGACGGCCAACCGGCGTGCGGCGGAGCGCAAGGCTTCCATGGGCTCGCCGACGAGCGTCGTCGCGTTTTTCCGTCGTTACCCGCCGCAGTCCGCGTCGGGCGGTGTTGCCTATGCACGGGCTTTGCAGGCGACCGGCGCGCGCGATCAGGCTTATGCGGCGGTGCGGACGGCGTGGCGGAGCAGCGGCTTGACGCCGACCGACGAGGCGATGGTGCTGTCGGGCTTCCCCGGTGCGCTGACGCCGGACGATCAGGATGCGCGGATGGATGCGCTGTTGTGGGCGGGCCAGACCGGCCCGGCGCAGCGGCAACTGGTGTGGACGAGCCCGGCGCGGCGGCCGATCTTCGCGGCGCGGCTCGCGTTCCGGACGAATGCGCCGAACGCGTCGGATATCTCGGCCTCGACGCAGACGCTGTATGCGAACGACGCGGGCTATGTGGCGGACCGGGCGCAATGGTTGCGCAATTCGGGGGCGAGCCCGTCGGCGCGCGCGTGGCTGGCGCGGCCTCGGTCGCTGGTGACGCGGCCGGGTAATGCCGCCGAGTGGTACGAGGTGCTCGTCACCAACGCGAACGGCGCGGCGAACGACGGGCAGTACCAAGTCGCCTACGACATCGCGCGGCAGATCGACGATGCGTATCCGTTTGGCGCGGACATCGCAGCGAAATCCTATGCCGAGCGCGACGAATATACCAACCTCGCCTGGCTCGGCGGACGCGTGGCGATGAAGCAGCTCGGGCGGCCGGCGGACGCGATGACGCTGTTCGACCGGTACGCGCGCGGTTCGCGCTCGCCTCAGGTGCGGTCGAAGGGCTATTATTGGGCGGGCCGTGCGGCGGAGGCGGCCGGGTTGGCACCTCAGGCGGCGGCGTTCTACGGCCAGGCGGCGGGCTACCGCGATCAATATTACGGGCAGCTGGCGAACGAGCGCACCGGGCGCGCGTTGGTCGCGCCGCCGTCGGTCGCCTCGATCGTCGTGGATCCATCAGTGCGCGCGGCGTTCGATCGGCGCGAGACGGTGCGGGCGGTCAAGTTCCTCGGTCAGATCGGCGACTGGCAGGACCAGACCGCGTTCGTCCGCCAGATCGCGGCGGACGCTTCGACCGACACCGATCATTTGCTCGCCGCCGAGCTTTCGAAGAGCATCAACCGGCCGGACCTCGGCGTGATGGTCGGGCGGAGTGCGCTGGCGAACGGCCTCAGCGATTATTCCGCGGTCGGCTTTCCGATGGTCGCGGTGCCGGCGGGGTACGAGGATAACTGGACGATCATTCACGCGATCTCGCGGCAGGAGAGCCAGTTCGATCGTGCCGCGGTGAGCCACGCCGGCGCGCGCGGGCTGATGCAGCTGATGCCGGCGACCGCGCGCGAGCAGTCGGGCAAGATCGGCCTCGCGTATAACCAGGCGGCGCTGACGACCGATCCGAACATGTCGATCATGCTGGGGTCGAGCTATTTCCAGCGGGTCTACGCCAATTACGGCAGTTATCCGCTGGCGGTGGCAGCGTATAATGCGGGCGGCGGCAACGTGAACAAATGGCTCCGCGCGAACGGCGATCCGCGGACCGGGGCCGTGGACATGGTCGATTGGGTCGAGGCGATCCCGTACCAGGAGACGCGTAACTATGTGCAGCGCGTGCTGGAAAATGCGGTGGTGTACGATTTGATGAACCCCGCGCGGGCGAAGAGCCGGGGGGCGGCGCGGTTGTCGTGGTATCTGGGGAAGAACCGGCCGGGTTAATTACCTGAGATTGTTCTCCCGCGAAGGCGGGAGTCCAGACTGGGCTCCGCCTTCGCGGGAGAACATGGTAGGGACGCGCATGGATCGCCCGAACTACATAACCCCTACCGGCTACGCCGTACTCCGCACCGAATACGAGCAACTCCTGTCGACCGAGCGCCCCGCCTTGGTCGAAGTCATCTCTTGGGCGGCGGGCAACGGCGACCGGTCCGAGAACGGCGACTATATCTACGGCCGCAAACGGCTGCGCGAGATCGACCGGCGGCTCGGCTGGCTGTCGAAGCGGATGAAGGCAGCGAAGGTGGTCGATCCGGCGGCGCAGGAAGACCGCTCGCGCGTGTGGTTCGGTGCGTGCGTGACGGTTGCCGACGAGAATGACGTCGAGCGGGTCCTGACCTTGGTCGGCGACGACGAGACCGACGCGAGCAATGGGCGGATCGGCTGGAACTCACCGTTCGCACGCGCCTTGCGCGGTGCCGCGATCGGCGATGTGCGCCGCGTGGACCTGCCGGCAGGCGAGCGCGAATATGAGGTAACGTCGATCGAGTATCCGTAATTTACGATCCTCCCCTGCCAGGGGGAGGTGGCTGGCGCTTGCCAGACGGACGGGGAGGTAAGGGAAAACCGCTGTTCCGTGTCCTCCCCCTCCGTCGCCTGCGGTGCCACCTCCCCCTGGCGGGGGAGGATCGTGAGTTGCCTGCGAACGATCCGTTTCGATTTACACGAATTGACCTCGCCCCGCGCCCGTGTGACGTTTCGCCCACGCAACGACACTCGAGGAACCTCCATGCCGATACCCGCCACCTGGTCCAGCCGCCTGCTCAGCGTCATGCGCATCGTCGTCGCGCTGGTGTTCTTCAGCCACGGCATCTCGAAATTCTTCGGCCTGCCCCCCTTCCCGATGCCGATGAACCCGCTGCTGACGGTCGCGGGCGCGCTCGAAGTCGTTGGCGGCGGCCTGCTGATCATCGGCCTGTTCACGCGACCGGTGGCGTTCGTGCTGTCGGGTATGTCCGCGGTCGCGTATTTCATGGCGCACATGCCGAAGGGCCCCTTCCCGATCGCCAATGGCGGCGAGGCGGCGGTGCTCTACTGCTTCGTGTTCCTGTACCTCGCCGCCGCCGGTGGCGGTGTGTGGAGCGTGGACGCGGCGCGCGCGCGGGGCTAACCTTGCGCGCATGATCGATACCACAACGCGCAACGTCGCCCTCCTGATCGACGCGGACAATGCGTCCGCGGCGACCCTCGACCCGGTGCTGACCGTCCTTGCCGAGCTCGGCACGGTCAACGTCCGACGGGTCTATGGCAACTGGTCGAAGCCCGCGCTGAAGGCGTGGAGCGACATGTCGATCAAGCACGGCATCGAGCCGCAGCAGCAGTTCGACCTGACCAAGGGCAAGAACGCGACCGACATGAAGATGACGATCGACGCGATGGACCTTCTGTTTCGCGGTCGCATCGACGGCTTCGGGATCATGTCGTCGGATAGCGACTTCATGCCGCTCGCAACGCGCATCCGCCAGGACGGGATACCGGTGTATGGCTTCGGCACTAGCCGCACGCCGGAGGGATTCCGTCAGGCTTGCACGCGGTTCATCGACGTCGGCGCGCTGAACGAGACGTCGCAGCCAATGCAGGTGCCCACTCCTGCTCCGGTGGCTGGCGAGAAGCCGGCCGCGCCCGCGCCGGTCGCGCGGCCGAAGACCGCGCAGCCGATCGACGAGCAGGTGATCAAGCTGCTGATCGACGCGTACAATGCGGTGAAGCGCGACGAGAAGGGGTATGCGAGCGTCGCCGAACTCGGCCAGCTTGCGGGTAACCGGTCGAGCTTCGACGCGCGGAACTATGGGTTCAACCGGCTATCGGACCTGATCGAGACGATCCCGAACTTCCAGCATGAGCGCCGGGAAGGTGGCCGGTCATTCGTGAAGCGGCTGCGGTAGGCCCCGTCGACAACTACCATTGCGTGCGTGCACCACCGCGGCGAAGGCCGGGGCCCGATTGGAAAGGTCGTAGTAACGAAGCGCTGGCCTCTGTCACCGTCGTTCCCCAATTGGCCCCCGGCCTTCGCCGGGGTGGTAGTTTAGGTCGACCGCCTTAACCGGTCGGCTGCAACCGCCCGCCTGGCTCGCTCATGCCGTGCGCTTGTTCCTCGCTGTCGTCGGGCACTACCAGCGCGCCCTTGCGCCAGTTCCCATAGCGATAATACCACGCGGCAATCGCCAGCGTTGCAAGCGACCCGAGCGGAAAACTCCACCACAGCGCATCCGCGCCGAGCCACGGTTTCGCTAGCAATGCAAATCCGATCCGCACCGGATACAGCGCGACGATCAACGCGATAAGCGGCGCGATCACCGCGCCGTTCGCGCGGACGGTCGAGAACAGCACCATTGTCATCCCGAACAGGATGAAGTTCCAGCTCGCGATCAGCTGGATATGCCGCGCGATCGGTATCGCCGGACTGTCGCTGCCGATGAACAACGTCATCACCGGGCGGTCGAACAGAATGACGACCCCGACCATCGCCCCGGTCAGCGCGACGTTGAAGAGTAGGCCGTACTTTGTGATGTCGCCGACCCGGTCCCAGCGCCCCGCACCGATATTCTGCGCCGCCATCGAACTGACCGCCGCGCCGATCGCCAGCGCGGGCATCTGGATATAGGTCCAGAGTTGCTGCGACACGGCATAGGCCGCCGCGGTATCGACTCCGAGCCGGTTGACCAACCCGACCATCGCGAGGCCAGCGGTCGACATGACGAGCATCTGCGCGCCCATCGGCAGGCCTTTGCGCACGATGATACCGGTCAGCGCACGCTCCGGGATCAGGTAGCGGAACTCACTCCCCAGAAGACGGATCGGCAGGTCACGGCGGTAGATATAGGCGACCAGACCGAACAGCGCGATATGACCGGCGATCAGCGATGCGGTGGCCGAGCCCGCGATCCCCATCCGCGGGAACGGGCCGATCCCAGCGATGAACAGCGGGTTGAGCGCGCTGTCGAGCACCGCGCTGAGCAGCATGAACCAGAGCGGCGTCATCGAGTCGCCGGTCCCGCGCAGACCCATCATCAGCAGGATCATCAACATCGACGCAGGCAATCCGAGAAAGATCACGCGCAGATAGGCGAGCGCGAGTGGCATCGCGTCGCCGGGGGTGGCGAGTAGGTGAAGGATCTCGGGCGCGAACACCCAGCCGAGCGCGGCGATGAGGATCGCACCGCCGAGCACGAGACCGACCGCGGAGCCGAACGCGCGGCGCGCGCCTTCGAGGTCGTGGCGGCCGAAGCTCTGGCCGACGAGGATCGTCGCCGCCATGCCGAACCCGAATACCGCGCCGAAGGTGAGGAACATGATGATGTTGGCGTTCGACGTCGCGGCGAGTGCGCCCTCGCCGAGGTAGCGGCCGACCCAGATCGCGTTGATCGAGCCGTTGAGCGACTGGAGGATGTTCGAGCCGAGCGTTGGGAGCGCGAACGCTAGGAGCGTGCGGCCGATGTGTCCGGCGGTGAGATCGCGTTGGCCGGGTTTGCCGCGGGGGCGGTCGGGACTAGGGCTAGGTTCGCGGGAAACGGTGGTCGTCTCGACGTCAGATGAAAGGTCGCTCACACAGTCTCTCCGTCAGGCCGAACTTCGCCCGGCATGCACCGGCGAACGGGCAGGCGCCCTATCATGTCGATGGCCTAACCGCGGAGTGAACTCCGGAACAAGCCGGTAGGTCCCGTGCGCGCACCCAGCGCCTTGTTTCCCCGCGAAGGCGGGGACCCAGACTGGGCTCCTGCCTTCGCGGGAGAACAAGATGGCGGTCGGATACTCTGCACGGCAGAGCCACCCCGCCCCGAACCGTCACCTCAGCAAAAGCTGGGGTATCCCCGTTGTTGGGTGGCCGGTGTGGTTACTTACTGGCATACCCCAGCTTTCGCTGGGGTGACGGGCGTTTGGTTTGAGTCAGACGGCGGTACGGCGCACATTCCCCTCCCGCTTGCGGGAGGGGTCAGGGGAGGGCGCGACGTACGTACCGGCGTCCGGCCTCTTGGAGCACGCCCCTCCCCCAGCCCCTCCCGCAAGCGGGAGGGGAGCAGGTTAACCCAGGCGTCCGAGTGCTGCCTGCAACCGCGTAGCTTCGGCAGCCTTGTCAGCGTGGTCGGCCTTGGCCTTCTCGACCGCTTCGGGCTTGGCGCGTTCGACGAAGCTGGCGTTGCCCAAGCGGGCCGACAGTGCGTCGCGCTCCTTTTCCGCCGCCGCGATCGCCTTGGTCAGGCGGGCGCGTTCGGAGTCGAGGTCGATGACGCCTTCCAAAGGCAGGACGAACGTTGCTTCGTCGACCACGACCTGTGCCGCGCCGCCGGTGGCTTCGCCGTCGGCATGCTTGACGCGGGCCAGACGTGCGAGCGCGGGCGCCTGGCGTTCGAGCCGCGCGAGCGTCGTCTCATTCGCATCGCGGACGTGGAGCGGCAGGCGCGCGCCTGGCGGAACGTTCAGTTCATTCCGCGCGGTACGGATTTCCTGCACCAAGCGGATCAGCCAGTCGACTTCCTTGCTCGCCTCGGGATCGAGCGCGCGCGCGTCCGCCATTGGCCATTTCGCGACGATCAGGTCGTGATCGCGCGGGCCCATGGCGTGCCAGAGTTCCTCGGTGATGAACGGCATGAACGGGTGCAGCAGGACCAGAATCTGGTCGAGCACCCAGCCCGCAACAAGCTTCGATTCGTTGTCGATGACGCCGCGCTCGTCGCCGACCATCTGCGGCTTGATCAGTTCGAGATACCAGTCGCAGAAGCGGCTCCACGCGAACTGGTAGATCGCGTTGGCGGCGCCGTCGAAGCGGTAGTCGGCGAGCGCGAGGTCGACTGTCTGGACGGTCGCGATCGTCTCGGCGATGATCCACTTGTTGACGGCCAGTTCCGCGCGCGGTGCCTCAAGGGTGGTGCTGGCGACGATGCCGTTGGCTTGTGCGAATCGGGCTGCGTTCCACAGCTTGGTGGCGAAGTTGCGATAGCCCTCGACGCGCTTCTCATCCATCTTGATGTCGCGCCCCTGGCTCTCCATCGCCGCCATGAAGAAGCGCAGCGCGTCGGCGCCGTAGGTGTCGATCAGCCCGAGCGGGTTGACGACGTTGCCCTTCGACTTCGACATCTTCGCGCCGTCCGCCGCGCGGACGAGGCCGTGGAGGTAGAGCGTGCGGAACGGCACGTCCTTCATGAAGTGCAGCCCCTGCATCATCATCCGCGCGTTCCAGAAGAACAGGATGTCGAAGCCGGAGATGAGGACGTCGTTCGGGTAGCGCCCGCCTAACTGCTTCTGCTCCCTCTCCCCTGCGGGGAGAGGGTCGGGGTGAGGGGTTGTACCGGGCGCCGCGCTGCTTGGCTGCCCCTCACCCTGGCCCTCTCCCCGGAGGGGAGAGGGAACGGCACCTTCCTCAGGCCAACCGAGCGTGGCGAAGGGCCAGAGAGCGGAGGAGAACCAGGTGTCGAGCACGTCGGGATCGCGCGTAAGGCTCACGCCCTCGCCTGCTAAGGCCTGCGCTTCCGCCTCGGTCTCAGCCACGTACGGCGTACCATCCGGCCCGAACCACGCCGGAATCTGGTGCCCCCACCACAGCTGCCGCGACACGCACCAGGGCTGGATGTTCTCCATCCAGTTAAAGAACGTCTTCTCCCACGTCTTCGGAACGATATCGATCGCCCCCGTTTGCACCGCCTCGATCGCCGGCTGGGCGAGCGTCTTCGCGTCGACATACCATTGGTCGGTCAGCCACGGCTCAATCACCACGCCCGAGCGGTCGCCATACGGGGTCTGAATCGTGCGCGGCTCGGCGTCGTGTTCTTCGCCGTCCTTGTCGACATGCGCGATCAGGAAGCCTTCGTCCTTCAGCCGCGCGACGACGGCCTTGCGTGCCTCGGCGGTCGTGAGACCGAGCAGCTCTTCGGGGATCAGCCCGTCGGACACCTGGACGACGCGCGCCTTCGCATCGAGCATGTTGAGCATCGACCCAGCGGCCATCCCCGCGCGCTTGCCGACCTCGAAATCGTTGAAGTCGTGGCCCGGCGTGATCTTCACCGCGCCAGAACCGAGTTCCGGATCGGCATGGTCGTCGGCGATGATCGGGATCAGCCGGCCGGTGATCGGCAGCTTGACCTGCTTGCCGATCAGCGCGGTGTAGCGCTCGTCCGACGCGTTCACCGCCACCGCCATGTCGGCGAGCATCGTTTCGGGCCGCGTGGTCGCGACTTCGATGAAGCCCGATCCGTCTTCGAGCGGATAGCGCAGATGCCAGAAGCTGCCCTTGATCTCGCGCGTCTCAACCTCGAGGTCGCTGATCGCGGTGCCGAGGCCCGGATCCCAGTTCACCAGGCGCTTGTCGCGGTACAGCAGGCCCTGCTTGTGCAGGTCGACGAACACTTTCAGGACGGCCTTCGAAAAGCCCTCGTCCATCGTGAAGCGCTCGTTCGCCCAGTCCATCGAGCAGCCGAGCCGACGGAGCTGCTGCGTGATCTCGCCGCCGCTCTCTTCCTTCCACGTCCAGACCTTCGCGACGAACTCCTCGCGCGTCATGTCCGTACGCTTCTGCGGCGGGCTTAGCGCGCCCATCTGGCGCTCGACCACCATCTGCGTCGCGATGCCCGCGTGATCGGTGCCGACCACCCACAATGCATCCTTGCCCTTCAGCCGCGCGTGACGCGTGAGGATGTCCTGCAGCGTGTTGTCGAGCGCGTGGCCGATGTGCAGCGAACCCGTGACGTTGGGCGGCGGGTTGACGATCGTCCACGGTTCGGCGTTCGGACGGTCGGGACGGAACTGGCCGCTCACCTCCCAATGCGCATACCAGCGCGATTCGATGGAGGCCGGGTCGAAGGTTTTGGGAAGCTCGCTCATGCGCCGAGCCTTAGCGAGCGCGGCGCGAGGAAACCAGCCTCGCGTCCGTGCCCGTCACTTCAGAGCCTAGGGCTGCTGGTTCATGATCTTGGCGATCTCACGCGAGACCATGTCCTCGACCATGTTGGGAAGGTTCGCATCGACCCACTCGCGCAGGATCGGGCGGAGCATCTCGCGGACCAGCCCTTCGAGCGTACCGTCGCTGGTCGCATCGGGGGTTGCTTCGGGTTTTACCATCATGCGCGTCAACGCTTCGAGCGGCGCGCGCGTTGCAGCGGCCGTTTCACGAGACACGATCGGACGCTCGGCTGGCGCTTCGGCAGCCGGCTGCGGGGTCGGCTGTGCCCGTTGCGGCTGAGGTGCGGCCTGGCGAGGCTCGGGTGCGGCATCGACGGAGGACAGCACGGGCGATTTCGGCGTGCGGGGGGTACGATCGGCCATCGGCATCGGGTCGCTCAATTCGAGGATCTCGTCTTCGTCCATCTCGCCGTCCAGATCATGCGGATCCAGATAGGCGGGTTCGCGATCGACCGCCGACTGCATGGCGCGCGACGGGCGGCGCGACCGACCCGGCACGTCGCCTTCCTCGGCGATGATGCGTTTGATCGACGAGAGGATTTCCTCCATCGACGGCTCGCCGTTCACGTCCCCCATCCGGACCATCCCAAACCCCGTAGCCGCACGCGTCCCTATTGACGGCTCGGCGCGTCCATACCTTTGGTTAAGGTGGGGTTCCTGTCAACCGGCGTATCGAGCAACGGGTCGCGTTGCGGCGCGACGCTGGCGTCCTGCGCAGGCGACTGCGCGGTGCGGGTACCGACCGGGAGGGGCTCGCCATCGCCGCCGAAATCCCAGGTCTTGTGATGGACGCGCTGATAATTCGCGACCGGATCGTACAGCACGCCGCCATCGAGCCCAAGGTCGCGCGCCTCGGCCTGCCCCATCGCGGCCAGCAGCGCGAACCCGGCAACGTACGCATCGCGCCGCGCGGTGACGAGCGTCACCTGGCTGTTGAGCAATTCCTGCTCGGCGTTGAGGATGTCGAGGATCGTGCGCGTGCCGACGCTGTTCTCGGCACGCACGCCTTCGAGGCTCAGCTTGTTGGCGTTGACCGCGGTTTCCGACGACTGGATCACCTGCTCAGACGAGCGCCAGACGGCAAAGGCGGAGCGCGCCTGCGCGATGACGTTGCGCTCGGTCGCGGTGACGTTCTCGATCGCGCGCGCCTGGAACGCTTCGGCCTGGCGAACCTGTGCCGCGGGGCGCCCGCCCTGGAACAGCGGCAACGTCAGCGACAATCCGGCCTGCACCGCCTTGTTCGCGTTGGGCGTGCTGCCCGCGCCGATGCCGCCACCGCTCTGCGGAATCGAATTCAGATAATTGGTATAACCGGCGCCGCCGACTGCGCTGATCTGCGGCAGGCGGCTCGCGCGGGCAACGCCAACATCATAGCGCGTCGCGTCGCGCTCCTTCGCCGCCGCGATCAGCACGGGATTATTCTCGATCGCAACGGTTACGGCCGACGCAGGGCTGTCGGGCAGATGCGGCAATGTCGGCGGCGCCTCGAGAACGCCTGGAGGGCTTCCGACCAGCTGGATGTAGCTCTCGCGGCTGGTGATCAGCTGCGCCTGCGCCGACTGGAGCTGCGCGCGGGCGAGCGCCAGACGCGCATCGGACTGTGCGACATCGGTCCGCGTCAGGTCGCCGACCTGGAACCGGTCGCGGCTTGCCTGAAGATTGATGTCGAGCACTCGGACATTCTGCGTGTTGAGGCCGACGATCGCCTCGTCGCGGATGACGTCCATGTACGCGGCGACGACGTTGGTGAACACGTCGGCCTCGGTGCTGCGCAGCGTCGCACGCCCACCCTCGACGCGGGTCTTGGCCGCGGCCACCGAATTCCGCACCTGGCCGCCAAGGTACAGCGGCACGGATACGTTCGCCCGCGCCACGCCCTGCCGCTGCGGCGCCAGGAAGTTGTTCGCCGCGTTGACGACGAACTCGGTATAGTCGCCCGTCACATTGGCCGATGGCAGACCGGCCGCGCGGGCGATCGGGACGTTCTCGTCCGTCGCCCGCAGCGTCGCGCGCTGGCCGGTCAGCGTCGGGTTCGTGTTATAGGCCTTGGCCAGCGCCTCGCGGAGCGTCTCCGCCTGCGCTGGTGCACCGATATACACCAGCGCAACACTCAAAAGCAAAGGACGGAAGCGAGTGGTGCGCGGCATGATGTGGCTCAGAACTTGAAGGGTTTGGGCGCGTCGAAGCCCGGCAGGCCGACGCATTCGACATCGACGAACGCCGCCAGCGCAAAGCCGCCGTCGGTCTTGCGGCCCGACGCCAGCCGGGTCAGCCCGCGCTCCGCGATCCCCGTGACGACACGGCCGCCCGAGCGGACCTGCGCGATCAGCGCGTCGGGCACGGTCTCGATCGCACCGTCGACGATCAGCACGTCATAGGGCGCGCTGGCGGCATGGCCGTCGTGCATCGGTGCTTCGACGAGATCGACATTGCCGATCCCGGCAAGCGCTGCATGCGCCACTGCGAGCAAGGCCGGATCGCTCTCGACCGCGACCACCGATCCGACGATCTCGGCGAGCACCGCGGCGGTATAGCCGGTCGCCGCGCCGATCAGCAGGACGCGGTCGGTCGCGGTCAGATACGCTTCGGTCAGAAGCCGGCCGGTCGCCATCGGCAGATTGGCGTAACGACCGCCACCGAGCGGAATGGCGGTGTCGCGGTAGGCGAGCGCACGAACGTCGGCGGGCAGGAACTCTTCGCGAGGCACGCGTGCCATCGCCGCGACGACGCGCTGATCGCTGACCGCGTTGGTCCGCAACTGGCTCGCCACCATCGCGTGACGCATCGTCTCGAACGAGGCCGATGCGCCGCCGTCGGTGCGCAGGGTGCCGGTTTCGAGAGCGGGAGTATCGAGAATTGTCGTCGTCATGGCCTATCCTGTCGCACAACTGTTTTAGCCACGCAATACACTAGTTTCGCGTCGACCGATCGCGCGGCGTGATATCGCGGGGTTGCCGCAACGCCAAGCGCCGGTTGGTCGGTTTCGATAGCTGTGGTCGCGCGTGCCAGCGCGGGGAAGACGCCCCGCCCGCCCGTGTGACACCGAAATGCCGCGAACGGGGCGCCGAGGGTGCACGTGGAAATCCCCGGCAACACCTCTGCCCATGGCCCTAGCACCCTAATGCGGGACCGTCGCCGGAAATGACCGGTCGCGACGCGGACGTCCTCACCGATTCGCGGGACGGCGCGTTGCGGGCTGGTGCCGTCTCGATGTCGTGCAGCACCTGGGTCGGCGATCCCAGCACGGCATCGCGGGCGCGCAGGCTCGCGTCGAGGAAGGGCTTGGTCAGGGCCATGAAACGGCGCGGCGTCATGCCCAGAAACGTGCCCGAATCGCGCAGGAAATGCGATGCGTCGAAATAGCTGCCGTCGATCCGGGTGTAGTCGGCATCGGCACCAGCCGCCATGTACCGCACGAACGAGCGCAGGAACCGCGCACGCATTAACAGCATCTTGGGTGGGAACCCGAAATGCCGGACCGACAATCGCCGCAGGCCGTGCGTCGGGATATCGAGCTGATACGCGGCCGACACGATGTCGGTGGGCCCGTCGGTCGCCAGGATCTCCATCAACTGCCGGATCTGCGGCGCGTCGGCATGTGGCGTGCCGAGTCGCGCGATCAGCAGCGTATCGAGGATGGGCGCGATCTCGGCGTCGCTCGGCGCCTCCTGCAACGCAGCGACGAGGCGGCGGGTGAAACCATGGCCCAGCACGTCCTGCAACGGCACGATCCGGTTGCGATAGTCTCCCGCCGGACGGTTGAACAGTCGCGCCCAGCCGAGTGCGCTGATCCCGAAACCGATCATCGTGCCGCCGTGCGTTGTCGCCTTCAGCGCCTGGCTGGTCGGACCGAACAGGCTGGCTGCCGGTAGGGGATCATAGGTCCGTCGCCCGATCGTCACGGCGATCGGCCCCGCATCGATCGCGATCCGCACGTTCGCGGTCGCAGGCAGGAACCAGTCGACCTGCCCTGCCGCACTCGCGTCGATCGATCGGTAGACGTGATAGCCGGTGATGTAATCCGCGAGCGCCGCGGCCGGGCGGTCATACCGGATCGCCATGCCATCCGGCATATCGAACACCGCATCGTCGACACCGGCCGTATTCGTGCCGCCCGCTAGCCTGTCCATCGTCAAACGCCCCGCCCCCAAGCCGTTATGCTGTTTCGCTGCACTGTAGGCAAAGAACCATTCCGGTGCGAGTCTCGATACCTCCGATCCCGACGTGCAGGATGGCCGCTCACGAACCGCGCGGATCGCTCGACAAGATTATTCCACATCCGATCGCAACTGCCGGTTGACCGCGTGCCAAAAACGAAGCATTTGCGCCGCCTTCACGCAATCGGGGCCCGATGGCGGAGTGGTGACGTAGAGGACTGCAAATCCTCCGACACCCACGGTTATCCGCCAATAGTTCGCAGTCTACCGGCTTTGTTCCACCCACCGGATTCCGTGGGTTTCGGAAGCGACTGCGAACTTTCTCCCTACTTCCCGCGCCGCTCTAGCTCGCGCTCGACGGCTGCAATCCAGTCCTCGCGTTCGTCGGCTTCCATGCCTTCCCACGCGATGATGATGGCGATAAGATACCCCGGCACCTCGCCGAACTCGCCGCGAAGCTGCCGGCTGATGGTGTTCTCGGGTTTCCCCGTCAGGCGCGCCAACGATCGCTGCGTCAGCTTCGCCCCCTTCGCCCGAATTTGCCATGGCTCTCCCTGCATGCGGGGCGCGATAGACGCTGCAACCTCAATCTGACAACCGTTCAACGTCACGTTGATTTTTCCTGTTGCAATTATCTACGTTGCGAATATTCTACGTCAGGTAGATTACGGAGGCAAGTGATGAACATGCATGCGGCGGAAAACGGTTTAAGGGGCGACACTCTGGTGTTCCTACAGCGCGCGCTTCCACACTTTCTTGCAGGCAAATCTGTCGAAGATAGCATGCGCTCCGTTCTCGACGACGACGCGCGCATCGTAACCGCGGCATTTGCTTGCAGCACGACTGACTATTTCCCGACGCCATGCGAACGCGGCCGTTCGGTGGTTCGCGCTGATCGTACCGGCGACCTCATCGCTTCCGAGATTACTGCCACTGTGCACGCTCGCCTTCGCCTCACTCAACTCGAGAAGGTGGCATGACCGACGCATTCCAGCCGAAGCAATGGGTCGGCGAGAAATACAGCCCTAACCTGCAGAAGTGGTTGGCGAAGAACGACGGGAGCCCATGGGGTACTGCCCGCGTTTGGATCGCTGCCGACGCAACCTACTGGATCGGTTGGGTGGACGATGACGGATGGTTCTATGGAACCCGCCTCATGTGCGTAATGGTTGATGGGCGTAAGGCTGAGGTTTACGCTCATCCTGCCGTTCCCGAAGGCGTAATCGAGCAGCCGGATTTCTGGGCTCACTACGGTGCCGTGGGTCGTTGTGCGGTCGACCAAGACCATACTCGGGGCTTCATCGGCGACGAGACGCGATGGGCTGTCGACGGAAATACGCGCGAGTGCCTGTGGTGCGGGGACTGCCGCCAGACGCTTCGACGTTGGCAGGAAGTGGTGAACCGTCAGGCTTGGGAAATTGCACCCACGCCAAACTCCCCCCTCACCCAATTGGAGCAAGCAGCATGAGCATGATCACGATTCCGCAAGGGATGAAGGCTTGGCATGGCGGCGAGGAAGCGCCGGCGGACTGGGATGGTGGTCCGTATCTCTGTCGCGACGGCGCGATGTATCACATGCGCGGCTATGGCTGGGGCATGGCACGAACTGCTGGAACCCGACCGCGGACTGGGATCGGATCGCATACACTCCGAAGGCCACCCCCACCTCCGAGACCGACCAGCTTGGCGGGGTGGGGGTATGAGCGGGGTGACGTTGCTGCCCTGTCCGTTCTGCGGAGGATCGGCATCGATGATGTCGAGCAGCGGCTATCCGCACGGGAGCCCCGGTGCTGGCGGAACGCGGTTCGTTGTATGCGATGACTGTTACGCATCAGGCCCAGCAGAGCCCTCACCACGCGTCGGCACGGCTTGGAACATACGCACCCACCCCGCCTCGAACGCCCGCCAGGATGAAGGAGCTGTGGTATGAGTGAGGAAGCGCAGGAGCAGCTAGCTTATGTCATGACGTTGGAGAGCCAAGCCCGCGTCGGTAGCTACCACCACGAGGCCAGCAGCGCGCCGTGGATGATCCTTGCGGCAGAACGTGACGAGCTCTCAAAGATGATACTTCCACCTAAAGGAACAGACGCATGACTGAACAGAACTACCACCTTGACCCGAGCGAGGGCGGCAAGGCACTGCTGCTCTTGGCCGAGGCATACGACAACGCCGCTATGAACGGTATGGCTAAACGCATCCGGCTTGGCACAGTTACCGGTCAGGATTTGATCGCGGTGGCGGCAATCGAGAAGGCTTTGGCGAAGCGCCGCAACTACGGTGTTTGCTGGAAACGGTTTTAAGTTTGATACTAGCGCTGGAGCTTCCGTATGCGAACGATGATCGAGAACATGGCGCGGGCGTTAGCCGTCGCAGAAAGCGGGAAAGAGGGTACCTTTATCTTCGACCTGCACTGGGAAGAGTTCGGGGAGCATCATATTCAAACGGTACGATCGACCCTAGGAATGCTAAGGGAACCGACTGAAGCGATGCTGCTAGCCGGTACTGATCAGCTAGATTTCGACAGCGATGGCGGATTGCTTGGCGCTACGAAGGAAGCCGTCGACCGGGCTTTCGGTGCGATGATCCAAGCGGCGCTCAACGAGAAGGAGGAGTGAGATGCTGACTGGCTTCCTGATCGGAATAGGGGTTTGCCTAATACCCGTAGGCCTCGCCCTCATGCTTTACGGTTACCACATTTGGAAGTGTTCGTAGCCAGCGGGGCGGCGCTCTACGAACACCAACCCCGCCGACAGTGTCGCAACCGGTACGCGGACCCTCTCAGGTAGTCGGTTCGGATTTTCCCGATCTTTCCCCGCGCTCGCATGGCGTATGACGGTGTCCGGATGCGCCCGGTCCTATCGCCTGTGACGTGCGGAGGATACCACCGCGCGAATCGGGTTGCAATCGAGGGCTTGAACCCATCCACCCAAGGAGTAGGATAGTCGCATGTTCGAGGAACCGACTGAAGCCAGTTTAAAGGCGATGCTTGACGAGCAAGTCGAGCGGCTATGGGCTGACAATCGCGAGCGCATGGAGCGTTTGATACAGTACGCTGACCGCTGCAAGGCGGACCAGGATGCGGATGGCGAACAACGATATATGACCGAATACGCCGAACTGCGGCAATGGTGCTCGCGCATGTCTCAGGCCATCTACAGACCGCTGGTCGAGCTGGCGGCGCTTCGACCCACGCCGATCATAATGCCGAACCCGTCCGCCGAATGGGCATACCCCGCTCTCTGACGAATCGGGTTGCAATCGAAGCGCGATCAGCGACGATGCGGGGCTAGCAATCCGTTCCCGTCTCGTTCTATCAGGCAGGCATGTCGCGTTCCCCGTCACCCTCCCGAGTCGCCCAATACGCCGCAGAAGCCGCAGCAGCCAACGACGTGCACCCTGACGACGTGATGGGCACCGCTCGCACCGTTTCCTTCGTACGCGCCCGCTGTCAGGTCTGGCGGCGGTTACACGACGACGGGTTCAGCATGTACGCGATCGGGTTGGCTGTCGGGCGGCATCATACGACTGTGATGCATGCGTTGCGGAAGGGTTAGGCGCCGGTCTTTCCCGACTGTCAGGCTGGCTTTGGTCGTGGTCTGTCGGTCTGGTGTCCGCACGGCCATGACTACTCACCAGTTACGTCACCATCCAATCCAGCGCACCAGCATTCGCCAAATCGGTCCGGACGCTCGAATCTACCCTTGGCCTCGGGAGCGACACTGTACCTCGGGGCGCCGTACAGGACGAGCCCCGGCGCACAGAAACACTAGCATTTCCGGCGAGTCGCGTCTAATAATTTAGATGCTGCGGCGCAGTTTCTGCATTTCGATGCGGTAAGCCAAAGGGCCTGTTGCCGCAGCTACTGCTTACACTCCTAACCGCTTGAACACCTGCCGCTGCGCCTCAGCCTTCACAGCATCCGCCAGCGCTTCCTTGGTCAACGGGTTCTTCCCGTCCGCCAGCGCCTTCGATGCGAACTTGACGCCGATCTTCAGCGCGAACGTGGCGATCTTGCCTAGGCCGGGAATCTTCATGGGGTGGTTCCTTCAACGGTGGTGGCGGTTACGCTTTCCGGCGTCGGTGCAGACGTTGCGAGCTGCGCGCCCATCCGGTCGATCGTGCGGGACTGGCGGGCTTCCTTGATCGCGTTGACGATCGCCATGAGCAGCGCCGACCATGCGGCCGCGCCATTCGCGTCGCCGCTGTGGATCGACAGGCCTGCCAGGACGCCGGCTACGATCGCTATCAGGGCATAGACACCGATCTCGAGGCGGGATTGTTCGGCTGTCATGCCGCCACCTCGTTATACTGGTACAGGTCGTTCGACTTCATGATCGACTTGATGAGCTTGGCGTAGTTGGGATCAGTCGCGTAGATCGGCCCCAGCGCGTCGACATACGCATCGACATCGGGAAGCTTGGCACGCGCCTTGGCATAGACGGGCGCGGTCCCGACCAGCTTGGCATGCTCGCCGAACGCTTCCGCCATATCGGCGAACTTACGGAAGGCCGTCGTGATGTAATACTCCTGCCCCTTCTTCGGGCCAGCGGTGTAGACCTCGCGAGTGCGCGCCGTGACGATCGGGCCGGTCTCGTTCGCGCGCGCCTTCATACCGAACGGGTTGTTCGATCCGGCTGGCATCGACTTGCCCCAGCCGCTTTCGAGGGCCCACTGAGCCAGCGACACGGACGCAGGGACGCCATACATCCGCTGCGCCTCGATCGCGCCTAGGATCAGGTCAGGAGCGATGCGTGCGTTCGGCGCGATCGACGTGATGCCGAGTGCCTTACCGATCGCGTTGAGCGTGTTGGGTCCGAGAATCCCGTCCGCGGTCAGGCCAAGCTTTGCCTGGATCTGCTTTAGTGTCGTCATGCCGGCGTCTCCTTCATCCGATTTAGAGCTTCCTGCGTCGCTGGCGGCACGAACCCGGCAGGTAAGCTTTCCGCCACCGCACGTTGCGTGCTGATCCCCGCCTGCAATGCCTCGCGACGCATCCCATCGATCACGCCATGCAGGTCGCGAGCGTCGCGCTCGGTGCGTCCGGTCGCCATGATCAGGGGAATGGCGCTGTCGAAGACTGCTTTGCAGAATGCGCCTGCGCTGATCGGCACGACCGTGCCCATTGCGTTAGCAATGGATATATCTTCTCTTATCTCTTCTTTATCTGTCGTGACATTGCGTGACAGTGCGTGACCATCGCCACCAAGGGTCTCGTTATTATCGATACCCTTGCCGCCAGATGGCGGGTTTCCGCCGTTTTTCGGCTTGTTGGCGCGGCTGCGCTGCTGACGTTCGTTCGCCGTCGCGTCTTCACGCTTCGGCTGTCGCTTGCCCCATTGGCCTATGAAGCCGTCGACAATCATGCCCTTGTCGCGCAGCGCTGTGACAATGCGTGACACGTGCTCTTCGTCCAGGCCGGCGAACAGTGCGAAGGTCTCTTGGTCGAAATCATCGACGAAGCCACGATCGGAGTGTTGGGAAGCGTGGTCGAGAAGTGCCCACCATGTGCCGGACACGTGGATAGGTTTGACGTTGGCGCGCTTGGCTATCAGAAGCCATTTATTGTCCGTGGGCGCGCCGTGCCACGACCGGAACCAGTCGTTGCTCATGCGAGGTGTCCCCATTCCGATGCGTCTGCGCTGGTCGCGTAGAGGTCGGCGTTGATGGAGGGATGCGGGGGATGATCGTTGATGACGTTGTCGTGGATTGCCGCGGCGAACTGTTCGTCGCTCACCAGCAAGCCCGACTCTTCCGCGTATCCCGTCAGGTAGCAGAGGAACGAGTCCAGCTTGCCTTCGATGCTGAACCATTCCCCGAACAGGCCAATAGGGCTGAACGTCCGATGCAAGCGCGCTTCGTCTTCGCGAGTACCCTCTATGTACGCGAGGATGCTCAACCTGACGGGGCTACCAGTCTGAATGCCCTTGAGGCGCCCCAGAACCGAACCAGCCGTGAACCCGATCTTGACGATCTTATGCTCAAGGTTGCCGATGAAATAGACGACGCCGGTCATGGCAGCACCACCGTGACGCGCCCGCCCTTGACTGGCTCGGCGAACAGGTAGGACGGCAGGAAGCGACTATCGTTGACGCGCAGGGCGTCCGCGATCCCATCAAAATAGGGCTTCATGCGGTTGGGGAAGTTGACGCGGTCGCCGCGGCGCGAGGCCGGGTAGAACGTCACGATGATGCGGATGTCGCCGGTCCCCGCAATCTCGCAGGCACCTTCCGCCAACGTGGCCGCCTTCGCCCAGGCGCGATGCTTGGCGGTGACAGCGGCCTTCGAGCGCCAATGCCCTTTGACATGGCCCGACAAGCTCGACGGCGGGAAAGGCAGATCGATCGTCACGATCAGAAGCCGAACGTCGACTGCATGCCGAGCGCTTCCATGTAGATCTGCAGGATAGCGTTCTCTTCCTGGACCTCCTCGGCGCGCTTCTTCCGGATCGAAAGGATCTTACGGATGGCCTTGGGATCGTACCCCCTGCCCTTGGCCTCAGCCATCACGTCCTTGATGTCGTCGCTGATGCCCTTCTTCTCTTCCTCGAGACGTTCGGCGCGCTCGATCAGCAAGCGCAGCTCGTCGGCCGCAACCTGCCCGCCGCCCATGCCGTGCTGTCGTGTGGTTTGTTCGGTCATGCTGGTGTCCTGTTCAGAGTGAGGCGCTACCGACACCGCCAAGGGTGAAGGCAGGCGGAGGGGTGCGAAAATCCGGGGTGCAAACGAGGCGGGCACCCGCGCGAAGGCGTGCCATCTGGCTTTCGAATGACTCGGGAACGGGGCACTGAGCGCGCCCTACGGTGGGCGCGATGGGCTTTGGCTCGGGCTGCGGGCCTGGCTCGCGCTTGGGCTGTTCGGCGTCACCGACGATGATAGGCGTAGTGTGCAGGTGGCCGAGCGAGGGCTTAGGCTTCTTGTCAAAGCCCTTGCGGCGCATCGTACGGCGGATCGACCGGACCTGCTCCAGCGTCATGTCAGAGCCGGAAAGCGACCGGTGCAGCATCGCGTGCACGTCGTTCACGCCGAACGTTTCGAGCAGCAGCCACACCAGACGGCGACGGGCAGCGATGGCGAGCGTTGACTGGCTGCTCACCGCGGCTTCCTCGCAACGCGGATCGGCCGGCGTCGATCGCGCGTGGTGATCGGGAAGAACCGTAGCGGCTCAATCTCAACGAATGTGCTGCTGCCGTCGCGCAGGAGCGTAAGCTTGCGGGGACCGGACAGCACAGCCGCGATCTCGGGTATCATGCCTTCCACCCGAGCTTCGCGACATCACCGCGAGCAACACAGCCGCGAAGGGTGGTGAGCATGGCGGTGCGGCGATCGGCTGCGTTCTTGCGAGCGATAGCGCCAAGGGTGCGGGCGGCGTCAGCAGGCGTCGGGGCGGCGCTGGCGGTGGTGAAGGGCCAGATCTTCATGCCGGCACCTCGACGCAACGATCATGCGCAAGGGTCGCGTAGCCTGCGATGTCGTGCCACGAGTCCTTATGGTTCGCGTCGCCGTTCAGAAGCCGCGCCATCTTCGCGCAGAACATGAACATCGCGTACTGCTTGTCTTCCGACATGCTGCCGTAAGACGGGGTGGCCTGGACGATGCCGAACAGGTCCATCGCGATCTTGGCGCCGTCTGTGTACTCACCGTACGAGGTGCCGCGGTCGGCTAGGGTTGTCTCGACGCTCATGCCGCAAACCTCGCCCGGTCGATCAGCACATCAAGCGCTTGGCGAGCATCACGAAGCTGCGGGAGGATGCGCGTCAGCTCGGTCGGGGTGACAGCAACGCCACCCTCGCTTGCGGGTGACTGCGCGGCGATCAGGAGGTGCAGCACCTCGGAAAGCTCGATCGTGGCGCTAACCGTGTCGTCAGCAGCGACGTTCAGCGGCACAGACCGCGAGCCGCCCAGCGCCAAAACCGGATCCAGCGCAGACGGGCCGAACTCATACTCGACGTTCATCAGCGTGACGCCGTCGAGGTTGCCCGCTTCGTTGCGCGCGTTCTTGATCGTGCCAGCCGAGCAGCCGAGACGCTCAGCCAACTCCGGATCGTTCAGGCCGTGATGGCCCTGGATGCCCGTGATGATGGTCTTTACTGCGGTGCGGTAGGATTTTGTCGTCGGTCGCGACCGACGGGGTAAGACGTTGGCGGGTATCATGAATTAATCCCCTCGATTATGAATTGTAAGGAACAGCCCTTCGCCCCGCACGTCGCCCGAGCCCTGCTCGTCGCGATGGCGCAGGCTTGGCCGGAACAGCGGCAGGCTGCGGTTGGCGCGCCGGATATCGTGGACAGCGAGCATCAGGAGTGCAGGGCCCGCGATTGCGGCGAGGGGCAGAAGCATGTCGGTCATGCGGCCGGCGCCGGGGTGCGTGGCGAATACGGCTCAACGCGCTCAAGCAACTCCATGTGCTCTTCGGTCAGATTGGCGATGGAATCGTGACGCCAACCCATCACCCGGAAAATGTGAATTGCCAGCGGACGGGACGGCTTTTGCTTCCCCGACAAGATCATGCTTGCGTAGGATGGGCTGATACCAACGGCTTCGACGAGATCCTTTACCGGCGTCTCGCGAGGCGCGCGGATCGGCTTGGGCAGCGTCACCATGAACTCTTCGATCGGTGCGGCGAGAGCGAACCACTCGCCGAAGGCGCGATGGTCTGCGAACCGAGCGTGGAAGCCTTTCTCGAGCGTCACGTCGCCTTCGATCATTCGCTCCAGCTTGAGGCGAACCGGGCTGTCGGACTGCATCTTGCCGAAGCGCGACCACGGATTATCCGAGAAGCCGATCTTGACACGGCCGACGTCGCGGGCGGTGATGAAGTAGATCACGCTGCCACCTGCTGGTCGGCGGGCTTCCGGGGCTTGGCAGCTGCTGCGTTCCCCAACTCTTCCCAGCTGGCGATGTCGGCCTTGACGATGTCCGACCAATGCTCAGCGGGGATACTATCGCGCTGGGCCCACGAGCGAGCGGTGTGCAGGGAAACACGGCGAAGCGTCGCGAGGCGGTCGGCTCCAGCAGCGTTGACGATTTCTGTGTGCGTCCTCATTTCCCAATGATGCATTATGCACTATCGGAAAGCAAGTGCCTTTCGCATCATTCGTCGCGCTACGCCCCGCGGATGCTTACCGCCAATCAGAGACTCAAGCAGGCCCGCATAAACAAAGGGCTCGACACTCAGCGAGAAGCTGCAGCGTGGCTTGGCGTCAATGAGGCCACCTATAATCAGCACGAGAACGATACGCGCGGGAAAGGAAAGATTCCACGCGATGCCGCAGCTCACTATGCGCAGCGTTTAGGCGTCTCGCTTGATTGGCTCATCACCGGGAAGGGCGAAGGTCCGCAACCGTCAATTGAACCAACTGCCGAAGACATAGAGCAGATGATTCGCGAGATCATTGAAGCCGAACTGAAGCTCGATACGAAGATCGCGGACTTGCCGCGTATTTTTGGGCCAGCGCTTCATGAGCAGCTAGGGCGGTTTCGAGTTGACCGCGCGCCTCCGGGGAAACCTTCCTCAAAGACCTCTCCCGATAAAGGCGCTCAATCTCCCTCTGCCACCAAGCCAGTCTAGCGGGGAGAATGGCACACGACATTAAGCAGTTACTGCACGCTACCTCGCAAGCTGGCTCGCGTAGCGTCATTGGTGCGACTCGACGTTCCATGTTCCTGTTGTGTTCTCATAAATCCTACAACGCAAGATAGGAAAATTCCTATGCCCACCGATGAGGCTGAGGTGATCCGTGCTTTAGAAGTCCGAGTGTCGGACATGGAGTGGCAGCTACGCGCGTATCATGAGCAGCTAGAAAACGCGTTGGAGCACAATAACAACCTCCAGCTTAACGCAACCTGGGGAATTGTTAGAGGTACCAGCATGTTAGCATTCATAATCGCGCTGTGGAGCCTTAATAAGCTTTGGATAACATATGTTACCCCCGAATCGACTTGGATTGTAAATATCTTAATTTTCGTCGCCGCTGGTTTTATTTGGTATCATTATGCGGGCTACGTTGAGCGGGGCCACAAGGCCGACGAGAAGAAACTCTGGCCTTGGCCTAAGTGGGACGCGCCCGCCGATCTCTAAAACCCCGTAACCTACCAGCTACGTAAAAAATAATGCGCCGTGATGCATTTTGCACTTGCGCTATGGTGATGCATTCTGCATTATCACTCCAGAAGGCACAGCGGATTGGCCGCTAGCCTCGGAGGTCACGATGGCTCAGGTCAGCAAGCTCGAAAAGTTCATCGCAGCGAACCCCAGCGACAAGCGCGTAATCGCTTACAACGCCTGGTCCGCTCGCCCGATCAAGAAGATCGGCTTCCGCTACCCCTCGGGTTTCAAGTCCCTCATGGCCGACGCGGTTGCGGCATGAACGAGGTCGTGAACCATCGCGCCGCATGGTGGGGGCAGTCTTACGGCTTCCCCGCCACACTAGCCGGCACTCAGGCTTGTATGCGCCAGCACGGCAGCTGGACCTTCATGGGCTTCATCGCCCGATGTGTTCGCATTGCCGAGCAAGCCGGACTTCGCCCCGCATCTGACCGCGCCCGCTTTGACCAGATCGTTCAGAGCGAGGCAATCGCTGACACTCTCCGGAGGTTCCCAGCATGATCACCCCCTCCCCCACCGACAACGCGCAGGACGTGACGGCTAACCCCGATCGCGCATTGCCGCGGCACTCGCTCACCTCAGTTATTCTCGCAATGGCGTGCGCTGGCATTGGCGGCGGTATCGCACCACGTGGCCGCGGCTTCGATCTCGACTACATGGACGACAGCCTCGACACGCTCGCCTTTATCATGGGCGACGATCGCCCGCGTGACAGCATGGGGTTTCGCCACCCGCATCAGCGCGCTCGCCGTGAGATCGCTTTCATCGACACGCCGAAGCCGCTGTCCAAGCGCCGCGCCCGTCGCCTTCGTGGAAAGGCCGCAGCATGACCCGTCACACCCCCTCCCCCACCGCCAACGCGCAGGACGTGACGGCGAGCCCTTGGGTCAATTGGACAGGTGGCATTTGCCCAGTTCCCACCGACACGATGATCATGACGCGTCTGCGCAATGGTTGGCTGTCGAGCGGCCCCGCAAAGGCTGGATATCACCGGTGGGATCATGGTCGCACGCCTGAAAGCCCGCTGCGGGCTAACGACATCGTTGCCTACCGCGTGGTGCAGTCATGACCGCGCACCAGAAGCTCACGCCTCAGTCCGCGCAGGACGTGACGGCGATCGTGCGCTGGTACGACGCGCCCAAGGCTCAGGCCCTGCTCGCCAGCATCAAGGCCCGCCCGCCGCTCGCTGAACCCCGGTTCGCCACCTACGCCATCACCCGCGACGAATGGTCCGAGTATGTCGGCGGTCGGGTCGATGCTCTGCGGGCTATCTACGCACGGTTCGGCGACGAGCTGATGCAGCTTTGCCACGCGGCGTACATGACGTTCGGGCCGGATGCTCCACAGGCGGCGATCGACGAGGCTTATGCGCCGTTCGTGGCTTACGCTGCCGAGCCGGTGGATTTGGTTATCGGCCGGGTTCTGGGGCGCGTGTCGTGAGCGCGCCTCTTGCAACCGAGTGGCAGTTCACTGTTCCTGACGCCGATGCACGTCGCGGCCGACAGATTGTCGCAGTCGTCGGCAAGCAGTGGCATTCCAACATGAACTGGCACCGTCTCGGCATCGGCGTCGCTGCTACGGTCTACGAGGGTCGCCAAGGCTACGTGCCCGACGACATCGCTGCGATCGAAGCGCGTAACGGCATGGATGCTGGGACCGGGGTCGTCGTCGCGTGGATGGACTTCATTACTCCGCCGCTGGCTCTGGCTCGGCAGGGTTTTGAATGCGCTCTGCCAATGCCGGTGCGCACGCCGGTGTCGCTATGATCACCCCGTTCCTAAACCCCGCCGACATGGTCGATACGGGCGCGCAGATTGCGGCGTGGCGTGAGCGGTATCCGCAGTTTGATCGGATGCGCGACGTGGCCCCTGTCGTGGCCCGCTGTGTCGAGCCTGACGCTCGGTTGGCTGAGCTTCTCGCCATGCCCCGCGACCTGACGCCCGCTGAGTGGGCTGAGCTTACTGCATTTGAGAGGGAGGCAAGCTGATGGCCTGCAACTGCATAGCCGAAGTCGACGCCAAGCTGGCCGAACGCAACACCCGGATCATGCTTCCGATCATGCTGGGTGCTGACCAGACCGCGCGCCCGATGATCGTCACCGACCAGATTGAAACCGGCCGCGGCAAGAAGAAGGCCGTTGGCATGTTCGCCACCTTCTGTCCGTTCTGCGGCGTCTCCTTCACCCAGGAGCCCACCCCATGCTGACCGATACACCACTCTGTGTTGCTGACGGTGTGGCGTCTGTCTTCTGGAACCGGGCCACTGTGGCCGGCGCTGATGACTGCTGGTTGTGGAATGCAGCGAAGGCGCCGCGTGGATATGGCTTGTTCTGCACAAAGGGCGAGCGGATACTTGCGCATCGCTACAGCCTCTTCCTCGCGACTGGTGAATTGCCAGCCGACAAGATGGCTCTGCACTCCTGTGACAATCCTCGTTGTGTGAACCCGAAGCATCTGCGCTGGGGGACGCAGTTCGACAACATGCAGGATGCGTCAAACCGCAAGCGAATTCGCAATATGCGCAAGACTCACTGTGTGCGTGGCCACGAATACACGCCCGACAATACCGTCATCATGTCCCACTACCGGGGCAAGCCGCGCCGAAACTGTCGCATCTGCAAATGCGCAATACAGAACCGGCAATACCACGCCAGCAAAAACAAGAAGGAGTCTTCCAATGCTCACTGTGGCTGATGTCCTGGAGCGCGCGGCTGATTTGATCGAGCCGGATGGTGCCTGGGTAAAGGGTGAGCTGGGGTATGACGCCGATGGCAATCGTATTCCGGACAGGGAAGTCATTCACAGCGCAGTGTGCTTCTGTGTTGCTGGAGCAATCTGGCGTGCCGCAGATGTTGGCGCCGACGATACGATCGTTTGGGATGCGTTTAAGTCGCTGGGTCGATCGGCAAACTTTCGCACCGGGGTCGGCCCATGGAATGACAAACCCGAGCGCACCCAGCCCGAGGTAGTCGCCGCCCTCCGTCGCGCCGCCACGCTCGCCCGCGCAGGTGACGCATGACCGTCCCCCAGGTCAACCACGCCGCGCCGATCTGCGACCACTTCTGCCGCTGCACGAACTGCAAGCCGTCGCAGGTTGGGGAGCGCTCGTCGTCGCTGATGCGGGTTCGGGTTGCGACTGCCGGCATGTTCGTCGCCGCGCTTTGCCTGATCGCTGCCCGTGCAACCGGCGTGACCCCCGCCACTCCCGTTCCTCGTGTGGAGAACGTCGATGCCCGTTGATCTAGGAAGCGGAACGATGGCGACGACGGTGGGCGACCTACTGGACCGCATGCCGAACCCGCGCGCGGTAATCGGCGACAACCAGCCGCCCGAGCCGACGCCGTTCGAGCTGACCGCGAAAGAGGTCAACGACCTGTACGAGGAAGCAAAGTTGTGGCTCGACGGCGAACCGATCGCGACCGCAGGGCAGGCTTCCGAGGTTGGCGAGCTGCGTAAGCGCATCCAGGCGGCAGCGAAGGCCGGTGAAGAGCGGCGCGTGGCGGAAGCCAAGCCATTCGACGAGGCGAAGAAGAAGGTTCAGGACGCCTACAATCCCCTGATCCACAAGGACAAGGGCAAGACAGCGCTGGCCTTGTCGGCGCTGAACACTGCGCTCGCGCCCTACCTTGCCGAACTGGACCGCCAGCAGCGCGCGGAAGCCGCGGCATTGCGTGCAAAGCAGGTTGAAGCCGAACGGGTCGCCCGGGAAGCGTCGCAAGCTGCAGCGCACTCGGCAAACCTCGCTCAACGTGAAGAAGCTGAACGGCTGCAGGACGAAGCCAAGGCCATCGCCAAGACCGCCAACCATGCGGAGAAGGCAAAGGCTCAGGTTCACGCAACGGGCGGCGGTCGGGCAATCGGCATGAAGTCCGTCTGGACGCCGACGCTTGAGGACCCGGCCGCAGCGCTCGCCTACTTCCGCCAGATGCGCCCTGCCGAGTTGAAGGAATGGATGCTCGGGCAGGCCAGCGACATCATCCGCGTGGGCCCGAAGCCTCCCGGCTCAATCCCCGGCTTTCGCATCGCCGAAACGAAGCAGGCCGTCTGATGGCAGCGGCACTCGATGACGGCGACCGCGCCGAAATGCGCCGGCGCCGCAGGATCGGCGAAACGCTCCGCGAGATTGCGGAGAAATACGAAACCACGGTGGCTACGGCTCGCCGGATTACCAAGGGACTTCGACCATGACGGCATCACAGACCGCGCCGCAAGTCTACGCAGCGATTGCCGAGGTTCAGGCCGAGATTGCCAAGGTCGGCATCGCGAAGACCCGCAAGAACTCGCAGGGCAGCGGCTACATGTTCCGCGGTATCGACGACGTTTACGAAACGCTCGGGCCGCTGTTGCCAGCTAAGGGGCTGGTCGTAATCCCCCGCATCGTCGAGCGGGCCCAAGTTGAGCGCGTATCGAAGTCGGGCGGCAATCTGTTCTACACGACCGTCAAGGGCGAGTTTGATTTCGTCTCGGTTAAGGACGGTTCGCAGCACACAGCATCGTCCTATGGCGAAGCGCTCGACAGCGGGGACAAGTCCACGGCCAAGGCCATGTCGGCAGCGTACAAGAGCGCCGCGTTCATGCTGTTCAATATCCCGGTCGAGGGCACGCCCGATGCCGACGAAGAGACGCACAAGGTCAAGGTCCATATTGAAGAGCCCGCGACCGGATGGGGCGATTGGGCGCGCGAGCTGATTGAAGAAGCCGGATTGGCCGTCGACAACGACAGCCTGGACGATCTGCGCGACCGCAACAAGCGGCTGATCAACGGCGTCAACAAAGTGGATCCGTTCATCTTCAAGGCAGTGCAGAAGGCGTTCACCGATCGCCGGACCGTGTTGAGCGCTGGCGAGGCTTTCTGATGCTTGCGCGGCACACCCCCTTGCGCGCCAAGACGCCGATGCGCCGCACGGCACCGGTCCGCAAGGTAGCCCGCAAGGCTGTTTCGCGCGGGATCAAGCCGAACGCCGACGAACAGGCGTACTGGGACACTCTTGGCGACGTTTGCATGGGCTGCGGCCGGCACGGCGGGACGGTGGTTCACCACATCCTCGCCAACGCGCCGGGGAAGGGCTCGCGGCGAGATCACATGCTTGTCGTGAAGGTCTGCCCCGGTTGCCACAACATGGGGACGAACAGCGTGCACCTGTTGGGCTCGGAGGCCGCATTCCTCGCAAAGACCGGCGTCGATCTGGTCGCCATCGCGGTCGCGAACCGTGACGATTATCTCTTGGGAGAACTGCTGTGAGCGATGCTGCACCACTGATTTTCCGTCGCGTGCTTGGCGGGTTGCGCCCGGTCGGCGCCATTGCCGAAGCCGCGCTCGCTGCGATCGACGATGGCCCGGTCCGGGTTCGCATCACGCGTACTGCGGGCAACGTAAAGAGGAACGCTTTGTACTGGTCGTGCCTCGCCGTTGCCGCGCCGATGCTGTCGGAACGGATCGAAGGTGACGCCCTGGATCCCGAAATGCTCCATAAGATACTCAAGGATCGCCGAGGCTTAGTTCGCCTCGTGACCCTGCCGAGCGGCGACGTGTTCCGCGATTACGAAAGCACTTCATTCGCCAAGATGACCGAAGACGAGCGAAAGGCTTTCGTCGACTGGGCGCTGGCGACGCTGAGCAAGTGGCTCGGCTGCGACGTGACCGATCTGAGGCGCGAAGGCGAGGCTCAGGCGGCATGACCACGCAAGGGACAGAAGCCCGAAGGGGCGAGACCGCAGGGCTCGACGCGAAGCGCGATGGCCCGGTCGGCGCAGCCGATGCGCCCCAAACCACTGACAATCGGGAGAATATCGTGACGACATCAGAACAGCAAGCGGTGCCGGTTGCGCAGGAACAGGAGTCTGCGCTCGCAACCGCATTTTATCTCCTCGACACGCTGGCGGGGGAAGGTCTCTCGCAGACATGCGATGACGGTCGCACGATTGAGGCCGATGACACGGTGCACGCCTTATGCTCGGCGTTCTACATGGAGCCGGACGTTGGTTGGTATCGCGACCTTGCCGCCGAACTCGCGCCCGCCTCCCTTCCTTGCAAGTCGGGCGAAGGCGCGGGGGAGGACAAGGGTAACCACGATTGCCTAGCCAAACGGCGTCCCGGTGAGCCGATGTTCATTCTGTTGGGCCGTGATCCTGATGCGTGGCAGATCGTGCGCGCATGGGCAGCACGCCGGCTAAACGCGGGTGGCGATCCTGAGCATAGCTTACAGGGCATGAAGACGGCCAATGCCATGCGCGAATATGCGGCCGATCCTGCCAACCGTCCGGTATCCGCGCCTGATGCCAGTGTGTATCCCCGGTTAGATGCCACCCAGACGCGAGAAGCGGAGTTGGTGGCTTATCTTGTCTGGTCGAACGAGCATAAGGCGTGGTGGGGCAAGGATCGGTGCGGCTACACCAAGATCATCGCGAATGCGGGCCGCTACAATCGAGCCGAGGCGCTGGCGATTGCTGGCACGCGCGACGGGGGTTGGCAGCTCAACAAAGGCAATCCTGACGAGATCGCCATCCCGGAAGCCGATGCCGTTGACCAGTACGCTGAAATTACGGCTGCGCAACTCAACGCCCGAGGTGGGGCATGATTATCGATATCGAATGCCCGTTCTGTGACGGGGCCGGTCGTATCCACTCACCTGGCTGCAACGGCGATCCCGACGACGACGGGTTGGACTGTCCGCGTTGCGACGGGTCGGGTGTTGTTGCTCACGATTTGAATGAGGACGCGGACGATGATTGACCGCATGACCCCCAATCCCAACCCGAGCCCCGAGTTGCGAGTGGCAGCGCTGAACGATATCGCCCGAGTTGTCGTCAAGGCAATTGAGGCGGGATCATGCGCCGACATATGGTCGTCCGAAATGCTTCCGGCGCTCAATCGCTTCGCAGCCCTCTCCCCGCAGACACTGCCAGCGCCGGGGGAGGTGCACGAGTTTGCCGGTATGACGGCTGGCGAGGCGATCGAAGCAACACGCGGCAACGACACCCTCATGCGTGACCTGTCCTTCGCCTACGTCGCAGCGAAGAATATGCCGGGCATCGCCTCCGTGATTGACCGCGCACGTGAAGCCCTCGCCACCGTTGCGGCAGCGAATGACGAAGCGTTTGCTCGTGGGGTCGAGGCCGCTGCGAAAGTGGCTGAGCGGTGGATGAGTCCTAGCGCGGAGTTGACCGCTCCGAACCTTCCCGCCGCCATCCGCCTCTTGTCGCAGGGAGGGGGGAAGGCATGAGCGGGCCACACCGCGAGGTCTATCGTTCACGCGATGGGAAGACCTCAATCTCGACCAACATCGACGGGTTTAAATGGCCCACGCCAGCGGAGAAGATCGCGGGCCTGCTGTCTGCTGGCCTGATCGACCAAGCCGAGGCCGACCGCTTGACCGCTCGTCTCGCCACCTCACGCTCGCAACACGAAGGGGCTTCATCATGACCGAGACCGAAGATGACAACGGCGGCAAGATCTGCTGCCAGTGGTGTGGCGACATGTTCCCGCCTGAGAAAATGGCGACGGCAGGCTTGTGCGAAAGCTGCGTTGATGTCGCGGATGAGGAAATGGAGCCATGACCCAGAACCCGACCACCAACACCGAGGCGGGGGCTGTTGCAGACGTGGCGGCAAAGCTGACGGAGGCGCAGCGGAACGCGTTGCTGTACGGCGAATGCGCGAAGCCAAATGGCCCATACGACTGTATTTGTGGTGTAGATTTCGAAACGCTGTCGAGTGACCTGGTCTGCATCAGGTCTCGCTTAGAAGGAGGCGACGGTGCAGTCGTCCTCACCCCGCTCGGAATCGCAGTCCGCCAGCACCTTGAGCAGGGGGCGACGGCGGGGGTTGTTGGGGGGAAGGAGCGTGGGTAGCGTCGAGGCATTACGGCGCATCCTGCCCGACTGGCCGCGGCTTATGACGGTCGATCAGGCGTCCGCGTATCTCTCCCTCGGCAGCACGACGTTGCGCGAGCATGGCCCCTCACCAAAGCGGCAGGGCAAGCGCGTGCTGTACGATCGCCGGGATCTGGACCGGTGGGCGGATAGCCTTGGCGACCAGCCATTGACGGAAACCGAAGAGGTACAGGAATCCGTGGAAGCCGAACGCCGGTTCCTAGAGAAGCGGGCGCGCCGTGGTTCGCACTGATCTACGGTACACGTATCTTGCGAAGGGGCAATATTGGCGTTTCCGACACCCGCTTACCGGCGATACGAAGCTCCCCGGGCAACCGACCGACGCCGCGTTCCATGCTCGCTATGCTGAGCTGTGCGCGATCGTCGAGCAACGCCAGAAGCGCGTCGAGCCTCCGAAGTCGTCGTGGCGCTGGTTGATTGCCGCCTATTCCCGCAGCGCTGAGTTCCGATCCAAGTCAGACGAGACGCAGCGCGACTACACGCGCACGCTGGCCTTGCTGGACGCGGAGCTTGGCGAGGAAAACTATCGCATCACGACAACGACGATGATCAAAGCAGTCCGCGATAGCTATGCCGACAAGGCTCGCAAGGCACACAAGATCAAGCAGATGGCATCATCGCTCTATACCTGGGCGGCTGACGAAGGGCTGGTCAAGGAAGGCTTCAATCCGGCGAAACCCATCAAGCAAATCAAGCGGAAGGGCGGCGCGCGCGAGTATGTCGTCTGGTCCGACCCTGAGTTCGAGACGTTCCTGCGCGGCGCAAGTCGTCCGATGCGTGTCGCCGTGCTGCTAGCCCTCTACACCGGGCAGCGCGCCAAGGACATCGCGGCAATGACGTGGGGCGACGTGCAGGGCGACGCGACGGTAATCCGTGTCCGCCAGGCCAAGACCGGCGCACCGCTGGACATCGAGTGCCACTACCGCTTGCGCCGGCATATCAACGCGCTGCGCCGTCGCACTGCCGACACGTCGATAAAAGCCCCACTACTGATCAGCGCGAACAAAGCGGCGTACAACTCGAATGCGCTATCGACGGCGATGGGTAAGGCGGTCGCGAGCAACCCGGATATGCCCAAGGAACGGTCAATCCATGGCCTGCGATATGCAGCCGGTTCGGCGATGGCGGAGGCTGGTTGCACGCTCGATGAAATCCAGGCGGTGCTAGGGCACAGTGCGTACGCAATGGCGATGAAATATGCCACGCAACGCTTGCGCAGTAAGTCAGCAGCCGCTAGGCGCCAACGGAACGAAGCATGATCGAGTGCGAACTTGGGGATCGGAACTGCGAACTAGCAGTTCCAAACCTCAGAAAAGCGCGGAAATCAGCCGTTGAGGCCCGATGGCGGAGTGGTGACGTAGAGGACTGCAAATCCTCGCACCCGGGTTCGATTCCCGGTCGGGCCTCCAGTGTTTAAGCTGCTGATTTACGGCGCTTTAGTTCGACAATCTTATCCCCCTTACCCGCCTTTCCCTCAAGGGGCGTGTGTAGTTTCTGAGTAACTGCGTTCGGAATAGGCCGGCTGAGTGCGTCGATCGCCGCATCGATATGCGTCCCGTGGACGTGCGTGTAGCGCAAGACCATCGCCAGCGTCTTATGCCCGCTGATACGCTGAATCGTCGGCAGGTCGACGCCAGCCTTCACCAGTCGCGTTATCGCCGTGTGGCGCATCGTATGCGGCGTCACCTTGTCCGGATCGAGCTGCGCGCGAATCACCGAGCGGAGGAACGGCCGCGCCATGTTCGTGCGATGGCCGCCCTTTGCCTGCTTGGCGTTTAGCGTCGGGAATACCCAGCCATCCGGATCGGCCTCCATCGTCCGTTGCCTCATTAGAGCGTCCGCGAGCGCCGCCGTGATAGGTTGCTCGCGCTCGCCGGCCTTCGCCTCGGGGATGAAGATGCGACGATTCGTGAAGTCGATCTGGTCGTATCGGACTGATAGGATCTCACGGTGGCGCATCGCAGCGTTCAAGCCGAACGCCACGAACAGCCATACCCGGCCGTCCTGATCCCCGATCGCGCCCTGCATCAACGCCTCGCTCTGTTCGTCGGTAAGGATCGTAATCGTCTTGCGTCGTTCGGCGGCCTTCGGGATTACCGGCACGTCGTCGCGCTTGATCCACTTCCAATCCGCCGCCGATCGCAGGAAGTGCGAAAGAGTCGCCAACTCGCGGTTCACGGTGGCCTCACTGGCGCCGTCACCTGTCCGTTTCTTGCGGTATTTCTTCAGGCCGAACTCGGACAGCTTGTCGAGACGCTCCCTCCCCAGCTCAGGCTTGAGGTACATTCGGAACTGGCGTGTTTTGATCTTGACGTTTTTGCCGCCGCTCTCCTCCAGCCGCTTTATATATTCGTCGGCGGCCTCGCTAAAGAGCTGGTGCGCCTTGCGGCCTGTTGGCAGGTCTAGCCGCCCCTCCCTCGCCTTGGTCCGGAACGTCTCGATCGCGCGCTCTGCCTGCTCGCGCGTGACGCCCTCGCTCTCCCGCCCGACGACGCGGTGAATCCGCTGGCTATCGACCATGATGTTGACGGTATAGCGGACATCCCCGTTCGCCTGGCGCTCTGCCGTGATACCGTGTTCCGCCAGTTTGCCGCCGATCGCCAGTGCGCGAATCGCCGGACGACTGAGGCGCGAGAACTTAATCGCCATCGGCTATCTCGTTTTGAGCGTCGTCTCCATAGAACGGCGCTTGGTAGCCCGTGGTAATTTCCCACGCCTTCTCTACCTTCATTTTATGCTCGCGCTGCTCCTCCCAACGGGCCAGCTCAGCCGGCGGTAAGACGGGCTTCGGGCCGCCGCTGCGCCTCAATTCGCGGATCTTCACAAGGATACCGGCCAACTCGTGTTCGTGCGCGCTGGTGAAACCGCCACGCCGGCGCCAGCGCCTCAACTCTGTCAGTTCGTTCCGGCCCGCCCTGAGCGGTATAACTTCTGCCTGCATCCATTCCGAATGAGCCGCCTCGTACACGCACCCAACTGCCCGTGGTCAGCCATGAGCGCGAAGGCCTGCTCCCACGCGTCCTGCATCAGGCGGACAACCAATCGGACTCGGCGTCGTCCACCGCGGCGAACATGTCGCCCTCGGCCTGCATGGCGCTGAGGTGCTTCCGCACGGCTTCCGGATCCCCGTTTCGCGGGAAGCGGCGATCCGCGACGGCTCCGATCGCAAGCTGACCGACGAGATCGCTCCGGTCTTTCTGCGTGATCAGCCACTGGCCAAACGCCGGCTTAAGCTCCTGCTGGTCGTCGTCGTGCTCGGTCATTCTTGCGCCCCTTGAATTGTTCGGCCGCCAATCGCATCAGATTGATGTTCTTGCAATGTTCTTGCGAATCAATCCGGTTCGCGCCTAGCTATGGCCATGCCGCTCGCGGCGACTCGACATGGATGGAGCAACGAAATGCAGCACGATCTGCGGCTGAGAGCGGCTGCCCGCGCGATATACGACAACGTCTATCCGGCTGCGTACCCTGGCCCTTTCAGCTTCGACGAGGCCGAACGGTTCGGGACCGCTGAATATCGGCAAGCCGTCGGCGCCGCGCAGGATGCTCGATCGGTTTTGACCGCGCAGCATGAGCAACTTCTCTTCGCCGCGATCCTCTAGGTCATGTCCTCGACCAACCAATATCGCCCGGTCGTCGTGCCATTGAAGCGCCGTGACGACGCCCTGCGGCTTCACGATGTCCCCTTCGAACTGGTGCCGTGCGAGGTGCCGTTCTTCCTCGTCCACACGCCGGCCGGTTTCCCGTCCCCGGCACAGGACGACATGCAGGAACCCATCGACTTGGGCGCGTGGCTCGTCGAGCATCCGGCAGCCAGCTACATCATGCGCGTCGAAGGACGGTCCATGTCCGGCGCGGGGATCAATGATGGCGATCTGCTCGTCGTGAATCGCGCCAAGGCGCCGAGGACGGGTGCCATCGTGGTTGCGCTGGTGCACGGAGAGCGGACGCTCAAGCGCCTATGCTTCGTCAACGGACGACATTGGCTTGTCCCGGAGGCCGAAGGGTTCGCGGACATCCTCGTCGACGAGCATGTCGAGATATGGGGCACGGTCGTCGGCGTCGCGCGCAAGATGGCATGAGCACGCCGATCGCCCTGATCGACTGCAATAACTACTATGTCTCCTGCGAGCGCGCCTTCGACGCCAGCCTGGTCGGCGTGCCGGTCATTGTGCTGTCAAACAACGACGGGTGCGCCATTGCGCGATCGGCCGAGGCGAAAGCGCTGGGGATCAAGATGGGTGATCCGATCCACCACCTGCGCGACAAGGTGCGACAACACGGCATCCAGGTCCGGTCGTCGAACTATGCGCTCTACGGTGACATGCAGCGTCGGGTGATCGCCGCCTGCGAGCCCTTTGCCCGTGACTTCGAGATCTACTCGATCGACGAGACGTTTCTGGATCTGGCGGGGTTCGAGAGCCGTGATCTTATCGCCCACGCCAACGCGATGCGTGCGCAGGTCCAGCTATGGACGACGATCCCCACCTGCGTCGGCATCGCGGAGACGAAGACCCTGGCGAAACTGGCGAACGCTGCGGCCAAGAAGAACCCGCAGTTCGACGGGGTGGCCGATCTTCGTGACGACGACGTGCGGCGCTATGTGATGGACGCCTTCTCCGTCGGCGACATCTGGGGCGTCGGCAGTGCGACTGCGCGCAAGCTCACTGATCTCGGCATCGACACAGCTGGCGCCCTGCGAGACATGCCGATGAAGCAGGCCCGCGCCGTAGGCACGGTCGTTCTCGAGCGGCTGGTGGCCGAACTGCGCGGGGTCCCGTCTAACGCAGTTGAGTCGGTCGAGCCGCGGCGGAAGGGTATGGCGGTTACCCGATCTTTCGGCACGCCGATCTGTGACTTTGAGCGGATGATGGGCGCGCTGTCGCAATATGCGCTGCGTGCTGGCGAGAAGTTGCGATCGCATGGGCTCGTCGCAGCCCGACTGACCGCGTTCTTCCACACGAACAAACACAAGCCCGACCGGCCTCAGTACGGCGCATCGCGCATGGTTACGCTGCATCCGATGACGATCGACAGCCTCGAGCTGATCGCGGCGGCCAGACGCGGCGCAGAGAAGGCGTGGCGAGATGGCTACGCCTACACGAAGGCCGGCATCATGCTTGACGACCTGCTGCCAGAGGAAGATCGCCCACGGACGCTGTTCGAGGAGGACACATCGAAGCGTGACCAGCTGATGGGCGCACTCGACGCGATCAACGGCAAGTTCGGCACGTGGACGGCGGTGACCGCGTCGCAGGGGTTCAAGCGCGAGTGGAAGATGCGGTCGGAGATGCGGTCGCCGGCGTGGACGACCAACATCTCCGAGGTGCCGACAGTTCGGGCTTAGTTCACGCCCTACTAGCCTCAGAACCTGGCGGTGGCAGATACGCGGAAAAAGCGGCCCAAGATGCCCGAGAAATATGTCTGCGTTCCGTTAGCATTGCCCGTAGGCGCCGGATAGGGTGGCTTACGCTCAAACAGGTTGTCGACGATCAGCTTCAGCGCAAACTGCTTGTTCACGTTGACGCCGACGGTGCTGTTGAACACCCACCAGTCGCCAACGCCGGTTATGTTGCGGGCATTGGCCGCCTCGTCCAGATCGAAGGCACCCTTGCCCACGTACCGGCCTTGGAACAGGAAGTTGAAGCCGTCGCTCTCGTAGGTGAGGTTCGCAGTCCCAGAGTGGCGCGGATAGCCGACTTCGCCGGCGTCATGATTGATGTCGCCGGTTCCGACCTGCGTTTCCAGTTTGTGGCGGTAGAAGTAATTGACGGACAGACCGACCGCGCCGGCGTTTGCCAGACCGACTCGGTCCAGCGCAAGCTTGTACGCAGTCGTTACCTGCAACCCCGACGTCTGGTAACTGGCAGCGTTGAAGTAGCCTTCGCGGATCGTGGTCAGCTGACCCGTCGCATCGCGATCGAATGTACTGCAGAACTGGTTCGGGTAGCCCGGTGAATCATAACAGGCATTCAGGATGTCTGTGCCGGACAGCGAGGTGATGGCGTTCTTGAGCTTGATGTCGATCCAATCGACCGCCAGCGTGAAGCTGCGAGCGAAGCGCGGTTGAATGATTGCACCCGCCGTCCAGCTGTTCGCCTTCTCGTTACCAAGATTGGGATTACCCGCGACTGTTGCGGGAATGGTGAAGTTGCTGAAGTTCGAATCGAATGTAGCCGGGTTAATGCCGGCTGCGCGGCAATTGGCTTCACGCACCGCGGGGTTGGGGCCGCTCTGATAGCTGCGCTGATCACAGGGATCGGTGCCGACGTCGAAAATTCGCGATGTAGGATTGAAGATCTCGGTGATAGCAGGAGAACGAATCGACCTCGTGAAATTACCGCGGAAGGTCAGATCCTGAATAAAGCCAAGCCGGCCACCTGCCGTCCAGGTGAGATCCCCGCCGGACAACGAATTGTCGACGTAGCGAGCCGCACCGTCGAACTCCAGCGTCTTGAGCCAACGCAGATCATTCTTTGACGATACAAATGGAATGACAAGTTCCCCGAATACCTCGTTGGTGTGGAACTTTCCGCTGATGGGATCGATTGGGATCGTCCTGCCGTATTGTTGGCGCGTCCCATCGGCTTGTGGCTCACCGTAATAATAAGCGCCGGGATCAAACGATGTTTTCTCCTGCCGGTGCTCATAACCAGCCGAGACGCTTACATCATTGCCGAACAGCGAAAAGATCGGGCCTGTGACGTTCGCGTTGAATACAAGCTGCTCGTTCACCGACTTCGGCGTCGCAATCGCAAATATGTAATCGCGAGCCGCCTGACTAGCCTGGTTCGAGCCGAGTACGTTCAACGGCGCGCAGGTCGAGCTGATGGCGGCGATCGTGGCGCTGGTATACCCAGGGCGGCAGACAATGTTGCCACTCGCATCGCGTACCGAGTCGAGCGCATTGACAAAATTCTGCTGGATCAACTCGCGGTTGCGACCGTTGGTAGTGGAGCGGCCATAAACCGCTGATGCTTCCCACTTGAAGCGATGGCTGCCGATGCCAAAGTCTCCATCAAGGCCACCAACGAACCGATAGGTCTCAACTGTTGCTTGTGAGCGGCCGGTTGTCAGATCTGAATTGGCTCGCCCAAGGTAGAACTGGTTCTCGCCCGGTGCCAAGTTCGCCGCGATCGTGGCGCGGTCAGCAGTACTAAGATATGGGTTGTCGAGGCCGATAATAATGTTGCCATCTGGTGTTCCAGCATCGTCAAACAGCCCTGTATTATAGTTGGGCTGATCGATTAAGTTCACGCCTTTGCTATGTGCGTACCAAGCCTCTCCGAAGAAGCGAACGTTATCGGTAAGCTGATAGCTAAGCTGTGCATTGCCTAAATATCGCTCTGAGCTGGTCAGCAAATTAGACTGCGCCGGAAGGTCGAAACCGTTGCCACCGCTACTGATATAGCCTTGTCGCAAGACGGTCCCGAGGTCGAGTGGCACCAAAGTTCCGTTTGGACCGAATTGAACGATCTGGCCTGCGGCATTGCGGATGCCCGCCCGCTGGACAGAAAAGTCGTCCGAACTGAACGGCACACCGCCGGTCGTGAAAGCACTGTAGCGTTGAGCCGGGTAGAGCAAGCGCTGGAAGGCCGAATTTGCGGATGCCGGCGGAGAGCCGAAGAAATTACCGGCAGCCGTTATGTCGCGATCGCTTGCGGTTAGGCCGGTGACGCGGTTGTATTCGCCCGAAACGACGATGTTGCCACGCCCTTGAGCAAAGTTTTTGCCAGCGAGAAAACTCAACCGGTTGTCTGAGCCGTCTCCGCGCTCCGATAGGCCAGTTTGGCCCTCAACACTGAGTCCCTCATAGTTGCGCTTGAGGATGATATTGACGGTGCCCGCAATCGCGTCGGAACCGTAAATTGGTGCGCCGCCGATCGCGACCGTCTCAACGCGGTCCACCAGCGTTGTCGGAATGTTATTGAGATCGACCTGCGTACCAGCTGCAACCGGTCCGAAGATGCTGGCGGTGTTCGATGATACAAAGCGGCGGCCGTTTACAAGGACCAGCGTGCGCTGCGAGCCTAGGCCGAAGAAGTCGACGAAAGTCTGCGATGCGCCGAACGACGACTGCGCGCCAACATTGCTATTACCAGGCGTGCCGAACGCGGGAATTTCCGTCAGCGCTTGGCCGACGTTGGTATAGCCTCGGTTCTGAATCTGTGCGGCGCCGATCACTTGGGTTGGCTGCAGTGTATCAAACTCGGGCCTAGCGATACGCGATCCGGTGACGACGATCTCATCATTAGCCGTGGGTGCTGTAGACTGGGTAGCGCTCGCGGACGATGATTCCGGCGTCGTGGTCGCGCTCTGCGTTCCCGCCTGGCCCCCAACTTGAGGAGGCGATTCCACGGTGACCTGGGCCCTTGCGGGTGCCACGCTGCACGCCAGAGAAAGTACGCTGGCGCCCAGTAGCACCTGAACACGCAGAGATGTGGTCATGATTGTCGCCCCTGTGAGTGAACGATATTTCGTTCGATCACACAAGCTTACCTTCCTGTAACAAAGCGGCAATATCCCTGACTAATTTTCGACAAGGTGTTGCAGCACAACCACAGTTTGACCGCACGGCATCGCTAAAAGGATGATTATCGAAGCCGTCGCATCGGACCAGGCCGACCGTGTTTAGATCAACCGAGGCGTCGGCGTGCGTGTCGGAAACACCGGCCCGCGAACCGTCATCTGACCCGCCGGATATGGCCGCTGCAATGACAAAACGTCGTCATAACTACCAGTCAGCCACCGATCGTGATCGTCCGACCGCAGGATCGTGATCATCGCTTTCGGGTGTATCGGCGCCACCAGTTCGTTCGCGTCGCACGTCACCATCGCGAAGTAGCGCTGTTCGCCGACCTGCCGCCAGAAACCCGCGATCGCGAACACGGGTTGGTCTTTCACCCCGAACCACATCTCCCCCTTGATCGGCTTCTTGCCGTCGCCGAGGTCGGTGGGCTCGCGAGCCCATTCGCAGAACTCCGTCAGCGGGATCAGGCAGCGGTTGGCTGGATCGGTGACGAGCGACCGCCATTGCGGCAGATGCAGCGTGCGCACGTTGGTCTGTGCAACCTTGCGGCCGGCCTGCTTCGCCTGCCCCGCCAGGACGTCCCATTCCATCACGTCGAGCCCGCGGCGGTCGGCTTCGTTCCGCACGACATACGCCCGACCGAACGGGCGCAGCTCCTTCGGGTCGAACCGGTTGTCCATCGGCTTGTCGGCAAGCCATTCCGCACCGAACCGTTCGGTGATGGTTTCGGGCTCGCCGTCGAACCGCGCACGATTACACATTATAGGTTCACCCGACCGACAAGCGCGCCGACCACGATCACAGAAACGATGATCGCCCAGCCTTCCCAGGTTCGCGGTGTCCAGCCGATGCCCACGACTTTGGGCTGAAACCAATCGCGCGGGTGGTTCATAATGGCTCCGAGGATGACGAGGTCCAGTCGACCACGCCTTTCGCTTCCCGGCGCCGAGCAATACATGTCACGAACGGAGGAGGCCAGCATGCCCGCGGACATCATGAAGGTAGATGACCAAGCCAAGATCGACCTGTTCCAGGAGATCATGCCCATCGTGATGCAGTATCTGGCGGCAAACTCAGCCAATCAGGAACTGATCGCCGACGACATCATCGACTTCTTCGCGCTGTCGATCGCGTCGGTAATCCAGAACGACACAAACCTGACAACCCCGCAGTTGCAGCGCAAAGGCGTTGAGGCGGCAGGCGCGCACATCGCCCACTGGGTTCGGCTGTTGAAGCTCGATCAAGAGCAACGCGGCGCGTCGCTGCTGGCGATGACGATGGGTGCGGTCGCGTCGGACGAGACAGGGCAATAGTTGACCTACGCCACTTGCATCATGCGTGTGACGTCGGCCGCGTGTTGGCATTTGGTCAGGTTTCTTCCTCCGAAGGCTCCTCGACTTCCTCTTCGGTCTTCGTTTCAAGGGTCGATGCGTACGATTGACAGCCCTCGACGAATGGTCGGGCTGGCGATCGTGCAGCTGGCGCGCGGAGGGCGGGAGATATCATGGCGCCGTCTGCTCGCACCGATGGGCCTGACGCTGGGCACGGACGGCCTGCGCATGCCCGACTGGACCGCGCGCGCTGCCGCCAGATCCTTCATGTCACGGCTTGCAGCTGCCCGCGCCTGATCGAGCGTCAGGCCGGTGCGCTGATAGGCCTCGATCTGCTTCGACAGGTCGAGCTTGTCCTGCAGAACCTGCTCCGTCTCGCGGTCACCGCGCAGCCGAGCGGCCTCCAGATCGATCTGCGCGCGCAGCTGCTCGCGGTTCTCAGCATCGTACTTGGTATCGCGACCCTTCTTTTCGTGGGCCTTCTTCTCCTTGCCCGGTTTCTCCAGGTCGACCGTGCGCTTCGGGCGCGGAACGTCCGGGGTGGGCGCAAGCTTTGGCGGCGCCGGGTTGTCGTTCGCGGCCTCCGGTCCGCCACCAAAGCCGAGCGTGTTCTTCAGCGCCTTGTACTTGTCGCCGATGAACTTCGCCGCGTTGCTGATCCACGTCAGCAGCCCGCCGAACTTGTCGACCAGCCAGCCCTTCACGCCTTCGTACACGCCCTTGGGGCGGCGGTCCGATCAGCGCGATGGATACATCCAACCTGCCCGCGTTCGCGAACGGTGGTTCCTTCAAGGTGGGTGGCATGTCCGGAATTGATCGCAATGTCGTCTCAATGCGGGTGAGCCGTGGCGAGATGGTCGATATCCGGAAGCCCGGCAACGATGCCGGCGCAGGCGGGCGGTGGGTCATCGAGCCGTCGCCATGGTTCGATGCTCGCGCAGCCGATGCTGCCCAGCCATCGATCCAGACGATGGGCGTGCGGGCAGCGGCGGGCGGCAGTCAGATGGCGCAGGCGAAATCGGCCAAGATGGCGCGCCGACGGTTGCCCGGTCGGTGAGCGTAATCCTCCCCAACTCGCCCGCGCCCTCCGATGCCGTGCCCTCCTATCTGGACTGGGGCGGCGTGCTCCGCCCGATCTTCGGCGGTGTGCTGCAGAAACTGCTGCGCCTGGGGGACAGGTTCGCGATCGACGTGAACCTTCCGCCGCTCACCACCGAGGCCGATGGTCGGATCTGGACCGCGATGCTGATGCTCGCCCAGCGACAGGGTGCCGTGCTCTCCTGGCCCCAGCCGGGCCTGATCGTCGGCAACCCCGGCGCACCGGCGGTCAACGGTACCGGGCAGGCCGGAAGCATCCTCGTCCTGCGGGGGTTCCAGCCTGGCTACGTCGTACGGATGGGGCAGTTCTTCTCGATCCTGCACGGCGGTCGTCGCTATCTGCACTTCGCGGCCGCTGACGGCACGGCGAATGCGCAGGGTCTTTTGCAGCTTCCGATCGGTCCGATGCTGCGCATCAGACCAAGCGACGGTGCGGTGTGCGAGTTCGCCGCGCCGAAGATCGAAGGCCTGCTCGATGGCAACACGCGAGACTGGACGTTGAACACGGCCCTGATGACGGGCCTTAACGTCACTTCTTCAGCGCATGCATGACCGTAGTATGATGGCGTCCAACGGCGCGCGCGATCGAGCTAGTGCTGAAGCCTTCGTCAAAGAGGCGCTTCCACATGGCCCACCTAGCATGGACGATCGCGACGGTTCGAGCCGATCCCATGACGTCATCGGGTTCGACATCATGGGCTGCAGCTACTTCCGCGGCATAGCGCTCGATCCGGGACGCGGATGGTGCGGGGCTGATCATAACGAATCCATAAAACTATGTTCTCGTTGCGTTCCATAGAAGGGCGGAACGAAGAACGCGAGTCCGGTTCGCTATGGCGGTTAGCCTATTGAGGTGTCGCGTCGCTGATCGCGTCGACCGCTGCCGCTATCCGGCGCCAGTCCTCGACCGCCACGTGATCGCCTAGAACGTCGCCCAGCTGCTCAATGATATAGTCCGACGTCAGGGCACCATGCTCGGCAAGGATATTGGCTGCCTTCATCATCACTTCGCGGTCAGTCACTCGACGGGAAGTCGGCGACGAAGCGTCGTTGAGGTTGGGTGCTTGGTCCATCCACCTAAGGTATCCGCGATGCCCCCGGCCGTACAACCCTCTGATATCCTTTACGGTTGAAACCGCATACCTTCGGGCAACAGGCGTTGATATCAAACGACTTTACGGCTCCACGGCTAAAGCGTCACTTCGCCCATACAAGTTCATCGCTAAAATGCGCGACATACTCAAACGGATTGGACGAAGCGGCCTTTGACCTCATTCCAACGTCCAGACGCAGTGACGCCGTCGCGGCCGCCGCTACTCCAGCAAATACCGAGGCAGTAAGGCCAAGCCCAGTTTCCGAACTTTTCACGAAAGCGCTAGAACCTGCGAGCCATGTCGGCCAATCGATCTTCGCCTTGATATCCGAAAGACGAACACTGAAAGAAGCTTCCTTCGATGCTTTGGCGAGATTAGCGATACTCTCATCCAGTTTAGTTAGCTCACTCGACATCGCTAAATCACGGTCCGGGGATGATATGATATCCCTATAAACATCTTCAAGATGAGTGCGGAGAGCAATGAGTTCGGAACGACGCTTCGCCTTGAAATCTAGCACATCGTCCAAGGGAGTGTCGCCGTCTGGCACCGGGATTGCCTGGTATAGAGAAAGTAACAGTCCCCTTTCCGGCATCGCTTCAGGCTTAGCAAACGAGAGAGAGCGGTCTCCTCGAGCGAGGCTCCACTGACCCGGTTCGCGAGCGTCGAGTGATCTGAACGCGGTAAGAGGAGCATCGAGTGCGTCGGCGATGCCATCGGGGCCGGGAGAATATTCTATATGCGATCGTTGGACAAAACCTTCGGCAAGAAGAAATTGCCCGTCCGTACCAATGTTGGTGAGGATAATGTTACTCGTCGGGGAATCGATCCGGTCCCATAACAAAAGGCCGAGGCGCAACTCTTGGCGGTCGATCCGACTCTTCATTTTTACTTGATCGCCATCAAACCGCATCGGCGGCATCAATACTAAACCCCGCTCCCCTGTTTTCAGCGGCTCCGGATCTAAGTTTATCGCTTTCGATTTGCGGGCAAAAACAGGGGGAATATTTGTCGCACCAAGTCCCCAAAGCGTGGCTTCTCCGTCATCGTCATCCCCGAACGAACCGCCGATTCCTACGCCGGAGAACGGGGATGGAATGACGGGGTAGCATGAACCGTCGGATCGGAATGCGAACCGCGTTCCGCGAGGAAGGCTCCCCTTGCTCGCCTGTTCGTCTTTGCTTTGAAGCCTGGACTTCATGCTACGGTCTGCAGGCACGGCATACGTGGTAATTTTTGGTGGGGTGTTCTTCGTCATATCGCAAGCTAATGCCAGCGGGTCTGTCGGGGCAATCCCTCAAACGGTCTGGTATCGCGCTGGTATCGCAAACCGCCCATAGCGACCGCTGACTACAGCGGTTTGCCTGCGCTCTTCCCTCGTGAACGGCTCGAAAGTGCAGCATTGGGAGCAATCGCACTGCAGACGCCAGGGGTAGCGCCACTTGAAGGCGCACCTCCCAAATTCTTGACCTCCCAATCTCCTTATGAGAGCCTCAGTCGAACAAACCCTTCGACGCGCCCGCGCAAATCCTCTGAGGTCACGATGGCTTTACCAAGAACGTTCTCTCGCCGGAAACGCGAAGCCGCTGCGGGACCACGCGATGTCTATATTTACGACGCTTTCTCGAACAAAGTTCGCGTTCAGATCGTTCAGATATTGATGGAAGGCTTCGGCGAATACGGTGACTATAACACTAATGCGAGTTGGTGGAACGCAATTGTCGTTGAACTTCGCAAAGATAAGGGAGTCTTTCACCTCACTGATGGCTATGAACAGCTTGACCTTGAATTTTGTAATTGGCTTCTAAAAGAGCAAGATATCGATGTCTTATTAGATGGTATTGAAAGTGCCATTCAGTACCTCTTGGCTTTTCGGCGCGGCCAAAAGTCTAATGGCGCGGACAAGGTTGCGGAGATAAACGCTCGGCTCCAAGAAGCCGCGGTGGGCTACGAATTTGCCTCTAACCAACTCATTCGTATCGACAATCTCGTTGTACACACGTCGGTAGTAGTGCCTGCGCTGGTTCTTTTATCTAGCCCAGAATTTAGCTCGGCGGACAAGGAGTACCTAGACGCTCATGCGGCTTTTCGCGCGGGTGACTACGAGAGCTCGTTAGTTGATTGCGCAAAGGCATTTGAGAGCGTTCTCAAAGTCATAGGCGAAGCAAGGGGCTGGGCGATCGGCTCAAACGATACCGCAAGTAAATTGGTGGGCGCAGCATTCGCGCATGACTTCGTCCCCCAATATATGCAGTCACAGTTCACGGCGCTGAGGTCCATGCTCGAAAGCGGCGTCGCTACGATTAGGAACCGCATGGGTGCTCACGGAGCAGGACCTAAAGCCCGTGCAGTAGATAAACACCTTGCCGCCTATCAGTTACACCAGACCGCAGCGGCAATCGTTTTCTTAGTTGAGCAACACAATTCGCTACCGCAATAGAGTGTTGACTCCCAGCGATCCCGTAGCGAGGCTCCGCTGCGCCTCGTTCATTCCGTCAAAGCTCCCTTTCGGATGACAAAGGTAACGAAGCTAGCGCAAGCCCCGAGCATGAAAATGGCATCGGTTTCGTCAACAGTGGCGGCATTCTCGAACACCAGCGCGTGTCGAATGCCTTCGGAGTCAGAGGTATAACCGTACAGCGCCCCGAAGGCAGTTTTTAAGCCTCGATGGATTTTGCCGGCGCGCTCCAGATTGGACAACGCAGCGCCGATCTTATCGGTACTAGGGTCAAGCACGAGAACAACGCTTTCAACCGCGCTTATACTCTCGCGCACGCTGCCAGGGTAATCACCGGATGACAGTGACAAACCGGCCTGAAACAGATGCTTCCGTGCACCGGTAAGGCGGTTTTTCCCAAGGAGGTTAAGCGCGAGCGTTAAGGCCGCCCCTTCCTCTTCACTAACTTTGGGAAATAACGTCCCGTCGTGCAGTAGATAGGCGGATCTCGATACCGTCAGCGCCGTTTGTAGAGCTTTGTATAGAGACCCATCAGTTCCGATGCGCCGTGCAACAAACTGAATAAAGTCAAATATCTTTAAATAGTCTCGCGATGCGAATATCGCTTTGATTCTAGGTTCCCAACTTTGGACCCTCTTAGAATATTCGTCTGCGAACCCATGTTCAAACTCAATATGCCATTTACGGAGGATATCAGGCCAAACCCCGCCAAGCTCCGCGTATGAGAGCCCCGTTGTGCGTTGAGTCGATCTGAGCGAACTCTGTATGACGTCCCACAAGCGGGCGATAAGTTCGTTAGAGACTTCCCGAAGAGCAAGCTGCGACGGCAGTGCAACCGCCCCCTCGGCTTGCGAAAAACTTATCGAGCGCCGATCAAGGTCGCCCTTGGGGTCGACGACGGAATGGGGATCATGCTGCATCGCGCGACCGTACGACAAGGTTGTCATCCCGCAAAACTTACCGCCCAACATTCTCTCGATGGGTCGCCGCTCCTTTAATGGGTTAGCCATTACACATGGGACACCGCAGAATACCGTTGATCGGCAGCACTTTGTTAGCCAGTGCAACCTGCTGTTAAGAAACGATTATTCAAGGCCCGGTCGGGCCTCCATCCTCTTTGTCCGAGGTGGCGTAAGAAAACGCCTGCAGCGTGAGGGTTTGGCGGCGTCGGCCACTAACGGCCTTTCACCCATCGCCGGCTAAGCCCCTTAAAGTTCGAGAAAAATTTAAACGCCGTTGCCTGTCACCTCGTGACAACGGAAACGGCTCGCGCGAGAAAAGGGAATAACGCGTGCGAGCCGTAGTCTGGCTAGCCGGATACGGTCTTGGGGACGTAGCCGGCACCGCCGACCATGCGCGTGCTCGACGCTCCGATCAAGTCGAAATTTGAACAGGGAGTATGCCGACCCGCCATGGTGACGAGCCAAAGGTTGAGCGGCGCGCCGACATACCCTTGCATCAACCATCAGGCCCCCTGTTCGGATGCATGCAAGGCGCGCCTGTGCCCGCCTGGTCCTCAGATCAGCGCGTCGAGCAGGCCGATCAGCGGCCGATCGGCGGGCGGCATGGGCAGGGCATGCATGTCCGTCGGCCTGACCCACCGCAGCGCGGTCGCCTCGATCGCGCGAGGCACCCCACTCCATTTGCGCGTTATATAGAGCAACAGCAGCAGGTGACGATTGCCGAGCGGAGCGCTGGCGAAGGCGGCAGGCGCAAGGCAGGCGTGCGGCACGGCAATCGCCAGTTCCTCCTCCAGCTCGCGAATCAGCGCTGCCTCCGGCGTCTCGCCGGGCTCGACCTTGCCGCCAGGAAACTCCCACAGGCCCGCGAGCGATTTGCCCTCGGGCCGCTGCTGGAGCAGGACGCGCCCCTCGATATCAACGAGCGCCGCAGCGACGACCGGCAAGATCAGGTCGTTCGAAGACGGCCGGCTGCGACCCGGTGGATCGTTGGTCATTCCTTAATTCCCCCGTGAATAAATAGCAGCCATGAGCCCGATACGTAACGCAATGAGCGAAGTCACCCGAACGATCGTGCGCGCGTTGCGCGAGCCGCGAGCGGCGACGGCCATCGAATACGGGTTGATCGTCGCTCTCGTGGTCGTTGCCATGTTCGCGGGCCTGACGGCGCTTGCCGGTTCGACCACTGGCATGTGGAACAATGTGAGCAGCAAGGTGACGAAAGTGCGCTGACGCCAGGAAAAAGAATCCGCGTCCGCCTTAAACCTTTCTCAACCCACCACTTGTATTTCTCGAACTGCTGATCCGGTCCGTCCGGTGCAGCCGGGTGACACTGAAGCAATCCAACGATGGAGACCGGAATGAAGACGATTCGCAAGTTTTTCAAGGACAGCAAGGGCGCGACCGCTATCGAGTACGGCCTGATCGCCGCGCTGATCGCCGTTGCCGCCATCGCCACGATGACGACGCTCGGTTCCAACCTGAACAAGACGTTCAACAACGTCTCGAACGGCCTTGCCAAGACCGGCTGATCGACGGTCCTGAGAACGAGATTTGGGCGGCGAAACTCCGGTTTCGCCGCCCTTTTCATGGCGTCGTCAGAGCCGTCCCATCTTCAGGAACTTCGCCTGTCGATCGCGTCGCAGGTCGGCGGGACCCAGTGCATCGAGATCGCCTAGCGCGCGGGACAGCGCATTCCCCAGAGCATCGATCGCCGTCGCCCAGTCGCGGTGCGCGCCACCCAACGGCTCCGGCACGATATCGTCGATCACGCCGAACGACTTCAGGTCCTGCGCGGTGATCCGCATCGCTTCTGCGGCCTCCGGTGCCTTGTCGGCGGTGCGCCACAGGATCGACGCGCAGCCCTCGGGGCTGATCACCGAATAGACCGCGTGTTCGAACATCAGCACGCGGTTGCCCGCAGCGAGCGCGACCGCGCCGCCCGAGCCGCCTTCGCCGACGATCGCCGAGACGATCGGCACGCCGGCGTTGAGACACGCTTCGGTCGAGCGGGCGATCGCCTCGGCCTGGCCGCGCTCTTCCGCCTGGATCCCGGGGAATGCGCCGGACGTGTCGACCAAAGTGATGATCGGCAGGCCGAATCGGTTGGCGAGTTCGACCAGACGGATTGCCTTGCGGTACCCCTCGGGCTTGCCCATGCCGAAATTGTGGCGGAGGCGGCTTGCGGTGTCGTCGCCCTTTTCATGGCCGAGCACCATGATCTTACGCCCGCGGAAAGTCGCGAAGCCGCCGATGATCGCCTGATCGTCGCCGAAGGCGCGGTCGCCGGCGAGCGGCACGAATTCGTCGAACAGTGCGGCGACGTAATCCTTGAAGTGCGGACGCTCGGGATGACGCGCGACCTGCGTCTTCTGCCACGGGGTCAGGCGCGCGAACGTGTCCTTCAGCAGCTTGTCGGACTTCGCCTGCAAGCGGGCGATGTCGGTGGCGAGGTCGACGCTGCCTTCGGCGGCGGTGTCGCGGAGTTCGTCGATCCGGCCCTGGAGTTCGGCGATCGGTTTCTCGAAGTCGAGGAAGCTTGGCATCAGCGGCGGTTACGGTGCGGCGCCGCCCGCGTCAACGCGGCGGCATATCCGCCAAAGGGTGGCGCGTGTTGACCAGCTCGACGAGGCGGCTCGAATCGACGTGCGTGTAGATCTCCGTGGTGGCAATATCGGCGTGGCCGAGCATCGATTGCAGCGCACGCAGGTCCGCGCCGCCGGCGAGCAGATGCGTTGCGAAGGCGTGGCGCAGGACGTGCGGGCTGACGCGGTCGGGGGGGATGCCTGCCTCGGCGGCGATCGCCTTCACGAGTTGATACAGGCGGATGCGCGAGAGATGGCCCTTGCCCGAGGGGAACAGCCAGAGACGATCGGTCGCGACGTGGGTGCGCCAGATCGCGACGGCGGCGCGCGCTCGGTCGGAGATGGGGACGAGCCGCTCGCGCCCGCCCTTGCCGCGCAGGATCAGGAACGGGCGATCGGGGTGGACCGCGTTGCGCGGCAGGCTGACGAGTTCGGTCGCGCGCAGGCCGGAGCCGTAGAGAAGCTCGAACAATGCGGAAAGACGCAGGTCGTTGGGGTCGAGCGGATCGCGGGCGGCGCGCTCGGCGATCGCAGCGAACAGGCGGTCGACGTCGGCATGGCTGAGAATCTTCGGCAAGGTGCGTGCGGTGCCGGGTCGGGGCAGCGCCTTGCCGGGATCGTCGGCACGGTGGCCTTCGTCCGCGAGGAACGCGAAGAAGCGGCGGAGCGAGGCGGACTTCCGGCCCACGGTCGAGCGGGACAAGGCTGACCACCCGCTCGCGAGCCTGGCCAGCGCGTCCGCATCCGCGTCGACCAGTCCACCTTCCAGCGCCTGCGAGGCAAGCGTCAGGTCGCTTCGATAGGCGGCGACGGTGTTGGCCGCGGCACCGACCTCCGCAGTCATCATTTCCAGGAACCGATCGATCAGCGCGCGATCGCTACCGTGGCTCACGCGCGCGCGATCGCCTCGGCCGCGATCATCCGCGCCTCGCCGTCGAGACCGACGCCGCGCAGCGCGCCGACGATGCGGTACAGCGCCTCCGGGGGGATGTCTTTCCAGCTCCCCGCCTGCATGCCGACGGCTGCGAGCAGTACGACCGTCCCGGCCTGGCCGTCACGGGCAGCGCTATCTAGCGCGCGGGTCCAGGCATTGTCCGCGCCGATGCGAACGCCGAGCGACTGTGCCGCGCGTTCGATATCGCCCTGGTTGAGGCGACCGAGGCCTGCCAACCCTGCGAACAGCATGCGCTGCTTCAACGCCGAATCACCTTCGCCACCGGTATAGGACGCGAGGTCGGAATAGCTCAGGCGGCGATACGCGTCTGGATCGCTGAGCATTATCATCGCCCAGGCGTCGCTGCCGGCGGGTACCGAGCCCAGCCAGCGCGCTGCGGTGCGATCGAGTCCGGCAGACAGCATCGATGCGACCAGATGATCGGCTTCGGCCTTCGCCAGCGCCGGGTTCATCCGTGCCGCCGCGCGCGCGGTCAGCACGAGCCGCGCATAGCTCGGACGCGCGTTCGCGCCGCCCCATAGCTGACGCAGCGCGGTGAGCCGCGAATCAGGGTTGCGATCGGCATAGGCGGTCTGGAGATCGTTGGCGGTCGCGGTCGCGCCACTCTGCGTATCGTCGTCGGTCGCAGCCGCAGCGTAGAGATCGACGAGCGCGGCACTGGAGAGCACCCCCTGCCCCGCGGCAGCCTCCGCCGGGGCCAGCCGATCGCCGAGCGCGACGGAGGGCGACAGCGCCTGCCAGTATTTCACCTGCGGACCTGCCGTACCGTACAACTCGTCCGGCACGGTGACGCCGGTCGCCATCGCGAGCCCGAACCGCCACGCGGTCAGCCGGTCGACGCCGTCCCATTCGATCGTCACGGCCTGACGCCCCTGCGCGCCCGCACCGACGACTTTCTGCGCGAGCAGCAGGTCGACACCGCTGGCGACGTTGCGGCGCTTGGCGGTCGCGATCAGCGGGCTTGCCTGCGCGGGATTGCCCGACAGCCCGGCGCACATCGCCTGCGCCATCGTCCAGCCGCGCGCCGGGGCGTAGCGCATCGCGCCCGTCACCAACGGACACAGGCCCGCCGGATCGCCCGTCGCCAGCGCGGTGTTCATCGCGACCTGATAAAGCTTCGGCGTGTAGTTGTCGGTATCGACGTTCTGCGCAACCGCACGGGCGGCGACCGATTCGCCCATTCGCAGCAACAGCCACGCGCGCTCGGCGGCGAAGTCCGCGCCATTGGTGCGGCTGGGCGTATCGACATGCGACACCAACGCGCGCCGCAACAGGATCGACATCCAGCGCGACGGCAGCGGCGCACTGAGGCGGCGCATCAGCGTCTCGACATATTGGCCGTCCGCGTCACCGAACGCATCGGTATCGAGACCGCCTTCGCTAGCCGTGACTGGCCCTACCGTCGCGAGCGAGCGACGCGCGGACGCCGGCATCTCGTACTGCGCGAGCACCGCCGGATCGACCGGCGCAGGCGTCGCGACAGGGGGCACCAACGGCGCGTCGCCCGGCGTCGTCGCCGGCAGCGGCTGGATCATCGCGCCCGGCTGTGCGGGGGACGGAGCCGGCTGCGGCGCGCTCGGCTGCGTCGGCCCCGTCGGACGGGGCGGCTGCGTACCGGCAGGCGGCGTCGGTCGCGGTGCGGGCGCAGGCGTCGGTTCGCCGAACCCCGGCGGCAGGATCGATTCGGGCCGATCCTGCCCGATCGCCGGTCCCAGCGCGACCAAGGCTCCGACGGCAACCGCTGCCGCTAGGGATGCCTTAAGAGAGGTTCGCAAGCGTCACGGCCTTTTCGACGTGGCTCTGCGGACGCTCGGTCGCGCGGCCTGCCAACAGGAACAGGCCGCCGACCACGACCACAAGAACGACGACGACCGAGACGATGAAACGGGACATACGACGTAACCTTGTAGTGAACGGGGCAATGGACGATCGGCGAAATATCGCGCGCCAAGAGCTTTTGCCCTCGCGCGGAGCCGCTGTATAGCGCGGGCTACGATGTTGCAAAGCCACAACCCTTCAGGCGGACCTTCGGGCGGTCGCCGCCCTGCCCCGATCGATCGCCCGATCGTGCTCGTCGGGCTGATGGGCGTCGGCAAGACCACCGTCGGCCGCCGCCTCGCGCTGCGCATGAACCTGCCGTTCGTCGATGCCGATCACGAGATCGAGGCCGCGTCGGGGATGACCGTCGCCGAGATCTTCGCCAAATACGGCGAAGAGTATTTCCGTGACGGCGAACGCCGCGTGATCGCGCGGCTGATCGACGGTACGCCCAAGATCATCGCGACCGGCGGCGGCGCGTTCATCAACGACGACACGCGGGCGTTGATCCTGCGCGACGCGGTGTCGGTGTGGCTCAGCGCGCATCCCGACATCCTTGTCGAGCGCGTCGGCCGGCGCGACACCCGCCCGCTGCTCCGCAACCGCGATGCGGGGAAAGTGCTCGCCGAACTGGCGCGCGTGCGCAACCCGATCTACGCGCAGGCGCACATCCACATTGTCAGCAACAAGACGCCGCACGAAGCGACCGTCGCCGCTATCCTGAGAGCGCTTGGCCGATGAAGACCGTTACCGTCGAACTGGGTGCGCGGACCTATCCGATCCATATCGAGGCTGGATTGCTCGCGCGGGCGGGTGAGCTCCTTGCCCCGCTTGCGAAGGGCCGGCGCGTGACAATCGTCACCGACGAGAATTTGTCGGTGCATCTGGCGACGCTGCAGGCTTCGCTGACTGCGGCGGGGATCGCGTCGGAGGCGATTGTCCTTGCGCCGGGCGAGGGCAGCAAGAGCTGGGCGACGCTGGAGATGCTGTGCGACCGGCTGCTCGAACTCGGTGTCGAGCGCGGCGATCACGTCGTTGCGCTGGGTGGCGGTGTGATGGGGGACCTGGTCGGGTTCGCCTGCTCGATCCTGAAGCGTGGGTGCAACTTCGTGCAGATCCCGACGAGCCTGCTCGCGCAGGTCGACAGCTCGGTCGGCGGCAAGACCGCGATCAACACGAAGGCGGGGAAAAACCTGATCGGCGCGTTTCACCAGCCGGTGATGGTGCTGATCGACCCGCAGGTGCTCGACACGCTGCCGATCCGCGAGCTGCGCGCTGGCTATGCCGAGGTCGTGAAATACGGACTGATCGACGACTTCGCGTTCTTCGAATGGTGCGAGGCGAATGGCGCGGCGTTGTTGGCGGGCGACATCGGCCTGCGTGAATATGCGATAGCGCACAGCGTTTCGGCCAAGGCGCGGATCGTCGCGGCGGATGAGCATGAGACCAACGGGACGCGCGCTTTGCTTAATCTCGGGCATACCTTTGGCCATGCGCTCGAGGCTGAGACCGGGTTCTCCCAGGCGTTGATTCACGGCGAGGGTGTCGCGGCGGGCTGTTCGCTGGCGTTCGGGTTCTCGGCCTCGCAGGGCATCTGCTCGGGTCAGGATGCCGAGCGTGTAGCGGCGCATTGGCGCGGCGTTGGGCTACCCGACGGTCTGGCAATTGCGAAGGTTGGCGCGAGCGGTGGGCGGCTGGTCGATCACATGCGGTACGACAAGAAAATGGCGGCGGGCACCCTGCCCTTCCTGCTCGCGCGCGGGATCGGCCAGACGTATCTCGACAAGACGGTCGACCTCGCCGACGTCGAGACCTTCCTCGACGCGCAGCCCCGCTGATGCCCAACGGTGTCGCCAAGCAGAACCTGCCGACGAAGGTGTGCCCCGCGTGCGAGCGGCCGTTCACGTGGCGAAAGAAATGGGCGCGCGACTGGGACAGCGTGATCTACTGCTCCGACGCCTGCCGGAAGAAGCGGTAGCGTCCGAAGACCAGCAAGAAGCTTGTTCACCCGCGAAGGCGGGTGAACAACGAGGTCAGGTGCGGGCCGCGCTCCAAGCCAGCCACAACCATCCGCCGATCAACAATGCGCCACCGATCGGCGTGATTGGACCGAGCCATCGCCCACCACCGGCAGCCAGGCCGTAAAGCGATCCAGCGAAGAGCAAACCACCGACAACGAAGAGCCAAGCCGGGCCACGTGCATCCATCTTGAGGGCAACCAGCGCCGCGACCGCGTGGACCAGTTGATAATGGCTGCCGGTCTTCAACAACTCACGCGCGGCATCACCCGCCCAATGCGACCCCATGGCCCCCGCCGCGACCGCGATCGCGCCCGACAAGGCCGCAAGAATGGCGATGATCATTGCGTATCATTCCCCCAGGGAAAGCGTTTGGCGGTCTCGGCCCGTGCCGCGCGCATGTCGCCGGAGTCGATCTGGAGCTGCAACCGCTCCTTGTCGCGCGACCGGTATTGCTCTTCCGCACGGTCGATATCCGCCGGCGACACGTCCAGCCCGCGCAGCGCGAGCCGCGCCATCTTCACCGCGGACTCCATCACTTCGCGCACAACCGCGGTCGCCGACGTGTTCTTCAACTTCACCAGTGCACGGCGATCGAATGCGCGGACGTAGATCGCAGCGTCCGGGAATGCCTCATGCACGCCTTCGATCGTGTCGGGATCGAGCTGGTCGCCGTCCATGCAGAAGCAGATGATCTCCGCCTCCGCCGCGCCCGCCTGCCGCAACAGGTCGAGCCGCGTGCCGTCGCCGTAATAGACTTTCGCGCCGAACTCGCCGGCGATGTCGATCATCTCGATATCGGTGTCGATCAGCGTCACCGGGATATCCTGTGCGAGCAGCATCTGGCCGACTGTCTGGCCGAACCGCCCATAGCCGACGATGATCGCATTCGCGCCGTCGACCTTGGGGCCGTCGCGCTCCTGCCCCTCGGCGATCGGCTCGGTCCGGAAACGCCGCGTGATTCCCATCAGGAACGGCGTCGTCGCCATCGACAGCGTGATGATCGCGCCGAAAAGGCTGGCCGCCTGCGGTTCAATCAGCAACCCGGCCTGCGCCTGCGCGAACAGCACGAAGCCGAACTCGCCGCCTTGGCTCAGCAGCAACCCAAGCGCGAATGCCTGCCGCCACGTCATCTTGAACGCCAAGCCGATCAGCATGATGACGCTGGTCTTGGTCGCGATCAGCGCGGCGGCCATCGCCATCACGAAGAACGGGCGTTCGGCGATCGCGCCCAAGTCGAGCACCATGCCGACCGCGAGGAAAAACAACCCGAGCAGGATTGAGCGGAACGGCTCGACATCGGCTTCGAGCTCATGCCGATACGGGCTGTCCGCGAGCATAACGCCGGCGATGAACGCCCCGAGCGCGGTCGACAGCCCGAGCCATTCCATGATCGCGGCGCTGGCGATGACTGTGAACAGGCCGGCGAACACGAACATCTCGCGCTCGCCCAGATTGCCGATCAGCCGGAAGAACGGGCGCAACAGGAAACGCCCTGCGACGACCAATCCGACGACCGCCAACACAGTATAGATCGCCAGCAGCCAGCCCGGAGGCGCGTTAGCGTCCGCAGGGTTGCGGCTCATCGCTGCGACGATCGTGATCAGCGGAACGATCGAGAGGTCCTGGAACAGCAGGATCGAGAACGCGCGCTCGCCGAACGGCGTCCGCATCCGCCCCGACGAGCGCAGCATCGGCAGCACCTGCGCGGTTGACGACAGCGCCAGCGGTAGGCCGAGCGCGAGCGCGGCGGGGAGCGAGAACTTCGCGCCGACCCAGACGATCGCAGTAATCGCGAGCCCGCAGATCGCGACCTGGAGAAGGCCCAATCCGAAGATCTCCTCCTTCATCTTCCACAGCCGCGACGGATTCAGTTCGAGCCCGACGATGAACAGCAGGAGCGTGATGCCGAGTTCGGCGAACCCGAGCTTCGATTCAGCATCACCGACCAAACCGAGGACATGCGGCCCGACGACCGCACCCGCGACCAGATACCCCAGCGTCGCGCCGAGCCCGAGCCGGCGGAACAGCAACACGAACATCAGCCCGAACCCGAGCAGTACGACGCCGTCGCGCAGCAGCGACGGGGCCGTGCCCTCCGCCATCAGACCTTCGCCTTTGCAGCGGTATCGGCAGCCTCGGCCGCGGCTTCGAACGCGAGCCGGATCGAGGGGTGGCGCGCAGTGTAGTCGAGCGCGGGAGTGAAGATGTCCATCCCCGGCCAATCGGGCGCATCGCCCTCGCGTGCAAGCCACGCCGTCAGCGCGTCGCGCGTCGCGGCAAGTTCGGCGGGGGTGCGACCGAGAATGTTCGACGCCAGCAGCGACGACGATGCCTGGCCGAGCGCACAGGCGCGGACCAGCAGGCCGACCTCGCTGACTTTGCCGTCGTCGTCGACCGCAACGTCGATCGTCACGCGGCTGCCGCAGATCGGCGAACGCTTCTCCGCGGTTGCCATCGGCTCAAGCAGGCGTTCATGGTGCGGGATCGTCGCGGCAAGGCGCAGGATCTCGGCATTGTAGAGGGGCGCGCTCATGGCTTCGGCTCGCTTGCGTTATCGGATCGGGAAGGCGGCGTGGTTGCGCCGAAAACAGGTTTGCCGCGGCGGCGGCGGTCGACGAAATCGGCGATTCCCGCGCTCGTCGCGTTGAGCAGCGGATAGGTCCGCGACGTCGTCATCCAGCCGGGCCGGCGCGACGGTCCGCCACTCATCGTGTCCATGACGAGCGTCGCGAGCAGGAAGACGAGGCTGGCGAGGATAAGCCCTTTGAGCGCGCCGAACCCGAAGCCGAGCGCACGATCGACCGGCCCGAGGATCGACGTCCGCGTCCGCGCCCCGATCGCGTTGGCGACCAGCCGCCCGCCGATATAGGTGACGCCGGTGATGATCGCGAACGCGAGCACCGCGGCACCGCCAACCGTGCCGACCATCGGCGACAGCGCGGCGGCGAGCGGGATGTGGAACAGCTTCAACATCGCCACCATCGCCACCCAGGCGAACATCGACAGCACTTCGGTGACGAACCCGCGCAGCAGCCCCAGCACCGCGGACCCGGCGACGGCGATCAGGACGACGATGTCTAGGGCAGTGAGGTTCATGCTGTCTGGAATAGGGACGCGGGGCGCGAACCGCTAGTGCGAGCGTTCTCGCCGGCGCTGCCTACTCCCGTCATTCCCGCGGAGGCGAGAACCCATAATCGCGAACGAGGCAATCCATGCCTCCCCCCCTCAAGGTTATGCATCCCCGCTTTCGCAGCGGAACGACGCGCCGCTGCCCCCTGCGATAAACTTACCCCCGTCCCATCATGTGATCGACGAACGACGCGAGCGTCTTGAAGCCCGACAGCTTCATGCCGCTCTTCTCACCCGTCATCGACGCCGGCACCAATGCGCGTTCGAAACCGAGCTTGCTCGCTTCCTTCAAGCGCAGCGGGCCATGTGCGACCGGGCGGATCTCGCCCGACAGCGCGACTTCGCCGAACGCCACCGCATCGACCGGCACGGGACGCTCCGACATCGCCGAGATCAACGCCGCCGCCACTGCGAGGTCCGCTGCCGGGTCCTGCACGCGGTACCCGCCGGCGATGTTGAGATACACTTCCGCGTTCGAGAAACTCAGCCCGCACCGCGCCTCCAGCACCGCCAGGATCATCGCAAGACGACCCGAATCCCAGCCGACCACCGCACGTCTCGGCGTTGCGCCAGACGCCAGCCGGACCGTCAGCGCCTGGATCTCGACCAGCACCGGCCGCGTCCCCTCCAGCGCCGGAAACACCGTCGCCCCGGTCATCGCGTCATCGCGGTGCGTGAGAAACAGCGAAGACGGATTACCGACCTCCGCCAACCCTTCCGTCTGCATCGAGAACACACCGATCTCGTCGGTCCCGCCGAAGCGGTTCTTGATCGCGCGCAGGATGCGGTATTGGTGGCTGCGCTCACCCTCGAACGACAGCACCGTGTCGACCATATGCTCCAGCACGCGAGGGCCGGCGATCGAGCCGTCCTTCGTCACGTGCCCGACCAGCACGACCGCGGTGCCGCGTTCCTTGGCAAACCGGATCAACTCCTGCGCCGACGCCCGTACCTGGCTGACCGTACCCGGTGCGCCTTCGATCAGGTCGGAGTGCATCGTCTGGATCGAATCGATCACCAGCATGGCGGGCGGCCGCGTCTGCAAAGTTGTCAGAATATCACGCGTCGACGTCGCCGCCGCGAGCTGAACCGGCGCATTGCCAAGCCCGAGCCGCCGCGCGCGCAGGCGGACCTGGTCCGCGGCCTCCTCGCCCGAAACATACGCGACCGATTGCCCCGCCAGCGCCATCTTTGCAGCCGCCTGCAACAACAGCGTCGACTTGCCGATGCCGGGATCGCCGCCGATCAGCGTCGCCGAACCCTCGACGAACCCGCCGCCCAGCGCACGATCGAGTTCGGCGATCCCGGTCGCCATCCGGTCCGGCAGCTTGATCTCGGCATCGAGCCCGACGAGCTGGATCGCCCGCCCGCCGGTCTGAAGATTATGCTTCGAATGGAACGGCGTAGCGGCGGTGTTCGCCTCCTCGACCAGCGTGTTCCACTCGCTGCAATCGGCGCATTGCCCCGCCCAGCGGTGCGACACCGATCCGCAGGCCTGACACACGTAACGCTTCTGGGGTTTCGCCATGCCGCCGATGTACGAGAACGATACGGGAACATCAATGGGGCGCGCGCGCGACAAGTTGCGGATTTAGTGGCGCTTCGGGAAACCCGGCGTTATCCGCGCGACGATGCAAGCCACCGACCTGCGCATCGCCCTGTTCAGCGGCAACTATAATTACGTTCGCGATGGCGCAAACCAGGCGCTCAATCTGCTCGTCGGCCATCTGCTGGCGAAGGGCGCGACAGTGCGTGTCTACTCGCCGACCAACGCCAAGCCCGCCTTCCCGCCGACCGGCGATCTGGTCGCGGTGCCATCGCTGCCGCTGCCGGCGGGGCGTGGCGAATACAAGATGGCGCGCGGGCTGCCGGCGGCGATCCGGCGCGATCTGGATGCGTTCGCGCCGAACATCGTCCATGTGTCGGCGCCCGATTTCCTTGGCCACCGCGCGATCAGCTATGGCCATCGCAATGGCATCGCGACGGTGGCGTCGCTGCACACGCGGTTCGAGACGTATTTCCGCTATTACAAGATGGCGTTCTTCGAGCCGATCATGGTGAAGATTCTCACGCGCTTCTACAACCGTGTCGACGAAGTGCTGGTGCCCGGGCGCGGCATGGCGGAAATCGTCCGCGACTGGGGCGTGACGACGCCGACCGCGATCTGGTCGCGCGGGGTGAACCACGACCGCTTCACGCCGACGCGCCGCGATCTCGAGTGGCGCCGTGCGCGCGGAATTGCCGACGGCGAGGTTGCGGTCGGGTTTCTCGGGCGGCTGGTGAAGGAGAAGGGTCTCGACGTCTTCGCCGACGTAATCCGCGAACTGGAACAGCGCGGCGTGCCGCACAAGGTGCTGGTGATCGGCGAAGGACCCGCGCGCGACTGGTTCGCCGCCCGCGTGCCGGGTGCGGTGTTCGCAGGGTTCCAATCGGGCGACGATCTGGGTCGCGCGGTCGCGTCGATGGACGTGTTCTTCAATCCGAGCGTGACCGAGACGTTCGGCAACGTGACGCTTGAGGCGATGGCGGCGGGCGTGCCCGTCGTCGCCGCCCGCGCGTCGGGTGCGGTCGGACTGGTCGATGACGGCGTGACCGGGTTTCTCGTGCCGCCGACCGATATCGCCGGCTATGCGGATGCGATCGGCCGGATCGTCTCGGAGCCGGGGCTGCGCGAGACGATGGGCTGGGCCGGGCACGACAAGGCTGCCGGGTATCTTTGGGATACGATCAACCAGTCGGTACTGGATACGTATCTCGAGGTGATGGCGCGGCGGGGGGCTTAGACCGGGATTCAGGTTACCGCCCGGGCGATCCTCCCCCGCCAGGGGGAGGTGTCGCCGAAGGTGACGGAGGGGGAGGACACGGAACAAAGGTTTCGCTTGCCTCCCCCTCCGTCAGGCTGCCGCCTGCCACCTCCCCCTGGCGGGGGAGGATTAATTCAAGGCGTTGTCCAGTCGAACGTCAGCGGCGCCTCGCGGAAAGCGAACCGGTCGAGGTGGCTCGACACCACCCCACGCATCCGCTCGACGTCCTCTGCCTCCGGCACGGTCAGCGCGACGTCGAGCGTTTCGCTGTCCGCACGCATCTCCAGAACCGCCCCGTTCGGGAAGGCGATGCGCCCCTCTTCTTCCGAGAAGGTGACCTCCATCTTGTGGCTCCAGTGCTTGGCGAGCTGCTGGAGATACTTGCTGGCCGAATGCGTCGGCACCCTCGCGACCGAGACGCTCACTTGAGCCGCTCGATCTTCTGCGCGGCTTCGTCGAGCAACGCCGCGACTTCGTGCAGCGTGTCCTCGTTGACGTCCTCGCGCATCAGCCGGTGCTGGAGCACCTGCCGAAGATTGCCCATCGCCCGCCGGATCGGCGCGCCATCGGTCCGCTCGGACTCCGCCCCGACCGCCGCCAGCCGCGCGAACAGACCGTCCACCACGGCCGCATTCTCGGCCAGATGCGCGCGCCCTTCATCGCTCGTCGCAAAGCGCTTTTTCGCACCTTCCGACAGCTGCTCCTCGATCAGCCCCATCTCGTCGAGCATGCTGAGCGTCGGATAGACGACGCCCGGGCTCGGCGCATAGCCACCCCCGGTCAGCCCCTCGATCTCGCGGATCAGGTCGTAGCCGTGGCGCGGTGCGTCGGCGATCAGCTTCAGCATCACGAGCTTCAGCTCGCCGCCATCGAACAGGCGCCGCCGACCACCGGGGCCGCCGCGATGGCTGTGGCGACCATGACCTTCATGGCCGGGGCGACCGCGGCCTTCGCCGTCACCACGAGGACCGCCGGTCCAAGCTCCATATCCCATACCAAAACGCATTTGAGTGTTCTCCGATATATCTTCATTCATGAGTTGCGATATATCGCAGACTGTTTCTTGTTCAAGGGGGGCCGCGGCAATTTTATGTTTCCCTCCTCCATCATCCCCGCGGAGGCGGGGACCCAGACCCTCGAACCGAGCGAGCATGCATGCCGTCAGCCAGTATGGATCCCCGCCTTCGCGGGGATGACGACGCGTGTAACGGTGACGATACGGGGGAGGAGGACGATTACGCTCGGATGGCCGACGGATGGGCAAACCGCCCCCCCGCCCCTATCTTCCCCCCATGGCCGATCTATTCGCGGGCTTCGAACCCGCCGCCCCCACCGAAACGCATCCCGAAAACGCGCCGCTCGCCGACCGCCTGCGTCCGCGCACGTTGAGCGAGGTAGTCGGGCAGGATCACATCACCGGCCCCGAAGGCGCGATCGGGCGGATGGTGTCGGCCGGCCGCCTGTCCTCGATCATCCTGTGGGGCCCGCCCGGCACCGGCAAGACGACGATCGCGCGGTTGCTCGCCGACGCGGTCGACCTGCGGTTCGTCGCGATCTCGGCGGTGTTCTCCGGCGTCGCGGACCTCAAGAAGTCGTTCGCCGAGGCACGCGAGCATGCCAAGATCGGCAAGCGCACCTTGTTGTTCGTGGACGAAATCCACCGCTTCAACCGCGCGCAGCAGGACGGTTTCCTGCCGTACGTCGAGGACGGCACGGTAACGTTGGTCGGCGCGACCACCGAGAACCCGTCGTTCGAACTCAACGCCGCCTTGCTCAGCCGCGCACAAGTGCTGATCCTGGAACGGCTCGGCCGTGGCGCGCTCGAACAGTTGCTCGACCGCGCCGAAGCGGAGATGGAGCGCCCCCTCCCCCTCACCCCGCCCGCCAAGGACGCGCTGATCGCGAGCGCCGATGGCGACGGCCGCTTCCTGCTCAACCAGGCGGAGACGCTGTTCTCGGTGAACCTGCCCGAGCCGCTCGATCCCGCCGGCCTCTCGAACTTCCTGCAACGCCGCGTTGCGGTGTACGACAAGGATCGCGAGGGGCATTACAACCTCATCTCCGCGCTCCACAAATCGATCCGCGGGAGCGATCCGCAAGCCGCGCTCTATTATCTCGCGCGGATGCTGACCGCGGGCGAGGAACCGCTGTTCCTGCTCCGTCGCCTGACACGCGCCGCGGTCGAGGATATCGGCCTCGCCGACCCTCAGGCGCTGGTCCAGTGCATCGCCGCCAAGGACACGTACGACTTCCTCGGCAGCCCCGAGGGCGAACTGGCGATCGCGCAGGCGTGCGTCTATCTCGCGACCGCGCCCAAATCGAACGCGGTCTACAAGGCGCAGAAGGCAGCCTGGAAATCGGCGCGCGAGACCGGCTCGCTGATGCCGCCCGCGTCGATCCGCAACGCGCCGACCAAGCTCATGCGCGATATCGGCTATGGCAAGGGCTATGCGTACGATCACGATGCGGAGGATGCGTTCTCCGGCTCCGATTACTGGCCCGACGAGATGAGCGCGCAGACTTTCTATACGCCGACCGAACGCGGGTTCGAGAAGCGGCTGTCGGAACGGCTCGCCTATTGGGATGCCTTGCGCGCCGAGAAGAATGGCTGAACCACGCTTCACGCGGTTTGCGGCGATCGACTGGTCCGGCGCGCAAGGGCATCGGCACAAGGGCATCGCGGTCGCGGTCTGCGAGACGGGCGATGCCGCGCCGGCGCTGGTTGTCCCACCAAGCGCCAGTGCATGGTCGCGCGACGACGTCCTCGACTGGTTGCTCGAGCAGGATGTGCCGACGCTGATCGGGCTCGACCTCTCCCCCGCCTTCCCGTTCGTGGACGAAGGTGGGTATTTCCCCGGCGCGCCCGACAGTCCGTCCGACGCCCGCGCCCTATGGAAGATGGTCGACGACGCATCCGCAGCCGATCCGCATCTCGCGGTCCTAAGCCTGCTCACCGACCCCGAAATCCGCCGCCACTTCCGCCAGCACCGCGATTGCGGCGACCTGTTCCCCGGAGGCGCAGGGCGGATGCGCGTTTGCGAACACGGGCAACGCACGATGGGGCTGTCCCCGACGAGCTGCTTCAACCTCGTCGGCGCGGCGCAGGTCGGCAAGTCGAGCCTTACCGGCATGCGCGTGCTCCACCGCCTCGCCGGCCGCGTACCGATCTGGCCGTTCGACCCGCTCCCCCCCGAAGGCCCGGTGATCGTCGAGATCTACACCACCATCGCCGCGCGCGCCGCCGGTATCCGCAAGGGTCTCAGCAAGATGCGCGATGCCGACTCGCTGGATGCGGCGCTCGCCAACCTCGGCAGCCAGCCGCACCGACCGCTCGCCCGCTACGACGACCACGCCACCGACGCGATCCTCACCGCCGCGTGGCTCCGCACCAACGCCGATCGCCGCGAACTCTGGCGCCCGGCGGCGATGACATCGCATATCGCGCAAACCGAGGGCTGGACCTTCGGCGTATCTTGAAGCATGGGGCGATTACGCCTGACGCGCACCGGGCCGGTTTAGCTCAGTTGGTAGAGCGCCAGTTTTGTAAACTGGATGTCGCGGGTTCGATTCCTGCAACCGGCACCACGACCCATCGCCTGTCGAATCGGTCCGCAGATCGGTGTTCGAATACTGCCTGGCGGTCAGGATCCTATCGAACAGCCTCAAAGCGGGCCGGCAAGTGCTGCGCGCAGCCTTCCGCGGTCAATCACTCGATCCGGACAGCCCGGCGAGAAGCGGGGCGTAGGCGGCAAGTCTGCCGGAAACGTGCTCTGTGAACAGCCGGACGCGCTTCGTCTTGCGCGTGTCCCCCTGCGTCAGGACCCACAGCGTTCCGTACAGGTGCAGGTCGGTGCCCGGCACTCTTTCCAGCAGCGGGTCCGCATCGCCGACGAAGCATGGCAGCGTCGTGATGCCGAGCCCTTGCCGGACGGCGGCGATCTCCGCGCCCGCGTCGGTGACCCTGAAGGGAACCGCGGTGGTACGGACATCGCCTTCGCTGGCCCAATCCGGAATGCCGTGCGTGCTGATGACGATCCAGCGGAGGGGATCCTTGGTATCGGACGCGCCCGTGCGCCATGCAGCCAGCCGATCACGGGCGACGTAGACGCCGCCGAACAGCTCAGGTCCCTTCAAACCGTGCAGATTGAGCGGCAGGGTCTTGCGATCGTAGACGACACGGATCGCGACGTCGGCCTCCCGATTGGTCAAATTCGCGAGGTCGCCGGAGGACTGGACCTCCATTTCGATGTCCGGATGCTGGCGCGCGAAATCGGCGAAATCCGGCAGCAGAAGGTGCGTTGCGACGATCGGGGTCAGCGTGACCCGCAGAAGCCCGCGCACGCTCTGGTCGCGTCCGAAGACCCTCGCCTCCAGTTGGTGCGACGAGGATTCCATTTGCAGCGCGAATTCGAGAACCTCCTCGCCCGCCGTCGTCAGGCGGTAGCCCGAGGGCAGCTTTTCGAACATCTGCGCGCCGAGCCGCTGTTCGAGATGCGCGATACGTCGCAGCACGGTCGCGTGGTTCACCGCGAGACGCTTGGCGGCAGCGCGCACCGACCCCTCGCGCGCGGCGGCCAGAAAGTAGCGAACGTCGTCCCAGTCGATCATGGTGCATTCCCGCGCCGCAAGCTGCAAACCCAGCATAGCACGTACGTTCAAGATAGACCCACGACGCATCCCGAGGATCGTTCTCGCACCACCGATGTGCGGAATTCCACAATCCCTGACTGACTTTGCCGAGCCCATGTTGAGGCTCGCGGGGGGAACATCCCCGGACGGCCGGACACCCGGTCGGCGAACAAGGATGCACGACATGACCAGATTAGACGGAAAGACCGCCGTGATCACCGGCGGCGCGACCGGTATCGGCCTCGCCTCGGCAAAGCGGTTCATCGAGGAAGGCGCCTTCGTCTTCATCTATGGGCGGCGACAGGACGCGCTCGATGCCGCGGTGGCAGACCTCGGGTCGCATGCCCGCGCGGTGAAGGGCTCGGTCTCCGACGAGTCCGACCTCGACCGACTCTACGCCGCGGTGAAGGCCGAGCGCGGAACGCTCGACATCGTCTTTGCCAATGCAGGCGCGGGAAGTCCGCTCCCACTCGGCCAGATCACCGCGGAACACATTGACGAGACCTTCGACACCAACGTGAAGGGGACGATCTTCACCATCCAGAAGGCGCTGCCGCTGATGCGCGAGGGCGGTTCGATCATCCTGACCGGATCGAGCGCGGGCACCACGGGCGCCCCGGGGTTCACCGCCTACAGCGCCAGCAAGGCGGCCGTGCGCAACCTCGCGCGGAGCTGGGCGGAGGACCTCAAGGGTACCGGCATCCGCGTGAACGTCCTGTCCCCCGGCGCGACGGCGACCGAACTCGCCAAGGCCGCGCTCGGCGAGGAGGGCCAGAAGGCCTACGGCGCGATGACCCCGCTGCTGCGCATGGCCGACCCGGCCGAGATCGCGGCAGCCGCGGCCTTTCTCGCATCGTCGGACAGCAGCTTCATGACCGCCAGCGAACTCGCCGTCGACGGTGGCCTCGCGCAGCTCTGACGCGTCCCACCCGCCGATCGCTCGCGTGATCGGCACCTGCACCCAAGCACGAAGGAAAATCCTGTGGACCATCCTCTCAAGGGAAAGACCGCGCTCGTTACCGGGGCATCGCGTGGCATCGGCCGCGCGATCGCCGAACGTCTCGCACGCGACGGTGCGACGGTCGCACTGACCTACAACGCCAGCAAATCGGGCGTCGACGAAGCGGTCGCGGCCATCGAAAACGCCGGAGGTACTGCGTTCGCGATTCATGCGGACCTGGTGGATCCGGCCACCGTGCCGGTCCTGTTCGACACGCTCGACCACGAGTTCACCAAGCGGAACGGCAGCAAAACACTCGACATCCTGGTCAACAACGCTGGCAATGCCGGCTGGATCGGCTTCAAGGACGCGACGCCTGCCAGTTGGGACACGCTGATGGCGGTCTACCTGCGCGCGCCGTTCTTCATCGTCCAGGCCGCGATGGATCGCCTCGCCGATGGCGGGCGGATCATCAACATCTCGTCGGCCGCCGCGACGAAGCCGGTGACGACAGCGCCGATCTACTCGATGGCCAAGGCGGCGATCAACACGCTGACGCATGCGCTCGCGTCCGAACTGGGGCCGCGCGGGATCACTGCGAACGCCGTCGCGCCAGGCTTTACGCGGACCGACGCGAACGCGGCCTTCCGGGAGAACCCAGAACTGGTGAAGGCGGTCGAGGCCGACATCGCGCTCGGGCGCTTTGGCGAGCCTTCGGAAATCGCCGCCGTCGTGGCGTTCCTGGCATCCGACGATGGCCACTGGGTGACCGGCCAGACGATCGAAGCAAGCGGCGGCTACAAGCTGTGAACGCCCGAAACCCCAAGGAGATTATCATGACCTACGCAATCATCGGGTTCGGCGAGATCGGCCAGACCCTTGCCAAGACGTTCGCCCGCAAGGGGATCGCGGTTTCCGTCGCCACCACGCGCGATCCGGAAAGCTTCGCATCGACCGCGGTAGCGATCGGTCCCGGCATCACGCCCACGACGCTCGCGGAGGCGGTCGAGGCGGACGTCGTCTTCCTGGCCGTCCGTTTCCAATCGCACCCCGATGTCGCGAAGGTGCTGCCGGACTGGCAGGGCAAGATCATCGTCGATGTGACCAATGCGTACGGTGTTTCCGCGAAGGACATGGGCGGACGCCCCTCGGCCAAAATCGTCGCGGACGCGTTCGCTGGCGGCAGGGTGGTCAAGGGCTTCAACCATCTGGTCGCCGCCGTGCTGGACCAGGATCCGGCCGTACAGGGTGGCAGGCGCGTCGTGTTCCTGTCGAGCGACGACGACGATGCGGCAGCACAGGTCGGCGCGCTGGCGGAAGATCTCGGCTTCGCGCCGATCCAGCTCGGCGGGCTTTCGGAAGGGGGGCTGCTCGTTCAGGCGCACGACAAGAACTGGGGCCGCCTGATCTTCAAGGATCTGGTCAGGTTCGACCGATGAACACCGGCGAGAGAGGCGAAAATACCTTGGGCACCGAGAAGAACGTCCAGACCGTGAAGGACTTCTTCGCCGCGATCGGCCGCGGCGACAAGAAGAGCCTGCTGGCACTGGTCGCCGAGGATATCGAGTGGATCATCCCGGGCAAGGACTGGCCGCTGGCCGGCACCTTCCGGGGACATGCGGAATTGGCGGATCTGCTCGAGACCGCAGCCAGATCGATCGAGACGTCCACGGAACCGCGGGAGTTCGTGGCGCAGGGCGACCGGGTCCTGGTGGTCGGTTTCGCGAGTGGGAGGATCAAGGCCACGAACAAGACGTTCGAGGACGACTGGATCTTCGCCATCACGGTCCGGGACGGCAGGCTGACCAGCATCCGGGAGTATGTCGATACGCAGGCGCTGGCGCAGGCGGCGCAGTCGGATTCGTCCGCGCTGCGATAATACCCCGCGTGTTCGAGCACCCGCGCCGGTACGAACTCGTTCCTTGTCCTGCTCTCCGCTGGGCTCACTCTCGCATCCAGTCGTTGTAAACCGAACCTGAACAAAGTCGTTCAGGCTGCTGCCGTCGGAGCGCTCTACCGACGGCGTAGAAGCCTACGCGCGAACACTGGAGACACCCGATGGCATCTGCGGCAGCCCTGCCCGAGACGAAGGACCCGTCGCAGCGCAGCACGCCTACCGGCAGGCTGGACGCGCTCAACTTCTTCCTGGCCGATGTCCGCGACGGATTGGGCCCCTATCTCGCCATCTATCTGCTGGTCGTTCGCGGTCCGTCGCATGGCTGGAACGAGGCGACCGTCGGGCTGGTGCTTACCATCGCCGGAATCGTCGGCCTGTTGTCGCAGACACCGGCGGGCGGGTTGATCGACCGGACGAAGAACAAGCCCCGTATCGTCATCGGTGCCGCTTTGCTGGTGACGCTCAGCAGCCTGTCGCTGCCGATCGTTTCCGGCTTCACGATGGTGACGATCACCCAGTCGATCGCGGCGGCGGCGGGCGCGATCTTTGCGCCGGCGATCTCGGCAATCACCTTGGGACTGGTCGGGCCGAAGCTGTTCGCCAAACGGGTCGGTCGGAACGAAGCGTTCAACCATGCCGGCAATGCCACATCGGCAGCGCTAGCCGGCGTGCTTGCCTGGTCGTTCGGCCCCGTGGTCGTCTTCTGGCTGATGGCCGGACTGACCGTCGCCAGCGTCATCGTGGCGGCGAGGCTCAAGAACGACGACATCGACAACGCAGTCGCGCGTGGCCTCGACTGCGAGCCCGAGGAAGGCTGCGAGGAGCCGAGCGGCTGGAAGACGCTGATCGAAAACCGCCCGTTGATGATCTTCGCCGCGGCCGCGTTCACCTTCCATCTGGCGAATGCGGCGATGCTGACATCGGTCAGCCAATTGCTCGGTCGCACCGTCGGCACCGACAAGGCGACCTCGCTGACCGCGGCCTGCATCGTCGCCGCGCAGCTGGTGATGGTCCCCGTCGCGATCGTCGTCGGGCGCAACACCGAGCGGTGGGGCACCAAGCCGATCTTCCTGGTCGCGTTCGGCTTCCTCGCCGCGCGCGGCGCGCTCTACACCGTGTCGAACGATCCGTGGTGGCTGGTCGGCGTGCAGGCGCTCGACGGGATCGGCGCGGGGATCTTCGGCGCGCTGTTCCCGGTGATCGTCGCCGACCTGACCAAGGGTTCCGGCCGGTTCAACGTCAGCCAGGGCGTCGTATCGAGCGTCTTCGGCCTGGGCGCCGCCTTGTCGGCAACGCTGGCCGGATCGATCATCGTCTGGGCCGGATACAGCGCCAGCTTCCTGACGCTTGCTGGAATCGCCGCGGCCGGGTTCGTGCTGTACCTCACCGCCATGCCGGAGACGCACAAGTGACCGGCCTGCCGTCTCCGACATGGTCGTATGTCCGTTCAACGAGCGGCCTGCGCGCATTGCGGAGGCCTCACCCAGCCGCTGGTTCCGCTCCGCATGGCCTACGAAGTGACGCCCGGCGCTCGCGGTCCCCAGTTTTGCGACGGTCCGGTCCCGACCATAACGGAAGGCGGCGATGATCCTCGCGACGGGCGCAACCTGGGGTATCTGCGCCGCCTCCACGGCGGCCGTCATCGCGCGGCCGTTCCGCTGGCCGGAAGCGATCTGGGCGGTCACGGGCGCGGCGGCGCTGCTGCTGTTCGGCCTGATGCCCTTCCCCGCCGCCGTCGGCGCGGTCGCAAAGGGGATGGACGTCTATCTGTTCCTGATCGGCATGATGCTGCTCAGCGAAGTCGCCCGCGCGGAAGGATTGTTCGACTGGATCGCCGCCACCGCCGCGATCCATGCCAGGGAATCGACCGCGCGACTGTTTGCGCTCGTCTACGTCACCGGCATCGTCACGACGACGTTCCTGTCGAACGACGCGACCGCGGTGGTCCTGACCCCGGCGGTCTACGCCGCGGCGAAGAAGGCGAAGGCCGATCCGCTGCCGCTGCTGTTCGCGTGCGCGTTGATCGCCAACGCGGCGAGCTTCGTCCTGCCGATCTCCAATCCGGCGAACCTCGTGCTCTACGGTGGCAGGATGCCGCCTCTCGGCCAGTGGTTCGCCTCGTTCGCGCTGCCCTCGCTGGCATCGATCGTCGTCACCTTCCTCGTGCTGCGCTGGGTCGAACGCAAGAGGCTGGCGGGCAGTTGCTGCAGCGACGTCGAGCGCACGCCGCTGACCACAGGCGGCAAGGCTGCGTTCGTCGGGATCGTCGTCACTGCGATCGTGCTGCTGGTCGTCTCCGCGCTCGATATCGAACTCGGCTTGCCTACCGCGATCGCAGGCATCGTCACGACACTGGCGGTCTGCGCGATCGCGCGGTCGTCGCCGGTCGCGCTGCTGCGGGGTGTCTCGTGGAGCGTGCTGCCGCTCGTCGCCGGGCTGTTCGTGCTCGTCGAGGCGCTGGACCTTACCGGCGTGATTGCCTGGGTGGCGCAAGCGATCCGCACCGCGTCCGCCGACCCGGTCCAGGCATCGCTGGTATCCGGAACGATCCTGGCGATCGGATCGAACCTGATGAACAATCTGCCCGCGGGCCTCCTCGCCAGCACCGCCGTCCTTCAGGCCCAACCGCCAAGGCTGGTCGTCGACGCGCTGCTGATCGGCGTCGACCTGGGCCCCAACCTGTCCATCACCGGTAGCCTCGCGACGATCCTCTGGTTGCAGGCGATCCGGCGCGAGGGCGAGGATATCGGGTTCTGGCGGTTCCTGAAGCTCGGTGCGGTGGCGATGCCGCTCGCGTTGATCGCGGCGCTCGGCACGCGGATCGTGCTCGGCTGATGTCAGGTCATACCTAGTACAGCTTGAACTCGACCAGCCGGGTGCGCTTGGCCAAAGGCTGGGCGAACGAGACGCGGATCTTTCGAACCGAGACCCGCGGCCACCGGGCGTGCGTGATGCCGTTCGCAATGGGATCGCCGCCCCTGGCTCGCAAAGCCGTCCAGCGCCGGCCATCCCAAACCTCGAACCTCAGCGATTTCGGCACCGCAAAATCCTGGCGATCGTCAAAGAAGGCGAGTTCGGCCCGCGACACGTCGACGTCGGTACCAAAGTCGACCTGGTACCACTGCGCGTCCGGCGACGGCGCGGAGGACCATCCATTGGCCAACTCCGAGAAGAACCATATTCGGCCGTCGATCCCGTCGTGCAAATTCTCCGGATCCGTACCGCTCGACGCGCTGGCCTTGGGAAACTGACCGCGCACAAGCTGTACCGCTCGGTCGATCGGACGCTCGATTGGCGGCGTCGCAAGCCGCGTGATCGGCACGATCATCCGCCCCAGGGTCGCGCGGTGGGCGACACGTTTGCGGTCTATTTCGATCGTCAATCCGGGACGACCGCCATAATGCCGGCCATCGACGTCCCAGGTCACCGCGACGCTGTGGCCATGATAGGGCACGTCCTGCATCCGGAACCAGCGCAGCGCCTGCGGATCCTCGGCGTCCGGCAGCAGCGGATTGACCTCCAGCACGTCGTCCGCGCGCGGGCGGATCCCGACCAGGCCCGTCAGGATCAGGTCCGCGTATCCGGAGTGGAAATAATGGTGGCTGCGCGCCAGCCCGACGATCGGCTTGCCGGTTTCGGGGTGGTAATCCTCCTCGATATCAAGCTTGTCGCCCTGGTAATGCAGCGCCGCATATTGCCGGAGCAGCCGCATGTAATCGCCGCGCGTCACCTTCGACTGGCGATAATGATCGAGCAGGTTCACCATGCCCGTCAGGACCTGCGTGGTCTGAAACGGCCAGTTCGGGCCATTCCACTGGCACTCAGGCGCACCCAGCTCATAGCGATATTGTCGCATGTAATATGGGTAGCTCGGCTCGACGGTACGCATGCCCGCCGCCCCACTAAGCCCGCCCCGGTCGAGCAGATGCGTCCACGCACCCGCGAGCCTGTCGTCGTCGTCCGCGAGATCGAACGTCCAGGGCAGGTATCCGACCAGCTCGCGCCCCCGGATCGGCGCCCAGTATTTCACGAACGTATTATCGACCTTGTAGCGATCGATGAAGTGGCCGAGCGCCGGGCTCCACAAGTCTCGTTGCACCCGCACCTTGATCGCCTGTGCGCGCGTCGAAAAGTCTTCCGCACCCTCATGGTCGCCGACCATCGTCGACAGTCGGCCGATCGCACGGGCGTTGGCGTACATGTACGCGTTGATCGACGGCCGAAACGAATCCCCGCCGCGGAAGCCGTCCTTGCCACCCGACGCGTCGATCGAGGAGATCGTGTATTCGGTCGCATCGAGCAGAGGCTCGACCCAGTACAGCCCCTTGCTGGAGTCGAAGTGATCGTTCCATGCATCGTACAGCCGCCGCATCGCTGCGAGATGCCGGGTCGCTGCGGCACGGTCCCCGTCGACGAGGAACCGGGCATAGACCGAATCCGCCATGTAATCGGTAAAGTGCCGGTCGTTGCCGCGCCGATACATGAAATCGATATAATCGTCGGCAGAGCGCCGATCGCGCAGCCAGCGCCCCTCCGCCAGGTGAAAGCCGGTAGCGTCGTTCAGGCTGGCATAGGGTTCGAGCTGCCAGCCGACGTCGTCGAGGAACTCGGTCGAGATATACCCCTCCGCGCCGAGGTCGCGCTGATGCGCGCGGTACAGCGACCAGCGATAATAATAGACCGCATCGAGCTTCGGATCGGCGGATTCGAAGAACGGAATCCGGTTCTCATACCAAGGCGCGTCGTTGCCGAACCGGTCGCGGGCGATGCGGTGCGTGTCGAGCGACGGCGCTGCGATAACCGGGACGGCCGCCCCGAGCAGCACGGCCCCGAGCAGTAAGGAGCGGCGGAGGATCGGCTTCATACCGCGTCCGATCATTCCGCCCCTCCCCCTTTGACCGTATGTACCGGCCTGATTACTTGAACGTGTAGCGCGCACCGATCGCGAAGGTGCGGTCGATGAGCAGCGTGCTGGAGTTGAACTCCTCGCGGTTACCGACGTCGCCGAACTTGTAATAGTTCTGCTGCTTGGCCTTGGTCAGGTTCACCGCGTCGAACGTCAGGCCGATATCCTTGTTCACGTTCAAGGTCAGCTGGAAGTCCAGGCTCTTTTCCGGGGCGCGCCAGAAGCCGATCGGATTGGCGAACGCCCGGGCTTCGTTGCTCTGCAGGAAGCCCTTGCGCCAGACGTACGACAGACGCGCGCCGATCGGCCCGTTATCGTAGGCCAGCGTCGCATTGTACGACAGTTTCGATACGCCGAAGAACGCCGACTTCGTCGATCCGGTGATCTCGCCGGCCGCGTTGGTGAGCGGGATGGTCTGTTCTGAATCGAGGATCGTAGCACTGCCGGTGACACCGAGCCCGTTCAGAGGACCGGGCAGGTAGGTCGGGAAATAGGTCAGGCCCAGTTCGACGCCCTTCAGCACGCCGTCCGATGCGTTGACGGGACGCGTGATGTTGAACGTCTCGGTATAGGTCTCATTGCGCGGCAGATAGTTGTTCGGGATCGATTCACGCACCGTGAGCGGCACGACCAACCCGTCGATCTCGCGACGGAAGGCGGTCACGTAGATCGCGCTGTTGCGTTCGAAATACCATTCGACCGCCAGATCGATGTTCTTCGAATGCGTCGGGGTGAGGTTTGCCGTTCCCGACGTGCCCGAACCGAAGCCGATGCGCGACAAGTCGCCCGTCAGCACGGGATTGGGGTTCAGATCGCCGAAGCTGGGACGCCGGAGCGTTTCGCCATAGTTGAAGCGGACGCGCAGATTATTCGTGATCGCATAGCGCGCGGTGAACGAGGGCAGCCACTTCTCCGAACTCGTGGACACGCTTGTTCGGGCAAAGTTGGCACCGCGATCAAAATAGTCATAATCGGTGTCGATCGCCACATACCGCACGCCGGCCTGAAGCTGCAGCGGACGCCCGAAGATGCTGACTTCGCCATCGGCAAGCCCATAGGCGGCGACGTTCTTTTCCGAGATGCCGAACACCTGGCCGAAGCTCAGCTGATCGGATAGTAACAGGCCGGGCGCGACGGCGCGATACAGCGTGCGGACGGCGTCGCGGTCCATGCTGCGCGGATCGGCCAGCACCCAGCTCGTCGGAATGTCCGCCTGACCGTCGAAGAAGCCGCTGTTGGTGAAGGGCTTGCCCTCGCCGAACGCCGCCAGCGTGGTGCCCAGCCCCCCCGCGCCCTGGTCGCGCACATAATTGTCAGCCTTGCGGTCGTCGAAGCGGAAGCCGCCCTTGATGCGCCGCAGGAATCCTTCGTCCCAGCCATATTCGCCATCGAGCATCATCGTCAGCGCGCTGCCGGTATTCTTGGTGCCGCTGTCGAACAGGTTGCCGATCGTCCAAGCCGTCGCGTCGGTCAGCACGGCCTGATTGCCGAAGCTGTAGGACGGCAGCCCACCGCCCGCGTTGAAGTCGACGTCGATGTCGAGCGGCCCGCGATCCGTGCGGATGGCGAAGAACGAGGTCTCGTTCTTGCTGTCCTGATACGCGATGTCGGCCGAGATCTTGCCGCGGTCGCCCACGTCCCACTTGGCGTTCAACGCATACACATAGCTGTCGGTCTTGCTGGTGGCCGTGTCGCCGCTATTGAACCCCGCGACCGAACCGACCTGCCGCGACTTGATGATGTTCGTCCCGTCGAACAGCTCGAAGCTCGTCCCGGGATTGGCCGGCAGGTCGCCCCACCAATCGACGAAGCTGAAGTTCAGGCTGTTGAACGTCTTGCCCTTGAAGCCGGTGTAGAAGACTTCCGCCGTGTAGACCGAACGATCGTTGGGCGCCCATTGCAGCGCTGCGTTGAGCGCGCGGCGTTCGCGCTTGCCGTAGACATCGGACGCGATGACCGCGTCTCGCGACAGATAATACGGCGTATTGACGCCGTTGATGTTGAGCGTGGAGCCCGGCGCGGTCGGGAGACCTGCATCCAGGCCCGGCGTCCAGTTCTGGTTCCTGTCACCCGGGAAGATCCGCTGCAACGGGGTAAGACCCGAACCCGCCGGCGGGTTTTCCGTCGCGAACGGCACCATCGCGCCGGCCTGCAAATTCTGGTTGCGGAATTCGGCGCGCGTGTAGCTGCCGTTCACCAGCAGGCCGATATCGCCGATGCCGGTTTTCCAACGGTCACTGATCAGCAGCGCGGCATTTGGGTTCACCTTGTCGGCGAGTTCCGAATAGAGCCCGCGTACGAGGCCCGATATCGCGAAGCCGTCGAAATCGAGCGGGCGCCGGGTCTGCACGTCGATCTGCCCGGCCAGCCCCGTTTCCAGCTGGTCGGCCGAGCGGGTCTTGTAGACGTCGACCTGCTTGACGAGGTTCGCCGAGATATCCTGCAGGTTGAAGGACGTGCCGGCCGCGGTGAAGATGTTGCGCCCGTTCAACGTCGTCAACGGATCGGTCAGACCTCGGATCGTGATCGTCGCCGCTTCGCCGCCGGCACGGTCGGTGACCTGAATGCCAGTCACGCGCTGAAGCGCCTCGACGACGTTGTTGTCAGGCAGCTTGCCGACGTCTTCCGAGACGATCGAATCGACGATCTGGATCGAATTTTTGCGAACGTTCAGTGCGCCGACGATCGAGGCACGGACGCCGGTGACGACGATGTCCGCGTCGGTCTGGTCGCCTGCGGTCTGGTCGCCGGCAGTCTGGCTGGTCGCGGGCTGCTCAGCCGAGGGTGGCGTCTGGACGGTGTTTGCATCGACGCCCGCGGGCGTACCGGTCGCTGGCAGGCCGTTCCGATCCTGCGGCGTGGTCGGTACGGCCTGCGCCTGTGCCGGCGCTCCCAGCATCAGCGCTGCAATCGATGCGGAACACAGAATTAACGACTTCATCGCCATCTAGCCTCTCCCTGGCATGCCCATCCGACCTTATCGGCAGTCGGTATTACTCGGACATTCGGTATGATCGGGCGGACGTTGATGCAAGCGTTAATTTTACCCAGCCACCTAGCCGGACAGGTCAGCGAGGCGTCAGGCGGTACAACGCAGCGCCGTGCGATGGCACACGTGTGACCAGCGTACCGGACGCCCTTTCCAGATCGCGCCGTGCCCAGAGATCACGAACGCCGACCGGCCCGTTCAGCGCGATCGTGTCGAGACGAAGCTGTACGGATCGCTCGGTTTTGTCTGTGTTAAACAGCGCGAGATAGCGATCCTGCGATCCCGGCACGCGTGCCGACCAGACTCGTATACCGTCCTCAATAAAATGTGGCTGGTTGGCGTAGCTCGCCTGGTTGACCGCGATGACTTCGGGGTTGGTGAGAAGGTCGAGCGTCGGGCGGTCGAGATGGCGGAGATCACCGCCCATGATCAGTGGCGAGCGCGCGATCGACCACAGGGTCATCAGCGTGCGCTGTTCGTCGGGCGTGAACTTGGTGTCGCGCGCGCCCAGCGCGAGACGCCCGAGCGGGAGCATGTCCGCATCGGGCCAGCCGCCGGGTACGCGGTGTGCGTTCCAGTTCTCCAGCCGGGTGAACTGCGCTTCGAGCAGCGGCCATTCGTCCCAGAAATCGTCGCTGATTCGCCACATCTGCGCAAAGCGGCGGACGTGATCGGCGCGGGATACCGGCGTTTCGCCGGGCGATAGGCTGAGGATGATCGGCCGGTCGGTCGCGACGATCGCGGCGTGTGCGGCCTCGATCTCGGGGGCGTGCGCGTCATACGGGCGACTCATGTCGTCCATCTTGACCAGATCGACGCCCCAGGATGCGTAGAGCGCGAACACGCTGTCGTAATAGGCCTGCGCGCCGGGCTTGCGCATGTCGACGCCGTACATGTCCGGGTTCCAGGCACAGATGCTGGCGGTGTCGGCGATGTCGCGCGCGCGGTATTTCGTCCCGAACACCGGCAGGTTTCGCTCCACCGCCAGCCGCGGAATACCGCGCATCAGGTGGATGCCGAACCGAAGGCCGAGCGCGTGGACGCGGTCGGCGAGCGGGCGGAAGCCTTTGCCGCCGACGCTCGACGGGAACCGGTTCGGCGCAGGGAGCAGTCGGCCGTAGCCGTCCATCGCCGGTGTCGGCTTGGTCGCGTAGGTGTAACTCTGCGCACCCGGCTCGTACCACTGGATATCGACGGTGAAGATATCATAGCCCGACGGCAGCAGCTTCTCGGCCATGATCGTCGCGGTCTCGATCGCCTGCCCCTCGGTGATCGTCGTCGCGAAACTGTTCCAGCTGTTCCAGCCCATCGGCGGCGTCGGCGCCAAGGGCTTCGAGCCAGCACTCGCGCCAGCGCCTATCGCGGCCGCGGGTACGGCTGCGGCTCCCGCGGCGAGGAACGTCCGGCGATCGAGGCCGCTCACCGCAATGGGCCGTTGGCAACCGGTTCGCCGAAATCGGGTGTGCCGTCGGGCTTGTACGTGAACCGTTGAACGCGGGTGTGGCGGTTGGGATCGAACAGCGGGTCGCCCTTGATCGCCTCATAGTCGCGCGCGTGATAGACCAGGATGTCGCGGCCGCGCTCGTCGACGGTGAAGCTGTTGTGGCCGGGCCCGAAGACCTTGTGCGCGGGCGACGACTTGAACACCGGCTGCGGCGATTTCGTCCAGGCTGCCGGATCCATGATGTCGGCATCGTCACGCGCGGTCAGCATGCCCATGCAGTATCGCGCGTCGGTCGCACTCGCGGAATAGGTCATGAACAGCTTGCCGTTGCGCGCCAGCAGCGCAGGCGCCTCGGCGACCTTGAAGCCGCGGATCTCCCAATCGAGCGTCGGTACCGCCAGCCGCGCGGGCTTTGCCGCCAGCGTCAGCGGGGTCGCGAGCGGCGCGAGATAGAGGTTGCTGTTGGTCTCGATCCCCGGCTCGCGCTGGGCCCAGGCGAGATAGCGCGTGCCGCGGTGGACGAAGCTGGTGGAATCGAGCGTGAAGCTGTCCCACGGCGTCGTCAATTGCCCCAACACGGTCCAGGTTCCGGTCATCGCGTCGGGTCCGTCGCAGACCACCGCGAAAGTGCGGATACGAAACACATCCTCGCCGCCGCCGCTGGGGCCTGCCGCGAAATACATGATCCAGCGGCCGTCGATCAGGTGCAGTTCGGGTGCCCAGAGGAATCCGGACATCGGCCCGGTCTTCTCGTGCCGCCACAAGACGCGCTCGTTGGCGGTCGACAGCCCTGCCAGCGTGCGCGAGCGGCGCAGCACCAGCCGGTCATATTCGGGCACCGATCCGGTCATGTAATAATAGCCGTCGGTGTGCAGGAAGACCTGCGCATCGGCACGCTGGCGGACCAGTGGGTTGACCGGCACCGGCGCCTTGGCCGCGACCCGTGCGAGCGCACCGCTAGCGGTCGCAGCACCAGCACCGGCCAGGAACAGCCGTCGTGTGAAATCCATCGTCATGGTCGATTCTCCGCAACTGGCCAGCCATCCGCACCCCAGCCGATCGGTGCGATGCGCAACGTCGGGGTGCCTTTGATCTGGGAATCATAGGCGTGGTAGACGACATAATCCTTGCCGTCGGTGTCGTGCATCACGCCTGGGTGGCCGGGGCCGCGATAGCGCTGCTTTTCCTGCAGGTCGGCGCGCAGGAAGATCGTCCCCCCGCCCTGCATCATCGCGCTGCCGTCCTTGCCCAGATACGGCCCGGTGATCGCCTTCGATCGGCCGACGACGGTGTAATAGGTGCTGTTCACGCCCTTGCAGCAATAGTCGTAGCTGGCCAGCAGCCAGTAATAGCCGCCATGACCGATGATGAACGGCGCCTCGACCGGCGCTGGTCCGCCAGCGGGTGCGGGACGGCGCGCGATCGCGTAGGGCTTTGCCGCGGGGTCGAGCAGCTTGCCGGTCTTGGGGTTCAGCGCGAACAGCTTGATGCCGGTCCAGAAGCTGCCGAGCGACAGCCACTCGCGGCCCTGCGCATCGACGACATGGTTGGGATCGATCGCGTTGAAATCGTCCTTGGGCGTCGACATCACCACCAGCCCCTCGTCGCGCCAGCCATAGCCGGGCGCCTTGGGGTCGAGCGTCGGGCTGGTCGCCAGGCCGATCGCGGAGCGGTTCGAGCCGAACGTCGAGACCGAGTAATAGAGCCGGTACCGCCCGTCTGCGCTGCGCGAAATGTCGGGCGCCCACATGCCCTTGGTGCCCGGCACCGCCTTGGTCGCCCAGTCGGGCAGGCGCGACAGCGGCGGCGTGCCCGCCGTCCAGTGGATCAGATCGGACGAGGTGCGCGCGCTCAGCATCTGGCCGTCGAGCCCGGTGCCGTAGACGTAATAGGTATCGCCCGCGCGGATCATTACCGGGTCGTGGACCGGGGCGATGTCGCCGGTCAGGCGGGCGTTCAATGCAGGCGGTGCATCGGCGGTTTGCGCCAGCACGCTACTCGCGAGCGTCAGCGCGATCAGTCCGGTCGCCCATTTCGGTGCGGCCATCGTCTCTCTCCCGGTAGGTGCGCCCGCCGGTTGCTCCGGCGGGCGTCACGATCACTTCAGTTCGAGCATCACCACCGACATCGGCGGCAACGTCACCGACAGCGTTCCACCGCTCAGGCTAGCGCCGTTGAATGCCTTCGGTGCGACCGCGTTGGGCGCCTCGAAGGTGTTGAGCGCAGTCATCGTCGGCGCGGTCAGCACCTGCCCGGTGACGGTCTGCGCCGCCACGCCCGGCAGCGCCGCGGAGACACTGGTCGGCTTGTTCGGATCGAGGTTCGACAGCGCGATCCGTACCACGCCGTCCTTGCCGCGTACCGCCGATGCGCTGACCGACGGCATCGTCCACTGGTCCTTGTTGTACCAGGGCGACTTGATGTCGATCGGCAGGACGGTGCCGTCCATGTACGGCTTGTACATCGCGAACACGTGATAGGTCGGCGTCAGCACCATCTTGCTGCCGTCGGTCAGGATCATCGCCTGCAGCACGTTCACCATCTGCGCGATTGCGGTCATCTTCACGCGGTCGGCGTGCTTGGCGAAGATATTGAGGTTGATCGCGGTGACCAGTGCGTCACGCAGCGTGTTCTGCTGGCGCAGGAAACCGGGGTTGGTGCCCGGATCGCCGGCGTACCAGGTGCCCCATTCGTCGACCGCGAGCCACATCGTCTTCTTCGGATCGACCTTGTCCATGATCGCCGAATGCTTGGTGATCAGCTCGTCCATCTTGAGCGTCTCGGACAGCGTCTCGGCCCAGCCGCGCTCGTCGAACACGGTCGCGGACGCACGCGGCGGCCATCCACCGGGGACGGTATAGTAATGCAGCGACAACGCATCGACCTTGCCGACCAGCTCGCGCGCCATCGTCTCGGTCCAGTGATAGTCGTCGACGTTGGCGCCGCTCGCGATCTTCATCACGCGCGTATCCTTGGGCGCCTTGATGAAGGTGGCATAGCGCCGCGTGACGTCGGCGGCATATTCCGCGCGCATGTTGCCGCCACAGCCCCACAGCTCGTTGCCGACGCCAAAATACGGCACCGCCCACGGCGCCTTGTGGCCGTTCTTCGCGCGTTCGTCGGCCAGCGTGCCGGCGGGCGAGGTCATGTATTCGACCCACTCCGCCATTTCCTGCGGCGTACCGTTGCCGACGTTGCCGGCGATATAGGGCTCGGCGCCGAGCTGTCCGGCGAGGTCCATGAACTCGTGCGTGCCGACCGTGTTGGGCTCGGTCACGCCGCCCCAATGGGTGTTGATCTTGACCGGGCGCTTGGCCTTCGGACCGATGCCCTCGCGCCAGTGATATTCGTCGGCGAAGCAGCCGCCCGGCCAGCGCACGACCGGCACGCCGATCCCGCGCAGCGCGGTGACGACATCGGTACGGAAGCCGCGGACGTTGGGGATCTTCGACTTCTCGCCGACCCACAGCCCCCCGTAGATGCCGGTGCCGAGATGCTCCGCAAACTGCGTGAAGATGCGGCGATCATAGGTCGGGCCGGGCGCGTCGGCGTGGACCGTAACGGTTGCCCCGGTCGAACTGGGCGTGGTGGCGGGTGCGTCGGTCTGCGCGGCGGTCTGTGCGGCGCCGATGCCGGCGGTCGACAGCAGGAGCGCGGCGGCTAAGCCCTTCAGCGTGCAGGTCATTTTAGCCTCAATCATCGAAAGCCTCCACGGAATTGCGGGTGCCGCGCAGGAACGCGTCGGCGACGAGGGTGAACGGGGTCGTGTCGACTTCGCTACGGCCACCGCGGATCAGCGAGGCGAAGCGCGTGTAGAGGCCGGGATATTCCTCATCGTCGTTATGCATCGTGCCGTTCGGCAAGGTGAGCACCGCGCCGCCCTTGGCGAGGCTGAGCGTGCCGGCGTCGGTCTCGACGGTGATATCCCAGCTCTGCGGGCCGGTCTGGCGCCAGTCGAGATCCATGCTGATCGGCGTACCCGAGGCGCTGCGGAAGGCCAGGTCGGCGGCGATCGGCGCGGCGCGGTTGGCGGGCGTCGACAGCGTCGCGGCCGTCAGGAAGAACGGCTGCGGCAGGATCTCGGTCGCGATCGACAGCGCGTTGATGCCGGGATCGAAGACGCCGAGCCCACCCGGCTCCCAGATCCACGCCTGCCCCGGATGCCAGACGCGAACGTCCTCGCGCCAGACGATCGACACACGCTCGATCTTACGCTCGGCGAGCCAGCCCTTGGCCGGCGCGACACCCGCCGCGAACCGCGAATGCCAGCCGGCGAACAGCGTCGTTCCCGTTTCGGCAGCCTGCGCTTCGAGCGCATCGACCTCGGCGAGCGTCGCGCCGGGCGGCTTTTCGAGGAAGACGTGCACGCGCTTGGCGAGCGCCATCGAGGCGAGCTCGTAGCGTACCTGTGGCGGCGTGCAGAGCGCGATCGCGTCGATCGCCGGACCGTCGGCGAGCAGCGCTTCCAGCGACCTGAAGTTGGCGATACCCTCGACGCCCGGATCACGCGGGCTGACGCTGGCCACGAACTCGAACTCAGGGTTGCCCGCGATCGATGGAAGATGCTGGTCGCGGGCAATCTTGCCCATACCGATGACCGCGATCTTGATAGCGGCCATGCTTAGAGCGCCTTCACGGTAACGGGCTGCGGCGCAGCCTTGGTCAGCGTGTTGCGCAACGGCAGGGTGAATGGCGCGGCCTCGATCTCGAACACGTCGCCTTCGCGCGTCGTCACGCCGTCGGCGAACGACAGCGTCGCGGTGCCGAAGAAGTGGACGTGGACGTCGCCTGGCCGGCGGAACAAGTCGTATTTGAAGTGATGCGCCTCGAGGTTGGCGATGCTGTGCGACATGTTCGCCTCGCCCGACAGGAACGGCTTTTCCCAAAGCAGCGCGCCGTCGCGGTGGATGCGGCTCGCACCCTCGATATGCTCGGGCGGTGTACCGACCAGCAGTTCTGGCCCAAGCGACGCCTGGCGCAGCTTCGAATGCGCGAGCCAGAGATAGTTGTGGCGCTCGGTGACGTGATCGCTGAATTCGTTGGCCAGGCACAGGCCGAGGCGGAACGGCGTGCCGTCCGGACCGATCAGGTAGATACCGGCAAGCTCCGGCTCCTCGCCGCCATCCTCGGCGAAATCGGGCATCGCGAATGCCGCACCCGGTGCAACCAGCCCCGAGCCATCGCCCTTGTAGAACCATTCGGGCTGCTGGCCACGCGTCCCCGCTGCCGGCTTGCCGCCCTCGACGCCTTCGAGGAACATCCGCATCGAATCGGTCTGCTTCTCGGCGTCCGCGGCCGCGCGGTGCATCTTGTCGCGCCCCTCGGCCGAACCGAGATGCGTCAAACCGGTGCCGGTCATGATCAGATGCGCCGGATCGACATGATCGATCGGCGAGGTCAGGCGGCCCGCGGCGAGTTCGGCGGCGATGTCGACGCTCGCGCCCGTTCCACAGGCCGCGACCGCGCCGGCGAGATCGCTACCGGCGGCAATCGCACGCTCGGCCAGCGCGCGAACGCTGTCGACCCCAGTGACGAACGCCGCCCCCTCGTTAGTAGCCGCGATCACCGATCGCGTGCCATCGACGCCAACATGCTGCAACAGACGCAAAGTCATCAATTTCTCTCCTAGTCGGGACGCCGCTATTACGGTTCGCCCCCGATATTTTCAGGTCAGTTGGCGGGAACACCGTCGATCAGCCGCGGCGCGGTCGTGCCGTCACGCAACACCTCCGGCAGCAGTTCGGGCAGCAGGTTCTGGTACGACACCGGCCGCAGGAACCGATCGATCGCAAGGCTGCCGACCGAAGTCGCGCGGCCATCCGAGGTCGCCGGGAACGGACCGCCATGCACCATCGCATGGGCGACCTCGACACCGGTAGGCCAGCCGTTCGCGAGGATCCGTCCGGCCTTGCGTTCGAGCAGCGGGATCAGCCGCGACGCCATGTCGGCATCGCCGTTGTCCATCTGGATCGTTGCAGTGAGCTGCCCTTCGGCGGCGCGCAGTACGGCGTGAAGCTCGTCCTCGCTCGTGCAGCGCACCAACAACGACGACGCCCCGAACACTTCATGGCCCAGCGCCTTGTCGCTCAGGAACTGCGCGGCGGTCGTCTCGAAGAATGCCGCCTGGCCTTGCGCGACGCCTTCGCCGACCTTGCCACGTGCGACCTCGTTCACCGCGTCGTTGCTGGCGAGTGCGGCGATGCCCTGCTCGTAGGCGGCATGGATGCCGCTGGTGAGCATCGTTGCGGCAGGAGCCTCGGGCAATGCCGTTGCGGCAGCGGACACGAAAGCGTCGAGCCCCTCGCCTTCGATCGCGAGCACGAGACCGGGGTTGGTGCAGAACTGCCCCGCCCCCATCGTCAGCGACCCGACGAACGCCGTTCCTAGCGCCGCGCCGCGCGCCTTCAGGGCTTCGGGCAGCAGCACGACCGGGTTGATGCTCGACATCTCGGCATAGACCGGGATCGGAACTTCACAGGTCTGCGCCAGCTTGACGAGTGCAAGCCCCCCTGCCCGCGAACCGGTGAAACCGACTGCGGCGATCCGGGGATCCTGCACCAGCGCGCTGCCGAGCTCGTTGCCGGGACCGACCAGATGCGAGAACACGCCCGCCGGCAATCCGCACGCAGCGACCGCGGCCTCGATCGCACCGGCGACCAGCGCGCCGGTGGCTGGATGCGCAGGGTGCCCCTTGACGACGACCGGGCAGCCTGCGGCCAGCGCCGACGCGGTGTCGCCACCAGCGGTCGAGAAGGCGAGCGGGAAATTGCTTGCGCCAAACACCGCGACCGGGCCGAGCGGGATCATTCGCAGCCGAAGATCGGGGCGCGGCAAGGGCGCGCGATCGGGCAGTGCCGGATCGATCCGCAACCCCATCCAGCCGCCACGACGGACGACGCCGGCGAACAGCTTCAACTGGCCGACGGTGCGGCCGCGCTCGCCTTCCAGTCGTGCGCGCGGCAGGCCGCTTTCGCGCATCGCGGTGACGATCAGGTCGTCGCCGAGCGCGACGATCTCCTCGCCGATCCGTTCGAGAAAGTCGGCGCGTGCGTCATTGCCGGTCGCGCGATAGGCGTCGAATGCCGCCTCGGCGGCGGCGCATGCTGCCTCGACATCGGCCGGGCCATGCACCGCGATCGGATTACCCACTGCAGCACCGGTGGCGGCATCGATGGATCGAAACGCAGAACGCTCGGTCTGGCTCGTGCTTGTGTCTGACATAGTATCCACTCCCTATACTCCGACATATAAGCGACGCTAGGTTTTGGCAATCTTTGTCGTTCCTTGATCGTGCAGGGGCTGTTACGCCGTGTCCAGGGAGCAAGCGTTATGACGGACGTCGATCATATTGGGGATCGTATCGAGGAGCCCGTAGAGGCCGGCAGTGGAGACGAAAAGCCGGTCGTTCGCGTTCCGCGCGGCACGGGTCGACGTCTTCACGGTGCGGTCGCGCACAAGCTCGGCACCGCGATATTGTCGGGGGAGTATGCACCCGGCGACACCCTGTCAGGCGAAGTCGAGTTCTCGAAAACGCTCGACGTGTCGCGCAGCGCCTACCGCGAGGCCGTCCAGGTCCTGACCGCCAAGGGACTGGTCGAGAGCCGTCCGAAGATCGGTACGCGCGTCTTGCCCCGCAGCCGGTGGAACCTGCTCGATCCCGACGTGCTCGCCTGGGCGTTTGCCGGCGAGCCCGACATCGCCTTCGTTCGCGGACTGTTCGAACTGCGCGCGATCGTCGAGCCTGCGGCGGCAGCGTTGGCCGCGGAACGGCGCGAGCGGACCGACCTGAAGATCATGAAGGACGCGCTGGCGGCCATGCGTCGGCATACGCTGGCCACCGAAGCCGGGCGCGCGGCGGATCGCGAGTTTCACGACGCGGTGCTGACGGCGACCCGTAACGATGCGCTGATCGTGCTGAGCGCGAGCATCGGTGCCGCCGTCAACTGGACGACGCAGTTCAAACAGCGCGCCCGCGCCCTGCCCCGCAATCCGATCCCCGATCACGTGCTGGTCTACGACGCGATCGCCGCCGGCGATGCCAACGGTGCCAGCGCAGCGATGCGGACGCTGGTCGATCTGGCGCTGGAGGATACGAAACTGGCGATGGCGCGCTGATCGCACGCCACCGCCGCTTCGTCGTCGCCTGCTAAGTCGGCGCCCCGGTCAAGGGGCGCGCCACTTCAGGGAACGGCGACGGGATCGGGCAGCGCTTCGGTCACGCGCGAGCCCCAGACTGCGTAGAACAGGATGTACAGTTCGCACACCGCGGTCAGCAGGAACGAGATCTGCAACCCGTAGGTATCGGCAAGCCAGCCCTGGACGATCACCAGCGCACCGCCGGCGATCGCCATGATCAGCAGGCCGGACCCTTCCTCGGTCAGTGGTCCAAGCCCGCGGATGCCGAGCGTGAAGATCGTCGGGAACATGATCGAGTGGAACAGCCCGACCGAGATCAGCGCCCACATCGCGACATGGCCGGTGGTGAAGGTCGCGATCAGCATGACGACGAACGCGCCTATGCTTGCCACCGCCAGCACGCGCTCGGCGGGGATCGTCCGCATCACGACGCTGCCGATCAGGCGGCCGACCATCATCCCGCCCCACAGGATGAACAGGTAATGCGAGGCCTGCTCGTGCGTCAGATTGCCGATCTGCGGCTGGCTGACGAAGTTGATGAACAGATTGGCGACGCCGATCTCGGCGATCAGATAAATGAAGATCGCCGGGATGCCGAGCACGAGGTTGCGGTGCGACCAGAGCGACAGGCCCTTGCGATCCGCCTTCGCCGAGCGCTGCGTCGACGCGCCCATTGCCGGCAGCGGGAAGCGCGCGATCACGATCGCGAGCACGACCAGCACGCCCGCGACGATCAGATACGGCAACACCACCGACTGTGCGTCGGCAAGCCGCTCGGCCGGGGTCAGCACCGCGGTCGACCCGGCCACCGCAGTACCCGAGGTGGAGCGGCCGAGGATCAGATACCCACCGAACAGCGGCGCGAGCGTGGCCCCCGCCGAGTTGAACGCCTGCACGAGGTTGAGCCGCGACGACGCGGTCTCGGATGGACCGACGACCGCGACATACGGGTTGGCCGCGACCTGGAGCAGCGTGATCCCGCTTGCGATCACGAACAGCGCAAACAGCGTGACGCCGTAGGACGGCAATCGCGCGGCGGGCACCATCATCAGCGCGCCGACCGCCATCAGGCCCAGCCCGAACACCATCGCGCGCTGATAGCCGACCCGCTCGATCAACTTGGCCGACGGGATCGATGCGAAGAAATAGGCGATGAACCAGACGCTCTCGATCAGCGTGGTCTGCGTGTAGCTGAGGTCGAACACGCTGCGCAGGTGCGGCAGCAGCGTGTTGTTGATGACCGTGATGAAGCCCCACATGAAGAACAGGCTGGCGAGCAGAGTCAGTGCGGAGCGGTAGCTTGGGCTAGCCCCCGGCGGATCCTGTATCGCTGCGCCCTCGACGGGTCGTTGCATCTGTATCGGCATCGCCATAATCGCTCACCCTCCGTGCCATGTCGGCGACTGCACGACAGTCTTTTCCCGCATGGCTTGCTCAGAAATATATTGTCCGACTATATAGCCCCACAAGGCGCGTCAACGGCGTCGAGCGATTAAGGACGGGAACCGGAATGCGCGCAATCACAAAGTCGGGGATCATCGCGGCCACCGCGTTGACGATAGTGTCGTCACACGCCGCGAACGCCGCATCGGCCAAGCGCGAAGCGTTCGGCAAATTGCCCAACGGCACCGCGATCGAAGCCGTCACGCTGACCGGCACCAATGGCGTCAGCGCGCGAATCATGACCCTCGGCGCAACGCTCCAGTCGTTCAACGCACCCGACCGCAACGGCAAGACGTCCGACATCACGCTCGGCTATGACGATGCCGCAAGCTACGTCACCGCGCCGAACTTCTGGGGACAGACGATCGGCAGGTATGCCAACCGGATCGCCGGCGGTCGCTTCACGCTCGACGGCAAGCCCTATCAGATCACGCTCAACGACAAGACCAACACGCTGCACGGCGGCACGGTCGGGTTCGACAAGCTGGTGTGGAAGATTGTCTCCGTCACCAATGGCGCGCAGGCGAAGGTCGTGATGACGCTGACCAGCCCGGCGGGTGACCAGGGCTATCCCGGCACGCTGTCGGTCAAGGTCACCTATGCGCTCGACGACAAGGGTGCGCTGACGATCGATTTCGACGCGACCAGCGATGCACCGACGATCGTCAACCTGACCAACCACGCGCTGTTCGATCTGGCGGGTGAAGGCTCCGCGACAGGGATCTACGGCCAGCGGCTGACGATCCCGGCGCGGCGCTATACGCCCGTCAACGCGACGCTGATCCCGACCGGCGAACTAAAGCCGGTCGCGGGCACCGTGTTCGACTTCACCAAGGGACGCGCGTTGTCCGACGGCATCCGCGACGGACGCGATCCGCAGATCGTCATCGGTCGCGGCTGGGATCACAACTTCGTGCTCGACAAGGGCGCAACGCCCGAGCCAGGGCTCGCCGCGCGCGTCGAGGACCCGGCATCGGGTCGCGTGCTCGAAGTATTGACCACCGAGCCTGGGGTACAATTTTACTCGGGCAACTTCCTCGACGGGTCGCTGGTCGGCAAGTCTGGTCATGTGTACCGGATGGGCGACGGCCTCGCGCTCGAACCGCAGAAATTCCCTAATACCCCCAACCAGCCTGCATTCGGTTCGGCGCGCGTCGATCCCGGCAAACCCTATCATCACCGCATGGTCTACCGCGTTTCCGTCGCCCGCTGATACCGGCCCGCCGACATCGAACTCTAGCCCGATCTCCAGAAAGCTCCTCATGACCGAAATGCCCAAGCTTCCCCAGTCGCTCAGAAGCCGCGCGTGGTTCGACAACCCCGAGAACATCGACATGACCGCGCTCTATCTGGAGCGCTATCTGAACTTCGGGCTCAGCCTGGAGGAACTGCGTTCGGGCAAGCCGATCATCGGCATCGCGCAGACCGGCAGCGACTTGAGCCCGTGCAACCGTCACCACCTCGTGCTCGCCGAACGCCTGCGCGAAGGCATCCGTGAGGCAGGCGGCATCGCGCTCGAATTCCCGGTCCATCCGATCCAGGAAACCGGCAAGCGCCCGACCGCCGGGCTCGACCGCAACCTCGCCTATCTCGCGCTGGTCGAGGTGCTCTACGGCTATCCGCTCGATGGCGTCGTGCTGACGATCGGCTGCGACAAGACGACGCCCGCCTGCCTCATGGCGGCGGCAACCGTCAACATCCCCGCGATAGCGCTCTCGGTCGGGCCGATGCTCAACGGCTGGCACAAGGGCGAGCGGACCGGTTCGGGGACGATCGTGTGGAAGGCGCGCGAGCTGCTCGCGACCGGCGCGATCGACGACGAGGGCTTTATCAAGCTCGTCGCATCGTCGGCGCCGTCGACCGGCTATTGCAACACGATGGGCACCGCGACGACGATGAACAGCCTTGCCGAAGCGCTCGGCATGCAGTTGCCCGGCTCGGCTGCGATCCCCGCGCCGTACCGTGACCGCCAGGAGGTCGCGTACAAGACCGGCAAGCGGATCGTCGACATGGTTTCGGAAGATCTGAAGCCGTCGGACATTCTCACCAAGGAAGCGTTCCACAACGCGATCGTCGTCAATTCGGCGATCGGCGGTTCGACCAACGCACCGATCCACCTCGCCGCGATCGCGCGCCATATCGGCGTCGACCTGCCGATCGACGACTGGCAGACGCACGGCCACAAGGTGCCGCTGATGGTCAACCTCCAGCCCGCCGGCGAGTATCTGGGCGAGGATTATTATCATGCCGGCGGCGTACCCGCAGTGGTTGCCGAACTGATGAAGCAGGGCCTCATCCACGAAGACGCGATGACCGCGAACGGTAAGTCGATCGGCGACAATTGCCGGACCGCGACGATCGAGGACGAGCGCGTCATCCGCCCGTTCGCGACGCCTCTGCTGGAGGACGCCGGCTTCATCGTGCTGCGCGGCAACCTGTTCGACTCGGCGATCATGAAGACCAGCGTGATCAGCCCCGAGTTCCGCGAACGCTATCTGTCCAACCCGGACGATCTCGAAGCGTTCGAGGGCCCCGCGGTTGTGTTCGACGGACCGGAGGATTATCATCACCGGATCGATGACCCCTCGCTCGGGATCACCACCGACACCTTGCTGTTCATGCGTGGCGCAGGGCCGATCGGCTATCCGGGTGCCGCCGAGGTCGTCAACATGCGGCCGCCCGCGTACCTGATCCGCGAGGGCGTCCATGCCCTCCCCTGCATCGGCGACGGTCGCCAGTCGGGGACCTCAGGCTCGCCCTCGATCCTGAACGCCTCGCCTGAAGCCGCGGCGATGGGCGGCCTCGCGTTGATCCGTACCGGCGACCGTGTTCGCATCGACCTTGCCAAGGGCAGCGCCAACGTCCTGATCTCGGACGAGGACCTCGCCGAGCGCCGCCGCGCGCTGACCGAAGCAGGTGGCTATGCCTATCCGCGTTCGCAGACGCCCTGGCAGGAAATCCAGCGGGCTACCGTGGGCCAGATGGAAACGGGCGCAATCCTCGAAGGTGCGGAAAAGTACCAGCGGATCGCGCAGACCATGGGCCTACCCCGCGACAATCACTGAGACGCATGCAGCATCGCCCTCCCGCGGGATGGCGATGCTGCACACCGTTTACCGCCGGCGACGTACCGCGGAACCATCGGACGGCGCCGTCGGTACGATGCCCTTCGGTGCCGCGCTCAACCGTCGGATCAAATCGGTCTCCGCCTGACGATACGGCGTGCCGTCGTTCTGGAATACTTCGTGAAACCAGATCGTCGGCTCGACCAGCACATACGGCTTCTGCCAGCTGTCCCACGGTAGTCGCGTCTGCGTCTTCCCATCGACGAAACCCCAGTTGATCATGCCGACATCGTAACGCTTGCCGATCGGCAGCGAGCCATCGAACGTCGATCCGTTGCCGCGCGCCATGTATTCGGTGCAGATCACCGGGCGGTTATAGGCGAGCAACTGTTTGATCCGTCGCTCGAACGTCTCCGGCCAGCTATAATCGTGGAAGGTCACGACGTCCGACTGCGCGAGCTGAAGCTCTTCCATTGGCGACGTCTTGCCGCCCGGTGCCCAATCGTCGCCGGTCCACACTCCCGACGTCAGCGGCTGCGCCGGATCGGCCTCGCGCGCCCAATCGAACACCTGCGCCAGCATCGCCCGGACCAGCGGCTCCTTGCCCTCCTGCCCCTTATACTGGTCGGCGCCATTGTCCGGCTCGTTCCACACGTCCCAGCCCAGTATCCGGTCGTCCTTCGCAAACGCGCCGATCACGCCCTGCACATAGGCCTTGTAGCCGGGATACCGCGCCCGATCGCGCAAGCCCGGCATTCCCGGCCCCTGCACCCACCCCGAATTATGCACGCCGGGGATCGGCGGATGCTGCGGCCCGAGCTTCGGATCGGGATCCCAGCAGCTGTCGAACAAAACAAACAGCGGCTTGATCCCGTGCGCCCGAGCAATCGTCAGGAACGCGTCGATCCGTTGCTTGAAGCCCTCCGGGTCCTGCTGCCAGAGCTGATCGTGGAGAAACACGCGCATCGTGTTCATGCCAATACCCTGCGCAAGGCCTAGCTCGTAATCGATCCGCTTGGGATCCCAGGTTGTCGCCTGCCACATTTCGAGCTGGTTGATCGCCGTCGCGGGCGCGTAATTCGCGCCGATCAGCCATGGTTGTGCGGCATACCAACCCTTGGCCTGCCCCTCGGTCCAGCGACCGCGTGCTTCGGCGGGACTGGCTATGAGGACGACCGCGGCAAGAAGGGCTGGATACAGCGCCTTTATCTGCATGGCATTCCCGCCCGCAGCAATTCCGTGATGCTGCTTACTGGAGCAAGATGCTCCTCCCGATCGATCGCGCATCTGCTCCGAAATGCGTTGGTTCATTGGCTTTCCTCTCCCGTTGCGCGGTCGTTTCATTCGTTCGCTCGACGATACGCCGCATCACCCCAGCGCTGTTCGCCGCGCCTTTCGCCATCCTAGCGAGCCACGTTCCGGATCGCCAACAACCGAGTGAAGAATCGTTCAGTCTTGTCCGACAAACAGTTGCCAGTCCCGCCGGATCATTTTAGCGTGAAGCCAAGTCGCATGGAAAACCATCGACACTAAAGGGGAGAGAGAGACATGAAAGCTAAGGCACTTCTGTGCGCGTCCGTGGCCGCCATGGCGCTGGTTACCACAGCGTCCGCCACTGCACAGACCTCCGACAAATCGACAGCAAAAACCAGGGCGGGCGGCCAGGATCTCCCCAAGCCGACCACCGCCTCCGATCAGAACGCGAACCCCGCGGCGCCGCAGCCCTCGCTGCAGGAGAGCCCCAAGGAGGACAACGGCGAGATCGTAGTCACCGGGCTTCGTCGCAGCCTCCAATCGGCACAGGCGATCAAGCGCAACTCGGACGGCATCGTCGACGCCATCGTTGCCGAGGACATCGGCAAGCTGCCCGACACCTTTGCCTCGTCGGCACTGGCCCGCGTGTCCGGCGTGCAGGTCTCGCGTGGCGGCGGCGAGTCGGCCGGCGTTACGGTCCGCGGCCTGCCCGATCTCAGCACTACCTATAACGGCCGGGAAATCTTCACCGCCGAAGGTCGCTTCGTCCAGATCCAGGATTTCCCCGCCGGCACCGTGGCTGCGCTCGAAGTCTACAAATCTGGCACCGCAAACCTGATCGAGGGCGGCATCGGCGGCCAGGTCAACGTCCGCGGCCGGCGGCCGTTCGACTTTGACGGCTTCGAATTGTCGGGGTCGTTGAACGGCGTGAACTGGCAGCAATCGGGAAAGATGTCGTGGAACGGCAATCTCCTCGTCAGCGACCGCTGGAACACCGGGATCGGCGAGATGGGCCTGCTCGTCAACGCGTCCTATGTGGGCATCAACTTCCTGGATTCGCTCCGAGAGCAATCGTTGGTGATCGGCACGACCAACGCGGCGAACGCGCCAGGAACCGCTGGTGGCGTTCGCTATCCGGACGCACAGTCGCTTTTCCTCGGCTACGGCAAACGCTGGCGGCCCTCCGCGAACGCTGCGTTCCAGTGGAAGCCCACGCCCGAACTCGAAATCTATGTGGATGGGCTCTACCAGGGTTATCGCGGACGAGACTCGAACCGGTTCATGTTCGTTCCGATCTTCGGTGGCCCCGACTTCCAGTTGACCAACCTCACTACGCGCACCGGCAACCCGAACGTGGCCCAGAGCGCGACCGTCACCGGCGCGAATGCACCGGACGGCTATTACGGCTCGGCGAATGGCACGACCAACACCTATCAGGCCGGCGGCGGCGCCATCTGGAAGCACGACAACCTCCAGATCTCGGGCGACATCGCGTACACGGACAGCACCTACACGTTCGATCTGATCAACATCGACTATACGTTCCGCAGTTCGCCGGTACGCAACGTCGTGTTCGAATCCCCCGGCACGGACGGCGGCCCGACCTTCAACCTGGGCAATTTCAATCTTACCGACCCCGCAAACTATCTCAGCCGTGGCTTCTTCCAGGAACATCTGAAAGTCGGCGGCAAGGACATCCAGTCGCGCGCCGACGTTCAGTACGACATGGGCGACGGCCTGTTGAGGCGTCTCCAGTTTGGCGTCCGCTACAATGATCGCGACGCCAATCGCGATCGCGGTGCACCCTATATCTTCAACCTGCCCGCACAGCTGCCGATTTCTGCGCTGCCGGTGACGACGGAAAGCACGCTGGCCGGGTTCGGGTACAACAACACCTTCCCGATCCATACCTTCACCGCGATCCCGTCGAACAGCATTCGCAACAACCTAGCCGCCTTGCGAACATTCTACGGTGCCCCCGCAGGACGGCCGGACTTCAATCCGTCGGAGAATTTCCGCGCGAACGAGAAGGCGTTGGCCGGGTATGCGCAAGTCAAATACGGCTTCGACATCGGCAGCGTCGTCGTCGATGGCGTGGTCGGGCTGCGCGCGGTTCGTACCAAGAACACGACCAGCGGCTTCCTGCGCGACGAAACAAGTCCCGGCGTCTTCGTCATCACGCCGGTCACCGCAAAGAACGAATATACCGATTACCTGCCGAACGTCAGCGCCCGCATCGCCGCGACGGACGAACTCCAGTTGCGGCTCGCCTATACGCAGACGCGCACGCGACCGAACTTTTTCGATCTCAACCCGGCGCTGACGGTGGGATCGCCGCCAACGATCGATCCCAACAATCCGCCCAACCCCAACGACCCCAACAGCAACGTGCGCACCATCAACGCCGGCAACCCGAACCTGTCGCCGCTGACCTCGAACAACTACGACGCGAGCCTCGAATGGTATTTCTCGCGCACGGGGTCGCTGACCGGCGCGATCTTCCGCCGTGATGCGCAAGGCTTCATCTCGAACACCACCGTCTTCACCAACGATCCGACCTATGGTCGGGTGCGTTTCACACAGCCCGAGAATACCGGTGCCACGCGTTTCCAGGGCGTGGAGGTCGGATTCACCAGCTTCCTCGATATCGACGGCCTGCCCGATTGGGCCAAGGGTTTCGGGCTGCAGGCAAACGGCACCTATGTCGATTCCAAGGGCGATTTGGCGTCGACGCTCGCGCTCTCGCCCAACGTCGCGGGCCAGCAGCAACGGTTCAACGGCGTGTCGAAATGGACCTATAATCTGGTCGGGTTGTACGAACGGCCGTTCTTCTCCGCACGCGTCGCATATAATTTCCGCTCCGACTTCGTTCAATATTACAGCCAGGAGCCGCTCGACGTCGATGCCAACGGCGCGCAACGTACTGGCGGTGTGATCGAAAAGGGTCGTGGCCAGCTCGATCTGTCGACGACGGTAACGCCGATCCCCAACGTCACGCTCGCGTTCGATATCGTCAACGTACTGGGTAATCCGATCCGTCGTTATCGACAGTTCGATGACGCGGGCGATCAGTTCGCGCGTCAGATCTTCTACCTCGAGCGCACCTATTCGCTCGGCGTACGGTTTCGGTTCTGACCTGACACAGCGAGCACAGGAGTTACGATCATGCGAATGACTGTCCTCGCCGCGCTGGGGCTGACCGCGTTTTTGGCGTCGCCGATCGTGGCGGCAGATACCCCGAGCATGGCGGACCGGCTCGTCAACGATCCGCGGGTGGATGCACTCAATCCGTACGGGTTGCGGCTTACTCCTACGGTCCGCGCCGACAAGTCCGTCCAGTTCGGCAAGGCGCTTCGTGTGCCGTTGAAGGGGCATACAGACTTCTGGCGAGTTGGCGTGACCACCCCGGTACTGAAGCCGGTCAGGAAGGGCGACCAGATCGTCATCGCCTTCTGGGCGCGTGCGGAAGAGACCGAGAATGGCGCACCCGGCAGGATCGGGCGCGTTCAGCTGGAGGCGACGCCGGTCGTCAGGGCAATCTTCGAGCAGCCGTTCGAGGTTAGCCGGGACTGGAAGATGTACCAGTTGAAGGGCATCGCGGACCAGGACTACGGCCCCCGCCAATTGAACGCGGCGCTGCACCTGGACTCCGCCAAGCAGGTGCTCGATCTCGGGCCGGTGTTCGTGCTCGACTATGGACAGCCCGCGCAATGATGCGCCGGTCCGGAATGCGCTGGATTGTCAGCGCGGTCGGTGTCGCGCTCGTCATTGCAACCGCGGCGATCGCCCGCAACCCGGTGTTCCAGGGTGCCGATCCACACGCGATGATGATCGATGGCGAGATGTGGATCTTCCCGACCGGCGGCCCCGGCGGAAGCTGGGCGGCGGACCGGTTCGGGGCCTTCTCGTCGCGCGATTTAAAGACCTGGACCAGCCACGGTGAAATCCTCCGCCGCGATCAGATCCGCTGGATCGGCGACGATGGTGCGAAGGCGCATTTCCTCTGGGCACCCGGCGTCGCGGCGCGCGGCGGCAAATGGTATATCTATTATTCGGTCGGGCCGCAGAATCCGACACCGAGCCGGATCGGCGTCGCGGTCGCCGATGCGCCGCAGGGACCGTATCGCGACAGCGGACGTCCATTCGTCACCGGCGGACGAAGCGCGAACGGCGAGTTCGAGGCGATCGATCCGATGGCGTTCGTCGATCCGCGTTCGGGCAAGGCCTACCTCTATGCAGGCGGCAGCACCGGCGCGAAGCTGCGCGTCTGGGAACTCGGTCGCGACATGGTCAGTCTCGCCCGCGAAGTTGCGGTCGACCAGCCCGCCAATTTCACCGAAGGCGCGTTCCTGCATGAGCGGAACGGCGTATATTACCTGTCATACAGCCACGGCCATTGGGATCGCCCGGATTATTCGGTCCATTACGCCACCGCCCGCTCCCCAGTCGGACCATGGCGATACCGCGGCGCGATCCTGACGAGCGATGCGCGGCATCAAGGGCCGGGCCACCACAGCTTCATCCGCACACCTCAGGGCGAGTGGTTGATCGTGTATCATCGCTGGGATCAGCGACCGGGTCCCGGACAATTAAAGGGTGAACGTCAGGTGGCGATCGACCGCGTCCGCTACGGCGCCGATGGCACGATCCTGCCGATCGCGATGACCGATGGCGAAGAAGCGCCGACCTTGCCCCTCAACAACCACTCGAGTCCTCATCCTGCCTTATGAGCGAGGTTGCTTGAAATCGAGAATCACCTCGTCCTCAGCGCGGATCGTCTTCAGGTCGATCATGGAGTCAGCCAGCACTGTCGGGTCGGCGTGCACCGACCCGACGACCAGTGCGCGGCCCTGCACATAATCCCGCACGCGGTTGACGCAGTCGAGCGCGATCACCCGTCCGGCTTTCAGGTAGATCACCGAAAAGCTGCGCTCCGCGGGATCGCCGCGCAAAACCGCTTCGTCGTAGCCCGTCGACAATCCGACCGTCTGGAGCTTGAGGTCGTACTGGTTCGACCAGAACCACGGCACCGCATGATAACGCTCGGGCGCGCCGGTCAGCATCTTGGCCACGGTCGTCGCCTGGTCGTTCGCGTTCTGCACCGACTCCAGGCGGATCGTCGCGCCATTCGCGAACGCGTTTGCATGGGCCGCGCAGTCGCCGATCGCAAAGACGTCGGGCAACGTCGTGCGGCAATGGCCATCGACCAACACGCCGTTATCCCCCGCGGCCCCGGCCGCAAGCAACGGCGCGACGGCGGGCACGATCCCGATCCCGACGATCACCATCTGGCATTCGAGCAGCTCGCCATCGGCGAGGCGGACGGCGGATGCTGCGCAGTCCGCCCCCTCGATGCACGACACCGCGACGCCCGTCCGCAGGTCGACGCCGTGCGCGCGGTGCTCGGCTTCGTAGAACCGCGACAACGGCTCGCCCGCGACACGCGCCAGTACGCGGTCCTGCGCCTCGACCAGGGTGACATGCTTGCCGAGCTTGGTGAGCACCGCGGCTGCCTCGAGCCCGATATAGCCGCCACCGATCACGACGACGCGCTGGACCGAGGGCAGTTCGGCGATCATCCGGTCGACATCGGCGCGTGTCCTGACGCTATGGACTCCCATGAGGTCATGGCCGGCGCAGGTGAGCCGCCGCGGCGCGCCTCCCGTGGCCCAGATCAACGTGCCATACCCGATGACGCCGCCGGTCGCGGTCGTCACTCGGTGCGCCTCGACATCGACGCTCGCGACGGTCAGCCCAGGCCGCAACGTGATCCCGCGGTCGCCCCAGAACGTTTCGGGGCGCAGGAGGATACGCTCGAACGGCTTGTCCCCCGAGAGATACTCCTTCGACAAGGGCGGTCGCTCGTACGGCAGCGAGGGCTCGTCCCCGAGCAGCGCGATCGTACCGCCATGATTGCGCTGGCGCAGACTGATCGCCGCCTGCGCCCCGGCATGGCCCGCGCCGACGATCAATACGTCGTAATACTCCAGTTCAGACATTGCCCATCCTTCGCGAAGTCCCCGCACGCACCGCCTGTTGCCAACCAAGGTCAGCGATACACCGCAGGTCGGCGACCAGCCGCAAGGCGTGATCACGCGGTAAGATCCGGTCAGACCAGTTGCCCTTGGACAGTTCGATGACGAGCGAACCCGCAAATTCGTCGACGTCCGCAGCCATCCGTTCGGCCAACCGCGTCTCGTCGAACCGGTGCGCGTCACGCGCAGGTCCGCCTACCGCGAACGCCGGCTCGCTCATGCCGTGGTCTCGGACGCCTGCGCCGCTTTCCAGTCGCGCTTGATCTTCTTGGCCAGGCTCCATTTGTGAACCTCGGTCGGGCCGTCATAGATCCGGAACGCGCGGATCTCGCGAAACACCTGCTCGACGATCGTGTCGCCGGTCACGCCGGTGCCGCCCATCACCTGGACGCAGCGATCGGCGATCCGCATCAATGCCTCGGAGACCGCGACCTTCGCCATCGAGCTCTCCGCGGTGCCGAGCGAGCCCCCGTCGAGCACGCCTGCGCACCAGTCGATCATCAGTTCGGCCTGACGCAGGTCGATCAAATTCTCGGCGAGCATGAAGCCGACGCCCTCGTGATCGACCAACGGCTTGCCGAACGCATGGCGCCGACAGGCATAGTCGGTGGCGATCTCGTTCGCGCGGATGCACGCGCCGAGCCAGCGCATGCAGTGCGACAGCCGCGCCGGCGACAGTCGCACCTGCGCATAGCGAAACCCCTCGTGCGGCGCGCCGAGGATCGCGTCGGCGGACACGCGCAAGCCATCGATCGCGATCACCGCATGACCGCCGGGCATCGAACTGTCGATCGTGTCGAGCACGCGTTCGATGCGGATCGCTGGATCGGGCAGGTCGACGAGGAACATCGTCGCCGCGAGCTTGCCGTCGCCGGGATCGGTCCGCGCCATGACGATGCCGATCTTCGCGCCGTCCGCGCCGGTGATGAACGCTTTCCGCCCATCGATCACCCAGTGGTTGCCGTCGAGCCGCGCGGTGGTCTGCATCATCGACGGGTCCGAGCCCGCGCCGCCCTCCGACGCGGGTTCGGTCATGAAGAACGCCGAGCGCGCGTCGCCGGCGACCATCGGCGCGAGGAAACGCTCCTTCTGCGCCGCCGACCCCGCCTTGCCGATCAGGTACATGTTGCCCTCATCGGGGGCCATCGTGTTGCACGCGAGCGGCCCGAGCGGCGACAGGCCCGAGCGGATCAGGACGTGCGCGGTCTCCGCCTGAGTCAGGTGATCGCCGTCATCGAGGATATGCGGCGTCAGGACGCCGGCGTCGCGGGCGAGCCCTCGCATCTCCTGGACGAGCTCGTCGGACGGCCCGTGGCTGCCGCGGCGCGGATCGCGTTCGAACGGCACGACGACATCGCGGACGAATCGTTCGACCTGTTCGCCGATCGCCAGCGCGCGGGACGTAAGGGCGGTCACAACGACTGTCCGTCGTCGATCGTGAAGTCCGAACCGGTGATACCCGCGCTTGCGTCGGACAGGAGATAGATCAGCATGGTGTCGAGCGAATCCTCTTCGAATAATTTGCAGCACGGCCACGCCTGCAACCGACGCGCCGGGGACGAACCATGCTTCGCCCGCGTCGTAGAATCACGGCATTCGCACCGGCTTGCGCGACGATGACGACACCTGTGCTAACCACGGGCATCCCATCTTCTCCGGTAGCGCCGTGCGGATCCGACGACTTCGTACGCATCGCGCTGCCCTATCGTCCAAACGCTCAACGGGCCGGACGCAAGCCGGCGCACAGCATTTCGACGATATCGCGCGCGACCTCCTGCGCGGACATCGGCCCGTCCGCGCGAAACCAGCGCGCCGGCCAGTTGAGCGCACCCGCGAGCGTGAACGCCGTCAGTCGCACGTCGAGCACCGTCGCCGACCGATCCGCCACTGCCGCTTCGATCATCGCCCGCATCGTCGCGTCGATCTCCGCCTTCAAAGCGCGAAACTCCTTCCGCGCGTCCGGCGACAAGACTTCGTCGGGCGTGCGGATGACGCAGCGACCGAAATCGTCCATCGTCACTTCGGCATAGCGGCGGAGAAACGCCTTTAGCCGTTCCAGTCCATCGCCCTCGATCCGCTGCGACTGTTCGGCGGCGAGACGCAATTGCTCCAGACCGATGCGAACGCACGCGAACAGCACCTGATCCTTGTTGCCGAGATGATGGTAGATCACCGGCTTGGTGACGCCCAGGCTTGCCGCGACATCGTCAAGCGACGTCGCGTGAAACCCGCGCTCGTTGAACATCATCACTGCCGCCCGCAGCAACGCATCGCGCTTTTCGAGACGCAGCGCCTCGCGCGCCGCCAAGCTTTGAAACGGCGACGGCGACGGCGTTCTCAATGCAGGTTGGCCGGGCATACCCGTTCTTGACACATAGCCGGCGCCGCGCGCAACTACTCGCCAGTAGGGTGGATACCCGGTCGTATGGCAATTTCGCGCACGCAGACCGATATCACCGTCGAGAGGGTCGTACGCCGACACTGTCGTACGAGCGCGTCGAGTTCACGCCGAGTCCACGAGGGAAGACCATGTCCGAAGATCCGATCATCATCGCCAGCTATGCCCGCACGCCGATGGGAGGCTTCCAGGGGGCGTTGTCCGGCGTAACGGCGGTCGAACTCGGCGCGACTGCGGTTCGTGCGGCGGTCGAGCGCTCGAAGGTCGATCCGGCGATCATCGACCGCATCTACATGGGCTGCGTGCTGCCCGCCGGGCTCGGCCAGGCCCCCGCGCGGCAGGCTGCACTGGGTGCCGGCTTGCCCAATTCGGTCGAGGCGACCACCGTCAACAAGATGTGCGGCTCCGGCATGCAGGCGACCATCATGGCGACCGAGGCGCTGATGGCCGGCACCGTCGACGTGGTGATCGCCGGCGGCATGGAGAGCATGACCAATGCGCCGTTCCTGCTGGCCAAGCACCGCTCTGGCGCACGGATCGGCCATGACGTCGTGTCGGATTCGATGATGATGGACGGCCTCGAAGACGCGTACGAGAAGGGCAAGCCGATGGGCGCCTTCGCCGAGGACACCGCAGGCGAATACCAGTTCACGCGCGAGGATCAGGACGCGTTCGCGATCGAAAGCCTGACGCGCGCCAGCGCCGCGATCACCAGCGGCGGCTTCGCGGACGAGGTCGTGCCGGTGACCGTCAAGACGCGTGGCGGCGACGTGATCGTCAGCGAGGACGAACAGCCGGGCAAGGCCAAGCCCGAGAAGATCCCCGGCCTGCGCCCCGCATTCGCCAAGGACGGCACGATCACTGCCGCCACCTCCGCCTCGATCTCCGACGGTGCCGCCGCCCTCGTGCTGACGCGGGCGAGCGTTGCCGAGAAGCTGGGCCTGGCGCAGGAAGCGCGGATCGTTGCGACCGCGGCGCACGCGCATGCCCCCGCGCTGTTCACGACCGCGCCGGTCTCGGCGATCCGAAAGGTTCTCGACCGTGCAGGCTGGACCGTCGAGGACGTCGACCTGTTCGAGGTGAACGAGGCGTTCGCGACCGTCGCCATGATCGCGATGCGCGAGCTCGGCATCCCGCGCGAGAAGCTGAACGTCAACGGCGGCGCCACCGCGCTCGGCCATCCGATCGGCGCCAGCGGTGCGCGGATCATCGCCACGCTGGTCGCCGCACTGAAGCTACGTGGGCTGAAAAAGGGTGTCGCGGCGCTCTGCATCGGTGGCGGCGAAGCCACCGCGGTGGCGGTCGAACTGATCGGCGAATGACGCGCAAACGCTTCGTTTTCCTGCGCACGCAGGAATCTAGGACCACGGACGGCAACGCTCGTGATGCTGGGCTCCTGCTTTCGCAGGAAAACCGAGCAGTTAGAGAACCTGCCCGGTGACCGCGCTCGCCGGCCTTCGCGTCGTCGAGTTCGCCAGCATCGGGCCCGGCCCGCATGCCGCGATGCTGCTCTCCGATCTCCGCGCGGAGGTGCTGCGGATCGAACGGCCCGGCGGGGGCTTTCGCAATCCGGTGCTCGACCGCGGCCGCGCCCGGCTCGCGCTCGATATCCGAACGCCGGAGGGGCGAGAGCAGGCGCTGGCGATCACGGACCGCGCCGACGTCGTGATCGAAGGGCTTCGACCGGGCGTGATGGAACGGCTCGGGCTTGGTCCGGACGTCATGCTCGAACGCAATCCGCGGCTCGTCTACGGGCGGATGACCGGATGGGGACAGACCGGGCCGCTCGCGCAGGTCGCGGGCCACGATCTCAATTACATCGCACTCAGTGGAGCGCTCGCGGCGATCGGCACGCCAGGAACGCCGCCGCCGCCGCCGCTCAACCTGATCGGCGATTTCGGCGGCGGGTCGCTGTATCTCGTTACCGGTATCCTGGCAGCGTTACTCGAACGCGCGCGATCGGGGCTTGGGCAAGTCGTCGATGCAGCGATCGTCGACGGGGTCTCGTCGATGATGGCGCTGTTCGCGGGAATGGTCCCGGCCGGCGTCATGTCGATGGACCGCGAGCGCAATCTGCTCGGCGGCGCGGCGCCGTTCTACCGCTGTTACACCTGCGCCGATGGGCGGTACGTCTCGGTCGGCGCGATCGAGCCGAAATTCTATGCCGAACTGCTCGATCATCTGGGGCTCCCCGCCGACCTAGCGGCGGACCAGATGGTCGTCGAGCGCTGGCCCGAAACCGCGCGACGCTTTGCCGCGGTGTTCGTGACCAGATCGCGGGACGAGTGGTGCGATGCGCTGGAAGGCACCGACACCTGCTTTGCGCCCGTGCTCGAACTCGACGAGGTGCCGACGCACCGCCACATGGCGGATCGCGGTGTGGTCATCGACGGCATCTGGCAGGCAGCCCCTACCCCGCGCCTGTCCCGCACGCCGGGCCGGATCGCCCCCAGCTCCGATGGCACGGCGCTGCTGGCGGAATGGGGCGTCGGCTAGGACGCCCGGATCACGCGCGCCCGATTTGCCGCAACAGATGCTCCGCGCGCGACAGATATGGTCGGTCGAGCATGCCGCCCTTGTAGCCGATCGTGCCGAAGCCGGGGTTCGCCGCGAACAGATCGACGATCGCCTGCGCCTCGGCGATCTCCGCCTCGGTCGGCGTGAAGGCGGCGTTGATCACGTCGACCTGCGCCGGGTGGATCGCGAGCATCCCGCGGTAGCCGTCACGCCGGACCTGCTCCGCGCGCGTCTTCAGCGTGTCCAGATCGCGGAAGTCGCCCTGGATCGTCTCGATCGCGGTGACCCCTGCCGCCGCGGCACCCAGCAGGCACATCGACCGCGCCAGTTCGTAGGTAAAGCGATAGCTGCCATCCGGATTGCAGTTCGCGCTCGCGCCGATCGAGTCCGCCAGGTCCTCCGCGCCCCAGGTCAGCGCGACCACCCGAGGCGCGCCCTTATAGTCGCCCGTGTGGAACATAGCTTCCGCCGTCTCGGTGATCAGCACGATCACCGGGGTCGACCCGATCGCGATGCCGTTCGCCGCCTCGAACGCCGACAGGTAATGGTCGAGACGTTCGACGTCCTGCCGGCCCGTGACCTTGGGCAGCATGATCCCGCCCGGCCGCGCGGGCATGACCGCGGCGAGATCGGGCAGCGTATACGGCCCGTCGAGCGGATTGACCCGCACCCACATCCGCGCGCGGTGCGCGACGTTCGCGGTCAGCACGTCGTGGACGGTCTGGCGCGCGAGTGGCTTGTTTTCGGTCGTCACCGCGTCTTCGAGATCGAACAGGACGATGTCGGCGCTGCCCTCGACCGCCTTGGTCATCTTGCGCTCGCTGTCCCCCGGCGCGAACAGCCAGGAACGCATTTTCAAAGATGCAACGGACATGGCGGCATGGTCCCAGACGGATCGAAACAGGCGCGTTGCGTACGGCGTCGATCGCTGGCGGGCAACTGCGGCGCAGGGTTCGCCGCGAAATCGTGCATGGTGCGCGGCGCCGTCATTGCGGCATGAGATAGCGAAGCGTTCCCCGACCGAAGAATGCATTGATTGCCGACACCGCCCTGCGCCGGGCAAACGGCGCCGCGGAGACACATCATGGCGAAGACACTCACCCATCTGGAACGGCTCGAGGCGGAGGCGATCCACATCCTGCGCGAAGTCGTCGCCGAGGCCGACAAGCCGGTGATGCTATATTCGGTCGGCAAGGATTCGGCCGTGATGCTGCACCTTGCGCGGAAAGCCTTCTATCCGTCGCCCCCGCCCTTCCCGCTGCTGCACGTCGACACGACCTGGAAATTCCAGGAAATGTACAAGTTGCGCGACCGGATGGCGGCGGAGAGCGGCATGGAGTTGCTGGTCTACCAGAACCCCGAAGCCGCCGCGCGCGGGATCAATCCGTTCGATCACGGCGCACTCCACACCGACATGTGGAAGACGGAGGGCCTGAAGCAGGCGCTCAACCTGCACGGGTTCGACGCGGCGTTCGGTGGCGCGCGGCGTGACGAGGAGAAATCGCGCGCGAAGGAACGCATCATCTCGTTCCGTACCGCGACGCATGGCTGGGATCCGAAGAACCAGCGCCCCGAATTGTGGAACCTCTACAACGCCCGAAAATCGAAGGGCGAGAGCATCCGCGTGTTCCCCATCTCGAACTGGACCGAGCTCGACGTCTGGCAATATATCCAGCTCAACGACGTGCCGATCGTGCCGCTCTACTACGCGGGCGTGCGCCCCACGGTAGAGCGCGACGGCATGCTCCTGATGGTCGACGACGACCGCTTCCGCCTCGAACCCGGCGAGGTCCCGGTCGATCGCTCGATCCGCTTCCGTACGCTCGGTTGCTATCCGCTGACCGGCGCGGTCGAGAGCACGGCCTCGACGCTGTCCGAGATCATCCAGGAAACGCTGCTGACGACGACCAGCGAACGCCAGGGCCGCGCGATCGACAAGGATGCCGGCGGCGCAGGCATGGAGAAGAAGAAGCAGGAGGGCTATTTCTGATGAGCGACATCGCAACCCAGGAGTCGGCCTATCAGACCGACGCGCTCATCGCCGAGGATATCGACGCGTATCTCGACCAGCATCGCAACAAGACGATGTTGCGCTTCATCACCTGCGGCTCGGTCGACGATGGCAAGTCGACGCTGATCGGTCGGCTGCTGTACGATTCGAAGATGATCTTCGAGGATCAACTCGCGGCGCTCGAGGCGGACAGCAAGCGCGTGGGCACGCAAGGTGGCGAGATCGACTTCGCGCTGCTGGTCGACGGACTTGCCGCCGAGCGCGAACAGGGCATCACGATCGACGTCGCCTATCGCTTTTTCTCGACCGAAAAACGCAAGTTCATCGTTGCGGATACGCCGGGTCATGAGCAATATACCCGCAACATGGTGACCGGCGCCTCGACCGCCGATCTGGCCGTGATCCTGGTCGATGCGCGCAAGGGCGTGCTCACGCAGACCAAGCGGCACAGCTACCTGGCGCACCTGATCGGCATCCGGAACCTCGTGCTCGCCGTCAACAAGATGGACCTGATCGGCTACGATCAGGCGCGCTACGACGAGATCGTCGCGGACTATACCGAGTTCGCAAAGAGCATCGGCATCACCGCGTTCACGCCGATGCCGATCTCGGGCTTCAAGGGCGACAACATCTCCCTCAGGTCCGAAACCATGCCCTGGTATTCCGGTCCGACGCTGATGGAGCATCTCGAAGCCGTCGATGTCGATGTCGACGACGATCAGGCCAAGCCGTTCCGGATGAGCGTGCAATGGGTCAACCGCCCCAACCTCGATTTCCGCGGTTTCTCGGGCCAGATTGCCGCCGGTACGGTCAAGCCCGGCGATGCGATCCGCGTCCTGCCCGGCGGCAAGACCTCGACGATCAGCCGGATCACGACGCTAGACGGCGATCTCGACGAGGCCGTCGCGGGGCAGTCGGTCACGCTGTCGTTCGCCGACGAGATCGACTGCTCGCGCGGCAACGTCATCGCTGCGTCGGATGCGCCGCCCGAGACCGCCGATCAGTTCGAGACGACGATCGTCTGGATGGACGACGAGCCGCTGATCGTCGGCCGCTCCTACTGGTTGAAGCTCGGCACGCAGATGGTGTCGGCGACGGTGCGCGAGCCGAAATACCAAGTCAACGTCAACACGATGGAGCGGCTCGCGACCAAGACGCTCGAATTGAACGCGATCGGCGTTGCGGAGATCACGACGGACCGCGCGATCGTGTTCGAGGCCTATGCGCAGGACGGCGCGGCACCGAACAAGGTGCTCGGCGGGTTCATCCTGATCGACAAGATCACCAACGCGACCGTCGCGGCGGGGATGGTCCACTTCAGCCTGCGCCGCTCGCAGAACGTCCATTGGCAGGCGACCGATATCGGCCGCGAGGCGCATGCCGGGCTGAAGAACCAGAAACAGGCGGTGCTGTGGTTCACCGGGCTGTCGGGTGCGGGCAAGTCGACGATCGCCAACGAGGTCGAGAAACAGCTCAACCTGATGAACCGCCACACCTTCCTGCTGGACGGCGACAACATCCGTCACGGCCTGAACAAGGACCTGGGCTTCACCGAGGCCGACCGGATCGAGAATATCCGGCGCGTCGGCGAGGTCGCCAAGCTGATGGCGGACGCGGGGCTGATCGTGCTCACCGCGTTCATCTCGCCGTTCCGTGCCGAGCGGGACATGGTGCGCGCGATGCTGCCCGCGGGCGAGTTCATCGAGATCTTCGTCGACACGCCGCTCAATGTGGCGGAAGGTCGCGATGTGAAGGGTCTCTACAAAAAAGCACGGGCGGGCGATTTGAAGAACTTTACCGGGATCGACAGTCCTTACGAGGCGCCGCGGAATGCCGAGATTCGCGTCAACACCGTCGAGATGACGCCGGCCGAAGCCGCCGCGTTCATCGTCCGCCAGATCATGCCGCTTAAATGACGGTCATCGAAAGCGACGTCCGTCTCGCCGAACGACTCGCGACCGAGGCGGGGGAGATATTGCTCGCGTTGCAGAAAAGCAGTGCGCTGACCGGCAAGGATCTCGGCAAGGCGGGCGACGAACAGGCCAACAGGTTCCTCATGCGGATGCTGCGCGCGGCGCGGCCCGACGATGCGATCCTATCCGAGGAAGAGAAGGATACCGGCGATCGCTGTTCGGTGCGGCGCGCGTGGATCGTCGATCCGCTCGACGGCACGCGCGAATATGGCGAAGGGCGGACCGACTGGGCGGTACACGTCGCACTTGCGATCGACGGTGTCGCGATCGTGGGCGCCGTGGCGCTGCCGGGACTCGGGATGACGCTGACCTCGGGTTCGCCGAAGCCGCTGGAACCGGCGGGCGATCCGCTCCGCATGCTGGTCAGCCGCAGCCGGCCTGCACGCGAGGCGGTGGCGGTCGCCGAGACGTTGGGGGCGACGCTGGTGCCGATGGGCTCGGCGGGCGCAAAGGCGATGGCGGTGGTCCGCGGCCAGGCGGACATCTACCTCCACACCGGCGGTCAATATGAGTGGGACAACTGCGCGCCGATCGCGGTCGCGCAGGCGGCCGGGCTGCACGTCAGCCGCGTCGACGGATCGCCGCTCGTCTATAATTGCGCCGATCCGTATCTGCCCGACCTGCTGATCTGTCGGATGGAACTGGCGGCGCGCGTGCTCGACCTGGTGAAAGCGTTACCGCCCGCCTGAACGGCGGACGGTATCAGCCGTCGGAGGCCACCAGTTCGACGAACTCGAAGTCGTAGCGCTGCCACCCGCGTTGCGTCGCGGCCTCGGCCAGTGCGTTGCGCTTCTTCTTCGCCTCGACGAGCGATTTGGTGTGGCCCCAGAAGATCTCGGTCTTGCCGTTGGCCAGCACCGCGACGATCCGCCAGTAATGCGTGAACGGCGTCGCGGTCGGGCCGATCGTCTTCACATAGCCGTCGGGCAGCGTCGCGGTGAGGTAGCGTTTCTTGGCCATGACGCTGCCGTTAGCCGTCCGCCGCCCGGACGGAAATGCTTACTCGTTGGCGGCGTCCTTCCCGATCCGATCGAGTGTCGCGATCGCGTCGGCCGGCAACACGATCTCCTTAGCCGCCAAATTCTCGTGCAGATGACCGACCGACGACGTGCCGGGGATCAGCAGGATGTTCGGCGACCGCTGCAACAGCCAGGCTAGTGCAACCTGCATCGGCGTCGCGTCCAGGTTCCGCGCGACGTCCGACAACGCGGTCGACTGCAACGGCGAGAACCCACCGAGCGGGAAGAACGGGACGTACGCGATCCCCGCGTCCGCCAGATGGTCGATCAGCGCGTCGTCGTCGCGGTACGCGAGGTTATACTGGTTCTGCACGCAGGCGATCGTCGCCATCGACCGCCCTTCCGCGACCTGCATCGGCGTAACGTTGCTGAGCCCGATATGGCGGACCAGACCCTGCCGCTGGAGATCGACAAGCGTCGCAAGCGGCTCGGCGATCGAGCCCTCGGCGGGTCCGTGCACGTCGAACATGATCCGCAGGTTGACGACGTCGAGCGTCTCCAGTCCGAGGTTGCGCAGATTGTCATGAACCGCGCTGGTCAGCTCCGCCGCCGATGTAGCAAGGTCCCATGACCCTTCCGGCCCGCGCCGCGCGCCGATCTTGGTGACGATTACGAGGTCGTCGGAATACGGGTGCAGCGCCTCGCGGATCAGGCGATTGGTGACGTGCGGGCCATAGAAATCGCTCGTATCGATATGGTTGACGCCGCCCGCCACCGCCGCACGAAGCACCGCCAGTGCCGCGTCGTGATCCTTTGGCGGACCGAATACGCCCGGCCCTGCGAGTTGCATCGCGCCATAGCCGATCCGCTTCACGCTACGATCGCCCAATCTGACGGTGCCGGCGCCGGCAATCTCTGTGTCGAACTGCGTCATGGTCGTGTCCTCCATTGTGTGACCGCAATATGGACCCGACGCTATTTTGGGATAACAGGGCATTATCGGCACAGGCCGTTCGGAAGGACGCACAATGGCAGCGGACATCGGCGATCTGAACGCATTCGTCACGGTCGCCCGCGCGGGCGGTTTTCGCGAAGGTGCGCGCGCCAGTGGCGGGAGCGCTTCCGGACTGAGCGAAGCGGTCAGGCGGCTCGAAGCGAAGTTCGGCGTACGGTTGCTGAACCGGACCACGCGGAGCGTCGCGCCAACCGAAGCGGGTGCGCGGCTGCTCGACCGGCTCGGGCCGGCGCTGGCCGAAGTCGAGGCGGCGCTCGACATGGTCAACGGCTATCGCGATTCACCGTCCGGACCGCTGCGGCTGAACGTGCCGGTCAGCGCCGCGCGGCTGGTCCTACCCAGCATCGTGCCCCCGTTCCTGGCGGCCTATCCCGACATCGAGTTGCACGTGATTGCGGAGGACGGCTTCGTCGACATGCTCGCGGCGGGATGCGATGCGGGAATCCGGTACGACGAACGGCTGGAACAGGACATGATCGCGGTGCCGATCGGACCGCGCGAACAGCGTTTCGCGACCGCTGCGTCGCCCGGCTATCTCGCGCGCCGCGGCACGCCTTCGCATCCCCGCGACCTGCTCGATCACACCTGTATTCGCGGTCAGTTCGCCAGCGGCGCGATGGACGATTGGGAGTTCGAGCGCGACGGTGAGGTCGTCAAGGTCGCGACGACCGGCCCGTTGATCGTCCGGATCGGCGCAGCGACCGATCTCGCGGTCGACGCCGCGATCGCGGGGACCGGCATCATCCACCTCTTCGAGGATTGGCTGCGACCGCATCTCGACAGCGGCGCCCTGCTACCCGTGATCGAGCCATGGTGGCAGCGCTTTTCCGGCCCGTTCCTCTATTATCCCGGTCGGCGATATCTGCCGGCGCCACTTCGCGCGTTCATCGATTTCGTCGCAGCCCGGCGGATTGTCTAATGGCTTGTCCTGCTTCGGAAATCACCGCCGCCGCCGATGCTGAAACATGCCGAACACACTCATGCCCCAGGAACGCCCGATGACTCCACGTTCCGCGCTCGATTCGACGAAACCCGTGCTGCTGGTGGTCGACGACGATCACATGATCCGCACGCTGCTGGCGCAAAGCCTCGGCATGCACGGCTATCAGGTCGAGACCGCGACGAATGCCGCCGAAATGGACGGCGTGCTGGCGCGGTGCCCGGTGTCGCTGATCCTGCTCGACGTGATGATGCCGGGCGAGGACGGCCTGTCGGCCTGCCGTCGACTGGCGCGAGCGGGCGCGCCGCCCGTGGTGATGCTGAGCGCGCTCGGCGACGAACCCGATCGGATCCTCGGGCTGGAGATCGGGGCGAGCCATTACCTGTCCAAGCCGTGCAGTCCGCGTGAAATCCTGGCGACCGTCCGTGCCGCATTGCGCGCCCGCGAGATGCAGGATGCGGGCGAAAGCCGTGCGTTCGGTTTTCTCGGCTGGCGGGTCGATTTCGCCTCGCACGAACTGTTCGATCCCGAGGGCGTGCTTATCGACCTGACCGATGGCGAGTTCGCGGTGCTGCGCGCCTTTGTCGAGCGACCACGCCGCGTGCTGGCGCGCGACGCGCTGCTGGAGGCGGCACGCGGGCCCGACACCGAAGCATTCGATCGCGCGATCGACGTCCAGGTCAGCCGCTTGCGCCGCAAGCTCAGGTCGCGCGGGGACGAGATCATCCGGACGATCCGCAACGAAGGCTATTTCTTCGTTCCGCGCGTGGTGCGCCAGTGAGGAGCAGCGTTCAGCGTTCATGGCCGCTGTTTCTCCGCATCTTCGCGCTGATGCTCGGAACGGTGCTGCTGGTGCAGATCCTCAACTTCGTGATCCTGCTGATGATGCCGCCACCGACGCCGGCGATCTTCACCGCCAATCGCGTCGCCGCCGTCGCACGGGCGGGGCGTGATCCTACCGGGTTGCTCAAGAGCGAGATATCGAACGGACCACCACGCCAGACTGACAATCCACGCGATCGCCGCATCGCCGCGTCGATCGCCGGCGACCTCGGTCTCCCCCGGACGAAGGTGACCGTGGAAACCGAGCGCTCGGCGATGCCGATGTTCGCCGGCGCGTTTCGCCCGCCGATGGCGATGGGCATGGGACCGCGGCATCATCCGCCATCGTTCGATACCGCGTTGTTCGGCCCCTTCGTCGTCTCGATCGAAACACCGGACGGCCGGTGGCGCGTGATCCAGCCGAGCCACAACATGATCGGCCCTTGGCGGATGCGGATCATCCTGTGGTTCCTGGTCGCGATGGCGGTTGCAGCGCCGATCGCCTGGGCGCTCGCACGACGAGTCGCCAAGCCGATCAAGCTGTTCGCCGCCGCCGCCGAACGGCTCGGTCGCGATCCGCGGACCGATCCACTGCCGGTCGCGGGTCCGCCCGAAATCGCCGAGGCCGCCAGCGCGTTCAACCTGATGCAGGAGCGGCTGAACCGGTATGTCGAGGACCGGACGACGCTGATCGCCGCGGTCGCGCATGACCTGCGCACGCCATTGATGCGGTTGTCGCTGCGGCTCGAAAAAGCGCCCGACGATATCCGTGCGTCGAGCGAAGGCGACATCCAGGAAATGAACCAGCGGATCGGCTCGGCGATGGCGTTCGTCCGCGACATGACCCGCCATGTCCGCCGCCAGAAGCTCGACCTTCGCTCGCTGGCGGAGAGCGTCACGGACGATTTCGCCGACCGCGGCGACGCGGTCGTGCTGCATCCGGGCGACGCTCTGGCGCTCGAAGGCGATGCGCCGTCGCTGAAGGCGCTGCTGGCGAACCTCGTCGGCAATGCCGTCAAATACGCCGGCCACGCCGACGTGCGGCTGCGGCGCGAAGGTGGAGTCGCGATCGTCGAGGTTTCCGATTCCGGTCCGGGAATGGCGCAGGCCGATCTGGAGCGCGCGTTCGAGCCGTTCTTCCGCGCCGAACAATCGCGCAACCGCGACACCGGCGGCAGCGGGCTCGGCCTGGCGAGCGTCCGCGCGGTCGCTCGCGGCCATGGCGGCGACGCGACGATCGCGAACCGGCCCGAGGGAGGCCTGATCGCGCAAGTAACGCTGCCGGTGTGAAAATGGTCTGAAATCTAGCGGCAACGATCGCAGTGTCAGACCGCCGTCGAGGAACCGAGGAGTCTGCATGCGTATCGTCCTTTTGATCGGCCCTGCCGCCACGCTGGCCGGGTGCGCCGCGGATACCTCCCGATCGCACCGACCGCACCGTGGCGGTGGCCCGGAACACGGCAGAGGCCAGCTCTTCATCAGTCCGATGGGCGAACCGTTTCGCGCGTCGCAACGATCGGGTGCGGCGCAGGACCTCTGGTTCGCGGGTGCCGACGCTGATGGCGACGGCCGCGTCACGCTGGCCGAGTTCCAGCGCGATGCGACGCGGTTCTTCGCGGTGCTCGACCGGGGCAAGGACGACGAGATCGATCCCGACGACATCGCCTTTTACGAAAACGTGCTGGTCCCGGAGATCCGCGTGACGTCGGGTGGACGTGGCGGGTCGCCCGAAGGCCGCGGGCGCAGCCGTGGCGGGCCGGGCGGCGGCGGACCGGGCGGGGGGAACCGCGGAGGTGGTAGCGGCGGGGGCGGAGCCGGCGGCCAGGGCATGCATTTCGGCGATGGCGACAAGAAAAGCACCGCTGCGGTCCACGAACGGCTCGGTGCGGCGCGCTTCGGATTCTTCGACCTGCCGGAGCCGGTCATCGCCACCGACGTCAACCTGAACCGCGGCATCGATCCGGCGGAGTTCGCGAAGGCCGCAACCACGCGGTTCGCCGCGCTCGACCGGAACCACAATGGCGCGCTGACCCGCGGCGAGTTGCCCCGCGCGGGTGCCGAGACGTGGCGGAACGGTTCGGACGAACCGCCCGCCCCGCCGCCGCCAAGCTCCGAACCCTGATCCGTCAGGGGCGCGGTGGCATGCCGCCCATCGGCGGTGGCGGGCCATCGCCGTCGTGCATCGGTCCGTGCGGCCCCGGTCCCCGTCCTGGTCCATGCCGCAACCGCATCAACGCTTCGAACGACCGGCGCTGGCCCGCATCGAGCGCCGCGTAGAACGTCCGTGCCGCGGCGATACGCTGCGTATCCTCCGCCGAACGCCGCGCGGCGTCCTGCGTCATCCGGTCGAGATGCTGCGCAAATCCGTCGGCTGGTGGCGCCGTGTCCGTTCCGGGCTCCGTTGACCGACCATGCTCGGGACGCGGAGGGGGCGCCATCGACTGCAGGAACGCAGCCAGCGCCGGACGTTGCGGCGCACGCAGCCCGAGCAGAAGCGCGATGTCGTCGGCCTCCTGCGCCTGCATCCTGGCGATCGCTGCCGGTGGAGGGCCACGTTCCCCGCCATGCTGTGCGATCGCCGCGGGTGTTGCAGCGAACACCCCCAAGGCCATCAGCGGCCCGGCCAATATCGTCTTTTTCATCAGGTCTTCCCCTTTCGTGAACACGGTCGCCGGCTCATCCGAGCAGTCCCGAGACGATCCATCGGCGACTGACCGCGGACTTCAGGATCGCCGCGCCGCAGCACCGACAGGCAGAGCGCTGGATCGGCTCGCCCTTGATGTCGCGGTGCCGTGACCGCGGCGTATGACGGCCAAGCGCGCAGCCTGCTGCCGCCGCCAACGGTTGCGGTGATGATGACGTCTGCACGCTGCCCCCTCCGATCGATCGAGGCCATCGTCTGGCAGGCGATGTTTTCCGCAGTGTTTCGGCAAGGTTGCAGCACCGACGCAGCGCATATCCGTGACGCCGTTTTCATGTAGCCATCGCAGCGGTTTCGGCGTTCACTGCCGGGCAAGCACCGCGCTCCTGCGCGCGTCATTGGAGCCGATCATGGCCGAACCCGATCTCGTCTCTTTTTCCGATATCCAGTTGCGCCCCGATCCGTCGCGTACCGTGATCCGGCCGTTCAACGTCGAATATCCCGGCGCGTTCAAGGTCGACGGCCATCCGCGCGCGATCCGCGTGATCGACCGCGTCCTGTCGCTCACCGCGGACGAGCTTTCCGCGGAGCGCGAGCGCGTGATGGTGTCGCTCGACGAACGCCACCGCGACGTCGACGATCTGTTGCTGCACCGCTTCGGCGTCGTGATGGCCGTGGTGAACGACCCACGTTCGATCGATCGCGACCAGCAGCTGCTGATCGGTGCCTATCTCAGCGAGGAATATTCGTTCGAGGCCGCCGCGTTGTTCAATCCGAGCATGGTCCTGCATCCCGATCAGAGCGGTGCACCCGAGGGCGGGCTGCGCTTCATCCTGTCGCTGCGCGGGATCGGCGAAGGCCATGTCTCGTCGGTCACGTTCAGGACCGGACGCTGGTCGCCAAACGACGGCTTCTCGGTCGACCCCGCCAGCCAGACCGCGGTGCCGCCGCGGGTCGAACCGAACGACCAGGGCGCGACCGATGGCGGCCCGACGCGGCTGCAATGCGGCGCCAGTCACGAACTCTCCGAGACGGTGCTTTTCCCGATCCTGCCGAGCCAGCGCCAGGGGATCGAGGATCTCCGTCTCGTTCGCTTCGAGGACGCCGGCGAGGTGCAGTATCTCGGCACCTATACCGCGTTCAGCGGCTCGGAAGCGCGGTGCGAACTCTTGCGCGGCGAGGATTTCAAGACGTTCGAGATGCAGCCGATGCGCGGCGCGGTCGCCGCGACCAAGGGCATGGCGTTGTTCCCGCGCAAGATCGATGGACGCTATGCGATGCTCGGGCGGCAGGACAACGAGAACATCTGGTTCATCACCTCGGACGACCTGCTGACCTGGGACGGCGGCAGCAGGATCGTCGAGCCGAAATGGCCGTGGGAGTTCATCCAGATGGGCAATTGCGGATCGCCGATCGAGATCGACGAGGGCTGGCTGGTGCTGACGCACGGCGTCGGCAGCGTCCGCAACTACTGCATCGGTGCATGCCTGCTCGACAAGGCCGACCCGACCAGGCTGCTCGCCCGCATGACGCACCCGCTGATCGTGCCCAGCCCGAAGGAACGCGACGGCTATGTGCCCAACGTCGTCTATAGTTGCGGCGGGATCGTCCATGATCGGACGTTGCTGCTGCCGTTCGGCGTGGCGGACAATTTCGCGTCGTTCGCGACGGTGGATGTCGGGCGGTTGCTCGCGGCGATGGCGTAGGCGCTCGCCGATCCTCCCCGCCAAGGCGAGGATCGTCCGTCCAGCGATACGTCAAGTCAGACGACGCGTGCCTTGCCCGCGAAATCTTCCGCGGCAACCACGTCGATCTGCCGTTCGATCCCGCGCGTCAGCCCTGCCGGGACAGTCACCGTGAAGCCCCGCGCGATCAGGCCTTCGACCGCCCAGCGGACGCAGTAGTCCGCCGCGACGCCGATCACCGTGACGTCGGTGACGCCGTCCGCGGCCAACGCGGTGAAGAAGTCTTCGCGCAGGATCGTCGGCTTGCTCGCATCGCGCGCGTCCTCGATCGCCAGCCCTGGCTCGGCCCACATGTCGAACACGCCCTTTTCGATCCGCCACGCCGGGATCGCCGGATCGACCAGCGCGACGTCGAGCATGTTGCCCCACCCTTTCGTGCCCCGCACGCAGTGGATCGGGAACATCGCCGCCTCGGGCGAGGCAGCGTAGGTCTCGCGGAAATGCGTATCGAAGGTGAAGAGGACACCCGCAGTGTCGGCAGCGGGCAGCGCCGACAGCCACGCCTGCATCGGCGCGACCAGTGCATCGGCCCCCGCCACGCTCAGCGCGCCGCCCTCCGCCATGAAATCCCATTGCGTATCCACCACGACCACGAACCGCGCCATCGCCCGTCTCCTTTGCCCGCTGCTTGACACAAACGCGTCTTCTCGGACACCCGCACCGCAACAACGCAGGAGCCCACGCGCATGGCCGTGACCGATATCGCCACCCGGACGTACAATCACAATTTCCGGCTCGATCCGATCGTGCGCAGCCTGCTGGATACCGATTTCTACAAGCTGTTGATGTTGCAGATGATCCGGCAGGTCTATCCCGACGTCAGCGCCACCTTCGCGCTCATCAACCGAAGCAAGACCGTGCGGCTGGCGGAGATCGTCGATGAAGCCGAACTGCGCGCGCAGCTCGATCATGCGCGGACGCTGCGGTTCGCGAAGAAGGAGCTGATCTGGCTGGCGGGCAACAGCTTCTACGGCAGGCAGAAGATGTTCGGCCCGGAGTTCCTCGCCTGGCTCGCCGAGTTCCAGCTGCCTGCCTACGACCTGCGGAAAGTCGACGGGCAGTATGAGCTGCATTTCGAGGGGCCGTGGACTCACACGACGATGTGGGAGATCCCCGCGCTGACGATCATCAACGAGCTGAAGTCGCGTGCCGCCCTGCGCGATCGCGGCCGGTTCGCGCTCGACATCGTCTATGCGCGCGCCAAGGCCAAGCTGTGGGAGAAGGTCGAGCGGCTGCGCGAGTTGCCCGACCTCGTGCTGTCGGATTTCGGCACGCGGCGACGGCACGGGTTCCTGTGGCAGCGCTGGTGCGTAGAGGCGTTGAAGGAAGGGCTCGGCGACCGGTTCATCGGCACCTCCAACGTGCTGCTCGCGATGGATGCGGACCTCGAAGCGATCGGGACGAACGCGCACGAACTGCCGATGGTGACCGCCGCGCTGGCAAACAACGACGCCGAGCTTGCCGAGGCACCGTACCGCGTGCTCGAGCATTGGCGGCAACATTATAACGGAAATCTGCTGATCGCCCTCCCCGACGCGTTCGGGACAACTGCGTTCCTGCGCAACGCGCCGCACTGGCTGGCGGAGTGGACCGGCTTCCGTCCCGATAGCGCGCCGCCGATCGCGGGCGGCGAGCAGATCATCCGCTGGTGGGAGGAACAGGGCGTCGATCCCAAGACCAAGCTGCTGATCTTCTCCGACGGGATGGACATCGACACGATCGAGCAGACGTATCGCCATTTCCACGGGCGGGTGCGGATGAGCTTCGGCTGGGGGACCAACCTGACCAACGACTTCCGCGGATGCGATCCCGATGGGGCGGCCGCGCTGGAGCCGATCTCGCTGGTCTGCAAGGTGATCGCTGCGAATGGCCGCCCGGCGGTAAAACTGTCCGACAATCCGGCAAAGGCGACCGGCGAACCCGCGGAGATCGCACGGTATCTGCGGGTGTTCGGCGAAGCGGACCGCGAGACCGCGCCAGTATTGGTGTGACCCTATCGATCCTCCCCCGCCAGGGGGAGGTGTCGCCGAAGGTGACGGAGGGGGAGGACACGGAACAGAAGTTGCCCTTTCCTCCCCCTCCGTCAGGCAAGCGCCTGCCACCTCCCCCTTGCGGGGGAGGATCAGGAATTCTCGCCTTAGTCCTCGACCAGCTTCATGAACCGCCGCTCGACTGGCGCCAGCACAGGCCCGAGTTCATGGCCGCGCTTCACCACCGCGCCGGCCTCGCCGATCAGCGCCCACATGCCCTGCTTGTTACGTAGCGACGGGCGTTTCTCGATCCTGAACTCCGGCCGTTCCGCGGCGCGGCGGAAGGCGGCGAAGACCGCGGCATCCTTGCCGAGATCGATCGCATAGTCGCGCCAGTGGCCCGCTGCGACCATCCGGCCGTAGAGATCGAGGATACGGTTCAGTTCGAGGCGTTCGAAGCCGACCTGCGTCGCCTTGGACGGTGTGGGAAAAGGAACGACGCCCATCAGTTATCCACCATCATGCGCGGTCGCGACGGTCCTCTGGATGCTCATCGGCGAGCAGCGCGTCGAGCCGCTTGCGCATCGTCTCCAGCTCGCACCTCATGATCTCCATCTTCTGCGTGGCGGGATCGAACATCTCGCTGCACGGCGTCCCGTAAGGCACGAAGCGCGGCACCTCGGGCGCGTTGCCGCCCTCGATCGTCGTTGCGCGGGCGGGGATGCCGACCACCGTCGTGCCCGCCGGGACGTCGCGCGTGACGACGGCATTGGCGCCGACGCGAGAGCGCTTGCCGAGCGTGATCGGGCCCAGCACCTGAGCGCCAGAGCCGATGATCGCGCCGTCGGAGATAGTCGGGTGGCGCTTGCCCTGCACGCCATTGTCGGGGCTGGTGCCGCCGAGCGTGACGCACTGGTAGATCGTCACGTCGTCGCCGATCTCCGCGGTCTCGCCGATCACCACGAAGCCGTGGTCGATGAAGAAATTGCGGCCGATCGTCGCGCCGGGATGGATGTCGATCGCCGTCGTGAAGCGCGACCAGTGATTGACGCAGCGCGCGAGGAAATAGAGCTTCGCCTTGTACAGGCGATGCGCGATCCGGTGATAGCCGAGCGCCCAGACGCCGGGATACAGCATGATTTCGGCGCGCGAATGCGGTGCGGGATCGCGGGCGCGGATCGAATCCAGATAGGCCAGTAATCCGCTCGACATCCGCAGTCCCCTTCGCGATTTCCGTATCTAGGGTATCGAACGACCGATTTCCAGAACCGCGCGCATGGCCGTCTCAGCCCATTGGGATCGGGGTAAAGCCTATCTTTGTTGTGGGATAAGCCCGCGCGTTGCACTCTGCGCACGATATTGAGGGGATGCCGATGTTCGACCTGACGACCTTGAGCTTCGAGACGCTGTTGCCGTTCATCCTGGTCGGGTTCGCCGCGCAGATCGTCGATGGCGCGCTGGGGATGGCGTTCGGGGTGATTTCGAACACGTTGCTGCTGTGGGTCGGCGTGCCGCCGGCCGCGGCGTCGGCGGGCGTGCATACCGTCGAGACCTTCACCACCGCGGTGTCGGGGATCAGCCATGTGCTGCACAAGAACGTCAACTGGACGCTGTTCCTGCGGTTGATGATCCCGGGCGTGATCGGCGGCGTGCTGGGTGCGTACGTGCTGTCGAACATCGACGCGAGCACGGCGAAACCGTTCATCCTCGCGTATCTGACGTCGATCGGCGTGTATCTGCTTTACCGCGGGCTTCGTTATCCGCCGAAACAGAAGGAGCCGAAGATCGTCGAGCCGCTCGGGCTGGTCGGCGGGTTTCTCGATGCGGCGGGTGGGGGCGGCTGGGGGCCGGTCGTGACGTCGAACCTGCTGGTGCAGGGCGCATCGCCCCGCACCACGATCGGGACGGTCAACACCGCGGAGTTCTTCCTGACCGCGACGATCTCGGCGACGTTCATCACGCAGCTTGGCTGGGCGGCATTCACGCAGGCCACGGTGGGGCTGCTGATTGGCGGCGTGCTGGCCGCACCTTTCGGGGCAATGCTGGCGAAGCGCGTGCCGGCGAAGACGCTGATGGTGCTGGTCGGCGTGATCCTGACGATCACCAGCCTGTTCGGCCTCTACCGCGCGATCTGGCACTGACCGAACTCCCCTCCCGCTTGCGGGAGGGGTCGGGGGAGGGGCGTGCCAAACACGGCGTCGTGCTTGAGGCCAGCCCCTCCCCTAACCCCTCCCGCAAGCGGGAGGGGAACAGAAGATCAAAGCGTCGCGTGAACCGTCGCAACCGCCGCCATCACCGCGCCGATCCGCACCGATGTCTGGATCGCCTCCGCCGTAACGCCGGCCTTCTTTAAAATCTGCTCATGGCTGTCGATGCACATGCCGCAGCCGTTCATCGCCGACACTGCAAGGCTGAAGAGCTCGAAATCGACCTTGTCGATGCCGGGCTGGCCGATCACGTTCATCCGCAGCTTGGCGGGCATGTTGCGGTATTCCTGGTTCCCGGCGAGGTGCGTGAAGCGGTAATAGACGTTGTTCATCGCCATCACCGCGGCCGCTGCGCGTGCTGCGTTCGCGGCCTCGGGCGAGAGCTTCGGCGCGCATTCGGCCTCGGCGGCTTCGACCAGCGGTTTGTAGCCCGAGCCGTGGGCACAGGTGAGCAGCAGGCCGTATTTGCGCTGGTCGGTCAGATGCGTCTCGTTCAGCAGCGAGCCGACGTTGAGGCGGATGTCCTTGGCGTAATCGGGCAGCGTCCCGGCGAATTCCTTGAGCGACATGATAATTCCTTCTGCTCCCCTTCGGCCTGCGGGAGGGGGCGGGGGAGGGACTGGAGACAAAAAGAGAGGGCGGCCCGTATGGACACGCCCTCCCCCAACCCCTCCCGTGAACGGGAGGGGAGTTTTAGTTACGCAGCGAGCTGGAGGACGTCGTCGCCCTTGTTCCAGTTGCACGGGCAGAGCTCGTCGGTCTGCAGCGCGTCGAGCACGCGAAGCGTCTCGGCGGGGTTGCGGCCGACGTTCAGGCCGTTGACCTGGACCGCCTGGATGACGTTGTCCGGATCGATGATGAACGTCGCACGGAACGCGACATGCTCGTTCTTGTCGACGATGCCGAGCGCGTCGGCGAGCTTCGCGCCGTTATCCGCGAGCCACGGGAAGTCCGCGGCGGCAAGGTCCGCGTCCGACTTGCGCCACGCGAGGTGGACGTGCGCGGTGTCGGTCGACGCGCCGATCAGCACGGCGTCGCGGTCCTCGAAATCGCCGCGGATGTCGCTGTAGCCGACGATCTCGGTCGGGCACACGAACGTGAAGTCCTTCGGCCAGTAGAACAGCACCTTCCACTTGCCGGGATATGCCGTCGTCAGGTCGAGCGTCTCGCCGGCGGGCAGCGCTGCGGTGCCCTGCTGGACGGGAATGGTCATCGATGGGAACTGGTCGCCGATGGTCAACATGATGGAAGCCTCCTGGAAATAAACTTGGCTCCAGGCATCCTCAAAGGCAGCGGTTGGCCCGCTCGGTCGTTGTGCGATGCGGTATATGGGGGCTGGTGTAATCGATCCAACGCTCTATTTATCATCTGATGATCGATAGAGGCGATTAATGGCTGCGACCTACCTACCCACGTTGAAACAGTTGCAATATTTGGTTGCGCTGAAGGACCACGGCCATTTCGGACGCGCCGCGGAGGCGTGTTTCGTGACGCAATCTACGCTGTCGGCGGGCCTGCGCGAGCTGGAAACACTGATCGGCGTGGTCCTAGTCGAGCGCACCCGGCGAGTCGTGCGGTTCACGCCGCTGGGCGACGGGATCGCCGACAAGGCGCGGCGTGTGCTGCGCGAGGCGGAGGAACTGGGCGACATGGCGCGCGCCGCCGGCCAACCCTTGTCGGGCGACATGCGGATGAGCGTCATCCCGACGATCGCGCCGTTCATGCTGCCAAGGATCCTGCCGCGGTTGCGGAAGGACTATCCCGACCTCAAGCTGTTCCTGCGCGAGGAACCGAGCGGCCCGGCGTGCGAGGGGTTGCACAACGGCCGCACCGACTGCGTGCTCCTCGCGCTCCCATATGCATGTGGCGAGGTGACGTTCGAGACGCTGTTCGAGGATCGCTTGTTCGTGGCGTATCCTTCGGGCGAGGAGCCGACCGCCTTACCCGCGATCCCGGCGTCGGCGATCGACGAGACGCGACTGCTTCTGCTCGAGGACGGACACTGCCTGAAGGATCATGCGCTCGGCGCGTGCAACCGGCCCGAATTGCGCGCGGAGGCGACGATGCTCGGCACGTCGCTGCACACGATCGTGCAAATGGTCGACAACGGGCTCGGTATCACGATGCTGCCGGAAATGGCGCTGAAGGCCGGCATCCTCGACAACACCAACATCACCGCCCGCCCGCTCGACGAGATCAATGCGGTACGCAAGATCGCGCTCGTATGGCGCCGTGCGAGCCCGCGTGAAAAGGATTTCCGATTGATGGCGAAGGCGCTGGCCGACGTTCAGTAATCGGCTCCGCTCGGCGCGGGATTGGCACGGATGCGCAACCAACTCCGCGTTCGATCGTATGGTTCGCGAGTTCCCGCTGGAGACCCGATGATGTCGAAGACGCTTCCGCTACTGCTGATCACGAGCGCACTGGCGCTCGCTGCATGCAGTGGCAAATCGAAGGACGACGTGGCCAGTGCGTCGACCACGCCCGCCAATCCCGCGCTCGCCGTGCCGAATGGCCCGCCCGCAGTCGCCAACCCGACCGTCGGCGGCGTCCCGATGATGGCGACGCGGACGATCGTCGACAACGCGTCGGCCGCACCGAACCTGTCGACGCTGGTCGCCGCGGTGAAGGCCGCCGGCCTCGTCGGGACGCTGTCTGGCCCCGGCCCGTTCACGGTATTCGCGCCGACCAACGACGCCTTCGGACGCCTCGCACCGGGCATGGTCGACACGCTGTTGAAGCCCGAGAACAAGGCATCGTTGACCAAGGTGCTGACGTATCACGTCGTACCGGGCGTCATCACCGCGGACGATTTGCGCCAGCGGATCACCGCTGGTGGCGGCACTGCGACCTTGACCACGGTCGAGGGCGATCCGATCACCGCGACACTGGTCGGTGCAGTAATCGCGCTCACCGACGTCAACGGTAACAAGAGTTACGTCGAGACCGCAGATGTCCGCCAGTCGAACGGCGTCGTGCACGTCGTAAACGGCGTGATCGTGCCAAAACTAAGTTAGTTTTCAGGTCGTGAGGCTCGGTTCATCGCAGCGATGCTACGCTTTGTCTGCAAAATGATTGAGCCGGACTTACACACTACCCAAATTTTTTCGCTCGAGTTTCGCAAGTCCCATTCATAATCTCTGGAGTCGCAGATGACTGTCAAGACCAACCTCATGATCGCAGCCGCATCGAGCCTGCTCCTCGCCACCGGCGCGACCGCTCAGACGACCGCACCAGCCGCCCCGCAGACCGCAGCCCCGACCACGCCGGGCACGACCGCCGCGCCAGCCGCGCCGGCCGCCGCCGCGACCACGACGATCGCCGCCGCGCTGCCGACGCTGCCGAACCGCGCGACGCTCGCCAAGCTGGTGACCGCCGCTAAGTTGCAGACGACGCTTGCGGGCCCCGGCCCGTACACGCTGTTCGCGCCGAGCGATGAAGCGTTCACGCGCCTGCCGGCCGGTGCGCTCGACACGCTGCTCAAGCCCGAGTCGTCGCCGACGCTCGCGACGATCATCAAGTATCATGTCGTTGCAGGCGCGATCACGGCGGAACAGCTGAAGGCACAGATCACCGCAGGCGGTGGCAAGGCCACGCTGACCACGCTCGCCGGCCAGCCGCTGGTCGCGTCGCTCGAGGCGAACGGCAACATCGCGCTGACCGATACCGCCGGGATCAAGTCGTTCGTCGACACCGCGGACATCAAGGAGACGAACGGTGTCGTTCATCTCACCAATGGCATGAGCGTCCCGAAGCTCGGCTAATACGATTGCGGGCCGCGATCTCCAGCGAGGTCGCGGCCCGCTTCTCGTTTACTCGCGAATGCGGGAGGCTAAGAGTCCGACTTATCCCAGCGGGCAGCGGCGGCGTGATCGTTATCCCGCGCTTCGACCCAGCTAGCCTCGACCCCACGCGTTTCGCGTTTCCAGAACGGAGCGTCAGTCTTCAGCCGGTCGATCAAATAGACGCAGGCCTCCAGCGCCGCGCCACGATGTGCCGCCGTCGCTGCGACGAACACGATCCGCTCTCCCGGATGCATCGGCCCGACGCGGTGCACGATGATCGCGGCACTCAGCGACCAACGCTCGATCGCGCCCTCGGCAACCTTGAGCAATGTGGCCTCGGTCGCGCCGGGATAATGTTCGAGTTCGAGCGTCCCCACACCGTCGTCAGCGCGCACCAGCCCGGTGAACGTCGCCACCGCGCCCGCCCCTGCCGCTTCCGCGCGCGTCATCTCGGCGGCGATATCGATCGGTGATTGCTGGACCGAGATGTGGATCATCCGCCAGTCACCGGTGGGAAGATCGCGATCTCCTGCGCACGACCGATCGGCGTATCGAGCGGCACGAAATCCTGATCGATCGCAGCACGCAATCGCGAACGGTTCTCGAAAGCCCCCGCATGCGCCGGGCTCGTCTCCGCCAGCCAGTCGACCAGATCCGCCACCGTCACGACGCTTGCCGGCGGCTCGACCGACTCTTCACCCGTGCCGATGCGCTCGCGCACCCAGGCGAAATACACCATCCGTATCGTCATGTTCAGTCCATGTGCTTCAGGCCGACACGGAGATAATCCCACCCGGTCAGCAACGTAAGGACGGCCGCACCCCACAGCGCGACGATGCCGACGGTGTGCACCCAGACCATCTCGGGCACCGATCCGCCAAGGATGATCCCGCCGAGCGACACGAGCTGCAGCGTCGTCTTCCACTTGGCGAGCTGCGATACCGGCACCGAAACCTGCACCTGCGCCAGGAACTCGCGCAGGCCCGACACCGCGATCTCACGCAGCAGGATCACCAGCGCGGCGATGACGTGGATGCCGGCGATATCGCGCGTGCCGACCAGGATCAGGATCACCGCGGCGACCATGATCTTGTCCGCGATCGGATCGAGAAAAATCCCCAATCGCGACACCGCGCCGCTCGACCGCGCGAGATAGCCGTCGAAATAATCGGTGATGCCCATCAGGCAGTACAGTACGAAGGCGATGCCGTAGCCCGCCTCCCAGTCGGGCCACCACAGGAACCAGACCAGTAGGGGTACCGCGACGATCCGCGACAATGTCAGGAGGTTAGGCAAGCTCAGCACCCACCACCCCTATACCGGTCGGTCGCGGGGCGAAACCGGTTTAACGTTGGCGTGCGGATGACGCTCGGCTAAGGGTTCGACACATTACCGCAACGATCAGGGCTATTTCCCGTCATGCTCAATGCCCTCGGGTTGCTGAAGCAACGTCGCTTCCTGCCCCTGTTCACCACGCAGTTTCTCGGCGCGTTCAACGATAATCTGTTCAAGACCTCGATGGTCCTGTTCGCGACCTATGCCGTCTTCAACGATCCGAAGATGGAGGCCAATTTCAACGCGCTGGCGACGGGACTCGGCATCCTGCCGTTCTTCCTGATGTCCGCGCTCGCCGGGCAATTGGCGGACAGTCACGACAAGGCGCGGATCATCCGGATCGTGAAGACGGTCGAGATCGGCATCATGCTGCTCGGCGCGACTGGCCTGATGGTCGCACGCGCAGGGCATCCGTCGCTGGGAATCGGGCTGATGCTCGGCGCGGTGCTGTGTCTCGGCGTGCATTCGACGTTCTTCGGGCCGATCAAATACGCGATCCTGCCGCAGCATCTGAAACCGTGTGATGTGCTCGGTGGCACGGGCCTCGTGGAAGCCGGGACGTATCTCGCGATCCTGCTCGGCACGGTGACGGCAGGCTGGATCCCGATCGAGGGTGCGGCTGCCAGCGTGTTGATCGTTGCCGTGATCGGCTGGTTCTCCGGCCGGCAGGTGCCTCCCGCACCGCGCGAAGGCCCGCCGCTCAAGCTCGACTACAACCCGTTCACCGCCTCGTGGCGGCTGATCAGCGCGACGCTGCATATCCCCCGCCTGTTCCTCGCGATCGTCGCGATCAGCTTCTTCTGGACGATCGGCGCGGTGCTGATCATCGTCTTCCCGCCGCTGGTGAAAAACGTGCTGACCGCCGACGAGCGAGTCGCGAGCTTCGTGATCGCGGTGTTCTCGGTCGGGGTGGCGATCGGTTCCGTCGTGATCAACTCGATGCTGCGTGGACGCATCTCGGCGAAGTTCTCGCCCGCGTCGGTGATCGCGATGGGAGGGTTTGTCGTACTGTTCTCGTTCCTGGCGCGCAACTGGACGCCCGCGGCTCCAGGACATTATTACGACTGGGCCGGCTTCATCCATCAGCCCGGAGCAATCCCCGTGCTGGCAACGCTGCTGGCGATCGCGATCACCGGCGGGATGTTCGTCGTGCCGCTCTACGCGTTCCTGACCACGACCGTCGAGAAGGACCAGACCGCGCGAACCGTGGCGGCGAACAACGTCGTCAATTCGGGCGCGATGACGATCGGCTCGATCCTCGTCATCGGCATCACCGCGATGGGTGTGACGCCCGAGGACATGCTGTTCCTCGTCGCGGCGATGTGCCTCGTCTCGGCATGGCTCGCGCAAAAGCTGCACCGGGCCTGCGATGACGACGCGATCGGGTGTTTGCCGACGCTTCGAGGTTAAGTCTCCTACCCCGCCAAGGGGAGGATTACGCCGGGCGCTCTCAGAAAATGAAGCTGTAGAAGCACGTGAAAAACGCGGCAAAGCTCAACAGGAAGAGCTTCACGTCCTGATCGTCGTTCTTCGTGCTCGCGATCACCGGCGGCGGCAGCGAACGGCGCAGCGGGTGGCGGGCGGCTTCGTTGGTGAGGACTAGGCGTCTGGTCATGATGCAAACGTTAACGCCGCGTTTACCAATTCGACCAGTGGCAAAAGTGGTTAAGGGGGCGGCGTCCGGCAATGGGACAGAAATGGCCCCGCGGTAACGGTCCGAAAACTCTCCGCCGCGCCGCTATCCTTGCGTAAAAACCGGGTATAAGCTCGTCGTTTTCCCCGCGTTTCTGCGGGCGCAAGGACCCTGACCATCGAGCAGATCGGCGCACTTCCCTATGTCATCGACGAGGCCGGACATGCGCGCGTGATGTTGATCACGTCGCGCGATACCGGTCGCTGGGTGATCCCCAAGGGAAACCCCATCGTGGGTCTCGCCAGCCACGAGGCCGCCGCACAGGAGGCCTATGAGGAAGCCGGCATCCGCGGCATCCCCTGCCCGTCTCCGGTCGGGCAATTCGCGTACCGAAAACGCCGCCGCACCGGCCGTTACCGCGACATGATCGTCACCGTGTTTCCGCTAGCATTCGTCGAGCAGGTCGACGACTGGCCCGAGCGTCATCAGCGCGACACCCGCTGGTTTACGCTTGATCGCGCCGCAGACGCTGTCAATGAGCCCGGCCTGAAGGCGCTTATCGCCGCCTTCCGCGAGCCGCCGATCCCGGCGTCGTTCGCGCAACGTATCTTACCCGTCGTACGCACGAGTGCGAAAAGGAGAATTCCGATGCTGGGCTGGTTCCAGTCGCTGATGCCGAAGCAGGGACGGTTCTTCGAACTGTTCGACGCGCATGCCGCGACGTTGGTCGCCGGTGCCGATGCGCTTGCACGGCTGCTCCACGGCGAAGGCTCGATCGAGGGTCAGATCGCCGAGATCGTCAAGCGCGAGCACGAGGCCGACGATATCACGCGCGAGGTGTTGCAGGACGTCCGCCGCGTGTTCGTGACGCCGTTCGACCGCAGCGCGATCACCGACCTGATCGGCGTGATGGACGACGCGATCGACCAGATGAACGGCACCGCCAACGCGATCGCGCTGTACGAGGTCACCGAATTCTCGCCCGAGATGCGCGACATGGCCGGCATTATCGTCGAGGCCGCGCGGATCACCGCGGAGGCGATCCCGCTGCTGCGATCCCTCGGCACCAATGCGGGGCGGCTGCATGACCTGACCGCGCGGCTGATCCAGATCGAGGGGCATGCCGACGACATCCACGATACGGGCCTGCGCGCGCTGTTCCAGGCCTCGAAGATCAGTGCGGACCCGATGACTTTCATCATCAACCGCGAAATCTACAGCAGCCTGGAAAAGATCGTCGACCGCTTCGAGGACGTCGCGAACGAGATCCAGGGGCTGGTCATCGACCATGCTTGAAGTCGGCTCCCCTGCAAGTGCTCCCCCCCGGCGAAGGCCGGGGCCCAGTTGGGGGACGGCAATAACTGAGGGCGGCGTTCCGTTGCTGCAACCTTTCCAATTGGACCCCGGCCTTCGCCGGGGGGGTGAAGCGGTAGCGGATAGGGCGGCAACCGCATGATCCTCTCCCTCCCCCTCCTAATCGGCCTCATCGGCATCGCGCTGCTGTTCGACTTCCTGAACGGCCTCCACGACGCGGCGAACTCGATCGCCACCGTCGTCTCGACCCGCGTCCTGAAACCCCAATACGCCGTCCTCTGGGCCGCATTCTTCAACTTCATCGCGTTCGCCGTCTTCGGCCTCCACGTCGCGCAGACCGTCGGCACCGGCATAGTCCAGGCGCACGTCATCGACGCGCAGGTGATCTTCGCCGCGTTGATGGGCGCGATCGCGTGGAACGTCATCACCTGGGTGCTCGGCATCCCGTCGAGCAGCAGCCACGCGCTGATCGGCGGGCTCCTGGGGGCCGGCATCGCCAAGGTCGGCTTCGGCGCTATCGTCTGGAAAGGCGTCATCGCCACCGTCCTCGCGATCTTCGCCTCGCCCGCGATCGGCCTGATGCTCGCGCTCGTTCTCGTGCTGATCGTCGCCTGGACCAGCCTAAAGCTCACCCCGCTCGGCGTCGACAAGCGCTTCCGCAAACTCCAGTTGATTTCCGCCGCGCTCTACTCGCTCGGTCACGGCGGCAACGACGCGCAGAAGACGATGGGGATCATCGCCGTGCTGCTCTATTCGCAGGGCCTGCTCGGCGGCGAATTCCACGTGCCGCTCTGGGTCGTGCTGTCCTGCCAAGCGGCAATGGCGCTCGGCACGCTGTCCGGCGGCTGGCGGATCGTCCACACGATGGGCTCGAAGATCACGCGCCTTACCCCTGCGCAGGGCTTCTGCGCGGAGACCGGCGGCGCGATCACGCTGTTCGCGGCGACCTTCTGGGGCATCCCGGTATCTTCGACGCACACCATCACCGGTTCGATCGTCGGCGTCGGCGCCGCGCGGAGGTTATCCGCCGTCCGCTGGAACGTCGCCAGCAACATCGTCGTAGCCTGGACGCTAACGCTGCCCGCCGCGGGGCTGATCGGCGCTGGCACGTACTGGCTCGTCGGCCTGTTCGTCTAAGCCGGAAATAGTTGAGGCTGGTCCGCCGCCGCTCCGTCATCGTATCGGAGCGGCGGCGTTCTTGCTCGTCCGTACGCCGCTCCACCCGAAACGAAGAGTAGCGTATCGGCCGGTCGGCCTACTTGATTCCGCCGCCCTGCAATGGTGCGACCGCGTCCTTGCCGAACTTCATGATCAGCTCGCCGATCTCGCGTGCCTGGCTCATGCTGCGCTGGCTCTGCTCACGCAGGTAATCGCCCTGGATCTTCATCACCTGGGTCAGGTCGCTGGCGCTCGCCGCCTCGCGCATCGCCGCGAAGGCCTCGCGCGCATTCTGCTCGGCCTGATCGATCATCGCCTTGCCGATCGTCGCGCCACCCTCGGCGACCTTGCCGCCCGATTCCTTCATCGCCTCGCCCGCGCGCCGCGCCGGATCGACGACCTTCTCCGAGAACGCATCGCGCGCCTTCCCGGCATTCTCGCGCATCGTGTCCGCCGCCCCCTTCGCCGCATCCGCCGCGCGGTCGGTTGCCGCCTTGCTCGCGTTCGCACCGTCATCGACTGCCTGCTTGAAGTCGTCCGCCACCATCTCTCTCCTGTGTTGCACTATCGGTCGTGGTTTCAACCGGCATACCGGGCTTTGGTTGCAGCCGCTCCGGTCAGCGGATCGCCGTGATCGACACGGACAGTTCGGCCGTCTTCGCCCCCGATAGCTGCAAGGCATAGCGCCCCGCCGGCAACGCGAAGTCGACCATCTTCTTCACCGGCGAGCAGACCGGTCCATGCGCGTGCGCAGTCGACGTCAGCACCTTGCGCGACTGGACGACATCGATCCACGCCGGTCCGCCGAGCGCCACGCGGTATGTCCCCGCCTTCGCGACGTCGAACCGGACCACGCCGGAAAACGTGTCAGCTGCGGATGCCTTTGTCGGCGTGACCTCGAACGAAACCCCTGCCGACGGCTTCAGCGCCAGCCGACCCAGCGAGCCGATCGGAAGCACCCCGCCCGGCGCGACCGAAGCCGGCTTGCTCCATCCTGCGAACTCGGCTGCGACGGTAGTCGGGCACGACGGAGCCGCCGCCTGCTGTGCCGCAACCCTATGCGCGGAACCGAACATCACAGTCGCCACCAACACCCAGCCTGCCATCGTCGTCCGCATATCCGCCTCCGTTATCGGAACAATGATGCGCGCAATGTGGCAGGTTGCCTACCGTCGAAAGCATCAGGGCAGACAGCGCGAACGACACCGGTCGGTCTTCTCCAGCTTGCACGCGCGCGCATTACTCACGATAGGTCGCGCGGCTTTTACGAGGAACGTCCATGCGCATCACGATGATCGGTTCTGGCTATGTCGGCCTGGTGTCCGGCGCCTGCTTTTCGGATTTCGGCCATGACGTGATCTGCGTCGACAAGGACCAGTCGAAGATCGACGCGCTGCTCGCCGGTCGCATGCCGATCTTCGAACCCGGCCTCGACCAGCTCGTCGCGTCGAACGTCGCCGCGGGCCGGCTGAGCTTCACCACCGATCTCGCCAGCGCGGTCGCAGGTGCCGATGCGATCTTCATCGCGGTCGGCACGCCGTCGCGGCGCGGCGATGGCCATGCCGACCTCAGCTACGTGTTCGCCGCAACCGAGGAGATCGCCGCCGCGGTCACCGGACCGACCGTGGTCGTGACCAAGTCGACCGTCCCCGTCGGCACCGGCGACCGAGTCGAGGCGATCTTCCGCGAGAAGCGTGCGGACGTCGACGTAGCGGTCGTCTCGAACCCCGAATTCCTCCGCGAAGGCGCCGCGATCGGTGACTTCAAGCGCCCCGACCGCATCGTCATCGGTACCGAGGACGAGCGCGCCAAGCAGGTCATGCGCGACGTCTATCGTCCGCTCTATCTCAACGAATCGCCGATCCTGTTCGTCGGTCGCCGCACGTCGGAGCTGATCAAATACGCGGCGAACGCGTTCCTCGCGACCAAGATCACCTTCATCAACGAGATCGCCGACCTGTGCGAAGCGGTCGGTGCCGACGTGCAGGACGTGTCGCGCGGGATCGGGCTCGACAACCGGATCGGCAAGAAATTCCTCCACGCCGGGCCGGGCTATGGCGGCTCGTGCTTCCCCAAGGATACGCTGGCGCTGCTCAAGACGGCCGAGGATTACGACACGCCGGTCCACATCGTCGAAGCCGTCGTGAAGGTGAACGACAGCCGCAAGCGCGCGATGGGCCGTAAAGTCCTGCACGCGCTCGGCGACAATCCCCGCGGCAAGACGGTCGCGCTGCTCGGCCTGACGTTCAAGCCCAACACCGACGACATGCGCGACGCCCCGAGTCTCGCGATCGCGACCGCGCTCGCGGACGCCGGCGTGACGGTCCGCACGCACGATCCCGAAGGCATGGCGCCCGCCAAGGCGATGATGCCCGACCTCGTCTACTGCACCGACGCCTATGACGCGGCCGAGGGTGCCGACGCGGTCGTGATCGTGACCGAATGGGATGCCTATCGCGCGCTCGATCTCGCGCGGTTGAAGCGCGTGATGGCCGGGCCGGTGATGGTCGACCTGCGCAACGTCTATCAGCGCGCCGACGTCGAACAGGCCGGGTTCGCCTACACCGCGGTCGGTCGGTGAGCGTCCCCGGCAACATATTCCAGTCACTGGACCTTTTGCGCGCTCTCACTATATACCGAACGGTATGAATAGGCTTTGCACGCTCACCGCCCCCAAGGGCCGCCCCCGCGAGTTCGATCTCGACCAGGCACTGGCGGGTGCGTTGCGCGTGTTCTGGCGTAACGGTTACGAAGGCGCATCGATGGCGGAACTGACCGCCGAGATGAAGATCACCAAGCCAAGCCTGTACGCCGCGTTCGGCAACAAGGAGGCGCTGTTTCACAAGGCGCTCGACCTCTACGAGCGCGAGAAGCTCGCCTATATGACGTCCGCGCTCGACGCGCCGACCGCGCGTGCCGTAGCGGAAAACCTGCTCCGGGGTGCGCTTCAGATGCAGATGAGCACGTGCGACCCCAAGGGCTGCCTGAGCGTCATCAGCAGCGTCGCCTGCAGTGCCGAAGCCGAGCCGATCAAGGCCGAGGTCGCCAAGCGCCGCGCGTCGTCCGAAGCCGCGCTGATGAAGCGGTTCGACGAAGCCAAGGCCGCGGGCGAGTTCCCCGATCGCCTCGAGTCGCACGCGCTGATGCGCTACCTCTTCGCCATCATGCAGGGGCTGTCGATCCAGGCTGGCTCTGGCGCGAGCTGCACCGAACTCCAGCAGCTCGTCGAGACCAGCATGCTCATGTGGCCAACCAAATAGACACGGTTTCTACCGCGCCGCAGGAAAAAATACCGGCCGGTACAAAAGTCTTGTTGACTAGATGAACGTCAGGTTTATATACCGACTGGTATCGAAGCTCTCTCCTACTTCGGATGGGGCAGCCGGGGACACCAACCCATGACCACGGTTCAAACCTAAGACGGCTTCGGCCTGATTTTCGACAATTCCAAGCGGGCAAGCGCGGCACGGTGATGTGCCGGCAACGACCGCGCACGCCTCGCGACCAGCTGACGTCGGTGGACCGTCCACCGACGAAGGCCAGCGCTTGCCCAAGATTACAAGGGGGACAATCCCATGGCTTATCTCGACCTCGACAACATGTTCGCTTCGCCCGTCACCAGCCGCACGCAGACGGTCGCCGCCCCTGCCCCGACCGGCTTTTCCGCGCTGGAATGGAGCGTCATCGCGCTCGCCAAGCGCGACACCTTGCGTAGCCTGTCCGGCCCGAGCCGCATGTCGCGCGCAATGGGCAGCCTGTTCGGGCTCAGCACCGCGTCGCGGCTCGCCGACCCTCGTCTCGAGGCGCTGCGGCGGATGGCCGTGTACGCCTGGCGCCGCGGTTTCGCGCTGCCGATGGCCGAGATCCAGGGCTTCCTCGCCGCCGGCTTTGCCGAGGCACAGATCGAAACGCTCGTCGAGAGCGTGACCGGCATGCGCGTCGGCATCCAGCAGAAGCGGAGCATCGCAGCGTGAACCAACTTACCACGATCACGGCCGCGAACGACGCCGACGTCGTGTCGTCGCCGCCCGCGGACCGTCACCGACGGCCGGCATGGCAGCGCGGCGCAATGGTGCTCGTGCCGATCGCGCTGCTCGGCGCGGTCGGCGTGAAGCTGTTCGATCACCCGGATGCGGCAATGGCGGCACCCCCGCCCGCCTCCGTCACGGTCGCCTCGCCGCTCGTCCGACAGGTCAGCGAGTGGGACGATTATGTCGGCCGGTTCGCACCGAGCCGCACCGTCGAGATCCGCCCGCGCGTCGCGGGCGAAGTCACCGGCATTCACTTCCGCGACGGTGAGATCGTCAGCAAGGGCCAGTTGCTCTTCACGATCGACTCCCGCCCGTCCGCCGCAGCTCTGGCCGAGGCACACGCCAACGTCGCGAGTGCACGCAGCGCTCTGTCGCTCGCCCGTACCGATCTTGGTCGCGCACAGCGACTGGTCGCCGACGAGGCGGTCTCGGCCGGCGAAGTCGACGCCCTTCGCGGTCGGCTCGAAGCAGCGCAGGCCGCACTCGCCGCGGCACAGGCTCGCGAACGCGCTCGCGCCTTGGACGTCGGGTTCACGCAGGTTCGCGCGCCGATCGGCGGTCGCATTTCCGATCGCCGTGTCGATGCCGGCAACCAGGTCGCGGGCGGCGAAGGCACCGGCGGCACGGTCTTGACGACGATCAACGCGCTCGACCCGATCTACTTCACGTTCGATGGCTCCGAGGCGCTGTACCTCAAGACGCAGCGCGCGCGTCAGCCGGGTGCGACCCCGGCGGCGGTCGAGATCCAGTTGCAGGACGAGACCGAGCATCGCTGGAAGGGGAAGCTCGACTTCACCGACAACGGGCTCGACCAGCGGTCGGGCACGATCCGTGGTCGCGCGGTGCTCGCCAACCCGGGGTATTTCCTGACGCCGGGGATGTTCGGCAACATGCGCCTCGCGAGTGCGGGCACGCGGCAGGCCCTGCTGGTGCCAGACGACGCGGTGCAGACCGATCAGGCTCGGAAGGTTCTACTGACGATCGATGCGAAGAACGTCGTGAGCCAGAAGCCGGTCGAACTCGGACCGGTGGTCGATGGCCTGCGGATCGTGCGCTCGGGGATCGGGCCGAACGACCGGATCATCATCCAGGGTACGCAGATGGCGATGCCCGGCGCGACCGTCGCGCCGAAGGTCGGCCGGATTGTAGTTGCCTCGGGTACGACTGCGCCCGCCTCGGTCCAGCCCATCTCGGGTGAAGCCACGCTCGCCAAGTAACCACCACCCCGGCGAAGGCCGGGGCCCAGGTGGGATAGCGTTTCGATGTAATTATTGCGGTTCGCCCAACTGGGCCCCGGCCTCCGCCGGGGTGGTGTTGGCGCGTGCCCGCCTCCCTCTACCGAGGAAATTCCCATGCGCTTCTCGCGCTTCTTCATCACCCGGCCGATCTTCGCGGGCGTGATCGCGGTGATCATCACGATCGTCGGCGCGATCGCCTACATGACGCTGCCGGTGTCGCAATATCCCGACATCGTCCCCCCCACCGTCACCGTCAGCGCGACGTATCCCGGCGCCTCCGCCGAGACGGTCGCCGAAACCGTCGCCGCGCCGATCGAGCAGGAGATCAACGGCGTCGACAACATGCTGTACCAGTCGTCGCAATCGACCGGTGACGGCAAGGTGACGATCACCGTCACCTTCAAGATCGGCACCAACCTCGACGCCGCGCAGGTGCTCGTCCAGAACCGCGTCGCCGTCGCCGTCCCGCGCCTGCCCGAAGACGTCCAGCGTCTCGGCGTGGTGACGCGCAAGACGTCGCCCGACTTCCTGATGGTGGTGAACCTCGTCTCGCCCGACAACTCGCTCGACCGCGGCTATATCTCCAACTACGCGCTGACCCAGGTCCGCGATCGCCTCAGCCGTATCGACGGCGTCGGCGACGTGCAGCTGTTCGGTGCGCGCGATTACTCCATGCGCGTCTGGATCGATCCCGGCCGCGCCGCCGCACTCGACCTCACCGCCGGCGAGATCGTCGCCGCTCTGCGTGCGCAGAACGTCCAGGTCGCTGCCGGTACACTCGGCCAGCCGCCCTATGACAAGGGCAACAGCGCGTTCCAGTTGAACGTCGAAACCCAAGGCCGCCTGACCGATCCGAAGCAGTTCGCGGACGTCGTGATCCGCACCGACGCGCAAGGCCGCCAGGTCCGCGTCTCGGACGTCGCGCGTGTCGAACTCGGCGCGCAGGATTACGGCGCGAATACCTATCTCAGCGGCAAGCCCACGGTCATCGCCGCGGTCTTCCAGCGTCCCGGCTCGAACGCGCTCGGCGCGGCGCAGGCCGTCACCGCCGAGATGGAAAGCATGTCGAAGCGCTTCCCCAAGGGCCTCGAATACAAGGTCATCTACAACCCGACTGAGTTCATCGCGCAGTCGATCGACGCGGTGAAGCACACGCTCTTCGAAGCGATGGTCCTCGTCGTGCTCGTCATCCTCGTCTTCCTGCAGAAGTGGCGCGCGGCGATCATCCCGATCGTCGCGATCCCGGTCTCGCTGATTGGCACCTTCGCGGTGCTCGCCGCCGCCGGGTACAGCCTCAACAACCTGTCGCTGTTCGGCCTCGTCCTCGCGATCGGCATCGTCGTCGATGACGCGATCGTCGTGGTCGAGAATGTCGAGCGCAACCTCGAGCACGGGCTCTCCCCGTTGGAGGCGGCGCGTACGTCGATGGACGAAGTGTCGGGCGCGCTCGTCGCGATCGTGCTCGTGCTGTGCGCGGTGTTCATCCCGACCGTGTTCCTCACCGGCCTCTCCGGCGCGTTCTACCGCCAGTTCGCGGTGACGATCTCGACCGCGACGATCATCTCGCTGCTGATCTCGCTGACGCTGTCGCCGGCACTCGCCGCGATGCTGCTCAAGCCGACTGCCCCCGCGGACTCGGGCAACCGCCTGACCCGTACCGTTCGACGCGCCGGCGACGCCTTCAACCGCGGGTTCGAGCGGATGAGCGAGAGCTATGCCCGCCTCACCGCGCGCCTAGTCACCGCGCCGCGCCGGATGATGATCGCCTATGCCGCGCTGATCGCGGTCACGGTCGGCGTGTTCACGATCACGCCATCGGGCTTCGTGCCCGCGCAGGATCAGGGCTACTTCCTGACCGTCATCCAACTTCCGCCCGGCTCGTCGGTCGAGCGCACGGATGCCGTCATGCAGAAGGTCGCGAAACGCATCCTGCCGCTCGCCGGCGTCAAGGGCGCGGTCATGCTCGCGGGCTTCGACGGTCCGTCGCAGACGCTCGCCCCCAACTCTGCCGCCGCGTACATCCCGCTCAAGAGCTTCGAGGAACGCAAGAAGCTCGGCGTCACATTGGCCAGCATCATGGCGGAATCGCAGAAGGCGACCGGCGACATCACCGAAGCGCGCCTACTGATCGTCCCGCCACCACTGATCCAGGGCATCGGCTCGGCCGGCGGCTATCGCCTGATGGTGCAGGACCAGGGCGGCCACGGTTACGCCGACCTCGGCAAGACGAGTTACGCACTGATCGGCCAGGCGAACCAGACCAAGGGTCTCGCCCAGATATACACGTTCTTCGACACCGCCACGCCGCGCATCTTCGCCGACGTCGACCGCGCCAAGGCCAACCTCCTCGGCGTCCCCCCGGAGCGCGTGTTCGAGGCGTTGCAGGTCTATCTCGGCTCGGCATTCGTCAACGACTTCAACCTGTTGGGTCGCACCTACCGCGTCACCGCGCAGGCGGACGCACCGTTCCGCAATACCACCGCGGACATCGCCAACCTCAAGACGCGCTCCAACTCGGGCCAGATGGTCCCGGTCGGCTCGGTCTCGACGTTCAAGGACAAGACCGGCCCGTACCGCGTGGTCCGCTACAACCTGTTCCCCGCGGTCGAGGTCGATGGGGACACCGCCAAGGGCTATTCGTCCGGCCAGTCGCTGGTCGCGATGGAGAAGCTTGCCGATGCGTCGTTGCCCGCGGGCTATGCGCATGAATGGACCGGCATTGCCTACCAGCAAAAGGCCGCCGGCAGCACCGCCGCGCTCGTCTTCGGCATGGCGGTGGTGTTCGTCTTCCTCGTGCTCGCCGCGCAGTACGAGAGCCTGACGTTGCCGCTCGCGATCATCCTGATCGTGCCGATGTGCCTGTTGGCGGCGATGACCGGCGTGAACCTGCGGGGCATGGACAACAACGTCCTCACGCAGATCGGCCTGGTCGTGCTGATTGCGCTCGCCGCGAAGAACGCGATCCTGGTCGTGGAGTTCGCCAAGCAGGCCGAGGAACAGGACGGCCTCACCCCCGTCGAGGCCGCAGTCCGCGCGGCGAAGGACCGGTTGCGGCCGATCCTGATGACGAGCTTCGCGTTCATCCTCGGCGCGGTGCCGCTGGTGATCGCGACCGGTGCCGGCGCGGAACTTCGCCAGGCGCTCGGGACCGCGGTGTTCTTCGGGATGATCGGCGTGACCGGGTTCGGGCTGCTCTTCACCCCCACCTTCTATGTCGTCGCACGGGCGCTGGCGCTGCGGTTCGAACGCCGCCGTCCAGCCCCAGCCGCGACCCTTCAGCCAGCCGAATAGGACCAGCATCATGAAGTCCGCCCTCCTCGCGAGCCTCTCGGCGCTGACGCTCGCCGCATGCGCCGCCGGCCCCGACTATGTCGCGCCGATCACCCCACCCAAAGCGGCGGCGTCGTTCGTCACCGCGAATACTGCGACTGTCACGACCGCGCCAGATAATGACTGGTGGCGGATGTACCGCGACCCGGTCCTCGACAGCCTCGTCGCGGATGCATTGGCAGCGAACACCGATCTCCGCGTCGCCGTCGCGCGGCTCGACAGCGCCCGCGCGTCGTTGCGCGGCGCGAAGACCGACCGCGAACCCCAGGTGAACGCGGGCGCGAGCGGCAACTACGCCCGCACCTCGCAACTCCAGAACCTGCCCGGTCTCGACCGTGAGCGCGCCACCTACGACGTAGGCCTGGCCGTCAGCTACGAGGTCGATCTCGCCGGCCGAGTCCGCCGCAACGTCGAAGCCGCTCGCGGTGACGTCGGCGCCGCGCAGGCCGATGCGGACGCCGTCCGCGTCTCGATCGTCGCCGCCACCACGCGCGCCTATGTCGACGCAGCCTCGTCCGCCGAACGCCTGGCGGTCGCCCGGCGGATCGTCGACCTGCTCGACAAGTCGAATACGCTGACCGGCAAGCGCGTCGACGCCGGTCGTGCAGCCCGCCTCGACCAGGTCCGGATCGCAGCCCTGCGCGACCAGCGCGCCGCCAACATTCCGCAGATCGAGGCCGAGCGCCAAGCCGCACTCTTCCGTTTAGCCACGCTCACCGGCCGCACCCCGCAGGACCTGCCCGCAACCGCCGGCGCGCGCACCACCACGCCCCGCCTCGATCAGCCGATCCCGATCGGCGACGGCGCGGCGCTGCTCGCACGCCGCCCCGACGTCCACGCCGCCGAACGTCGGCTGGCCGCCGCCACCGCGCGGATCGGCGTCCAGACCTCGCAGCTCTATCCTCAGATCTCGCTCGGTGGATCAATCGGCTCGACCGCGCTTAGCGTTGGCGACATCTTCACGGGCGGCCCAATCCGCTGGCTGCTAGGACCACTCCTGAACTGGTCGCTCAACCAGTCCGCCGCGCGCGCGAGGATCGCCGGCGCCGAGGCGGACTCGCGTGGCGCACTCGCCAATTTCGATGGCAGCGTCCTCACCGCACTCGAGGAAACCGAGACCGCGCTGTCGAACTACGCCCGCGAACTCGATCGCCGCACGCAACTCCAGTCCGCGCACGACAACGCCGCGACCGCCGCCCGCATCACCCGCGCCCGCCAGCGCGAAGGCCAGATCGACTTCCTCGACGTCCTCGACGCCGAGCGTACGTTGGCGGATACCGACACCGACCTCGCGGCTGCCAACGCGCGTATTGCAGGCGCGCAAGTCGACCTGTTCCGCGCACTCGGTGGCGGCTGGCAGGGCGCGCCCAAGCCCGTTTGACGACCGGACCGACGCATTAACCACCTTCTGCAACAAGCGAGAAACTAAAACGCATCAATCCGGTCATGCCGATGGAGATCATCATGAACGACAACACTCTACCGACTGCGAACGCGGAAGCGTGGCGTGCGCAGGTCCAGTATCATCAGGATCGGGCCGAGCAGGAAAAGGCGCTCGCTCGCCGTTCGCAGTCGGACGCGGGTCGCGCGGCGCATTTGCTGCTGAGCGAGAACCATCTGCAACTCGCGGCGTCGGCCGAACTGGTCGCGGACATGCCCGACGCCGAACCGCCGAAGAGTTCGTCGTTGCAGCATACCGGCTGGTTGATGCGCGAGAGCTACGGCGACGCCACATAAGGCACCGGCATGACGCCTCGGCTCAGGCGATATCCGCCTTGCCCAGGTTGATGCCGTCGTACAGCGCCAGCAACGCGGTCACTTCCTCGACGACGGTTTCCTGCTCGGCGCGCCAGCGGGCGGTCGCATCGTGCTGCGGTACGCCGTCCTGGCCGTCATGCAGGGTAAAGCCCTGTTCTATCAGCCATATCGCGTCCGTCGCCCGCGAACGCTGCCGTCGCAGGTGATAGACCCATTGCTCGATGATCCCCGAAGGAACCAGTCTATCCAGATCGCCCATGGTGTCGCGGTAGGCCAAGGCCGACGGCAACGCCAGCCCGGGAAACGCGCTTTTGGTACGGAATTGCAGGGCGTTAACCGTCTCGCGAAATTCGACCGCAACATAACGGGTCCAACACGGGCGGAGATGGATATGCTTCCGCCGCCTTCCGTGATCGAGCGCCGTATGGACGACCAGTCCGTCCTCGCCCGCCGCGCGCCGAACGCCGGCGTCGCCCGGATGCACGAAGAGCTGGCCCTGCTGTACCGCGAGCAGTTGATCGGGCTGTTGAGGGTCTGAACGTCGACGGGCGGTCGGCGTGTGACGGTGCCGCGAAACGGCGTTAGGGACGGCGGCATGATCGAACCCGAGACGTCGCCTGCCTTCAACGACTGCCGCTGGATCGGGACCTATACCGGCGGTGGCGGGGCCGGTCTCTATCCGCTGCTGGATCACGACGATGGACTGGCGATCGGCGCTGCCTATCTTGACGCATCGAACGCCTCGTTCGGCGCGTACGCGTCGCGGTTCGATCTGCACTATCTGGTCGACGAGCGCGACGACGGGACCCTCGGCGTACACCGGTACGCGGACCGGGAGTGGCGTCGTCTCGCGCAAGTCACGACCGGCGGCGCGGCGCCCTGCCACGTCGCGCTCGACGCTACGCAATCCTGGGTCGCGGTTGCCAACTACATGAGCGGCAGCGTCGCGTTGTACCGGCTGGATGCCGGCGGACTGCCGATCGCCCCGCCCTTCGTGCACGCCAACAGCGGCAGCGGGCCTAATCCCGAACGCCAGCTTTCGCCGCACGCGCATTGGGTCGGCTTCGGCCCGGACAACCGGACGCTGTACGTCACGGACCTGGGCACGGATGAAGTACTGGCATTCCCGTTCGACGCGGAACGAGGGATTTTCGGCACGCCGTACACCGCGTTCGCCGCGCCGCCGGGGTCTGGCCCGCGCCATATGCTGTTCCACCCGCGTCACCCGCGCACGGCGTATCTCGCCTGCGAACTGACGAACACCCTGGTGGTCCTGGACGCCGACGATACCGGCCTCAGCGAACGCGCCACGCTGTCGACGCTTCCGCCCGCGTGGCACGGTGCGAATATCGTCGCGCATATCCGCGCGAATGCCGCCGGCGATCGGCTGTACGTGTCCAATCGCGGCCATGAGAGCATCGCCGTCTTCGCGCTCGATCCGCACGGCGACGCGACACCGATCCAGCATGTCGCCAGCGGTGGCCTGTCGCCGCGGTTCTTCATGATGTCGCAGGACGAGCGCCGGATGGTCGTCGTCCACGAACGCGATCACCGCGTCACGGTGCTCGATATCCTGCCGGACGGGACGCTCGCCCCGACCGGCTTGGCGGTCGCCGTTCCCGGCGCCGCATTCGCCCTGGTCAGCTGACGCTCGCGATCAGCAGCGTCAGTTCGTCGCGGACCGGGTTCGCCTCGGTGCGCAGCGGCTTGAGGTTACGTCGCTTGACCGGATAGGATGCGCGAACCGCCTCGCACAGGTCCCTGACCGATACGCGGATGCAGGCCCCCTCGTCGCACACCAGTCGTGGCTTGCTGATGGACTGTATGCAGGTCACCGGCGCACCGGCCCAGGCGGGCGCAGCGCTCGAAAAAAGGCATACGGCAGCGATCCGCAAAGCGGTGTTCTTGATCATCATGGTATCTGGCCCCCCACAGGCATTTCGTATCTGGTAAATGCAGCGTTAGGGGCCAAGTGGTTGCGATAACGTTTCTAATGGCGAGAAATCGTACGACCGCCTGCCGGTCGTAAGAAAACGACAAGCGACCGATCAATCCGCCGCGATCGGTCCCTGCGGCGGACTGGCGCGTCGCGTGAACCAGACGATGATGACCATCGCGAGGCACAGCCAGGCCGAGACGCGGAACAGGTCGGTCGACGCGAGCAGATACGCCTGCGCCACCATCTGCCGCGTGATCGCGCCCGCCGCCTGCACGTCGGTCAGCCCCATCCGAGTCAGCGCACCCTGCGCCATCTGGTACGGCGAACCGGTGCCGATCGCTTCCGACAACCGGCTCTGATGCAGCGTCTCACGACGATCCCAGGCGGTCGTGATGATCGACGCGGCGAAGCTGCCCGAGGTGATGCGCGCGAAGTTCGAGATCCCCGTCGCCGACGGCAGCCGCTCCGCCGGGATACGGTCGAGCGAGATCGTCAGCATCGCGAGGAAGAACGTGCTCATCGCGATCCCCTGCACCATCAGCGGCAGCATCAGGTCGTAGAAGCTCGCACCCGTCGTGTAGCCCGAGCGGAGGTAATAGGAGTAGCCGAACGACGCGAACGCCACCGTGGCGAGGATGCGCGCGTCGATCTTGCCGCTCAGCCGCGCGACGAACGGCGTCAGGATCACGGCCACCGCGCCCGATGGTGCGGCGACCAGCCCCGCCCAGGTCGCGGTGTAGCCGAGCTGCGTCTGCAACCACAGCGGCAGCAGCAGCGTGTTGGCGAAGAACACCGCATAGCCGAGACAGAAGGCGATCGTGCCGATCGTGAAGTTGCGGCTCTTGAACAGCGACAGGTTCACCGCCGGGTTGGCGTCGGTCAGCTCCCAGATGATCCAGCCGACAAAGCCGATCGCGGCGACCACCGCGGCGATGACGATCCGGTCCGCGGCGAACCAGTCGTCGTTCTTGCCGAGATCGAGCACGATCTGCAGCGCACCGACCCAGATCACCAGCAGGATCAGCCCGACCTGATCGATCGGCAGCTTCCGCGTCGGCGTGTCGCGCTTGCCGAGCTTGTTCCAGCACACGAACGCGCAGAACATCCCGAACGGCACGTTGATCAGGAAAATCCAGCTCCAGTGATAATTGTCGGAGATGTAGCCGCCGAGGATCGGTCCCATGATCGGCGCGACCAAGGTCGTCATCGACCAGATGCCGAGCGCGGTAGAGCGCTTGTGGACGGGGAAGATCGCGATCAGCAGCGCCTGGCTGCCGGGGATCATCGGTCCGGATACCGCGCCCTGGAGAATGCGGAAGCCGATCAGCGAGGGCAGGTCCCACGCGATCCCGCACAGGAACGACGCGATCGTGAACAGGAACACGGACACGCAGAACGTCCGCACCACGCCGAACCGGCCCATCAGCCAGCCGGTCAGCGGCACCGCGACCCCGTTGGCGACCGCAAACGCGGTGACGATCCAGGTGGAGTTGTCGCTTGAGACGCCGAGATTGCCGGCGATGGTGGGGAGCGACACGTTGGCGATCGTCGTGTCGAGCACCTGCATGAAGGTGCCGAGCGCGAGCGCGAATGCGGTGAGCGCGAGCGAGCCGCCGACGAGCGGGGCGGGACCGGCGCCGGAGGGGGCTGCCATCAGGTGGCACTCCGTTCGGACCGATGAGCCTCGACCAAGCCCCCACCCCGGCGAAGGCCGGGGCCCAGTTGGGGGACGAGCCTAACGGAAGGCAGCACGCCGTTACGACCACCTCTCCAACTGGGCCCCGGCCTCCGCCGGGGGGGTGGCCCCAACAAAGCAGACGGCCCGTTCCCTGTTTCCCCGCGAAGGCGGGGACCCAGACTGGGCTCCCGCCTTCGCGGGAGAACAAGGAGAACAGGACCGCACCGGAGTAATGGCCACCGCAAAATCATCACCGGTTAGCCGCGATGATCTGGCGGATCTTCGCATCGACCGCGGCATCCCCCTGCCCGGTCGCCAGCCCCTTGTACGCCGCCACCGCGGGCCGTCCGACCATCGTCCCCGACTTGTCGGCGGTATCGACGATCGCGTTCACCGACAGCCCGACCCGCAACGGATTGCGCCGCAGCTCACCCTTGTCGAGCGCGATCCGCACCGGCACGCGCTGCGTGATCTTGATCCAGTTCCCGCTCGCGTTCTGCGGCGGCAGCAGCGCGAACGCATTCCCGCTACCCGCGCCCAACCCGACGACATGGCCATGATACACCAGGTCATCCCCGTACATGTCCGCCGTCACCGTCGCCGCCTGCCCGATCCGCAGATCGCGCAACTGCGTCTCGCGGAAGTTCGCATCGACCCACACCCGGTCGAGCGGGACCACCGCCATCAGCGGTAGCCCCGCCGAAACCTGCTGCCCAAGCTGCACCGTACGCTGCGCGACCACACCATCGATCGGCGCGACGACGTGCATGTGGCTCCGCGTTATCGCCGCGCGACGATAGGCCGCGATCGCCGCCAGCACTGCCGGATTGTTCGACACCGTGGTGCCGACCACGCCGTTGCGCGACTGCGCCTGCTGGCTCCGCGCGAGTTGCAGCGTCGCGCTCGCGACCTTCACCTGGTCCGCGGCATGGCTCAGCTCCTCGCCCGAGATCGCGCCCTCGGCGGCCGCACCACGACGGCGCGCGAGATCGTTCCGCGCGCGCGCCAGTTCGGCCTCCGCCTGCACGACTGCGGCCCCGGTCTCGTTCACCTTCGAGAAGTCCGACCGCGTCGCCCGCACCGCCCGTGCGAGTTCCGCCTCCGCCGATGCCACACCGACATCGGAGGTCGCGGCGTCGAGGTCGATCAGCGGCTGGCCCGCCTTCACGACCTGCGTGTTGTCGGCATGGATCGCGGTCACCTGTCCCGGATCGCGCGCGGTGATCGCCACCACGTCGCCCGCGACATAGGCATCGTCGGTCTCCTGCTCGGGCGCCGCCAGCAGGAAGTGGAACACCGCCCACACGATCGCACCGATCACGACGACCACGCCGAGGATCGTCAGCGCGCGCTTGCGTGCGCGCGGATTGCCCGTCGGAGCCGCGGCGGGCGCCGGCGTTTGCGTATCGGTCATCGCATCATCCCCTGAAAATCATAACCACCACCCAGCGCCAGCACGAGCTGCACGCGCTGTTGCGCGGCATCGGCGGCGAGGTCGGCATCGGCCTGTTCGGCGGCCAGCGTGCGGACGTCGTTGTCGACCAGATCGAGCCGGCTATCGAGGCCGCTCGACACGCGGATCGCGTTCAGCCGCCCGGTCTCGGCATAGCCGCGCACCACCTCGCGCTGCCGCTGACGGTCGGCGTCAAGTGCCCCGATCCGCGCAACCGCGTCGCCCGCCTCGCGCACCGCGCCGATCACCCGGTCGTTATAATCCGCGGTCGCCAGATCGAGCGCGGCGGTCGCGCCCGCGAGGTCCGCCTTCAACCGGCCATTGTCGAAGATCGGCAGATGGACCGCCGGCCCGACGCCTACCGTGCCCGCATCGAGCGAGAACAGATTGCCGAGCCCGACCGCCTGGAATCCCGCGAGCGCCGCCAGATTGACGTTCGGATAGAACGCTTTCCGCGCAACCTGACGCCCGGCGGCCGCAGCCTCGATCCGCGCCTGCGCCGCTGCGATATCGGCACGCCGCGCGAGCAGGTCGGCCGGCACGGTCTTCGGCAACGGCAGCGCCGCATCGAGCCGCAACGCGGTCGCACCGATCGTCGCCGGATAATCCGCACCACGCCCGGCCAGCGCCGCCAGTGCGTTCTTCGCGAGCACCTGCGCCGCCTGCGCACGCAGCAACGCCTGCCGCGCCTGCGCCAGCAGAGTCGTCGCGGCCTGCGCGTCGAGCTTGCTCGCCAGGTTGTTGCGGATCCGCACGTTCACCAGTTTCAGCGAATTCTGCCGCGTCGCGATCGTACGCTGCGCAATACCCGCCTGCGCCTCGGCGCGTTCGAGATCGATATAGGTCTGCACGACCGCCCCCGACAGCGCCATCCGTGCCGCTGCGACATCGAGCGAAGCCGCGCGCACCGACGCCCGCGCGCCCTCGATCGCGGCCTTCTGACGCCCGAACAGATCGAGGTTCCAGCTGAGGTTCGCTGCGGTCGACCCGACGAACCGCGTCGACCCGGCATAGGGCGGCGGGATCGTATAGCGACCGCTTAGCCGCGCGAGTTGCTCCTGCGCATCGAGCGTCACGTCGGGGCCATTGTCCGCACGCCGCGTCGACAACACCGCCTGCGCCTGCGCGACCCGTGCCAGCGCCGCGTCGAGCGACGGGCTGCCCGCGACCGCATCGCGCACCAGCCGATCAAGCTGCGGATCGCCGAACGACCGCCACCAGTCGGACGCGATCACCGGCGCGGCGTCCGGAGCCAGCCCCAACGCATTGGCCGATACCGGCTCCACGACGGTCTTCGACGCCGGGATCGCGCATCCCGCGAGCAGCCCCGCCACCGTGATCGGGGCCAGGGCAGTGCCAATCTTCATGCGCGGCGTCCTTCGGTCAGAGCGTCGTCCAGCGTCGTGCGGAGTTTCTGCATCAGCTCGATCAGCTTCTCGATCTCGGCGCGGTCCCAGCCCGTCAGCAGGGTGTTCCAGTATTCGATGATCCTATCGCGACACCGGATCGCGACCGCCTCGCCGTCGGGCGTCAGCTCGAGATTGAGCACCCGCCGGTCGTCGCTCGCGCGCGACCGCGTGACCCAGCCGCTCTGCTCCATCGCGTCGACCAGCCGCGTCGTCGCACCCTTGTCGTGCGAAATATCGCGCGCGAGGTCGGCACACGTCGCCGCGCGACCGGCCATGATCGACATCAGCGCGGACCATTGCGTGCCCGACATGTTCTCCGCCGCGAACACCGGCTCGATCAGGCTCTGCCCGATCTGATGGATCCGCCGCGCGAGGTAGCCGAGCGAACAGTCCGGCCCGAATTCCGATTTGGTGTAGAACGTCATATCGTTGCCATGGCAACCATTGCTTAGGCAGTCAATTGCGCGTTTTGCATGTTGAGTTTTGGACGGCGGACGTTCGCGGTGCGCGCGTTAGCCTGATGTGGCACTACCCAGTCGACCTGGTCCGACGGCAGCCCGGCCATCGCTAGCGACGCGGTACGATAGGTCGTCCACGCGCGCTTCCCCCTCCGTCATCCTGACGAAAGTTAGGATCCAGGGTAACGGAGGACCGTCCATTGTGGCTCTGGATCCTGACTTTCGTTAGGATGACGGACTTAGGGATGGCCACGCCCTAGAAGCGCCCGGTTCCCCGGATCTCCAGCAGGCTCGGCCGCGAATACGAAAAAGGGCCACCCGCATGAGCGGATGACCCTTTCGCCATTCCAACGATCTGGAACTGCTCCCGATCAGAAGCGGATCTTGATCGAGCCCTTGTACGACTGGTTCGACACGTCCTTGCGCTCGACGGTGGTGTCCGCACCGACCGAGATGTCGACGCTGTCGCCGACCAGCGTCAGCCCGGCGCTGATCTCGCCCCAGTTCTTGTCCTGCCCGGCCAACCCGAACAGCGCGTTCGGACCGATCCCACCGACGAAGTTCGCACCGAACACGCCCGGCGTCGACTGGAAGTCGTGGACGTAGTTCGCGGCGGCATAAGGCCGGAACGAACCACTGCCGCCGAGCACCAGCCCGGCGCGACCCTGCAGGCTGTCGAAGCTGTCGCGATCGACGAACAAAGCCGGTCCGCCGCCATTCTCGATCGACTTGCCGAAGCCGATATGGCTGGCGCGCATCGACACGCGCGGGCCGACCTTGAGCATCGACAGGTCGAACGCCTTGCCGAGCCCGACCTCGCTGACGACGGTCAACGCATTGTCAGTGCCACGCAGGCGGTAGTTGGTGCCGACGAAGCCGACGGTGCGATCGGTCTTGGCGACGAACGCGCCTGCGCTGAACTGCGTATCGAGGATGATCCCCGATGCGGTCTCCAGTTTGCCGTACAGCGTGCCCTGGAACAGCTCGCCCTTCGCGCGCTGCGCGATCCCGCCGGTGGTGCCGTCGGTGTTGGTGTACGAGAACGAGAAGCCGATCACGCCACCCTCGCCAGCCTGCTTCTCAAGCCCCACAGCCGCGAAATAGCCGTCGAACTTGTCATGCCCGCCGAACGGATTTGTCCCCGGCATCGACCGGCTCTTGCCGTCGACATAGCCACCCGCGATGAAGCCGCTCATGTCGTCGGGCAGACGACCCTGCTGCAACACGGTGCCGCTCGAGTCGCTCATCGTGTCCTGCCCGCCGGGAAGGTCGCTCGCCATCAGCGAGGCGACCTGGACCGGCTTGCCGATCAACGCGAGCGTACCGCCGAGCCCGCCACGCGTATCGATCTGCGCGATATGATCCCGGTAGAAGCGCGACATCGTGTCGATCGACGCGACGCCGAGGCTCGACTTCAGCGTTTCCGCCCGCGGTGCGAGGCCCTCCAGCGTCGAGCGGATCGTCGCCGCGTTCTGCAGGTCGAGCGAACCATAGACGTTGCTCAGCGCCGCATAGTTCGAACGGTTCTGGTCGAGCAGCCCGGCATAGGCCGACTGCACCGGCGTCGCGGCCACGACGTTCCGGTACTGACCCGCGAGGATCCGGACCTGCACCGCGTTGGCGCTATAGACATAGCTCGGCGTCAGGATCGCACTGAGCGGCGTCGCAGCGGCGAAGCTGCCGGTGATGCCACCCTGCGCGGTCACGATCGTGTACAGGTCGTTGTACCGGATCGTCTGACCGGTGGCCGGCGCGAAACCGACGCGACCGCCGAGATTGGCGATGCCGTTGGTCGCCACGCCCGCCGCGTTGAACGTCGTCGCGGCGAAGGCGAGCTTGTCCGACGTACCGTTCGGCCCGAGATCGATCAGCAGGTTGGTGCCCGAGGCGAGCACGCCGTTGCCGCCGATCGTCAGCGTGCCGATCGTCCCCGTCGTGCCGGGCGCGATCATGCCGGCGACGCTGGTGAAGAACGGCGTGTTGATCCGGCCCGAGCCGGTCAGCATGCCCGACAGCATGAAGTAATCGCCCGGCGTCGAGATGACGCCGTCGTTCTGGACGACGCCCGTGACCTGATTGATGGTCATCAGGCTCCGCAGCGACCCCGCCGACGTCACCGCCAGCTTCGCCGTGCTGCCCGCAACGGTGAACTTGTCGACGGTCACCGACGAACCGAGCGTGGTCGTGCCGGCCGCCGACAGCGTCACGTCGTAATAGCGCGCGCTACGCTGGATCGTGCGATCCGGATCGATGTTGTTCGGCACGAAATTGGTCGCGCCGGGCAAGCCGTTCGCCAATGTCGGCGACAACACCGCAAGCGCCACCGCATCGCCAGCCGCCTGCGCGACATCGTCCGCGCCCGCCAGCAGCGTCGCGCTGCCCTTGCCCGAATGCGCGACGGTTTCGAGGATCAGGCCTTCGGCGGCCGCACCGGGTGCCGCAACCGTGTTGACGACCGCCGCAACGGCTGGCGTGCCCGTGCCCGTCGTCACCGGAACCCCGTCGACCGACGCGACGCCCGTCTTCACGTCGACGCAATCGCTCTGGAAACAGACCTGGCCGAACTTGTTGCCATCGCCGGCGATGCCTGCGCCGGTCGTGGTCGGCACGCCGTTGACCAGCTTGCCGTCGACGATGATCTGATAGTTCGGATCGAGCGCGGTCACCCAGTGCGCAGCATCGGTCCACTGCCCGTCACCCGCCTTGGTCTGCGCATACCGATACGGATTGTTCGCCGCGATATAGTCGGAGAACAGATACAGCGGCTGATAGAAGCTCTCAGTGCCGTACGCGCCGAACGGCTGCGCGGCGAAGAAGCGGCTGCCACCCGACAGAACGCCGATCACGACCTGCTTGGCAAAGGTGCGATCGAGGATCAGCGGACCACCCGAGTCTCCGCCGGCGGTCGTGCCTTCCTTGGGAAGCGCGTTATCCTTGAACAGGTTGAAGTCGAACGGGCTCGCCGCCGCGGTACCACGGCGAGGATCGTCGAAATCGAGCTGGTACAGGTTCTGCGGCAGGCCGCTGGTCGACCCGAACAGGAATGCGTCGCGGTCGTCGAACGAGCCGAGGATGCCGATCGTGTTCTCGGCGATGCGGCGACGGTAATCGACGCCGTTGGTGTCGCCCGTCAGCGTGCCGCCCTGCCCGTTGCGGCCATAGCCGGTGATCGTCACGTGATAGCCGGTGCCGGTCGTCTCGCTGATCGTCGCAGGCGCGGGCAACGCCGACAGCAACAATGCCCAGGTCGGCACGTTGGCGGCGGGCGTGTCGAGCGTCGCGATCGCGACGTCGGCCTGAAGAAAGTTCTGCGCCAGCCCAAGCTTCAGCGAGTCGGCGTTATAGACGACCTGATTGACGTTATAGAGGAAGTTGGCGGTGTTGGTCTTGTACTGCTGCGTATTCGCCGCGCCGGTCGCGGTGGTCGGCAGGAACCAGTCGAGCAGCGCCGGACGGTTGTTCTGCGCGAAACCGAACGCGATCGGAATGCCGCCGCCCTGTGCGCCGTAGCCCCAGGGGTTCTGTGCGCCCGTGCCGGCGCTGTTCTCGTTCACGCAATGGGCGGCGAAGATGACGGTGCGCGGATTGATCAGCGTCCCCGTGCACAGACCGATGCCGCCGCCACCCGTCGAGATCGTCATCTGGCCAACGCCGTTCACGCCGCCGGCGATATCCTGCGCGGTCGTCGGCGTACCGGGTGCCGAGATGACGATGCTGGGCGTATTGATGAGGTCGGCCGGATTCAACGAACTGCCATAGCCGATCGATTCCGCGCCGGTGGGTCGATCCTGCGCCGCAGCGATCGTCGGCAGCGCGGCCGAGGCCAATAGAGCAGTGGACGCGAGCAGGCCCGAACGAACATGGCCAAGCATCGAACGCGTGGAAGCGAATATCATCAATTATGTCCCCCGTGCGTGCCGCCCTCCCCGGGACGTGCACCACAACGGAAGACTATTCAGACCATTTTGGGAACGCAATCAGCGAAGGGTCGACAATGAGGTCGGTGTAACAATCCGTCACGGATGCGCCAAAAATGCAACACTTCCACCAACTTAGGACAGAGAAGGTGCCTCAGCGTGATCGCGGGTGAACGGGTAGGGACATCGACCCGATCCCGCCAGCCGAAGCGTACCGCGGCGAAGAACGTCGAACGCCATGGTGCACGCGCGGCCTGGATATGGGCGTGCCGGTCAACCGTCCCATGCCAACGGCCGGTCGAGTTCATCGAGGCACTGGGCCAGCAACGCACCGACGAGGTGATCCCGTCGCTCGTCGGCGATCAGCAGCGCTCGTGCGACCGCATCGCGCAACGCCTCGGCATCTTCTCGCTCAACCGCCATGCGCCCTGATCGGCGCTCCGGCGGGAGGCCGCAATACACCAGGTTATAGCGGCGCCAACTGACTTGGATCAGCCACAAAATTGCCTTTACGCTATGGCGTGCCGTCTTCGCCGCGCTTAGCATCCGCCATGGCAAACAAAACCGAATCGGCACAAACAACGTCCGCACAAACCGCCGAGAACCTCATCCACGTTCGCGCCTTGCGGTCGGAGGTGTTTCCCAGCGAGATCTTCGACGAACATGCCTGGAACATGATGCTGCGCCTGTTCGTCGCGCAGGCAAAGGGCGATACTCTGTCCGAGACCCAACTGATCACGCTAACCGGAACGCCGCCGGGCGTCGGCCAGCGCTGGCTCGCGCACCTCGTCGCCGACGCGCAGGTCGCGCCCTATCCTGAGGGTGGCGCGGTGACGCTGACACCGTCCGCGCTGGACCGCATGGAAGCGTTCCTGCGCGACGCCAGCGGCATCCACCAGACCGACGGACCGGCCTGACTCTAATAGCGCGCCGCCGAAAGCCCGACGCCGCACGCGAGCCGAGCCGAGCCGAGCCGAGCCGCAGGGGGTCGCGAAGATTACCGCGTCGCACAGGCACCCGCGCCCTTCCCCGATGCGTTCCCCCTTGCTAAGGCCCCTACGGTAACAGCATTTTTCGCTCGGTCCCCGACGCGCCCGCGTGGCCTATACGGCTGCTTTCCCCTCGGCGCCCGGCGGCCCGACGCCCACGGGAAGGACCCCTATGACTGCCATCGGCCAGGACACCCTCAAGACCCGCACCAGCCTCTCCACCGGCGGCAAGTCGTACGACTATTACAGCCTCGCCAAGGCGTCGGAACAGCTCGGCGACATCAGCCGCCTGCCCTTCTCGATGAAGGTCCTGCTCGAGAATTTGCTGCGCTTCGAGGACGGCGTGACCGTCACGCGCGAGGATATCCAGGCGATCGTCGACTGGCAGAAGGAGCGTCGCAGCGACCGCGAGATCCAGTATCGCCCGGCGCGCGTGCTGATGCAGGACTTCACCGGTGTTCCCTGCGTGGTCGACCTCGCCGCGATGCGCGACGCGATGACCAAGCTCGGCGGCAACCCCGAGAAGATCAACCCGCAGGTTCCCGTCCACCTCGTCATCGATCACTCGGTGATGGTCGACGAGTTCGGCACCCCGCAGGCGTTCCATGACAACGTCGACCTCGAATATGAGCGCAACATCGAGCGCTACGAGTTCCTGAAGTGGGGCAGCAAGGCGCTCGACAATTTCCAGGTCGTCCCCCCCGGCACCGGCATCTGCCACCAGGTGAATCTCGAATATATCGGCCAGGCCGTCTGGTCGTCGGCCAGCTCGGGCGACCACGGCGACGGCACGATGATCGCGTATCCGGATACGCTGGTCGGCACCGACAGCCACACGACGATGATCAACGGTCTCGGCGTACTCGGCTGGGGCGTCGGCGGGATCGAGGCCGAGGCCGCGATGCTCGGCCAGCCCGTGTCGATGCTGATCCCTGAAGTCGTCGGCTTCAAGCTGCTCGGCAAGCTCAACGAGGGCATCACCGCCACCGATCTCGTGCTCACCGTCACGCAGATGCTGCGCGCCAAGGGCGTGGTTGGCCGCTTCGTCGAGTTCTTCGGCCCCGGCCTGTCGTCGATGACGCTCGCCGATCGCGCGACGATCGCCAACATGGCCCCCGAATACGGCGCGACCTGCGGCTTCTTCCCGATCGACGACAAGACGCTCGACTATATGCGCCTCACGGCACGGTCCGATGAGAACGTCGAACTGGTCGAGGCCTATGCCAAGGCCAACGGCTTCTGGCGCGACGAGAACGCCGAGGATCCGGTGTTCACCGACACGCTCGAACTCGACATGGGCACCGTCGTCGCGTCGCTTGCCGGCCCGAAGCGCCCGCAGGACCGCGTCAGCCTCAACAAGGTCGACGAGGTGTTCAACAGCGACCTCCACAAGCTGTACCACAAGGAGCAGCCCGCGCGCGTCGCGGTCGAGGGTCGCGAGCATGACATCGGCGACGGCGACGTCGTCATCGCTGCAATCACCAGCTGCACCAACACGTCGAACCCGTCGGTGCTGGTCGCCGCCGGTCTCGTGGCCCGCAAGGCCAACGCACTCGGCCTCAAGTCGAAGCCTTGGGTGAAGACCTCGCTCGCCCCCGGTTCGCAGGTCGTCACCGACTATCTCGACAAGGCTGGCCTCACCGCGGACCTGAACGCGCTCGGCTTCAACCTCGTCGGTTACGGTTGCACCACCTGCATCGGCAACTCGGGCCCGCTCGCGCCTGCGATCTCGGCCGCGATCAACGAGAACGACCTCGTCGCCGCATCGGTGCTGTCGGGCAACCGCAACTTCGAAGGCCGCGTCTCGCCCGACGTCCGCGCCAACTTCCTCGCCTCGCCGCCGCTCGTCGTCGCCTATGCGATCAAGGGCACCGTCACGACCGACATGATCGAGACCCCGCTGGGTCAGGGGTCGGACGGTCAGGACGTGTATCTGCGCGATATCTGGCCGACCAACGAGGAAGTCCGCACGACGATGGACGCCAACATCGACGCCGGCATGTTCGGCGCGCGCTACGGCGACGTCTATGCGGGCGACGCCAAGTGGCGCGAGATCGACGTCACGGGCTCGGACACCTACGCATGGCGCGCAGGGTCGACCTATGTCGCCAACCCGCCGTACTTCGAGGGCCTCAGCATGACGCCGTCGCCGGTGCAGGACATCATCGACGCCAAGCCGCTCGCGATCCTCGGCGATTCGATCACCACCGATCACATCTCGCCGGCCGGTTCGATCAAGGCCGACAGCCCCGCTGGTCGCTTCCTGCAGGAGCATCAGGTCAGCAAGGCGGACTTCAACAGCTATGGCGCGCGTCGCGGCAACCATGACGTGATGATGCGCGGCACCTTCGCCAACATCCGCATCAAGAACGAGATGGTCCCCGGCATCGAGGGCGGCATGTCGAAGTACGACGGCGAAGTCATGGCGATCTACGACGCCGCGATGCGCTTCAAGCAGGACGGCACCCCGCTGGTGATCGTCGCCGGCAAGGAATACGGCACCGGCTCGTCGCGCGACTGGGCGGCCAAGGGTACCAACCTGCTCGGCGTCCGCGCGGTGATCACCGAAAGCTTCGAGCGCATCCACCGCTCGAACCTGGTCGGCATGGGCGTGCTGCCGCTGCAGTTCGCCGAGGGCACCGATCGCAAGACGCTCGGCCTCGACGGGTCTGAGACGTTCACGATCCTAGACGTGGCCAGCATCCGCCCGCGCCAGGACGTTACCGTGAAGATGACCCGCGCCGACGGGTCGAGCGAGACGTTCCAGACCAAGTGCCGGATCGATACCGTCAACGAGCTGGAATATTTCCTCAACGGCGGCATCCTCCACTACGTCCTGCGAAAGCTGGCCGCGTAAGGCTGCAACGTCGTCCCGGAGCGGTCCGGGACGACGCCAACGCTTCAACGCCAACAACTACCGTCATCCCAGCGAAAGCTGGGATATTCCCGTGAGGCACACGTCGCCCGCCACGAGGAATATCCCAGCGCTCGCTGGGATGACGTGTATTGGCGGATGATGAAGGACGATCTGCGCGAGCCGACGAAGGCCCCGCACTCGCTCCCAGAACGAAAAAAAGGCGGGGCGATCGCGAGGATCGCCCCGTAGTTCAGGGAGAAGACCGGGACAGGGGAGACCCGGTCAAATCGCCGTCCACAGGGGGAGAGGGAGCGGCGACGCTCTCCCCTTCGCCGCGTTATGTTGCAGGAATATGTCGAACGCGGCGAATGACGAACTTTTCACAAAGCGCGGCCAACCTTGTTCTCCCGCGAAAGCGGGAGCCCAGGGTTCCAAGCGCCATCGCTAGCGCCCCCTGCCCTCACCCTCGCCGCCTTCGCCGTCTCCCCCTCTCCCATCGGGAGAGGGAAGGAGCCCGCCGGCTCTTGCCGGTGGGAAAGGTGAGGGCAAGGCCAAGCTTCAGCCCCGAGAAAGCGCCCGCCCCGCCACGGCATCCAGCTTCGCCACCAGCGCGGGATCGCGAGCCTCCCGCGCCGTAATGATCGCGCTATCGAGGCACGTATCGATCGGCGAAGCCTCCCGCTCCACCGGCAACGCGCGCAGCAGCGCCATCACCATCGCCCGAGCCTTCGCCGCATTCGCACCAAGCTGCGCCACGACCTGCGCGACATCGACGCCCACCTCGTCCTCGCGCCAGCAATCGTAATCCGTCACCATCCCGACCAGCGCGTACGGAAGCTCCGCCTCCCGTGCGAGCTTCGCCTCCGGCATCGCGGTCATCCCGATCACGTCGCACCCCCATTGCCGGTAGAGCCTGCTTTCCGCGCGCGTCGAGAATTGCGGACCTTCCATCGCGAGATACATGCCGCGGTCGTCGACCTGCGCGCCCGCCTCCCGCCCGGCCTCGGTGGCATAGCGCGACAGCCGCGGGCAGACCGGATCCGCCATCGACACATGCGCGACAAGGCCCGTTCCGAAGAAGCTCGACACACGGCCCTTGGTCCGATCGATGAACTGGTCGACCACGGTGAAACTCCCCGGCGGCCGCTGCTCGACCAGCGAGCCGACCGACGACACCGCCAACACGTCCGTTACGCCAAGGCGCTTCAACGCATCGATATTCGCCCGCGCGTTCAGCTCCGAAGGCGAGATCCGGTGCCCCCGCCCATGCCGCGGCAGGAACGCGACTCCGACACGCCCGACTCGCCCGGTATAGATCGCATCGGATGGCTCGCCCCAGGGCGTCTCCACCGTCTGCCAACGCCCGTCCTCGATCCCGTCGACCGCATACAGTCCCGAGCCGCCGATGATCCCGATCGTCCAGCCACTCATTCGGCCAGCGCTCTCGGCCGCGCATAGACGAAGTAGATCACCAGCCCGAGCAGGTTCCACAGCCCGAAATACAGCTGCGTCTTCGAAGGCAGGCTGAAGAAGAGGTACAGGCAGCCAAGGATACCGATCGCCCCGACCAGCGTCGCTGCCGGTGCCCGGAACGTCCGCAAGGCGTCGGGCGCGCGGCGGCGCATCACCAGCATGCACGCACAGACTGCGACGAAGGCAGCGAGCGTCCCCGCGTTGGCCAGCGCGGCAATCTCGGCGAGCGGCAACAGGCCTGCGATAACAGCGACGATCGCCGCGGTGATCCACGTGATGCGGACGGGGGCACCTCGCCGCGACACCTTGGCGAGGCTCAGCGGGAGCAACCCGTCGCGCGCCATCGTGAAGAAGATCCGGCTCTGGCCGAACAGGAACGCGAGCAGCACCGTCGGCAACGCAATGACAGCGGAAGCACCGAGGAATGTCGCGAAGCCCGGCCGGCCAATCTCGCGAAGGATCAGCGCGAGTGGCTCTGCGCTCCCTGCGAAACGCGTGTAGGACAGCGCGCCGACGGCTGCCACCGCGACGAGGATGTAGATCGCGATGCACGCGACCATCGACCCGACGATCCCGATCGCGAGATCGCGGCCGGGGTTCTTGGTCTCCTCCGCCGCGGTGGAAATCGCGTCGAAGCCGTAAAACGCGAAGAAGATGATCGCCGCCGCCGCCATCACGCCGCGCTCGGCCCCGTCGGGCTGCACGGCCTTGGGAAAGCCGTAGGGCATGAACGGGTGCAGGTTGGCGCTGTTGAAATAATGCAGCGCGATGAACACGAACACGGTCAGCGCGATCATCTTCACGCCGACGAGCACCGCGTTCAGCGTCGCACTCTCACGCGTGCCGAATGACAGCACGCCGGCGACGACCGCGATGATGAAGATCGCCGGCACGTTGAGTATACCGCCGAGTTCGGGGCTGAGTGTCAGCGCCTCGGGGAAGCCGAACGCGCCGCGCAGCAACGGCGCGGCATAGCCCGACCAGCCGACTGCGACGGTCGACACCACGAGGGAGTATTCGAGGATCAGCGACCAGCCGATCACCCACGCAATCAGCTCGCCGAGCACGACATAGCTGTAGGTGTACGCGCTGCCCGAGGCGGGGATCATCGTCGCCATCTCGGCATAGGCGAGCGCCGCGCAGGCACAGATCCCGCCGGCGATGATGAAGGACAGGATCACCGCAGGCCCGGCAAGCCCTGCTCCTACGCCGATCAGCGTCAGGATACCGGTACCGACGATCCCGCCGACGCCCATGGCGACCAGATGCGGCCACGATAGCGTCCGCGCGAGCTGATGCTCGGGCGGCTGCTCGGTAACGATTTTTCGGCGAAACAGACTGGCCACGGACATCCCCTCTTGTTGGGCGGGGAGTGGCACAGGACGGGACCGGGGGGCAAGGTCGGCAGCCAACCACTCGCCCCAGCGAGAACCTACTCCCCGGCGGAAGCCGAGGTCCAGTTGGCAAGGTCATCGTGGATGCGCATCGCTATGTCAGCAGCGTCTCCCAACTGGGCCCCGGCCTTCGCCGGAGTGGTAGAAGAGGAGCCAAAATCGAACGTGAGTACGCTCGTCCTTGTTCTCCCGCGAAGGCGTGAGCCCAGCCTCGGTTCCCACCTTCGCGGGGACCCAAACTAGCTAACGCTGGAACTCAAACGGTGAAGCTTTCCCCGCACCCGCACGCGCCCTTGGCATTCGGATTCTGAAACACGAACCCTGCGGTAAAATCGTCCTCCACCCAGTCCATCGTCGACCCGATCAGGTACAGGATCGACCCGCCATCGACGAACAAGGTCCCACCCGGCGTATCGATCCGCTCGTCGAAAGGCTTGGCCTCGGTGACGTAATCCACCGAATAGGCCAGCCCCGAACACCCGCGCTTGGGCGTCGACAGCTTAACCCCGATCGCATCCGCCGGCGCGCGCGCCATGAGATCGGCGATCCGCGCGTGCGCCGTCTCCGTGAGGTTCAGCGCCGCCGGCCGTGCTCGCAATGTCGTCGCCATCACCAATTCCTTCTGCTCCCCTCCCGCCCGCGGGAGGGGTCGGGGGAAGGCTTGAACAGCAGCGTTCCGCTCTCCCCTCCCCTAACCCCTCCCGCAAGCGGGACGGGAATGATTACAGCATGCCCAGCTCGAGCTTCGCCTCGTCCGACATCTTCTGCGGATCCCAAGGTGGATCCCAAACCAGGTTCACTTCCGCGAACCCGACCCCCGGCACCGACCCGACCCGCATCTCGACCTCCGCCGGCATCGACTCCGCGACCGGACAGTTCGGCGTCGTCAGCGTCATCGCCACCACCGCATGCCCGTCCTCGGTCACCTCGACGCCGTAGATCAGCCCCAGATCATAGATGTTCACCGGGATCTCGGGATCGTAGATCTCCTTCAGCGCATCGATGATCGCATCGTACACCGCGCCACCGGGCTCGCCGGGCGAATCCACCTGCGGCTTCTGCGCCAGGAAACCCGCAAGATAATCGCGCTTCCGCTCCGCGTCGGAGTCCGTCTCCATCACGACGCGCGCCTTGGGCGGCGATGCGACGGCATCCACTTCCTCGATCTCGAACCGATCGCTCATCCGAATATCCTCGTTACTCGCTCGATACCGCGCACCAGCGCCTCGACGTCCGCCGGCCCGTTATACACGCCGAAACTCGCGCGTGCCGTCGCCTCGACGCCCAGCGCCTCCATCAACGGCTGCGCGCAGTGATGGCCGGCACGGATCGCGACGCGCTCCTCGTCCAATATGGTGCCGATGTCGTGCGGATGAACCCCCTCGATCGTGAAGCTCACGATCCCCGCCGAGTCCGCCGGGCCATACAGCCGCACCGAATTGATCCCCGACAGCGCCTCACGCGTGGCGGTCACCAGTGCAGTCTCGTGCGCATGGATCGCGTCGAGCCCGATGCTCTCGACATAGTCGATCGCCGCATGCAGCCCAAGCGCACCGACGATATGCGGCGTCCCCGCCTCGAACCGCCCCGGGGGCGGCGCATAGGTGGTTTTCGCGAACGACACCTTGTCGATCATCGACCCGCCACCCTGGTACGGCGGCATCGCGTCGAGCAGTTTCGGCTTGGCCCACAGCACGCCGATCCCGGTCGGCCCGTACAGCTTGTGCCCAGAGAACACGTAGAAATCGCAGCCGATCGCCTTCACGTCGACCGCGATCCGCGGCACCGACTGGCACCCGTCGAGCAGGATCTTCGCGCCGACCGAATGCGCGATCTCGGTGGCGCGCTTGGCATCGAGCACCGAGCCGAGCACGTTCGAGACATGCCCGAGCGCGACCAGCTTATGCGCCGGCGTGATCATCCGCTCCATCGCGTCGAGATCAATGCGGTGGTCGGCCGTCAGCGGCAACACGTCGATCGCGACGCCGCGCGCTTCCGCGACCATCTGCCAAGGCACGATGTTCGAGTGATGCTCAAGCATGGAGAGCAGAATGCGATTGCCCGCCTTCAACTGCGTCCCGGCCCAGCACTGCGCAACCAGATTGATCGCTTCGGTAGCACCACGGACGAAGACGACCTCGTCCGGCGACCCGGCACCTATGAACCGCGCGACGGCTTTCCGTGCAGCTTCGTAGGCGACCGTCATGTCGGCAGAACGCTGGTACACGCCGCGGTGCACGGTGGCGTAGGTCTCGCCATATGCGCGCGTGATCGCGTCAACTACCTCCTGCGGCTTCTGCGCAGTCGCGGCGGTATCGAGATACGCCCAGCCCTCCGGGATCGCGGGGAAGTCCGACAGGCGATCCAGGGGTCGAACGTCGGCGATCACGCTCATAATGCCCGCTCCAGCCACGCATCCGCATCCGCCACGAAAGCCTCGCGCACCGTCTCGTCCGCGATCTGCACGAACGCATCGCCGACGAACGCGCGCGTGAGCAGCGCCTGCGCCTTGGCATGCGGGATCCCGCGGCTCTGCATGTAGAATAGCGCGCGCTGATCGAGTTCGCCGACCGTCGCGCCATGCGCGCACTTCACGTCGTCCGCGAAGATCTCCAGCTCGGGCTTCAGGTTCACCGTCGCGGTACGCTGCAACAGCAACCCGCGGAGCGACTGCACGCCGTCGGTCTTCTGCGCATCGCGCGCGACCTCGACCCGCGCCGCAAGACTTGCGGTCGACTTGTCCGCAGCCACCGCACGCCAGATCTGCTTGCTCTGCCCGTTCAGCGCCGCATGCCGGACCGACACTGCACACTCCTGCCGCTGGTCGTTCCGCGTCAGCAACGCGCCGCCATATTCGGCGAACGCATCGTCACCCGTCACCGTGATCGCCCCATCGATCCGCGTCCCGGCATCGCCCGCGCCCAACACAGTAACGATCAGGCTCGCCTCGGCACCGATCTCGACCTCGTCGCGCAACGACACGAAACCACCGGCCTGAAGCAACCGCACCGCGCGCGTCAGCTTAGCGCTCTTGCCAAGCATCATTCGCGTAGACCGGTTCGACCAGCCTGCCCCGACATAGGTCTCGACCACCGAAGCGCTCGCGCCGTCAGCCAGCACGATCTCCGCCGGAAGCTGGTTCTCGCCACCGGGCGCAATGTGGACGATCTGGAGAAGCTCAACGCCGGCGTTCGCCTCGACCCGGATCGACCAACCGTTGCCCGTTGTACGACGACCGAGCGCATGCTCGCCGCCATGGATCGCCGTCATCGTGACGTGGCGCAGATCGCTTCGACCCTGATCCAGCACGCCGTCAACGAACAGCGCACGCGCACCCGGCAGGTCCATAAACCACGCATCCGCGTCCAGCGCGGCGCCGCGCGGCAGTCCGGCCGCGGCCGCAATCGCCGCCGGATCACCCCAGCGCCACGATTCCTCGCGCGTCGAGGGAAGGTCGAGCAGCATCGTCACGCGGCGATCCCCACATAGCCTTCGCTCTCGAGCTGCTTGGCGAGGTCCTTACCGCCCGAGCGGACGATCTTGCCGTCCGCCAGCACGTGGACGAAGTCCGGCTCCACGTAATCCAGCAACCGCTGGTAGTGCGTGATCAGCAGCACCGCCTTGTCGGGCGCGCGCATGATGCGGTTGATGCCGTCGCCGACGACGCGCAGCGCATCGATGTCGAGCCCTGAATCGGTCTCGTCGAGGATCGCGAACTTCGGGTTGACGATGCCCATCTGGACCATCTCGTTGCGCTTCTTCTCGCCGCCCGAAAAGCCGACGTTCACCGGCCGCTTGAGCATGTCGTAATCCATGCCGAGCAGATCCGCCTGCCCGCGCGCGAGCTTGAGGAACTCGCCCCCCGACAGCGGCTTCTCGTCGCGCGTCGCGCGTTGCGCGTTGAGCGCCTCGCGGAGGAACTGGACGTTCGACACGCCGGGGATCTCAACCGGATACTGGAAGCCGAGGAACACGCCCGCCGCAGCGCGCTCATGCGCCTCCAGCTCGAGCAGGTCGACACCGTCAAACGTCACCGACCCGGCGGTGACCTCATAGCCGGGCCGTCCGCCGAGCACATAGCCCAGCGTTGACTTGCCCGCCCCGTTCGGCCCCATGATCGCGTGCACCTCGCCCGCGTTCACGGTCAGCGACAGGCCCTTGAGGATTTCCTTGCCGTCGATTTCGGCGTGGAGGTTTTCAATTTTCAGCATCGAATGTAGCCCAATTCCAAATCTCTAAAATGCGCGGCGCAGACTGCCCCAACCCCATCCCGTCATTCCTGCGAAGACGGGAATGACTGGAGCAAAGAATCACCCCACGGAGCCTTCCAGCGAAATCCCCAGCAGCTTCTGCGCTTCCACCGCGAACTCCATCGGCAGCTGCTGCAGCACCTCCCGCGCAAAGCCATTCACGATCAGCGCCACCGCCGCCTCCTGGTCCAGCCCGCGCGACATCGCGTAGAACAGCTGGTCCTCGGAGATTTTCGACGTCGTCGCCTCATGCTCGATCTGCGCGGAGGGATTGCGGACCTCGATGTACGGCACGGTATGCGCGCCGCACTGGTCGCCGAGCAGCAGGCTGTCGCACTGCGTGAAGTTCCGTACACCCTCCGCAGTCGGCGCGACACGCACCAGCCCACGATACGTGTTGTCCGAACGCCCCGCCGAAATCCCCTTCGACACGATCGTCGAGCGCGTATTCTTGCCGAGGTGGATCATCTTCGTGCCGGTATCGGCCTGCTGGCGATTGTTCGTCACCGCGACCGAATAGAACTCGCCGACCGAACCATCGCCGAGCAGCACGCACGACGGGTATTTCCACGTGATCGCACTGCCGGTCTCGACCTGGGTCCAGCTGACCTTCGAGTTCTTGCCCTGGCACAGCGCACGCTTGGTGACGAAATTGTAGATCCCGCCGACGCCGTTCTCGTCGCCCGGATACCAGTTCTGCACGGTCGAATACTTGATCTCGGCATCGTCGAGCACGACCAGTTCGACCACGGCGGCATGAAGCTGGTTCTCGTCGCGCATCGGCGCGGTGCAGCCTTCGAGATACGAGACGTAACTGCCCTTGTCCGCCACGATCAGCGTGCGTTCGAACTGCCCGGTATTCTCGGCGTTGATCCGGAAGTACGTCGACAGCTCCATCGGGCAGCGCACGCCCTCCGGAATGTAGACGAACGTGCCGTCCGAGAAGACCGCCGAGTTCAGCGTCGCAAAATAGTTATCACGCTGCGGCACGACCTTGCCGAGCCACTTCCGGACGAGCTCGGGATATTCCTTGATCGCCTCGGAGATCGAGCGGAAGATCACGCCCGCGGCCTCCAGCTCCTTGCGGAACGTGGTCGCGACCGAGACGCTGTCGAACACCGCATCCACCGCGACGCGACGCTTGGGCGTGCCGTCCTCGTTCAGCGGATCCTCGACCACGCCGGCCAGCATCTTCTGCTCGCCGATCGGGATGCCGAGCTTCTCGTAGACGCGCAGGATCTCCGGATCGACCTCGTCGAGCGACCCGAGCTTCGGCTTCGCCTTGGGCTCCGCGTAATAATACGCGTCCTGGTAATCGATCGGCGGCACGTTGAGCTTCGACCAGTCGGGCGCCTCCATCGTCTGCCACAACGCGAACGCCTTCAGCCGCCAGTCGAGCATCCACTGCGGCTCGCCCTTCTTGGCGGAAATGAAGCGCACCGTGTCTTCCGACAGACCTTTCGGCGCGAATTCCTGTTCGATGTCCGAGGAGAAGCCCCACTCGTACGTCTTGTTCGCGGCGGCGTATGCCTCTGCGTTCCGGGTAGCCATCATTCCATCTCCGCCGCGGCGCGGCTCTCTGAAAACTCAACGATCTCTGCGTCTCTGCGCGAACAGGATTCTTTGCGCGCAGAGGCGCAGAGAGCGCGGAGGAAGGGGTAAGGCGCTGCGCGCGTCATGCGGGCACCTGTGAAAGAGGGGGGTGTAAAACCGGGGTTTGCGAAAGGCTGGCGAGCGACACGCCGGCGAGCGCACCGCGGACCGCGCCGTTGACGGCGTTCCAGTGCGGCTTCACCTTGCACGTCTGCTCGACGCAGCAATCCTGCGACGCGCCATCGACGCACGAGGTCAACGCGATCGGTCCTTCGACCGCCTCGATGATGTCGGCGAGCGAGATCATCGCCGGTGGTCGTGACAAGCGGAAGCCGCCGCCGGTGCCACGCGTGCTCTCGATCAACCCGGCCGCGGACAGCCGGCTCACCAGCTTCTGCACGGTCGGCAGCGGCACGCCGGTCTCCTCGGCGAGCAGCGTCGCGTTCAGCCGCGCGACACCGCCACAATGACGCGCCGCGGCGCTCATCATTACGACCGCATAGTCGGCTAGGCTGGAAAGACGCATGGTGGCTTCGAAAGTCCAATCGGACCGATATGATCCGATTGGTCAAATGGGCTTTGTACAGTGCATCGTCAACCCGGCCAGGGGTGCTAACGACTCGCAACTGATCACCCTCGCTCGCTGCTCTTCCTTCCCCCCACGGCCCCTCCCCCGTCACCCCAGCGAAAGCTGGGGTCCTGGTTTGGGTCGGGCGCCTCGAACGTGGATACCCCAGCTTTCGCTGGGGTGACGGAGGCTGGGGTGACAGAGAATGTGGGGTGACGGAAGAAGGGTTTGGCCGCCCCGGCCGATATGCCTAAGAGCGCGCATGGCCTTCTACCACCCGATCCTGTTCCGTCTCGACGCCGAGCGCGCGCATACCCTCACCATCGCCGCGCTCGGCGCATGGGGGAAGGCCGGCACGCCGCTCGCCCCCAGCGTGCCGCGGCTCGCAACGACCGTGGCGGGGATCGCCTTCCCCAACCCGGTCGGCTTGGCGGCGGGGGTCGACAAGGACGGCCGTGCGATCGACAGCTTCTTCGGGTTGGGCTTCGGCAGCGTTGAGATCGGCACGCTCACGCCGGTGCCGCAACCCGGCAACCCGAAGCCGCGCATCTTCCGCCTTCCCGAAGACCGCGCGGTGATCAACCGTTTGGGCTTCAACAACGGCGGCCTAGACGCGGCCCTGTCCCGAGTATGTTCACCCGCGAAGGCGGGTGCCCAGGCTGGGTCCCCGCCTTCGCGGGGAAACAAAGTTTTGGGCATCAACGTCGGCGCCAATAAAGACGCGTCGGATCGCACCGCCGACTACGTTCACGGCGTTACCAGAGCAGCACCCCACGCAGACTACATCACGATCAACATCAGCTCCCCCAACACCCCCGGCCTCCGCGATCTCCAACACGGCGCAGCCCTGCGCGACCTCCTCGCCGCGTGCACCACCGCCAAGGGTACCACGCCGATCTTCCTCAAGGTCGCCCCCGACCTCGAACCCGCCGACATAGACGACATCGCCCGCGCCGCGCTCGACAACCGCATCGACGCGCTGATCGTCAACAACACGACGATCTCCCGCCCCGGCCTGCGCTCGGCCAACGCCAAGGAAACCGGCGGCCTGTCCGGCGCGCCGCTCGCCCCCCTAGCCCGCCAACGCCTGTCAGACTTCCGCAAGGCGACCGGCGCAGCGATCCCGCTGATCTCGGTCGGCGGCGTGGACAGCGGCGCCGAAGCCTATGCCCGCCTCCGCGCCGGCGCGAGCCTCGTCCAACTCTACACCGCGCTCGTCTACGAAGGCCCCGGCCTCCCCGCCCGTATCCTGCGCGAACTTGACGCGCTGTTGAAGCGCGACGGTTTCACCACGGTCGGCGACGCGGTGGGCGTGGACGCCTAACAATCCTCCCCCGCCAGGGGGAGGTGGCTGGCACTCGCCAGACGGAGGGGGCGGCAAGAGTAACCGCTGTTCCGTGTCCTCCCCCTCCGTCGCCTTCAGCGCCACCTCTCCCTAGCGGGGGAGGATCGCGAGATCGACTGGCGAGACGGGTTGCCTCGTACCCGAACCGCGCTAGGCTCGCGCTCGATGAAGACCTCTCTCCTAGCGCTCGCCCTCCTCGTCCCCACCGCCGCAGAGGCGCGCCAATCCGCGCCTGCCCCGATCAAAGACCAGGGCATGGTCAGCGCCGCCGACCCGCGCGCAGCCGCAGCCGGCGTCGAGATCCTCCGCGCCGGCGGCAGCGCCACCGACGCCGCCATCGCCACCATGCTCGCGCTCAACGTCGTCGAGCCACAAAGCTCCGGCATCGGCGGCGGTAGCTTCTGGATCTCCCACGCGGCCGGCGGCGCCCTCAGCACGATCGATGCGCGCGAAGAGGCCCCCGCCGCCGCCGACGCACGCTGGTTCTACGCCTCCGACGGCACCCCGCTCAGCCACAGCGACGCAGTACCCGGCGGCCGCAGCGTCGGCATTCCCGGCGCACTCCGCGGCATGGCGCTCGCGCATCGCGCCTCGGGCAAGCTCCCCTGGGCGCAACTGTTCGCCCCCGCGATCCGCCTCGCGACGAACGGCTTCCAGGCCTCCCCCCGCCTCGTCAACGGCATGACCGCCTATGGCGACCACATCACCCCAGAGACGCGCAAGCTCTTCTCCGCCCCCGACGGCTCGCCGGTCGCGATCGGCGCAGTCATCAAGAACCCGCAGCAGGCCGCCCTCCTCCAGCGCATAGCCACCCAGGGCCCCGACAGCTTCTACGTCGGCCCGCAGGCGCAGAAGATCGTCACCGCGGTGAACACCGCCGCACGCAATCCGTCGAAGATGACGCTTGGCGATCTCGCCAGCTACGACGCCAAGTCGCGCCCGCCGGTCTGCGTCAAATACCGCGTCTATCGCGTCTGCGGGATGGGCCCGCCCTCGTCCGGCGGCATCACCGTGCTGATGATCCTGAAGCAGCTCGAACGCTTCGACATGGCCAAGCTCGGCAAGGATAGCGCGCAAGCCTGGCACCTGTTCGCCGAATCGTCGCGCCTCGCCTATGCCGACCGCGACCTCTACGTCGGCGATCCCGATTTCGTCCGCGTGCCGGTGCAGGGCATGCTCGACACCAAGTATCTCGCATCGCGCTCGGCCCTGATCTCGCCGGCGAAGACAATGGCGAACGTCACCGCCGGCTCGCCTCCCGGAGCCCCAGCACGCACCCGCGCACCGGTCAGCGAGGTCCCCGGCACGACCGACATCGCGACGGTCGACGCCCGCGGCAACGTCGTCGAGGTGACCACCACCGTCGAGGGCTATTTCGGCTCCGGCATCACCGTCGACGGTACGGTCCTCAACAACCAGCTCACCGACTTCGACATTGTCCCCGTCAAGGACGGCGCCCTCGTCGCCAACCGCGTCGAAGGCGGCAAGCGCCCGCGCAGCTCGATGTCGCCGACGATCGTCTACGGCCCCGACGGGAAGGTCCGCCTCGCGGTCGGCGCAGCCGGCGGCTCGACGATCATCGCGCAGGTGGCCAAGGCAATCATCGGCGTGGTCGACTGGAAGCTGTCGGCACAGGACTCGATCGCGTTAGGTCTGCTCTATGCTCCCGGCCACGTCGCGGCAGCGGAGAAGGGCACAGATCGCGAGGCGATGGTCCCCGCGTTGCAAGCGCTAGGCGAGACCGTGCAGGTCGCCGCACTCGGCCTGAAGGCCAACGCGATCGAACGCGTGGGCGGCAAATGGGTCGGCGCCGCGGACCCCCGTAGCGAGGGTGTTGCGATCGCAGAGGACGGTACTGTCACCAAGATCCAGCGCGTCGGCGCACTCCAGCGCGCACCGGAGTAAGCCGCCCTCCCCTCTTCTTGTTCTCCCGCGAAAGCGGGAGCCCAGTCTGGGTCCCCGCCTTCGCGGGGAAACAAGCTTGGAGCGTGACACGCCAAAGGGCTATACCACCCCAAAGATCGAGCACCCCGCCAAGGCAAGCTCGCAGAGCAGTTCAGGAGAGACAATGGCCCGCCAGCTCGAACGCTTCCCGAACCTCGTCACGATGTTCTTCGCGCGCGCCACCGAGAAAGGCGACGCCCCGTTCCTCTGGACCAAGACAAGCGGCACCTGGGTCGCCACCAGCTGGGCCGAAGCCGCGCGCCAGGTAGCCAGCCTATCCACCGCGCTGACCGCGATCGGCCTGAAACGCGGCGACCGCGTCATGCTGGTCGCCGAAAACCGCCCCGAATGGTGCCTCAGCGACCTCGCGATCATGGCGGCGGGGTGCATCACGGTGCCGACCTACGTCACCAACACCGAACGCGATCATCTCCACATCATCGAGAACGCCGGCGCCTGCGCTATCATCGTCTCGACCGCCAAGCTCGCGAAAACCCTCCTCCCCGCCGTCATCCGCTCCAACCAGGCGCAGACCGTGATCGGGTTCGAGGACATGAAGGTCCCCGCCGGGATCGACTTCCACAACTGGCACGCGCTGATCGCCGCGCACCAGACCGCTCCCGAAACCGCCGCCGCCCGCGCCGATTTCACCCGCGAAGACCTCGCCTGCATCATCTACACGAGCGGAACCGGCGGCGCGCCGCGCGGCGTGATGCAGCACCACGGCGCGATCCTCCACAATTGCGCCGGCTGCGCGTCGGTCATCTCGGAGGATTTCGGCTGGGACGACGAGGTCTTCCTGTCGTTCCTGCCCTTGAGCCACGCCTATGAACACACCGGCGGCCAGCACTTCCCGATCTCATTGGGCGGCCAGATCTACTATGCTGAGGGCCTCGAGAAGCTCGCCGCGAACATTGAAGAAACGCGCCCGACGATCATGTTCGTCGTCCCCCGCCTGTTCGAAGTCCTTCGCACGCGCATCTCGAAGACGATCGAGAAACAGGGCGGCGCGTCCGCGTACCTGCTGCGCCAGGCGCTCGACATCGGCGGCAAGCGCTACGCCGGTCGCCTGCGCCTGATCGACCGCCCGATGCAGGCCGCCGTCGCCACCCTCTTCAAGCCGAAGATCTCGAAGAAATTCGGCGGGCGCTTGAAGGCGATGATCTCGGGCGGCGCCCCGCTCAATCCCGAAGTCGGCCTGTTCTTCGAGGCGCTCGGCCTCACCTTCCTGCAAGGCTATGGCCAGACCGAAGCCGCCCCGGTCATCTCGTGCAACCGCCCCAAGGCCGGTGTCCGCATGGACTCGGTCGGCCCCGCGCTCAACGACACCGAAGTCCGCATCGCCGAGGACGGCGAGATTCTGGTCCGCGGCGAACTCGTCATGCACGGCTATTGGCGCAACGACGCCGAGACCGCGAAGGTGCTCAAGGACGGCTGGCTACACACCGGCGACATCGGCGAGATCGACGACCGCGGCCGGATTCGCATCACCGACCGCAAGAAAGACCTGATCATCAACGACAAGGGCGAGAACGTCGCCCCGCAAAAGGTCGAGGGCATGCTGACGCTCCAGCCCGAAATCGCGCAGGCGATGATCGCCGGCGACAAACGGCCGTACATGGTCGCGCTAATCGTGCCCGATCCCGAGTGGACGCAGGAATGGTGCGCGGGCAACGGCGACGCGTGCAGCTTCGCGCGTCTGGCGGAGAACAGCGAGTTCCGCACGGCGATCGGGCATGCGGTCGAGCGGGTGAACGCGGACCTGACGGTGACGGAGCGGGTGCGGCGGTTCGTACTGGCGGATGGGCCGTTCACGATCGAGAACGAGCAGCTGACCCCCAGCCTGAAGATCCGCCGCCACGTCCTGAAACAGGCTTACGGCGAACGTCTGGACGCGCTCTACAAATAACCCTCCCCTCCGGGGAGAGGGAGGGGCCCGCACGCGCTTGCGTGTGGGAGGGTGAGGGGCGTGAGGCTCGCAACACCTCCGCCAAAACCCCTCACCCTCCCGTCGCCAAGCGGCTCCTCCCTCCCTCTCCCCGTCGGGGAAAGGGACTAAGCAGTCACTTCTTCGCGGGAGTCGCAGCCGGCACCACCGCCATGGTCCAATCCTTCTCCGGCCGCAGATACTTCGCCGCCGTCGCCTGCAACTCCACCGGCGTCGTCGCCACCAAGTCCGAAGCGATCCGCTGCGTCGCCGCGATCCGCCGCGGATCGAACGTCGCCCCGCCAAGCTGCTGCAACCAGAACTGGTTCCCGGTCGAGGCGCGCAAAATATACTGCCCCATCGGCTTCTTGATCCGGTCCAGCTCGTCCGCCGCGATCGGCGTCGACACCAACTCCGCCGCGATCTGCCGCGCGATCTGGAAGAAGAACGACACCTTGTCCGGCGCGACCTGCCCGATCGCGACCATCCGGCCGCCGGTGGTCATGCCCACCGGCCACTGGCTCGACACGTTCGGGCTGTAGCTCGCGCCCGCCGCCTGCCGCAGCCGCTCGAACAGTCGATCGCTGAACACCTGCGCCAGTACGTCGAGACGCCGCGCCTCGACGATATTGTCGATCCCGCCACCGGTCGGCCACGCGATCACCGCCGCCGCCTGGTTCTCCGGGCCCGTATGCGCCCGCATTACCGGCGTCGCGTTGTGCGCGGGGAAGCCGACCGGCGCGCCGACCGTCGACACCGCCGTCCGCGGCTTCATCGCCCCGAACGACTTCGCCACCGCCGCGATCGCATCCTCGGTCTTCACGTCGCCGAAGATCGAGACCTCGATCGGTCCGGTCTTCAGGATCGGTTCCCAGAACGCGCGGAAGTCCTTCGCATTCAGCGCCTCGACGGTCGGCTTCGACGGCGTCCCCCAACGCGGATCGCCCGCGCGCAACAGCCCCTCGAGGTCACGCGACAACACGCCGTCGGGCGACGAATCATACCCCGCAAACCCCGCCAGCGCCGCCACTCGGGCACGCGCCACCGGTGCCGGATCCCACGCCGGGAACGCGAGCTTCGCCGCCATCAGCCGCAACTGATCGGCATAATCCGCCGGCGACGTGATCGCGCTGAGCGTGAACGCATCGTCGTCGATCCCGAAGTCGAGCCCGATCCGACGCCCCGCGGTCAGCTGGTCGAGATCGCCCTGGTCGAGCTTGCCGATACCACCCGCAACCAGCGCAAGATCGCCCGCCCACGCCGGCGTCGGCCGGTTCGACGGGATCGCGGTATAGCCGCCGCCGAACCGCACGCGCACATACACACGCCCGGTCTCGCCCGCGTTCGGGAACAGCAGCACGCGCGTGCCGTTGGCGAAGTTCACCTGCTCCATGTCGAACGCGGCGATCTTCTCGCGGCTCGCGACTACGCCCGGCTTGCCGAGCGACGGCAGCTTCGAGAAGTCGACCGCAGCCTGCGCGCGGCGCTTGCCCGCCAGCCCCGAAACGTCCGCCTTCAACGCGGTCGCCAGCTTCGCCGCAGCCCCCGCATCCGGCGTCTGCGTATTGACGAGGGCGCGCGTAGCCGTGCCCTCGAAGATCGCCTTGCTCGACGCGAGCAGCGTGGCGGGCGTGAACATGCCCTTCGCCTTGGCGTCCTGCAAAATCTTGTACGACGTCTCGGGCCCGGCCACGGTCTCGCGGATGTCGAGCGCGCCGACCATGTCGTCCGCCTGCTTCGACCCCGCCTCGACCCGCGCGGTCTCGACGCTGGTTCGCATGATCGTGTCGAAATCGGCGTATTCGCGGTCGACTTCGGCCTGGCTCGGCGCGTTGGTCTGCGCGTCGGCGATCACCGCGCGAACGTCCTTCAACGCCGCTTCCCAGTCGGTCCCGATCGGCACGATGTTGACGCTGGTCAGGTTCGCCGAGCGCGAGACGTCGTCGATCGACACGCCCGCCTGAAGGAAACTCCCGCCCGCACGCGCGCGCGTTTCTAGACGACGACTGATGAGCCGCGTCGCCAGCACGTCCACCAGCCGCTTTTGGTTCATGATCGCGGTGTCGTCCTTATACTCCCACGGCCGCACCACGCCGAGCGTCACCACCGCCGGAATCGCCGGCTCGGCGATCGTCGCGGAGACCGGTGCCTTCGGGTCGGGCTTGCCGAAATCCGGCGCGGGCACGACCGGGCCGATGCCCTTCCAGTCCGCGAAGTTCTTGACGATCAGCCGCCCGAACAGCGCCGGGTCCATGTCGCCCGAGATGATGACGACGGTGTTCTCCGGCCGATACCAGCGATCGTGGAACGCCTTCACCGTAGCACCAGTGGCGGCTTCCAGCGTCTTGATGTTGCCGATCGGCGAGCGATCCGCGAGCGGCTGCCCGGCAAAGAACGTCGCGCGGATCGCATCGCCGAACCGCACCTGCGGCCCCGGCTGCTCGCGCTGTTCCGCCAGCACGACCGGACGCTCGGCGGTGACGGACGCGTCGGTGATGACCGGCTTCTCCATCATCCCCGACATGATCTTCAGGCTCTCGTCGAGGCCGGATTCAGTCGCGGACGGAAGGTCGAGCTTGAACGTGGTCGAGGTCGGCGTCGTCTGCGCATTCGTATCCGAGCCAAAGGTCGCCCCGAACCGCTGCCACACGCGCTTCGCCTCGCCATCCGGCACGTATTCCGAACCGCGGAACGACAGATGCTCGATGAAATGCGCGAAGCCCCGTTCGCTGTCGGTCTCGTTCAGCGACCCCGCATCGATCCGTACGCGCACCGACACCTGGCCCGGTGGCACGCCGTTCTTGCGCACCGCAAACCTCATGCCGTTGGGCAACGTGCCGAACTTCCACTCCGGATCCCGCGTGAGATCGCTGCCCTTGTACAGCCATGCGGTCGTATCGATCCCCGGCAGCTCGGGAAGCGTCGGCGCTTCCTTCGTGGGGGTGGATACGGCCTGCTGCGTCGCCATCTGGCCGCTCGCCGGAATGGCGAGGCCGAGGATGACGGGGATGAGGACGGGAGCGCGGTACAAGCGCGAAAAGGACACCATGGTTCACCTGTAGCGGTCGCGGGCGTCGCTCGCCAGTGCCCTGCCTCCGTACCGGGCGCGCGGTGCCATCATTTCGTCCAACACTGCCGGTATATCGTGTCCGAACAAGGGGATCGGCGCCACCGCGCGCCTGGATGCAGGGTAGAGATGACGGTCGAAGCCGAACTGGGGCACGAACTGGGGCAGTGTTCATTGTGGCGGGATTCGGGCGAGCCGGCAGTACGCCGCAGCGCCCGCGTGCCCGATCTGAAAATCATATCCGGCGCACCCAAACCCGGCGCGCCGATGGTTGCCGAAGCCAACCGCCCGCTGATCATCCGCGTCGGCAAGCATTTGCGCGGCGTGTTCGACCGCATGATCGCCTCGTCCTCGCTGGTCGCCAACGATCCGGTACTCGACGTCCGCGACTTCGCCTGGACCGCAGGCCTGCGCGAGAACTGGGCCGCGATCCGTGACGAGGCCGTCCGCGTCGCGCTGCAAGGAGAAGCGTCGCCCAGCCTCGCGACGATCTCGCCTGACCACCGCTCGATCGCCGAGGTCGACAAGTGGCGCTCGTTCTTCCTCTACGGCTATGGCTACCCGATCGAGGAAAGCCTCGCGCGCTGCCCGCACACTGCAGCGGCGGTCGCTCGTATCCCCGGTCTCAACAGCGCATTCTTCTCGATCCTGGCGCCGGGCACGCACATCCCCGAGCATCGCGGCGTGACCAAGGGCCTCATCACCTGCCATCTCGGTCTGATCGTCCCGCGCGACGGCGACGTCCGGATGCGCGTCCACGACCGCACGGTCCGCTGGGCGGAGGGCGAAACGCTCGTATTCGACGACACCTACCAGCACGAGGTCTGGAACGACACGACCGGCACCCGCGTCGTGCTGCTGATCCAGTTCGAACGCCCCCTGCGCAACCCCGGCAAGTGGATCGCCGACCTGTTCCTGGGCGTCGTCCGCCGCTCCGCGTTCGTCCAGGACGCGGTCCGCAACATCGGCAGCTGGAACGCCGCGGTGAAACAGCTCGACGTTTGAGCGATCCCACGTAAGAGGTTGCACCGATCCGGACCGATCTCCAGACGTTGTTTTTGTTGTCTACTGATACGCTCAGGCCAGCAGTGGGAGAGGGCGTCGTGGACAGTGATCGTGCTAAACCGAGATTCATCCTGACGATCGATGGCGGCGGGACGCGCGGGTTGATCCCCGCGCTGATCCTCGCCGAGCTGGAGCGCCGGATCGGCCGGCCGCTGCATGACTGTTTCGATCTGATCGCCGGTACGTCGACCGGTGGAATCATCGCCGCCGGTCTCACCGCACCCAGCGAGGCGGATCCGAAACGGGCCGCCTGCACGGCGAGCGACCTCGTCGATCTGTACCGCAACGAGAGCAAGCGGATTTTCCCGCACGTCTTCGGCATCCCCCTTCGCGTACCGGGCTGGCCCTATAGCGCCCGGCCGCTCGAACGGATCCTGGCGGCGCGGATCGGCACACGTGTGACAACTCGCGATGCGCTGACGAATATCGTCATTCCGGCGTATGACCTGCTGGCGCGCAAGGCGGTGTTCATGGCCGGCGGCCCCGATTATAACCGCAAGCCCGGCATCCCGGAGCGGGTGTTCCCGCTACATCTCGCCGCCCGCGCGACATCGGCGGCCCCGACGTTCTTCAAACCGGCCGCGATCGACGATCCTACCAAGGTGGAGCCGGATCTGCTGATGGTCGATGGCGGCGTGTTCGCCAATGATCCGACGATCGCCGCGATCATCGAGGGGCGCAAGCTCGGCTGGCATCTCGGCGACATCGAGATCCTGTCGCTGGGCACGGGCCGGTCCGATCGATCCTATCCCTCCGCGCGGAACTGGTCGTTCCTGGGCTGGGTGAACCCGTTCCGGGGCGTGCCGATCTTGTCGATCCTGATGCAGGCCAGTTCCAGTACGATCTCCTATCAGGCCGAGCGTCTGGACATCGCCGCATATGACCGCGCCGATTTCGCGTTGCCCTCTGGCGATGGCGGACTCGACAATTCGAGTGTCGCGTATCTCGCCGCTCTCACCAAGCTGGCCCAGAACTGGATCGTCGCCAACGATGCCGTGCTTACCCGCTGGGCCGACAAGCTACGGACCAAGCAGTCCGATCCGCCGCTGCCGCTCGCGGCGTAAGTCCCTTACGCAATTTACACGTTTCGCGTTGCCGGACAGCCAGAGCGCAGTACCTGCGCGAACGAGTTAGCCGGAATGCCCCTCACCCCCCGAAAGAAACCGTTTCCCGTTCCGCGCTTGATCCCCCGCCTCCTTCGGGCCACATGCTCCTCATGCTCATCGAAACGGAATCCACTCCCAACCCGTCGACGCTGAAGTTCCTGCCGGGACGCACCGTCATGGACGCCGGCACGCGCGACTTCGCCACGCCTGAAGAAGCGGAAGTAAGTTCGCTCGCCGATGCGATCTTCGGGCTCGGCGACGTCACCGGCGTGTTCTTCGGCCGCGATTTCGTCTCGGTCACCGCCGCGCCCGGTACCGCCTGGTCGGACCTGAAGCCCGACGTGCTCGCGATCCTGCTCGATCACTTCTCCGCCGCGATGCCGCTGTTTAAGCCCGCGCGCGCCGGCTTCTCGGTGCCGTCCGACGAGCCCGCGCTGTCGGACGATCCCGCCGATGCCGACATCGTCGCGCAGATCCGCGAGTTGATCGACACGCGCGTCCGCCCCGCGGTGGCCAACGACGGCGGCGACATCGTCTATCGCGGCTTCGACAAGGGCAAGGTGTTCCTCCAGCTCCAGGGCGCCTGCGCCGGCTGCCCGTCGTCGAGCGCCACGCTCAAGAACGGCATCGAGCAGCTGCTGAAATACTATGTTCCCGAAGTCACCGAAGTGAGAGCCGTCTGATGCGTCAGAAACTCGACGACACCGTCCTCGACGCCGTCTTCCGCGATGCCCGCAGCTACAATGGCTATACCGATCAGCCGGTCGCCGAGTCCGAGCTGCACGCGATCTGGGACCTGATGAAGTGGGGTCCGACATCGGCCAACCAGCTTCCCGCGCGCCTGATCTGGGTCACCAGCGACGAGGCCAAGCAGAAGCTGGCCGACGCCTGCAGCGCGCAGAACCAGCCGAAGATCCTCAACGCCCCCGTGTCGGTGATCATCGGCATGGACACCAATTTCCACGAACACCTTCCCGAGCTGTTCCCGCACGCCGATGCGAAGTCGTGGTTCGACGGCAACGCCGAACTGCGCGAGGCATCCGCGTTCCGCAACTCGACGTTGCAGGGTGCGTATTTCATCATCGCCGCGCGGATGCTCGGGCTCGATACCGGGCCGATGTCGGGCTTCGACGCGGGCAAGGTCGATGCGGCGTTTTTCCACGACACGCCCGCGGTGCGGACCAACTTCATCTCGACGCTCGGCCACGGCGATCCCGCGACGATCTACGCCCGCTCGCCCCGCCCCGACTTCGCGAAGTTTAACAGCATCGCTTGAGGCGGGACCTGCTCCCTCTCCCCTGCGGGGAGAGGGTCGGGGTGAGGGGCAGTTGGGAAGGGCAGCGCTCGCGGCGCGCCTCACCCTGCCCTCTCCCCTGAGGGGAGAGGGAATAAGACGTGCGCACATTAGTAATCGAAACATCCACCACCGCCTGCTCCGTCGCCCTCCTCGAACACGGCGCCGTCATCGCCCGCACGCACGAAGTCGTCGGCCGAGGCCATGCCGAGCGCCTCATTCCGATGATCGCCGAGCTTCCCAACGGTGGCCGAGCCGACCGCGTCATCGTCGATTGCGGCCCCGGCAGCTTCACCGGCGTCCGCGTCGGGATAGCCGCCGCCCGAGGCCTTGCGCTTGGCTGGAACGCGGAAATCGCCGGCTTTTCCTCGCTTCCGCTCATCGCCGCCGCCGGTTTCGCCGACCGCTTAACCGACGATATTGCGGTGATCATGGAAGGCGGGCATGGCGAGGTCTTCATGCAAGCGTTCTCCGCCGATCTGTCGCCGCGATCCGACATGGTATCGCTGAAGCCCGACGCCGCGCTCGCCGCGCTGGTGGGTCGACGCGCGGTCGGCAACGGCGTCCGCTGGCTCGCCGCACTCGACGACAGTTTGGACCTTACCGAAGCGCTCCCCGACGCAGCCTCAGCGATCCTGCTGCCCGCAGCACTGACTGCCCTCGCACCAAGTCCGATCTACGGCCGCGCGCCCGACGCCAAGCCGTCGGTCCCGAGATAATGGCCACCCGCCAGGCCGCCACGCGCACCGTCACGCTCCGCACCGGCGACGCGCGCGATCTCGCGATCGTCGATGCGCTGATGACCGAGGCGTTCGACCCGCGCTACGGCGAGGCATGGACGCGCAGCCAGTGCCTCGGCGTACTCGCGCTGACCGGCGTCCACCTCACAATCGCGTTCGTCGACGATTTCCCCGCCGGCTTCACGATGACCCGGTCGGTCGCCGACGAAGCCGAACTCCTGCTGATCGCGGTCGCCCCCGACTATCGTCGCCGCGGCGTCGGCACGGCGCTGATCCGCGCGGCGATTGCAGATTGCTCGGTCGGTAGCATCGCCAAGCTCCATCTCGAGGTCCGGGCGGGCAACGACGCGGTCAAGATGTACGACGCGCACGGCTTTACCAAGGTCGGCGAACGTCGCGCCTACTACCGCGGCAAGACCGGCGTCGCGTATGACGCACATACATATTCGAAAGATATCAACAGTTAAGGCTTATTGCGAGTCACTATCCCTTTTCGCAACAGCGCGGAGGCCCTACATGGCACTCAACGAGGGAACGACACATGCCGCGCAAAATCGATCTGGAAGCACTCTGCAACGAGAAGGGCCTGCGCATTACCGAGCAGCGCCGCGTCATCGCGCGCGTGCTGTCCGAGGCTGACGACCATCCCGACGTCGAGAAGGTCTATGAGCGCGCGTCGCAGATCGACCCCGGCATCTCGATCGCGACGGTGTACCGCACGGTCCGCCTGTTCGAGGAAGCCGGCATCCTCGACCGCCACGATTTCGGCGACGGCCGCGCGCGCTACGAGCCCGCGCCCGAGGCACATCACGATCATTTGATCGACGTCGAAAGCGGCAAGGTGATCGAATTCGTCGATCCCGAACTCGAGCAGTTGCAGAAGGCGATCGCGGAAAAGCTGGGCTTCCGGCTGGTCGATCACCGCATGGAACTCTACGGCGTCGCGCTCACCCGCAAGGACTGACGCGATCGGCCGAACCCGCTTTGGCGCGCGGTTGGCGGCGCTGCTGGTTGCGCTGGTACTGGCGCTGCCATTGCACGGTATGTGGCGGCTGTTCGGGCGCAAATCGCCTTGGCCGCCGCGGTTCCTGGGGCTGGTCTCGCGTATAGTCGGCGCCCGCCCCCGCGTCGTCGGCACGCCGCTTCGCCACGACGTCGTCTTCGTCTCGAACCATCTGAGCTGGATCGACATCCTCCTCCTGTCCGGCGCGACCGGCACTGCGTTCGTCGCCAAATCCGAACTTCGCGGCGTCCCGCTGGTTGGCTGGCTCTGCACGCTCAACCACACCATATTCGTCTCGCGTGCGGACCGCATGGCGGTGACCGCCCAGATCGCCCAGATCCGCGACACGTTGGCGGCCGACTGGCCCGTAACCCTGTTCCCCGAGGGCACGACGGGAGACGGCACCACGCTCCTACCCTTCAAAGCCGCGTTGCTGGCAGCCCTCGCCCCGCCCCCACCCGGTGTGAAGGTCCAACCGGTCCGCATCGATTACGGCGCGGCCACCGGCGAACTCGCCTGGGTCGGCGACGAGCCCGGCCAACACCACGCCGCCCGCGTCCTGAAGCGCCGGGGCACATTCGTCGCGACGCTGCACTTCGCCGACGCCTTTGATCCCGCAGAGTACGGCGACCGAAAGGCCATAGCCGCCGAAGCCCGCCGCCGCATGGAAGCGCTGTAAGCCACGACCAAAGAATGTTCCCCCGCGAAGGCGGGGACCCAGACTGGACTCCCGCCTTCGCGGGAGAACAAGGGGGCCACCGCTTCCCAGTTTCTTCAACAGAGGAACACCACCCCGGCGAAGGCCGGGGCCCAGTTGGAAAGGTCGCAGTAACAACACTCAGTGCTAAGTTGGCGACGTCCCCCAACTGGGCCCCGGCCTCCGCCGGGGTGGTGGCACTTTCCAGGGTTGGCTTCGTGTGACAAGCAGGAGCAACGCCCCCTCCCCCCGCGCGCGGAAATTTGGTAGGACGCGGCTATGTCTCCCCCCAAAACCTTCCACGTAAAATCCTTCGGCTGCCAGATGAACGTCTACGACGGCGAGCGCATGGCCGAGCTGATGGCGGCCCAGGGCCTCACGCAAGCCGACGCGGTCGACGCTGACGTCGTCGTCCTGAACACCTGCCACATCCGCGAACGCGCCACCGAAAAGGTCTATTCGGACATCGGTCGCCTCCGGAAGGACCAGCGCCGCAAGTCCGGCAAGACCCCCATGATCGCGGTCGCCGGCTGCGTCGCGCAGGCCGAGGGCGAGGAGATCTTCACCCGTGCCAAGGTCGACATCGTGGTCGGCCCGCAAGCCTATCACAACCTGCCCGAGCTCGTCGCGAAGGCCGCCGCCGGCACGCCCTCGCTCGACACCGATATGCCGCTGCTGTCGAAGTTCGGCGCACTTCCCTCCCGTCGGAAGGTCACCCCCTCGGCGTTTCTCACCGTGCAGGAAGGCTGCGACAAATTCTGCACCTATTGCGTCGTGCCCTACACGCGCGGCGCAGAAATCAGCCGCCCGTTCGCAGCGATCGTCGACGAGGCGAAAGCGCTGGTCGACGCCGGCGCACGCGAAATCACGCTGCTCGGCCAGAACGTAAACGCCTGGAGTGAGAACGAGCGCGGCCTCCACGACCTGATCCGCGATCTCGACCGCATCCCCGGCCTCGCGCGCATCCGCTACACCACCAGCCACCCCAACGACATGACCCAAGGCCTGATCGACGCACACCGCGACATCGAGAGCCTGATGCCGTTCCTCCACCTCCCCGTGCAGGCCGGCAGCGACCGCGTGCTGAAGGCGATGAACCGCAGCCACACCCGTGACTCCTACCTCCGCCTGCTCGATCGCGTCCGCGAAGTCCGCCCCGACATCGCACTCTCGGGCGACTTCATCGTCGGCTTCCCCGGCGAGACGGATGCCGAGTTCGCGGACACGCTGAGCCTCGTCGACGCCGTAGGCTACGCGCAGGCGTACAGCTTCAAATACAGCCCGCGTCCTGGCACCCCCGCGGCGTCGATCGTCGAGCAGGTCCCGGAATCGGTCATGGACGAACGCCTCCAGCGCCTCCAGGCCGCGCTCAACCGCGACCAGCACGCCTTCAACGCCGCCACCGTCGGCCGCACCTGCACCGTCTTGCTCGAACGCACTGGAAAACTCCCGGGCCAGCTGATCGGCAAATCCCCCTGGCTGCAATCGGTCCACCTGATCGGCAACCACGTGATCGGCGACTTGGTGGAAGTCACGCTGGCGGCGGCCGGCCCGAACTCCCTGACAGGCATCGAACGGATCGCCGAGGCAGCCTGAGCCCCAATCTGATCCTCCCCCGCAAGGGGGAGGTGGCAGGCGCTTGCCTGACGGAGGGGGAGGCAAGCGCCGACGCCTGATCCATGTCCTCCCCCTCCGTCACCTGCGGCGACACTTCCCCCTTGCGGGGGAGGATTGCAACGGCATCCCTGAGGCATCAAAGTAAACACGCGGGCCTTGAAACGACCCCTGCGATTTCGCTGTCCTACACCCGGATCGCCTGCCACACTCGCCCCCGATGCAGCTTCGCCCACGCGACTCGAACCATCTCTCGGCCAGCGCTCCCGCGCGGCTTGAACGTGTCGCCCACGATGCTCATCTTCCTTTCAAAGGTTACGGTTCGACGCTTCCAGGCGTAACCTTTGACACCCTGAAAGGACCGTATGAGCCGTAAACCCGTTCCCGCCCAGTCCGGTGACCGCGCCCGAGTCGAGCTGTTGTTCGACAAGCCCCAATTGCTCGTCCGGCTGTTCGGCCAGTACGACCAGAACCTGGTAGCGCTCGAAAATCGCCTCGGCGTCTACATCACCGCACGAGGGAACAAGATCGGTTTGGAGGGCACCGCCGAACAGGTCGCCAAGGCGCGCGACGTCCTCCACGATCTCTACGCCCGCATCCAGCGCGGCGAAGACGTCGACGCAGGCTTGGTCGACGCATCGATAGCGATGGCGGACGAACCCGTGCTCGAAGGCATCATCCGCGCCGATGCCGGTGGCGGCGCGGCGCCCCCGATCATGATCCGCACGCGGAAGAAGACGATCGTCCCGCGCACGCCCGCGCAGGCGCACTACATGCGCGAGCTCGCCAACAACGACATGATCTTCGCGCTCGGGCCGGCAGGTACGGGCAAGACCTATGTCGCGGTCGCCCAAGCGGTGCAGCAGCTCATCAACGGCAGCGTCCAGCGGCTGATCCTGTCACGACCCGCGGTCGAAGCCGGCGAACGCCTCGGCTTCCTCCCCGGCGATATGAAGGAAAAGGTCGATCCATACCTTCGCCCGCTCTACGACGCGCTCTACGACTGCCTCCCCGCGGAACAGGTCGAACGCCGCATCGCCAGCGGCGAGATCGAAGTCGCCCCGATCGCCTTCATGCGCGGCCGTACGCTGGCCGACGCCTTCGTCATCCTCGACGAAGCGCAGAACACCACGCCCGCACAGATGAAAATGTTCCTCACCCGCTTCGGCCAGAACAGCCGCATGGTGATCTGCGGCGATCCGAAGCAGGTCGACATCCCCGGCGGTGTGGCGGCGTCCGGCCTGGCGGATGCAGTCCGCCGCCTCGAAGGCGTCGAAAGCATCTCGATGTGCCGCTTCACGGTCGGCGACGTCGTCCGCCACCCGATCGTCGGCCGCGTCGTCGAGGCCTACGAAGGAACCGATGGTTGATGCTCGGGATATCCCGGAGTATATCCGGGATATCCCAGGAGGATGACGATGGCGTCTCTCTATATCAAAGACAACGAAACCGCCGAACTCGCGACGGAGCTTGCAGCGCGTCTGGGTGTGACAAAGACCGAGGTCGTCCGTGATCTACTGCGCAAGCGCAAAGCGGAAATGGTACCGGAAGCTCCTCCGCTGAGCATGCGAGAACGATTGCGCGCATGGCGCGAGGCGCATCCATTAGGCGAGTCCACAGGACTTGAGGCCGACAAGGCCTTCTACGATTCGTTGAACGATGAGGACGACGATTGACCATTCTCGTCGACGCATCCGCTATCGTCGCAATCGTTCACGGCGAGCCGGAAGCAGACGACTTCGCCGACGTGATCGAGTCGCACGTCGACCGCTACTATTGCGCAGTCGGCGCATGGGAGGCAGCGCAGGCCATCGCACGGTTAAAAACCGTCAGCCTCCAGCAGGCAGCCGACCTGATTTCGAGCTTTGCGTATGAAGCCGGACTTCGTCTCGTGCTGATCGGCCACAGCGAAGGCCAGCAGGCGATTGTCGCGGCGGCACGCTACGGCAAGGGGCGTCACCCCGCAAAGCTGAACATGGGCGATTGTTTCGCCTATGCCTGCGCGAAAACCCATGGCGCGGAACTTCTCTACAAGGGTAATGATTTCGCCCTCACCGATCTCGCCTGAAGGACCTGCATGCTCGAAATCGCGCTCTCTTCCGATGCCCCCTGGCCTGAGCAGGATTGGGACGCGCTCGCCCTGCGCGCAGCAACGGCAGCGGTCCAGCGGACTCCGCACGGCGAACTGCTGACCAGCGCGGCGACGGTCGAGATCTCGATCCGGCTCGCGTCTGACGACGAGGTCCACACACTCAACAAGCAGTATCGCCAGAAGGACAAGCTGACCAACGTCCTGTCCTTCCCGATGGTCCAGCCCGATCTGCTCGCCACGGTCAGCCAGAATTCGGATGACGGGGAGGTCTTGCTCGGCGACATCATCCTCGCGCACGGCGTCTGCGTCGCGGAAGCGGCCGAGCGCGGTATCTCGGTCGAGGATCATGCGATGCATCTGATGGTGCACGGCACGCTGCATCTGCTAGGCTACGACCATATCGACGACGACGAGGCCGAGGGCATGGAGCAGATCGAACGCGATGCGCTCGCCGCCTTGGGCCTCCACGACCCCTATCTGATAACAGAGGACTGACGACCACGATGGCCGATGGCCCCAATGCCGGTAACGGCGATAGTAGCGACAGTATCTGGCGCGGGCTTAAGGGCCTGATCTTCGGTGCTCAAGACGAATCCCTTCGCGACCAGCTCGAGGATGCGATCGACCGGCACGAGGGCGATCCCGCCCCCGATGCCAAGGGCGATCTCACCCCGCTCGAGCGCCAGATGGTCCGCAACCTGCTCCACTTCAGCGAACGTGATGCCGGCGATGTCGGCGTGCCCCGCGCGGACATCATCGCGGTCGAGGAGGAGACGCCGTTCGCCGACCTCGTCAAGCTGTTCGCCGAAGCCGGCCATAGCCGCCTGCCGGTGTACCGCGACAACCTCGATACGATCATCGGCATGGTCCACATCAAGGACGTCTTCAACATCCTCGCGACCGGTGCTGAGCATCCGACGTCGATCGCCGGGCTGATCCGCGAGCCGCTCTACGCGCCGATGTCGCGCGGTGCGCTCGATCTGCTCGCGGATATGCGGCAGAAGCACGTCCACCTGACGATCGTGCTCGACGAGTATTCGGGCACCGAAGGACTCGTGACGTTCGAGGACCTGATCGAGGAGATCGTCGGCGAGGTCGAGGACGAGCACGACGAGGCGCCGCAGGTGCTGATGACGCCGATCGAGGGCGGGGCGTGGGATGCCGATGCGCGTGCCGAGCTGGAGGATGCCGCAGAGCTGATCGATCCGCGTCTGGCGGAGGTCGACGGCGATATCGACACGCTGGGCGGGCTGGCGGCCTTGCTGGCGGGGCATGTCCCGCAGATCGGCGAATGCGTCGATCATCCAAGTGGCTGGAAGCTAGAGATCATCGACGCCGACGAACGCCGCATCAATCGCCTGCGCCTGCATCCGCCGGTGGTGCCGGTCGAGGACGACGACTGATACAGCCTCTGCAATGGATCGACGGGCCTTTTGCCCATGATCCATTGCCCCGGCCCTGCCTCCGTTCTAACTTCCCGCTATGCGCAAACACATCCTCATCGTCCTCGGGCTGATCCTGCTCGTGATCGCCGCGGGCGTCACCTATCTCGCCTGGCCCGACACGGCGGAATTGTCGGTCGACCAGGTCGCCGGCAAGCTGCCCAAGATCACCGATCCCCGCATCCAGACGATCCCGACCGTCAAGGTCGCCAAGGTCGTCGGCTGGCAGAACGGCGCGATGCCGACGCCTGCCGCCGGCCTTAAGGTCCAGCCGTTCGCGACCGGACTCGATCACCCGCGCTGGATGTACCGCCTCCCCAATGGCGACGTGCTGGTCGCCGAGACCAACTCGCCCCCGCGCGACGGCGGCGGGATCACCGGCTGGGTGATGAAGGTGCTGATGGGTCGCGCCGGCGCCGGCGTGCCGTCGGCGAACCGCATCACGCTGCTGCGCGACGCGAACGGCGACGGCGTGGCGGAGACGAAGTCGGTGTTCATGACCGGGCTCAACTCGCCGTTCGGCATGACGCTGCTCGACGGCCAGCTCTACATCGGCAACACCGACGCGCTGGTCCGCGTCCCCTACACCGACGGCGCCACGAGGATCACCGCCAAGCCCGAGCTGGTCATCAAGCTCAATCCCGGCGGCAATCACTGGGCGCGCAACGTGATCGCTGCGGCCGACGGCGAGACGCTGTACGTCGGCGTCGGTTCGTCGTCGAACATCGCCGAGAACGGCATGGACGCCGAGAAATACCGCGCCAACATCCTGCAGGTCTGGCCGAAGGACAAGAACTGGCGGATCTACGCGGCCGGCCTGCGCAACCCCAACGGCATGGCGATTAATCCCAAGTCGGGCGGGCTGTGGACCGTCGTCAACGAACGCGACATGCTTGGGTCGGACCTTGCGCCGGATTATCTGACGCAGGTCGAGTTCGGCGATAACTTCGGCTGGCCCTGGTATTATTGGGGCGGCTATCCCGACACCCGCGTCGAACCGAAGAACCCCGCACTGCAGCAATACGCCAAGCGCCCCGACTACGCGCTCGGACCGCACGTCGCCGCGCTCGGCCTGACCTTCTCCGCAGATGCAAAGCTCGGCGCGAAGTTCGCCAACGGCGCGTTCGTCGGCGAGCACGGCTCGTGGAACCGCAAGCCGGTCTCGGGCTACAAGGTCGTCTACGTGCCGTTCGGCGACACCGGCTTCCCGGCTGCGAACGCGAAGCCGGTCGATGTGCTCGGCGGGTTCCTGAACAAGGACGGCGACGCGCAGGGTCGCCCGGTCGGCGTCATCACCGACAAGACCGGCGGCCTGCTGGTCGCGGACGACGTCGGCAACGCGATCTGGCGGGTCAGCGCGGGAGGCTGATTTCAGCGGAGGGCATCGAAGGCCCCGCCCTCAATACAAAAGGCGTACGATCCCAACTTGTCGTCATCCCCGCGGAGGCGGGGACCCATATGCTCAAGGGCGATCGATTGACTCGCGAGCATTGCCAGTATGGGTTCCCGCCTGCGCGGGAATGACGATCCGGGGGCTGAGGTCGGCTTTCTATCAGCGCCTAACGCGCCCGCTCACCCCGCCAAAATCCCCCGAGCCTCGTCGAGATCATCCTCGTCGACCATCACGCGAACCGGGATCAGCAGCCAGCTCCCCTCCATGATCGACATTCCGCCATCGAACGCGATCGCGGGGATCCCGTCGCTCTCGAGCCGCCCGACGATGATATGCGCCTCGTTGCGGCCGTACCGCCCGAGTTCGACTAGGCTCATGCGGCACCACAGTCCGGCAACACGGTCGCGACGCGCACCGGCAACCCGTCGATGCTCTTGGTCCGCCCGACCCATTTCGCGAGCCGGTCGGTTCCCGCCTGCGCAACGTGATATTTCGACAAGGTCTGCCGCTCGCGGTCCAGCGTCATGAACGGCACGCCCCACCCGCAACTCGTCTGCACTTCGTCGACCGCGATCACGAAGATCTGCCGCGTGCCCGGCAAGGGCGTGAACTGCGCGTAGAATTCGGCCCAGCCTTCGTCCTGCGGCAGCACCGCGCGGCCCCTGCCGTAAATGCGGAAGATCAGCGCCGGCTGGTCAAACGCGCAGAACATGATCGTAATGCGACCATCGGCGCCCAGATGCGCGTTCGTCTCGTTCCCCGACCCACCGACGTCGAGATACGCGACCGTCTTCGGATCGAGCACACGAAAACTGTCCATGCCCTTGGGACTGAGATTGATCCGCGCGCCTTCCGCGGCTGTCGCAACGAAGAATACCGGTTGCCGCATCACGAACGCGCGATGATCGTCGGTGAGCGCGGGGAAGAAGTCCATCGTTCGGCTCCGAATTGACGCGCGTCGTCAACACGCATACTTTGTGCGCATGAAACATGATCCTATCGCTACCGGCAAGCGCAAATCGGTCAATATGTCCGTTGATACCGGCATTGTCGCAGCTGCCAAGGAAGCGGGCGTCAACCTGTCGCGCGTCACGGAAGCCGCACTCCGCGGCGCAATCAAGACCGAGCGCGAACGGCAGTGGAAGGAGGAGAATCGACAGTGGATCGAAGCGCAGAACCGATGGATCGACGAGAACGGAATTCCGCTTTCCGGCCTTGAGCCGCTCTAAATGGCGCAATTCGACGTCCATTCGATCGACGGTCACGGGCTTGTCGTGAATTGCCAGAGCGATCTTTTGAGCGACTTGCGCTCGCGGGTAGTTGCCCCATTACGCCAGCCTGACGAACCGTCGGTTTCGCAATCGAGGCTCAATCCACTCGTGACGGTGCATCAGACGGAATATCGCGTCGCCGTCCAGTTTCTACGCGCCGTCGACAGCCGGCAACTCGGTGAAAAGATCGGTTCGCTTGTCGACTACGAATATGATCTGAAGGCTGCAATCGACATGGTCGTTGGCGGACTTTAAGCGGCCGTCCCACCGACCGTAAGGCCATCGACCAGCAACGTCGGCTGCCCGACGCCAGCCGGCACCGACTGTCCACCCTTGCCGCAGATCCCGATGCCCTCGTCGAGCGCGAAGTCGTTGCCGATGCCGCGGACCTTGGTCAGCGAACTCGGGCCGTCGCCGATCAGCGTCGCGCCCTTGATCGGCGCACCGAGCTTGCCGTCCTCGATCAGATACGCCTCGGTGCAGCTGAACACGAACTTGCCCGACACGATATCAACCTGCCCGCCGCCGAACGCCTTGGCGAAGATGCCCCTCTTCACGCGCGACAGAAGCTCGGCCGGATCGTCGTTGCCCGCCTTCATGAAGGTGTTGGTCATCCGCGGCATCGGTGCATGCGCGTAGCTCTCGCGACGGCCGTTGCCGGTCGCCTGGACACCCATCAGCCGTGCGTTGAGGCGGTCCTGCATATATCCCTTGAGGATCCCGTCCTCGATCAGCACCGTCTCGCGCGTCGGCGTGCCCTCGTCGTCGATGGTCAGCGAGCCGCGGCGATCCTGGAGCGATCCGTCGTCGACCACCGTCACGCCCTCGGCCGCAACGCGCTCGCCGATCCGGCCGGAGAACGCCGACGTGCCCTTGCGGTTGAAATCGCCCTCGAGCCCGTGACCGATCGCCTCGTGCAGCAGGATGCCGGGCCAGCCATTGCCGAGCAGCACGGTCATCTCGCCCGCAGGAGCGGCAATCGAGTCGAGGTTCACCAAGGCCTGCGACAGTGCCTCGTCGATCGCGCGGTTGTACGTCGCCGGCTCGAACAGGTCGTTGTAAAGATAGCGGCCGCCGATCCCGTAGCTCCCCGTCTCGCGACGCCCGTTCTGCTCGGCGACGATCGAAACGTTCAACCGGACCAATGGCCGCACATCGGTCGCGACGAAGCCATCCGCGCGGACGATCTCGACCACCGACCACGTCCCGGAAAGGCTGACCGACACCTGCGCGACGCGAGGATCGCGCGCGCGCGCAGCGGCGTCGATCGTCTGGCACAAATTCACCTTGTCCGCGAACGGCACGAGATCGAGCGGATCGGCGGCGGTGTAGCGGCGCTGGTTGGTGCCCGGCGGCGGACCGGCCTTCGCGGAGACGCCCGGTTCGATCAGCGCCATCGTCTCGGCAGCACGACGGATCGCGGCGGGGGTCATCTCGTTCGAATGCGCGAACGCGGTCATCTCGCCCGACACCGCGCGCAGGCCGAAGCCAGAACTGGTGTCGTAAGAGGCGGTCTTCAGCCGGCCGTCGTCGAACCCGAACGCCTCGGCTTTGCGATACTGGAGATACAGCTCGCCGTCATCGGCCTTGCCGAGCGCCTTGGCGGTCAGCGCCTGCGCCTGTTCGGGATCCAGGGTATCGCGGTAGAGGAACGAACGGGGGTCTGCTGCTATCGTCATCCGATAGATATAAGAGGCTTAGCGCCCTGCGCCATCCCCGTGATCGCGCAAAGTCGCCTGGTCCGCGCCATCGGCGACACCGCCAACGAGGATGAAGCGGCGGTCGCAATAACCGCAATCGACATAACCGGTCTCGTCGATCTGCAACCAGACGCGCGGATGGCCGAGCGCTGCGCCGCCGGGAATGTCGGTGGCGCCATCGCAGGCGACGCGGGCGTGGGTGACGCGGGTGGTTTCGAGCGGCGGATGCATGAGGGCGCGATAGCAAGCGCGCGCGGGCCGGGCAATTGGTTCTTCCACCCGCGTCCGTTGCCCTGCGACAGAAGATGGTTCACGCGAAGGCGCAAAGGCGCGAAGATGTTCCGCTTGTCGCACGGCGACTTTTCAATCGCCTATGGCGGCGCAGTTCGTTTTGTCTGCCGACCGATCGTCTGCGCCGCATCCTTCGCGCCTTTGCGCCTTAGCGTGAACACATCTTCTTGCAGCATCAGGGGATGACCCGCCTTGCGGCCGCCGCTATGCCGCAGCCATGACCGAAGCTGCGATCGCAATCTCGAACCTTTGCAAGACCTACGCGCCCGTCGGCACCGCCCCGCCCAAGCGCGCGCTAGACGGCGTGACGTTCGACGTCCCCCGCGGCCAGATCTTCGGGCTGCTCGGCCCCAACGGCGCAGGCAAGTCCACGCTGATCAACATCCTCGCCGGCCTGGTCAACAAGACCGACGGCAGCGCCGCGATCTGGGGGTTCGACATCGACGAACACCCGCGCAACGCCAAGGCGTCGATCGGCATCGTCAACCAGGAGATCCTGTTCGATCCGTTTTTCTCGCCGTTCGAGACGCTGGAAATCCAGGCCGGCCTCTACGGCGTCCCCAAGGCAAAGCGCCGCACGATGGAGTTGCTCCGCGCGGTGCATCTGGAGGACAAGGCGCACGCCTATGCCCGCACGCTGTCGGGCGGGATGAAGCGTCGCCTGATGGTCGCGAAAGCGATGGTCCACTCGCCCCCGGTCCTCGTACTCGATGAGCCGACCGCAGGCGTCGACATCGAGCTCCGCCAACAGCTCTGGACCTATGTCCGCGGCCTCAACCAAGCCGGCGTGACGGTGGTCCTCACCACGCATTATCTCGAGGAAGCCGAGGAACTCTGCGACCGGATCGCGATCATCAACAACGGTCGCCTGATCGCGAACGAACCGACGCGCGAGCTGGTCGGCAAGGCGCAGGAGAAAATTGTCGCCGTCACCGTCGATCGCGACGTGACCGACATCCCCGCCAACGCCTGCTTCCAGAAGATCGCGCTCAAGGGCAATCGCACCCTCGAAATCACCTACAAGAAGGACCGCGTGAACGCCGGCGAAGTCCTCGCCGCGATCCAATCCGGTGGCTTCGGCATCGTCGACGTCTCGACCAAGGAACCCGATCTCGAGGACGTCTTCCTCAGCCTGACCCGCGCCGCCAACGCATGACGAGCGACATCCTGATCGTCGGCTCGGGCGCCGCAGGTCTAACCGCGGCACTCAACCTTGCCGACCGCTTCAAGGTCACGGTGTTAGCCAAGGGCGCGCTCAACGAAGGCTCGACCGCGTGGGCGCAGGGCGGGATCGCCGCGGTACTCGAACCCGGCGACACGTTCGAAAACCATGTCGAGGATACGATGGTCGCCGGCGCCGGGCTCAACGACCGCGCGATCGTTGAGATGGTCGTCGAAGGTGCCCCCGCTGCGATCGAGCGCCTCACGCATCTCGGCGTCCCGTTCGAGACCGAAGGCAACGCGCTCCACCTCACCCGCGAGGGTGGCCACAGCCATCGCCGCATCGTCCACGTCGCCGACGCGACCGGCTGGGCGGTGCAGGAGGCGTTGCAGAAGGCCGCCGAAGCACACCCGAACATCACGCTCGTGCCCGACCAGATCGCGATCGACCTCGCCACCGGCCGTCACGAGGAACGCTATTCGGGGTCCGGCAACGTCTGGGGCGTCTACGCGGTCGACCGCAAGACCGAACGCGTCGCCCTCTACACCGCGCGCGCGACGATCCTCGCGACCGGCGGCGCTGGCCGCACCTATTTGTTCTCGACCGCCCCCCGCGGCGCGACCGGCGACGGCATCGCGATGGCGTGGCGAGCGGGCGCGCGCGTCTCCAACATGGAGATGATGCAGTTCCACCCGACCTGCCTCTACAATCTGGAGGTCAAGAATTTCCTGATCACGGAAGCGGTCCGCGGCGAAGGCGGGCGATTGATCAACCCGTCGACCGGCAAGCGTTTCATGACCTATTACGACCCCGCGCGGATGGAGCTCGCCCCCCGCGATATCGTCGCGCGCGCGATCGACGCCGAGATCAAGCGCTACGGGCTCGACTACGTCCATCTCGACATCAGCCACATGCCCGCCGAGTTCATTCGCCATCACTTCCCGAATATCCACGAAAAGCTGCTCGGTCTCGGCATCGACATGACGACGCAGCCGATCCCGGTCGTCCCCGCGCAGCACTATACCTGCGGCGGCATCGTCATCGACGAACACGGCAAGACCGATCTCCCTGGCCTGTATGCCGCAGGCGAGTGCACCGAGTCCGGCCTGCATGGCGCCAACCGGCTCGCGTCAAATTCGCTGCTCGAATGCTTCGTGTTCGGCGAGGCGGCGGCGGACAGCATCGCCGCTGCGTGGGACACGCTCCCCCCGCCCCCGCCGATCCGCCCCTGGGATGAAAGCCGCGTAACGGACTCGGACGAAGAAGTCGTGATCAAGCAGACCTGGACCGAAATCCGGCGCTTCATGTGGAATTACGTCGGCATCGTCCGCACCACCAAGCGGCTCGAACGCGCCAAGCACCGCATCGAATTGCTCAACGACGAGGTCGCGGAATATTACCAGCATTTCCGCGTTACGCCCGACCTGATCGAGTTGCGCAACCTGCTCCAGACCGCCGAGCTGATCGTGCGATCCGCGCTGCATCGGCACGAAAGCCGCGGGCTGCACTTCACGCTCGATTACCCCGAGACGCTGCCGGAGGCGGTCGATACGGTTCTCGTTCCATAGGATGACGGCGGCTCGGCGCTTCGTCGGCGCGCTTCGTCGCAGCGACGTGCCGCCGCAGTTTCACGTGGCCGATCAACGGATAAGGATCGATGCTTCAGTGCAGGGCGTTCAATCCATCATGACATCGGCGAGTGCGTTCAAGCGTCTTCTGGCAACCGCCCTGTTCGGCACGGCGCTCGCCGGATGCGGATCGGCGTCGCGGCCGACCCCGCCCGCCGTATCGCCGGTGCATCAGTCCGAGGGGTTCGTGTCGATCCCGGTGCCGCCGCCCCTGCCACGTACGCCGCGACCCGCGCCCGCTGGTCTCGTCAACGCGATCTCCGAACTGCAGAGCGGGTTCCAGGGCAAGGCTGGCATCGCAATACGCGCAGTCGACGATGGCTGGACGGTCGAGGCCGGCGGGCGCCAGTTGCTGCCGCAGCAATCGGTCAGCAAGCTCTGGGTCGCGATGACCGTGATGGACCTGCGCGACCAGGGCAAGATCCGCCTCGACGAGCCGATCCTCGTGCGGCCGCAGGACCTGACGCTGTTCCACCAGCCGATCGCGATGCTGGTGAAGGGCGACGGCTATCGGACGACGGTCGGCGAATTGCTGACGCGCGCGCTGACGCATAGCGACAATACCGCAAACGACCGGTTGCTTACGCGTGTCGGCGGGCCGTCTGCGGTACGGTCGATGATCGAGCGGAAACGACTTGGCGCGATCCGGTTCGGGCCGGGCGAGCGGTTGTTGCAGAGCGGCACGGCGGGGCTGGTTTGGCAGCCGTCCTACGCGGTCAACGGTGGCTTCATGACGGCACGCAACCGGCTGTCGCCCGCGGTGCGCGAGGCTGCGCTGAACGCGTATGTGCGCAATCCGCCCGACGGCGCTGCGCCGATCGCGATCGCCGATGCGATCGCTCGGCTGGCGAAAGGCGATCTGTTGTCGGAGACCTCGACCAAGATCCTCCTCGACACGATGGGCCGCTCGGTAACCGGCCGCGCTCGCCTGCGCGCCGCGCTTCCGGGCGGCTGGGAGATCGCGCACAAGACCGGCACCGGCCAGGACCTCGGCCGCCGCAACGCCGGCTTCAACGACGTCGGCCTCCTCACCGCCCCCGATGGCCGTCGGTATGGAATCGCAGTGATGATCGGCGACACGATCCGGCCGATGCCCGAACGCCAGAAACTGATTCAGGCGGCCGCGGCGGCGGTGGCCAACTATGCGGGCACCACGCGCCCAAGAGGCTGATGCTCCCGTGCTGCAGTGCGGCATGGGGTGGCCGAGACCGTGTGCCAGCGCGCTATTCGAACGCAGCCTCAAACACCGTCTTGGTGTGACTTTATCGTAACCTTTGGGACTGCGCGGGATGGCCAGCAAGCGGCTCGCCCTAAACCGCTACGTCCAGCCGTTCCACGCAGACCGCAGCGACCGCCGGTCAGTCGAACCCGTTCGCCAGGAACCGCTCCGCAACCGCACAGTGCATCGCGATCCCGTGCGCCATCACGCGCTCGTCGATCGTCATCTTCGTGTTGTGGAGCGGCGGGTTGGTACGCGGATCGCTACCCTCGGGCGCCGCGCCGATGAACGCCATCGCGCCGGGGAGCTTCTGGAGGACGTATGAGAAGTCCTCCGCGCCCATCATCGGCGGCATCACCTGATACGCGTCCGCGCCGCCGATTGCTGTCGCGCACGCCTTCATCAGGTCGGTCGCGCGTTCATCGTTGACGGTGACGGGGTAGCCCTCCTCGATCGTCGGCGTGCCGATGGCGCCGTGCGCCGCGGCGATGCCCTCGACCATGCGGATAAACGCCGTGCGGACCTGCTCGCGCATGCGCTCCGAGAGAGTGCGCATCGTGCCGAGCATCTCGACGGTCGACGGAATGACGTTGTGCGCGCTGCCGGCATTAAGCTTGGTGATCGAAAGCACCGCAGGATCGGTTACGGCAACCTGCCGCGCAACATAGGTCTGGAGCGCGGTAACGATCTCGCAGGCGATCGGCAACGGATCGAGGCAGTCGTGCGGCATCGCGGCATGGCCACCGCGACCGGTGATCGTCGCACGAAGCGTGTCGGTCGACGCCATCAGCGTGCCCGCGCGGCTGACGACATGCCCCATCGGCATGTTCGGCGAGATGTGAAGCGCGAAGCCCGCCTCGGGGAGCGGTGAGTCGAGCAGGCCGTCGGCGATCATGTGCCGCGCGCCGTGATGGCCCTCCTCGCCCGGCTGGAACATGAAGACGACCGTACCGGGGAGTTCGTCACGCCGCGCGCACAACGCCTTGGCCGCACCGACCAGCATCGCGGTATGCGAGTCATGCCCGCAGGCATGCATCGCGCCGTCGATCTTCGACGCGAACGGCAGGCCGGTTTCCTCCTGCATCGGCAACGCGTCCATGTCGCCGCGGAGCAGTACCGTCCGCCCGTTGCCGCCGGCCGTGCCACCTCGCCCGCCGCGCAGGATCGCGACGAAGCCGGTGGTCGAGGTCCCTTCGCGGATCTCGAGCGGGAGCCCGGCGAGCGCGGACTTCACCTTGTCCGAAGTGCGCGGGCAGTGGAGGCCGACCTCGGGATCGGCGTGGATCGCGCGCCGGAGTGTGATCGCATCGTCGAGACTGTCTTCACCGACAACAGTCCAGTCGGTCGGGGTCCAGTCGGTGGTAGATTCGAAATCGAGGGACATGTCTGACTCCTTGAAAACTGGCTTCCACCCCGGCGGAGGCCGGGGCCCAATTGGGAAGGTCGATATAACGGAGCGCCGTCCGACATTACCTCCGTTCCGCAATTGGGCCCCGGCTTTCGCCGGGGTGGTATATTTGTTTGGGGCGGCTCGGCCCCCTATCATGTGGGCAGTCTACCCCCGGAAGAGGCCGCCTAAAACCCCGCGCAGGACTGTGCCGACCAAGCCCCCGCTCGACGACGACCGCCGCGATTTCGTCCCGAAGACTTGCTTGCCGATCTCGTTCGCTACCTGCCGCCCAATCGACGAACTTGCCGCGCGTGTCGCCGACGATGCCATCTTGGTCCAGGGCGAGTTCGCCGCCTCGCGGTCGGCCTCGCGCTGCTGGCGGTCCACCTCGCGTTGGTCCGCAATGCGAGCGCGTTCCGCTTCTTTCGCAGCCTTTGCATCGAGCTTCGCCTGCGCCGCCGCGGCCTTATCCGCCTCGGTCGTCGCCTTAGCCTCTGCCGCCGCGGCACTCGCCTCCTGCGTCTTCGCCGCCAGCAACTCCTCCGCCGACTCGCGATCGACCAGCGTGTTGTACTTCGCACCGATCGCATCGGTCTCGATCATCACCTTCCGCTCGGCCGGCGTGATCGGGCCGACGCGTGACGCTGGCGGCTTGATCAGCGTGCGTTCGACCGGCGTCGGCGCGCCATCCGCCTGGAGTAGCGACACCAGCGCCTCGCCGACCTTCAATTCGGTGATGATCGTCGCGACATCAACGCCGGGATTCGCGCGGAACGTCTCCGCTGCCGAGCGCACCGCCGCCTGGTCGCGCGGCGTGAACGCGCGCAGCGCATGCTGAACGCGGTTGCCGAGCTGCCCCGCGACCGTGTCGGGGATATCGATCGGGTTCTGCGTGATGAAATACACGCCCACGCCCTTCGAGCGGATCAGGCGGACGACCTGTTCGATCTTCTCCAGCAGCGCTTTTGGCGCCTCGTCGAACAGCAGATGCGCCTCGTCGAAGAAGAAGCACAGCACCGGCTTGTCGGGATCGCCGATCTCGGGAAGATGCTCGAACAGCTCGCTCATCAGCCACAGCAGGAACGTCGCATACAGTTTCGGCGAGGCCATCAGCTTGTCCGCGGCGAGGATGTTGACGATCCCCCGCCCCTTGTCGTCGACGCCGATGAAGTCGTTCATCTCGAGCGCCGGCTCACCGAAGAAATTCTCCGCACCCTGCGTGCGCAACTGGAGCAGCGACCGCTGGATCGCGCCGATCGATTGCTTCGAGACGTTCCCGTACGTCACCGTCAACTCGTCGGCCCGCGCGGCGCATTCGGTCAGCATCGCCTGGAGATCATCGAGGTCGATCAGCAGCAGCCCCTCCTTGTCGGCGACGTGGAAGGCGATCGTCAGCACGCCCTCCTGCACCTCGTTCAGGTCCATCAGCCGCGCCAGCAACAGCGGCCCCATTTCGCTGATCGTGGTGCGGATCGGATGTCCCTGCTCGCCGAACAGGTCCCAGAACTGCACCGGGTTGTCGGCATAGGCCCAGCTATCGTCGCCGATCGCCTTCGCGCGTTCGGCGAAGGTCGCTTGCGTCTTCGCGGTCGGCGACCCCGCCATCGCGAGCCCCGAAAGATCACCCTTCACGTCGGCGACGAAGCACGGAACGCCGTTCGCGGAAAAGCCCTCGATGATCCCCTGCAACGTCACCGTCTTGCCGGTACCGGTCGCCCCCGCGATCAGGCCGTGGCGGTTCGCGCGCTTCAGTTCGAGCGTCTGCGGCTTGCCGTCCACGCTGGCGCCGATGAAGATGCCGTCGGTCATGGGTCTCCTCCTCTGTATGCGGCGCCAACCCTAACCTCGCGCGCCACAAAGAAAAAGGACCGCCGCTCAGAGGAGCGACGGTCCTTTATAATCGATCGTGTCGGTCGTGGATTACTTGATCTTGACCGGCAGGAACTGCGCCGGGGTACGTCCACGCTTGACCTGCAACAGGACCTGCGGGCGACCAGCCGCCTTGGCAACGTTGACCGCGTTCTGGACGTCGACCGCGGTGCGGACGGGGGTGCCGTTGACCGAGATGATGACGTCGCCGCGCTTCAGCTTGCCGAACGCATCGCTGGTCTGCGCGACCACGGCGATCACGACACCCTGCGTACCTGCCTCGACGCCCACCGCCTGCGCGATAGCCGGGGTCAGCGGCTGGACGCCGATCCCGAGCGCTGCGCCTGCCGTCGGTGCGGCGGGGGTGGCGGAATCGTCGCCATCATCGCCGTCGTCGGTGCCGAAGCCCTGCGCATCGCCGCCGACCACTGCCGCCAGCTTATCTGCGCTGGGCCGCGGTACGACGACCACGTTGGCAACCACCGGCTTGCCGTTACGCAGGATGTCGAGACGCGCGGTCTGACCAGGCTTCACGTTAGAGACGAGGTAGGACAGCGACTGTTCGGCGGTCACCGGCGTACCGTTGACCTTGGTCACGACGTCACCGGCACGTACGCCAGCCTTCGCCGAAGGACCGCCGGCAGTCACGTCGTTAATCAGCTCGCCTGAGTTCTTGGCGATACCAAGCGCTGCCGCCGTATCCTCGTCAATCGGGCCGCTACGACCTAATTGCACGCCGATGTAACCGCGCTCGATCGTCCCGCCCTTCATGAAGGTCGCGATGATCGGCTTGGCGACGGCTGCGGGAATCGCGAAGCCAATGCCGATGTTGCCGCCCGACTGGCTGAAGATCTGCGAGTTCACGCCGATCACGTTGCCGTTCAGATCGAACATCGGGCCACCCGAGTTGCCCTGGTTGATCGATGCGTCAGTCTGGATGAAGCGATCATACGCGCCGCCCTGACCCGTGACGCGGTTGATCGCCGAGACGATACCCGCGGTGACGGTGCCGCCAAGCCCGAACGGTTCGCCGATCGCGACGACCCAGTCGCCGACGCGCGCGCCGTTCGAATCACCGAACTTCACGAACGGCAGGTTGGCCGCATCGATCTTCAGCAGCGCCAGATCCGAGTCCTGATCCTTGCCGATGACCTTGGCGACATATTCCTTCTTGTCGCTGAGCGTCACGGTGATCGAGTCGACCGTCGCACCCTGCGCTCCAGGCGAGATCACATGGTTGTTGGTTACGACATAGCCGTCGGGCGAGATCAGGAAGCCCGAACCGAGCGAGGCGCCTTCGCGCTTCACCGGCGCGCCACCCTGGCCACCGCCGCCCATGCCGCCGAACAGGTCGCCGAACGGCGTGCCCGCGAACGGATTGGCCTGCTGCTTCTGGACGATCGTCTGCTTGGTCGAGATGTTGACGACCGCAGGCTGGAGCCGCGCGACCATGTCGGCGAAGCTCATCGGCGCGCCGGGTTTCGGCGAGACCGCCTGGATCGCACCGGGTTCGTTCTGCGCGACCTGCGCGCCGCTCGGCTGGAGCGCGAGCGTCGCGGTCGCGCCGCCGAGGAGAAGAGCACTGGTAATGGCGTAGGCGTAACGCACTAGATGTTGTCCTCTCGTTTCATCAATCGAAACAGGTATCCCGTAGGGACACCGTCCTGAATGATGCTTGAATATGAACGGGGGTTCAAAGGTTCCGCAGGCTCAACGCCCGCGGCCCTCGAATTCCCTCAGGTAACTGTTGTTCGGCGAAAGAATGATCGAGGTCGATCCTTCCGGTGCCGGGCCACCATCCGCGCCGAACGTGTGGCGATACGACTGCATCGCGCGGTAGAAGTCGTAGAAATCGGCGTCCTTGCCGAAGCTCTCGGCATAGATCTTCGCCGAATCCGCGTCGGCCTGCGCACGGACGATCTGCGCCTGCTTCTGGCCCTCGGCACGGATCGTGATCGCCTCCTGCTGACGAGCGCTCGACATGCGCTTGAGCGCGCTTTCGAGCGGAAGACCGACGGGGAGGTTCGCCTGCTTGATACGGACGTCGACGATCTCGACACCGTACTGGCTGGCGACACGCTGGAGACCCTTCTGGATGTTGTCCATCAGTTCCGACCGTTCGGGGCTGAGCAGTTCGACGAAGCGCCGCTTGCCCAGCTCGTTACGCAGCGCAGAGCCCAGGATCGGACGAAGCTGATCGGGAATCCGGTCCTCGCTACCGACCGCATTACGCATCTTCCGCGGATCGACGATCCGGTAGCGCGCATACGCATCGACCTCAAGCCGGAGCTGGTCGGTCGACAGCACCAGCGTGTTGTCGAGTTCGAGATCCTGCACGCGCTTGTCGATCCAGACGATCCGGTCGACGAACGGAATGCGCGCAATCAGGCCGGCGCCGGTCTGACCGAACGGCGTGTTCGGCTGCCACGCGTTGACCGTACGGATCGGCTGGCCGAAGCGAAGGATCACCGCCTGCTTGGTCTCGGGCACGATCGCGAACGTCGATGCGGCGAGGATCACCAGCAACAAAGCGATGATCCCGGCGACGATCGGATTGCGGAAACTCACGACGTTCACTGGGCAGCTCCAGGTTGAGCTTGGGGTGCCGCTGCGGCAGCGGCGGGCGCTGGCGTGACTACCTCGGGATTCGGCAGGCGCTTGGCGTTCGACAGCGGAAGATACGGCACCACACCGCCCGGCGTCTCAACGATCGTCTTGTCGCTCTTGGCGAGTACCGCCTCCATCGTCTCGTAATACATGCGGCGACGCGTCACTTCCGGCGCGAGCTTGTACTGCTCGTAGACCTTGTCGAACGACGCGGCCTCGCCCTGCGCGCGTGCCACGACCTGCTGCGCATACGAGCGCGACTGGTTGAGGTTGGCGATCGCCTCTTGCTGCGAGGCGGTGACCGCGTTGAAATCCTCGACGATCCGCGCGGGCGCAGCGGCCTGCTTGATCGCAACGCCCTGAATCCGGACGCCCGACTTATAGTCGTTGAGGATCTGCTGCGTGAGTTCGGCGACACGCTGCTCGATTACGGTACGGCCAGTTCCGATCGCCTGATCGAGCGTCGTCGTGGCGACCACCGCGCGCATGGCGCTCTCGGCGGCGGCGCGGACGGTCTCGTTCGGCTCTGCAAGCTGGAACACGTAATCGCGCGGATCGGCGATGTCCCAGCGTACCGAATACGCCAAGTCAATTATGTTCTGGTCGCCAGTAAGCGTCAGGTTCTCGCCGTCACCGACGGGAAAATTGTCCGTGCGGATCTTCTGCACATCGACCACCGTCACGTCGGCGATCGGCGCGGGCATCGTCAGGCGAACGCCCGGATCGAGCGTGCCGGCGTATTTGCCGAAATAGGTGACGACGCCGCGCTGCTGCGGGCCGATCTGATGGACCGAGGTGAAAAGGATCCACACGACCGCGATAATCGCGACGCCGATCGCCCACAGCGCGCGGGCGTTGGCGCCCGAGGGCAGGCCGCCGAAGCCGCCCGTGCCGCCACCGCCGCCGCCCGATCCGCGCGCTTTCCGCAGGAACTCGTCGAGCGCGGTGGGCTTGGCAGCAGGCTTGCGGCCACCTGGAGGTTGCGCCCAGGGATTGCGTGGGCCGCTGTTACCGTCGTCGCCCGAGCCGCCCCAGGGGCCTTTCGGTGTTTCGGTGGCGAGGATATCGGGGCGCTGGAACCAGCGCGAGAAGATCGTCATACCAACCTTTATAGGTGTGCGCTGGCGGAAAAACAGTGCCAAGCGGCCTTCGCGGCCCTATCTGGCGCGGATGATCGACATCGAAGGCGTAAAGGCGGCGGTTGCTGCAGTAGCGGGCAAGCGGGCGACCGTCCGGCTCGAGGGAACCCGGGCTGGTATCATCATCGATGCGACCGAGCTCGACCCGCAGGCGCGCGATGCGCTGGAGGCGACCGTGCGGATGGCCGCGACCCAGCCCGGCATCTCCGAAGTACGGATCGCCGTAACGGCCGAACGCTCCACGCGGAGGCTCATCGCGGTGGCCAGCGGCAAGGGCGGCGTCGGCAAATCGACGCTTGCCGCCAACTTGGCCATCGCGATGTCGCGTGCGGGGCGCCGCGTCGGGCTGGTCGACGCCGATATCTACGGCCCGTCGCAGCCCCGCCTGATGAACGTCGAGGGCACCCGCCCGACCGCCAAGGACAAGGTGCTCGACCCCGTCCCCACCCCGTACGGTGTGCCGCTATTATCGATGGGCCAGCTCGTCGAGCCGGGCAAGGCTATCGCGTGGCGCGGGCCGATGGCGGCGGGTGCGCTCGGCCAGTTGGTCGAGGCGGATTGGGGCGTGACCGATACGCTTGTGCTCGATCTCCCCCCCGGCACCGGCGACGTCCAGCTGACTATGGTCCAGAAATACCGACCGGCGGGGGCGGTCATCGTCTCCACCCCGCAGGATCTCGCGCTGATCGACGCCCGCCGCGCGATCGACCTGTTCGAGAAGGCCGGCATCCCGATCATCGGGCTGGTCGAGAACATGGCCGGCTATATCTGCCCGCATTGCGGCGAGGCGTCGGACCCGTTCGGCAACGGCGGCGCGGAGGCGGCGGCACGCGAACTCGGCATCCCGTTCCTCGGCCGCGTGCCGCTGACGATCTCGATCCGCACCGCCTCCGATGCGGGCACCCCGCCCGCCTCGAACCCCGATGATACGGTGTTCATGCCGATTGCGGCTCAGGTCGTCGCATGGCTCGGGAAACTGTGAAACCCACGGGCCTGATCCACGTTGTCTGATTACCGGTCGTACCCGACGTGATGAGTTGCGGTACGAGCGGACCAGGTTTCCCCGACAGGAGAGCATCGATGCCGTTGACCGCCGATGCCGACATCAAGTCCCTACTCGAAGGCGCCCGCACGATCGCGATGATCGGCGCCTCCGACCGTCCCGACCGCCCCTCCTACGGCGTGATGGCAAAGCTTCAGGCGCATGGGTACCGCGTGATCCCGGTCAATCCGCAGATCACCGGTGAGCACATCCACGGCGAGTTCGTCTTTCGCGACCTGTCGCAACTCGGCGATCCGATCGACATTGTCGATATATTCCGCAACTCGACCGCCGCCGGTGAAGCGGTCGATCAGGCGATCGCGGCGGGGGCGAAGGCGGTCTGGATGCAGCTCGGCGTCGTCAACCAGGAGGCCGCGACGCGTGCGGAAGCTGCCGGGCTGAAAGTGGTGATGGACCGGTGTCCGGCGATCGACATCCCTCGGCTCGGGGTCGCCAAGATCGAGCAATGACGCTTGCCCTTACCGGCGATCGCGGCCAGTCTGCGAGCCTGTCCGGGAGGCGCCGATGCTCGCGATGCTGCTGTCGATGGTGATCGAAGACCCGCTGATGGCGACTGCGAAGGCGCGGATGGCCGCCGAGCAACCCTGTATCCAGAGCGCCGACGAGACCGATATCACGGTCTGCGGGATGCGCACCGCCGACCGGTATCGCGTGCCGTTCTTGGTTCATGACGCTGGCGACCCCAAGCACGAGAGTGTCCGCGACGAACGTACTCGTCTACTACATCGCACATCTCCGCTCGCCGATCTCGGTCCATTCCAAGTCGGTGGCGGGATGGCGGGCGTCACCATGACGGTTGGCGGCGGAGACGGCACGTCGTTCCGCAAGCCTGCGCCGTAAGGACCTGATCATGTTTGCAATAGTCCTGTCCACGCTGCTTCAGGTGTCGGCCCACACCGCCGCCCCGGCGGCACCGCCCTTGCCGGAACACTTCTCGATCCTCGTCGATCCATGCGCGACGCAGACGCAGGACGGCAACGAGATCATCGTCTGCGGTAAATCCGCGACGACGACGCCGCGGCTGCCGATGCGCGACGATCGCGGCCCGTCCGATCACGCGGTTGCCTCCAACCCCAACCTCAGCGCCGTCCGCGCGCTCGATCTGTCGGATACGCCGTGTGCGGCTCGACAGGGGGGATGCCAGGTTGGCTTCGGCCCGCCGATCGCCCCAATCGCGAAGGCCGCAGTAGGGTTGATCAAAAGCGCCCTCGCCAAGAAACCCGACAAGCGCGGCCGCGTGCCGATCGATCTCGACGGTCCCGTCGGTACCGTGAACTAGGCGGAAGGCTGCATAGCCCCGTTTCGCCCTTTCACGGGCCTCCCTGCCGCTACGCCGATCGTCGCGCCGCTGTAGATCGCTGTTCGCTGGTCAAGAACACGGGCGAAGTCGCAATCGGTACGACGGATTGCCGATAGAGAGACGTCCTCCCCTCCCTAAACGGGAGGGGAGGATAAGTAGTATTAATCTAGGATATGCATCCACATCGGCTGCCCTACGAGACTCTGCGACCCGCGCAGTTTCTCCAGCGCCTGCGCGATCGAGCGTTCCGGGCTCTCGTGAGTCACGATCGCCACCAGCACGCTACCATCAGCGATCGCGCCGCGCTGGATCAGGCTTTCGATCGAGACGCCCGCGTCGCGCATCGCCGCCGCGATCTCGGCCAGCACGCCGACCCGGTCCGCCACGGTAAAGCGGAGATACGCGCGGCCGCGTCGCTCGCCGCTGTCCGCCTTAGGTGCCGCCGTGAGCGAGACCACCGGCATCGCGAACGGAGGTCCAAACTCGCCGCGGGCGATGTCGATCAGGTCTGCGACCACGGCGCTTGCGGTCGGACCATCGCCCGCACCCGCACCCTGGAACAACAGGCGACCGACGAAATTGCCTTCCGCCACGACCGCGTTCAGCGATCCGGTGACGTGCGCCAGCGGATGATCGATCGGCACCAGATGCGGATGCACGCGCTGGAACAGCCCGTCCGCCCCCGCCTCCGCCAGCCCAAGCAGCCGGACGCGGTAACCCAAAGCCGCCGCTTCTGCGATGTCCGCGCCCAGCAGATGCCGGATGCCGCTGATCGCAACGTCGTCGAACGCCGGCTGAGTCCCGAACGCGACCGCCGCGAGGATCGACAGCTTGTGCGCCGCGTCGACTCCGTCGATGTCGAAGCTTGGATCGGACTCGGCGAACCCGAGCGCCTGCGCTTCGGCGAGCACCTCGGCAAAGTCGCGGCCTTCCGATTCCATCTTCGACAGGATGAAATTGCAGGTGCCGTTGAGAATGCCGTACACGCGAGCGATCTCGTTAGCCGCAGCGCCTTCCCGCAGCCCCTTGATGACCGGAATGCCGCCCGCGACCGCTGCCTCGAACTTCAACGCGACCCCGGCGCCCTCTGCCGCTTGCGCGAGTTCGAGCCCGTGATGCGCGATCATCGCCTTGTTCGCGGTGACGAAGTTACGCCCGGCCGCCAGCGTGCTGCGCGCCAAGGTCAACGCGGGGCCGTCCGATCCGCCGATCAGCTCGACCACGACATCCGCACCCGGCTGTTTCGCCAGTGCGGTCGTATCGTCGACCCACGCGAACCGCGACAGGTCGACGCCGCGATCCTTGCCGCGATCTCGCGCGGAAACCGCGACGATCTCAATCGGCCGGCCGGCCCGCTTGGCAATCAACTCGCGGTTCGCATCCAGCAATCGGATCACACCGCCGCCGACGGTTCCCAGCCCAGCAAGGGCTACGCGCAATGGTTCGCTCATTTTCGTCCTCCACTCGCGCGTCCGGTTACGTTTCGGCGGACGTTTGCGCAATCCTGATGACGCACGCGCGCGGCGCCCCTATCTGGGCGCTATGTCCGGCCGCTTCGATCACCTCCCCAACCGTCGCACGATCATCGATCGCCGCGCCGTCGCCGAAACGATTGCCGCGTTGGAGGGGGTCGACCCCACCGCGCTACGCCGCGAAGCGACCACGCTTCTGAAGGCCGCGCTTGATAAAGGCCGGGTCGAGGTCGAACGCCGCCTCGTCGAACATCCATCCCGCGGGCTCGAAGCGTCAGGGGCGCAAGCGTATCTGATCGACGCGCTGCTCCGCATCCTGTTCGATTTCACCACGCAGCGGCTGTACCCGCTGCCCAACCCGACGATCGGCGAGCGCCTGACGGTGATCGCGGTCGGTGGTTACGGCCGCGCGGAAATGGCGCCGCATTCGGACGTCGATATCGGCTTCCTCACCCCCGGCAAGCAGACGCCCTGGGCCGAGCGCGTGATCGAATCGATGCTGTACGCGCTGTGGGATCTCGGGCTAAAGCTGGGCCAGTCCAGCCGCTCGCTCGACGAGATGGTCCGCCAGGCCAAGAGCGACGTCACCGTCCGCACCGCGCTTCTCGAAGCACGCTATGTTTGCGGCGATACCGAACTGTACGAGCAGGCGTCGCACCGCTTCAAGACCGAGGTTCAGGCGGACACTGCGCGCACCTTCATCGCCGACAAGCTCGCCGAGCGCGACGCGCGCCACCGCAAGATGGGCGACACGCGCTATGTCGTCGAACCCAACGTCAAGGAGGGCAAGGGCGGCCTGCGCGATCTTCACGCTTTGTTTTGGATCGGCAAATACATCTACGACGTCCAGCGCGCCGCCGAACTGGTCGAGGTCGGGCTGTTCACCAAGGCCGAATACCGGCTGTTCCACCGCGCCGACAATTTCTTCCAGGCGGTGCGCTGCCATCTGCACAGCATCACCGGCCGCGCGGAGGACCGTCTGACGTTCGACCTGCAACGCGAGATCGCCGACCGGATGCGGTTCTCCGACCGCCCCGGCAAGTCGAAGGTCGAGCGCTTCATGCAGTTCTACTTCCTGCAGGCAAAAACCGTCGGCACGCTCAGCGGCGTCTTCCTCGCGCATCTCGACGAGAAGTTCGCAGCGCGCGGCCGGCGCTTCGGCTTGCCGACGATCCGCCGTTCGCCGCGGAAGCTCAATGGTTTTGTGCTCGATCGCGGACGGCTGGCGCTGCCTAGCGACGACTTCTTCCAGGCCGATCCCGAACGGCTAATCGAGATCTTCCAGCTCGCCGACAAGCACGGCGTCGAGATCCACCCGCTGGCGATGCGCGCGGCAGCACGGGACGCCAAGCTGGTCGACGACGTCCGCAACAGCCCGACCGCGAACGCGCTGTTCCTCGACGTGCTGACCTCGCCGCGCGATCCCGAACTGGTGCTGCGGTGGATGAACGAGGCGGGCGTGTTCGGCCGTTTCGTGCCCGATTTCGCGCGTGTCGTCGCGCAGATGCAGTTCGACATGTACCACCACTACACCGTCGACGAGCACACCATCCGCGCGATCGGCCTGCTCGCGCGGATCGAGAGTGGCGTGTTGAAGGAGGAGCATCCGCTCGCCAGCGCGATCTTCGAGCAGATCGTGTCGCGGCGTGCGCTGTATGTCGCGGTGCTGTTGCACGACATCGCCAAGGGGCGTGGCGGCGATCACTCGATCCTCGGTGCGGAGGTGGCGCAACGGCTTTGCCCGCGCTTTGGCCTGACGCCCGCCGAGACGGAAACTGTCGCCTGGCTTGTGCGGTGGCATCTGCTGATGTCGGCGACCGCCTTCAAGCGCGACCTCAGCGACTTCAAGACGATCCTCGATTTCTGCGATGTGGTGCAGAGCCCGGAGCGGTTGCGCCTGCTGCTCACGTTGACGATCGTCGATATCCGGGCGGTCGGTCCAGGTGTCTGGAACGGGTGGAAACGCCAGTTGCTCGGCGACCTGTACGAGTCCGCGGAGGAGGTCTTGCGGCTCGGTCACAAGCAGAAGGGGCGTGCCGAGCGGATCGCGGCCAAGCAGGCGCATCTTCGAGACGAACTCGGCTGGAGCGAGGAAACCTTCGCGACGCTCGTGCACCGCCTCCCAGAGGCCTATTGGATCGCCGAACCCGAGGATGTGCTGGCGCACAATGCTCGTTTCCTTGCGACCACGGGCGATGCGCAACTCGCGATCGACGCCCATGTCTATCCGGGGCGTGGCGCGACCTTGGTGACGATCTACGCGGCCGATCACCCGGGGCTGTTCTACCGCATCGCCGGTGCAATCCATGTCGCTGGCGGCAACATCATCGATGCGCGCATCCACACGACGCGTGACGGCATGGCGATCGATAATTTCCTCGTCCAAGACCCGTTCGGGCGGCCGTTCGACGAGTCCGGCCAGCTTTCACGGCTGAAGACCGCGATCGAGGATGCACTCGCCAACCGCGGCAAGCTCGCCGATCGGCTGGTGGCGAAGCCCCTGCCCCGCACGCGGGCGGAGGCGTTCGACATCGTTCCGAATGCGCTGGTCGACAACAAGGCATCGAACCGGTTCACGGTGGTCGAAGTGAACGCGCGTGACCGACCGGCGCTGCTTAACCAACTCGCGAATGCGCTGTTCCAGTCAAAAGTGACGATCCACTCCGCGCATGTCGCGACGTACGGCGAGCGCGCGGTCGACACGTTCTACATCACCGACCTGACTGGCGACCGGATCACGCAGCCCGCGCGGTTGAGGACGTTGGAGCGACGGCTGCTGGCAGCCGCGGCGGGTGAAGAGATCGATCTGGCGGCGTAAGCGCCAATGCGTTCTCCCGCGAAAGCGGAAGCCCAGGGTAAAGGAACGCAGCGCTTGGTATCCTGGACTCCCGCATTAGCGGAAGAACGAAGGAGTGTGAGAGCTATGCCTCTCGCCACGGAAAAGCCGGCCCGCAGCGAACTGCGGGCCGGCTTTTTCACACAATCACCCGATCAGAAGCGCGAGCGCAGCGTCAGGCCGTAGGTGCGTGGCTCGGCGAGGAACGCCGAGTAGAGCGCGTTGCCGGTGCCGCCATAGGCTGCAACGTTGGCCGAAGACCCCGCACCCTGGAACGGCGTGTTGAACGCGACCTGGATGTAGTTCTTGTTGAACACGTTCTGCGCCCAGAATTCGAGCGCCCAGACCTGATCCTTGCCGCGCAAGCCGACGCGCGCGTTGACCACCGCGAAGCCGTCCTGCTTCTTTTCAGGGGCCAGGTCCGATCCCGTATTATAGTCGGATGACAGGCGGCTATCGACGTAGAACAGACCCGACATGCCGTTAGCACCGATATCCGGAGTCCACGCGAACGACGTGGTGACGACGTTCTTGGGCGCGTTGGACAACTGGCTACCCGGCAGCAGGAAGAGTGCCCGGTCGAGTGCCTCGCCGGTGGTCGAGCTGCCGATCAGGTTCTTGCGGAAATGCGTGTCGGCATAGGTGTAGCCTGCGGTGAACGTGACCTGCTTGATCGGCGACATCGTCGCTTCCAGTTCGACGCCCTGCGAGATCACGCCTGGCTTCTTCGAGCGGTTCGTCGGGCATGTCCCGGTCTGCGCCCCAGTAACGGGGTTGAAGCCGTTGTCCCTGTCGAGCCCGTTGAGATTGTCCTTACACGCCTCGATGTTCTGAACGACGAAGATCGAGCCGTTGAACGTGTTGAGCTGGAAGTCGGTGAACTCTTCACGGAACGCGGCGACATTGAACGTGAACCCACGCGTGTTGAACTTCGCACCGATCTCGTAATTGTTCACCTTTTCGGCGTTGAAGCGCAGGCCGGGTGCATCGGCGTTGGTGCGCGGTGTCAGCACACCGTTTACACCGCCAAGATCCGATCGATCGAGATTGTAGCCACCCGCCTTGTAGCCCTTGGCGTAGGACGCATAGGTCAGCAACTTGGTGAACGGCTTCCACGACAGGACCGCCGTGCCGGTAAATTCGCCGTCGCCGAAGCTGTCGTTCAAGTTCAGGGCGTTGAGTGCGGGGCTGGAGTTACCCGTGCACGTCAACGTGACGATACCCTGCGCAAACGCCGTGGCGCCGCTCTGCGACTGTGTCAGCGGCGCGAGTGCCGCCTGCTGGATCGGGCAAACCGTGTTGTTGTTGTTGAACTTCGCGTTGAACTTCTTCGTTTCATGCGTGTAGCGAAGACCGCCGGTCAGCGACAACGTATCGGTCAGATGCAGGATGTTGTGCGTGAAGAACGCGTAGTTCTCGCTCTTCTGCCGGTAGATCGAGCCGGAATCGCCGACATTGTTGACCCCGCCACCGAGACCTGGACCACCGGTCAGACGATCGAGTGCAGCAGTGATAAGACCACCTGCTCCGGCAGCTCCGCCAAACGCACCGGATACAGTCTGACGCGAGGTCGCACCCGTGGGAAGCACAACGGTGCTGTTCAAACATCCAGGCGAATTCTGTCCCAGTGCGGCAAGCGCTGGGCTAACGTTTGCAACTAGACGGCAGGCTGCGAACTGCCCGTATTGGGCGCCGAAGACGACGTTATCGACGAGCTTAAGCTTCTCGTTCGAGTAGAAACCGCCGACCAGCCAGTCGAGCTTGTCGTTAAACAGCGAACCCTGGAGGCGCGCTTCCTGCGTGAACGTCTTGAACTGGCGGTAGGCGTTGCCGTCCGACGCGCGATGCGTGAGATCGACATTGGTGTAGTCGACATCGCCCGCATTACCCGACTTGTACTGGCGATACGACGTGATCGACGTCAACGTCGCGCCGCCGAGATCCCAGTCGGCCTGCAACGAGCCGCCGTAATCCTTGGTCGTATTCCGGAAGGTCTGGCCCGGCGTGATCGCGACGTCGCGGCTGAACGGATCAGGCGTGTTGCCGGCCAGTGGGAATACCGCACCCTGACGACGCAGGATGTCGACGATGCGGTTCGTGGCGTTGTTGACCACTGCGCCATCGGTGTTGACGGTTCCGAAGAACGGCGCAACGCCCGCCGCGTTCGGCGTTGGATCGGTCGTCTCGACCTGATTGTAGTAGACCGCGCCGCAGCAGCTTTCCTTGCGGTGCGAATAATCGCCGATCAGGCGGAAGCTCAAGGTATCGGTCGGCTTGAACAACAACTGGCCGCGGACGAAGTAACGATCGCGATCGTTGACGCGGCTCTCACTGCCATTGGCCGCCGTGACATTCTTGTAGAAACCGTCGCGGTTCACATAAACACCGTCGACGCGGAAGGCGAGCTTGTCGGCGATCAGCGGGCCGGTGATGCCGCCGGCGAGGCGCTTCTGATCGTAATTGCCATAGGTCGCCTCGGCGTTGCCGTGCCAGTCGAACTCGGGCGAGCGCGTGATGATGTTGATCAGGCCGGCGGATGCATTGCGACCGAACAACGTACCCTGCGGTCCGCGAAGCACTTCGACGCGGTCGATCTCGCCCAGCTCGTTGAGGCCGACACCGGTACGGCTACGATAGACGCCGTCGATGAACACCGCGACCGAGCTTTCGAGGCCGGGATTGTCACCGACCGTACCGATTCCGCGAATACGGGCAGAGGCGTTGGATTCATTACCCGTCGACGAGATGAGCAAAGACGGCGCAAGCTGGTTAAGCGAGCGGATGTCGCTGCCGCCCGAATTCTGCAACGCTTCCTGACCGACTGCGGAAACCGCGATGGGCACGTTCGACAGACGCTCGGAGCGACGCGTTGCGGTGATGACGATGTCGCTGGCGTTCCGACCGTCATCCGCCGCGGCACTCGCGCTAGCCGCCTGCGTGGTGTCGGCATCGGTCGCAGCGCTGGTCTGGCCAGCGACCGACGCGTTGGCGGTACCCTGCGATGGAGAAGCCTGCGCTTCGACGGTGCTAGTCGCCTGCTGCGCGAATGCCGGCGTGACGATCGCCGCGGTCGCAACGGCGGACAACAGATATGCGGTCATACGCATCGGCATTCTCTCCCTGAACATTCGAATTTTTCGAATTTATGGTTTGGACGTTAGATAGAGATATCTCCGTTCCTACGTCTAGTAATTTCCGCATACGGAAAGAGATTTTTGAACATCGTGTCTCAAAAACGCCACACAGCGACATAGACCAAACCCTAGTTTCAAATCGCAACTGTTTGGGAGAGCGGTGGGGCCGAGCGCACCTCTCTATCGAAGAGGCGCCCTGCGTTTTAGCGTCCGAATAAGAGGCACGCTCGTTTGGCAAACGCCAGGGGCGAGCGCACTGACGCGGCAAGGGAGGGCCGCCGCAGTTATTCGCGTCTACTCTAACTGGGCATCGTGTTGAGCGGGGTCGCCCTCCAGACGAGCTAGCTCCGCTGCTTCCATAGCCGGGTGGCACGCAGGGCGCTCCTTTGCCTGCCAGGAGGATGGCCGACGGAGCCGCCATTTGGCTGGAGCGCCATGAGCAACCCAAAACGTGAAAAAGGCTGGCCAGTCCCATTGGACCGACCAGCCTCGAGGCTCACATCGCTGAGGGCAAAGCCCTTGTCGTCGTTACTTAGGTGCGAGCACCATCAGCATCTGGCGGCCTTCCATACGGGGGTACGCCTCGATCTTGGCGATCTCCGCGACGTCGTCCTGAACGCGCTTCAACAGGTTCATGCCGAGCTGGCCGTGGCTGAGTTCGCGACCGCGGAAGCGCAGCGTGATCTTGACCTTGTCGCCCTCGCCGATGAAGTCGTTCACCTTCTTCATCTTCGTGTCGTAGTCATGGTCGTCGATGTTCGGACGCATCTTGATCTCCTTGATCTCCTGCGTCTTCTGCGACTTGCGTGCGAGGTTCGCCTTCTTCTGCGCCTCGTACTTGAACTTGCCGACATCGAGGAACTTGGCGACGGGCGGATCGGCGTTAGGCGACACTTCGACCAGGTCGAGGCCATGCTCGGCTGCCTGCTCGATCGCTTCGCGCGTGTACATCACGCCCAGATTCTCGCCCTCGTGATCGATCACGCGGACCTTCTGGCTCTGGATGAATTCGTTGAATCGCGGGCCGTTCATTGCGGGCGTCTGCATCGGCCGGCGCATCGTGGGAGGACGTATGGGGTTTGCTCCTGAAGTTTCTGACAATATTTGGGCCGGCGTATAGCGCAGAAACCCGCGCTCGGAAAGCCGGCCCCGTTGGATCACATATCGGGTGCGCGAGCCTCGTCCGCAAGACGCGCGATCGCCTCGTCGAGCGTCAGGATGGTCTGGGCCTGGCTGCCGAGCGTGCGCAGCGCGACCTTGCCCTCCTCGGCCTCGCGCTTGCCGACAACCAGCAGGTTCGGCACCTTCGCCAGGCTGTGCTCGCGCACCTTGTAGTTGATCTTCTCGTTGCGGAGATCAGTTTCGACGCGAATGCCCGCCGCCTTCAGCTTCGCCGCAACTTCCAGCGCATAATCGTCGGCATCCGACACGATCGTCGCGATGACTGCCTGCACCGGCGCGAGCCAAAGCGGGAAGCGGCCGGCATGATGCTCGATCAGGATGCCGATGAAGCGCTCGAACGTGCCGAGGATCGCGCGGTGCAGCATCACCGGGCGATGCCGCTCGCCGTCCGCGCCCACGTACGACGCGTCGAGTCTTTCGGGCAGCACGCGATCCGACTGGATCGTGCCGACCTGCCACGTCCGGCCGATCGCGTCGGTCAGGTGGAATTCGAGCTTCGGCGCATAGAAGGCGCCCTCACCCGGCAGTTCCTCGAAGTTCGCCTTGATCGTGTCGCTCAGGCCAGACTGCATCACTGCCTCGCGCAGCTCCGCCTCCGCCTTGTCCCACATCGAATCTTCGCCGAACCGCTTCTCGGGACGCAGCGCGAGCTTTACCGCGTAGTCGTCGAAACCGAGGTCCTTGTAGACGCTGTCGAGCAGTTCGCAGAACTTGCGCACCTCCTCGACCAGCTGGTCCTCGCGGACGAAGATATGCGCGTCGTCCTGCGTGAACTGGCGGACGCGCATGATGCCGTGCAGCGCGCCATGCGGCTCGTTGCGGTGGCAGCAGCCGAACTCGGCCATCCGGATCGGCAGGTCGCGGTACGACTTGATCCCCTGCTTGAAGATCAGCACGTGCGCAGGGCAGTTCATCGGCTTCAGCGCCATCAGGTCGCCTTCGCCCGACAACACGGCGCCCTCGTCCTCGACGTTCGGGATCTCGTCGGGCACGACGAACATGTTCTCCCGGTACTTGCCCCAATGGCCCGACTGCTCCCACTGCTTGGCGTCCATCAGCTGCGGGGTCTTGACCTCGGCATAGTCGGCGGCATCGAGACGGCGGCGCATATACGCCTCCATCTGGCGCCAGAGCACGAAGCCCTTGGGATGCCAGAACACCGAGCCCTGTGCTTCGGACTGGAGGTGGAACAGGTCCATCTCCGCGCCGATCTTGCGGTGATCGCGCTTGGCGGCTTCCTCGAGACGGAAGAGATGCTGGTCGAGCTGTTTCTTGTTAAGCCAGCCGGTGCCGTAGATGCGGCTTAGCATCGCGTTCTTCTGGTCGCCGCGCCAATACGCACCGCTGACGCGCGTCAGCTTGAACGCAGCGGGGTCGAGCTTGCCGGTCGAAGCCATGTGCGGCCCGCGGCACATGTCGAGCCACTCGCCCTGCCGGTAGATCGTCAGCTCCTCGCCCTCGGGGAGTTCGGCGGCCCATTCGGCCTTGAAGCTCTCGCCCTGCTGCGTCCAGCGGTCGATCAGTTGTTGACGCGACCAGACCTCGCGCAGGAACGGCTCGTTCCGGGCGATGATCGCGCGCATCTCGGCTTCGATCGCGGGCAGGTCCTCCTCGGTGAACGGGCGGTCCTTCGGCGCGAAGTCGTAATAGAAGCCATCGTCGGTGGCGGGACCGAACGTGATCTGCGTGCCGGGGAAGAGGTGCTGCACCGCTTCGGCCATGACGTGCGCGAGATCGTGGCGGACGAGCTCGAGTGCATCCGCCTCGTCGCGTGCGGTCACCAGCGCGAGTGCGGTATCGCCCTCGAACGGCCGGTTGAGATCGCGCACCTGACCGTCGATGCGCGCGGCAAGCGCGGCCTTGGCGAGGCCCGGCCCGATCGCGGCGGCGACATCCGCGGGGGTAGTCCCGGGCGCAACCTCGCGGACGGAACCGTCGGGCAGCGTGATTCGGAACATGGCGGACATGGAGGACTTTCTGGTGTTGGAAGAGGCGCGGCTTATGCCGTCGCACACCCTATATAGGCAAGCCGGCGTCGAACGTCACGCCACCCCGAACGGGACGACATGGTTTGCCTGCGTGTGGCCGACCTCCGCGCGGCCGAGATACGGCACGCCCATGTCGCGCGACCAGCGGACCATCATGTAGTCGAGCGTCTCGCCCCAGGGTGGATCGTTCTCCTGGACCGCGGTCACGGCACCGAGGCGGAGTCCGGCGATGCCCTTCAACTGCGTGGCGTTGGCGACTTTGAACAGCATGCGGTCGATCGCGTACAGGGGCTCGGACACCTCCTCGACGATCAGGACGTGGTCGGTCAGGTCGGGCAGCCAAGGCGTACCGATCAGCGAGGTGAGGATGCTGAGGTTGAACGCGGCCGACGGTTGCCCGTTCAGTCCCGGCTCCAGCCCCGCCCTGTCACCGCGCACCATCCAGCCGAGGGATCGCGCCACCGTAGCTTCGCCGTCGTGGCGGTTGATGTCGCTGACCATCGGGCCGTGCACCGAAATGCCGATCCGCCGGGCGTAGAGCGCGCCGAGCAGGAAGCCGACGTCGGAATAGCCGAGATACGTCTTGTGCCGCGCTGCGCGGCCGAGTTCGGGCATGACCATCGCCAGGATCCGGTTCGACCCGTAGCCTCCGCGCAGGAACCAGATCGCGTCGAACGTGGGATCGTTGGCATATTCGAGGAATGCAGCCGCGCGGCGAAAATCGGAGCCGGCGAAGTGGCCGTCGGTCTCCAGGCATTGCGGGTGGAAGACGAGTTCGACCTCCGGGAACGCAGTCGCCGCGTAGGCGGTGATCTTGGCAATCGCCGCGGGATTGGTCCGGCTCGACGCGGCGAGGACACCGATGCGCATTGTTCGTGTTCCCGACCTTGCCCCGTTACCAAACCGCCCATATCGCGGGCCGATGGATATCAGCAAACCCTGTTTCTTCGTTGGCATCGGCGGCAGCGGCATGATGCCGCTCGCGATGATCCTCGCCGGCCGTGGCGCGACCGTCGCCGGCTCGGACCGCAACCTCGACCAGGGCCGTGTGCCTGCCAAGTTCGACGACCTCGCGGCGAAGGGCGTCGCGCTATTCCCGCAGGACGGCAGCGGGATCGTCTCGGCCGACCAGCTCGTCATTGCCTCGGCGGCGATCGAGGCCACCGTGCCGGACATGATTGCGGCCGACGCACTCGGCTGCACCCGCTCGACCCGTGCGGCAATGCTAGCGTCGTTGTTCAACGATAGCCGCCTGCCGATCGGGGTGGCGGGGACGAGCGGCAAGTCGACCGTCACCGGGATGATCGGCTGGATCCTTCACGCCGTCGGGCGCGATCCGACGGTCATGAACGGGGCGGTGATGAAGAACTTCGCCACGCCTGACGCCCCGTTCGCCAGCGCGCTCGTCGGAGAAGGCGAGGCGTTCGTCAGCGAGGTCGACGAGAGCGACGGGTCGATCGCCGGGTATGCGCCGAAGATCGCGGTGCTCAACAATGTCAGCCTCGACCACAAGTCGCTGGAGGAACTGCGCGTGCTGTTCGGGGACTTCATCGCCAAGGCCGAGACGGCGGTGGTGAACGCGAACGATCCCGATGCGGCGGCACTCGCCTCGCGGCTGCCGCGGGGAAAGGTCACGACGTTTGCGATTGATGCGTCTGCCGATCTGCGGGCCGAGAATTTGAAGCCGGAGCCGTTCGCGATCCGCTTCGACATAGTCTCGCGCGGCGTTCGGACGCCGGTGAAGCTGGCGGCGCCTGGGCGCCACAACGTCGCGAACGCGCTCGCAGCAATCGGGGCGGCGATGGCAGCGGACGTATCGTTGGCCGATGCGGTTAAGGCGATTGCTGGGTTCACGGGCTTGCGCCGTCGCTTCGACCTCGTTGGCGAGGCCGGTGGCGTCGCGGTGATCGACGATTTCGGGCACAACCCGGACAAGATCGCGGCGACGCTGGATACGCTGCATGCGTTTCCGGGGCGGCTGCTCCTTTTCTTCCAGCCGCATGGCTATGGGCCGTTGAAGGTCATGGGGCGCGAGCTGGTCGCTACGTTCGTCGAGCGGATGGCGGAAGACGACGTGCTCGTCCTGCCCGACCCTGCCTATTACGGCGGCACGGTCGCGCGGGAGGTCACCAGCGCGGACATCGTCGGGCAGATCGTCGAGGGTGGTCGTGACGCGCGGCATATCGCCGACCGCGCAGAGGCCGCCGCGGCGCTGGTCGCGGAGGCGCGGCCGGGCGACCGGATCGTGGTGATGGGCGCGCGCGACGACACGCTGAGCGTGCTGGCGGCGGGAATGGTCGACGCCTTGGCCGCTACCTGATACAGGGCAGGACAGGAGACTGCCCATGTTCCGCCGCCTGTTCCTCGACCACCCTGCCACCGTCGGGGAGAGCTATGTCGAGCATTTCGGTGTCGCCGGGCGCTTCGGTATGACGATGATCAAGGGCGGCCTCGGTGCGCTGGTCCACGCGTTCGTGCCGGCGCTGTGCAAGACCCGCGGGAGCGACACGGTCGCCGAACTGCACCGCCAGATGGTGCTTAAGCGCGGCGCCGTGGCGGCCGATCAGACGCAGATGAAGACGGTCGAATTCATCATCTGACCTGTGCCGGGGAGCCCGCTGGTTTCCAAAGGTTATGATAAAGTCACACCCAGGACGCGTTTGCGGCCACGTCTGGCCCGCGTCATCCCCCTCCGTCACCCTCCGTACCATCTCTTCCCGGCGGAGAAGGAAAGCGCGGACATGTAAAGCGTGATTGACTCTGCCTAGGCATAATGACAAGTTCCCTTTACTGATTCGAAAGGGTGCTTTCCATGGCTTACAGTGCAGCGGTCCGCCAATATAGTCGGCGGGTTATCGTGTTAATGATCCTGTACGCGGCGAGCCTGATGACGGTCGTCTACAGCTTCAGCCGGCATCTTTTGACGGGTCCCCCAGCCTATGTGGCGGCAATCCTGCCCGCTCTGCCGATTATCGGCATATTCGCCGCGATCGGCCGCTACCTGATCGAAGAAACCGACGAATATATGCGCATGTTGATGATCCGGCAGTCGTTGATCGCCAGTGGCTTCATGCTCAGCATCGTCACGGCCTGGGGGTTTCTCGAAGGGTTCGGCCTCGTCCCGCACATCGTTTCCTACTACGCCGCGGTGCTCTGGTTCGCGGGCATGTGGGTCGGCTGGGGGTACAATATCGTGGTGACGCGGCGCGCAGCATGAAGAACCGCCTCAAGGTGCTGCGTGCCGAGCGGGACTGGAGCCAGGGCGACCTGGCCGACCGTCTCGGCGTCTCGCGGCAGAGCGTGAATGCGATCGAGACGGGGCGCTATGATCCGTCGCTGCCGCTCGCGTTCAAGATCGCCGAACTGTTCGACCTCAGCATCGAAGACATTTTCACTAGCCCGTCGAAGGAGTCGTGACATGATTTCGCACTTCAAAGCTCGCCTTGCAGCTACCGCCGTGACGCTGATGATCGGCTTGAGTCCCGCCGCGAGCCACGCGCAGGCTGCGACGGCCGCCGCGCCGAAGGTCGATGCAGGCGAGACGCAGATGCCGCACATCTCAGTGCAGACCATCGGCAAGGGTACGCCGGTGATCCTCGTTCCGGGGCTGTCGTCGCCTCGCGCGGTGTGGGCGGGCGTCGTGCCCACACTCGCCAAGTCGCACCGAGTGTACGTGGTGCAGGTCAACGGCTTCGGCGGCGACGATCCGCGCGCGAACCTGTCGCCGGGCATCCTCGATGGCATCGTCGGCGACCTGCACACGCTGATCGTCCAGTCGAAACTCGGCAAGCCAGCGATCGTCGGGCATTCGATGGGCGGGCTGGTCGCGCTGATGCTGGCCAAGGCGCATCCGGAGGACGTCGGCAAACTGATGATCGTCGATTCGCTGCCGTACATCGGCGAGATCTTCGCACCCGGTGCGACGGTTGCGGCGCTCGAACCACAGGCCAAGGCGATGCGTTCCGGAATGGCCGCGGCGTACGGAAAGCCGACGAACCCGGCGGCGAACGAGGCGCTTGCCGCACGCATGGCGCTGAAGCCTGCGTCGCGCACGGCGGTTGCCGACTGGGCAGCAAAGGCGGATGCGCGCGTCTCGGCGCAGGCGATGTACGAGGACCTGACGACCGACCTGCGTCCCGACATGGCCTCGATCGCCGCGCCGATCACACTGGTCTATCCGTGGAACGCGGCGGGGCCAACCAAGCCCGCGGCCGACGCTCTCTATCGGAAGGCTTACGCGATGGCGCCGCACGCAACCTTCGTCGATATCGGCGACGCGGCGCATTTCGTGATGCTCGACCAGCCTGCCGCGTTCCAGGCTGCACTCGACGCCTTTCTCCAGCGCTGAGGCGCGGCTAAGGTGCAGGCATGAACGATACCGCCACGCCGCCTGCACCGACGCCTCCGGCCAAGGAGCGCCCTCGCCTCGCCTATCATCACACGCCCGCGGCCGAGGGCGTGACGGGACCGACGATCGTGTTCCTGTCGGGCTATGCGTCCGACATGATGGGGACCAAGGCGGTGACGCTGGAGGCGTGGGCGAAGTCCGAGGGGCGCGCGTTCCTGCGGTTCGACTATGGCGGCTGCGGGCAGAGCGAAGGCGCGTTCGAGGACCAGACGCTGGCCGACTGGCGCGACGACGCGCTGGCGATGATCGATGCGCTGGTGGAAGACTCCGCGGTGATCGTCGGATCGTCGATGGGCGGGTGGCTGATGCTGCTGGTGGCGAAGATGCGCCCCGATCTGGTGAAGGGTCTGGTCGGGATCGCGCCGGCACCCGACTTCACCGACTGGGGCTTCACCACCGACGAGAAGATGGCGCTGCTCAGCAACGGGCGGATCGAGCGCAAGAACCCCTATGGTCCCGAGCCGACGGTCTATACCCGCGCCTTTTGGTCGTCGGGCGAGGCGAACCGGCTGATGTTCGGCGAGATCGCGTTCGATGGTACGGTCCGGCTGGTCCAGGGGCAGCGCGATCCGGACGTGCCGTGGCACCGTACCGCGCGCCTCGCCGAGCTGCTGCGTTCAGCCGACGTGCAGACGTGGCTGGTCAAGGACGGCGACCACCGCCTGTCGCGCGATCCCGATATCGCGCTCATCATCCGGGCGGTCGAGGATGTGATCGCCGCCTTATGATCCTGACGTTGTTGCTGATCGCCACGCAGGCCTCGCCCGTTGCCGGGCCTGCCGTTTCCCGCCCGGATCGCGCCGCACGCTGTGGCGCGCTGGCGCAGACCGATCCCACAGCCGCACGTGCGGAAGCAGGTCGGTGGCGGATCGGCGGTGGCGGCTATCTCGCGCGTCAATGCGCTGGGCTGGCGTTTGCGGCCGAGAAGAACTGGCCGTCCGCGGCGGTTGAATTCGAGGAAGCTGCGCGTGAAGCGCAGGTCGCCAAGGACGCAAGCGCGGCAAATTACTGGGCGCAGGGCGGGAACGCATGGCTCGCGGCGGGCCAGCCGGCCAAGGCACGCGCCGCGCTCGATTCAGCGCTGGTAGCGGGAACGCTGACCGGATTGCCGCTCGGCGAAGCGCAACTCGATCACGCGCGCGCGCTGGTCGCCGCGGGTGAGCTGGACGCTGCGCGTGGCGATCTTGATCGGGCGCTGAAGAACGCGGGGGACGATCCGTTGGCGTGGCTGTTGTCGGCAACGCTTGCCCGTCGAATGAACGACCTGCCGCGGGCCAAGACCGATATCGCCGAGGCGTTGAAGCGCTCGGCGGACGATGCTTCGGTGCAACTCGAGGCGGGCAATATCGCTGCGGCGCTTGGCGACGAACCCGGTGCGCGGACGGCCTGGGGAGCGGCTGTGCGGCTGGCTCCGACCAGCGACGCAGGCCGTAATGCCGCGGCCGCGTTGAAGCAGTTCGACGTTTCCAAATGATGGTCCGGGCAACGTTGCCCGGACCGTCGTGTCAGCGACGGACCATCGTGCTGCGGGCGATCTTGCTGACCAGCCCCGGGAGCCCCGGATAGCTCGCCTTGTGGTATGGCGACATCGCATCGAGTTCCGCCGAGATCCGACGATGTGCCTCGCCCAGCGCGTGGTACGGCAGGCCTGGCAACAGGTGGTGCAGCGCATGATAGCGCAGCCCAACCGGCGCCCATAGCGCCGGCAGCAACGCCGGCGGCGGCACGTTGACGGTGTCGAGATACTGCGCCGTCACGGTCATCGGTTCGCCGTCATTCTCCCAGAGGTGCGCGACCAGCGTACGGACCTGGTTGAGCACCGCGAACGCCGATGCGATGCCGAGGATCGTCAGGAAAGCGCGGAGCGGCAGCACGCCGGTTACCGTGATCGCGATCAGCGTGATCGCCCAGAGACTGGCCGCGATTTCGAGACGATCCCAATAGGCCTTTGCCTCGCCTTCGGGTGCGCGACGGCGGAACTGCGGGTTGATCGCCAGCGCCGAATACCGCTCGACCACCATCGTCCGCAGCTTCGGGGACAATAGTGACAGGGGCGACAGGATCGCGAACCGGACGAGCAACGCGATCGGTGCCAGCGCCGAGACGACGATGAACAGCGGCAGCGTCCACGGCTTCATCAGCGCGAGCGGCAGATATTCGGGATCCTCGACCGTGCCGTAGCGCGTCTTGGCGTGATGGAGGTTGTGGACGCCCTCGTACATGAACGACGGCGTCAGCATCGGAACGCCGACCAGTATGTTCCAGCCGAGCCGGAAGTTGGGCACGGCGGCATGCTTCATGTGGCTGACTTCGTGAATGAAGCTGAGACCACGATACAGACCGAGCACCGACGCGATCGCCGCGACGATCGCGACCGCGGTCGAGTCCGACGTCGCAGCGACGAAGAGCGCGCCATAGCCGAGGACCATCGACGCGATCAGGTCGCCCCAATAGACGGCAGGCCGCGGCTTCACCAGATCGCGCGTCAGATCGGCGGCGGCGCGCAACATCGCCTTGTCGTCGGCAACGCGCACGAGGCCAGCCGCCGGAGAGCCGGCCACCGGAGAACCGGCCGCCAGAGAGGCTGGAGCGGCCGTGCCGCGGGCTAGGCTGAGCGATGTGTCCATGGGTGTATCCTTTGCCCGAAGATAGTGGCCGCAGCGTGGCATTTACAGGTTTGACGCGCCCCTCCCCCGCCGAGGAAACACGATCACCGTGACAGAGCCCGGCGATGACGCATGTGTTGCTCGCCTTTGCGCGTGATGCTGGATAGATACGCTCGACTGCGCTTTCGGGAACGACACATGGCCAAGCTTACCATCCGTCCGGTCGAGACGAAGAAGGATCGCAAGATCTTCATCGACTTGCCGTTTCGCCTGTACGCGGACGATCCCAACTGGGTGCCGCCGCTGAAGTCGGAAGCGCTTGGGCTGATTACGCCCGAGAAGAACGGCTGGTTCAGCCATGCCAAGGCGCAGTTGTTCCTTGCCGAGGAGGACGGCCGCGTCGTCGGGCGGATCTCCGCGCATATCGATACGCTGGCGCTGACGATGCCGCCCGAGCAGGGCTTCGGGCCCGGTGTCGGCCAGTGGGGGCTGATGGAGGCGGAGCGGCAGGACGTGTTCCAGGCGCTGCTGGCGCGTGCCGAGGCGTGGCTGCGCGAGCAGGGCATGACGCGGGCGCTCGGGCCGATCAGCATGTCGATCTGGGAGGAGCCCGGCCTGCTCATCGACGGCTACGATCATCCGCCGACGATCATGATGGGCCACGCCAAGCGCGAATATCGCGGCTGGATCGAATGGGCGCAGTATCGCCCGATCAAGCAGCTGATGACGTACGAGGTCGACGTCACCAAGCAGTTCCCGCCGATCGTCCAGCGCATCATCAAGTCGGGCGAGAAGAACCCGCGGATCGTCATCCGCAACGTCGACAAGACCAAGTTCGAGGAGGAAGCGGCGATCATCCTGTCGATCCTCAACGACGCGTGGAAGGACAATTGGGGGTTCGTGCCGCTCACCCCGCCCGAGATCAAGGACGTCGGCGTCAAGTTGAAGCCGATCGTGTTCAACGACCTGATCCGGATCGCGGAGGTCGACGGCGTACCCTCGGCCTTCATGATCACGCTCCCCGACATGAACGAGGCGATCAAGCCGCTCAACGGCAACCTGCTGCCGTTCGGCTGGGCCAAGCTGTTGTGGTGGTTGCGCAAGCCCAAGGTGCGGACGGTGCGCGTGCCGTTGATGGGGGTGGTGAAGGAATTGCAGGCGTCGCGGATGGCGAGCCAGCTGGCCTTCATGATGATCGAATATATCCGCCGTGCCTCGGTCGAGCATTACGATGCGAAGCGCGCGGAGATCGGCTGGATCCTGGACGACAACCAGGGGATGCGGTCGATCGCCGAGACGATCGAGAGTCGGGTGAACAAGGTGTATCAGGTTTACGAGCGGGTGCTGTAGGCGGGCGCCTGCGGCGTTCGGGAGGGAGCGGCGGGCCTGCCACGGCCTGAAGCGGAAGCAGCCCGGCCGGCATCTAGAACCTGCGCGATATCCCCGCATAGACCCGCGCATCGGGCGTATGATCGTTGAGGCCGGCAGCGCCGAGCACGTCGAACTGGAGATCGTCGCTCGCCGACCACGCGAGCGATAGCGCTGCGACCGTCTGCGTCGCATGCTGCTCGGGATCGTCGTCGCGCAGCGCCTGCATCTCGCCGGTGAGCGTGAAATCCTTGTTGAGCTTGTACGCCAGACCGGCTGCCGCGCTGTAGGCGAGGTGCCGGCCATTGCCGTCCTGATCGACCGCGGCGTCGATCTCGGGCGTGAGATCGAGCGAAAGCGTGTCGGAAAGCTCGTACGTCACCGGGACCAGGAACCCCGCACCCCAGTCGCCAGCGCCGATCGACGAGCGTCCGACCGGGAGCGTGACGAACGGCAGCACCGCGACCGAGAAGCCAGAGCCATCGGGATCGTGCAGGTTCGCCTTGAGGCCCAGCGACACGTCGCCGATGCCGTCGACCGTATCGACGCCGGTATCGTCACGCATCCGGTCGTGACCGAACGGCGTCCAGCCGAACCGCGCCTCGATCGTGTCGCTCACCCCGACGCGGACGAGCGTGTCGCCGAACAGGATATTGTCCTCGCGCGAACCCGGCTGGTCGTCGCGGGTCCAATCGGCGATCGCGGTCTCGACCGAGATCTTGCCGGGCGCCATCGTGCAGGCGGGCGTGTCGATCCCCGGCCGCTCGGGGCAGTATTCGCGCTCCTGTGCGCCGGCACCGGTCGCATACAGCGCGGCGATCGACACCAGCGCGACGGCGAGCGCCTTCATCGCAGGCGGACCCAGGTCGGCGCGTGATCGCTGGCCTTTTCACGGCCGCGATACGCCTTGTCGACGCCGGCATCGATCATCCGGTCGGCGGCCTGCGGGCTGAGCAGCAGGTGGTCGATCCGGAACCCGGCGTCGCGCTGCCACGCGCCCGCCTGGTAATCCCAGAACGTCCAGACGCCGCCCTTGGGGTATTGCGTGCGGAGCGCGTCGGTCCAGCCCTGTGCGACGAGCGCGCGGTAATGCTCGCGGCTTTCCGGCTGCATCAGCGCGTCGTCCTGCATCGCGCGGACCGAGAAGGTGTCGTCGTCGTTGGCGATGACGTTGTAGTCGCCGGCGAGGATGGCCGGTTTTTCCTCAGCGAGCAGGACACGCGCGCGGGCCGCGAGGCGGTCTATCCAGCGGAGCTTGTAGTCGAACTTCGGGCCGGGCTGCGGGTTGCCGTTGGGCAGATAGAGCGCAGCGACGATCAGGCCGTCGATCTCCGCCTCGATGTAGCGGCTGTGCTCGTCCTCGGGTTCGCCGTCGAGACCGCGCTGGCGGACGACGGGCGTGCCGCTCTTGGCCAGTATCGCGACGCCGTTCCACGCCTTCTGACCGTGCCAGACCGCGCCGTAGCCGGCGGCCTCGATGTCGGCGATCGGGAAGGTGTCGTCGCTCGACTTGAGTTCCTGGAGACAGACGATGTCGGGCTGGTCTTCGGTGAGATACTCGATCAGCCGCGGCAACCGCGCCTTGATGCCGTTGACGTTGTACGTGACGATTTTCATGGGCTGGTCAGACCGAGAAGCTGGAGCCGCAGCCGCAACCCGATGCGGCATTGGGGTTCTCGACCTTGAACGCGGCGCCGGCAAGCGACTCGACGTAATCGACCGCGCACCCGCGGACGAGATCGATGCTGACGCTGTCGACGACGAGCTTCACACCGTCATGCTCGGCGATCACGTCGTCGGCCTCGACCGAATCGGCGAACCCGAACTTGTATTGGAAGCCGGAACAGCCGCCGCCATCGACCGAGAGACGCAGGATCGCCGGCTTCCCCTGCTTGACGGCGATCGCCGCGACGCGCGCCGCAGCGGAGGGGGTGAGGATGATGTCTTGGACCAGCGTTGCCATGCGCTTGAGATAGGAGGTTGCGCTATCCGCGGCAACCTTGGGGTTGGCATAGTGTAAGTCCGTCCCCGTGGGTCGAGGTCCCGGCTTTCGCCGGGATGACGGGGTGTGGCCTTGAGTACCGTGTGGATTGCGTCCGCGTGTCAGTCCTGTGCGGCGGGGCCGCTGGTCGAGACGGGGATGGCGTTCACGGCGCGGTCCTGTGCGGCGAGCAGATAGTCTGCGGTCGTCAGGAACGGGACCGGGTTTACGGCGTGGCCGTCGATACGGACTTCATAGTGAAGATGCGAGCCGGTCGAGCGGCCGGTCGAACCCATCAGCGCGATCAGCTGGCCGCGGGTGACGCGGGCGTTGTCGGCAACGAGGATCTTCGACAGATGGCCGTAGCGCGTCGCAATGCCCTTGCCGTGGCTGATCTCGACCATGTTGCCGTAGCCGCCCTGGCGACCGGCGTGCGCGATGATGCCGTCTGCGGTGGCGTAGATCGGCGTACCGATCGGACCGGGAATGTCGACGCCGGCATGCATCGCCGCGGTGCCGCGGAACGGATCGGAGCGGATGCCGAAATTGCTGGTGAACGAAAGCGAATGCACCGGCTGCACCGACGGGATCGCGATCACGCCCTGCTGCAACGTGTCGAGCTTCTTCCAGGTCTGGAACAGCGTGCGGAACTGCGCGTCGGCGCGAAGATCGGCGGTGGCCTCCTCGCTATTCGCTGCGATCAGCGGACCGCCCATTGCCATGGCGCGCTGATGCTTTGCGACACGCTCCGGACGCAGACCGAGCTGCCGTACGGTGGCGGTGGTGTCGGCGTAACGCTGATCGAGCAGCTTCTGCGCGACGCTGGCGAGCTGGACCTGATGGCCTTCGACCTTGACGAACGGCTTCACCACGTCGGCAGCGAGCTTGTCGGCGGCGGGATCGATCGACGGGGTCGCGAGTGCCAGCGCCTTCGCGTCACCGGTGCCGGTCAGCGCGGCAGCGATCAGTGCCTGGCGGTGATCGACGCGCTGGGCATGCGCCTGCGCGGTTTCGCGGATCGTCGCGACGCGCTGCTGCATCTGGCCGATCTGATGCTGCATCTGCGCAATCTGCGCATCCGTGTCGGCGGGCTCGACCGCACCGGCCGCCGCGACTGCGCCGTAACCGGAAAAGCCCAGTGTGACTGCGCCGATCGCGGCCATCGCGGCCTGACGCTTTGCGCCCAGGCTGATTCGACGAAGCGAATTGCCGTCATGAAACAGAAAATCGCGCGTCGCGAACACGGCCTTGAGACGCGTCACTATCACCGATACGGCGGCTGCTGCGGTAAATTCGACCATTGGTCCCCGACACAAAAATACAGGGCCGTTCGCTCCCAAAGCGGACGGCTCCCAAACTCTGTCCTGACTCGCAGCCCCTCCGCGCCCCAGACATTGTGGTTAGGCCGGACGCCGCCGACTTGGGCAATAGCGCTAGCGCGATGACGCGGCGGAGCGGCATACCGGTGCGGCGAGTTGATGCCGGAGCGACGGAACGATGACGTCAGATCGCGAAAAACTGCGAATCCCCAACGGCTTCAGAGCGCCTTTGCAGTCGCCAGCACAGCATCCGCATGACCCGCAACGCGCACCTTGCGCCACGTCTTCGCGAGCGTGCCATCGGCGCCGAACAGGAAGGTCGCGCGCTCGATCCCCATATATTTGCGGCCGTACATCGCCTTCTCTACCCAGACGCCGAATGCTTCGCACGCCGCGCCGTCGACATCGCTCGCGAGCTGGACCGCAAGCGCGTGCTTGGCCGTGAACTTGGCATGCGCGGCGGGCGTATCCTTCGAGACCCCTACGACGGTGACGCCGGCGGCGGCAAAATCGTTCGCAAGCGCGGTAAAATCCTTCGCCTCGGTCGTGCAACCGGCGGTGTCGTCCTTCGGGTAGAAATACACCACGAGCGGCGTTCCCAGATTCGCGAGCGATACGGGCGCATCGTCGATCGTCACCGTCACGTCCGGAACCTTCGATCCCTCATCCATCCTGCTCTCCCGTCACCTGCATCCAGAACCGGCGGACCTCCTGCAACGTCGATTCGAGCGTGGCAACCACCGCCGACCAGTCCGCGACGCCAATCGCGCGCGCGATCAGTTCCTCGGTCGCATGCCCCGGCGGCATGGCATCGGGTGCAACCAGGCGCAACGTGACGAGCAGGCGAGTCAGCACGTCGTACGCGGCGCGGATGGTGGGCGGAACGAGCTTCAGACCGATCAGGCTGTCGATCGCGGTGCCGAGATTGGGCGCGAACCCAGCGCGGTTCACCAACTGGACGACATGGATCGCGAATTCGAGATCGACGAGGCCGCCCGGGAGGAGCTTGGCGTCGAGCGGCCCCTTGGGTGGCTTGTGCGCCGCCATATCGGTGCGCATCGTGCGCGCCTCGGCGATGATGTCGCGGTCTGGCCGATCTCCCTCGAGGACATCGCGGACGATCCCGGCCACCGCACCGCGTGCATCGTCCGATCCGAACACCGGACGTGCCCGGGTGAGCGCCATATGCTCCCAGGTCCACGCATCCTCGCGCTGATAGCGCGCGAAACTGTCGAGCGTGACGACGAGCGGCCCCTGCCCGCCCGACGGTCGCAGCCGCGTGTCGATCTGATAGAGCGGACCTGCCGCGGTCGCGACCGAGAGCGCAGCGGTGACGCGCTGCGCGAGGCGGTTGTAATAGAGCGTGGCGCCGAGCGGCTTGGCGCCGTCCGACTCCGCGGCAAAATCGCCGGTGAACAGATAGATCAGGTCGAGGTCGGAGGCGTGCGTGAGCATCGCGCCACCCATCCGGCCGAGCGCGAGTATGACGAGTTCGCTGTCCGGTACGCGGCCGTGCGTCTTGACGAATTCTTCGATCGCCGCGCTAGCGAGCACGCCGATCGCGGCTTCGGCGACGCGTGCATAGCCCGCCGCGACGTCGAGCGGATCGGACGCACCGGCGATAACCTGCGCACCGAGTGCGAACCGCAATTCGCCGACGACGCGGCGGACGTGATCGAGGCGCGCCTGGTAATCGCCCCCGGCGTCGCCGGCGCGCATCGCTGTCTCCAGCGCCGCGATGTCGCCAACCGGCTCGAACGCAGTTGCATCGATCAGACCGTCGAGCAGGTCCGGGCGTCGTCCGAGATCGTCGGCGAGCGTCGGCGCGTGGCTGAGGATCGCCGCGAGCAACGTCGCAAGACCCGGCCGCGCCTCCAGCAGGCGGAAGATGTTGATCGCGCTCGGCAGCCGTTCGAGCAGCGCATCGAGCCGGAGCAACGCCGCCTGGGGAACGGGCGCAGTCGCGAGTGCCGGGACGAGCGTCGGCAGCACCGCCTCCAGTGCCTCGCGCGCGGCGGGGCTGCGCAGCGCGGGATAGGCCCCGCCCCGCCACGCCTCGATGCGCTGACGGGCATGGTCGGACTCGTCGAAGCCGGCCGCGGCGAGGTCGGCCTCCAGCGTTACCGCATCGTGGGAGAAGGCCGGCCGCGTATTGTCGTCGAGCGCGTCGTAGATCCGCCCGGTGGCCGCGACGCGCGGTGCCAGTAGCGCTAGCAACGCGCCGGCGTCCTCCAGACCGTGCAATTTGGCGACCCGGTCGAGCGCGTCGCCGGTCGGCAAGGCGTGCGTCTGGCGGTCGTCGATCATCTGCACGCGGTGCTCGATCGTTCGGAGCAGCGTGTAGCCGTCGATCAATGCGCGCGATTCGTCGTCGCCGATCCACCCTGCCTCCGCCAACCGCGCGAGTGCATCGCGGGTGGCCGGGACGCGCAACGCAGGGTCGCGACCGCCGTGGATCAACTGGTGGATCTGCGCGAAGAATTCCGCCTCGCGAATGCCGCCGCGGCCGCGCTTCAGGTCGTAGCCGGGGCCGAACGCCTGCCCTTGCGAATGATGATCGCGGATGCGGGCGGAGATCCCGCGAATCTCGCCGATCGCGCCGAAATCGAGCGCGCGTCGCCAGACGAACGGGCGGATCGCAGCGAGGAAACGCTGTCCCAGGGCGATGTCGCCTGCGGCGGCGCGGGCGCGGATGAAGGCGGCGCGCTCCCACGGCAGCGCCTGCGCCTCGTAATACCCGATCGCGGCCTCGACCGGCAGGACGATCGGCGTGATCTCCGGCGAGGGCCGCAACCGCAGGTCGACACGCAGGACATAGCCGTCGCCGTCGCGGGCCTGGAGGAGTTCAACGACACGTTTGCCGATGCGGATCGCCGCCTCTTCGGGCTCCTCGCGCGGGCGGCGCGGCAGGGTGGCCGGATCGAACAGCAGGATCGGATCGATGTCCGACGAATAATTGAGCTCGCGGCTGCCCTGCTTGCCGAGCGCGATACCGACGAAGCCGAGCGGCTCGGCACCCGGCGTGCGCTCCTCGATCGCGGCGCGGATCGCGGTGTCGAGCGCGCGATCCGCGAACCCGGACAGCGCACCGGTCACCGCCGTGAGATCCAGCACCCCCGCCAGATCGCCGATCGCGACGTTCAGCGCCATCGCACGCCGTTCGATCCGGAGCCGTTTCGCGGTCGGCATATCGGGCGTGCCGCTCGATGCGGCGAGATCGAGCCGTCCCGTCGCCAGTGATTCCGCCAGCACCGGTTCGCGATCGAGGATCATCGCGAGAAAGGGCGACCATGACCGCGCACGCGTCACGGCAGCTGCGATCGGGCTGTCGGAGCCGTCGAGCTTGGCAAGCGATGGGATCGTTACGGGCATGACCAGATACTACAGAACCCGGTCACACTATGACACGACAAAGCAACGAATAGCGATGTCAACCGTTATCGCATCATGACCTACGCATTTCTCACGATCAAACGCGAACAAGACGGCCAGCTGGTCGTTCGCCGCCCGCGCGTGACCGATGTCGTTGGCCATTCGCTGCGTAGCGCGTTCGACGGATGCGGTGGCGTGCCCGACGACATGGCGTCGATGCTACGCAGGCTCGATGCGATACCGCACCGGCTCAACTAGTTCAGGTGCAGCAGATCGATCGTAATCGAAGTGCGTTGAGTGAGAGGCCGGAGTCTCAGCGACCCCGGCTCAACTGCTCGACGTCGCCCATGATCGAATCGAGTGCGGTCTTCGTCGTGTCTGTCTCGTGATCGCGACGTGACGGCAGAGAACCGTCGTTGAGGATCGTCTCCAAGGCCACGCGGCCACGTGCGACACGGCTCTTGATCGTGCCGACCGCGACGTTGCAGATCTCAGCGGCCTCTTCGTAGGCGAAGCCACCGGCGCCGACCAAGATGAGCGCCTCGCGCTGCGGCTGCGGCAGATGCATCAGCGCACGCTGCATGTCGCCAAGCTCGACGTGCCGATCCTGGCTGGCAGGTGCCGCAAGAATGCGGTCGGCGACCAGATCGTCCCACTCGCCCTTGAAGCGCGCACGGCGCATCTGCGACAAATACAGGTTGCGCAGGATGATGAAGGTCCATGCACGCATGTTCGTGCCCGCCTGGAAGCGGAGACGCGCGGCCCATGCCTTGAGCAGCGTTTCCTGAACGAGATCGTCGGCAAGATCGCGGCTGCCCGAGAGCGAACGACCGAACGCGCGCAGGTGCGGAATGACCTGTGCGAGCTGCACCTTGAACTCGACGTCCGAGAGCGAGACATGCTCCACCGGCTCGACGACTTCGTCGATATCGTCCTCGGCGTCGGTACGCGGAGCAGGCTGGGTCATGGAAATCCGATCAATCCCGATAGAAGACTGTCGTCGACGTGCGACGAACATAAGCGTCCGAACCGGCCATTGCCAGTAAAGTACGCCTGATAGAGGTTAGCGGAGGATGATAAATCCGAAGATGACGATGACGAGTACTAGTGAAATCGCCAATATGTACCGTGTCATGTGCGGAGTCGCGCCCGCCCGAGCGTCTTCGGTATCGATGTGGATGCGTTCGTTCGGGTCAGCCATGATATGTTAAACCCCCGAAAACCGTTTTGGGTCCGCAACCATTACGGACACGGACCCAGAATGCAGCGAGAACGCGGCACAATCAAGCGGTTGGCTGTTATTCCACGAGCAATCAGGCGGCGGGAACAGTTGCTTGATCGAAGAACAACGCCTGGCTGATCGCAGCCTTCACGGTCGAACGCTGGAACGGCTTGGTGATCAGGAACGTCGGCTCAGGGCGTTCGCCGGTCAGCAGGCGCTCGGGGAACGCGGTGATGAAGATCACCGGGACCTCGAATTCGGCCAGGATGTCCTTGACCGCATCGATGCCCGAGCTGTCGTCGGCAAGCTGGATGTCCGCGAGCACGAGGCCGGGGCGCGTTTCCATCGCCAAAGCGACTGCTTCGTCACGCGTGACTGCAACGCCGGTGACGTCGTGGCCAAGATCGCGGACGATCGTCTCGATATCCATCGCGATGATCGGCTCGTCCTCGATAATCAGGACCTTGGCGCGGGTCTGGTTCTCGATTTCGGACAGTGCTTCGGCGACGAGATCGTCGACTTCGCTCGTCTCGACTTCGATCAGATACGCTGCATCTTCGGGCGTGAACCCTTCCATCGCGGTGAGCAGGAGCGCCTGACGCGACAATGGCGTCATCCGGGCGAGACGGGCACGCGCAACGGCCTCATGACCTTCCGTGTCGCCGGCAGTCTCGTCGGCAACCTCGTCGAAGTTCGCCGAGTTCCAGATCGCCTGGAACATCCGGTACAGGCCGAGACGCGGATCGACGTCACGGGGAAATTCTTCCGGTGCCGCGACGATCGCCTCGAGCGTGGCGCGGACGTATTTGTCGCCGTGCATCTGGCTGCCGGTCAGGGCCCGGCCATAGCGCCGCAGGAATGGAAGGTGCGGTGCGAGTTGCTGTCCAAGAGACATGGGTAACGAATACTCCCTGATCCTACGCGGCCCCTCATGTGTCGGGTGGCTCGCGTCATTGCAATGGTCGTGGCCGAAAAAGCCGCCCCGTCGTTTCACCGCGACATGCACCGAATGGACGCATTTCGACGCGACCGGTCGACGCGGCCGTGCACACGGTGATACGAAGATGCGGATTATTCGCTCGGACGTGGAACTATCGAGATGCTATTTGGTTTCACGAGCATCTTTTCGCGAGTGTGTGCGCCCCGATATCAGGGTGCGCTCGACCGTTTGCGTTCACATGAGTTTGCGTCGTGCAGGGGGAAGTTTTGAGTTTGGGCCACGACACGGAGAAGACAGTGCCTGCCACGAAGCCCGCAAATGGTCCCGATAGGGATCGTCAGATGGGGTCGGCACTGCGATCGGTTTACCAGAAGACCGTCGACGAGGCGATTCCCGACGATCTGCTCGACCTACTCGGCAAGCTCGACTGACGGCGGGCCACATGGCCATGCCCCCCGCTCCGGACTCCGCCGCAATCGCGTCCTCGCATGACGTTTCCGCCGCCGGTTCGAACGGTGGCGACGGCGCTGCCCAGCCAATGAAGCCCGACGGACGCATCGTCTCGTCGTTGCGGCGTTTAACGACGGGCGCCAAGCTGTTCCTAATCCTCAGCGCCGCCTTGCTTCCGCTGGCGTTGATCGCGGTATTCGCGACCTTGCAGACGACGCGGCTGGCCGATGCCGAAGCGCGCGCGCGGTTGCGCGTCACCGCGAACGAAAGCGCGCGCGCGCTCGCGATCGAACTCGTCGGCGACATGACCGCGCTGCGGGTGGCGGTAAATGCGCTCGGCAACGATCCTGCCGATGCCCCCAGCTGCGCGCGGGCGCAGGGCGTATTTGCGCAACAATCGTCGGCGGGAACGCGGTTCGTCATCGCCGAGCGCGACGGCACCGTCCTGTGCGGCATGCCGTTGCCGGAACGCGTCGTGATCAACCAGGACGACATGCCGATCGCTGCCGCGATCGTGCCCGAGCGCGGTCTGGTCCTCGCGATCTCTGGCCCGGGCGGTCATACCTCGGCACGCGCCTATTTCCCGCGACCGTTCCTCGAGAAGATCGGTCGCCCGACGAGCCGGGCGCTCGAACTGAGCAGCGCGATCGTGCTCGACGACGACGCGCTGTATCTCGAGCGGATCGAAGACGAGCGTCCGCTCGACCGGATGGAGACGATGCGGACCGATCTGGGCGTCGCGGGGCTTGCGTTGCGGACCAGCATCCGCAGTGCGCCGGTAACGTCGTCGCTGGTCATCGCGCTGCTGCTGCCGCTGCTGATGTGGCTGGCCGCGGCGAGTATCGCCTGGTTCGTGGTCGACCGGTTGCTGATCCGCCCGCTGCGGCAGTTGCGTGGCTCGGTCGCCACCTTCACGCCGGGCGAGGAGATCGACTTCGGTGCGGTCCGCACGCTACCGGCGCAGGAAATCCGCGAGCTGGGCGAGACGTTCCAGGCGATCAGCCGAACCGTCGCGCTGCATGAGGCGGGTCTCGCCGAGGGGCTGGTCCGCCAGACCAAGCTGACGCGCGAAGTGCATCACCGCGTGAAGAACAATCTGCAGGTCATCTCCAGCCTGATCAACTTCCACGCGCGCAGCGCCCGTAGTGCGGATGCCACCGATGCGTATTCGTCGATCCAGCGCCGCGTCGATGCGCTCGCGGTCGTCCACCGCAATCATTTCGCGGAGCTCGAGGAAAACCGCGGCCTGAACCTGCGCACGATGATCGGAGAACTTTCCGCCAATATCCGCGCCACGGCAGCAGATCGCTCGCATGGGCTGGGCATCACGCTCGATATCGATCCGTATCTGGTCAATCAGGACGTCGCGGTCGCGATCGCGTTCCTTGCGACCGAGACGATCGAACTGGCGATGACGTGCGATCCGGCCGCGCAGATCCGCGTCGTGGTCAAGCCATCCGAGATACCCGGCCGTGCAGTGCTTCGCGTGGTGTCCCGCGCGCTCGTGGAAAGCGACATCCTGCGCGAGACGGTGACGCGCTACGGCCGTGTCATGGAAGGCCTCTCGCGCCAGTTGCGGTCGCCATTGCATCACGATCCGCTGGCAGGGGCTTACGAGATCGCCTTTGCGGTCGTCGGTCGCGATTGATCGAAATAAGGTTCCGGACGCGAGTCCGCCCGGGTCTTCATCAGATCGAATCTTTTTATCGCTTTAGCGCAAAAAAGCGGGAACCGACCTTCGCGATCACCGTTGGATACTTCGGATAGCGACTTTATGCCCCCCCGCTCTCGCTATCCAAGTCATAGGCCCGGAAGCATCACCCTCCCCCCCCCGGTGATGCTTCCGGGCCTTTATCTTTTTACGGTATTATTCCGGAGCGCGCCCGGTCGTCCGATGCAGTCGCCTGATAAGGCGAGAGGTTTTCAGTTCCGCAAACGGAACGAATGCCCTCCCCGAACATTCCCTCCACCGTGGCATTCAAGCCCTTCTTGGAGGAAGTATTATGCGTAAGTTGGTTGGATTGGCGATTGTCGCGAGCGCTTTGATGGTTTCGGCATGCAACACGGTCGAAGGCGCCGGCAAGGACGTCAGCTCGGCAGGCAAGACCGTCGCGAAGACCGCGAACAGCGCCAAGTAAGCCTCTGCGCTTGATCGTGAAACGGGGCCCGGTGCACATGCACCGGGCCCCGTTTTCGTTTCAGCTCTTGACGATGTCGGTGGAGTCGCCCTCGATCGCCTTCGACTTCGCCCGGCTGCGCTCGGTGAACCAAATGCCGATCAGCGCCATTTCGTACAGGATGACGAGCGGGATCGCGAGCAACAGCTGCGAGCCGATATCCGGCGGCGTCAGCACCGCCGCAATCGCGAACGCCGCGACGATCGCATAGCGCCGCGCACCGATCAGCTGCTTGCGCGTGACGATCCCGGCGCGCTCCAGCAGCATCAGCAGGACCGGCAGCAGGAACGAGATGCCGAAGCCGAACAGGAACTGCATCGTGAACGACAGGTAGTTACCGATCGCCGGCAGCGCCTCGCGGTGGATGCCGCCCACCATCCCGTCGAACCCGAGCAGGAAGTGCAGCGCCATCGGGATAGCGATGTAATACGCCATCGCCGCGCCGGTCAGGAACAGCACCGGCGTCGCGAGGATGAACGGCAGGAGCGCGCGCTTCTCCTTCTTGTAGAGACCGGGCGCGACGAACTGCCAGAGCTGGTTCGCGATCACCGGGAACGACAGCATCATCGCGGCGAAGAACGCCACCTTGATCTGGACGAAGAAGGCTTCGAAAATCTCGGTGTAGATGACCTTGTTCTGGCCGGCCGCGAGCAGCGGATGGACCAGGAAGCCGAAGATGTTCTCGGCGAAATACATCGCCACCGCGAACGTCACGACCAGCGCGGCGATGCAGTAGAGCAGCCGCCGCCGCAGTTCGATCAGATGGTCGAGCAACGGGGCCCGGCTTTCGTCGATCTCGCTCATGCTAGGCTTTCAGCGGTCTGGGAGGCGTTCACGACGGACATGGTCACGACGGGTCTCGTCACGACGACGCGACGTCGGACTTGCCGGTCTTGTCGTTGGCGTTCGGTGCAGGCGTGTCGAAGAGATCGGGACCGCGATCGGTCGCCTGCTTCGGTTCATCCGCAGGATGTTCGGGTGTGGATGCGGATGCGGGTGGCAGCGCATGCTGGTCGGCGGCCGCGACGACGGGCTTTTCGACCATGATCGGCTCGGACGTATGATCGTCGTGGTGCGTGTCGGTCTCGGGGGAATGCACCACCTGCGTGGTATCGATAGGCGTGTCCGCAGCCGTGGCCGTCTGCGGATGCTCGCGCATGATGCGTTCGTTTTCCGACGCCCAGCGCTTTTCCATCTCTTCGAGCTCGGCCTCGCGGACCATCGAATCGAAGCCCGAGCGAAATTGCCGCGCGACGCCGCGCGCCTTGCCGACCCAATAGCCGACCACGCGCATCGCCTTCGGCAAATCCTTCGGACCGATCACGACGAGCGCGACGAAGGCCACGAGCAGAAACTCGGAGGGCGCGATATCGAACATTCAGCCGCGCCTATCTAGTGTCGTCAACTCTGCCGGCTTCAGGCAGGACGGTCGTCGCGGACGCGATTGCCGTCGCGATCGAACGCGGGATCGGCAGTCTTCTGCGCTTCGATCCGGGCCGATGGCTTGGCCGGCGTCTCGTCGTCGTTCTCGGACATGCCCTTCTTGAAGTTCTTCACGCCCTTGGCGACGTCGCCCATCAGGTTCGAGAATCGGCCGCCGCCGAGAAGGAGGATCGCGACGACCGCGAGAACGAGCAAGTGAATCGGGCTAAAACCGCCCATGGCAATTCTCCTGGAAACTGAACCCTATCTAAGCCTCATCCTGCCGCTTTGCCAGTCACCTCGCCATCTTCCCGGTCGTCTTCGCCATCTTCGAGCCGATCGAAGGCGAGATCGACCGGATCGAGCAGCCCGGCGGCGCGCAGATCGTCGATTCCGGGCAGGTCGCGGCGGCTCTGGAGGCCGAAATGGACGAGGAATGCAGGCGTGGTCGCGAACATCAGCGGGCGGCCCGGCACTTCGCGTCGTCCAGCGGGCTTCACCCAGCCCGCTTCCATCAGGACGTCGAGCGTCCCCTTCGAGATCTGCACCCCGCGAATCGCCTCGATTTCCGCGCGGGTCACGGGCTCGTGGTACGCTATGATCGCCAGCGTCTCGATCCCAGCGCGACTAAGCTTGCGCGGTTCTTCGCGGTCACGGCGGAGCATGTGCGCCATGTCGGGCGCGGTCTGGAACTGCCAGCGCTCGCCGCGCCGGACGATGGCGATGCCGCGGCCGGCATAGTCGGCGGTCAACTGGTCGAGCGCCGCTCGAACGTCGCCGGTGCCGACATGCGCGCGGATCGCGTCGATCGTCAGCGGGGTCTCGGCCGCGAACAGCACCGCCTCGACGGCGCGCGTGAAGTCGTCGGACGGGGTCACGCGCTGGCTCTCAGATACAGCGGCGCGAAGGGCGACGCCTGGCGCAGTTCGATCTTCCCCTGCCGCGCGAGTTCGAGCGCTGCGACGAAGCTCGACGCCAGCGCCGACCGCCGGAGACGCTCGCCCGCTTCGGGGAGGAAGCTTTCGATCACGCTCCAGTCGATCCGCTCGCCGACCAGCATCGACACGCGCTCGAGCGCCGCCTCCAGCGTCATGACCTCGCGGTCGGCGACGACGTGCATCACCGGCCGCGTCCGCGCGGAAATGCGGCCGTACGCGGCGATCAGGTCGAATATTTCCGCCTGCCACGCGGCCTTGCGCACCGTCCGCAGACCCTCGGGGGCGCAGCGCAGGAACACGTCGCGCCCGGTCCGGTCTCGCGCCATCAGCCGCGCACCGGCCTCGCGCATCGCACTCAGGCGTTCGAGCCGCAGTTGGAGCCGCAGCGCGAGTTCCTCCGGATCGGGCTCGGCGAGCGGATCGCGTGGCAGGAGCAACGCCGACTTCAGATAGGCGAGCCACGCCGCCATCACGAGATAATCGGCGGCCAGTTCGAGCTTTAACGCGCGGGCGGAGTCGACGTACGCCAGATACTGCTCGACCAGCGCGAGGATCGAGATTTTCCGCAGATCGACCTTCTGTCCGCGCGCGAGTGACAGCAGCAGATCGAGCGGCCCCTCCCATCCGTCCAGATCCAGGGTCAGTTGCGCATCGTCCATCGTCGGACGCTACAGCGCGCGCTGCTGAGCATCCACCCTCCACGTTTGACGACATACCATATGAACCGTACACGTTTCATATGGTCACGGCGGATGTGGGGTTTGAATGGGTATCGTGAAGATCGACGACGCGCTGCACGAGGACGCGCGGCGGGCGAGCCAGGTGCTGTGCCGGTCGATCAATGCGCAGGCGGAGTTCTGGATGAAGATCGGCATGCTCGCCGAGGCCAACCCGACAATGTCGTTCAACGATATCGTCACCGCGCAACTCGCCGCGGCGTCGGTGCGCGTCACCGAGAAAACGGCAGCCTGAGATGGTGAAGACGCCGGCCGAACTGGCGCTGATGCGCGTATCGGGCGCTTTGCTGGCGTCGGTGTTCGAGATGCTCGACGAGCAGGATCTGGCGGGGCTGTCGACGTTGCAGGTCAACGACATGGTCGATCGCTACATTACCGGTGACCTCGCCGCCCGGCCCGCGAGCAAGGGGCAATATGGCTTCGAATATGTCCTCAACAGCTCGATCAATCACGTCGTCTGCCACGGCGTGCCGAACGTTCGCGACGTCATTCGCGATGGCGACATCGTCAATCTGGACATCACGCTGGAGAAGAACGGTTTCATCGCCGATTCGAGCAAGACGTATAGGGTGGGTACCGTTCCGCCCGCCGCGAAGCGCCTCGTGCGGGTCGCGCAGGAGGCGATGTGGCAGGGTATCCGGCAAGTGCGGGCGGGCGCGCATCTCGGCGATATCGGCTTCGCGGTCGAGCGCCACGCAAAGAAGCACGGCTATGCGGTGGTGCGCGACTATTGCGGCCACGGCATCGGTCGCGAGATGCACGAGGAGCCGCAGGTGCTCAACTTCGGGCGTGCCGGGACCGGCATGATGTTGCGTACGGGGATGGTCTTCACGATCGAGCCGATGATCAACCAGGGGACGCGGAAAGTGTCGACCGAGGATGACGGGTGGACCGTGGTGACCGACGACGGCAAGCTTTCGGCGCAGTTCGAGCATACGGTGGCGGTGACGCGCGGCGGGGTCGAGGTTCTGACGTTGCGCGGGGATGAGCGGGCTCGGGGGTTGGGGTGATCGCGGGGGCGGGGACGTTAGTTTGACCGCATCTCACCCTTGATCTCAGTCGCTCCCCCTCAACCATTCGTGCTGAGTAGCGACTGAGTAGGCTCGTCAGAGCCGTATCGAAGGCGCGTATCGAAGCACAGGTTCCGCGTGCCAACCTGTCCTTCGATACGCCGCTTCGCCAAGGTCAGCCGCTACTCAGGACGAACGGATGGTGTGCTTTCCACAGAACCCACCACCCCGGCGAAGGCCGGGGCCCAGTTGGGGGACGTCGATGATTGAGGACGGCGCCCCGTTACTGCGATTTTTCCAACTGGGCCCCGGCCTCCGCCGGGGGGGGGGTGATGGGCTAGAGTCAGGCGCGCGCCAAGAGCGCGTCCCGCGTCGCGATCAGGTCAGCAAAGTCACCCTTGGCTGGGCTGACCGACGCCATCGCCCGATCGAGCCTCGCGCGCGAGGCATCAGAGATTTCCCCAAGCCGCCCGGCGATCTCGACCATCTCGTCCATCCGCGCCCAGCAGTCGAGCACCAGATCGCACCCGGCGGCGATCGCGCCCGCCGCCTTGTCGCCGGCGGTGCCGGATAGCGCCTTCATGTCGATGTCGTCGGTCATCAGCAGGCCGTCGAAGCCGATCCGTCGACGGATGATCTCGTCGATCACGATCGACGACAGCGTCGCGGGGCGGTCGGCGTCCCACGCGTCGAAGACGATATGCGAGGTCATGCCCATCGGCGCCTGGTTGAGCGTGCGGAAGGGTTCGAGGTCGATCTCGAGGTCTGCATCGGTCGCGGTGACGGTGGGGAGGTGGTGGTGCGTATCGACCTTCGCGCGGCCGTGGCCGGGCATGTGCTTGACGACACCGACCACGCCGCCTTCGGCCAGCCCTTCGAGCGTCGCGCGGCCGAGGGCTGCGACGCGCATGGGGTCGGAGCCGAACGTCCGCGAGGCGACGGCCTCCGTAGTGTCCGGCTGCGACACGTCGAGCAGCGGCAGGCAGTCGACGGTGATCCCGACCTCGCTGAGCATCACGCCGAGTGCCTGCGCGTTGGCGCATGCCGCCTGGATCGCGGTCATTGGCGCGCGTTCGTAGGCTGCGTCGAATACCGGGCCAGCGGGGAATGCCGGCCATTCCGGCGGCCCCATTCTGGCGACGCGTCCGCCCTCCTGGTCGATCAGGATCGCCAGGTCCTGGCGTCCGGCCAGCGCGCGGAGAGAGTCCGTCAGCGCGCGGACCTGTGGTCGATCGACGATGTTGCGCTTGAACAGGATGTAGCCGGCGGGTTCGCACTCGGCAAAGAACGCGTGTTCGGCGGGGGTGAGGACGGGGCCGGACAGGCCGAAGATGACGGGCTTCATGCCTCGTCTCTATCCCAGCACCGCGGAAGGATCATCCTTCAATAATCCTTCGACACGCGGACGTTGGCGCTCTGGCGGCCGAGCGTGGAGATGCTCGACAGCAGCGACAGCCAGCGGGTGACCTGGAACTCGACCTGCGTGGCGGAATAGCCCTGACCGTCGGTGACGATCTCCGCATACAGGCGCCGGGTGACGTATTTGCCGGCGGCGATCGAGGTGCCCTGCCCGGTCTGCGGATCGGCGGGGAGGATGCGGAGGCGATCGAGCCCGGCCGCGCGGCGCACCGCGTTGATCGGGTTCAAGCCACTGCCTCCGCCCTGCAATGCCGCGACTGCCGCCGCGAGCTGCAACGCTTCGGGCGCGGATAGGTTGGTAATCGAGGTGCCGAACAGCAGCCGCGAGAGGAGCTCGTCCTCGGGCAAGGCTGGCGTGCTGGTGAAGCCGATCTCGGGTTTGAGCGCGTAGCCGGTAACGCGGATCGATGCGCTGAGGCCCGTCGAGTCCGCGTTCGCCTCGATATCCAAAGCCGGGTTCGCCGGCACCTGCCCGTCGAAGCGGATCACGCCGCGCGCCAACTCGAACTGCCGCCCGGCGAACTCGTAGTCGCCGCGGATCAGCGTCGCGCGGCCGGTGATCGCCGGGTTCTCGGGCTGGCCGGCGATCTGGAGGTTGGCGGACCATTCGCTGGTGAGGCCGAGGCCGCTGACCATCACCTGGTTCGGCGCGCGCGCCTTAATCGCCAGCGTCCAGGGCTTGGTCGGCGTCGCGACTTCCTCGCCGCCGTCGGGCAGATTGATCTCGCGGATGTTGAGCTGGGGGACGGCGCTGGCCGCGGTGGCCTGGCCGAGGCGATAGCGGCTCTTGTCGAGTATGACGTCGCCGGCGATCGTGCCGCCCGAGCCGTTCGACTTGAACGTCAGCGGCCCGGTGACGGTCGCACCGATGTCATCGCGGTTGATCATCACCGCCTTATCGGCCTGAAGCGCGAGGTCGAGGCCGATCCCGGCCGCGGCGGCGAATTCGAACTGGCCGGTGCCGGTGACGCGCCCGCCCTTGCCCGCGTCCGCACCGAACCGGTCGATCACGAGCCGCGAACCGCCGAACCGGCCGGTCGCCTGGACGTTGGTTAGGACGGTGCCGGTGGTCGCGCTTTCGATCCGCGCACCGTTGGCCTGGACGACGCCGCGCAAGGTCGGGTTGGCGAGCGTGCCGACGACGTCCGCGCCGATCGCGACCGGGCCGGACAGGTCGAACAGCTCGACGCCGGTAAGCCGCCAGAGCGTGTCGGCCGGACCGCTGTAGCGGAGTTGTCCGAACAGGCGGGCGTTGCTGATCCGCGAGGCCAGGTCCCCCTGCCCCAGCGGCGCGAGTTGGGCCTGGGCGCGGCCGATCGTCTTGCCGGCGGACGCGATCACCGCGCGCAAGCCGAGCTTGTCGGGGGAGAGCACCGCCGCGACGCCGACGTCGATCGGGCGCGACGAGAGGACGAGGCCGGCACGGCTGAGGCCACGGATCGTCACGTTCGCCTTGCCGGTCGGGGCTACACCATTGGCGGTCGCGATCGTGAAGCTGCCCGAGGCGCTGCCGCTCAGACCGAGCCCGGGATAGGCGATGTCGAGGATCGCGAGCGGCATGCGCGTCAGGCTGGCGTCGATCGCGGTGCTGGCGGCAGTGAAGCGGCCGCCGACCTGGGCCTCGCCGCCCGAGAAGCTGAGCTTGGTCGGCGCGAGGTGCCAGCCATCGTCTTCCTGGGTCAAAACCGCCGGCGTGAGCAGTTTAAGCGGGCGGCCGTCGAGCGTGCCTTGCGCGGAGATCGCGTAGCTCGTGGCGGTCACCTGCGTGACGCTCTGGATATCGAACGCGCGGCCGCGGGAGCCGGCGATCGATGCCTTGATTGTGCCGACGCCACCGCGCAGCGACGCGGAACCGTTGAACCGCGCGAGGCTGAACGTGCCGCGACGCAGGCCGAGGCCGGTCGCGGTCGCCTCGATCGAGGTGCCGGCGGGATCGAGCAACGTGACGAAATCGAGCTTGCCCTGGCGCAGCGCGATGCCGTCGAGCGTCGCGGCCTTTGCGGCGAGATGCCCTTCGACGCGCTGAATCTGGCCGACCGGGCGGAACAGGAGTTCACCCGAGATGCCGCCGCCGGCAACCGCGAGCGCGCCGTTGAAGCCGCCATCGACGACCGCGATGTTCCCGCTCGCCCGCGTCCCTGCGACGTTCAGCGCGGCGATCGCGATCGTCGCGCCCGCGCCCGGCGGCAACAGGATGGCACCGTTGGTGGTGAACGGCCCGAGCCGCGATCCGCCCGCCGCAGTGAAGGCAAACCCCTGCGGCGTCGGATCGAGATGCGCGCGGACGTTCGACAGGCCGAGCGTCGCGTTAGGGCTGGCGAAGACGAGGTCGAGCGTCGGCTTCTCGATCTGGCCGTCGAGTTTCAGCGTCACCGGGCCGTAAGTCTGCTGGCGCCCGCCGCCCTCGAAGTGGAAGGTCCCGTCGCGCCGACGATAGCCGTTGCCGGTCAGCCGGATCTGCGGCGCGGTGAGGACTAGGTTGGTGAAGTGCAGCACGCCGTCGGTGGTGCGTTCGAGGTTGGTGGTGATCCGCGGCAACCCGCCTGCGAGGCTGCGGAAGAAGGCGTTGTCGAGCCGCACCATCTGCGCGCTGCCCTGGCCGATCACGCGCGTGCCCTTGCGGTTCGGGCCGGGGACGACGCGCAGCGTGGACTTGACGTCGACGATGCCGAGGCCGGGGATCAGATAGCGGCCGAGCCCGCCGTTGATGCCGACCTCGAACTGGCCGTTGCGCAGGTCGACCGCGAGATTGATGCTGCCGGTGAGCTTGTCGGAACGGAGCTTGAGCGCGTCGCCGGTGAGCAGCGTCGGCGTCACGCGGAGCAGTCCGTCGACCGACAGGTTGCGCAGGATCCCGCCCGCCACCGTGCCGACTCCGGTGACGCGCGCGGCGGTGAAGCGGATCGGTACCGTCACTGGCGCAGCGGACAGCCGCCCCTTGCCGGCGGCGTGCGCGTTCTCGAACCCGGTCTGGTCGAATGCGAACCGGCTGGCGTCGAGACGATAGTCGAACGCCGCGGTCGCGAACGGGCCGTCGAGGATCGCGCGCAATTCGACCATGTTGCCGGTCATGTTGGCGAACAGCGCGGGCGGCCGGAGCAGTCGTGCCTTGATCCGCACGTCGCGGTAGGCGTTGGCGGCGAGATCGATGATGCCGGTCGTGTCGATCGCCAGCGCGGGCGTACGCAGCGAGAGCTGGCCGTCGAGGCGGCGGTTGGCGAACCCAGCGCTGCCGTTGACGAGGATACGCGGCGCCGTCAGCTTTTGCAGCCGGCCCTTCAGCAGCGACGACGGCGAGAGCGTGCCCGACAGCGTATAGCGCCCGGCGACCTGCGCGAGCGCGAGATCGACGACGCGGGTCGTGCCGACGATGCCGTTCGCGCGGCCATTCCACTTCGCCCAGCTGCCGTCGCCGGTGACCGCGAGCGCGACCGGGCCCCTCGCCTTCGCCATCCGCGCGAGCACGCCGCCCGCGGCCCCCTTCGCGGCGACGTCGAGGTCGAAGCGGTCGCGGGCGGGCTCGGCATCGATCCGGAGCTTCAGGTCATCGCTGCCAGCGACCCGTGCCTTGAGGTCGACGAGTGCACGGCCGGAGCGGATGTCGGCGCGGCCTTCGAGCGTCCCGATCCTTTGGGTCCCGAGTACGCGCTTCGCCAGCGTGAGGCGACCGACCGAAAGCTTGCCGATGTGGATGTCGAAGTCGGGCAGGATCGGGCCGCGCGTCTTCGAGGGCCGGGTGCGCGGGGTGTGCGTCAGGATCGCGCGATCGACGATCAGGCGGCGTATCTCTAGGCGGTTCGAGAACCAGTCGAACGGGGACCAATCGAGCGTGACGTTGGGCGCCTGGAAGACCAGCCCTTCGAGATCGTACACGCGGAGATCGGTCAGGCGGGTGTCGCCGTATAGCGAGCCGTCGATCCGACCGACCGTGAAGCGCAGGCCGTTCGCGGTCTTGATCGCCGCGATCCGGTCCGCGACGAAACGGTGGCCGATGTCGGTGTCGACGATCAGCAACGCCGCGCCGACGATCGCCAGCAGCGCCATGACCGCGCTAACGATCCAGCGCCACCAGGCGATCGGGCGCTTTGGGCGGCGTTCCGGAAGAGTGACCTCTTCGGTCAAAACGCCTGCCCCAGTGAGACGTAGACGGCGATGCGGCTGTCGCCGGGCTGCGGATTGATCGGCGTGCCGACGTCGAGGCGGATCGGGCCAAAGTTCGAGTAATAGCGCACGCCGATCCCGGTGCCGTATTGCAGCCCGGTGAATTTCGGCAGCGGCGAGGTGTAGATATTGCCTGCGTCGAGAAACGGCACGATCCCGAAGCTGCCGAGGACGCGGACACGCGCCTCGATCGAGAATTCGGTGAGGCTGCGGCCGCCGATCGGATCGTTGTTGGGATCACGCGGGCCGATCGACTGATAGCCGTAACCGCGCACCGACGCGCCGCCGCCGGCGTAGAAGCGCCGTGATGGCGCGACCTGATCGCGGGGGGCGCCTACTATGGTGCCGAGCCGGGTGCGCGCGGCGAGAACGACCCGACTGCCGAACGGCTGGTACACGCTGCCGTCGAACTGCGTGCGCGTGTAGCCGAATACCGAGCCTTGCAGCGACACTTCGGGGCTAAGGCGGCCGCCGAGACGGAAGCCCTTGGTCGGGTTGAGCAGATCGTCCGAGCCGTCGTAATTGAGGCTGGTCGGCAACGCGCCGATGAAGAAGGTGCGGCGGCGTGGGTCGCCGGTCGAGAGGATCACGTCGCGCTCGTCCGATGCGACGAGTTCGGCGCCGAGCGACCAGGTCCAGGTCTTCTGGAAGAAGATGTTGGTCTGGCGCTCCAGCGTGCCGGCCAGCGAATAGGTCTTCGCGTCATAGGCGTTGCGGTTGGTATGCGCGGCCGACGCCTGGAGCGTCAGCACCCGGTCTCGCGCCTTGAAATTGTTGCGGCGGAAGACGACCGAGCCGAGCTGTTCCTGCGTCCCGAGCACGCCGCGCAGCGTCAGCGCGCCTTCGGGCGGGAACAGGTTGCGGTGCGTCCAGCTGAGTTCCGCGCGCGCGCCTTCGCCGGTGCCGTAGCCGAGTTCGCCCGCTACGGTATGCGGCGGTGCGCGATCGAGTTTCACGGCGACATCGACGGTGTCGGGCGTGGCCCCCTGCACCGGCTTGAGATCCACCGCGGACACGAGGCTGGTCTGGATCAGCGCGCGGCGGAGATCGTCGAGCTTGGTCGCGTCGTACAGATCGCCGGGCGAGAAGCGCGCGATCTCCGCGACATGGTCCGCGCCGAACACGCGGTTGCCGGGGAGTGCGACGACCTTGCCGAACTTGCGCGCGCCGCCGGGTTGGACGGACAGGTCGAGCGTCGCGGTGCGGGTCGCGTGATCGACGACGATCGCCGGATCGCCGACCTTGGCGAACGGGAAGCCTTCGCGGCCGATCTGCGTGGTGAGGTTCGCCTGCCCCGCGACGATCGCATCCGAGTTGACCGGATCTTCGGGCTTGATGCCGAACGCGGTCGCGAGGCCGGGCGCCTTGTCGCCTGCCGCGGCGATGCCGTCGATGGTCACGCCCTTGAATGTGTAGAGCGTGCCCGGGGTGGCCGCGAGCACGACCATCGGCTTTGCGCCCGGTTCGACGCGCGTGACGACGTTGGAGTCGTAATAGCCTTGCGCGCGGAGCAGGCTGTTGAGCAGGTCGGCATCTTCGCGCGCGCGGCGATCGAGTTGCGCGGCGTTGGCAGCCTGGTGATCGTTCGCGTCGAGCGTCGACAGTGCGGCGAAGCGTTGGCGGAGCAGTGCGTCGTTGATCCCGTCTATGCCATCGATCCGCCAGGCGTAGCGGCTCTCGGTATTGGCATCGACCGCGGCGACCGTGGCGGCCGGGTCCATCGGCGACGTCGCGAGATCGGGCCAGGCGACGCCGATGTCCGGCAACGGAGCGAGCGGTGAGTTGGGGTCGAGCGACATCGGCGTGTCGGCGGTCGGGCTGGCTGGAGCCTGCGTCGGCACAGGCGCGGTTTGTGCTCCTGCGGCACGTATGCCCGCGCACGGTAGGGCACCCGCTGTCGTCAGAACGAAAAAGGCGGCGGCCGGCCCGGCTCGCCCGACGCGGAACACCATGTCCGGCTCCTAGCCGGGCTTGTCGTTGCGGAACAGTATCTAACGCCGTATTTCCGCCACGTTTCGTCCGGGCGCCGGATCGCGCTTGGCGTGTGGGTGGCATCCGGCGGCGGCGCGTGGCAGGACATGGCGATGACCGACCCGACTTCCCGCGACACCCTGCCCCCCCACAAGGACCCGAGCGCTGCGGGCGGGTTCCTCGTCGCGCTCGGCATGCTGGGCGGCGCCGGGGTGGGGTTTGCGATCGGGCAGGCTACGCCGGGGTTTCTGGTGGGGACCGGGATTGGCGTGCTGGCGGCGGTGCTGGTCTGGTTGAGGGACCGGCGGTAGCGGCATCGCGCCGCATTTCCGTTCGTCCTGAGTAGCCGTCGAGTAGCTGTTCTTGCAGCGTATCGAGACGGCGTATCGAAGGATGGGTTGGCGCTCGGAACCCATGCTTCGATACGCGCCCTCGATACGCTCCTTGCGGAGCTACTCGGTCGCTACTCAGCACGAACGGGGGAGTTTCGAAATTCTCCGGGAGGATTACCGACTCCCACGCCAGATCTGGAGCGGCGCGCTCGGGCTTAGCCCCCCCTGATGCACGGGGCAGCGGCGGTAGCGGAAGCGTCGGTCGAGGCAGATCCAGACCTCGTCGAGCCAGCCCTGCTTGGTTGCGGTGACGCGCATCATGTCGGGCTTCAGGCCGGGGTTCGCGCCCGCCATTGCTGCCGCGAACCGGCCTGCGGTCAGTGGCGTGCGCGACAGTGCGTTCATGTCCGGATAGCGGAGCTTGCCGTACAGCCCGGCCGACTGGTTGAAATACTTGGCGGGACGATAGCCGGGCATGCAGGTGCCGTGCTTGGCCCATTCGTGCTGGAGCAGCTGCGCGGACGGCGTGGTGCAGAGATGCGCACGGATCACCGGGGGCGGCACGAACTCCGCCGCACGGCAATATTGCGGCCAGTCCTTGGCGACGCCATCGGGCCACAGACCGTGCAGCGTGAAGCCGAAGCGATTGCCCGAACCGCACTGGAACCCGGACGATGCGCGGTCGCCATTGTAGCGGCAATATTGCGGCGCCCAGGTGATCGCGAGCGTGTAGCTGCCGATCGGAATGTCACGCCGCGGCTGGCTCTCCGACGGGAGATCGGGGCGGACCCGCTCGACCGTGGACGGGGTCGAGCATTGATAGGCCTGTGCCTGGACGACGCCCGGCAAGGCCAGCGCCGCGGCGGCGAGGATCAGCTTAGCGTTCATGCGACATATCCTCGAAAGTGTCCGGCTCGTCGGCGTCGGGCAGTTCGCCGAACCAGAGCTTGGCGTCCGCCTTGGACAGATGGAGCGCGGCGACGACGGAGAGCGCGTCGGCCGCGAACGAGACGATCGAGGTCGTGCCGATCGTCGTCTCCCCGCGCGCCACGGTTGCCAACGACAGGCCGACGCCGACGATCGACAGCACCGCAAGCACGACGACGACCCATTTCGCGGCCACGCTCGGCGAGCGCGCGGTGAAATACCAGAGCAGCAGTGTGACCGCGATGCCGATGACCTGGAACGTCGGCAGGATCCAGCTGACCTGCGCGAGGACCGGATTGGCCGCGACCAGCGCGACCCGCTGCGGCCAGTTCATCGCGGAACCGATCAATCCGAGCACGAACGAGGCGAGATACAGCCTTTCGTAGCGCACGATGGATATCGGCCTGATCATGCTTGTCGTTCCCTGCCTTGTCTGTGTCCCGCCCCGGTGCACGCCGCGATCGGCGCGGTCGTCAGGCGGTTGCGAAGTCGAGGCCTATATCCGCCGCGGGTGCCGACTGCGTCAAGCGACCGACCGAGACATAGGTCACGCCTGTCTCGGCGATCGCGCGGATCGTGTCGAGATTGACGCCGCCCGACGCCTCGGTCGGCACGCGGCCGGCGACGAGCGTCACCGCCTCGCGCAAGATCGCGGGCGGCATGTTGTCGAGCAGCAGGTGCGTCGCGCCGGCGGCGAGCGCGGGCTCGATCTGGTCGATGCGGTCGACCTCGACGATGATGTGCGCGATCCCCGCAGCCCTGGCGCGCCGGACGGCCTCGGCAACGCCGCCGGCCACCGCGACGTGATTGTCCTTGATCATCGCCGCATCCCACAGCCCCATGCGGTGATTCTGCGCGCCGCCCATGCGGGTCGCGTATTTCTCCAGCACGCGCAGGCCGGGAATCGTTTTCCGCGTGTCGAGCAGGATCGCGCCGGTGCCGGCGATCGCGTCGACATAGGTCCGGGTCATCGTCGCGATACCCGAGAGATGCTGGACGGTGTTGAGCGCGGACCGCTCGGCGGTGAGCAGCGCCCGCCCGGCCCCCTCGAGCCGCAGGAGTTCGGTGCCCGCGGGAACCCGATCGCCGTCGTTGACGAGCCGTTCGATCGTCACGTCGGGATCTAGCGCGCGGAAGAACGCCTCGGCGAGATCGAGCCCCGCGACGACGATCGGGTCGCGACTGTCCATCACGCCGGTAAACCGCGCATCGGCCGGGATGACGGCGGCGGACGTGATGTCGCCGATCGTCCCGAGATCCTCGGCGAGCGTCGCGGCTACGAACGCGTTGATGTCGAAGGATTTGGGCAAGGCTGCGTTCACCTGAAGTCTCCCAGAAATCGCGGGTAGGTCATGCCGGGGCGGGTGCCAAAAAACGGCGCTGGGGGACAGCGAATTTACGATGCCGACAGCCGATCGAAATATTTTGAAAACGTCGGAACCTTACCGCCCGACGCGAGTTGCCTGATCGATACCCAAGGAAATTTCCATGCCTGCCAAGACGATGACCGATACCGCACGCCTGAACGCCCTGCTCGACGAGGCGCTGATCCTCGCCGATGCACTCCAGCTGCCGATCGCTGCGATCCACATCGACCAGGCACTGGCGCATCTCGGCGCGGATGTTCCCGCCGCCTGAGCTCTACGGGGGCTGGCGGTAGACCAGCCCCGCAGCGTCACTTCGGCCCGAGATCACCCTTCCCGACGGTATTCGATGCCATCGACAGCATGCGGTCGAGACTTTTCTTCGCCTGGAGCCGAAGCCCCTCCTCGATCTCGATCCGCGGCGACAGATCGCGTAGCGCGACGTACAGCTTTTCGAGCGTATTGAGCGCCATGTACGGACAGATATTGCAGTTGCAGTTGCCGTCCGCGCCGGGCGCACCGATGAAACGCTTGTTTGGGAGCGCCTTTTCCATCTGGTGGATGATGTGCGGCTCGGTCGCGACGATCAGCGTGTCGCCGGGCATCGCCAGCGCATAATCGAGGATGCCGCGTGTCGAGCCGACATAATCGGCGTGGTCGAGGATGATCGGCGGGCACTCGGGATGCGCCACAACGGGCGCGCCGGGATGCTGCGCCTTGAGCTTCATCAGCTCGGTCTCGCTGAACGCCTCGTGGACGATGCACACGCCCGGCCAGAGCAGCATGTCGCGGCCGGTCTTCCGCGCGAGATAGCCGCCGAGATTGCGATCGGGGCCGAAGATGATCTTCTGCTCGGGCGGGATCTGCGCGAGGATCGTGTCCGCCGACGACGACGTCACGATGATGTCGGAGAGCGCCTTAACCTCGGTCGAGCAGTTGATGTACGTCAGCGCGATGTGATCGGGGTGCTCGGCGCGGAAGGCCGCGAACTGCTCGGGCGGGCAGCTGTCCTCGAGGCTGCACCCGGCGTCCATGTCGGGGAGCACGACGATCTTGTCGGGCGACAGGATCTTGGCGGTCTCGGCCATGAACCGCACGCCGCAGAAGGCGATCACGTCGGCATCGGTGGCCGCGGCCTTGCGCGACAGGTCGAGACTGTCGCCGACGAAATCGGCCAGATCCTGAAGCTCCGGCTTCTGATAATAATGCGCGAGGATGACGGCGTTCTTCTCCTTGCGGAGGCGCTCGATCTCGGCGCGTATGTCGATACCGGCGAAGTTCTGCTTCAATTCCATGGTCGTATCCCGAGTTTAACGTGCGTTCCCTAGCACGTCCTGCAGCGAGCGCGAGGTGTCCCAGCGTTCGGTATTCGCGGTCGGCTCGTCGGCGAAGCGGACCGCGACGGTCGCGTCGATCCCGGCAGCCCGCAGCGGCATCGCGAAACTGCGTTCGACCGCACGACGGGTGGCGTCGCGCGCGAGCTTGATCATCGCGGGTTCGCGCGCCTGGCGGATCAGTTCGATCTGGCCCGCACGGCGATTGGCGGCGTCGAGGCGCTTTTCGGCATCGGTGAACGTGGTCAGCACGCCGCCCGAACCATATTCGCGGACCGCGTTGAGATCGACCTGCGGGCCATCAACTTCGACGGCGGGAAGGCGCACGGACAGCGTCTTCGAAGTGCCATCCCACGCGACATCCGACTGAGTCAGCTTGGCCATGTCGACTTCGTACCGGACCATGCCGGGCATGATCAGCGTCTTCTCGGTGGTGAAGCCGAGCTGCGACTGTTTCGAAGTGACGACCGCGACGTAGCGCGCGGCGAACGCCGACAGGCGGTTCTGCTCGCGCAGTCCTTCGAGGCTGGCGCTGGCGATCGTCGTCGGATCGGGCGTGAGGCGGTCGCTGACGTAGCGCTGCACACCCCAGAGCACGAGCAGCCCTGCGAGGACGAGAATCAAGACAACGCCGACGGCCTTGGCCAGGAACGGGGCCACGCCGCTCTTGCGCACGGGTTCGGTCACGCTGTCGTTCGCCATGTCTCGCCTTCCTCGATAACCAGTCCGCGGGTTTGCAGATCGTACAGATGCGCCAACACCGATCGTTCGGCGGCGGGCACGAGTTGTGGGCCGAGACCGACATACATGCGCTCGACCATCGCCGGGATCGGCCGCGCGCCCTCGCGGAGCAGGCGGAGGATCTGCCCTTCGCGTTGCTTGCGGTGGCCGAGCATGCCGCGGACGAGCCGTTGCGGCTTGTCGATCGCCCCGCCGTGGCCGGGATAATAGATGCGGTCGTCGCGCCCCATCAGCTTTTCGAGGCTGGCCATGTACGCCGTCATATTGCCGTCGGGCGGCGAGACGATCGTCGTCGACCAGCCCATGACGTGATCGCCGGAGAACAGCGCCTTCGTCTCGGGCAGCGCGAAGGCGAGATGGTTCGAGGTGTGGCCGGGCGTCGCGATCACCTCCAGCGTCCAGCCTTGACCGGTCACGCTGTCGCCCTCGCCAAGAACGCGATCGGGTGCGTAGGTGGCATCGAACGACGCGTCTGCTCGCGCGGCCGCGTCGGCGAGGTCGAACGGCGCAGCGCCGACGATCGGGGCGCCGATGAGCGACTGGAGCGGACGCGTGGCAGGGCTGTGATCGCGGTGATGATGCGTGACGACGATCGCCTTGACCGGGCGGCCATCGATCGCGCGCAGCAATGCGTCGATGTGCGCGGGATCGTCGGGGCCTGGATCGATCACGGCAAGATCGGTCGCGCCGACGATATGCGTCTGCGTACCGGTGTAGGTGTACGGCGACGGATTGGGCGCGAGCACGCGGATGACGAGCGGCTCGAGCTGGATCGGGATACCGGTCGGATGCTCAGCCATGGACGCGAGATGGCGGCTCGGTGCGGCGATGGCAAGGCTCACATTCTTGGAGGGACCGTCGCCATTCTTTACAATCCCGACAGGGCGGCGCTCCCGATTAACTATCGAGAGGCGCGCAACGCCGTGATGCGACGGTTCTGGCACGCGCAATGCAAAGTCTGCGCTGTCACCGAGCGCCTTCGCGCTCATGCAGGGTGGATCGACCGCTACCGTCCGGTCTCGCGTCGATCCACCCTCCCCGGTGCCTCTCGGGTCAGTTCGCCTTCTGCGTCTCGAACAGCTGCGCCAGTTCGCCGCTCTCGTACATCTCCATCATGATGTCCGAGCCGCCGACGAATTCGCCATCGACATAGAGCTGCGGGATGGTCGGCCAATCCGAATAGCTCTTGATGCCCTGGCGGATGCCCTGGTCCTGCAACACGTCGACGCTCTCGAACTCGACTTCGAGGTGGTTCAGGATCGCGATCGCACGGCTGGAAAAGCCGCACTGCGGGAACAGCGGGCTGCCCTTCATGAAGAGGACGACCGGGCTGGCTTTTACCAGAGCGTCGATGCGGGCGTTGGAATCGTCGGTCATGTCTTCGGTCCTCAGGAAATTGCGGTGGTAAGCTGAAGTGCATGGAGGACGCCGCCCATGCGGCCGCCCAGTGCCGCGTAGACCGCCTGATGCTGCTTCACGCGGCTCATGCCAACAAAGCTCGCGGCGGTGACTTTCGCAGCATAGTGATCGCCGTCGCCGGCAAGATCGGTGATCTCGACCTGGGCATCGGGGATCGCATCCTTGATCATGGTAGCGATGTCGTCGGCAGCCATCGGCATATCAATGGGACTCCAGCAATTGGCGACGCGCTTCGATCATCTGCTGCGCCAGCGCGCGGCGGACGGTGGCCTCGTCATGGTCGAGACCCGCAGCGGTCAGGTCGCCGACCAGTTTCCGCACGACGTCGTCGTCGCCGCCGCCTTCCATGTCGGCATGTACGAGCGCGGTCGCATAGGCATCGGTTTCTTCGGGGGTGAGCGCCATCTCCTGCGCCGCCCAGCCGCCGAGCAGGCGGTTGCGCCGTGCGGTGATCCGGAACGCCATTTCCTCTTCGCGCGCGAAGTTCGCCTCGCTGGCGCGTTCGCGGTCGTCGAAAGTGGTCATTGCGCAAGTCCCCGTTCAGTCTCGTCTTGGGCCCGAGATAGGTCGTGGACCTCCCCTGCGCAATAATCGGCTGTATCGGTCAAAATAGAACTGGAACTACGACCGAAACGTACCTATCTATAAGTCAGTCGCGTGACAAATCTCACGGGCAGGAGAGCGATGATGAACATTTCGGCACACGCACCTTCGAAATCCACACAACCGGATACGTATGTCATCCGCGGTCTAGGCCTCGCCGTGCTCGTATCCTTGATAATGTGGGCGGCGATCGCGACTGCGGTCTACGAGTGGATCTGAGCGCTCGGGGAGGCCGGCGGTAATCAGCCGACCTCCACGACGAGCTTACCGATCGCGCCGCGCGCCGCCATCTTGGCGATCGCTTTGCCGCCGTCCTCGAACGCGAACACCTCGGTCACGCGCGGAGCGATCTTGCCTGTTTCCCACAGGTCGAACAGCGTCTCGATATGCGCCTGGTTCGCTTTCGGATCACGCGCCGCGAACGCGCCCCAGAAGACGCCGCAGACGTCGCAGCTCTTCAGCAGCGTCAGGTTGAGCGGGAGTTTCGGAATGCCGGCGGGGAAGCCGACGACGAGATACTTGCCCTCCCACGCGATCGATCGCAGCGCGGGCTCGGCATAGTCGCCACCGACCGGATCGTAGATCACGTGCGCGCCGTCGCGACCGACCGCGGCCTTGAACTGCTCGGCGAGCGCCTTCGACTGGTCCTTGTCGAACGGCGCGCGGGCGTAGATCAGCGTTTCGTCGGCACCCGCGGACTTGGCGGCGGCGGCCTTCTCTTCGGACGAGACCGCGGCGACGACCTTGGCGCCGAATGCCTTGCCGAGTTCGATCGCGGCGAGCCCTACCCCGCCAGCCGCGCCGAGTACGAGCAAGGTCTGCCCCGCCTTGATATGGCCGCGGTCGAGCAGTGCGTGGATCGTCGTGCCGTAGGTGAGGATAAGCGACGCGCCCTCGGCGAAGCTGCGGCCTTCGGGGAGGCGGTAAAGCTTGGCGGGGTCCGCGAGGACCTTCTCGCACAGCCCGCCGTGGCCGAGCATCGCGATCACGCGGTCGCCGATTTCCCAGCCGGTGACGCCCTCGCCGATCGAATCGATCGTACCGGCGATTTCGCCACCCGGTGCGAACGGGCGTTGTGGCTTGAACTGGTATCTGTCCTCGATGATCAGGACGTCGGGAAAGTTGATCGCGCAGGCCTTGACCGCGACGACCACCTGTCCGGGGCCGGCTACCAGATCGGGCAGCTCGACCATTTCCAGAGTTTCAGGTCCGCCGACTGCCTTCGACACCAATGCTCGCATACCCGCTCTCCACCGTCGTCCAGGGGCGATTCGATGCGACCGCCTCCTCGAATTTCGAAATCTGGGTATCCCTTGCCAGCGTCAGGCCGACTTCGTCCAGCCCTTCCATGAGACACTGGCGACGGAATGCGTCGAGTTCGAAGGTGAAGCGGTCCTGGAACGGGGTGGTGACGGTCATCGTCTCGAGATCGACGGTGACGGTCTGGTCCTTGGCGACCTCGAGCAGGCGGTTGATCGCCTCCTGGGGCAGCACGACGGGGACGATGCCGTTCTTGAACGCGTTGCCTGAGAAGATGTCGGAGAAGCTTGGCGCGATCACCGCGGTGATGCCCATGTCGGCGAGCGCCCAGGCGGCGTGCTCGCGGCTGGACCCGCAGCCGAAATTATCGCCCGCGATCAGGATCGGCGAGCCGGCATAGCGCGGGTCGTCGAAGATGTTACCAGGTTGCGCGCGGACCGTCTCGAACGCGCCACGGCCGAGGCCAGTGCGCGTGATCGTCTTCAGCCAGTGCGCCGGGATGATGACGTCGGTGTCGATGTTCTTCGCGCCCCAGGGATAGGCGCGGCCCGAGACGGTCGTGACGGGGGTCATCGCTGTTCCGTGCGCTCCGGAACCACACGCGCCGATGCGACATAGGCCGCGACGCCGCTGATCATCGCGCCAGCCGCCAGCAATACGAATACCTTCTTCACACTATTTCCCCCATCAACTCTCTGACGTCGCTCAGCTTGCCGGTCACCGCCGCCGCCGCCGCCATCGCAGGCGATACCAGATGCGTGCGCGCTCCGGGACCCTGTCTGCCGACGAAATTTCGGTTCGACGTGGAAGCGCAACGCTCCCCCGCAGGAACTTTGTCCGGGTTCATCGCGAGACACATCGAACAGCCCGGTTCGCGCCATTCGAAGCCGGCGGTGATGAAGATCCGGTCGAGTCCCTCGGCTTCGGCCTGACGCTTCACGAGGCCGGAACCAGGAACGACCAGCGCGCGGACGCCGGTCGCGACATGGCGACCGTCGGCGATCGCCGCGGCGGCGCGCAGATCCTCGATACGGCTGTTGGTGCAGCTGCCGATGAAGACGTGCTGGATCGGCACGTCGCGCATCGCAGTGCCGGCGGTGAGGCCCATGTAGTCGAGCGATTTCTGCGCCGCCGCCTGCTTGGCGGGGTCGGCGAAGCTCGACGGTTCGGGGACGAAACCGGTGATCGGGACGACGTCCTCGGGGCTGGTACCCCAAGTGAGGCCGGGCGCGATATCGGCAGCGTCGAGCGTGACGGACTTGTCGTATTTCGCGCCGGGATCGGTCGCGAGACTGCGCCACCAAGCGACGGCGCGGTCCCAGTTCTCGCCGGTCGGGGCCATCGGGCGGCCCTTGAGATAGGCGAAGGTGGTGTCGTCGGGCGCGATCAGGCCGGCGCGGGCGCCCGCCTCGATCGACATGTTGGCGATCGTCAGGCGACCTTCGATCGACATGTTGCGGATCACGCTGCCGGTGAATTCGATGACGTGGCCGGTGCCGCCCGCCGCGCCGATCTTGCCGATGATCGCGAGGATGACGTCCTTCGGGCTGACGCCGAAGCCGAGTTCGCCGTCGACGCGGACTTCCATCGTCTTGGCCTGCGACAACAGCAGCGTCTGCGTGGCGAGGACGTGCTCGACCTCGCTGGTGCCGATGCCGAACGCCAAAGCGCCGAGTGCACCGTGCGCCGACGTATGGCTGTCGCCGCAGACGAGCGTGGTGCCGGGGAGCGTGAAGCCCTGTTCGGGGCCGACGACGTGGACGATGCCCTGCTCGGCGGCGGTCGCGTCGATATAGTCGATGCCGAACTCGGACGTGTTGCGGCGGAGTGCGTCGAGCTGCTGCGCGCTTTCGGGATCGGCGATCGGCAAAACGCGACCGGCGGCGTCCTTGCGCGCGGTGGTCGGGAGGTTGTGATCGGGCACCGCGAGAGTGAGGTCGGGGCGGCGCACCTTGCGGCCTGCCACGCGGAGGCCTTCGAAGGCCTGCGGGCTGGTGACTTCGTGGACGAGGTGGCGGTCGATATAGATCAGGCAGGTGCCGTCGTCGCGGCGTTCGACGACGTGCGCGGCCCAGATCTTTTCGTACAGCGTTTGTGGAGTGACCATGATCGGCGCGCGTTAACCGAAAAGGGATGCTGCGCCAAGGTTGTATGTAATTTTCGGTCGTAAGAATGCTTCGGTGCGCCGCGTATCGGGACGAAGACCGTCATCCTGACGAAAGTCAGGATCCAGGGTTACGTCGGGCGGTGCTTGGTATCCTGGGTCCTGACTTTCGTCAGGATGACGGAAGTGGACGGTTACCGCGCGGGCATCGCCTTGTTCAGAAAGGCGACGCTGTCGGCCAGCACCGGCGCTTTCCCGCGGAACGGCTTCGAGAGCGCCATCGCGACGTTCTCGTGGCTCAATCCGGGATAGTCGATGTGCGTCACCGGCGCGCCGAGCGCCTTCAGCCGCGCGGTGAGGTTGATCGCGTTGTGCGGCTTGACCTGCGTGTCGTCGCCCGCCGTAATTAGCAGCATCGGCGGGGCGTCGGCGCGCGCGAAGTGGATCGGCTGGGTCATCACCGGGTCGGCGGCGCCCTGCATCGCGTCGATCGCGCGTTTCGCGGTGAAGGGGTAGAAATCGTATGGCCCGCACAGCCCGACCGCGGCCTTGATGATGTGCGGGTCGACGCCTTCCGCCTTCAGCCAGCGCTCGTCGAGCGTCAGCATCGCGACGGTGTAGGCGCCCGCGGAATGACCAGCGACGGCGATCCGGTTCGGGTCGCCGCCGGACTGTGCGATGTGGTCGCGGGTCCATTTCACCGCTTCGGCGCCGTCCTGGAGGAAGGCGGGGAAGCGGACGTCGGGAACCTTGCGGTAGTCGGGCATGACGACGACGTAGCCCGCCTTCGCATAGGCGCGCGCGGCGAACGCGTAGGCGCCGCGCGAGCCGTGCACCCAGCCGCCGCCGTACCAGAAGATCAGCACCGGCAGGCCAGTCTTGACGCCGCCGGACGGGCGCCAGACGTCGAGCTTCTGGCCGTGCGTGCCGAACGGGACGCCTTCGCGAATGCGTGCGGTCCCGCGTCCGCCACCCATCACGCCGTCGAGGACGCTGAGCGTGCCGGGGCCTGCGGTGAACGCCGTGCCCGCGATCAGGATCACGATCAGCGCTATGACGATCGCGGCGCGGCGCATCAGCGGCGGAAGTCCGCGGTGATCGATCCGCATGTTGCGAGGTCGGCCTCGTGGCTTTCCTCGCGCCATGTCTCGGCGAGCGCGGTCGCTTCCCATTCGCGCATTGCCGGGTGCGCGATGATCCGCTCGACCCAAGCGAGACCTGCCGAGCCAACGTCGATCCCGTAGGTCCGCACGCGGAACGCAACCGGCGCATAGAACGCATCGACGGCGGTGAACTCGGCACCAGCGAGCCAGGGGCCGCCGAACCGGTCGAGTCCCTCGCTCCAGAGTTCGGCGATCCGCGCGACGTCGCGGTCGAGCGCGTCGCTACCAGGGGCGGCATTCACGCGGACGCCGACGTTCATCGTCCGCTCGTTGCGCAGCGCGGAGAACCCGCCATGCATCTCCGCCGTCGCGCAGATCGCCCACGCGCGTGCCTCGGCGTCGACCGGCCACACGCCGTCGTGACGCTCGGCAAGGTAGAGGACGATGCCGAGCGAATCCCACACGGTTCGCTCGCCGTCGATCAGCACCGGCACTTGCCCGGTCGGTGAGAAGGCGCGGAACGCCTCGTAATTGACCGGCTCCAGGAAGGGCGCGATCCGGTCCTCGAAGTCGATGCCGAGCGCCTTCATCAGGACCCAGGGGCGCAGCGACCAGCTCGAGTAATTGCGGTTCGCGGTGACGAGGGTGTAGCCCATCAGGCGGTGTAGCGCGCGGTGGTCTTCGCGGCGATCTCGTCCGCGGTGACGCCCGGCGCCATCTCGACCAGCTTGAACGGGCTGTCGTGATCGGGACGCTGGAACACGGCGAGGTCGGTGACGATCATGTCGACGACGTTCTTGCCGGTCAGCGGCAGCGTGCACGACGGGATGAACTTCGGCGTGCCGTCCTTGGCGGTGTGGTCCATCACGACGATGATCTGCTTGACGCCCGCGACGAGGTCCATCGCGCCGCCCATGCCCTTGATCATCTTGCCCGGGATCATCCAGTTGGCGATGTCGCCGCCTTCGCTGACCTCCATCGCACCCAGCACCGTGAGGTCGATATGGCCGCCGCGGATCATCGCGAAGCTGTCCGACGAGCTGAAATACACCGACGAAGGGAGTTCGCTGATCGTCTGCTTGCCGGCGTTGATCAGGTCTGCGTCCTCCTCGCCCGCATACGGGAACGGGCCGATTCCGAGCATGCCGTTTTCGGACTGAAGCGTGACGGTCATCCCCTCGGGGATGTTGTTCGCGACCAGCGTCGGGATGCCGATGCCGAGATTGACGTAATAGCCGTCTTTCAGTTCCTGCGCCGCGCGCGCGGCCATCTGGTTACGATCCCAGGGCATCAGTGCATTCCTTCCTGGATGGTGGTGATGGTCGTGAATTGTTCGCGGAGCTCGGTGCCGACGCCGTCGACGATCGCCTGCAACGCGGCGTCCTCGTCGAGACCCCAAGTGCCCGCATAGGCGCGCGCGGCGTGGCGGATCGTGTCTGCGAGGAGGTAGCCGAACACGGTCGGATCCTCGAGAATGCCGGCGTCGATCAGCACGTTGCTGCCGGCGCCGTTGGTGATCCAGATGCGCGCGACCTCGACCGATTCGCTGGTGAGTTGCGCGCCCTTGTCGAGCGCGATCGCGTTTGGATGGTCGGCCATTAGCGTACGCCTCCAGTCGGGGCCCAGCGGACTGCTGGCGGGAATACCTCGTCGCGGTTGCCCTTGAGCGCGGTGCCGTAGACGGGGTTGGGTAGGACGAACCACCCTGCCCCCCATTTTGCTGCGATCGCGGGCAACTGGACTGTTGCGCGACGGGCGGCGGGGGTCTGGCCGGCGTTGAACAGGTCGCTGAAGTCGCCGAGCTGGTCGCCGCCCATCGCGACGACGCAGTACCGCGCCGCGATCGTCGCGCGGCGGCCGTCCTTCTTCGAGCCCATCGCGTCGTCGCCCGCGAGGAACAGCGTCTCGCCGTGGCGCGCGGGGCCGAGGCCGGCGGCTTCGATCGTGGCCTCAGTCTGTGCGGCGTTCGCGGCGGAGCGGTTGGTGTTGAAGATCACCGTGACGCCCATCGCGCGGAGTTGGGTGAGCGCATCTAGCGCGCCGGGGACGGGGGCGACCTGCTTGACGCCGGTGCGCTCCCAGTCCTGCCAGCGCGGGTCGGACCAGGGTTGGCCGGAGGATGCGTCGTATTCGAAGCCGAGATTGAGAAGCACGGTTTCATCGACGTCGAACACGGCGGCTTTTGGCTTGGTGCCGCAGATGGTCCAGGTGGGGGCGGCTAGCGAGGCGCCCGGGGCGAGGACGACGGAGGTTGGCGTGCGTTGCGCGCGGACATAGCCGACGAGCGCGTTCCAGGCCTGGATGCTGACCGCGGCGGCTTCGCCCGAGGCGTAGAGATACTGCATCCCGGCGGGGACGCCGTCGACGGTGACGGGTGCGGAGACAGTCGGCGTCGCTGCGATCGACGTCGGCGCGGAGACACTTACGCAGCCTTGGATCGCCAGTGCCCCTGCGAACGCAGGGGTCCAGGATACTATGCGCAACGCCCGCGACCCTGGGCTCCTGCGTGCGCAGGAGAACCGAGGGTGGTTCACGCGGAAACCCGCTCGCGGACGGTGCGGAATTCGATCTGTTTGTCGTACGGCGCACCGACGATCATCCGCTTCACGTAGATCCCCGGCAGGTGGATCGTGTCGGGATCGAGGCTGCCGACGGGGACGATCTCCTCGACCTCGACGACGCAGATCTTCCCCGCGGTCGCCATCGGCTGGTTGAAGTTGCGCGCGGTCTTGCGGAAGATGAGGTTGCCGCTTTCGTCCGCCTTCCACCCCTTGATGATCGCGAGATCGGCGCGGATGCCACGTTCGAGGATGTATTCCTGGCCGTCGAAGACCTTGACCTCCTTGCCCTCGGCGACCTGCGTGCCGACGCCGGTCTTGGTGTAGAAGCCGGGGATGCCCGCCCCCCCTGCCCGGCAGCGTTCGGCGAGCGTGCCTTGCGGGCAGAACTCGACCTCGAGTTCGCCGCTGAGATATTGCCGCTCGAATTCCTTGTTCTCGCCGACATAGGACGAGATCATCTTCTTCACCTGGCGCGAGCGGAGCAGTTTGCCGAGGCCCTGCCCGTCGATTCCGGCGTTATTGCTGGCGATCGTGAGGTCCTTCACCCCAGACGCCTCGATCGCGTCGATCAGCCGCTCGGGGATGCCGCACAACCCGAACCCGCCCGCGCAGATCGTCATGCCGTCGAACAGCACGCCTTCGAGTGCCGTTGCCGCGTCGGTGTAGCGCTTGTTCGCCATGCATCCTCCTCAGGTCTTTCGCCTCGCATAAGGTGCTGGCGGTCGGTCGGCAACGTAGACTGGATCGACATCTTACGATCCTCCCCCGCCAGGGGGAGGTGGCGCCGAAGGTGACGGAGGGGGAGGACACGAAACGGCGGTTTTCCTTTCCTCCCCCCTCCGTCTGGCAAGTGCCAGCCACCTCCCCCTGGCGGGGGAGGATACAATGGCTTCAATACGCCAGCTTCAGGCCGTGGCGCTTCCACCGCGTCCTTACCAGCCGGCCACTGCCCGAGCAGGTGATGTAGGCGTCCATGCCGTCCGCGCCGCCCCAGCAGATGTTGGTCGTGAACACGTCGTCGGTCGCGACGAACTCGACCAACTCCCCCGCCGGCGAGATCACGCTGATCCCGCATTCGCCGATCGTCGCGACGCAGATGTTGCCGCACGCCTCGACGCCAAGCGAGTCGAAGAACTTGTAGCCGGCGGGGCGATAGAGCGGCGTGCCCGAGGTGCTGGCGACCTTGCCGGGAGCGACGACGTTGAACGCCATCAGGCGGCAAGTGAACGTCTCCGCCACGTAGAGCCGCGTGCCGTCCGGCGAGAGGCCGATGCCGTTGGATTTTCGTTCGGGAAGATGACTTCTTCGAGCTGGGTCCCGTCGGCTTTCGCGTAGAAGATGCCGGTGATGTCGCGTTCCCGGTCACGCGATTTGCCGTGATCGGTGAACCAGAAGCCGCCGTGCGAATCGAAGACGATGTCGTTGGGTCCACGCAGCGCGCAGCCGAAATCGCCGTCCTTGTAGAGAATCTCGATCGCGCCGGTGGCGATGTCGATCCGTTCGATCCGGCCGCCCGAATAGTCGTCCGGCTGACCGTGCGGGGTGAGGAAGCCGTTTGTCTCGCGCCATGCGAAGCCGCCATTGTTGCAGCAATAGAGCTTGCCATCGGGGCCGAGCGCGAGCCCGTTGGGGCCGCCGCCGGGTTCGGCGACCGTCGTTTTCGTACCGTCAGGAGCGACGCGGGTGATGCGGCCTGCCTTGATCTCGACGAGAATGACGCTGCCGTCGGGCATCGCGACGGGGCCCTCGGGGAAGCGCAAGCCACTGGCGACGGTGGTGAAGTCGGTCATGATCCTCTCCGGGCGAGTCGAGTTGGTCCCGGCTTCGGCGCCAGCGTAACCGCGTCTCGACTTCGCGCGCAACGGACGGCAGGATGCGGCGATGATCACACCACGCACCGGCGGCCGTATCCTGGTCGATCAACTCGTCGCACAGGACTGCGACCGGATTTTCACCGTGCCGGGGGAGAGCTTCCTCGCCGTGCTCGACGCGCTCCACGATACGCCGGCGATCGACCTCGTGGTGTGCCGGCAAGAGGGCGGCGTCGGGTTCATGGCGTGCGCGGACGGGACGCTGACGCACCGGCCGGGCGTGGCGTTCGTGACCCGCGGGCCGGGCGCGACCAACGCGTCGATCGGCGTGCACGTCGCAATGCAGGATTCACAGCCGATGATCCTGTTCGTGGGCGATATCGATCGCGGCACGCGCGACCGCGAGGCGTTCCAGGAGATCGATTTCCAAGCGATGTTTGCGCCCATCGCCAAGTGGGCGGCGCGGATCGACGATGCGCGGCGGATCCCGGAATATGTCGCGCGCGCCTATGCGACGGCGATGTCGGGGCGGCCGGGGCCGGTGGTACTCGCGTTGCCCGAGGACATGCTGCTGGATGTGGTCGACGCGGTCGATCGGCCGCGGGTCGAGCGGGTCGCGCAGGCTTGCGACGCCGATACGATGGACTTGCTGGCCGACCTGCTAACCACCGCCGAGCGGCCGGTGGCGATCGTTGGCGGGGCGGGCTGGGATGTCGCGGCGTCGGGGGCGTTCTCGACGTGGGCGGATCGCAACGGCATTCCCGTGGCGGCGGCGTTTCGGCGGCAGGGTGCTATTCCGAACGACTGCCCGGTTTGGGCGGGGAACCTTGGATATGGGCCCAATCCGAAGCTGGTCGATCGGGTTAAGGCGGCGGATCTGCTGCTGGTCGTCGGACCGCGGCTGGGGGAGGCAACGACCGATGGGTATGCGCTGATCACGCCGGATCATCCGGAGCAGCGGCTGATCCATGTGCATCCCGATCCCGACGAGTTGCATCGGGCGTACCGCGCGGATGTCGCGGTATGTGCGGGGATGGCGGAGTTTGCGGAGGCGTTGCTGGTGGTCGACCTGCCGCCGCGCACTGCCGGACGGGAGGCGCATGCGGAGTGGGTTGCATGGTCGACGCCGGCGCCGCGGGATCTGGTGATGGACCTTGGGCCGTGTGTCGCGGCGATGCGCGAGCGGCTGCCGGCGGATGCGATCATCTGCAACGGCGCGGGGAATTACTCGGGGTGGTGGCACCGGTACTGGGCGTATGCCGGGCCGGGCACCCAGCTTGCGCCGACCGCTGGAGCTATGGGGTACGGGGTGCCGGCTGCGGTGGCGGCATCGTTGCGGCATCCGGAGCGGACCGTTGTGGCGCTGGCTGGGGACGGGTGTTTCCTGATGAACGGGCAGGAGTTGGCGACTGCGGTGGCGCACGGTGCGGACATGCTGGTGATCGTCGTGGATAATGGCGGGTACGGGACGATCCGGATGCATCAGGAGCGGGAGTATCCGGGGCGGGTTTCGGGGACCGGGTTGCGGAATCCGGACTTTGCCGCGCTGGGGCGGGCTTATGGGTGCTGGGCTGAGACCGTCGAGCGGACCGAAAATTTCGCAGCGGCGCTGGACCGGGCGATGTCTCGGTCTGGAGTGCGGTTGCTGCATGTTGTGACGGATATCGAAGCAATCACCGCCGGGACGACGCTAGCGAAGGTTCGGGGCTGACACTGCCCGTCACGGTCGGCGGTGAAGTTTGACGACCAGCCCGCCGTCCCCCTTCATCGTCACCGTCTCGCCGGCCTTCAGTCTGACCGCGTCGTTCATTTCAACCGTTCGTGTGCTGGCTTGGACCGGACATTGCCCGGTTCCAGGACGGGTCCAGCGCAACGTGACGGCGACGCCGCTATCGGCTTCGTCGAACCTGGTCGGTCGCAATTGCAGCGAGAAGCCTGTCTGTATGCCGCTGCGATATCCAGTCCGGCCGCCGCAATCACTCTCCTCTGCTTCGGTCTGATCGCGGCGGAAGCTTGCCGTCGCATTCGATGCCACCCGGAGCGATCCCGTCCAAACGACCGCACCGTCTGCGCGAACGTCGACATCGACGACGTAGCGTTCCGCCACCATCGCGCCGCCAAATCCGCGCTGCACGAGGTTCGACGTCATGATCGGCGGTGCGGGCGGCGCGGGTGGTGCCGGAGGCGCGGTGGGGAGCATCGCGGAAGCCGTTTGGATCAGGGTCGTGAAGATCATGATACTCTCCTGGAAATCACCACCCTACGCGCCGACCGTTAGCGCAACGACAGGATTATGCGTTAATGGCCTCGAGCGCGGCGCGCACCGCAGCGACGGCGTCCGCGGCCTTGTCACCATCGGGACCACCGCCCTGCGCCATGTCGGGACGGCCGCCGCCGCCCTGCCCGCCTAGCGTCGAGACCGCGATCTTGAGCAGGTCGACCGCGTTGAGGCTCGCCACCAAGTCCGCCGTCACGCCGACCGCGACCGAGGCGCGGCCGTCGTTGATCGCGACCAGCATCGCGACTCCCGAGCTCAGGCGCTGCTTGGCTTCGTCGACCGCGCCGCGCAGGCCCTTGGCTTCGAAGTCGTTGAGTACCTGGCCGATGAACGCGACGCCGCCGACCTGTTCGGGGCCGGCCGCTTCGCCCGAGCCGCCGCCGCCGAGTGCCAGCGCCTTCTTCGCGTCGGCGAGTTCGCGTTCGAGGCGGCGGCGGTCTTCGAGCAGCGATGCGACGCGCGCCGGGACCTCGTCGGGAGTCGACTTCAGTACCGCTGCCGCCTCGCGCAGGCGGTCGTCGCGGCTGGTCAGATACGCGCGGGCTGCTTCGCCGGTGAGCGCCTCGACACGACGGATACCGCTGGACACCGCGCCTTCGCCGACCACCTTGAACAGGCCGATATCGCCTAACGCAGTGACGTGCGTGCCGCCACACAGCTCGATCGAATAGGTCTTCCCCTCGTCGGTCGAGCCCATCGACACGACGCGGACTTCGTCGCCGTATTTCTCGCCGAACAGCGCCATCGCGCCCATCGCGATCGCGTCGTCGGGGGTCATCAGCAGCGTCGTCACCGCGCCGTTGCCGCGGACCTGCGCGTTCACGTCCGCCTCGACCTGCGCGATATCGGCAGGGGTCATCGCGACCGGCTGCGAGAAGTCGAAGCGCAGGCGATCGGGTGCGACGAGGCTCCCCTTCTGCGCGACGTGCGTGCCGAGGCGTTCGCGCAAGGCCTCGTGCAGGAGATGCGTTGCGGAGTGGTTTGCGCGGATCTGCGCGCGGCGGGCGACGTCGATCTGGAGCTTGACCGGGTCGCCGACCTTGATCTCGCCGGCGTCGACGATCGCGTGGTGGACGAACACGCGGCCGAGCTGCTTCGAGGTCTCGGTGACGTTCGCGCGCAGGCCGGAGTCGTTGGAGATGTGGCCCGCGTCGCCGACCTGGCCGCCGCTCTCGCCATAGAAGGGCGTCTGGTTGACGACGATCGCGACCGTATCGCCGGTGGTGGCGTGGTCGACGCGGGCGCCGTCCTTGACCAGTGCGACGACCTCGCCCTCGCCGGTATCCGATGCGTAGCCGAGGAATTCGGTGCCGCCGGTCTGCTCGACGATGTCGAACCAGACGTCGTCCGAAGCCTTCGCGCCCGAGCCCTTCCAGGCGGCGCGAGCGGCGCGCTTCTGCTCGGCCATCGCGGTGTCGAAGCCTGCGCGGTCGACCGCGATGTTGCGTTCGCGCAGTGCGTCCTCGGTCAGGTCGTACGGGAAGCCGTAGGTGTCGTAGAGCTTGAACGCGACGTCGCCCGCCAGCGTGCCGTCGGTCATCCCCGTGGTCGCCTCGTCGAGCAGCTTCAGGCCCTTGTCGAGCGTCTGGCGGAAGCGCGTCTCCTCCTGCTGCAACGTCGCTTCGATCAGCGGACGGGCGCGCGACAGTTCGGGATAGGCGGCGCCCATCTCGGTGACGAGCGCGGGGACGAGCCGGTGCATCAACGGCTGCTTGGCGCCGAGGATGTGCGCGTGGCGCATCGCGCGGCGCATGATCCGGCGCAGGACATAGCCGCGGCCCTCGCTCGCGGGCAGCACGCCGTCGGCGATCAGGAAGCCGGCGGTGCGCAGGTGATCGGCGATCACGCGGTGGCTGGCGGTGTTGGCGCCATCGGTCGCGGTGTGCGTCAGCGCGCCCGAGGCTGCGATCAGTGCCTTGAACGTGTCGGTGTCGTAATTGTCGGTGACGCCCTGCATGATCGCGGCGATGCGCTCCAGCCCCATGCCGGTGTCGATCGACGGCTTGGGCAGGTTGCCGACGATCTCGGCATTCTCCTGCTCGTATTGCATGAACACGAGGTTCCAGATCTCGACGAAGCGATCGCCGTCCTCGTCGGGGCTGCCGGGGGGGCCGCCGAAGATGTGGTCGCCGTGGTCGTAGAAGATTTCCGAGCACGGACCGCACGGCCCGTTGTCGCCCATCGACCAGAAATTATCCTTGGTCGGGATGCGGATGATGCGGTGATCGGGGAGGCCGGCGACCTTCGTCCAGAGATCGAACGCCTCATCGTCGGTGTGGTAGACGGTGGCGGTCAGCTTGTCGGGTGACAGGCCCCATTCGCGCGTGAGCAACGTCCAGGCGTGGACGATCGCCTGTTCCTTGAAATAGTCGCCGAACGAGAAATTGCCGAGCATTTCGAAGAAGGTGTGGTGGCGCGCGGTGTAGCCGACATTGTCGAGATCGTTGTGCTTGCCGCCGGCGCGGACGCATTTCTGCGATGAGGTGGCGGTGGTGTAGGGGCGTGATTCGAGGCCGGTGAAGACGTTTTTGAACGGCACCATCCCGGCGTTGACGAACATCAGCGTCGGGTCGTTCTGCGGCACGAGCGGCGCGCTGGGCACGATCTGGTGCCCCTGCGATCCGAAATAGTCGAGGAAGCCGCGGCGGATGTCGTTCGTCGATGTCATGCGCGGGGACTTAGGCGAGCGGGGCGGTTCGCTCAAGTCGGGTGTGGGGCTCGCCTCGCACGCATCGCATTGAAACGAAGATAGCTTGTTTCCCCGCGAAGGCGGGGACCCAGACTGGGCTCCCGCCTTCGCGGGAGAACAAGGGAGTGCTGCAATTCGGCAAGAGCGCCACCACCCCGGCGAAGGCCGGGGCCCAGTTGGGGAACGTGGCTAACGAAGGACTGAGCTCGATTATTGCCACCTTTCCAACTGGGCCCCGGCCTTCGCCGGGGTGGTGGCGCTATTGTGAAGGTCCCTTACCCAAAAAGTGCATCCAGCGACTTAGGCGGCTCGCTGAACCATTTCGGGCCCGCATCGGTCATGTGGAAACAATCCTCGATCCGCACGCCGTACCTCCCGGGAATGTAGATGCCCGGCTCGTCGGAAAAGCACATCCCCGCCGCCAGCTTCGTCGTCTCGCCGCGGACGAGGTTGACGGGTTCGTGGCCGTCCATGCCGATGCCGTGACCGGTGCGATGCGACAGGCCGGGGAGCTTGTACCCCGGCCCGTAGCCGAGCGTCTCGTAATGGCGGCGGACGGCATCGTCGACGCTTCCCGCGGACGCCCCGATCTTCGCGGCGGCGAACGCGATCTGTTGGCCTCGGGCGACCTGATCCCACGTCTTGCGCTGGTCAGCGGTTGCGGTGCCGTGGACCCAGGTGCGAGAGATGTCGGACTGATAGCCCTGCACGGTGCAGCCGCAGTCCATCAGCACGACCTGGCCGTCGGCGACGCGATGGATCTCGCGGCTGCCGTGCGGATAGGCCGACGCCTCGCCGATCAGCGCGAGCGCGAATTCGGGCGCGCCGCCCAGTTTCTTGGTCGCGGCATTCATCAGCGCGCCGATCTCGGGGCCGGTCATGCCCTTCTCGACGCGCGGCTTGGTCCAGCGATAGGCGGCCAGCGTGACCTCGGTCGCGGCCTGCATCAACGCGATCTCGGCGGGGGTCTTGATCATCCGGCAGGCGCGGACGACCGGGTCGGCGGACACGATCTTGGCGTCGGGCAGCACGCGGGCAAGCCCGGCATAGGCGAAATAGCGCACCTCCGCCTCCAGACCGATCGCCCTCGCGGCGAGCTTGCGGTCGCGCAGGAAACCGGCGACGACGGCGAGCGGGTTCTCGTCCTCCTGCCAGACGCGGACCTCGGCGGGGACGGCGAGCGTCTCGCGCACCGACGGTTCCTCGAAGAACGGCGTGACGATGCACGGTTCGCCCTCGACCGGAAGGATTGCGAGCGTCAGCCGCTCGCTGGTGTGCCAACGGACGCCGGTGAAGTAGATCATCGACGATCCCGGCTCGATCAGCACCGCGCCGATGCCGGCCGCCTTCATCAGCGATTGCGCGCGGACCAGCCGCGCTGCACGCTCGGTGGCGTCTATCGGCCTGGTTGTGCCGGTGATGTCGGACAGCGCCGACAGGTCCGGCTCGGCGGCGCGGAGGATCGCGGTGGTCGACAGCAACGGCGCCGCGATGGCGAGGCTCAGCAGGTCGCGGCGCGAAGGGCTGAAGGCGGGCTTGTGGAGTGCGGTCGACATCGCCGGACGATAGGGTCCTTGACCCGGGCGCCGCAATCCCCTTCCCTGTCCACACTTCTCGGGAGCGATTAATGGCCAAGCGGCTAACCTATTACATCTTGTTCGGCCTCGTCGCGGGGATGGTCGTCGGCTGGATCCTGAACGCGTCGATCGACGACGGCACGGCTGAGTCCGCCGAACGGCTGAAGGACCTCGCGGGCTATTTCTCGATCGTGACGACGCTGTTCCTGCGGCTGATCAAGATGATCATCGCACCTTTGGTGTTCTCGACGCTGGTCGTGGGCATCGCGCATATGGGCGATACCGGTGCGCTCGGGCGGGTCGGATTGCGCAGTCTCGGCTGGTTCATCTGCGCGAGCCTGTTGTCGCTCACGCTGGGCCTGATCCTCGTCAACGTGTTGCAGCCGGGCGTCGGCCTCGCGCTCGCGATCCCGCCGGCCACCGCGTCGAGCGGTGTCGACCGCGCGGCGTTCGATCTCGCCAAGTTCATCACGCACATCGTGCCCGATTCGATGATCGCGGCGATGGCGGGCAACGAGATTCTCCAGATCGTCGTGTTCTCGGTGTTCGTCGGGGTGGCGATCACCGCGGTCGGCGAGAAGGCCGCGCCGCTCGTAAAGGCGATCGAAGCGCTGGTCGCGGTGATGCTCCAGATCACCAACTATGTGATGCGATTCGCGCCGTTCGCGGTGTTCGCAGCGGTGACCGCGACGCTTGCCGAGCGGGGGCCGACCATCCTCGGGCAGCTCGGGTATTTCATGCTGAGCTTCTACATCGGGCTGGCGCTGCTGTGGGCGATGCTGATCGGGATCGCGTTCCTGCTGATCGGGCCGCGGACGCGGTTGCTGGTGCGCTACATCCGCGATCCGTTGATCCTCGCCTTCTCGGCGGCGTCTTCGGAGGCGGCATATCCGCGGACGCTGGAGGCGCTCGACCGGTTCGGCGTGCCGCCGCGGATCGCGAGCTTCGTGCTGCCGCTGGGCTATTCGTTCAACCTCGATGGGTCGATGATGTACATGACGTTCGCGTCGCTGTTCATCGCGCAGGCGTACGGCATCCACATGCCGATCGGGCAGCAGATCGCGATGCTGCTGGTGCTGATGGTGACGTCGAAGGGCATCGCGGGGGTGCCTCGCGCGTCGCTGGTGGTGATTGCGGGGACGCTGTCGATGTTCAAGATCCCGGAGGCGGGGATCCTGTTGATCCTGGCGGTGGATCATTTCCTCGACATGGGGCGCTCGGCGACGAACGTGATCGGGAATGCGGTGGCGGCGACCGTGGTGGCGAAGTGGGAGGGCGGGCTCGACGAGCGCGAGCCGGCTGATCGGGATTTCCCGCATGCGCCTACCGGGCATGGGCCGAAGGTGGACGTGGACAGCTACGAGAAGATCGGGCCGGGGCAGGTTTGAGGCTAGTCGGCGATCTTGAACCGGTAACTTCTCAAGGCTGCCCTTTTACGCTGGCGGACCACTGAAGAAGTACCACCCCGGCAAAGGCCGGGGTCCAGTTGGGAGACGCCAGTGATCACCGTAGCGCCTGGTTATTTCGACCTTTCCAACTGGGCCCGGCCTTCGCCGGGGTGGTGTTCGAGGACAGGTAGTATTGTTGGCTCCGATCTGTTTCCCGACTCGCGCTACTCAAGCGTAGGCGTAGGGGCCGCCCTTGTTGAGCCCGGCCTGATACGCTGGCCGTGCGTGGACCTTTGCCAGCCACGCGATCGTCGCGGGACGGGACTCGTTGAGACCGCCGCGGCTGCGGGCGGCTTCGAGGGGGAAGCTCATCATGATGTCGGCTGCGGTCATCTCAGCGCCGGCGAACCAGGGGCGCTTTGACAGTTCGGATTCGACATAGTCGAGGTGGACGTCGATCATCGGCTGGATCTTCTTGGTCGCCGCTTTGCCCAGGATCGGGATGCGCGCGAGGACGAGCTTCAGCAGCAGCGGCGGCATCATCGAGCCTTCCGCATAGTGCAGCCAGAAACGGTAGCGCAGCGCGTCGGCGCGGTTGGCGGGGGCACCGAGCTTGCCGTCCGCCTTGTCGACGAGATATTCGACGATCGCGCCGGTCTCGGCGACCACCTCGCCGTCATCTTCGATCACGGGCGACTTGCCGAGCGGGTGGACCTGCTTGAGTTCGGGCGGCGCGAGCATAGTTGCCTTGTTCCGCTCGTAGCGCTTGATTTCGTAGGAGAGGCCGAGTTCCTCGAGCATCCAGAGGATCCGCTGCGATCGCGAGTTTTCGAGGTGGTGGACGATGATCATGCTGAACCCCCTGTTTCTTATTTGGACGATTTGCGCGCGATCCAGATCCAGGCGGCGGCGGGGAATTCCACCGTGTCGCCGCTTCGGTACCGGTCGCAGACCTGGGTGAGACGCGCGATGTGGCGCTCGCGTTCCTCGGGGGCGGCGTCGCGGATGGCGGAGGCTGCGGGGCCGATGCGGCGGAAATAGTCGACAGCGTCGGCTACGGGGTCGGCGCCCTCCCCTGCCCGGTAGGCGAAGTCGACACGCTCGGGTGATGCGACTTGCCAGCCGGATTTCTTGAGAATCGTCGCGACGTAGGTCGGGTCGGCGAAGGCGAAGGGGCCGGGCGCGGTGGTTGCTGGAGCGTCTGCGTTGCCACCGGTTGCGGTGATGATTTCGGTGGCCCAGCGGTTGGCCGCGCGGTCGGCGAAACAGGAGAAGACTAGCGCCGCGTCGGGAGAGGCGGCTTCGGCTAATGTCGTGAAGGCGGCGACGGGGTCGGCGAAGAACATGACGCCGTGGCGGGAGACGTAGAGGTTGATTGGGGCGTGGTTCGGGGCGGCGGCGGTGATGTCCGCGCACTCGAAGCTGGCGTTGGTTTGGATTGTGGCGCGGTGTTTGGCGATCTCGATCAGGTTTGGTGAGAGATCTATGCCGGTTATTTGCGCGGTCGGGAGCGCTTGCGCGGTGGCGAGTGAGGTTGCGCCGGCACCGCAGCCTATGTCGATGATCTTGCGGGTTTGGGGGGTGGCGGCGGACAGGATCGCTGCGTTCAAATGCGGGGTCAGGTTGGTGAAGCTGCGGTCGGTTCGGCGCCATTCCGCGGCCCAGACGTCGCCTATTCTGCCGGTCCAGTCTTGGGCGGTGGTCATGGGCTGGGGTGCTTTTTCGGTTGCGGTCGGGGCGGTGGTTTGGAGTGAAGTATAGGAAGTATAGACGCTCGCGCAGGTTTGGTATTGCGGGATTTCGGGACATTCCCAAAGCTCGCGCCCTGCCCTTCGCTTCTTTGTTTCCCCGCGAAGGCAGGGATCCAGACTGGGCTCCCGCCTTCGGGGGAGAACAAGGGGGCGCAAGATATCAAGCGTACATGGGCGTGTTGCCAAACACAGAGTTGATCATCCGACAAGGCTTGGCTTGGCACAGGACTCTATTTGCGGGGTCATACCAATTGGGCCCCGGCCTTCGCCGGGGTGGTGCCGTGGGTAGATTGGCGCGGTGTTATTTTACCACGCGTTTGAACCATCGGCCGTGCATATGGTCGGCCAGGATGATCCATGCACTACGCATCATTTCCCGCGTGCCCTCACCCATTGCGGAGGCAATGGGTCCCTCCCTCTCCCCTGAGGGAGAGGGAAAGTAGGGTTAGGCGTCGTCGCCTTCTTCGGGGCCGGCCATCATTTCTTCGGCGACCTTGTCGGTGCGCGCGCGGATCTGCTTTTCGAGGCGGTCGGCGGTTTCGGGGTTGTCCTTGAGGAACGTCTTCGAGTTCTCGCGGCCCTGGCCGAGGCGCACGCTGTCGTAGCTGAACCACGCGCCCGACTTTTCGACCAAGCCCGCCTTCACGCCAAGATCGAGGATCTCGCCGAGCTTGGAAACGCCCTGCCCGTACATGATGTCGAACTCGACCTGCTTGAACGGCGGGGCAACCTTGTTCTTGACGACCTTCACGCGCGTTTGGTTGCCCGTCACCTCTTCGCCGGCCTTGATCGCACCGATGCGGCGGATGTCGAGGCGGACCGAGGCGTAGAACTTCAGCGCGTTACCGCCGGTCGTCGTCTCCGGGTTACCGTACATGACGCCGATCTTCATGCGGAGCTGGTTGATGAAGATCACCATGCAGCGCGAGCGGCTGATCGAGCCGGTCAGTTTCCGCAACGACTGCGACATCAGACGCGCCTGAAGACCGACATGGCTGTCGCCCATCTCGCCTTCGATTTCGGCGCGCGGCACGAGCGCTGCGACCGAGTCGACCACGAGCACGTCGATCGCGTTCGAGCGGACGAGCGTGTCGACGATCTCGAGCGCCTGCTCGCCGGTGTCTGGCTGCGAGACGATCAGTTCGTCGATGTTGACGCCGAGCTTCTTGGCGTAGACCGGGTCGAGCGCGTGCTCGGCATCGACGAACGCCGCAGTGCCGCCGCCCTTCTGCGCTTCGGCGATCACGTGGAGCGCGAGCGTGGTCTTGCCCGAACTTTCCGGGCCGTAGATCTCGATCACGCGGCCGCGCGGCAGGCCGCCGACGCCGAGCGCGATGTCGAGCCCGAGCGAGCCGGTCGAGATGACCTCGACCTGCATGGTTTCCTTGGAGCCCAGGCGCATTGCCGAGCCCTTGCCGAAGGCGCGGTCGATCTGCGCGAGCGCGGCGTCGAGCGCCTTCTGCCGGTCGTTGGTTGCGGTTGCGGTTGCCATGCCGGTGTCGATCACTTTCAGATTAGCGGCCATCGAATATGCTCCCATCGCTAAAGCAAGCGCGCGTGCCATTCAACGCGTCAAACACCATGTATTCTCTTTGTTCTTTTGGAACAAGTGGGGAACGATGGGTTTTCCTGAAAAAGGTGTACGTTTGGCAACGGCCGCGGGTGGTTGCCAAGCCTAGTCATGCGGGGCTTGGTTCAGCACCCAACGTTCCGCGCTCATCGATCAATGATTACGCGGAGCGCTGGCCCCCTGAAAATGTGGGCTGCTGCCCTTGCGCGCAAATAAGACATGTTTCCCCGCGAAGGCGGGGATCCAGACTGGGCTCCCGCCTTCGCGGGAGAACAAGGCAAGGGCGTGGTGCCGTATGACTGCGTACTTACACGTTTTCGAACGGGATAAGCGCCGTACACGTCCGGGGTCGGGAGATGGGCCGGGCAGAGTTTGGTCGAGAACGGTTCTGGTTGTTCGAGCGCGGGTTTGGCGGCGATCGACTCGTCGATGGTGTCACGAACTGGTTGTGACGGGCGGTTTCGTTTGCCGCTCTGGATCCTGACTTTCGTCAGGATGACGGGCGGTGGCGGCAAGGCGGCGGCCAGCCTCGAAAGTGCCGCCGTATATCGGTCGATCAGCCGAGGTTTGTTGCGAGGGTCCACCAGCCTTTGGCTTGCGCGGCGGTGGCGGCGGTATCTCTGGCTTCGGGGGTTTCGAACAGCGCGAAGCAGGTGGCGCCGGAGCCGGACATTCTGGACAGGAGGACGCCTTGGGCTGCGTCGAGGAGCGTGCGGACTTCGGCGATTGCGGGGGCGAGGGCCAGCGCGGGGGGTTCTAGGTCGTTGCGGCCTTCGAGGGCGCGATCGAGGAGATTACCTTCGGGGATCGGGCCTCGGTCGTGGCCGTCCCAGGTCTCGAAGACGGCGGCGGTGGAGACCGCGACGCCCGGGTTCACGAGCAGGAGGGGGGTGCCGGACAGGCCTTCGAGGTTCGTGAGGGTGTCGCCTTTGCCGGTGCCTAGCGTGGTGCGGTTGGCGAGGCAGGCGGGGACGTCGGCGCCGAGCTTTGCGGCGATTTCGTGGAGGCGGGGGTCGGTTGGGGGTACGTCGTGGAGGCGGGCCAGCGCGCGGAGGGTGGCGGCGGCGTCGGCTGAGCCTCCGCCTATGCCTGAGGCGATGGGGAGGTGCTTTTCGAGGGTTATGGCGTGGTGGGCTTCGGGGGCGAAGGCGGTGGTGAAGGCGTCTGCTGCGGCGGTTACGAGGTTGCAATGCCAGGGGGCGGCGCCGGACGAGCGCGGTGCGTCGTCGTTGTCCGTCCCCAATTGGGCCCCGGCCTTCGCCGGGGTGGTGTTGGGGGTTGGGGCGATGCTCTCGACGGGGAGGAGTGCGGCGGCAAAGGGGCCGGTTATGGTGAAGCTGTTGGTTTGGGCGGGCTTTACCGTAATCAGGTCGCCGTCGGTGGCGAAGGCGAAGAGGGTTTCGAGGTCGTGGTAGCCGTCGGGGCGGCGGCGGCGGACGTGGAGGGCCAGGTTGATCTTGGCGGGAGCGGGTTCGGTGATGGCGGGCATTGTCGGTCTCGGGGTTTGGCGGCGGGCCTGGTGCGTGCTTTGCCCACGCGCTTAGCCAACAATCGACCGTCATCCCAGCGAACGCTGGGATCTTATCGTTTGGCGGGCGGTGCGCACCTCGTGGGAGACCCCAGCGTTCGCTGGGGTGACGGATGTTGGCCGAGCAAGCCCCTTCCCTCTCGGCTTTAGGGCGGGAGTCGTTGTTTCAGCGGCGGGCGTTGGCGGGAAGGCCGCCCGCGATCTTGGTGGTTATACGCGCCGTGTCTGCGGGTTCGGCAGTCAGCAAGGCGGCGCGCCAGGCGTAGCGCGCTTCGTAGTTTCGGCCGACGCTCCAATAGGCGTCGCCGAGGTGGTCGGCGATTTCGGCGTTGGTGGGTTCGGCCTGCGCGGCGGTTTCGAGCAGGGGGAGCGCTCGGGCGGTGTTGCCGGAGAGGTGGTAGGCCCAACCAAGCGAGTCGGTGATCGACGCGTTGGTCGGGTCGATCCGGCTGGCGCGTTCGAGCAGCTTGATCGAGGCGGGGATGTCGTCGCCGTGCTCGACTTGCGCGAAGCCGAGATAGTTGAGCGCGAGCGGTTGCGCGGGGCCGCGGGCGACGGCTTTTTCCAGTGCGTCGCGTGCTTCGGGCCAGCGGCCGGCCTGGTCGAGTGCGCCGCCATATTGCAGCCAGTTGCCCCAGCTGCCGCCCTTTGCGGTGTCGGCGGCGATGATCCGCTGGTACCAAGTCGCGGCTTCGGCGGGGTTGCCGGTGGTCAGGAGCAGGTCGGCGTAGCGTTGCCAGTCGGCGGGCTCAGACCCCTTCTGGTCGACGCGGTTCTTGGCGGCGGCGAGCGCTTCGCCGTTGCGGTCGGCGGTGGCGAGGATGTCGATGCGTTCGGCGGCGGCGGCCGGGGCGGAGGGGCTCTTGGCGTCGACGCCGTCGAGCACGACGAGCGCGCGGTCGACCAGCTTGTTGCGGGCGAGTGCGTCGGCGAGGAGCACGCGCGCTGCGTCGTAACTCGGGTCGGCGCGCAGGGCTGCCTGGGTTAGCGCGATCGACAGCGGCGAGGGTTCGCCTGCGCTGAGATCGCTGGCTAGGCGGGCGAGCAGGCGCGAGACGCCGATCGATAGCGGTTGCTTGCGCGGTGCTGCGGCCATCAGCGCTCGTGTCTCGGTGGCGAAGCGGTTGGCGACGGGGTCCTTCGCTGCGGTCGCCAGCGAGGGTTCGGGGTCGCGGCCTTCCGCATGCGCTACCCAGGCGTAGAGCGAGGGCGCGAGGACCACGAGGGGGCCGCTCGACAACGTGGCGATCGCTGCGCTCGCGGCCTTCGCGTCGTTGCGGCGGGCTGCATCGGCGAGCGGGATCAGTGCTGCGTCGGCGGGGGCGACCCCGGCCTTGTTCAGCACCGCGACGGCGCGGGTGGCGAGCGGCACGTCGCCGGCCTCCAGCGCCTCGCGATAGGCGCGGATCGCGACGACGGGATCATCGGGCGATGCCGCCAGCACCTTGGCGTAGCTGGCCGCTGCGAGGTCCGGCCGGGCGGCGGCGTCGGCGACGCGGGCCTTCAGATAGGCGGAGAGATCAGCCGGCGCAGCAGTGGCGGGCGCCGCCACGGCAAGACCTAGGGCTAAAAACAGACGCTTACATGTTGGGATAATTGGGGCCTCCGCCGCCCTCGGGTACGACCCAGTTGATATTCTGGGTGGGGTCCTTGATGTCGCAGGTCTTGCAGTGGACGCAGTTCTGCGCGTTGATGACGAACTTCGGATCGGACGTGTCCTCGCCAACGACTTCGTAAACGCCGGCCGGGCAATAGCGTTGCGCAGGCTCGTCGTACATCGGCAGGTTGTATTCGATCGGCACGCTCGCATCCTTGAGCGTCAGGTGGACCGGCTGGTCCTCCTCGTGGTTGGTGTTCGAGACGAACACCGACGAGAGGCGATCGAAGGTCAGGACGCCGTCGGGCTTCGGATAGACGATCGGCTTGACGAGATCCTTGCGCCACAGGCTCTCGTTGTCGGGATGGTGGTGCATCGTGAAGGGCATTTTGATCCCCAGATGCTCCGCCCACATCGTGATGCCGGCGAGGCCCGAGCCGACCAGGTCGCCGAACTTCTTGACCAGCGGCACGACGTTGCGGACGACCGACAGCTCCTTCTTGACCCACGACTCATCGAACGCTTCGGGATAGGCGGCGAGTTCGTCATGGCCGCGCTGCGAGACGATCGCCTCGACCGCGGCCTCGGCGGCCATCATGCCGGACTTCATCGCGGTATGCGTGCCCTTGATCCGCGGCACGTTGAGGAAGCCCGCGCTGTCGCCGATCAGCGCCGCGCCGGGCATGACGAGCTTGGGGATCGACTGGAGCCCGCCGTCGCTGATCGCGCGCGCGCCGTAGCTGACCCGCTTGGCACCCTTGAGGAGTGCGGCGATCTCGGGATGCGTCTTCCAGCGCTGCATCTCGCTGAACGGCGAGAGATACGGGTTGGTGTAGTTCAGCCATGTGACGAAGCCGATCGAGACCTGGCCGTTCGCCTGGTGATAGATCCAGCCGCCGCCGTTCGAGCCGTCGGTTTCGGACAAGGGCCAGCCCTGCGTGTGGATGACGCGGCCGGGGACGTGGAGTTCGGGATCGATGTCCCAAAGCTCCTTGATACCGAGGCCGTAGACCTGCGGATCGCTGTCCTTGTCGAGCGCGAAATTGCGGATCAGTTCCTTGGTGAGGTGCCCGCGGCAGCCTTCCGAGAAGAAGGTGTATTTGGCGTGGAGTTCGAGGCCGGGGGTGTAGTCGCCCTTGTGCGTGCCGTCGCGCGCGACGCCCATGTCGCCGGTCGCGACGCCCTTGACCGAGCCGTCGTCGTTGAACAGGATTTCCGCGGCGGCGAAGCCCGGGAAGATCTCGACGCCGAGTTCCTCCGCCTTGCCCGCGAGCCAGCGGCACAGGTTGCCGAGCGAGCCGGTATAGGTGCCCTTGTTGTGCATGAACGAGGGCGTGACGAAGTGCGGCATTTCGCTCTTCTTCGTCTTGGTCAGGATCCAGTGATGGTTCTCGGTCACCGGCACTTCGGCAAGCGGACAGCCGTCCTCGCGCCAGTTCGGCAGCAGCTCGTCGAGACTCTTGGGATCGATGACCGCGCCCGACAGGATATGCGCGCCGACTTCGGAGCCCTTTTCGAGCACGCAGACGCTGATCTCGGCGTCCTTCTCCGCGGCCAGCTGTTTCAGGCGGATCGCTGCCGAGAGACCGGCCGGGCCAGCGCCGACGATCACCACGTCGTACGGCATCGATTCACGTGTCGTCATCATCGTCTCCCGGGGGATGTCCCCTATTGCCATAGCTTTGCGCCCCACCCTTCGTTCGGGCTCGGGCCGGCACCATCTTGTCCAATATGGCGATTGCGCGAGTTGACCGCCACGTCAACCATGCAGCATAGGTTACCGTGTGGGGGCGGATCAAACCATCGATTGGCGAAACGCCGCCGCGAGCGCGCTCGATTGGTGGCACGAGGCTGGCGTCGACACGCTGGTCGACGACGCCCCGCGCGACTGGTTTGCGGCGCCTGAGCCGCTGGTCGTACCCGCCGCAGTGCCTGCTGCGCCGGTCTTGGCACCCTCCGCGATGCCGCATTTGCTGGCCGATTTCCTGGCCTGGCGGAGCAGTGCGGAGGTTCCCGAGGCCGACTGGAGCGGGGTTTCGCTGGCCGCGGTTGGTCCCGCTGACGCTACGGTCATGGTGCTTGTCGATTGCCCGGACCGGGACGATGGCGATGCGGGGGCGCTGCTGAGTGGCGCATCGGGACGGCTGCTCGACAAGATGCTCGCGGCGATCGGTCTGACACGCGACGAAGTGCATCTCGCGGCAGTCTGCGCGAAGCGGCCGACGGCGGGGCGGATCCAGAGCGAGGTCGAGGCGCGGCTGTCGGAAATCGCCAAGCATCACATCGGGTTGGTTGCACCCAAGCGGTTGCTGCTGCTTGGCAATGCGGCGAGCCGTGCGATCCTCGAGACGGAATTACAGGCGGCGCGCGGGCGTTTACACGAGTTTAACCATAAGACCGGAGAAACGGGGTCCGGTTCGGCGTCTGGCAAAGCTTCCGACGAGACCGGCGTGGTCGCGAGCTTTCATCCGCGGTTTCTGATCGAAAAGCCCGCGGCCAAGGCCGAGGCCTGGAAGGATTTGCAGATGCTGATGCGCGGACTGACGTCGCAAGAGGGTGTGAGATGATTCGGACTCTAGCTATCGTTCTGGGGCTCAGCGCCCTCCCCTTTCCAGCACTCGCGGCGACCGTTGCCGGTGAACCCGCTGGCGATGCGCGGCTCGGCACGACGCAGTTGATCGGCGCACCGACGATCGAACAGATCCCCGACCAGCTCGATGCCAGCCAGCGCGAGGCCTACAGGACCGTGTTCGCGGCAATCCGCGACGGCAAGTGGACTGACGCGCAGATCGGGCTCGACACGATGAAGCCCGGCCCGCTGCACGCGATCGCGCGCGCCGAGATGTATACGGCGAAGGGCTCGCCCCGCGTCGAGATGGAGCCGCTGGTCGCGCTGCTCAACGAAGCGCCCGAACTGCCCGAAGCCGCGCAGATTTCGCGCCTCGCGACGACGCGCGGCGCGGTCGACTTGCCTCCCCTGCCCGCGGCTCAGCGGTTGATCTGGCAGGACGGCGCGCCGCGTCGCGTCCGCGCCAAGAGCCTGCAGGGCGACATGATCGCTGCCGATCTCGCGATGAAGATGCAGCCCTACGTCAAGGCGGACATGGGCCGCGAGGCGCAGTCGCTGCTGGAGAGTACGCCCGGCCTCACCCCTGAAGCGCTGACCGAGTGGCAGCAGAAGATCGCGTGGATCTATTTCCTCCAAGGCGATGATGTGAACGCGCGCGTGATGGCGGCGAAGGCACAGGACGGCGTCGGCGACTGGGCCGTCCAGGGCCGCTGGGTCGGCGCATTGTCGGCGTGGCGGCAGAATGACTGCGCGAATGCCGAGACCGGGTTCGAGGGTGTCGCGGCACGCGCCGGCGACGTCGATCTTCGGGCGGCGGCTTTGTACTGGGCGTCGCGCGCGGACATGGTGTGCTCGCGCCCCGACAAAATCGAGGGCCGGCTGAAGGCGGCGGCGCAGTTCGGCGAGAGCTTCTACGGCCAGCTTGCCCGCCAGCAGCTTGCGATGAAGGACAAGGGCACGTCCGTGGGCGGACTGGTTGCGAGCGACTGGAAGGTCGTCGGCAAGCGTCCCAACGTCCGCGTCGCCGCTGCCCTGGTCGAAGTCGGCGAGACAGACCTGGCCGATACCGTAATCCGCCAGCAGGCGAAGATCGGCGATCCGCGCGAGTTCGCCAACCTGGTCCGCGTGGCGGAAGCGCTGAGCCTGCCCGCGACGACCGTTTGGCTTGCGCACAACTGCCCGCAGGGGGTCACGTCGACCGCCGAGGCGCGGTATCCGACGCCGAACTGGACGCCCGACAGCGGCTGGCACATCGACAAGGCGCTGGTGTACGCGCACACGCTCGAGGAATCGCGGTTCCGCAACACGATCAAGAGCCCGGCCGGCGCGTATGGCCTCATGCAGATCATGCCCGCCGCCGCGACCGACTTCGCACGTGAGCGTGGCACCTCGATCGACGTGAAGGCGCTGACCAAGCCGAGCACCAACATGGATGTAGGCCAGCGCCATCTCGAGCGGCTGCGCGACATGGCTGGCGTCACCGGCGGGCTGCTGCCCAAGGTGATCGCGGCGTACAACGCGGGTCCACGCCCGGTCGGCGACTGGAACGCAATCGTCCACGATAACGGCGATCCGCTGATGTATATCGAGAGCATCCCGTATTGGGAGACGCGCGGCTACGTGACGACCGTGCTGCGCAATTACTGGATGTACGAGGCGCAGGGCGGCAAGAAGGCATCGACCAGCCGCAACGCGCTGGCGCAAGGCATGTGGCCGCGCTTCCCCGGCCTGCCGGGGGCGACAGCGGTGCGGATGGCGGCCAAGCCGTACACGCAATATCGTGCCAGCACGGCGCCTTTGAATGCTACCGTCGCGGTGAATGCCAGCGTCGGACCGCAATCCACGACTGTTACGCGCGCGGACTGAGTTTCATGCCGATCGATGAAAGCCGGATTTTCCTGCCGGTGCGGATTGCCGTGCTGACCGTGTCGGACACGCGGGGCCTTGCCGAGGATCGCTCGGGCGATACTTTGGTCGCGCGGCTGACCGAGGCGGGGCATGTTCTCGCCGACCGCCGGATCGAGAAGGACGACGTCGAGACGATCGTTTCGCGTCTCCACGCGTGGATCGGCGATCCCGAGGTCGACTGCATCATCACCACTGGCGGCACCGGCGTGACCGGGCGCGATGTGACCCCGGAGGCGGTCGAACAGGTCGCGGAGAAGATGATTCCCGGCTTCGGCGAACTCTTCCGCATGCTGAGCTACCAGACGATCGGCACCTCGACGGTCCAGTCGCGCGCCTGCGCCTGCGTGTCGCACGGCACCTATATCTTCGCGCTGCCCGGCTCGACTGGCGCGGTGAAGGACGGCTGGGACGGCATCCTGCGCGACCAGCTAGACAGCCGCCATCGCCCCTGCAACTTCGTCGAGCTGATGCCGCGACTGCTGGAGCGCTGAGCGCAGCTTGTTTGTTCGCTAAATTAGCGATCGAGCGCGCGAACTCGGACCATTTTTTTGCGGTTATCACCATTAGATAGTGCGGCGTACCAAGTGAAGAATCCGCTTTCGGCCGGTCGCCCATCAAGAAGTTTTCAGCATCCTCAATGACTTACGACAAGTGATGCACTGTATTATATAACTGGCACGCCAGATGCATTGATCGAGATGTCGCCCCATCGGGCGCCTCGTACCAACCATCACAAGGACGCTGCCATGACCTCGATCTTCCTGAAGAGCCTCGTTGCCGTCGCCGTTCTGGCCACTGGCGTTCCAGCTCTCGCGGCACCGCGGGATTCGATCCAGAAGACGGTGCTCAAATATGATGCCAAGACGCAGAAATACTGCTTGAACGATCCGGCCGTGACCGGCTCGCGGATCGGTAGGACGACCTGCAAGACCAACGCGGAATGGTCGGCAGCCGGTCTGAACATGCCCAAGACGATGGCTCTGGCGCAGAAGTGACGCGTGATGGTTCGGTCGGGCGATCTCGAGATCGTCGCGACCGAACCGCGGCCGCCTCACGCCAGCGCGGAGCCGCCCCTCGCGGTATGGATGAGATCGACGAGCTGCTTGTTGATCGACGCACCGTGAAGATGAAGATGAACCGCGTCATACCCCTCGCGGCGCAACCGCTGGCGTAGCGCGTTCACCGACTCGCATTCGCCCGATCGCGCCAACTCGAATGCCCGTTCCACCGTGGTGATCTGTTCCGTCATGTGCCTGCCCTACGCGCTATCGCAGCAGGCGGCGAGTATTCTTTCGTACCAGCGTCAAGCCTTTAGAAACCTGCGTTTATTTAACTAGATATGGATCAAGGCTCGACGGGTTCGCCAGCACCGCGCCATCAACTATGTTCTTCTTTTGTTCGTGAATTGCGTGTATCGTCGTGCGATGAAGACCGCCCGACCGGTTCGCGGAGCAACGCGCAACGACGAAAGCCGTCGCTTCAACCTGCCGCAGACCGAGGCGGACGGCGACTGGCTCGACATGCGCGAAGGGATCGACGGGATCGCGCCGAAGCTGCGGACGACGGTGACGGTCGAGACGCCGCGGACGATCATCAGCCGCAACGCGTCGCCCGACGTACCGTTCGACCGTTCGATCAATCCCTATCGAGGATGCGAGCACGGCTGCATCTACTGTTTCGCGCGGCCGAGTCATGCGTTTCACGACCTGTCGCCCGGGCTCGATTTCGAAAGCAAGCTGTTCGCCAAGCCCTCGGCGGCGGCGCTGTTGCGGGCGGAGTTGAGCAAGCCGGGCTACGTCGTCGCGCCGATGGCGCTGGGCACGAATACCGATCCGTACCAGCCGATCGAGACCGACTGGCGGATCACCCGCGGCATCATCGAAGTGCTCAGCGAGACCGATCATCCGCTGACGATCACGACCAAGTCTGACCGCGTGGTGCGCGATCTGGACCTGCTGGCGCCTATGGCCGCAAAAGGCTTGGCGGCGGTGGCGATGTCGATCACCTCGCTGGATCCGAAGGTGGCGTCGACCGTCGAGCCGCGTGCGCCGCATCCCGAGCGGCGGCTGGCGGCGGTGCGCAAACTCGCCGACGCAGGCGTACCGGTGTACGTGTCGATCGCACCGGTCATCCCGGCGATCACCGATCACGAGATCGAGCATCTGGTCGCGCGTGCGGCGGAGGCTGGTGCCAGCCGGGCGTTCTTCATCCCGGTACGGCTGCCGTTCGAAGTGGCGCCGCTGTTCCGTGCGTGGCTCGACGAGCATTTCCCCGATCGCGCGAGCAAGGTGATGGCGACGATAGCCTCGCTGAGAGGCGGCCGCGACAATGATCCGAACTTCTTCACGCGGATGAAGGGGCAAGGACCGTGGGCCGACCTGCTGGGTACGCGGTTCCGGATCGCCTGCGCCAAACACGGGCTGAACCAGGAACGGATCGCGCTGCGCAACGACCTGTTCCGCGCGCCGAGGGGGCCGCAGGGAGAGTTGTTTTGACCGATCGTCCTGCGTTGCGGCCGTGCGGATAGCGGCGTTCCAGCGCTTGCGGGTCGAGGACGACGCTGCCGCCGTCGTCGCGCGGGTCGTCGACGACCTGACGCGAGCGGACATGCGCATGGACCTTGCGGTGTTCCCCGAATGTCATCTGCTGGGGCACAGTTATGATCCGACGACGATCGCCGCGCGGGCCATCGATGTCGAGGACGACCGGTGGCGCGCGATCCTCGCTGCACTCGCACCGGTCGCGACAACGGTGATCCTCGGCAGTTTCGAACGCCGCGCGGACGGCGTGACGAACAGCGCCTTCGTGATCGAACGCGGTCGCGTCGTGGGCCGCTATGCCAAGCGGCATCCGAACGAACCGGGCGTGGTCGCGGGGCGCGCAAGCCCGGTCTTCGAACGGGACGGCGTGCGGTACGGCATCAACATCTGCAACGACGCCAACCATCCCGACGCAGCACGAAGTTTGGCCGACCAAGGCGCGGCGGTGATCTGCTATCCCCTCGACAACATGCTGTCGCCCGATACCGCGGCACGCTGGCGATCGCGCAGCGTCGAGAATTTACGCGCACGCGCCGTGCAGACGGGGTGCTGGATCGTGTCCGCCGACGTGACGGGATCGTGCGGCGCGCGGCTGAGTCATGGCTGCACGATGATCGTTCGTCCCGATGGCACGATCGCGGCGCGTGTGGCGGAAGGCGTCGAGGGCGTCGCAATCTACGACGTGCCATGACCGGATTTACCGTTCGCTCGCGACCGATGACAGGCATGATAGAGCGAGGTTCGACTGAAACCCATCCTCGTCCGGACAGCGACTTACTCCAGCGTACCCGACCAAGTATCAATGGGGTTCATCACGCAGGATCGGGTTGCCAGAGTTCGATCGGGTTGTCTTCGGGATCATGTATGCGGGCGAAGCGGCCAAAGCCGGGCATGTCCCATTCGGGATTGGTGACTACCGCGATCCCGGCCGCGCGGAGCGTCGCGATCAGGCCGTCGAGGTCATCGACACGCAGGTTGAGCATCCATTGGCGATCCTTGGGAAAATAGTCGGTGTCGGCCGCGAACGGTGCGAACACGCTCGGCCCTGCCTGCGTCTCCCACGATCCATACGGCACCGACCCGACGCCGAGATGCTCGACATACCATGCGCGGATCGCCTCCGGGTCGTTTGCCCGGAAGAAGAAGCCGCCGATTCCCGTCACGCCCATGCCTGCCCCCTAAGGTTGCACCGCCCAAAGCCGATGCGACGATACCAGACGAGCGCGACGATGCAGCCGACAGACCGGACGGTTTTGGTTGCTCCTTGCCTTAGCTATCCAAGCGGTCGCCATGCATCGCCCCGATGATGAGCCTTGGACGCGACGCCGACAGCGGCCGATCAGTGCGCCTAGTAGGCGCGGCCAATCAGGATGCGTTCCACCGCGGGTTCGCCGGTGAAGATGCACGCGCCGTCATCACACCCGGTCTGGCCCATCGGCGCGTTGCGGATCGTGAGCTTGAGCGCCTTCAACCGTTCGACGACCTTGTCGAGTGCCGCCCCCGTCGGCTTGGACCAGCGGACGTCGACCCAGCCGGGGTTCTTCACGCCATCGGCGAAATGCGCTTCGACCGCAGCGAAGTCGTTCGCGGGGACGATGTTGCCCTTCACGCGGTTCATCGACTCGACGTGGAGCGTCGCCTGGATGTCGTGCAGCATACCCGAAACCTCCCCGACGAACGCGTCGCGCGGCGTGGCGACGCTGTCGAGCTTGCCATCCTCGCGGTACAGGCGGTCGCGGCGGATCACGGTGACGTTGCCGCCCGCCATGTCGCGGCCGCCGACTTCGATCACGATCGGCGCGCCCTTCTTGACCCAGCCCCAGCGCTTGGTTGCGGCCTTGGCGGGCTTGAGATCGAGCAACGCACGGACCGGTTCGCCGAGCGCGGACTGCTTGGCCAGTTCGGCCTGGAGCGACTTGCAGTATTCGACGATCGCCGCGTCCTCGGGGACGTCGCGCAGCATCGGGACGATCACGACCTGCCACGGGGCGATCATCGGCGGCACGCGCAGGCCGTCGTCGTCGCCGTGGACCATGATGACCGCGCCGATCATCCGCGTCGACACGCCCCAGCTGGTGGTGTTGCACAGCTCGAACTCACCGCCCGCATTCTGGAAGCGGATGTTCTGCGCCGAGGCGAAGTTGGTGCCGAGGAAGTGCGAGGTGCCGGCTTGCAGCGCCTTGCCATCCTGCATCATCGCCTCGATCGAATAGGTCGCGACGGCGCCAGGGAAGCGCTCGTTCTCGGGCTTCTCGCCGGCGATGACGTGGACGCCGAGGCACTCCTCCGCGAAATCGCGATAGACTTCGAGCATCTTGAGCGTCTCGTCGCGCGCTTCGTCAGCGGTGGCGTGGGCGGTGTGGCCTTCCTGCCAGAGGAACTCGCTGGTGCGCAGGAACATGCGCGTGCGCATTTCCCAGCGGACGACGTTGGCCCACTGGTTGATCAGCACGGGCAGGTCGCGCCACGACTGGACCCAGCGCGCGAAGGCGGCGCCGATGACCATCTCGGAGGTCGGGCGGACGACGAGCGGCTCCTCGAGCTTGGCGTCGGGATCGGGGATCAGCCGGCCATAGCCGTCGGCCTTGAGGCGGTGGTGCGTGACCACGGCCATTTCCTTGGCGAACCCGTCGACGTGCTCGGCCTCCTTCTCGAAATAGGAAAGCGGGATGAAGAGCGGGAAATAGCAGTTCTCGTGACCGGTCGCCTTGATCCGGTCGTCGAGCAGGCGCTGGATGCGCTCCCAGATGCCATAGCCCCATGGGCGGATGACCATGCAGCCGCGGACGCCGGACTCCTCGGCGAGATCGGCCTCGGAGATGACGGCCTGGTACCAGGCGGAGAAATCCGCCTCGCGGGTGACGGGGAGTGCGCGCTTTATCATGCGGTGCGGATAGCGGGTGCGCGGGGGTTCGTCACCCCATCCTCCATCGCGCTCCGTCATCCTGACGAAAGTCAGGACCCAGAGCCAAGAGCGGTGAGCGTGGTATCCTGGGTCCTGACTTTCGTCAGGATGACGGACGTGTTTGTGTGGCGAAGACGGCGGTTTGCGGTGGGATCCCCGCCCGGCCCTCGCTAGGGGTCGCGCATGCCCACCGACCGCATCCTTCCCGCCATCGGCATGCGGTTGCTGTCGGTCGTAATCTTCGCGCTGATGAATACCGCGATCAAGCTGGCCGAGCGGCACGGCGCGAGCGTTTCGGAAATCCTGTTCTTCCGGCAGTTCGGCGCGTGCTTGCTGGTATCGGCGGTGATCGTCGCGGCGCCGGGCCTGCCTTCGGTCAAGACCAAGCGGTTGCCTGCGCATGTCGTGCGGGCGATCGTGGGGCTGTCGGCGATGGCGTTCACATTCAACGGGATCGTTGCGTTGCCGCTCGCGGAGGCGACGACGATCGGGTTCACGGTGCCGGTGTTCGCGACGATCCTGGGGGCGCTGGTGTTGCGCGAGCCTACCGGGTGGCACCGCTGGGCAGCGGTCGCGACCGGGTTCGCGGGTGTGTTGATCGTCGCACAGCCGGGTGGGGATCACTTTCCGTTATGGGGTGCGGGGTGTGCGCTGGCGGGGGCGTTCGGGACGGCGAGCGTGTCGATCCTGTTGCGGCAGATCGGCAAGACCGAGAGCGCGCTGACGACGGTGTTCTGGTTCTCAGCGCTGTCGTTGATCCCGTTGTCCGTGTTTTACGGGCGGGCGGCGCAGTCGCATGATCTGGTCGCGTGGGTGTGTCTGGCGAGCGTCGGGATCTTCGGGGGGCTGGCGCAGATCGCGATGACGACGTCGTTGCGGCTCGGGCCGGTGTCGGTGGTGGTGCCGATGGATTATTCGAGCTTGCTATGGGCGACGTTGCTGGGGTGGCTGGTGTTCGACACATTGCCGGCGGAGGCGACCTGGGTCGGGGCGCCCGTCATCGTGGCTAGCGGGTTGTATATCGTCTGGCGCGAGCATGTGCGGCGGCGGGAAGAGACTGAGCAGGCGATTGCTTAAGGCCACTCTTGTCATTCTCGCGGAGGCGGGAACCCAGACTGGCCGACCTCTCGTCTGGATTACTGACGCTTGCCAGTATGGGTCCCCGCCTTCGCGGGGATGACGGTTCGGGTTAGCGGACGCGGGCCGTTTCGAGCATCCGCTTGGCGCGGAGGTACATTTCGATGCGTTGGGTGGTGAACAGGCCTAGCGCCAAAGCGACCAGCATGTCGGTGATGGCGAAGGCGTCGAGGTGGAGGGCGTGGCCATCGCCGATCACGGCGCGCGCGCCGGTGCGGACTGCGACGATTGCTACGATGAACAGGACCGCGGCCGGGGAGGACGTCGTGTTGAGTGCGTGGCTGTCGGGATCGATCGTGATCCGCATGAGCTTGCCGCGTTGCCAGCCGAGCGCTGCGCCCATGACCAAGGCCAGTGCGCAGAACAGCCAGGCGAAGCCGTGCGGCGGGTACATCACGAACATGTACAGCGCGACGGCGGCGTAGAGCGTGGGGATGACCCAGAGGCGTTCCAGCTTTAGAGGTTTCACCACGCTCATGCGGCGCCAGCGGATCGCGAAGACTATGCCGATGACGACCGCGGTGATCGCGTAGCTGATCCAGCCTTGTGCTTCGTGCGCCTGCATCGATCCTGGCCCCCACCCCTGTTGGGGCGGAGGCTAGATCGGTTGCGGTGCCCTGGGCAATCCGTTTTCCTTCGTCTGCAGGAATCCAGGGTTACGGGCGGTTGCGTTCGTAACCTTGGGCTCCTGCGTTCGCAGGAGAACAACTATCCCAGAAGCTACTCCGCCGCCTGCGCTAGCGGAGCGGGGTCCTTCCAGACCAGGACCGGTTTCCGTGCCGCAAGCGTCTCGTCGAGGCGCGCGCGGGGGGCGAAGTGCGGGGCGGTCTTGAGGCTGGGGTCGCCGGCTTTCGCGCGTTCGGCGACCGAGCGGAGCGCGGCGATGAACTGGTCGAGGGCTGCCTTCGATTCGGTCTCGGTCGGCTCGACCAGCATCGCGCCGTGGACGACGAGCGGGAAGTACATCGTCATCGGGTGGAAGCCCTCGTCGATCAGGCCCTTCGCGATGTCGATCGTCGAGAAACCGGCGGCGAGGCCAGAGTCCGAGAACAGCGCCTCGTGCATGCACGGACCCGAGGGGCCGAACGGTGCGTCGAGCGTGTCGTCGAGACTGCGCAGGATGTAGTTCGCGTTGAGCACCGCATCCTCCGACACCTGGCGAAGACCGTCCGCACCGTGGCTGAGGATGTAGGTCAGCGCGCGCGTGAACATGCCCATCTGGCCGTGGAACGCGACCATGCGGCCGAAGCTGCCCGCGTGATGTTCGCCTGCGGTTTCTTCCTCGACGAGGACGAACTGGCCGTCCTGGTTCTCGACGAACGGGAGCGGTGCGTAGGGAGTCAAAGCCTCCGAGAACACCACCGGGCCCGAGCCCGGGCCGCCGCCGCCGTGCGGGGTCGAGAAGGTCTTGTGCAGGTTGATGTGCATCGCGTCGATGCCGAGATCGCCGGGCCGGACGCGGCCGACGATCGCGTTGAAGTTCGCGCCGTCGCAATAGACGAAGCCGCCCGCCGCGTGCACCGCGTCGGAGATTTCGCGCATGTCGCGCTCGAACAGTCCACACGTGTTGGGGTTGGTGATCATCACGCCGGCGACGTCGGGGCCGAGCCGGGCCTTCAGCGCGGCGGTGTCGACGCGGCCTTCGGCGGTGGCGGGGATATCCTCGACGCTATAGCCGGCGAAGGCTGCGGTGGCGGGGTTGGTGCCGTGCGCGCTCTCGGGGACGAGGATGATCTTCCGCGCGCCTTCGCCCTTGGCTTCCAGTGCGGCGCGGATCGCCAGGATGCCGCAGAGTTCGCCGTGTGCGCCCGCCTTCGGGCTCATCGCGACCGAGGTCATGCCGGTAAGCGTGACGAGCCAGTGCGCGAGCTGGTGGATGACTTCGAGTGCGCCCTGCACGGTGTCGACCGGCTGGAGCGGGTGGACGTCGGAGAACCCAGGCAGCCGCGCCATCTTCTCGTTGAGGCGCGGGTTGTGCTTCATGGTGCACGAGCCGAGCGGGAAGAAGCCGAGGTCGATGCCGTAGTTCTGGCGTGAGAGGCGGGTGTAGTGGCGGACGGTTTCGGGCTCGGAGAGACCGGGGAGGCCGATGGGTGCGGTGCGGAGCAACCCGCCCAGTTTGTTTTCCTGCGAACGCAGGAATCCAGGGTTGCGAGCGGCGTCTTTGGAACCCTGGGCTCCTGCGTTCGCAGGAGAACCAAAGGTGTCGAAATCGACGCCTGTCGTCACGCCGTCGCCGATCTCGAAGATCAGGGCTTCTTCCAGCATCAGCGCCTTGTTGCCGGTTACCGGTGCGGGGACGTTACCCGTGTTCGCCTCGGGCGAGGTCGGGCGCCAGCCGCTCTGGTTGATGCTCATGCCAGTATCTCCTGGAGTGCGGACGCAAGCGTTTCGACGTCCTCTGCGGTGGTCGTTTCCGTCACGGCGACGACGAGGCCGTTCGCGAGGGCGTCCTGGCCGGGGTACAAACGGCCAAGCGATACGCCGGCCAGGATGCCGCGATCGGCGAGCGTGCGGACGACGGGGCGGGCTTCGGTCGGGAGCTTCAACGTGAACTCGTTGAAGAAGCTGTCGTTTACCAATTCCACGCCGGGAATCTGCGAGAGGCGTTCGGCCGCGGACACTGCGCCTGCGTGGTTCACTTCGGCCAATTGGCGCAGGCCGGCTTCGCCGAGCAGCGTCATGTGGATCGAGAAGGCCAGCGCGCAGAGCCCCGAGTTGGTGCAGATGTTCGACGTCGCCTTTTCGCGGCGGATGTGCTGCTCGCGGGTCGACAGGGTCAGGACGAAGCCGCGGCGGCCATCGGCGTCGACGGTCTCGCCGCAGAGGCGACCGGGCATCTGGCGGACGTATTTGTCCTTGCACCCGAACAGGCCCACATAAGGCCCGCCGAACTGGAGGCCGACGCCGAGCGACTGGCCTTCGCCGACGACGATGTCCGCGTCCATCTCGCCGGGCGAGGTGATCGCGCCCAGCGCGACCGGCTCGGTGACGACCGCGATCAGCAGCGCCTTCTTCGCGTGGCAGGCGTCGGCGAGCGGGCGCAGGTCGGCGATGCGGCCGAGGATGTCGGGGTATTGGACGACGACGCACGACGTATCGTCGTCGATCTTCGCGATCAGCTGGTCGAGGTCCATGTCGGCGACCAGTTCGGGCGCGGTCGTGTCGAGCACGTCGCCGGTGAACTTGGCCATCGTGTTCGCGACCGAGACGTAATGCGGGTGGAGGCCCGACGACAGGATCGTCTTGCCCCGCTTGGTGATGCGACGCGCCATCACGATCGCTTCCCAGCACGCGGTCGAACCGTCGTACATCGAGGCGTTGGCGACGTCGGTGCCGAGCAGCCGCGCGACCTGAGTCTGGAACTCGAACAGCATCTGCAGCGTGCCCTGCGCGATTTCGGGCTGGTACGGCGTGTAGGCGGTGAGGAACTCGCCGCGCTGGATCAGGTGGTCGACCGACGCGGGGACGTGGTGCTTGTACGCACCGCAGCCGAGGAAGAACGGCGCTTCGCCCGCGGTGAGGTTCTTCTTGGCGAGCGCCGACATGTGGCGTTCGACCGCCATTTCGGAGACGTGCATCGGCAGGTCGCGGACCGGGCCGTCGAGGCGTGCGGCTTCGGGCACGTCGACGAAGAGGTCGTCGATGGTCGCGGCGCCGATGACGGCGAGCATTTCTGCGCGATCGGGCTGGGTCAGGGGAAGGTAGCGCATTCTAGTCTCCTCCCCTCCCGTTCACGGGAGGGGTCGGGGGAGGGAATGAGACGGGGAACGACTGTACCAGCCCCTCCCCCGACCCCTCCCGCAAGCGGGAGGGGAGCAGTTAGATCAGAGCTTCTCGACGAAGGCTGCGTAGGCGGCTTCGTCCATCAGGCTGTCGAGTTCGCTCGGGTCGCTGAGCGTCAGCTTAAAGAACCAGCCAGCCGCTTCGGCGTCCGAGTTCACCAGGCTGGAGTCGTCGGTCAAAGCCGCGTTGCCCTCGGTGACGGTGCCCGAGACCGGGGAGTACACGTCCGAGGCGGCCTTGACCGACTCGACGACTGCGGCTTCGTCGCCCTTGCTCAGCGTCTTGCCGGCTTCGGGGACATCGACGAACACGACGTCGCCGAGCTGGCTCTGCGCGTATTCCGAAATGCCGACGGTGCCGACATCACCGTCGACGTCGACCCATTCATGATCCTGCGTGAAGTAACGGCTCATATCACTTGGCTCCTGCGCGGACGTAGCGGTGGGGAATGAAGGGCATCGCGGTGACGGTGGCGGTGTGGACCTTGCCGCGTTGCGCGATCTCGATGCGGGTGCCGGGGGCGGCGAGCGCGAGCGGCACATAGGCCATCGCGATCGGCTTCCCGAGCGTCGGTGCGAAGCCTCCGCTGGTGAGGCGGCCGATCGCCGCGCCGGTGTCGTCGATAACCTCGGCGCCTTCGCGCGCGGGCTGGCGGCCCTCGACGATCAGGCCGACTCGCTTGGTGGCGGGGCCGTGCTCGCGCTGGGTCAGAATTCGCTCGGCACCGGGGAAGTCGGCGGCTTCGCGGCGACGCTTCGACAACGCGAAGCCGAGGTCGGCCATGACCGGCGTAATCTCGGGATCGAGGTCGTGGCCGTAGAGCGGCAGGCCGGCTTCGAGGCGCAGCGAATCGCGCGCACCGAGGCCGATCGGCTTGATCTCGGGGAGCGCTAGCAGCGCGTCGGCGAACGCGACGGCGTGCTCGGCGGGGAGCGAGATCTCGACGCCGTCCTCGCCGGTGTAGCCCGAGCGGCTGATCCAGAGCGGGACGTCGTTCCAGTGGAACGCACCGGCGGTCATGAACACGAGCGCGTCGACGCCGGAAACGATCCGCGCGACTGCCTCGACCGCCTTGGGCCCCTGCACCGCGAGCAGCGCCTGGTCTTCGAGGATGTTGATCGTGACGTCGTCGGGCAGATGCTCGATCAGGTAGCTGATGTCGTCGTACTTGGTCGCGCCGTTGACGACGACGTAGAAGCTGCCGCTAGCGGTCGGCGACGGGTGGAGCGGGTCGTACGCCTCGGGCTCGACGTCCTGCGCGGAGAACGGCGACGGCTGGTCGTCGGGCAGGCGCGTAGCCATCAGGTCGTCGAGGATGCCGCCGTCCTGCGCGAGCAGCAGCGAATAGCGCATCTTGCCTTCGCCGAGCCCCGCAATGTCGCCCGGCAGGACGGTTTCGAGCGCATGCGCGACGCCTTCACCGGAGAAGACGAGCTGGCCCATGTGGCTGACGTCGAACAGCCCGGCCGAGTCGCGCGTCCAGGCGTGCTCGGCCATGATGCCTTCATACTGGATCGGCATCTCGTAGCCGGCGAACTCGACCATCCGCGCGCCGTGTGCGCGGTGCCATGCGTCGAGCGGCAATGGCAGGATCTCGGGCTCGACGTAATCGTCGGCCTGGTCGATGATGCTGGCGTAATCGCGCAGTTCTGGTTCGCTCATGGTCGTCTCCGTCGAAGGGGCGCGCGGCACCAATGGGTGCAACGATCCGAACCCCCTCTGTCACGGGACCTGAGAGCTTTCGCGCGAACAATGTCCAGCGCTTACCCCTTCGGTGGCCCTCGGCGCGAGGCCAGGACGCTTTCCAGAGTGTCGATCAGCCCCGCGCGGTCTCTGGTGCCTGAGAGATTCCGGGGTGGTTGCTCCTTCGGCGGTTCCATCAGCCCTGAAAGGACCGGAAACGCTCTCCCGCGCGGTGCCATGCCGGTTGCCCGACATCGACGCCGCGAGTTGTGACGCGGCGCACAATTTTAGTCAATCGAGGGTTTGGGATTCGAGGAGAAAACGCCAGCTCGACCTGAGAAGAAAGCACCACCCCGGCGAAGGCCGGGGCCCAGTTGGAAAGGTCGTCGTAACAGCGGACCATCCGTCGTTACTACCGTCCCCCAAACTGGGCCCCGGCCTTCGCCGGGGTGGCGGCCTTATCTCGAGGTGTACGACCCGACGGAAAGCTGACCGTTATTCGACCGTCACGCTCTTCGCGAGGTTACGCGGCTGGTCGACATCCGTGCCCTTCAGCACCGCGACGTGATACGCCAGCAACTGCACGGGCACCGCATACACCAAAGGCGCGATCAGCGGGTGGACCTTGGGCATGGTGATCGTCGCCATGCAGCCTTCGCCGGCCGCCTGGATGCCGTCGTAATCGGAGATCAGCACGACCTTGCCGCCGCGCGCCATCACCTCCTGCATGTTGCTGACGGTCTTGTCGAACAGCGGACCCGACGGCGCGATGACGATGACCGGGACATGCTCGTCGATCAACGCGATCGGGCCGTGCTTCATCTCGCCCGCGGCATAGCCCTCGGCATGGATGTAGCTGATTTCCTTCAGCTTGAGCGCGCCCTCGAGCGCCAGCGGGTAATCCGTCCCGCGGCCGAGATACAGCACGTCGCGCGCGCCGGCGATGTTGTGCGCCATCGCCTCGATCGCTTCGTCATACGCCAGCGCGCCGTTGAGCGCGGCGGGCGCCTCGGCGAGGTGGCGGACGATCTCGCGCTCCTGGTCCCTCGTCAGCAAACCCTTCGCGCGCGCCAGGTTCGCGGCGAGTGCGGCGAGCACGGCAAGCTGGCAGGTGAACGCCTTGGTCGAGGCGACGCCGATCTCGGGGCCGGCATGCGTCGGGAGCAACAGATCCGCCTCGCGCGCCATCGAGCTGGTCGGGACGTTGACGACGACCGCGATCTTCTGCCCCTCGGCCTTCGCATGGCGCAACGCCGCGAGCGTGTCCGCGGTCTCGCCCGATTGCGAGATGAAGAGCGCAAGGCCGCCGTCTTCCATCACCGGCGCTCGGTAGCGAAATTCGGAGGCGACATCGAGGTCAACCGGCACGCGCGCGAACTGCTCGAACCAGTATTTGGCGACCATGCCGGCGTAGAAGCTCGTCCCGCATGCGACGATCGTGACGCGCTTGATCGTCGACAGGTCGAACTCGGGGATCGGCAGCGACACCTCGCCTTCCATCCGCTTGAGGTACGAGCGGAGCGTCTGCGCGACGACGATCGGCTGCTCGTAGATCTCCTTGAGCATGTAATGCTTGTGGTTACCCTTCGAGATCACCTCGCCGGTGATCCCGGACAGCGTGATCGCGCGATCGACGGGAGCATTGTCGCGGTCGTAGACCTGCGCTCCGTCGCGGGTCAGCACGACCCAGTCGCCCTCGTCGAGATACGCGATCCGCTGCGTAAGCGGCGCGAGCGCCAGCGCGTCCGAGCCGAGATACATCTCGCCCTCGCCGTGCCCGACGACCAGTGGCGAGCCGAGGCGCGCGCCGATCAACAGATCGGGATGCTGGCGGAACAGGATCGCGAGCGCGAATGCACCGTGCAGGCGCGGGAGTATCTCGCGGACGGCCGATACCGGGTCCATGCCCGCCTCGACCTTCTCGCTGATCAGATGCGCGACGACTTCGGTGTCGGTCTCGCTGGTGAACGTCCGGCCGCGCGCGATCAGTTCGTCGCGCAGCGGTTTGAAGTTCTCGATGATGCCGTTGTGGACCACCGCGACCTCGCCGGTCGCGTGCGGGTGTGCATTGTTGGTCGTCGGGCCGCCATGCGTCGCCCAACGCGTATGCGCGATACCGGTCTTGCCGGGCAGCGGATGCGCGGCGAGTTCGTTCGCAAGATTGACGAGCTTGCCCGACGCGCGCCGGCGCTCGATCGCGCCGTCATTGTCGGTGGCGATCCCGGCCGAGTCATAGCCGCGATATTCGAGCCGCTTGAGGCCATCGAGCAAACGGCCCGCGACGTCTTCGCCGCTCAGAATTCCAACGATGCCACACATATAGTCCGTCCGTCCGTTCGTTCAGTCGACCGAGAGGAGCTGTTCGCCCCGCTCGATGACGACATGGGTCTGGTAGTAATATTTGCCGGTCGGGCGACCGTCCGCGGTGAAGTCGATCCGCACCCGGCGCGCTTCGCCATCGACGCGGATCGTCCGTCCCTGCAGCACAGTCTCTGCGGGTGCGCCCAACCGCGCTTCGAGCTGCGCCTGCGCGATCGGCCGAACCTCGAACGACAGGTTGCGCGGGTCCCGGTAATCGCTTTCCGAATTGAGATAGAGGCTGGCGCCCTGCCGGCCCGACGCGCGAACCGTCATCACGAAGACGCCGGGATAGGCGCCGGGTGCCAAGCCCGCCGCGCGCTCGATCGCGAGCATCGGCGGGATCGCGTCGCGCGAAACCTGCGGCGTCGCACAGCCTGCCAGCGCCAGCACGGCAACGAGCGCGACCGCCTTCATGACCGCTTCCTTGCCAGCATCCGCTCTCGAAAGCGCTTGGCCCAGCCGGGCTTGGCGATCTGAGACGGGCGGACCAGCGCGAGCGCGTCGGTCTCGACGTCCTGCGTCACGACCGATCCCGCCGCGACGATCGCGCCGGCGCCGATCGTGACAGGCGCGACCAGCGCGGAGTTGGAACCGATGAACGCGCCCTCGCCGACGACGGTCCGGTATTTGAAATAGCCGTCGTAATTGCAGGTGATCGTGCCCGCACCGATGTTCGCGCCCGAGCCGATGTCCGCGTCGCCGATATAGGTGAGGTGGCTGACCTTCGCGCCCTCGCCGATGATCGCCTTCTTTACCTCGACGAAATTGCCGACCTTGGCATCCGCACGCAGGTCCGCGCCGGGGCGGAGGCGGGCGAAAGGCCCTACGTTCGCGCCCATGCCGACCGAGGCCCCCTCGACGTGGCTGAACGCGTGGATCGTCGCGCCGTCCGCGATGCGCGCGCCAGGGCCGAAGACGACGTTGGGTTCGATCACGACGTCGCGACCGAGCTGCGTGTCATGCGAGAACCAGACGGTGTCGGGAGCGATCAACGTCGCGCCGTCCGCCATCGCCTGCGCGCGACGCGCGGCCTGCCATGAGGCTTCGACCCCAGCGAGTTCGCCGCGGCTGTTGACGCCGGCGACCTCGTCCGCGCCGGTTTCGATGACGGCGGACGAGCGGCCGTCGGCGCCCGCCAGACCGACGATATCGGTGAGGTAATATTCGCCCGCCGCGTTGTCGTTCCCGAGCCGGTCGAGCAACGCGAACAGGTCGGTCGAGCGCACCGCCATCAGCCCGGAATTGCACAGCGTCACCGCGCGTTCCGCCTCCGATGCGTCCTTATACTCGACGATCCGGTCCATCCGGCCCGCAGCGTCGGCGATGACGCGACCATAGGCGCCGGGATTCGCGGGACGAAAGCCGAGCACGACGACGGCGGGCGTATCGTCGCCTTCCAACCGGTCGATCATCCGCTGCATCGTCGCGGCGGTGACCAGCGGGACATCGCCGTAGAGGATCAGCACGTCGCCATCGAACCCCGCCAAGGCCTCGCGCGCCTGCGCGACCGCGTGACCGGTACCGAGTTGTTCGGCCTGAAGCGCGGTGGCGATGCCGAGCGGCGCGACCGCCTTTTCGACCTGCTCGCGCCCTGCCCCGGTCACGACGACAGTCTTTGCCGGATGCAGCGCCGCCGCGCTCGCGACCAGGTGCAGCAGCATCGGCCGTCCGGCGATCGGGTGGAGCACCTTGTGCAGGTCGGATTTCATCCGCGTGCCCTTGCCGGCGGCGAGGATCACGACCGCGATCGGGTGCGCGGGGATGCGCGCGGAGGACTGCGCCGAAAACGGTTGGTCGTTGGAATGCGTCGTCATGGAAGGATCGCTGCCACGAAAGCCTTGCCAATTCCATAGCGTCGCTGGCAGGCCCGCACGCAATGACGCATTTTTCTTTCGATATCGTCGGGTTCGACCTCGACGGCACGTTGCTCGACACCAGTGGAGACCTTGCCGCCGCGGTCAACCACGCGCTCGCATCGGTCGATCGCCCGCCCCTGACCGTCGAGCAGGTCAAGCCGATGATCGGCGGCGGCGCGCGGCACATGCTCAAGCAGGGCCTGACCGCGACCGGCGGCTATGACGAGGCGATGCTCGACACGCTCCACGCGGACCTGCTCGCCTATTACGAGGCGAATATCTGCGTGCTGACAAAGCCTTATCCGGGCGTGATCAATGCGCTGGATGCCCTGGCGGCGAAGGGTGTCACGCTGGGCATCGTCACCAACAAGATCGAACGGTTCGCGCGGACCGTGCTCGGCGAACTCGGGCTGACCGACCGGTTCGCATGTATTCTCGGCGGCGATACGATGGCGGAATCGAAGCCGTCGCCGATGCCGATCCACGAGATGGTACGGCTCTGTCGGAAGTCCGGGGGTGGAGAAGGACGCGCGGCGTTCGTCGGCGATTCGATCTTCGACATCCAGGCCGGGAAAGCGGCGGGATTGCCGACGATCGCATGCAGCTTTGGTTTCCTCATGCAGCCGGTCGCGGAGCTCGGCGCCGACGCGGTGATCGATGGGTATGAAGAATTGCTGCCGACGCTCGAAGGACTGGCCCGATGAGGCAGGAACGCGATTTGACGCGCCTTTTCCAGGTGCTGCTGGCCGCCGCGATCGTGTTCGCGCTGACGATGGCGTTGCTGCCCAAGCCGCCGCACATGCCGATCGATCGATTCGGCGACAAGTTCGAGCACATGCTCGCCTTCGCGACGCTCGCGGCGCTGGCGTCGTTCGCTTACCCGGCCGCGCGTGCGCTGAAGGTGCTCGAACGCCTGTCGTTCCTCGGTGCGATGGTCGAGGTGCTGCAATCGATCCCGTCGCTGCACCGGGATTGCGACATTCGCGACTGGATCGCCGATACGATCGCGATCGCGGTGGTGGTCGGGATCATCGCGCTGATCCGCAGCAGTCGACCGCCGCGGCTCCGCACGCTGCACTAGGCCTTGCGCCACTTGGTCCAGAGGTGGCGCGCGAGCATCGCCGGCGGCATGCGCAGCCAGTGCGAGCGGATGTAGAATACGAGACGCGTGACTGGGCGGGTCGGCCTGCCCCAGTCGTCGCGTGCGATAAGCCGGCGCAGGTAGAGGCGATCGATACCGTGTGCCTCGCCGTCACCGAACAGTGCCTCCACCAGTCGTAACGAGCGCGCGACCTCTCGGTGCAGATCGTGCCTGCGAGCGTCCGCATCCAGGCATTCGGTGCCGAACTCCTCGACGAGGCACCGGATATCCCACAGGTTACGCAGGCCACCCGCCAGGTCGCCATCGGCGAACAGGTGCGCGGCGGCGTGGACGATCATGCCGTTCGAGGACAGCGTCCGCAGGCCGTTGCCGAGCGGGACACTGTCGGCGATCAGCGCGTCCGCATCCGGCGTGATCCGTGCGGTCAGCGGCAGGATCGTGTGGTGGACGTCGATCATCCGATCGCGCTCGCGGTGGATCAGCGGCGGCAGTTCGTGCATCCAGCGGCGGTAATAGGCGTCGTCATACGGGTCGGGCTTCACCCATTCCCAGCCCGCGGCAAGTAGTGCCGCCTCGACCGCATCGAGCGCGCGGCGTGGCACCAGGATGTCGAGATCGCCGATCGATCGCCCCTGCCCCGCGGACAGCCCGGCCGCGACGAACGCCGTGCCCTTCAGCAGCACGACCGGACAGTCGACCGAGGCGAGCGCGCGGCGCGCAATCTCCGCCTCCCACAGCGCGGCGCGGCGACCATGCTCGGCGGCGGCACGCGCGTCGGCGAGTATCCTTTTTACCGCGCCCGGCATGGGAAGACCGTCGAGGCGTATCGACAGCGTGCCGATCAATTGCTCCGCCCGCGCCATCGCGAGCAACGCGGTCCAGCCGTCCGCATCGAGCCCGACGACGCTGGCGGGATCGGCGAGGGCGCGCGCGAGGATCCGGGCGTCGGTCACAATGTTGCCCACAGTGCCTCGACCTGCGCGATCGCGTGCGGACCATCGGGATAGTCGATCGCCACCGAGGGCACACCCGCGATCAGGCCGGTCAGCGCACGGAACCCTGCTTCGCCGAGCGCGGTGTAATTGGTCGACGCCTGCGTCATCCTGATGAACGCCTCGGCAGGAGGCACCGGCCGCGTATCCGGCTCGAAACCGTAGCGCGGAAACAGCAGCAAAGCAGGGATGGCGGGGACGTCCATCGCGCCGATCGCCCGCGCGTCGGGGACCATGTGGCGGATGTCGCCCTTGGGGGTCGCCGGCATCACCGGCCCCATCCGCGCGTCCGGCCATGCCGCCTCGGCCGCGGCTACGCCAGCGTTTTTCAGGCTGATCAGGCGCGGGAAGGCGTGCACCAGCCCGGTCGCGGGATCGAGCAGCGCGAATTCGTCGCCCATGAACCGCCAGCCCTTCGCCGCGAGCAACGTCGCGAGAGTCGACTTGCCCGCACCCGACTCGCCGGTCATCAGCAGCGCCCGGCCGTCGCGCTCGACCGCGGACGCGTGCAGCAGAAGATAGCGGCGGGCACCCAGCGCCATCTGGAGGTTCATCGCCATCTCCGCCGCAAGCAGGCCCTGGCGGAGCGGCAAAGGTGCGGCTTCGGGGAGCATGTAATCGCCACCGATCTCGACCGACGGGCGGATCAGCCGGCGCCAGGGCCGGCGCGCGAACAGGCGTACGGTGAAGTCCGCTACGCCATCGACCGGCTTCGGATAGTCGCGATACAGCGTTTCGAGTTGGTCGATCGGCGCGCGCCAGTCGGAGCCGATGCGAAAACCGACCGGGCCGATTCGAACGGAGAAGGCGTGCCTCACAGGCGTTCGACGAGCCCGGCGTCGATCAACTCGTCGAGCCGCGCCGCCAGCGCATCCCGATCCGCGTCTTCGAGGTCGTAGTCGTCGCCCAGACGACCGAGCAGCGCATCGAGCGACAACGTGCCCTCGCCGAGTATGGCGAGAATCTGCGGTGCGGGTTCGGTCAGGAGGTGCGTGATGCCGGACGCGCGATGATAGACTGCGGTGAATTCGTCGAGCGGTGCGATCAGCAGGCCACCCTCTTCGGGCGCTCGAAAGATCGCAAGCTGCACGGCCGCGTTGTCGATCACGGCCTGCACGGCCTCAGCCGCGCGGCATCTGCAACGATGCGAAGCAGGTGAAGCCGCCCTGGCCACGCTGCAACCGACGGATGTATTTGACGTAGGCGCGGCTGCGGTCCGAATCGGTGCCCGGCAGCGTGCTGCCATTGGCCATCGCGCGCCTGACCTCTTCGCCCTTGAACGCGCGGTTCGATGGCGGGAACGCGCCCTTCGTACGCGCCGGCACGACCTTGCCGTCGCGATCGATATAGCCGCCCGCGCGGCTCCGGTCGGGTACCGCGATTTCGCAAGTCAGCACAGAACCCACGGTCTGCGCGAGCGCGGGACGGATCGACACGACCGCCCCTGCGCCAACGGCACCGAGCGCGAGGACGCGGCGGCGTGTCGGGACGTCGGTATCCGGCATCTGATCCTGGTCGGGTCGGGTATCGTCGCTCATGGTGCCCCTGCTATACCCCCCAGTTATACCGAAGCCCTTTCACAATCCTGAAGCGCTGACAATATAGCCGTGCGGATCGTATCGAACTAGGACGCAACGGCGCCGCGTACACGCGCCTTGGAGACCATGATGCTTTCCGGATTTGGCCTGCGCACATTTTGGGCGATCGTCGTCGTATTCGTCGCCGCCGTCGCTGTGTTCGCGATCACGCGCGACGTGCAGGGCGCGATCGTCGCACTGGTCGGGGGGATCGCCGCCGCGCTGGTCGCTGCCGGCACCGGGGACGAGGCGCCTGCCCTCGACGACGCGACGAGCGTGTCGCCGTCGGTGCTCGACGATGTGCTGGATGCGATCGTCGCGCCGGTGATGCTGGTCGAGGACGGCCGCGTGGTGGTCGCCAATCGTGCCGCGCGGACGTTGCTCGGCGCGCATATCCTCGGTGAGGATGCGCGCGTCGCGATCCGCCATCCCGCCGCCGCCGAGCGCCTGGGGACACCGGGGCCGATCGACGGCGAGCGGCCGATCGAGCTGGTCGGGCTCGGCACGCGGGACCAGCGCTGGGAGATGCTGCTCAGCGAGACGTCGGAGGGCCAGCGGATCGTCCACCTCGTCGACCAGACCGGCAATTACGCCGCCGAGCGGATGCGGATCGATTTCGTCGCCAATGCGAGCCACGAACTGCGCACGCCCCTGGCTTCTATTCTCGGATTTATCGAGACACTCCGTGACGAAGCCGGCGAGGATGCCGAGGTTCGCGCGCGGTTCCTGAAGGTGATGGACGACGAGGCGCGGCGGATGCAGCGGCTGGTCGAGGACCTGATCTCGCTGTCGCGCATCGAGGCGGAGAAGTTTCGGCTGCCCGATCAGGCGGTCGATCTCGCGCGTCTCGTCGAGGATACGCGTGAGGAACTGGCGGATGCGGCGGGCGATCGCGGGCGGGATCTGGTCGCGACGATCGATCCGGGTATCGCCGCCGTGTCGGGCGACCGCGTCCAGCTGTCGCAGATGCTCCACAACCTTATCGGCAACGCGATGAAATACGGGCGCGCCGGGACCCCGGTGACGATCGACCTGAAGCGCGACGATGCCGGGATGATCCGCCTGTCGATTCGCGACGAGGGCGACGGCATCGCGGCGGTGCACATTCCGCGGCTGACCGAACGCTTCTATCGCGCGGATGCGGGGCGCAGCCGGTCGCTGGGCGGCACGGGTCTCGGGCTGGCGATCGTCAAGCACATCGTCGAGCGGCACCGCGGGCGGCTCGATATCGCGAGTCAGGTCGGCGTCGGGACGGTGGTTTCGGTCATCCTGCCCCCGAGCGGCGGCGCGACCAAAGGCACTGTCATAAAAGGGTAACCCAAGTGTCACACAGGATCGTCTTAAGTACCGCTAAGGCCGGTGCATGACGGGAATTCTAGTGCAGCGGTTCGTTCTTCTAGGGGTGTTGGGGGCGGTGACGAGCGCTCTGGCCGCGTGCGTCGATCAGGCGAACGGCGGCGGGGCGGGCTCGCGTGACCAGATCACCGCGGTCGGGTCCTCCACCGTCTATCCGTTCACGACGATGATCGCTGAGCAGCTTGTCGCGAACGATCCCGATGCGAAGGCGCCGGTGATCGAATCGACCGGGACGGGCGCAGGGATGAAGCTGTTCTGTGCCGGCGTCGGCGCGGCGCATCCCGATATCGAGGACGCGTCGCGGCGGATGAAGGCGAGCGAATACGCGACGTGCGCGAAAAACGGCGTGCGCGACGTGATCGAGATCCAGGTCGGGATCGACGGGATCGCGTTTGCCGAGGCGAAGAACGGCCCGAAGATGCAGCTGACGCCGACCGATCTCTACAAGGCGCTGGCCGCCAATCCGGGGGGCAAGGTGAACACGGCTCGGGTCTGGCGCGACGTCAATCCTGCGCTGCCCGCGGTGCCTATCCAGGTTTACGGGCCACCGGCGACGAGTGGCACGCGCGATGCGCTGGCGGAGCTGATCCTGACCAAGGGGTGCGAGGCCAGCGATCCGACTGCCAAGGCGCTCGCGAAGTCGGATGCCGAGGCGCACAAGGCGCTGTGCACGCGGGTGCGCGAGGACGGCGTGTATGTCGATGCGGGCGAGAACGACAATCTGATCGTCCAGAAACTGCAGTCGAACCCCAATGCGATCGGCGTGTTCGGGTACAGCTATCTCGAAGAGAACAAGGACGACGTGAACGGGGTGTCGATCTCGGGCGTCGCGCCGACCTATGCGACGATCGCGGACAATGCGTATCCGGGGTCTCGGCCGCTCTATATCTATGTGAAGAAGGCGCATCTGACCGCGATTCCGGGACTGCGGAATTTGTTGAAGCTGTATGCAGCGAACTGGGGGGCGACGGGGCCGTTGGTGAAGCGAGGGTTGATTGCTTCGCCGGCTGGGGTTCAGGCGCGGTCGGCGGCGATTATCGCGAACGAGACTGTGCTGGATCCGGCGGTGTTGTCGTGATGTTTGGCCCACGCAATCGCACGCCCCTCCTCGTTCCCCCGCGAAAGCGGGGGCCCAAGAACCACACGCGCTATCCTGGCTTAGCTGGGCCCCCGCGTCCGCGGGGGAACAAGAGTGTGGCAGTGACGGCGTCACGGCAGAACGCAACCGCCCCGACGCCCGCAACCACCCCGGCGGAGGCCGGGGCCCAGTTGGGCAGCGGTGCATTGGTGAGCGCTGCACTGCGTCACCTCAACCTTTCCAACTGGGCCCCGGCCTTCGCCGGGGTGGTGGCTGGTGGGATGGCGCGTGCGCGCGCGACCAAACGCCACGGGCGAGAACTATAATGTCCCCCATCGCCCTCCTGTTCCTCGTCCTCGGTCTAGGCCTCATCGGCTGGCTAACCGCGCGCGTCCGCGCCACGCGCTTCCGCGCCGGCAGCACCGTGCGGTTCAGCTCGCTGCCGTCGCATCACGGTTGGTACGTCGCGCTGTGGACAGCCATCCCGCCGCTCGTCTTCCTAGTCGTGTGGTCGATGACCGCGCCCGCGCTCGTCACCGATGCCGTGCTTGCCACGCCCGCCGCGATCCAGCTTCCGCCCCCCGGCTTCGACCGCGCCTCGATCCTCTCCGAAGCACGCAGCCTTGCAGACGGCCGCAGCTTCGGCGCGTTCCACGGGCTCGCTCGCACGCTCGCCCCGTCCTACGCCGCCGCGCAATCGCGCTACGACTGGATCGCGACCGCTGCCGCGTTGCTGCTCGCGTTCGCAGGCGGCGCGTTCGCCTTCACGCGCGTCAAACCCGGGTTCGGTGCGCGGACGCAGGTCGAGCGCGTCGTGATGCTGATGCTGCTCGGTGCGTCGCTGATCGCGATCCTGACCACGGTCGGCATCGTCGCGTCGCTGCTGTACGAATCCGCGCGGTTCTTTCACGTGGTGCCGATCACCGATTTCCTGTTCGGCACGCACTGGAGCCCGCAGGTCATCGACGCGCGCGATCCGGGTGCGTCGCTCGGCGCGGTGCCGTTGTTCTGGGGGACGTTCTTCATCGGCGCGGTGATCGCGATGATCGTCGCGATTCCGTTCGGACTGATGAGCGCGATCTACCTCACGCAATATGCAGCGCCCAACACGCGCAAATGGATGAAGCCGATCCTCGAGGTGCTCGCGGGAGTGCCGACCGTCGTCTATGGCTATTTCGCCGCGCTGACCGTCGCGCCCGCGGTGCGTGACCTAGCCGTGTCGGTCGGGATCAGCTGGGCGTCGTCGGAAAGCGCGCTCGCTGCGGGACTCGTAATGGGCATCATGATCATCCCGTTCGTGTCGTCGATGGCGGACGATTCGATCGCCGCGGTCCCCTCGTCGATGCGCGACGGCAGCCTCGCGATGGGGGCGACCTCGTCCGAGACTATTCGCCGCGTGCTGCTCCCCGCCGCCCTACCCGGCGTCGTCGGTGGCGTGCTGCTGGCCGTGTCGCGCGCGATCGGCGAGACGATGATCGTCGTTATGGCCGCGTCCGGCGTTGCGACGCTGACGCTCAATCCGTTCGCGAGCACCACCACCGTCACCAAGCAGATCGTCGACCTGCTGACCGGCGAGGCCGAGTTCGACAGCCCCAAGACGCTCGCCGCGTTCGCGCTCGGCCTGACGCTGTTCGTGGTCACGCTCCTTCTCAACATCGTCGCGCTGCGCGTCGTCAAACGGTACCGCGAAGCCTATGAGTGACACGCTCGTGCCCCAGATTCCTGTGACGAATTCGGAGCCAGTGCGCCGCGTGCCGACCGACTGGACGACGCAGGCGATGCAGTCGCGCATCCGCCGTCGCTATGCGTCCGAGCGTCGCTTCCGCTTCGCCGGGCTCGCCGCGGTATGGCTGTCCGCCGCATTCCTCGCCTATCTGCTGATCACGATGGTGATGCAGGGCGCGAGCGGGTTCGTCGAGACGCGCGTGTCGCTCCCGATCGATCTCGCCGCCGTCAAGCTGCCGATCGAGCCCGCCCGCCTTGTGGGTCGCGGCGCCGATCTCGTGCTCGCCGGTGCAGGGCTGGAAGGCACGGTCGACCTCGCCGCCACGAAGGCGTTCGGCAAGGACGGCACCGACCTGCTTTCCGACGGCGCCTGGGCGGTGGTCCGCGATGCGATCAAGGCCGACCCGTCGCTGCTCCAGCGCAAGAGCGTGTTCGAGGTCCCCGTCTCCAGCCCGATCGACGTCGCGGCCAAGGGCAACGGCACGCGCGATGCCGAAGCGATCGTCGCGCGGCTGAAGGCGAGCGGCGCGCTGACCCGCGGATTCAACGCGGGCTTCCTCACCTCGGCGGACTCGACCGATGCCACCCGAGTCGGAATTTGGGGGGCGTTCAAGGGGTCGCTGTTGACGATGATCGTCACGTTGCTGCTGGCGTTCCCGATCGGCGTGCTGTCGGCACTGTACCTCGAGGAATATGCGCCGAAGAACCGCTGGACCGACCTGATCGAGGTCTCGATCAACAACCTCGCCGCGGTCCCCTCGATCATCTTCGGCCTTCTCGGGTTGGCAGTGTTCCTCGGCACGTTCGGCATGCCGCGCTCGGCACCGATCGTGGGCGGCCTGACGCTCGCGCTGATGACGATGCCCGTCATCGTCATCGCCGGGCGCAACGCGATCAAGGCGGTGCCGCCGTCGATCCGCGACGCGGCGCTCGGCATCGGCGCATCGCCGGTGCAGGTCGTCTTCCACCACGTCCTGCCGCTCGCGCTGCCCGGTATCCTCACCGGCACGATCATCGGCATGGCGCGCGCGCTGGGCGAGACCGCGCCGCTGCTGATGATCGGCATGCGCGCCTTCATCGCCGCCCCGCCTTCCGGGTTAAGTGACCCCGCGACCGTGCTGCCCGTCCAGATATTCCTCTGGTCCGATCAGGTCAGCCGCGGCTTCGTCGAGAAGACCTCCGCCGCGATCATCGTCCTGCTCGTGTTCCTGCTCGCGATGAACGGCGTCGCGATCTACCTCCGCAACCGATTCGAGACCCGCTGGTGATGCCAAAACCTTTCAAGCCTCCCATCCTCAAGATGACGGCGCGCAACGTCTCCGTCGCCTATGGCAGCAAGATCGCGATCAACGATGTCTCGATCGACGTCGATCAGGACGAGGTGGTCGCGTTCATCGGCCCGTCGGGCTGCGGCAAGTCGACCTTCCTGCGCACGCTCAACCGCATGAACGACACCGTCGCGAGCGCGCGCGTCACCGGCGAGATCAAGCTCGACGGCCAGGACATCTATTCGCCCGACATGGACGTGGTGCAGCTCCGCGCCCGCGTCGGCATGGTGTTCCAGAAGCCCAACCCGTTCCCGAAATCGATCTACGAGAACGTCGCCTACGGCCCGCGCATCCACGGACTTGCCGGCGCCAAGGCGGACCTCGACCGGATCGTCGAGAAGTCGCTGCGACGGGCTGGCCTGTGGGACGAGGTCAAGGATCGCCTCTCGGACAGCGGCACGGCGTTGTCGGGCGGCCAACAGCAGCGGCTCTGCATCGCGCGCGCGATCGCGGTCGATCCCGAGGTCATCCTGATGGACGAGCCGTGTTCCGCGCTCGATCCGATCGCGACCGCCAAGATCGAGGAGCTGATCCACGAACTGCGCGGGCGCTATGCGATGGTGATCGTCACGCACAACATGCAGCAGGCGGCGCGCGTCAGTCAGAAGACCGCGTTCTTCCACCTCGGCACGCTGGTCGAATACGGCAACACCTCGGACATCTTCACCAATCCCCGCGAAGAGCGGACCAAGGATTACATCACCGGCCGTTACGGCTGAGTCGGGAAACGACCATGAACACGCATACGGTCAAGGCCTTCGACAACGACATCGGCGAGCTCCGCGGGTTGATCTCGCAGATGGGCGGGCTCGCCGAGGACGCGATCGACAAGGCGATGCAGGCGCTGCAACGCAACGACCTCGCGCTCGCGGAGCAGGTGCGCGTCGCCGACAAGCAGATCGACGTCATCGAGGCGGAGGTCGAGCGGCTTGCGGTGCGGATCATCGCTTTGCGCGCACCAATGGCGGTCGATCTTCGCGAAGTCGTCGCCGCGCTGAAGATCGCGGGCGTCGTCGAACGGATCGGCGATTATGCCAAGAACATCGCCAAGCGCGTGCCGATGATCGAGAGCGAGCACCGGATCGAGCCGATCTCGATCCTGCCCGCGATGGGCCGGATGGCGAGCGAGATGGTCCACGACGTGCTCGACGCGTTCGCCGCGCGTGATGCGGAAGAAGCGGTGCGCGTGGTCGAGAGCGACAATGCGCTCGACGATTTCTACGACAGCATTTTTCGCACGCTGGTGACCTACATGGTCGAGAATCCGAAGACGATCAGCCAGGTCGCGCATCTGCTGTTCGTCGCGAAGAACCTCGAGCGGATCGGCGATCACGCCACCAACGTCGCCGAGATGGTCTATTTCGCCGCGACCGGCACGCAGATGGTCGATCGCGAACGCGGCATAAAGAAGGAGCAGGCATAATGGCACGCGCGAAGATGCTGCTGGTCGAGGACGACGCCGCCCTCGCCGAATTGCTGGTCTGGCATTTCAAGCGCGAGGATTTCGAGATCGCGCATACCCCCGATGGCGAGGAAGCCTTGCTGCTCGCCAAGGAGAAGGTGCCCGACATCGTCCTGCTCGACTGGATGGTCGAGGGGCTTTCGGGGATCGAGGTGTGCCGTCGCCTGCGCCGCGCACCCGAGACGCAGAACGTGCCGATCATCATGCTCACCGCGCGCGGCGAGGAGGAGGATCGCGTTCGGGGCCTCGAGACGGGCGCCGACGATTACGTGACCAAGCCATTCTCGCCGCGCGAACTGGTCGCGCGCGTGGGTGCGGTGCTGCGCCGGGTCCGCCCTGCCCTCGCCGGCGAAGCGCTCAGCTATGCCGACATCGAGATGGACACGGTCGGCCACAAGGTCCGTCGCTCGGGCGAAGTCGTGTCGCTCGGACCGACCGAGTTCCGTCTATTGAAGCATTTCCTCGAGCATCCGGGCTGGGTGTTCTCGCGCGAACGCCTGCTCGATGCGGTCTGGGGGCATGACAGCGATATCGAAAGCCGCACGGTCGACGTGCACATCCGTCGGCTGCGCAAGGCGATCAATGTCGGCGAGCGTCCGGACATCATCCGCACCGTTCGTTCGGCGGGCTATTCGCTCGATACGGGGGGGTAACGAGACTGTCCCGCGGTGGGGCGAATGGAATCGGATGCGAAACGAAGGACCCAAGCACGACTTAGTGCGTTCAGACGTCGCGCTACCAAAATGGTGCACCCATTTAGGAGATTCGTATGAAGTCCATTCTCTTCGCTGCCGCCGCTCTTCTCGCGTCGCCCGTGATCGCCCAGACGACGCCGCCGGCAGACCCCGCCGCGCAGACCGCGCCCGCGGACCAGGCGGCACCGGCCGATCCCGCAGCGCCTGCCGATCCCGCGATGGCCGCTCCTGCCGATCCGGCAGCAGCACCCGCCGCACCGATGGCACCGCCAGCACCCGCCGGTGGCGTGACTTTCGGCCAGCCGACCGTGACCCCGCCGACGCCGGCACCCGCCGAGTATCCGGTGTGCTCGAAGACGGTCAAGGACGGCTGCCGCAACCGCGGCGGCAAGTAAGTCACGCGGCAGGCGGCGGGTGATCCTGCCGCTTGCCTAGCTGGCTTTACGTTCTAGGAAAGGCGCTCCAACTATAAGAGAGGGGCGCCTTTTCCATGTCTAAAAGCTTTGGGCAGATCAGCTTTGAAGATCGGGTCGCGATCGTCACTGGCGCAGGCGGTGGCCTCGGCCGCGAGTACGCGCTCGAACTCGCCCGTCGTGGTGCGAAGGTCGTGGTCAACGATCTGGGTGCGTCGCGCGACGGCACTGGCCATTCCGACGCCGCGCTGAAAGTCGTCGAGGAAATCGAAGCGGCCGGCGGCGAGGCGATGTCGAACGGCGGCAGCGTCACCGACTACGACCAGATGGTCGAGATGGTCGCCCGAGCCTCGGAGAAATGGGGCGGCGTCCACATCCTCATCAACAACGCCGGCGTGCTGCGCGACAAGAGCTTCGCCAAGATGGAGCCCGCCGACTTCAAGTTCGTCGTCGACGTCCACCTGAACGGCTCGGCCAACGCCACCAAGGCGGTCTGGGATACGATGCGCGCGCAGAATTACGGCCGCATCCTGATGACCGCGTCGTCGACCGGTCTCTACGGCAATTTCGGCCAGGCAAACTACGGCGCCGCCAAGCTCGGGCTCGCCGGCTTGACCAAGACGCTCGCGATCGAGGGCGCGAAAAACAACATCAAGGTCAACACGATCGCGCCGACCGCGGGCACGCGGATGACGCAGGACATCTTCCCCGAAGAAGCGTTCAAGGCGTTCTCCCCCGACAAGGTCGCACCCGCCGCGGTGTTCCTCGTGTCGGAGGACGCGCCGACCAATATGATCGTCGGCGCGGGCGCCGGGGTGTTCCAGGCGGCGTACGTGACGCTGACGCAAGGCAAGTTGCTGACCGGCGACGATCTGTCGGTGGAGGGTGTCGCGGCGCACTGGGACGCGATCATCGACCGCGCGGGCGAGATCGTCCCGCAGTCGGGCTCGGAACAGTCGATGACCATCCTGAGCAAGCTGCAGGGGCGCTGAGCACTGGCCCCACATGGCAGGCTAGAATTTTCCTACCGTTCCCTCGCGAAAGCGGGGGCCCGGGACGACAAAGGTTGTCACCTGTAACCCTGGGCTCCCGCTTTCGCGGGAGAACGGGATTGGTTCGGGAAAACCGCTAGCCCTTATCGCGGCTCGCGCATTTGCCAGACCACGCGGCCAATGACGGCGATCGCTCCGCTAGGCACAACCGCCGCGTCCGGATTATCGCTCGTCGCCACTCGCGCACCGCGTACCAGGGCAACGCGCTTCACCATCACCGCGTCGTCGATCCGGATGACGTACACCCCGCCCTTTGCGCGCGGCGTACGGTCGGCGGTGTCGACCACGATGTGATCGCCGTCGAACAGTCCCGGCTCCATCGAAGTGCCGCGCACGCGGATGATCGCCGCCTGCCCGTCCCTCAGCCCAAGTTTCCGCGCGAGGCCGGGGTCCAGCGTGTCGGTGCCGAGCACGATCTCGCCATCGACCAGCGCGCCCGGCCCCGCCGACGCCGCGACGTCGAGCTTGCGGATGCGAAACCCTGCCGGCCGGTCGGCGGGCGCACCCAGCGTTGCCTCGCTCACCCCCAGATATTCCGACAGCAATCGACGATCGCGTTCGCCAAGCACACGCGGCGATCCGCGCCGGACATATTGCTGCAGATACGCCGCGTTGCGCCCCAGCATCGCCGACAGCGCCGCCAGACTGTCGCCACGCGTCGCGGCCAGCGTTGCCAGCGCGGTTCTTGGATCGGGATCGGACACGGTTCTAGCCACGCCCGAACCGTAGCGTAGGAATTTTCCTAGACAAGTAGGATTTGCCGGAACAGATCAAGAACGCAAACAGGGCTCGGCCAGGGACTCGGGGCCAAGAACAGGAAGGAGCGACCATGTCCGTTCTCATCAAGATCGACCGATATCTGCGGCAGACCGGCATGCCGACATCGAAGTTCGGCCGGCTGGCGGTCGGCGATCCGCGGCTGGTCCATGATCTCCGACTCGGTCGCCAGCCGCGCGCGCCGATGGTCTCGCGGATCGAGACGTTCATAGAACGGCACGGATCGTGAGGATGGACGCGATCCGCGGCCCCGATGCGGGCACGCTGCTGATCCGCGCGCTTCGCGGCCATGCGGGGGCGGCAGGCCTGACGATGCATGTAGAGTCCATCGCGTGCACGCCCTGGGCGAGCGCGACGTTCGTCGGCACGCTGCACCGGCTCACGATCGCGGCGATGCCCGTACCCGGTCTTCGAGACTGGATCGACGCGTTGCCCGAAGCGGAGTTCGCGATGCGCGGGCATATCGTCGCCGATCTGGTGGTCGACCGCATCGAGTCGATCGGCGACCGCGAGCATGTGACGATCGCGGTCCTGACGCTGATCGACGCGTAAACGTCTCGACAGGGGTGGACTTTCGCTGACCGAACCACGAAGTCGGCGGTCAACGAAGGAGATTCAGATGGCCGGGATGGGCAAGTTCGACTGGGCGGATCCGTTCCTGCTCGACGATCAGTTGAGCGAAGACGAGCGGATGATCCGCGACAGCGCGAAGGCCTATGCCGACGACAAGCTCGCACCCCGAATCATCGACGCGTTCCAGCACGAGCATACCGATCCCGCGATTTTCCGCGAGATGGGCGCGCTCGGATTGCTCGGGCCGACGATCCCCGAGGAATATGGCGGCGTCGGCGCGTCCTATGTCGCCTACGGGCTGGTCGCGCGCGAGGTGGAGCGGATCGACTCGGGGTATCGCTCGATGATGTCGGTACAATCGAGCCTCGTGATGTACCCGATCAATGCGTTCGGGTCCGAAGAGCAGAAGCGCAAATACCTGCCCAAGCTCGCGACCGGCGAGTGGATCGGCTGCTTCGGGCTGACCGAGCCGGATGCGGGGTCGGATCCCGGCGGGATGACGACGCGCGCGAAGAAGACGGCCAACGGCTATGTGATCTCGGGCGCGAAGACGTGGATCTCGAACTCGCCGATCGCCGACGTGTTCGTGATCTGGGCGAAGTCCGACGAGCATGGTGGCGGCATCCGCGGCTTCATCCTGGAGCGCGGGATGAAGGGGCTGGAGACGCCCAAGATCGAGGGCAAGCTGTCGTTGCGCGCGTCGATCACGGGCATGGTGATGATGGACGAGGTCGAGGTCGGCGACGATGCGCTGCTGCCTGATGTGCAAGGACTGAAGGGGCCGTTCGGCTGCCTTAACCGCGCGCGCTACGGGATTTCCTGGGGTGCCTTGGGCGCGGCGGAGTTCTGTTTCCATGCGGCGCGGCAGTACGGGCTGGACCGGAACCAGTTCGGGACGCCTCTGGCGGGGCGGCAGCTGTTCCAGAAGAAGCTGGCGGATATGGAGACCGAGATCGCGCTCGGGTTGCAGGCGTCGTTGCGCGTCGGGCGGCTGATGGACGAGGGCCGGTTCGCGCCCGAGATGGTCTCGATCGTGAAGCGCAACAACGTCGGCAAGGCGCTCGATATCGCGCGGATGTCGCGCGATATGCACGGCGGCAACGGGATTTCGGGGGAGTATCAGGTGATGCGTCACCTGATGAACCTGGAGACGGTCAACACGTACGAGGGTGCGCATGACGTGCATGCGCTGATCCTCGGGCGCGCGATCACGGGTATCGCTGCGTTTTGAGTTCAACCCCGACGTCCTACCACCCCGGCGAAGGCCGGGGCCCAATTGGGGAACGCGTATTGGCTGACGCTCCGCGTTGTTACTCCGAACTTTCCAATTGGGCCCCGGCCTTCGCCGGGGTGGTGCTCTAAATTGGAAAGCAAACCCTCCCCCCTCGCCGGCTTAAAGGTGGTCGAACTCGCGCGGATCCTTGCGGGACCTTGGGCGGGACAGGTGCTGGCCGATCTCGGGGCAGACGTCGTCAAGATCGAGAGCCCAGCCGGTGACGATACGCGAACCTGGGGGCCGCCGTTCATCGACAACCCCGACGGCACGCGCGATGCCGCGTATTTCCACGCCGCCAATCGCGGCAAGCGATCGATCGTCGCCGACTTCACCACATCCGAAGGTCAGGCGACCGTCCGCGACCTGATCGCCGACGCGGACATAGTGATCGAGAACTTCAAGGTCGGCGGGCTGGCCAAATACGGGCTCGACTACGCCACGCTCGCCGTGATCAACCCACGTCTGGTGTATTGCTCGATCACCGGGTTCGGGCAGGACGGGCCCTACGCGCCCCGTGCAGGCTACGATTTCATCGTCCAGGGGATGAGCGGGATCATGGACCTGACCGGCGAGCCCGATGGCGCGCCGCAGAAGATCGGTGTCGCGTTCGCCGACATCATGACCGGGCTGTATTCTGTGATCGCGATCCAGGCGGCGCTGGCGATGCGCGAGCGGACCGGCAAGGGTCAGCAGATCGACATGGCGCTGCTCGACACGATGACTGGGGTACTCGCCAACCAGGCGATGAACTGGTTCGCGAGCGGCGTGTCGCCGACGCGGGTCGGGAATGCGCATATGAACGTGTGTCCGTATGCGGTGTTTCCGTGTGCCGATGGGTGGTTCATCCTGGCTGTCGGGAATGACGGGCAGTTCCGGCGGTTCTGCGACGCGATGGGCTTGCCGGATATGCGCGACGATCCGCGGTTCGCGACCAATGCCGGGCGGTTGGCGTTCAAGGATGTGTTGTTCGCGGGGATCGAGGCGGCGACGTCTCTGGTGCCTAAGCTGGCCTTGCTGGCGCGGCTGGAGGCGGTCGGGGTGCCGGCCGGGCCGATCAATACGGTGGCGCAGGCTTTCGAGGATCCGCAGGTCGTCGCGCGGGGGATGGCGATCGACGTCGCGCGGCCGGATGGGTCGGTGGTACCCGGGCTCCGCACGCCGATCCGGTTTTCCGATGCCGATCTCGCGACCGGGCGGGCGGCGCCGATGTTGGGGTCACCAACGTAGAATTGTTTCCCCGCGAAGGCGGGGACCCAGTCTGGGCCCCCGCCTTCGCGGGGGAACAAGCTTAGTTGGCAGCTTCGACCACTGGCTTCCGGGCATACAACCCGTACGCCAGGATCAGCGCGTAGCAGACCGCCGGGAGGAGCAGTGCGAAGTGCAGGCTGCCCGACTTGTCTGCCAGCATCCCCGTCAGATACGGAATGATCGCGCCGCCGACGATCGCCGTGGCGATCACGCCCGAGCCTTCCGCCGCGCGCTTGCCGAGACCCTCGGACGCCAACGAGAAGATCGTCGGGAACATCACCGCGTTCATCAGGCCGATCGCGAGCAACGCCCAGCCCGACAAAGCGCCCTCGGTGTTCGCCGAGATCAGGATGAGCGCCAGCGTGCCCGTCGCGACGCCGGCGAGAACCTTGCCCGGCGATACCTTGTTCAGCACATAGGCGCCGATGAACCGGCCGACCAGCGCGCCGCCCCAGTAGAACGGCACGTGCTTGCCCGCGGCGACGTCGCTCAGGCCCATCACGCTCGGCTGCATCAGGTAATTGACGATCAGCGAGCCGACCGCGACTTCGGCACCGACGTACAGGAAGATGCAGGCCGTCCCCATCGCGAACCGCGGGCGCTTCAGCAGCGTGAACGCGTGGAAGATGCTGCCGGTCTGATCCTGCTCCTCGTTGAGCCGGTTGCGCCGGGTCCACACCACCGCGGCAACGATCAGCAACGCGATTGCGAGGCCGATATAGGTGTGCACGACGGTTCGCGAGGACTCAGTCCGGTACGCGTCGAGCGCGGCGCCGGTGAGCGTCGAGGAGTCGACCGTCGCCAGCCCGCCGAGGATCAGCGCGGAGCCGACATACGGGAAGATGGTGGTGCCGAGCGAGTTGAACGCCTGCGCAAACGTTAGCCGGCTCGAGGCGGACTTGGGATGGCCGAGCGCGGAGATCAGCGGGTTGGCGACGACCTGCACCACGGTGATGCCTGCGCCGAGCACGAACAGCGCGAACAGGAACATGCCGAAGCTTGCCTGCCCCGCGGCGGGGATGAACAACAGGCAGCCCGCCGTCATCGTCACGAGGCCGATCGACGCGGTGCGCATATAGCCCGCTTTCCGCACGATCGCGGCGGCGGGAATCGAGAACAGTGCATAGGCGAGGAAGAACGCCGACTGGACCAGCATCGCGGTCGCGTGGTCGAGCGTGAAGAGCTCTTTCATCTTCGGGATGATGATGTCGTTCAGCGAGGTGATGCCACCGAAGATGAAGAACAGCGCGAACACGAAGACGCGCAGGTCGGGCGCGTCGTAGCCGTGGCTGGCGTCGCCTCCTGCTGCTGCTGTGGATTTGGTATCGACGTGCATCGTGTTGCGCCCTCTCGCGGTATTATTGGCTGCGACATAAGCCGGGGGCCCGCCGCGTGGCAATGCCGCTTGGTGCGATCCCGTCCGACCGGCTAGGACGACGAGCATGAGCCGCTTCACCGTCAATAACGAGCCGATCGAGTACAAGCTGGACAATGCTACGCCGCTGCTGTGGGCGCTGCGCGATGCGTCGAACCTGACGGGGACGAAATATGGCTGCGGCACCGGGCAGTGCGGCGCGTGCACGGTCGACATCGACGGGCGGGCGATGCGGAGTTGCCGGGTGCCGATCGGTTCGATCGAGGGCGCGTACGTCACGACGATCGAGGGGCTGTCGCGCGAGCGTAACCACCCTGTACAGCTGGCGTTTATCGCGGAGTCGGTGCCGCAGTGCGGGTTCTGCATTCCCGGGATGATCATGGCGGCGGCCGCGTTGCTGAAGCGCAATGCAGACCCGAGCGAAGCGCTGATCCGCGAGCAGATCACCAACCTGTGCCGGTGCGGGGTGTATCCGCGCGTGGTTGAGGCGATCCAGCGGGCTGGGCGCGCGACACGAGGGGAAGAGGTTATTCCCGCAGGGCCGCGACCGGGGATCGATCCGGCCGACTCGGCGCGGTTGGTGCCAGCGCTGGTGCCGCCGCCTGCGCGGTAGCGCGTCCGCTCGGAACCAAGCCTGTTCTCCCGCGAAGGCGGGAGTCCAGTCTGGGCTCCCGCCTTCGCGGGAGAACAAGGAGGAGCGCTATGTCTGCAGTGGTAGGGCCGCCCAACCAACCGTCGCCAGCATAACCGCCGCACCCCTCCTGCACCACCCCGGCGAAGGCCGGGGCCCAATTGGAACGTCCAAGGTGATTGGTCGCGCGCCTCGTTACTCGCCGCCCCCAATTGGACCCCGGCCTCCGCCGGGGTGGATGCTTCAAAGACGTAGCGACGTATCCGACCTAAACCTGTCTAATCGCTGACGAACCCATTCAGCCTCTCCACATAGCGTAAAGCTTAGACCCGACACATCATAGGAGCCGGCTCGTGCGCCGGCAGTCGAGGACGACGGCGATGACGGGCAAGTTTCTCAAACTCTTGATGGCGGCCTCCGCGTTGGTGCCGGCGACCATGATGGCAACGACCGCCACCGCGCAGCAGGCCGATCGTGACAGCGGTGATCGCGGCAACGATGGCCCGCGTCAGGATCGTGGCCAGCGTCCGGATCGCGGTGATCGTGGCCCGCGCGCGGACGGGCAGGCGTTCCAGCAGCAGCGTCCCGATCGCCCCGCCGCGCCCGACCAAGGCCAGCGCCCACAGCGCGCCGATCTCGGCACGCAGCCGCAAGTCCGCAGCGACCGTCCCGACGGTCAAGGACGTCGCGACTGGAACGGCCAGGCTCGTCCCGACGCGCAAGCCGGGCAGAACCGTCCCGACTGGAACCGAGGGCAAGATCGCCCCGGTTTCGACCGCGGCAACCAGCAGGCGGATCGCGGCCAGTTCGACCGCAACGGACGCGGCGACTGGCGCAACGACGGACGGGGCGACAACCGGGGCGACTGGCGCAACGGTGGTCGCGACGGTTACCAGAACCGCCAACCCAACCGCGCCTATGGGAACGTCCAGGGCTATGGCCGCGGCGGCTACAACCAGGGCCATTACAACCAGGGCGGCGCGTGGAACCGTGGCTGGCGCAACGACAACCGTTACGCCTGGAGCAACTACCGCGCGTCGAACAGCGGCGCCTACCGCCTCCCGCGCTATTATGCGCCGAGCGGCTGGGGGTCGGGCTATCGTCGCTTCGGCGTCGGCTTCTCGCTGAACAGCATCCTCTACAACCAGAATTACTGGATCCAGGACCCCTACACCTACCGCCTGCCCGAGGCGTACGGCCCGTATCGCTGGGTGCGCTATTACAACGACGCGTTGCTGGTCGATCTCGACAGCGGTCGCGTGGTCGACACGGTGTACGACATCTTCTGGTAGGCTCCGGCTTACCGGCACGAGGTAACAGGGGAGAGCCCCGCGGTGGTCCAGATCACCGCGGGGCTCTTGCGTTTACCCCTCTTGCCTTTCGGGGCGAGTTCGCCAAATCCTGCGGCGTGGGTATCTTTTCAAAAGCCAAGAAGGTCGATCCGGCCGCTGCACTCCGCCAGGCCTTCGGATCGCAGGTCGCTGCGCGCCTCGACGCCAATCCGGCGGTGCAGCGCATCGCGATGGACACGGTGCAGTTCTATTACCAGGACAAGTTCCTCGATCCCGCGACGTGCAAGCGGCTGATCGCGGTGATCGATTCGAAGCGACGGCCGTCGACGCTGCTCTCCGATCGCCCGAACAGCAATTTCCGAACCAGCGAGAGCTGCGACATGGATCGCTGGTCGCCGGACGTGCAGCCGACCGACGAGGCGATCGCGACCTTGCTCGGGATCGACCTGCTCCACGGCGAGACGATGCAGGGCCAGCGCTATGCCCCCGGCCAGCAATTCCGCGCGCACCATGATTATTTCCACGAGTCCGAGAGCTATTGGGCGAAGATGCAGGAGCAGGGCGGCCAGCGCACCTGGACCGCGATGGTGTTCCTCAACGACGTCCCCGAAGGCGGCGCGACCTGGTTCCCGCAGGCCGGTGTCAAGATCGCGCCGAAGCGCGGCATGCTGCTGGCTTGGAACAACATGAACCCGGATGGGACGCCGAACGGGCTGACGCTGCACGAGGGCATGCCGGTGGTCGAGGGCGTGAAGTATATCGTGACGAAGTGGTTTCGCGAGCGACCGTGGATCAAGTGAAGGGGCGCAAACCCACTCCAACATCGCTCGCCCCTCCCCTGTTGCGGATCCGCCCGGCGCGGATTCCTTATCTCGCCCCCCCCGTTCATCCTGAGTAGCCGTCGAGTAGGCGCCGAAGGCGGCGTATCGAGACGGCGTATCGAAGGACAGGTTGGCGCGCGGAACGCATGCTTGGATACGCGCCCTCGATACGCTTCTACGGAGCTACTCGGTCGCTACTCAGCACGAACGGGGGAGAATTTACATTCCGCCAGTCCGCGCAAAACTGTTTCCCCGCGAAGGCGGGGACCCAGACTGGGCTCCCGCCTTCGCGGGAGAACAAGACGCACGTGGTGCACGCGGTTGCGAGATCGCCCTAACCACGCGTCCCTCCCCGCTCGACAAACCCCTCACAGCCACTACGTCCGAGGCATGACAGTTCTCGGCGTAACCTCCTCCATCCTCGGCCAACCTTGGCGCTGGCGCGCACTCGCCGCGGACGGGAGAGACGGCTTTACCGGCGACGACCTCGTCACCCAGCTCCTCCTCGCCCGAGGCTGCCCCCGCGACGCGCTCGACGCGCACCGCACCCCCTCGATCCGCGCATTCATGCCCGATCCGTCGATCTTCCGCGACATGGACCGCGCCGCCGAGCGCCTCGCCGACGCCGTGCAAGCCGGTGAACAGGTCGCGATCTTCGGTGATTACGACGTCGACGGCGCCACCTCCGCCGCGCTGATGGTTCTCGTCCTGCGCGATCTCGGCATCGAAGCCCGCCCCTACATCCCCGACCGCCTGCTCGAAGGCTACGGCCCATCGGGCGAGGCGCTCGTCCGCCTCGCTGGCGAAGGCGCCACGCTGGTCGTCACGGTCGATTGCGGCGCGCAGGCGTTCGACGCGCTCGACGCCGCCCGCGACGCGGCAGTCGACGTGATCGTCATCGACCACCACAAATGCTCGACCGCGCTCCCGCACGCGCTCGCGCTGGTCAACCCCAACCGTCTCGACGAGGACGAAGGTGCCGCGCACGGCCACCTCGCCGCGGTCGGCATGTGCTTCCTCGCCGCTGCCGCACTCGTCCGCACGCTCCGCACCCGCGGCTTCTTCAAGGATCGCGCCGAACCCAAGCTGATCGACCTGCTCGACATCGTCGCACTCGGCACCGTCGCCGACGTCGCGCAGCTTCGCGGCCTCAACCGCGCGTTCGTGTCGCAGGGCCTCAAGGTCATGGGTGCGCGCAAGAACATCGGCGTCGCCGCGCTGATCGAGGCGTCGCGCCTGACGCGCAACCCGACCTGCACGGACCTGGGCTTCGCACTCGGCCCGCGCATCAACGCTGGCGGCCGGGTCGGTCGCGCAGACCTCGGCGTCCGCCTGCTCACCACGCAGGACCCGGACGAAGCCCGCCAGATCGCCACCGAACTCGACCGCCTCAACGAAGAACGTCGCGCGATCGAAACCGCCGTGCAGGAAGCCGCCGACCTCCTCTCCAGCCGAGACCGCGCGGTCGCCGTAGTCGCCGGCCATGGCTGGCACCCCGGCGTGATCGGCATCGTCGCCGGTCGCCTCAAGGAAAAGCTAGGCCGCCCCGCGATCGTCATCGCGATCGACGAGAACGGCATCGGCAAGGGCTCGGGCCGCTCGATCCCCGGCGTCGACCTCGGTGCAGCTGTGATGGCAGCCCGCGAACACGGCCTGCTCGTGGCGGGCGGAGGCCACGCGATGGCCGCCGGCCTGACGATCAGCGAGGCAGCGATACCCGCCTTCACCGACTTCCTCGAAGAGCGCCTCGCCGCAGCGGTCGAACGCTCGAACGGCGACCGTGCACTCCTGCTGGACGCGGTGCTGGCAGCGGGCGGCGTCAACCCCGGCCTCGTCGAATCGATGGAAGCCGGCGGCCCCTACGGCATGGGCTGGCCAGCCCCCCGCGTCGCGATGGGCCCGGTCCGCGTGATCAAGGCGGACGTCGTCGGCAACGGCCACGTCCGCACGATCGTCGCCGGCGACGACGGCCGCAGCATCAAGGCAATGGCCTTCCGCTCGGCCGAGAGCGCACTGGGCCAGGCGCTGCTAGGCGCCGCCCCCCACCGCAAGCTCTGGCTCGCCGGCCGCGCGAGGATCGACGACTGGTCCTCGCGCCCGTCCGCCGAACTCCATGTCGAGGACGCCGCATGGGCAGACTAAATTCTTGTACCGAAACGCTTGACGCCTCGCCCCCTTACCCTTAGTCGGCCTCCACCACGCAGGCCCCTTCGTCTAGCGGTTAGGACGCGGCCCTTTCACGGCTGAAGCACGGGTTCGATTCCCGTAGGGGTCACCAACGTCGGTTTTTTAAGCACGCAGTGGTGAATGAGACTCGATTGTCTCACGGCGAAATGGCGCCAACTCTGCTGGGAAGGCTGGGTCCGGCTATTTTCAGCACGGGAAACAGGTAGGCTTCGGCATGCCACCCACCCTCTCACGATCGATAAGGCGGCAGGACGTGCGATAGATAGTCGGTCATCGCGTGCGTCTCGCCCGGTCCGAAGCATGCCCCGACATAGCCGTCCGGACGAACGAGACGCCGTTCGCCTTTTGCCAAGCCCAGTTGGCCGTTGTCATGGCGAAGCTGTCCATCGCCGTCGATCGTCACGACGTTTACCCCGGCACGCGGCGGCACGTCCGCATCGCCGGCATCGCCCGCGACCAGCAACGTCCAGTGCGGACCAGCTAGCAGATCGTACAGGCGGCGAGGCTGTCCGGCGGCGCCCCGCAGCACGGAGTCGGGCATACGGTCGCCTGGCTGGATACCGTTCGTGCGCTCGGACATTCCGGGTGCGAGGGACGAGCCGCGATACCCGAGATCGAGCTGGTGCACCTCCCGGCCGCGGCGCATGTCGCCGTGTCTGGCCTTGTCGAGCAGCCCTGCCGCTAGCCCCAGCATCCCGGCGGCGACAGGTCGACGCTCCTCCTCGTACGTATCGAGCAGCACCGGCGGGGCGCCGGCCAGCACCGCTGCCAGCTTCCACCCGAGATTATACGCATCCTGCACGCTCGTGTTGAGGCCCTGTCCTCCCGTCGGCGGATGGATATGCGCGGCATCGCCGATCAGGAAGACGTTACCGACCCGGTAGTGTTCGGCGAGCCGCGCGTTCATCACATAGGCCGATGCCCAGTGAACCGCGCGGACGCGGATGGCTGGCATGGATAGGCGCTCGTCGATAAACGCCTGCAAGCCCGCCACGGATAGGTCGGCCTCACCACCGAGCGCGATCGGTGCCTGCAATTGGAATACGTCACCGTGCGGCAAGGGGCAGAACGATATCTGCCGCGCCATGTCGCCTGCGTTGAAACGGTGCCACACGTCGCGGTCGAGGCCGTCGATCTCGATATCGGCGACGATGGCACGGACACCGAGCGTCTTTCCGGGAAACTCGACGGACAATGCCCGGCGGACAAACGAGCGACCACCATCCGCGCCGATAAGATACCGACACCGGATCGTCTGGATACCATCCGTGCCAGCGATGCTGGCCACGGCCGCGTCTCCGTCGTCGCCAAAGCTGACCAGTTCGACGCCATACTCGACCCGGCCGCCTAGCTCGATGATCCGATCTCGTAGCACGGCCTCCGTACGGAATTGCGGAACAAGCAGGGGCATCCGATAGGGCTCGCTATCGGTGCTCGCTGCGATGCTGAACTCTTGGGTATCCTCGAAGCCTCCGTCGAGCCCGTAGACGCGCTGCGGCGGATAGAGGCTACCAGCCGCGGCGATCCGGTCGACGACACCCAGGTCTTCGAAAACCTCCAGCGTACGCGGTTGAATCCCCTTGCCCCGCGAGCCTTGGAACGGTCCGTCGAGCCCGTCGATCAAACGGAACGTCACGCCGCGGCGCGCGAGATCAACCGCGAGCGTCAGGCCAGCAGCACCCGCCCCCACGATCAGGACATCAACGTTCAGATCAGATTGCATCATCGGACTCCTATGTGTATTTTGCATACATCTTTGGAGAATCGGGTCGTGTCAACAAACAAAGTGCATAATGCACATATTCGGGAAAATCTGCCGTCGTTGCATCGTGCGTTGATGGAGATCGTCAGCGTCATCAATCGGCCGGAGCAGGATGCGGCTATGCTCGACGCGGCAGGGCTCAGCCTCGAGCGCGCATTGTTCCCGCTGATCGTGATGGTCGAGCGCCTGGGACCAATCGGCGTCGTCGATCTCGCGAGCAGGGTCGGGCGTGACTACACCACAGTCAGTCGCCAGATCGCCCGATTGGAGGAATTGGGCCTCGTCACGAGACACCCTGGCGCGACCGACCGCCGTGTCAGAGAAGCTCGAATCACACCGCAGGGGAAATGCGCGACGGACGCGGTCGACCGAGCGCGTGAGACAATGGCTCTGGCCCTGTTCGAGAATTGGAGCCTAGAAGAGTTCGACGGTTTGACGATACTGCTGGAAAAATTGGCGCAAGGTCTGATTTTGAAGCCCGCGTCGTCCCCACCCAAATAAAGCCTGGGCCGGCTTCCCCTGAGTGTAGAGCACCCGCATAGAGCGCGCACGCCGCGCCTTTAATAGGAGCGCCGCAGCAGTGGGAGGTTTTCGATCGCCAGCCTTAAAAAGCTTTTGCGGATGATGAATGCCAACACGATTCCGTGGTAGCACCCGCGGGCGATGATGGCCGGAATCGACAATATTGCGCTTCGCCATGGTGCGCGACGAGCCTTGGCTTACACGCGGGCCGAACCGGTGATCCGCTGTATCGAAGAGGCGATCCGCGACCATCGTCGACGCACCGGTGACATCGACGCAATGCCCCACGTAAGCAGCTTGGTGACATTGTGCGCGGCACGACGTCTGTCGGCCGCCCGCGGCGGGCCAGTCTCTCACAGTACAGTGGTCCGCGCCCTAAAGCTCATGGGCTTGCGGTAGTCCGGTCCTATGAGCGGCAATGGCGGCGCCACATCGAACGACCTCGCCGCGTCCACCGACCCAAACTCGCCATCCCGGAGCAGAATCAGGCTTCCCGATTTCCGACGGACATTCAATTTGCGACCGTGGCTAAGCGGAACCGTCCCGGCAGGCATGCCCAGGCTCAGACCTGAGTCATCCCGCCATCGACGCACAGTTCGGCACCGGCGATGTAACTCGCATCATCGCTCAGCAAGAAGACGACCGCCGCGGCCACCTCGTCCGGCCGCCCCATGCGGCCGAGCGGGATTGGCGCGGTCAGCGCCGCGCGCTCGGCATCCGACACGGCCGCCATCATTGCCGTATCGGTCGGTCCTGGACTGACCACGTTCACGCGGATACCGCGCAATGCGAGTTCCGCCGTCCATGTCCGGGCATAGGATCGCAGCGCAGCCTTGGTCGCCGAATAGGCACCGCGGGTCGGCACGCCGATCGCATCGGCGATCGACCCGATCAGCACCACCGCGCCTCCCTCGCCCATCGCGCGCACGGCTGTTTGCAGGGCGAACACCGGGCCGCGGACGTTGACCGCGAAATGCCGATCGAAATGGTCGAGCGTTTCGTCGGCCAGCGACGCAGCTTCCGAAATTCCGGCGTTCAGCACCATTGCGTCGATGCGGCCATGCGTGTCGCGAACCGTCGCCACCGCGCGGGCCATATCGGCAGGAATGCCCGCGTCCGCGACAAGTCCGACCGCACCACTGCCGATCGCACGCGCCGACGCCGCGACCTCGTCAGCGTCGCGCCCGGTGAAAACTACGGTCGCGCCGTCTGCGGCCAGCCGTTGACCGATTGCCAGCCCGATCCCCTTCGCCCCGCCTACGACCAGCGCCACCTTGTTCGTCATCGATACCATCGTGGAATCCTTCATCCGTGATGGCAGGCTAGATATACTGATTATATCTGCTATCAATAACGCACCATGAATAGCCTAGATATCATCGCCGATACCGACCTTGGCGCGACCGCGCAGCGGACGGTATCCGAGTCAGCACAGGTGCGTCCGGTGCTCGACAAGATCGCGGACAAGTGGACGGTCATGATCCTGACCGTGATCTGTCCGAAGCCAGCGCGATTCAACGAGATCAAGCGCCGCCTGGATTGCATCACGCACAAGGCGCTCGCCGACACGCTCAAGCGGCTGGAACGCAACGGCCTGGTCACGCGCACCGTCTTGCCGACGAGCCCTATCGGCGTCGAGTATGCGATCACGCCGCTCGGCCACTCGCTACGACAACCATTCGAAGCACTCTACGCCTGGGCGCTGACCCATGGCGGCGCCATCGAGGAGGCTTCGCGGGCGTACGATCGTGCAAGGGAGGAGTGATCGCCCGATGCTGGGTCGAGCGCTCGATGATACTCAACGCCAACCGGCAGTGCGGCATCTATATATCGCGCTGAGCGAGTCCAGGACTTCGATTTCCTTGCGCAACGATTTGTCGGCTGAGTCTCCCCACGTGCCAAGCTTCACGTGAACCCGACCCGCGTGCCGCGTTGCAGTCCACCAAGTTCACTACGATCATCGGATGCGTTTACTTTGGCGCTGTGGCAGCAACCGGCAATGGACGACGAGCGGTCATGACGACGCACAATATCACCAGACGACGCATCGGGGCCGAGGCGGAGCCACTCGTCATCATCGACGGCTTTGCCGGCGATCCCGACGGGTTGCGCGCAGCGGCGGCGGAGGCCGCGTTCGTTTCCGCGGGGCAGCATTATCCCGGCATCCGCGCGGCCCTTCCCGATACGTATCTGCGCGATCAGCTTCCCGTGGTCGCACGCGCGCTGGGGCGGGAGTTCGGACCGTGCCGCCGCATCCGCGTCGTCGATGCGCAGTTCTCGATGGTCACGATCACGCCCGAAGCGCTCGATATTCGGCAACGCCTGCCGCATGTAGACGCGTACGGACGCGACCGGATTGCGCTGATCCACTACCTCTCGCCGACGATCCGTGACGGCACGGCATTTTTCCGACACAGAAAGAGCGGGTTCGAGACGATCGACGAGACGCGCGCGCCCGCATTTTTCGAGGATCTCGGCCACGAATTGGAAGCGACCCCGCCCGACGGGTATATCGCCGGCGATACGGCGCTGTTCGAACGCACGGCGCTGGTCGATGCAGCCTATAATCGCGCTTTGCTGTATCGAAGCTACGTGCTGCACAGCGGCGCGATCGCACGCGGTGCGCCACTCTCCGCCGATCCAGCGGCAGGGCGGCTGACGGTCACTGCGTTCCTCGCGATCGAATGAGGGCGGTTGAGCCAGGGGTTCGGTTGGCCTAACCTGGTCGCGCTACCGGACTGCGTCGGCGCCACGCGGCGACGGTTCCGGAGCGGATATCGGGGAGGCCAGCCTTGAACCACACGCGCCAGGCGTTTCTCGAAGGCCTCGGCGGAACCGGGCTCGTCGGAGCGTTCCCGACGGCCGCAGCAGCCGAACCCGAAGCGATGCCGGATTTCGGTCCCAACGTCATCATCGTCGATCCGAGTATGCCCGCCGCCATCGTGCAGGCGCGCATGGATGCCATCTTCCGCGACCAGGAGCGCGCACATTTCGGCGCCGTCCGCCAGACGCTGGTCCGATATCCATGAACACGAGGACCACCGCATGATCCTGCTGATACTCGCCGCGCAAGCCGCCACGCTGGGTGCGACCAACTATAGCGCCACCGCGCCGATGCCCGCCCCCAAGGGCAAGCCGAGCTTTGCCGACGAATTCGACGGCAAGGCGATCGACCAGAGCAAATGGCGTTTCGACACGTCGCGCAACGCCGAGGGCTGGTACAATCACGAACGCCAATATTATGCCAAGGACCGCGCCGAGAACGCACGAATCGAGGACGGCGCACTGGTGATCGAGGCGCGGCGCGAGGCGCTGGACAAGTCGAAGTTCGCCGACTGGGGCGGCCAGGCCTATACCTCCGCCAAGCTCGTCTCGCGCCAACCACGCGGCTACGGCTTCTACGAAGTCCGCGCGAAGCTGCCCTGCGAACGCGGCAGCTGGCCGGCGATCTGGTTGCTTCCGTCCGGCGGCACATGGCCGGACGAGGGCGAGATCGACATCATGGAAATGGTCGGCTGGGACGCCGGCACGATCCACGCGACGCTGCACAGCGGCGCCTTCAACCACGTCAAGGGCACGCAGCGCGGCGCCCAGACGCACGTCGCCACCGCGTGTACCGCGTACCACCGCTATCAACTCGACTGGCGTGCGAATGCGATCACGATCGGCGTCGATGGCCGCGCGGTCATGCGCGTCGCCAACGACCAGCCCGGCGGCAAGGCGGCATGGCCGTTCACGCGTCCGTACGAACTGATCCTCAACCTCGCGGTCGGCGGCGACTGGGGTGGCCAGAAGGGGATCGACGACGCCGCCTTTCCGCAGCGCATGGCGGTCGATTACGTCCGTTACTGGCGCCGCTAGCGTCGACCGCGCGCGGCGAGGATGATCCCGCCGCCGCACAGCGTCAGCGCCGCGAGCACCAGCATCACCGCATCGAAATCGGTCGGCGTCGCGAGCGCCCAGGTCAGCGTCGGCCCGAGCAGCCCCGGCAGCGTGTTGGTCAGGTTGAGCAGTCCCAAGTCACGTCCGCGGTGCAGAGGGTTCGGCAGCAACTGCATGGCGAACGACGCGTGCAGCGCGAGGAACACCGACGCGCCCGCGGTATAGACGCAGAACGCGACCGCGCCTCTCGTAAAGTCGTTGGCGAACGCCATGCCACATAGTCCGGACGCGGCAACGAGGGTGGCGGCGAACAGGAACGGCTTGGTCCGCCCGGAACGATCCGCCAGCCGTCCGATCAGCACCGCGATCGGCAGCGGCACCGTGTATGCGACGATCATCACCATCCCCATCCGCGCCGCAATTCTGCCCGGTGCCACCGACGGGGCGATGCTTTCGAGATAGTAGAAGAGATAGACGAACAGCGCACTGCCGGCGACCTGCACGAACAGCCGTGCGCTCCACGCGAGCGCCAGATCCCGGCGCACCGCCTCGATCGGCGATGTCGTACCGATCCGCGCGATCGGTTGCGCCGGTGTCAGCAACAGCGGAACGATGCAGCACGCGACCACGACCGGGACGATCGCAAGCCGCAACGTTTCGCTCAGCAACGCGGTCGCCACCAACAGCGCCGCCAAGGCCGACGCCACCGGACTCGCCACCGCCAGCAGGCCGCCGGCCACGCCTTTCTGTGCATCGGGCACTTCGTCGGCCATGATCGCGAGCAGCGGCGCGAGCACCGCGTTCACCGCCACCTGGAACGCGACGACTGCCAGGATCAGCGCGATCGGCGTACTCGCGACGGCCATCGCGGCGTAGGCGATCGCGGTCGCCACGAAGCCCCCGGCCAGCCAGCCCCGGCGCCCCCTGCCCCGCGCGACCGATCGATCGCTCAGCCACCCGAACGCGATGTTCGACACGCTCGCCGCCAGCGCTCCGGCGACGACGATCACGGTCAGAACGTCCAGCCGCCCCGCCCCCCCGATCGCGGTAACGACCGCGTCGACCTTGATCGGCAGCAACAGCGTCAACAGCGGGAGATAGCCGACGACCCCACCGACATAGGCGAGCGCGAAGACAAGCAGGAACAGGGTCGAACGACGATCGGAGCCAGGCGCGGAAACGCGGGAAGCGGGAAGACGCGCCATGCCCTATTCCTAAGCTGCGGGAGGCGGGACAGGCAACCGCTCTGGCCGTTCGATCGGCGGATCGGCCGGGCATTCGATCAGTCTCGGTCGCACCCGCGTCTTGTTCTCCCGCGAAGGAGGGAGCCCAGGCCGGGTCCCCGCCTTCGCGGGGAAACATGACTCCGCTTATCAGGTGGCGTGACGTTATGCCCCGTCCGACTTCTAAATCCTCACCCGCCAGGGGGAGGTGGCAGGCACAGCCTGACGGAGGGGGCGGTGAGGGAGAACCGCTGTTCCGTGTCCTCCCCCTCCGTCGCTTTCAGCGCCACCTTCCCCTTGCGAGGGAGGATCGTGGCCGTTGCAGTTACGGCTTCATCGTCGCCGCATCGAGCCTAGTCGTAACAACCAACGCCCGATCCTGCGCATCATGCGCGAGCGCCACCCGGTACGCACCCCCCGCAATCCGCCAGCCGGGCAGCGTCGTGTCGTAATCGGCGACGATGCGCGGTTCGGCGGTCAGCGTGATCCGTCGCGTCTCGCCTGGCTTCAGCGTCACACGCGTAAAGCCCGCGAGCCGCATCGGCGTGGCCGAACCGTCGCGCGCCACGTACATCTGCGGCACGTCCGCGCCTGCCCGCTTGCCCGTGTTGGTGACCTCGAACGTGACGTTCAGCGATCGCCCGCCCGTCACTACCGGGTTGCGATAGGCGAAACTGGTGTAGCTCAGCCCGTGCCCGAACGCGAAGAGCGGACGCTGGCGCTGTTTCTCGTACCAGCGATAGCCGACGTTCGCGCCTTCGACATAGTCGACCGGAAAGCTCTCGAGCTGGAAGGTCGATGCGTTCGCGGGGTTTGCAGCGGCCTGCGCCTCGACCGACGTCAGCCGGTCCAGCCCGACCGGTGCCGCGCGTGGCGCCTGCGATGCCGCGGCGGGGAAGGTGATCGGCAGCCGACCCGATGGAGAAACCTTGCCCGTCAGGATATCGGCGATCGCCTCGCCGCCACGCTGGCCCGGATACCAAGCCTGGAGCACCGCCGGGACCGATCCGATCCACGGCATCAGCACCGGCCCGCCGGTTTCGAGCACCGCGACCGTTCTCGGCTGGACCTTGGCGACCGCGACGATCAGCGCATCCTGGTTATCGGGAAGCGACAAGTCGGGAACGTCCTGCGCCTCGGTCGTCCACTGCGTCGCGAACACGATCGCAATGTCCGCCGCCCGCGCCGCGGCGGCCGCTGCCGCGACGTCCTTACCGTCGGCGAACGTCACGGTCGCACCGGGCAGCACGGCTTGCAACGCCTTCAGCGGCGACGACGCGTGATAGGTATAGCGCGCGAACGACATCGCTGCGCCGGACGTCAGCGGAATCTCGATCGGTGCGCCACCGACCGAGCGGACCTGGCTCGATCCGCCGCCCGACAGCACGCCGACGTCCGCTCGCCCACCGATCAGCACGATGCGCTTGGCGGTTCGCGCCACCGGCAACAGGTCGCCGTCGTTCTTGAGCAGCACGATGCCCGCCTCCGCGGCGCGCTGCGCGACCTCGGCATGCGCGGCATAGGGCGGCACCTGCGCGGTGGCCGGGACCGGGTTGTCGTACGCGCCGGTCTCGATCAGCCCGGTCAGATAGCGCGCGATCATGTCGTCGAGCCGCGCGACTGGTACCGCGCCAGACTGGACCGCAGCCTTCAGCGGCGCGGCGAAATACATCGCCTTGTCGAGCTCCTGCCCCGATTGCTGGTCGAGCCCCGCATTCGCCGCTCTGGCGGTCGAATGCACCGCGCCCCAATCGCTCATCACCCAGCCGCGATAGCCCCAGTCGCGCTTCAGCACGTCGGTCATCAGGTCCCGGTTCTCGCACGCCCAGTCGCCGTTGATCTTGTTATAGGCGCACATCACCGATCCCGGCCGCCCCTTTTCGATCGCGATCTGGAAGGCGAGCAGGTCGCTCATCCGCAAGCTCGCCTCGTCGATCCGCGCGTCGACCACCATCCGCCCGGTCTCCTGCGCGTTGAGCGCGAGATGCTTGACGGTCGACACGATGTGGTTCGACTGCACCCCGGCGATATGCGCGCCAGCCATCTCCCCCGCCAGCAACGGGTCCTCGCCCAGATACTCGAAATTGCGACCGTTCCACGGGTCACGCGTCAAATTCACGCCCCCCGCCAGCAGCACGTTGAACCGCTTGGCGCGCGCCTCCGCGCCGATCATCGTGCCACCCGCACGCGCGATCGCGACGTCGAAACTCGCCGCGGTCGCGAGGCTGGACGGCAGCGCGGTGGCGACGTCGCCCTTGCGCTGTTCGACTTGGTTCGCAACGCCGAGCGACGCATCGCTCTCCCGCACCAGCGGGATGCTAAGCCGCGGAATACCGTCGATATGCCCGGCCGACGGGATCAGTTCATTGGTGGTCTTGCCGGCGGCCATCGGCGGGAACAGCCCGTGCGCCAGCGCGATCTTCTCGTCGAGCGTCATCCGCGCGACGATAGCCTGGGCACGCGCGCGCGCATCGGCACTAGCCGAGATCGTGGTGCCGGGCTTGCTCGCATCCCGAGCATCGACCGCCCCTGCGAGTGCGAGCAGCGATGCCCCCAACAGCATCCCGTAAAACCTGTTCGACATCCTTGCGTCCTTTCCTCATGCGGCGACCGTTCTCGAAGGCGGTCGTCCGGCGGCGTGTTGCGCCATAGCCACTATCAACAGCATATTTTGAGAACGTTCACAACGGTAGCGCTACCGTGCTTGACACCGTTCCATGCAAGGGGAAAGTGAACGTTCACGGGACAGGCGCAGGTCATAGCGTCGTCTACAGGGGAGGATTACCATGCGTAGCTTCGCAGCTCGCTCGCTTTCGCGTTTCATCATCGGCACGTCGGCGCTGGCTCTGGTCGGCACGCCCGGTATCGCCATGGCGCAGGACGCGGCCGCAACCGTCGGCAATCCAGGGCCGTCGGACATCGCGCCACAGGCCGCCCCGACCGACCCCAACGCGACCACCGACGATATCGTCGTGACCGGCATCCGCGCGTCGCTGCGCGAGGCGATCGACATCAAGCGCAACGGCCAGGGCGTGGTCGACGCGATCTCGTCCGAGGACATCGGCAAGTTCCCCGACACCAACCTCGCGGAGTCGCTCCAGCGCATCACTGGCGTGTCGATCGACCGCTCGAACGGCGAAGGCTCGACCGTCACCGTCCGTGGCTTCGGCCCCGAATACAACCTCGTCACGCTCAACGGCCGCCAGATGCCGACCTCGACGCTCGGCGATGGCGCCAGCGCGCCCGCATCGCGCTCGTTCGACTTCGCCAACCTCGCCTCCGAAGGCGTCGCCGCGGTCGAGGTCTACAAGACCGGTCGCGCCGCCATACCGTCGGGCGGCATCGGTTCGAGCATCAACATCCGTACCCCGCGCCCGCTCGACAAGCCGGGCACGCGCGGCAGCATCGCTGCGAAGGGCGTGCTCGACAGCTCGCGCAACGGAAAGGACCAGATCACGCCCGAAGTCTCGGGCATCCTGTCCACCACCTTCGCCGACGACCGCATCGGCGTGCTGTTCAGCGGCGCGTACCAGCGTCGCAAGGCGAGCAACAACTCGGCGAGCGTCGGCTTCCGCGACGGGTTCCTCGGTGCGGAGAACAACTGGGGCACGCTGGCACAGCCCGGCACGCCCGGTGCCGCGAACATCGCCAATCGCCCCGGTCCGACGGACGTCTACGAGATCCCGCAGAGCGCCGCGTACGACGTCATCGACATCGATCGCGAGCGCATCAACGGCCAGCTCGTGTTGCAGGCCAAGCCGACCGACACGCTGACCGCGACGCTCGATTTCACCTATTCGAGCAACAAGGTCGAGGTCCGCGACAGCAGCGTCGGGATCTGGTTCAACTTCGGCGACACGCGCAGCGCGTGGACCGACGGCCCCGCGGCGGGCCCGCTCTTCTATTCGGAGAATTTCGCGCCCGGCAAGGATCTGTCGTACAGCAGCTCGCTGACCGCGAACAAATCCGAGAACAAGTCGATCGGCGGCAATCTCACCTGGGAAGCGCCGGGCAACGTCACGATGTCGCTCGATGCGCATCACTCGACCGCGGTCTCGAAGCCGACCAACGATTACGGCAGCAGCACGTCGATCGGCGGCGCGATCTTCGGCGTCCAGTCGCAGACCGTGAACTTCGAGAAGGACCTGCCGATCATCTCTTACCAGATGTATCCGGGGATCGATCCGCTCAACGCCGCGCTGATCACGCCGACCGGCAACGCGTTCCGCAACGCGTATTTCAAGGACGAGATCAACCAGCTCCAGCTGAAGGGTCATTACGACCACGACGGCGAGTTCCTCGACAGCATCGACTGGGGCTTCTCGTACGTCGACAACAAGGTACGCTCGGCCTACGGCTTCATCCAGAACGAGACCTGGGGCGGCATCGATCCGCGCGGCGCCTCGTTCGGCGCGGCCGCGGTGCCCGACGATTTCTTCAACCTCACCAGCATCCCCGACAAGTTCAAGGGCGTCTCGGGCTCCGGCAATCCGGCGATCCCGCAGTCGATCTACACGTTCAATTTCGAGCAGATGGCCGAATTGCTGCGCTCGCAATACAACATCTGCAGCGCGCCGCAGACCGGCGTCGCCGCGCCCGGCACCTGCCTCGCCAACTACACCAACGATCGCCGGATTCGCGAGCAGACGATCTCGCCGTTCATCCAGTTCAACGGCAAGTTCGACGTGTTCGGCCGACCCGCGCACATCATCGGCGGCGTCCGCTACGACGAGACGCAGGTGAACTCGTCGGCGCTGGTGCCGATCCCGAACGGGACGCGCTGGACCGGCGCGAACGAATTCGCCCTCACCTATGGCGCGAACTCGTTCACGTCGCTGAAGGGCAAGTATCACAACTGGCTGCCCGCGGTCGATTTCGACATCGAACCGGTCCGCAACGTCAAGCTGCGCGCCTCGTACAGCCACACCATCACGCGCGCCGATTACGGCAGCCTTCAGGGTGGCCTGAACATCGACTCCAACCCGCGGATCGGCGGCGGCACGGGCAGCCAGGGCAACCCGAACCTCGTGCCATTCAAATCGAAGAACATCGATCTGTCGGCGGAATGGTATTACGGCGCCGAGAGCTACATCTCAGTCGGATACTTCACCAAGGACGTCGAGAACTTCATCGGCACGACGCAGCTCAACACGCCCGCGTTCAACCTGCGCAATCCGGGCTCCGGCCCGCGCTATCGACAGGCAGTGGCGGCGCTGGGGACGACGGACAATCTGCGCGTCCGCGATTACATCCTGCGCAACTTCCCGGCCTCATCGCAGGTCACGGGCACCAGCGATGCCGGCCTGTTGAACGGCAACATCTTCGGCCTGCCCGAGGACGATCTGTTCAACTTCCAGCTGAGCCAGCCGTTCAACAGCGACCAGACCGCCAACATCAACGGCTGGGAATTCGCGATCCAGCACCGGTTGTGGGAAACCGGCTTCGGCGTCATCCTGAACTACACGATCGTCAACGGCGACGCGAAATACGACAACACGCTCGATCCCAATGTCGGCCAGTTCGCGCTGACCGGGCTCAGCGACAGCGCCAACGCGGTCGGCTATTACGACAAGAACGGCATCCAGGCGCGCGTCGCGTATAACTGGCGCGGCGAGTTCTACGCCGGCGGTGCGTTCGACCCGACCTATGTCGAGGCGTATGGCCAGGTCGATGCGAGCGCGAGCGTCCAGATGACCAAGGGGCTCGCGGTGTTCGCCGAAGCGATCAACCTCACTGGCCAGGGCCGCCGCGGCCACCGCCGCTCGGACAATTTCGTGACGTTCGCGCAACCTGGGTATGCACGCTACTCGGCAGGCCTCCGCTTCAACTTCTGACGCGGGCGTTTGGGACCCCTCCCCCGCAAGGGGGAGGTGGCTGGCTCTTGCCAGACGGGGGGGAGAAAAAGGTGACCTCTGTTCCGTGTCCTCCCTCCGTCGCCTTCGGCGCCCACTGGCGGGGGAGGATTGGAGGGTATGGACGCGCCCCAAACCGCTCCGTCATCCTGACGAAAGTCAGGATCCAGGGTGGCAAACGGGCGTCTTTCGTCACTCCGGGCCCTTACTTTCGTCGGGAGGACGGTCAAGGATGGCGCTCCTGCACCCGACGGAGCAAGCTGGCATGCGGAAACAGGGAAACAGGCAGCAGACGATGGCCAACGAGACCCTTGCCGGAGAAGACCCCGCGATCACCCAAATCGTGATCGTCGGCGGCGGCACCGCAGGCTGGCTGGCCGCCTGCCTGATCGCCGCCCGTGCCGATCGCGACACCGCGCGCCCTCTCACGGTCACGCTGGTCGAGTCCCCCGAGGTCGCGACGATCGGCGTCGGCGAAGGCACATGGCCGACGATGCGCCGCACGCTCGAACGGATCGGCATCACCGAAACCGACTTCCTCCTCGCCTGCGATGCCGCGTTCAAGCAGGGCTCCCGGTTCGACGGCTGGCGCACGGGCGCGGTCGACGACAGCTATCTTCACCCCTTCACCGCCCCCGTCGACGGCGACCCGCGCGATCTCGTCTCGGCGTGGTTGGAGTATGGCGGGCGGTTCGCGGACATGGTCGGCGCGCAGGGCGCGATCTGCCACCACGACCTCGCACCACGCCAGCGGGCAATGCCCGATTACGCCGGCACGCTGAACTATGCCTACCACCTCGACGCTGGCAAGCTCGCCTCGCTGCTGACGCGCCACGCGACCGAGCGGCTCGGCGTGCGTCACGTCCGCGACCACGTCGTCGGCATCGACGGCACCGAGGACGGCGACATCGCCGCGGTCCGCACGCGCGCGTCGGGCGCCATCGCGGGCGATCTCTTCCTGGACTGCACCGGCCACGCCGCGCTGCTGATCGGCGACCATTACGGCATCGCCACGATCGACCGCGGCCGCGAACTGTTCAACGACCGCGCGCTCGCCGTGCAGGTGCCCGTCGCGGCCGGCAGCCCGATCGCCTCGCAGACCAACGCCACCGCACACGCCGCCGGCTGGATCTGGGACATCGGTCTGCCCACCCGGCGCGGCATCGGCTGCGTCTATTCGTCCGCGCATCTGAGCGACGATGCCGCGGCGGACACGCTTACGCGCCATATCCGCGCCACCGCGCCGGACGCGCCGTTGCCGACGTTCCGCCAGCTCAAGTTCCAGTCGCGCCACCGCGCGAAATTCTGGGACCGCAACTGCGTCGCAGTCGGGCTGTCCGCCGGGTTCCTGGAGCCGCTCGAAGCCTCGGCGATCGTGCTGATCGAACTATCGCTCGACGCGCTGCTGGACAATTTTCCCAGCCACCGCGGCGTGATGGACATCCACGCGGCCCGATTCAACGCGCTGTTCCGCTATCGCTGGGACCGAATCGTCGAGTTCCTCAAGCTGCATTATGTGCTCAGCGAACGCGACGGACCCTATTGGCGCGATCACCGCGACGCCGCCTCGATCCCCCCGCGCCTCGTCGAGCTGCTGGCGCTGTGGCGGCATCAACCACCGTCGCGCGCCGATTTCCCGATGATCGACGAGATCTTCCCCGCCGCGAGCTATCAATACGTCCTGTACGGCATGGGCTTCCCCGTGCCGACGCGCGGCGCGATCGCCACCGCGGATCGATCGCGGACGGAAGCCTTGCTGGCGCAGGTCGATCAGCGCAGGCGTATGCTCGCTGCTGGACTGCCGACCAACCGCGCCTATCTGGATGCCCTGCGGCATGCGACCGCCCCTGCGATGGAATTGCCTGCGATGGAACCTATAGCCTGATGCCCGACCACGTCATCCTCACCGCCGAAGCCCACCGCGACCTGCGCATCCGCACCGAGCGCACGCCCGCGCTAGGCGATGCGGTGATGACCTGCATCACCGTCCCCAGCGAGTTCCGCCGCGTCCAGACGCACTATCCGATCCTGTTCCAGCTCGACCAGACGCGCGACAGCTTTACCGCGCTAGCAATGTTCGGGTTCGAGCCCGGCGAGAACCTGTTCCTGGGCGACGCAGGATGGGACGCGCGCTATCGCCCGCTCGCGATCGACAGCCAGCCGTTCCTCGTGGGGCGCGGCGCGGGCGACGTCCGCCAGGTTCATATCGACATGGCCAGCCCCCGCATCGGCACAAGTGAAGGCACACGCGTATTCGACGATACCGGGCGGCCGACGCCGTATCTCGAACGGATCGCCGATCAGCTCCGCGCGCTCGACACCGACTATGTCGCGTCCGCCGACTTCTTCGCCGCGTTGCGCCGCTACGAGCTGCTCGAACCGCTGACCATGGACGTCACGCTAGACGATGGCGCGAAGAACAGGCTGGTCGGCTATCACGTCATCGACGAAGATCGGCTGGTCGCGCTCGACGATGCCGCGGTCGCCGACCTCCACGCCGCCGGGCACCTGATGCCGATCTTCATGGCGCTCGCGTCACTCGGCAACATCGGCGACCTGATCGCGCGAAAGAACCGGCGGATGACGCGTGGCTGACGCCGATCCCGGTATCTTCGCGACCATGCCGCGTATCCGCGAGATCGAGGTCAGCGATGCGGCGAGCCTCGACGCGTATCTGCGCGAGGCGACCACGCCGTTCATCGTGCGCGGATTGATCGCGGATTGGCCGATGGTGCGCGCGGGACTGCAATCGTCGCGAGCAGCACGCGACTATATCCAGCGCCACGCCCGCGACCAGCCCTTCGCGGTCTCCGTCGCGATGCCCGACAGCGGCGGCCGGCTGTTCTACGATGCCGCGCACGCGATGAACTTCCAGATGCTGCGCGCGAAATTGCCCGAGATCTTCGCACGGATCGACGCCAACGAAGGCGCGGCCGACGCGCATGCCATCTATCTCGCCTCGATCGACCTGCACCAGTTCTTCGCCGGGCTGCACGAGGCGAACCATGTCGACCTCGGCGACCGGACGCCGCTCGCCAGCATCTGGATGGGCACCCGCACGCGGATCGCGGCGCACAACGATGTCCCCGACAACCTCGCCTGCGTCGCGGTCGGGCGACGCCGCTTCACGGTCTTCCCGCGCGACCAGTTCCCCAATCTCTACCTCGGCCCCGTCGACAACACGCCGGCCGGGCGCGCGGTCAGCATGGTCGATTTCCACGATCCGGACTTCGCCGCGCATCCGCGCTTCCGCGAGGCGCTGACGCACGGCCAGGTCGCCGAGCTGAAGGCGGGCGACGCGCTCTACATCCCGGCGATGTGGTGGCATCATGTCGAGGGGCTGTCCGACTTCAACGTGCTGGTGAATTACTGGTGGCGCGAGACGCCGCGGTGGCTAGGCCAGCCGCAGGATGCGCTCAACCACGCGATGCTGGCGATCCGCGACCTCCCCGCGGATGAGAAGGCGCATTGGCGCGAGATGTTCGACCAGTATGTCTTCGCCAACGGTCCCGACGTCACGGACCACATTCCCGAGGCGGCGCGTGGCGTGCTCGCGCCGCTCACCGCCGACACCGCGGGTCGCCTCCGCGCCTTCCTCCTGAGAGCCCTCAGCCGATGACCGAACACCCTATACGCCGCGTCGTGATCGCGGGCGGCGGTACCGCAGGCTGGATGGCAGCCGCCGCGATCGCGCGCACGATGGGCAGCACGATCGAGCTTACCCTGATCGAATCCGATGCGATCGGGACGATCGGCGTGGGGGAATCGACGATCCCGCCGATGATCACCTTCAACCGCCTGCTCGGGATCAACGAAGCCGAGTTCATGCGCGAGACGCAGGCGACGTTCAAACTCGGCATCCTGTTCGACGACTGGAAGGATCGCGGCGAGCGCTATTTCCACTCGTTCGGGATCACCGGCAAGGATCACTGGTCAGCGGGCTTCCAGCATTTCTGGCTGCACGGCCTGACCAAGGGTCACGCGCAACCCTACGATGATTACTGCCTTGAGTTGCGCGCGGCGTTGCAGGGCAAGTTCGCGCATCTGCCCGACGACCGGATGAACTATGCGTACCAGCTCGATTCGACGCGCTACGCCAAGTTCCTCCGAAAGATGGCAGAGGCCGACGGCACGCGCCGCCTCGAAGGCAGGATCGCGCAGGTCGAGCTGAACGGCGAGAGCGGCGACATCGCCGCGCTGGTGCTCGAGTCCGGCGCGCGGATCGAGGGCGACCTGTTCCTCGACTGCACGGGGTTTCGCGCGTTGCTGATCGAGGGCGCGCTGCACGCCGGGTTCGACGACTGGACGCATTACCTGCCGTGCGAATCCGCGATCGCGATCCAGACCGAGAGCGTGCGGCCTGCCTTGCCCTATACGCGGGCGATGGCGCATGATGCGGGCTGGCAGTGGCGCATCCCGCTCCAGCATCGCACCGGCAATGGCATCGTCTATTGCAGCCGCTATCTCGACCGCGACGCCGCGCTCGACCGGCTGCTCGGCAATATCGAAGGCAAGACGCTGACCGAGCCGAACGTGATCCGTTTCGTGACCGGCGCGCGGCGGCAGCAATGGCACCGCAACTGCATCGCGATCGGCCTGTCGGGCGGGTTCATGGAGCCGCTGGAATCGACCAGCATCCACCTGATCCAGCGTGCGGTACTGCGGTTGCTGCGGCTGTTCCCGTCGGGAGCGGTGAGCCCCCGCGACGTCGCCGAATTTAACGACCAGCAGCATACCGACATGCTGCAGATCCGCGATTTCCTGATCCTGCATTACAAGGCGACCAACCGTCGCGACAGCGCGTTCTGGCGGCAATGCGCGGCGATGCCGATCCCCGCCTCGCTCGAACAGAAGATCGAACTGTTCCGCGAGACGGGCCGCGTGTTCCGCAAGAACGAAGAACTGTTCGCGGAGAACAGCTGGGTGCAGGTGATGCTCGGCCAGGGTATCGTCCCGCGGAGCTATCACCCGATCGCGACCAAGCTGCGCGACGACGAACTGGCGCGGCTGCTCGGCGGCTTGCGCGACGGCACCAACGCGACCGTCGCGGGGTTGCCCGAGCATGCCGAGTACGTCGCGCGCTACTGCGGCACCGCACCCGCCCCTGCCGTCGCTGCCTGAACCAACGACGATGGCACGGCGACGTCAGGCAGTAACGATCAAGCACGTCGCGGCGGATGCAGGCGTTTCGCTGCAGACCGTCAGCCGCGTGGTAAACAAGGAATCGGGTGTCCGGCCCGAGATGATGCAACGCGTCCAGGCATCGATTGACAAGCTCGGCTACGTCCCGTCGATCGCCGCGCAACGCATGGGCGGATCGCGTTCGTACCTGATCCTCGCGCTGAACGATCGCGAGCGGACGATCGCGGACTGGCGCGCGCGGCAGGGCACCGACTGGTTCGACCAGATGATGCTCGGCGGGATGCTGACCTGCGCCGAGCACGGCTATCGCCTGATCGTCGAACTGGTCGACACGCATAGCGATCATATCGAGCGCGAATTGATGGCCGCGATCGCCGCACTGCAACCCGACGGCGTGATCCTGACGCCGCCGCATTCGGGCAATCCGCTGATCATCGACCTGCTCGAGACGCAGGGTATCAGCTTCGCGCGGATTGGCTCACTGACCGAAGGGCCCGGCATCCGGCTGATCATGGACGACACGCGCGCCGCCCGGATCGCGACCGAGCATCTGGTCGAACTCGGCCATCGCCGGATCGGCTTCATCGCCGGCCCCGACGAGTATGAACTGAGCGGATGGCGCGTCGACGGCTGGCGCGCGGGGATGCTCGCGGCGGGCCTCCCGACCGATGGACTGATGACGCAAGGCGACTTCAGCCATGCCTCCGGCCGCGCCGCGGCGCAGGCGCTGCTGGCGCTATCCGAGCCGCCGACTGCGATCATCGCGAGCAACGATCAGATGACGCTGGCAACGCTCGAACTGACGCGCGAACGGGGTTTGGCGGTTCCGGCCGATCTCTCGCTGATCAGCTTCGACGACACCCCGATCATCCGCCTGGCGCATCCGCCGCTGACCGCCATCGTCCAGCCGATCGCCGAAGTCACCGCGCAGGCCGTCAAGCTCGTCATCGCCGATCACGTCAACGGCTCCACGATCACGACCCCGGTGACGGTATCCGCGTCGATGACGATCCGCGACTCCACCGCACCGTGCTGCAGCCCGAGCCGGAACCTCTCCGATTGAAGCCGTTGCTTAGACGTGATGGCCGTTAGCCCCAGCGATGCTGATTTCCTCGGTCACCACCTATTTTGACGCATTGGATGATAGGCCACTGGTGAACGGATCCTCGCGGAAAGAACGGCAACTGACCGTCGATTGCTGTCCGTAAGCGACAGGCCGGCATCCACCAGTGTTCCACGTTGGGGGAAAATTGCGGTTGAGCGCTTATTGCTCTTCGCCGGCGTGGCGCTTTTAGCGACCCGTTGGTAGCTCCCTGAGACCGCTCATATCGTTGCGTCGGCAGATTGCCGGAAAGATCCGCCTAGGATTTCGCGATGAGCTGGGAAAGCCGTGCTTGGCGCGCTGCGGCATCGAACCACGAACAAGATTGTCGTGTTCATTCAATTCCTTACGCGACTCCCCACGCCGCGGCCGCACACACAAGCTTGGCTTCGGGCAGCCATGTGGCGCTCACCGCCGGGCCATAGGATGGCCCTCGATGTCACATCGCCCGTGCAAATTTCGACGGCCCGCCAAACCGTAGCCTTTTGCACGTTGTTCGGCGCTGCCGCCGCACAACCACGAGGAGCACAAATTACAGTATGTTGCAGATTTGCAACTTAGGTTGGAACTTCGCAACAAATCCGGGTGCCGGAACTGTCTTTCTATTGCAGCCCACCGCTTTTTCCGGGAGGTACCGACTGGTTAATAAGGGGGCTTACGACCATGATGAACCGAACCTTGCTGCGTGCGGGCATATGCCTGCCGGCGATGCTTTTCGCCGCGGCCTCCGCCCATGCGCAGGCAGTCGACGTTGGTCCCACCGCGGCCGCGAGCGCTGCGAGTAACGAGGCCGCGGACACGCCCGACGACATCATCGTCACCGGGTCGCGCATCCGTCAGAGCCCGCTCGAACAGCGCTCCCCTGTCGTCACGCTCGATTCCGCAGCGCTTGCGCAGACCGGCCTGACCTCGGTGGCGGATATCCTTCAGCGCCTCCCCAGCGCTGCCGGTGGGTTGAACACCAAGGCGAACAATTCGGGTAACATCGGCAACCCGCAGGATGGCGGCGGTGTCGGTGCTGGCTCGGCCGAGATCGACCTGCGCTACCTGCTGGCCAAGCGGACGCTCGTGCTGGTCGACGGGCTTCGCTACGTCAATGGTGCGTCGGCGAGCGGGATTCCCGGCACGGTCGATCTGAACACCATTCCCAACAGTTCGATCGAGCGGATCGAGGTTCTGCAATCGGGCCAGTCGCCGCTGTACGGTTCAGATGCCATTGCCGGCGTCGTCAACATCATCACCAAGGCCAGCCAGAAGGGGCTGCGCATGTCCGGCCAGTTCGGTACGTACCGCGCAGGCGATGGCCATTCCTACAACGGCGACATCAGCTACGGCGTGAAGGGCCCCAACACATCGCTCGTCTTCGGCGGCAGCTATGTAAAGGAAGGCAGCGTGCGCACGAGTGATCGGGCCGGGTCGCAATTCCCCAATCCCGGGCAGACGACCTGCCTCGATCCTCGCGGTGGTTGCTCGGGCGCGGCCCTGGGCGGTCGCATCGTCTTCAACGCCGGCAACGCCATCCGTCCGCAAGGCGGCACGCTCACGGTTCGCCAGAACGGCCTGACCAGCCGCGGAGTCTACGATCCCACGCTCGCTGGCGGCGATTTTCGCGCGTTCACCGCCGCGGACCGGTTCAACTTCGCACCGTTCAACTATTACCTGACGCCGTCCGAACGCTACGGTGCGTTCGTCAGCTTCAAGGGTGACCTCGGCTCGGGTATCAACCTGCGGGTCAAGACAGTGTACAATCACCGCAATTCGCAGAACCAGGCCGCCTTCCTGCCCCTGAACGTCGGCCCCGATGCGGGGACCGGTACGCTCACCGATCGGATCTCGATCGACGCGACCAACCCGTTCAACCCCTTTGGCGTTACCTTGTCGGCTGGTGGCCCGGGCCAGCCCCCGGCGAACTATGCGTTGGTCGGACGCCGCCTCGTCGAGGGCGGGCAGCGCACCTATAACCAGAGCGTCGATACGATGTCGGTCACCGCGACGCTGGACGGCAAGTTCCAGGTCGGCGGGAAGACGTTCTACTGGGACGTGAACGCGGTCCAGGGCTTCAACGACGCCAAGCAGGTGTTCACGGGCAACATCAACACGCAGCGGCTCGCGCAGGCGCTTGGTCCTCTCGCGCAGTGCACGGGTGAGTGCGTGCCGTTCAACATCTTCGGCGGCGCAGGCTCGATCACGCCGCAGATGCTGGCCTTTGTCGGCTTTACCGAGCGCGCCAAGAGCAGCCAGGAACTGCGCGACTACACCGCCAACCTCACGGGTGAACTGTTCGACCTCCCCGCCGGTCCGGTCGGCTTCGCGGTCGGCTACGAACATCGCTACCAGAAGGGATCGTTCACCCCGGACGCGTTGATCCAGGCCGGTTTCGGCGCCGACATTCCCGCGCAGGCGGCCAGCGGCGCGTTCAACTCGGACGAGGTCTACGGCGAAATCCGCGTTCCGCTGCTGAAGGACGTGCCGTTCTTCAGTTCGCTCGAAGCCTCGGGCGCGGTCCGCCATGTGAACTATTCGATCAGCGGCAGTAACACGACCTATACCGGCACGGGTCTCTGGAAGCCGATCCCGGACCTGCTGCTCCGTGCATCCTATGCCGAAGGGTTCCGTGCACCCAGCATCGGCGAGCTGTTCGGCGCGCAGTCGCGGTCCGATATCGGCATCCCCGATCCCTGCAGCAACATTGCCGGCTCCCGCTATCAGGCGTCCGCCACGGTGCGGGCCAACTGCGCGGCCAACGGCGTTCCGACGAACGGCAGCTATCAGGAGCCGATCGGCCAGCTCGGCGTGACGACGGGCGGCAACCAGGCGCTGGCGCCGGAAACCTCGAAGACCTGGCTGTTCGGCGGCGTGCTCAGCCCGGCGTTCATGCGGACAAGCGGCCTTGCCAGCCAGTTCACGCTGGAAGCCAATTATTACGACATCAAGGTATCGGGCGCGATCGCCTCGACCAACCCGCAGGTGACGTTGGCGCGGTGCTCCGAGGCGGGTGACGCGCTGAGCTGCTCGAACGTGGTGCGCAGCAGCAGCGGCCGCATTTCGAGCATCGTCGGCTTGCTGCAGAACATCGGGGAGATCCGCACGCGCGGCATCGACCTGACGCTCAACTATCGCTCGCCGCAGACCGGCGTGGGCATCTTCGGCCTGTCGTTGAACGGCAATCATCTCATGAAGTACAGCGAGACGACGCCGACCTCGACCGGGTTCAGCGCGATCAGCTATCGCGGCACGACCCGCGGCTCACCCGACCAGTCCTACCCCAAGTTCAAGGGAACGGGCGTCGTCAGCTGGAGCATCGCCGATGTCGAAGCATCGTTCACCGGCCGCTACATCAACCATGTCCGCGAGAATACGGGCGCCCGTCTGGACAACACCTTCTACGGTGACGTGCAGCTGACCTTCTCGCCGGCCTTCCTGGACAGGAAGTTCGATTTCACGGCAGGCGTGCGCAACGTCTTCAACCAGGATCCGCCGGCGTGCACGACCTGCACCGGTCCGAACTATGATCCGACGACCTACGACGTGCCGGGGCAGTTCGGCTATCTGCGCCTCTCGTACCGGATGTAACGCGGCCATCCGATCGCTTGGGTGACCTTCGTTTGCCCTGACCGCACCCCGAGGAACGACGTCGTTCCTCGGGGTATCAACGACCGACAGCCTTCCGACACCGTCACGTGAGCATTCCGAGACCATGGACGATGGCCCTGGTCACGGCGAGCACGGTGCCTAGAATTTGCGCGGCTCGTGACCGATCACGTCGCACGAACCGCGAAAGCCATAGCTGGCGGTTCCCTGCACGGTGATCCGGCCGGTGCGCCGGTCGATCACTATACGCGGCTTGTTGAGGCCATTCAGGCGGTAGCGAGCGCGGATGACATCGGGACCGGCGACGACGTCGTAGAGGTCCCACCAGCCACTGTTGCCGCGCGAATTGATCGGCGGGATCAGCGACCGTGGCAGACGAATGCGGCCGCCGCCGTCCCAGGTCTGCACCATCAGCGACGCGTCGAAGACTTCGCGGGTGGTCTGATTATAGGTGCCGTATTCGTAACGGTCGCGGTCGCGGTTCCAGGTCCATGTGGTACCGCTCGCGATGCCGCTTTTCGATCCGTCACCGAAGCAGACCAAGCCGAGCCCGACCTCGCGACCGTCGACCACGGGGCCGCCAGCGGGAGAGCCCGGTTGGTTGTCGTCAGGCCGATACGGTGGACGCGAAGAGCCCGTCGCCGGCTTGAGCGTAGCAGGCTTGCGGCAGTCGGGCGGGGTCGTCGCCTGGATCGAGTCGTAGCGCCCTTCCATCGTCGCGATCGTCACGCACTGGCGACGACTGGCGTTCCACCAATAGGCGTAGCTGCGATCGTCGCCCTTCTCGGCCCGGATGCTGGTGTAGCCACGACGCTGAAGCTCCGCCTCCGCCTGACCGGCACGCGCCCCCACCATGTCCTCAAGGCCGGTGGACTGCGCCGCGGCGATCGCCGGCGCGAAGGTCGAGAGCAGAAGCGACACGGTGAGCGCAGTCGAGCTTTTGATGGCCGGCACGTGAGTTCCCCCTGTTCGTCCCGCTCCGTTGTCCGGCGGCACGCACACATTTTACGGTCGCGGCAGGACTGCGTCCATAACCGTGATTGGTTCACCACAGTGCGATCCGACGCTCCGCGCGTCGTTCCAGTCAGCCGCGGCGAGGTACGTCACGTCCCGCCGGCTCACGTTGCACATCGTGTATCGCGCAGGACGTCCGTTACCCCGGCGCCGTCGTGCGCTGATGGATGCCATCGTTGCAGGCTCGCGCGTTCTGGGGGAATAGCGGAAGCATGAAGCGTCCGGTCGTCATCGCCAGCCTGTTGCTCGGAGTTACCGGGTGCGGAACCCTTCCCCCGACCCGGCATCTCGCCTGCACCGTCGCAACCGCGCGCCCGAACCTGGCGGAACGCGGATCGGGCACTGCCACGCTCTCGGTGCTGACGTACAATATCGAAGGCCTGGGCTGGCCTGCCCGGCAAGGGCGCGCGCCGCGCCTTGCCGAGATAGCCCGCTATCTGGCCACCGCCCGCGCATCCGGGACCGCCCCCGACATCGTGATGGTCCAGGAGATGTTCAGCGGTGCCGCGAAGAAGGCCGTGCTCGCAACCGGCTATCCAGCGATCGTTTCAGGGCCCGCACGCACGGCCAGGACCGCTAATGCCGTGTCGCGAAAACTGCCTGGCCGCGCGAGCCTCAAGCGCGGCGAGACAGGATTCCACCTAACCGGCAGCGGCCTTGCCATCGCGTCGCGCTACCCGATCATCGCCTCGCGCAGCCAGCCCTATGGGCGCAAGTCCTGCGCCGGTATCGATTGCCTGTCGAACAAGGGCGTCATGCTAGCGAGGATCAGCATCCCCGGCGTCCCGGTGCCGATCGACTTGTACAACACCCACATGAACTCGCGCGGTGCCTCGAAAGCGCCTCACGCGCGCAACCTTGCCGCGCACGAGCGACAGGCCCTGGAGGCATCCCAGTTCATCGATAGGACGCACGACGATAGCCTGCCGATGATCTTCGGCGGTGATTTCAACATGCGCAGGGCTCAGGATCGCTGGGATAATTTTACACGGCATCAGCCGATGACCCTGGTCCACTGGGTTTGCATCGATCGATCCTCGGGGTGCGAGGTGCGGATGTCATGGGACGGCGACGAGCCGTGGATCGATACCCAGGATCTGCAATTCTTCGAGAGCGGCAAGGCGGTGACCATTCGCCCGATCCGCGTCGAGGCGATGTTCGACGGAGGCCCGTCTGCGCCGGCGTTGTCCGATCACGACGGCTTCCTGGTGACCTACCGGATCGACTGGGCCGGCGGCATCGAAAGGCGCCCCGGGTGCCAGATGCCTTTGGGGCGCCAGTAAGCGGGGAGGCCCGGCGTTTGCCAACCTTGGATCGCTTTCGAGACCGTCAGCGTGCGGCGCGGCGTTGGGCAAGACGTCGGTACCACACCGTCCATAGCGCGAGCGCGCCCATCGAGCCGTAGCCGACGAACGGACTGACCAGCATGTAATCGTGGATGCTGAGCGTGAAGACGAGCACGCAGGCGAGCGCCGACGAGATGAGCAGGCCGATGCCCCAGACCAGCGTCATGACCGTCATGACGCGGCGGAAGCGGGGCGTGTCGCGCTTGGCCTCGAACGCGGCGACCTCGTCCGGCGATTTCCGCGCCAGGCCGGCACGGGCAAGCTGATAGATAAGCGGGCGGCCGATCGCCGCCGAGCCGAGGAACACCAGGCCGATCAGTGCCGAGACGAGGTTCTCGCGCAACTGGAGAAAGCGGACGGACCCGCCCCCGAGCATGGCGAGCAACGACAGTGCGATGCCTGCCAGGACCAGGATCGACAGCGCATCGACGCGACGACGGCGGGCGAACTCGACGAGCGACCAGAGCAAGGGTGGCAGCGAGGACGCCATCAGCGCGACCACGTCACCCGACTGCGGCGCCACGCGATCGTAGATCAGCAGCGGCAACCCGAAATTAATGCCCGCTTCGATGGCGATGAGGCCGATGCGACTGCCGGTCCGACGGTTCATTACAGGGCTGTCCTTCATGGTCGTGACGATCGTGTTCATTGTGCATCTCCCCCGCTGATCCAGTTGCCGTGAAAGCCCGGCGGAATGCGGTGCGGCAGGCGCACCGTGGCGACCGGAGCGCCCTCGAAGTCGCGCGCATCGAGGATTACCAGCTCGGTGGTATCGCTTGGTTCGTCAATGACGAGACCGATCAGCCATCCCTCGTCTTCATCCGCACCCTCCTGCGCGGGCACGAACACGAATTCGCCGGGGTGACGGCCGGTCCCGAACTCGTGCACCTCCCGCCCGGCGTCGACGAGATCATGCTTGTAGAGCCGGCTCGCGCTCTGGAACCGACGGTCCGATTGCGTGGCCACGACATAGGCATAGCGGTAGGTCTGGCCGAACCGGCGCTCGTCGATGCGCGGAAACTCCTGCGGCGCGGCATCGATGGTCCGGATCACGGTGGTGCGGGCAGCCGGATCGAGCGTCCAGCGCTCCAGCCCGCGCGAGGTCGCGTCGGGCCCACCGGGCGCGCCGGCGAACATCGTCGGATACGCACACACGTCGAGCTCAACCCGGCCATCGGGCAGGTCGAAGGCGTTGGCGACGTGGAAGACATAAACCGGATCGACATCGCACCAGATGATCGCATGGTGATCGCCACCGCGGGGCATCAGGCCGACGCGGGCCCGATGCGCGGGGTTCCAGGCATAAGGCAGCGACTGACCGGCCAGATGGGTTGCCAGCGAAAACGTCACCGGAAGATCGAGGACGACGACGTAGCGTGCGGTGATCGCGCAATCGTGAATCATCGGGCCGTGTTCCACCGCGATCGGCTCCTCGCGTACCACCCTGCCCGTGGGATCGAGGACGACGTGGCGGATCTCGTTGGGGTTCGTTCCCTCGTAGCAGATGCCATGATACTCGCCGGTCGGCGGATCACGGTGAGGATGCGCGGTGAACGAACCGGCGAGCGATCCGCCGAAATTGTCGTAGCGCTGCTCGTCCAGCGTCTCGGACAGTGCGACGGGATAGCTACCGCCTTCGACAACCGCGAAGACGCGCCCGCCCAGATCGACGACGTTGGTGTTCACGGTGTCGCTGGAACCGTGGCGCGGCCCCGGTGCCGGGGTCGTTCCACGGGCAGCCGCGTTGCTGCGCGATCCGATCCAGCGATTGCGGTACCAGATCGCCTTGCCGTCCCGGATCGCCAAGCCGTGCACCATGCCGTCACCGGTGAACCAATTGTACGATGCGGGATCGGCTGCGACGGGGTTCGGCCCGGTTCGCAGATAGCGACCGCGCAGTCCCGGCGGAATGGCGCCGCGAACCTCAAGCGAGGTCAGCGTCAACTCCTCCTGCATCGGCCGATGGATGCCGGACAGAAAATGCCGTGCCATCTGCGTCCCCTCCCCGACCCCGTCAGCATCTACCCTTGCCAGAACGCTAGCCATGCCCGCCTCCAATGTTTACACCGTGAGCATAAATACAAAGGTAACAGTGTCAACATGGAAAAACGCTATCATCACGGCGATCTGCACGCGGCGTTGATCGAGGTTGGGCTTCGGCTGCTGGCGGAACGCGCCGTGGAAGGCGTCTCGCTGCGCGAAATGGCGCGCGAAGTCGGGGTCAGTGCGACCTCGGTGTACCGGCATTTTCCCGACAAGGCGGCGCTGATGCGCGCGCTCGCCCGCGAGGGGTTGGACCGGCTCGCCACTGCGCAGCGCGACGCGGCGAGCGGCAAGGACGGCGCTGCTGCGTTTGCGGCAACCGGCCGGGCCTATGTGCGGTTCGCGCTCGCCAATCCGGCTATTTTCCGCCTCATCTTCACGTCGTCCGCACAGTTGCAGGCGACGGGAGAGATCGAGGCACTGCGGATGTTACGCGCCAATGCCGCCGCGGCATCGCCGAATGACGCCGGTTCGGACCAGGTCGAGACTGGCGCGCTACGCTCCTGGTCGCTCGTCCACGGCCTCGCGATGCTGATGCTCGATGGGCAATTGCCCGCCGACGACCATCTTATCGACACGCTCGTCCAAGGCTGACGAGGACGGACGATAGTCTCGTTTGACGGAAAGGTCGGCGACGAGGCCGGCTGATCCGGGGCGCTGACTAACCACGTCCGCGACCGTCAGCGCAGCGGCAAAGCGCGAGCGCATGCCGCGCGCGTCAGCGCTCCGCCAGAGCGCGCCGGGCTTGCTCCGCCTGGAAGTAGCTTTCGATCAACTGCCGGAAATCCTCGACGACCATGCCGCGAACGCCGTAAGCGCCGATCGTGACCAGGCGCTTGGCCTTCCGCACCGCGGTCCCTCGCGCGAACCGCCGTGCGCGGGGCAGAGCCACGCCGTCCTCCAGTACCAGATCAAGGCCGAAGCGAGTGCCGAAGGCGACCCCCCAGGCCTCTACGTCGCGCCACGCGATCGGCGCATCAAGCTGCGGGGAACTCAACGTTTCGGGCAGCAGGATCAGATAGGGCGTCCGCGCGCCACGGCGGATCAAGGCGCCGCCCATCACGAAGATCACTGCCGCACCCACGAAGGCACCGATAACCAGCCGCAGCTCGAACGTGTCGTGCCCGAGGCCGATCGGCTGCCGGAATATCCAGATCGCCGCGCCTGCGGCGAGGAACAGCATCGCCGCACCAAACTGCACCCAGCTCGCCGGACCGACATTGTTGTACAGCGTCACCGCCTCCTGCGGCACCGCCGCGGCGGTTTGCTCCAGAAATTGGCGGTGGCGCGCATGGGCATCGCGGGCTTCGGCAAGATAATCCGTGCTCAGGCGTCGGCACCAGTCCTGCCAGTCGGCGATCAGGCGCTCGCCTGCGGGTCGCGGTCCGTCGCGTGGCGCACGCAGCGCGGTTTCCAGCAAGGCATCGTCGAGCGCGACGTCCAGCCGCTGGATGCGTTCGGGCGTGCGCGGATGGGTATCGGTCGGGTGCGACTGCACGTCTTCCAGATAGGCGCGGATGTCCGGCCACCCCTTCTCCTCGACCATCTGCGCCGCCATGGCGACGAGATCCGGATCGTCTTCGGGTGGGTTCGCGAAGGCGTCCTCGAGCACGGCGTCGACCGGCGGTGCGACCACCGCCGTCCGGATCAGCGCGGAGGCGGCTGGCCGGCCGCCGGACACCAGCGAGCCCAGCCGATCCGCCTCGAACTCGCGCAGACGGCTCCAGTGGCGCACCGCGAGATCGAACCGCTCCATCGCGTGATCGGCCAGTTGCAGCGGTCCCTTGAGCAGCAGCAGACCGTTGGCGTCCGAATGCATTGCCGCCAGCGCGCGTCCCATCCCCGCGTAAAGAGGTGCGAAGCGCCGGCTGTACGCAGTGTCCTCGCCGATGAAGTGCGCCAGTTCGTGGCCGACGATCGCCGCCACCTCGCCTTCGTCGAGGAACTGCAGGTACGGCGCCGGCAGGTAGAGCGTACGCCCCGAAACACGTCGCTCGCCCGGCGACAGCAGCAGGTCCTGCTCGGTGACGTAGAAACCCTGCGCCAACCCCAGCACCAGCGTATCGGGGGCGATCGCCTTCTGCCGGCCGGCGATGTCCTGCACGAAACGCCATAGCGCAGGCGCTTCGTCCACGCTCACCGCCCGTCCGGTGACCTCGCCCGGTTGCGGCGTATAGAGCGCCACCACCTCGCGCAGCGCGCGGATCGCGGACCAGGCGGTCCCCAACGCTACCAGGGCCAGCACCACGCCCGCGAACATCAGCTTCACGCCGCCGCCCGACAGCGTCACCGACGACCACAGGCTGATCAGTTCGAACAGCACCCCACAGACCACGGCGAGCGCGAGCCCGATCACCATGCCGCCCAGCACCAGCGGCAGCGCGCGCTGGAGCGCGGCAAAGCTCGTCACGAGCGCATCGCGCGACACCATCGCCCGGCGCGCGGCAATCTGCGCTGCGGCCAGCCCGATCGCGCCGCAGATCAACGCCAGCAGCGCGCCCCCGATCACGCTCCAGGCGAGCGGCCCCTGCACGCGGGCAAGGATCAGGCTGCGCCGGACCGACGGCAGGCGCTCCTCGACCATGTCGGCCGCGAGTGCGGGGGCGTAGACGGTCTCCGGATTGCCGAGGTCGACCGAGGCAGTGCTGTCGCGCGCGCCGAGTTCGCGCATCGCGCGCACCTGCTGCGGAAGGGAGGACTGCATGGCGGTGTATTCGGCGACCGAGCCCTGCGCCCGCACGCGCTCCCAATCGCCGAGTACGCCAAGCAGCAGCGGTACCAGCAGGATGCTGATCAGCATGGCGTATGGTTGCGGCAGGCGTCGCATCGCGTTCTCCCCTTTGACGAACGATTACGCCCGATCAGAACGCGATCCGTCGGTTCTGTCTCGGCGCGCGAATTTTTACGGAATACTCAGATGGCTGAGCGCCAATGACGTCCCTCCAGCCCGGCACCGGGATGGCGGCAGCCAGTTAGTGCGATGTCGACCGCGTCGTACGGTCTCCCTGCATGCGCCACGTACATGTACCAACGCCGGCCGAGCCTCATCACCGCGGCGAAAAAGCCCCCGCAAACGACCTGAAGGATTGTCGAAATCAAGCGTTTCCTTTGCACGAAGGCCACCCGCTGAACCCAACCTCGATCAATTTCAACCACCGAAATAGTCCATTCGTAGCGGCCAAATCGATCGAGAGCCGTCTGTGGCGGAAGGTCAGAACGCATAGGTTGCGCGCTATCAAATACTTACGATAGCCTCCGGTCGCCGTATTTCGATCATGGCGTTCCCAAGGTGCTCGAGCGATTTTGGGATCAGCGTTCGTCGGCGGCGGTAGTACCACCTCGCTGCCCGCCGTGAATTTCATTGGCATCGACAACCGATAAGTGCCGGAACGCGATCCCATTCGGAGCGCTGGGTCGACAACGCCCAATTCTGGACATTCACGCCCCCTAACTTCCTGCTTCAACCGGCCATTCGTCCATCTGATCTCTAACGGATCCATCACGCTCGTTGGCGTGTCCGGTCCGAAGAAGCGAGACAGGTTTCTGGCGCTGAGCTGTGCAACCGTTTGGCTGCCCGCGAACAGCCCATGTTCGTAGATGGCTAGGGTGCTTTCGTCATCGCCGCGATGGTCGACCAACGCGCGCGCATGCAGCGCCCGCCGACCGCTATGCTCATGCAGGTCGAGCAGGCCGCCCCTCGGACTGCGCCTGCTCGCGTATTAATCTTGCCACCGACAGCTCCCGCCCGGCGTGCTCGCGATGCCCAGGCACGTGCTGCGTACGACGGCACGGTCGCCGTCTATCGCCAGACCGTGCTGGCGGTGTTCCAGGATGTCGAGGACCAGCTCGTGGCGCCGCGGATCCTAACGCCTCAGGGGGCTTTGCCGCGCGAAGCGGTAACCGAGCCGAACCGCGCGGAGGCGAACCCGCCGAACCAGTACGAGGCTCGGCTGATCACCGATACCGACATGGTCACGGCGCAGGCGACCGCGCGCAACGCGCGCCGTAATGTGTTGCAGACCGCGGTCGACCGACAAAGCGGCGCCCGGCGCAGATTTGGCCATTGGGCGGAGCATGGTCGCGCAGCGCTCCCGTTCCGGTACTTTCGCGGCGATCGCTCCCGTATGGGGCCGCATATCGCGTTCTTTCCGTACCATCGTCGAGTTCGTGAGGCCGGCTCAGCACCGGCAATTATGAGCGGTGTGTAACAAACCGGAAATCCCTCAGAAATGCGGGGCGCATACCGCATCTGTCCGAGTGGCGCACGGCATGTCGCCATCATCTCGGGGTATAAAAGTGGGCAAAACCAATCTGACGCGCGGCCTGTTCGGCTGCTCCTTGTGTCTGATCGCGACTCCTGCGTTCGCGCAGTCGACCGGCACCAAGGATTTCGAGGAGATCGTCATCACCGGCAAGAAGGGCGATCAAGCCATCGGCGGCGTCGTCCTTCCCGCGACATCCAAGGCCAAGGTCGGACTGAACGCGGAGTTCATCCAGCACGAGACACCCGGCCAGTCGATCAACGACACGATCAACATGCTGCCCGGCGTCAGCTTCCAGAACAACGATCCCTATGGCTCGTCGGGCGGCACGCTGAGCATCCGCGGCTTCGACGCCAGCCGCGTGTCGGAGATGTGGGACGGCTTTCCGCTCAACGACACCGGCAGCTATGCAATCTATTCGAACCAGCAACTCGATCCCGAACTGATCGGCCAGGTCGCGGTCAGCCTCGGTTCGACCGATGTCGACAGCCCGAGCGCGTCGGCGACCGGTTCGACGATCAACTACACGACGCGCAATCCGTCCGAGGATTTCCACGTTCGGATGGCGGGTTCAGTCGGCCAGTACGACTTCTTCCGCGTGTTCGGCGCGGTCGACACCGGCGTCTTCACGCCGTTCGGGACGCGTGCGTTCTTCTCCGCCAGCAAGTCGACCAACAACGTCGTGTTCACCGACGCAGGCAAGATCGACAAGACGCAGATAAATGCCAAGATCTACCAGCCGATCGGCAACAACGGCGATTTCATCTCCGTTGCAGGTCATTACAATCGCAACATCAACAACTTCTTCGGCTCGGTGCCGCTGAGCAATGTCGGCGCCAGCGTCGGTACGGGCTCGGGCAATCGCTTCCCGCAGACGCGTGACGAGCGGTTCTACGACGTCGCGAATTGCGTCAGCAGCGCAGGGGTCGCCTGCGGGTTCGGCGCCTACGACTATCGCTACAATCCGTCGAAGACCGCCAACATCCGCGTCAATTCGCGCTTCACGCTGACCGACAAGCTGACCTTCACCGCCGATGCCGCCTATTCGTACACGCTGGCGAACGGTGGCGGCACCGCGACCGCCTCGGAGGGCTTTGCGACGATCGGCGGCCAAGCGGTCGCAGGCTATGTCGGCAGCACGCCGTATTTCGGCGGCATCGATTTGAACGGCGACGGCGACACCAAGGATAGCGTGCTCGTCAGCGCGCCGAGCGCCACGGAGACCAACCGCTACCTGCTCAACCTCGGCCTGCGGTACGATTTCAACGACGCGCAGACGGTACGCGTCGGCTACAGCCTCGATTACGGCCGCCATCGCCAGACCGGCGAGTTGACCACGATCAATGGCTACGGCTTGGCGACCACGCCGTTCCCGACCGAGAGCCCACTGCTCGATTCGACCGGTACCGCGCTCCAGAAGCGGGATCGATTCTCGAAGGCGATCCTGAACCAGGCGTTCGGCGAATATCGCGGGCGGTTCTTCGACAGCAAGCTGACCTTGAACGCCGGCATCCGCGCACCGTTCTTCACGCGCGACCTGCACAACTATTGTTTCACCACCAGTGCGACCGGCGCGCTGATCTGTTCGGGTCAGAGTGCGGCGACCGATGCGATCATCGCCGCTGCCTATCCGAACTATCAGGGGCCTCAGCAGCGCAAGTTCACGTATAACCGCGTGCTGCCAAGTGCGGGCCTCGTGTACCAGCTCGTAGCGCCACTTGCCGTCTTCGCGAATTATTCGAAGGGCATGCAGGTTCCGGGCACGGACAACCTTTACAACAGCTTCTATTATGCCGACGGGACTTCCGGCGCCGAGGGTGCCAAGCCCGAGACGACCGACAATTTCGATGCCGGGCTGCGGTACCAGATGGGCCGCATGCAGGCGCAGGTTTCAGGCTGGTACACCGTGTTCCATGACCGGCTCGCCTCGTCCTACGATCTCGAGACCAACACGACGATCTACCGCAATCTCGGCACCGTCCACAAATACGGGATCGACGGCAGCATCAGCTATCGTCCGATCGACCTAGTAACGCTCTACGCCTTCGGGTCATATCTGAAGTCGAAGATTCTCGACGACATCCCGGCGTCCGCCACGATTACCTACTACACCGCTGGCAAGCGTGAGGCAGGCGCTCCCACCTACACCTTCGGCGGCCGTGTCGAGGGCAATGCCGGACCGATCCGGGTCGGCCTAGAGGCCAAGCGTACGGGCGAGCGGTACGTCAACGACCAGAACCTGCCCGTTACGATCTCGGGCGTCCACGTCTATGGGGCCAAGGCGCCGGCCTATACGCTGGTCAATCTCGACGCGCGCATTTCGCTCAAGCCACTGGGACTCGACGACCAGACGTATCTGCAGCTGAACATCAGCAACCTGTTCGACAAGCTCTATGTCGGCGGCTTCAGCGGCACGAGCGCGACCAACTCGCTGACCTACGCCCAGATCGGCGCACCGCGTGCTGTGTCGGCAACACTGAACGTAGGGTTCTGACGGCGGTGCGGCGGAGGTGGGGGTTAAGCCGCCGCCTCCGCAACACCTGGGCTTAAGAGACAGCTACTCGTCCTGGAGCCAATAATTGAGGCGACCGTGTAGGTGGAAACCCGCCGGCCGGTGAGCGAGGACAGCTTTCGAGAGCGTTAGTCTGCTCACACTTCATGCTACCCGCCTGCAAGAGACCTAAAGCCCAACAGCGGATCTTATACTGGGAAAGTTCGACAGAGATTATAATTTCACATTTCGGCGAAAGACTAATGGTTAGCCCAATCCCGATCGATCGGCTCATTGATCAGCGCGCTGGGAACTTTCGCCAGATTTATCGTAGTCTACTATGGGCTATCATCGGTACTCGGTCGAACGCCTTGAGAGCTTCCCCGCGGTGGACGATAATCCGCGTGATTCCCATCGTCCAGATCGCCGCGTTCACCGCCCGCTCGTACGCGCTGTCGAGATGCGCCGTGCCCTCGCCCATCACCAGTATTCGGGTTGGCGGTTTGACTCACGGGCAAGCAGCACGCGTTGCTTCTAGCTCCCCGACAACGCCTGCCCCACGTCGCCCACCAGCGTTTCGTACGCGATCGGCACTCGCGGGATGTCGTCGTGTATCGATGCCGCGGTCGCCGCCGCGAACGTCCGCTCCATGTCGACCGGTGCGTCGAAAAGCGCGATGTTGTCGGCAAGACCTCATCAACTCAACGTAATAGCAGGCGCGCTTTATCGAACATTGCCAAATCATACGCGGAAATTGGCTCATCAGCCGGTGAATACATCGTCTCTAGCGAAAGAAATGATAGCAATATCTTATCCACTTACGCACCGATGCCCGACAAGACAGCTTCGTTTTATATCTATTCTAATCTTTGGGGAAGCTATGCCTCCCCAAAGATTGATAGCTCCTAGAAGCGGAGCTGAAGCTGGACTCTGGCCGAACGTGGTGATTGATAGCCGGTAGCAGCTTGATAGTCAGAGCGAACCGAACCGTCAGCGTTCGTGCCGAACTCGTTAGCGTCGGTCACACCCTTCGAATTGAATACGTTGAAGACGTCGAAGCGCAACACGGCGTTAAAGGCATCGGTAGGCAGCGTGAAGCCGGCCGTGAGATCGAGCGACGTGATCCAGTCGGTGTGAAAGCCGGTACCGCGGCTCACTTCCACGATGGGGTTCGCATCGCTGATTTCACCGTTCGCAAGCGGGCAGTACCGTGACGCAGCACCGTAAGCGTCGTTGATCGTCTGCGCAAAGTCCGTCAGGTCGGAAGGCAAAACGCCGAAACAGCCAAAGTGACGGGGGGAGGATATGTTCCCGTTCGCTCCCAAAACCAACCAATCGCCAATCTTGTAGCTGCCGTAGACCTTGAAGTTATGGCGCCGGTCGTTCGGTAGATATCCGTACGACCCATAGGTGAGTTCGGGCTGATCGAAGTCCTGGGTTAGGCCGGCATCGGTTTGACCGTTATCGGATGTCACGGAACCCTCGTAGTTTCCCTTGGTCTTCGACCATGTGTAAGATCCACCGATGCTCCAAACGCCGTCGAAGGCGCGATCGAACTTGAAGGTTACTGCCTTGTATACGCGCTTCGCCTTTGGATAGCCGATATTCGATAGCGTCACCGTAGGCGTCGTGCCATCTGGCAGCGTGAGCTGCGTGGTTATGTCGGCGCCCGGATTGTTCAGGACATACTGGCTGAACCCGGCATAGATGGCGGAACACGCATCGATATCGAAGCCCTGCGCCACGCAATAGCTACGTGCTGCGGCGTCGACGGCCGAGTCCTCGAGCGCCCGGTTAAGCTTCCGGTAAGTGCCGTAGAGACCAAGCGTCCAGCGCGAGCCCAGCTTCTGTTCGAAGCCGAGGATATACTCGTCGGCCGACTGCGGCTTGAGGTTCTGCGCCACCGTAGCCGCCGTCTCTGCAGTCGTTCCGTCCGATACGACCGTGCAATTGTTCGTCACGCCATAAGTGGTGTCGGGACGGATGCACGATCCCGAACGCGTTATTGGTGTCCCGAGGATAGGTTGTCCGTTCGCACCGATCCCGTCGAGCTTGTAATAGGAATAGACGTCGTATTCGGCACCGCCGAGGCGGATGTTGGTGTTTGCCGCGATCGGAAGAAAATATCGTCCGAAAGACGCGTAGACCTTCGTCCGCTTGTTACCGAACGGATCCAAGATCATCGCTAGACGGGGGCCCCACTGGTTGCCCGATTTGTAATAGGTCACGTCATCGATGTTGTTGTTGGCAAAACGATCGTTCCGAAGCCCTGCCTGCAGCGTCAGCCGGTCGTTGAGCGTCGACCAGCTGTCCTGAATGTAGAAAGCTTCGTTCTTGGTATGGAACGTCCCGCCGCTTTCGAAAGTGCGCCCGCGAACGTAATCGCAAGACGCTGCCGTTCCGCAAATTGCTGCGCTGGTCGTTGAAAAAAGCTGATAATAGGCGCCGCCGGTGTAGCTTGTCTCGCCCGATGTGGTGAGATTTTCCCTGTCATAACCAAAACGGAAATGATGGGTGCCGAGTAGATTCACGTAAACATCGGCATCGGCGCGATAGAACTCGCGCGTATCCTTGTGCGTCTCGATCGTCGTATCCGGGTTCGACCCCGGCACCTGCGACGGGTCGCCGCGATCGTCCTCGACATAGGAAATGTCGGGGATTGCCGAGATCGCGTTGGTTCGATCCTGGCTTTTACCGTACGCTGCTGAAAAGGTGAACCACTTCGTGAACTGTCCCGTATAGCGGGCAACGTAATTGTCCCCCCCTGTCTCGTTGTCTTGCGTGCTGAGGTAATCTCCGATCCGATTGGTCGTGGAATCATAGACGTTGGCAACGTCGGTGGTGACGCCCTTCGTCCGGAAATAAGTGAATTCGAGGCGCTGGCCATCGGTGATGACCGCATCGACCTTCCCGGCGAAGAACGGACTCTTGGTCGACGACGTCACGTACGTCGCGTTGCGGTCGATCGTGCCACCATTGCCCGTCTTGACGTCGCGGGCCTCATACAGCCCGTAGAAGAACAGGTGATTCTTGATGATCGGCCCTGAAATGTAAAAGTCCGACCGCAGATCGGAAGAATAATCCTTATCGTTGTCAGCCGTCAACGTGTTGGGTGATTTACTGCGCAGACCGTTGGGTGAATAGGTAGTAACCAAGCCTGCGTGAAAATCGTTACTTCCCGATCTGGTCGTCGCGCTGATGAAACCACCGGTTGATCGGCCATATTCTGCTTGATATCCACCATCTTTCACTTCCACCGAGTCGTAGAATTCGAATGGCACCGTGTTCGCACCTAGGAAAGTACGGAAATTGGTGACGTTCAATCCATTCACGAAATACTGGTTCTCACCGACGGAGGCGCCACCGATCGATGGCAATGCTCCGAACGCACTATCGCCTTGAGACACGCCCGGCGTTAATTGGATGATCGAGTTGAGATCGCGGCCGACCGGAACGCGGTTTGCAATGTCCGCGACATTGATGACCGCACCGGTCGTGGTCCCTTCGAAGTCCGCCACTGCAACGCGTTTGGCCACAATCACGATATCGCCGGAGCTCGCGGCGCCAACCGGTACAAGCGTGAACGCGTTGCCAGATGAATTTTGGGAAAGCGATACCGTCGGATCGGTAAACGTATCAAACCCAGCCGCCGTTATCGTGAACGTATAGGTCCCGCTCGGCAGTTGCGGAATTCTGTAACTACCATCGCGCCCAGTAGTAATTGTACGAGAAAAGCCTTGGACATTCGACGTGACAGTTACCGTCGCGCCCGAGATGACCTTTCCATCGGCGCCTTGTATCCGCCCCGATGCCGCGACCGTCTGGAAATCCTGCGCCATTACCGAACTAGCGGTGAATGAAAAACCAATTACACCGGTGCTGATTAGAGCAATGGCCTTCAAAGCTGTGCTACAATTAAACCTGGACCGAACACGCGTTATCGTCATGCATAATTCCTCACTGCCGCCGAGCGATGTTGCTCTGGCGAGACCGGTTCGTTCAGCAAGGGGCCCCGTGCATGGGGTAAGATTGACAAGTCATTTTAGACTGTAAAGCGAATGCTCGCGGCTGCAGCAATTTTCAGAAGCCTGTCGTAAATATGGCACTGTTACTGTCGTAACATTTCATCCTTTGTAACAATGTGATCTTATATGTCCGCCTCGCACGGGGTGATCCGTTCCTATCTGCATAAGATTGCTGTCGAACATGACGTCGTCCTGGACGTGCCCCCCGCCGTTCATCCAGCGGCAAGCGGAGACCGGCCTTTGTTGTCGCGCGGGAGTGCAGGTGAAGTAACGGTCGGGTTTATACCTGTTCGTTGCTTTTCGAGCGCGGCGGCAAAGGCTGCCGGCGTGGCGTAGGCGTAGCGGGGCGAAGGGTGCGACCGCTCGGTAATCGTCGACCCAGCGCGCGAGGATCGAGAGCGCCTGCCGGACCGTGAAGAACGCCGGACCGTGAAAAACAGCGTCTCGTTGATCAGTTCGTCCCGCATACGACCGTTGAAGCTCTCGACGAACCCATTCTGCGTCGGCTTGCTCGGTACGATGTAATGCCAATCAACGCCGGTACCGCCTGACCACGCGAGCACTGCGTTCGAAGTCAGTTCGGTGCCGTTGCCGGTGACGATCATCCTGGGCGCGCTAAGTAGTGCGCGCCCACGGCTTCAGGCGCCCCCATGCAGACGCCACACGGACGACAGCTGTTCGCTATCCCGTCTGGATGATGGCCGCGGCGATGCTGGCCTCGTGCCTTGCCATTATCGACGGCTCGGTGACCAACGTCGAGCTTCCCGCGATGGGCAAAAATCTTGGCGGTCATGCTTCGGACCTTTCCTGGATCATCAACGCGTATCTGCCGCCGCTTTAGGCGCGGCCTCTGCTGGATTGCGTAGCGGGCGACCATTACGGCCGCAGGCGAATGCCGGTGTCCGGCACAGTCCTGTTGGCACTCGCGTCGATCGACTGCGCGCTGGGCCGACGCTCTCGATCCTGCTGGCCGCGCGCGGAACGCAGGGCATTGGCACCGCAATAGAAGAAAGGGCAAGCGGTCGCGATATGGGCCGTAGATACGTGCATCTTGCCATTCGGCGGTATCGTGCAGAGAGCATAATCAGATGATGACCGCCATCGGCTGAGGCTCGGTCCGCCGCGGTCATTGCCTGCACATATGGCGCGAAGCCAACCGCGTTCATGGCACCAATGAAAGGTTAAATTGGACTCACGTCGAAGACTGCCGCCCCTACTTCGGTCGCTTCACATATTGCCGCCCGAGGAAGTCGAACGCCGGCAACGCTTCGTGCCGCCCAAGGCCGAACCACGCCGCATTTTCCCAGTTCGAGCCCTTGCCCCAGCGCGTCCCGCACTTCGTCGAGACCCAAGCCGGCTCCCAATACACTATGCCGATCCCGCCTGCGTCCACGACGGTCTGCGTCAGGTCGACAAGGTATTTCAGCTGCCCTTTCGGCGTCGCGGGATACTCCGGCAGCAGCGAATCCGATCCGAGCAGGTCGGGCGACGCATCCTCGCCGACCGGGCTGAATGGGTATGCCGTCTCGACCACGATCACGTCGGCCTTGTATCTATCCTTGGCATACGCGATCGTTTCGCCCAACTGCGCAGGCGTTCGCGTCGACCATTTGCGGTAATAGCTGATTCCGATCACGTCGTAATCGAGCACCCCCGCCACCGTCGCATCGTCGAACCACGCCGCGACATGCTCGGGCTGCGCAATGTGCAGCATGATCCGCGGATTGATCTTGGCCACCTTGCCCGCGTCGCGCACCGCCTTGATCCCGGCGTTGAGCAACGTCGCGTTACGCGTCCAGTCGATCTTGTGGTCCTTGAGGTTGCCCTTCGGCAGCGGCCCCATAACCTCGGGGTTGGTCTCGTTCCCGACCTGCACCATCTCCGGCATCAGCCCATCCGCATCGAGCTTGCCCAACACGTCGCGCGTATAGGCATAGAGCGCCTTGGCCTGCGCCGCGGTATCGAGCGTCGCCCAGGCAGCGGGGACGATCTGCTTCTCCCCGTCTGCCCAATCGTCCGAATAATGGAAGTCGAGCAGCACCTGCATCCCCGCCGCCTTCGCGCGCCGGATCGTCTTCGTCACGTCGGCGAGGTCGCTGTACTTCGTCCACTTCGCATCGTTCCAGATCCGAACGCGGACGATATTCCCGCCCTTCGCCTTCATCAGCGTGAACGGATCGACCGGCTTGCCCTTCGCGCGAAAGACAGCGCCGCAATCCTCCATCTCGTTGACGTAGGACAGGTCGGCGCCGAGGTAGAGCCCGCTTGCCGGTTTCGCGACAAGCCTCGGCGCGGTCTGCGCACTCGCGGCGGACGAAAGCAGGGCGAGCGTGAAAAGAGCGTTGCGCATCAGAATTCGAACCCCGCACCGATCAGGAACCGTCGTCCGAACTTCTCGTACCGCCCCTGCAAGCTACGATCGCCATAATAGGTCTCGAACGGCTCGTCGGTCAGGTTGTTCGCCTGGAACAACAGCTTGAGCCCCGCCAGCTTCGAATCCTTGCCGAAGTCATAGCTCGTCTGGAAATCCATCACGCCTTCGGGAGCGGTGTAGAGGATGCGGTCGGTATCGCCGAGTTCCGTCGCATAGCTGCTGCGATAGCGGTACGCGACCCGCGCCTCGAAGCCCGCCTTGCTGTAGTAGAGCGTGGCGTTACCGACATGCTTCGACAGCCCCGGCAGCTGGATCGTACCGATCGCGTTGTCGCTCTCGTCCACCGTGATGTTGCTGTCGGTATAGCTGTAGTTGAGATACACGCCGAAGCCGCTGAGTGCGCCCGGCAGGAAGGTGAAGGCCTTCTGGAACAACACTTCGACGCCCTTGATCTCGCCGCCCTGGCCATTGACCGGCTGGCGGAACGTACCCTCCAGATCGGGACCGCCGGCGGGGTTGGGTACGAAGATGCTGGTGACCTGCGGAACGATATAGGTGCCGAGCTTCTTATAGAACCCTGAGACGGTCAGCGCGCTGTCGCGGTCGAAATACCATTCGACGGTGGCATCAAGCTGTTTAGCTCGGAACGGTTCGAGCAGCGGGTTGCCGCCGAACGCCGCCGGCGCACCGAACGTGAACACGCCGAACCCTGCGCTCAGATCGTCGAGCGGCGGCCGCGATACAGCCTGGCTTGCACCGAGGCGGAACTGGAGCTTGTCGGTCGCCTTGAACGTTAGATTGAGGTTCGGCAGCCAGTCGGTGAATTCGTTCGCGACTGAAACCGGCGTGACGGTCACCGGCGCGGAGCCATCGGGCAACTGCGTCTGGTCGACGCGCGTGCTCTGCGACAGCGTCTCGGTACGGATGACGCGCAGGCCCAAATTGCCGGTGAACGGCAGCCCGAAGATATCTCCGGCGAGATCGACCTGCGCGTAGCCCGCATAGGTCTTCTCGCCGACCTTCCAGCTCGATTGCTGATCGAACACCGACGTGGTCGGGTTGATTGGCCCGAACAGCTGGTTGACCGCGCCGAGTATGTCAATCGACTGCACCGATGGCAGGCCCGCATAGGCACCCGAGAAGCTATACGGCGCATTCAGCAGGCTGGCGGGAACCGTCGTGCGCGCCGCGAGATCAATGAAGCCGAACTGCGTGCGCTGCGTATAGTCCTTCGAGCGGTCGGTAAAACGGCCACCGAAACGCAGCGCGGCGAGTGGCCCCTGGCCGATCTCGCGGCGCGCGTCGAAGCTGCCGCTGTAGAGCTCGTCATTGATTAGTGGTGCGCCGCCGCCGTTCGCCGGGATTTGGAAATCGGCAATCCGGTTGAGCGTCGGATCAGTCAAATCGACATTGACCCCGATCGTGGGCACCTTGCCAGGGCTCGTCAGGAACGAGGTAGTCGCGTTGACGCCGAACGGTTCGGTCCGCAGCGTCAGAAACTGCTGGTCGCGATGTGTCTTTGAATAACCAACATCGCCGGTGATCTCCCACCCCTCCGGACTCCACTTGGCGTTCAGGCCGCCCGCGTAGAGATCGTCCTTGAAGAAGAACAGTTCGTTCACGCCGCGCACGACCTGGCCGAAGTTGGTGTTTGCATTGGTGGTGGTGATGCCGGTGACATAGCCGTTCTGGACGGTCGCATTGGTCAGCGTGTTGCCGAACGGCAGGTTCTCGACGCGCAGGCCGCGCTGAGTCTCGTCGAACTTCACGCGACTGTAGAAGAAGTCGCCATTCACCTCGAACTGGCTGCTCGGCCGCCATTGCAGTGCTGCCAGCGCGCCATGACGAATGTCGTCGCCACCGCGCGAGAGGGCCTCAAAACCGAACGGAATCTGGTCGTCGCCCTGGCCATCGCCGTTAAGGTCCGCGAAGCTGTTGGTGTAGCGGAACACGTTGGTCCGAACCGTCGCAACGGACTGACGCCGTCCCGAATAGCCGACCGCGACGCCTAGCGTATTGTCGAGAAACTGTCCGATATACGACGCGCTGGCGATATAGCCCCACGGCTTGGAATCCTGCACGTCGCCTGCAAGGTCGCTGTAGATCGCACGCGCGTTCAGGACGATCTTAGTGCCGCTGACATCGAGCGGGCGGATCGTGCGGAGATCGATCTGGCCGGCGATCGCGCCTTCGACCTGCGCTGCGGTCGGCGATTTGAACACCGACGCGCCGTTGATCAGTTCGGCCGGATATTGCTCGTAGCGGACGTTGCGGCTGCCCTCGGCGGAGACGATCTCGCGGCCGTTGAGCAGCGTGCTCACCAGATTGGGGCCGAGCCCGCGAATGCCGATCTGGGTGCCGTTGCCGCGATCGCGGTTCGTGGTCAGGCCCGGCAGGCGCGCGAGCGACTCCGCGATGCTGGCTTCGGGCAGCTTGCCGATATCCTCCGACGACAGCACCTCCTGGACACGGTCAGCGTTGCGCTTACCCGCGATCGCGGTACGCAGCGATTGGCGATAGCCGGTGACGACTATCTCGTCGGTCGTCGCTTGCGGAACAACACTTGTCGGAGCCGAGCCCATGGCCGGCACGATATCGGTCGATGCAGCCTCTGCGGGAACCGGCGACGCCGCGTCCACAGTGGGAGATGCGCTGGTCGATCCGCCTTGATTTGACTGTGCCGTTGCGGCCCCTTCCAGAGACAAAAGGCTGACCGCAGTCAGCAACATGAACCTGTTGCGCATCATCACTCCCCTACATCGACCCTCATTGGAGCCAGATATTATTTGTATGATATATATGACACATTTCGCAACAGGGAATATTCGGGGTGCGGTCAGAGGGTGTCGTGATGCCGAAAAGATCACCTGGCCGGCCGTAAAATATCGGCCGGCCTATGCCGAATCGATCGTTACGTCTGTCCCGCGACAGCTCCCAAGACGGCTCCGTCACCCCGGTTTGGTTCGGCGACCATCCCTTTATGACGCGGGCCCGTCATTGCCGCACAGGCGGGCCCCATACTCGCAAACTTCCCGAACGTTATCGCGACCGTTGGAGTCTCTGGGTCCCGTCTGTGCGGGAATGACCAGACTCTACGTGTCGAAGAGGGGTAACCGACAAACGGGTTCAGGCTCCCCGGTTGGGCAACCCAAATTTACCAAATTTGCGGCACCGTTGAAGCCCGAACACGTACGACACAAACCAAATTGGCGAGGTTCGTCAGCTTAGACTGAATGCCATCCGACCTAGGCCGGCGGCATCGCCGTAATCCGGAGCGATGCGCCCTTAGCCCCCTCACCCGTCACCACGACATCGAACGGTCCGGCGCGGCTACCCACGCGAACGATCGCCTGGGCCAACCCGTGGAATGCGCGTCGTCGGCTTGCGACATCGGGTTCGAGGCTGGTCGGATTGCCGTTGCCGACGCCGATCACTGTTGCGTCACCGCTGCATTCGAACGTGAGTTGCGTATCGGCATCGGGCACCGGACGTCCGCGCGCGTCGACGATTTCGGCCCGTAGCATGACCACGTCATCGCCATCCGCCGTCACGATCCGGCGATCCGCGGTGAGGTGCACCGCTGCCGCCGCGCCCGCCGTCTCGCGCACCGACGTCGCCACGCGCCGCCCCTTGTTGAGGCCACGCGCTTCGATCCGGCCGGGTGCATAGGGCACGCTCCAGGCAAGGTGGCCGTTGCGGGGCATCGGCTTGCGACCGAGCGAGCGGCCGTTCAGCAACAGCTCGACCTCATCGCAATTACCGTGCGCCCAGACCTCGATCGGCTGCCCCTCGCGACCCGGCCAGGTCCAGTGCGGGAGCAGATGGACCTGCGGCAGGTCCGGCCGCCACCACGCGCGGTAGTAGTGATAATTGTCCTTAGGGAACCCACAGGTGTCGAGCACGCCGAAATAGCTTGAGATACTCGGGAATTGCGCGAACGGCGTCGGCTCGCCGCGATAATCGAAACCGGTCCAGATGAAGCCGCCGGCGATGTAGGGCCGAGTCGCCGCGATCGACCACCACGCTTCCGCGGTCGAAGCCCACCACGGATGTTCGTTATCATAGGCGCGGACGACGTGCGCCGCGGCATCGTTGACGTACGCGCCGCGCGTCGAAACGGTACTGCCGGTTTCGGTGCCCATCGTCGGCACGTCGGGGAAGCGCTCGTGGAACGCCTCGATCTTGTCGGTACGATAGTTGAAGCCCACGACGTCGACGATCTTCGCCGCACCGGTATCCCAGCTATTGTCGAACGCGAACGTCGTCGGGCGCGTCGGGTCCAGCGTCCGCACGACCGCCTGCATCTCGGCGGTGATGCGAGCGCCCTTGGTCGAACCCTGTTGCGGCTCCTCGTTGCCGAGCGACCAGGCGATGACGCTGGGCCGGTTGCGATCGCGGCGGATGATCCGGTCGAGCTGCGCCATCGCCTCGTCGTCGCTGCTATTGAGGCGCGCCTCGACGATCATCAGCATGCCCGCCGCGTCGCACACGTCGAGCAGCGCGGACGCGGGCGGGTTGTGCGCGCTCCGCCAGGCGTTCGATCCCATGTCCTTCAGCTGTGCGACACGCCATGCGTGCAACGCATCGGGAATGCCCGTGCCGACGCCGGCGTGATCCTGATGGTTGCAACTGCCAAGCAGCTTGACGGGCTTGCCGTTCAGCAGGAATCCGCGCGCGCCGTCGAAGTGGATCGTGCGAATCCCGAACGCCGTGTCGTAGCGGTCGACAATATGATCGCCGACGACGATCTCGGCCTCGACGGTGTAGAGCTTGGGGGCTTCGACCGACCACAAGGCAGGCGTGGCCACTTGCGCTTGCTGGTTGAGCGTGACGCGGGCGCCGGCAGCCAGCGTGAACGCGCTGTCCCGCACTTGCCCGACCGGCCGGCGGTCGGGGCCGATCACGCGCTGTCGCAGGATGCCGTTGACCGGCGTGTCACCGGTATTGACGATCTCGGTCGCGACTCTGACCTGCGCGCCGTCCTCCTGAACGTCGCTGCGGACGACAGTACCCCATTGCGGGATGTGCACCGGATCGGCGCGTACCAGATCGACATGGCGGTAGATCCCCGCGCCTTCGTAGAACCAGCCTTCGCCAAGAGTCGCATCGACCCGCACGGTGATGACGTTTTTGCTGTCTCCTTCACGGGCGTCAAAGTTGAGAAAATCGTCGATCTCGACACGAAACGGTGCGTAGCCGCTGTCGTTGCGACCGACGATGTGGCCGTTCACGAACACCAGACAATTCCGGAACACGCCATCGAACTCGAGCCATAGTCGTCGACCGCGGTCAGCAGCGGTGACGGCGATCGGGCAGCGATACCAGCCGACGCTGTTCCCCGGATGCTGACGACCGATCGCCTTGAACCCGTGGGCAGCGACCGCGTCCTCGGTATCCTTGGAGGCAGGCGCGGCGGGCGGTGCGAATGGCAGTGCGACGGCCCAATCATGCGGGATGCGGACCCGTTGCCAACTACTGTCGTCGAACGCTGCCACGGCGGCATCCGAGGTGGCCGCCCCCGCCTTTGCAAAGGTCCGCTGGTTACGACCGAACCCGAAATCGCGCTCGAGATCCGCGGCATGACCAAGAGCGAAACGCCAGTCCGCAAGCCGCTCGCGTAATCGCGGGCGTCGCGGATCCACAGAGGATTTCCTTGCGGTTGCGCCGAGTGCCGGGCTGGCAACTGCGGTCAATGCGAGCGCGCTTTGGCCTAACACCGAGCGGCGGGTAAATCCTAGCATCACATTCTCCCTAGTTTATTATAAGATAATTTAATCGAACTGTTTGCGCGAGGTATTTCCCGACGACTAGCGTGTTCAGATCCCTTTCGTGCCACGCTGGCCGTAATGCGACGCGATGTTCGATGAAAACCAGACCTCTGCGTGTCGATGGGTGCACCTCGAACTGGCCGGATCAGAGCTCCAGAGTGCGGGCATAGACATAACAGTTCAGCGCGACCGGACGACGAGGCGGAATTTGCCTCAGCATGATGCGCTGGGGCTGGAGCCCAGCTGTTCCCTCAGGCCGACGCAACATTGCTGTTCGCGATACGCTATGTAGCCAAGACCGTTTGGTCCAGGACACTGCCAAGCATGAAGCACCTGATCTCCACAATGGGCTGATCCGTGCGCGCACATACGCTCGAATGGGTCCAACGCGAACGCCCCTGTCCCGCGCTGCACAACGAGACATTCGAAGCCGCAATTATCGCGTGATACGCAGTGCACGATACCGGTCACGGGCAGCACGGTAGCCAACCAGAAAACGCTGTTTAAAACTCTAGCGGCCTTCGTGAGGCGAGCCACAAGTGGACATTTAGCTGCCCTTGCCAGCCACCCGACTTCTACATTTGTTTATCGGGCTGGACGGCAGAGCTCGACGGCTGATCCATTGGCTAGGCGGCTTAAAGGGAGAGAAAAACGGTCGGTCCGCATTCGGCCAGGTAGGTGGCGATAGCCGACATGGGCAGATGCTATCTTTCCCAAAGCGGGAAATCAGAAAAGCTTTCCCCTCGATCACGATCGCTAGGTGTTGAAGGGTGAAGCAACCATGCGATCACTGGCGGCATCGAGCGACCGTCCCATCCCGTTGTTCAGCTTTCCCTACAACCATGTCGGCGACACCCAAGCCAAGCGGCTCGCGATCAAAACGCTTCTCGCCAGTCATGGCTACAGACTGGCCGCATTGACAATCGACACATCCGATTACTGTTCAAAAGCGCCTATGAACGCGCCCTCGCTAAACGCGATGCGCGCCATGACGGAGCGGATCGAGCGGGCCTATCTAGACCATACTCGCGTTCAGATCTCCTATTATGGAGAGCTGGGCCGCAAGGTTCTCGACGGCGAGATGCCCGCGATCATCCTTCTTCACGCCAACCGATTGAACGCCACGACGATCGGACCGCTAATCAGCCTATTCCCGTTAGCAGGCTACGGGTTCGTTTCACTCGCACGGGCACAAGCCGACGTGGCCTATTCGGCCATGCCTGCGGTCGCGACGAAGTTCGGCCCCATATTGGCGTACCGATGGGCTCGTGAGCGACGGGTGAAAGTTGACTATCGGCTAGAGCATGAACCGCCAGCTTAGATCAGCGCTTACGCCAGCAAGACACCGTAGGGCGCTTCTGCAACTTCCTGACTGGGAACCGCGGTGGGTTCAACGGGTGGTCGCAACACTTCATTCTTTGAGGAGGAGGAGGAGTGTGGGGATGAAGCAGCGTCAGCGGATTTACTACTCGGCGGCACAGCGATCCGAGATTTGGGACCGGTGGCAGCGCGGGGAGT
>NZ_QAOF01000002.1 GCF_003050745.1 Sphingomonas sp. PP-CE-3G-477 | reverse complement strand
GGTCAGCGACTGATAGAGCTCGCGAGGCAGTTTGCGCGCCTGCTTGATCAGGGCCGAGACGACGCTGGCGGTCTCCTTGTTCGCCACCTTGGCCATTCGAAGATGCCAAGAGGACGCTCGGCGACGCGCACGATATCGCGCGTCGGTGTCCCTTCGTGATGAAGGCGCAGAATCCGCCGTAAGTATCGCATAGTCAGCTTTCTCTTGGCCGGCATCAGCCCCTCCATCCTTGTTCAAAGGACGAGACTTCTGCCGCAGTTGCTGACCCGAACAGGTCTCCTAAATGTCGCCACCGACCCGGCCCGCTTGCCACTGGAATGGTGGCCCGCTTCGCGTCGGAATGGCGGCCCGCTTCAGATCGGAACGGGGGCCCGCTTTACGTTGGAATGACGGCCCGCTTCGCATTGGATTACCCGGCCCGCTTCGGTCGGAATTCGCAGCTGCAGGACATCGATCTGCGCAGGCGAACCCAGGCCGGGCTGAATAAGGGCAAGGCGCGCAACGCTCTAGTCCGCGATCCGGACTCGCTGCGCGAAGCTATGGTGCGGCGTGCTGCCCGCGCCGCTGAGATCCGCGCGCAAGGGCTGGTCGCGTCACGCATAATCGCGTTCGCGCATGGGAGCCGGTACAAACCGAACGCGCCTTCTGCCTCGCTATCGGCCCGACTGTCGCCGGCAACCCATGACCCGCGCACGATCGCCAGCGTCGCCAGCAATATGATGGACTCGATGTTCGTGCCGAGCTCGATCTACACGAAATGCGGGGTGATGCTGGAAGGGCTCCACGCGGCCGGGGAGGCGCAAACCGATCTGTTCGCCACGATCGACACGAAGGCTGCTCCGCTGCTCGCAGCGACCGACGGCCTCAACGGTCGGTTCGGCCGCAACACCGTCCGGATCGCGGCGGAAGGGTAGGGCGCTAAGAGCTATGACACCAAACGGGAAAGCAAAAGCCCGTCTTGGGCGACGAACATCGCTGAGACCGATCGCCAAATAGATCAGCCGTAGGGCAGGGGGGGGCGAAACCAAACCGCGCCAGTAGAAGCGGATCTATCTCGTCACCTTCCTTCGGTTGTCGCGGTTGCATACATACAGGCCGCGATGAGCAAGGCGGCGCGGAATTGCCCGACGCGGTTTGGTGATGAAACTTAGACCCGAAGAATGCACAGCGTCCCCGAAAACAAATCCGCATGCAGCTTTCGCATTATATTACATCTGTAAAGGGCAGCCTGAGATGCAGATTAGGACCAGATCGGACCGGATCTGACTGGTATCCTTTGACGTCACATTGACCAACTATCGTATACGATCTAGATTTTTCAACAGTTTCACACGCCAACCTTGTACGGATATTTGAGAACTTCACGAGTCTTATGATTGTAGTTATGGTCATACCGAAATTCTATTGACTATTGCCAATTACCGGATTTATATTATTTGTAATTTTCAGAAGTGTTAAATTTTGTCATTTGGGATGATTCGCAATGGCAAGTAATCCAACACCGCTTCCAATTGAAATTGTCATAATTGTAAACCGCTTACCCGGGGCAATTAGTTATGATTCTCTATCGAGTTTCAACCAATATTGGAATAACTTAGACCCATCCGAGCGCGATGATACTTGGCAATTTGGACCATACGCCAATCTGATCGTAGATAATACTTCTCCAAGAGATTTGAACAGGCAGCTGATCGATAGTGTCGTCAGTCAGTTCTCAGAATATTATACTCAATTTAGAAATCTAATATCAGGAATAAGCAGCTTACAAACAATTTTTGGAGGCCTTGGTGAACAAATAACCGGAAACCAATTGCTATCTAAATTAGATGGAATGAGAGCGTACATTACAGGACGTACATATGGGAATGGATATGCGGGAGCGAACTACGGTGACAGATTCGATATAGATTTTAGAGAACTAGCTCATTACATGATGTATGGTCAAGAAGGGATAAATTATCTCCTTTTACATAAAGTTAGCCATAATACGCAAACTGGCTTACTAACAAGATCTTGGATGGTGAACAGCTATCAAGATACAATAGCTAATAATACGGCTAGTGGCGCGTATGCTAAGGGTAACGAATTTTTTGAAGGCCAAGAGGCATACACTAATACTATTGCAAAAAATATTGCCGATGCAATCGGAATAAGTATCAGCCCTCTGAATGTTTATTCAAATTGGCCCCCTTTTGGATATCGACCGCTATGAAAACTGAAATAAACTTGAAGTTCGGCATTATGATCATGGCAATATCTACTTCGCAGATAGCCTTTGCTCAGATACAATCTAAGCAGACTGTTAAACCTAGCACAAAGATAAGAGGTATTGGTCCCGTACAGATGCCAGCTTCGAAGAAGGACATTGCTATAATCCGGAGTTATGCAATGGGTCCTCGTATTATTCCTGACGCTCCTCATCCATTACCACCATGCCCTCATGATGTAGGAAGTGGGTGCGAGGCGGTCGGCAATGCCCAGCGCAAAAAATAATAAGCTAAGCGCTTGATAGATAATGAATACCTTACGGCCGGCGGGGGGCGAGACCAGTCAAGTCGCGCCTGAAACTAGTCCAATATGGTTCTATCTCGCCGAAACACTCGATCATCCTGATGTAAAGGACATCCTTTTGCGTGCGACGCATCGACCGGGGGCCGGGTGGACAACGATACGAATTATTATGCTCGGCGAGCGCAGGAGCAATTGGAGGCGGCGGCACTGACTGTCGATCCCGTACAGAAGAAACAGCGCCTCAATTCGGCGTCAGAATACGCGACGCTTGGGGAACGCGCTGCGCGCGTTCAGAACGATCGCGGATCTCATAGAAATTGATGACTATGCTCGACGGCCACCCTGCCGATCCAGCGGCAGGCTTTCGATTTCCGTCCACAGCCGTGTCAGAAGATCGGTTTGTCCCCCGTCCCTTGGTCGAACGCTGCCACTACCTCAGAGGCAAGCGGCGATAGGGTGACCAGCTTTTCGACTAAAGGGCGGACGATGGAATGGCTGCGGCGTAGAAAAGCGCCTGTATCAATGCGGTCAACTATAGCGTCGAGCGGTTCGGACATAGAAGCCTTGTCCATCTTGGCAGCAATGTCCGCAACTGGGCGATCTCGACATCAACCCATCAGGTAGACGGCAAGGGTAATTGCCCCGCCAGTCAGCGCCAGAACGGCAAGGATGCTGACGATCCATGCGGTTGCTCGACCGAACCGATCATCCACCCAACCGACAACATCTTCAGCGATGAATGTCATGAACATGTCCATCGACAAAGCCTACCGCATTGACGAACGGCAGCAATCGAGAAATTCGGTAGAGGGCATGAATGACCTGGCTGTGAGCGGGTCTCTGGCGTTGCTTAAGGGTCCCCTTTTGCGACGCGACCCGTACTAGCTTCGGTTCTCGAAATAGGATCGAATATCAAGAAAGCTGGCGTTCGATGCCGCGCCTGATATCGTTTGCCGCATCGTCGCTTGTAGCCAACAGGCGGGTAACCTGGAGGGTACATGCTGATCCTAACGGCCGCTTTGCTCCTGGCTCAACAAGCCATAGTCGGATCCGAACAAACGGAAATCGTGGTCATTGGGCAGCGGTTGTCAAATTGGACAGGTAGGTATGCAATCCGGGGGAGCAAGCTACGCTGTTCTACCAAAACTTCGAGTGGCGATCGGGATATCGACACTCTTGGTTGCAGAGCGTTTGAGGCCTGTGCCGATCAGTTGGCATCCCGAATTGCCGCAACCGACGAAAAATCTCTTCCAAAAGATGTTCGCGTTTCGATGAAGGAAAGCGTTAAGCGCGATCTTTCTATCTGTCTTGTCGATAAGCGGGTAGTTTTTATAGGAGAGCTTGCAAAACAGCGCCAAGGTATTCGTGGATCAAAGCCTAGTTAGCTTCTGGATTAAATATCTTTCCGGCGATGCGGATTAGCACCGTAATTGGATCACGACCGTTACCATATCCGTACTGAGCCGCCTCCTGCCTGTTGCAGCGCCTCTCGCCTTCGAAGATGCCACATCGGCCAGCAGGTCTTAAAGCATCTGAACCTGTCATTGCTTCACCAACGGATCGACCTCGGTCGCTTACACGTTCGTCTGGAAGCGGCGATCTATAATTCCTTTTTTTTCTTCCACAGACGACAATTTCGTCACCCGACACGTCATCGTTGCAACGTTCGACCGTGAGGGCAGACAGCGCGGCGCTGCGACGGTTCGGTATCTTTGCAAGGTCGAAATTTTGAGCATCGGATAGAGCCGGCGCTGTTTGTAGAGCGACAAGTATCCAAAGAACCATGTGCTAAGTAACTTTCAGGAATACCAGCCAGCATCAGACTTTACATTTTCTCGTTCGAAACTCAGGTCTTTTAATATTATATAACTCGTTTAACGATTTTTACTAAAACCTCCACTTAAAGGTTACTGCTGCGGCAGGTGTCACGACAATTGGGCTTGGTCCCTGAATAACATGGACCTTTGTTTCTGAATTGAGCGGTCCGGTGAACTCTCCGCGAAGTGGCTTCGGTGCATATCTGGCCTCATCGGCTGGAGATATCCAAATGTTCATGTTTTTAGGAGCGCAAACGATTATGTCATCTGACGGGCTGCGGTCGACGCAAGTTGCGTCTTTGTGGCGAACCTTTTCAAGATCGAATTCAGTAATATTCGGTGTAATGACAGTCTGACCACTAGATGCTGCAAAAAAGGCAGTCACGACCGTAGCGATCACGTCAATGACCACGAAGCATTCCATACTAGCACGACCTCACCTCCCAACACGGTGTTGATTACTGGGTTGATTGAGGGCGGCCATGTTGCATCCATCTTCGGCATCATTCGGGGCAATAACATTTCTGGCTTGAGGAAAATCATTGGTTAGTCTTCGTCCGCAGTCGCCGTGCCTCCATTCCGATCAACGATCGGGTTTCGTGAAAGGCCCAAGTATAGCTTACTGACCAGGATCAAGCGGCAACAATGGTGACGCTTCTTCGATTTTACCCTCATGACGGCCACGTCTGGCCGAACGCCAACGCCGTCCCAGTTGGTCTTGGTTATCTGATTTTCCGCTCGGCCGATCGGGATAACTGCAGTGAGACCATGGCCTAGGTCGCTCAGCCCTGCCGGATTGGCCCCACCTCCTGTTGTTTCGCCGATCAAGGTTCCCCGCTTGAGCGCTTGAATGTCGTAGGCGAACTCCTCTCCGCCCGAGAAGGTATCTCTGCTCGTGAGCACGTAGACAGGTACTCTCAGGAAAGACACTGGCGTGCGAACGCTTCGGAAGCTCAGCCGCGTTGTCTCATTCGTCTTTGCGGTTCGAAAAACGATGTCGCTGATCGGCAGATCAGGCGGAACCAAGAAGCTCAGGAGGTAAGCGACCGATTCCGGGTCACCGCCATGATTCCTCCGGACGTCGATGATGAGCGCGCGACTGCCAGAAAGACCAGACATCGCAGCATTGATAACCCGCTTGAACGAGTCCAATTGGGGAAAGCCAACCACTTCAATGTACCCGACGCCGCCCGCCAACTTGTCCGCGCGCGTGAGCCCTGCTTCAGCACTTTCCGGGGGCTTGGTCTGTGGTGCCGGGGGTGCATGCGGCCCCTCCGGACCAAAAATTTCCAAGTGCGCGTCGTGCGTGATAGCGACCGCGTCGATAAACAATTTGCGTGCAAGATCTGTCGCCGTTTTGGCGCCGTCGTACTTGCCTGCGCCTAGCGCCGCAGTCACCTGTGCCGCTACCTGATCAACTCTTTCCGAATAAATATACCGCTCTCGCATCTCGCGGGCGAACGTGTTCACGATCTCACGACGTGTGGCTGCGTCAAGGATCGGAGCCGGTGAAGGCGGAGCCGTTTGGGCATTGGCAGACTGCGGCATGGGTATAGCCATCAAAGGAAGGAGCATCATGAGAACATCGCGACGACGGGACATCGATTACTCCTTGGTCGATTTCCGGTTGGCAAGGCGCGTTGGGATCGGTGAAGCATCAAGTTGAGCGTCGAAGCGATCGAGGACCGAGATCAAAGAAGCATCAATGTTTGCAAACAGGTCATCGAACATCGCTTCCAGATTCGCATTGAAAGTCCGAAGCGCGGCAGCCTCATAACGCGCCTTGTCGGTCGGGCTTAGAACTCGTCGCCGACCATCGGACCGATCCGCGTTGATCTCGACCAAACCGCGGCTTTCAAATTCCCGCGCCATGCGGACGATGAGCGGGTGCGACAATCGCAGGCGTCGCGAGATATCCACCACCCCGATCTGTTGATGCTCGACGATCAGCAACAACATCGAAGCGCCGCGCGGTGGAACGTCGAGGCCTAGCTGGAGAAGAACGCCGCTTATCTGATCGACGATACGGTCCGACGAGCGGCGCAGTCGATGCGCTAGAAATGCGCTTCCGTGAGACTCGATATAGTCGGCCATCGTCAAAGGATGTTCGGTAACAAGGTACGTGTCAAGTTACGGATATTGGGCAGCCGACCTATCTGGGCCGGTTCTTCCGCTTTCAAATTTCTAAAAACGAAGGTCGAGTGGGTAATCCCCAGCTTAACGCCCTGAAAAGCACTGGTGTTGGGTGCCGTTTTCTCGAAATCTGTTCCCAAATCGATTTTCTCGAAATTGCCTAAACGACACGGGAAAACGGGAATCCTTAGCTGACCGGTTTTGGCGACGGCTGCTAGCGGATATGCTCCATCTTGAGCCCTTTGGCCTTTACCTTCTTCCACTCGCGATCTGCAGTGAGGGCAGGAACGCCAAGTAGGATCGCAAGCGCTAGACAGGAGCGATCACCAAGGCCGCGCCCAAACTCCTTCGTTTGAGTGTGCAGCTCAGCGGCCGCATACGCGGCCTCCACGTCGTGAGGACGTACATCGAGACGAAGCTCGTCTAAGATCTCGCGGATGGTGGCTGCGCCCAAACCACCAAGCAGAAGTTCCTTGATAACCTCCTGCAGGTTGACGGCGGAAATCGCTGCTCGTCCGATGTGAGGTGTGACCTTGTCGGCGCCTGGTTCATCCCGAACTAGCGCCAGCACTGCGGATGCATCCATTACAACAGATGTCATACCGGATCTCCCTGCCGGTCCGAATGCGAAGACTCGCCTGCCTCGGTGACGGCCTCTGCCTTGCGATCAGATAGGAAGTCGTCGATTGTTCGGGCCTGCTTGGCATGCTCTCGATAAAGCGCCTGAGCGCGAGAAACCCCGTGACCGATCGGCGACAGACGGACCTGATCGTCCTCAACCGTCAAAATGACCTTCGCATCTCCGTGGAGCCCCATCGCCTTGCGAACCGATGCTGGCAGAATCATCCGACCGTTACTGGCAACTTTAACGTCTATGGACTGCGTAGCCATCGCGGCGCTCCTCCTCAATGCTTCTAAATAGCCTATGCCACTTTAAGAGATGTGACACAATGCGAGCTCTGGCATCGGGCCTAACCTATCAGGCCTCTATGTCAGTCCGGGTATACCCTGAGTGGGCATGGGCTTTGGTACACGAGACCCGTTCAATCAGGGTCGGTAGCAGCTAAAATGGACACCTCATTATGAGGGTCTAGAGTCTGCCTGAACACATTAGCGATGCGCTACTGGCTCAGCCGCCCGGATCGCTGCGTCAGCCTCTGCCTGTAGACGGCGATCACGAGCAATCTTGGCGAGCAGCGTTCGACTGCACCCAGTCGCATCCATTATATCGCGCCAGCTTCGGCCATCGCGGAGAAGGCTCGAGATCGCCGCGTTGCGAGTCTTGTTCTCGGGGCGTCCCTTATAAAGGCCCGCTGCCTTGGCTTTCGCAGTGCCTTCGGCCTGTCGACGACGGCGATCCTCATAATCCTTGCGGGCAACCGCGGCGAGTACGTCCAGCATCATGGCATTGACCGCTGCGAACATTCGGCCGGTGAACTCATCGGTCGGTGCCGTCAGAATCCAGGACGTCGGCAGGTCGAGCGCGACGATCCGGACCTGCTTGGTGTCGAGCAGATTGCGCAGCTTGATCCAGTCCGGTGAGGTCAGGCGAGAAAGCCGATCAACCTGCTCGACCAGGAGCACGTCTCCCTGCTCGCAATCCGATAGCAGGCGGAACAGCTCGGGCCGGTGAAGCTTGGCACCACTTTCGTTTTCGACATAGCGAGCCGCAATCCTAAGCCCGTGCTCCGTCGCAAACACGTCGAGGGCACTCTTGGCGCGCGACGCATCCTGTTCGGAGGTAGATGCGCGAAGATAGGCTCGGATGAACATGCCGCAGTCTGCTATATGTGGTACTTATTAGTCCAGTCCTTTTTACGCTGTCAGGACGGTAATAAAGTACCAGCGATTGGGGGGTCTGCAAAAGGCATACCCAAAACGCACCTGTCGAATATGTTATATGTCAGGGTCGTGGCTGCGCACCACATGATACCATCAGAGACATGGGAATAAGATGGTGGCACAGGGGTGAGATCGTTGCCATAGGTGACCACCTGGGCTATGCAACGCTGGTGTAATCCACAGAGGCAGATGTGCCAATATGACTGTGCAAATCAACATTACGCCTAACGGGCGAATGAGCCTGCCGTCAGACGTCCGGAAGCGTCTTGGTCTGAGTGGCGGTGGTGCGGTCTACCTAGATGAAACCGACGATGGCGTGGTGTTGCGGACGGCGAGCCAAGCGGTGGCACGCGCCCAGGCTCTGGCCAAGCAGTACACCGGCGGTAACCCCGAGGCATCCGTTGACGCTTTTCTTGCCCGACGTCGGGAGGAGAGCGGCGAATGAGCGTGGTGCTGGATGCGTCTGCGATCATCGCCATGCTCAAGGGCGAACGCGGAGCGGCAAAGGTCGCGGCCGAGGTTGGTGGGGCGCGGGTGAGCAGCGTCAACTATGCCGAGGTCGTCAGCCACTTCATCCATGCGGGCATGCCCGAGCGCGAAGTCGATGCCATGCTCGATCCACTGCCATTGACCGTCGTGCCGGCCGACAAGGCGCTTGCGCAGATCGCCGGGCGGCTGCGGGCGGCAACCGCCGAGGCGGGGCTTAGCCTTGGCGATCGTTTCTGCTTGGCACTTGCACAGCGCGACGGTTTGCCCGCGTGGACCAGCGACCAGAACTGGAAGACGATCGCTGATGCCGTTGAAGTCAAGGTTGTCGCGATCCGCTAACCTCACACGGTTGCGGGGTAGGGGAGGGGGCAGGACGTCCGGCTCGACAGCCATTGTGGAAGCACGAACCCGCTGCGCGGGAGGGTCGTGCGGGGCGCGGTTGAATTGACATCGCGGGTGTAGCGCATCGGTTGAGCGCTACGGGAAGCAGGCAGAGCATCGGGGTTCCACGAAAGGAGCCCTGCCATGACCATCCTCATACCCGTTGTTGCCGTCAGCCCGTTACGCCAACGTCTCATTGACGAGATGGACATACGCCGCTTCGGTCCTGAGACGCATCGGAACTACATTCGCGACGTCGGGCGGTTCGCGACGTTTCTCGGGCGCTCGCCCGACACAGCAACGGCGGAGGAGGTTCGGCGCTTCCAGATCGAGCAGTGTGACCTGGGCGTGCCTGCGCCGACCATGAATGCCATCGTATCGGCACTGCGGTTCTTCTTTACCCAGACGCTCGACCGGCCCGATCTGGCGCGTAAGCTGGTCCGCATGCGGCACGTGCGCAAGTTGCCGGTGGTCCTGAGCCAGGACGAGGTGGCGCGGCTGTTGGCGGCAACCACATGCCTCAAACATCAGGCGGCGCTGTCGGTCGCCTATGGCGCCGGACTGCGTGCGGCCGAGGTCTCCGCCCTCAAAGTGCGCGACGTCGACAGCGAGCGCATGCTGCTGCGGGTCGAGCGCGGCAAGGGCGGGCGGTATCGCAACGCCATGCTCCCGGTCGGGCTGTTGGCGTTGCTGCGGGAGTGGTGGCGAGTGGGTCGGCGTGAGGGCGTATTGCACGTCGATGGGTGGCTGTTTCCCGGTCAGCACTATCTCAAGCCTCTCAGCATGCGGATTCCTGGATGATCGCGCGCTCCATTCCTGAGTGATGGCGATCACGGTTCCTGAGTGATCGCGATCGGCATTCCTGGATGATCGCGATCAGGATTCCTGAGTGATCGCGATCATAACGAGGATGCTTTGCGGACTGATCCGGTCGTCGCAGGCTGCTCCCTTTTGGGGGTGGCCGATGCCGACGGAGCGAATAGCGATGCGCAAGGTGCGTGAGATTTTGCGGCTGACGTTTGACGGCGGATTGCCGTCGCGGGAGGTGGCGCGACGAGTGGGCGTTGGGAGCACGGGAGTGCGTGTGATGCTGCAACGCTTTCGGGCGTCGGCGTTAACGTGGCCTTTGCCGGACGTGCTGACCGACACGGCGCCCGAACGGGAGCTCTATGGAGTAGCCGCAACGCGGAGCGGACAGCGGGAACGGGCAGAGCCAGACTGGTCGGCGGTCAATCGCGAGCTCAAGCGCAAGCACGTCACCCTGCAGGTGCTGTGGGACGAGTATATCGAGGATCATCCGGCCGGCTACAGCTACAGCCGCTATTGCTTCCTCTACCGCACCTGGGAGGGGCGTCTGCCTTTCATGCGTTCGAGCTGGATGGCTTCGTGATCGGGCACTCGACTTTCGGGCATCTGACTTCGGGCATGAACGAAAGGCCAATTTCGGGAAGCGCCTGTTCGAGCTTCAACGACTGCTTCCGGGTCTGCGCCGAGGGGCGCCGTGGTGCCGTCAAAACCACGAAGTTGCGGGTGGGAACGGTAGCTATCTGACTGTTGGCGCCTAAAGCCAATCTTTGGATCACTAGGAAGGCCAGGTTAAGATCACGCGCCGTGTGGACTTTCCTTTGGCGCGATTTAGCCGCAAGTTACGGCTAGATGGTGACGTGCTCCCCGTTTTCAGGCCGCTGATAACTTAGCTTCGGTGTCCATATGCCCCTGGCGGGGGCGGTTCGTAAACTCGGCGGGTGCCATCCCGCCAAGACTGCTGTGCGGACGCACGGTGTTGTAGTCCGTCCGCCATGCCTCGATGATCCGTCTCGCCGCAGCCAGCGAGGGGAACAGGTGTTCGTTCAGACACTCGTCGCGCAAGCGACCATTGAACGATTCCACAAAGCCATTCTGCTGCGGCTTCCCCGGGGCGATGTAGTGCCACCCGACCCCGGTGTCCTGACACCAGGCGAGGACGGCATGACTGGTCAGCTCGGTGCCGTAGCACATTGGGAAGCGCCGGTTCGGGAGCCGCAGTGGCTCTGATGGAGACAAGGCCGCGAAGCGGCCGCAGGGTTCATCAGAGCAAGCCATGGCCGGCCAGCGGGTGTCTAAAGTGAAGCTGTCGAGACAACACTTTGGAGGCCGATCGACCATGACCAAGCTCACCTCTACGCCTGCTGGCGCCGTGCTGGTAGCCATCGACATGTCCAAGAACCGGCAGGAAGTCCTCATCGAGCGACCGGAAGGCGGCCGGCGCCGGCGGATGACCGTCATGGCAACCAAGAAGGACTATGACGACTTTGCCGAACAGCTCGCTGCCATCGGCCGTCCCATCGTCGTCGGGTTCGAGGCGACCGGAAATTACCATCGCACGCTGGCGCACAGACTGCTGACCGCGGGGTTCGAGCTACGCCTCATCTCGTCGGTCGCGCTGGCCCGCACGCGCGAGGCACTGCACAACGGTTGAAACAAAAACGATTCCAAAGACGCCCAGGTCATCCTGCACATGCTGAGGATCGGGGCGACGCAGCGCTATGTCGATCCGCTGGCGGCCGGGATCAACGACCTGCAGGAACTGTCGAAAACCCACGAGACGATCTCCAAGGCCAAGACGCAAACCTGGCATCGAATCCTCACCCACTATTTGCCGCTCTACTTCCCCGAGATCGCCCGCTTCGCCGGCAACAGCAGATCCGACTGGTTCTTTGCGCTCATCGAGCGGTTCCCCACTCCTGCCAGCATCACCGCGCTCGACGCTGAAACATTCTCGGCCGCGGCCTGGCCTCTCATCGGCCGCAAGGTTTCCAAGGCCCGTCTTATCAATGACATATACGAAACGGCCTGCGCTTCGGTGGCTCTGCCGGTCCCGGAGGATTCGGCAGCAATTACCATGTTCCGCATGGTCATCGCGCAGGGACGCAGCCTCATTCAGCAACGTGACGAGATAGAGCGGCTTGCCCATGACAGGCTGGCCGAGCATGTCGATTACCAGCTGCTGCGCAAGATTCCTGGCATCGGCCCGATCAACGCGCTGACTATCCTGGCGGAAGCCGGCGATCTGCGCCGATTCAATCATCATCGCCAATTTCTGAAATTCTGCGGCCTCGATCTTGCGACGTGTCAGTCAGGCACGTTCCGAGGCCGCACAAAGCTGTCCAAGTACGGCAATGCACGGTTGCGCCGGACTTTCTGGATGGCTGCTCAGGTTGCCGCGCGTCAGCGCGACAATAGCTTCCGCGATAAGCTCGGACGATATGTTGCCGGGCACGCGGACGATGCCGACCGTCGCCGCAAGGCGATGACGGCGCTCACCGCCAAGATGGCGCGCGTGGCTCACGCCGTCATCAAGACGGGGACAGAGTACCGGCCGTTTCTCGAACGGTCGGATGCCAGGTGGAAGGACCCCTCTCTGATGTGCCGTGAGGGCGCGAGAGCGACCCTGTAGATAATGTTCGGGCCTTCCACCTGGGTGCGTATCTCGTTTTAAGGATGGTGAGGACCACGGTCGCCTCGGCGCCGCTGGATCCTGTGTTTGCTATGGCAGAGAGCGATCCCGTTGACGGTGGGAGCCATCTGGCTCAGAATGCATGCCGCGCCGATGGTTGTCGGCGCATGGATATCTGCTGGCTGAAACCCGCCGCTGCTTCCCAACATAGGACGTTGTCGCTGACCACCATGCACGGCAGCCCGCGACGCTCGGCGATGGCGCTCAGCTCGCGAACGACCCGCCGACCCGACAGCGAGGTGTCGACGACGCATCCCAGGCATTCCCGGCTGTAGTCGTCGATGACGTTGAGCATGCGGAACCGCCGGCCGCAGGCCAACGAGTCCGATACGAAGTCGAGCGACCAGCGCTGGTTGGGTTCTTGCGGGATCGCCATCGGCGCCCGCGTGCCCAGCGCGCGCTTGCGACCGCCACGCTTGCGCACCGTCAGTCGCTCCTCGCGATACAGCCGATACACCTTCTTCAGGTTCATGCCCTTGCCCTCCCGCTTGAGCAGGATCGCCAGCCGTCGATAGCCGAAGCGACGACGTTCGTTCGCGATCTCGCGCATCCGCTCGCGGACAGCATCGTCCTTTCCGCGAAGCGGCTCATATTGCCACGCCGACCGGTGGACCCCGATCAGTCTGCAGGCGCGACGCTCGGAGAAGCTGTGGTCGGCCATCAGCTTCTCCACCGCAGCGTAGCGATCTCCAGACCGGGTCAGTTTTTTCCCAGCAGATCCTTCAGCGCCGACACGTCGAGCATCGACTCCGCCAGCAGCTTCTTCAGCCGGCGGTTCTCGTCCTCGAGCGCCCGCAACCGCGCCGCCTCCGACACGGTCATCCCGCCGTACTTCGCCTTCCAGTTGTAGAACGTCGCGTCACTGATCCCATGCTTCCGGCACAAGTCGGCGGTCTTCACGCCGGCCTCATGCTCGCGCAGCACGCCAATGATCTGATCCTCGGTAAATCGGCCTCGCCGCATCACTCGTCTCCATCTGACGAGCTAACTTACCAATGGCATGATTTCTGGGGAGCAGGTCACCAACACGCTGGAGGGGGCCGGGTGAGCTTGGCCTCGTTATGATTTTCGATCGTTTCAACGCCGCGGTCCGCATCCGCTATTTGGGGCTGCATGCCTTGATTGGCGTTGTTTGCGCGTCGCGGTTCCTCCGATAGCTTACGAGGCGATCCCAAAGCACGCGCGGCGCTGGCAGGAGAAGCTCAAGGGCAAGAAGGCTAATCCTGCGAGGACGGTCTACACCGTTGGGACTGCCTCGCTTAGTCGCCAAGGCGTCAACGGGATCTGCCGGTGTGTGGCGCTGAGCGCCTTCGATCTGGGGCTGGTCAACACGCCGATCGTTAAGGTCGAGGACGCCGCGCGCGCTTTGTCGAGCCATTCGCTGTGCGTAGGGCTCCGCAGGATCTGTTTGCGCCCGGCGAGGACGGGTCGGCATTGCACAGCCGCTGCGCTGGGCTTCAACATCGACCGCGTTGCGCTACGGGCGCAAGCTTGCAGCCAAGAGCAATGTCGCCGCGCGCGTGTCCGCTTCAGGGTGGGTGAAACCGGAAGACCCTCGCATAAGCGCGGCTAATGGCGGTATCAGCACAATCTATAGGGTTTTGCTCGTAGGATCCGTGGCCAAGGCGCAAAGTCCGTTCATGACATCCGTATCCAACATTTTGGCGATCGTTGCAGCCCTAGGTGCGACCCCAGCCAAACTATCTAATACACCCTCTGTAACTACTGAGTTGCCGACCCAATTGTCCAGCCCGCAGCCAACACCAACTACCAGGTTTACCTTGGCCAACGGACTGAAGGTCATTATTCAGCCGTCACGGCAGGTGCCTATCGTAACTGCGGTAGTGGTCTATAATGTCGGATCGAAGGACGAAAAGCCCGGTCAATATGGCTATGCACATCTGTTCGAGCATCTGATGCTCGACGGAAGTGCGCATTGGCCGGAGAATTCGGTGAAGGTGCTCAACGACCTCGGGGCGTCGCAGATCAACGCCACCACGACGCAGGACCGGACTATCTTCTATGAAACGGTTCCGCGCGCCGCGCTGGAACGGACATTGTTCATGGAGGCGGACCGAATGGGCTATCTGGCCGAAGCGCTGACCCCTCCGAAGGTCGCACGCGAAGTGAGCGTCGTCCTGAACGAGAAACGGCAGCGCGGTGGAGCGCCTTACGGCGAGGACTGGATCGGCATCGCCGAGGATATGTATCCGGCCGACCATCCCTATCATCACAGCGTCATCGGCAACGAGACCGACTTGCGCGCAATGACGGTGAAGGACGCCACTGACTGGTTCCAGACCTATTACGGCCCCGCCAATGCGACGCTGATCCTGACCGGTGACGTCGCGTCGGACGAGGCACGCGCACTGGTTGAGAAATATTTTGGCGCGCTGGCGCCTCGCGCGCCGCTGAACCGCCTGTCGACCCGGGTTTCACCTGTGCCGGGGACGTTTCGGCGCGAACGGTTCGAGGCGGTGCCGCAGGCCCGGATCTACGCCACCTACACCGCACCGCCGGCGGGCACCCCGGATATCGCCAACCTCGATCTTATCGCGCAGATCATGGCCAACGGCGCGACGGCACGACTCAACCGCCGGCTGGTGGCGGAACTCGGCACCGGCTCGACGGCGATGGTCACATTCGACGAACGTCTGCTGTCGAGCGAGATGGGGTTCGTCGTCATCGTCGAGTCGCCGGACAAGGTGCGCCGCGCCGAGATCGCGCTTGATGATGAGATCGGCCGGTTCGTCACGGAAGGCCCGACGTCCGACGAGCTAGAGCGCGCACGCACGGCGCGTCTGCGCTATATCCGCAGTTCGGACGAAAGCACGTTCGGGAAGGCGTTTCTGCTGATGCGCGGCGCCTCTCTGACCGAGGATCCGGACTATATCGCCACTTATACGCGCCAGTTGACCGATGCGACGCCCGAGAGTGTGCGGCGGACTGCGCAGGCGATCTACGGTCGTCCCGGCTATCGCCTGATCGTCCGCCCAATGCCCGGCACGAAAGCGGTGGCGGGCGGATATGTTTTGGCGAAGGGGCCGCCGCCGATGGGCGCGGTCGACGCCATAACCTTTCCGGCGGTGGAGCGGACGCAGCTGGCGAACGGGCTTGAGGTCGTGCTGGTGCCGCGGCCGGCCACGGCGAGGATCAGCATGCGGATGCGGTTCAATTCAGGAACGGCGAGCGCCCGCGGTCCGGTCGACCGGATGGCGGTGGAGATGCTGGTCGATGAAACCGGACAAAAGGAATCAAGGGCCGAGGAGCTTGGAGGACGGCTGAGCAGCGTCGCGAGCGCAGATACCTCCGACGTAACGCTGTCGGTCGATGCCAAGGACATTCCGGCGGGCCTTGCGCTGCTGGGCGATGTCGTTGTCCGACCTGATCTGACCGAGGCGCGCCTGTCCGCGGTTCGCAAGGCCGAACGCGGTCCGGTGGAACGCGAAGTGAACGGTGTGCCGTCCTATCGGCGCATCCTGAATAGCGCCGTGTTTGGCGTGGCGCATCCCTACGGCGCGAACCCCGATCCCGCCGCCGACCTACGTGCGATCGACGCAGTCGACCTGGACGCGATCACGGCATGGTCGCGGAACCATATCCGGCCGGAGCGCGCGAGGCTGTATGTTGCGGGCAATACGACGATGGCGGCGCTGCGACCAGTGCTGGCGGCGGCGTTCGGCGGCTGGGCGGGCCAAGGGGCGGCAGTGGCCGACGCCGGGATCCCCGCGGCATCCCCCGCACCCGCGCCGCAGATCATCGTGATCGACAAGCCCGGGGCGGACCAGTCGTTCATCGCTGGGGGTCGCGCGATCACGCCGACTCACCCGAACGACGATCTGGCGATCGACGGCGCGAACGAGGTTTATGGCTTTGCGACCGGCGCGCGGATCCGGACGACGCTGCGCGATCAAAAGGGCTGGACTTACGGCATCGGTTCCGGTTTCAGCGACGCGCGCGGACCACGTCTGTTCACGATCGCAGGATCGGTTGACGGCGCTCATACCGGCGACACGCTCGCCGAGCTGATCCGGGAAATGCATGCGATGAACGGCGACGATCCGCCGCGACAGGCCGAACTCGACCGTGTTGCCAATGCGCGGATCAACCAGCTGGCGTCGCGGCTGGAGAGCAACGACAGTCTAATTGAATTGATCGCCGACAGCGAGACATATGGCAATCCTTACGATGCCGTCGTCGGCGATCCGGCCAAGCTGCGCGCACTGACGGTGGATCAGGTCCGCCGGGCCGCAGGCGAACTGCTCGCCCCCAGCCGGATGCACTGGGTGGTGGTCGGCGACTGGGCGAAGGTTCGACCGCAGATCGAGGGCCTCGGCCTCGGTACGCCGACCGTTATATCCGCGCGGAGGCAATAGGCCCCCCGGCCGGTCGAGGTCCATTCCCATTCGGTCATTGACCGTGCGCAACGGACTGCGGATGATGACGCGGTGAATGACACGCTGCGCACGCTCCGGCCGCTGAATAGCAACCTGCTCTATGCGCTGCATGCTATCCTCAACTCGCCGACGTTGACGGGGGCCTCGCTGATGATGGCGCGCAGCCAGCCGGCGATGAGCATGGCGTTGCGCCGGCTGCGTGACCATTTCGGCGACGAGCTGGTTCTCTATGGCAATCCGCGCCGGCTGACCGCGATGGGCGAGGCGCTGCGGCCGCGGGTGGGGCGATTGCTGCGTGAGATCGACGACACGTTCAACCTGTCGCTTAATTTCGATCCGGCGACCGCGCGTGGCACCGTCTCGCTGACCGCGCCGGAGCCGATCGAGCTGATGTATCTCAGCCGGGTCGTGCCGCGGTTGCTGCAGGACGCGCCGGGCGTGGAGGTACGACTGTTGCCGTTCAGCTACGGCCCGACCGAACAAATGTTCGAGCGCGGTCTGGATGTCGCCGTGGTCCCGGAGACGATGGTCGATCCGTTGCTCAGCGCCCGCACGCTTTTCAGCCACGATTTGTGTGCGCTAGTGTGGGCGGAGCATCCCGTGCAGGAGGGCAACATTCGGCGCGAGCTGTACGAACAAGGCCGGCATGTTGCGGTGTTCGAGGCGATGGAACGGTCGCTGTTCGCCGAGCGGATGGACGATCCGCTGCTCGCGTCGCGCCGGATCGTCGCGCGGACGGGGCATCACGCGATGCTGCCGCACCTGATCATCGGCACCGACCTGATCGCGACGACCAGCAGCTGGCTGGCGCAATATTACGTCACCGTGCTGCCGGTGCGAACGATGTCGCTGCCGCACGAGCCCCGTCCGTCGACGCTGGTGGCGCAGTGGCAGCCGCACCGCCGCGACGAGCCGTTGATCCACTGGATCGTCGACACGCTGGTCGCGGCGCTCGATTGGCCGCGGGGCGATAAGTGGCGCTGATGCGCGTATCAGTATTGTTGATTTGAACTGTGCGATCACCGAGCGCAGCTTTTGTTTCGGTTCGGTGACATCGTCCCGGTCGACAACGTCGTCGATCAGATGGACGAACCCGGGCCCGCGGGGGCATTTGTAGGAACAAGCAATCCGCCTGTCGCGCGGGGAAGCGGGACGGTCGTGTGACCGTGCCGGTGCGAAATGCGTGGGCAGTATAAGGGGGGAATCATGAAGCGTTTGCCATTTACTCACTATGTCGCCGCGACCGGGCTTGCCGTCGCAAGCGCAATCGTTTCCATATCGCCAGCCGCAGCGGCGCAGGCGCGATCGATTTCGCTGCCCGCGATGCCACTCGATCAGGCGCTTCAGCGGATTGCCGCGGAAACGGGCGAGCAGGTCAATATCGATCCCGACGCGGTACGCGGGCTGACGTCGAAGCCGGTGCGCAACGCGCGCACGGCGGCGGATGCGGTGCGCCAGGCTACGCGCGGGTTGCCGATCGCACGCCAGCAGGCCGATGATGGATCGACGACCGTCGCCAACGACATTGTCGTGACCGCGCGGCGCGACGAGGCGGAAACGAGCGTCCTCGTGCGTAGCGCGACCACATCGTCCCGGCTCGGCCAGTCGCTGCGCGACCAGCCCCGGAATACGCAGGTCATCTCGTCGAAGCTGCTGAAGGACCAGCAGGCGCTGACCCTGACGGAAGCGCTGGCCAATGCGGGCGGCGTGGTCGTCAATCAGGCGACGGTGCAGGGAGGGGTCAGCTTCAGCGTGCGCGGGTTCAGTTCGAACGGATCGGTCAATGGCCTGCCCAGCCCGGCGGGCAGCAGCTTTGCTGCCGGCGCAAGCCAGCCGCTCGCCAATATCGAGCGCATCGAGGTCCTGAAAGGCCCGGACGCGATCCTGCTGGGCGGCGACAGCCTGGGCGGAACGATCAACATCGTCACCAAGAAGCCCAGCACCGAGGAACGGCTTTACGCGTCGTTCGATACCGGATCGTTCGGCCTGACCCGCGGCACGATCGACGCCAATCGTTCGATTTCGAGTGACGACCGCTTTTCGGCCCGGATCATCGCCACGGCGGCCACGGCGGACCGCAATTTCGGCGGCTATCGCGGGAACGAGGATTACCTGCTCGCGCCGTCCCTGCGCTTCAAGAACGGCGTGACCGACATCATCGCGTCGGTCTCGACGTCGACCCAGATCTTTGGCGCCATCCCGTACACGGTGCTCGATCCCGCGACTAGGCAGCCGTTCAACTCCGCCTTCGACCGGCCGATCGTCGGTGGCCGCGAACAGTTCACGCGCATCGGCACCACCCAGATCAATCTGGACGTGACGCAAAAACTGACGGACTGGCTGACTGTGGTGGCGCGCGGCCAGCATGTGGCTTCCAGTTTCGAGCTGGCGCAGTATTCGCCGTTCGCGCTACTGGCGCCCAACGGCCTGCTGCTGCTGAGCGCCAGCGGCGTGCGCCAGACATCCAATCTGGACGTGATCGATAGCTATGCGCGCGCGGTGTTCGAAACCGGGCCGTTCAGTCATAACATCGTCGCGGGATATACCCATGTCGATTCACGGGTCGTTGCCGACGCTGCGAACAACGGCGGCATGTTCGCGTACAACTTCCTGACCGCGACGGCACCTCCGCGGGCGCTGGCGACCAGTTTCAGCTTTTCGAACAGTTCGGTAAGCAAGCAGGACGGTTTCTACGGTCAGTATCTTCTTGGTTTCTGGAGGCTGCATCTGCTTGCGGGCGTTCGTCACAACAAAACCGACGTCTCGTCTACGGTCGCCCGGTTCCCGACCTTGCGCATCAAGACCGATATCACCACGCCCAATTACGGCGCGGTGCTCGACGTGACCGGCAAGCTGTCGGCATTCGGCACGCTGGCCTATGGATTTCTTCCGACGTTCAGCACCGGCGTTGGCGGCATCCGACTGCCCGACGTGCGGACGCGCAATGCGGAGGCCGGTGTCAAATGGGACCTGTTCGGCGATCGCATGATCCTGAACGCGTCCTACTTCGAAATCCGTGAGAGCAACCGTATTCGCCGCATCGCCGGTTTCGATACGGCGACACCAGGCATCCAAGGTCGCGGTGTCGATTTCAATCTCAGCGGCGAGCCAATCCCCGGCTTGTCGATCGTGGCGGCATACACGCGCACCAACTACAGGTTCCTGAGCTTCGATCCGCGGATCGGCGGTGTCGTCAATGCACAACCGCGCGACGTCTACAGCCTGTATTCGTCCTATCGCCACACGCTTGCTGACACGGTGACGGCGGGATTGGGGGGGGGGATCAGCGGGCGTTCGCGTTCGGCCGTCGACAACCTGGGCGTCTATTATCTCGACGGCACCTTCCAGGCCGATCTCAATGCATTCGTCGCAATCGGCAAGTTCGACATTAACGTCGGCGTACGCAACCTGACGGGCCGGCAGAACTACTTCCCGACCATCACACCGACCTATGTGCCGCTCGGCGAACCACGTAACTGGCGGCTGTCCGTCGGCTATCGGTTCCGCTGATGCCGAGGGAGCGACGACCATGATGCCACAGCCGAGCCAGAGTGGAGAGGCCCGTCGCGAGACGGGTCTTACCGATCCCCAGCCCGCCGGGGATCGGTGGCGCCATGCCTGGTCGATGTTCAGCGGCTACTGGACGTCGAAGGACTGGAAGTTCGCGTGGTTCGCGCTGGTCGCGCTGCTGTTGTTCCAGTTCGGCACCGCTTACGTCCTGGTCCGGATGAACCGGTGGGAGCAGAGCTTCTTTGACAGTATCGAACAGCGCAACGTCGCGGCGTTTTCGGCGCTGATCTTCGTGTTTCTGACGATCCTGGTGGCGCAGGTGGCGATGATCATGACCGAGGGGCTGGTCGATCGTCTGCTGTCGATCCGCTGGCGGACCTATCTTACCGAGTGCTATCTCGATCGCTGGATGGCACGCAACCGCTATGTCGAGATCGAGCGGCTGCGCATTATCGACAATCCCGACCAGCGGATCGCCGACGATCTGGAACGGATCACCAATTACGGCGTGGGGGTGCTCAACTTCGTGTTCCGCCTGATTGGATCGCTGGTGACGGCAGTCACTTTCGCGATGATCCTGCTGGAGACCGCGGAGCCGATGCGCTTCACCGCGTTCGGCACTGCGGTGTCAATACCGGGCAGCACCGTCTGGTATGCGGTCGCCTATGCGCTGGTCAGCGCGCTCATCGCGATCAAGGTCGGCCGGCCGTTTATCCGCGCCTCGATGCGCCAACAGCACCGCGAGGCCGATTTCCGCGCGAACCTGATCCACGTCCGGCGTAACGCCGCACAGATCGGTATGGCGAATGCCGTCTCGGTGGAGCGCGTGTCGCTGTCGCAGGCCTTTGCCGAAATCCGTCGGAATTTTCGCACCGTGATCCTCACGTCGCTGGGGCTGACGGCGACCCGCAGCATATACGAGCGGATCGGCACCGTGCTACCGCTGTTCCTGCTGGTGCCGCGCTATTTCTCGGGTGCGATCACGTTCGGTCAGTTGATGGGAGCGCGCGACGCGTTTCAGCGGCTGGCACTGCAGCTGGGCTATTTCGTTCAGTCCTACGAGCTTATCGGTCTTCAGATCAGTTACTTCAACCGCTTGAAGGGCCTGGACGACGTCATCGATCAAGTTCGCCCGAGTGGCATTGCCTTTGCTGCGGGGACCGGGGCGGGGGTCGCAGTGGCGGTGAGCGGACTGGCGCTGCATCGGCCGCACGGCGACACGCTGGTCGAGATCGGCGACTGGCAGGTCGGCGACGGCGAGCGCTGGGCAATCGTCGGTCCGTCGGGTACGGGCAAGTCGACGCTGGTGCGTGCGCTGGCCGGGTTGTGGCCCGACGGCAGGGGGAGCGTCTCGCTCGCCGACCACACTGACGTGATGTTCGTGCCCCAGCGCCTATATCTTCCACTCGGTACGCTGAAGGCGGCGGTCTGCTTTCCCGATCGGCCGGAAGCGCATGACGACACCACGGTCGCTGCGCTGCTCGACCGAACGCGGCTGAATACTCTGGCCTGCGACCTGCACGCCGTGCGAATGTGGCAGGAGGAGTTGTCGCCGGGCGAACAGCAGCGTGTGGCGTTGGCGCGCGTCCTGCTCCATCGGCCGACGCTGCTGGTGCTCGACGAGCCGACGAGCGCGCTCGACGTCGACAACGCCCAACATTTCTACGCATGCGTGCGCGGCGAAATGCCCGGTACGACGCTCATCAGCGTAGTCCACAACGAATCGTTGCTGTGTCATCACACTCATATGCTGACGATCGACGAAGGCCGTGCCCGCATCACGCCGATCGGGGACGGGCAACCGGTCTAGCAGCTTCGAACAACCAACGTGCCGCAGTCGCGGCGAAACGTCAGACGGGCGAGCGGTCAAGCGCGTGCCTAACGGGGGAGTATCGCGTGAACGGAAAGGTCATGAAGGTCGATGACGCGAGTTTCGATTCTCTCGCGAACAGGCAGGGATTGACGCTGTTCGACCTCTGGTCTCCGGGATGCCATCCGTGCCACACGCTGATGCCGATCGTCGAGGATTTGGCCGCAGATTTCGCGAATGACGCAGCGTTCTGTAAAATTAACGTCGAAGCCGAAATTCTGCTGCGCGACCGGCTGGGCGCGCGCTCGTTGCCGACGCTGGTGCTCTACCGCGACGGTTCGGAGATCGACCGGCTGATCGGACTGCGGACGCGATCGCAGTTGACGACGTGGATCGAGGCGCATCTGTGACGAATGCGTTTCACGGCGATCCCGTGGTGAAAGCCGAGTTGCTGGACCGGCTGCGCCGTCATGCAGCGGCGGGTACGCTCGTCTTCGGCCCAACCCGGTGGGACGGCCGGTCGGGGACGCCGATCGGGGTCTCTGTCGAGAGCGAGGACAGCGCCGACTATGCGCAGCGCTTTGGGTATCCGCTGCCGCTCGCCGCGCTGCTCGACACGATGACCGCCTGTGCTGCGCCTGATCGCGCGGTACGCGAAACGCTGGCATGGGTCGAAATCGTCGAACCCGGTGCAAATCTGTCGCCGGTGCCGTGGCGGATCGCGAAAAGTCTTCTGGTCCTGCTAAAGGCCGACCAACTCGCGGACCCGCATTTCCTGCTGCTGCGGGACATGCATTCGCGCGATACGACGGATACTCCCGTCTCGCGCAAAGAATGGACGAATTTGCGCGCGTTGATCGAGGACACGGCAAGTCGCAGCAAGGGTGAGGCGGCGTTTTCGATTAGCGCCTGCGCCGCAGCATGCTGGCCGCTGCAGACGAGCCGGTCCGTGCTGGTCGAGCTTGTAGATCGCTGGCGTCGCGCTGCGGCAAGGCTGCCGAACCCGGACTTCGACGACGTGGATCGCGATCGGGCCAGTACTGTGCTCAATGCGTTGTGGGCCGAGACGGAGCCTGCACGCGCCGCAGGTGAGACGATCCACATCCCTACATTGTTCCGGGGTCGCGAACCACGCGTCGCCGCGCTGTTCGAGGCGGACCTGGATCGCAGCAACGCGCTGTTTCGGAGCCGCAGCGAGGCGGTTCCGGCGCTCGTACTGCGCCAGCTTGCTGGTGCCGGTTCCGATGAAACAGAATTCTAAAGCCCCACTCATAATTCAAGTTTGGCGATACGGCGCGTCGTCCGCCTGATGGATGAGACGACCATCCACGCTTCGGACGATGCATTGGAGACTTCCCAGTCTTTGGCAAGGCGTCGGCACCGATCGAGCCATGCCAAGGCGCGTTCAACGACCCAGCGCCGGGGTAGAACGATAAGGCCGGGCAGGTCAGAACGCCTGATGATTTCGATCGTCAGCCGATCGATGTGTGTGACCGACTATGTCGAACTCCAGGTCCTCACGCATTTCTCGCTGCTGCGCGGCGCATCGAGTCCCGAGGAGCTGTTCGCGGCTGCGGCGCTGCTCGGCTATCCGCGTGAATTTGCCGAGCGCACCTTCCGTCAGCTCGAGGGCTTCGGGTCTTACGGCTTCCCCGAAAGCCACGCTGCCTCGTTCGCCAAGATCTCCTACGCATCATCGTGGATGAAGCATCATCACCCAGACGTATTCTGCGCGAGCCTGATGAACGCGCAGCCGATGGGGTTCTACGCACCTGCCCAGATCGTCCGTGATGCGCGTGAGCATGGCGTCGTGGTGCGACCGCCTTGCGTCAATGCCAGCCGCTGGGACTGCACGCTGGAGCAATATGGCGGCCGTTACCTCGCCGTACGGCTGGGACTCCGGCAGATCCGCGGTCTGTCGAATGCGGACGGCGCCAAGATCGTCGGCGCGCGCGAGCTGACCGCGTTCGAGAGCGTCGAAGACGTATGGCGGCGGTCGGGTGTCCAGCGCGCCGCGATCGAGAAGCTCGCCGACGGCGATGCCTTTCACAGCTTTGGTGCCGATCGTCGACAGGGTTTGTGGAAGGTGAGGGGGCTCGGCGAAGCGCCGCTACCGCTGTTCGCCGCGGCCGATCGCGCGGACCAGGCCGTCAGCGCGGAAGGGATCGAGCCGGATGTCGAACTGCGGCCACTGACCGACGGTCGTGAGGTGATTGAGGACTACCGCGCGCTGCAACTCTCGCTGCGCGCGCATCCGCTGACCTTCGTCCGTGACGAGCTGGCCAGGCGTGGCGTGACCAAATGCGCGGACCTAGCGACCATTCGCGACGGACGGCATGTCGAAGTCGCCGGCATCATCCTAGTTCGCCAGAAGCCGGGGTCTGCCAAGGGCGTGCTGTTCATCACGATCGAAGATGAGACCGGCATCGCCAACGGCATCCTGTGGCCCGATCGGTTCGAGCGCCAACGCCGCACCGTCATGTCCGCGTCGATGATCGGCATGAAGGGCAGGGTGCAGAAGGAAGGTGAGGTCATCCACGTCATCTGCGACCGGATCATCGACCATGGCGATCTGCTGCACCGGGTCGGTGAGATGTCGTTCCCGCACCGGACCGGCCGCGGTGACGGCGCGAAGCATGCCGGCTCCCCCGACCGCGGGGACAAGGGCTGGAGCCCTGCCCCTCGCAACTCTTACTGGCCGCCCCATGCGGACGGCATGGATCCGGAAGCCGTCGTGAAATTCAAATCTCACGATTTCCATTGATGGCCAAGCTCGTCCGTCATCAGCGCGTTGTCATCGCGCTATCGGTGCATATCTTGCGCAGCGGTGTCGCCCGCTGTTCGGACGCTTGCGTTGACGTCGTCGAAATCCGGTCGGCACTGCGCTGCCTGCTGCCGCACTGCACGGAACGCTGGCCACTCGAACTCTACTGGGACACCGCGAGGCAGGAGAACGAGATCGGCAGGGCACAGGGTGTGACTGCGGCGTTCAACGGGATCGTCCGCCAGCTGCGCCGCGCGGGCTGTTATGAAGAGGTGACCGAACCGTGAGTATGCGACTACCGCGAGCAGCCATTGCTCGCGTTCCCGACGGTACGCGGATCGTCAGCGTCGAGCGCATGTCGCGAGCCTTTACCAAATATCATCTGGATGACGGACGCGCGCTGCACCGGTTCAGGATGGAAGAGCCGAACGCGACGCCGCATGACCACCCCTGGAGCTTCGAGACCGAGATCCTTGATGGCGGATATGTCGAAGAGGTGTTCCACCTGGATCCAAACGGCGGTTGGCACAGCGAGCTCGTCCACCGCATCCGGGGCGAAACCTACCATGTCGACGCCGCGCACATTCACCGCATCGTCGAGCTGCCAACCGGCGAGTGCTGGACGCTCGTCCGCGCCGGTCCCCACACGCGGGAAACCCGGTTCTGGCGGTTCGGAGACATCGTTCAGTCCCGGGCCTGGCATGAGCGACGGTGGATGCGCTTCGGATAAGGCGTTACGGCGAGAGCCAGTCCACCGCGACGTTCAAGACGGCGTTGGCCGGGGAAGGGCATCGAGCGCTGCCGATACCTGAAGGCGCAGATCGTCGTCCCGGGTGATCTCCAGCATCGCACTAAGGCTGCCGCGGGCGCCGGCCACATTACCTGCGACCAGTTGAAGTCTGGCGCGCTCCCACCAGCCATGGGCATGCGTAGGCGCCACGATCGTCATACGGTCGTACAGGACCAGCGCGCGTGCGGGATCCCCGGCCTGCTCGGCACGGGTCGCCTGGTTGAGCAGCAGGCGGACGAGCGCCGACCGGTTCGACAGGGGAAGCATCCCGTCGGAGAACCGGGTCTGGCCCGTCATCTGCTCCAACAAGGCTTCCACCTGTTCAGGGGCGACGATGCGACCATCGTTGAAGGGATCGATGATCAGCGGATCCGATGCGTCGCCAAGGCGCACCAGGACGTGACCGGGGGTATTGAGCGGCATTGCCGACCATCCCAGGCGGCGAGCCATCGCCACATAGATAATCGAGAGACTGATCGGCAGGCCAAGCCGACGATCGACAACCGCGATCAGGTCCGCATTCTGCGGATCGTCATAATGTACGCGGTCACCGGAGAACCCGAATTCTTCCACCATCACGCTGCTCAGGGCCTGGGCCTGCGCGGCGCTGCTCACTGCGTCGCCGTCAGCGGCGCGGAGGGCTATTTCTATGTCCGTTAGCTCGTCGAGATATTCATCGAGATCGATGCCGGGGTGATCGAGCGCTGCGAGTTCGAGGGCGGCCAAATCGAGTTCGATCTCCCCGTCTTCCATCAGGCCGAGATGAAGAATGGTATTGATCATAAGAGACTAGATGGGGGCTGTTCCAATGGTTCCTATGACGGTGCAGGCTACGGGGTAGCTGCCCCCCCCTTCTACAATACAGCCGCTTCATCTTCTGGCACAGGGGGAAGCTGCCTCGCCCTTTGCGAAGTGGATCAGCAAATTGCAGATCCCGGTTAATCGGGCGTGACGACGAGGGGCCGGACAGTTAGCACAAGCGCTAACACATTGCTTCGTGCAAAAATAAAATGCTGATGAAAATCAAGAATATAACCATTGGTGGTACGTACTCATAACCTGAAGGTCACAGGTTCAAATCCTGTCCCCGCAACCAATCTCCAATATGCCACAGCCGTCCAGAATAGCCTGTGGCGGATTTTCGCGTTCTTCCGCGTTCTACGCAATCATAGTCGCTGTCGGCTGCGTGTGAGCGAGTGTTGCCGGATTCCACGAGGTTGATTGGCAAATCGTGGGCACTTCTGGAGGTATGATGCGGGTCTCGGCAGGAAATATCACTATGCTTCTCAAAGACGTCGAAGCGCGCCACGCCACCAAACGCGACTTGGCGTGCCAACTGGCTGGCGTCAGTCGATGCCAGCCACGCTTCGTGGTTTCTCAAACCGCTTGAGCGAGATAAGCTTTCGGTCGCTGGCGTCAGCGCCTCATAGTCATGCCAGCGGTGGAGTGGCTCGCGGGCGGGGCGTCAATTCAGCAGGTCGCGGCTAACCTCGGTTATAAATAGCGTGCCGAGCTTCGTCACTATCTTCCGCAAGGCACTCGGCGCGCCCCGCTACATGATTGAGCGTCACATGAGGCAGTCGAGTATCGTTGAGAGATGTCTCCCAGCCTGGCATGGTCGACGCGCTTGGCCGTTCCGGCATTCGCATATTTGGACAAGGTTGGCTTTGGCTTCATGAAGCGTACGTCAACCTCCTGGCAACGATGCCGGCGATAGTTCTGTCGGCGATGCGTGGTAAGTCTGCGGCCGCGGCGCGATCTCGTGCCTGCACCGACACGCCTTGCCGTGCTCGGCGGTTGGCCGCAGAACTGGTACATCCGGCGCGACTTAATGTTGTCACTGGCAAGTACTTGGTGGTCTTAGTACCGGATTCGCAGGGACGGGGATCTTGGACAAGCCAGAGGGTTGCTCTGATAAGGAAACGTCGGGACGGGACTTCTTCGGGCTGATGACGACAATTGGCGACGAACGGTTTGCAAGGGTCGGCCGTGGCTGCGGTATGTGGGTCGGCTACGCGATGGAGGCGGATCACCCCGAACGTATCGCGTTCGGCGAAGCGATCGTCCCAGGCGTTGCCGTTCCTCCGCCGTTGATCTCTGACGACGGGCAGCTAAGCGACTCCCCGTGGCACAATAACTTTTTCCCCGGTATGCGGGATCAGTGAGAAGCTGGTGGTCCGATCTAGAGGAAATTTTCTTCGGCTATCGGTTCACTAATATTCTTTGCGTCCAATTCAATCCCGGCAAAGGTCCGGGTCTTCTACATCGACCTCATAAAGGATGACCGCCGAGCGGTGCGGACGAGCTTCGAATACTATCGCGCTATCGACATCGCCGCCGATCGCGAACGGGTGAAGAGCAAATTGACCATGCCCACGTTCGGCTTTGCGGGTGCGATGGCGCGGTGGAAGAGCAGCTTCTCCGCGTCGCCGCTGATGCTTGCTGCGCGGCGCCGCGAATTGCGGGCGCGCGTATCGGAAGAAGCACCGCACACCGTGGTGACGCTATCGATGCCCCTCTTGGAGTCGTATGGCGTACAGGCCAGTCACTGCCCGAAGATGCGTGACGGTCGTCTGGCTATGACACCATTCGGGATACTTTCTGCGAACCGACGAATTTCCTTCGGCTCACGACGTTCTCAAGCACGTGCAGAGTGCGAAAGCAGCGGTTGAGCGCGCTGAATGGATGCCCACTTATAGGGAGTTGCTGAGAACCGCTTGATGTCGGTTCGCAAATCACGCCAGTCCCGCGCTACTGGGCACTCTCCTCCATTTACCAGACATTGCGTGACAGCAGCGGCTGTTGCAGGCAACATGGGAAAATAGCCCTTTGTGGGGAGGGGCTCCGGGGGAAGATCATGACTGCAAGGAAGACCGCGCCCGCGTTGTTGGCGATGATGCTGGCTGGCTGTGGAGGCGACGATGGCGGCTCGGCCGCGCCCCCTCCGACTCCTGCCACCCCAACGCTGGGTGTTACGCTCTCCGCCACGTCGCAGACGACGACGATCGGCGACGATGGTGCTGGCACTCCCTTGGCCTTCACCGCGAGCGTTGCGGGTATTACGGGCGATACCGTGATCGCTGACCTGCAATATGATCGCGCACGCCTGGCGCTCGACGGCGATGTCGTCCGCGCGAGCGACGGCAGCTACAAGGTACAGTTCAAGCCGGTCGGCACGCTGGCGCTGGGAAACTATAGCGGCACCGTGACTTTTCGTCTGTGCCGCGACACGGCCTGCGCCACGGTCTATCCGGGATCGACGCAGACGTTCGGGTATAACTTGACGCTGCAGATCGGCGACTGGACCACCTATCAGCGCAATGCCGCACACACCGGCTACGTCCATGCGACCTTCGATCCTGCCGCATTCGTCAAGGCGTGGGAATATGCACCGGCCACGACCACCCGCATGAGCGGGATCGCCGCGGCGAATGGCCTGGCCTATGTCACGACGCAGGAGAGTGACGGTACCGCTGTGCTCCATGCGCTGGCGACGGGCAGCGGCAACCAGCGCTGGGCGTATGCGATTGGCGGAACCCGCTATTTCAGCACGCCCGCGGTCGGTAACGGTCGGGTATTCGTCACCACCATGACGACGTCATCCAGTGAGAATCCCGTGATCTCGGTCGATGCCGTCACCGGCGACTATGCGCCGCCACGCGCGATCTTTTCGTCGCAATGGTCGACCTTCCTGCAGCCGACGCCGTACAAGGACGGCCTGTACATGTCGGCCGGCTATTACGGGAGCGTCGTCTACGGCTTCGACTACACATCGCGGACTGGGTGGGAGGCGCAGGTCAAGGGCAGCATCTGGGACGGTGAAACGCCGGCGGTCGACGACGACACGGTCTATTACTATTCGGGCAACGCGCTCGAGATGATCGATCGGCGGACTGGCGAGCTGAAAGCAAGCCTTGCCGATCCCTTCTTCCAGAACAGCTTCTACAGCTATTACGGCGCCCCCATCCTCGGCACGATGGGCAACGTCATGGCCTATTCGAGCCAGCGTGGCGCTTCGACGCCATCGGTTCTGGTCAACTGGTCGACAGGAACCAAGGCCTTCGTCTGGCGCAGTGCGACCACCTATTCCACCGCCCCCGCCGTGGGTGGCGGGCGCATCTACCTGTCGCGTGCCAATCCCGGCGAACTCAACGCGCTCGATGAAGCGACGGGCCGCGTCTTGTGGGGCTGGGCACCTGCCTTGGGAGAGCAGATGATCGACAACACGATCCTGACCGATACCCTGGTGTTCGTCAGCACGGACAAGGCGATCTACGCGATCCCCACCCAGGGCAGCACCCACACCCCGGTCTGGAGGGCAGCCGGAGGTGGCGACATGGCGCTGACGCCCGACGGCACGCTGATCGTCACCGGTCAGGCGGCGGAGTATAGCTATCCCCGCGCGCTCACCGCGTATCGGCTGCGATAACGGGGCCGATCACAAGGATACGCGGCCCGCTCGCAGGGGGGCTGTACGGCCGGTTATCAGAGCTCCAGCCCCCAAGCAGCGCAGCCAACTGTGTTAGCTAGGGTCGCTTGCCGGAAGGGAAGCCTAGCGCAGGCCAGGGTATGATCGCCCAATCCGGGGCGTCGCAAGGCCGTTGCGCTCGTGCGAAGTACGCGCCTAGCCACAGTCCCTTGTCCGACAGAGCCCAGGCTGGGAATTGCCACACCTCCGGGTCCGCATAATTGCACTCGTCATCGCTCGTCCCCGGCGGCGCCATCTCGTCGGGCTGATAGCGCTTGAGCAATGCGACCACGCCTGGAGCGAAGTTTTTGCCGCGATACTTGTACCAGCCGTCGCTGTCTTCAGCAGGAATGGGACCCGATCCGAAGTGCAGTAACTCGTCCAGCTTCAGCGCGCGCCCGGTGCGCATGTCATAGCTGTAGCCCTGGCTTCCGAAATCCGGATGCGCGGCGCCAGCACAACTCCAGCTCGAGATCCACACATAGCTCATATGATTCACACCGAGCCAAGGCTTGTCCGCCTGCGTCACCTCGATGCCGGGCTTCCCGCCCAGGTCGGTACAGGCAAACCACGCTGCCACGTTCTGCCACTGGCTTCGGGCCAGCGCATGGTTGACCGCAGCCATTGCCGGCACCGGATAGCCGCGTTCGAGCCGGAACAGTCGGATGCCGGACAGCGGCTCGCGGTACCAGCGAATGGTCTTGCCGCCGATCGTCTCGCTTTGCGCGGGCGTGAAGCGGAGCCCGGCGAAATGCCAACGTTCGTAGGCGGTCAGCTTGGGCGGCAGATCGTCGGGGAGCCCGACCGGAACGCCTGCCGGATGCAGGCTCACCGCAAGGCGCCGCGCCTTGGACGTCGTCAGCGTACCGGTGAGGTTCGCACCCTGTCGAGTCAGGGCCAGTTGGTCGCCCGTCGTTCGGGATTTCAGGCGCAGGGTGGTACCGACCATCTTGCCGGAAAGATCGATGTCGAGCCGCGATGTTCGGTAGAAATACTGTCCGGACAACTCCCCCTCGGTTACCCCGACATTCACGACGACGCGGGCGGTGCCGACCACCCCTTCGTACACCGTCTCGCGTGCGGCAGCAGCGCTCGCGGGCAGCACTGAGAGGGTAAGTATCACGGCCAGGACGGGGAAGCCGAGCATCAACGCATGTCCATCAAAAGGAGTTGGGGCGTTGGCTGTACGGTATCGCCACAATCAGAGCGATTCCAATCGCAGGGGCCGAAGCCGCGGAACAATCGCATATTAAGCCAGTCCACCGCCGCCTGGACCCTGATACGAGCAGCCTATGATCCCCTCTTTTCTGGTCAGCACAGCGACGCTGCTTCTTGCCCTCGTCCTGGCACCTGCAAGCGGGCCCGCCGTCTTCACGCCCGCGCCGGGCAGCCCCGAACGTGCGGCTATCCTGAAGGTGCTGCACCACGGTGATGCACGGTCGGAGGCGCGCTTCCGCATCCGCGACTTTCGTATGGTCCGGAACGGGCCGCGAGCTATCGCCTACGTTCAGGGCGAGGGCGAAGTCGGCGCATTTCGAAGCATCCTTACCCGGGAGGCGCGGATACCGTGGCGCGAGGTATGGGGCGAGGGTGACGCCAGCAGCAAAAGCTGCGGCGCAGGTGCGAGTCATTATGCTTGGGCGGTTCACCTGATAATCACCTACAAGATCGATCCCGACTTGCTGTTCCCTGGAGTGGCCGCGCAGGCGCGGAAGCTCAGACAGATGGCGGCAGGCGATGCCGAGATGCAATGCGTCGGAGATCTGAGTGGGGGGCCTGGCGGCTAAGACGGTGCTGGCGCTCGCCGGATCGAGCGTTGGACGCTCCCGTGTCTGTCATTGGGTAATCCAGCTGGCTGCAATGGAAGGAATTGCGCCCTCGAACCGCGTTCTGCCGGGCAGAGAATGCGCGAGACTGAGATCGCCGTTGTGGCCGCGGAGAATCTGCCGAGCGAGCGCCAGACCCACACCCGTGCCCTCCGTCTTGGTGGTGAAGAACGGGCGGAAGATGTCGGCCTGGTTTCCAGCGGGAATGCCGGGGCCGGTGTCGGTCATCGTAAATTGCGTTCTGCCGACCATCGACGAGACGGCAAGCGTGACCCGCGCGTCAGGCGTGTCGTGCAGCGCCTCGGCGGCGTTCTGCAGCACGGCCCAAAGCGCCGCGGTCAATTGATCCGGATCGGCCATCAGATAGGCCTGTGCCTCATCGAGGTCTGCCGTAAAGGTTATCGCCGGCCATCTTGTCGTGAACAACGCTCTCAAATCGTTCACGAACGTGGTCAAAGCGATCCGCTTCGGTACGGGCGCGGGCAGCCTCGCGAGCGCTCGGTAGCTCTCGCCGAACCGGTGCAGGCTTGCAGCGCGGCGCGCGACGGTCTCGATCGCGTCGCGAATCTCGGGCAGTGCCGGCTGGGGATCGTCGAGCATCGCCACCGCGGTCTCGGCGAGCGAGGCGATCGGGGTGAGCGCGTTGACGATCTCGTGGCTCAATACCTGAACGAGATCGCGGAGCGCGGCGGCTTCGGCGGCTTTCAGTTCGGCGTCGATGTCAATCAGCGCGCCGATCCGCGTCATCCGGCCTGCGAGCGCAAGATCGCCGGTGGCCAGCGCGAAAGCTTCGGAGGTCGCTCTCGTCTCCAATATCGATCGTGACGGTGCGGCCGGGGCGGGTGTCCGACAGCGCGGCGACGAGCGCGGGCGGCGGATCGGCGACGAGGTCGCTCGCGCCGAGCAGACGCCGCGCGGCGCGGTTGACGACGCGCAGGCGGCCGTCGTCGAGCGCCACCAGTGGTGCCGGCGAGAGATCGAGATAGGCGGTCAGGCGGCGGCGTTCCTCTTCGCCGGCGGTGATGGGGGCGGGCGGGGACGGCGATTGTGCCTGCGGCTGGCCGGTGTCGATCAGGTTGAGCGCGGCGATCCAGACCGCGATCAGCGCGGCGAGTAACGCGGTCGCATACAGGCCGCGTGTAGCCGCTACTGCGCCGGCGGCACCGGCTGCGGCGACCACCAGCGCGCGTAGCGTGGCACGGAGGCGATCAGAGGCCATAGCGTGCCATCCGGCGATAGAGGGCTGCGCGGGTCAGTCCGAGCTGTGCGGCGGCGCGGCTGACGTTGAAGGCTTGGCGTTCGAGCGCGGCGGTGATCAGCGCCTGCTCGTTGCGCGCCAGCGACAGGTCGGGGGCGAGCGGCGTCGGCTCGGCGGTATCGGGCGAAAGCATGACGTCGTCGCTGCCGAGCAACACCGCGCGCTCGATCGCCTGGCGCAGGCCGCGGACGTTGTCGGGCCAGCGATCCGCCGCGATCGCGGTGGCGGTGGCAGGGTCGAGTGCCATGGTCGGCTTTGCGTGGCGATAGGCGAACAGCGCGAGGAAATGCCTTGCGAGCAGCAGTACGTCGTCGGCGCGGTCGGTGAGCGGGGATAGCGCAATGTCGATCGTGCCGACCCGGTCGAGCAGGTCTTCGCCGATCGCCGCCCGGATACCGGCGCGGTCGACCCGCGTCGTCGCGACGACGCGGGTGCTGGCAATTGCGTTCAGGAGCGTCGCATGGAGCGCGCGGGGCAGGCGGTCGATATGGTCGATGACCAGCGTGCCGCCCGCGGCTGCGGCGGTCTGCGCGGCGATGACGGCGGCATCTGCGGCTTCGGCGTCGAGCGTGACGAGCGGTAGATGCGCATGGGGCGATGCCTGATGGATCAGCTGCGCGATCAGCGTCTTGCCGGTGCCGGGCGCGCCGTGGATCAGGATCGAGGCGGTGGTCGGCGCGACGCGCGCGACCAGATCGCGGGCGCGCGCCATCCCAGCGCTCTCGCCGAGCAGGACGCCGCCCGCGACCGGCGGTGTCGCGGCGGTCTCCAGCTTCGCGCGGCGCAGCGCCAGCCCGCGCTCGACCGTGGTCAGCAGGCGTTCGTTGTTCCACGGCTTGATCACGAAATCGGTCGCGCCGCTGCGCATCGCGCGGACCGCCACCGCGATCCCGCTATGCCCCGTGACGACGATGACGACCGCACGCGCGTCCGCTGCGATCAGCCGGTCGAGCATCGCGAAGCCCTCCTCGCCGGTGGTCCGCCCGCGTGCGAAATTCAGGTCGAGCAGGATGACGTCGATCGGGTCGCCCGCGAGCAGCACCCAGGCCGCCTCCGGATCTGCCGCGGTCGACACGCGCATCTCGTGCCGCTCGAGCAACAGCCGCGCGGCCTTTGCGATGTCGGGATCGTCGTCGATGACCAGGATGTGCGATTCGGTTGACATGCTCGGCATAGTGTCCGGAAACGGACAGTCGGTACAGTCAGGTGTTCGCCACGACCTTGGCGCGGATAACTATCGCGATATTACCGTGGCTTAGGTTCTCTGGAGTCGATCCCGTACACTGTTCGCATGACGGAGACGACCCTGGCCGGAAACGGCGCCGCGATGGATCGGCGTATCGAGCGCCCGCATGCGAAACGCCGCAAGCGGATCGTGCGCGGTGCGATCGCATTCGTGCTGGTCGCGGCCGCGGTGCTGTTGTGGCTGCTCATGCCGGGTGCCAATGCGCTGACCGTCGATGCGGCCGCGGTCCGAACAGGCGACGTCACGCGCGCGCCGTTCCGCGACTTCGTGCCGCTGCGCGCCGAGGTCGCGCCGTTGAGGACCGTGTTCGTGACCGCGATCTCTGGCGGGCAGGTCGCCGAACTCGCCGCGAGCGACGGCGCGATGGTCGCCGCCGGTACCCCGCTCGCGCGTCTCTCCAACCCTTCGCTCGAACTGGACGTGGCAAGCCGGTCCGCCGATATCGTCGGACAGTTGAGCGCGATCAGCGGGCAGCGGCTGTCGGTGCAGAACACCCGGCAGGACGGCGCGCGCGACCTGGCGGAGGCACGCAACGCGCTGTCCAAGGCGCGGACGCTGCTCGCGCAGAAACAGGTGCTGTTCGACAAGGGGATCATCACGCGCGCAGCGATCGATCCGGTGCGCGAGGATGTCGGGTATCAGCAGGCGCGCGTCGGGGCGCTCGATCGCGGGACCGCGGAGGCCGGCGCGACGCTGGCGGACCAGTCCTCGGGGATCGCCGCGACCGCGCGGCAGTTGCGCGAGAGCCTCGCGATGGTGCGTGCGAGCCTGTCCGCGCTGGTGCTGCGCGCGCCCGTCGCGGGGCGTCTGACCGCCTTCGCGCTGCAACCAGGCCAGACGCTCAAGAGCGGCGATCCGGTCGGGCAGATCGACTCCGAGGGACAGTGGAAGCTCACGGCGGACGTCGACCAGTTCTATCTCGGGCGCGTCCGCGCGGGGCTCGCCGCAGTCGCCGATATCGACGGACGCAGCTATCCGATGTCGGTCATCAAGATCCTGCCGCAGGTTACCGAAGGCCGGTTCCGCGTCGAGCTCGGTTTTCGCGGAGCCGTGCCGGCCGGACTGAACCGCGGCCAGACGCTCGACGTGCGGCTCGTGCTTGGCGCGGACCGGCCTGCGGTGGTCGCACCGTCGGGCGGCTGGCTCGACGCGGGCGGCACCACCGCCTTCGTGCTCGATGGCGACAAGAAGGCCGTCAGGCGCGCGATCGTCACCGGCCGGCGCAATCCCGATCAGGTCGAGATCGTCTTGGGCCTCGCACCCGGCGAGCGGATCGTGACGACCGCGCTCGGCACCTACGCCCCCTTCCAGACCCTCCTCATCCGATAGGATTCCATCATGATCCAGCTACAGGACCTCAGCCGCACCTATGCCTCCGACGAGATCGAGACGACCGCACTCGGCGGCATCGACCTCGCGGTCGAGGCGGGCGAATTCGTCGCGATCATGGGGCCGTCGGGTTGTGGCAAATCGACCTTGCTCAACATCATCGGCACGATCGACCGGCCTACGGGCGGACGGTATCTGTTCGAGGGCGCGGACATCGCGCGCGCGCCGGAAGCCGAGCTCGCCAAGCTGCGCCGAGACCGGCTGGGCTTCGTGTTCCAGAGTTTCAACCTGATCGACGAACTGACGATCGCCGAGAACGTCGCGCTCGGGCTGGCCTATCGGACGATGCCCGCGCGCGAGAAGAAGGATCGCGTGGCGGCGGCGATGGACCGGGTCGGCATCGCGCACCGCCAGCGGCACCACCCGCACCAATTGTCGGGCGGCCAGCAACAGCGTGCGGCGATCGCCCGCGCGATTGTCGGCGAGCCTCGCCTGATCCTCGCCGACGAGCCGACCGGCAATCTGGATACCGAAAACGGCGCGCAGGTGATGGACATCCTGGGCCGGCTGAACGCGGAGGGCGCGACGATCGTGATGGTCACGCACAGCCCGTCACACGCCGACATCGCCAAGCGGACGGTGCACATGCTCGACGGCAGGATCCTCTCGTCCGCAAGGCGCGCGGCATGATGCGCCGCTCGCTCCAGACGCTCGTCCTGCTGCTGCTCGTGATGGTGCTCGTCCGCCATCTCGCGGCGACTAAACCTGGCTTCAAGCCCGGCCCCAATCCCGCAAGCGACGCCTGAAGGAACCGCCATGTCCGCGCTCACCAGTCTCTATCGTTCGCTCGCGCATCACCGGCTGTTCGCGGTCCTCAACATCGGCGGGCTGGCGCTGGGGATCGCGACGTTCTTCGTCCTGTTCCTCTTCGTGCGGTTCGAGACCGGGTACGACCGGGTGCTGCCGCAGCAGGACAGGCTGTGGGTGATCGAGGAGCGCTATGTGATGCCGGGCTATCCGGCGGACACCAGTCCGAACACGATGGGCAACGAGCTCAAGCAGTTGCGCGCCGATTATCGGCAACTCGTCGGGACGCGCTACGTCGGCACGGCGGCGACCGTGCAACAGGGCGGGCAGGCGACCGCCGAGGAGCTCGGCACGGTCGATCCGAACTTCTTCGAGCTGATGCGGTTTCCCGCGATCGCGGGCGATCCCACCGCGACGCTCGCCGATCCTAACGGGCTGGTCGTCACGCAACGCGCCGCGCGGAAGTATTTCGGCAGCCAGCCGGCGATCGGCCAGACCTTGCAGCTGGCGATCGACGGCAAGACCTATCCTTACCGCGTGGGTGCGGTGCTGCGCGACATGCCTGACGACGTCACGTTCAAGGACGAGATGTTCGCGCAACTGGCGCCTGCGCGGTTCGGCAACGAATGGTGGGATCACTGGGGCAGCGCCTCGCTCGCCACGCTGCTGCGCTTTCCCGATACGGCTGCGGCACGCACGTTTGAGGCGCAGTTGCCCGCGTTCCTCGATCGTCACGCCTATGCTGGTGGGAACCTGAAGAAAGGCGAGTATTTCCAGTCGTTGCGGCCGCTGACCGCGATGCACCTGTACAGTCCAGGCGACCGTGCGATCGTCACCACGCTGGGTGCGGTCGGGCTGTTGACGCTGCTGATCGCGATCGTGAACTACGTCAATCTGGCGACCGCACGGGCAGGGCTGCGCGCGCGCGAAGTGGCGATGCGCAAGGTACTGGGGGGCACGCGACGATCGCTGGTGCGCCAGTTCCTCGGCGAGGCGCTGGCGACCGTCGCGGTGGCGGCGCTGATTGGGCTCGCACTTGCCGAGGTCGCGCTGCCGTTCGTCAACGCGCTCGGCGGGACGGCGCTGGCGATCCATTATGTCGGATGGAATGGCGTGGTCCTGCCGCTGGTCGCGCTCGTATTGGGCATCGCGCTGGTCGCTGGGATCTATCCGGCGTTCGTGCTGTCCGGGTTTCGCCCGGCCTCGGTGCTCGCATCCACCCGTGCGCCCGGTGGCGGGCGTAGTGGAACGCGGCTGCGGAGCGCGCTGGTGATCGTGCAGTTCGCGATCGCGATCGCCTTCGCCATCGCGACCGGCATCATGCTCCGGCAGACCGCGCATATGCGCGACGCCGATCTTGGCTTCCGCCGCGACGGACTGATGATCGTCCGCTCGCTGATGACCGGTGGGATCGACGTGCCGCAGCGCGCGGCGATCCTGCGCAGTCTTGCGTTGGTACCGGGCGTCTCCGGAGTCACCGTCGCCAACAACGCTCCGGGTGACCAGAGTACGACCAATTTCTCAGGATACAGCCGGGCAGGATCGTCCGGCGGCAAGATATCGCTGATGGACGTCGGTACCGGCCGCGACTATTTCCGCGTGTACGGTGCGCGCCTCGTCGCGGGGCGCCTGTTCGATGCCGCGCATGCCGATGACCGCGGTCTGCTGACGGCCGCCGAACGCAAGCGGGCGGGGCCCAACGTCGTGATAAACCGGACGGCGGTAACCGCGCTGGGCTTCGCGTCGCCGACGGCGGCACTGGGGCAGGCGATCAATGACGGCGAGCGGGACTCGACGATCATCGGCGTGGTCGACGACCTGCGATTCAGGAGTCCGCGCGACCGGGTCGACCCGGTCGCCTATACCTACAACACGGTCGACATTCTCTCGCCGTTCGCAGCGGTCCGCTATGCCGGTGCCGACGCGAAGACGATGATGGCGGCGCTCGATGCGGCGTGGAAGCGCGTCGTGCCCGGTGTTCCGTTCCAGGCGCGCTCGGTCGAAGACAACCTGTTCGCGCGCTATTACAAGGCGGATGCCCAGCGATCGCGGCTGTTCACGATCGGCGCGGTGCTGGCGATCCTGATCGGGTGTATCGGGCTGTACGGGCTCGCGGCGTTTGACACGTCGCGGCGCGTGAAGGAGATCGGCATCCGCAAGACGCTCGGCGCGTCGACGGCGGAGGTGCTGCGGCTGTTGATCGGTCAGTTCATGCGGCCGGTGATCCTCGCGAACCTGGTCGCGTGGCCGCTAGCCTATGTCGCGATGCAGCGCTGGCTCGGTGGGTTCGACGACCGGATCGCGCTGTCGCCGCTGTTCTTCGTCGGCGCCTCGCTCGCCGCGGTGCTGATCGCCGCCGCAACCGTCTTCGGCCAGGCATGGCGCGTTGCGCGCGCCGAGCCAGCCCGCGCGCTGCGCCACGAATAGGGGCCGGTCGATGTTGCTCGCCTTGTACCGCTCGCTGACCCGGCATCGACTGTACGCTATCCTCAACATCGGCGGGCTTGCGCTCGGCATCGCGGTGTTCCTGGTGCTGTTCCTCTACGTCCGGTTCGAGACGGGGTACGATCGCGTGTTGCCGGGATGGGAGCGGGTCTGGATGGTCGAGCGGACACTCCAGTTTCCCGGCAATCCGAAGGTCGACATCCCTTCGCTGCCGCCGATGTTGGCGCAGATGAAGGCCGACTATCCCGGCACGAGCGGTGCGCGATTGCTCCAGTACGACGTCGCGGTGCAGAACGGTACGGTAAGCATTGCGCAAACGATGGGACAGGTCGACCCGGCCTACTTCCAGCTCTTCCCGTTTCCGTCGGCCGAAGGCGATCCGGTCGCCGCGCTCGCGCGGCCCGATGGCATCGTCATCACCACCGCTGCCGCACGGACATATTTCGGCGACGGCTCCTCGATCGGGCGAACGCTGACCGTCCTGTTCGATGGTGCGCCCCATCTGTACCGGGTCGGGGCCGTGTTGCAGCCGCTGCCGGGCAACATATCCTACGCCAGCGACCTGTTCACGGCCGTTCCACCCGATGCGACGGCACAGCGTGGCAAGGGCTTCCGGACTTTCTTGGCATTTCCCGACGATGCCGCCGCCGCACGCGTAAAGCGCGGACTGGCGGCGTTCGTCAAACGCCACCCCGATCCCGATTTTCCGGCCGGCATGGTCGATATAGCCAAGACCGGCATCGTGCCGCTCGCCAGCGTGCATCTTGCTGCGGGCACCGTCGGGACGGTCGTGACCGTACTCGGCACGGTAGGCACCGTCACGCTGCTGCTGGCGGTGATCAACTACATCAATCTCGCAACCGCGTGTGCCGGGCTTCGCGCGCGTGAGATTGCGCTTCGCAAGGTCGTCGGCGCGACCCGTGGCGCACTCGTCGTGCAGTTGCTCGGCGAGGCGTTGATCGCGGTGACGCTGGCGACGCTGATCGGGTTGGCGCTTGCCGAGATCGCGCTGCCCTTCGTCAACGCCACCGGCGGCACCGACCTAACGATCGTCTATTGGGGATCGGACTCGATCTTGGTCCCGCTGGCGCTGGTGATCATGACGGTGTCGGTTCTCGCCGGGTTCCATCCTGCCTTCGTGATTTCACGCTTTCAACCCGCGGCCGTGCTGGCGGCGGCGCGGACGCCAGGCGGCGATCGTCCGGGCGCGCGGTTACGCAAGACGCTGGTCGTTTTTCAGTTCGGGATCGCAATCGCACTGATGATCGGCACCGGAATACTCGTCGCGCAGACGCGGCACGTCCAGAACGCCGATATCGGTTTCGCACGCCACGGTTTGATCATGGTACCGGGATATGGTGCTGCGGCGGTCGATCGCGCGCAACGCACGGCGCTTGTAACCGCGATCCGCGCCACTCCGGGGGTCGCCGCAACCACAACCAGCGGCATCGCACCCACTGGAGGTAGCTATTCGATCAGCGCCATGCACCGTGCCGGCGCCACCGACGAACCGCCGATGATCCTCCAGGCGACGGTCGGCGAGCGTTTTTTCGAAACTTACGGCGTCGCGCTGCTCGCCGGTCGCCGATTTGACCCAGGCCGCTTCGCGATCGACGAGGAGCAGGACGATGAGGGCAAGGAGACGCGCGATCACAATGTCATCCTCAACCGCACGGCGATCCAGCGTCTGGGCTTTGCAACTCCCGCCGCCGCCGTCGGACAGGTCATTGCACAAGGCGACCGGACGGCGCGGATCATCGGCGTCGTCGGCGACATGCGTTTCGCCACGCCGCGCGAGCCGCTCAACGCTGTCTCGTACAGCTATCGAACAGATGGCGGCGCAGCCCCGGTCCTCGTCATTCGCACCAATAGCGACGTCGCAGGAGTGCTTGCGCAGGTCGAATCGGTATGGCGTCGCCTGGCTCCGAATGTGCTGTCGGGCGCAATCACGGTCGATCAGAAACTGTACGAATCCTATTATCGCCAGGACGTCCAGCAGTCGCGGCTGTTCACGACCGGCGCGGTGCTGACGGTCGCGATCGGATGCCTGGGGCTTTACGGCCTGGCGGCGTTCGATACCATGCGGAGGTTCCAGGAAATCGGTATCCGCAAGGTGCTGGGGGCCTCGACCCGCGACGTGATGCGGCTGTTGCTGGTCCAGTTCCTCAAGCCGGTCCTCCTTGCGAACGCGATCGCCTGGCCAATCGCGTGGCTCGCGATGTCGCGCTGGCTGGGCGGGTTCGACGACAGGATCGCCCTCTCGCCGATCTATTTCGTCTGCGCCAGCGCGCTCGGGCTCGTCATCGCTGTGGCGACGGTTGCGACCCAGGCATGGCGGGTCGCACGGGCCGAACCTGCGTGCGCTCTGCGCCAGCTCTAGGAGATGAAGCAGGTGTGTTTCAGGCCGGGAACGCGATGGCGTGCCGAATTGCGAAACCCGGATTAGGATCGACCGATCCTAGGCGCGGCGCGGGGCGGTAGAGCCGAGATGACCGGCGCGTGACCGTGAATGAGTTTTTGAACTCGGCCGGCGCGAAGGACTCAGCGGATAGCTGTTGATGCGTCTTCCGTCGACACGAGGTCTTGTTCTGAAGCTTCACCCGAACTGCCACCTTATCGCCCTAAACACCTCGCATGATCCGCGCTCTGGTACGATCAGCCTACTTCGTTTCGAGATGTACTACGTGCGGACTGTCTACTCTGCGGCCCCTCTGGCGACAGGCGTTCCAGAACAGGGAGATTCGGATGGAAGTTGTTCTAATCGTCGCAGCCCTGGCGTCACAGACCGGCCCGTTGACGGTCGTCCCCGACGTCGTGAATTTCGATCTGGCGAAGGTGCGACCAAAAGTATTGACGTGCCTGGACCGAGGACAGTCGGACGAGATCATCGTGTGCGCGCCAAAAGGCATGGACATCTGGTTGGGTGACGTACGCGGATTTGCCGCCAAGCCCTTGGATGCGGATTTCAAAGGGCCGCTGAACGCCGAGACCGCCATCCACGTCATTCAACACCAGAGCCCCGTCGCTACGACCCCCGCTGCGGCCGTGACGTTCAAATGGCGTTTCTAAGGTCGCTTTTTGCGCGGGGAATGCATCGAGAACGAACCAAACTAGGCTCATGCCTCTCCTGTTGCCAGAAAGCGCCGCATTCCGGACACGATAGCTCGCTCCACTCCTGATCGACCCACTCGCGAGACCGTGACGATGATCGACACCCCTGCCACCGTGATCTGCGTCTCGTGAGTTATGGGTTAGAGGTTCGCCCCTTTCGAACAATGCTCGCCTGCCTTGCGGGGGGCGTGGCATTACCAGGCGCTGGATCGGCTCAGGATATACCTCTGGAGGCACCGTCTTCCAGCCAGGACGAGATCGTCATCACGGGTCAGCGGACTGCCGGCAGCGCGGTTGGTGTTGTAGATCCGACCGCGACCCTGGATCAGGCGGCGATCCAGGCGCTGGGCGCGACCGATCTGAAGACTTTGCTCGAACGCCTGAAAACGCTCACGACGTCGGCAAGCGGCGGGGATCCGGTCTATCTGCTCAACGGCCGACGGATGTCGAGCATGAACGAACTCTACAGCCTGCCGCAGGAGGCGATGGAGAAGATCGAGGTCTTGCCGGAGTCCGAGGCTGCACGCTTCGGTTTCCCCGCCACCGTTCGTGTGATGAACTTCATCACCAAAAAGACGTTTCGCGCGGTCACGTATCAGCAGGCCACCGGCACCACGACGGAAGGCGGAGGCGAGACGAACTATGTCGAGGTAACCGCCGCCCGTATCGACGGCCCGCGCCGCGCAACGCTGACCATGTCGCATCTGCGGCTCAATCCGGTCCTGCAAAGCGAACGTGCGATCGTCCCCGATCCGGACATGCTGTATGCGCTTGGCGGCAACGTTACGGGGGTAGGCGGGGGGAGTATCGATCCCGCGCTGGATGCGCTGGTCGGTAATCCGGTTACGATCGCCGCAGTGCCGAACGACCCGGCAGGTCAGCGGACGCTGGCGGGATACGTCGCCGGCGCAGGGGCGCCTGCGGTTACCGATATCGGGCGGTATCGCTCGCTCCAGCAGCGTAGCGACAGGATCTCTGTCGACGGCACCGTCGCCGCGCCGATCGGCAAGTCGATGAGTGGGTCGCTCAACCTGTCGATGGAAGCGCAGCGGAGCACTGGTTTGAACGGCCTGGCGCCCGCCCTGCTGACCGTACCGGGAGGGAGCGGCGCGCTGCCCTTTGCCAGCGATGTCTTGCTCTACCGCTATCTGCCGGACGCGGTGCTCCGGCAGCGGAATGCGAGCCTGACCCTGCACGGTTCTGGCCTGGTGCAGGGCAGTATCCGGCGCTGGGGGTGGAACGTCACGACCAGCTACGACCGGGTGCGCGGGCTGGCACGGTCGCAACAAGGCGTCCCGATCGACGACTTGCAGGCCTCTGTCGATGCGGGCGGCGATCCGCTGGCGATGCTTAGCCCCGCGGCGGCCGCGCTGCGTCAGGACTATCGAAGCCGCACCGTGACGGGCACATTGCTGACGAAGGCGGTCGCGAACGGTCCGCTGGTCAAGCTGCCGGCCGGCGACGCGCAGATCACGCTGTCGGGCGATTACGCACGATCGAGCAGCTCGGGCAGCCTGCCGGGTTTGCAGCAATCGACGCTGGATCTCACGCGCACGACGAAGGGGGCAAGCGTCAACGCGGATATTCCGATCGCCTCCGCCAACCAGAACGTCCTCGCGTTCCTCGGGCAGTTGTCGGTCAACGGGATGATCGGTGTCTCGGACGTGTCCGATTATGGTCGGCTGGTCAGTTCCAACTATGGCCTGACATGGTCCCCGGTGCAACCGATCCAGCTGATCGCATCGGTCAACGACGCGCAGACCCCACCGGCGATCGCGCTGTTGACCAATTCGACGGTCACCACGCCGAACACGCCCTTTTTCGACTTCACCACCGGCACCAGCGTGCTCGTCACGACGATCGCCGGCGGCAACCCTGCCTTGGCCCCGGAACGCCGACGGATCGTCACGCTGGGCGTGGCCGTATCGCCGATCAAGGCAAAGGATCTGCGGCTTACCGCCAATTATCTCGAAACGCGCATCGGCAATCAGACGGCGACGTTGGGCAGCGCCACCGCGGCATTCCAGACCGCGTTCGCCGACGCGTTTCAGCGCAATGCCGCAGGCCAACTTGTCAGTGCCGACCTGAGGCCGGTCAACATCGCGCGCGAACGCGAAAAGAAGATGCAGGTCACGCTCAGCGTGTCGACGCCGATCGGTCGTACCCCCCGGCCGCCGACGCCGCCCGTCGGCACCGCCGCGAAGGACAGCCCGCCGCCAGCCGCGCCCAAGCCCAGGCCGCAAATCTATGTGTCGATGACCACGACCTGGCGGCTCGACGATCGCCTGTCGTTGCGGAGCGATCTACCGGCGCTGGACCTGCTGGATGGCGACACGCTGACCGGCACCGGCGGGCGGCCCCGCTGGGAAACCGAACTGAACCTCAGCGGATCGCTCGGGGCCGCGAACATCGGGCTGTACGGCCGGTTGCAGGGGCCGACCCGAATTCGCAGCGACCTGGCGGCGTCGGACCTTCGCTTTTCGGGGCGGACGTGGCTCGTGCCCTACGCATCGCTCAAGGTCGACCAGATCGTCAAACGTCCTTGGGCGAAAACCATGATGCTGCAGTTCACGGTCGAGAACCTGTTGAACGATCGGATCGATGTGCGCGACCGGCTCGGGCGGGTCCCAAACCGTTTCCAGGCCGCGTACATCGATCCGTTAGGTCGCTCCGTCCGGCTCGGTCTGCGCAAGCTCTTCTAGACGTGCGGTCTGCGGAGTGATGCACAACCGCGGGTGTTTGAAACGGCGCTTACTTACCGGATCGGTTCCTGAGGCATCAGGGGGACGGTGTTGGCGGTATGCTCAGCTCGGCGCGAACTTTTCGTAATGGAAGTGCTGTGGCTCGATCCGTTTGTCGCGTCCGACAGGGTTGGGGCCGTACGGATGCCGCTTATCGACAGGTCGTGACGGCGACCTTCATGCCGAGCGCGACCACCGAGGAACTCGACTGGTTCAACCTTTTTCAGCGCCAGACGGTCTCCGCCGAGAACGCCGCGCGCTACCTCGAAGTGTTCGCCGACATAGACGTGCGCCCGATCCTGAAGAACGTGCAGGCGCCGACGCTCGTGATGCACGCGCGGGGCGATCGTCGTATTCCGCTGGCGACTGGTGGCGAGCTGGCCGCGGAGATACCGGGCGCCGAGTTCGTCACGCTCGACAGCGACAACCACCTCTTGCTCGGACGAGAGCCCGCATCGCTGGCGTTCGTGGCGCATGTCCGGCAATTCCTTTCGGCACCGTTGACGGTGGGCTAGGCAAGCGCGCTGGGGCGCATGTGCGGGCTGCTCAAGGCCATGTGCGCAGATCGTTCGTAGACGGGACCGACGACCGCCAGCAGGCACAACGTCGTGCTGAAGGCAGTCGCTGCGGTGACGATCATCGCCTGGGCGACGCTCAATTTCGAGGGGAGGGGCATGGTGTGTCTTTCCAGATCATGGCAGGAACGCTGGCACGCAGTCCTGACGAGTTTCATGCCGGGCACTCCCGGCATCCGTACCCATGCAACGATGCCGTCGGTACGCACGTTGGTCGCCGCGTGGAAACAATGCGTCCGTGCGTGGTATTAGGGTGCACGGGCCAGACGCACCGAACTGAATCAAGTCGGGGGTCGCGTCGGTGCACCCAAAAGACGCGCCCGTCCGCCTGTCGGTTGAATGCAGGCGGCAGGTTGCACAAAGCGTCTAAACAGTCGCCGCATACTCGCCCCGACCTCCGGGGCCCCAATCGCGTTGCGCTCGCGACGATACCATTTCCCAATGTTCGCGGGCGCCTATTTTCGCGGTCCGAGCGGAGGTCTAGACGTCGCGCCGTTCGTTGGAGATCGCGCGATGCTCCTGTCAGACCCCGCCCGTGCTGCCCTTATCAAGGTGCCGGCGGTGACGCTCGGCTTCTGGGTCATCAAGATCCTCGCGACCACGCTGGGCGAGACCGTCGGCGGACGGCCTTCATCCTGATCCGGCCACTCGATGCTGCAGTCGGGGATTTCCGCAATAAGCCGGTAACGCGACGGCAAAGGTGCATCTTGGTTCGATCGTAGCAGGAGCGCCGCTCTTGGTCACGAAGAAGAGTGGGTTGAGCCGCCTTTCGAGGCCCGGTTATTCGTCCGTCCCGACTTCGATATCGGAGCGAGCGCCGAGACCTGGCTGGAGTTGCCGCCCACGTGATTGGGCTCTGGAAATCCCCCTCGCGAGGGGGGAGGCGGCAGGCGTCGCCCGACGGACGAGGACGCTGGGATAATCTCCGTTGTGTGTCCGCCGCTTCCGTCGCCTGCGTCATCACCTGCCCTTGGCGAGGAAGGATCGTCGAACGGTCCGGATGCGCTCATTTCGGCAATGGATCGTGGCTTTGTTTGCTGTTGAACGCGGCGGAGTTGCCCGGTTATCGCTGAGCCTGCGGGGGGCGGCTTCGTCGGATAGTGATATCGCGACGTAAGACAGCGTGTCCGGTTCGCATCCTATTGCTCTGATATCGCGAGATTTGGTCATGCGTTCATTGTGGACTGCGAGTTGCATTGGCTTGGCATTGTGCGCGTCGGCGGCAGAGGCTGCTCCAAAGCGCGCGGTGTCGGACGAGGCGCGGACCGCGGCGTATCTCGATACGATCGCGGGGAGCCCGCCACGGTTGCGGATGTTCCTGCAGCGGATGCCGAAGGGGGGCGACCTGCACAACCACAGCGGGGGCGCGATCTATGCGGAGGATTTCCTGCGTTGGGCGGGTGACGATGGGCTGTGCATCGCGACCGATACGCACCGGATCGTGGCCAAGCCGGCGGACCAGAAGGCGTGCGACGCGCCGAACCGGATACCCGCGGCTGGGCTGGAACGGGAGTATCCGCGGTACAGCCAGATGATCGACGCGCTGTCGACGCGCGGGTTCGAGAGCGGGGTCGGCGATCCGGAGACGTCCGGGTACGACCGGTTCTTCGCGACGTTCGGGGCGTTCTGGCCGGCGGCGATGGGCAACGAAGCGAAGTCGCTGTCGCTGACGCGCGCGCAGGCGGCGGCGGACCGGGTGAGCTATGTCGAGCTTGGCAGCGGATCGGGCGCGATGGCGACGCTCGCCGCGCGGCTGGGGGACACGCGCGACGTAGATGCGAACGACTTTGCGGGGATGCTCGCGCGGTTGACGCCGTTGCTGCCCGCCGCGGTGGCGCAGGCGCGCGCGGAATATGACGGGTTCGATACCGAGCTGGCGCGGATCGACGGGTGTGCGACCGCGACGCCGAAGCCCGGGTGCGCGGTGGAGATGCGCTATCTCTATACGGCGATCCGGACGGTGCCGGCGGCACAAGTGTTTGCGCAACTCGCGTTCGGGTTTGCGCTTGTCTCGGCGGATGCGCGCTTTGTGGGCGTGAACATCGCGGCGCCCGAGCATGATCCGGTGGCGGTGCGCGACTATGCGCTGCACATGCGGATGATCGCGTTCCTGAAGGCGCGGTATCCGAAGGTTGCGCTATCGCTGCACGCGGGGGAACTGACGCTTGGGCTGGTCCCGCCACGCGAGCTGGCATTCCATATCCGCGATGCGGTGGAGGTCGCGGGGGCTCGGCGGATCGGACACGGCATCGACATTTCCTACGAGACGGACGCGGCCGGGTTGCTGAAGCGGATGGCGCGGGACCGGGTGGCGGTGGAGATCAATCTCACCAGCAACGCGGTCATCCTCGGCGTGAAGGGCGCGGCGCATCCGTTGTCGCTGTACCGCGAGGCCGGGGTGCCCGTGGTGCTGTCGACCGACGACGAGGGTGTGTCGCGGAGTGACATGACTAACGAGTATGTCCGCGCGGTGACCGAGCAGGGGCTGCGCTATGCGGATCTGAAGCAGATCGTGCGCGATGGGTTGCAGTATAGCTTCCTGCCGGGGGCTAGTCTTTGGGTTGACCGCGCTGGTGGAGCAAAGGTCGTGGTGTGTCGGGTGGTCGAGGCTGCGGCTTGCGAGGCGTTCGTTGCCGGTAGTGTGAAGGCGGCGCGTCAGGTTGCGTTGGAGCGGGATCTGGCGGCGTTCGAGGCAGAGGCTCGCTGAGGGATTAGTCGGTCGGCGTAGCGGTGCGGCCGGGTACCGCCAGGTTCAGCACCACCGCGATCACCGCCGCCGGAAGCACACCCGAGGTCAGCAATATCCGCAACGTCTCCGGCAAGTGCGAGACCGCGCCGGGTTCCAGTTCCAGGCCTATCCCGAGCGACAGCGCGACGCCGAAGATCATCATCGTACGCTGCGTCCAGGCTACCGCGGAGAGGATCGAGATCGCAGCGGAGGCGACCATGCCGAACATCACGATGACGCCGCCGCCCAGCACCTCGATCGGGATGGTGGTGACGAGCGCGCCGATCTTCGGCGCGAGGCCGCACAGGATGAGGAACACCGCGCCGACTGTGACGACGTGGCGGCTCATCACGCCGGTGATCGCGATGAGGCCGACATTCTGGCTGAACGAGGTGTTCGGCATCGCGCCGAACAATCCGGCGAGCGCGGTGCCGACGCCGTCCGCGGAGGTCGCACCGATCAGCTCGCGGTCGGTGGCGGGCCGCAGCGCGGTGCCCTCGCAGATCGCCGAGACTGCGCCGATCGACTCGATCGCGGAGATGAACCCCATCAGGCAGAAGCCGATGATCGCCGACGCCGACAGTGCGAAGCCGAAGTGGAACGGCGAGGGTAGCATCACCCAGCCGGCCTGCGTCACAGGCGCCATCGACACGCGGCCCATCGCGACCGCGAGCGCGTAACCGGCGATCAGGCCGAGCAGCACCGCGGCGCTCGACCAGATACCGCGTGCGAAGAAGCTGAGACCGAGCGTGGTCAGCACGACGGTGCCGGCAAGCAGCCAGCTCGCGCCCGCGCCATAGGCCGGCGTGCCGATCGCGGGCACGCCGCCGGCGGCATATTGTACGCCGATCCGCATCAGCGACACGCCGATCATCAGCACGACCAGGCCGGTGACCATCGGTGGCAGTGCGAAGCGGATGCGGCCGACGAAGAAGCTGAGGCAGGTGTGAAAGAGGCCGCCGACGAGCGCGGCCGTGGTGAGTTCGGCCATCGCCGCGACGCCGTGACCGGTGACGATCGGGATCATCACCGGGAGGAACGCGAAGCTGGTGCCCTGGACGATCGGCAGGCGCGCACCGATCGGGCCGAAGCCGATCGTCTGGAGCAACGTGGCGATGCCGGCGAACAGCATCGACATCTGGATCAGGTAAATCAGCTCGCGCGGGTCGGCCGAGCCGAACCCGAACCCGGCTGCGCCCGCCACGATGATCGCGGGGGTGAGATTGCTGACGAACATCGCGAGGACGTGCTGGATGCCGAGCGGGATCGCGACGGCCAGGCCGGGGAAATGATCGGGGTCGCGGGCTTGGTCCGGGGTCATCTTGGGGCGGCGGGGGCGTGTCCTGATCCGAGCAATCCTCCCCCGCCAGGGGGAGGTGGCAGGCGTCAGCCTGACGGAGGGGGCGGTAAGAGAAACCTCTGCTCCGTGTCCTCCCCCTCCGTCGCCTTCGGCGCCACCTCCCCCTGGCGGGGGAGGATTTACGTTTAGCTTGATCATGCCAAGCCTTTCAGCCGAACGAGCGAGCGGTCCGCCGCGCGAAGAATCTCCCGGCGGCTGGCTTGGACGAGATCATGGTCGCGGACGACGGCGCGACCTTCGACGAAGACGTCGCGGGCGCCTGGGGGTGGACTGAGGATCAGGGCTGCGACCGGATCCCAGCTGCCGAGCGAATGAATCTCGCTCATATCCCACACCGCGATGTCGGCGCGCTTGCCGGGTTCGAGACTGCCGCAATCGTCGCGGCCAAGGATCCCGGCACCGCCGCGTGTTGCGAGAAAGAGCGCGTCGCGTGGGTCGAACGCCGCTGCACCGCCGATGGCGCGTTGCAGCAGGAGGGCCTGGCGTGCTTCGAGCAGCAGGTTGCCGCTGTCGTTGGACGCCGAGCCGTCGACGCCGAGGCCGAGGCGGACGCCCTTGTCGACCATCGCCTTCAGCGGCGCGATGCCCGAGCCGAGGCGGCAGTTCGAGCACGGGCAGTGCGCGATCCCGGTACGGGTGCGCGCGAAGAGGTCGATCTCCTGCGCGTCGAGCTGGACGCAGTGCGCGTGCCAGACGTCGGGGCCGGTCCAGCCGAGGCGTTCGGCGTACTCGCCTGGGCGGCAGCCGAACCGGGCGAGCGAGAAGGCGACGTCGTCGGCGTCCTCGGCGAGGTGGGTGTGCAGCATGACGCGCTTTTCGCGCGCGAGCAGGGCGGCATCGCGCATCAGGTCCTGGCTGACCGAGAAGGGCGAGCAGGGGGCGACGCCGACGCGGATCATTGCGCCGTCGCTGGGGTCGTGGAAGCGGTCGATTACGCGGATCGTGTCGGCGAGGATCGCGGCTTCGTCCTCGACGAGGCTGTCCGGGGGGAGCCCGCCCTTGCTTTCACCGACGCTCATCGCGCCGCGCGTGGGGTGGAAGCGGATGCCGATTTCGCTGGCGGCGGCAATTGTGTCGTCGAGCGTCACGCCGTTCGGGAAGAGGTAGAGATGGTCGGAACTGAGCGTGCAACCGGACAGCGCCAGTTCGGCGAGGCCGAGCTGGGTCGCGGCGAAGACGTCCTCTGGGCGGTACTGCGCCCAGATCGGATAGAGGCGCTTGAGCCAGCCGAACAGCGGTGCACTGGTCGCGCCGGGGACCGCGCGGGTCAGGGATTGGAAGAGATGGTGGTGCGTGTTGACGAGGCCGGGCGTGACGACGCAGCCTCGGGCGTCGATCACGGTGCTGGCCTGGGTGAGGAGTTCGGCAAGCTCGTGCGTCGGGCCGACGGCTTCGATGACGCCGTTACGGAAGGCGATCGCGGCGTTGGGAACCTCGCGGCGTACGTCGTCCATGCAGACGAGATGGTCGGCGTTTTTGAGGACGGTCAGTGTCATCGTGATCGGACCGTCATTTCGGGACGGTCTTTTCGTAGCGGTCCCAGTGCGTGGTGAGTTCGTCGATCACGCGGGAGCCGACGAGATACAGGCTTTCGAGCGCCGCGGTCATGCCGGAAAAGCCCTCGTTCTCGCGCAGCAGATAGTCGGCGGCGGTGACGCCCGGCGGCGGCATGGTGAAATTACTGCCGGCGCGCAGGACCATGACGCGGGTCTTGTCGACGCGGCCCATTTTGGCGAGCTGAAGGATCGACTGGTAGGTGCCGGTCTCCTCCATGCCCGAGGTAACGAATTCGCCCTTCCCGGCGGTCCAGTAGCGCACCCAGTCGTTCGCCCAGTCGTTGAGGATCCTGCCGTGCCAGAAGGTCGTCGCCGCGAGCTGATCGCCCTTCAGGACGAAGGGCGGGCGTTGCGCCATCGGGTAGCCGGAGTAGCGCGCGCGCTCCTTGGTGATCGCGGGATCGTCGGGGAGCTTGATCGCCTTGGTCAGCGTGTAGGCCCAGTCCCGCAGGCCGGCGTTCAGTTCGAACATCTCGCCGTGCGGCGTCGCCGGGCGGGGGTCGTTCGGCCCCTTGCGGTCGAGCGGAAAATAGCCCGACTTCCAGTCCTTGGGGATTTCGCGCGCGTCGATCTCATGCCCGAGATCGCCGTCTACCAGGTAGCGCGCCCAGGCGGCCGAGCCGATCGAGGCGTCCTCGGGGTCGATCCCGGCGATCCCGGCGACCAGCCAATAGGCGCGGGTCAGGTCGAAGCGCTGGTCGAGCCCAAGCGCCATCGTCGATCCGGCGGAATGCGCGGTGCCCATGCCGGTGACGATCGCGAGGACGTGCGATGTCGGGTCGTAATAGAGGTCGTGATCGGCCTGCGGGAAGGGAATGCGGACATCGAAATGATGACGTTCCCGCCAAAGCTGGAACTCGCCGGGGGCGTCGCCGGTGTCGTTGCCGATCTCGAACATGGTGACGACGACGGCGCGGATCTGGAGCGGGTGCGGGCAGGGTGCGCCTGGGGCGCAGGCCTTGATGCCGGTAGCTGGCGCGGGTTTGGCGGGCGCTGCGTAGGCGGTCGGAGAGAGCAGGCTCAGGGCGGCGCTCGCGTAGAGTGCGGCGCGGGTCAGGAGGGGCATAGGGTCGGTGTCTCCCGGTGTGGTGCGGTTCTTGGCTCTGGATGCGGGGTCGAGCCCAGGATGACGGGAGTGGGGGGCGTCCTGCACCCCCCCCCCCTTCGCGTCAGAACTTGTAGATGACCGAGCCCTGGAAGCTGCGGGGGCGCTCGGGGAGGACGATGGTGCTGCCGAACAATTCGGTGAAGTTCGCGCGGAAGTAGGTCGTGTCGGTGACGTTCTTCACGACGGCGCGGAACAGCCAATTGTCCTTCTGGTACGACGCGCCGAGATCGACCAGCGTGTAGGCCGGCAGTTTCACGACACGCGACTGGCCCGAGAACGTCGAGTCGACCTGGACGAGGCTGGCAGTGAAGGCGATGCCGTTGTCGAACGCGTAGCTGGCAGTGGCCGAGTACAGGTTCGTCGGAATGCCCTGACGTCGCGATGCTTCCTTGTCGGCGATCGGGATGAGGCCGCCCGGCTGGCCGCCGAGGAACAGCGTCGGATCGGTGACGTTGATCAGATCGCCGATGCCGAAGAAGCTGAAGGTCGAGCCCGCATCTAGAAATGTCAGGTTGTAGACCTTGGTCCGGGTATAGGCACCGGTGATAAACAGGTGCTTGTCGACCGCCCAGCGGGCTTCGGCCTCGAGACCCCTGGTTTCGACCGACTGGTTGACGGTCGCCGACTGGACGTTGTGATCGGTGCGGCTCTGCTTGTAGATCGAGACGGCAGCGTAGAGCTTGTCGTCGAGGAAGCTGCCCTTGAGGCCCCCTTCGTAAAGCTTCGAGGCAGCGACGAAGTTCTCGCCGACGACGTCCGCGACGGCGATCTCCGCACCCTGACCCGCGACGACGGTCGACTGGCGCGAGGCGGTGACGTACGGGATCAGGCCGAACGGCAGCTTGTAGGATGCGCTCGCGGTCCACGACCATGCGCCGGTGCTGCCGGATCCGCTCAGCACGGCGGGAACGACGCGAACCTTGGTCGGATTGGTGGTCGATTTGGCGTCGACGATATCATAGCGCGCGCCGAGCAGCAGATCGAGGCCGAAGTCGAAGTCGAGATCGGCAAGTCCGGCGAGACCGTAGTCGGTATAATGGCCCTTTACGTAATCCGTGTAATCACAATCGCATTCGGTCGACAGCAGGCGATCGGACAGCGGCGTATAGCCCACCGTCAGATCGACCCGGTGGAAATACTCGAAGTTGAAATCGTCGCCGTGGAGAAAATCGGTATAGCGGATCGATGGCGACACCTGGAACGAGAATTTGCCGACATCGGTCTTGAACGCCTTCGACAGGACGATCTTGTCCTCGATTACCCAGGAATCGTGGAATTGCGAGAAGCCATAGGCGTTGTTGTTGTCGTTGTTGTAGCCGTCGTAGAATAGCTGGTTCTTGATCTCCAGACCGTCGCCGCCGTCGAAGATGATGTCGAAATAGCCGGTCTTCGTCGTGTTCTTCAGGAAATCGTCCTCGCCGGTCAGCACGTCCTTGCGACTGAGCTTGGCGGTGCCGACGTTCTGGAGCGCGAGGTAATTGTTCGGGCCGGTGCCGTTCGCCGCCGTAAGGGTGTTGAAGCAGGCGTTGGTGATCGATGCCGCGGTGACGTTGCCGCCGCACCCGAAGCCACCGAACGGCGCGAAATTGCCGACTGCGGTGAACTCGGCGGGGGAAAGCTGGCCGTCGCCATTGGTGTCGAGCGGTTTGGCCGAGCCTGTGATATAGGTGCCGTTGTCGACCAGATCCTGCGTCAGGCGGTTCCAGCCACCGTTCTGCTGGCCCGAATATTTCTGGTACATGCCGCCGAACTCGATCCGCAGCGTGTCGGTCAGATGGTTGTCGAACGCCGCCTGCAGGATCGTCTGGTTGGTGCCCATGTTGCGGTAATAGCTGCCGGAATCCTCGATCTCGGCGTACAGGCTGTAGCCGAACTCGGTGCCCATGACCTTTGCCGGCCCGCGGACTTCGGCCTTGAGGACGTTCCGGTTCCAGCTGCCGCCGGTATAGCTGATCTCACCCTCGGCATGGTCGAGCAGCGCGCCGCCCTTCACGCGTGCCGATTTGGGCACGAAATTCATGTAGCCGCCGGTCTTTGACGGGCCGTAGATCGGCGAGGCGGGGCCGCGAACGATGTCGATGCGGTCGGAGGCGCCGATCGGGGTCGGGTAGTTGCCCGGATTGTCGAGCCGGCGGACGCCGCGGAAATAGACTTCGCCGGGCGTACCACGGATATCGAGCGCGCCGCCGACGCCGAAGAACGAGTTGGTGAAGGTGCCTGGCGCCTGCGCGACGAGATCGTAGATGTCGGCGATGCCGAAGCGCTCGATCTGCTCGCCGCTAATCGTCGAGGCGGAGCGCGGGGTTTCGACCAGCGTCTTGTTGAAGCCGAAGATCGAGCCGACGTCCTTGTTCGGCAGCGCGTCGAGCGAGCCGGTGATGACGATCTCGGCGCTTTCATCGACAGGGTCTTCTTTAGTCGCGGCCTGCGGCGCGGTCTGCGCCAACGCGGGCGCGGTGATCGCCGTACAGGACAGCAGGCCTGCGACCAGCGCGAGCAGGGGCGATCGACCATGGCTGCGCGAGACACCAACGTTCGACGAGCCGGAGCCCTGAATGTGTACCATTATTGCTATTCCCCCTGAACTTAACGGCGAGATGCCCCCGCGTCTCTGCGTATGTGCCGTCGCAACACTGTCGCGCCGACGCCTTTCCTGGCGACACTATTGTTGCGTCGATCCGCCCCCGAACCTTTATCTTTATGAACACTGCGTAGGGGCTTGACCTGCGGCTATCAAATGCAATGAATTCCGCAGCCCGTTGCAAAAAATAGAGTGGTCTATGCCCGCCTTTTCACGATTTCTGCGCTACTTCATCGCGGTCGGGCGGTTGGGCTCGATCAGGAAGGCGGCCGACGTTCTCAACGTCTCGGCGTCGGCGATCGATCGCCAGATCCTGAACGTCGAAGCCGATATGGGAATGCCGCTGTTCGAGCGCCTGCCGACCGGGCTGAGACTGACGGCAGCGGGCGAGATGATGATGGCGTCCGGACTGAAATGGCAGAAGGAACTGGGCGATGTCCGGACCCAGATCGAGGACCTTCGTGGGCTGAAACGCGGGCATGTCGACATCGCGATCATCGATGCGCTGGCGAAAGGCTATATCCCGAGCACGATCCACGCGATCCAGAGCCAGTATCCGGGCATCACGATCGGCATCAAGGTGCTGAACAACGACGCCGTGCGGAGTGCGATCCTGAGCGGCGAAGTGGATTTCGGGATATTCTTCGAACCGCAATCCTTCCGCGGGATCACCGTGCGAGCGTTCGTCGAGGTCGTCCTCGGCCTGTTGACGCCGGCAGGGCACCCGCTCGGCCAGCACCGCGAGGCGCGCTTCTCGGCCTGCGCGGGTTCTGCGCTGATCGTTCCCGCCGAGCCGCTGGCGGTATGTCAGCAGATCGCCGTGCTGGAGGGTATCACAGGCGTGGTCGTCGACAAGACGGTGACGTCGGACAATATCCAGATGATCACGTCGCTCGTATTGCAAGGCGTCGGGATCGGCATCCTGACCTCGATCGACGTGACGACGGAGGTCCGCCGAGGGCTGCTGTCGTTCACCAAGATCTCGGATTCGGTGCTGCGGCCGATGATCCTCGCGCTGTGCACGTCGTCGGCGCGGACGCCGTCCTATGCCGCCGGGATCGTCCTGCGCGAGATCGAGAACGGCTTTGCGCAACTGAGCTATCCGGCATCGATGGAAACGACCGCCGATCCCGACGCATGAGGGCTATTTATGGAGGCGGCGGTTTGCACCGTTGGCGATCAGCCGGGTCATCAACGCCTCCAGCCTCGCAGGGTCGACGGAGCGGATGACCGTGGCGCGCTGCTCGCCCAATCCGGGTTGATACCCTTCGTCCCAGGACAGCAGATCGCCATACCCCGCGCCGAACTGCGTGTTCGCATCGACGAACAGCGTCTCCTTCGCCGTGACGATCGTCGGATCGAGCCAGACCGCCGCAGCCACTTCGTCCCATAACGGAAAGCCCGGTTCCATCGCGGCGATGAACTGCGCAACGTCGGGGTCGGCGACCTTGGCGAGGCGGTTGCGCAACGCGACGCTCAACTGTGTCGCGGTCGCCGGATCTACTGGGACGAGTGTCACCCGCTTCCAGGCGCTGCGGAGCACGATGCTCGCGGCTTCGGGATCGAACCGGATGTTGAACTCGCGCCGCGGCGTGTTGACGTATTCGCGCGCGAACTCGTTGGCCGAAGGGTTCGACAGGACCTGCCGAGGATTGAGGCTGCCTCCCATGTAGACGAGTTCCTTCACAAGCCCGGCGAAACTCGGATCGAGCCGCTGGGCGAGGGCCAGATTGGTCAGCGGCCCTGCCGCGACGATCGTGATCTCGCCCGGATGCGCGTGGACCATGCGGATCAGGAACATCGCGGCGATCTCCGGCGACGGCTTCGTCTTCGCATTGCCGCCGGGCAACACGACCGGATCGGTCGGGCCGTAATAGGGCGGCGTGGTTTGCTGGGTCGGCTGGACCCAGGCCTTCATCCACGCACCCTTCCAGGTGAGTTTGCCGTACAGTGCCTCCCAGCGATCGGTCAGCGCTTCCGAATTGAGCAACGGATAGGTCGCGCCCTGCACGACGGGAATATCGGTACGGCCGGTGATCTCGACGCCGCGCAGAGCCAGTGCCGTGGCGCGATTGGCCCAGACGTTGCCGGATACGGTCGTGATGCCGACGACGTCGACGTCGGGCGCGTCGAGCAGCATCAGGTGCATCAACGCGAACCCCTCGTCGTCGATAATGACTTTTCGCCGGGCATCCTGCGCGCCGGCCCTGGCGGACTCCTGTGCGGTGGCGGTGCCAGCCACGGCGATCGCGAAGCAGAGCGCAAAAGTGCGGACGGCACGCGCGATCCGGTGGGCGGGGTCGGGTCTCATCGCGTCGTCTCCATGGCGGGTCTCGCAAAGCCCTGCGCGCGGTCTTAGGCGCAGTGTCCGAGGATGTAGGTTTGCAGAATTGCCCGGTCGTCGCCGAGGATCTGCAAGGCGAACAGACGCTCGGCGAGACTTGCATCCCGTGTCCGGCGCGCCAGCAGCGGCGTCGCTGCGCTGTCGAGCACGACGAAATCCGCCTCCTGACCGACTTCCAGGCTACCGACGCGGTCTTCGATGTGGAGCAGGCGGGCGCTCCCGGCGGTGGCGAGGTACAGCGCACGAAACGGGTCGAGGGCGTCTTCGCGAGCGAGCGCGGCCTGGTAGGCGAGGCCGGCAGTGTGCAGCATCGAGAAGCTGGTGCCCGCGCCGATGTCCGTGCCGAGCCCCAGGCGGATGCCATGCGCGTCGGCTTGGCCGAAGTCGAAGAAGCCCGAGCCCAGGAACAGGTTGGAACTGGGGCAGACGGCAATCCCGGCGCCGCTTTCGGCGAGGCGGGTGCAGGCGCGATCGGACAGGTGGACGCCGTGTGCGAACACCGAGCGGTCACCGACCAGCCCGAACCGGTCGTAGACGTCGAGATAGTCGCGCGCATCGCTGAACCGTGCGGCGACGGCGGCGCATTCGTGCACGTTCTCCGACAGATGCGTGTGCATCAGGACTTCGGGATGGGCCGCCACCAGGTCACCGGCAACGCGCAACTGCTCGTCGGAGGAGGTGAGCGCGAACCGCGGCGTGACGGCATAACCGAGACGACCGCGGCCCTGCCATCTGCGGATTAGCGCGTCGGTTTCCGCGCGCGCGGTCTCCGGCGTATCGGCGAGGCCTTCGGGGCCAAGGTCCATCAGGATCTTGCCGGAGATGATGCGCATGCGCCTGTCGAGCGCGGCTTCGAACAGCGCGTCGACCGAATGTGCGTGGACGGTCGGGAAGACCAGCGCGCTGGTCGTGCCGTTGCGGAGCAGCTCATCAAGGAAGGCGCTTGCGACGGCATCGGCATGCGCGCGGTCGGCAAAGGCGCGTTCGGCCGGGAAGATGTGGCGGTCGAGCCAGTCGAGCAATTGAGCGCCGTGCGAGGCGATGCTGTCCATCTGCGGATAATGGACGTGCGCATCGACGAAGCCGGGGACGATGAGGCCTGGCAGCGTCTCGGTCGGAACGTCGGCAAAATTGTCGGAGAGATCGGAATAGTCGCCGCGGGCGATGACGATACCGTCCTCGATCACGAGCAGCCCGTCGGGTTCGTGGCGGACCGCGTCCGGATCTTCGCGCGGATCGCGGGCGACGGAGAGCATCTCGCCGCGGAAGGCTTTGCGCATCAGTGGCTCGTCAGTTGCAGGAGTTGCGCGAGGGTCGAGATGGCGATGACGTCGGGTTCCTTGCCGGGGATGCGGGCGATGCCGATGGGCGACGTAAGGCGAGCCCGGGCTTCGGCGGGGATGCCTTCGCGGTCAAGCCGGGCGTCGAAACGCGCGCGCTTGGTGGCGGAGCCGATCAGACCGACGAACGCGGGCGGCGGTCGTTCGAGCGCGGCCCTGGTCAGCTGGTAGTCGAGCGCGTGGTCGTGCGTGAGGATCAGGATCGCGCTGTCGTCGGGCGCCTCGGCGACGCACGCGGCGATTCCGGCTTCGGAGACGACCGAGACGCCTTCGATCGTTTCGAAGACGGGGCGGGTGTCGAACCAGGCGAGCCGGAACGGCAGGTTGACGGCGTGGCGGGCGATGGCCTGCCCGACATGGCCGGCTCCGAAGAGGTAGATCGGGCGGCGGCGCTGACCGACGATCTCGGCGAAGCTGGTGCCGGGGAGCGGGGCGGGGCCCCTGGCGGAGAGCGGCGTCGGTACAGTGTCGTGGCTTATCCGGCGCTCGATTCCAGTCGGCGTCAGCGTCGAGACGAGCACGCGTTCCTCCGCGGCATCGGCGATCCAGCCGAGTGCGCCCGGATCGATATTCTCGACCAGCAATCGCACGCGACCACCGCAGCATTGGCCGAGTAGCGGGCCAAGCGGGTAATCCTGGACGCGCCAGCTTCCGGTCGGGAGCGCGAGGATGGCGCGGGCCTGATCGACCGCGCGATATTCTAGCTGGCCGCCGCCGATCGTGCCGTGCAGCGCGCCGGCCGTGACCAGCATGCGCGTGCCGGCACCGCGTGGCGCCGAGCCTTCGCTGGCGAGGACGCTGATCATCGCGGCGGGTTGGTTCGCGGCGATGTCGCGGAGCCAGGTGAGCCAGTCGATCATCCGCGGTGACCGGCTATCGCGCGAAGGATCGCCTCGGGCGTCGCGGGCGCGTTCAACGGCGGCAGGCTGCGCGTGTCGGGCGCGGTCGCGGCGATAGCGTGGTTCAGCGCGGAGAAGGCGGCGATGGCGAGCATGAAGGGGGGCTCGCCGACCGCTTTCGATCGGCCGATCGTCGGTTCGACATTCTCGCCGTCCCATAGGGCGATGGTCAGGTGGCGCGGGCGGTCGGAGGCGGTCGGGATCTTGTAGGTGGCTGGCGAATGCGTGAGCAGGCGGCCCTTGTCGTCGAACACGAGCTCTTCGGTGGTTAGCCAGCCTTGGCCCTGGAGGAAGCCGCCCTCGATCTGGCCGATGTCGATCGCCGGGTTGAGCGAGCGGCCGACGTCATGGAGGATGTCGACGGCCAGCACCTTGTGCTCGCCGGTAAGCGTGTCGATCGCGACTTCGGCGAGTGCTGCTCCGTAGGCGAAATAGTAGAAGGGGCGGCCCTGGTGCGCGGCGCGGTCATAGGCGATGCCGGGGGTCGCGTAATAGCCGGTCGCGGAGAGCGAGATGCGGGCCATGTGCGCTTTCCGGGCGAGATCGCGGAAGGTGAGGCGTTCCGTGCCGCCGACCACGCCTTCCAGGGTGAACCGGATGTCGTCACAGTCGAAAGTCCGCTCGAGGAACTCCGTCAGCCGATCACGGATCGTCATCGCCGCGTTGTAGGCCGCCATGCCGTTGAGATCCGCGCCCGACGACGCTGCGGTCGCCGAGGTGTTGGGGACCTTGTCGGTGCGGGTCGCGGTGATGCGGACTTGCGACACCGGCACCGCGAAGACGTCGGCGACGATCTGCGCGATCTTGATGTAGAGGCCCTGGCCCATTTCGGTGCCGCCGTGATTGATCTGGATGCTGCCGTCGGCATAGACGTGGACTAGTGCGCCGGCCTGGTTGAGATGCGTGGTGGTGAAGCTGATCCCGAATTTCACGGGGGTGAGTGCCAAGCCCTTCTTGATGATGGGGTTGCCTGCGTTGAACGCCTCGACGTCCTGGCGTCTCGCGTCGTAGCGCGCGTCTTTTCGCAGCTTGGCAATGAGTTGCGAGACGATGTTGTCGGAGACTGTCATGCCGTAGGGGGTGATTGCTCGGCCGGGAGCGTAGAGGTTGGCGAGCCTGACCTCCAGCGGATCGCGGCCGAGATGCGCGGCGACGTCGTCGATGACGCGCTCGATCGCGAGCATGCCCTGCGGCCCGCCGAAGCCGCGAAAGGCGGTGGCGGAGACGGTGTTGGTCTTCAGTCGTTCGGAGACGATCTCGACATCGGGAAGCCAGTAGCAATTGTCGCTGTGGAACATCGCGCGGTCGTTGATCGCGGGGGACAGGTCGACCGTGGCGCCGCACCGTGAAGCGAGCCGGAGGTGGAGCGCGAGTATGCGGCCTTCGTCGTCGTAACCGACGTCATAGGCGACCTCGAAATCATGCCGCTTGCCGGTCATGATCATGTCGTCGTCGCGGTCGCAGCGGAATTTGGCGGGGCGGCCGGTCTTGTCGGCGACCAGCGCGGCGGCGGCGGCGAAGGCGGCGGCCTGCGTTTCCTTGCCCCCGAACGCGCCGCCCATCCGACGGACCTCGACGGTGATGTCGGCCGAGTTGCGGTCGAGCATGTGCGCGACGAGGTGCTGGATCTCGCTCGGATGCTGGGTCGAGCTGAGGATGTGGACTTGCCCATCCTCGCCTGGGGTGGCGATCGCGACTTGCCCTTCGAGATAAAAATGATCCTGGCCGCCCATCGCGAAACCGCCCGCGATTTTGTGGGGGGCGGAGGCTAGTGCGGCGCGCGCGTCGCCGCGGGCCATGCGCTGGGTCGGTTCGATCTCGGATTTAGCCTCACGCGCCGCTCCGATCGTGAGGGGGGCGGCGCGCGGTTCGTAGTCGATCTTGCCGAGCCGGGCGGCGACGCGGGCGGCGCGCTGGCTGGTGGCAGCAACGAGGAAGATGGGGTGGCCGACATACAGGACTTCATCGTCGGCGAGCAGGAGGTCGTCCTTCGCGACCGGGCTGACGTTGTTGGCGCCGGGGATGTCGGCGGCGGTGAAGACGGCGACGACTCCGGGCGCGGTGCGAACGGCGGCGAGGTCGATCGCGGCGATCCCGGCATGTGCTTCGCTGCTCGGGCCGAATGCGAGGTGGAGCATGTCGCCGGGTTCGCCGACGTCGTCGACGTACAGCGCGGCGCCGCCGACGTGGAGGCGGGCGCTGTCGTGCGGATTGGAGGGCTTTGGCGCGATATCAGCCACCGGCGGACTCGAGATCGAGCACGGAGACGGTCTCGCCCTGCGCCTTGTACCAGAGGCGGAGGAGGAGATTGGCGGCGGCGTCTATGCGGTAGGCGGCCGATCCGCGGACGTCGGTGAGTGGGGCGTAATCGGCGCGGAGTGCGTCCATCGCGGTCTGGATGGTCGCCAGCGTGAAAGGCTGATCGGTGAGCGCCGCTTCGCATCCGACGGCGCGTTTCGGGGTTGCGGCCATCCCGCCGAACGCGACGCGGGCGTGCGCGATCCGGTCGTCGCGGACGGTCAGTTTGAACGCGCCGCAGACCGCGGTGATGTCGCTGTCGAACCGGCGGGCGAGCTTGGAGATGTGGATGACGTCGCCGGGGCCGGGTCGGGGAATGTGGAGGCTCTCGACGAACTCGTTGGGGCAGCGATCCTGTTTGCCGTATGCGATGAAATAATCTTCGAGCGGCATCGTCCGGCGGCCTTCGGCGCTGCGCACCGTGAGGGTCGCGCCGAGTGCGATGAACGCCGGGGGCCCGTCGCCGATCGGGGAACCGTTGGCGATGTTGCCGCCGATCGTACCCGCGTTGCGGACCTGGAGCCCGCCGAGGCGTCGGACGAGTTCGCCGAGATCGGGGTGTAGGCGGGCGAACGCGTCGTGCGCGTCGGCGTAGCGGACGGCTGCACCCAGCGTCAGGCCGTCCGGGGTTTCGTCGATCCGGGCGAGTTCGGCGATGTCGCCGACGAAGATCAGCGTGTCGATCGTCTGCAGGCCCTTGGTGACCCAGAGGCCGATATCGGTCGCGCCTGCGACGATGCGTGCGTCGGGGTATTGCGCGAGCAGGTCGGCGAGCGCGGTCGCGGTGCGCGGGATGAACCATCGGCGGTCGCCGAAGCGTCCCGCGACGGTGTCCGTTTCGGCAAGCGCCTTCAGTCTGGCGACCAGCGGAGCGTCATCGCGCGGGTATGGTGCGACGATTTCGCCTGCCGCGAGGATCGGGCCATAGCCGGTGCAGCGGCAGAGGTTGCCGGCGATCACGTCGGCGACCGGGAGCGTGTGGCCGGTCGCGCCGATGCTGCGGCCGTGGAGCGACATCACGAAGCCGGGCGTGCAGAAGCCGCATTGCGAACTCCCGTTTTCCGCCATGCAGGTCTGGAGCGGGGTGAGGACACCGTCCTTCACGAGGCTCTCGACAGTCAGCAGCGCCTTGCCGTGGAGCATCGGCAGGAAGAGGATGCAGGCGTTGACCGCACGCCACGTCACCGCGTCTTCCGTGCTGTCCAGTTCGCCGACGAGCACGGTGCAGGCGCCGCAATCGCCTTCCGCGCAGCCTTCCTTGGTGCCGGTCCTGCGCATCCGGTAGCGCAGGTGATCGAGCAGCGTCGCGGTCGGATCGACCTCGGCGAGTTCGACGACCGCGTCGTCGAGCAGGAACCTGACGGTCATCTCAGCTGCCGCGATAGGTCGAGTAGGCGAACGGGGAGACGAGCAGCGGCACGTGATAATGGCCGGCGTCGTCGGCGATTCCGAAATCGATCGCGACGATGTCGAGGAACGGCGGGTCGGGCAGGGCGACGTCGAGGCTGCGGAAATAGTCGGCGACCGAGAATTCGAGGCGATAGCGGCCGGGGGCGATCGTCGGCAGGCCGGGGCAGCGGCCGTCCGCGTTGGTGATGCCCGAGAACAGCCACGCGCCGGCTGGGGTCGACAGGCGGACCGCGACATTGACGGCGGGGCGGCCGTGGGCGGTGTCCAGGACGTGCGTGGAGATAGTCGTCATGCGGTTGCGTCCTGAGCGGGAGGCCATTCGCCGACGAATTCGGCTTCGTCATAGGCGAGCAGATCGGCGACCAGGGATTCGCGGTCGTCGAGGAAGAGCTGGTCGGTGATGCCTTTCACGACCCTGGGAAGTGCCGTGCGCAGGCCCGAGAGCGCGGAGGCGGACAGGCCGAGGCTGACGAGTGCCGCGTAGTTGAAGGCGAACAGGCCGTGCAGATCTGGCCCATCAGCAGGGTCGCGGGGGAGGAGCTCGAAGCCGGTGCCGAGATAGGGATGCGCGTCGATGAGCGCATTCGCCTGCCCAACTGGCGGCGTGTAGCGGTCGGCCCAGCGCGCGATCTTTCCAGCAACCATTTTGAGTTCGGGGCGCAGGCTGGAATCGCTGACGAGACCGGTCGAGAGCACGACGAAATCGAAGACATGCTCGCCGTGCGGTGTCGTTACCCGGACCTTGTCGTCTTCGTTTGCGACGGACAGCCAGGGTGCGCCGAGGTGTAGCGCGAACCCGGGCTTGGCGGAGGCGCGCGCGAAAATGTCGTTGGTCGGAGGCTGGTTGTGGCCGAGGAACGCGGCCATCACCGCGTATTTGTCGGCGTCGGCGAGCGCGGGATAGCGGCCGGTGAAACCGACGCGCTCCATGTGGCGAATCGGGTTGATCCGCGGCAGGACTTTACGACGGAGGAACACGTCGACCGCCGCTACGCCGGACTCCAGCGCGGCATTGGCATTGTCGAACGCGGAGGCGCCGCCGCCGAGGATGCCGATCCGCTTGCCGGCGAGTGCCGCGTAATCGATCGGTTCGCTGGTATGCGCGTAAAAGTTACGGGGGAGAGCATTCCCGATCATCGGCGGGACGTGCCATTCGCCGCCGCCCTGAATGCCGGTTGCCAGGACCACCTTGCGCGCTAGCAGCGGCGCTTGGCCGGCGATGTGGAGGCGGTAGAGGCCCTGTTCGAGCGGCTCGATCAGGTCGAGTTTCGCATCGTTGCGGACCGGGAGTGCGAGCACGCGGCGGTACCAGCGGAGGTACGCCATCCAGTCGCCACGGGGGATCTTGTCGAGCGCGTCCCAGCCTTCGGTGCCGTGTTGCGCCTCATACCATGCGCGGAAACTGAGCGCGGGGACGCCGAAGTCGATCGGGTTGAGCCCTTTCGGCGTGCGCAGCGTGATCATCCGCGCGTAGGTGTCCCACGGGCCTTCGTAGCCGGCCGGGTTCTCGTCGATGATCGCGATGTTCGAGACGCGTTCGCGGCGCAGGCCGAACGCGACGGCGAGTCCGCTCTGGCCGCCGCCGATGATGACGACGTCGTGGACATGGCCGTCTGGATGCGCGCGGGGGCGGGTCCAGTCTGCGCCACCGTGACCGATCAGGGCGAGTTGGCGGGCGAGGTCCGCTTCGAGTGCGGGGAGGCCGGTCATGCGAGGCCTTCCAGTCGGAGCCGGACGATCTCGCCGATCTGCGCGAGTGCGGTGGCAATCTCGGTATCGCGGGAGTTGCTAAGGCGTTGCTCCATCGCGGCGAGGATGCCGGCCTTGTCGGTCAAGCGGACGCAGACGATGAACGGGAAGTCGAAGCGGTCGCGATAGGCTGTGTTGAGCGCGTGGAAGCGGTCGAACTCGGCGGGCGTCAGGCGGTCCAGACCCGCAGAGGCTTGTTCGGCGGTCGAGGCCTCTGTCAGCGTGCGGTCGATCGCGGCCTTGCCGGCGAGTTCGGGGTGCGCGCGGATCAGGGCGAGCTGGTCTTCGGGACTTGCGGCGTGGACCGCGGCCATCAGTCCGGCGTGCACGTCCGCAAACGGAAGCGCCTCGGCGGCGCGTTCGACGACCCAGGGCGAGTGCTCGAACAGGGCGGCATGGCGCGCGACGAACGCTTCGGCGGCGGTCAATGCGTCGTCCCTTCGAGGCTGACGTGCGCGGAGACCACTTTCCAGCCATCCGCGAACTTCACCCAGGCCTGCGTCTGGCGGCCGCGGCGGTCGCTTCCTTCGCGGTGGAATTCGGCGTCGGCGGTGGCGAACGCATCGCCGTAGACGGTGATCGCGACGCGACCGAGCTTGCGCTGGGGCGAGCCACCGCGGCCTTTGCGGAAGTCGCGGATCGCGTCGATGCCGTACAGGACTTCGCCGACCCCGTAGCGGTTGGTGGTGGGCGCGGCGTGGAACAGCGCGTCGAGCGCGGCGACGTCGTCGGCCATCAGCGCGCGCTCATAGGCTTCGAACGCCTGGGTCACTTCGGCGAGCAGGACGGGGTCGTCGATCTTCAATGCGGGCATCATGCCGGGTGCACCTCCATCCAGTGGCGCGCGATATCGATGCGGCGGGCGACCCAGGCATCCCCGCTGGCGATGACGTGATCAATGAACTTGGCGAGCGCGAGCGCGCGGGCGGGGCGGCCGGCGATGCGCGCGTGGAGGCCGACCGACATCATCCTTCCGCCTTCGCTGCGCAGTTGCTCGAACGTGTCGCGGAGGTAGCGGAAGAACTGGTCGCCCTCGGTGAAGCCGTTCTGGCTCACGAACTTCATGTCGTTGGCGTCGAGCGTGTAGGGGACGATCAACTGCCGGCCGACCCAGTAGGGCAGGTCGTCGGCATAGCTGTCGGCGTCGTAGGCGAAGCCGCCCTCTTCCGCGATCAGGCGCGCGGTATTGGGGGAAGTGCGGCCCTGGTACCAGCCCAGCGGGCGGGTGCCGGTCAGGCGGGTGTGGAGCGCGACGGCTTCGGCGATGTGCGCGCGTTCGACGGCTTCGGGGACGGACTGGTAGTCGATCCAGCGGAGGCCGTGGCTGGCGATCTCCCAGTCCGCGGCAAGCATCGCCTCGACAGCGGCAGGGTTCGTTTCGAGCGCTTTGGCGACGCCGAAGACCGTGACGGGAAGGGCGCGGTTTGTGAACAGGCGGTGGAGGCGCCAAAAGCCGGCTCGCGCGCCATATTCATAGAGGCTCTCCATCGCCATCGCGCGGTCCGGGTGGCTGACTGCGCCGACCATTTCGGAGAGGAACGCTTCCGAGCCCGCATCGCCGTTGAGGACGCTGTTCTCAGCGCCTTCCTCATAGTTGATGACGAACTGCACGGCCACGCGCACACCGCCCGGCCAGCGCGGATCGGGGGGGGTGGCGCCGTAGCCGATCAGGTCGCGCGCGGGAGTCATGCGTGCCAGGCCTCGAGCGCGGCCTTCACCGCTTCGCCGTCGGGGAGCAGATAGCCCTCGGCCTTGAGGCACGCCTCCAATGCGGCGAGAGTCAGCAGCACCTTATGCTTCATCGCGTTGTAGCCCATCGCGCCGAGCCGCCAGACCTTGCCCTGGAGCGGTCCGAACGCGGTGCCGATCTCGATCTCGAAATGCTCGCGCATCGCGGTGCGGACGCGCTCGCCGTCGACGCCGTCGGGAATGTAGACGCCGGTCACGTTGGTCATCCGGTGCGCATCATCGCCGAAGACCCTCAGGCCCATCGCGCGCAGGCCTGCGGTCATCGCGCGGCCGGCCGAGGCGTGGCGGACAAAGCGGGCGTCGAGGCCTTCGCCGAGCGCCAGCCTTGCGCATTCCCTTGCCGCGTAGAGCATCGAGGTGGCTTCGGTATGGTGGTTGAGGCGCTTGTCCGACCAGTAATCCATTATCATCGCGAGGTCGAAATAGTTGGATCCGATGCGGGGGCCGGCGCCGTCGGAGATGTCGTCGCGACGGATGCCGCGCTCGACGTGGCGGCGCGCGGCGATGTGTGCGGCGGCGGCGTCGGAGATGGTGATCGGAGCCGAGCCGGACGGGCCGCCGAGGCACTTCTGCAAGCCGCCGGTGACGACGTCGATGCCCCAGCGATCGGTCACGATCTCCATGCCGCCGATGGTGGCGGTGGCGTCGACATAGCTCAGCGCGCCGGCTGCTCGGCATAGCGCGCCGAGCCCTTCGAGCGGTTGCGCCATCGTCGTGGAGGTATCGCCGTGAACCGAGGCGACTACCTTGGGGGCGGTGCGTTCGATGGCGGCCGCGATCGCGTCGAGCGGGACGGTCTCGCCCCAGGGGGCTTCGACGGTCTCGACGACCGCGCCGATGCGGGCGAGTATCTCGGTGAGGAGTAGCCCAAACCGGCCGAAATTGACCACGAGCACGGTGTCGCCGGGCGTGACGAGGCTGACCAGTGCCGCCTCGATCCCGGCGCGCGCGGTGCCGTCGATCAGCATCGTCCAGTGGTTGGTCGTGCCGAAGACCGGGCGGTAGAGCGCCATGACCTGGGTCATGTAGGCGGTCATCTCGGGGTCAAACTGGCCGAGCAGGTCAGCGGCCATCGCACGCAACACGCGCGGGTGCGCGTTGATCGGGCCGGGGCCCATCAGCAGGCGCTGCGGCGGGTCGATTTCCCCGAACAACAGGGGGTCAAGCAGGGTCAAGGGTCGCTCCCAGTCTGTCGATGAATCCGGACATGACGGCCAGCGCGATCTCGGCATCGGCGGGGTCGACATGTTCGGCGGGGTTGTGGCTGATCCCGCCACGGCAGCGGATGAAGAGCATCGCCGTCGGGCAGAGCGCGGCCATGACCATCGCGTCGTGGCCTGCGCCGGAGACGAGGCGGCGAATGGGGTGGCCCGCAGCGGTCGTGGCGGCGTCCAGCAGGTCCATGAGGGCTGGGTCGCACGGGCTGGCGGGGAGGTCGTGGATCAGGGTGATTGCAACGTCGAGGTTGCGGCTGCCGGCACCATCTTGCGCAAAACCGCTGTACCCCCGCGAAGGCGGGGGTACAGGAGCCACGGACGGTATCGCCTGTGATCCTGGGACCCCGCCTTCGCGGGGGAACGAGGAAGGGCCGGCAATGGCGCGGATTGCTTCGAGGATGTCTGCGGCGGCCTCGTCGCGTCGGGTCGGGTCCCCTGCGCGAACGTCGAGCGTGAACGTGACGCTCCCGGGAATGACGTTGGCCGCGCCGGGGGATGCTTCGATGCGGCCGACCGTAGCGACGAGATCGGAGGCTGCGGCTCCGGCGATCGTTTCCACCGCGAGGATCATCTCGGCCGCACCGGCGAGCGCGTCGCGGCGGAGTGGCATCGAGGTGGTGCCGGCATGGCCCGCGGTGCCGGTGACGGTTATCTCGTAGCGGAGTTGCGCGGCGATGCCGGTGACCGTGCCGACGGCCAGGCCCTCCGCTTCGAGCAGCGGGCCCTGTTCGATATGCGCCTCGAGATAGGCGAGTGCGGTGCCAGGTGCGCGGGCGGCGGTAAGGTATTCGACGACGTCCAAGCCCATCTCGGCTAGCGCTTCGGCGACCGAGATGCCGTGCGCGTCGATCATGTCGAGCGCGGACGCGTCGAGCGTGCCGGCGACCGCGCGGCTGGTCAGCATCGCGGCGGGGAAGCGGGAGCCTTCCTCGTCGCCGAACGCGATCACCTCGATCGCGAAGGGCAGGCGGCGGCCTTGCAGCGCGGCGACGGCTTCGATCCCGAGCATGATGCCGAGCGGACCATCGTACCGCCCGCCGTCCCGGACGCTGTCGATGTGGCTGGCGATGATCAGCGCGGGCGGATCGGGCGCGAGACCTTCGTAACGCCCGATCAGGTTGGCGGCGGGGTCTATGCGGATCTGCATGCCGGCTTCGACCATCCATGCCCCCACGCGGTCTAGCGCGGCGCGATGGGCGGGGGTGAGATAGCCGCGGTAGAGGCTGTCGGGCAGGTCGCTATACGGCGCGACGCCGAGTTCGTCGCAGCGGGCGACGGCGCGGGCACCGCCGGGGGGGAGTGCGCTTACCACGCGGCCACGCCGCCATCGCTGCGGGGATCGGTCGCGCCTTCGAGCCGGCCATCGGCGTGGCGGACGATCGCGCCGGCGTGGCCCATCATTGCCGTCAGCGGGCCGACGCGTTCGACGTCATGGCCCGCTTCGGCGAGTGCTGCGTACAGGTCACCCGGCAGGCCGTCCTCGATCTTGAGCGTCGTGCTCTGTTCGCCCCAGGTGCGGCCGAGCAGCCAGCGCGGCGCGTTGATCGCGGCCTGGAGATCGCTGCCGTATCGCGCGTAGCGGGTGAACAACGCCGCCTGCGTCTGCGGCTGGCCTTCGCCGCCCATCGTGCCGTAGGCCATCGTCCGGCCGTCGTCGAAGCGGGCGAGCGCGGGGTTGAGCGTGTGGAACGGCCGGCGACCGGGTTTCAGCGCGTTCCAGCCGCTCTCGGCGAGGCGGAACGAACTGCCGCGGTTCTGCCAGGTGATGCCGGTGCCGGGCAGGACGAGGCCCGACCCGAACTCGAAATAGGTCGACTGGATCGCACTGACGACACGGCCCTCGGCGTCGGCAGCGCCGAACCAGCACGTATCGCCCCATTGCGGCGGTTGCGGCCACGGGAGCGCGCGCTTCGAGTCGATCCGTGCGGCCAGCGCATCGAGCGCGGCGGCATCGTCTAGCAACGCCTGCGGTTCGTCGGTCATGAAACCGGGGTCGCCGCAATGCCGGTCGCGCCAGAGGAACGCCTGCTTGGTCGCCTCGATCAGGCGGTGGACGTGGTCGAAGCTTTCGCCTTCCGCCGCGGCAAGGCGATCGAACAGGGCGAGGATCAGCAGCGAGGCGATGCCCTGCGTCGGTGGGGCGCTGTTGTAGAGGCTGGCGCCATCGATGCGGACGGTCAGCGGTGCTGGTTGGGTCGCGTGATGCTCTGCGAGATCGGCAAGCGCAACCGGGCTGCCGAGCGCGTCGAGATCGGCGGCGATCCGTGAGGCGAGGTTCCCGCGATAGAAATCGTCGAGGCCGTTCGCGGTGAGTTGGCGGAGGGTTTGCGCGAGCAGCGGTTGCCGAAGCCTGTCGCCGGCGCGGAGCGGGCGGCCTTCGGGTTCGAAGATTGCGGCATAGGCGCCGGGTTGTCCGCGGAGCTCGTCGCCTTTCGCGGCGGCGATCGCCGCGCCGCCCGTGGTGACGGCAACGCCGGCCTCCGCATTGTCGATCGCGTCGCGCAGCAGGCGGTCGAGCGGCAGGGTGCCGCCGGTCTGCTCCAGCGCCGCGGCCCATCCGGAGATCGTGCCAGCGACCGTATTCGCCGCCAGCGGGCCGCGGTTCGGCACCGCGTCGAGGCCGGTATAGAGGGACAGGTCCGCCTTGGCTGCGGCGGCACCGCAGCCGTGAACCGCGCGAACCTCGCCGTCCGGTTCGCAGATCAGCCAGAAGCCGTCGCCGCCGATCCCCGTCATGTGCGGATAGGCCACCGCCAGCGTTGCGGCGACCGCGACCGCCGCCTCGACCGCGTTGCCGCCGTCGCGCAACACGCCGAGTCCGGCCTCTGCCGCCAGGTGGTGCGGCGCGGTGACCAAAGCTTTGGCGCCGGTGACGGTCGTCAGCGTCATGTCAGTTGGGCAATGCCGCGACGAACGCGCGGACGACGTCGGCGGAATTGACCGCGGCAAGCTCCATGAAGACCGTCATCTGGTTCGCGCCCGCATCGCCGCCGGCAAGATCCGAGAGGCTGCGGAAGACGATCACCGGGACGGCGTTGGCATAGGCGACCTGCGCCACCGCGGCGCTCTCCATGTCGAGCACGGGCGCCTTGTAGGTCTGCGACAGATAGGTGCGGAATTCGGCGTTGTCGGCATAGACGCCGGCGCTGACCCCGGTGCCGCCGACCACGATCTTGGGCGTTTCCGCGAGGCAACCGGCGGCTTTGGCATCCCCGGATACGCAACGGCGCAACTTGACGCCGGCGGCGACTTTCCGCGCCAGGGCGAGCATCGCCGGATCGACCGGGAATGCATAGTGGCGACGCGCCGGCTCGGTCGCATTGCCGACGCGGACGCCGCGGGGGAACATCATGCCGTAGTTCTTCGGCGCGTCCGCATCGGTCGTCTCGGGCGGTGTCCAGCCTTCGCCGGCCTTCCTGGCGAACGACACTTCGAGATATTGCGCCCAGTGTTCGGGGACGACGACGTCGCCGATCGACAGCGCCGGATCGACTCCGCCGGCGATTCCCGAGAACACGATCCGCCGCACCGTGAAGCGATCGAGCACGAGCTGCGTGTTCATCGCCGCGTTCACCATGCTGACGCCGCTCTGCATCAACAGCACTGGCTTGCCGGCCATCGTGCCGGTGAGGAAGGTCAGGCCGTTGATCTTGTACGTCTTCGGCGTGTCGACGGAGTGCGCGAGCGATTCCCATTCCGGCGCGAACGCCGTCATCACGACGGTGCGCGGAATGGCATCGAGCGGTTCGGCAACCGCGGGCGTGGCGACGATCGCGAGCAGGGCCAGAAGAATTTTCATGCGGCGGCACTCATCCAGACGAAGCGAACGACGAACAGGCCAGCGAGCAGGAACAGGAACCAGTCCTTCCGCTCCGCCTGCCCACGCAGCAGTTTCAGCGCGGCGTGCGCGGTGATCCCGAAGGCGAGGCCGTTGGCGATCGAGAAGGTCAGCGGGATCATCGCCACGGTCAGGAAGGCGGGGATCGCCGACTGCGGATCCTCCCACTGAACCTCGGTCAGCGGCAACAGCATGAGCCCGCCGACGATGATAAGCGCAGGCGCGGTCGCCGCGAGCGGCACGATCTGCGCATAGGGCGCGACGAACATCGTCAGCAGGAACAGGACGCCGGTGACGACCGCGGTCAGCCCGGTGCGCCCACCCTCCTGCACGCCCGCCGCGCTCTCGACATAGCTGGTGACGGTGCTGGTGCCCGCCATCGATCCGACGATCGTCGCCGCCGCGTCGGCCATCAGGATGCGGTTGAGGCCGGGAATACGGCCCGCCGCGTCCATCAGCCCGGCGCGCTTGGTGACCGCGACGAGCGTCCCGATATTGTCGAACAGGTCGACGAACAGGAACACGAACAGGATTTCGAGCAGCCCGAGGCCGTGGCTGCCGGTCAGCCCGAACACGCCGGGCAGGTCGAGCGCGAACGCCGTGCCGGTGAGCGCCGACAGGCTGTAGGGCGCGGGTGTCACGGTGACCTGGCCGAAGATCCAGGCGACGAGCGTGGTCGCGACGATGCCGATCAGCATCGCCCCGCGCACTTTCCACACGCTGAGCGTGGCGATCAGGAGCAGGCCGAATAGCGCCAGCACGGCGCCGGGCGCCTTCAGGTCGCCCAGTGCCACGAAGGTCGCGGGGTTGGCGACGACGATGCCCGCGTTCTTCAAGCCGATGAAGCCGATGAACAGCCCGATCCCGCCCGCGACGGCGGCGAACAGGTGCATCGGGATGACCGCGACGATCAGCTGTCGCACGCCGGTCAGCGTCAGGATCAGGAACGCGACACCCGACAGGAAGACGCAGCCGAGCGCGACCGGCCACGGCACGCCCATCTGCTGCACGACAGTGAAGCTGAAATAGGCGTTCAGTCCCATGCCCGGCGCGAGCGCCAGCGGCGTGTTGGCGACGAAGCCCATCAGGATCGAGCCGAATGCCGCGGCAAAGCACGTCGCCGCGGCGACCGAGGCGATCGGCATGCCAGCCTGGCCGAGGATCGCCGGATTGACGAGCACGATATAGGCCATCGTCAGGAAGGTGGTGAAGCCGGCCAGCACTTCGGTACGCGCGGACGTGCCGCGTTCGGTCAGGCTGAAATACCGGTCGAGCCGACCCGTTGCTGCTGTCATGCGTCTTTTCCCCAAACCCCGGGCGGCGGAGACACTCCGATCACCCCCCTGTCTTCCAGCATGGCGGCGAAACGGAACAGCGTCGATTCTCCATTGCGCCGCCCGATCAGCTGAAGCCCTAGCGGCAATCGTCCCGGCCTCCGCAACGGTACGCTGAGCGAGGGAAGGCCGGTGAAGCTGATCGGCTGCGTGTGGATGCCGAGGTCCGACCTCGCGGGTTTCAGCATGCCGTCGATCGCGATGCGCGGATCGGAGACCAGTGGCGCCACGCACGGCGCGGCAAGGGCGAGCAGAACGTCATACTCCGAGACAAGTTCGACGATCATCGCCTTGAACGACCTGCGAAAGTCCTGCGCGGCGTCGTACAGCGCGCGGGGGATAAGCGCGCCGGCGAGGAGGCGGTCGCGGGTGGCGGGATCGAACGCCATCGCATCCTTTGCCAGCGCCGAGCGGTGCAACGTGCCGCCCTCGTAAGCCGTGATCAGGAACGCCGCGGACCGCGCTCGGGCGATGTCGGGCAGGTCGAGCACGGGCGCGTCGGGAGCGATCTCGGAGATCGCTGCCAGCTGGTCCGGATCCGCATTTTGCAGGAAGCGACCGCCCAATTGCGCGACGCGGAACTCTCGGTCGGGATCGTCAGCGGGAGCGCTCCCCCACAACACCTCCCATACGCGACGAAGGTCGGCGACCGAGGTCGCGAACGGGCCGATATCGTCGAAGCTCTCGGCAAACGGAAACACACCGCGCATCGGCAGGTCGTCATGCGTCGGTTTGAGACCATAGACACCGGTCAGGCTGGCCGGCACCCGGATCGAGCCGTTGGTGTCCGAGCCGAGCGCGAAAGGCAGCAACCCGGCGGCGACGACTGCCGCCGATCCGCCCGACGATCCCCCTGCGAGCCGATCGAGATCGTGTGGATTGCGCGTCGTCCCATGCCGCGCGTTGATCGTCGCGAAGCCATAGGCGAACTCGTCCATGTTGAGCGTCGCGACCAGAACGGCCCCGGCTTCGCGCAGCCGGCGGATCGCTTCGGCATCGGCTCGGGCGGGTTCAGCGTCAGCGTAGATCGTGGAACCGGCGGTCGTCGGCAGGCCGGCGACGTCGAACAGGTCCTTCACGCCATACGGCACGCCCGCCAACGGGCCGGGATCCCGCCCCGCCGCGACGTCGTCGTCGATCTGCCGCGCCTCGAGACGCGCACGATCATGAACGATGCGCGTGAGCGCACCGAGGCGACGATCTTCGCTTTCCAGATCGGCGAGACAGCGTTCGACGACGGCACTCGCGGTGGTCAGGCCTGCACGAACGTCGTGGGCGATTGCTACCGCGTCGATCATCGACCGGTCTCCCGACTTTCGTCGCGTAAGTTGCGGGCATGCGTGTCGAGGAGAGCGAGGTTCGCGACGACGCCGGGCATGCACGCGTCCGGTATCGCCAGATCGATGCTCGCCGCCGCTAGCGCGATCTCGGCATCGGTGCGGGGAAGGGCGAGCGCATCCTTGTCGACGTGATCGGCCGACGTCCCTGGTGCCGCGGTGTTCGCCCGCCCGGCACGTGGCGCGCCCGATAGGCAATGCATGACGTGCCGCACCCAGAGCAGGGTCATCGCCTATATGCCTTGAGACGTGCCGAAATCGCCCTGGATCCGCCATCTCGCGGGGTTCGAGAGACGATTATAAGAGGCGGCGTGAGGGTGGGACGGGACATTGCGGGCATGATGCCCGGTTCGATCCGACCGATCCACCACATTGAATTGCGTGTATCGTTGCAAAAATGAGCGCACCCCTGCTCGCGAGCGGTGGAACGTTGCAACCTCGTCCCCCTGACGCGGACGATCGTGAAAAAATCTTCATTTGCGGTTGAGAACCAATATCAATAACTGCTAACGCCCGCTCGTGAATCGGGGGTGTATGCAGTCTGTAGTTCTAAACCGGTACGCCGCGACGTGACCGTACGGCGCGCCCTGTTCCAGGTTCACTGGTTTCTCGGCATCACGGCCGGGTTCGTTCTCGCGCTGATGGGCGTCACGGGCGCCGGGATGGCGTTCGAGGACGAGATCATGGCAGCGCTAAGTCCCGGTGTCGTCAGAATCGCAGCGCCCACCGGACGTGCGAACGCTCTGTCTCCCGACGCGCTGGCCGCCGCCGCTGCCTATCAGCGGGATGGTGCGCGCGTGCAGGACGTGACGATCGAGCGCGATCCGACGCGTGCCGCCGCAGTGCATTTCGCGCCCGAAAAGGGCCAGCGACTGGGCGATCGCAGCTATATCGATCCGCGTACCGGGGTGTTGCTGGGCAAGGCGACCGGCGCCGGCGCCTTCCGCACGATCGAGGATCTGCACCGCTGGCTGGCGCTGCCGGGTGCGGGCAACGGCATCGGCCGGCAGATCACCGGGTTCTCGGCGATCGCGCTGATCTTCTTCGCGCTGTCGGGGTTGTACCTGCGCTGGCCACGCCACCCGCTCGACTGGCGTGCGTGGTTCGTGCTCGACCTGCGCAAGACCGGGCGCAACCTGTACCGTGCACTCCACGCGGTGATCGGCGGGTGGATGCTCGCCTTCTATCTGCTCAGCGCGCTGACCGGGCTGTGGTGGTCCTATGGCTGGTACCGCGAAGGCGTGCGGTATGCGCTGACCGGCAAGAGCGCGCCCGCCGAACGCCGTTCCGCTGAACGCGGTAAAGACGATGCACCGGCCGGCCCGTCGCTGCCGATGGCACCCGCCTGGGCGAATTTCCTGCGCAGCGACGGGGCGCACTACGACCGCGTCGTCGTCACGCTGCCGACCGGGGACAAGCCGGTGACGATGCGCGTCCTGCCGCAAGGCGCGCGGTTCGACCGGATGACCGACGAACTGCGCTTCGATGCCGCCACCGGCGCGTCGCTCAAGACGGATCGCTATGACGACCGCAGCATCGGCGAGACGATCGCGACCAACATCTATCCGCTCCATACAGGGGCATTCTTCGGGCTGCCGGGTCGTATTGCGCTGTTCCTGACCAGCCTGACGATGCCGTTGTTCACGGTGACCGGGCTGTTGCTGTATCTCGCGCGCCGCCGCAGCAAGCGCGCGCTGGCGGCGGTCATGACGTCCGGACAGGCAGAGGACGGCACGGGCGTCCTGGTCGTCCATGCCTCGCAGACCGGCAGTGCGGAGCGGCTCGCCCGGCTGAGTGCCGGCGCGTTCCCGCAGGCGACGGTGCACGCGATGGCGGCGGTGTCGCCGGCCGATCTGCGTGCAGCCGGCACCGTGCTGTTCGTGGTCGCGACCTATGGCGAGGGCGATGCCCCCGATCCGGCGCACGCGTTCGAGCGCTCGGTCATGGCGATGCCTGCCGATCTGTCGGGCGTCGACTATGCGTTGCTAGCGCTCGGCGACCGCGAATATGTCGATTTCTGCGCGTTCGGCCACCGCGTCGATGCGTGGCTGCATGCGAGCGGCGCGCGGCGTCTGTTCGACCTAGTCGAACTCGACGGCGACGATCCCGATGGCGAGCGCCACTGGCAGCAGCAGCTGCACGCGATCGGTGCCGATGCCGCACAGCCCGACTGGCAGCCTGCCGCCTATGCGCCGTGGCCGCTGGTCGAACGCACGCTGGTCAATTCGGGTAGCCCGGGTGCGCCCGTCTACCGCGTCGTCCTGGCCGCGCCGGCGGACGCCGACTGGGCACCGGGTGCGATCGCCGAAATCCAGCCGCGCCACGATCCCGCGCGGATCGACCGCGTGCTCGCCGCCCGCGATGCGACGGAGGACGCCGCGTTGCGCGATGCGCTCGCCACCGCGATCCTGCCGGAGGATGGCATGTTCGATCCCGACGCGCTGAAACCGCTGCCGCACCGTGATTATTCGGTGGCATCGATCACAGCGTCCGGGGTGGTCGAGCTGCTCGTGCGACAATGTCCTGCGGCGGATGGCGGGCTGGGGATCGGCTCGGGCTGGCTCACGAAGATCGCGGCGATCGGCGATCCGATCCCGGTTCGCATCCGCGCGAACCCCGGGTTCGCCGCGCCGGAGGACCCGGCCACGCCACTCGTACTCATCGGCAACGGGACCGGCCTCGCCGGGCTGATGGCGCATCTGCGAGACCGTGCGCGGACCGGTGGCGGCGCCGCGTGGCTGTTCTACGGCGAACGCAGCGCAGGCCATGACCGGCCGTTCGCACACGAACTCGACGGGCTGCTCGGCCTTGGGACGCTCGCCCGGATCGATCGCGCGTTCTCCCGCGACGCGGGGTGCGGTCGATACGTCCAGCACTTGCTCTCCGAGAACGCGTCCGGGATCGTCGACTGGGCCGACCGCGGCGCCGCGTTCTACGTCTGCGGCAGTCTCGCCGGGATGGCGAGCGAAGTCGATGCCGCACTCCGGGCGATCCTCGGCGACGATCGTGTCGAGACGATGATCGCCACCTCCTTGTACCGTCGGGATATCTATTGATGCACGTCCGTTACGCCTTGCTTGCCTCGAGTCTCCTTGCCGCGCTCGCGCCCCTTCCAGTCGCGGCGCAGGACGGCTCGCTGCTCGACGAGATCCTGGTGACCGGGCGTCGTCACAGCGTCCGTCCCGAGCAGGCAGCCGGCGCCACCCGCACGCAGACCCGGATCGAGGATATCCCGCAGGCGATCCAGGTGATCCCGCGCGAAGTGATCGACGAACAGCAGATCACGCGGCTCGGCGATGCGGTCGCCAATGTGTCGAACGTCCAGCAGGGCGGCACGCAGGGCAACCGCTCCGAGCTGTTCATGGTGCGCGGGTTCGAGGTGAATTCCTACGCGATCGACGGGATCCTGCTCAGCCCCGCGCAGAACTTCACCGAGACGGTCCGCGATCTCGCCAACGTCGCGCAGGTCGAGGTGTTGAAGGGCCCCGCATCCGTGCTCTACGGGCGCGGCGAGCCGGGCGGCACGATCAATATCGTCACCCGGCGCCCTTCGCAGGATTTCGGGCTCGAGGCGGCGGTGCAGGCCAATGATTTTGGGTTGCGGCGGGGACAGCTGTCGGTGACCGGGCCGCTCGCCGACACGCTCGCCGCGCGCGTCAGCATGGCAGGGCAGGAGACCGGCAGCTTTCGCGATGACCAGGCGGACGGCGCCCGCGTCTTCTTCGCGCCGACGCTCGCATGGCGTCCCGGTACGAAGACGCGCGCCGATATCGACTATGATTACACCTATCAGACCAGCCCGGGCGACCGCGGCCTGGTCGTCGTCGGCAACACCGTCGCGGGCCCGGTCGGGCGCAGCTTCGGTGAGCCCTGGTCGAAGAATTACGGGCGCTCGCACACGATCCGCGGTCGCATCGAGCACGACGTCGCCGACTGGCTGACGCTGCGCCAGATCGTCTCGCGCCAGTCGGGGGACAGCGGGCGGACGGTCGCCGACTTCACCGGTCTCAGCACCGACGGGCTGTTCGTCCTGCGTCGCGGCGTGAAGCAGGTCCAGCAGGTCTCTGCGACCACCAGCCAGAGCGAGGCGCTGGTCCGCTTCCGCACCGGTCCGCTGGAGCATCTGATGCTCGCCGGCTTCGAATATGTCGACGCACACCGCGACACCAGCGAAGCGCGCGCGACGTTGGCGCGCATCAGCATCGCCAATCCGGTCCAGGGCGCGCAACCCGGCGCCTTCGTGCCGGCAAGGACGATCGCCGTCGATGCCCGCTACCGCGCGGGCTATGTCCAGGACCAGATCGGCATCGGCGACACGATCGACATTCTCGCAGGCGTGCGCTGGGACGATGTCGACCAGACGACCGTCGACAACGGCGTCCGCACCGTCGAGAACGGCCGGCGCGCATCGCCGCGGCTTGGTCTGGTCTGGCATCCGCACCCGGTGCTCGCGATCTACGGCAACTGGTCGACCTCGTTCCGGCCACGTAGCGCCAGCATCTTCGGCGGCGGCTCGGCGCCGCCCGAAACTGGCCGCCAATACGAGGCCGGCATCAAGCTGACCCCGGCGGACAGTCGCTTGATCGCAACCGCCGCGGTGTTCGACATCACCAAGAACAACGTGTCGAGCGCCGATCCGGACAATAGCGGCTTCGTCGTGGTTACCGGGCAGCAACGCGTGCGTGGTGCCGAAATCGACCTCAGTGGCGAGATCCTGCCGGGCTGGCGGATGATCGCCAGCGCCGGCTATCTCGATGCGACGGTAACGCGCGACAGCGTGATCGCGGTCGGCAACCGCCTACGCGGCGTACCCGAATTCAGCGCGAGCCTGTGGACCACCTATCGCGTCGCCAATGGCCCGCTGGCAGGTATGATGCTGGGCGCGGGTGCGACGCGTGTCGGCGAGCGCGAGGGGGACCTTGCCAACACCTACAGGATTCCGGGCTATACGCGCGTCGACCTGACCGCCGACTACCGGATCGCGGACCGCTACCGCCTCGGCCTGATCGTCCGCAACGTCGCGGACACGTTCTACATCGAACAGCCGGTGGCGCGCACGACCAATTATCCGGGCGCACCCCGTACCGTATCGGTTCGCCTCGCGGTGGAGATCTAGCGACCTGCTGCGGCAGACGCCGCAGCTCGAATGGCCGCCGAAGAGCGTATTACGCCATCGCCGCCATGCGCGCGGCGATCTTCTCTTCCTCGGTCCAGACCTTGCGCACGCGCTCCTTCGTCGGCTTGACCTGCTTGACCGGGCCACCGCCCAGTACGGGCGCGCGCTTGGTCGAATGGCGCGCCACTTCGCAATGCCATTCGTGATCGTCCTGAACGGTCAGGGTGCGACCGATCTCACGCTCGACGTCGTGCAGCCAGGCGCGCTGTTCTGCATCGCACAGCGTGATGGCAAAACCGCTGCGGCCTGCGCGACCGGTCCGGCCGATCCGGTGGATATAGCTTTCCGGGAGGCTGGGCAGGTCGTGATTGAAGACATGCGTCACCGTGTCGACGTCGATCCCGCGTGCGGCGATATCCGTCGCCACGAGAACCTGCACGGTCCCGGCGCGGAAGGCGTCGAGCGCACGCTCGCGCTGACCCTGCGACTTGTTGCCGTGCAGCGCTTCGGCGGTGATGCCGGCCTCGCCGATGAAGGCGCAAACCTCGTTGGCGATGTTCTTCTGCAGCGTGAAGACGACCGCCTGGCCCATGTCCGGCGTCTGCAACAGGGCCAGCAGCGCGGCCTTCTTGTCGCCGGCATCGAGGAACATCACCGACTGCTCGATCCGGTCGACGGTGGTCGATGGCGGGGCGATCTCGACCTTTGCCGGATCGCTCAGAAGGCTCTCGGCCAGCGCGGCGATCGACTTCGGCATCGTCGCCGAGAACAACAAGGTGTGGCGATCCGCCGGCAGCGTCTCGACGATCCGCTCGATCGGCTTGGCAAAGCCCATGTCGAGCATCTGATCCGCCTCGTCGAGCACCAGCGCCTCGAGCTGCGACAGGTCGCACAGGCCCTGGTCGATCAGGTCGAGCAGCCGGCCCGGTGCCGCGACGATGATGTCGACGCCAGCCTCGAGCGCCTTGACCTGGTGGAACTGGCTGACGCCACCGAAGATCGTCGTCACGCGCGGCTTCAGATGGCGGCCAAAGCTCTCGAAGCCTGCGGCGATCTGCGACACCAGCTCACGCGTTGGCGCCAGGACGAGGATACGAGCACCATTTTTGGGTGCAGGCCGAGGATCGGCAGCAAGCCGGTGCAGCAGCGGCAGTGCGAAGGCTGCGGTCTTGCCCGTGCCGGTCTGCGCCATACCGAGCATGTCGCGACCCTGCAGAAGCATCGGGATCGATTGCGCCTGGATCGGGGTCGGGCTGACATAGCCCTCTTCAGTGAGCGCCTGCAGCAAAAATGGCGCAAGGGCGAGATCGGCGAAAGTCATGGTCATTGTCACGCGGCGCCTCCAGCGCTGAGCTAGGCTGCGCCTCGTGAGGCTTAGCGTATTGGCGAGCGCGGGCTGTTAGGTGCGATGCTGCACTGCGTCAACGTGGAATGCTGTTTGGGCAGGCTGAGGTCTGCGCTGACGGAGAGCGGCAGGCGGGCTATGCTCGGGCCGAGCTGGCAAGTCGGCGCTTGCACCCCGCACTTCAATGTATAGTATACGATATCCGAATGGAGAAGATTATGCTTGCGAGCCGCCGGGATGTGTTGATGGGGACGACGGCGGTGGCGCTCTTGTCGGTGGGCGAACAGGCGTTCGGCAAGGATACGACGACGCTGTTGCCGCCGCGGGCCAAGCCCCTGCCGCTGTCCGCGGTACGATTGCGACCATCCGTCTACGCGACTGCGGTCGAGGTCAATCGGGCGTATCTGCTGCGGTTGAGCGCGGATCGGCTGCTGCACAATTTCATGGTCTATGCCGGGCTTCCCGCCAAGGCCCCACTGTACGGCGGATGGGAAAGCGATACGATCGCCGGGCATACGCTGGGCCATTACCTGACCGCGCTGGTTCTGATGCATGCGCAGACCGGTGACGCGGAATGTCGCGTCCAGGCCGAGTACGTCGTCGCGGAACTGGCACGGGCGCAGGCCAAGCGCGGGACGGGGTATATCGGCGCGCTGGGGCGCAAGCGTAAGGACGGGACGGTCGTCGACGGAGAGGAGATCTTCCCCGAGGTGATGCGCGGTGAGATCAAGTCGGGCGGGTTCGATCTCAACGGCTCTTGGTCGCCCTTGTATACGGTGCACAAGGTGTTTGCGGGATTGCTCGACGTGCACGCGGCGTGGGGCAACACGCAGGCGCTGGCTGTCGCGACCGGACTCGGTGCGTATTTCGCAAGGGTGTTCGCAGCCCTCGACGATGCGCAGATGCAGCAGTTGCTGGGGTGCGAATATGGTGGCCTGAACGAGAGTTTCGCCGAGTTGTCGGCGCGGACCGGGGATCGTCGCTGGCTCGATGTGGCGGAACGGCTCTACGATCGGAAGATGCTCGATCCGATGGTCGCGGGTGAGGACAAGCTGGCCAATTTCCATGCCAACACGCAGGTGCCGAAGCTGATCGGCCTGGCGCGGATCCACGAACTGACCGGCAAGCCCGCGCCTGCGAATGCCGCGCGGTTCTTCTGGAATACCGTCACGCAGCACCACAGCTATGTGATCGGCGGCAATGCCGACCGCGAGTATTTCTCTGAACCCGACAGCATCGCCACGCACATCACCGAGCAGACGTGCGAGCATTGCAACAGCTACAACATGCTGAAGCTTACGCAGCAGCTATACGGCTGGGCGCCGGACGGCGCGATGTTCGACTATTACGAGCGCGCGCATCTGAACCATATCATGGCCGCGCAGAACCCGAAGAATGCGGGCTTCACCTATATGACGCCGCTGATGACGGGGTCGGCGCGCGAGTATTCGACACCGGCGGACGACGCGTTCTGGTGCTGCGTCGGGACGGGCATGGAGAGCCATGCCAAGCACGGCGAGGCGATCTTCTGGGAGGGCGGCGATACGCTGCTGGTCAATCTCTACATCCCGGCGGAGGCGCGGTGGAAGGCGCGCGGCGCGGTGCTGACGCTGGATACGCGCTATCCCTACGAGCCGGAATCGCGACTGACGCTGACCAAGCTTGGCAGGCCGGGACGCTTTCCGATCGCGTTGCGCGTGCCGGGCTGGGCGAACGGGCGCGCGACGGTGACGGTCAACGGCACCACGGTCGTGCCGGTGATCGCGAAGGGCTATGCGGTCGTCGAGCGGCGGTGGAAGGCCGGCGACGTCGTCGCGATCAGCGTGCCGCTCGACCTGCGGCTGGAGAGCGCGCCGGGCGACATCGATACGGTCGCGGTGCTGCGCGGGCCGATGGTGGTAGCGGCCGATCTCGGATCGACCGAGGTGAAGTGGGAGCGAGCCGATCCGGCGATGGTCGGGGCGGACCTGCTCGCCGCGTTCACGCCGACCGCGGCCGGCGGCGCGACCTACGCGACGCACGGGATCATCCGGCCCGGCGACCTGAACTTCGTCCCGTTCTACAGCCAGTACGACCGGCGCAGCGCGGTGTATTTCAAGCGGTTCAGCGAGACCGCGTGGAAGACCGAGGAGGCGGCGTTCCTGACCGAACAGGCGCGGTTGAAGGATATCGCCGCACGGTCGGTCGACGTGATGCATCTGGGCGAGATGCAGCCCGAGCGCGATCATGCGCTGACGTCGGAGATTTCGTATCCGGTCAGCTATCGCGGGCGGAATGGGCGCGATGCGCGGTCGGGCGGATTTTTGGAGTTCGCGATGAAGACCCGCGCAGGGCCGCTGGTGTTGCAGGCGACCTATTGGGGCGACGAACGCGCGCGCGATTTCGATATTCTGGTCGACAATGTGAAGGTCGCGACCCAGCATCTCGAGGCGGACAAGCCGGGCAAGTTCTTCGATGTGGATTATCCGCTGCCGGTCGGACTTACGAACGGCAAGGCGAGCGTGAAGGTGCGGTTCGTGCCGCATGATCGATCGTCCGCCGGGCCCGTGTTCGGTGTGCGGATCGTGACCGCCAAGCCGGGTGCTGCCGCATGAGCGAAGACGTGCGGATGACGCTCGACGAGGTGCGGGCACTGGCGCGCAAAGTCCTGCTCGGGGCAGGGCTGTCGCGCGCGCATGCCGAGGCGGTGGCGGAGACGATGGTCGCCGGCGAGCGCGATGGCTGCGCGAGCCACGGCATCTACCGCCTGCTGGTCGCGGCGAACAGCATCGCGAAGGGCGTCGTGGCGGTCGATGCCGATCCGGTGGTGAGCGAACCGGCGCCAGCCCTGGTCCGCGTCGATGGCGGCGGCGGGTTTGCGCAACTCGCGTTCGAGCGCGGCCGACCGCTGCTGGCGAAGAAGGCGCAAGGGTACGGGATCGCCGCGCTGGCACTCAACAACGTCGTGCATTTCGCGGCGTTGTGGCCCGAGGTCGAGGCGCTGGCCCAGGATGGTCTCGTCGCACTCGCGGTCACGCCGAGCCATGCCTGGGTAGCGCCGGCCGGTGGCACGCAGCCGGTCTTCGGGACCAATCCGATCGCGTTCGGCTGGCCGCGGCCGGGGCGCGAACCGTTCGTGTTCGACTTTGCGACGAGTGCGGTCGCACGCGGCGAGATCGAACTGCATCGGCGCGCGGGGAAGGCAGTGCCCGACGATTGGGGCTATGATGCAGATGGGCAGCCGACCACCGAGGCGGCGGCGGTGTTGAACGGCGCAATGCGGACGTTCGGCGGGCACAAGGGCTCGGCGCTGGCGGCGATGGTGGAATTGCTCGCGGGGCCGCTGATCGGCGACATGACCAGCCGGGAGTCGCTCGAGGCGGACGCGGCACGCGGCGGGTCGCCGATCGGCGGCGAACTGATCATCGCGATCGATCCCGCCGGGTTCCTCGGCAGTGCCGTGACCGAACATCTCGCGCGTGCGGAAGCGATGTTCGGCGCGATCGAAGAGCAGGGCGCGCGCCTGCCGTCGCAGCGGCGTTACGCGGCGCGGGCGCGGAGTTTGACCGAGGGCGTGGCGATACCGGCTGCGCTGTACCGCGACATCATGGCGCTGGTTCCAGGAGAATGACGATGAAGGCTCTGATCCTGTTGCTTGCGCTAGGCTCCACGGCGGGGGCGGCAATGCCGGCCAATGCTCCAAAGGCGGCTGCGGCGGCGACGTCTGCGGATGCGCGGTTCAGGGCACTCTACACGTCGGAATATGCGTGGCGGCAACTTCAGTTTGCGCAAGGTGAGGACAACCCGAACGCCGCGCCCCGCCTGCCGGACGTTGGCCCCAAGGCGCAGGCCGACCGGCTCGCGCGCTGGACCGACGTGTCGCGCCAACTGGCGGCGATCGCCCCCGTCAGCCTCTCGCCCGCCAACCGTGTCAATTACGCCGTCTATGCGCAACAGATCGAAGCCCTGCTCGCCGAGCAACGCTATCGCGACTACGAAAAGCCGCTGACCGCGGACACGAGCTTCTGGGGCGATGTCGCCGAGAGCGCGCGCGGCAATTTCAAGTCGGTGAAGGACTATCGCGATTACATCGCGATGATGCGGCAGATCCCTCGCTATTTCGACCAGCAGACCGGCAACATGCGCGCCGGGCTCGCGCGCGGGTTCACCCCGGCGCGGGTGACCCTGACAGGTCGCGATATCGGCGTTGCGCAGGTCGCGGAGGCGAAGACGCCGCTGGAGTCGCCGTTCTACGAGCCGTTCAAGACATTCCCCTCGACGATCCCTGCCGCCGACCAGGCTGCGCTGAGGGCCGAGGGCGCGACGGCGATCTCGCAGGCGGTCGTGCCCGCCTATGCGACGCTGCTGAAGTTCCTGCGCACCGACTACATCCCGCATGCCCGCGAGGGGCTGGCGGCGTACGACCTTCCCGACGGCAAGGCCTATTACCAGTCGAAGGTCCGCGAATACACCACGCAGGACCTCACGCCGGAGCAGATCCATACGCTCGGGCTCGCCGAGATCGCCAAGATCCGCGCGCGGATGGATGGTGTCATGCGGAGCGTGAAGTTCCAGGGCGACCTGCAGGCGTTCTTCAATCACCTGCGCACCGATCCGCAATTCTATCCCAAGACGCCGAACGAGCTGCTGTACCGCGCGGCGTGGATCGCCAAGACGTTCGATGGCAAGGCGTCGTCGTGGTTCGGGCACCTGCCGCGCAGCCGGTTCGCGATCAAGCCGGTGCCCGCGGACATCGCGCCGTTCTACACCGGCGGGCGTGGTGGGCCGGGCATCTATCTGGTCAACACCTATGCCCTGCCGTCGCGGCCGTTCTATTCGCAGATCGCGTTGACGCTGCACGAGAGCGCGCCGGGGCATGCGTTCCAGATGCCGCTCGCTTCCGAAAACAAGGCCCTGCCGGCGTTCCGGCGCGACACGTATCTGTCGGTCTATGGCGAGGGCTGGGCGCTGTATTGCGAAACGCTCGGCGAGGACATGGGGATGTACGAGACGCCGTACGACCTGTTCGGGATGCTGAGCTATCAGGCATGGCGCGCCGCACGGCTGGTGGTCGATACCGGCATCCACGCCAAGGGCTGGAGTCGGAAGCAGGCGCAGGACTATCTGCACGACAACACCGCGCTGTCGGATCACGAGATCGAGACCGAGGTGGACCGCTACATCGCGTGGCCGGGGCAGGCGCTGTCCTATTACATGGGGCAGATGGCGTTCCAGGCGGCGCGGAAAAAGGCGCAGGACAGGCTCGGCGCGAAGTTCAATATCCGCGCGTTCCACGACGCGATGCTCGAGATGGGATCGGTGCCGGTCCCGGTCATCGAGGCGCGCACGGACCAACTGATCGCGAAAGGCGGGAAGGGGCCGTATCCAGACGAGGAGTGAGTGCGCGCTAGGGTTTGCCCGGCACTACTGCGTTTTATGTCGTGGTTGAGTGCTCGCTGTTCCGCATGGGAGAGAGCTGTTCGACGTTCGCGTGCGGGTCCGATGCTCCAATCTTCGAAACCGAAACGCCGCCGCGCCTAAAACCATGCACGAACCCCCAGCGCGAGCGCGATGCCGCCGGTGTCGTCGCCATCGGCACGAGCGAAGCGTGCCGTCGCGCCGTAGCGACGCTCCCACGATACGCCGACATAGGGCGCGAACTCGCGTTTGATCTCGTAGCGGAGGCGGAGACCGACTTCGGCGGTCGATAGCCCAGCGCCGATCCGGCTGCCCGGCATGTCCTGCGCGGCGAAGTTCAGTTCGACGCGCGGCTGGAGGATCGCGCGTTGCGTGATGCGCTGGTCGTACCATGCCTCGCCTCGCGCGAGCACGTCGCCCTTGTCCGACAGGAAGACGGTACCTTCGACATCGAACCAGTACGGCGCGAGTCCCTCCACGCCGACCACGGCGTAGGTCCGTTTGGCACCTGCGCCGAGATCCTGGCGGACGCCGGCCTGGAGGTTCCAATAGGGATCCAGCGCCTTCGAATAGAGCACCTGCACTTCTGCGTCGTCGACCCTGTCGGCAAAGCTGCCTTCGCCTTCGGTCTTGACCACCAGGCGGTGGATGTCGCCACCGAACCAGCCTTCGCCGTCCCAGCGATAGCCGTCGCTGCCGTTCCGGACCTGCACCTCGGCGAGGTTGAAAATGACCTGGCTGAGCCGCATGCCGCCATGCTCGTCGCGCGTCAGTCGGTTGGCCGTCGCCATCGTCGCGGGATCGTAGAACCGCGCGGCGGCAAGCGTTGTGGGCGGGGCGGGGGGCGGCGCGTCACCGGCAGCCTGATCGGTACCCGACGGCGCTACCGGTGCCGGCTCGGATGACGGTGCCGCAGGCGTGCAATGCCCCATCGCTGCGTGTTCAGGCGGGCATGCGTGGGACAGGGGCGCTGCCGATGTCGAACTCGGTGGTCCTGCCGGCGCCGTCATGTCCATGCCGGGCATTGCCATCGGCTTGGCGACCTCGGCATGAGTCTTTCTCGGTATGGGCTTCGGTTTTTCCGAGGGTTTCGCCTTCACAACCGCCCTGGCCTTCGCAGCCGCCTTCGGCTCCGCGTGCGGTTTTACATCCGGTTTTGCTGGCCCCTTCGCGGGCATCGTCATGCCGGGCATCTTCATCCCGGCCATGTCGTGCATCTGCGCCGCTGCGGGCGTTGCGACCATAAGGATCGGCACGGTCAGCAGGAGCGTCTTCATGCCGCTGCTCCCGGCGCGTCGTCGGCTCGAACCGTGACGACCTGCATCATGCCGGCGTGCATATGATAGAGAAAGTGACAGTGGAACGCCCAGTCGCCGATCGCGTCCGCGGTAAGATCGAACGTCGCGGTGCCGCCGGGGGCGACGTTGATCGTATGCTTGCGCGGCGCGTGGTCGCCGTGTCCGGTCACCAGTTCGAAGAAATGCCCGTGGAGGTGGATCGGGTGCGCCATCATCGTGTCGTTGACCAGCGTAACCCGGACGCGCTCGCCCGCACGAAACGGGATCGGTGCCTTGACCTCGTTCAGCTTCACGCCGTCGAACGCCCACATATAGCGTTCCATGTTGCCGGTCAGGTGGATTCGCATCTGCCGCGATGGCGCGCGCAGATCGGGATTGCGCTCCAGCGCGACCAGATCCCTGTAGACCAGCACCGTATGGCCGACGTCGCCAAGTCCCTGGGGCGGTTCACCGGTGCGATCCATCGGCATTGGCGCCACCGTCTGGACGGTCGGCGTTTTCGGCAACCCGGGTGCGTTGGAGAAATCGCGCATAGAGTGACTCATGCCGGCCATCCCGCCTTCGCCCATCGGTTCGTCGGGCGTGCAGTGCCCCATCGCCGCATGTTCGGGCAGGCACGTCGCGGCCGGCGTACTGGCGGGTGCCGCGTGGTGTTCCATACCCTTCATCCCGGACATGCCCTCCATCCCGGACATGCCCGTCATATCGCCCATGCCCATGTCCTTCATGGTCGCGAGCGGTCGCGTACGCAGCGCGGGGACGGCGGCGATCATTCCCACGCGTGGTGCCAGTGTGGCGCGTGCCAGGCCCGACCGGTCCCAAGCCTCGGCGACCAGCGTATAGGCGATCGGTGCGGCCGGCTCGACGATCACGTCGTAGGTTTCGGCGACCGCGATCTGGAACTCGTCGACTGCGACCGGTTTCACGTTCTGACCGTCGGCCTGAACGATCGTCAGCTTGAGGCCGGGAATACGCACGTTGAAGATCGTCATCGCCGATGCGTTGACGATCCGCAGCCGGACACGCTCGCCAGGCTGGAACAGCGCGGTCCAGTTGTCCGCGGGGCCGTGCCCGTTGACGAGATAGGTGTAGGTCGATCCGGTGACGTCGGACACGTCGGTCGGGTCCATTCGCATCCCGCCCCACATCGTGCGGTCCTTCAGCGGCTGATCCTTGCCACTCAGCAACCCGGCGAGCGTCTGCTTCTGGTAATTGAAATAGCCACCCTGCTGCTTCAGTTTCTTGAAGATCGCGTGCGGGTGCAGCGGGCTGTGATCGGACAGCAGGATGACGTGCTCGCGGTCCGACGCGATTGGGTCGGTGCCCGCGGGATCGACGACGATCGGACCGTAATGGCCCATCTGCTCCTGCAATCCCGAGTGGCTGTGATACCAGTAGGTGCCGGACTGGATCAGCGGGAACTCGTACGTGAAGGTCGTACGCGCCGGAATGCCGGGAAAGCTGATCCCCGGCACGCCGTCCATCTGGAACGGCACCAGCAGGCCGTGCCAGTGGATCGAGGTTTCCTCGTCGAGATCGTTGGTGACCGCGAGCTTTACCGTCTGGCCTTCGCGCAGGCGGATCAGCGGACCCGGCACGGTGCCGTTGATACCGATTCCGTGCGCGGGCCTGCCGTCGATCGTCATCATCTGGTGCGCGACCTTCAGCGCGATCGTGTCGCCGGAGACGGTCGGCAACGGCGTCGTCGTCCCCGCCGTCACCGGTTGCGCCCAGGCCGGCAGCCACGGCACCGCAAGCGCGCCGACACCACATCCCGCGTTCCGAAGAAAGCGGCGGCGATCTTGGTCAATCATGCTGGGCCTTACGCGTGAGTGTCATGCTGATTATACGCGGCACGGCTCCGCTGCCCTCAAGCGGACGTCGAAAGTACAGCGCGCGCGCGCCGGACCCGCGTTTCGACCGCCTTCACGCTGATCCCCAGCGCCTCCGCCGCCTCGGCCTGGCTCAGGTCCTCGACCGTGCACAGCAGCAGCGGCTCGCGTAGCGCCGCGGGCAGCCGACCGATCGCGCCCAGCGTCCGTGCCAGCGTGTCGCGACCGATTGCCGCGGTTTCGACGTTCACGGTGTCGTCCACGACATCGCGCGTCGCGTGCAACGGCAGGATGTGTGACAGGAAGTTCCGGACGCGCCGCCGCCGCGCCCAGTCGCGACATTTGTTGATCGCGATCCGAGCAAGCCACGCGCGAAGCGACCGCGTCGTATCGAACCGGGCCAGCGCACCATGCGCGGCGACGAACGTCTCCTGGACCAGATCGAGGGCCTCGTCGGCGTCACGGACCTGCGCGACGATCAGCCGGTAGAGCGGCTGCTTGTGGCGCATGACGATCGTCGCGAACACGGGCTGCGCGCGCGTCGCTAGATACAGCGAGACGAGGTCAGGATCCGCCAGTGCATCGAGGTTGACGCTCACGGGGCCGAGGTCAGCGCCCGTACGACGACCGTGTCGAAGGTCGCGGCCTGGTCCGGACGGAGGACGCGGCGCATCGCAAAGACATGCGCGAGCGTCGCCTTCTGCAGCTCACCCATGTCGTGATGCGACCGGTCGATCGCGGCGGCGACCTTCGGCCCGTTGCCGTGCTCTTCGGCGATCGCGGACGCCAAGTGCGCGTTGTCGGCGCGAAGCTGCGCCTCGTAGCGTTGCCTCGTGACCGAGAAATCGGCTTCGAGCGCGTCGATCGCAGCATCCTGGCGCGCATCGAGTTCGATGTTCGCGTGGATCAGCGCGTGGATCTCCGACCCGCGATGGCCGTGCGGCAGCATGATCCGGCAACCGATCACGACACCCGCGAGTGCCGCCAGGAATGCGAGCAGCATCGTCAGCAGATTGCGCCGCACCGCCGCCGTCATCGGCCGAGCAACAAGGTCGACGGGGCCAGCGAGTCGGTGCTCATCGGACCGGCGATCGCGGGCTGGACGGTGCCGCCGACCACGCCGCCTCCGACCAGGCCGAGTGCGAGTGCTGCACCGATCGAGAGCCTGCCGATGCTGCGTCGTCCGGCATCGTCGCGTGCGGCGCTGTCGATCGCGGCAAACACATCGGTCTCGATCGACGACAACCGGGCCGGGATCGGCGTGGAGGCCATCGAGGCTAGGCAGGCGTCGACAGGATCTTTCATGGCATGCTCCGGATCTTTCCCTGTCATACGCGGGGCAGGCGGCAAACCCTCAAGCAATCGAAGCGGGTGCGCATGCCGGGACCGTGTGGCCCGCCACGCGGGCTCACAGGTATTTCAGCCACCAGATATCCTTGCGGCGCCGCTTCAGCGCGGAAAACCAGCGGGTCGGAAAATAGAGCGGCACGATCAGTGCCGCGAAACAGACCCATACCCAGGCGAGCGAATCGAACCCGAAGATCGCGCCGTGATTGGGTCCGAAGATCGCCAGTGCGGACAGATAGAGAATCCGCAGCAGATAGAGGTGGAAGAGGTAGAAGAACATCGGCGCACCGCCGAGTACCGACAGCCAATGCGATACACGCCGGCCTTCCAGCCTTTCGAAGACACCGAGCAGGATCGCGCCGATCCCGAGAGTCGGCAACAGGAACAGCAGCGAAGGCGGATATTTGGTCAGTGCCAGAAAGCTCATGAGAGTGCGCAGGCGATCGCCCGGCACCACGAACCACGGCGTATCGCCGTAGACGTTGAACAGCCGCAAAAGCGTGAACCCGACGACCATCGCGATGCCGAGTATCCTCAGCCGCCGCCGCCGTTCGTCCGCGGCGAGGATCGTGAACCAGGGACCGATCGACCAGCCGAGGCAGATCACGCCGATCCAGGGTAGCACCGGATAGTTGATCTTGATGGTCATGCCGAGGAACTGCGTCACCGAACGCTCGTGAACGACGCCCCACGGCACGTAGAGCGGATGATCGGGCGGCAGGACGATCCCGTCGAGCAGGTTGTGCGCGCCGACGATGGCCAGCCCCAGCATCAGGATCGCCTTGCGTGGCAGATGCAGCAGTGCGGCGAGCGCGATCATGCACAGCGCGATCGCCCAGATGACCTGAAGGAACACGAACTGGAACGGCAGTTCGGCGCGCCACGAGAAATTCACGAAGGTCAGTTCGAGGACCATCAGGAACAGCCCGCGCTTGAGCAGGAATGCGGATGTTTCGGCCGGCGTGTGCTTCTGGCCGTACAGATACGCCGACAGCCCGGTCAGCGCGACGAAGACCGGTGCGCACAACGTGCTGGTGATGCGCGTGAAGAAGAGCGCGGGCATGACGGTCCGGGCGTCGACCGGATCGCTGACGGGCATGTACAGGACCCACGTCTCGCGCAGGTGATCGAGCAGCATGAGCAGCATGACGAGCCCACGCAGCGCGTCGATGCTCATCAACCGCCCAGTCGCAGTCGCAGTCGCAGCGGGGGCGGCGGCGGGGCCGCGCGTCGTTGCGGATACGGCCGCCGTCGTCTCGCCTGCCAAGCTCGCCATGCCCGCCTCCAAACCGGATCATCCGGAAATCACCGCGGCTCGCGGCAGCGATACGCCGTATTGTGCGTGGAGACCTTCTGGAAGCACCGAATTCCCGATTACTCGCGCTCGATAGGTGCCCGGCTCGTCGGATCGGGCGCCATCAGGCCTCGGCGAGCCTGTCCCTTCGTCGAACCAGTCTCGCCGCCAGCACGGTGATTGCCGGGAGCACGAGCAGCGTCAGGATGGTGGAGGTGACCAGCCCGCCGATGACGACGGTCGCGAGCGGTCGCTGAACCTCCGCGCCGGTGCCGGTCGCCAGCGCCATCGGTACGAAGCCCAGACTCGCCACGAGCGCGGTCATCAATACCGGGCGGACGCGCTCCATGGCGCCGCCGACGACGGCCGCGTCGTCGCCTTCGCCATCGTCACGACGTTTGCGGATCGCGCTCATCATCACGAGGCCGTTGAGGACGGCGACGCCCGACAGCGCGATGAACCCGACCGCCGCGGTGATCGAGAACGGGATGCCGCGCAGCAGCAGCGCGAACACGCCGCCCGCCAACGCCATCGGCACCGCGCTGAACACGATCGCTGTCGGGACGAAGCCGCCCAGCGCCATGTAGAGCAGCGCATAGATCAGCACGAAGCAGATCGGCACGACGATCGCCAACCTGAGCCGTGCGGATTGCAGGCTTTCGAAGGTGCCGCCCCACTGCGTATACATGCCGGGCGGCAGGGCGATGGCGGCCACCTTGCCCTGCGCCTCGGTCACGAACCCACCCAGATCACGGCCGCGGACATTCGCCTGGATGACGACCATCCGCTTGCCATTTTCGCGGCTGATCTGGTTCAGTCCCTCGGTATAGCGGAACCGCGCGACCTCACGCAGGGGGATCGAGTGTGCCGACTGGCCGTCCACCGCGGGCAGCATCACCGGCATCGATCCCAGCGTCTCGATGTCATCGCGTTGGGCGTCGGGCAGGCGGACGACGACGTCGAACCGCCGATCGCCTTCGAACAGCACGCCCGCCTCGCGCCCACCGAGCGCCGCGGCAACGGTGTTCGCGACCTCCTCGACGGGCAGTCCGTAGCGCCCGGCTGCCTGGCGATCGACTTGGATATCGAAGGTCGGCGCACCGTCTGTCTGTTCGGCCTGGACGTCCGCCGCTCCCGGGATCGTCCGCAGCGCCGCGGCGATCCTTGCCCCCTGTTCGGTCATCGCCTCCAGATCGTCGCCGTACAGCTTGACCGCGACATCGGAGCGGACGCCGGCGATCAGTTCGTTGAAGCGCATCTGGATCGGCATCTGGATCTCCGTGCGGTTGCCGATCAGCGGCTTCATCTTCGCCTCGATCCGCGCGAGGATGTCGGCCTTGCTGGTCACGCCCGCGGGCCATTCGCGCTGCGGCTTGGGAATGACGTACGTGTCGGACGCGTTGGGCGGCATCGGATCGGTACCGAGATCGGCGTTGCCGTTCTTCGAGAACACCAGCGCCACTTCCGGCAGCGATTTCAGCGCATCCTCGATCCGCAGCTGCATCTGCGTCGACTGGTCGATCGAGGCGGAGGGCACGCGGAAGTTCGTGACGGTGATGTCCTTCTCGTCGAGCTGCGGCATGAACTCCTCGCCGAGCATCCCGAACATCAGCACCGCGGCGACGAACACGCCGACGCCACCCAGCACGAACGGCACTGGGCGGGCGACCGCCTTCTCCAGGATCGGCGCGTATCTGGCCTTGAACCAGCGGATCGGCCCGACCTCGGTCTCGCTGACCTTGCCGGTCACGACCAGCGCGATCATCGCCGGCACGAACGTCAGCGACAGTATGAACGCCGACGCCAGCGCGACCATCAGCGTGATCGCCATCGGCGCGAAGGTCTTGCCCTCGACCCCCTGGAAGGTGAGCAGCGGCACGAACACGAGGAAGATGATCGCCTGGCCGTACACGGTCGGCTTGACCATCTCCTGCGCGGCGAGCGTCGTTTCCTCCATCCGCTCGGCGCGGGTGAGCAGGCGTCCTTCATGCTCCTGCCGCTCGGCGAGGCGGCGCAGCGCGTTTTCGACGATGATCACCGCACCGTCGACGATGAGCCCGAAGTCGAGCGCGCCGAGGCTCATCAGGTTGCCCGAGACACCGAGGCCATTCATCCCCGCCGCGGTCATCAGCATCGTGATCGGGATGACCGCCGCGGTGATCAGCGCGGCGCGGACATTGCCGAGCAGCAGGAACAGGATGACGATGACGAGCAGCGCGCCTTCGATCAGGTTCTTCTCGACGGTCGCGATCGTCGCGTTGACCAGCTTCGATCGGTTGTAGACCGGCTGCGCGATGACGTCTGGTGGCAGGACGCGGTTGATCGCGACCAGCTTGTCGGCAACGCGGGTCGCGACGACGCGGCTGTTCTCGCCGGTCAGCATCAGGATCGTCGAGATGACCGCTTCGGAGCCCATCAGGCTGCCCGATCCGGTCCGGACTGCGCCGCCGATCACGACCTGGCCGACGTCGCGGACGCGGACCGGGTTGCCGCCGCGCGTGGCGACCACCGCATCCTCGATATCGGCGACCGATTTCAGCCGGGCGTCGGCACGGACGAGGAAGCTCTCGCCGGCGCGACGGATGTAGTTCGAGCCCGCCGAGACGTTGGCGCGTTCGAGCGCGTCGGCGAGCGCGGTGACCGACAGGCCGTACGTCGACAGCGCGTTGAGGTTCGGCTCGACGACATATTGCTTCACATAGCCGCCGTTCGAATCGACGCCCGCGACGCCTGCCACGCCGCGCATCTGCGGACGGATGATCCAGTCCTGCACGGTGCGCAGATATGCCGCCTTTTCGAGTTCGGTGGTGAGCCGCTCGCCGTCGGGGGTGAGATACGCGCCACCAGGTTGCCAGCTTGGTTTGCCTGCCCGGTGTTCGTCACCCTTGCCGTCGGGGTGATTATACGCGACCGAATACATGAAGATCTCGCCGAGCCCGGTGGCGAGCGGGCTGAGGCGTGGCTGGACGGTCGCGGGAAGACTGTCGCGCGCCTGCGCCAGCCGCTCGGTCACCTGCGCCCGGGCGAAATAGATGTCCGTCGCGTCGGTGAAGACCGCGGTGATCTGGCTGAAGCCGTTGCGGCTGATCGACCGGGTCATTTCGAGCCCCGGAATGCCCGCCAGCGCGGTTTCGACCGGGAAGGTAACCTGTTTCTCGATGTCGACCGGACCGAGCGTGGGTGCGAACGTGCTGATCTGGACCTGCCGGTTGGTGACGTCCGGCACCGCGTCGATCGGCAGCTTCGTGATCTGCCAGGCGCCGAACGCGACGACGAGCGCGGTCAGGAACGCGACGAACCAGCGACCGCGGACCGACACGTCGAGGATGCGCGCGATCATTCCTCGCCCCCCTCGTTCTTGCCGAGTTCGGCCTTCAGCAGGAACGCGTTGCTCGTCGCGATCGGCGTGCCCGCGGTGAGTCCGGATACGATCGCGACGAGCCCACCGCTACGTGCGCCGACTTGGACCGTCTGCGCCTTGAAGCCGGCGGGGGTCCTGACGAACACCACCGTCCGGTTGCCGATCGTCTGGACCGCATCCTGCGGCACCATCACGCCGCCCCGCGTAGCACCGCCGCTCGCGAAAATCCTCGCCTGGACGAGTTGCCCCGGCACGAGCGTCGCGCCGCCCGCAATTGGTACGATGACGATCGTCGCGGCGCGCGTCTCGGAATCGACGACGCCGGTATCCGAGCGGACCCGTCCTGCGATCGTCCGCCCATCGTTGGTGGTGAGTTCCACGCGGTCGCCCGTGCGAACGCGGCCCGCGTCGGCGGGCGGAACGTTGGCGGTGATCTGCAGACGTCGCGGATCGGCGACGCGGAACAGCGCGGTTTCGGCCGCGACATACTGGCCGAGACTGGCGGGAGCGGCGGTGATCCGGCCGGTGATCGGGCTGACGACGGCGACCGATCGTCCATCGCCGGTGACACGCGCGGCACCCGCCGCTGCGCTTGCGCGCCGCGCATCGGCCTGCGCGACGGCGAGGTTGGCTTCTGCTGATTCATAGTCCGCACGCGGGCTGACGCCCTGGGCGAGCAACGATCGCTCGCGCACCAACTGCCGACCGGCGAGCGTCACGCGTGCCGACGCGGCGCTGCGGTCGGCGGCGATCGACGACGCCTCGCGGCTTTCGACCAGCGCGACCGTCTCGCCCACGCGCACCGGATCGCCGATCCGCTTGAGGATCCGCGTGACGGTGCCCGCCGCCCGTGCGGTCAGTATCGCCTCGGCATCCGGTGTCGCCTCGACGGTGGCCGACGCGGGGATCGCGGCATCGAGCTCGCCCGATGCGGCGGGGGCGACGCCGATCTCGGAGATGCGGATCGCTTCCGCGGTGATCGCTACGGCATCGACGGACGCAGGCGGCGTTGCGGCGGCTTCGGTAGGAGGCGCGGTGGAAGCTGGCGTGGTCAGGCGTGCGGCGCCGAAGCCCAGCCCGGCGGCAACCGCCAAGGCGAGCGCGGTACCGGCGTAGAGACGGGTCTTGGTCATGGGAGCAGATCTCCGGTGATGGTGCGGCCCGACAGGCGGGTGAAGCCGGCGCGGGCGTCGAGGCGGGCAGCGGCGGCGTCGAGGACGACGCCCCGCGCCACGCCCAGCCCGTGGCGGGCGGCGAGCAGTTCGATCAGCGGCGATTTGCCCGCTTCGTACGCGAGTCGGGCCAGCCGGTACGTCTCCTCGGCGGTCGCCAGCGTGCGGTCGGCGGCGACGGCACGACGGTCGGCCGAGTCGATCAGCGCTTGAGCCGAACCGGCGGCCGCGCGCGCATCGAGCCGCACGATCTGGGCACGGGCCTCGGCACCGCGGAGTTCGGCTTCGGCGGCGGCGATGTTGCCGCGGTTGCGATCGAAGATGGCGAGCGGCAACGAGATGCCCGCAACGACCGCGGTCGCATTGTCGATCTCGAGCCGACGCACCCCGATCTGCGCGGTCACGTCGGGCAGGGCACGCTTGCGTTCGACGACGATCCGCCGTTCCGCCGCATCGCGGTCGGCCTGCGCGGCCCGAACCGAGACGGTGGCGAGCGGATCGATCGGGCCGGTCGAGGGGCGGGCCGCAAGCCGGTCGAGCAGCGATTCCGACAGGCTCGTATAGGGCGTCTCGATCCCCGCCAGTGCCGACAGCTGCGCGAACGCCACGGTCCGCCCGGCCTTCGCCGCCTCCAGGTCGGATTGCAGCGCGTTCAGGTCGGTCTCGGCGCGGAGCTGGCGAAGCCGTGCTTCCTTGCCGGCCGCGACCAGTGCTCTCGCCACCTTCAGGTCGGCGGTGGCTTCCTCGACCTCGTCCTCGGCCAGTGCGATCCGGCGATCGGCGATTTCGGCGCCGGCATAGGCGCGGGCCAGCTCATAGGCATAGGCGACACGCCCTTCAACGCCGCGCGCGCGCGCTGCGGCGATACCGGCCCGCCCTGCCTCGATCCGCGAGGCACGCTTGCCGCCCAGCTCGAACGGGTGGTTGTATTGCAGCGTCGTCTCGGTCCGGCCGAACCCGCCATAGGGCGACGAGCCGCCGAAATTCTCGCCATACACGCTGATCGACGGGTTGGGCCGGGCGCGCGCCTGTTCGGCGAGCCCCTCGGCCTGCTCGACTCCGGCGTCGAGGATCGCGACCCTCGGCGAGGCCGCGGTCTGGCGCAGAAGCGCCGCGAAGGGAGGCGCGGGATCGGCGCATGCCACACCCGTCCCCGTCAGGCTCGCAGCGCCCAGCGCCGCGAACGAACCGGCAAGCGCACGCATGCGCCACCGGCCGATAATACCGTTCATCCATTGTCATCCTGCACGAGTAAATCCTGGCACGCCTGCTGGCGCGCGAGGCTCAGTCTCGCGGGGGGCGCAACGGTGACGTCGGGCCGGTTCCCGCAGGCAGGATACTGTCGATCGTCCGCCATGCCAGAACGACGCGGGCGAGCTGGACCGACGGCGCGGTATTGGCGGGAATCCCGAATGCATGGCTGACGGCATGCGCGGCGACATGCACGACGTTGTCGTCGTGATCGTCCATCACGTCCGCGACGTGAACATGGTCCGCGGAGATCGTCAGTTCCGTCTCGTCGCTATGGAACGTCGCGGCATGCCAACCGCCGAGCGCACTCATCCCCAGCACGGCAAGAAACGCCAGCAGAGTCGCCATCAAGGCGGTCCTGGAACGGTGGGCAGTCACATCGGTAGCGTAAGCGGCGTGCGGCAGCGCAGCAAGGCCGAACTCGATATGGCACCCACGGCCGGCTAGGGCCCGTGGAAAACGCCGGTCACGTCGCGGAGCGCAGGTAGATCGGGAAACGGGATCGAGTGAGGGGTTCGATGGGTGTGATCAGAAATCCCTGTTTGGACGGGCTGGGCCGCTCGACCATGAGCCTAGCAACGCGCCGTCTGTGCGGTCGTGCCGGCGAATGTCGCGGGCATAAACAAGGGGTTCCGATGAAGAGTTTTGAAAGCCGCACGGCTGCGGTCGCGATTTTGCTTGCCGCCGTTTCGGCGAACGCGATCGCGCTGCCGGCTGCGGCGCAGGTGGCACCGTTCGAGACGCAGGCCGAAACCCGCATGACGACCGCCGCCGCACCGGTGTCGGCAGGCAAGCCCGCGCTTGCGCAGGCCGGTGTCGCCGGCACGGTGGATGCCAAGGGCAATGCCGGCAGCACGGCGGCACCGCAGATGACCCGCGACAATGGCGCGCCGATCGGCGAGAACCGTCACTCGAAGGCGGCGGGCGATCTCGGCCCGGTCGTGCTCGAAGACACGACGCTGATCGAGAAGCTCGCCCGGTTCGACCGCGAGCGTATCCCCGAACGCGTCGTCCACGCGCGCGGCACCGGTGCGCTCGGCCAGTTCACCGCGACCGCGAGCATCGCCGACATCACCAGCGCCTCGCTGTTCGTGCCCGGCAAGCAGACCCCGGTGTTCGTCCGCTTCTCGACCGTGATCCACCCGTCGGGCAGCCCCGAGGGCATGCGCGACCCGCGCGGTTTCGCGACCAAGTTCTACACCGACCAGGGCAATTGGGATCTGGTCGGCAACAACCTGCCGATCTTCTTCATCCGCGACGCGATCCAGTTTCCGGACATGATCCATTCGTTGAAGCCCTCGCCGATCACCAACAAGCAGGATCCGAACCGCCTGTTCGACTTCTTCTCGGCGACGCCCGAGGCGACCAACATGCTCGCGCACGTCTATTCGAACCTCGGCACGCCCGCGTCGTACCGGACGATGGACGGCAACGGCGTCCATGCGTTCAAGCTGGTCAACGCACAGGGCGAGACGATCTTCGCCAAGTTCCGCTGGATCAGCCGCCAGGGCGTGAAGAACCTCAACGGCGCGCAGGTCGCGACCGCATCGTGGAACTACCTCACCGACGATCTCTACGGCGAGATCGCCAAGGGCAATTTCCCGACCTGGGATCTGGTGGTGCAGACGATGAAGGCGTCGGAGTTCGCCAAGCTGTCGTACAACCCGTTCGACGACACCAAGGAATGGCTCGACGTGCCGTTCAAGAAGGTCGGCGAGATGGTGCTGAACAAGGTGCCCGACAATTTCTTCGAATGGACCGAGCAGTCGGCGTTCGCACCGTCGAACATGGTGCCTGGGATCGAGGCATCGCCCGACCGGATGCTGCAGGGGCGGCTGTTCTCGTACGCCGATGCGCAGCGCTACCGGCTTGGCGCCAACGCGCTCCAGCTGCCGGTCAACCGGCCGCGCGCGCCGGTGGTGAACAACTACCAGGACGGCACGCTCGATCACGGCACGCGGTCTTCGGACGTGAACTACTTCCCGGCGCAGACCGCGGCGAAGACGACTGCGGCCGGGTATCGCCAGTCGACCTACAAGGTCGATGCGGTGGTCGATGCCAAGCCGATCTCGAAGACCGACAACTTCGCGCAGGCCGGCGCGTTCTACCGTGCGCTGAAGCCGCAGGACCGGACCGATCTCGTCACCAACCTGGCGGGCGACCTGAACGTCGTGACCTCGGCGCGCACGAAGACGATCATGGTCAGCTACTTCTACCAGGCCGACCAGGACTTCGGCACGCGCCTCGCAACCGCGGTCAACGTACCGATGGCGGATGTATCGCGCGCCGCGGCGGAGTACCGCGCCGCCAATCCGGCGCAGACCCCGGCGCAGACGACGCGTCGCTGAACGCCGGGCAGGGGGCGCGGCGTGATCCGTGCCCCCTGCCACATGCCTCTCAAAACGAGACTGACGATGCTGACATTCCTCGCGGCGATCGCCGCCGTTGCCGCCCCGCAAGCGGCGCTTGCCAATCGCCCCGCATCGCCTCCGGTTGCCGCGCCATCGCCGGAACGCCGTCAGCAGTTGCTGTTCGACGCGGCCCGACTTGGCCGAACCGACATGATCGATCCGCTGCTCAAGGCCGGCGCCGACATCAATGCCTATGACGATCGCGGTTTCACGGCGTTGATCCTGGCGGCGTATAACGGGCAGCTCTCGACGGTCGATGCGCTGATCGCCAAGGGCGCGAACGCCTGCCGCCCGGATCGCGACCAGGGCAATACCGCGCAGATGGGCGTGGCGTTCAAGGGCGAGGACGCGATCGCCGCGCGCCTGCTGAAGGCAGGGTGCGACGTCAACGCCCGCAACAATGCCGGGCAGACGGCCTTGATGATGGCCTCGCTCTTCAACCGCACGCGCCAGGTCGACATGCTGCTGGCGGCCGGCGCCGACCGCACGATCCAGGATGCCGCCGGTCGGTCGGCAAGTTCGGTGGCGGCCGATCAGGGCAATTCCCCGATGGCGGCACGGGTCAAGCGCTGAGGGCCGGACCGGGAAGACCAAGATTGCCGCGCAGCGTCGTATCCTCGTACTGCGTACGGAACAGCCCCCGCCGTTGCAGGAGCGGCACGACCTCCTGGGTGAACCGCCTGAACTGGCTGGGGTGACCGGCATGGACGTTGATCCCGTCGAATGCCCGCCCCTCGAACCAGCGGGCGATCTCGGCGGCCACCGTTTCAGCCGATCCGACGAACGGCCCGGTGTGCTGATCGCGGACGAACTCGATCGTGTCCCGCAACGAGAAACCGCGCGCGACCGCGATCTCGGTGATGCGCTTGGCCTGCGTGAAGAAGCTGGTCTTCGCATGATCGAGCGCCGCCGCCGGAAACGGCGCATCGAGATCGTACTGGCGGAAATCGTGCCAGCCGAATGCGCGACCGAATTCTCCCAGCGCCTGGTCGAAGCTCTGGTCGGCGCGTCGGTGCGCGCGCTGGATCTCGCGCGCGTCCTCGTCCGTGTCGCCGATCGTGATCGTGAAGCCGGGCAGGATGACGAGGGCGTCCGGATCGCGGCCGTGCCGTGCTGCGCGATCCTTGAGGTCGGCGTAGAAGGCCTGACCCTGCTCGATCGTCTTTGCGTGCGTGAAGATGGCATCGGCCACTTTCGCGCCGAGATCGCGCCCCTGTTCGGAATCGCCGGCCTGGAAGATCACGGGTTCGCCCTGCGGTGAACGCTGGATGTTGAGCGGGCCGACGACCGAAAAATGCTCGCCCTTGTGGTTCAGCGCATGAAGCTTGGTCTTGTCGAGAAAGACTCCCGTGTCGCGGTCGCGGACCAGCGCGCCGTCTTCGTACGATCGCCACAACCCGCGCACGACATCGAGATATTCGAACGCGCGGCCGTAGCGCGTGGCATAGTCGTAATGCTCGTCGCGCCCGTAATTGCCCGCGGTGCCGGCATCGCCGGTGGTCACCACGTTCCACCCGGCGCGGCCCTTGCTGATCAGGTCGAGCGACGCCAGCCGGCGCGCGAGGTTGTACGGATCATTGTACGAGGTCGTCAGCGTTCCGACGAGACCGATATGGCTTGTCGCGACGGCGAGCGCGGACAGCAACGTCAGCGGCTCCAGCCGGTTCAGATAGTGCGGCGGCGAATCCGCGGTGATGAACTGGCTGTCGACGATGAAGACGAGATCGAACTTCGCCGCCTCGGCCTGGCGGACGATATCGATATACCAGTCGATGTTCACGCTCGCATCCACGGGGATCTCGGGATCGAGCCACCGGTTGCTGTCGCCGGGCCCACCGACGCCAGTGGTCACCAGCCCGAGTTTCAACTGTCGCTTGGTCATGGAAAGGTCCTTCGCCGTCGGGTGTCAGAGTTGCGCGAAATGCGGTGCGACCTGCACCGGCTTAGCGAGCAGGCCGGCGGCATGGAACAGGTCGGCGATGCCCTGTTCCTCGGCGATCAGTGTCGGGTCGATCGGCACCGGCACGTTGACGCTGCGGCCGATGTAGCGCCGCGTCGCATCGATCGGCACGCCGGTCTGCTGCGTCAGCATCCGCGCATAGGCCTCGCGGTGCGTTTCGGCCCAGCGGCGGGCACGGGCGAAGCGGGCGGCGAGGTCGGCCAATTGCGATCGCTTGTCGCGCAGTGCGGCTTCGGTGCCGAAGACGAAACCGATCCCGGGCGCCAGGTTGCGATCGACCGGAAGGATGCGCAGGCCGTCGCTGAGTTCGCCGATCGCCGCATAGGGATCCCAGATCGACCAGGCATCGACCGAGCCGCTGGTCAGTGCGGCACGACCGTCCGCCGGTGACAGGAACTTGATGTCGATCGCGTCGAACGGTTTGCCTGCGCGCTGCAAGCCGGCGAGCAGCAGGTGATGGCCGATCGAACCGCGCGGCGTGGCGACGCGCTTGCCGAGCAGATCGTCGAACGCGTGGATCGACGATCTGCCGGGGACCAGGATGGTGGTCGAAGGGCCCTGTGATCGGAACGCCGCGATCGCCTTCACGCCGGCGTTGGATTGCAGGCTGAAGATGAACGGCGCATCGCCGCCCACGCCGGTATCGATCGCGCCCGCGGCGAGGGCCTCGATCAGCGGCGCGGCGTTGGGGAACTGCGCCCATTCGATCGGATACTGCACGTCCTTCAGTTCGCCCGATGCCGTGAGCAGCGCCTGCACCCCGCCGCGCTGGTCGCCGACCACGAGCGTCCGGGCGGTGGCCTTCGTGCAAGCGGCGAGCAGGCCTGCCGCCGCGATAGCGAAACTGGTCCGGCGTGTAAGACGCAGATCGAGCATGGCGGTATCCTGAGGTTTGAGAGGGAGATGCACGGTCAGAATCGCGTGCGCAGTGTGACGCCGTAGGTGCGCGGTTCGCCGACGCCGACCTGCGTGATTCCCCAGGTCGCGTTGACCGTGGAGGTGACCAGATAGTCCTTGTCGAACAGGTTGCGGCCCCAGACCGAAACGTCCCAGGGACCATCGGCGGCGCGCAGCCCGAGCTGCGCGCCGACCAGCCCATAGCCCTTGATGCGTGAGAACGGATCGTCGTTGACTGCCGAGAAGAACGACGAGCGATAGCTGGCGTCCGCGGCGGTATAGCCGATCAGGCGATCGCTGACCGGCGCCTCGTAGCGGGCCTGCACTGCGCCCGCCCATTTCGAGGTCCCGGACAGGCGCTGGCCCGAAATGTCGCACGACGGCTGGTACGATTGCAGGAACGGGCAGATCGCATTGGCGTATCGGAGATACTTGGCATCGGTGAAGCTGCCGGAGCCACTGAACGTCAGTCCGCGCGCCACACTGGCGCGCAGATCGACCTCGACGCCGCGGCTGCGTACCTTGCCCGCGTTGCCAAGATAGCTGATCCGGTTCGAGACGTCGTAGAGATTGGCCTGGTAGTTCTGGTCGATCGTCCAGAACAGGGCGGTGTTGAACTGCACGCGGCGATCGAGGAGCTGCGTCTTGAACCCGACCTCGTACGAATCGACTTTTTCCGGCTCGACGAAGATGTTGATGCCCGCGCTCTGGCGGACGAGATTGATCCCCGCCGACTTATAGCCCCGCGAGTAGCTGGCATAGGCGTGGACGTCGTCGCCGATGTCCTGGTTGGCGCTGAGCAGCCAGGACACCGTCCCCTTCGATCGGCTGGCTTCGTAGGCACCGCCGGACGGGGCATAGGCGGCGCGTACCGCGGCGGCGGTCGCCTGATAGGCGACGGGCAGGCTGGAGATCGGCGCAGGCGTGCCGACCTGTACCGCATCGTAACTGCCCGCCTTCTTTTCATAGGTATAGCGCAGCCCGCCGGTCAGGCTGGTGCTCGGCGTGACGTGCCACGTCGCCTGCCCATAGGAGGCGTAGCTGTTGGTCGAGGGGTTGAGATAGCTGAACGTATCGAGGCCGTTCAGCAGCGCATCGGGTGCTGCGGCGCCAAGATACCATTTGGCGGCGTCCTTCCCGAACGACAATTCCTGCGTCAGGTCCGCGCGCTGCCAGAAATAATACAGGCCGGCGGTGTATTCGATGCTGCCGCCACTCGGTGAGGTGAGGCGGAGTTCCTGACTGAACTGCTTCTGGTCGGTCGCGACGGTTGCCTGACCCAGCACGTCGGCACCGAACTGGTCGCCGTCCCAATTGGGAATCCACTTCCAGAAGCGCCCCGCGGTGATCGAGGTCAGCGTATGCCCGCCGAGCGTCGCGTCGATCCGCGCGGTGACGCCGCCACTCGGCATCCGTATCGCCTGCGACCCGTCGATATCGGTCTGGCGTCGATAGGGATCGATTGCGATCGGCGTGTAGCCGACCTCCGCGGCATGCTGGTAGAACCCTTTTACGGGCACCCCGTTGTCGCGGGTGGTGGGAAGCACCTGGCCCGAGAGATAGAAGCCCATATTGCCGGTCTGGCGCGCATAATCGCCGGTCAGGCGAAAGGTCAGCGCGGTGCTGGGCTTCCACAGCAGGTCGGCCTTGACCGCGACGTTCTCGTAATTGTCCCAGTCCTGATGCTGGGTGGTGTTGTAGACCAGCCCGTCGCGCGCGCTGACCAGGCCGCTCAGGCGCAGCGCGAGCGTGTCGGTGAGCCCGCCCGAGGCGGAGGCCTGCGCGCGCATGTAGTTGTGATTGCCGTAGGTGATGTCGGCCGCGAACTCGGGCGCGAAGCTCGGCAGCTTGGTGCGGACGTCGATCGCGCCTGCAACGGTGTTCTTGCCGAACAGCGTGCCCTGTGGTCCGCGCAGCACCTGCACGCTGTCGAGATCGAGCAGGTCGTTGATGACCGTGCCCGTGCGTGGCCGATAGACGCCATCGATGTAGAGGCCGACGCCCTGGTCCAGTCCGTCGTTGGTACCGCCCGAGTTGGTGCCGAGACCGCGGATCGTGATCGTCTGGTTGCGGCCGCTGAAGCCCTGGATGCTGACGCTGGGCGCGAAGACGGCAAGCGTCTTGAGGCTGGTCTGCCCACCCACTGCCTCGATCTGCGCCGACGACAACGCCGTGATCGCGATCGGCACGGTCTGCAGCGTCTCGTTCTTGTAGCGGGCGGTTACCACGATGTCGTCGTTGGGCGCGTCGGCCGCCGCGTCCGCAGGTGACGGCAGCGCGGCCGTGGCGCTGGCCGGCTCCTTCGCCCTGTCAGCCGCCTGGGCGATACCGGACGCGGTCATGGCGATCAGCACCGCAAGGCTCGAAGCAACGGTTTGATGATGGCGAGCGTGCATTGATGATCCCTGATTTAGCGGTGGGAGCGCCGCCGTTGATCGGACGCGCGTCTCCGTTCCCTGCGGCGGCTGCCGCGAGGCGAGGTATGTGCCGGTGCGAGGCGCAGCAGGTCGGCTAGAGGTCGGCTAGTCGGCCCGCTGCTCGGGACGGCCGAGGCCGGTCGTCACCATCCTTTCAGGCCGCGGCCGAGAGTGTGAGCGTCTCGCGGTTGCGGGCCCTGCGCACCGATGCGCGTTCGAACAGCGCGTCGGTGCGATCGGCGAAACTCGGGAAACCGGTGCGATCCAGACCGAGCCCGTCCGCCCAGCGACGAACGACCAGCGCATAGGCATCGACCGCGCCGAACCGGTCGCCGATCAGGTAGGGCGACGACGTGGCGTTCGATCGGGCTTCCAGATCGGCGAGCGCCGCGGCGAAGGCTGCGCGACCCGGTGCCTCAAGCGCGGCACGGATCGACGGATCGTCGGCGTAGCGTTCGGGACGCCGTATCTGCGCCAGCGCGACATGCACCGTGCTCGCGATCCAGCTCATCAAGGCATAGGCCCGCGCGCGGTCGACGGGATCGGCGGGGAGTATCTCTGCCCCCGGATAGCGATGCGCGATCCACGTCACGATCCCGACGACCTCCGGAATCGGCGTACCGTCGACGACGAGCGTCGGGACGCGGCCCTGTGGATTGATCGCCCGATAGGCCGGGCCATGCTGCTCGCCGGTTGCGAGACTGATGGCGACGGCCCGGTATTCGGCATCGGCCTCCTCGAGCAGAACGAGCGGTGCGAATGCCGAACTGTTCGGGGCGAAGTAGAGCGAAATCGACGAGGCGGTCGAACCCGCGAGCGGGATGGGGGCCGTCATGGGAGAGTGCCGGGGTTCGAAGCCGCCAATCGCGCGTAGGTCGCCGATACGAGCTGCGATCTGCGCGAATGTTGCGGCGGTGGTCGTTTGTCAGACGGTCCAGCTATCGTCATGTCGCCTCCGACGCCGGCGGGATGCCAGTGCGTATGGCGCCAACAACAGCTTAACTCCTATCCGATCAATATAGATTTGCTCACTGTCCTGATTGATTGGGCTTATGAGTGCGGCATGGCCCTCAATCTCCCTATCGATGTGTTGCGCAGTTTCGTGGCGGTGGTCGATGGCGGGTCGATGCTGCGCGCATCGGAGCGCGTGTTCCTCAGCCAGCCCGCAATCAGCTTGCAGATCAAGCGCCTGGAGGAGCTGCTGCAGATCCGGTTGTTCCGGCGAGAGGGACGGCGGCTCGTGTTGACGACGCAGGGCGACGACGTTCTGGTCCTTGCGCGCGAGATGCTGGCGCTCAACGATTCGATCGTCGCCACGCTCACCGGCGATGCGTTGGCGGGGCCCGTGCGGATCGGATTCGTCCAGGATTTCGCCGAAACGCTGTTGCAGGGCCTGCTGGCGCAGCTCGTGGCGCTGCATCCCGACGCGCGGCTCGAAGTACGGGTCGGTGGTACGCCGCAGCTGCTCGACCTGCTCGACAGCGACCGGCTCGACATCATTCTCGGCATGGGCGTGGCAGGGGATCCGACCGCGATCCGCGAGGAACCGATGCGCTGGTTCGGGAATGCCGGCCTGCCGGCGCGCGAAACGATCCCGCTTGCTGTTCTAGAACGACCGTGCCGCTTTCGGGATGCGGCGATCGCGGCGCTCGATGCAGCGGGCCGACCCTATCAACTGGTGGTCGAGACGCCGAGCCTTTCGGTCCTGCGCGCCGCGGTGCGCAGCGGGGTCGGCATTACGTGCCGTACGGATCTGTTCGAGGGGCTACCCGAGATTACCGGGGCGGTGCTGCCGACGCTGCCGTCGGTCTCCTACGTCCTGCGCCGGCGAGACCGGCTCGCGCCCGCGGTACTCCACCTCTACGACCTGATCGACGAGCGTGTACGGAGGATGGGCGTACCCGACCCGGAACTCGCCTGACCTCCTCACGGCGATCAGGCGCTGCCGGTTCTCAACCGAACGGGCGGTCGATCGAGGGCTGCGGTTCGGTGAACCATGCCGCGCCGCCTTCGGTGACGTGGAAGTGATCCTCCAGCCGGATTCCGAAGCGATCCGGTATGACGATCATCGGCTCGTTCGAGAAACACATGCCGGGTGCAAGCGGCGTGCGGTCGCCGCGGACCAGATAGGCGGGTTCGTGGATCGACAGGCCGATGCCATGCCCGGTACGGTGCGGCAGGCCCGGCAGGCGGTAATCCGGACCGAGCCCGGCTTTCTCCAACACTATGCGCGCGGCGGCGTCGATCGCCTCGCACGGGACGCCGGGGCTTACCGCATCGAACGCGGCTGCTTGCGCCTCGTGTTCGATGTCCCAGATCGCGCGCGCGTCGTCGCCGACCTGGCCGAACGCATAGGTGCGGGTGATGTCGGAATGATACCCCTCGACCTGGCAGCCGGTGTCGATCAGCACGAGCTGGTCCTCCTCGAGATATTGGTCCCCAGGGAGTCCGTGCGGGAAGGCGGTCGCAAGCCCGAACTGCACCGCGCAGAAATACGAACCCGAGGATCCGATCGCGCGGTGCGCTTCGTCGATGAAGCGGATCACTGCGCTGGCGGCGATGCCGGGGTGGAGGATGCGCGCGGCGCGGCGCTGGATCTCGAGGGTCATCGCCTTGGCTTGCGATAGCAGTGCGAGTTCGGCGAGGCTCTTGATTATCCGGCACGCGTCGATCACCGACGCGCCGTCGCCGAGATCAAGCCCGGTGGCGGCGAGCGCGGTCGCCATGCCGTAGGGAAGTTGCGGATCGAGCAACAGCCGACCGCTGACCGCGTCGGCGACCAGCGCGTACGGGCTTTCGTCTTCTTCCCAGAGGCGCAGATCGGCGCCGATTTCGACTGCCGCCTCCAGCGAACCCTGTTCGAAGCGCGGGCAGATCAGGATCGGCGTGCCGTCGACGGGCAGCAACAGTGCCACCAGGCGCTCGGTCGCGCCCCAGGGGACGCCCGCGAAATAGCGCAGGCTCGCCCCTGCGCCGATCAGGATCGCGTCGGCACCCGCCGCCTCGGTAAGCGCGCGCGCCTTGTCGAGGCGCGCGGTGCGTTCGGCCCCGGCGATCCGCGGCGCAGGGTTGGCCCAAGGCGTGAGAGTGGCCAGTTCGTCGGCTGCAGTGGATCCGCCGATGGTCATACGTGACGTCCTTTTTTGCCGAAGCGATTGAGATCGAAGGGCCGAAGCAGCGGCTGTTGCTCGCCCGTCATCAGTGCGGCGACGAGTTGCGCGGTTACCGGTGCCAGCGTCAGCCCGAGATGCTGATGCCCGAACGCATAATACAGGTTCGCGCGTCTGGTCGAGCGGCCGATCGCCGGGAGGTAATCGGGTAGCGTCGGGCGCGCGCCCATCCAGCGCGTAAACGGCCCCTCGATCGGCAGGCCGAGTGCGCGGACATGATGCTCCAGCCGCGCCCACTTGCGCGGATCGGGCGGACCATCGGGATCGCCCAGCTCGACGAAACTGGCAGCCTGCACGCAGTCTGCGTAGCGCGTGACGATCATCGATCGATCCTCGAACACCACTGGCGGCAGGTCGGCGGGCCAGCCGTCGGCGCGGGCACGGATATGATAGCCGCGCTCGGCGATCATCGGCACGCGGTAGCCGAGCGGTTCGAGCATCGCGCGCGAACGGACGCCGGCGGTGACGAGGACCCGGTCGACCTTGTGTCCGGCGATGACGATCCGCCCGTCATCGTCGGCTAGCCGCACGTCCTGTCGAACGATCCGGCCGCCGCGTGCTTCGACGGCAGCCTCCAACGTCAGGGCGAGGCGGCGGAGGTCGTCGATCTGTCCGCTGCCGGTGAACCGGATCGCGCCGCCGACCGGATCGGCGAGGAAACCAAGCCGGTCGAGCAACGCGGGCTCGGCGTCCGCGATCCGTGCCGTACCGATCGCGGTCCGGGACCAGCGTTCGCGACCCGTTTGTGCCTGTAGCGGCGTATCCCAGACGACGACATGACCGTCCTCACGCAGCAGGCCTCGCGCGCCCAGCGTCTCCACCAGCGCGCGCCAGGCGGGCATCGCGCCGGCCAGTAGCGGCGTCAGCGCAGCCGTTCCCGCGGCGAACCGCGATGGCGTCGATGCAGCGACCAGCCGCGCGGCGAACGGCAGCCAGTGCGCTGCCATCGATGGCGGCAGCGCGAGTGCGCCTCCCACGCCGAACAACCGCTTGCGGACCGAGCGCAACGCGGCAGGCGAAGCGAGTGGCTCGACCTGTTCCACCGCGATGTGCCCGGCGTTGCCCCAGGATGCCGCGTTGTAATCCGCGTCGCGTTCGAACACGCTTACCGCATGGCCGCGATCGAGCAATGCCACGGCGCAGCACAGGCCGACCACGCCGCCGCCGACTATTCCAACCGTCGGTCCGATTGCCGCCACGTCATTCTCCTGTTGCACCGCATCAATCATTTTCGTATACGATATATATCTTGAAATACAGGAAGGTCGATACCGAATGTCTGTCGAATGGAAGGGCGTATTTCCGGCCGTAACGACTCAGATCCGCGAGGACCTGACTGTCGATCTCGCGGATACCCAACGCGTCGTCGACGACTTGATCCGCGACGGCGTGACCGGGGTGATCGCGCTCGGCACGGTGGGCGAGAATAACTCGTTCGAATATGATGAAAAGGTCGAAGTGCTGACCGCGATCGTCGAGGCCGTTGCCGGTCGCGTGCCGGTTATCACCGGCGTCTCGGAATATGATACGCGCCGCGCGGTCCGCTATGCGCAGGCCGCGGAGAAGGTCGGTGCGGACGGTCTGATGCTGTTGCCGCCGATGGTCTATGTGCCCAAGCCGCACGAGCTGGTCGAGCATTTCAAGGGCGTGGCGCAGCAGGTCGGCCTGCCGATCATGCTCTACAATAACCCGCCCGCTTATCGCACGCTGATCGACAACGAAGTGCTGGCCGCGCTGGTCGACGTCGCGAACATCGTCGCGGTCAAGGAATCCGCACCCGACACGCGGCGCTTTTCCGATGTGAAGAACGCCTTCGGTGATCGGTACGTGCTGTTCGCGGGCCTCGACGACGTCGCGCTCGAAGGGCTGTTCCTCGGCGCACAGGGCTGGGTGTCCGGACTGACCAACGCATTCCCGCGGGAGTCGGTCGAGCTGGTCAACGCATTCCAGCGTGGCGATCATGCCAAGGCGATGGAGATCTATCGCTGGTTCATGCCGCTGCTCCATCTCGATGCCGAGCATGACCTGGTGCAGTCGATCAAGCTGGCCGAGCAGGTCATGGGTCGCGGTTCCGAGCGGGTTCTGCCGCCACGCTATCCGCTGGTCGGTGCGCGCAGGGCCGAAGTGATCGCAATGGTCGAGCAGGCAGCGGCGACGCGGCCGACGCTTGCGGTCGCCGAGCCCGTGCTGGCTTCGGCCTGACAGCCATGCGCCACACCTTCTTCTGCATCGACGGCCACACCGCCGGCAATCCGGTCCGCCTCGTCGCAGGCGGTGCGCCGTTGCTCAAGGGGGCGTCGATGTCGGAGCGGCGGCAGGATTTCCTGGCGCGGTTCGACTGGATCCGTACCGGGCTCTGCTTCGAACCGCGCGGCCACGACATGATGTCGGGCGGCTTCCTGTATCCACCGACGCGCGACGATACCGATATCGGCATCCTGTTCATCGAGACGAGTGGGTGCCTGCCGATGTGCGGGCACGGCACGATCGGGATGGTGACGTTCGGGCTCGAACACGGGCTGATCCAGCCGGCGATACCAGGCCGGCTGCGGATCGAAGTCCCCGCCGGCATCATCGACGTCGCGTATGAGACGTCGGGGGCGAAGGTGACGTCGGTACGGATCACCAACGTCCCCGCCTACGTCGCGGCGCGCGGGATCGGCATCGATGTCGAGGGCATCGGTCCGCTCAGCATCGATGTCGCATATGGCGGCAATTATTATGCGATCGTCGAGCCGCAGGGGCGCTATACCGGCCTCGACGCGCTGGGTGCGGCCGAGATCGTCGCGCTCAGCGGTCGTGTCCGCGAGGCGGTCCGGGCGGTGTTCGAACCGGTCCATCCCCTCGACCCGACGATCCGCGGCGTCAGCCATGTCCTGTGGGCAGACGTACCGCGCAGCGACGGCGCGGATGGCCGTAACGCCGTGTTCTACGGCGACAAGGCGATCGACCGCAGCCCGTGCGGTACCGGAACGTCGGCACGGCTAGCACATCTGGCGGACGGTGGCCGGCTGTCCGTCGGCGACCGGTTCGTCCACGAAAGCTATATCGGCAGCCGCTTCATCGGGCGCGTCGAAGCCGAAACCACGCTCGGCGATACCGCGGCGATCATCCCGTCGATCGAAGGATCGGCCGTCGCGACCGGATTCAACACGATCTGGATCGATCGCGAGGATCCGTTCTGGGAAGGTTTCCAAGTTTCATGACACTTCGGCTATGCCGGTGCGGTATTCCCGTTTCCGGAGCCGTCCCGTCATGAGTATCGTCGTCCGCACCTTGTCCGAACAGGTGTTCGAGATCGTCCGCGAGCAGATCGTCACCGGCAAGCTCGCAGGCCATACCGCGATCCGTCAGGACGCGCTCGCGACCGAACTCGGCGTCAGCAAGATTCCGTTGCGCGAGGCACTCGCCCGGCTCGAGCAGGAAGGCCTTCTCACCAGCCACGCGAACCGTGGCTATGCGGTCCAGCCGATGTCGGCGGACGAGGCGGACGACATCTTCGCCCTTCGTCTCAGCATCGAGCCGCAGGCCGCCGCCTTTGCCTCGACCGTCGCAAACGACGAGGATCGCGCGATCGCGACGCTCGCGTTCGAGGAACTCGACAGCGCGGCGAGCGAACGGCTCGCGGAGGTCGCGATCCGCAATCGGATTTTCCATACCGCGCTGGTTCGGCCAGGGCGCCGGTTGCTGACGACGCAGATGGTGGAGCGGCTCGCGATCCTCGCCGAACGGTATGTCGTCGCGCATCTGCGGCCCGCGGGGCGCGAGGACCGCGCGCATCTCGAGCATCGGCAGCTGCTCGACGCGTGGCTGGCACGCGACGACGTTCGCATGCTGACGCTGCTGACGAGCCACATTCAATCGACGCTCACCGATCTGCGCATGCAGTTCGACACAGCGCGCGAATAACGATCATATCTTCCGGGGATGGGTAATGTTTGGACCGCGTAAATCGATCGAATCGTCTGCCCATAGCCAGGAACACAGTCTCGCCAAGACGCTGAGTTGGCCGCATCTGATCGCGCTCGGCGTCGGCGCCATCGTCGGCACCGGCATCTATACGCTGGTCGGCGTAGGAGCCGAGCGCGCGGGGCCGGGGGTCATCCTCGCGTTCGTGATCTGCGGCGTGATCTGCGCGTGTGCAGCGCTCGCCTACACCGAACTCGCGACGCTGATCCCGGCGGCGGGCAGTGCCTACACCTTCAGCTACACGGCGCTAGGCGAGGGCATCGCCTGGGTGGTCGGCTGGAGCCTGATCCTCGAATATTCACTGGCCTGTTCGACGGTCGCGGTCGGCTGGTCGGGCTATCTGGTTGGCTGGATCGAGGCGATCGGGATACATCTACCGCACGCGTTGCTGGTCGGCCCGCACGGTGGCGGTATCGTCAACATGCCGGCGGTGCTGGTGTCGCTCGCGGTGATGGGAATGCTGATCCTCGGCACGCGGCAGAGCGCGACGCTGAACATCGTGCTGGTCGTCATCAAGCTGGTCGCGTTGACCATCTTCGTCATCTACGCCGCGCCCGCGTTCAAGGCCGACAACCTGCATCCGTTCATGCCTTATGGCTTCGTCTCGACCGATATCGGCGGGCATCAGCGCGGCGTGATGGCGGCGGCGGCGATCGTATTCTTCGCGTTCTACGGCTTCGATGCGGTCGCGACCTCGGCGGAGGAAACCAAGAACCCGAAGCGCGACCTGACGATCGGGATCGTCGGCTCGATGCTGGTCTGCACGGTGATCTACATGGCGGTGGCGATCAGCGCGATCGGCGCGCTGCCGTTCACGCAACTCGCCAATTCGCCCGAGCCGCTGGCGCTGGTCCTGCGCCAGCTGAGCCAGCCGTTCGCCGCACAGCTGATCGCGCTGGCGGCGGTGATCGCGTTGCCGTCGGTGATCCTGGTGATGATGTACGGCCAGAGCCGGATCTTCTTCGTGATGGCGCGCGACGGCCTGCTGCCGCGCGGTCTCGCCAAGGTGAGCAAGCGGACCGGCTCGCCGACGCTGATCACGTTGCTGACCGGCCTGTCCATCGCTGCGGTCGCGGGGTTCTTCCGGCTCGACGAGATCGCCGAGCTCGCCAATGCGGGCACGCTGATCGCATTCATCTCGGTCGGCGTGTGCCTGATGGTCCTGCGCCGCACCGCGCCGGACCGGCCGCGGCTGTTCCGTTGCCCGGCCGCGTACGTCGTCGGTACCGTCACCGTACTCGGTTGCCTGTACCTGCTCGCGAGCCTGCCGGTCTCGACGCTCGCGCGCTTCGTGATTTGGAATGCCGCCGGGCTGGCGTTGTACTTTGCATACGGCCGCCGCAACAGCGCTGCCTGACCCCGGCAGCAGCCAGCCCGACGCCGCGCCTGCATCAGCTTCGGCGTAACGCCGCCGGGCAGGCAGGTGTTTCCGCCGCGCCCCGGTCGACGGCCCATCCGGGTCCGATCGCTATCGATTTTCGGGGACGCGCGGGGCGGGCTTTGGAAAGCCATGCCCATCGCCACGGGGCGTGGATTTTCGTTACGCATCCGTGTTGCAGCTCTGCAACATATTTGTAATGTTTTGCTACCCGGATTGAAAAACCGACAGGAAAGGTGTCCTTCCGACCCATAGTAAACGCTTAGGTTCAGAGGGTTCTTTAGTATGGTTGGCATCTCGATCCGGAAGTCCGGGTTGTTCGTTACGGCGTCCACGGTCGCGTTCGTACTGGCCTCGGCGGTTCCAGCCGCAGCGCAGACGGCAACGCCCGTAGACGCGCAGACGCAGGTTCCGGGCACCGATACCGCTGCCCCGGTTGGCTCCGATACGACGACTGGCGCGGTAGCGCAGACGGTTGCACCAGACGCGAATGCGGGGGGCGAGATCGTCGTGACCGGTTCGCGTATCGCGCGCCCGACGCTCAATTCGCCGATCCCGGTGACGACGGTGACCCAGGCCGATCTGACGCGGACTGGCGCGATCGTCATTGGCGACGTGCTCAACGACCTGCCGTCGCTGCGCTCGACCTACAGCCAGGCGAACTCGACGCAGTTCATCGGCACCGCCGGCATCAACCTGCTCGATCTGCGCGGCCTTGGGCCATCGCGTACGCTCGTGCTCGTCAACGGCCGCCGCCACATCACGGGTTCGACCGGCGAGTTCCTCGTCGATACCAACACCATCCCGACCGATCTGATCGACCGCGTCGACATCGTCACCGGCGGCAGCTCGGCGGTCTATGGTTCGGACGCGATGGCTGGCGTCGTCAACTTCGTGCTGAAGCGCAATTTCGACGGCGTGTCGCTCAACGGCCAGAGCGGGATCGCCGACAACGGCAATCGCGGCACGTACCGGTTGTCGGGCACGTTCGGCAAGAATTTCGCCGAGGGTCGTGGCAACATCGCGCTCGGCCTTGAGTATAATCAGGCCGACCTGCTTACCTATGCCGACCGCCCCGAACTGACGGGCATCTACGCCGGTCGCAGTCAGTTCCAGCGCGTCGCGACCAACGCGTCGGGCCAGCCGCAGCGCACGTTCCTGAACGGGATTCGCAGCTTCGGCTATGACAATGGCGGCAACTTCATTCCCTACGCCGATGGTAACTTACTCGGTTGCAACGACGTCGCGGGAGCCTGTCGCGCGAACGGCGCGCCACGCGTATTCGGCTTCAGTCCGACCGGCGCGTTGTCCGAATATAATTACGGAACGGACCTGCGGCCCGTCGGTAACAACAGCAATCAGAACGGCAGCGGCGCTACCTTGCGCGACAAGGGTACGCTGAACCCTTCGTTAAAGCGTTACGTCGCGAATTTGATCGGCCATTACGACGTGTCGGACGCGTTCAAGCCATTTTTCGAGGCGAAGTTCGTTCGTGTCGAGAGCTTCGCGCAGGCGACGGGCACGTTCAACCAGGGCGGAACGCAGGGCGCCGATGCCGAAGGTGAGACGTATCTCGCCGGTGGTATCCCGATCGCCTTCGACAACGCGTTCCTCAATCCTCAGGCTGCGGCGACGATCCGCTCGTTGATGCCCGCCGGTTCCGAGTATTTCCGTCTTAACCGCAACAATTCCGACCTGGGGACGCGCGACGAGGCGGATCGCCGTGATACGTATCGGATCGTTGTCGGTGCCGAGGGCAACTTCAACGACGATTGGAAGTACGACTTCTCGGTGAACTATGGCGAATTCCGCACGAATTCGAAGTTCTACAACAACCAGTTCCAGTCGCGCTTCTACAACGCCATCGATTCGGTCCGTAACGGTGCGGGCCAGATCGTGTGCCGCATCAACCAGGCGACTGTCGTGGATCCGTCGTGCGCACCGCTCGATATCCTGGGTGAAGGGCGCGCCAGCCAGGCTGCACTGAACTACATCAACACGACCTCGACCAGCCGCGGCAAGGCGACCGAATTCGATGTGACGGGCAACATCGTCGGCGACAGCTCGCAGCTGTTCGAACTGCCGGGCGGTCCTGTCCGGTTCGCGGTCGGCGGCGAGTATCGTCGCGAGACTGCGTTCTCGGCCTATGACGACACGATCAAGGGCGGCGACACGTTCTTCAACGTCATCCCCGACTTCCGTCCGCCGGCGTTTGCCGTGAAGGAAGCGTATGGCGAGCTGGAAATTCCCCTGCTCAAGGATATCAGCTTCGCCAAGGAGCTGACGGTCAATGCGGCGGGTCGCGTTGCCGACTACAAGGGCTCCACGGGAACCGTCTACGCGTACAATTTCGGCGGGATCTACGCGCCGATCAACGACATCAAGTTCCGCGTGAACTATTCCCGATCGGTCCGGGCGCCCACCCTCGGCGATCTGTACGCCTCGAACAGCCAGGATTTCGCGCAGCTCGAGGATCCGTGCGACGTCAACTTCATCAACACCGGCCGATCGACGCGGGCGGCGAACTGCGCGGCAGCGGGTGTCCCCACGAGCTTCGTCAACAGCGTGGCACGCGCAGGCTCCACCGAGATCCTGTCGGGCGGCAACCCCAGTCTGCAGGCCGAGAAGTCGCGGAGCTGGACCTATGGCGCGATCTTCCAGCCGAGCTTCCTCCCGGGCTTTGCGCTCACGGTCGATTACTATGATATCAAGATCAACAAGGTCATCCAGGCGGTCGACGCACAGACCATCCTGGATGCGTGCTACGACGCTCCGACGCTTGGCAACAGCTTCTGCAGCCTGATCAATCCGCGCCAGGCCAACGGTCTGTTCGCACGACCAGCCCTGTTGCAGAGCACGGTCAACTTCGCTGCGCTGAAGGCGAAGGGCATCGATTTCGACGCGAGCTACAACCGCCGGTTCGGTGCGGACACCAAGGCGGCGGTCCGTGTCGTCGGTACGTGGGTCCGCGACCGGACCGACTTCCCGTATCTCGACGAGCCAGGCCGGCCTGATCGGGTCAAGGGCGAGCTCGGCGATCCGGTCTGGAACGTCAACGCATCGGTCGACCTGACGCACAAGAACTTCACGCTCGGCTATCAGGTCCGCTACATCGGTCGTCAGTCGATCACCGACTGGGAAGCGCAGCACGATACGAACGGCGTTCCGGCGCTCAACCCGAACTATGCCGACGTCGTGTACTTCCCCAAGGTGTTCTACCACGCGGTTCGCGCATCGGTCGACGTCGACAAGCGTTTCACGCTGTACGGTGGCGTCGACAATCTGACCGACAAGAAGCCGCCTTACGGCCTGCTCGGCAACGGCGACGGCGATGCGATCTACGACAACATCGGTCGTGCGATGTACATCGGGGCTTCGGTGAAGCTCTAAGCTTCGCAGGCGTTACGAAGGACACACTCGCTACGAGGCGGGGCTGGTAACCACCGGTCCCGCCTTTTCGTATGTTGAAGGTTTTCGGATCGGATGGCTTCCCCGTGAGGTTCGATCTGTCCTAGACGAGGATCATGACCTTGCTTCGCACCCCGTCGTCTCCGCGATGATCACGCTCGGCTTCGGCGTCGTGATGCTGGCGGGCGCGCTTCTGCTGGCGTTTGTCGTGGCGGGTGGTGCGCTGCTGTTCCTGGGGCTGCGTGCACGGGCGTCGGCGGCGGAGACCGTCGAGACCAATACGGAAATGCAGGCGCTGCTCGACGGTTCGCCCGCGCTCGTCACGGTGATCCGTTCGGGTGGGCGGATCGAGATGTCGCAGCGGATGGCGGACTGGCTTGGCCTGGATACGCCGCCTCGATCGCTGGCCGAGCTGGCGGCGGGCGGGACGGGACTCTCTCCCGAAGACGCCGCGCGGCTGATTGCCGACATCACCGCGGCGCAGCGGTCGGGGGGGCCGTTCGTTCGTTCGGTCAGGCTGATCGGGTCGACGCGGGCGATCACGTTTCGCGGCGGCCGCGCGCCGGGCGAGATGGGTGCGGCCGGCGCGGTACTGCTCTGGGCCTTCGATGCGACCGACAGCGAGGCGGAGATTGCGCGGCTCGGCGCCGAGACCGAGCGGCTGGGTGCTGCGTACGAATCGCTGACCGGGCTGATCGAGGCGGCGCCGATGCCGATGTGGTACCGCGCGACCGATCTCCGGCTGGCGATGGTCAATACGGCGTATGTCGATGCGGTCGAGGGGCGCGATGCCGCCGACGTCGTCGCGCGTGGCCTGGAACTGGTCGAGGGATCGGGGCGCGGCGGGCCTTTGGCTGGTGCAGCGGTCGCGCGCGAGCAGGGGCGGCCGCATCGGCAGGTCTTGCCGGCGACGATCGATGGCGCGCGGCGGTCGTTGCAGATCTACGACGTGCCGTTGTCGAGCGGCGGCGTCGCAGGGTTCGCGATCGATATCGAGGAACTGGAGCAGGCGCGCTCCGGGGCGAAACGTTTTGCCGAAGCCCAGCGCGCGATGCTCGATCGGTTGTCGGCAGGCGTGGCGCAGTTCGGCGGCGATCGCTCGCTCGTCTTCTGCAACCAGCCGTTCCGGCGGATGTTCGCGATGCGCAGCGAATGGCTCGCCGATCGCCCCGAGTTCGACCGCGTGCTCGAACGGATGCGCGAGGCGAACCGCCTGCCGGAGGTCCGCGACTTCCCAAGCTGGAAGGCCGAGCGCCGCGACTGGTTCATGCAGACCAGCGGCTCGCCCGGTGGCGGCGCGATGGAGGAGAACTGGCACCTCCGCGGCGGCACGCATCTTCGCGTCGTCGCGCAGCCCTTGCCGGACGGCGGCCTGTTGCTGATCTTCGAGGATCGCACCGAGCAGGTCCAACTCGCCAGCGCGCGCGATACGTTGCTGCGGGTCCGGACGGCGACGTTCGACAACCTGTTCGAGGCGCTTGGCGTGTTCGCCGCAGACGGTCGGTTGCAGCTCTGGAACAACCGGTTCCGCGCGCTCTGGGGCCTGGAGGAGGAGTTCCTCGCCTCGCACCCCCGCGTCGACGCGTTTGCCGAAGCGGCTGGCGCCAAGCTCGCGACGCCCGGCCGCTCGGCGCTGATCCCGGACCTCGTCCGGTCGGCAACGGTCGGGCGCCAGCAGCGCGGTGGGCGCGTGGCGTTCGCCGACGGGCGGCATTTCGAGTTCGCGGGCGTGCCTTTGCCGGACGGGAATGCGCTGTTCACGATGCTCGACATCACCGACAGCCGTCGCGCGGAGCAGGCGTTGCGTGACCGGGCAGACGCGCTCGAGGCGACCGACAAGGTGAAGACCGCGTTCGTCGCCAACATGAGCTATGAACTCCGCACGCCGCTGACCTCGATCAGCGGCTTTGCGGAGATGCTGCATGGTGGGTACGCCGGCGCGCTGACGCCGCAAGCCGAGGGCTATGTCGGGGCGATCCTCGAATCGGTCGAGCGGCTGGGGTTGCTGGTCGACGACGTGCTCGATTTGACTCGCGCGGAGAGCGACCGTGCGGAAACCGATCGCAGCGACGTCGATCTGGCGACCACCGTGCGGGCGGCGGCGGAGACGATCCTGCCATCGGCCAAGCGACGCAAACTCGATTTCGCGATCGAGGTGGCGCGCTCGACGGGCCGCGTAAACGGCAACCCGAAGCGGCTGAAGGAGGTCGTCGAGCATCTGCTGCGGCATGCGGTCGCGGCAACGCCCGATGGCGGGCGCGTGCTGCTGCACACCGACGGCAACGCTACGACCGCGCGGATCGTGGTGTCCGACGACGGGGTCGGGATGGATGCAGAGGCGGTGGCGCATGCGTTCGACCGGTTCGCGGAGTCGAAACCTATGGGGGATCGCGCGCTGGGGCTGGGGTTGCCCTTGGCCAAGCAGTTCGTGGAAGCGCACGGCGGTACGATAGAACTGGTCTCCGAGCCGGGAGCGGGCACGCTGGTCACCGTAGAATTGCCGCGTCGATGAGGGCGTATCTTCTGCTCCCTCTCCCCTCCGGGGAGAGGGTCGGGGTGAGGGGTCGCCAAGCAGCGCATCGCCCGGAACAGCCCCTCACCCAACCCTCTCCCCGAGGGGGAGAGGGCTAATGCACATGATCCGCCTACCCGATCCGCAAGCGACCGAAGCGTTCGGGGCGCTATTGGCCGACCGCGTCCGCCCTGGCGACGTCATCACCCTCGAAGGCACGCTCGGCGCGGGCAAGACCAGCGTCGCCCGCGGCCTCCTCGCCGCACTTGGCCTCGCCGGCGAAGCACCATCGCCCAGCTTCGCGATCGTCCAGCCGTACGAGCCACCCGAAGTCAGCATTCCCGTACTCCATGTCGATCTTTACCGGATCGACGACCCCGCCGAGATCGAGGAACTGGCGCTCGACGATGCGCGCTACGATTCGCTGCTGCTGGTCGAATGGCCCGAGCGCGCAGGCCCGGATTACTGGCCGGATGCGCTTCGGCTCGGCCTGACGATCGAGCCGGACGGCACGCGCGGCTTGACAGTGGGAGTCCCGGAAGCTTGGAGATCGCGATGGCCGACATGACCCCGCCGCCCGGCGCCGCCGCTTTTCTCGACGCTCATGGCTGGGGTGGAGCACAGATCCTCCCGGTCGCCGGCGACGCGTCGTTCCGGCGTTATTTCCGAGCAATCGAAGGTGCGGAAGAGGGTGGGCGCCAAGCGATCCTGATGGACGCGCCGCCGCCGCACGAAGACCCGCGACCGTTCATCGCCATTGCCGAATGGCTGGTCGAGCGCGACTTCGCGGCGCCCGCAATCCTCGCATGTGATCTCGACCAAGGGCTCGTGCTGATCGAGGATTTCGGCGATGTCCGGTTGCGCGAGACCGTCGATGCCACGCCGGAAGAAGAACTGTCGCTGTACGCGCCAGCCATCGATTTGCTGGTGCGGCTACGGGCCGAGCCGGCTGGACCCGTGCCCCCCTACGATCGCGCGGTGCTGAAGCGCGAGGCGGGGCTATTCGTCGGATGGTATTGCCCCGCAGTTGGGATCGAGCCAGATCTCGCGGGCTGGGACGCGGCTTGGGAGGCGGTGTTCGACCACGCCATCGCCGAGACGCCGGTCACGGTTTTGCGCGATTATCATGCCGAAAACCTAATGCTCGTCGGACCGGAGCGATCGCTCGGACTGCTCGATTTTCAGGACGCCTTGGCGGGGCATCCGGCCTATGATCTGGTGTCGCTGTTGCAGGACGCGCGGCGGACGGTCGATCCTACCGTCGAGGCGGCGATGCTCGAGCGATATCGCGCGGCGGCGGACGCGGGAGAAGATTTCATGAACGCGTATCACGTGCTCGGCGCGCAGCGGAATGCGAAGATCCTCGGCATCTTCACGCGGTTGTGGAAGCGCGACGGCAAGCCGCATTACGCGACGATGTGCCCGCGCGTGTGGACGTATCTGGAGCGCGATCTGGCACAGCCGGTGATGGCGCCGGTCGCGGTGTGGTTCGCGGCGAACGTGCCGCCCGCGCTGCGCGGCGATCCGCTGGCCTTGAGCGCGTGAGCCGCCAGCAGACGATCCGCCCTGTCCCTCGTGGAATCGTGCCCGAGACGGCGATGGTGATGGCGGCGGGACTGGGCAAGCGGATGCGCCCGCTGACCGCGACGCGACCCAAGCCGCTGGTGCAGGTCGCAGGGAAACCACTGATCGATCACGTCTTCGAACGCTTGCAGGCGGCAGGGATCAAGCGCGCGGTCGTCAACGTGCATTACCTCGCGGACACGCTGGAGGCGCACGTCACCGACCGATTCGCGGGGATCGACGTGGTGATCTCCGACGAGCGAAAAATGCTGATGGAGACGGGCGGCGGGCTCGTCCAGGCGCGGCATCTGCTCGGCGATGCGCCGGTGCTGGTCGTCAATAGCGACAACCTGTGGATCGACGGGCCGGTCGACGCGATCAGGCTGCTCGCGTCGCGCTGGGACGACGACAAGATGGATGCGCTGCTGCTGATGGTGCCGCTCGCGCGCGCCAACAATCACGGCGGCATGGGCGATTTCTACCTCGGCAGCGACGGGCGGATCGCCGGGCGGCGCAAGCCCGGCCGTGTCGCACCGTTCGCCTATACCGGCATCCAGATTCTCCACCCGCGATTGATCGCCGACTGGCCGGAGGGGCCGTTCTCGACGAACCTCTTCTGGGACCGCGCGATCGCCGCGGGCCGCGCTTATGGTCAGGTCCACCAGGGGCTGTGGTTCGACGTCGGCACGCCGGCCGCGATTCCGAAGACCGAGGCGATCCTTGCGGATGGTTGATCTCGTCGCGACGGATCGCCCGACACTCTACACGATCCCCGCGCACCGCGCGTTTGCGGACGCGCTGGTCGCCGGACTGACCCGGCGGGCGGGGCGCGATCCGCTGGCGCTCGCCCGGGCGCTGGTCGTGCTGCCGAACAACCGCGCGGTGAAGGCGGTGACCGAGGCGTTCGTGCGCGCAAGCGGCGGCGGGCTCGTCCTCCCGCGGCTTGTGGCGTTGGGCGATCCGGAGATGGGCGAGGCGGTCGGCGCCGCACTCGATCCGGCGGACGACATCGATCCGCCGCTACCCGCGGTGCCGCCCTATCAGCGGCGCATGATTCTCGCGCGACTGGTGTCCGAAGAGCGCGCGCGCGAAGGCCATCCGGTCGATGCGGCGGAGGCCGTGCGCCTCGCAGGCGAACTTGCACGGACGCTCGATCAGTTGCTGGTCGAGGAAGTGCCGCCGACCAAATTGCGCGATATCAAGCTTGGCCCCGAACTGACCGAGCATTGGCGGCGCGCGCTGGCAACGTTCGAGATCGTCCTGCAACGCTGGCCGGGTGAACTCGCACGGCTTGAGCGGATCGATGCGGCGACGCGGCGTTCGGCGTTGCTCGACCGGCTCGCCCAGCGCTGGCGGAACGCGCCACCAGCCGGGATCGTCTGCGCGGCGGGCGTGACCGATTCCGCACCTGCGGTCGCGCGCCTGCTCCGCTGCATCGCCGACATGCCGCAGGGCATGGTAGTGTTCGCCGGGCTAGACTTGGCATTGCCAGACGAAGAATGGGACGCGCTCGGCCCGCATGATCCGCATCCGGTCACCGGCCTCACGCGTCGTTCGATCGAGACGCATCCGCAGTTCGATGCCAAGCTGATGCTCCTGCGCATGGGCGTCGCCCGAGGCGAGGTGCAGACTTGGCGCGAGGGCGGCGGGCACGACGCCGACCCCGCGCGCGGTCGGGCGATCGCCAACGCGCTGGCACCCGCGGACTTCACCGGCAAATGGACCCAGATCGCGGCAGAGGATCGCCGCTTGAAAGGCGTCACCGCCGCCGAACTCGCCACCCCGGCGGAGGAGGCCCAAGCGATCGCGCTTGTCCTGCGCGAGGCGCTGGAGGTGCCCGAGCGGACCGCCGCGCTCGTCACACCGGATCGCGCGCTGGCGCGACGAGTGGCAGCGCATCTTGGGCGCTGGAACATCGGGATCGACGACAGCGCGGGGCGGCCCTTGTCGATTCTGCCGCCGGGGACGTTGCTGCTCGCGCTGGCCGAAGCGGCGGCGCAGCGCTTCTCGCCGCTCGCGTTGCTGGCGTTGCTGAAACATCCGCTGGTGCGTGCGGGCGAAGATCGGTTGCTATGGCTCGACGGCGCACGCGCGCTCGACCGGCGGTTGCGCGGGCCTAGGCCGGCGGCGGGGCTCGACGGGATTGCGGGGCATCTGGAAGAGCGCAAGGGCACGGCGGCAACATGGTGGACCGACGTCCAGCCACTGCTGACGCCGCTGGCGAACGCGTTCGATCAGGGGCCGCAGCCCTTGGCGTCGGTGCTCGCCTGCCTGCGCGAGACGGCGCAGACCTTGTGCGGCGACAATCTATGGTCGGGTCTCGCGGGACGCGCGGCGGCGGAGTTCCTAGCCGATCTGGAAGCCGAAGCCCCAGCCGGACCGCCGCGGATCGATCCGCGGGAACTGCCGCAGTTGTTGCGAACGCTGCTCGACGAGGTCGCGGTACGGCCGGCGCCGGGCGGTCACCCCCGGCTCGCGATCTACGGCCTGATCGAAGCGCGGTTGCAGACGGCCGACGTCATGGTGCTCGGCGGGCTGAACGAAGGCGTGTGGCCGGGGCGGCCTGCGCCTGATCCCTGGCTCGCGCCGCGCATCCGCATGGAGCTTGGCCTACCGGGTCTGGAGCGGCGTGTCGGCACCGCGGCTCATGATTTTGCGCAAGCTTTGGGCGCACCTCGCGCGGTCGTCACCCGAGCGCGGCGAGATGCGAAGTCGCCCGCTCTCGCCTCGCGTCTTTGGCTTCGGTTGCAGGCGCTTGCAGGCGACCGGTTCGAGCGGGCATCGGCGTTGGAAGGCTGGACGCGCGCGCTCGACGATCCGGGCGAGCATCTCCCCGCCGACCGTCCCGCGCCGTCGCCGCCAGCGCTGCTGCGTCCGAAGGCGATTTCCGTCACCGAGGTCGATCGCCTCAAGGCCGACCCCTACGCCTTCTACGCACGCCGCGTGCTCGGGCTGATGCCGCTCGATCCGGTCGATGCCGACCCGAGCGCGGCGTGGCGCGGCACCGCGGTGCACGACATCCTCGAGCAATGGTGGAAGCAGGATAACTGCACGGTCGACACGCTGCGGACGCGCGCCAAGGCGATGCTCGACGACGAGCGGACGCATCCGATGATGCGCGCGCTCTGGCAGCCGCGCTTGCTGGAGGCGATCGACTGGATCGCGGGAGCGATAGTCGCGCAGGGCGAGGACGGTCGGACGGTCGCCAGCGCCGAGGGCAAGGGCAAGATCGAGATCGCCGGCGTGACCTTGTCAGGTCGCTACGACCGCATCGACAAGCTGCCTGACGGGCGCCTGGCCGTGATCGACTACAAGACCGGCAAGCCGCCATCGCCGACCGCGGTTCGCGCCGGTTACAGCCTCCAACTCGGGCTACTCGGCCTGATCGCCGAGCGCGGCGGCTTCGAAGACGTGCGCGGCACGGCCGGCGCGTTCGAATATTGGTCGCTTGGCAAGAAGCGCGACGCGTTCGGCTATATCGAGAGCCCGGTCGATCCCGAGGGCAAGCGCGACAAGATCCCGACCGCCGAGTTCACGTCGATCGCCGCGCACAACTTCGCCGAAGTCGTCGGGGAATGGCTGACGGGCAGCGCCGCCTTCACCGCGAAACTCGTCCTCGAATACGCCCCCTATGCCGAGTATGACCAGCTGATGCGACGCGACGAATGGTATGGCCGTGAGCGGTGACGCGCTCGCCACGCTGCCCCGGCTAAGGGGCGCGCAGGCCGATGCGAGCAACCCGGCGTCGCACGTCTGGCTCTCCGCCTCGGCGGGCACCGGCAAGACGCAGGTGTTGGCCGCGCGCGTGTTCCGGCTCCTGTTGCGCGGTGTCGATCCCGGCGCGATCCTGTGCCTGACCTTCACCAAGGCGGGCGCGGCGGAGATGGCGCAGCGCATCAACGGGCGCCTCGCCGCGTGGGTGCGGATGCCCGCGCCGGCGCTGGCGGCGGACCTGATCGCGCTCGGCGAGAGCCCGGTCCAGACGTTGCAGGACCGCGCCCGCACCCTGTTCGCGAAGGTGCTCGATGCGCCGGGCGGGGGCTTGCGTATCCAGACGATCCACGGCTTCTGCCAAGGCTTGCTCGCCGCGTTCCCCGTCGAGGCCGGACTGACGCCAGGCTTCCGCCCGCTGGAAGCACGCGAGGAAGCGGGGCTAGCGCGCGAGGCGCTGGCGTCGATGCTGTCGGATGCCGAGCGCGAGGGACGCGAGCGCCCGGTTGAGATCGTCGGGCGGCTGTCGCTGCGGATGGGCGAGGGCGGGGCGGAGGCTTTCCTGCTCTCCTGTGCGCGTGCGCTGCCGGCGCTTGAAGCACTCCCGGTCGGGATCCAGCCGTGGCTCCGCCGCGAACTTGGGCTTCCATCGGGAGACATCGACGAGGCGATCGCGGAATGGTGCGACGCGCTCGACCTCGACGCGATCGCGCGCATTGCCGCGGCAAATCGCGCCTGGGGGACGGCCACCGGGCAGGCTGCGGCGGCAACCGTGCAGCGGTGGCTCGATTCCGAGGATCGCGCGGCGACCCTGGACGAACTCGCCAGCGTCGTGCTCACCGGCACGGGCACGCAGCGCAAAGCTTCGAAGAAACTGATCGATGCCGAGCCCGACTACGAAGTGCTCGCGCGCGATCTGGGCGAGGCCTGCACCGACGTGCTGTCGATGGTGCAGCGCGCGACCTATTGCGACCTGCTCGCCGACGGGCTCGAGGTCGGGCGCGATTATGCTCGCGGCTATGCGCTGGCCAAGCGCCGCGCGGGGGCAGTCGATTTCGACGACCTGATCGCGACGACGGTGGCGTTGCTCGACCAGCCGGGGATCGGCGAGTGGGTCCGCTACAAGCTCGACCAGGCGACCGAACATCTGCTGATCGACGAGGCGCAGGACACCAACGGGCACCAGTGGCGGATCGTCCGCGCGCTGGCGGACGAGTTCTTCGTCGGCCGCGGCATCTATGCGCCGTCGACTCGCACGCTGTTCACGGTGGGCGATTACAAGCAGGCGATCTTCGGGTTCCAGGGGACCGATCCGCTCAATTTCCAGGCCGCCGAACAATATTTCGGCGGTCGTGCGAGCGAGGCCGAGGGCGACGACGACTGGCCTGAGGAGGAGCGTGGGCTCCCCTTGGCACGACTGTCGCTCCGCCACTCGTTCCGGTCGACGCGGACCGTGCTGGAGTTCGTTGATGCGGCGATCGACGCGATCGGCGAGCCGGGGCTCGGAATCGCGGGCGACGTCGAACGGCACGCCAGCGAGGTCGCCGGGCCGGGCACCGTGACCTTGTGGCCACCGGTGTCGGCGGGCGGCAGCGAGGACGACGAAGAGGGCTGGGTCGACGACGCGGTGCGCAAACTCGCCAGCGATATCGCGCGCGCGGTGAAGGGCTGGCTCGCGCCCGAGACAGGCCTGATGCTGGAGAGCAAGGGGCGGCGGTTGCGGCCCGAGGACGTCATGATCCTGGTCAAGCGACGCGGCGACCTCGCCTCGCTAATCGTCGCGCGGCTCTATGCCGAGGGCGTGCCGGTGGCGGGCGTCGATCGCTTGCGGCTGAACGCGCCGCTTGCGGTGCAGGATCTGCTCGCGACGATCCGCTTCGTGTTGCAGCCGGAGGACGATCTGTCCGTCGCAGCGCTGCTGGTGTCGCCGTTGATCGGCTGGACACAGGACGAATTGATGGCCGCCGCACCGCGCGAGGCGGGGCCGCTCTGGCGCCATCTGCAACGCACGCAACCTGCGACAAGACTGGCGCCGTTGCTGACGATGCTGGCGCGCGCCGATATCGCCACGCCGTACCAGTTCCTGGAGGAACTGCTGTCGGGGCCACTGGACGGTCGCCGCAAACTGATCCGGCGGCTGGGGACCGAGGCGCGAGATCCGATCGAAGAACTGCTCAACGCCGCGCTGACGTTCGAGAGCACGACGACGCCCTCGTTGCAGCGCTTCCTCGACTGGTTCGACCGCGGCGATGTCGAGATCGTCCGCGATCCGTCGGCGCCGCTCGATGCGGTTCGGGTGATGACCGCACACGGCGCCAAGGGGTTGCAGGCGCCGCTGGTGATCCTGGCGGATGCGACGGCCGACCCATCGGCGGCGCCGCGCTCGATCTTGAAATGGGCGCCCGAGCCTGGGGCTGCGCCGATCCCGGTGTTCCGGCCGCGGTCGAGCGAGCGTGGCGGCCCGCTGGATGCGGTCGTGTCGGTCGCCGAGCAGCGCGAGCTGGAGGAGCATTGGCGGCTGTTCTACGTCGCCGCCACGCGCGCCGAAGAGCGGCTGGTGATCGCCGGTGCGCTCGGGCCGCGCGCTAAGGGCGTGCCGCCGGAGAACAGCTGGTACGCTGCGGCCGATCGGGCGCTGACGGCACTCGAGGTGCCGATGGGCGAGGGCGCGCGGACGTTCGCCGGGGTCGAGCCTCAGCCTGCGGTGATCGCCAAGGCTTCGGCATCGGTCGAGAGTGCGGCTAACGCGCAGCTGCCGGCTTGGGCGCATGAACCCGCACCGCAAGAAGCCCGTCCGCCTCGTCCCCTGTCGCCTTCGGCTTTGGGTGACGACGCGGTGTCCGATCCACCGCCGACGCCAGCGATGCGCGTCGCAGCGGAGCGAGGCCGACTGATCCATGCGCTGTTCGAGCGTCTGCCGACGGTTGCTGCTGCCGAGCGCGGGGCGGCAGCGGACCGCTGGCTGGCAAAAGCAGGCGGCGTCGACGATGCCGCAGCACGGTCCGAAATCGTGCAGAGCGTGGTTGCAGTGCTCGACGATCCGCGCTTTGCTGAGCTGTTCGGCGCGGATACGCTCGCCGAGGCACCGATCGCAGCGACCTTGGCGAACGGCCTCGTCGTGTCGGGGACGGTCGATCGCCTGCTGATCGAGGCGGGCCGTATCCGCGTCGTCGACTTCAAGACTGGGCGGCGCGCACCGAGAGGGCTGGACGATGTGCCGGAATTCCATTTGAGGCAGATGGCCGCGTACGCCGAGGCCTTGGGCGTGATCTTTCCGGGGCGGTCGGTCGAGGCGGCATTGCTGTACACCGCAGGGCCGCGGCTGATCGTGCTCGACGACGAGACGCTGGCCGCGAACAAGCCGCACTATCGGCCCGCGGAGCAAAGCTAGCGCCCCGGTGGTTGAGCGCACACGCGAGCGACCTTAGATACGACTCAACCAAGGAGAATTCACGATGGCGACCAAGCAGATCACCGATGCCAGCTTCGATGCGGACGTACTGAACGCCGACGGCCCCGTGCTCGTCGATTTCTGGGCGGAATGGTGCGGCCCGTGCAAGATGATCGGGCCGTCGCTCGAAGAGATTTCGGAAGAGCTCGGCGAGAAGGTGACGATCGCCAAGCTCAACATCGACGAGAACCCCGATGCGCCGGGCAAGTACGGCGTCCGCGGTATCCCGACGATGATCCTGTTCAAGGGCGGCGCGCCGGCGGCAACCAAGGTTGGCGCGGAGCCCAAGGGCCGGCTGAAGGCCTGGCTCGAAGGCGAACTGGCGTAAAATAGACCCTCGCCTACCCGCCCTTACAGGCCCCTCCGTCATCCCAGCGAAAGCTGGGATATCCCGGTTCGAGCCACCCCTCGCTCCAACCGGGATACCCCAGCTTTCGCTGGGGTGACGGCATCGAGGGTTTCAGCTCCGATAGTCGGCGTTGATCGAGATATAGCCATGCGTAAGGTCGCAGGTCCAAACGGTGGCCCGGCCTTCGCCTAGCGCCAGATCGACGCCGATTTCGATCTCATGGCCCTTGAGGTGCGCAGCGACCGGTCCCTCGTCGTAGCCGCTCATCGCCAAGCCGCCTTCGGCAACCTGCGTATTACCGAACCGGATCGACAGCGTGTCGCGATCGGCTGGTTCGCCGGCCTTGCCGACCGCCATGACCACACGCCCCCAGTTTGCATCCTCACCGGCAATCGCGGTCTTCACCAGCGGTGAGTTGGCGATGCTCATCGCGATGCGGTGTGCGCTGCGGTCGCTGTCCGCGCCAGTCACCTGAATTTCGATCAGCTTCTGCGCGCCCTCGCCGTCGCGGACGACGAGCATCGCCATTTGATGGCACAGGTCCGCCAACGCCGCGCGAAATGCATCCGCCCCGACGCTGTCGTCGTCCGTCAGCACCGCATTACCAGCCTTGCCCGTCGCGAACGCCAGCACCGTGTCGCTGGTCGATGTATCGCTGTCGACGGTGATGCACGAGAAGCTCGGCGCATTGGCCTTCGACAACGCGGCTTGCAGGAATTCCGGCTCAACCGTCGCGTCGGTGAAGATGAACCCGAGCATCGTCGCCATGTCCGGCGCGATCATCCCCGAGCCTTTGATGATCCCCACCAGCGTGACCGTGCGATCGCCGATCACCGCGGTCGTCATCGCGCCCTTGGTGAAGGTGTCGGTGGTCATGATCGTCGCGGCGGCGTCTTCCCAGCCGCACGGCGCGGCGGCGAACGCGGCGTCCAACCCGGCTTCCGCCTTGTCGATCGGCAACGGCACGCCGATCACGCCGGTCGAGGACACGAACACGTCCGAAGGCTGGCACCCGAGATGCGCCGCGGTCCGCGCCGCGATCGCCTCGACTGCCGCCCGCCCGCGCGAACCGGTAAAGGCGTTGGAATTGCCCGCATTCACGACAAGCGCTCGCGCCTGACCGAGTGTCAGCGCCGCACGGCACCACTCGACTTCGGGCGAAGGGCATTTGCTCGTTGTCAGCACCCCCGCAACGACCGTCCCCGGCTCCAGCGTCACGAACGTCAGGTCGCACCGATCCCACGCTTTGTACTGCGCACGTGCGACATGCAACGTGACGCCGTCGATCGAAGGGGCGGCGGGGAAGGGCATGGCAAGTGGCGAAATCTGCATGCCGTCTTCATAGTCGCTGCCGTGCGGGCGGCAAGACGACGCGCGCGAAGATCGCCTAGGCGGATGCTGCTCCGCCGCGTCCGTCGGGTGCCCTGTTGAGACGAATGGTAGATTTATCACGCCGGCTCGCATACAGCCGGTTCCGAATGAACCTGCTGCTACTCCTCTCCGCACTCTTGTCCGCGCTGACCGGCGCGGTGCCGGGCGGGCGTGGTCAGTCGGCACAGGCCGTAGCACAGGGCAGCGTCTGCTCGCAGTCGATAGCAGCAACGCCAGCCAAGGTCTTGATAAGGCCCGTATCTGGCCTTCCACCGCTGCTTCAGGTTGCCGTCGCTACCACGCTGCGCACGATAGCCATCGTCGCGCTACCGCTATGGGCGGAGCGCCGCCGCGAATAGCGTCTTGGTGTGACCTTATCGTAACCTTTGGATCCGAGCGATCCGCTTCCGCGTGCGCCCCCTGCGTGCCGCCGCGTCTCAAATTCAGGAAATCAGCCCATGTTCGGTGGCCTCGCCAAATCCTTGTTCGGTTCGTCCAACGACCGCTACGTCAAGTCGCTCAACCCGATCCTCGCCAAGATCGCCTCGTTCGAGCCGTCGCTCCAGGCGATGTCGGACGAGGAACTCTCCGCCCAGACCGTCAAGTTCCGCGCGCGGCTCGCCGGGGGCGAGAAGCTCGACGACCTGCTCCCCGAGGCGTTCGCGACCGTCCGTGAAGCCGCGCACCGCGTGCTCGGCCAGCGCCATTACGACGTCCAGATGGTCGGCGGCATCGTCCTCCACCGCGGCGAGATCGCCGAGATGCGCACCGGCGAGGGCAAGACGCTCGTCGCGACGCTCGCAACCTATCTCAACGCACTCCCCGGCGATGGCGTCCACGTCGTCACCGTCAACGACTACCTCGCCGCGCGCGACGCCGAGTGGATGGGGCAGGTCTATACCTTCCTCGGCATGACGATCGGCGTCATCATCCCGAACCTGTCCGACGAGGAACGCCGCGCCGCTTACGCAGCGGACATCACCTACGGCACCAACAACGAGTTCGGTTTCGACTATCTCCGCGACAACATGAAGTACGAGCGTAGCGCGATGACGCAGCGCGCGTTCAACTTCGCGGTGGTCGACGAGGTCGATTCGGTGCTGATCGACGAGGCGCGCACCCCGCTGATCATCTCGGGCCCGACCGACGACAAGTCCGAGCTGTACATGCAGGTCGACGCGGTCGTGAAGCAGCTCGAGCCTATCGACTACGACAAGGACGAGAAGCAGAAGACCATCATCCTCACCGAGGACGGCACCGAGAAGGTCGAGCGGATGCTCGAGGCCGCCGGGCTGCTCGAGGGGCAGAACCTGTACGACTTCGAGAACACGCAGGTCGTCCACCACCTCAACCAGGCGCTGCGCGCGATCGTGATGTTCAAGTCGGACATCGACTACATCGTCAAGGACGGCAAGGTCATCATCATCGACGAGTTCACCGGTCGCATGATGGACGGCCGGCGTTGGTCGGACGGCCTGCACCAGGCGGTCGAGGCGAAGGAGGGCGTCCAGATCGAGCCCGAGAACCAGACGATGGCCTCGATCACGTTCCAGAACTATTTCCGCATGTACCCCAAGATCGGCGGCATGACCGGCACCGCGGCGACCGAGGCGGCCGAGTTCTACGACATCTACAAGATCAACGTCGTCAGCATCCCGACCAACGTCGAGGTGAAGCGCGTCGACGAGGAAGACGAGTTCTACAAGGACACCAAGGACAAGTTCGCGGCGATCGCCAAGAAGATCAAGCATCACGCGGACCTCGGCCAGCCGGTGCTGGTCGGCACGGTGTCGATCGAGAAGTCCGAGATGCTGAGCGAGTTCCTGGTCGGTGAGAACGTCGATCACAAGGTTCTCAACGCGCGCTTCCACGAGATGGAGGCGCACATCGTCGCACAGGCCGGGCGCAAGTCCGCGGTGACGATCGCGACCAACATGGCGGGCCGCGGCACCGACATCAAACTCGGCGGTAACCTCGAATTCCGCATGCTCGACGAGCATCCCGAGCTGGTCGAGGGTACGCCCGAATATGACGAGGCAGCGGCGCGGATTACGATCGAGATCGAGGCCGAAAAGCAGGCGGTGCTCGCCGCGGGCGGCTTGTTCGTGCTCGGCACCGAGCGGCACGAGAGCCGGCGTATCGACAACCAGCTGCGCGGGCGTTCGGGTCGTCAGGGCGATCCCGGCCTGTCGCGTTTCTATCTCAGCCTCGACGACGATCTGCTGCGCATTTTCGGGCCGGACACGCTTTTCGCCAAGATGATGCGCAACAACATCGAGGACGGCGAGGCGATCGGCAGCAAGTGGTTGAGCAAGGCGATCGAGACCGCGCAGAAGAAGGTCGAGGCGCGCAACTACGACATCCGCAAGCAGGTCGTCGAGTACGATGACGTGATGAACGAGCAGCGCAAGGTCATCTACGAGCAGCGCGCGGACATCATGGATGCCGATACGGTCGGCGACGTGGTGACCGACATGCGCGCGGAGACGGTCAACGTAATCGTCGGCGACGCGTGCCCGCCCAACTCGTATCCCGAGCAGTGGGACGTTGCCGGGATGAAGACGCGGCTCGCCGAGGTGATGAACCTCGAGCCGCAGATCGATGCCTGGTTGCTGGAGGAGTCGGTCGACCCCGAGGTGATCGAGGAGCGTGTCCGCGCGATGGCGGACGAGGCGATCGCGCAGAAGTCCGCCGATCTCGATGCGGAGACCTGGACGTCGGTCGAGAAGTCGATCCTGTTGCAGAACCTCGACCATCACTGGAAGGAGCATCTCGCGACGCTCGACGCGCTGCGTCAGGTCGTCCATCTGCGTGCGTACGCGCAGAAGACGCCGATCAACGAGTATAAGCAGGAGGCGTTCTCGCTGTTCCAGCGGATGCTCGAGACGATCCGCGAGGACGTGACCAAGACGATCGCGCACGCGCAGTTCCAGATGCAGGCGCCGGTCGGGCTGCCTGAGCTGCCGGACTTCATCACGACGCATTTCGACCCGTTTACGGGCGAGGACGATTCGAACGATTTCGATGCGGGGACGCGTGGTCACATCACGTCGACGATGCCGCCGTTGCATATCCCGCAGCCGCAGGAGGCCGATATCGGCGAGGATCCTGCGAACTGGGAAGGCGTGGTCAGCCGTAATGCGCCGTGTCCGTGTGGGTCGGGCCGCAAGTACAAGCAGTGCCACGGGGCTGTTTGAGCGTTCGCGATTGAATCGGTCTCCACCCCGGCGAAAGCCGGGGCCCAGTTGGAAAGGTTGCAGTAACGGTGCGTCCCCGTAGTTAGCGGCGTCCCCCGAACTGGGCCCCGGCCTTCGCCGGGGTGGGGCGGGATGATACGGCCCCTTTCGTTCTCCCGCGAAGGCGGGAGTCTCGGCCATTGGCGGTGGTCTATGGGACTCCTGGCCCCCCGCCTTCGCGGGGGAACGGTTACTCTCGGGGAACGGGACACGGAGCAACGCTCCCGGCCGATCGTTAGGACCCCATGCGCCAAGCCACCACGATCCTAACCATCGACACCACCCGCCAAGGCCTCGTCGACGTTACAGACCAGATCGCCCGCTGGACCCGCGACCAACGCGTGTCGGAGGGCCTGCTTACAGTATTCTGCCGGCACACGTCCGCGTCCCTCCTGATCCAGGAAAACGCTGCGCCCGAAGTGCGAACCGACCTCGAAGCCTATTTCGCCCGCATCGCTCCGGAGTCGCGCGAGTATCTCCACGACGACGAAGGTCCGGACGACATGCCCGCGCACCTCCGCACCGCGCTCACCCAGGTCCAGCTCTCGATCCCCCTGATCGATGGCCGACTCGCGCTCGGCACATGGCAGGGCATCTATCTGTTCGAGCACCGCCGCCGGCCACATCGCCGCACATTGGCGCTGCACTTGATCGGCGTTTAGACGAAACGTGAAAAATGAGTCAGCAAGGTGGCGCATTGGAGCGAACCCGTTCATCAACCGTTCCACCACTGACGGCTATTAAGAGGCGTTTCGCCGCACTCGCCGCGAACGGAGACATACCATGTTCATGAAACCTGGTCGCAAGGTCGCATTGGCAGCGCTCGCAACGGGCGCTCTATTGCTGGCCGGTTGCGCGACCGAGACCACCTATCGGCCGGCGACGGGCCAGGGGTTCAGCCGCACCGGCTATAGCGACCGGCAGGTAGAGCCCGGCCGTTTTCTCGTCAGCTTCGCCGGCAACAGCGTGACGTCGCGTGATACCGTCGAGCGTTACCTGTTCTTCCGCGCTGCCGAACTGACGTTGCAGAACGGCTACGACTATTACCTGATGGCCGATCGTGAAACCAACCTCCAGTCGCGGACCTACTCGACGCCGGGGATCGGTGGCGGGTTCGGGTATGGCGGCTTCGGCGGCTATTGGGGGCCGTCGTGGCGCTATTACGGCCGCGGCTTCGGCTGGCGCAACTGGAGCCCCTATGGCGGCTTTGGCGGTGGTTTCGGCGGCGGCTATGGCGGTTTCGGTGGTGGCCCATGGGGCAATGACTTCGACGTTCGCACGATCGACCGGTACGAGGCGACTGCGGAAATCGTGATGCGCAAGGGCCCGATCCCGCGCGACAACATCCGCGCGTTCGATGCGCGGAAGGTGGTCGACAGCATCGGACCGAGCGTCGTGCTGCCGAAGTAAGCGTTCCCTTCGAGATGCCAAAAAGGCCGGGCTACCTCAGTGGTAGTCCGGCTTTTTCGTGCGCTGCTCCCTCTCCCCTTCGGGGAGAGGGCCGGGGTGAGGGGCTGTTGTAGAGGGTAACGCTCGCGGCGCCCCTCACCCAACCCTCTCCCCGGAGGGGAGAGGGCTAAGAAGAACTTACCCCGCAGCTTTCGCCAACCCCTTCGACAGCTGTAGCGCACCATGCAGCCGAGCCTTCGGATCGCCCCAAGCCCGTTGCAACACCAGCTTGCTGTCCGGCCGCAACCGCGCGACGCCGTTCAGCCGCCCCACATACGCCAGCAGCTTGTCGATGTTCGGCGGCTTGTCGTCGTGGAACGACACCAGCACGCCCTTCGGCCCGACGTCGATCTTCGACACGCACGCGCGCTTGGCGTTCAGCTTGATCTCGATGACCTTGATCAAATTCTCGGTCGCATCCGGCAGCGGGCCGAAGCGATCGATCATCTCGGCCGCGAACGCCTCGATCTCCTGGCTCTCGTCGAGATCGTTGAGGCGACGATACAGCCCCATCCGCAGGTCGAGATCGGGCACGTAGTCCTCGGGGATGAGGATCGGCGCGTCGACCGTGATCTGCGGCGAGAAATCGCGCGGCCGCGACGAGGTCATGCCGCCGGCCTTGGCGTCCATGATCGCTTCCTCCAGCATCGCCTGGTACAGTTCGAACCCGACCTCCTTGATATGCCCGGTCTGCTCGTCGCCGAGCATGTTGCCCGCGCCGCGGATATCCAGATCGTGGCTGGCAAGCTGGAAGCCGGCCCCCAGCGAATCGAGATCGGACAGCACCTTCAGCCGCTTCTCCGCCGTCACCGTCATCTGCCGCTCGGGCGGCGTCACCAGATACGCGTAGGCGCGCGTCTTCGACCGTCCGACACGCCCGCGCAGCTGATACAACTGGGCGAGGCCGAAGCGGTCGGCGCGGTGGACGATCATCGTGTTGGCCGACGCGATGTCGATCCCGCTCTCGATGATCGTGGTCGAGACGAGCACCTCGAACTTCTTGTCGTAGAACGCGGACATGCGCTCTTCGACTTCGGTCGGCGACATCTGGCCGTGCGCGACGACGAAGCGGATCTCGGGCACCTGTTCGCGCAGGAAATCCTCGATCTCGGGCAAGTCCGCGACGCGCGGCGTAACGACGAAGCTCTGCCCCCCACGGTAATGCTCGCGCAGCAACGCCTCGCGCAGCACGACCGGGTCGAACGGCATGATGTACGTCCGCACCGCGAGGCGATCGACCGGCGGGGTCTGGATCACCGACAGCTCGCGGATGCCCGACATCGCCATCTGCAGCGTGCGCGGGATCGGCGTCGCGGTCAGCGTCAGCATGTGGACGTCCGCCCGCAGCGCCTTCAGCCGCTCCTTGTGCGTCACGCCGAACCGCTGTTCCTCGTCGACCACGACCAGCCCGAGCCGCTTGAAGTCGATGTTCTTCGCGAGCAGCGCATGGGTGCCGATGACGACGTCGATCGTGCCGTTCGCCAGTCCCTCCTTGGTCGCCTTCGCCTCGCTCGCGGTGACGAGGCGCGACAGCCGGCCCATGTTCATCGGGAAGCCTTCGAACCGTGCGACGAAGTTGTTGTAATGCTGGCGCGCGAGCAACGTCGTCGGGCAGACGATCGCGACCTGCTTGCCGCCCATCGCCGCGACGAACGCCGCCCGCAGCGCGACTTCGGTCTTGCCGAAGCCGACGTCGCCGACCACGAGACGATCCATCGGCTTGCCCGCGGCGAGATCGCCGAGAACGTCCTCGATCGCGCGGTCCTGGTCCTCGGTTTCCTCGTAGGGGAAGCGGTCGACGAAGCTCGGATAGCCGCTCGCATCGGGTTCGAGCACGTCGCCCGGATGCAGCGCGCGTTCGGCGGCGGTCGCGATGAGTTCGCCGGCGATCTCGCGGATTCGCTCCTTCATCTTCGACTTGCGACGCTGCCAGCCCTCGCCGCCGAGCCGGTCTAGCGTCGCGCCTTCCTCGGACGAGCCGTAGCGCGAGAGGACGTCGATGTTCTCGACCGGCACGTACAGCTTGTCGCCGCCGGCATAGCTCAGTGCGACGCAGTCGTGCGGGCTTTGGCCCACGGGAATCGAGGTCAGGCCCTCGTACCGACCGATGCCGTGCTCGGTGTGGACGACCAGATCGCCCGGCGTCAGCGTCGCGAGTTCGGCAAGGAACGCGTCGGCGGATTTCTTGCGCTTCTTGCGGTGGACGAGCCGGTCGCCAAGCATGTCCTGCTCGGTGAGGACCGCGATCCCCGGTGCGGTGAAGCCGTGATCGAGCGGCAGGACGATCAGCGCGACGCCGAAGCTGCGCGCGGTGTCGGCGATGCCGAGCGCGTCCTGCCACGTCTCGGCGTGCTTGCCGCCTTTCATGCCGTGGTCGGCGAGCAGGCTCCCCAGGCGTTCGCGCGCGCCGATCGAGTAGCTCGCGAGGATCGGTTTCCGCCCCTGCTTGCGTAGTTTCTCGACATGATCCGCGACGGCTTCGTAGATGTTCGCCTGCGCGGCACGCTCGGGGCCGAAATCGCGCGGGCCGTCGACGTCGAAGTCGAGCACGGTGTCGCTCGGCGGTTCGTGGAACGGCGATGTGATATGCGCGGCGAATGCCTCGACGCCGCCGGACCATTCCTGCGCGTCAAGATAGAGCGCCTTGGCAGGCATCGGGCGATAGCTGCCAGGCTGGGCCGCCTCGGCGCGCTTGCGGTTCTCGTAATAGTCGGCGATCGATTCGAGCCGGCTTTCCACCGCCGCGGCGACGCCGTTGTCGCGGACCACGACGTCGTCGGCGCCGAGATGGTCGAACAGCGTCGCCATCTTCTCCTCGAACAGCGGCAGCCAATGCTCCATGCCCGCGATGCGGCGGCCTTCGGAGATCGCCTGGTACATCGGATCGCCAGTCGCGGTCGCGCCGAACGCATCGCGGTAGCGGGTGCGGAAGCGTTTGATCGAATCCTCGTCGAGCAGCGCTTCGGAGGCGGGGAGCAGGACGAAGCCGTCGATCCGCCCGGTGGTACGCTGGTCCGCCGCGTCGAACGTGCGGACGCTTTCGATCTCGTCGCCGAAGAAATCGAGGCGCAGTGCGTGGTCTTCGCCCGACGGGTAGAGATCGACGATCCCGCCGCGCACCGCGTATTCGCCCTGATCGTGGACGGTGTCGGTGCGGACATAGCCGTTCGCCTGGAGCAGCATGGCGAGCTTGTCGCGACCGATCCGTTCGCCGGGGGCGAGACGCGCGACGAGCTGGCGGATGCGGAACGGGGTGAGGACGCGCTGAGTCGCGGCGTTGGCGGTGGTCAGCAGGAGTTGCGGACCCTTGGGCTTGCCCTGGAGTCGTTGCAGCGCGGCGACACGCTCGGCCATGATGCGGAGCGTGGGCGAGGCGCGGTCGTAAGGGAGGCAGTCCCAGGCGGGGAAGCTCAGCACTTCGAGATCGGGCGCGAAATACGCCGCGGTCGAGGCGACCGCGCGCATCGCCGCATCGTCCGGCGCGATGAACACCGCGCGGGTCTTCGCGGCGCGTGCGAGGTCGGCGAGCAGCGACGGCTGGAAGCCGGACGGCACGCCCGAGAGGATCAGCGGGCTGGTCGCGGAAAGGATCGTCTTGAGGTCTGGCATTGGCTTCCTAAAGCCCTCTCCCCCTTGGGGAGAGGGTTGGGTGAGGGGCTGTTCCGGGCGCTGCGCTGCTTGGCTACCCCTCACCCCGACCCTCTCCCCAAGGGGGAGAGGGAGTGCGTTACTTCACGACCGTCACGTAATCGATGTCGCGCATCGCCTGCATCATCGGGCCGTCCCATTCGGGCGGGCAGACGATCGAGCCGATCGCCCAGCCCATGATGTCGACGTCCTGTTCCTCCAGGAGCGCCTCGAACCAGTCGAGCTGCTCGGGAGTCCACGTCTGGCCATAGGTCGCGAAGAAGCCGCCGATCATCATGTCGGCTTCGCGCGTGCCGCGGTGCGAGCTGCGAAAGCCCAGGCGCTTGAGGCGGGTCTCGTGGTCCATCGTATCTCCAAACACGAAGAGCCGGCGACCCGCTGGCGGCGGGCGTCGGCTAGGCTATAGAGGCCAGATAGTCATGCGACCTGAAATCCTCAATCCGCTGTTCGCCGAAACCCTCGTCCTGAAGGGGGTGGGGCCCGCGCTCGCCAAGCCGCTCGACCGGCTCGGGCTCGCGCGCGTCGTCGACGTCGCCTTCCATCTGCCGACCGGCTACGTCGATCGCCTGCCACGCACCGAGCTGATGTCGAGCGATGCCGGGCGGATCATCACGATCACGCTGACTCCGCGCGACTACAAGATCAGCGCCGGGCGGGGGCCTACCCGCGTGCAGGCGACCGACGAGCACGGCAATTACGTCAGCCTCGTCTTCTTCGGCGGCAGTTCGGGCTGGGCGAAGAAGCTGCTGCCGATCGGCGAGGCCAAGCGGATCTCGGGGCGGCTCGATGAATACGGCCAGGAATTGCAGATCGTCCATCCCGACATCGTCGAGCCAGACGAGGAGTTACGCGAGCGCGAGCCGATCTATCCGCTGTCGGAAGGCCTCACCTCGCGGCGGCTGGCGGCACTGACCACGCAGGCGGTCGCGCGCGCGCCGGATCTGCCCGAGTGGATCGAGCCGGGCCTGAAGGCGAAACGCGAATGGCCGGGGTGGCATGAGTCGCTTGCGCGCATCCATGCCGACCCTTCGGACGCGACGGCGCGCGAGCGGCTGGCGTATGACGAAGTGTTCGCGAACCAGCTGGCGATGACGATCGTCCGCGCGGATACCCGCAAGCGGCGGGGGCGGGCGCTGCAAGGCGACGGCCGGCTACGCGACCTGCTGAAGCTCCCCTACACGCTGACCGGCGCGCAATCGCGGACGGTCGGTGAGATCGAGGGCGATCTCGCGCAGACCGCGCCGATGCTGCGGCTGCTGCAGGGCGATGTCGGTTCGGGCAAGACGCTGGTCGCGGCGATGGCGATGCTGATCGCCGTGGAGGCCGGTGCGCAGGCGGCGATGCTCGCGCCTACCGAAATTCTCGCCCGCCAGCATTACGAAACACTGCGAAAGACGCTCGCCGGGCTGCCGATCGAGGTCGGCGTGCTCACCGGTCGCGACAAGGGCCGCGTGCGAGAGGCGACGCTGATGGCGCTGGCGAACGGCGAGATCGACATCCTCGTCGGCACGCACGCGATCTTCCAGGATGCGGTCGGCTACAAGGATCTGGGGCTGGTAGTGGTCGATGAGCAGCACCGCTTTGGCGTCGCGCAACGCATGACGTTGCAGGCCAAGGGTGTCGCGCCGCCGCATCTGCTGGCGATGACCGCGACGCCGATCCCGCGCACGCTGACGCTGGCGCAATACGGCGAGATGGACGTCAGCCGCCTCGACGAGATGCCGCCGGGTCGCCAGCCAATCGAGACGCGGGTAATCTCCGAGGACCGGCTTGACGACGTGGTCAATGCGCTCGGCCGGCATCTGGCGGATGGCGGGCAGGCGTACTGGGTATGCCCGCTGGTCGAGGAGAGCGAGAAGAGCGACCTTGCCGCTGCCGAGATGCGTGCCGAAACGCTGCGCGCCCGCTTCGGCGAGAAGGTCGCGCTCGTTCACGGCCGCATGAAACCGGCGGAAAAGGACGCGGTGATGGCCGAGTTCTCCGCCGCGCGTACGTCCGTCCTCGTCGCGACGACGGTGATCGAGGTCGGCGTCGACGTCCCCAACGCGACGCTGATCGTGATCGAGCATGCAGACCGCTTCGGTCTCGCCCAGCTCCACCAGCTCCGCGGGCGGGTAGGCCGCGGCACCGGGCGATCGATCTGCCTGTTGATGCGCGGATCGTCGCTCAGCGAGACTTCCCGCGCGCGCTTGGCACTGATGCGCGAGACCAACGATGGTTTCCGCATCGCCGAGGAGGATCTCCGCCTTCGTGGTGCCGGCGAGCTGCTCGGCACGAAACAGTCTGGCGAGATGGCGTTCCGTCTGGCAACGCCCGACATGATGGCTGACCTCCTGCAATGCGCGCACGACGACGCGCGCCTGCTGATCGACCGCGACGGTGGGCTCGAAGGACCGAGAGGGCAGGCGGCGCGCACCGCGCTGTACCTGTTCGATCGAGACGCGGGCGTGGCGCTGCTCCGCTCGGGTTGACCTGTACGGGGCGAGCGCTCACGGACCCGCCATGGCTGCCTTGCTCCCCATTCTCGTCGTACTCCTCGCGGGTATCGGGCTTGCGATCCAGCCGCCGACCAACGCCGCACTGGTCAAGGCGTCCGGCTCGCTGTGGCTCGGATCGCTGGTGTCGTTCGCGGTCGGGACGATCGTGCTGTTGGGCGTCTGGGCAGCAACCGATCGGACGATGCCGGCGGCATTGAAGGGCGCGCCGGGCTGGGCATGGCTGGGCGGCCTGTACGGTGCGTGTTTCGTCGCCGCGCTCGCCTATGCCACGCCTCGGCTGGGCCTCGCATCGGCTCTGACGCTGGCGGTCGCGAGCCAGCTCGTCACAGCGCTAATCCTCGACCGGTTCGGGCTGCTCGGGCTCAGCCAGCAGCCGATCAGCGTGGCGCGGTTGGCGGGGGTTGCGCTGGTGATAGGTGGCGTGGTGCTGGTCCGCGCCGGCTGATCCGTCAGCTGTTGCGGGTCATCACCGCCAGCATGCCGTAATACTCGGAAAGCGGGATCGTCCGGTCAAGTTCGCAGCCGATCCGGCCGCCCAGCGACCAGCGTACCACCGCGTCGACGTTACCCAGGATCGGCAGATGGATTTGCAAGACATCGCCCGCAACGGCATTGCCTTCGCAGCGCGCCATCAGGCCATTCGCCGACATGTTCACCAGCACCAGCTTGATGCTGTTCCCCGCCGCGTCGATCGCTCTTGTGCGATGCATTACCTCGTCGCGGGGCGCGCCCCGTGCGTCGCGAACGGCCGTTGCAGAGCCTGGCATCGATCGTTCCCCGGTTGTGACCATCAACGTTAACTTATGACGGATGGCGTGAACCGGGTGCGAACGGTCATGCTTAACGCGGCGTTCTTCGAAATGAGAATGCGTCTATTACGAAGGGGTTAGCATCCCGTGTCGTTTTTTGCCGAGGCTGAGGCGAACGGGCGAGCCGATGTCGATGGTTGCCGTCGTTTCGCGGACGGCCTCTCCATCGACGCGAACCGCGCCCTCCGCGATCTTTCTGCGGGCCTCGCCGTTCGACGCTACGAAGCCCAATCCGACGAGCGCCTCGACGATGCCGATCGTGCCGCAGCTCACCGCAAAGCTCGGCAGCGAGTCGCCCGACGCGCCTTCCTCGAAAGTCTTCCGCGCAGTCTCGGCAGCCTGTTCGGCAGCATCGCGACCGCGGCACATCGCGGTCGCTTCGTTCGCGAGCACGATCTTGGCGGCATTGATCTCCGCGCCTTCGAGCGCCTCGAGGCGTGCGATCTCGTCGAGCGGGAGGTCGGTGAACAGCTTCAGGAAGCGACCGACGTCGCGATCGTCGGTGTTGCGCCAGAACTGCCAGTAATCGAAGTGCGGCAGCTGGTCCTCGTGCAGCCACACCGCGCCCGACATCGTCTTACCCATCTTGCCGCCATCCGCGGTGGTGATCAGCGGGGTGGTGACGCCGTAGACCTCGGTCGAGTCCATCCGACGCGCGAGTTCGATGCCGTTGACGATGTTGCCCCACTGATCCGAGCCGCCCATCTGCAACCGGCAGTCGGCGCGGCGCGACAGTTCGAGGAAGTCGTACGCCTGGAGGATCATGTAGTTGAATTCGAGGAAGCTCAGCGACTGTTCGCGGTCGAGGCGGAGCTTGACCGAATCGAAGGCGAGCATCCGGTTGACCGAGAAATGCTGGCCGACGTCACGCAGGAACGGGATGTACTCGAGCGCGTCGAGCCACTCGGCGTTGTCGAGCATGACCGCGTCGGTCGGGCCGTCACCGAAGGTCAGGAAGCGTTCGAAGATGCGGCGGATCGAGGCGACATTTGCCTTGATCCCGTCTTCGCCGAGCAGCTTGCGCGCTTCGTCCTTGAAGCTCGGATCACCGATCTTGCCGGTGCCGCCGCCCATCAGGACGATCGGCTTGTGCCCGGTCTGCTGGAGCCGGCGGAGCAGCATGATCTGGACGAGGCTGCCGACGTGGAGTGACGGCGCGGTCGGGTCGAAGCCGATATAGCCGGGCACGACCTGTTTGCCAGCGAGCGCATCGAGCGCGGCGGCATCGGTCATCTGGTGGACATAGCCGCGCGAAGTCAGCGTGGTGAGCAGGTCGGACTGGTAGGTCATGGGAGGGCGACTAGCATGCGCTCCCACCGGCGTCATCCCAGCGAAAGCTGGGATCTTTATGGGGCGGGTGCTGCGGCTCGAACGGCAATATCCCAGCTTTCGCTGGGATGACGGTTTTGTTTGCGCGGCTAGGTTCGAGGCAATTGCGACGTTGGATCCACCGGCGTCCGCCCTTTACGCAGTTCGAAGTGCAGTTCGGGGCGGTCCGCGAATCCCGTATCGCCCGACAGCGCGATCGTCTGGCCCCGCTTGACGCTCTGCCCGCGTTGCACGAGCAGCTTCGACGCGTGGCCGTAGACGCTCGTCCAGCCGCCGCCGTGCTTGATGATGACCAGCCCGCCGAGCGCAGCGATGCCGTCGCCGACATACGCGACGACGCCGTCCGCGGCCGCATGGATCGGCGTCGAGACCGGTACGGCGATCTTGATGCCGTCGTTACGTTCGCCACTGGCGCCGTGGCCGAATCGTTTCACGACCTTGCCGTCGACCGGCCAGAGGAACCCGCCGCTCGCGAGACGCGCGGGTGCGGTGACGACGGCGTTCGACGGCAGCACGCGGCGCGGTGTCGCGATCGGTCGTGCAGGCGCCTGATTGCTGGCGAGCGCCGGTTCGCCGCCGGTGAGGATGTCGTCGATGTCGAGCGTGAAGGCGCGCGCGCGTTCCGATGCGCTCGAAGTGCCGCCGCTAGGCTCGCCAGGAATCTGGATACGCTGGTCGGCGCGCAGCACGTAGGGTTCGACGAGCGCGTTGGCAGCCACGATCCGCGACCATTCGACGCCGTAAGCGCGGGCGATCGCGATGCCCGTCTCGCCGCGGCGGACCTGGTGATAGCGGCCGCCGGGGATCTGCAAACGATGGCCAGTGCGGATCGAATAGGGCGATTCGAGGTCGTTCGCGCGCGCGATCGCTTCGAGGCTCGCACCGCTGCGATCGACCACGCGGCTCAGCGTATCGCCGGGCCGGACGACATAGGTCGTGTCGGGAATCGTCTTCGCATCGGCGCTGACGGGGCGTGCCTCCCAGGCGGGGCGCGGGGCGGGCAGGGTCGTGACCTCGCCGGTATCGCGTCCGGGAATGTCCTGCGGCGGCCTGTCGTCTCGCGGCGTAACCTCTCGCGGCATATTCTCACGTGGGCGGGGCGGATCGTCGCGGCGGGGCGGGGAACGGTACGGACGCTGTGGCGGGTTACCGTAGCCGGCGGGGCGATCGACGTGCGGAATGCACGCGGTCAGCGCGAGCGTCGCCAGTGGAACCAGGACGCCCGCACGCCGCATCAACGATAGGCCCGCGTCAGCATGTCCATCGACTCGAAATGCGTGAGGTCGAGGTGCAGCGGCGTGACCGATACATACCCGTCCGCCGTGGCCTCCAGGTCAGTCGCGTGCGCTGGCGTTTCGACGGTCCGGCCTAGCGCGAACCAGTGATACTCGTAGCCGCGCGGATCGGTGTTGCTGACGATCTGCAACCGGCCATAATCGCGGAAACCCTGGCCGACGACGCGAACCCCCTTCACCGCATCGGCGGGGATAGCGGGAAAGTTGACGTTGACCAGCGTGCGCGGGGCCAGTGGTGCGTAGATCAGTGGCCGTAGAACGCGCTCGCCCCATGCCGCGGCAGCCTCGAACGGCACGCTGTCACCCATGCCCTCGCGGCTGTAGATCTGGCTCAGCGCGATCGACCGGATGCCGCCCAGCGCGCCCTCCATCGCCGCCGAGACGGTCCCCGAATAGGTCACGTCCTCGGCAAGATTCGCGCCCCGGTTGACGCCCGACAGGATCAGATCGGGCGGGCAATCCTTCATGATCTTGGCGAGCGCCATCATTACGGCGTCGGTCGGCGTGCCCGCGACGGCATACCGCTTCTCGCCATGCTTCCGCACGCGGATCGGCCGCGAGAGCGTCAGCGAATGCCCTGCGCCCGATTGTTCCTCGGCGGGCGCGACGATCCAGACGTCGTTGGACAGCGTACGTGCGATCGTCTCCAGCACCTTGAGCCCAGGCGCATGATAACCGTCGTCGTTGGTAAGCAGGATCCGCATCAGCGCTTGGGCTCCAGGACGGTCAGCCCGCCGAGATACGGCTGGAGCACCGCCGGCACGGCAACCGAGCCGTCCTCCTGCTGGTAGTTTTCCAGCACCGCGACCAGCGTCCGTCCGACCGCAAGCGCCGACCCGTTGAGCGTGTGGACGAACCGCGTGCCCTTCTCGCCCTCGGGCCGATAGCGTGCGTTCATCCGCCGCGCCTGGAAGTCGGTACAGGTCGAGACGCTGCTGATTTCGCGATAGCGCGCCTGGCCCGGCAGCCAGACTTCGAGATCGTAGGTGCGTGCCGCGGTGAAACCCATATCGCCGGTGCATAGGAGCATCCGCCTGAACGGTAGCTGCAACGCGTCGAGCACGCCCTCTGCGCACGCCGTCATGCGCTCATGCTCGGCCTCGGACATGTCGGGGGTGACGATCGAGACCATCTCGACCTTGTCGAACTGATGCTGGCGGATGTAGCCGCGCGTGTCGCGACCCGCAGCGCCCGCCTCGGAGCGGAAACACGGCGTCAGCGCAGTGAAGCGCAGCGGCAGTTCGGCCTCGGCGAGGATCTGTTCGCGGACGATGTTGGTAAGGCTCACCTCCGCGGTCGGGATCAGCCAGCGACCGTCGGTGGTCCGGAACAGGTCCTCCGAGAACTTCGGCAGCTGGCCGGTGCCGAACACAGCTTCATCGCGGACCAGCAATGGCGGCGAGACCTGTTCGAAGCCCGCGTTCGCGACATGATCGAGCATGAACTGGCCAAGCGCCCTTTGCAGCTTGGCGGCAGGCCCGCGGACGAGCGTGAAGCGTGCGCCCGACATTGCCGCGCCGGTCTCGAAGTCGAGGCCGATCGCAGGACCGATCGCGTCGTGCTCACGCGCCGTGAAAGCAAAGGTCGTCGGCGTGCCACGCGTGTGGACGAGCGCGTTGTCGTCCTCGCCGCCCCCCTCGGGCACATCGGTCGCGGGAAGGTTGGGGATCGCGGCAAGCATGGCCTGGAGTTCGCTACCAAGCCGCGCTTCGTCGGCTTCCAGAGCGGGCAGCGCCTCCTTCAGGCTCGCGACTTCAGCCATCAAAGCCTGCGCCTTGGCCTCGTCCTTCTGTGCCTTGGCTTGGCCGATCGCCTTCGACAGTTCGTTGCGGCGGGTCTGCGCGGTCTGCGAGTCCGCGATCGTCGCGCGGCGCTGCTCGTCGAGCGTCACCAGCGAAGCTGACTGCGGTGCGACACCCCGCTTGGCGAGGGCGGCGTCGAAGGCGGCGGGATCGTCGCGGATCAGGCGTATGTCGTGCATGGCTGGGCTATGCCGAGGGCCGCGAGCGTACGCAAGGCAGGCCCTCTGAAACCTCCCCCTTGGCGGGAGAGGACCGAGGGTTCGCAACCTCTCGCGTTCGCGGCGCGTTCTTCAACCATACGCATAGCGAAAAGGAGAAACCTGCATGCATCTTCCTCACAACTCCGTCGTGCTCGTCGCCGACGGCCGGAAAATGCTGTTCCTGCGCAACGAGGGCGACGCCGAATTCCCCAATCTGGTCGTCGAGAAGGCGCAGGAACAGGCTAACCCGGCGACGCGCGACCAGGCGACCGATTCCGCAGGCCGCGCCTCGTCGCCACAGGGCGGCGTGCAGAGTTCGGTGGAGCCGACCGATTTCCATCAGATCGAGGAAGACCGCTTCGCCGCCGACGCGGCCGACTTCCTGAAAACCGGCGCGCTGAAGAACGACTATGACTCGCTGATCGTCATCGCACCGCCCAAGACGCTCGGCGAACTGCGCAAGCACTATCACAAGGAAGTGAGCAGCCGACTCAAGGGCGAGCTCGACAAGGACCTGACCGGGCATCCAATCAAGGACATCGAGAAGGCGCTCATGAACGCCTGAACCGCGTAAACGAAAAAGGCCCCGTCGGAGGTATCCGGCGGGGCCTTTTCGATACGGCATTCGACTGCTTAGGCGGCAATCGCCTTCGGCTTTGCAAAGCGCTTGCGTGCGACCAGCGCCGCCGCCGCCGCACCGAACAGCAACACCATCGGCGGTGCGGGAACGGGGGCGGGCGGACCGCCGCTCGATCCCGTGCTGCCGCTGGAACTCGCGCTGCTAGCGCTGCTGGCACTACTCGCGCTGCTGGCGCTCGACCCGCTGGAACTGGCCGACGAGGCGCTGCTGCCCGACGAGGCCGAGCTTCCCGAAGATCCGTTGGAGCTCCAGCCGCCGGTCGAGTTCCAGCCGCCGTTCGATCCCCATCCCTTGCTGCTCGATCCATAGCCCGACGAACTGCCGCTGCTGGCCGACGATGCCGACGAGGCGGAGGAGGCCGATGACGCACTGCTTGACGCGGACGATATGTTCCCACTCGACGATGACGTGCTCGATATCTCGGCGCCGCCCGTGCTCGTGGAGGAGCCACCCGCGCTGGTCGATGACCCGCCGGTGCTGGTCGACGACCCACCGGTCGAGGTCGATCCACCGCTCGACGTTGACGAGATCACGACGCTGCCGCCCGAGCCGCCGCTGCCGCCGAAGCCACCACCAAAGCCCCCGCCGAAACCGCCTCCGAAGAAGCCGCCGCTGCCGCCGACCACGACGGGAACGCCGCCACCGCTACTGCCGCCGAACGGACCGGCGCCGCCGCCACCGAGATAGCCGTCACCGACCGGCACCGGCGGTGCCGCATTGGCGACGGTCACGACGGTCGGCGCGCAGGTCGTCCGCGTGGTCGTGGTGACCCGGCGGACGCGTGGTCGCGATACGGCGGCGATCTGGGGACGGGCGATTCGCTTGACGAGAACGCGCTTGGCGTTCGCGGTTCGCGCCGGGCGTTCGGCGACATGCACGGCGCCACCACCGATCAGGGCACCCCCGCATGCGCACGCGCACAATTTGGCCAAGGCCATCCGCACCGACATATCGTTTCTTTCTCGTTGCCGGCACCCTCGTGTTGCCGGATCCCCGTCTGCAGCATTGGATTACCGCTATCCGACTAACTGCAAAACAAACCGTTAAGTGCAAGTGTGTTAACCACATTCGGCATGGTTAAAAGACGATTTACCGAGCCGCGGGCAGTCGGGTTAGCCTTAACGTGCCGGGCTGGGACACAATGTTGGCTGAGGCCGGACCAGTCGACGAATCCGGTTCGGTCGAAGCCCGCGAAATCGTTTCAGCGCTCCCCGCAACTAAATGTCAGATCCGCAATCGAATGCGCAAGTCCTGTCGCTTGTGGTTGCCATCGCGTGTGACTATAGGCGCATTCACCATTTGGGGGCGGCTCCCGGAAATCAGCGAGGCTGATACGACGGAGCCAGAGGGAGAGTGGTATGGCGACCGTAATGAATCGTATGGACGATACCGGGACTACCAATCGAAACGCCGCTAACGACAGCGACGACGAAGGCTATCGGCCCGATGCCGACGAACCCTTTATGAGCTTGAGGCAGCAGGCGTATTTCCGGCGCAAGCTTCAGGCCTGGAAGGAAGCGATCCTGCGGGAGTCGCTGGAAACACTGTCGCAGTTGCAGATGGACTCCTTGCGCGAGGCCGATCTGACCGATCGCGCGTCGAGCGAGACCGACTGGTCGATCGAACTGCGCACCCGTGATCGTCAACGCAAGCTGGTGTCGAAGATCGAAGCGGCGATTCGCCGGATCGACGAGGGTGAATACGGCTATTGCGAAGTGACCGGCGAGCCGATCAGCTTGGCACGGCTGGAGGCGCGGCCGATCGCGACCATGACGGTCGAGGCGCAGGAACGCCACGAGCGTAACGAAAAGGTCTCGCGCGAGGACTGACGTCGGGCGCTGTTCAGGCGCCGGCTTTCCAGGCTATGGACTGGACGAACGGCCGGCGTGGTGCAGCGAAGGGCTGTGCCTCAGGGTCGTGGATAGGCGCCAATCATGCGACGATCAGTTTCGATGCAATCGGACGGGGCGGTACAGTGACCGAGGACGCGCCGAGCAAGCGGGCGGGAACGCGCGACAGCCTGTTCCTCACCGCGCTGATGCGCCTGGGTAGCGAAACGCGTCTTCGCGAGGTGCGGGTGAGGAACCTGTCCGAGGGCGGGCTCATGGTCGAACTGGCGAAGGTAGCCGAGGTCGGCACGCCGGTGGCGCTCGAACTGCGCGGTATCGGTGATGTGACGGGCAAGGTGGCCTGGTGCACCGCGGGCAGGATCGGCATCGCGCTCGATTCGCCAATCAATCCGAAACTGGCGCGCAAACCGGTAAGTGGCGCTTAGGCCGGTAATTTTCTGAACTGTCGCATCGTATCGCCTCGCTCGGAGCGAAGGCGGAGCGCTGGAATACATCGAGGCAGGGCGAAGTGGGTAGGGCTGCCACCGACAGGCAGTGGCCCCCCGGACTGGATCCGGGGAGCGGTACGCCGTCGTTACAGGCTGACGATCTCTTCTTTCAGTCGCAGCTTCTGTTTCTTCAGCCCGGCGAGAATGGTCGCATCGGGCATGGGCCGGTGAGTCTCGTCGGCGATCCGCCGATCGAGCACGGCGTGCTTGGTTTCCAGAGCTGTCTGATGCGTCGTCTGCACGGTGGGATACCTCCTGCATTCGGGTTGGGGGACTGAGTAAACCACTCCGTCACGAAAATGTCTTCATCGGAAACCGACCAAATCGATTGAATGAGCGATTTGGCGCGACGGACCGATGGTGTTCCCGCCGGACGCACGCGGACCGGCCCTCGGCAGGTTCGTGTGTCGGTTTCTTGCTCGCGCACCGCGCCGCATTTGCTAAGGACGCCGAATACGGCGGCTTGAACCGGGGGACGAGTGGAAGACGCACAAACCAGAGTTCGACTGGACGGGATGCGGATCGAGCATCGCGATCTCGATGACGCGATCGCCGCGCTCGCGATGATGCCGACGCACGACCAGTTGCTGATGGCACGCCTCAAGAAGCGCAAACTTCGCCTGCGCGACGAGATCGCGTCGCTGGAGGACCTGCTGATCCCGGACATCATCGCTTGAACTCGCTGGATTAGCACGAAATTCGATCGATTTGCCCGTTTCGGGACAGATCGTGGTTACCAGCGTGTTTACCCTACTGGGCGAGCATAAAACGGTATGGCATCTGGTCGATCGATGACCCAGGCCGGACACGAATTGCGGATGCAGCGCCGCTTGACCGACACGCTTTACAGCGAGGCGATGTTGCTGGCCGACGAGGCTCGCGCGTATTTCGACGAGGTGGGGAGGATGGAGCGCGAGGCGCTCGATCCGTTGATCCGCGTGAGTTTCAGCTGCGAATCGTTGAAGGTGACGACCCGGCTGATGCACATCATCGCATGGTTGCTGACCCAGCGCGCGGTCCAGACCGGCGAGCTTCGCGCATCCGACGCGCTCGATCCGATGCGGCGACTGGGCGACGCACCGGTCACCGACGACATCCTGCTTGATCTGCTGCCGGCGCGCGCGCGCGGGCTGATCGAGTCGAGCGCCGACCTCCATCGCCGAGTAGCGTTACTGGATACTGCGCAGGGCATGCCGGAGACGATCGCCAGCCCGGCTTTATCGCTGCAGAGGCGGATTGCCGGCGCATTCTAGCCGACGCGTAATCGCGCTGCCAGGCGAAGCTGCGATCGGGGAGCCGATCGCCTCATCTCAAATTCGGGGAAAACACGGTAAGAATTCGTGAAATCGGCAATGGTCGGGGCGATAGGATTCGAACCTACGACCCCTGGACCCCGAGACCAGTGCGCTACCAGACTGCGCCACGCCCCGACAACATTGCCGGTGAGCGCCCTAGCCGCGACATCCCGAACGTTCAAGACAAATATCGCCCAAGTCGATCCGGTGTCGCGGCCGTCTATCGCCCGCGCGGTGTCGCTGCTAGGAGCGCGGCATGACTCCGCTCGACCGCATCCGCAATTTTTCCATCATCGCCCATATCGACCACGGCAAGTCGACGCTCGCCGATCGGCTGATCCAGGAAACTGGCGGCCTCACCGCGCGCGAAATGTCCGAGCAGGTGCTCGACAACATGGACATCGAGAAGGAGCGCGGGATCACGATCAAGGCGCAGACCGTGCGCCTTGCGTATCACGCGAAGGACGGCCTCGATTACGTCCTCAACTTGATGGACACGCCGGGGCATGTCGACTTCGCCTATGAAGTGAGCCGCAGCCTGGCAGCGTGCGAAGGTGCGTTGCTGGTGGTTGATGCCGCGCAGGGCGTCGAGGCGCAGACGCTCGCCAACGTGTATCAGTCGATCGAGCACGATCACGAGATCGTGCCGGTGATCAACAAGATCGATCTTCCCGCTGCCGAACCCGAGAAGGTGCGCAAGGAAATCGAGGACGTGATCGGCATCGACGCATCCGAAGCGGTGCTCGCGTCGGCGAAGTCCGGGATCGGCATCGTCGAGATCCTCGAGGCGATCGTCACCAAGATCCCGCCGCCCAGCGGCGACCCGGAGGCGCCGCTGAAGGCGATGCTGGTCGACAGCTGGTACGACCCGTATCTCGGCGTCGTCATCCTGGTACGCGTGATCGACGGCGTCCTGAAAAAGGGCCAGCAGATCAAGTTCATGCAGACTGGCACGATGCATCTGGTTGACCGGGTCGGCTGTTTCCGTCCGAAGATCGAGCAGCTGACCGAGCTCGGCACCGGCGAGATGGGCTTCATCACCGCGCAGATCAAAGAGGTCGCGCAGACGCGCGTTGGCGACACGATCACCGATGCGAAGCGGCCTGCGCTCGAAGCGCTCGCGGGCTTCAAGGAAGTCCAGCCGGTCGTGTTCTGCGGGATGTTCCCGGTCGATGCCGCCGAGTTCGAGAAGCTGCGCGAGAGTATCTCCAAGCTGCGGCTGAACGATGCGAGCTTCTCGTTCGAGATGGAGACGTCCGCCGCACTGGGCTTCGGCTTCCGCTGCGGGTTCCTCGGGCTGCTGCATCTGGAGATCATCCAGGAGCGGCTGACGCGCGAATATGATCTGGACCTGATCACCACCGCGCCTTCCGTCGTCTATGAGATCGAGCTGACTCATCCCGATCCGTCCGGCACGACGCATATCGAGCTGCACAACCCCGCTGACATGCCCGAGCCGAACAAGATCGCGACAATCAGCGAGCCGTGGATCGAGGCGACGATCTACGTCCCCGACGAGTATCTCGGCAGCGTCCTGAAGCTTTGCCAGGACCGCCGCGGCATCCAGAAGAACCTCACCTATGTCGGCGGCCGTGCTCAAGCGACCTACGAACTGCCGCTGAACGAGGTCGTGTTCGACTTCTACGATCGGCTGAAATCGATGTCGAAGGGCTATGCCAGCTTCGACTATCACCAGATCGGCTACCGCGAGGGCGACCTCGTCAAGATGGGCATCCTCGTCAACGAGGAGCCGGTCGACGCGCTCAGCATGATCGTCCACCGCGGCACCGCCGAAGTGCGCGGCCGGGGCATGGTCGAGCGCTTGAAGGAACTGATTCCGCGCCACCTGTTCAAGATCCCGATCCAGGCGGCGATCGGCGGCAAGGTGATCGCGCGCGAGACGATCAGCGCGATGCGCAAGGACGTGACCGCGAAGTGTTACGGTGGCGACGCGAGCCGCAAGAAGAAGCTTCTGGAGAAGCAGAAGAAGGGCAAGCTGAAGATGCGCGAATACGGCTCGGTCAGCATCCCGCAGGAGGCGTTCATTGCCGCGCTGAGAATGGGCGACGACGCGTAGGCGCCCAAGGCTAAGCGGCGCCGCGGCATAGCCGAGGCTACGCCAAGCCGGCCGGCGACCGGCCGAGCTCGCCCTCGGTCGTGTGGTCCGACGACGCGGCTTTGCCGCGGCGCGGCCACGTTGCATTCGGCAGCGATAGGCGTAGGCTTGCGTGATGGCGCAAGTCTCATCCAGCCCCCTGGAGTCCGAGTCCTCGATCTCAGCAGAAGCTTATGATCGTTGGCTACGCGAAAAGGTCGCGCAGTCGCTGGCAGATCCTCGTCCATCAATTGCACACGAAGATGCCGTCGCCGCGATGAGATCAGTCTTGGCGTCTACCGATCGATCAGGCGGAGATCGCTGAAGCTGATATGGCGCCCTAAAGCGGTCGAGGATGCCACCACGATTCTCGATTACATCGCCGATCGGAATAGGGACGCAGCCGAGCGCCTTTCGACATCGATCGCGGCATGCGCTGACCGTCTTGCCGATCACCCATTCATGTACCGACCCGGCAGGGCCGACGGTACGCGCGAGGCTGTCGTGCACCCCAACTACCTTCTCATCTATCGAGTTGTGTCGGGCACGATCGAGATCGTCAACGTCGTACATGCGCGCCAAAATTACCCGTAATCTGCTCCACCAACTGTCATCATCCTAACACAATCCCCGCCTAACCGCCGAGCCGGGGAGTGAGCGTCGCGAGGCGTCGTCGGGCCGCCCGGGGAGGGCGGTCGATGGCGCATAGCGGCGTTGCGTATTGGGATGTGCGGCCGGTCGTCAGGGACGCCGCCGCACTATTGGGGAATATCATCGTGAAGATTTCGGTCGTTAAGTCGGCGCTGATGCTCGGCGTCGCGTGTGGTTCGGTGCTGGCTGGTTCGGCGGCGTTCGCGCAGGATGCGGCGCCCGTCCAGGAGCAGGCTGCTCCCGCGGAAGGTCTCGGCGATATCGTCGTCACCGCAGAGCGCCGCTCCGAGAACCTCCAGAAGGTGCCGCTCTCGGTCGGCGTCGCGTCGGGCGACGCCCTGCGCGCGTACACCGCCGGCGGCGACGACACGCTGCTCGCGCTGTCGGGTCGCGTTCCCGGCCTATACGTCGAATCGACCACCGGCCGCATCTTCCCGCGCTTCTACATTCGCGGTCTCGGCAACATCGATTTCTACCTCGGCGCCTCGCAGCCGGTCACGATCATCCAGGACGACGTGATCCTCGAGCATGTCGTGCTGAAGTCGAACCCGGTCTACGACGTCCGCCAGGTCGAAGTGCTGCGCGGTCCGCAGGGCTCGCTGTTCGGCCGCAACACCACCGCGGGCATCATCAAGTTCGACACCAACAAGCCGACCAACGATTTCGAGAGCCGCGCCTCGGTCTCGGTCGGCTCGTACAACAGCGTCAGCCTGGACGCCGGTGTCGGCGGTCCGCTGATCAAGGACCTGTTGTCGATCCGCTTGTCGACGTTGATCCAGCACCGCGAGAACTACGTCGACAACGCCTTTGCCGGCGTCAGTGCCGACAATACCGCGACGCCGCGCAAGGACGCGATGGGCGGGTTCGACGATCGCAACGTCCGCGTGCAGCTCGCGCTGACGCCGGGCGAGCGCTTTACGCTGGACCTGTCGGGTCATGCTCGCTGGTATGACGGCACCTCGACGCTGTTCCACCGCGGCGCGCTGAAGAAGGGCTCGAACGATGCGTCTGCCGAGCCGCGCAACACCGTGTCGCTCGACGAGGGGAACGACAACCCGCAGAGCTACAACACCTATGGCGGTTCAGCCCGCGCGTCCTACGACTTCGGTCCGGCCACGCTGACCTCGATCACCGCGTACGAGACGACGTCGGGCTTCAGCCGCGGCGATACCGACGGCGGTGCGGCTGCGAACTTCCCAGTCCGCGGTGTCGCCAACGGCTTTGGTCAGTCGCAGGGCCAGATCCGCGATCTCGATCAGTGGTCGCAAGAACTGCGCGTCGCCGGCACCCCCGGCGGGCGGTTCAACTGGCAGATCGGTGGCCTGTATTTCGACAATCGTGACATCACCGATTTCTACCAACGCGCGTTTTTCCTGACGGGCACGGCGCGCAACCCGAACAACTGGGTGCGGCTGCACGACGTGAACACCTCATGGGCGGGCTTTGGTCAGATCAGCTATGAGCTGATGGACAAGCTGACCGTGACGCTTGGCGGCCGGATCACCGAAGATAAGAAGCGTACCGAACTGCTGAAGACGGCGGACCAGGCCAATAGTGCCGTAACGTATCGCGGTCGTCGCGACGTGACGCTCAAGTCGACCAAACCGAGCTGGGATGCGAGCATCCTGTACCAGGCGAGCCCCGATATCAGCCTGTATTCGCGCATCGCCCAAGGCTTCCGCGGACCGACGATCCAGGGGCGTTCGGCGGTGTTCAACTCCGACTTCTCGACCGCGAACTCGGAGACGATCCTGTCGTGGGAGACGGGGATCAAGACGCGTCTGCTCGACAACACGCTGAGCCTCAACGCGACGGTGTTCGGCTACCGCGTCAACGACATCCAGCTCAACGGCAACGACCTCAACGGCAACGGCATCCTGTTCAACGGCAACAAGGCCGAGGCGTACGGCATGGAAGCCGAGGCCAATTGGAAGCCGGTCCCGAACCTTACCCTGGGTGCGGGCCTGAGCCTGTTGCATAGCGCTATCCGCGACAAGACGACCGAGGTGCAGGTCTGCGCGCTCAACAACGTCGTGGTCTGCACGCCGTCGCGCGTGCCCCGCGCAGTGCCCGGCGCGTTCGGGACGACCTATCTGGTCAAGATCGACGGCGAGCCGCTGCCGAACGCACCGGAGTATAACGTCGATCTCACCGCGCGCTACGACCAGCCGCTCGGCAATGGCGGTCGCGCGTTCATCGCGGGCGACTTCAACATCCAGGGCTACACGCAGTTCGTGCTGTACAAGACCAAGGAGTTCACCGCGAACGGCAACTTCGAGGGCGGCCTGAAGATCGGTTACGCCGCGCCGGACGATGCGTATGAGTTCGCCGTGTTCGCGCGCAACATCACCGGCGAGAAGAACCTCAAGGGCGTGATCGAGAACTACATGGCGGCGGTGTTCAACGAACCGCGGATCATCGGCGTATCGCTCAGCGGCAAGTTCCGCTGATCCGACTCCCCCTTCCCGCAGGCGGGAAGGGTTTGGGGTGGGCTCGCGCTATCGCCAAGCGCAGCGTGCGTCCGGGCCGGACGCCCACCCCTTGGCCCCCTCCCGCATGCGGGAGGGGATGCGGAAAGATGACGGGCGCATCCCTAAACCACGCGTGACGCATTTTTCAGCAGCGTCCCCCGGTAACGCGCTGTAGCGACGTGAAATAGCAATTTGCCGTTTTCCTTCCGCCGGTTGATACCCTCCTCATGTCGCTCAATCCCGTATTCTATGATGCAAGCGGACGCCGGCGTCGGCGGTTCACCTTTGGCGTTGCCGCGTTCATCGCGTTGCTGCTGTTGTCGATCGCGGTGTTCGCCGTCTCGATCGGCGCGGTGCCGACCGCGCCGCTGCTGCCGATCGAGCCCGAGCACCCTGCGCTCCACAAGCTGCCGGCGCCGCGTGGCGGCATCCTCCGCGAGACCCGGCGCGACCTCGATTACTACGCCAAGCAGCTGTTCGGAACGAGCGCGGCCAAGCCCGGTGTCGGCAATGGCGCCAATCCACCGCTCGCGATCGCCTTCCACGCGCCGTGGGACGACGCGAGCACGGCCAGCCTCGCGCGGCACGTCGAACAACTCGACTGGCTGATCCCCGGTTGGGTCTCGATCACCGGCAAGGATCATCACATCACGGTGTTCCGCGATCAGGCCGGGCGCGACATCCTCAACAAGGCGGTCCACCGCCCGATGATCTTGCCGATGGTGCAGAATGCGGTCGACGGGAACTGGGACGGTGCGGGCAGCGCAGCTCTGTTCGCCGATCCGAAGGCACGCGCAGCCTTCCTCGACAAGCTCGTCCCGTTCCTCGGCGCGAACCATGCCGGCGGCGTGTTCTACGATTTCGAGGACCTGCCCGCATCGGCGCAACCGAATTATCGCGCCTTTCTCGCAGAAACGCGCGCGCGGTTCTCGTCCCGCGGCTGGGTCGTCGCGATCGCCGCCCCGGTCGCCAACCCCGACTGGGATCTGCCCGCCTATGCCAAGGTCACCGACAAGATCTTCCTGATGGCGTATGACGAGCACGAGACGAGCGGCGCGGCGGGGCCGATCGCGTCACAGCGCTGGTTCGCGCACATGGTCGCCGACGCGGCGCGCGGCATTCCCCCGTCGAAGCTGGTCGTCGCGATCGGCTCCTATGCCTATGACTGGCACGCGGGCGCGGACAGCGGCAACGGCGATGCGCTCGACGTCGAGGAAGCGTGGCAGGCGGCGGCCGATTCGGGCACCGTCCCGACCTTCGACAAGACCAGCGGCAACAGCAGCTTCGCCTATTCGGAAGGCGGTACGCAGCATCAGGTCTGGCTGCTCGACGCGGCATCGGCCTACAACCAGATCGCGTTCCTGCAAAAGGCGGGCCTCGGCAGCGTCGCGCTGTGGCGTCTCGGCTCCGAGGATCCGGGCCTCTGGTCGATCTGGGGGCGCAACCATCGCAAGCTGCCCCCGCCAGCCGCGATCGACGCGATGCCGGCCGGTACCAACGTCGACATCGAGGGCAGCGGCGAGATCCTGAAGATCGCTGCCGAGCCCGTCACCGGCATTCGCAACGCGGTACCTGCCAAGGACGGCACGATCGCCGACGTCGTCTTCAAACGGATGCCGTCGCCCTACGTCGTGGCACGGACCGGCTATCGCCCGAAGCAGCTCGCGCTCACGTTCGACGACGGTCCCGATCCGGAATGGACGCCGCAGATCCTCGACATCCTGAAGCGCGAGCATGCACCGGCGACATTCTTCGTGATCGGCGAGAACGCGCTGACCGAGCGGCCCCTGCTCCAGCGGATGGTCGACGAAGGCCATGAGATCGGCAGCCACACCTATACTCACCCGAACCTCGCCAACGTGTCGACGCGGCAGGTAAAGTACGAGCTCAACACCACGCAGCGGCTATTCCAGGCGTTCACCGGGCGCTCGCTCCGGCTGTTCCGCGCGCCCTATTTCGGCGATGCCGAGCCGAGCACCGCGGACGAGATCCTGCCCGCGCTCGAAGCGCAACAGCGCGGCTACATCTCGGTCGGCCTGCACGTCGATCCCGACGACTGGAAGCGCCCCGGCGTGCAGGCAATCATCGACCGCACCATCGCCGGCGTTGAGGCCGGCGGCCCCGAGCGCAGCGGCAACGTCATCCTGCTCCACGACGCCGGCGGCAACCGTGCCCAAACCGTCGCAGCGCTGCCGGTCATCATCGAGCGGTTGCGCGCGGAGGGCTACAGTTTCGTCCCCGTCTCGACGCTTGCCGGGCTGTCGCGCAACCAGTCGATGCCCGTGATCTCGTCGAGCGACCGCGTCGCCGCGGTCGCCGATCTCGCGCTGTTCAGCACGCTCGGCGGTATCGTCGTCGCGCTTCGCTGGATCTTCGGCATCGCGATCACGATCGGCATCATCCGTGCGCTGGCCTTGTCCGCGCTCGCACTGATCCAGGCCCGCCGCGAGTTGAAGACGGTGTTCCCCGCGATCGATCCATCGCGGTTCGTCACGGTAATGATCCCGGCGTTCAACGAGGAGCGCGTGATCGTCCGCGCCGTCGAGGGCGTGCTGGCCTCGAACGACGTCGCGATCGAAGTCATCGTGATCGACGACGGATCGAGCGACTGCACCAGCCGCGTCGTTGCCAAGGCATTCGCCGGCGACGACCGCGTCCGCCTGTTGACGCTGGAAAACGGCGGCAAGGCGCGCGCGCTCAACCGTGGGCTCGAACTGGCGCGCGGCGAGATCGTGATCGCCCTCGATGCCGATACGCAGTTCGAACCGATGACGATCGCCCGCCTCGCACGGTGGTTCGTCGATCCGAAGCTCGGTGCGGTCGCGGGCAACGCGAAGGTTGGCAACCGCGTCAACCTGATCACCAAATGGCAGGCGCTCGAATACATCACCGCGCAAAATCTCGAGCGGCGCGCGCTGGCGCGGTTGAACGCGATGACGGTCGTGCCGGGCGCGGTCGGTGCGTGGCGGCTGGAGGCGATCCGCAGCGTCGGCGGCTATCCCGACGATACGCTCGCTGAGGACCAGGACCTGACGATCGCGATCCAGCGGCATGGCTGGACCGTCCAGTACGACCAGTTCGCGATCGCGTGGACCGAGGCACCCGAGACGATGCGCGCGCTCGCCAAACAGCGGTTCCGCTGGGCGTTCGGGACGTTGCAATGCCTCTACAAACACCGCTCGGCGATCGGTCGGTCGCATCCGCGCGGGCTTGGCTGGGTCGGGTTGCCGCAGGCGATCGTGTTCCAGATCATCCTCGCGTCGATCTCGCCGATCATCGATCTCGCGCTGCTGATCAGCTTCGCTTCGACCTACCTCTCGGTGCAGGCGCATGGTTGGGAGCAGACGAGCCACGACGTCTACACGATGCTCGCCTACTGGCTGATCTTCACCGCGATCGACCTTCTGGCGGCGACGATCGCGTTCGCGCTGGAGCGGAAGGAACGCTGGCGATTGCTATGGCTGCTGATCCCGCAGCGGATCGGCTATCGGCAGGTCATGTATTACGTCGTGCTGAAGGCGATCGCGCAGGCGCTGCGTGGGCCGTTGGTCGGCTGGGGCAAGCTGGCACGGACCGGGCGAGTGACGGCGAACTAGAAGCTGTAGGTCACTTCCGCATAAGCGTAGCGCGTGTCTCCGGTCGTGGGTGCGTTGGGCGCGACGCGGAGGAAGCGACCCTTGGCGAGATAGACCCCGCCCGCGGCCATGCGGACGCGTTCCGGAACCGCCCACCAGCGTACACGGGTTTCGAACTGCGTCCCCGCGGTGCGACCCGATGCGCCGCTGGGATCGCGCACGCCGGTCTGGCCGAAGCTGTCGGTCGCATTGGCGAGCCAGAGCGGACGGACAGCGAAATAGGCATCGGTCCGCTTGGTCGGGACAAGCTCCAGTCGTGTCTCGACGCTGATCAGGTTCGCACGTGCGACCTCGCCGTACAGTCCGCTGGGGGCGAATTCGAAACTGCGTGCGCCGTAGAGCGTGTCGAACCGGCCGATATGGTCGTCGCCTCGGCCGTTGCCGCTGGCGTAATCGGCGGCGAACCGCAGTCGTGGTTTCCAACCGCCAGGCAGTGTGTAGCTGAGCCCGCCGTGTACGAAGACCGCCGAGACGCGCCGGTCCGTCGTGTCGGCGGCAGCGGACGAAAGCCGGGCGGTGCCCGATTGCCACACCGCTTCGAGCTCATAGTCCGTTCGACCGGTAGCAGCCGTGTTCGCAAGCCGTCCGCCGAGCGTCCAGAGACGCCGGTTGCGCGTCAGGAAGTCGGGCGCATCACGTTCCTGAAGGCGAAACGCATACCCCTCGAGTTCACCGCCGAATACACCGGCCTTGGTGGCGATCGCACCGTAGAATTGCAGCGCGGTGCGTTCTCGGTCGCGAACGAGCCTGTCCGCGCGGATTCCGGCATCGTCGTCGGGCAGGCGCTGTTGCGGCATCGTCCAGAACGCCGTCAGCGCGTCGCCGGCCATGTTGCTCCAGTCGAACCTTGCGCCCGTAAAGCCATTGGTCGTGTTACGGAAATTCTCATCGACGATGAGCCGTCCGGAACCGAGGTTCATCGTGAACCGGCCCAGGCGGAGCTTGGCGTTCCTGGTCGGCGCGATCTGGATCCAGGCCTGGACGGGTTCGAGTGCGTCGACTTCGCTGGCGCTGACGGTCGATTCCCGGGGCTCGAGATACGCGCGGGAGTCGATCACCTCGCCACCGATCGCGAACGGGCCGCTCGCGTAGGTCGCGCCCAGCCTGACCCTGATGAAGACGGCGTGGTCGTCGCTCGTAATGCCGATGCGCGGCTGTCCGTCGAGCGCCTCGCCGCGGACCCGGACGCTGCCGGTCACGTCGAGCCCCTGCTCTTGCGCGATTGCGGGGGAGGCAAGAGTGCCCAGCACCAACGCGGCGCACCGGAACGAGTTCGGGGGCAGGATCGTAACTCCGTTTCGCGGTAGCGCGACGTCTTCGTCGCGCCCTATAGCGGTGGTTACGGGTTGGAGGAGTCACAAAAGTGAAACATTCTTTGCCGCTGGTTTTGGCGTTGTCGGCGCTCGGCAGTTCCGGCGCGGCGCAAGCCCAGCAGCGGGCGCCGCTGGTGCTGGCCGCCGCATCGTTGCAGGAATCGCTCACCGCGGCAGCCGATGCGTGGGCCAGGCAGGGGCATGCGAAGCCGACGATTTCGTTCGCGGCATCTTCGGCCCTCGCGCGCCAAGTCGAGTCCGGCGCGCCCGCCGACCTGTTCGTCTCCGCGGACGAGGACTGGATGAACGAACTCGCGGCAAAGAACCTGATCGTCGCGTCGACGCGCGTGACATTCCTCGGCAACCGGCTGGTGGTCGCCGCGCCAGCAGGCAGCAAGGTCCGTATCCCCGTTCGGCCGCCCGCAGCGCTGGTACGTGTGCTGACCGCAGGGCCTCTGGCCATGGCGGACACTGCGGTGCCAGCGGGGAAATACGGGCAGGCGTCGTTGGAGAAGCTCGGCGTGTGGGCTCAGGTCTCACCCAAGGTCGTGCGCGCGGAGAATGTGCGCGCGACGCTAGCGCTGGTCGAGCGCGGCGCAGCGCCGCTGGGGATCGTCTATGCCACCGACGCAAAGGCGTCTGCCAAGGTGCGGATCGCAGGCGTTTTTCCCGAGAACACGCATCCGGCGATCACCTATCCGATCGCCCGCCTGAAGACGTCGACCAACCCCGAAGCGGAGGCGTTCCGGCGGTTCCTCGTATCGCGGGCTGGTAAGGCGATCTTCGTTCGATACGGGTTTTCAGCGCGCTAGATGCTCGACGCTGCGGAATGGGCCATCGTCGGGCTGTCGCTGAAGGTCGGCGGCGTGGCGATGGCCGTCACCTTGCCCATCGCGTTTGCGCTGGCATGGATGCTCGCGCGCGTCCGTTTTCCCGGTAAGGTCGTCATCGATGCGGCCATCCATCTGCCCCTGGTCGTGCCGCCGGTCGTGACGGGATGGCTGCTGTTGCTCGCGTTCGGACCCAATGGCCCGATCGGCGGCTGGCTTCAGGACTGGTTCGGGGTGACGGTATTGTTCCGGTGGACCGGCGCGGCGATCGCGGCGGGCGTCATGGCGCTGCCCTTGATGGTGCGCGCGATGCGGATCTCGATCGAGGCGGTCGACCGACGGCTGGAGAACGCCGCGCGGACGCTAGGGGCGGGGCCTTGGCGTGTATTCTGGACGTTGACGCTGCCGCTGAGCGTGCCGGGCGTACTGGCCGGCGCGGTGCTCGGTTTCGCGCGGTCGATCGGCGAGTTCGGGGCGACGATCACGTTCGTTTCGAACGTGCCGGGCGAGACGCAGACCTTGCCGCTGGCGATCTACTCGGCGTTGCAGCAGCCGGGGGCAGACGCGCTTGTCTGGCGATTGTCGGCCGTTTCCGTGGGGTTATCGCTGATTGCTTTGATCGCTTCCGAACTGTTGACGCGGCGTGCGGGACGGGGGCTGCATGTCCTTTGAAATCGACGTCGAGAAGCGGCTCGGCGATACCCGGGTGTCGCTCACGCTGCAGGCCGGGGAAGGCGCGACGGTCTTGTTCGGTCCGTCGGGTGTCGGCAAATCGAGCGTGCTGAACATGGTGGCCGGGCTGATGCGCCCCGATCGCGGGCGCATCGCCGTCGATGGGGAGATACTGTTCGGGGACGGCGTGAATGTGCCACCCGAGCGCAGGAACGCAGGCTATGTCTTTCAGGAGGCACGGTTGTTTCCGCATATGCGGGTGCGTGCGAACCTCCTCTACGGGGTTCGCGGCGAGGCCGAGCGGTTCGGGGACATACTGGGCTTTCTCGGCATCGGTCACCTGCTCGACCGCTGGCCGGGGACGCTGTCGGGCGGCGAGGCGCAGCGGGTCGCGATCGGACGCGCACTGCTGAGCCGTCCGCGGTTCCTGCTGCTCGACGAGCCGCTGTCATCGCTGGATCGAGCGCGGCGCGAAGAAATCATGGTCGCGATCGAACATGTCCGCGACGTGCTGCGCTTGCCGATCCTGATGGTCACGCACGACCCGGCCGAGGCCGAGCGGATCGGAACCCGCGTCGTACGGATGTAGAGATTCTCGGCTCCTGCGTTGACGGGAGAACAAGGTTCAGACGAGTTCAGAGCCCATCGTTACCCCGATTGGGCATCGGAGGCTCGATGACCCGATCGTCGTAATCCCGGAAGCGACAGGTCCTCGCGCTTTGCGGCACGTAGCGCCCTCGCCGAGTACATGGCGTGCTCCATCACGTCCGGCGCAGGATCACCCCGAGCCCACGGTTCCGCAAACCGACGTGTGTCGCGCGGAACCGTGGTGATGGCAGGCTTACCCCAGCGCGCGCGTGAACAGGCGGGCGAGGCGCGCGGAGAAGGCGCGGGCGTCGACCGGGCGCTCGCCATCGGCGATCTGGGCTTCGTCGAACAGCAGGTGCGCCGCATCCTCGCGCAATGTCGCATCGTCGTCACCAAGCGCCGCCAGCCTAGCGACCAGTGGGTTGGTCGGATTGATCTCAAGCACCGGCTTGGCGGCAGGGGGCGCCTGGCCGCTCATGGCGAGGATGCGTTCGAGCTGGCGATCGATGCCGCTGTCCGCCGCGACGAGGCAGACCGCGCTGTCGGTCAAGCGTTCCGACGCGCGCACGTCGGAGACGGCATCGGCGAGCGTCGCCTTCACGAACGCGATGAAGTCGGCGATCTCGGGTGCCGCGTCGGACTTGGGCTGCTCGGCGCCATCGACCAGCGGGATCAGCCCGAGATCGGCCGCGCCTTGCGTGACCGACTTGAACGGCTTGCCGTCGTGATCGATGCCCGCCGTCACCCAGAACCCGTCGACCGAATCCGGCAGCAACAGCACTTCGATCCCGCGCGCGCGGAAGCCTTCGAGTTGCGGCGAGGCTTCGAGGCGATCGAGATCGGTGCCGACCGCGTAATAGATCGCGGTCTGGTTGTCCTTCATCGCCGCGACATAGTCGGCAACCGAGCGCCATGCGCCGGCCGACGTCGTGGTCTTGAACCGTGCGAGTTTCAGCAGCGCCTCGCGCCGCTCGAAATCCTCGTACAATCCTTCCTTCAGGACCGCGCCGAAATTGTCCCAGATCTTCGCATAGGCCTCAGCATCTCGCGTCGCGAGCTTGTCGAGTTCGGACAGCACGCGCCCGGTCACGCCCTTGCGGATCGCGGCGAGCATCGGGCTCTCCTGGATCATCTCGCGCGAGACGTTCAGCGGCAGGTCGGACGAATCCACCAGCCCGCGCATGAAGCGAAGGTAGCGCGGCAGGACCTCGGCATCGTCGGTGATGAAGACACGCTTGACGTACAGCTTCATGCGGCCGTTGCGATCGGGATCGAACAGGTCGAACGGCTTGGCGCCGGGCACGAAGGCGAGCACCGAGTACTCGTGCAGCCCTTCCGCGCGGTAATGGAGTGTCAGCGCGGGCTCGTCGAACTGACCGGATACGCCGCGGTAGAAGTCGGCATAGTCTTCAATGCTTATCTCGGACTTGGGCTTGGTCCAGAGCGCGGCGCCATCGGCGATGTCGACGGGCTCGGCATCGGGTTTTTCGCGAAGCGTGATCGGGACGGGAACGTGTCCCGATTGATCCTTGATGAGGCGCTCGACCGTGAACCGGTCGGTGTACGAAGTCGCATCCTCCAGCAGGTGAAGTACGACGCGGGTGCCGCGGGCGGGTGCGTCGGCGGTCGCGATGTCGGCGATCGTGTAGGTGCCGAGGCCATCCGACGACCAGATCGAGGCGGTGTCCGCGCCTGCGCGACGCGAGATGACGTCGACCTTCGATGCGACCATGAACGCGGAATAGAAGCCGACGCCGAACTGCCCGATCAACTGCGCACCTTCGCTTCCATTCGCCGCGGCGATGCGGTCCATGAACGCCTTGGTGCCGGAGCGCGCAATCGTGCCGAGCGCCTCGCCCATGTCGTCGACGGTCATGCCGATGCCGTTGTCCTCGATCGTCAGCGTGCGTGCATCGGAATCGAGCGTGATCGCGATCTGCGTACGAGTTTCGTCGCCGAGAAGCTCGGGAGCGCTCAACGCCTCGTAACGCAGCTTCTCGCAGGCATCGGCGGCGTTCGAGATCAGCTCACGGAGGAACACGGTCTTATCCGAGTACACCGAGTGCACCATCATGTGCAGCAACCGCGAGACGTCCGCTTCGAAGGCGTGCGTCTCGGCACCCGGCGTCTCGGCACCCGGCGTTTCAGCTGCGGGCGTTTCAGCGGCAAGCGTCTCGGAAGTCGGCGTCACGGGCGCGGATGGGTCGAAAGCACGAGCGTCGGATGCGGGCGGGGTTTCTGTGGTCATAAGCGCTGGCATGTCTCTTGAAGGAACGGTCGACGCAAGAGTTGGCTGGAGGGACGATTGAATTCAAGTGTCGGCCATACGGCAACGATCGATGGCACGGTCAATCGGACCTGCGCGCAGAGGATCGAGAAAGATTTCATTTGCGTTACACCCTGAAGCAATGTTCAATCCGAATCGGTTAGTCAAAAGATGCAACGTGTCGAGATGTCGCGTGGAAAAGAACGATGTGTTCTTTGCCGCTCATAGTCTGTCGTCCATCGTGGCTGATCAGGGGATGATGATCCTGCGAGGCCACTGACGGGTTAGACCCGACGGTGTTTCTGATCTTCGGCAAACCCTGGGGAGGGGTGCCGCTTTCGGGGGCCTTGATGATTTTACGCGATACACCGGATACCAGCGGGACGGCGATTACACGCAGGACGATACTGGGACGACTTGGCCTGATCGGGGGGCTGGGCGCGACGCTCGGTGCGATGCAGGCCTTGGGGCTGACGGGCGGATTGATCGGAACGTCGCACGCCCAAGCGCTCGCGACGCTCACACCGACGCTGGGTAAGGGCGTTCACGTCGTCGTGCTGGGCGCAGGGATCGCCGGGCTGACCGCGGCCTACGAACTCGAGCAGGCGGGGTTCCAGGTGACCTTGCTCGAAGCGCGCGACCGGGTCGGCGGCCGCGCCTGGACGGTGCGCGACGGTGACAAGATCGAGATGATCGGCGAGCAGACCCAGACCGCCAAATTCTCCGACGGGATCTATTTCAACGCGGGGCCGGCGCGCATCCCGAGCTTTCATCAGGGCCTGATCGGCTATGCGAAGAAGTTCGACGTACCGCTGGAGGTCGAGGTCAATTCGAGCCGCTCCGCCTATGTGATGGGCGAGAACGGCAGCAAGATCCGGATGCGCACCGCGATCAACGACATGCGCGGCCACATCGCCGAACTGCTGGCGAAGGCGATCAACCAGGGTGCGCTCGATCAGTCGGTCACGGCGGCGGACAAACAGAAACTGATGCCGTTCCTGAAGGCTTACGGCGATCTCGGCACCGACTACGCGTTCGCGGGAACCGAGCGATCGGGCTTCGGCGCAGCGCCGGGCGCGGGCGTCACCTTTTCGTCGGCGGGCAGCGCGGTGCCGCTCGACCAGTTGCTGGCGAACGAACGGCTGCCGATGACGCTGTTCGAAGACAATCTCTACATGCAGGCGACGATGTTCGAACCGGTCGGCGGGATGGACCGGATCCATGCAGGGTTCGATCGCAATTTGCGGCGGCCGGCGATCCGCGGTGCCGAGGTGACTCGCATCCGTCACACCGCGCACGGCGTCGACGTGGTGTACCGCGACAAGGCGAGCGACGTCGTCGACACGGTGAAGGCGGACTACATCATCTGCACGATCCCGTTCCCGGTGCTCGCGACGATCGATACGGATTTCTCGCCCGCATTGAAGAAGACGATCGCGGGCGTGGTGTACGATCATTCGAACAAGGTCGCCTTCGAGAGCCCCCGCTTCTGGGAACGCGAGCAGATCTATGGCGGGATCTCGTTCGTCGGCGGGCCGACCACGCTGATCTGGTATCCGTCGGCTGGGTTGCATTCGGAGCGTGGTATGCTGCTCGGCTGCTATTCGTCGGGACCGAACGCGGCGGAGTTCGCCAAGCGACCGATCGCCGAACAGATCGCATTCTCGCGCGGGGTGATCGATCGGCTGCATCCGGGGCATGGGGCCGATTTGGTCAACGGGTTGGCGGTCAACTGGCACAAGATTCCGTACAGCCTCGGCCCGTGGCCGGACTGGAACGCGGGTAGCGCGAACGGCCGGCAGGAGGGGCATATCGACACGCCCGAATTCCGCCTGCTGCAAAAGCCCGACGGCCGCGTCTATTTCGCGTCCGCCGCGCTCAGCCAGACGCCGGGCTGGCAGGAGGGTGGCATCCAGTCTGCGCAAGGACAGGTGATGGCGCTGGCGAGGCGGGTCTCGGCCCAGGCTGCAACCCTGTCGAACAGATCGCAGCGAGCTGCATAACGGCAGAGTTCCGTCCGACGGCGTTGCATATAAGTTACATATTCAAGAATAGTCTTCGATCAAGAAAGCGAAGTACCCGAATCGGTTGTTTAATATCTCGATACGATCGACCATGTTCAAGTTGATAAAGACATCAGCCTGAAAACCTATTCAGCAAAACCTTTGTTTTGCGAACGGGATATACATGTCAGGATGGCGTTAGATCATCGGTGAATAATGAGGGGATGGCTGGAGGCGATCATCAATAAGGGGGGAGTCCTTATGAAGACCGTTAACAGCATTTCGCGCGGCGCACTGATCGTGGCGCTCGCAAGCCTGTCGACCGTTGCCGCGCAAGGACAAGTTATCGAAGCTGCCGGCCAGGCGTCCGCGCAAGCCAGTCTGCCCGGCGACGACATCATCGTCACTGGTACGCGCGCTACCGGGATTACCGCTGCCGAAAGCGCGGCACCGATCAAGGTGCTCGATGCCGACCTGATGAGCCATGTCGGCCAGCCCAATTTGAACCAGGTCCTGACACAGCTCGTGCCGTCGTTCACCGCGCAGGCGTTCGGTGGCGACACCGCCAACCTCACGCTGTCCGCACGACTTCGCGGACTGAGCCCGAACCACACGCTCGTGCTGATCAACGGCAAACGACGACACGGGACCTCGAATCTTGCCGTCCTTGGCGGACCGTACCAGGGTGCCGCAACCGCCGATCTCGACCTGATCTCGCCCTCCGCGATCAAGCGCATCGAGGTGCTGGAAGACGGTGCCGCTGCGCAATATGGCTCGGATGCGATCGCCGGCGTCATCAACATCATCCTCAAGGACGACAAGGAAGGCGGCGATGGCTACGCCACGGCGGGCGAGAATTACGACACCGGCGGCCGCACCTATGCGGGCACGTTGCATCTCGCGACCAAGCTCGGCGAAGAGGGCTTCATCAACGTCACGGGCTTCTACCGCTATCACGATTTCACGCAGGTCGGTGGACTCGATCGCCGCGTCACCGACATCAACGGCAACCTGCTGAGCAGCACGACCACGCCGTCGATCACGCCGCTTCAGCAAACGCTCTATCCCGGGATGTCGGATTTTCCCTACGTCAACAAGATCAGCGGCGACGCGCAATCGCGCCTGATCAATCTGCAATATAATTCGGCGTATGATTTCGGCGGAGTCGAGGCCTACAGCTTCGGTACGTTTTCGCGGCGTGTCGCCAGCGCTTACGAGAATGTCCGCGTGCCGACCCGCGTGTCGCGCACCGTGGGTGGCGTGACGACCTATTTTGATCCCGAAGGCGACAGCCCGGTCAACGGCTTTTCCCCGCGCGAGAAGATCCGCGAGGAGGACATGGCGTTCACCGGCGGTCTGCGCGGCGACGTGAGCGGGTTCCATTACGACCTGTCGACGACGTTCGGTCAGGACAAGAACGAGATCTACACCGTCAATTCCGCCAACGCGTCGCTCTACGCGGATACCGGCTTTACGCCGACCACCTTCTACAACGGCTTCTTCAAGTCGAGCGAGTTCACCGCCAACGCCGACTTCACACACGAGATCGAAGCCGGCATGGCGGCCCCGATCAACCTCGCCTTCGGTGGCGAATATCGCAAGAACGTCTACGAGATCGGCGCAGGCGATGCCGCCTCGACCTACAAGGAAGGCGGCCAGTCCTATCCGGGCTTCCGCAATTCGGATGCCGGCGTCAACGGGCGCAATGCCCAGGCGGCGTATGTCGATGTCGCGCTGATGCCGGTCGAGGGCTTCAAGGTCGACGTCGCCGGCCGGTACGAGCATTACTCCGATTTCGGCAGCAAGTTCATCTACAAGGGTAGCAGCCGTTACGACTTCTCGGATGCGTTCGCGTTGCGCGGCACCTTCTCGACGGGGTTCCGCGCCCCGACGCTGGCGGAGTCGTTCTACTCCGCGACGAACGTCTCGCCGACCTCCGCTTTCGTGCAGCTGCCGGCCAACTCCGCCGCAGCAAAGCTGATCGGCTTCAACAATCTGAAGCCCGAAAAGTCGACCAACTACAGCCTCGGCACGGTCATTCGGCCGGTGCCGCGACTGACGATCACGATCGATGCGTATCAGGTGAAGATCGAGGACCGCATTCTCGGGACGGGCTCGCTGTTCGGCGGCGGCGGCGCGACCTTGCCGGTCAACGTCAACTTCCCCGCGGTGACCGCGGCGATCCGCGCGAACGGCAACGTCCTCGATCCGACGGTGGTTCAGACCGGCATCAACATCTTCACGAATGGCGCGGATACCCGGACGCGTGGCGTCGATCTCGTCGCCAGCTATGCGAGTGATTTCGGCGAGTATGGCAAGGCGACCTGGACACTGTCGGGCAACTACAACCAGACCAAGATCACCAAGGTGATGGCGGCACCACCGCTGGTCAACGTGCTCGGACAGACGATCACGGTGCCGTTGTTCGACGAGGGCGCCCGCGCCAATATCGAAACCGCATCGCCGCGCGTGAAGGTCATCGGATCGACCTTCTATTCGATCGAGAAATTCTCGATGACCCTGCGCGGTACGGTCTACGGCAAGAGCTCTGCCCGCTACAGCCCGGACGGCGGCACCTTCTACAAGCAGACGATCGGGACCGCATTCATCGGCGACGTCGAACTGAACTTCAAGGCGACCGACGACCTCGAACTGTCGATCGGTGCGAACAACGTCTTCAACAAGAAGTCGCCGACGCTCGGCCTGGTGCCGGGTACGACCAATGCGACCCTGGTGGGCGGCGGCAACCAGCTCGATGCACCGCTGACGTTCAGCCCGTACGGCATCAACGGCGGCTATTATTATGCGCGCATGAACGTCAGTTTCTAATGTCTGCCGGGCGCCGGAAACATCCGGCGCCCGGTTTCTCCGAGAGGATATCCATGACGAAGATCTTTGTTCGATCGCTTGCCCTGTTCGCGGCGCTGGCAGGCGCGTCGGTTGCCGGTGCGCAGGCCCCCAAATCCGGCATCGTCCGTCATACCAATACGCCACCGGGGCTGATCCTTCAGGGCGTGACGGTACCGGCGGGGGCTAAGATGCTGTATCTCAGCGGGCAACTGGCGGCTCCGATCGATCCCGCAAACAAGACGCCGCCCGCGCAGCTGACGATCGCAGATTTCGGCGATACCAAGACGCAGACGATCAGCGTGTTCACCAAGATCAAGACGATCCTGGCCGCGCAGGGCTATGCGATGAGCGATATCATCAAGCTGACCGTGTTCGTCGCGGGCGATCCGAAGCTCGGTGGCAAGATGGACTTTGCCGGCATGAACGACGCGTTCAAGATGTATTTCGGGACGGCGGAAAACCCGAACACCGTTGCGCGATCGACCGTTCAGGTCGCAGCGTTGGCGGGGCCGGCGTTCCTGGTCGAGATCGAGGCAACGGCGGCGAAATAAATTCGGGCGAAGGCGACATCGTGTTCGCTTTCGATATCAGGTGCTTGGTCTGGTCAAATGATTAGCTAAAGATGATGTGCGACGGGATCGAGGCCAGATCGGGTGCGTAACGAATTGACGCTCGGGGCGGTGCGTGGGACGATGTTGGACACACCGGATCGGAGACCGCCATGCTCGTCCCCCCGCTCGTCAATGGACTGATCCTAGCCTTCGTCATCGGTATCGTCGCGGGGTTGCGCGCGATGCTGGCGCCCGCCGCAGTAGCCTGGGCTGCGAGCAAGGGGGCGCTGCCGTTGCAGGGGACGTGGCTCGCGTTCCTCGGCTACCGGTTCACGCCGTGGATCTTCACGCTGTTGGCGGCCACCGAACTCGTCACCGATCAGCTGCCTTCGACGCCAAGCCGCAAGGTGCCACCGCAGTTCGCCGCGCGCCTGCTCACGGGCGGCCTGTCGGGCGCTGCGATTGGATACGGCATCGGCACGCCCTTGCAGGGGATCGTTCTCGGCATCGTCGGGGCGGTCGTCGGGATCTATGGCGGCGCGGCGCTTCGCGCGCGACTGGCGACGGCGTTCGGTAACGACCGACCGGCCGCGCTGATCGAGGATGCGATTGCGATCCTGCTGGCGGTGCTGGTGGTGCTGTCGATCTGATGCGGAATTTCGACGCGATCATCGTCGGCGCCGGGCAGGCCGGACCGCCGCTGGCAGGCCGCCTTACCGCCGCGGGCATGGCGGTCGCGCTGATCGAACGGAAGCTGGTCGGCGGGACCTGCGTCAACACCGGCTGCATGCCGACCAAGACGCTGGTGGCGAGCGCCTATGCCGCGCACCTGGCACGACGCGCGGCGGATTTCGGGATCGCGACCTGCGCCGTCACGGTCGACATGCCCGCCGTCGCGGCGCGCGCGCGCAAGGTCGTGATGGACGCACGATCGGGCAACGAGCGCTGGCTGGAGGGCATGGCGGGCCTCACCTTCCTGCGCGGCCATGCCCGCTTCACCGGACCGCGAACGATCGCCATAAACGGTGAGGAGATCACTGCGCCGCGCATCTTCCTCAACGTCGGTGGCCGTGCGAGCGTGCCGGATATGCCCGGTGTCGACGACGTGCCGCATCTCGACAATACCGACATCGTCGCGCTGGAACAGATCCCCGCGCATCTTGTCGTCGTCGGCGGAAGCTATGTCGGGCTTGAGTTCGCGCAGATGTATCGTCGGTTCGGCGCCGCGGTGACGGTGGTGGAGCGCGGCGAACGGCTGATCGCGCACGAGGATTCCGACGTGTCAGACGCCGTGCGGGGCATATTGGAAGACGAGGGGATCACGGTGCGGACGGGCGCGAACTGCATCGCGTTCGCGCGCCATGCGGACGGCGTCGCGGTATCGGTCGATCGCCAGGCCGGCGATCCGAAGGTGATCGGCAGCCACGTGCTGCTCGCGGTCGGCCGGCGCCCCAATACCGACGACCTCGGGCTCGATCTCGCCGGGATCGCAACGGACGAGAAGGGTTATGTCACCGTTGACGACATGCTGCAGACCAACGTGCCGGGCGTATGGGCGCTGGGCGATTGCAACGGGCGCGGCGCGTTCACGCATACCGCGTATAACGATTTCGAGATCGTCGCGGCGAACCTGCTCGATCATGACGATCGGACGCTGAGCCAGCGGCTGGTCGGCTACGCGCTCTATACCGATCCGCCGCTTGGCCGCGTGGGGATGACGCAGGCGGAGGCGGAGAAGACGGGGCGGCCGATCCTGGTCTCGAAGCGGCCGATGACCCGCGTCGGGCGCGCCGTCGAAAAGGGCGAGACCAAGGGGTTCATGAAGATCGTGGCAGATGTGGAAACACAGCGGATATTGGGAGCGGCGATCCTCGGCACCGGCGGCGACGAGGCGATCCACGGGATCCTCGACATGATGAACGCCGACCAACCGGTGTCCGCGCTGCGCTGGGCGGTGCCGATCCACCCGACCGTGTCCGAATTGATCCCGACGCTGCTGCTCGGGCTCGAACCTATGGTGCAGACATGAGCGATCTCGGCGCGCGCGACCACCAGATGTTCCCGGTGCTCAACGCGGAACAGCTTCAGACGGCAAAGCGCTTTGCAAGCGGTCCGGCGCGCGTGTTTGCTGCGGGCGAGCAGGTCTACGTGATCGGCGAGCAAGGCGTCGCGGCTTGGCTGGTGCTCGAAGGAACGATCGACGTCGTCCGTCGCGACGGGCTCAGCCACGAGGCGCCGATCACCACGCACGGCCCGGGGCAGTTGACGGGCGAGGTCAACCAGCTTGCCGGACGGCCGACGATCGCGGGCGGCACCGCTGGCCCCGCCGGTTGTACCGCGCTGCCGTTCGATCCGGAGCATCTGCGCGCGCTGATGGTCGGGTCGGCGGACGTCGGCGAGATCGTGATGCGCGCGTTGATCCTGCGCCGCGTCGGCCTGATCGAGCAGGGCAGCGGGGGGACGGTGATCGTCGGCCTGCCGGACAGTCCGGACGTCGTCCGGCTACAGGGGTTTCTCACGCGATCGGGCTATCCGAACATCGTCCTCGATGCGGCATCGGACGACGAGGGGCGTGCACTGGTCGAGCGGACCGGTGTTGCATCGAGCGATCTGCCACTGGTCGTTTGTCCGAACGGTACGGTGCTGAAACGGCCGTCGGATATCGAGGTCGCGGCGTGCCTCGGGATCACGCCAGAGCTCGATCCCGACACCGTGTACGACGTCGCGATCGTCGGCGCGGGGCCGGCGGGGCTGGCGGCGGCGGTGTATGCAGCGTCCGAGGGGCTGTCGGTGATCGTGCTCGACGAGCGTGCGATCGGCGGACAGGCGGGCGCGTCGGCGCGGATCGAGAACTACCTGGGCTTCCCGACCGGTATTTCGGGGCAGGCGCTGGCCGGGCGTGCATTCAACCAGGCGCTGAAGTTCGGCGCGGAGATCGCGATCCCGTTGACCGTCGAACATCTCGATTGCGACGAGGATCGGCCCGCGGGCGACCCGCTTGCGCTCGAACTGCCCGGCGATCGACGCGTCCAGTCGCGGACCGTTATCGTAGCGTCGGGCGCGCGCTATCGGCGCCCGGACATCCCGGATCTAGCGGAGTTCGAGGGCGCGGGCGTGTCCTATTGGGCGTCGCCGATCGAGGCGCGGTTGTGCGAGGGTGAGGAGGTCGCGCTGGTCGGTGGCGGCAACTCGGCCGGGCAGGCGGTGGTGTTCCTCGCGCCGCGCGTGAAACACCTGCACCTGATCGTGCGCCGCCCGCTGGCCGCGACGATGTCGAAATATCTGATCGACCGGATCGCCGGGCTGCTCAACGTGACGATCCGCGTCGGCACCGAGATCGTCGGGCTGGAGGGCGAGCGCGCGACTGGACTGACGGCAGCGATCTTCCGCCAACGCAGCAATGGCGCGGAGACGCGGTGCGCGATGCGACACCTGTTCCTGTTCATCGGCGCGGACCCCAATGCGGGTTGGCTAAAGGGCTGTGTCGACACCGACGAGAAGGGGTTCATCGTCACCGGTGCCGCCGCGTTGCCGTTACAGACGAGCCGCGCGGGCGTGTTCGCGATCGGCGACGTGCGCGCCGGCTCGACCAAGCGCGTCGCGGCGGCGGTCGGCGAAGGCGCGGCGGTGGTCGCCCAGATCCACACGGTTTTGGCCGACATGGCGGAAAGGCACGCGGAATGAGCTACGGCTGCACGCACATGGATACGATCCGCGACGTAACGCCGAGTGCGAAGGGCTGCGAGGAGTGCCTCCGGATCGGCAGCGAATGGGTGCATCTGCGGCTGTGCCGGGAATGCGGTCACGTCGGCTGTTGCGACGATTCGCCGCACCGCCACGCGACCGCACACTTCCACGCGACGCGGCATCCGATCATCGAGGGGTACGACCCGCCAGAGGGCTGGGGCTGGTGCTTCGTGGACGAAACGATGGTGGACCTGCCGGACCAGACGCCGCAAGTCGGGCCGATCCCGCGCTATGTTTGAGGGGACGGGAGTGTGGTCGTAGCGGTGGATTCGGCACTACGAGCTACCCTGCAAGCAAGAAAGTTCAGGACGAACTGCCCACAGGTACATCACCCCGGCGAAGGCCGGGGCCCAGTTGGCATGGCCTGAGTGACAAAGCGCAAACCTACATCACCGACGTTCCCCAACTGGGCCCCGGCCTCCGCCGGGGAGGTCCCTACTCGGAAGAATGGAACTAGGCCGAAGCGCTCGCTGGTGCATGCTGAGCGGTGCAAAACTGACGTTGGTACACCGGTCTACTCCACGTCACTAGACACCCCTCCACGCTTGCCTCTCCGCAGGCGGACAGGTAGCCGCCGCCAATCGGTAAAGGCGTGAGTGATCGAAATGCGGCGTTTGATGATCGGCTTCGTAGCTATTGCGGCCTTGGCGTCCGCGGGAACGGCGCAGCCGGCAAGGCGGCAGGTTCAGCGTGATGAACCGGGACCGAAGCCCGGCCTTGTCCGCGTCCGCATCGTCACCTCCGAGGGGCCGATCCTGCTGGCGCTCGACGCCCGCCACGCACCGAAGACGACCGCTAATTTCCTCGCCTATGTCGATGACGGGCGGTTCGACGGCACCGATTTCTACCGCGCGAGCCGCCAGAAGTCCGCGCCGAAGCTCGGCTTCATCCAGGCGGGCATCCGCACCGATGCGCGGCGTATCCTGCCGCCGTTTCCGCTCGAGACTACCGCGATGACGGGTATCAAGCATCTCGACGCGACGATCTCGATGGCGCGCGGGATGACCCCGGCGTCGGCTGGCGGAAATTTCTTCATCACGGTCGGGCCGGCGCCGGCGATGGACGCACGCGCAGGCTATCCGGGGTACGCGGCGTTCGGGCATGTCGTCGCGGGCATGGACGTGGTGAAGCGCATCCTCGCAAAGCCGACCGGCGGCGGGATGGATGCGTTCAGGGACCAGATGATCTTGAAGCGGGTCGCGCTTGTGAGTGCGCGGCGTCTGGACGGGGTGGCGAAGCCGACCGGGCTGCCGCGGGCGTGGTTGATCGAAACTGGGCCGCAACGGCGGAGGTGAGGGGCTGGAGGGGGCTGCACATCGACTAATGTTGCTTCGAACGTTTGTCAGTTTGGTCAGGGTAGTGGCGTTTCCCTCATACGCTTATGGCGCAAAGGTAGTCGCCATCGAGTTTTGCACCACCCCGGCGAAAGCCGGGGTCCAATTGGAAAGCTCAAAATGATGGCAGTTTGCCTTTAGGTCAGTAGCGTCCCCCAACTGGGCCCCGGCCTCCGCCGGGGTGGTATTGTGGAAACTGGTCCCCGCAGACCCCTGAATTAGTTGTCACAACCCTCTGCTCTCCCGCGAAGGCGGGAGCCCAGGGTAACGAACGCAGGTATTCTTGGCTCCTGGACCCCCGCCTTTGCGGGGGAACGAAACGGCTTAGGCAGTGAGGCTCAACGCAACCGCTTCCGCGACCTTGATGCCATCGACCGCGGCGGAAAGAATGCCCCCCGCATAGCCAGCACCTTCGCCGGCCGGAAAAAGCCCCGCCGTATTAAGGCTGACGAAGTCATCGCCCCGCGTGATTCTGACCGGCGAGGAGGTGCGCGTCTCGACCCCTGTGAGCACCGCGTCGGGATGATCGTAACCGGGGATCTCACGCCCGAACGCCGGCAACGCCTCGCGCAGCGCAGTGATCGCGAACTCCGGCAGGCACTCCGACAGGTCGGTCATGTGGACGCCCGGCTTGTACGACGGGATTACCGATCCGAGCGCGGTTGACGCGCGGCCCGCGAGCAGATCGCCGATACGTTGCGCGGGCGCCTTGTAGTTTGAGCCGCCGGCGACATACGCGCGCGATTCCCAGTGGCGCTGGAGTTCGATCCCGGCGAGCGGGTGGCCGGGATAGTCACGCTCGGGGTCGATGCCGATGACGATCCCCGAGTTCGCGTTGCGTTCGTTGCGCGAATATTGGCTCATGCCGTTGGTCGCGACGCGGCCCTCTTCGGAGGTCGCGGCGACGACGGTGCCGCCCGGGCACATGCAGAAGCTGTAGACGGTCCGCCCGTTCTTGCAGTGATGCGATAGGCTGTACGCTGCCGCGCCGAGATCGGGATGGCCTGCGCACGGCCCGAACCGGGCTTCGTCGATCCAGGATTGCGGATGTTCGATCCGGACGCCGATCGAGAAGGGTTTCGCCTCGACATGCACGCCCTTGGCATGGAGCATCTCGAACGTGTCGCGCGCGCTGTGGCCGACGGCGAAGACGACGTGGTTGGCTTCGAGATAGTCGCCGGTGCTCAGATGGAGGCCGCGTAGCTGGCGGATGCCTGCCTCTTCGAGGATGTCGAGACCGTCGACGCGCGTCGAGAAGCGATATTCGCCGCCGAGCGCCTCGATCGTCTCGCGCATGCTCTCGACCATCGTGACGAGGCGGAAGGTGCCTATGTGCGGGTGTGCTTCGGTGAGGATTTCGGGTGGCGCGCCGGCTTTCACGAACTCGGTCAGGACTTTGCGGCCTAAGTGGCGCGGGTCCTTGATCTGGCTCCAAAGCTTGCCGTCGGAGAAGGTGCCGGCGCCGCCCTCGCCGAACTGGACGTTGGACTCGGGGTTGAGCACGCTCTTGCGCCACAGACCCCAAGTGTCCTTGGTACGCTCGCGGACGAGTTTCCCGCGGTCTAGGATGATCGGCCGGAAGCCCATTTGGGCTAGGATCAGGCCCGCGAACAGCCCGCACGGGCCTGCGCCGACCACGACCGGTCGGGGGCCGGTATAGCTCGCGCCGCCCTTGGTGACGAAGCGATATCCCGTGTCGGGGGTGCGCTGGACGTGGCGATCCTTGCGGAAACGCGTGAGGACGGTGTCCTCGTTCTTCAGCGTGACGTCGACCGAATAGACGAGCTGGATGTCCATCTTGTCGCGGGCATCGTGCGCGCGACGCGCCACGGTGTAACGGATCAGGTCGCGTGGGGTGACGCGCAGGCGATCGCGGATCGCGGCGGGGAGCGCTTCGTCGGCGTGGTTGAGCGGCAGCTTGAGGTCGGTGATGCGGAGCATGTCGGTCGCTCTAGCGCCGCGCGGCGCGATCCGCCATCGGGAGGACGAGAGGACTTTGTGATGCGGACCGACGACGAGCAGAATGCCAAGAGCGCCAGGCGCAAGGAGGTCCATGATAAGATCGTCGCGAGCAAGACGATCGAGAAGGGGCTGGTCATCGTCCACACCGGCAAGGGCAAGGGCAAGTCGACCGCCGCGTTCGGTATGGCGGTGCGGATGATCGGGCATGGGCGCAAAGTCGGCGTGGTGCAGTTCGTCAAGGGTGCGATGGCGACCGGCGAGAAGGCGATCTTCGATGCGTTCCCGGAGCTGTGCGAGTTCAAGCCGATGGGGGAGGGCTTCACCTGGGACACGCAGGACCGCGCGCGCGATATCGCGGTGGCGCGCGAGGCTTGGGATGAGGTGAAGCGGATGGTTGCGGATCCGTCGTACGCGATGGTGGTCGCGGACGAGCTGAACATCGTTTTGCGGTATGAGTATCTGCCGGTCGACGAGGTGCTGGCCGTGTTGGCCGAGAAGCCCGAGATGACGCATGTCGTGGTGACCGGGCGGAACGCGCCGGATGCGCTGATCGAGGTGGCGGATCTGGTAACCGAGATGACGCAGGTGAAGCATCCGTTCCGGTCGGGGGTCAAGGCGCAGGCGGGTGTGGAGTTCTAGGCGGCTTCGTACTCTACGACCCAATGAAACCGCCGTCCGTCATCCTGACGAAAGTCAGGATCCAGAGCCACGAAGGCCACCGCCCGTTACCTTGGGTCCTGACTTTCGTCAGGATGACGGGAGGGCGTGGGGACGGCTGGCGGACTTCTAACCGACGTAGCCGTGTCTTGCGCCGTGTCTTCCTCCCGCCTATCGCTGCCCCCGCGACAGGTTCCCCCGATGCTCGCGCGGAGGGGGATGAAAATGGGAACGGGAAACACCCGGCTGCCCCTGCAACTGTACGCGGCGAGCCATCGTGCCTCATGCCATTGGGATGTTCCCGAGAAGGCGGCGCGGACGGCGTTGACCCGCGAGCCAGGAGACCTGCCCGTCGCGGTCGTCTTTCGTCCGGCCAGGGTGCGCCGAACGGACGGGTAACACCCCGAGCGACGACATCGCTTCGCGTCGCGCGGAGGCTGGAGGCGTGCGCCTTCGCCCTTCGCGTGGTGCGGGATCGACTGTCCGAAGGGTTTTCTATGCCAAGTTCACATCATTTTGAGATCGTCCGGGGATGGACATGCTGAAGCCGGTCGAAGACGGCGTCTCGGTGGTCGCGTGCAATACGTGCCGCCATTCCACCGATGCGCGCGACGACGAGCATGGCCAGCGCGGCGGCGCGCGGCTGGTCAGCGCGCTGAAGGCGGTGCAGGCGAGCGATCCGGCTTATGCCGACGTCGCGGTGCAGGAGATGCCGTGCCTGTTCGCGTGCCAGGATTTCTGCACGATCCACCTCCGCGCGCCCGCCAAGGTTGGCTATGTGCTCGGCAGGTTCGAGCCGACCGAAGACGCCGCGCGTGCGATCCTCGATTACGCGCGGCTCTACGGCGAGAGCGCGTTCGGGCAGGTGCCGTTCAAGCAATGGCCGCAGGGGGTGAAGGGCCACTTCATCACGCGCACGCCGCCCGCCGGGTTCGTCGTGGAATGACCTTTTTTCCGACGGCCGGGGCATTTCTATCATCCTTGCGCGCGTTGCCGCAGCCGGACGAAGCCGCTCGATCCGCGGCGGTGGCGCGTCAGGGGCAACTCACCAAACCGCCGGGTTCGCTCGGGCGGTTGGAAGAGATTGCCGTCTTCATGGCCGGCTGGCAGGGCCACGAAAGCCCGCGGCTCGATCGCGGCCGGGTGGTGATCATTGCGGGTAATCACGGCATCGTCGATCGCGGCGTCAGTGCGTTTCCGGCCTCCGTCACGGCGCAGATGGTGGCCAATTTCGAACATGGCGGCGCGGCGATCAACGCGCTGTCGCGCGCGGCGGGGCTCGACCTCAGAGTCGTCCCGCTCGACCTCGATCGGCCGACGATCGATTTCACCGTCGCCCCGGCGATGTCGGAGGAGGAATGTCTCGCCGCGATCAACGCGGGCGCCGCCGTCGTTGCGGATGCGCCCGACCTGATCGTGCTCGGCGAAATGGGGATCGGCAACTCGACCTCGGCCGCCGCGCTGTGCCTCGCCAGCTTCGATGGATCGGCACGCGACTGGGTCGGGCCCGGCACCGGAGTCGACGACGACGGCATGGCCCGCAAGATCGCGACCGTGGAGGCCGGGCTGGCGCTGCACCGGGACGCACTGACCACCCCGTTCGAGACGCTACGCAGGCTTGGCGGTCGTGAACTTGCGGCGATCGCTGGCGCGGTCCTCGCGGCGCGCCTCGCTGGCGTACCCGTCATGCTCGACGGCTTCATATGCTGTGCCGCGGTCGCGCCGATCGCTGCTGCGTGCCCGGATATCCTCGCGCATTGTCTTGCCGGCCACGTGTCGGCCGAGCCGGGTCATGCGCGCCTGTTGCGGGCATTGGGTCTCGATCCCCTGTTGTCGCTGGGCATGCGGCTCGGCGAGGGAAGCGGCGCGGCGACTGCGACCTTGCTCGTTCGCGCGGCGCTGGCGGCGCATGACGAGATGGCGACCTTTGCCGAGGCGGGGGTCTCGGTCGCGTGACCGGCTCGCACATGCTGTACCTGATGCGGCATGGCGCTCCGACACGAGAAGGGCTGCTGCTCGGACGGACCGACGCATCGGTGACGGTTCAGGGCATTGCCGCCTGTCTGGCACGGGCGGCGACGCTCGACGTCGCCCGCATCGTGACGTCGGACCTCGCCCGGACTGGCGACTGTGCGCGGGCGATCGCTGCCTCTCGGACGATCGAGTTCGATGTCGACCCGCGGTGGCGCGAGCTCGATTTCGGGGCGTGGGATGGACTGGAGCCCGCGGAGGTCGATCCAACGGCGTTGGCGCAGTTTTATGACGATCCGGACGTGGCGCCTCCACCGGGCGGGGAACGCTGGTCTGCGCTCCAAGGCCGCGTGCACGATGCGCTGGCCGATGTGCCCCCGACGGCGACGCTAATCGTTACGCATGGCGGCGCGATCCGGGCGGCGCTCGCGGATTTGTGCGGGTTCAATCGGCGGCAGCTCTGGGCGTTCGACCTGCCCTATGCGTCGCTCGTGTCGCTGCGAGTCTGGCCTGGAGACGAGCGGACCGTCCAGATCGTCGGGCTCGCGACATGAGGCGGCTGATCATTGCGTTCGGTTTCCTGACGCGCCTGCCGATGCCGCGCGTGACCGTCGGGCCGAGCGGTTTTGCCGAGGCGATACGCTTCTATCCGATCGTCGGGTTGGCGGTCGGCGTGCTGGTCGCGGTGGCCGGATGGCTTGGCGCGCTGATCGATCCGTGGACGGGCGCCTGCGCCGCGCTGCTGACGTGGGTCGCGATCACCGGCGCACTGCATCTCGATGGGCTCGCGGACCTTGCCGATGGCTTGGGCGCGGCGCACGGCGATCGGACGCGGTTGCTCGCCGTGATGGCGGATCCGCATATCGGCAGCTTCGGCGTCGTCGCGATCGTCAGCCAGATGATCGCCAAGCTGGTGCTGCTGCATGCGGTCGGGATGGCAGGCTGGTGGGTCGTCATCCTCGTGCCGTGTGCGGCGCGAATGGGGCCGCTCGCCTGGGCCAGGATGTTGCCGCCGATCCGGGCGGGCGGCCTGGGGGCGGCGATCGCGGGTGCGGTGCGGCGGCAGGACCTCATTGGCTGGGGACTAGTGCTGGCGTTGGCGGCGGTGATGGCTCCGGCGCTGGTGATCGTTCCGTTCCTGTTGCTCGGCGTCGCGGCGTGGTTGCGGCGGACGCTCGGCGGCGTGACCGGCGATGCCTATGGTGCCGGGATCGAGATCGTCGAGACCGGGGTGCTGCTCGCGCTAGCCGTTGGTGGCGTCATGACCGGCACGTTGCGCTAGCGCCAGCATCGCGTCGAGATCGAGGTGGCGTTCGAGCGTTGCCGCGATCGCGTCGAGCGCCGCGTCGACCGAGGCGCCATGATCGGGCCCGACCGCATCGACGCCGATCCGCGCGAGCCAGACCGCGCGCTGCTCGGCGAGCGCCAGCAGGCCGTGGACGTAGCTGCCGGCGATGAGACCGTCCGCGCTGATCGCACCTTCCGGACTGCCGTCCGCGCGATGGCCAACGGGCTGGGCCAAGCCGGTGCCGTGGGTTTCGCCCATGTGCATCTCATAGCCTGCGAACCGTGCACCGCCCGCGATGCCCTCGACGCGTTCGAGCGTCTTCGTCGCGGTCAGGATCGTGTCGATGTCGAGTAATCCGAGCCCATCGACGGTGCTAGCCGGGCCCTCGATCCCGTGCGGGTCGGCGATGCTGCGTCCGAGCATCTGATAGCCGCCGCAGAGCCCGAGCACGGGCTTGCCGCGTCGATGATGCGCGCGGATGTCGATGTCCCAGCCTTGCGCCCGCACGAAGGCGAGATCGGGGATCGTCGCCTTCGATCCGGCGAGGATGATCATGTCGACATCGGGGATCGCGGTGCCGGGCGGTATCATCACCAGCGATACGCCGGGTTCGAGCCGGAGCGGATCGAGATCGTCGAAATTGGCGATCCGCGGCGTGATCGGGCAGGCGACCGTCACCCGGCGTGCGGCTGACGCACTGGGCCGTTCGAGGATTACTGCATCCTCGCTCGGCAACCGGCCGGCGTCGGCGAGCCACGGCACGACGCCGTAGCCGCGCCACCCGCTGCGTGCCTCGATCGCGCGGTAGCCATCGTCGAAGAGCGCAGGATCGCCGCGGAACTTGTTGATGAGGAAGCCGTGGATCATCGCCGCGTCGGCTGGATCGATCACCGCGCGCGTACCGACCAGCGACGCGATCACGCCGCCGCGATCGATGTCGCCGACCAGGATGACGGGGACGTCGGCGGCGCGCGCGAAACCCATATTGGCGATATCGCCGTCGCGCAGGTTGATCTCGGCGGGGCTGCCCGCGCCCTCGACGACGACCAGGTCGCAGCTTGCCGACAGGCGTTCGAAGCTGTCGAGGACGTCGACCAGCAACCCGGCGCGCCCCTCGCGCCAGCGTGCGGCGGCAAGCGTGCCCCGGACCTGCCCGCGGACGATCAGTTGTGAGGTGCGGTCGCCCTGCGGCTTGAGCAGGACCGGGTTCATGTCGACGCTGGGCTCGACCCGGCAGGCGATCGCCTGGGTCGCCTGCGCCCGGCCGATCTCGCCGCCATCGAGGGTGACGGCCGCGTTGTTCGACATGTTCTGCGGCTTGAACGGGCGGACGGACAGCCCGCGATTGGCGAACGCACGACAGAGTCCCGCGACCAGTACCGACTTGCCGACGTCCGAGCCGGTTCCCTGCAGCATCAGAGCAGCCATGCGATCGCTCCGGCGATAACGAGGAGAAGGATACAGGCTCGGCGATAGATGGCGAGCGCGTCGGTGAGGTCCGCCACCGATACGTCGACGCGGCCGTCGCCGATATAGGGCTTGTCGGCGACGAGGCCATCATAGGCGATCGGCCCAGCCAGGCGCAGATCGAGCGCGCCGGCCATCGCTGCCTCGGGCCAGCCGGCATTGGGCGAGGCATGCTTCCCGGCGTCCCGCAGCATCGTTCGCCAGCCGCCACCGCCGGCGATGCAGAGCAGCGCGCCGCTGATCCGCGCAGGGATCAGATTGGCGATATCGTCGGTGCGTGCCGCCGCCCAACCGAACGCACGCCAGCGCTCTTCGCGGTGCCCGATCAGGCTGTCGGCGGTATTGATCGCTTTGTATGCCCAGAGTCCGGGCAGGCCGGCGACCAACAGCCAAAACAGCGGTGCGACCACGCCATCGCAGACGCTCTCAGCGAGGCTCTCGATTGCAGCGCGGGCGACGCCGGCTTCGTCGAGCGTCGCGACGTCCCGTCCGACGATCATTGCGACGCGCGCGCGCGCCGTTTCGAGATCGCCACCTTGCAAGGCGCGGGCGATCGGCACGACGTGGTCGTGGAGGCTACGGATCGCGAGGCCGGGGGCGGCCATCAGGCCGATGGCTATCCATGCGGCGTGGCCGAACGCGATCCGGGCAAGCTCGGCGGCCAGCCACGCGCCACCTGCCGCCACTGTGATGACCAACGCGATCGTCAGGACGCCGGCAGCACGGCGGGTCGCACTTGATGAAACGGGACGGTTCCAGCGCGTTTCGGCCCAGCCGATCAACCGTGCGAACCCGCCGACCGGGTGTCCGACCTTGGCATAGAGCGCCGCAGGCCAGCCGATTGCAATGTCGACGATGATCGCAAGCGCTGCGACGGGTTCAGCCATGCGAAAGCGCTCGGCCCAGCCGCTCGAACGCTGCTTCGTCCCCCGGCACGCCCATCCGGAGCCAGCGCGGCGAATGGTCGAAGGTTCGCGTGAGGATGCCTGCGCGTGCGAGCCGCACGAACAGCGCCTCTGCATCGTCGGTGTCGATCAGGCGAAACAGCGCGCAACCACCGCTGGCCCGTAGACCGTGATCGGACAGCAAGGCATCGAGCCGCGCAGCACGGTCCAGGATCGACCTGCGGGCCTGCGCGATCCAGTCGGTGTCGCGGTACGCGGCGATACCATAGGCGACGGCATGCGCGGATACCGGCCAGCTTCCCAACTGCCGGTGCATCTGGGCCGCCTGCAACGGTGGCGCGATCATGAACCCCAACCTGATGCCCGGCAGGCCGAAGAACTTACCGAAAGACCGGAACACGATGGCGCGATCGTCGCGCGAAAGCAGGGGAACGATGCTCGTATCCGGCGCAACGTCCGCAAAGGCTTCGTCTACCACCAGCCAAACGCCCTTGCGCGCAACTGCCACCAGCCGATCGGGCGCGTCGAGCAGGCCGTCCGGATTGTTGGGGTTGGCCAGCAACAGCGTACCATCGTCGATCGTATCGATTCCGGCGCGGGAGATCGGCGTCGCGCCGGGGATGGCATCGGCATGCGTGGCGTAGCTCGGCGTGACGAACCGGACGGGCGTGGGCAGGTCCAGCTGGGACAGCAGCCGCAAACCAACCTCGCTGCCGGGCAACGCAACGACGCGGTCTGCGCTCGTGCCGAACAGTGCGGCAGCGGTCGCTTCCAGCGTCTGCAGGTCGGCGGGCGAGGGCAGGCTATGAAGATCGACCGCGGGCAGGGGGGCGACGGTCCAGGCGCACGGATTGATCCCGGTCGACAGGTCGAGCCAGGGGCGCGGCGCGTCGGGATAGAGAGCGGCGGCGATATCGATCCGTCCGCCGTGGATGCGCAGCGCGTTCATAGGGTCTTTCACTCGATCGGGCGCTTTCGCTTGATCTTGCAAGCGTCATCGTCATTCCGGTCGCGAGCCGCAAGCACGAAGGAGATGGCGGGATGCAATCGGTTGGGGCCCCGTTCGGGAAAAGCCTGTTCGTGCTGGGGGGCGCGCGGTCCGGCAAGAGCCGTCATGCGCAGGCGGTGGCAGAAGCGGCGGCGGATCAGGCCGGCGCGCGGCTCGTCTATGTCGCGACCGCGCAGGCGTTCGATGGCGAAATGGAGGATCGGATCACCCGGCATCGCGCGGATCGCGACGCGCGCTGGCGGACGGTCGAGGCACCGATCGCCCTCGCCACGACGCTGGCGACGGAGGACAGTGGCGACGTGGTCATGCTCGTCGACTGCCTGACGCTGTGGGTGTCGAACCTGCTGCTCGCAGACGAGGCGATCGCGGCACGAACGGATGATCTGGCGAAGACCATCGCCGGGTTGGAGGGGCGCGTCATTCTCGTCTCGAACGAAGTCGGGCAGGGGATCGTCCCCGACAACGCGCTGGCCCGCCGCTTTCGCGACGCGGCAGGGCTGCTGCATCAGCGCATCGCCGCTCAAGTCGACTCCGTCGATATGGTCATGGCGGGTCTCGCACAGCGCTGGAAGGGAACGCCCTCGGAGTGATACCGCCGGCCGGAAGGACGCGAACGATCGTTTCCCATCCGTTCCAGTTGGCTTTTGTGTAGTAGGCGAGCATAGGATGACACCGCAGAAAACGGGGGCGTGATGCATAGCGAAGCGCAGACGATCGCACGGTTGAAATCCATGGCGTTTCTGATCGAAGAGGCGTTGCGGATTGCCGATGAAGGCGACAATGCCATGCTTGGTGCCAAGCTAAGCGACTGTATCGATTGCCTTCATGCGGCGCTGACAGAGCTCGATGGCGGGGCGAACTCCGTCTCGGCTTCCGACACGAGCGCATCTCCACTGCAAACAGACCTTACGCCTCTGTCTATTTGACGTTACCGGCCAGGACGGGCCGCAGCGCGATTTTCCACCGGACCAGCGAGCCAGGCCATCGGGCGTGAAGGGTCTTGCGCGCGAACGCCATGCCCCAACTCCGTGGTTGAGGAGGATGCGTAGAGAACTGAAACTCGTGCGCGGAAGCCAGAAATAAAGAGTACATCGCGACTTAGATAGAACATTTGTTCGTTGGACTCGTATAATCTACCTAAACAGTTAGCCGGGCGTTTGCTGCTTTCAGAGCCCTGCGATCGTCTTAATTCCCCTATATTTGCCGAACGAACGAAATTAATTGAGTTTCGTTGGCTTCTCGCAACAAATATTGAAACAAAACCACCACGGGTATGTTAAAACGATTTATCGTCAGGCGATATTTTGGGCACTGACGGCCGAGAGATGCATGTGCTCCCGCCCCGATAATCGCGGGAGAACACTAATGGCCGGCTTGCCGAGCCCCTTGGCGCTGATGGTCCGAAAGCTGGAAACGCATGCCGTTCTGGACGCTGACGACCGCGCCGCATTGTTCGCGCTTCCCTACACGTTGAAAACATTCGAGCCTTCTTCGTATCTGGTACGAGAGGGAGATGCGCCCGAACAATGCGCGGTACTGTTGTCAGGGTTCGCTTATCGCCAGAAGCTGACCGGAGCAGGAATGCGACAGATCGTGTCGCTCCATATTCCGGGCGAAGCGCTGGATTTCCAGCATCTGTTTCTCGATGTTGCCGATCATAATGTTCAGACCCTGACGCGCGCGGAAGTGGCGACGATCCCACGCACCGCGCTGCGTGAGCTTGCCCGCGAACGCGCCTCGATCGGCAACGCGATCTTCGTGAATACGCTGGTCGAGGGTTCGATCTTTCGCGAATGGATCCTCAATATCGGTCGGCGCGATGCACGGTCACGGCTTGCGCACTTCCTCTGCGAATTCGCCATCAGGCTCGACATGCAGGGGCTCACGGGGGAGCACGGCTATGAATTGCCGATGAGCCAGGAACAGCTCGGTGACGCGCTCGGTCTGACGGCGGTTCACGTCAACCGGACGATCAAGTCGCTGGAAGCCGACGGGTTGATCAGCCGTAACCGCCGCCGCATCGGGTTTCCGCAATGGGATGCGCTGCGCGAACTGGCCGACTTCTCGAGCCGGTATCTGCATCTGGCGCAGCAGAAGAACTAGTGTGCGAGCTAGCCGTTGCGGGTGTGATCGAGCGAGTCGATGATCCGCCCGCCGGCCATGAAGACGGCAACCGGACATGCCGCGAACAACAGCCAGCCGCCATATCCCGGATAGAGATCAAGATAACGGCGGCCGCGTTCGACCGCGCCGAGACCGAGGCCGTAAATCACGAGAAAGGCCTCGAACTTCGTCTTGATGATGAAGAGGCGAGCAAATCGATTCCACATTCCCGTTGCGCAGCAAGATGCGTACCAACGGCGGAAACCGGCGTTTTCCGTGTCACGTAGAATGGTTAATTGTAAATTAACCCGACACGGCAGACCTCTGCGCTTCTGACGCGAGAATACCGGAAAACCTCCGCTGTTTCCACCGAGAGAAAGGGTGTGAAATGGAAAACCGTCAGAGCCTCATTCCAGTTAATTCCCGGCACCCGTTCAGGAGCGCAATCGGGATAGCCGGGCACCGACTGCGCAACTCGCCCGCCGCCTTGTGGCTGGCCCGGTTCTACTACGCGCAGCACAACGCCGGCGTGCTGGTCGACATGGAATACCGCTTCGGTGTCGTGCTTGATGAAGCCACCAACGGCCGCATCTCAAAGCCGTACTATGCGGTGGAGACGATGGTCGGCGAGATCTGCGAAGCGCGAGCAGAGCGTGAGCGCGAAGCCTATCAGGATGGGCGCCGCGATGCCCTTGAGGAGCATGACCTGCTGGACGACGACGTTGACGGTGAGCCGGCATGACCGAGAACCTATGCGCCTTGGCGAGCGCTCGTTTGCGCCGTCCCGGCACCTATCGAACTGACGCCCTTGTGGCGCGTTCGGCGGCGGGCATTATACCCCCAAGGATACCCCCGCGTGCGCAGGGGTGCGTCGCATGATCGAGATGAGCGACAAGCTTCCGCAGATTGAGGACCCGATCGGCTACGCTGCGGCATGCGAGCACGTCGTGAAGCTGTTCAAGACGGACACCATGTGGCGGTCAGCGAAGTTCGCGGCCACCGTGCACGAACGGGCGATCGATTACATCGAGCAGGCTCCCGCGCTGGTCCTGTTCATTCTGCCCGAGGATCGCAAGCGCAAGCTCGCCGGCGGCGATCGGGCCTATGCCGCGCATCGCCTCGCTTACCACTGCCGGCAGGGCGTCCGCCTCAAGGAGATCATGAAGTCCTATGGACTGACGATGCCGCTGCGGAAGCTGAAGGGCAAAGCGCTGGCCCCGGAGGATCTCGGCGTCGTGCGGTTGCTTGCTACACTGCCGCCGTCGGTGGTCAGCCAGGCGATCCCGAACAGCATCGCGGACCAGCGGCGCTGGTTATCGGCGGTCGGCGAGTGGCGGCGGATATGCAGCCACGTCCGGTGGACCGACATCTACATCGAGTGGGCCGTAGTGCAGCTGGCGAAGCACAAGGTCCGTAAGAGCGACGTCGGCACGATCACGGACTTCATCGGCCGTGGCGACCTGCCGCTGAACCTCGCATGGGAATGGCCGCGCGCGATCGCCGCAGCGGACGACTGGCACGACCGCCTTTCCGCTGGCGATGCGAAGGCAAGGTTCGGGGTGATGGCGGATCAGGTGGTCGACCTCGGCACGCATCCCGATCACACCGTGCTCTACGGCCTGGAGTTCGTGGCGCTGCGCACGCCGACGCAATCCATGCGGAGGGCAAGGCGATGCACCACTGCGTTGCCAGCTACGTCCAGGCGGTCGTGAACGGGCTGGCGAACATCGTCTCGATCCGGCGCGACGAGCAGCGGGTGGCAACGCTCGAGATCCGCGACGGGCGCGTGATGCAGCTGAAGGGCCGGTTCAACCATCAGGTCTCGCGCGAGATCGTTGAGGCTGCCCGCACCTACGCCGAGGACAACCGCAAAGCCGCGAAGCTCGTCGCATCCTAATTAGGCAACAGGTAAATCTTCGCCTTCCTTACTTGGTTGCGCTGGAACCGCTGGCTGGTTCTCGTTCCAATCAGATTTTAGCCATGAGAACATATCATCATCTATTTTTAGCCCGGACCAATTTGCATTGCCTTTTGGTATCTCCATTGAAAGACATAAGGTCGACGGCGAAAGTTTCTTGAGGAGGTCCCGCAAATCTTGCGCTGTTAGGGTGTCGGTTCTGTCTATGACTAACCAAACACCAGGTAGCCGATGCCACCATCCAAACTTCTTCTTTCGAAGTTCAGTGATAAATCCGACTTCGATACTTTCAGGAAGTGTTTGCGTAGCTAGTACAAAGCGTTTAGCCATTATTCCTGCCCCGCATTGTCATTGGTAAGCCGAGGTTGTCCTGGAATGTTCTCCGGCCTTTCGATGATACCCGCTTTGCTGTCGCCGAGAACACCATGCTGGATCGCCAGTTTTTCGATATTATAGCTTTCAGAACGAAGCGCGTCACGATCCTGGTGAAGGCAGTAGATATAGGAATACCCGAAAACACCGCTTACACCGACCGTGATAATTGCCAAAACGACCAAGAGCCAAGTCGCCATACCTGCTCCTCCTCCAATTGCCATTGCCGAGAGTAGCAGGCCTATGAAAATTGCGAGTGGCCGGAGAACGTCAGACCGCCGGCCGCCCTCCCGAGACGCTCCAGCTTTGCGTATTAATTCTAGAGTATTCCCCATGGTAGAACGTCGCCCCCAGTAGATGCTCAATGACTGTTCATAATAGCGTGATCAGGGCGGCGTTCGGCGGTCAGAGTCAAGAGCCGGGTTCTCAATCTGGCAAGCTAAGCGCCGAACTCGGGACCCTCTGCATCAGGGTAAAAGGCGTGGGGATCGTACACCGGTCGCTGCGCCGGCCGCATCTGGCGGGGAGGTGCGGGCTTCGGAACATCGGGGACCGGGTCGGGCAGGGTAGGTAACCCGCCTCCGAACCGGATCCGGATATAGGCCCCGTTCCCGTGCATCGCCTGGAAGACCGCGGTCGCGTCGTCTTCCTTCATCCGCTTGCCGATCAGGGGCGCGCGCTCGGCGCTGACGTAGCCCAGCTGCGTGCCGCGATCACTGAAGATGGCAACGGCGTTCGCGTCGAAGGGGTTCTTCGGCTCGAGGCGTAGCTCGACGACGTCACCCGGGGCGCAGAGCATGCACTCCATGCGCCTGTTGCTCTTCGACTTATCCTCGTTCGGGAAGTCGATGCCGACAATGGAGGTGGTGAGTTCGTCCATGCAGATAGTTTGCCCGAATCGGTCGACCGCGCATAGGCTTCACGAATGATGACCGACCGCGACGTGATGGTGAAGGCTGGCGAGATCCTCGCTGAGCATGGCGCGCTGACGTCCGACTATATCATCCAGCAGCTGGGTGACGTGCTTGGCGATCGCGTGGCGGTCGAGGACTGGCGCCGGGTCGCCGCGGCCGTGGACGTCATATCGGAAGCGCGGCCTCAATAATCAGCTGCTCGTCTCGGAGTAGGCCCCAGACCGGCGCAACTGGCGCACGATCCCGTTGAACGAGGCTGTCACGCTCTGGCTGCGGCCAATCTCGTTATCCTGCTGCGCACCTTCCCAGAACATCACGAGAGGCCAGCGCTCAGGGCAGTGGGCCCATAGGCATCGAAGGGCCAAGCGCACCGGCACCGTGTCGACGCGGCCATGCGAGGTTTGCGCCAGCGTATCCCGCAGGATCTGAACCGCCAAGTCGACCGTGATTCGCGTTTGCCGGTGCATCCTTCTATGGAACGCAACGGGAACAAACTTGCAAGGATTCGATATGGCTGGGCGGTGCCGGCTCTGCACGAGCAACGACGAAGACGCGGTGATTGAACACGTCGCGGCGTACATGTGGGAGAGCCGAATGGAGCGGGTCGAGGACCGCACCCCATGGGATGATGCGGGAGCTACTTGGAAGACGGCTTTCCGGGAGATGGCTCTTGCAGCGAAGCAGGCGCTGACGATATCCCCGCTGCACGCTGTCGAGGCCGACGCCCAGCTAACCGACAAGGCCGCCTGATGGCTGACGTAGCCGACATGGCGAACGACGTCGCGCAGGCCGCGCTCGATCGCAACATCCGCGCCGCACGCGCACCCATCGCCATCGGTGCGCCAGGCGAGTGCCGCGTCTGCGGTAACGACAGCCCGCGCCTCGTCATGGGCCGCTGTGCGCCATGCCGTGAACCTAAGAAGGGATATGCCCGTGGTTGATCAATCCGGACCTGTGACCGCTTCTCCCGCGCCCCGCATGTCGACGCGTCCCCGCTGCGCGCGGTGCCAGCAGTTCATCACGATTGACACGGATGCAGACGAAGATCTGTGGGCCGAGGTGATCGGCGAGCGGTTCGGCCCGGGCTACATCTGCGCAGGGTGCTTCACGCGGGCAGCTGACGAGCGCCTGATCGACTGGGTCGACCGGGTCCGGTTCGTCCCGCTGAGCTTGGCCGGACATCGCCGTGCCGCGAGCCCAGTGACGGCATCAGAACAGCAAGCGGTGCCGGTTGCGCAGGAGCAAGAGTCGGCGCTCGCTACCGCCTTTTGCCTCCTCGACACGTTCGCCGGGGAAGGGCTCGGGCATACCTACGGGAACGGGCAGCAGATCGACGCCGACACGACGGTTCATGCGCTATGCTCCGCGTTCTACATGGAACCCAACGTCGGTTGGTATCGCGACCTTGCCGCCGAACTCGCGCCCGCCTCCCTTCCTTGCAAGTCGGGCGAAGGTGCGGGGGAGGACAAGGGCAACCATGATTGCCTTGCCAAACGCCGCCCCGGTGAGCCAATGTTCATTCTGCTGGGGCGTGATCCTGATGCGTGGCAGATCGTGCGTGCTTGGGCAGCACGTCGACTGAATGCTGGCGGCGATCCCGAGCATAGCTTGCAGGGCATGAAGACGGCGAACGCCATGCGCGAGTATGCGGCCGATCCTGCCAACCGCCCGGCGTCCGCGCCTGATGCTGGCGCGTACCCCCGCCTAGATGCCACCCAGACGCGAGAAGCGGGGGAGAGTGATGGGCTGACGCGTCGCGTTGCCGAGGTCGTGAACGAAGACGGAGGGTGCTGGACCGCGTGTTCCGGCTGTCAGGAGAGCGACGAGGGCTACGTCTCCGAAAAGTACTATCCGTACAGCCCGATCTTTAAATGCCAGCCCGGAGGCGGGTGCAGAGAGTGCGGGGGCATCGGCGTGCTTTGGCAGGATGGTGCATTCCTCGTCAGCTACGGCCTTGCGCTGTCCGAAGATGCCACCCAGACGCGAGAAGCGGAGGGCGTATCGGTCGCCGAATACAACGAGGTGTACGACAAGTTCGAGGAGGTTGTTGGCGGCGCATTCCGTGACGGCTTCCAAGAGGGTTGGGTATTCGCGCTGACGCCGGACGGAACCGACTACGACGATCGCCAAGAAGAGTACGGGCGCACCGTCGATATCGAGCCCTCCGAAGCGTGGGAAGGCTATCGCGACAAGTACGAGGCGATGCTTCCGGTCGCCGCCTTGCCAGTCATCAACGCCCGAGGTGGGGCATGAGCGGTCTCAATCAGGAGCTTGTTGACGCTGAAAACCGCGTTGACCAGTTGCGCCGCCAGATCGCCGCATCGGCTTGCCGCGAGGTCGGATGCGACATGCAGAGCTATGGAGGCGCGAACGCCGGTTGTGGAGACGGGTGCGGTTGTTCCGTGCCGGTGAACGTCTGCACCCGCTGCGGGGACTGCGATTATGGCGACAACGCCCACGCAACAGAGACGCGCCAACAGTGCGCAGCGAGGCAATCCGCATGACCCCCAATCCCAACCCGAGCCCCGAGTTGCGGGAGGCGCGGAATCGTCTCAGCCATCACGAACAGATGCTCGACGCGCAGGCTGGATGCGTTCCCTGCAAGCTGTGTGGCGGCAAGGCCGTCGTTTCAGATGCCGGTGAAGGCTACGGCTATTACATCGGCTGCGAGAACGGCAACAAATTTCGCCTCTCAACCGGCTGCATCATCGACGAACGGCGTCTAGGCGGCTGGGCGTACAACGTCATGGAGTGGTGGAACCGGCTGCACGCGCAGACCGCGACGTTGCCGACCGACGCCCAGGTTCGTGAGGCCATGCAGACCGCGTGGGACGACTATTGCGACGATGCGAAGGCGTTCCCCGGCGACCTGACGAAGCTGTCACGCGGCCGCATCATGTTCACCGCTGGGACGTGGGCCGATCACACGGCGATGCACCTACGCGCCGCCCTCTCCCCGCAGACACTGCCAGCGCCGGGGGAGGTGGAGGGCGACTTGCTGGCAACGGCCGACAAGGCCGTTACCTTCGCGCTCGATTTGGCATGCGGCTACCCCACGCCGGAAATGGATGCGGGTACCGTTGAACTGCGGCGCCAGGCGCGTGCGGTCAATTACGTCTGGAACTACTGCAACGAGACCCAGAAGAAGGCCGCACAAGCTCGTCGGAACTGGCTGTCCCTGTTCGATCTGATGAAGCTTACGGCTGGCTCGTCGAAGGAACTCAGGCTGCACTCGCAAAGCATCCAGAGGATTTGCAGGGCCTATGACGAATCACGGCGCCAGCAGAAGAAGGCGTGGCTTCGTTGGAGGGGCAAGAAGTCGCTAGGGTGGGTCCCGTTCAATACGAACTACGTCCGCTTCAACGGGACTGGGTTCGTGTTTCACGGTGTCGAGTACGAAGCTATGCACCTTCGCAATTCGATCCAGCCCGGTCAAAGGTTCGGTGCCGGATCGTTCAATTGCGATGCGAACGGCCATTGGTACATCAATTTGCCTGTCGGAGTTCCCTGCTCCGAACCAGTCGCAGGCGACGGTGTTGGAATTGACCTGGGCCTGAAGACACTCGCCACACTTTCTGACGGCGACAAGATCGAGATGCCCCGCTTCTATCGAGAAAGCGAAGCGGCATTGGCAAAGGTTCAGCGCGCGCGAAAGACGAAGCGAGCGCGTGCTATCCACGCGAAGGCTCGAAACCGCCGCAAAGATTTCATGCATAAGGCCAGCAATGACCTTTGCAGGAAGTACGGGCTCATCGCCGTTGGTGATGTCAGCCCGTCGAAGTTAGCCAAGACCAGAATGGCAAAGTCGGTCAACGACGCCGGCTGGTCGGGCTTCAAGAGTCTAATCCGGTACAAGGCAATTATGCATGGCCGGACATTCCTTGAGGTCAATGAGGCTTATAGCACCCAGACCTGTTCTTCGTGCGGCACGCTGCCCGCGTCGAGGCCGAAAGGTATCGCAGGTCTTGGAATAAGAGACTGGGAGTGCAGCGACTGCGGAACGGTCCACGACCGAGACGTCAACGCCGCGCGTAACATTCTCCGTATCGGTCTGGATACGCTTGCTGAAGGAGCTTTCGCATGAACATGCGTCAAGGAGCAGACAAAGCCCCCGCCTCGGTGTCCTCTCAATCGGGGGCTGTTGCAGACGTGGCGGCGACCTACGCTATCGTGGACCTGCGCCTGGAGTTCCGGGGCAACCCGTACATTACCCTGTGGCGCCCGAAGAACGCGGGCTATGCGTATCCCCTGCCGTGGGCCGGTCAGTATAGCACTGAGCAGCTATCCGCACAGGCTGGCTACTATGCCAAGCGCCGGTATCGTCATGCCCGCGCGTTCGATCGTTGGCCCGTGCCTTGGTCGGTGGTCGAGCGTTTTGCCGTCCAGCCCGCCCCTGGAATGATCGATGGCGATGCTCTATTACACGGCGCAGCGGCTCGGCGACGTGCTTGGGATGCAATGGTCGGACGTCGAGGACGATCGGATCACGGTAGTCCAGGACAAGACGAAGAAGCCGATGAAGATCCCGATCCACAGCGCGCTCAAGGCTGAATTGGCAACGCGATCGCAAGGCGAGGGGCCGATCTGTCTGACGATCCACGGCAAGCCCATGCGCGATGACAACGCCCGCAAGATCCTGAAAGCGTTCTCAGCATCCGCCGGCGCGCCGAGCGTGCCGCACGGCCTGCGCAAGAACGCGGTGATCGCGCTACTCGAGGCGGGTTGTTCCGCTGCGCAGACCGCCGCCGTCAGCGGTCAATCGCTTCTCATGGTCGAGCATTACGCCAAGCAACGTGATCAATCAGCCCTCGCCGACGCCGCTATGCTGCGTTGGGAGAACAGAACGTAGACTTACAAACAGTGGAAAACTCCGCTCGCGACTCACGCATTTCCGCCATCTCGGGTTATTTGTAAATTAACCCGACGGTGAGCGTTCAGAGTCGGGCGACGTGAACTACGCGGTCGTCTTTGTCGGCGCGTAGTGCTCGCGCGCAATCTTCCGACAGAATTACACCGTCGCTCGTCTCCCGAACGCAACCGAACGCAGCGCGGAAGTTTGCGAGTTGGCCGGTTGCCACGAGTGATTGCGTTCCACCGTCGCCTTCGATCCCGACGATAGCGTCCTCACGCGCATCGGCGATCGACCGGACGCGGTCGGTGCGCGCGGTCATCGTCGGGCCGCCGTCGAAGATGTCTACATAGTTCTCGAACGCGAAGCCTTCGTTCTCCAGCATCCGCATCGCCGCGCGCCCCGAGGGATGCGGTAGGCCGATCGCGGCACGTGCGGTCTCCGTCAGCATCGCGGTGTAGATCGGGTGCTTGGGCATCAGATCGGCGATGAACTGATGCCCGTTGATCGCATTGAACTGATCAGCATCCTGGAAATTCATCCCGAAGAAGCGTCCTGCGAGACCATCCCAGAACGGCGATCCGCCGGCCTCGTCGATAACGCCGCGTAGCTCGGCGAGGATGCGGTCGGCGAAGCGGGCGCGGTGCATCTTGATGAAGAGGTAGCGGCTGCGGGCGAGCAACAGGCCGAGACCGCCCGCGCGTTCGCCAGGATGGAGGAACAGCCCGCCGACCTCGCTCGCACCTTCGAGATCGGTGGCGAGCGACAGCATGTCGGCGCGGAAGGTGCGGTTGAGCTCCTTGCTGTGCTGCGTGAGCTGGCCGATCCGGTAGCTGTAGAACGGGTAGCTCTGGCCGACCTGCGTGAAGATTTGGCAGGTGCCGCGGACTTCGCGGGTCTCGATGTTCTCGAGGATCAGCACGAACAGCTCGTCTTGCAGGGGCCCGTCGGCGCGCGCGAAGGCCGCGTGGCTGCGTTCGAGCTTGGCGGTTAGCGCACGACGATCGGGCGGCAGATTGGTGAACCCACCACCGGTCAGCTTGGCCATCTCGTAGAGATGCTGAAGGTCGTCGTCGACCGCGGCCCGGATCCTGAAACTCACAAGCGGCCCTCCGCGATACGCAATATGGTGACCGCCGACAGCGCCGCGCGCTCGGCGAGGCTGTCGGGGATCATGAACTCGTCGGTCGAATGGATCGCGCCGCCACGGACGCCCATCGTGTCGACCACCGGCACGCCGGCAGCGGCGATATTGTTGCCGTCGCAGACGCCGCCGGTGGCTTTCCAGGCGATGTCGAGGCCGAGGTCCGCGCCGGACGCCTTGACGAGGTCGAACAGGCGCGCGGCGCCCTCGTCGATCGGTTTGGGCGGGCGGTTGAAGCTGCCATGGACCTCGATGCGGACGTCGTGCTCGGCGGCGACCATCGCGACCGCGGAGTCGGTATGGGACTGGGCGCGCGCGATGTCGTCGAGCGTCGCGGGGCGGAAGTTGATGCGGAGGATGGCGAGGTCGGGGACGACGTTGTTCGGGCCACCACCCTCAATCCGCGCCGGGTTCACCGCGAGGCGGGGGCCGCGGACCTTCGACAACCGTACCGCGATGTCGGCGGCTGCGACGAGCGCGTTGCGACCGTCTTCGGGATTGCGGCCGGCATGCGCGCTGCGGCCATGGACGATGATCGAGAAGTTGCCCGTACCGCCCCGTGCGCCAGCGAGCATGCCGTCGGCGAGCGCGGGTTCGTAGGTCAGCGCGGCGACCTTGCCGTGCGCGGCGCGGGCGAGCAACGCGGCGGAGGAGAAGGAGCCGGTTTCCTCGTCCGAGTTGATGACGACATCGTAGCCGATCCGCGCGGCGAGCGGGCTGGCATCGACCGCCCGGAGAGCGGCGAGCATCACCGCCAACCCACCCTTCATGTCCGCGACGCCTGGGCCGTTCAGCCGGCCGTCGTCGAGCCATTGCAGCGACTGGAACGCGTGATCGACCGGATAGACGGTGTCCATATGGCCCGTGAACAGCATGCGAACCGGCGCATCGGGGCGCACGACGAGGTGCAGGTGCTTGCCGTGCTCGATCGCCGAAACCACGCCATCGGAACCTACATTGTCAACCGGGGTCGGCTCTACCAGCGCGATCTCGCCCGGCAGGACCGCGAACGCGTCGCCCAGCAATCCGGCCATCGTCGCCAGCCCGGCAAGGTTGCGCGTGCCGCTGTTGACGGCCGCCCACGCTTCGACCTGCGTCAGCATCGGTACGGCGCCCGCCGCATCGACGGCATCGCGCTCTATCGTTGAAAGTCCCCTCATCGCGCGACCCTAGCGAGGCCGGGCGCGTGTGGGAACAGCGTCAGAAGCTGTAGACCAGCGAGGCGCGGCTGGTGGTGTCGGTCGAGACCGAGCCGATCGGCGGCTCGCTTTCATACTGCACGCTGTACGACAGCGACGCGGACAGCGGCCCGATCAGTTTCGCGTTGACCGAAGTCGTGCCGCTGAGCGTGCTGTTGAACCGCTGGACATAGGCCGACGCAACCTGGCTGACCGAAAGGCCGCTAAGGATACGGACGCTGAAATTGGCCGTCCCGCGCGCCGCGAGGCTGCTCTGCGTCGTGTCATCGGTGAACTCGGTATGACGGTATGCCGGCCCGAGTTCGAGATCGAGCTTGGTCCCCGCGGTCTTGATGAGGCTGTAGCCCGCACCGACCGAGGTCGAGTAGCGATTGAAATAACCGAGGAACCGATCGCCCTCATATTGCGCGACACCGTAGATATAGGCGCGGTCGTCGACCTTATAGTTGGGTTCGTACGAGGCGAGGTAGTGCTCGCGCGTCGTGATGTTCAGGTTGGACTGATAATCCGCCTGAGCATGGAATTTGTGGCGCCAGCGAAGGCCTTCGCGGTTGAGGTCAAGCACGGCGGTGCCGCCGGCGGTGTCGGAATTGCCGGTCGTCAGATAGCCGCCGACTTCCGCCCTGCCGCTCCACAGATCGAGGAAACTGGCTTGGCGAATGACCTGCGTCCGTTGTTCGGCGCGGTCGGCCTTCCACTTCTCGGCGATCGCCAGCACCGCGTCGCCGCTGAGCGGATCGGCAGCGCGCGCGTATTTGGCGATCGTGTTGACGTCCGCCTCGTTACCCGCCTCCAGCGCAGCGTCGAGCATCGCGCGGATCGTCTCGGGGATCATCACCGATTGCGGATCGGGCGCGTTCGCCAGCAGCAACGGGGCGAGCAGGAGAGGGGCTAAGCGGCGCACAGCCGTTCCGTAACGGCAGCGTGACGGATTGGGAACTGCTCAGCGTGTCGAGATTGCGCCGAGATGTGGCGCGAAGGCGGCGAGTACCTGTTCATAGAGCGCCTTCTTGAACGGCACGATCAGCCGCGGCAGGTCGGCGGGATCGCTCCAGCGCCATGCACGGAACTCCTCGTGGTCGGTGGCGATGTTCACGTCGGCGTCGGTGCCGAGGAAGCGGTAAAGGAACCAGCGCTGCGTCTGGCCGCGCCATTTGCCCTTCCAGACCTTGCCGAGCAGTTCGGGGGGAAGGTCGTAGACGAACTCGCCGGGCGCTTCGGCGATCAGCTCGACCTTGTCCGGCATCACGCCGGTTTCTTCGCCGAGTTCGCGCAGCGCGGCGGCTTCGGCGGCCTCGCCGGGGTCGATCCCGCCCTGCGGCATTTGCCACGCCTCCAACGGCGAATCGTTGCGCTGACCGACGAAGATCTTGCCCTCGGCGTTCATGAGCATGATGCCGGCGCAAGGACGGTAGGGCAGGGTCGAAACGTCGGTCAAAATAGTCTCCGCAACGCAGGGGCTTGGGGCTCGGGTAACTTGGGAGTCAGCAGGCGCGCTCCTACCTACGGAGCATGATCCCTGTCGTCCACCATCCCGACTATGTCACCCCGGCGCCGGCGCGCTCGACCTATCGCTGGAACAAGAACGGGCTGATCCGCGACCTGCTGCTCGAAAAGGGCGATGCGGTCGCGTGGCACCGCGCCGAGACGACGCCGACTGCGTGGCTGGAGGCGGTGCATGACGAGAATTACGTCGCCGAGGTGCTCCGCGCGGAAGTCCCGAAGGAGAAGGAGCGGCGGATCGGCTTCCCGGTGACCGCGGCGGTGGCGTCGCGTGCGGCGATCGTGCCGCACGGGACTTGGCTCGCGGCGTGCCTTGCGCTGGAGCACGGGTTCGCGGCGAACACAGCGGGCGGGAGCCATCATGCGCTGGCTAACACCGGCGCGGGGTTTTGCGTGTTCAACGATCTCGCAGTGGCGGCGGCGCGGCTGATCGACGAGGGGCGGGTGGCACGCGTGCTTGTGGTCGATTGCGACGTGCATCAGGGCGACGGGACCGCGGCGCTGCTGGCCGGACGCCCGGAGATCGCGACCTATTCGATCCACGCGGAGAAGAATTTCCCGGTGCGGAAGGCGCGTTCGACGGTCGACGTGCCGTTGCCGGACAAGGTGGACGACGAGGCATATCTGGCGACGCTGGAGGCGACCCTGGTGCCGTTGCTGGACGAGTTCCGGCCGGAGCTGATCCTGTATCAGGCTGGCGTGGATCCGTTCGAGGGCGATCGGCTCGGGCGATTAGCGCTGACCTTGGACGGTCTGGCAAGGCGTGAACGGCTTGTCGCTCGCCTCGCGATTGCGCGCGGCGTGCCGCTCGCGAGCACGGTGGGCGGCGGGTACGGCGAGGACGCGCTGGCGATCGCCGAACGACACGTGGCGGCGATCATGACGCTGGGGGAAACTTTCGCAGCGGCGTGATGCTGGATCGCGGCTTGCTGCGTTGGGCATGCGATGACGACACCTGTTCTTCTCTGGCTTCGCCAGGACCTCCGCCTTCACGATCACCCCGCGCTGATCGCCGCCGCGCATGCCGGGCCGGTGATCCCGGTCTACGTGCTTGACGACGACGCGCCGGGGAAATGGAAGATGGGGGGCGCTCAGCGGTGGTGGCTGCACCACACGCTCGACTCGTTCGGCAAGTCGCTGGCGGACAAGGGATCGAAGCTGGTCCTGCGACGCGGTGATGCGGTCGAGGTGCTGACGGTATTGATGAAGGAAACCGGTGCCGAGCAGGTGCATGCGATCCGGCATTACGAGCCTTGGTGGCGGAAGGCCGAAGCAGCGCTTGGCGATCGGCTGTGCCTGCATGACGGCAACCACCTTGCCCGCGTCGAGGATGTGAAGACGGGGTCGGGCGGGCAGTTCAAGGTCTATTCGTCGTTCTGGAAGGCGCTGAACCAGATGATGCCGCCCGGCGATCCCGAGCCGGCGCCGCGGACGATCCCGGCGCCGTCGAAATGGCCAAAAACCGAGACACTGGCGGACTGGGATCTCCTGCCGACCAAGCCGGACTGGTCGACCGGGTTCGGCGATTGGACGCCGGGCGAGGCGCAGGCGTTGAAGAACGCGAAGGCGATGGCGCCGATCGTCGAGGCGTATGACGTGGATCGCAACATACCGTCGATCGAGGGCACCTCGCGCCTATCGCCGCATCTCCATTTCGGCGAGATCTCGCCGCGTGCGGTGTGGCATGCGGTCGATGGTCACGGCGATGCGACGACGTTTCGCAAGGAGCTGGCGTGGCGCGATTTCACCGATGGCGTCGTGCTGACGATGCCGGACTACGGCGATACGAACGGGCGGCCGAAGTTCGATAAGCTGCCCTGGCGCTCGGGCAAGGAGGCCAAGGCGGACCTCAAGGCGTGGCAGGAGGGCAAGACCGGCTATCCGATCGTCGATGCCGGGATGCGCCAGCTTTGGGCGACCGGATGGATGCATAACCGCGTGCGGATGATCACGGCGAGTTTCCTGGTGAAGCATCTGCTGATCGACTGGCGAGAGGGCGAGCGGTGGTTCTGGGATTGCCTAGTCGATGCCGATTACGGGAATAATTCGGTGAACTGGCAGTGGGTGGCGGGGACCGGAGTGGATTCGAACATGTTCGGTCGCATCATGGCGCCACTGACGCAGTCGGAGAAGTTCGATGCGGGGGACTATATCCGCGAATGGGTGCCGGAGCTTGCGAAGGTGACCGGCGAAGCGATCCATGATCCGGACGAGTCCGGCTGCCGGCCGAAGGCGTACCCGGCGAAGATCGTCGGCCACCGCGAAGGCCGCGAGCGGGCGCTCGAGGCTGGGCGGCACGCACGCTGAGTAGCGGCCACCATCGCACGTCGTCAGGATGACGGTTTGCTTGGGGGTGAGCGGCAGGCCTCATGTTCGAGTGTTTGAAGCCTGCCTCTTTCCTAGCCGCGGCCCCTGTTGCATGGAGCGCCGCGATGACTGCCGTTCCCGCTTTCGATGATGTGCCCACCGCGCAAGGTTCCACGGTCGCGCGCCTCGTCGCGCCGGTGTTTCACCGTCTGCTCGACCGGATCGACGCCGGGCTAGAGAGCGGCGGCATAGACGCGCACTTGCCCGACGGCACGCGGCGGCTAATCGGCGGTCGCGCACCTGGGCCTTTGCCCGTCGTGACCTTGCACCGCTGGCGCGCGCTTGTCCGGCTCGCGACCGCGGGGTCGGTCGGCTGGTACGAAGGCTGGGCGGCAGGCGACTGGTCGAGCCCCGATCCGGTGCCGCTGTTCGACCTGTTCATGCGGAACCGCCGCTCGCTCGGGAGTTCGGCACGGTCGGGCGGCGTGGTGCGGCTGGCGGCGCGGGCGTGGCACCGGATGCGGCGCAACGACCCGACCGGATCGCGGAAGAACATTGCGGCGCATTATGACCTCGGCAACGACTTTTACGAGACGTGGCTTGATCCCAGCCTGACCTATTCGAGCGCGATCTTTGCCGAGCCGTTCGACGACGCCGAACCACATGAGGCGGCGCAGGCGACCAAGCTGCGTGCGATCCTCGACCGGACTGGGGCGCGGGCAGGCGACACTATCCTGGAGATCGGCTGCGGCTGGGGATCGTTCGCCGAGATGGCAGCGCGCGCGGGTGTCGGCGTTCATGCGCTGACGCTGTCGACGGAGCAGAAGCGGCAGGTCGACGACCGGATCAGCGCAGCGGGGCTCGACGGCGTACGCGTGGCGCTGACCGATTACCGCGACGTCACCGGCACCTATGATGCGGTCGCGAGTATCGAGATGGTCGAGGCGGTCGGCGAGGAATATTGGCCGGTCTATCTCGACGCGATCGCGCGCGCGTTGAAGCCGGGCGGGCGCGCGGCGTTGCAGTATATCTCGATCGACGATGCGATCTTCGATTCCTATTCGCGGAGTGTCGACTTCATCCAGCGCTACGTGTTTCCGGGCGGGATGCTGTTGTCGGAGCCTCGGTTTCGCGCGCTTGCGGAGGCGCGGGGGCTCGCGTGGGAGGACCGGCGCGGGTTCGGACTGCACTATGCCGAGACGTTGCGACGGTGGCGGGTTGCGTTCGATGCCGCGGTGGCGGAGGGGCGGCTGCCGGCGCGGTTCGATGCGCGGTTCGTCGCGTTGTGGCGCTATTACCTGATGTATTGCGAGGGCGGGTTTCTCGGCGGCGGGATCGATGTCGCGCAGGTTACGCTGGTGAAGCGGTAGCGTTTTCCTGCGTACGCAGGAACCCAGGGTAACGGGCGGTAGCGATTGTGATCCTGGGCTCCTGCGTTCGCAGGAGAACGGTTAGGCTACCCGCTCGAAATGCCCAGCTTCGAAGCCTTCGATCGCCAGCGCGACGATGCGATCTGCCACGACTGTCGGTTCCTTGACCGAGTTCGGATCCTCGCCCGGATACGCTCGCGCCCGCATCTTGGTCCGCGTCGCGCCGGGATCGACGATCGCGGTGCGGATGGCGCTGATCTCGGCCATCTCGTCGCCATACGCACCGAGGAGCGTTTCGAATGCAGCCTTCGAAGCACCGTAGAGGCCCCAATAGGCGCGGGGTTTGCGGCCTACGCTGGACGTCACGCCGATCACGCGCGCCGACTTGGCCTTCTTCAACATCGGATCGAACGCTGCGATCAGCGCTGCCTGCGCGCTGACGTTCAAAGTCAGGACCTGCGCCATTTCCTTGGGATCGATCGCCGGCACCGACGACAGCGAGCCCAGCATGCCGGCGTTGAGCACGAGAATATCGAGCGCATCCCAGCGGTCACCGATCGCCGTAGCGAGGCGGGCGATTGCTTCGCTTTCCGCCAGATCCAGCGGGGCGATCGTCGCCGAGCCGCCGGCCGCGTGGATCGTCGCCTCGACCTCTTCGAGACCACCTGGCGTGCGCGCGGTCAGGACGACGTGCGCGCCCTTTGCCGCCAGCGCGATCGCGGTCGCGGCGCCGATGCCGCGGCTGGCACCGGTGACCAAGGCCAGCCGGCCTTCGAGAGGCTTGTCCGTCATAATAGCTCCGCGGGTATCAGATGACGCGTTCGGCGAGCATCGCGAACTGGTCGACTTCCGAGCCTTCGTCATGGTCGGTCAGCGTGGTCGGATAGTCGCCGGTGAAGCACGCGTCGCAATATTTCGGGCGGACGTCCGCGCGCTTCGCCTCGCCGAGTGCCTTGTAGAGGCCGTCGATCGAGATGAAGTTGAGGCTGTCGGCGTGGATGAAGCCGGTCATGCCGCCGAGATCGAGCTTGGCCGCGAGCAGCTTCTCGCGCTCGGGCGTGTCGACGCCGTAGAAGCAGGAATGCCGCGTCGGCGGGCTCGCGATCCGCATGTGCACTTCGGCAGCACCGGCTTCGCGCATCATCTCGACGATCTTGAGCGAGGTGGTGCCGCGGACGATCGAATCGTCGACGAGGATGACGCGCTTGCCCTTGATCAGCGCACGGTTGGCGTTGTGCTTGAGCTTGACGCCGAGATGGCGGACCTTGTCACCCGGTGAGATGAACGTGCGGCCGACATAGTGCGAGCGGATGATGCCGAGCTCGAACGGGATGCCGGATTGCTGCGCATAGCCGATCGCCGCCGGCGTGCCCGAATCGGGGACCGGGATGACGAGATCGGCATCGACCGGCGATTCGATCGCGAGCTGCGCGCCGATCGCTTTGCGGACCGAATAGATTGAGTGATCGTCGACGATCGAATCGGGGCGCGAGAAATACACCCATTCGAAGATGCACGGCCGCGCCGCCATCAGCGCGAACGGGCGGATCGAGCGGATCTCCGAGCCCTGGACGATGACCAGCTCGCCCGGCTCGATCGCGCGGACGAAGGTGGCGCCGACCACGTCGAGCGCGACCGTCTCCGAGGCGAAGATCACCGCGTCGCCGAGCTTGCCCATGACGAGGGGGCGGATGCCGAGCGGATCGCGGCAGGCGATCATGCCCTCGGGCGTCATCACGATCAGCGAATAGGCGCCTTCGATCTGCTTCAGCGCATCGATGAACCGATCGAGCAGCGTGCGGTAGTTCGAGGTCGCGACGAGATGGATGATCGTCTCGGTATCGCTGGTCGACTGGAAGATCGAGCCGCGACGGACGAGCTCACGCCGCAAGCGCATCGCATTCGAGATGTTGCCGTTATGCGCGATCGCGAAGCCACCGGTCGACAGCTCGGCATAGAGCGGCTGGACGTTGCGCAGCGCGGTCTCGCCGGTCGTCGAATAGCGGACATGGCCGCAGGCGACGGTGCCTGGCAGCGAGCGGATCACGTCGTCGCGGTCGAAATTGCCCGCGACATGACCCATTGCGCGGTGGGTGTGAAAATTGGCACCGTCGAAGGTGGTTATCCCGGCAGCTTCCTGCCCGCGGTGCTGCAACGCGTGCAGCCCCAAGGCTACGAGCGCGGCTGCGCCATCGGTGGCCGAAACGCCGAACACCCCGCATTCTTCGCGGAGTTTGTCGTCATCATAAGGGTTTGTCGTCAGCATGCCGGTTCTCACGTCGTGCGGAAGCTGCCCTATACGAGCGGATCGCCGGCTTGTCGCCTGTTTGTAATAACATTGCGCGCCGCTGGTCGCATCGGGCCGGGTTTCGGGTATATCCAGGCCATGACACACAGCCGCGACACGGGCCTGACGCTCGATCCGAAATTCGATTCCGCCGGCCTCCTGACCGCGGTCGTCACCGATCGCGTATCGGGCGACGTACTGATGGTCGCGCACATGAATGCGGAGGCGCTGGCGGAAACGCAGGCGACCGGCGAAGCGCATTTCTGGTCGCGCAGTCGGGAAAAGCTCTGGAAGAAAGGTGAGACGTCGGGGAACGTGCTTCGCGTCGCCGAGCTTCGGATCGATTGCGACCAGGATGCGGTGTGGGTGATCGCCGATGCGGCGGGGCCGGCGTGCCATACCGGCGAGCGGACGTGCTTCTTCCGGCGGATCGAAGGGGGCAGACTGGTGCCGGCCGAATGAAGCGCTTGCTGCTGCTCGCGCTCATGCTCGGCGGGTGTGGGCCGGAGCCGACGACTGCTGTGGCGGACAGCGCGGGGGCTCGGCTCGAAGCTGCGGCCGAGACGGCCGGGATCGTGTCCGACCCGAACGCGCCTCTGCAGGGGTCGTGGGCGCGCGATACGGACCGCATCTGCGTCGTCAGCAACGATAAGATCGCGCGGGTCGGCGTCAGCGTCGACTATGGCGAGGACCAGGCGTGCGCCGCGTCGGGAACCGTGGAGCGAGCAGGCGACGCGCTCAAGCTCGCGTTCGGTGCGTGCAAGTTCGACGCACGCTTCGACGGCGATCGCATCGTGTTTCCCGCCGAAGTCCCCGAAGCCTGCGAGTCCCTCTGTACTGGCCGCGCGTCGCTCGCGGCACTGACCGTCAACCGGCTCAGCGAATCGCGATCGGAGGCTGCGACGCTGCGGTCGACGAAGGGAAAGTTGCTTTGCGGCAATTGACGTTGACGTAAACGAGAGTTATTTCTCCGGGGATGGCGACACAAGCATCCCCTCGATTGCAGGCGACCCCGCAATCCTACGCGGTGATCGAGCCGCGGCATGATCGCGAGAGCTTCACGATCTCCGACCTGTCGGCCGAGTTCGACGTCACCGCGCGGGCTCTCCGGTTCTACGAGGACGAGGGCCTGATTGCGCCCGAACGTCGCGGGACCCAGCGCATCTATTCACACCGCGACCGCGCGCGTCTCGCGTGGATCCTGCGCGGCAAGCGTGTCGGGTTCAGCCTCGGCGAGATCCGCGAGATGATCGACCTCTACGATCTCGGCGATGGCCGCCGTGCGCAGCGCCAGGTCGTGATCGAGCGCAGTCAGGCGCGGATCGCGCTGCTGACCGCGCAGAAGCGCGACATCGATCTTGCCATCGACGAACTCACCAGTTTCGTGGCCCTCCTCGAAGTGAGCCGCGCCCAGGACAACCAAGGATAAACCATGCCCCAGTATACGCCCCCCGTCCGCGACACGCGTTTCGTCCTCGAGCATGTCGTCGATCTCGATCGCTACAATAACCTTCCCGGCTTCGACGCGGCCTCGCCCGACGTCGTCGATGCGGTGCTCGAAGAAGGCGGCAAGTTCGTCGCCGAAGTGCTGTTCCCGCTCAACCTGTCGGGCGACCAGCAGGGTTGCACGCGGCATGAGGATGGCTCGGTGACGACGCCGGACGGCTTCAAGGAAGCGTATAAGCAGTATGTCGAGAGCGGCTGGGCGACGCTCGGGAACCAGCCCGAATATGGCGGACAGGGGATGCCGCACGTCGTCTCGACCGCGTTCCAGGAATACATGATCTCGTCGAACATGGCGTTCGCGATGTATCCAGGGCTCACGCACGGCGCGATCGCCGCGCTGATCGCCAAGGGCTCGGACGCCCAGAAGGCGATGTACGTGCCGAAGATGGTGTCGGGCGAATGGGGCGGCACCATGAACCTGACCGAGCCGCAGTGCGGCACCGATCTCGGCCTGATCCGCACCAAGGCCGAGCCGCAGGCGGACGGTTCGTACGCGATCACCGGCACCAAGATCTTCATTTCGTCGGGCGAGCATGATCTGACCGAGAACATCATCCACCTCGTGCTAGCCAAGACGCCGGGTGCGCCGGACAGCTCGAAGGGCATCTCGCTGTTCGTGGTGCCGAAGTTCATCGTCGAGGAAGACGGCTCGTTGGGTGCGCGCAATGGCGTCACCTGCGGGTCGATCGAGCACAAGATGGGAATTCACGCAAATTCGACCTGCGTGATGAACTATGATTCGGCGACCGGCTGGCTCGTCGGCGAGGAGATGAAGGGCCTTGCCGCGATGTTCATCATGATGAACGCCGCACGTCTCGGCGTGGGCTTGCAGGGTCTCGGCGTGGCCGAGGTCGCGTACCAGAACGCCGTCCAGTACGCGCAGGACCGTCGCCAGGGCCGCGCGCTGACCGGGCCGAAAGAGCCGCAGGAGAAGGCGGACACGCTGTTCGTCCATCCCGACATCCGCCGCATGCTGATGGAGGGCAAGTCGCTGACCGAGGGCCTGCGCGCGCTGATCCTGTGGACCGCGCTCCAGGCCGATCTCGAGCATCACGCCGAGACCGAGGAAGAGCGCCAGCTTGCCGGCGACATCATCAGCCTGCTGACCCCGGTCATCAAGGGCTATGGCACCGACATGGGCTATGCGATCGCGACCAACGCTCAGCAGGTTTACGGTGGCCACGGCTACATCGCCGAATGGGGCATGGAGCAATATGTCCGCGATGCCCGGATCGCGATGATTTACGAGGGCACCAACGGCGTCCAGGCCATGGACCTGGTCGGGCGCAAGCTCGCGCAGAACGGCGGGCGCGGGATCCAGGCATTATTCAAGCTGGTGGCGGACGACGTCGCCGCGGCGAAGGCTGATCCGGCGACCGCAGCGTTTGCCGAGGCGCTGGAGAAGGCGAACGGCCAGCTTCAGGCGGCGACGATGTGGTTCATGGCGAACGGCATGAAGAACCCCGAGAACGTCGGCGCGGGCGCGGTCAGCTACATGCACCTGATGGGGATCGTCGCGGTCGGCGTCATGTGGCTGCGGATGGCGGTCGCGGCCGCGAAGTTGAAGGCGGCGGGCGAGGGCGAGGCTGCGTTCCTCGACGCCAAGCTGGTGACGGCGCGCTTCTACGCCGAGCGGATCCTGCCGGATGCAGGCGCGCTGCGTCGGAAGATCGAGGGTGGGGCGGAGTCGCTGATGGCGCTGCCGCCCGAGATGTTCATGGCGGCCTGATCGGATGGGGGCGGATTGTCGGAGCGGTCCGCCGCCTATCCCGAATAAGCACTACCAAACCCACCCGTTCGTCCCGAGTAGCGATCGAGCTTGTAGAGAGCGCGTATCGAAGGACAAGACCGGGCGGTGATTGTACCTCGATATGAGCCCTCGATACGCCCTGCGGGCTACTCGGTCTCTACTCGGCACGAACGGGGCTTAGCGGCTATTTGGGCCTAGCGGTGGCTGGCGTCTGCGCAACCGTAGTCATAGGAGGCGAAGTGGTTGCGGTGGGCTTGCGCCGTACGCCATCCAGTTCGACCGTCGCGGGAACCGAGCCCGGCGGGGCAACAACCGGTACCGGCAACGCAGTCAACGTCGCCTGGACCTTCACGCACTGAGCGGGGTCGGCGCGCTTGAACTGGCGGCAGTTCCAGAGCGACTTCTCGTAGCCGCTGGCCCGATCCCGCAGATAACTGAAACTGAGCGCGGCGGTTTGGGCGGGTGCCAGCGGGAGCGACGTCGCCGCCTTGCTGCCGTCCGTCCACGCCATGTACCGGCAGAACGGCTTGTCTCCACACGCTTGAGCCGCAAGCGCAGTAAGTCCGTCGGCGGTCTGGCCACGGGGCAGGGCTACGAGGATCGTATCGCCATCGACTGGCACCGCGGGAGCAGGTGTCGTCTCGGTAACGGGCCCAAACCCCATCGCGATCGAAGCCTCTGCCATCGCGGCATCCGCCTCAGCTAAAGCAGCGCCGGTTTTGTGCGCATCCGACAGCTCGGCGAGTTGCGCGATGACCGGCTCGACCGTCTCCGGGTGACGGCCGAACGCAGGCGGCGTGCCCCACCAGCCCGACCAGCGGAAGAACAGATGCGTGTTCACCGCGGTGATCTTGTCGAGGCTCGACTGCCAGTACGGCACCACCCAGTCGGTATGGTAGTGCGTCGCATAGCCGACCTGCTTGAACACCACCCCCGACAGTGAAGCGGCCGCAACTTCGCGCGCGCGACGCCAGGCGTCGTCGGTCGGATGCCAGCGAGTGAGCGCGCCGTCGCAGCTGAAGCTGAACTGGCAGCCGGTCGAACGGTCCTGCCCTTCGAAAACAACCCCGCACACGGTCTTTGGAAAGGCCGGGTGGCGCAGGCGGTTGAGCACGACCTGCGCGACCGCGCGCTCGCCGAGCGTGTCGTCGCCGGCCTCGTAGAGGATGCCTGCCGCCATGCAGTCGGTCGCGCGCGCCAGATCGTCCGGGCCGCCGGCAAAGCGGAACGGTCGGGCCGCCGGGTTGGGATCGGTCGAGAACGGCACCGTCGCGTTGAACGCACTCGCGTCATCGGGGCTGAGATCGACGAACTTGACGGGTTCGACCTCAGGCACTTCGGCTTGCGGCACGACCCGACCGGGCGGGAGTTTGACCCGCTTCGACACGTGGACGATCGTCGGCGCGTTGGCGACGACCAGCGCAGGCCCGACGATCGCCAGCGCGGAAATACCGACGAGGGTGGCGCGCAGCACGTTGATGCCGCGCGCGGGAAGATCGGTCTTCACTGTTCGGGCAGGAAGTCCGGGACCGACAGATAGCGCTCGCCGGTGTCGTAGTTGAATCCGAGAACCCGAACGTTGTCAGGCAGATCGGGCAGCTTCTGAAGGATCGCTGCGAGCGTCGCGCCCGAGCTGATACCGACCAGCATGCCCTCTTCGGTCGCCGATCGACGCGCCATGTCCTTGGCCACCGCGGCGTCGACCTCGATCACGCCGTCGAGTGCCTGGGTATGAAGGTTCACCGGGATAAAGCCTGCGCCGATGCCCTGGATTGGGTGAGGCCCGGGCTGGCCCCCGGCGATGACCGGCGAGGCGGCGGGTTCGACCGCATACACCTTCAGCGATGGCCATTCTTTTTTCAGCGCTTCGGCGACGCCGGTGATGTGACCGCCGGTGCCGACGCCGGTGATGATCACGTCGATCGGCGTATCGCGGAAGTCGGCGAGGATTTCCTGTGCGGTCGTAGCGACATGCACGGCGATGTTCGCAGGATTCTCGAACTGCTGCGGCATCCACGAGCCGGGCGTCTGCTCGACCAGTTCTTTCGCGCGCTCGATCGCGCCCTTCATGCCCTTCTCGCGCGGGGTCAGGTCGAATGTCGCACCGTATGCGAGCATCAGGCGACGGCGTTCGATCGACATGCTCTCAGGCATGACGAGAACGATCTTGTATCCCTTCACCGCGGCGACAAGCGCAAGGCCGATGCCGGTGTTGCCGCTGGTCGGCTCGATGATCGTGCCGCCAGGCTGAAGGTGGCCGTCCTTCTCGGCCGCCTCGATCATAGCGAGGGCGATGCGGTCCTTGATCGACCCGCCGGGGTTCGAACGCTCGGACTTCACCCAGACTTCGGATTCGGGGAACAGCTTCGACAGGCGGACGTGCGGCGTGTTGCCGATCGTATCGAGGATCGAGTTGGCCTTCATGGCTTGGCTTCTCCGTGTTCGGGTTCTGTCTCTAGGATCTCTGGGGGATCAAAGGTTTTCGCGCGGCCTAGTTCCGGGAACAGTCGCGCCCAGCCGATCGTGATCGCAATAGCACCGACGCCGCCGAACACCACTGCGCCGACCGGGCCGAGCAGCGACGCCATCACCCCGCTCTCGAATTCACCGAGTTCGTTCGAGGCCGAGATGGTGAGCTGCGACACCGCACTGACGCGGCCGCGCATCGCGTCGGGCGTGTGGAGCTGGATCAGCGACTGGCGGACATATACCGAGATCATGTCCGCGCCGCCCGCGACGATCAGCGCGACGAGGCTGAGGACGAAGGCGGGCTGGACGGGGATGCCGCCGATCGTGCCGGGCGCGATGCCGATCAGGTTTACGATGGGGGTCGCTATGCCGAAGGTCAGGATCGCGAGGCCGAACACGACGACGGCCGCGAGCATCTTCACGCCGACATTGGTGCTCATCGGGCGGACCGAGAACCAGATTGCCGTCACCGCCGCGCCGATCCCCATGCCCGCCGCGAGAACGCCGAGCCCTTGCGAGCCGACGTGGAGGATGTCGCGCGAATAGACCGGAAGGAGGGACGTCGCGCCGGCGAGCAGCACCGCGAACAGATCGAGCGTGATGGTCGCGAGGACGAGCCGGTTGCGCCGGACATAGGTGAAGCCCTCGATGATACGGGCGAGGGGACGGTGATCGGTCTGCGCCGCGGGCTGCGGCACCGGGCCGATCAGGAACATGAAGAGCAGCGCGACGACGAACAGGATCGTCGCGACGCCGTACGCGACCTCCGGGTGGATCGCGTAGAGGAGGCCACCGACGCTGGGGCCCGCGATGGTGCCGACCTGCCACGCGATCGAGCTGATCGCGATCGCGGTCGGGAGGACGGCGCGGGGGACCAGGTTGGGGGCCAGCGCGGAATAGGCTGGGCCGGAGAAGGCTCGGGCGACACCGAAGGCTACCGCAGCGACGAACAGCACGCCGAGCGTCAGGTGTCCGGTCCAGGTCAGCAACCACAACGTCGCGGCGGTCAGTACGAGTAGCGCGGTCGTGCCCCGGACGATCCAGCGGCGGTCGAAGCTGTCCGCGACTAGGCCAGTGATTGGGGTAAGCAGGAACAGCGGTACGAACTGCGCGAAGCCGATCATGCCGAGCATGAACGCGGCCTGGCGGATATCCATCGTCTCGCGGGCGATGTTGTAGACCTGCCACCCGATCACGATCGACATCGCGCTGACGGCTATGGTGCCGGTGAAACGGGACAGCCAATAGGCGCGGAAATTGGCGATCCGTAAGGGATGCTGGTGGGGGTCTGCGATGGAGTCCATTGCGACCGGCTTTAGGCTTGGGTGAACGGGCAGGGCAACCGGAGCTTTGCTTGGGCTCGGGATAGTGGCGCAGACCCGGCATCCTCCCATCCCAAGCCCCCAAAACGGACATACCCCAGACGGGAATTGATGTTCCGCCCCGTCCGCGCCTATAGGCTCCCTCAACTCCCCTACGGAAAACGAGGTTTCCCACATCGTGGCCAAGACCCCCCCACCAGCACGCGCAATCGCCGAACCGCCGATTACGAACCGCGAACGACCGGCCGAACCAAAGCCGTACGAAGCGTCGAAGGACGAACTGCTCGAAATGTATCGGCAGATGCTGCTGATCCGCCGTTTCGAGGAAAAAGCGGGCCAGCTCTATGGCTTGGGCCTGATCGGTGGCTTCTGCCATCTGTATATCGGCCAGGAAGCCGTCGCTGTCGGGCTTCAGTCCGCGCTAAACGGCGAGACCGATTCGGTGATCACCGGCTACCGCGATCACGGCCACATGCTTGCCTACGGGATCGACCCGAAGGTGATCATGGCCGAGCTGACCGGGCGCAATTCGGGTATCTCGAAGGGCAAGGGCGGGTCGATGCACATGTTCTCGACCGAGCATAAATTCTATGGCGGCCACGGCATCGTCGGTGCGCAGGTGTCGCTCGGCACCGGCCTCGCGTTCAAGCATAAATACTCGAACGACGGCGGCATCTGCATGGCCTATTTCGGCGACGGCGCCGCGAACCAGGGCCAGGTGTACGAGAGCTTCAACATGGCCGAGCTGTGGAAGCTCCCGATCATCTTCGTGATCGAGAACAACCAGTACGCGATGGGCACCAGCGTCAACCGCGCGTCGGCCGAGGACCAGCTGTATCGCCGCGGCGAGAGCTTCCGCATTCCCGGCATCCAGGTCGACGGCATGGACGTGCTGGCGTGCCGCGGTGCAGCCGAGGAAGCGCTCGCCTGGGTCCGCGCGGGCAAGGGTCCGGTCATCCTTGAGATGAAGACGTACCGTTACCGTGGCCACTCGATGTCCGATCCGGCGAAGTACCGCACGCGTGACGAGGTCCAGGCGGTCCGCGACAAGTCGGATCCTATCGATCACATGAAGAAGCTGCTCGACGCGCAGGGCGTGACCGAGGCGGACCTCAAGTCCCTTGAACAGGAAATCAGGAAAATCGTGAACGAAGCCGCCGATTTCGCCGAGCAGACCCCGGAGCCGGATGCTGCCGAGCTCTACACCGACGTTCTGGTGGAGAAGTACTGATGGCAATCGAGATCAAGATGCCCGCGCTCTCCCCGACGATGGAAGAGGGCACGCTGGCCAAGTGGCTCGTCAAGGAAGGCGACAGCGTCAAGTCGGGCGACATCCTTGCCGAGATCGAGACCGACAAGGCGACGATGGAGTTCGAAGCGATCGACGAAGGCACGATCGGCTCGATCAGCGTCGCCGAGGGCACCGACAATGTGAAGGTCGGCACCGTCATCGCAACAATCCTCGAAGAGGGCGAGAGCGCGAGCGACCAGAAGCCTGCGGAAGCACGCTCCGGCGATGCGGCCAACGCCGCGCCGAAGGAAACGCCGTCGGACGACAAGGCACCCCCGGTTCCCGAGGGCGCTTCGCCCGCCAAGGCCGAAAGCGGCACGCAGCAGCTCGTCGCATCCGCCGAGAAGGTCGGCATCTCCGACCCGGCGATCCCCGAGGGCACCGAGATGGTCAAGACGACCGTCCGCGAAGCGCTGCGCGACGCGATGGCCGAGGAAATGCGCGAGGACGACCGCGTCTTCGTGATGGGCGAGGAAGTCGCGCAGTATCAGGGCGCGTACAAGGTCACGCAGGGGCTGCTCGACGAGTTCGGCGACCGTCGCGTGATCGACACGCCGATCACCGAATATGGCTTTGCCGGCATCGGTGCAGGCGCGGCGATGGGGGGCTTGCGCCCGATCGTCGAGTTCATGACCTTCAACTTCGCGTTGCAGGCGATCGACCACATCATCAACTCGGCCGCCAAGACCAACTACATGTCGGGCGGCCAGATGCGCTGCCCGATCGTGTTCCGCGGTCCGAACGGCGCGGCGTCGCGCGTGGGTGCCCAGCATTCGCACAACTTCGCGGCATGGTATGCGAGCGTTCCGGGCCTGATCGTGATCGCGCCGTATGACGCGGCGGACGCGAAGGGCCTGCTCAAGGCCGCGATCCGCACCGAGGATCCGGTCGTGTTCCTCGAGAACGAACTGATGTACGGCCGCAGCTTCGACGTGCCCAAGCTCGACAACCACGTCCTGCCGATCGGCAAGGCGCGGATCGTCCGCGAGGGCAAGGACGTGACGATCGTCAGCTACTCGATCGGCGTCGGCATCAGCCTCGAAGCCGCCGAAAAACTCGCCGAGGAAGGCATCGACGCGGAGGTCATCGACCTGCGCACGCTGCGCCCGCTCGACACCGAGACGGTCCTGAAGAGCCTCGCCAAGACCAACCGCATGATCATCGTCGAAGAGAATTGGGCAACCTGCTCGATCGCCTCGGAGATCGTCTCGGTAGTGATGGAGCACGGCTTCGACGACCTCGACGCGCCGGTGCTGCGCGTCACCAACGAGGACGTGCCGATGCCCTATGCGGCGAACCTCGAAAAGCTGATGCTGGTCGACGTCGCGAAGGTCGTCGCTGCGGTGAAAAAGGTCACGTACAAGAAGTGATCGGATGGTGCAGTCGCTGCCTTGCGCGGCGACTGCACCTCAACTCGTATACTTGTTGCAGGTCATCAGTGCAGCCGTCGGCGATGGGTTGTAGATCTGGCCGAAATCGCGTCGGTCGCGGACGATGAACGATGCGATATAGCGGATCTTCGCTGCCCCGTTCGGCAGCCAGCCGGTGCCGACGACCGGCTTGTAGTCGTAATTGATCTCGACGAACATCACGCCCGAGTTGTTGGGGGCTACGATTTTCGTACCCGTTTCGCCCATACCGCCGGTGATGACGCTACCCGGATGAGACGCCGAATTGTCGCTGCCGGAGGTGCTGGTGTTGACACCTGCAGTCGGATCATAGGGCGCTGTGGTACTATCGGCAGCGGCAGGCGTCCCACCGGAAATCGTCGTTCGACCATAGCTCGAGTCATAGCCGGCGCCGGATTTCGTGCCGAGGCACCTTTGCCAATGGATCGTCTGCTTGCCATCCTTGTCCGCCTCTAGGCTGGAAAGGGTGATGCGTCCGCGCGTGGCAAGGTCCCATGCGAACCCTTGCGTCTTGGCAGCGGCGAAAATGTCGTTGATATCCACTTCGCGAAGTTGCTGAGTCACCAGCGAACTCTGCGCGCCAACGCGTGACGCATTATCCGCGAGATTGAGCGCGATCTGGCTGACACGCAGATTGGCGAGCGCGAGATTTGCCGTCTCGACACCCCATAGCCCGAGCGCCACGACCAGCGGCGCGGTGAACGCAAATTCGAGGAGCGCGAGGCCCGATCGATCGTCGCGAAAGCGGCGGGCGAAGGCCAAGGTACGGGCATATCCAGAGATCAGGTGCATAAGTTCTTCACCGTGACGACGGACTGCGAGGCATAAGGCTGGTTTTTCAGGAACGTCTTGGCGACGATCGTCTGCGTCGGCGGCGCGCCGAAGAAGCTCGCGACGGGAAACAGGCGCGGATAGCTGATCCTGACGGTGTACAACGTGACATCGTTGGCCCCGCCCTGACCCGACGTGCCGGGATCCGTATCATAGGCGCCGTTCCCATTGATGTCGTCGAAGCACTCCTTGGCGTCGCGTACGCCATTGCCGTTCGTATCCGTGAACGGCTCGGGCTTGGCCGAAGCGAACGTCTCATAGTTCGTTCGGGTGGGCGTTCCGACGAAGCTTGCGCGGAACGAGATCGTCTTCACCATGTCGAGTACGGCCTGGTCGATCGCCGCGGCATTGTCCGCACCGCCCTGGATCGCCGAATCGCGACCCGCCTTCTGGATCGCGCCTTCAAGAATCGATTGTGCGTAAACCTGATAGATCAACTCGCCCAACCCCATGATCATGCCCAGCATGACAGGCAGGATCATGGCGAATTCGATCACCGTCACGCCGCGTCTGTCGCGGTGGATACGACGGAACATGGCCGCCTTCCTCACTTCGAGATCCGCAGCATGGCGACCTGGTTGGCGATCGACTTGAACGCCGTCTGCAGCGAATCATTGTCGCTGGCATAATAGGCCTGGCCGGGCGATGCGCACGCGGTCAGCTGCGTGGTCAATGTCTGGCCGAATCCAACGACGAAGACCTTGATGTTGCGTGCCTTCGCCGCCGCACACTCAGCCACGAAACGCGCATTGTGATCGTCCAACTGATCCGAAGAGTCTCCGCCAGTGACCCGCTTGTCGTAGCGTTCGATGCCATACATGCCATAGAGCTCGTAGTTCGGGGTCATGTCGCCATCGGTCATGAACACGATGTAGCGGTTGGGCGCGGACCGACCCGGCCACGGCGCGGTATCTGCCGCGAAGATACCGGTCGGCGAAATCATTCGCGTACCCCAGATCATGCCGGTGTCGTGATAGGTGCCGCCTTGCGCCTTGAAGTCCTTGGCGTTGACATAATTGCTGACCTCGTCACGCGAAAGTTTCGTCAGGCGTTGCACCTTCTTCCCGCAAGACACGTAACCGAGCGAGATGTTCTTGTTCCAAGCCGGATTCGGGTTGGCGATCATGTTGGTATAGGCGGTCAACTGCTGATCGTTCGTGTTGACGTAATAATCGCCATAGGGCGTCGTGCTGTTACCAGCATAGGTAACGCCGTTGTTGGTCGCCGACGTGCTCGTCCCGCGGTAATATATGACGTCAGGCCACATCGGCCGCCAGCGCGTATCGTCATTCGTCGCCGGCACATCGGGATCGAGGTCGTAGGGAAGGTTGCTCTGGCTGAAGGACGATGCGCCGGGGGTCGTGGTGCGCTCCTCGATGCAGCCCTGCCACTTTGCTGTCGTGCCGGTGATCTTGCTTGGGTCGGGAACGTCGACCCCAGTAATGTACTTGCTGACGTCGTAGTTGACCTGTGTATAAAACCAGTTGGGCTTCACCGGCTGCGACGTCACGGTGCAGGTCCCCGTGGTCGACGTCGATGTATTCCCCGTCCAGGACACGGTCGAGGTCGTTGCGGTGCCCGACGTCGTGTAGCCATTGGACGGAGATCGTACCGCATACCCGTTGCAGGTCGATTGCGTGATGTTCTTGTATGTCGTGGTGCTGGCCGAGCCATTGTTCGCGTCGCCGATAATCCTGCGGCTTTCGTAGTTCCAGTTCTTCACGAGATTGTCGGTGGACAGGCTGGTCAGCGCGTAACCCGCGTTGACTGTCGACGTATAGGTGACGAACCCGTAGCGAATGTTCGTGGTCGGATCGACGTTGCCGGCCAGCGTATCGTAGAAATTGAGCACCGCACTGCGCAGGCCGGATAGCTTCGATCCGCTCTTTTCCGTGACATAATAGCCGGTGTTGCCGTCATCCTGCTTGTAGGACACCACGGACTGGCTGCAACCGCCCGTGCCATCGGCGGTCGTGCAGGCCATCGATCCGGTCGTGTCGAGCACGAACATGATGTCTGCATCGGCCACGTCGTACCGTGCCTCGCATTTCACGGTCAGCGTCACGTCGGGGGCGCCGAACATCTTCATGATCGTCATCGGCACCAGCGAGCTGGCGACACCGGCCACCTGCTGATCGGTCGTCTTGGATGGGGTGAAGACCGCGGTCTTGGTGTTCATCCAACCAAGGCGGAAATTGTTCTTGAAGAACGCACTAGCTTGGTCCCTTGCAGTCTTGTCCAGCGTCGTGTCGTTGCTGCTCGTCATGAACTTGCGTCCGGCAAGGGCACCGGCATCGCAGGCCTGCTGGAGGCGAACCTTCACGACGTACAGCCGCGCGATGTCGATTGCCGACCCGGCCAGTCCGGCAAGCGGGATCATCGCCGCTGCCATGATCGCGATGGTGTTGCCGCGTACGTCGTGGCGCAGCCGACCAAGGACGGTCGTCGCTCTTTCCGTTCGCATGCCGTGCTTCGTGGTCATGGGTATCCCGACTGGATCATCATCGATCTAGCCGCGTCATGCGCCCTGACCCGGTAAGCCGGGCTCAAAGGATATGGTTAATTGCGCAGTAAGCAGACTAGGGCGAATGATCCGGGATGATCAATGCGCCCGGGTGCGTTAGGGCAGGACATGACTGTCATCGATCCGGGCCGTGCCCTTGCCCTGAGCTACGCCCCGCCAGCCACGCGGGCCGGACTGGAAGCTCTGTTCGCGCTCGACGACAGGCTAGCCACCATCGTCCGTTCGACGCGCGAGCCGATGGTCGGGCAGATGCGGCTGACGTGGTGGCACGAGGCGCTCACCCGGCTCCAGATCGCACCTGTGCCGCAGGAGCCGGTATTGCAGTCGATCGAAAGCCTGGTGCTGACCGCTGGCGTGTCGGGCTCGTCGCTCGCTGCAATGACCGACGGGTGGGAGATTTTGCTTCAGGCAGAGATCGACACGGCGACGCTTGAGGCGTTTGCGACCGATCGGGGTGGTCGGCTGTTCGAAGTAGCAGCCCGGATGCTGGGGATCGACGATCGGAGGATAGGTCTTGCGGGAGAGGGCTGGGCGCTCGTCGATCTGGCAAGGGGGCTGACTGATACGATACTTGCCGGCCATGCGCGGACGTTGGCGACGACGCGGTTCGATGCCGCGTTTCGCGGAAGATGGCCTCGTGCGGCGCGATCACTCGGCGCACTGGCATTGTTAGCGCGGTTCGAGAACGTTGCGGCTTTAGCGCAGTCGCCAGGCCCGACGCGTCGGATCGCCCGGCTGATGCTGCACAGATTGGCCGGATACTGATCGATCGGGTTGGAGCAATTGTCTGAAAGCCTATGCTGCCACGTGGCAAGTGGGAGCAGGGCGATGTGGCGATACCTGGCGGGCGGTACGGCGATGATCGCTTTGATCGTTGCCGGGTTCATGTTCTTCAGCGGTGATGCCAGGCCGAGACCGCTGCTACCACGGCAACCCGTCGCTCAGACCAGCAATGTCGCTGCGTCCGAACCGCTACCTGATGCCGCGCCAGAAGCGACCGACAGGACGCGCGAGCAGAAGCGGTTCGATCGCTACGATAAGGATCGCAATGCGAAGATCACGCGCGAGGAATATCTGGTCCAGCGGCGCAAGGCTTACGCGCGGCTGGACGTGGACGGCGACGGCAAGCTGTCGTTCGACGAATGGGCGGTGAAGGCGACGACCAAGTTCGCGGACGCCGACCGTGACAAATCCGGAACGATGACCGCCCCGGAATTTGCCACGACCGCGGTCAAGCGGAAGGAGCCGGCTCGGGTGAATTGTCCGCCGGTTCAGGCTGTTGCCGAGGAGAGTTGAGCCACTCTGCGAGCGCCGCCCGGCCACGATCAGTGTACATCCGCTTGCGATCCGCCTTCTTGGTGCGGCCCATGATCGGCGGGAACAGCCCGAAGTTCACGTTCATTGGTTGATACGTCTCGACCTCTGCGCCACCGGTGATGTGCCCGAGCAGAGCGCCGAGCGCGGTCGCGTAGGGCGGGGGCGTCAGAGTCTTGCCGGTGAGTTCGGCCGCCGCGAACAGCCCCGCGAGCATGCCGATCCCGCAGCTCTCGATATACCCTTCGCACCCCGTGATCTGGCCAGCGAAGCGGATGTTCGGGCGCGACTTGAGCCGCAGCGTCTCGTCCAGCAATTCGGGTGAGCGGATGAACGTGTTGCGATGCAACCCGCCCAGCCGCGCGAACTCGGCGTTCTCCAGCCCGGGGATGGTGCGGAACAGGCGGACCTGGTCGGCGTGCTTCATCTTGGTCTGGAAACCGACGATGTTCCACAGGGTGCCCTGCGCATTGTCCTGGCGAAGCTGGACGACGGCGTGCGGCCAGCGCCCGGTCTTCGGGTTGTCGAGCCCGACGGGCTTCATCGGGCCGTAGCGCAGCGTGTCGACGCCGCGCTCCGCCATCACCTCGATCGGCATGCAGCCGTCGAAATAGGGCGTGTCCTTCTCCCATTCCTTGAACGGGGTCTTCTCGCCGTCGATCAGGCCCTGGTGGAAGGCCAAATACTGGTCCTTGTCCATCGGGCAGTTGATGTAATCCTTGCCCTCACCCTTGTCCCAGCGCGACGCGAACCACGCGGTGTCCATGTCGATCGAGTCGCGGTGGACGATCGGCGCGAGCGCGTCGAAGAACGCCAGCGCCTCGCGGCCAGTCTCGGCGCCGATCCCGGCAGCGAGCGATGCGGCGGTGAGCGGGCCGGTCGCGATGATCGCCGGGCCGTCGGGCAACGCATCGATCCGTTCGCGCACCAGCGTGATGTTCGGATGCTGGTCGATCGCCTCGGTCACGCTGGCGGAGAAATTGTCGCGGTCGACGGCGAGTGCGGAGCCGGCGGGGACGCGGTGGATGTCCGCCTGCCGCATGATCAGCGAATTGAGCGTGCGCAGTTCCTGGTGAAGCAGGCCAACCGCGTTGGCTTCGGCATCGTCCGAGCGGAAGCTGTTCGAGCAGACGAGTTCGGCAAGGCCGTCGGTCTGGTGCGCAGGCGTCTCTTCACCGCTGCCGCGCATTTCGGACAAGCGGACCTTGAGGCCGGCTTCGGCGAGTTGCCAGGCGGCTTCGGAACCGGCGAGGCCGCCGCCGATGACATGGATATCGTGGGTCATTTGGGTCAGATAGCGACGGACGCTTGCCGTGTCAGGTCCGCAATACCACTTCGCCTGCATGACAGACCCGACGAAGATCTTCACGATTGGTTATGAGGCCACGACGATGGCCGATTTCCTCGCGGCATTGAAGGCGGCGGGGGTGGAGCGGGTGATCGACGTCCGCGCGCTTCCGTTGTCGCGGCGACCAGGGTTTTCGAAGACCTCGCTCGCCGCGTCGCTGCGTGAGGTCGAGATCGATTACGTGCACCTGAAAGCGCTCGGAACGCCGAAGCGCGGACGCGATGCGGCCAAGAAGGGCGACGTCGCAACGTTGACCGCTGTCTATGACGAACAGCTCGAGCTTCCCGAGGCTCAGGCGGCCGCAGCGATCATGCTCGGGCTGGCGGCGGAGAAGCCGAGCGCGCTGCTGTGTTACGAACGAGACCCGTGCCATTGCCACCGCACCTTGCTGCTGCAGGCGGTGGGCGAGGGGGCCGAAGTGGTGGATCTGTTCACTTAAGAGAGGTCAAACTCGCTGCAAACGCTCCGTCATCCTGACGAAAGTCAGGATGACGCGCGGGGGTTCATGGCCGAATGTTGCATTGAGCCTCGCGCGCCGCTAACCAGCACCCATTCGCCCTGGACCCGGTGCAATTCCGGGTGGCTATTCCGGCCGCCGATCCGCCGGACAACGCAACGACGCCTCTGAAGTGAACCGCCTGCCGAGACAGCGCCGCGGTTCGCGCGTCCTATGCGGATACATCCATGACATCCTTATCTCTTTCTCGTTACCGGGCCGAATGGTTCAGCGGCCCAACCGCCGCGCGCCGCGATATCCTCGCCGGGATGGTCGGCACGTTCGCGCTGATCCCCGAGGTCATCGCCTTCTCGTTCGTCGCGGGCATAGACCCCGAAGTCGGCCTGTTCGCCTCGTTCGTGATCGGCATCGTCATCGCCTTTGCGGGCGGACGCCCCGCGATGATCTCGGGTGCGGCAGGTTCCGTTGCGCTGGTCGCGGCCGCGCTGGTTCACGCTCACGGCCTACAATATCTGCTGGTCGCGACGATGCTCGCAGGTGCACTTCAGATCGCGTTCGGGCTCGCCAAGCTCGACGTGCTGATGCGGTTCGTCTCGAAGTCGGTCCGCACCGGGTTCGTCAACGCACTCGCGATCCTGATCTTCTCCGCGCAGGTGCCGCAGATGGTCGGCGTCAGTTGGCAGGCCTATGCGATGATCGCCGGCGGTCTCGCGATCATCTACCTCATGCCGCGCATCTCGAACGCCATCCCGTCGCCGCTGATCTGTATCGTGGTGCTCACTGCGATCGCGATGTGGGTGCCGATGCCCCTCAAGACGGTCGGCGATCTTGGACGATTGCCGTCGACGCTGCCGTCGTTCGGCCTGCCGGACGTGCCCTTCACCTGGGATACGTTGCGGATCGTCGCTCCCTATGCGCTGGCGATGGCCGCGGTCGGGTTGCTCGAATCGATGATGACCGCCAGCGTGGTCGACGAATTGACCGAGACGACCAGTTCGAAGGCGCGCGAGTGCACCGGGCTCGGCCTCGCGAACATCGCTGCGGGCGCGTTCGGTGGCATCGCCGGATGCGGGATGATCGGCCAGACCGTGGGCAACGTCCGCTACGGCGGGAGAGGGCGGCTGTCGACGCTGGTCGCCGGCGTGTTCCTGCTGGTCGTAATGGTGCCGCTCAGGCCATGGGTCGCGCAGGTGCCCGTCGCGGCGCTGGTCGCGATCATGATCATGGTGTCGATCAGCACCTTCTCCTGGGGCTCGCTCCGCGACGTGGTGCGTCATCCCAAGGTGTCGAGCGTGGTGATGGTCGCGACGGTCGTCGTCACGGTCGCGACGCATGACCTGTCGCTGGGCGTCGGCGTCGGGGTGTTGCTCAGCGGCGTGTTCTTCGCGTGGAAGGTCGGGCGCCTGACGGATGTCGCTACCGAACACGACGTCGCAAGCGACACGCGTATCTACCGGGTTCGTGGGCAGATCTTCTTCGCCAGTGCCGACATGTTCACCGAGCATTTCGACCTGCGCGATACGGCACGCGTCATCCGCATCGACCTCACCGGTGCGCATCTGTGGGATGTGACGGCGGTCGGCGCGCTGGAGGACGTGGTCGCCAAGCTGCGCCGCAACGGCAGGATCGTCGAAGTCATCGGGCTCAACCGCGCGAGCGAGATGCTCGTCGATCGTCACGCGCCTGGCGTAGCGGATCCGATCGGGGGATGACCGCCGACCGGATCCGGTCCCCTCACTGCTGAGGCGCGTCCTCGTTCTCGGTCGGCGCTTCGTCGCGCGTCACGCGTGATGTCATGCCGGTGGCGTCGGCGTCGTCGAGCATCTGCTCGTCCGGAGCGACCGGCTTTTCACGCGGCGGCTCGACCACGGCCGGTGCGGGCGGTGCAGCCTCGACGGGAGCGGCTTCGACCGGAGCCGGTGCCGCAGCCTCGGACTCGGTCACGCCGGTGTCCTCGACCATGTTGGTGTCCGTCGGCGGCTGCTCCGGTTCGGAGCGCGAGCAGCCGGCCAGCGCCATGGCGGCGAGCAGACCGCCGGCAATGGCGGTTCGGGTACGGGTGGAGATCGTCATGTCTTGTCCTCTCAACGAGCGGCGATCGTCTGGCGCGCGGTGCGTGCCTCGATCTTGGAGGCGAGGATGCCGTCCCAGTCATAGGGATCGGCGCGGAAGTTCATCTGGCCGTTGCCGCTGGCAAATGCGGTCCAGTAGAGCAGGTATACCGACACGGGCTTGATCAGGCGAGCACGGATCGTGTCGCCCTTGGCAACGGCAGCATCGACCATCTCGGGCGTCCAGCTGGGATCGCCGTTGAGCAGCAGGTCGGCAAGTTCGGCAGGCTTTTCAAGGCGTACGCAGCCATGGCTCGCAAGTCGGCTGAAGCTAGCGAACTTCGCGCGGCTGGGCGTATCGTGGAGATACACCGAATAGTCGTTGGCGAAATCGAACTTGAACCGGCCCAGCGCGCTCTGGTCGCCGGCCTGCTGCTGAAGCCGCGTGCCGTCGATCACCTTGATGCCGTTGCGCTTGAAATAGCCCGGGTTGGCCTTCTCCTTCGGCCAAAGCTCCTTGGTCGCGATCGACGTCGGCACGTTCCACGGTGGATTGATGACGATGCTGTGGATCGTCGAGGAGAGCATTGGCGTCTCGTCGCCCGGACGACCGGTAACGGCGCGCATCGATTGAACGGGCGTGTCGCCGTCGAACACCGTCAGCACGGCAGCGGCTATGTTCACCTGGATACGATCGCGTGGCAGGTCCTGCGGCAGCCAGCGCCAGCGCTCCATGTTCGCCATGATCTGACGTACGCGATCGGTCGCCGACACGTTGAGCGCAGCGAGCGTCTGGGTCGAGACGATGCCGCTCGGGTTCAGGCCGTAGCGACGCTGCGCGCGACGGACCGCGTCGACCAGCGCGGAATCGAACTTGTCGCCGCTGGTCGAGACATCCTTGTCCTCGACCGCGAGGCGCTTGCGAAGCGCGATCACGCGCGGACCGCTCGCCCCGATCGTGAAATCCGGGCCGGATGCGAGCGGCGACCAGCCACCCGCGGCGGCGATCGAGCGGTAATTCTGGAGGCCCTTACGCAGGCCGTCATAGCCGGCATAGGGCGGCGGCAGCGACGCGAACCACGCCGCGATCCGATCGAGCCGAACCGCGTCGGCAAACGCCGGGGTCGGATCATAGGCGGGCGGACGCAGGCCCCAATCCTTCTGGAAATCGGCACCGCTGAGACGGCCGGCATGCACGGCGCGCGCATGATCGAGCGCGGCACGGACGAGTTCTTCCTTGCTCGGCGCGTTGGTCGACGCCGTGGCGGCGGACTTCAGGCCCTGCGCCACGATGTCGCCATTCAGCAGCCTGTCGAGCAGCGCGGCCTGCGTGTCGCTCAGCGGCGGCACTGTGATGACCGGTGGCGCAAGCGTCGTGGTCGGCACTGCGGAGGGCATCGTCGGTACGACCGGAGGTGGCGTAACCTGTTGCGCGAACAGCGGGGTCGCCATCAGCATCGGCGTGGCGGCAATCGCCATCACCGACCGGATTGCGCCGTTCGTCACTCGTCCATCATTGAAACCGCGGGCCATATTCGTCCTGTCTTACCGTACTCCGTCGACGCTTTCGCACGACGTAGCTCTCCCTTAGCTGAACCGGACTCGCTAAGCATCGCCAATCGGGCAAAATTAACGGTTCAGGCCAGAGGAGCGGATTTTTCCTGCCGGGCCAGCACTTCATAGGCCATCACCGCGGTCGCGACCGCAGCGTTGAGGCTGTCCGCCTTGCCCAGCATTGGGATCTTCACGAGCACGTTGCATGCCTCGGCCATCTCGGGCGGCATGCCCTGCGCTTCGTTGCCCGTGAGCAGGAAGGTCGGGCCGGTATAGGCCGCTGCCCGGTAATCGATGTCGGTGTCGAGGCTCAGACCGACGAGCTGGCCGGGGCCGGTGCGCAGCCAGGTGTGGAACGGCTCCCACTCGGTCTTCACGACGGGGATCGTGAACAGCGCTCCCATGCTGGCGCGCACCGCCTCGACCGAAAAGGGATCGACCGACTCGCCGATCAGGATCAGTCCGCCCGCGCCGACCGCATCGCCAGTGCGCAGGATCGTGCCGAGATTGCCCGGATCGCGCAGGCGCTCTGCGACCAGCCAGATGCCCGACGTGGTGCGATCGAGATCGTCGAGCGTCGCGTCGAACTCATCGAACACGCCGACGACCGCTTGCGGGTTATCCTTGCCGGACAGCTTCGAGAGAATGTCGGGCGTGGTCTGGATCGAATCGCCGCCCGCATCCTCGACGTCCATCGACAGCGCGTGCACCAACGGGTGGTTCGCGCTGGCCGCCGCGTAGAACAGCGTACGGGGCAGGCGACCGGTCTCGCGCGCTTCGGTAAGGATGCGCAGTCCCTCGGCGAGAAACTGCTTGGCCGCGCGCCGATGCCGTTTGTCGCGCAGGTCGCGGACGTACTTGATCAGCGGGTTCGAAAAGGCGGTTATCTCGCGGGGCATTCTTGTCCTCCCCTCCCGTATGCGGGAGGGGCCGGGGGTGGGCTCCCGGCCTCAGCAAATGATTCGATTATGGTGAGCGCGCGCCCACCCCCAACCCCTCCCGCCTGCGGGAGGGGAGTCAGAAGGTCAATCCTCGCCGAACTTCGCTTCGACCAGTTCGGCAAGCGCCGCCACCGTATGCTCCGCGCCATCCCCAGTCGCGCTGATCGTGATCGCGTCGCCCATTGCAGCACCCAGCATCATCAATCCCATGATCGACGTGCCGGTGACATGGTCGGAGCCGTCCTTGGTCACGCTGACCTCGACTGGATGCGACGACGCCAGCGTCACGAATTTCGCACTCGCGCGCGCATGCAGCCCGCGACGATTGGTGATCTGGACGGTCCGTGAAACCTGGCTCACGCGGCGGCCTCGCCGAGAACCTCGGAGGCTACCGAAATGTATTTGCGGCCAGCCTCACGAGCCGCCGCGACCGCCGCGACGACGGTCATCGACTTGCGCGCCGAGCCGAGCCGGATGAGCATCGGCAGGTTCATCCCCGCGATCACTTCGATCCGCCCGCGTTCCATCAGCGAGATGGCAAGATTGGAGGGGGTGCCACCGAACAGGTCGGTCAGCACGATCACGCCGCGTCCCGTATCGACGTCCTGAATGGCCGCGGCAATGTCGGCGCGGCGGCTCTCCATGTCGTCGTCGGGACCGATCGCAATCGTCGCGACGCGCTCCTGCGGGCCGACGACGTGGATCATCGCGCGTACGAATTCCTCGGCCAATCGACCGTGTGTTACCAGAACAAGGCCGATCATGTCAGCGTTTCATACTCATAAGACGACCGGTGATCCTTCGAGCGCATCCTGCGGTGCGGCCCCGAGGTCGCGGTGTGCGATACTGGGCGAAAATCCTGCTTCGCGCAACCGTCGCGCCACCCGGTCGGCGACGTGGACCGACCGGTGTCTCCCTCCGGTACACCCGAACGCGACCGTGACATAGGACTTGCCTTCCGCCCGGTAGCGCGGAAGCAACAGCATCAGCAGCTCCTCGATCCGGCTTACCGCCGCCTCGTAGGCAGGGTCGTCCATGATGTAGGCGGACACGTCGGCGTCGAGCCCGGTACCGGGCCGCAGGTCGTGATCCCAGTGCGGATTGCGCAGGAAGCGCATGTCGAAAACAAGGTCGGCGTTGCGAGGCAGGCCGCGGGCAAAGCCGAACGAGCGAATCGAGAGCGTCGGCTCTCCGAGATCCCCGCCCGCAAAACTCATGCGAATCTGCTGTGCGAGTTCGTTGGCGGCCATGTCGGTGGTGTCGATCAGGCGGTTCGCCCAGTCGCGAAGCGGTGCAAGCAACTCGCGTTCGCGGCCGATACCGTCGTTCGCCGGGCGATCGAGCGCGAGTGGGTGGCGGCGGCGGGTCTCGGAATATCGGCGTTCGAGTTCGGCGCCCGAGCAATCGAGAAACAACATCCCGATCTCGAGCCCGTGCCTGTCGCGCAGGTCCCGAATGCGGCTGACGATCCGTTCGGGATCGAAGTCGCGCGTCCGGGCGCCGATGCCGATCGCGAGCGGCTGCGAATCGTTGGGCGATCCTTCGGGAAGCGGTGCGTCGAGCAGCCGGTCGAGAAGCAGCAGCGGCAGGTTGTCGACGACCTCCCAGCCAAGATCTTCGAGCGTCTTCAGGACGGTGGACTTGCCCGCCCCCGACATGCCGGTGACGAGCAGGATGTCCTTTGGCCGTGTCATGCTGATCGCGTCATTCTAGGGGCTCCGGATTGCGCAATGCGAGTTCGACCTTGATCGGGGCGGAGGCTTCGAAGGGATCGACCGCGAACTGGCGCACGGCGATGCCCGCGATCTTCCGCACACGGCGCTCGGGCATCCGCTCGATGGCGCCATCGACACGAACGAGCAGCCCGACAGCTACGTCCTCGACGTGCGGCATGGCGAGAATACCGATGCCGCGGACTTCGATCCTTCCGGCGATCGTGGTCGGTGCCCGCGCCAGCAAGACCTTGCCCGAACGGACCACGAGCGTCTGGTCGTCGCTGACGAGCGTGGCACCGCGGTCGATCAGGCGTAGTGCGAGGTCGGACTTGCCCGATCCGGACGCGCCCTCGATCATCACCGCGATCCCATCGATCGAAACCGTCGTGGCGTGAAGCCTGTCGGAAGAGATCTCGACCACGTGCGTTCCTTACAACGGTATATCGGCGAGCGGTAGCCGCACGACGAAGCGCGCGCCACCGATCCGGTCTTCACGCGATTCGACGACGATCGAACCCTGATGGCCGTCGACGATGGTCCGCGCGATCGCGAGGCCAAGCCCGGAATGCTGGCCGAACGTCTCGCTGTCGGGGCGGACCGAGTGGAAACGCTTGAACACGTCTTCGCGCGCCTCCTCGGGAACGCCAGGACCTTCGTCCTCGACGCGGATCACGAGTTCGTCGTCCTGTCGGACCGCCGAGATCGCGATGAGGCCGCCGTCCGGGGAGAAGGACAGCGCGTTGTCGATTAGGTTCTCGAAGACGCGTTCGAGCCTCGCGCCTTCGCCGACTATGATCGTCTGGTCGTCGGGATTGCGATCGAAACGCAGGCGGATCCCGCGTTCCACGCCGCGTGCGTCGCGCTGCGCGACCAGTCCGTCGATCATCGCCGCGATGTCGACCGGTTCGAACTTGGCGCGGCTGAGCTGCGCATCGAGTCGCGACGCTTCCGAAATGTCCGAGAGGAGCCGGTCGAGCCGGTGCACGTCGTCACGGACGATCGCGAGCAACTGCGCCTGCAACGCCTGGTCCTTGACGCGCGACAGTCCCTCGACCGCGGACCGGAGCGAGGCGAGGGGGTTCTTCATCTCGTGCGTGACGTCCGCGGCGAACGCTTCGGTCGCGTCGATGCGCGCCCTGAGCGCGAGGCTCATGTCCGACAGCGCGCGCGCGAGCATGCCGAGTTCGTCACGGCGAGAGGGCAGGCGCGGCACCACGACTTCGCGTGCCCGGCCCAACCTGACACGGACCGCAGCCCGGGCAAGGCGACGGAGCGGCCGCACGATCGTCCGCGCGAGAAACAGCGACAACAAAATCGAGACGATCGACACGACCAGCAGGACCATGCTGAGCCGGAACCGTTCGATCCGCACCGTTTTCGTGATGTCGCGCGCGTTGACCGTCGTCATCACGACCTCGCCAGCGCGAAGCGGGGCGACGGCGGTCAATACGGGGGTGCGATCCGGCGCACGCCAGACCGTCGTAGAGACCGTGCTGCGTGCGCGGATCGCGGTCACGTCGGGCCATTGCTGTGCGCCGCTGCGCTCCCGGTAAAGCGGGGGGCGGGGTGCCATCACGACGACGTCGATCACCGCGTCGAGGAAACGGGCGATCGTCTGGTCCCAGTCTTCCTTGTCGGGGTCCATCAGCACGAAGTTGCGCAGGCCCAGCGCGCGGCTGTCGACGGTCGTCCGCCCCGCCGCGTCGAACAACCGGATCCGCGCACCCGTATCGCGCGCGAGCCTCAGCACCAGCGGATCGCGCAACGCCGGGTCGACCGCGGCGATCGCCTCGCCGATCAGCCGTGCTTCGCGCGCGGTCTGCGCAACGCGGTTGTCGACGACGCGGCTGCGATACGAATCGAGATAGAAAAATCCGCCCGCCAGCAGCAGCAGCGCGAAGATGTTGACCGCCAGGATACGCCGCGTGAGCGAGATCTGTCCCGACCACCGCAGCGTGAGATCGCGGCCGTCGACGCCGAGCTCATTCCTCAGAAAATCGATACCCGGCACCATATAATGTCTCGATCGCATCGAAGGCTGGGTCGACCTGCCGGAACTTGCGGCGGAGTCGCTTGATGTGGCTGTCGATGGTCCGGTCATCGACATAGATGTCGTCCTGGTACGCCGCATCCATCAACTGGTTGCGCGTCTTGACGATGCCGGGCCGCTGCGCGAGCGTCTCGAGGATCATGAACTCGGTCACCGTCAGCGTGACCGGCTCGCCGCCCCACAGCGTGCGATGCCGCGCCGGATCCATGCTGAGCCGCCCGCGATCGAGGGGCCCTGCCGCTTCGGCCTCGGTCTCGGTGCCCGGCGACTGCGTCAGTTCGGTCCGCCGCAAGATCGCACGGATGCGGGCGATCAGCAGCCGCTGCGAGAACGGCTTGGCGATATAGTCGTCCGCGCCCATCGCGAGGCCGAGCGCCTCGTCGAGCTCGTCGTCCTTGCTGGTCAGGAAGATCACCGGGATCTGGCTCTTCTCGCGCAACCGACGGAGCAGTTCGAGCCCGTCCATCCGCGGCATCTTGATGTCGAACACCGCGAGGTCCGGAGGGTTGTCGGTCAGCGCCTTCAGTGCCGTCTCGCCGTCCGAATAGACGCGCGTGACGAAGCCCTCGGTCTGCAGAGCGATCGACACGGAGGTCAGGATGTTGCGGTCGTCGTCGACCAGCGCGATCGTTGCCGTCATTTCTGGGTCGTCTGCCTCGGTCGTTGGCTTGTCGGCGTAGGCCAATCCGCTGTGGCACTCAACTGGAGCCGTATCGGAACTGCATCAGGGCAGCTCATTTGACCGGTGCGGGGCCGCCGCCTACATCCCGGCGCAACGACATACATACGTATGCGAAACCATCTGGAGAGATGCCTTGTCCAACGAACGTATTCCGGCCGGCGGCCTAGCCGTGCAGGGGATAGACACCCGCGCCACCCTGCACTGGAACATGGTCACAGCCCAACTTGTCGAAGCGGCGCTGGCGCGCGGCGAGGGGACGTTGTCCGCCGATGGTCCGCTGGTCGTCGAGACCGGCGCGCATACCGGACGCTCGGCGCAAGACAAGTTCATCGTCCGCGATGCCGAGACGGATACGACGGTCTGGTGGGGCAAGAGCAACAAGGCGATGGAGCCTGCGCATTTCGCCGCACTGAAGGAGGATTTCTTCGCCGCACTCGCCGCCAAGGACGAGCTGTTCGTGCAGGACCTGTACGGCGGTTCGCAGCCCGATCACCGGGTGAACGTCCGCGTCGTCACCGAACTGGCCTGGCATAACCTCTTCATCCGGACGATGCTTGTCCGCCCCGAGCAGGCTGCGCTGAAAGACTTCGTCGCCGAGTACACGATCGTCGACCTGCCGAGCTTCCGCGCCGATCCCGCGCGTCACGGCTGCCGCAGCGAGACGGTGATCGCGGTCAACTTCACCGACAAGCTGATCCTGATCGGCGGCACGAAATACGCCGGCGAGATGAAGAAGTCGGTGTTCGGCCTGCTCAACTACCTGCTGCCACCGACGGGCGTGATGCCGATGCATTGCTCGGCGAACATGGGCGCTTACGGCGACACCGCGGTGTTCTTCGGCCTGTCGGGCACCGGCAAGACCACGCTCTCGGCCGACGCGAGCCGCACGCTGATCGGCGACGATGAGCATGGCTGGTCCGACACCGCCGTCTTCAATTTCGAGGGCGGGTGCTACGCCAAGATGATCCGCCTCTCCGCCGACGCCGAGCCGGAGATCTTCGCGACCACCAAGCGCTTTGGCACGGTGCTGGAGAACGTCGTGATGGACCCGGCGACGCGGCTGCTCGATCTCGACGATCATACGCTCGCCGAGAACAGCCGCGGCGCGTACCCGATCGACTTCATCCCGAATGCGTCGGCCGAGAACATGGGGCCGGTCCCGCGCAACATCGTGATGCTCACCGCGGACGCGTACGGCGTGCTGCCGCCGATCGCCAAGCTCACGCCCGACCAGGCGATGTACCACTTCCTATCCGGGTATACCGCGCGCGTCGCCGGGACCGAGATCGGCGTGACTGAGCCGGACGCGACCTTCTCGACCTGCTTCGGCGCCCCGTTCATGCCGCGGCATCCGTCGGTCTACGGCAATCTGCTGAAGGAGCGGATCGCGAAGGGCGGCGTCGATTGCTGGCTGGTCAACACCGGCTGGACCGGCGGCAAATACGGCGTCGGCAACCGCATGCCGATCAAGGCGACGCGGGCGTTGCTGAACGCGGCGCTCGACGGGAGCCTCAATGATGCGAAGTTCCGGACGGATCCGAACTTCGGGTTCCAGGTGCCGGTGAGCGTACCGGGCGTCGACAGCGCGATCCTCGACCCGCGCACGACCTGGGCGGATAAGGACGCGTACGACGCGACCGCAGCCAGGCTGGTCGACCTGTTCGTCGAGAACTTCGCCCAGTTTGCCGAGCATGTCGACGAAGGTGTGCGGCAGGCGGCGCCGAAGGTGAAAGAGACGGCCTAAAACTCCTCTCCCCTCGGGGAGAGGAAGGGGCCCGCATGACGAAGTCGGGTGGGAAGGTGAGGACACGTGATACGGCGTGCCCTCACCCTCGCCGCTACGCGGCTTCCCTCTCCCCAAGGGAGAGGGTTTAGAGGGGCTCGACCACGACTTCACCGTCGACAACTGCCGTTACCCGAACGCGTGCGCCAACCACCGCATCCCTGCCACGCGCCGGCCAGCTCCCGTCGCCCACCAGCACCCGACCACGCCCGCCAACCAGCGCAGTCTCCACCACAACAACCTGACCCACCAGCCGCGCAGAGCGATCATTCAACATCGGATCCCCGCCCTCGACAGGGTAATCCCGGTACCAGCGCTTCCCGATCAGCACCGTCACCGCGCTCCAAACGCCGAAGGCAGCCAGTTGCGCCGCCACCGGCAAATCCGGCAAGACGTACACCGCCACCCCGGTCACTGCCGCAGCAATCGCGAGGAACACCAGGAACACCCCCGGCACCGCCAGCTCGGCAATCCCCAGCACCAACGCCGCGATCAACCACGCGCCAGCCGCCCCGATCACGTCCATCAGCTTTTCGGAACCTCGGTCGACTTCGACAACTCGAACGGCCCCCGAGCGGCAGGCTTGGCCGGCGGCGACGCAACGGCATCCCGCAAAGCATCCTTAGCCAGCTCGCCAATCCCCCCAAGCGTCCCCATCAACTGCGTAGCCTCGACCGGAAACAGGATCGTCTTCGCATTGGGCGAAGTCGCGAACTTCCCGATCGCCTCGACATATTTCTGCGCGATGAAATAATTGATCGCCTGAGCGCCACCCTCCTCGATCGCCTGAGACACCGCCCGCGTCGCCGAAGCTTCTGCAACGGCAGCCCGCTCGCGCGCCTCGGCATCGCGGAACGCCGACTCTTTCCGCCCCTCGGACTCGAGGATACGCGCCTGCTTTTGCCCCTCGGCGCGGAGAATTTCGGACGCGCGCGAGCCCTCGGCGTCCAGAATGTTCGCCCGCTTCTCGCGCTCGGCCTTCATCTGCCGCCCCATCGCATTGACGATATCCGCCGGCGGCCGAATGTCCTTGATCTCGACCCGCGTGATCTTCACGCCCCAAGGCGTCGTCGCATGATCGACCACGTTGAGCAGCCGCGCATTGATCTCGTCGCGTTTCGACAGCGTCTCGTCGAGGTCCATCGACCCCATCACGGTGCGCAGGTTGGTCGTCGTGAGCTGCAACAGCGCCTGGTAAAGGTCCGACACCTCATACGCCGCCTTGGCCGAGTCGAGCACCTGGAAGAACACGACCCCGTCGGTCGAGATCATCGCATTGTCCTTGGTGATGATCTCCTGGCCGGGGATGTCGATCACCTGCTCCATCATGTTCACCTTCCGCCCGACGCGGTAGAAGAACGCGGGGTAGAAATTGAAGCCGGGCCGCGCGACCGTGGTGAAGCGGCCGAAATGCTCGATCGTGTATTGATAGCCCTGGTGGACGATCTTGATGCTGGTGAAGAGGTACAGCAGCACCAGCGCCAGCAGGAGCGCGGCAACGATCAGGCCCATCGAACAATCCCCCATCCGTGTATCGCACCGCTATAGCACGTCCGCGAAGGTGGGGCCTAGCCGTACGCCGCGCCTTTGGTTACATGGCGCGCCACCTCACACCCAGGAACGGCAGCTCTCATGGATATCCGCCTCGGCCTCACTTTCGACGACGTCCTCCTGTATCCGGGGGAATCGGACGTGCTGCCAAGCCAGGCCGATACCCGGACTCAGCTGACGCGCGGCATCGCGCTCAACATCCCGATCCTGTCCTCCGCAATGGACACCGTCACCGAAGCCGACATGGCGATCGTGATGGCACAGCTTGGCGGGATCGGCGTGCTCCACCGCAACCTGACCGTCGAGGAGCAGGTCATCGCGGTCCGTCAGGTCAAGCGGTTCGAGTCGGGCATGGTGGTCAACCCGATCACGATCAAGCCGACCGCCACCCTCGCCGAAGCACAGGCCCTCATGTCCGGCCATCGGATCAGCGGGATCCCGGTGGTTGAGGCGGACGGTAAGCTCGTCGGTATCCTCACCAACCGCGATGTGCGTTTCGCGGGCGATCCAAAACAGCCCGTCAGCGAGCTGATGACGCACGAGAACCTCGCCACCGTCTCGACCGAAGTCGGCAAGGAAGAGGCACGCCGCCTGCTCCACGCCCGCCGCATCGAGAAGCTGCTGGTGGTCGACGCGCAGTATCGCTGCGTCGGGCTGATCACCGTCAAGGACATCGAGAAGGCGGTGATGTTCCCGGATGCGACCAAGGACGAGGCGGGCCGCCTGCGCGTGGCGGCGGCGACGACGGTCGGTGACAAGGGCTTCGGCCGGACCGAACAGCTGGTCGACGCCGGCTGCGACCTGATCGTGATCGACACCGCGCACGGCCACAACCGCGACGTCGGCCGTGCGGTCGAGCGCGTGAAGAAGCTCTCCAACTCGGTGCAGGTGGTGGCGGGCAACGTCGCGACCGGCGAAGCGACGCGCGCGCTGATCGGCGCTGGCGCCGACGGGATCAAGGTCGGCATCGGCCCGGGTTCGATCTGTACGACGCGAGTAGTCGCCGGCGTAGGCGTGCCACAGCTGACGGCGGTGATGGATTGCGCCGAGGCGGGCCACAAGGCTGGCGTCCCCGTGATCGCCGACGGCGGCATTCGCACCTCGGGCGACATGGCGAAAGCGCTCGCGGCAGGCGCGTCGACCGTAATGATCGGTTCGCTGCTTGCGGGGACCGATGAGGCCCCCGGCGAGACGTTCCTGTACCAGGGCCGTGCGTACAAGTCCTACCGCGGGATGGGCTCGGTCGGCGCGATGGGCCGCGGGTCGGCGGACCGCTATTTCCAGGGCGACATCAAGGACCAGTTGAAGCTCGTTCCCGAGGGTATCGAGGGGCAGGTCGCGTACAAGGGCCCGGCGCGGGATGTCGTTCATCAGCTCGTCGGTGGGATCAAGGCGGCAATGGGCTATACCGGCTCCGCGACGATCCCGGATCTTCAGGCGCGGGCGGAGTTCGTGCAGATCACCGGGGCGGGCTTGATGGAGAGCCATGTCCACGACGTGACGATTACGCGAGAGGCGCCGAACTACCCGACGCGGTAAGACGTGGATAATTGGTGAGAGCTCGGCCCGGCTCCTCGTTGTTCTCCCGCGAAGGCGGGAGCCCAGTCTGGATCCCCGCCTTCGCGGGGAAACATGCTTTTTGTGCTCGGGCCACTCCGCAGATGCGGAACGCGCGTGGTGGGAAGGACGCAAAAGATCGCTGCCACCTCTCTCGGTCATCCCGGCGGACGCCGGGACCCACGGACACGGCGAACCTGCCGTGGCGTGCAACCATCACCCGAACTGCAACCGTGGGTCCCGGCGTCCGCCGGGATAACGGGGAGGGGGCGGTTAGCGATCGCGATCCCGCCCCAAGCCCGAAATTATTCCCCTCCCGCGCGCGGGAGGGGCTAGGGGAGGGGATGATGACGAACACTCCGTACCAAGCCTCCCCCCGAACCCACGCGAAGTCGGGAGCCCAGAAGTGACTCCCCCAGCACGCACCCAGGCCGCGATCGAACTCCTCGACCAGATCATCGCCGCCGCGCGCGAGTCCGGCGCCGCCGCCGACACGCTGATCGCGCGCTACTTCGCCACCCGCCGCTATGCCGGCTCGAAGGACCGCCGCGCCGTCCGCGAACTCGTCTACGCCGCGATCCGCAAAGCAGGAGACCGTCCTGAGAACGGTCGCACCGCGATGCTACTCGTCGCCGACGCCGATCCGGAAGTGGCCGCGACCTTCGACGGCTCCACCCACGCACCCGCCCCGATCGCCAAGGACGAACCCCGCGCCCGCGCCGGCGTCGCGCCACAGTGGCTGAGCAAGGCCCTTCGCGCTTCAGGCCTCGACGGCGCCGCACTCACCGACCTAGCCGGTCGCGCCACGCTAGACCTCCGCGTCAACACGTTGATCTCCGATCGCGCGACCGTCCTCACCGCGCTCCCCGAAGCCGAAGCCACCCCCCACGCCCCAGACGGCATCCGCCTCCCCACAGGCACCAACGTCGAAGCACTCCCGCTCTTCAACGAAGGCGCGCTCGAAGTGCAGGACGAAGGCAGCCAGCTCGTCGGCCTCGCGATGCAGGCGAAGCCCGGCGAACGCATCGTCGATCTTTGCGCCGGCGCCGGCGGCAAGACGCTCGCGCTCGCCGCGACGATGAAGAACGAAGGCGTGATCCTCGCCTGCGACACCGACCGCAACCGCCTCTCGCGCCTGACTCCCCGCGCAACCCGCGCCGGCGCGACGATCGTCGAGAGCCGCCTGCTCAACCCGACGCGCGAAATCGAAGCGCTCAGCGAATGGGCCGGTCGCGCCGACGGCGTGCTGGTCGACGCGCCCTGCTCGGGCACCGGCACATGGCGGCGCAACCCGGAGGCGCGCTGGCGGCTCACACCCGACCGCGTCTCGCGCCTGCAATCGACGCAGCAGCAGGTGCTTTCCGTTGCCGCCACGCTGGTCAAGCCCGGCGGCGCGCTCGTCTACATCGTCTGCTCGCTGCTCGACGCCGAGGGCACTGACCAAGTCAGCTGGTTCCTAAACGCGCACCCCGGCTGGACGACGGAAGCCCTGTCGCTCCCCGCCGGAGCGAAGCACGGCCACGGCGTCCGCCTCGAACCCGGCCGGGACGGCACCGACGGCTTTTTTGTCGCGCGCCTCCGGGCTGCGTGCTAGCCAGCCGACCTATGGCTCAACTCACGGCCAAACCTGTATCCCGCCTGGAGACGATGATGCGTTTTTCGTCCGTTGCCCTTGCCGCCGCGCTGACCGTCGTATGTGTCTCGACGTCGCTCAGCGGGCAGCGCCCCGACGCCCAGATCGACGCGCGCTCGATGCAGTTGCTGGCCCAAGGGCGTTCGCTGATCGCCTCGGGCAATCTCGACGGCGCCACCGATGTGCTCGAAACGTCGGTCGCAGTCGATCCGCGCAACCGGGGTGCGTTCCTGCTGCTCGCGCGCGTCGCCGAAACGCGTGACCTGCCAGGCAAGGCGATCCGCCTGTACCGCGAGGCGCTGCTGCTGGAGCCGAACGACGTCGCGGCATTGAAGGGGCAGGGCGAGGCGCTCGTCGCCAAGGGCGCCGTGGTACGCGCGAAGGACAACCTTGTGAAGATCCGCACGCTCTGCAAAGGTGTCTGCCCTGAGGCTACACAACTCGCGGCAGTGATCGCCAAGGGCCCGCCGATTGCGACCGCGCAAGTCGAGAAGACCCCAATAGCCGCCAAGGACTGAAGCGCTCCCCTCCCTGAAAGGGAGGGGTTGGGGGTGGGTAGGCCCGCTCGTGTCGCTGACGTCGCCTCATATGGAAGCCGACCCACCCCCGGCGCTTCCCTTCCAGGGAGGGGGGAAGATCAGCCGACCGCTTTCGCCAACGCCGTAAAATCCGCAACCGACAGCGTCTCAGCCCGCCGCGTAGCCTCCACCCCGATCCGCTCCAGCGCATCGAGCGCCCCCGGCACGCCCTTCAGGCTCTGCCGCAACATCTTGCGCCGCTGCCCGAACGCCGCGCCCGTCAGCCGCTCCAGCACCGCAAAATTCACCCCCTCCGGCGCCTCGACCGGCACCAGATGCACCACCGCCGACATCACCTTCGGCGGCGGCGTGAACGCCGACCGGTGCACCGGCATCGCGATCCGCGCGGTCGAGCGCCACTGCGCCAGCACCGCGAGCCGCCCATAATGATCGTCATTGGTCTTCGCGACGATTCGCTCGGCCACTTCCTTCTGGAACATCAGCGTGCACGACTGCCACCAGGGCAGCCACGACGTAGACAGCCACCCGACCAGCAACGCCGTGCCAATATTATATGGCAGGTTCGAGACGATATGCGGCTTGCCCTCGAACAGCGCGGGCGCGTCGACTTCCATCGCGTCGCCCTCGATGACCCGCAGCCGCCCCGGATACGCCTCGCCAAGTTCAGCTAACGCCGGGATACACCGCCGGTCCCGCTCAATCGCCGTCACCCGCGCACCCGCCGCCAGCAACGCGCGCGTCAGGCCACCAGGACCAGGGCCAACTTCGAGCACCTCGGCATCCTGAAGGTCACCCGGCACTGCCGCGATGCGCTTGAGCAACTGCCCATCGAACAGAAAGTTCTGCCCAAGCGCCTTGCTCGCGTTCAGCCCATAACGCGCGATCACCTCGCGCAGCGGGGGAAGCTCCGTCAATGCAGCCTCGCTCACGACTGGGCAGCGGTCTGAGCGCGCCGGTCCGCCGCTTCACCCGCCATCGCGATCGCCGCGATCATCGCGCCCGGCTCGGCAAGGTTCTTGCCGGCGATTGCAAACGCGGTGCCGTGATCGGGCGACGTCCGCACGATCGGCAGGCCCAGCGTCATGTTCACGCCCTCGTCGAAATGGATCGTCTTCAAGGGCACCAGCGCCTGGTCGTGATAGCAGCACATCACGACATCGTAGGTCGCCCGCACCCTTGGATGGAACATCGTGTCCGCCGCGAACGGCCCGGTCGCATCGATACCCTCATCGCGAAGGATCGCGATCGCCGGCGCGAGGATGTCGATCTCCTCGCGTCCCAGTGCGCCCTGCTCGCCAGCATGCGGATTGAACCCGGCAAAGGCGAGCCGCGGGTTCTCGATACCGAAGTTCCGCAACAGGCCACGGGCGGTCGCGCGCGCCTTGGCGACGATCAGGTCGACCGTCAGCAAGGCCGATACATCCTTCAACGGCACATGCGTGGTGATCGGCACCACCTTCAGCGACGGCCCGGCGAGCATCATCACCGCATTGTCGCCCGCGACCCCGTAGCGCTCTGCGACGAACTCGGTCTGCCCGGGATGGCTGAAGCCGATCGCGTAGAGTTGCGACTTCGATACGGGACCGGTCACCAGCGCGCGCGCCGCGCCCGTCCGAACGAGACCGACCGCCAGTTCCAACGAATGCAGTGCACAGCGCGCCCCGTCCGCATCGGGCTCACCCGGTACGATCGCGCCCGCATCGCCAACCGTCAACACCGGCAACGCCTCGCCGAAAACCGCCGCCGCTGCACTCAAATCCGCTATACGTGCGATCGGCCCGGCCCAGACCCGCTCGATCGCCCGCGCATCACCGACCGCCACGAACGGCGGCAAGCCATGCGTCGCGCGCGCATCCCACGCCTTGGCGATGATCTCGGGCCCGATCCCGGCAGGATCGCCCATCGAAACCGCCAACGGCGAGATGCGGGTCACGATCCGATCAACGATATTCGACCACGGCGTCGCGCCGCAGATCGCGCAGCTTCTGCTGGGCGCGCAGATTGACGCGCTGCTGTTCGAGCTGCCCCTGGATCTGTTCGGAGTTCGGCACCGAACCGCCAGCCGCCTCGTCGCGACCACACAGCACCAGCGCGCGAACGCCCTGTTCCGCGGACCCGAACGGCGGGCTCGACTCGCCGACCTGAAGCTTCAGCATCACTTCCTGAAGCTGCGGCGGCAGGTCGCGGATCCGGACGGTGTCGTTGTCGACCACGTCCGCACCGATCCCGGCCGCAACCTTCTCGACCGTACCGCAGCCGCGCAATTCCTGCGTCGCCTTGGCGAACGCCTGCGCCCGCGCAGCCGCCTGCGCCTGGTTGGTGTTCGGCGGGAAACGCAACGTCAGCTGCTTCAGGCTGAGTTTCGCATCACGCGGATCGGCAGTCAGCACCTGCCGCTTGTCGGTGAGATACAGGATCGAATAGCCGCCGGAGACCTCGATCGGTCCCGCGACCTGGCCGACCTGCATCGTCGTCGCGGCTTCGGCCAGCTGCGCCGGCAGCGTGGCCGCGCGAATCCAGCCGAGATCGCCCCCGACGGCACGCGTCGAGGCTTCCGAGAACTGGCGTGCAAAATATTCGAACGGCTGCGCGCCCTTCTGGATTTCCTGCAGGATCTGCTTGGCGTTCGCAAAGACCTGCTGGCTGTTGGCCGGCGTCGCCGCGAGATAGATTTCCTTGAGATTGAACTCGTCGGTGCCCTTGGCCGCCTGGAGACGATCGATGATCGACTTCACCTCCTCGTCGCCGACGTTGACGAACGGCTCGACGCGACGCCGCAGATAACGCTGCCAGGCAAGCTCGCCTTCGATCTGGCGCTTGAGCGAGCGCTCGGACGATCCGGATTCGCGCAGATAGGCGCGCATCGCGGCAGGAGTACGATTGAAGCGCTTCGACACGCCGTCATAGCTTTGCGTGAGCTCGGCGGGGGTGATCGTGATGTCGGCGGTCTTGGCTTCCTGGATTTGCAGCGTCTCGTCGATCAGCTGGCGAAGCACCTGCAGCTTGAGCCGCTCGCGATCCTCCGGCGAGAGCTTCGCCTCGTTCGCCATCGCCACCAGGGCGACGCGCTGGTCGACGTCGGTGCCGGTGATGACAGTATCGTTGACGATCGCGGTCGGCTTGCGGACGTTGGGATCGACCTTGCCGAAGATCTGCAGATTGGTCGGGATGTCGAGACCGGTATTGTCCGGCACGCTCTGATCCTGAACCGTCTGGCCCGGAGCCGAGGGAGCCGGGGCGGATTGAGTCGGTGTGGGCTGAGCCTGGGCCGGCTGGGTTGGAGCAGGTCGCGCCCCACGTTTGCCCTGCGCAGCCTTGGGTGGCACGGCCTGCGCGATCGCGCTCGCCGTCAGTGCGGCCAGAACCACCGAACCGATCACACGGCCGCCACGCGCCGCCAGTCGAACATCATGCTTCAAGTGTCGGTATCCCATCATCGCACGCCGTAATCCGCACCGTCATTGCCATGACGGCACATATCCGGCGCGGTTTGCCCCATAGTAGCTGAACGCGGGCTTAGCGGCCGAGGTTGGTGAAGGCCAGCGTCAACAGGAAGCTGTTGCCCTTACGCGCGTCGCCGGTGTCGTTGTACGTCCGCCGCCATGTCGCGCCGAGACGCAGGCAATCGTCCTCATACTGCACGCCAAGACGATGGCGGATCGGCGTGAAGCCGTCGCTGCGGGACAGCGGATCCTCCGATGCGTTGGTAAGATCGACCACGCCAGAGCCGAACGCTGACCAGAACCGTGCGAACTGCACGCGCCCCGCAACGCGGACTTCCTCACGGTCGCGCAAATCCTCGATCGTAGGATCGATGTTGCGGTTGAGCTTGAGATAGCCGACCAGCACATAGGTGGCGCGCGATCCGATCGTCGCGTCGACCTCGTTGCGGCGGATCGCGAAGCCGTCCTTGTCGAGCCGGTAGCGGTGGACGATCGACACGAAGTCGCGGAACCGAAGCTCGCTGCGCCCGACGATGTCGGAGAACCGATCGCTGAGCCCGGTGCCGTCTGGCAGGATCGTCGGCCGCTTGTCGACACGATAGCTCTGGCCGACATTGGTGGTGAAGGTGATGCCCGGTAGGTCCAGCGCCCATTCGCCACCATAGGTGACGCGCGACGAATCCTCGAACCGATCATAGCCCGCGAAGCGGTTGAGCGAGAACAGGTTGGTGTCGTCGAGATCGACGGCGCGCGAATCCTCGTTCGGAAGCGATAGGTTGGCGACCTTCGGTGCCGCAACGAACTGCACCCGTGGCGTAAAGCGCTGGGTACCGCCCAGGAACGTACCGATGAACGGCCATTTCACATCGACCGCAGCCGCACCGATCGCGCGCTGGCGGAAGCCGCCGAACCCCTGATAGCTAGGGATCGAGGAACCGATCTCGTTGCTATTATACAGATCGCCGCGTGCGAACGCCGTGAACGTGACCTCCTGGCCCCAGTTCGTGAAGCGGCGCAGATCCCATTGCAGGCTCGCGAACGCGCGCTGCGTGTCCTGGCCATCGGTGCGGGTCAGCGCCAGCGTGTTCAGCTGGAGCTGGAACCGCCCGCCGACGAGGCCGTCGTCGAACCGCTTGCGATAATCGATCTGAGGCAGCGCGATCGGCTGGTCCCCCTGCTTGTCGTTGACGCGCAACGTCTGCGCGTACCAGCCGCTCAACGAGAAATAGCTACTGTCGTCGATCCGCTCCAGGCTCGCGGTGGTGCGCAACCGGTCGTCGCGCGAAATGTCGTAGCGGCGCAGGAACGTGCGGTCGGTCGTCAGGCGGAGCGACCCGCTCGCGGTCCAGTTCGGCGTCAACTGATAGCGCGCCATGCCGTCGATGTAGCCGCGAAACGCCATGCTGGTGTCGGTCGGGGTGGCGGTCGTCAGGTCGTCGCTGCGCCGGCTTTCGGTCGCGTAGGCGCGTACCTTGAACGCGCCTTTGGAATTGAGTGCGGAATAATCGACCTGCGCCATCGGCAGCACGCTGCTGTAGATATGCGGCGTGATGACCAGCCCCTGGTTCGGGGCAAGCTTCCAGTAATAGGGGACGCTGACTTCGACGCCGTTGACGCGGCTATAGCCTCCGTTAGGCGAGAGCAGGCCGCTATCGCTGCCGCCACCGACCGGGTTCGAGAATTCGGGCAGCGGAAGGCTCGGCAGGCCGAACAGGTGAAGCCGCGCGCCCTTGTAGAAGATGCGCTTGCGCTCGGGGCGATAGGTGACGCGGACCGCGGTGATCTTCCACGTCGGCTCCTTAGGGCAACCGGCGGTGTTGGTAACGCTGCACGGCGTGTAGGCCGCCGTCTTCAGATTGACGGTACCATCGGTTTCGCGCGTACCCTGCTCGGCCGCCAGGCGTCCGCCCTGTTCGAGCACGACGAGCATGTTGTCGACCACGCCGTCCTTCAGCGAATCGGTCAGGTTGATCTCGTCGCCGTACGCGATGTCGCCTTCGGGATTCGTGACCGCGATGTTGCCGGTCGCGACGACCTTGCCGGTCTTGCGGTTCCACACGACCTTGTCGGCGCGCAGCCGGCTGCCCTGGCGGAACATCCGGACTTCACCGGTCGCGGTGACGATATCGGTGTTGGTGTTGTATTCCAGCGCGGTCGAGCTGAACTGCACCTGGTCTTCGGCCGGCGTCGTTGGCGACGCATTGGCGACCGGCGCTTCGGGCACCGGTGGCGCGACCGGGCGGTTCTGGAAGTCCTGGGCCTGCGCAGGAGCAGCCGCGAGTCCGGTCGCCAGCGCGAGCGAAAGGGCGCAACCCGTCAAAAGGTCGATACGCAACACGATCCGAACCAACCCCTTTGGCACTGGGCAGCCGTTTGCCGCCATATCGCCCGCCTATCGCACCACCGGCGCTCCGCTGCAATCGCCGTGAGATGACAGGCCGCCACCTTGCTTTGCCAAGCCCGCGGCATCAACTTAGGGCCAAGCCCATCCTACCGTTCAAAGCTTCCCGAGGTTTCTTCATGCAGATCGTCTTCGCCCCGACCGTTCCCGCCAACGCCCCGATCCTCGCCGTCCCCGTTGCCAAGGACGGCGTGGCCAAGATCAAGTGGACCGCTATCGGTGGCGATGTCGAGCCGGTGGCGACCAGCGCAGCAGCTGCGGCACGCTTTGCAGGTGAAGCAGGCTCGGTCGTCGAGCTGTTCGTGCCGGTCGACGGCGCGGTTCGCCAGGTCCTGCTCGTCGGAGTCGGTGCCGGCGAGATCGCCGATTGGGAGAAGGCCGGCGGTGCGATCACCGCACGTCTGCTGACCTCGGGCGCAACGTCGGTAGTCGCCGACCTCTCGGCTGGTACCACGCCGACCGCCAAGGCCGCCGCACACTTCGCCGCTGCCGCCGCCCAGCGTGCATGGCGCTACGACACGTACCGCACCAAGCTCGCCGAAAAGTCGAAGCCGACGCTGACCGAGATCACCATTGCCGGCGCACCGGACGGCACCGATGCGGCCTGGAACGAGGCGGCCGCCGTCACCGAGGGTCTCGACCTGACGCGCTGGCTCGTCACGTCGCCGCCGAACGTCGTCTACCCCGAGAGCTTCGTCGAGAAGGTGACGAAGGACGTCGAGGGTCTCGGGCTCGAGATCACGGTGCTCGACGAGGCGCAGATGACCGAACTCGGCATGGGCTCGCTGCTCGGCGTCAGCCAGGGCTCGCGGCGTGAAGCGCGCATCCTCGCACTCAAGTGGAACGGGGCAGGGGCCGATGCGCCGACGCTCGCGTTCGTCGGCAAGGGCGTGACGTTCGATTCGGGCGGTATCTCGATCAAGCCCGGCGCGGGCATGGAAGACATGAAGTGGGACATGGGCGGCGCAGGCGCCGTCGCCGGCGCGATGAAGGCGCTCGCCAGCCGCAAGGCGAAGGCGAACGTCGTCGGCGTGATGGGCCTGGTCGAGAACATGCCCGACGGCGCCGCGCTGCGTCCGAGCGACGTCATCACCTCGATGTCGGGCCAGACGATCGAAGTGCTCAACACCGACGCCGAGGGTCGCCTCGTGCTCTGCGATTGCGTCACCTGGGTGCAGCAAGCGCACAAGCCGACCACGATCGTCGATCTCGCCACACTCACCGGCGCGATGATCGTCGCGCTCGGTACCGAGAATGGCGGCATCTTCGCCAACGACGACGCGCTCGCCGACCAGCTGATCGCGGCGGGCAAGACCACCGGCGACACGCTCTGGCGCTTCCCGCTGTCGCCCGCCTACGACAAGCTGATCGACTCGCCGATCGCCGACATGAAGAACGTCGGCCCCCGCGGCGCCGGCTCGATCACCGCCGCCCAGTTCATCAAGCGCTTCGTCGACGAGGGCGTGAAGTGGGCGCATCTCGACATCGCCGGCATGGTATGGTCCGACAAGCCGGGGACGAACCATGACAAGGGCGCTACGGGTTATGGCGTACGGTTGCTCGACCAGTTCGTAGCGGACAACTTCGAGGGTTGAACGCAAGAATTCCCCTCCCGCTTGCGGGAGGGGTTAGGGGAGGGGCCAACCGCGAGCGGTGTCGAGCGAGGCAAAGCCCTCCCCCGACCGCTCCCGCAAGCGAAAGGGGAGTAAGTATGCAGGTCGATTTCTACCACCTAACCAGCCCCCTCGACCGCGTCCTCCCGCGCATCGCCGAGCGCGTCGTCCAAACCGGCGGCCGCCTCCTCATCGTCGCCGAACCCGAAGAACAACGCGTCGGGCTCGACCGCCTACTCTGGTCCTACGCTCCCGAGAGCTTCCTCCCCCACGCCCAGTCCGGCAGCAACGACGACACCGCCCAACCCATTCTAATTGCTCAGAATATCCTAGAAACCGCTCCCGCCAACGCCGCTCGCAACGTCGCGGTGGTAGACGGTCGTTGGCGTGACCTTATCCTAACCTTTGACCGCGCCTTCCACATCTTCGACGACGAAGCCATCCGCGAAGCCCGCCTCGCCTGGAAAGCCCTCGCCGACCGCGACGACGTCGAACGCCGCTACTGGAAGCAGAACGACTCCGGCCGCTGGGAGCAGGCGGCATAACCGTTGCTTTACCGCCGTCCCCCGCCTAAGCGCCGCGCATCCAACTACCGTCAACACAGGAGCCCGTGACCATCATGGCCGCGAACCGTACCTTTTCGATCATCAAGCCCGACGCAACCCGCCGCAACCTGACCGGTGCGGTCACCAAGATGCTCGAGGAAGCCGGCCTGCGCGTCGTCGCCTCGAAGCGCATCCAGATGACCCGCGAGCAGGCCGAAGGCTTCTACGCGGTCCACAAGGAGCGTCCGTTCTTCGGTGAGCTCGTCTCGTTCATGATCTCCGGCCCGGTCGTCGTCCAGGTTCTCGAAGGCGAGAACGCGATGCAGCGCAACCGCGACATCATGGGCGCCACCAACCCCGCCAACGCAGAGCCCGGCACGATCCGCAAGGAACTCGCCGAGTCGATCGAAGCCAACTCGGTCCACGGGTCGGATTCGGACGAGAACGCCGAGATCGAGATCGCCTATTTCTTCAAGCCCGAAGAAATCGTCGGCTGATGACCTGGCGGCTGCGACGGGCCGAGCCGGGCGACGCGCCCGCGCTATCGCTCGTCGCATCCGCCACGTTTCTCGATACCTATGCGACCGTGCTGACGGGGGCGGATATCGTCGCCCACTGCACGACGAAGAACAGCATCGCCACGTTCGAGACGTGGCTGGCCGATCCCGCGACGATCGTCACGCTCGCCGAGCACGAGCCAGGCCACGCGCCGATCGGCTACACGGTGCTCACGGCACCCGATTTCCCGATCGAACCCGGCCCCGCGGACATCGAACTCCGCCGCATCTATCTGCTGAAACAAGCCCAAGGCTCAGGCCTAGGCGCCGCCCTGATGGCTAGCGCCCTAGAAGACGCCACTGCGGCAGGCCGGACCCGAGTCCTGCTAGGCGTATGGGACCAAAACACCCGCGCCCGAGCCTTCTACGAACGCCAAGGCTTCAAGGTGATCGGCACCCGCCAGTTCACGGTCGGCACCACCCTCCACGACGACCCGGTCTATGCCAAGGCGGTCTGAGTCTTCCCGGCGAAAGCTCCGCACTGCACAGCACCACTACCACCCCGGCGAAGGCCGGGGCCCAATTGGAAAGGTCGCAGTAACGGAACGCTGCCGTCCGTTAGCAACGTTCCCCAATTGGACCCCGGCCTCCGCCGGGGTGGTGCCGTTTAGCGGTACGCGACTTACGTCGCCGGCTTCTCTTTCGCCCAGATCGCATCGAGTCGCGCCTGATCGCCGCCAAGCTGGCGAACTCGCAGTCCCTCAAGCTTGAACGAGCGACCCAGTATCCGGCGGCCATGCGTCTTCCAGATCACATCGTAGATCCCGCTCGCCGACCGCGTAGTGTCCCCATCGAAATACTGCACACTGACCAGCACCGGCAGCCGCCCCGCGCGATCGTCCGAGCCGCCGTCGGTCAGCTTCAGCATCGGCGCCGAGACCCAGGATGCGTCAATGATCGGCTCGGCCGGCGGCCGCTGCGGCGATATGCCCAGCGCGCGCGGGAACGTGATCGTCACGTCCTGAAGGTCATGCCGCGCATCCTTCAGCAACAGCGTGCTGCCGCCATCCTGCACGATCGCCGACAGATCGATCCGCGACCGCTCGCGCGCGGCACTCGACTGCGCGGCGATCTTGTCCGCCTCGTTCGCGCGGTGATCTGACCAGTTGGTCCACAGCGTCAGCGCGGCAATGAGCACGCCCGCGACCGCGACGACCTCGGCTAGCGTCACCCAGCGCCGCCGCGTGGCTGCAGCCTCGCGGCGTTCGGTCGGAGTCTCGGTACTCATCGCCCGCCGGCTTCCAGCAAACGGGCAGGAGCCGCCAGTTCCCAGCTCCGCGCGATCCGATCCTCGACCAGCGCCCAGTCGGGATCGTCGGCAACATTCATCCCGACCCAACCAGTCGCGCCAAGATACGCCGGCCGCGAATACACGGCTGGGTTCGCCTCGACGAGCGTCTCCTGTTCATCGGTGCCGCTGGTCTTCACGCACACCATGGTCAATCCATCGCCGTGATGATCCGCCCGGAACTGCGCGAACTGCCTCTCGGCCACGAAGAAAGTCGGCTGGCAATGCGACACCTTCTCCTCGGTCTCGGGCAAGGCAAGCGCCGCCGCACGAACGCGGTCGAGGGGGGACAGATCGGTCATCGCGTCACGAACTCCGCCAAGGTTTTCGGGTACAAAGCATGTTCCGCCACCAGCACGCGATCCGCAAGCGCGTCCGCATCGTCGCCGGGAAGGATCGGCACCTCGGCCTGACCCAGCACGACACCGCCATCGAGCTCCTCGGTTACGACATGCACCGAACATCCGCCGACCGCATCGCCTGCCGCGATCGCCCGCGCGTGCGTGTCGAGGCCCTTGTACTTGGGCAGCAGCGACGGATGGATGTTGACGATCCGATCCCGCCACGCCGCGACGAACCCGTCCGACAGCAGCCGCATATAGCCGGCCAGCGCAACGACCTCGACGCCAGCCTCGCGCAACGCTGCATCGATAGCTGCCTCGTACGCAGGCTTGCCCAACCCCTTGGGCGAAAGCGCGAACGTCGCCACACCCTCGGACCGCGCCCAGTCCAGCCCGGCCGCGTCCGGCTTGTCCGACGCGACCAAGGCTACCTCATACGGACAGTCCGCCGCACGCGATGCGCCGATGAGCGCCATCATGTTCGATCCGCGCCCGGAAATCAGCACGCCGACGCGCGTCTTGTCAGCCATGCGTCGCGGTCCAGTCCTCGCGCGCACTCCACGTGCCGGCCGACCCGCGGACCGTACAGCCATGCGACCCGGTCTCGATCCGCCCGATCGTGAACGCCGTTTCGTCCGCCGCCTCCAGCGCCGCGGTCACCGCCTCGGCCTCGTCGGCGCCGACGATCACGACCATGCCGATCCCGCAGTTGAACGTCCGCGCCATCTCCTCCGGCTCGATCGCGCCCTGCGCCTGCAGGAACGCCATCAACCGCGACTGCTCCCACGCATCCGCATCGACCACCGCATGCACGCCCTCGGGGAGCACACGCGGAATGTTCTCGAGCAGGCCGCCGCCGGTTATGTGCGCCAGTCCCTTGATTCGCCGCTCGCGCAGCAACGGCAGCAGGCTGGCGACGTAGATGCGAGTCGGCGCCATCAAATGATCGATCAGCAACTTGTCCTGGTCGAACAGCGCCGGGCGATCGAGCTTCCAGCCGCGATCGTTCGCCAGCCGGCGAACCAGCGAGAACCCGTTCGAATGCACGCCCGACGACGCGAGCCCGAGCATCACGTCGCCCGCCGCGATCTTGCGCCCGGTCAGCACGTTGGTCCGCTCGACCGCGCCGACGCAGAACCCCGCGAGGTCGTAGTCGCCATCCGCATACATGCCCGGCATCTCGGCAGTCTCGCCACCGATCAGCGCGCAGCCCGCGGTCTTGCACCCTTCCGCAATCGAGGCGACGACGCGCTCGGCGACCGCCGCATCGAGCTTCCCGCTCGCGTAATAATCGAGGAAGAACAGCGGCTCGGCGCCCTGCACGATCAAGTCGTTGACGCACATCGCGACGAGGTCGACGCCGACGCCTTCATGACGGTCCCACTCGATCGCCAGCTTCAGCTTGGTCCCGACGCCGTCGTTTGCCGCGACCAGCAAAGGATCGACGAACCCTGCCGCCTTGAGGTCGAACATCCCGCCAAAGCCACCAAGATCGGCATCCGCCCCCGGCCTACGCGTCGAGCGCGCGAGCGGGGCGATAGCCCGCACCAGCGCATTGCCCGCGGCGATCGAAACGCCGGCCTGAGCGTAGGTGTAGGGGCCCGAAGCGGGAGCGGCGGAGTCTGGCGTATCGGTCATGATCGGTGCTGCTAGCCACATCGCGCTTGGATTTCCACGTCTGCTTCGCCAAAAGGCCCGCGTGACGCGTATCAAAGCCCTTCCTGCCGCCCTCGCCGGCGCTGCCCTGCTATTGAGCGGCGGCACAGTGCTCGCGCAGATCGAAGGCGGTAGCCGAGGCGCAGCCCCGGTCGACAGCGGCAGCGCATACGAGGTGAGTGGCGTCACCGTCGACGTCGCGGGCAAGACCGCCGACGCCGCGCGCTATGGCGGCTGGCGGCTCGCACAGCGCAAAGCCTGGGTCCAATTGTCGAACCGGCTCGGTGGCGGAGGCGGTCTCGTCTCCGATGGCACGCTCGATTCGCTGGTCTCCGGCATCGTCGTCGAGAACGAACAGATCGGCCCGCAGCGCTACATCGCCAAGCTCGGCGTGCTGTTCGATCGCGGCCGCGCCGGATCGATCCTCGGCATCTCGACCTATGCCGATCGTTCGCAGCCGATGCTCGTCATCCCCGTCCAATATTCGGGCGGCGTCGGCCAGGCGTTCGAGCAGAGCACGCAGTGGCAGCAGGCCTGGGCGCGCTATCGCACCGGCAACAGCAGCATCGACTATGTCCGCCCGTCCGGCTCCGGCCCCGATGCGCTCCTGCTCAACGTCGGCCAGACGCAGCGCCCCGGCCGCGGCTGGTGGCGGACGATCCTCGACCAATATGGCGCGAGTGACGTGCTCACCCCGGTCGTGAAGCTCTATCGCCAATGGCCCGGCGGCCCGGTGATCGGCGTGTTCGAAGCGCGCCACGGCCCCGACAACGACCTGATCGGCAGCTTCACGCTGCGGGTCGGGACGCCCGACGGCATCGCGCAGCTACTCGACACCGGCGTGAAGCGGATCGACGACCTGTATCAGCAGGCACGTCGTAACGGCTCGCTCCGCGTCGACTACAGCCTCTCGCCACCGCCGCCGCCCGAAGCCGCGGTGATCGACGACCTGCCAACCGACGAGACCGCGGACGCCAACACCGCCGCCCTGACGGGTGGCGCCGGCATCTCGATCATCGTCCAGTTCGACACGCCCGCGGCAGTAAACGTCTCCTCGACCGAAGCCGCACTCCGCGCGATTCCCGGCGTTCGTTCCGCCGCGACTACCAGTCTCGCGCTCGGCGGCGTCTCGCTGATGCGCGTCGCGTACGATGGCGACCCCGCCGCGCTGAAGACCGCGCTCGAAGCCCGCGGCTACCAGGTATTCGGCTTCGGCCAGACGATCCGGATCCGCCGGGTCGCCCAACTTCTTCCGCCGGACTTGCCCGCGGACAATGCGACGACAGGGTGAGCGCGACCAAGATGACTCAAATTGCGCTGCCACTCGGGTGGCCGGCGGACCCTCGCGACGACGCCTTCCTCGTTACCCCCTCCAACTCGCGCGCCGTCCATACGCTGGAGCATACGGCCACTTGGCCCGTCATGACCGCCATCCTCACCGGCCCGCGCAAATCGGGCCGCAGCCTGCTCGCGCGGATCTTCGCGGCGAAGAGCGGCGGCACGATCATCGACGATGCCGAGCGCGTGCCCGAGGCGCAGCTGTTCCACGCCTGGAACCGCGCGCAGGAGGAGCACAGACCGCTGCTGATCGTCGCCGACGCTGCGCCGCCCGAATGGAAGGTGAAGCTCCCCGACCTCCGCTCGCGCCTCGCCGCCAGCCCGATCGCGGCGATCGGCGCGCCCGACGACGAGCTCATGCGGCTGTTGCTCGCGCATTTGTTCGAGCGCCGCAGCCTCGATGCACGGCCCGATCTGATCGACTGGCTCGCGACCAGAATCGAGCGCAGTCATATTACCGTAACGCGAACCGTCGATGCGCTCGATCAGGAGGCGATGGAACGTCGCAAGCGCTTGTCCATTCCTCTTGCACGAACCACACTCACCGAGGCCGGGCTGATCCTTCGGCCGCAACTCGCTCTCGACCTTCCGCTCTTCACGCCACCATAAGCCCCCAAGAGGCCCGATGAACCGTCCAGCCCATATCGTCCGCCAATCGGAAGACGACGACGATCCCATCGGCGCAGAGCCGAACGACCGGTTTTTCAACCGTGAGCTCTCCTGGCTCGCGTTCAACCGCCGTGTGCTGGAGGAGGCGTGCAACCCGGCGCATCCGCTGCTTGAGCGGCTTCGGTTCCTGTCGATCTCGGGGTCCAACCTAGACGAGTTCTTCATGGTCCGCGTCGCCGGCTTGAAGGGGCAGCAGACGCAGGACGTCGATCGACGGTCCGCCGACGGCCTCACCGCGGGCCAGCAGCTGACCGCGATCGTCCGCGAGGCGGACGAACTGATGGCCAGCCAGCAGGCGGTATGGGGCGACCTGCGCGTGCTGCTCGACGAGGCCGGGCTGTTCGTCCTCCGGCGCGAGGCGGTCGAGGGCGAGGCCGACGAGTGGCTCGAAACGCATTTCCGCGATCAGATCTTCCCGATCCTGACCCCGCAGGCGCTCGACCCCGCACATCCGTTCCCGTTCATCCCCAACCGCGGCTTGTCGGTCATCTTCGACCTCGTCCGCCGCTCGGACAACGAGCCGGTCCGCGAGCTGGTCATGCTCCCGCACACGATGACGCGCTTCGTCCGCCTTCCGGGTGAGCCCGCGCGCTACATCTCGATCGAATCAATCCTGAAGCGGTTCGCGCCGGTCCTCTTCCCCGGCTACGAAGTCCTCGCCGCTGCCAGCTTCCGCGTCCTGCGAGACAGCGACATGGAGATCGAGGAAGAGGCCGAGGACCTCGTCCGCTACTTCGCCAACGCGATCAAGCGTCGTCGCCGTGGCCGCGTGATCCGCCTGGAACTCGAAACCGGCATTCCCGACGTGCTCGCCGCAGTCCTCAAGGACGAGCTGGGCGGTGCGGACGCGATCATCACCGAGAGCGGCAACCTGCTCGGCATCGTCGATCTCGACGGGCTGGTCGACGAAGATCGCCCAGACCTGAAGTTCCCGCCCTTCACGCCACGCTTCCCCGAGCGGATCCGCGAATTCGGTGGCGATTGCTTTGCGGCGATCAAGGCCAAGGACATCGTCGTCCACCACCCGTACGAGACGTTCGAAGTGGTGCTCGCCTTCCTCAAGCAGGCGGCGAACGATCCCGACGTGGTGGCGATCAAGCAGACGCTCTACCGCGCCGGCAAGCAGCCTGCGGTCATCAACGCACTGATCACCGCGGCCGAGGCGGGCAAGTCCGTCACCGCGGTCGTCGAGCTGAAGGCACGGTTCGACGAAGAGCAGAACATGGTCTGGGCCTCCGCGCTGGAGCGCGCGGGCGTGCAGGTCGTATACGGCTTCATCGATTGGAAGACGCACGCCAAGGTTTCGCTGGTCGTCCGCCGCGAGGGTCAGGCATTCCGCACCTACTGCCACTTCGGCACGGGCAATTATCACCCGGTCACCGCCAAGATCTACACCGACCTCAGCTTCTTCACGGCGGACGCCGCGGTCGGACGCGATGCAGCGCAGATGTTCAACTACATCACCGGGTATGTCGAACCGACCGACATGGCGCGCGTCAGCCTTAGCCCGCGCGATCTCCGCCAGAACTTGATGAACCTGATCGACGTCGAGATCGCCAACGCGCGCGCCGGCAAGCCCGCCGGCGTCTGGGCGAAGATGAACTCGCTGGTCGACCCTGCGGTGATCGAGAAGCTGTACGAGGCGAGCGGTGCGGGGGTCGAGATCGACCTCATCATCCGCGGGATCTGCTGCCTGCGCCCCGGGGTACCCGGCCTGTCCGAGACGATCCGGGTGAAGTCGGTGATCGGCCGGTTCCTCGAACACAGCCGTATCTGGGCGTTCGGCAACGGCAAGGCACTGCCCAATGACGGCGCCAAGCTGTTCATCTCGTCGGCCGACTGGATGCCGCGGAATTTCGACCGCCGCGTCGAGTACATGCTGCCGATCCTCAATCCGACCGTCCACGACCAGATCCTCGATCAGGTGATGGTCGCGAACCTGATCGACAACGAGCAGAGTTGGGAGCTAGGCCCCGACGGCGAATATAGCCGCGTCGATCCCGGCGACCGCCCGTTCAACCTGCATCGGTATTTCATGACGAATCCTTCGCTCTCCGGTCGCGGCGCCTCGCTCGCGACCAGCAATGCCGTGCCGACGCTGTCGCTCCGTCGAAAACGATGAGCGTCACCAATATCCTGTTCGGCAATTCCCCATCCAAGGCCGAGACTGACGATCACCCGCGCACCGGGATCATCGATATCGGCTCGAACTCGATCCGTCTGGTGGTGTATCAAGGGCCGCCGCGGCTCCCCGCGATCCGGTTCAACGAGAAGGTCCTGGCGGGGCTCGGGCGCGGGCTCGCCGCCACCGGCGCGATCGAGAAATCCGCGCTGAAGACGGCACGCGTCGCGCTGGCACGGTTCGCGGCGGTGGCGAAAGAAATGGAATGCTCGACGCTTCGCACGGTCGCGACCGCGGCGGTACGCGATGCGAAGAACGGCGGCGAACTCATAGCCGCGGCTGAACAGCTCGGCCTTACCGTCGAAACGCTGTCGGGCGAGCAGGAAGCCAGCGCGGCTGGCTACGGTGTCTTGTCCGCCATCCCCGAAGCAGATGGCATCGTTGGCGATCTCGGCGGCGGCAGTCTCGAACTCGTCCGCGTCCGCCGCGGCAAGATCGAGGACCGCGTCTCGTTCCCGCTCGGCGTTCTCCGCATCGGCCCGATCCGGGCCAAGCGCGGCAAGGTCCTCGCCCGCTACGTGGCGCGCCTGGTGCGTGAGGCGGGCTGGACCGCGAAGGGGCAGGGGCTTCCGCTATATCTGGTCGGCGGATCGTGGCGCGCGCTGGCACGGCTCGACATGGAACTGTCGGACTACCCGCTGCCCATCATCCACCAATATTCGATGACCGCGGCGACTATCACGCGGCTCAGCCGGACGATCCCGCAACTGTCCAAGCCGCGCCTTAAGGCGATTCCTGGGCTGTCGTCGGGCCGCACGGCAACGCTCGCCGATGCTGCGGCATTGCTCGGTGTGCTGATGCGACAGCTCGGCAGCCGGACGACGATCGTGTCCGCCTATGGCCTGCGCGAAGGCCTTCTCTACGAAGACCTGAAACCCGCAGACCGAACGCTCGATCCGTTGATCGTCGCCGCACGCGAGGAGGGACGCCTGCTCGGCCGCTTCCCCGAGCATGGCGATCTCCTCGCCCGCTGGATCGCACCGCTGTTCACCACCGAGCCACTCGCGATGGCCCGCATCCGGCACACCGCGTGCCTGCTCGCCGACGTAGGTTGGCGCGCCAACCCCGAGTTCCGCGCCGAACGCGGCGTCGAGGTCGCGTTGCACGGCAACTGGGTCGCGATCGACGCACCGGGTCGCGGGATGCTGGCGCAGGCGCTCTACACGAGCCTAGGCGGCGATCTGGCGGCGGCAGACCCCGTAGGGCGGCTGGCGACCCCGGCCGCGCTGAAGAGTGCTACGGTCTGGGGCATGGCGATGAGGCTAGGCCAGAGGATGAGCGGGGGCCTAGCCGGGCCATTGAAGCGCTCGCGTCTCGCCGACGACGGCGTATCGCTCACGCTGACGCTGCGTCCGGACGATCGCGGCCTATACGGCGAGGCGGTAGAACGTCGCCATACCGCTCTGGCGACCGCTTTAGGCCGCAAACCCTTGCTCGCTATCGCTTAAGTCCTTCCCTCGTAGGGAAGGACTTAAGCGATCAGGCGCAGGTAAGACGCTCAATCCGACCCTTCGAATCGACGTACACATTCAGCCGGTCAGCCCGGAAATCCATTGTCACCGCGGTATTGGGAGCGATCCACCGAAGCGTGCGCGCGCCCGACCGAGTCTGCATCACGTCGGCCCGAGCATCGCTTGCCCGCTTGCCGACCAGGTCTCCCAGCGAGTCGGCATTGCAGGCCGCCGCAGCCGGCGGAGCAACAGGCGTTTCGCCGCGCATCTCGACCGGCGTACACGCCGTTGAGGCCAACAAGGCTGCGACCAGAACGATCCTCATGCGGCATCCTCCGTACGCGTCATCTTGAGCTTCCCGCCGATGACCGCAAACGCCAGCCGCCCCTCGACCAGATCGAGCGCGTCGCGGCCGAACTGATCGAACCGCCAGCCTTCGAGCATCGGCAGCCCGGTGCGAACGCCAGCCGCCAGAGCCTCGAGTTCATCGGTGCGTGCAAGCAATTTCGATGCGACGTCAATGTCTCGCGAGCGGATCTTCAGCAGCAGCTTGAGGAGATCCGCGACGAGCGAGCCCTCCTTGCCAAGCCCCGGCTTGCGATCGTCGCGCGGCGGCAGTTCGTCGTCGCCGAGCGGCTGCGCGCCCTCGATCGCCGCCATCAGGCGGCCACCGATGTCGTTGCCGGCCCAGGTCGCCGAAAGCCCACGCACCCGTGCAAGGTCCGCCTGCTTCTTGGGCGGATGCCCCGCCATGTCGCCCAGCGTCTCGTCCTTGACGATCCGGCCGCGCGGCAGGTCCTTTGCCTGCGCCTCCAACTCACGCCACCGCGCGAGTGCCTTCAACCGCCCCAGTACATCAGGCTTGCGCCCCGAAATTCGCACGCGCTTCCAAGCCAGATCGGGATCGTTCGCATAATTGGCGGTATCGCCGAGCCGCTCCATCTCCTGATCGAGCCAAACGCCGCGTCCGGTTTTCCGCAACCGCTCCAGCATCTTCGGGAAGATCTTCGACAGATGCGTGACGTCGCCGATCGCATATTCGATCTGCCGCGCATCAAGCGGCCGGCGCGCCCAATCGGTGAACCGCGCGCCCTTGTCGACCGCGATGCCGAGCCAGCTGTCGACCAGGTTCGAATAGCCGATCTGCTCGCCCTGTCCGAGCGCCATCGCCGCCACCTGCGTGTCGAACAGTGGGAAGGGCGTCTTGCCGGTGAGGTTGTAGACGATTTCGATGTCCTGCCCGCCAGCATGGACGACCTTCAGAACGTCGTGATTCTCGACCAGCAGGTCGAGCAGCGGCTTGAGGTCTATCCCTGGCGCCATCGGGTCGATCGCTGCGGCTTCCTTGTCGTCGGCGATCTGGATCAGGCAGAGCTCCGGGTAATAGGTGCTCTCGCGCATGAATTCGGTGTCGACGCACACATAGTCGGCGTCGGCCATGCGCGCGCACAGATTGGCGAGCGTGGCACTGTCGGAGATAAGCGGGTGGATATGCATCGCCCGTCCATAGCGAGCCTCGTTCGGGTTGACAAAGCCCGGAAGGGAAGGGAAGCGCGGACCACCTGTTTATCGTCCGAGAAGACCCATCATGCACGCCTATCGCACCCACAATTGCGCCGCCCTCCGTCCCGAACAGGTCGGGGAAAAGGTCCGCGTTTCCGGCTGGGTCCACAAGAAGCGCGATCACGGCGACCTCGTCTTCATCGATCTGCGCGATCACTACGGCATCACGCAGATCGTCACCGACGTGTCGGGCCCGGTCTTCAAGGTCATCGAGGGCCTGAAGAGCGAGAGCGTCGTCACGATTACCGGCAAGGTGACCGCACGTGCGCCGGAAGCCGTGAACCCGAACCTGCCGACTGGCGGGATCGAAATCCGCGCGACTGCTGCCACCGTCCAGTCGATGGCCGGCGAGCTGCCGATGCCGGTCGCGGGCGAGGCCGAGTATCCCGAGGATATCCGTCTCCGCTATCGCTATCTCGATCTGCGTCGCGAGCGGTTGCACGCGAACATCATGCTCCGTAGCCAGGTGATCACGTCGCTGCGCAACCGGATGAATTCGCAAGGGTTCACCGAATTCCAGACGCCGATCCTGACTGCATCTTCACCTGAAGGCGCGCGCGATTACCTCGTGCCGAGCCGCGTCCATCCAGGCAAGTTCTACGCGCTCCCCCAGGCGCCGCAGATGTTCAAGCAGCTGCTGATGGTCGCTGGCTTCGACCGCTATTTCCAGATCGCGCCGTGCTTCCGTGATGAAGACGCCCGCGCCGATCGCTCGCCGGGCGAGTTCTACCAGCTCGATTTCGAGATGAGCTTCGTCACGCAGGACGACGTGTTCGCGGCGATCGAGCCCGTCCTGCACGGCGTGTTCGAGGAGTTTGCCGACTGGCAGGGCAAGGGACGCCAGGTCTCGGCCCTCCCGTTCAAGCGTATCCCCTACCGCGAATCGATGCTGAAGTATGGCAGCGACAAGCCCGACTTGCGCAACCCGATCCTGATCCACGACGTCGGCCATCACTTCGTCGATTCGGGCTTCGGCCTGTTCGCGGGCATCGTCGCGGGCGGTGACGTGGTCCGGGCGATCCCCGCACCGAACACCGCGGACAAGAGCCGCAAGTTCTTCACCGACATGAACGACTGGGCGCGTGCCGAAGGGCATGCCGGGCTCGGCTACATCACGCAGAAGAACGGTGAACTTGGCGGCCCGATCGCCAAGAACCACGGCGAGGAAGCGACGCGGAAGCTGATCGCCGAGATGGGCCTCGGCCCGAACGACGGCATCTTCTTCGCCGCCGGCAAGGAACTGCCCGCCTCGAAGCTCGCGGGTGCTGCCCGGGCGCGGATCGGCGCCGACCTCGGCCTGATCGACGAGAACCGGTTCGAGTTCTGCTGGATCGTCGACTTCCCGATGTTCGAATATGACGAGGACGCGAAGAAGGTCGATTTCAGCCACAACCCATTCTCGATGCCGCAGGGCGAGATGGAGGCGCTGGAGAACAAGGATCCGCTCGATATCCTCGCCTATCAGTACGATATCGTCTGCAACGGCGTCGAGCTGTCGTCGGGCGCGATCCGGAACCACCGTCCGGAGATCATGTACAAGGCGTTCGAGATCGCCGGCTATACGCAGGCCGACGTCGACACGAACTTCGCGGGCATGATCAACGCGTTCAAGGTCGGCGCACCGCCGCATGGCGGCTCGGCGCCGGGGATCGACCGGATGGTGATGCTGCTCGCGGGCGAGCCGAACATCCGCGAGGTCGTGCTGTTCCCGATGAACCAGAAGGCCGAGGACCTGATGATGGGCGCCCCGAGCCCGGTCAGCGCCAAGCAGTTGAAGGAACTCAACATCCGGTTGACCGTGGATGGTCCGAAGGACGCGACGAAGGTGTTCGCGCCGAGCGCTGGGTAACGTCTCTCTGTCCCTCGCCCCTACGGGGAGAGGGAAGGAGGAGCCGCTTGGCGACGGGAGGGTGAGGGGCGGTTGGTGCGCGCCAACTGCCCCTCACCCTCCCACCCGCAAGCGTGGACGGCCCCCTCCCTCTCCCCGAAGGGGCGAGGGAAAGACGTCCCACGCTTCCTCAACCCCCTCAACCATGCAAATACGCATGAGGGCTAAGGGGTTGGCATGCGCGACGATCAGATGACATCGGCGCCAAGCCTCGTCCGCAGCCTCGGCGTCACGGGCGTCCTGTTCCTCACGCTCTCCGTCGCTACCCCCGCATCGTCGGTGTTCGTCATTGTCCCCGGGATGCTTCAGGTCGCCGGCACCGGTGCGGTGTGGGCGACGCTGATCGCCGGGCTCGTCTGCGTCGCGACGGCGTTCGTCTATGCCGAGCTCTCCTCCGCATGGCCGGTCGCGGGCGGCGAGTATGTCGCGGTCGCGCACACGCTCGGACCGATGGCGGGGTTCGTCATGCTCGGCGTCAACGTCTTCAACAACCTGCTCTTCCCGCCGGTCGCAGGGCTCGGCGTCAGCGCGGTGCTCGGCGCGCTCGTCCCCGGCCTGCCGCAGATCCCCATCGCGATTGCCGTGGTCGCAGGGTCGACGCTCGTGGCGATCCTCCAGATCCGCGTCAACGCCTGGCTCACCGGGCTCTTCCTGTTGGTCGAGATGCTGACGATCGGCGCGGTCGTCTGGCTCGGGTTCGCCGATACCGTCCGTCCAATCGGCGACCTCCTGCTCCACCCGGTGATGCCGCAAGAGGCTGCGCTCGTCCCCGCGTCCGCCGCTTCGATCGGCCTCGCCACCTCGATCGCGATCTTCGCGCTCAACGGCTACGGCGCCGCGGTGTATTTCGGCGAGGAGATGCTGGACGCCCCCCGGCTGATCGCCCGCGCGATCATGGCCTCGCTCGCACTCACGCTTCTGTTCGAAGGCATCCCGATCGTGGCGGTCCTCGTTGGCGCGCCCGATCTCCACGCCACGCTTACCGCCAGCGACCCGTTCGGCCTGCTCGTCGCCCTGCGCAGCGGCACCGCGATGGCAAACTGGATCTCAATCGGCGTCGTCGTCGCGATCGTCAACGCGGTGATCGCCTGCATCCTTGCCTGTGCGCGCTTCTTCTACGGCACCGCGCGTGACGGAAGCTGGGGGCGTCCACTCGACCAATGGATGACGCAGGTCCACCCGAAGTTCGGCTCCCCCTGGGTCGGCACGCTGCTGGTCGGCGGGTTCGGGATCGTCGCGTGCTTTCTGCCGCTCCAGTTGCTGCTCGTGCTCAGCGGCACCGGCCTCGTCGCGATCTGCGCAGGGATCTGCGTCGCGGCGATGGTCGGCAGGCGTACCGGCCAGACCGCCCATGCACCCTACCAGATGCCGTTATACCCGCTTGCTCCGGTCGTGACACTGCTCGCGCTCGGCTATGTCTGTTGGACGAGCTGGCTCGATCTGGACGAGGGGCGCCCCGGCCTGATCATGACGGCCGCGCAGATCCTGCTGTCGATCGCCTATTATTGGTTCGTCCTGCGTCGTCGCGGCGCCTGGAACGTTCAGATCCCGACCCTTGCGACGGAGCGTGATGCATGACGATACACCTGGCCGACTACGAAGCCGGCGACGAGTACGATGGCAAGTACAAGCACGACCTCGCCGCGCTGCAAAAGCGCCTCGAACACATCCAGGTCGCGCACATCGTCGCGGGCAAGAGCGCGATCGTGATGTTCGAGGGTTGGGATGCCGCGGGCAAGGGCGGCATCATCCAGCGTCTCTCCGCCGAATGGGACCCGCGCAACTACAAGGTCTGGCCGATCGCCGCGCCGACCGCGGACGAGAAGGCGCACCATTTCCTCTGGCGCTTCTGGAACCGACTACCGGCCGACGGCAACATCGCGATCTTCGACCGCAGTTGGTACGGTCGCGTTCTGGTCGAGCGCGTCGAGGGGTTCGCAAGCGAGACCGAATGGCGCCACGGCTATGACGAGATCAACGCGTTCGAGGCGCAGCAGGTCGAGAGCGGCACCACCCTCATCAAGCTGTTCGTTCACACCACGCAGAAGGAACAGGACCGACGGCTCAAGGCACGGCTCGACGATCCATGGAAGCATTGGAAGACCGGCCTCGACGATTATCACAACCGGTCGCGACGGAAGGACTATCTCGAGGCGATGGCCGAGATGTTCGCCCGCACCGATACTGCGACCGCGCCGTGGACCGTTATAGACGGCAACGACAAGAAGGCGGCCCGGATCGCAGCGCTGACGCTGATCGCCGACCGCCTCGAAGCCGGCGTGTCGATGACGCCGCCGCCGATCGATCCGGCCGTCGTAAAAGTCGCGAAAAAGGCTCTCGGTCTATAATCACGCGTGCCTGGGGGGTTCCGGATAATCGGAGCCTCGCCACCGCGACATGCGGCAAGTCTGCTCCGCAAACTGTCGCCGAACAAACCGATGATATCGCCCACGTAACCGCATGTATGTTGTCTCGGGTAGCAGGGATCGCTATCTCGCGCTCATGAACGAGATGACCCCGATCGCCGTACCGCGCGCGCGCAAGCCCGACTGGATCCGCGTCAAGGCGCCGACCTCCACCGGTTTCGCCAAGACGCGCGAACTGATGCGATCGAAAAGTCTGACCACGGTGTGCGAAGAGGCAGCGTGCCCGAACATCGGCGAATGCTGGTCGAAGAAGCACGCGACAGTCATGATCCTTGGGGACACTTGCACGAGGGCGTGCGCGTTCTGCAACGTCAAGACCGGCATGCCGCGGGCGGTCGATCGGATGGAGCCGCAGAACGTCGCCGATGCGGCCGCGCAGATGGGCCTCAACCACATCGTCATCACCTCGGTCGATCGTGACGACCTCCCCGATGGCGGTGCGTCGCAGTTCGTGAAGGTGATCCAGGCGATCCGTGCGTCGAACCCGACGACGACGATCGAGATCCTCACGCCCGACTTCCGCAACAAGGCGCAGGCGGCGATCGAGTCGATCGTCGAGGCGCGCCCCGACGTCTACAACCACAACCTCGAGACGGTGCCGCGGCTGTATCCGACGATCCGCCCCGGCGCGCGCTACTACGCGTCGTTGCGGCTGCTGGAGAGCGTGAAGAAGCACGATCCGTCGATCTTCACCAAGTCCGGCGTGATGCTCGGGCTCGGCGAGGAGCGTCTGGAGATCCATCAGGTGATGGACGACATGCGCTGCGCCGACATCGATTTCCTGACGATGGGTCAGTATCTCCAGCCAACGCCGCGTCACGCGAAAGTCGCCGAGTTCGTGCCGCCCAAGGCATTCGACGCCTATGCCTCGATCGCGCGCGCGAAGGGCTTCCTGCTGGTCGCATCGTCGCCGCTGACGCGGTCGAGCTATCACGCCGGCGACGACTTCGAACGGTTGCGTGCGAATCGCGATGCCAAGCTGGGCGTCGCGCGCATCTGATGCCGAAGCATTCGGAAACGCGCCATTTGCCCTATACGCCTGAGCAGATGTTCGACCTGGTGGCCGATGTCGGTCGCTATGCCGAGTTCCTGCCCTGGGTCAGCGCGATGCGCGTGCGCTCGAACAGCGAAACAGAGACACTCGCTGACATGATCGTCGGCTTCAAGGGCCTGCGCGAGACGTTCACGTCGCGCGTGCAGAAGGTCCGGCCGAGCGAACTCAACGTCGATTACGTCGACGGGCCGCTCAAGTATCTGCGCAACGAATGGCATTTCCGACCCGAGCTGCAAGGCTGCGCGGTCGACTTCACCGTCGACTTCGCGTTCAAGAACCGGATGTTCGAGATGATCGCGGGCCAGGTGTTCGGCGCTGCACTGCGCAAGATGATCGGCGCGTTCGAGACCCGCGCCGCCGAGCTTTACGGCGCCGAAGCGTCCGGCAACAAGAGTTCGAGCGCGCACAACGCTGCCTGAAGCCGGATACCACCACGGCCGAGATCGCCGAAGTCCTTGCGATCGGCATGGACATCGGACGGGTCGCGACCCTTCTCGGCGCGACCGAAAACCACGGTGCCGACCGGCTTCTTAAGCGAACCGCCACCGGGGCCTGCAACGCCGGTGATCGCAACGGCGATATCAGCGCCCGACTGCTTGAGCGCGGCCTGCGCCATGCTCCACGCGACTGCGATCGAGACCGCGCCGAACGTTTCGAGCACGTCCGAACTGATCTTCAGCACGCCGAGCTTGGCGGCGTTCGAATAGGTGACGAAGCCGACCTCGAACACGTCGGACGATCCCGGGATCTCGGTCAGTGCGGCGGCGACTAGCCCGCCAGTGCAGCTTTCGGCGACTGCCACCCTGCGGCCGATCGCGCGGTTCTGCTCGACCACCTTGCGCGCGGCGTCGACCAGTTCGGCGGGAAGGATCGTGTCCATCAGCGAGTCTCCACCGGGCAGAGCAGCATCGCCACCGCGGCGATATCACCGCTGCGCGACTTTTGGGATTTGAGGTACCGCAACGTCTCGACGACGATGCCCGCGGTGTTGCGCGGTGGCAAGGGCTGGAGCAGCGTCACCATCCGGTCGATCGTCCCGCAATCGCGCGTGGCGATCCGTCCGACGATCTGCGGCACCAGCAAGGTCGTCAGCAACGGTCGCGCAAACTCCGAATCAAGCATCGAGTCGACCGCGGGGTCGCTAAGCTTGACGATCGCCGCGCGCGCCGCTGGCCAAGCCCGGTCGGACTCGATCTGATAACGGTCGATCAGCGCACTCGACTGCCGCCGGATGAGGCTGGCAGCGGGAAGCTGCGCCGCACAGACGCGCCCGGTCTCGCGTAGGATGTCGGGCATCGCGACGAGCGTTAGCGATTCGGCCTCGGGCCCGGTGATGCAGCGCTGTTGCGCCACTGCCGGACTGGCGAGGAGGGCGATCCCGGCAAGCGCTGCTGCGATCTTCAAAGCGGCGATCCGGGCAAGCGAATGGTCGCAACGGCCTGCGCGGCGATACCCTCGCCGCGGCCGGTGAAGCCAAGTCGTTCGGTCGTCGTCGCCTTGACGCTGACCCGGTCGAGCGTGAGCCCGAGCAGGTCGGCAATCCGTGCAGTCATCGCCGCGCGATGCGGGCCGATCTTCGGCGCCTCGCACATGATCGTCAGGTCGACGAAATCGATCCGGCCATGCTTGTCGGCGATGAGCTTGGCGGCGTGCTGAAGGAATTGCGCAGAGTCGGCGCCCTTCCACTGCTGGTCGCTCGGCGGGAAATGCGTACCGATATCGCCCGCCGCGATGGTGCCCAGCAACGCGTCGGTCAGCGCGTGGAGCGCGACGTCGGCGTCGCTATGCCCCGACAGCCCCTTGTCGTGCGGAATCAGGACGCCGCCGAGCCAGAGCTCCTCGCCGGTTTCGAGGCGGTGGACGTCGAACCCCATCGCGGTACGGGTCTCGTACGCGACACGCGCTTCGGCGGCCGCGAAATCTTCGGGATGGGTGACTTTCTCGAGCATCGCCGAGCCCTGCACCAACGCGACGCCGACGCCAAGCCGTCGCACCATCTGCGCATCGTCAGTCGCCTCTTCATCGGCAGGCCAGACCGCGTGCGCGGCACGGAGTGCCTCCACCGCAAACGCCTGGGGAGTTTGCACCCGGTTGAGGTCCGCGCGGGGCACGATGTCACCCAGCAGGCCACTGCCGCGCGCGAGCGTATCGGTCACCGGGAGCACCGGAATCGCCGCGTCCCTAATCTTCAAGGCGGCGACGAGCGAATCGATAACCGCGGCAGGCAGGAAGGGGCGGGCGGCGTCGTGGATCAACACATGCGTCGCACCGCCGACTGCCGCGACCCCGTTCGCGACCGACTCGCGCCGGGTCGCACCACCGACGACGATCGTCACATCGCGCCCCAATGCGTCGACCGCCATCGCCTGCTGCCCTTCGGCCACGACGACGATCGTCTCGGCAATCGCGGGATGCGCGGCAAACGCATCGTGCGAATAGGCGATCATCGGTCGTCCGCCGATCCGCGCATATTGCTTGGGAACCGCTCCCCCGGCGCGCACGCCGGTTCCGGCCGCGACGATGATCGCGACGATACGCTGTGCCTGTGTCATCCCCGCGCCCTAGCGGTTCGCCCCGACGCTCGCCAGTCTTGCGAAAAATCGCCGGACGGGGTAGAGGGATGCCTCTTTTTCAGGCACATCCATGCGTAACCTTGCCCCTATCCAGATCGGTCCCGTCCGGATCGGAAGCCCCGTCGTGCTCGCACCGATGACCGGCGTCACCGACATGCCGTTCCGCACGCTGGTGCGACGCTATGGCTCGGGCCTCAACGTCACCGAGATGGTGGCGAGCCAGGCTGCGATCCGCGAGACGCGCCAGTCGTTGCAGAAGGCGGCGTGGGATCGGCTCGAGGAGCCGGTGTCGATGCAGCTGATCGGCTGCACCCCGTACGAGATGGGCGAGGCCGCCAAGCTCAGCCAGGATCGCGGCGCGGCGATCATCGATATCAACATGGGGTGCCCGGTGCGCAAAGTCGTCAACGGCGACGCGGGCTCGGCGCTGATGCGCGACACCAAGCTCGCCAGCGCGATCATCGAGGCTACTGTGAAAGCCGTCGACGTCCCCGTGACGCTCAAGATGCGGATGGGCTGGTGCCACGACAGCTTGAACGCGCCCGATCTCGCGCGCATTGCCGAAGACCTCGGCATCAAGCTGATCACCGTCCACGGCCGCACGCGCAATCAGATGTACAAGGGCAGCGCCGACTGGGGCTTCGTCCGGAAGGTCAAGGACGCGGTCACGGTCCCGGTGATCGTCAACGGCGACATCTGCACCATCGAGGATGCCGAGGCGGCGATGGACCAGTCCGGGGCCGATGGCCTGATGATCGGTCGGGGCAGCTACGGCCGCCCGTGGGTGCTCGGCCAAGTGATGGAATGGTTCGCCACCGGCCGTCGTATCGAAGACCCGTCGATCACCGAGCAATATGACGCGATCGCAGGGCATTACGAGGCGATGCTCGAACATTACGGGATCGAGACCGGCGTCAACATGGCGCGGAAGCATATCGGCTGGTACACCAAGGGGCTGCCCGGTTCTGCGGAGTTCCGCAACAAGGTGAACCAGGTCCCCGATCCCAAGCAGGTCAAGGCAATGCTGGCCGAGTTCTACGCTCCCTGGCGCGAACTTGCAGCGGCCTGATACGCAATCCCGGGGGGGGCCAGGCTTTGCGGAGCTGTTCGCGGCGCTTCCGGTCGCGGTCGTCGTCGTCGATCCAGACCACCGCGTCGCGCATGCCAACGCACTCACCGAGCAATTGCTGAACCTGTCCGAGCGGTTGATGATCGGCCAACCGCTCGATGCGATCATACCGCCGTCCGATGATCCGCGTAACCGCGACGGTCACGGCCTGGCCGTTTACGACACCGAGATATCGACCGCACGCGGGGTGAAGATCCGCGTCGATTTCGCCGAGACGCAGATCGCGGACTATCCCGGCTGGCGAGCTATCACGCTCCACGCCGCGGCGACGTCTCGGCGACTGGGGCATTCAGCAGATCGGGCTGCCGGGGCGAGAGCGGCAGTCGGCGCGGCCGCGATGCTCGCCCACGAGATCAAGAACCCGCTATCCGGCATCCGCGGTGCCGCGCAGTTGCTCGGCGCGGGCGAACTGACGACGCTGATCGTCACGGAGGTCGACCGCATTGCCGCGTTGATCGACCGCATGCAGGACTTCAGCGACACGCGGCCGCTGCCGCTCGCCAGCGAGAACATCTATCCGCTGCTGGGTCATGCCCGCCGGCTGGCCCTTGCCGGGTTCGCGCGCGGAATCACGATCGAGGAACGCTTCGATCCTTCGCTCCCGCCGGCGCAGATCAACCGAGATGCCCTGCTGCAGATCGTCATAAACCTGCTCAAGAACGCGCGCGAAGCCGTTAGAAACGAACGCGAGCCGCGGCTCGTGATGACGACCGCCTATCGCCACGGCATCACCGTCAGCGCCGCGCCGGGCAAGCCGCGCGTGCCGCTGCCGATTGAGATCTGCATCTTCGATAACGGTCCGGGCGCCCCCGCCGACATCGCCGACCACCTGTTCGATCCGTTCGTGTCCGGCCGTCACGAGGGGCAGGGGCTCGGTCTCGCGCTCGTCGACAAGCTCACGCGCGACATGGGCGGCATCGTCCAATACGCCCGCGAAGGAAATCCCGAGATGACCGTCCTCCGCCTGCTGTTGCCGAGAGCCGCGTCATGAGTGCGGTTCTGGTCGTCGACGACGACGCCGCAATCCGTACCGTCGTCGCACAGGCGTTGCGCCGAGCCGGGCACGAGGTCACCGTCGCCGACAGCCTCGCCCAGCTCGAACGCGCGCTCGCAATCGCCTTGCCCGACGTCATCGTCACAGACGTGATTCTGCCCGACGGCGACGGGATCGATCACGTCCGCAACGTCGCGGCGCGCTTCCCGTTGCTGCCGATCATCGTCCTGTCCGCGCAGAATACGCTGACCACCGCGGTGCGAGCGGCCGAGGTCGGTGCGTACGAATATCTCCCGAAGCCCTTCGACCTCGACGTGCTTACCCGCGCCGTGACTGGTGCGCTCGCGCGAGGCGGCATGGCGTCCGAAGACGATCTGCATGATGCCGACCGCGCTCTCCCGCTCATCGGCCGTTCGGCGGCGATGCAGGACGTCTACCGGATCATCGCACGCGTCGTTTCGAACGACCTGACCATCCTCATCTCGGGCGAGTCGGGCACCGGCAAGGAACTCGTCGCGCGCGCGATCCACGATCTCGGCCCTCGCGGCGCGGCGCCGTTCGTCGCGATCAACATGGCCGCGATCCCGCGCGAACTGATCGAGGCCGAACTGTTCGGGCATGAGCGCGGCGCTTTTACCGGCGCGGCCGCGCGCAACGCCGGTCGGTTCGAGCAGGCCTCAGGCGGCACGTTGTTCCTCGACGAGATCGGCGACATGCCGATGGAGGCGCAGACCCGGCTGCTCCGCGTCCTGCAATCGGGCGAGTTCACCAGTGTCGGTGGCGCGCGTACGATCCGCGTCGACGTCCGCATCGTCGCCGCGACCAATCGCGATCTCGCGGCGCAGGTCGCCACCGGCCAGTTCCGCGAAGACCTGTTCTACCGCCTCAACGTCGTGCCGATCGTCCTGCCGCCGTTACGCGAACGTCGCCAGGATATCGCCTTGCTCGCCAGGCATTTTCTCGATCATGCAGCAGCGCAGGGGCTTCCCCGGCGGCAGCTCGCCAGCGACGCGCTCACCGCGCTCGGCGCGCACGACTGGCCGGGCAATGTCCGAGAGCTCGAAAATCTGATGCGCCGGCTGGCCGTTCTCTCGCGCGACGAGGTGATCGGCGCGGATGCGATCCGGACGATGATCGGCACGCCCACAGCGATCGACCAGGCCGCCGACATCGATATCGCGCATGCCGTTCGCGCGCTGATCGAGCGGATCGCCCGCGAGAACCCCGCCGCACTCGACGACGGCACGCTGTACGACCGCGTGATCGGCGAGGTCGAGCGTCCGCTGATCGAGACGATGCTCGCGCGCCACGGCCAGAATCAGCTTCGTGCGGCACGCGCGATGGGGATCAATCGCAATACGTTGCGCAAGCGTCTCGACACGCTCGGCATCGCAGTCGCCGACAGCCGCCCAAATGACGCAGGCCGCGCCTGAAACGAAAATTATGTGGTTTCAAGGCAACGGTTGACGTTGTACCGAAGCAACGATGATCGCTTCCGCGGCGCTACCTATGGATGAAGACGGACCCGCGCACCGGTTCTCGGTGACGCCCGCCGTCGAGCTGCTGGTGCTTGCGGCGGCCCTCGCGACCGCGTTGGCGAGCTACTTCATCATCGCTGGCACGGATGCGCCGCAGCGCCTGCTGGAACCGCCGCTCGTTGCGCTGCTGCTCGTCGCCAATCTCGTGCCCGGCATCGCGTTGCTGATGCTACTCGGGCGACGCGTGGCGATGCGGCGCGCGGCCCGCTCGCCGGTCGGTGGCGGTGGCCGACTGCACGTTCGGCTGGTTGCGCTTTTCTCGATCGTCGCTGCGGTGCCGATGCTGTTGGTGACGATCTTCGCGTCGTTGCTGTTCCAGTACGGCGTCCAGTTCTGGTATTCGGATCAGGCGCGCGGGATGCTCGAGAATGCCACCGCGCTCGCGCAATCCTCCTACGCGCGCCAGCTGAACCGGTGGCAGGAAGCGACCGTGACGATGGCCGCGGACATGTCCGGCTATCTGCAGGAGAAATCGCTCCAAGGCCCCGACTTCTCCGGTTTCTTCCTCCAGCAGGTCTATTACCGCAGCCTGTCCGAAGGCGCGCTGTTCAAGGTCACGCCGCAGGGCGACATCCAGACCTTCGCGATCGTCAATCCGTACGAAATCGACTTCGCCCGGCAGGTGACGCCGGCTGCGATCGCCGAGCTGCGGGCGGGCAAGACCGCGGTCGTTACTGTGACCGGCGAGCGTATCCAGACCATCACGATGCTGCCGGGGTCCGACGAGCTGTTTCTGTACGCGGGGCGTGTCGAGGACACCAAGTTGCTGTCTGGGCAGACGGTCCGCGCGAACGAGGTTCTGAAGAGTTATCGCTCGCTGCTAGCGCGGTCGCGTCGACTGCAATTGACGTTCAACGCGGCGCTCCTGCTGATCTCGTTGCTGATCGTCGGCATCGCGGTGTGGATCGCGCTTGCGGTGGCGGATCGCCTGGTACGTCCGGTCGGCGAACTCGTCGACGCGGCCCGACGGGTCGAGGGCGGCGATCTTACCGCGCGCGTGCCCGACCCACGCAGTCGGGACGAGGTCGGCACGCTCGCCAGGGCGTTCAACCAGATGACCGGCCGCCTCGAGGAGCAGAACACCGAACTCGTTACCGCGAACGGTCAGCTCGAAAGCCGACGCGCGCTGATCGAGGCCGTGATGGCGGGCGTGTCCGCCGGCGTCATTGCGACGGGCCGGGACCGGACAATCACGATCACCAACGACTCTGCATCGGGATTGCTCGGCACCGGCATCGGCAGCGGGAACCTCGTCGGCCGCAAGCTCGTCGACGTTGCCCCCGAACTCGATGCGATGCTCGACAGCGGCGACCGCGAGGCGATCGTCGAGGTAGGGCAGGCGGGTGACGTCCGTACGCTCGCGGTGCGTATCGCGCGCCCCGCGACCGGCCCAATCCTGACCTTCGACGACATCACGCAGCAGTTGCTCGATCAGCGTCGCGCGGCCTGGTCCGACGTCGCGCGCCGGATTGCGCATGAGATCAAGAACCCGCTGACGCCAATCCAGTTGGCCGCGGAACGCCTGCAACGGCGATACGGCGCCAAGACCGAGATGCAGGACGGGACGTTCTCGCGATTGACCGATACGATCATCCGCCAAGTCGGCGATCTTCGTCGCATGGTCGATGAATTTTCATCGTTCGCGCGCATGCCCAAGCCCGTGTTCCGTGAGGAATCGCTGGTCGATGCCGCGCGGCAGGCGCTGTTCCTCCATGAGGTCGCGCACCCGAGTATCGGTTTCCATCTCGTCCAGGACGATCCCGGTCTGACACTCGTCTGCGATCGCCGCCAGATCGGTCAGGCGCTCACGAACATCGTCAAGAACGCCGTCGAAGCCATTGAAACACGCGGCGAACCCGGTGGCAGCGTGACGATGACATTGACCGAGGCAGGGAACTGCGTGAGTATCGCGGTCGCGGATACCGGCATCGGCCTTCCCGCCGACCGAGACCGGATCGTTGAACCCTATGTGACGACGCGAGCACGAGGCACTGGCCTTGGGCTTGCCATCGTCAAGAAGATCATTGAGGAGCATTGCGGAACGATCGGCTTTTCCGATCGACCCGGTGGCGGCACGCTCGTCACCATGATCTTCGACGCCAAGGCGCTGGCCGCGCTCGACCAAGGGGCATCGGCACCCGAGTTGGCTGGGGAGGGCCAACTCCATACGATGACCCGCAACCGGACATGAATTAATGGCGCTCGATATTCTCGTCGTTGACGACGAACGTGACATCCGTGAACTCGTTGCCGGCGTCCTGGAGGACGAAGGCTATGATACGCGCGACGCTGGCGACAGCGATTCCGCACTGGAGGCGATTGCCGCGCGTCGCCCGTCGCTGGTGCTGCTCGACGTATGGCTCCAGGGGTCGCGCCTCGATGGGCTCGAACTGCTCGATGAGATCAAGCGCCGCGATCCGTCGATCCCGGTGCTCGTAATCTCCGGGCACGGCAATCTGGATACGGCCGTCGCAGCGATCCGGCGGGGCGCGTCCGACTTCATCGAAAAGCCGTTCGAAGCCGAGCGCCTGCTGCTCATGGTCGCCCGTGCGACCGAGACCGAGCGGCTTCGTCGCGAAGTGGCGACGTTGCGCGCTACGGTCGGTCGCGAAACCGATCTCACCGGGAGTTCGGGATCGATCAACGGCGTGCGTGCGACACTCAAGCGGGTCGCCGCGACCGGTAGCCGTGTGCTTATCATGGGTGGGGCAGGGGTCGGGAAGGAGGTCGCGGCGCGTCTGCTCCACGGCTGGAGCTTGCGGACCGATGCGCCGTTCATCATCGTCAGTGCGGCGCGGATGACGCCCGAGCGTGTCGACGAGGAGCTGTTCGGCGTCGAGGAGGCAGGCGATCTCGTTCGTCCGGGTCTGTTCGAACAGGCGCATGGCGGCACGCTGTTTCTCGACGAGATCGCTGACATGCCGATCACGACACAGGCGCGTATCCTCCGCGCGCTGACCGATCAGAGCTTCACGCGCGTGGGTGGTACGCGGGTCGTGAAGGTCGACGTCCGCGTCGTATCCGCCACCGCACGCGATCTTGTCGTCGAAATTGCCGAAGGCCGCTTCCGCGAAGACCTCTATTACCGCCTCAACGTAGTACCGGTGATGATCCCGCCGCTTTCCGATCGTCGCGAGGACATCCCCGCGCTGGTCCAGCATTTCATTGCGCATTACGCGTCCGAGCGCCGCGTGCCGACGCCGGAAATCGCTCCTGATGCGATGGTCGCGTTACAATCCTACGACTGGCCAGGAAATGTTCGCCAGCTGCGTAACGTCGTCGAGCGTACGATCATTCTCGCGCCGGGAGACCGGATCGGCCAGATCGATCTCGATCTGTTGCCGGCCGAGGTCCTGGGCGATCAAGGCGATATCGGTTCGGCCGGATCGACTGCGATCATGGGATCACCGCTGCGTGAAGCGCGCGAGACGTTCGAGCGTGAATATCTTCGGGTCCAGATCCGGCGATTTTCGGGCAATATATCGCGCACCGCCAGCTTCATCGGCATGGAGCGTTCGGCGCTTCATCGAAAGTTGAAGCTGCTTGGCATCACCGAAACGCGCGAAGAATAGACGCCGTAATTTCGCCGCCCTCTGGATATAGCAGGGCGGCGATCATAGATCAGTACCGCTCCCGGTAACCGGGGGCATCTCCGACGCCGGGAAACGGCGCCTCGCGGGCAAAGTCCCGCCAAAAATAAAGGGTTATCCCATTGGCCGAAAAACCAGGCTCGCTCCAGGATCTCTTCCTGAACGCACTTCGGCGCTCCAAGACGCCCGTAACCATGTTCCTTGTCAAAGGCGTTAAGCTTCAGGGCATCGTCACATGGTTCGATAATTTTTCCGTTCTGCTCCGTCGCGATGGGCAGTCGCAGCTGATCTACAAGCATGCGATCTCGACGATCATGCCAGCTGGCCCCATGGACGTGTCGGCAATCGTCGATGCGGTGGGAGAAAGCCAGAAGAAGCACCCGTTGTTGCAGGATATCTTCCTCAACGCGGTGCGGAAATCCGAAGACAGCGTGACGATGTTCCTGATCAACGGCGTCATGCTGCAGGGCCAGATCGCAGGCTTCGACCTGTTCTGCATGCTGCTCCAGCGCGAAGGCATGGCGCAACTCGTCTACAAGCACGCTGTCTCGACGATCCAGCCGGCCCGCCCGCTGAACCTTGCCGAAGAGCCTACTGATACGGATGGAACGGACGATGACGATTGAGTAGTGGTTTCGAACGCGACCGGAACGAATTCACGCGCGGCGCGCGGGCGATCGTTGTGCTGCCCGATCAGGGTGACGCGACCCGTGACGTCGATGCTCGCCTGGAGGAGACCGCAGGTCTTGCTGCGGCCATCGGTGTCGAGGTCGTCGAACGGATCGCCTATCGCGTGCGGCAGGCCAAGCCGGCGACGCTGATCGGGAGCGGGCAGGTCGAACTGCTCGCGACGCAGGTGCGCATGGAAGAGGCGGGGCTCGTCGTGTTCGACGCGAGTCTTACCCCCATCCAGCAGCGCAATCTGGAAAAAGCGCTCGAAACCAAGGTCATCGACCGGACCGGACTGATCCTCGAGATCTTCGGCGAGCGCGCGGCGACCGCCGAAGGTCGGTTGCAGGTCGAACTCGCGCATCTCGACTATCAGGCAGGGCGTTTGGTCCGCAGTTGGACGCATCTCGAGCGCCAGCGGGGTGGCTTCGGCTTCCTCGGTGGCCCAGGTGAGACGCAGATCGAAGCGGATCGTCGCCTGATCCGCGACCGCATGGCCCGGCTCAAGCGCGAGCTGGAGCAGGTCAGTCGCACGCGTGGCTTGCACCGCGAACGCCGTCAGCGCGCGCCCTGGCCGGTCATTGCTCTGGTCGGGTACACCAATGCTGGCAAGTCGACTCTGTTCAATCGGCTGACCGGCGCCGACGTGATGGCGGAGGACCTGTTGTTCGCAACGCTCGACCCGACGCTACGGCAGATCCAGCTTCCGGGCATCGACAAGGCGATCCTGTCCGACACGGTAGGCTTCGTGTCCGATCTGCCGACCCAATTGGTCGCAGCGTTCAAGGCGACGCTGGAAGAGGTGGTGTCGGCGGACCTGCTCGTGCACATCCGCGATATTGCGCATCCGGACACCGAGGCGCAGCGCACCGACGTCGAGACCGTGCTCGCGGAGATCGGCGTCGATGAAAACACGCCGCGATTCGAAGTATGGAACAAGCTCGATCTTCTCGATGCCGACACGCACGACGAGATCGCCGGGCAGGCAGCGCATCGTGACGACGTCGTGGCGATCTCCGCGCTGAGCGGGGAAGGGGTCCAGCACCTCATCGAGCAGGTGGCGGCGAAGCTCACCGGCGCCCACCGACGCTATAGCATCACGATCGAGGCCAGCGACGGAGCGGGGGCGGCGTGGCTCCATGCGCACGGCGAAGTGCTGGGCAGCGTCAGCGACGAGCTCGATACGACCTACGATGTCCGGTTGTCCGAGACCGACTACGACCGATTCAGCCGCCGCGATGCTTGACCGCCTGCCATAGCGCTTCCTTCTGATCGAGCGTCATGGCGGCGAACGCGTCGCCGCCATCGGCCTCTATTGCCCGGAAACGTGCTTCGAACTTGGCGTTGCCGGCCCTGAGCGCGGCTTCGGGATCGACACCGAGATGCCGTGCCCAGTTGGTCACGGCAAACAGTAGATCGCCGATTTCCTCTTCTACCGTGTCTAAGCCGGCCTCGCGAACCTCTTCTATTTCCTCGACAACCTTGGCGAGAGGCCCAGCCGAATCCGGCCAGTCGAACCCGACACGGGCGGCACGCTTCTGTAGTTTTTCTGCACGAGCCAGAGCCGGCAGTCCGATCGCCACGCCGGCGAGAGCGCTGTGATCGGACTTCTCCGCGCGCTCGGCGGCCTTGATCGTTTCCCAACCTGGCGAGGAGGTTGCGTCGCCGAATATGTGAGGGTGACGACGCTCCATCTTGTCGCTGATAGCGGCAACGACATCAGCCAAGGTGAACGCGCCGGACTCCTCGGCGATACGGCTGTGGAACACCACTTGGAGCAACAGGTCGCCGAGTTCGTCCTTGAGGTCCGCCGGGTCATCGCGCGCGATCGCGTCCGCGACCTCATAGGCTTCCTCGATCGTGTAAGGCGCGATGGTCGACCACGTCTGAACGCGATCCCATTCGCAACCTTCGACCGGATGACGCAGTCGCGCCATGATGGAAACGAGCCGTTCGATCATCAAGGACTCCATTGATAGCGCGCGATCTAACGCATAACGTGAGATCGATAATATACATTATGTAAAATCGACTACTTGTTCGGCGTAAGAACGAGCGTGGCATTCTCGACCCGCCACGATCCCAGCCTCGACAAGAAGTTCATGCCGACCACGTCGGTCTCGCCGAACGCCGGCGACGTGACGATGCCGAGGTTGGTTGCAGTGACAGTGCCGATCGTCACGCTCTTGGCGGTCGCGGTGCGCGCCGATACCGTACCGTTGGCGGTCTCGATGATCGCTGGAAACGGGCTTTCGTCGCTATCCAGGCTGGCGGCCTTGGCCGTAGCGGACGACAAGGCCGTCGTGGTCGCACCACTATCGATCAGCATCCGGCGGCGGACACCGTCGATATCGACATCCGCCCAGAAATGCCCGTCGTCCGCCATGTGAATCCGGGTTTCGGTTCCGCTCACCTGCTGATCGGAAAACATGGACTTCAAGCCAGATAGCCGATCCCGCTGGCTCGCGATCAGCAGGCCAACCGCGAAAATCACGACCCAGGCCAGCGCCATCTTCAGCACCGGCCTCAACGGTAATCGGCGCGCGACCAAGGCCGACAGCGGCAGGATCAGCATGACTGCATACAGCGCAAACTGGGCTGCGCGGTCGCCGGTCATGCTGTCAGGATCAGCCCGTCATAGCCAGGCTCGACGCCGGCTGGCAGTTCGTGACTCAACGTCGCATAATCCATCGTGTTGTCCATATGGATCAACGCGGTCCGCTTAGGCGTCAGGCGCTCCACCCAACCAAGCACGGCGGGAAGTTCCATGTGTGTTGGATGCGGTCGCCGGCGGAGCGCGTCGACCACCCAGATGTCCAAATCCTGATACAGGCTGGCCATGTCGTCGGTCATCAGGTTGAAATCGGTCGCGTATCCGATCGAGACGCCGGCTGCCTCGAACCGCAGGCCGGCGGCATGGATACTACCGTGCGGCTGGTCGGTTACGGAAATATCGATCCCACCGATCGTCAACCGATCAGGCAGGACTTCGGCGGCGATCGTCGGCGGATAGCCAGGGCGACCGTGGAAAGCATAGGTAAAGCGCGCGTCCAGCGCTGCCAGCGTGAACGGCCGGGCGTAGCCGCGAACGGGCTCTCCGGCTGCGTGGAAAAGTTGGCGGAGATCGTCGATGCCGTGGCAATGATCGGCGTGATCGTGCGTCCAGATCACCGCATCGACCCGGTCCACATCGGCGGCCAGCAATTGCTCGCGCATGTCGGGACTTGTGTCGATCAGGATCCGCGTACCGTCATGCTCGACGATCGCGGACGCACGGCTGCGCCTGTTGCGCGGCTCGGTCGGATCGCATTCGCCCCAGTCGTTGCCAATCCTCGGCACGCCGGAGGATGTGCCGGAGCCGAGGATCGTGATCTTCATGCCGCTGCCCCTGACACCCGCGTCTTGCCGAACAGCGTGTGGAAGTTCTCGGCCGTACGGCGCGACAGTTCCTCGACATTTTCGCCGCGAAGGTTGGCAAAAAACGCCGCGGTGTCGGCAACGAATCCAGGTTCGCCGGTCTTGCCGCGATGCGGCACCGGCGCGAGAAACGGCGCGTCGGTCTCGATCAGCAGTCGTTCGATCGGCAGGCGCGCGGCGGTCTCTTGCAGGTCCCGCGCGTTCTTGAACGTCACGATCCCCGAGATCGAGATATAAAGCCCCATATCCAGCGCCTTGTCGGCGAAAGCTCCACTCGCGGTGAAGCAGTGGATGACGCCGGGATAGGCCCCCTTCCCCATCTCCTCGGCCATGATCGCCGCAGTATCGTCCTCGGCGTCGCGGGTGTGGACGACGATCGGCAGGCCGGTCTCGCGCGACGCGGCGATGTGCGCGCGGAAGCTCGCCTGCTGGCGGGCGCGGTCCGATGTGTCGCGGAAATAGTCGAGGCCGCTTTCGCCGAGCCCTACCACGCGGGGATGCCGTGCGCGCTCGATCAGCTTGGCGGCATCCACGTCGGGATACACGTCCGCCTCGTTCGGGTGGATGCCGATCGTCGCCCAGACGTCAGGCTCGCGCTCGGCGGTGGCGACGATATCGTCCCATTCGCTTTCGCGCGTCGAGATGTTGAGCATCGCCGTGACGCCGCGCGCCCTAGCCCGTGCGAGCACCGCCTGCTGGTCCTCGACGAGGCCCTTGTAGTTCAGGTGGCAATGGCTGTCGGCGAGCATCAGGCCTCCGCAGGCAGTTCGAGACGCGGGAATACGGGCGCCGGCGGTGCGATCCGGAAGTCGGAAGCGGCCACACGATCGTACCAGCCGTCGTCGTCTATCGCGGCATGGACGCGCTCGGTCGCGCCGATCTGCTCGAGCACCTTCCCAGCGGAGTCCGGCACGACCGGCAGGATTGTGATCGCGAGCGTGCGGATCGCGCGGACCAGCGTGCGGAGCACCGCGTTCATCCGCTCGGGATCGGTCTTGCGTAGCGCCCAGGGTGCCTGTGCGTCGATATACTGGTTGCACGCGAACACGCCGCGCATCCACGCCTCAATGCCCTGCGACAGCGCGAGATCGGTGAAGGCGGACTTGAACCCGGCACAGGCGACGACGACCTCCTCGATCAGCATACCGTCGGCATCCTGGACCGTACCAGCCGTAGGAAACTCGCCGCCCAAGTTCTTGGCGATGAACGACAATGTCCGCTGCGCTAGGTTGCCGAAGCTGTTCGCCAGCTCGGCATTGACTCGCGTCACGATCGCCTCGGGCGAGTAGCTGCCGTCATGGCCGAAGCTCACGTCGCGAAGGAAGAAATAGCGTAGCGCATCGACGCCGAAGGCATCCGCGAGCGCCATCGGATCGACGACGTTGCCGACCGACTTCGACATCTTCTCGCCGCGGGTCAGCAGGAAGCCGTGGCCGAACACGCTCTTGGGCAGCGGGATACCCGCCGACAGCAGGAATGCCGGCCAATACACCGCGTGGAAGCGGACGATGTCCTTGCCGATCAGATGGATATCCGCCGGCCAGTATTTCGCCTTGTCACCGGTCATGTCGGGGTAGCCGATCCCGGTCAGGTAATTGGTAAGCGCATCGACCCAGACGTACATGACGTGGCCGGGGCTGCCCGGCACCGGCACGCCCCAGTCGAAGCTGGTCCGCGAGACGGAAAGATCCTTCAGGCCACCCTCGACGAAGCGCATCACCTCGTTGCGGCGGCTTTCGGGGCGGATGAAATCGGGGTTGGCGGCGAAGAGATCGAGCAACGGCTGCTGATATTTCGACAGGCGGAAGAACCAGGTCTCCTCCGCGGTCCATTCGACCGGCGTGCCTTGCGGCGAGCGGCGATCGTCGCCCTCCCCGGTCAGCTCTGACTCGTCGTAGAACGCTTCGTCGCGGACCGAATACCAGCCTTCGTAGCGGTCGAGATACAGATCGCCTGCGTCCGCCATCGCCTGCCAGATCGCGGCGCTGGCGGCGTAGTGATCCTCGTCGACGGTGCGGATGAAACGGTCATACGAGATGCCAAGACGGTCGGCCATCTCGTGGAAATACGACGACATTTCATTGGCGAGTTCGCGCACCGGCATATCGCGGTCACGCGCGGCCTGGACCATCTTCAGACCGTGTTCGTCGGTGCCGGTCTGGAACAGGACGTCACGCCCCGCCTGGCGCTGGAAGCGCGCAATCGCGTCGGCGGCGATCATCTCGTACGCATGGCCGATATGCGGACGGCCATTGGGATAGTGGATTGCGGTGGTGATATAGAAAGGGTCGGCCATGCCGCGCTCCTAGAGCATCGCCCCGATCAGGTGAAGCCTGCGCGGGCGGATCAATGCCGCAACGTCGCGACGATCCCCGCCATCTCGAACACGGTGGCCTGCGCATCGAGCGACAGGCCGATCGCGGCACCCGCCAGTTCGCGCGCTGCGGCGTGCGCGTCGAGCGCGGATCGCAGCGCTGGCCCCGACCGGGTCCGGGCGGCGTCGGCGATGAATGCGGGCGCACGATCGAGGAACGCCTCGTAGCGGGGTTGCGCGGTCTTGAGCCCTAGAGCCTTGGCGAGCTTCAACCGGCGGCCGTTATCGCGGTCGCCGTCCTGCGCGATCGCGGCGATGGCATCGTCGATCGCGGCGATGTCGAGCCCGGCATAGCGGAGCGCGCGACCGGGTGCGCCGTCGCTGGCACGAACCAGTGCCGCGACTTCGTTCTCGTCCGCGTCGGGCTGCAACGTCCGGATCGCGGTCGCAACCTCGCCGTCCGAGAGCGCCTCGAACCGGAGTAGCCGGCACCGCGAGCGGATCGTGGGGAGCAACCGGCCCGGCGCATGACTGACGAGCAGGAAGATCGTCCCGGCCGGCGGCTCCTCGAGGTTCTTGAGCAACGCATTCGCCCCGCCCCGCTCCAGATCGTCGATCGCATCGATCACGACCACGCGGCGGGGGCTCATCGACGGCGTCGTCGCGAACAAAGGTTGCAGCGTGCGGACCTGCGCGATCGTGATGCTGCGGGCGAGATCCTGGTCGGGCTTCTCGGGATCCTTCGGCAGGCGCGCCAGCACACGGAAGTCGGGGTGCGACCCGGCCTCCATGAGCGACCGCGTCCTGTTTCCCTCGGGAACAGCAAGGTCGGTCGAGCCGCCATCGGGCTCGGCTGCATCCGCCAGCATCCGCATGGCTGCGGCGCGTGCGAAACTCGCCTTGCCGACGCCCTGCGGTCCGGCGATCAGCCATGCGTGATGCAGCGAACCGCCGCGCATCGCCGCCATGAAGGCAGCCTGCGCGGCGGTATTGCCAATGATCGGCGTCATGCCGGCAACGCCGTCGGCGCCGGAGTCATCAGCCGAAGAAGCCGGTCAGCCCTGCCCATGCGCGACCGAAGAAGCCCGCGACCGCGACGTCCTTCTCGGCGACCAGCGGCATCGTCTGCTGAAGACCGTCGGACGTCGTCACGACGAGATCGGCGATATGCTGGCCGGCCTTGATCGGCGCCTTGATCGGACCGTCATAGACCACTTTGGCGGTCATGGTCGGCGAGGTGCCGGCGGGCAGCGTGACCGTCAGTGCCTTGGGGGCGATGAGCCCGACCGACGAGCTGTCGCCGAGCTGGACCGCGGCGGTCTCGATCTTCTTGCCCTTCGCGACGATCGGCTTCGACTGCCATGCACGGAAGCCCCATTCCATGAAACGGACGGACTCTTCCGCGCGCTGGCCGGCGCTGGTCAGGCCGGCGACGACCATCACGAGGCGGCGGCCGTTCTGGATCGCGGACCCCGTGAAGCCATAACCGGCTTCCTCGGTGTGGCCGGTCTTAAGCCCGTCGGCACCGGCGACGCGGCCGAGGATCGGGTCGCGGTTCGCCTGGGTGATGGCGCTGCCGCCCATCGTCTTGCCCCAGGTGAAGTCGCGCTTCGAATAGAATTGCTTGTAGAGATCGGGGTAGTTGGTGATCGTCGCCGCGGCGAGCTTTGCCAGATCATGCGCGGTGACATAGGTGACGCCGTTGTCGGGCCAGCCGTTGGCGGTGCCGAAATGGCTGTCCTTGAGACCCAGCTCGGCGGCCTTGCGGTTCATCCGCTCGGTGAACGCCTGCTCCGACCCGGAGATGCCCTCGGCGAGCACGATGCACGCGTCGTTGCCCGACAGCGTGACGATCCCGTAGAGCAGATTGGCTACGCTGACGTTCTCGCCCGACGAGAGGAACATCGTCGAACCTGCTGACGGACCATGCCATTTCGCCCAGGTCTCTGGCCGCACCGGCATCATCTGGTCGAGCTTCAGCTCGCCCTTCTTCACCATGTCGAACGCGACATAGACGGTCATCATCTTGGCGAGCGACGCTGGCGGCATGCGGCGGTCGGCGTCACGCGCGAACAGGACTGCGCCCGATGAGAGATCTTCCATATAGGCGATCGGCGCGGCGGTCTGGAACTGCGGCGCGGCGGCAATGGACGGATGTGCCAGCGCGATGGCGACGAGCGGTGCGACGATCAGCTTCTTCATGCGGTATTCCGTGAGCAAAAGGGAACTCAATCCGTAGGCAGGACTTGTGCATCGCCATAGCCGCGCTCGGCGACCGCGTCACGCGCGCGTTGCAGGCTTGCGGCATCTTTGAACGGTCCGATGCGGACGCGGTACAGTCCACCGCGTTCGACGACATCGGCATCTAGGCGCTTCGCCAACGCGGTTGCACGGTCAGTGCATCGAAACTCGCGGCCTGCGTGAACGCCGGCATCCGCGCCGCAGCGGCTTTACCGGCGCGCAATAGCGACGCATCCTGCATGGTGGGTATGATCGCTCGGATCCTTACCCTGGCGATCTGTCGCCCATCGGTGCCGAGCAGATGCGCCGCGGCGCGCGACAGATCGATCATCCGGTCCTTTCGGCCGGGGCCGCGGTCGTTGATCCGTACCAGGATAGACCGTCCGGTTTCGACCGACGTCACCTCGACGAACGAGCCCAGTGGCAAGGTTCGGTGGGCGGCGGTCATCGCGCCGGGATCGAACGCCTCGCCCGATGCCGTGCGGTTACCCGACAATTCCTCGCCATACCAACTCGCGAGGCCGGTATCCTGATAGCTGCCGTAAAGTCCGCCCCCCGCTGGGAAGGTCGCACCGACGCTATCGTGTGCGTTGCTGCACGCCCCCAGCGCGAACGCCAGGCACAGGACCCTAGCGCTCGACCGCATCGGCCAGCAATCCGACCGACAGCGCGTAGAAGTTCGAGCAATTGTAATCGAGGATCACGCGGTAGTTGCTGGTGAGCAGATAGGCGGTAGCGCCCTGCCCGTCCGGCTCGAGCAACGTCGCCATCACGCTGTCGGCGGGTAAGCTCCTGCCCTGTGGCGTCACGCCAAGCGCGCGCCACTCGGCGATCGTCCGCCAGCCGCTATGTCGCTCGAACACGCGAGGGCAGCGCGGCGACACCAGCCGGTTGCGGACCTGCGACCGGTCGAGGCCCGCAGGCACGTTGACCGCGACGCCCCAGGGCTGGCCGGCGCGCCAGCCGGCGTCGATGAAGTAATTGCCGATCGATGCCAGCGTGTCGGCCGGGCTGTTCCAGATGTCCGCGCGACCATCGCCGTCGCCGTCGCGTGCAAGGCGGAGGTAGATCGACGGCAGGAACTGCGGATTGCCAGTGGCCCCTGCCCAGCTACCCTTCAGCTGCGAGCGGGTGACGCCGCGATCGAGCATCTTGAGCCCTGCGATGAACTCGCCGGCAAACAGCGACCGGCGCCGTCCCTCGTAAGCGAGGCTGGCGAGCGAGCGGAGCAGATCGAAGTCGCCGGTATAGCTGCCGTAATTCGTTTCATGCCCCCAGATCGCGACCATGATCGATTCGGGAACCCCGGTCTGCTGTTCGATCCGCTGCAACCGCGAGCGCTGCGCCAGATAGGTCTGGCGGCCGCGTGCGATCCGCGCCGCATCGACATGCTGGCTGCGATACGGTGCGAAGGCGGGGATCGCGCTGCTGGTGTTCGTCGCTCCGGGTTGCCCCCGATCGAGTTCGATCACGCGCGGGTTCAGCGTCAGGCCGGAAAACACCGCGTCGGCCGTCCGGACGCTGACGCCCTCGGCGAGCGCCTGCTGACGCAGCACCGTCATGTAAGACTGAAAACCCGGATCATCCTGCGCCATCGCCGATCCGTTACCGGACAGCATTGCGAGTATGCCGAATACGCCGTTGCGCAGCCTAGTCGCTGCTGTCGATGCCCCACCCATACCTAGGATGTGCCACAGACGCGTCCGTATCGGAACCTCGCACCGTCGTACGCCAGGCACGCACGGACGCGGGCGGATTTCATCCCCAGCAATTTCATTCTCGTGACGTTATGACGCTTGCACATCCCGGCAGGTACGCCTAACCGCAACGCCGTCGGGGAGTGGCGCAGGCTGGTAGCGCACCTGGTTTGGGACCAGGGGGTCGCAGGTTCGAATCCTGTCTCCCCGACCATCGTCTTACGGGGCGATACAAGGACGATCATGGCGCCTGCGAGCGCGGTCGTTCCCAATCATCCGATCTCCATCTCACGCATATCGGGTCAGCAGATCCGTTCGAGACACGAGCGTGCCGGCGCCTTTTACGTCGTCGCGAATTGTGGCTATCCGATCTCGGCACGACCGCGTTGACGCCAACCCGGTGGTGGAACGAAGGAGAGATGCGGTGATCGAGGTCAATTTCGACGGTATCGTCGGCCCCACGCATAATTACGCCGGCCTTTCGATCGGCAATCGCGCATCGTCCGCCAACGCCGGTGCCGTTTCGGCGCCCAGGCTGGCCGCGTTGCAAGGCGTCGCGAAGATGCGGCGGCTGATGGCGATGGGGCTGAACCAGGGCGTCTTCCTGCCGCACGTCCGACCCAATGTCGGATGGCTTCGAGCACTCGGGTTCGTCGGCGACGATGCGGAGGTCCTTGCTTCGGCCTGGACCGCCGATCGGGCGCTGGTCGCCAACGCGATGTCGGCGTCGGCGATGTGGACGGCGAACGCGGGAACGGTCTCGCCGTCGTCCGATACGCGCGATGGCCTCTGCCATATCTCGGTGGCTAATCTGTCGACGATGCCGCATCGTGCGAGCGAAGCCGCTCAGACCGAACGCCAACTCCGCCTCGCCTTCGCCGACCCGCGTCACTTCCGCGTCCATTCCCCGGTACCGTCTGCGTTCGGCGATGAGGGTGCTGCGAACTTCATGCGGCTGGTGCCCCCTGCCGATGGCGCCGCGGTGGAGATGTTCGTCTATGGCGAGGGCCAGGCCGGCGGATTCCCGGCACGTCAGCACCGCACCGCCAGCGAGGCGGTCGCGCGTCGGCACGGGCTGAGCCCTGCGCGCACGCTGATGGTGCGCCAGAGCGATGCCGCGATCGCCGCGGGGGCGTTCCATAACGACGTCGTCGCAGTCGCGAACGGCCATGTCCTGTTCGCGCACGAGCAGGCGTTCGCCGAGCCTTCCGCGTTTCACGAGACCCTGAAAGCGTTGATGCCCGACGTTGCGATCGTCGAGGTGCCCGCAGATCGCGTGAGCCTAGACACCGCCATCCGAACCTATCTGTTCAATTCGCAGCTAGTCACGATGCCAGACGGCAGCATGACGCTCGTCCTTCCCGCCGAAGCGCACGAGAATGCGGACGTCTGGGCGTGGCTGTCCGAATTGATCGCCAGCGGCGGGCCGATCCAGCGGCTGGAGATCGTCGATGTCCGCGAGTCCATGCGGAACGGCGGCGGCCCAGCGTGCCTAAGGCTGCGCGTCCAGCTCAATGAGGAGGCGCTTGCCGCAATAGATCCCCGCTTCCTGCTCGACGAGGCTGCGTGCGGCAGAATCGAGTATGTCGTCGCGCACGAATGGCCGGAGGCGATCGCGATCGAAAACCTCGGCGATCCGCACCTGTGGGACCGCTGCATCAAAGCTCGCGCGGCGTTGACGGCGGCGCTCGGGTTTGCACCGGACGAGATCTAGGCATCTCCCGTCAGTTTGGAAGGTTGCCCGACTGCGGATTCATCAAAAAAAGCGGCTGCATTCCAGAATCGAATGCAGCCGAGGAGGAGGAGGAGTTGGACTGGCGCGCGCTTACATCTTGAAGCGTGCGCCCATCAGGAACGTGCGCCCGAAATGGTTATTCTCGTAGTTCCGGTTCGCATCGAGATCATTGTAGCGGCTGCGATAATTGTCGGTGAGGTTGGTACCCTCCAGCGACACCTCAACCATCGGCGTGAGCTTGTAGCGCAGCGACGCATCGACGTTGATCGTCGAGTTATACCCTTCGAACAAATTGCCGGTGGCCGAACTGCCGTCGATGTACGGGCTGCGATAGCTGATCGATCCGCGTGCGCTGAACTTCTTGTCTTCATAATAGAGCGTGCCGTTATAGGCGCGCTTCGACAGGCCGTAGAGAGTCGCGGTGCGCGTCGTGGCGGGCAGCGCGCCCAGCACGCCACCCGGTGTCAGTACCGCCCCGGTGGTCGGGTTGAAGGTCGGCCGCGACACCGTCGTCGCCGGGCCGGCCTGCGTATAATCAGCGTCCGAGCTAATGAACGTCGCGTTGGCCAGGAAGCCGAAATTCTTCAGGAAGCCAGGCAGGAAGCGGAAGCTCGACTGGAGCGAGATTTCCATGCCCTTCAGCGACGCACCGACGCCGTTGATCGGCGCGTTGATCTGCCATTCCTGGCCTTCGGGATTGAGCGCAGCCGGTGAGCTTGCCGGGATCACCGAGAGCGGTAGGCCGGTCGAGGCAAACGTGCCGCTGCGGGGTTGCGTGACGGGGAAGCTCTCGATCAGCTTCTTGAACACCGCGACCGAAAAGATCGACTGCGGCGCGAAATACCATTCGGCGGCAAGATCGAGCGCGGTCGCGCGGAACGGCTTGAGCTGCGGGTTGCCGAACGTCACGCGGTAGTTGAAGCCGTCGACCGACCCACCCGGCGTCAGGCTGCCCAGGCTCGGACGCGTCAGCACCTTGGAGATCGCACCGCGCAGGATGATATCGTCGGTCGGGAAGAACGCGACGTTGATCGCCGGGAGCCAGTCGTCATAGCTGCGTCCGACCGTCGCCGGCGTGTTGACGGTGACGCCCCCGACCACCGCCGACGAGATGCCGGTCGATTTCTGGCTGGTATGGGCATAGCGCATGCCGGCGTTCGCCGCATAGTTGAGGCCCAGAATGTCGCCCTTGACGTCGAACTGCATGTAACCGCCGGTGACTTCCTCGATCACGCTGCGGGTATCGCCGACCAGCACCGTCGGCGTGCGGCCGTACAGCCCCGTATAGGCAGCCGATGCATCGATGTTCGGCACCAGGAAGCTGGTGGTCGTTCCCGACGGTTGCCCGGCCTTGCCCAGGTTGAAGATCTCGCCGAGATTGCCAGCGGGGAAACCGTAGATCGCGGTCGGGCCGAACAGCGTGTTGGGCGAACAGGTGAGCGTGCCGAGCACGACATCCTTGCCGCCAGCGTTAGGGCAGACGACGGCATCGCGCGAGAAGCCCTTGGTATCGAACGAGAAGCGACGATACATCGCGCCCGTCTTGATCTGGAACCCTTCGGCGACGTCCCATTCCGTACGAAGCTGCCCAGTGCGGAAGGTGTTGACCGTTTCGGATGGCCGATCGCGGATTTCGGCGAGCTGGAAGTTCGCCGGATCGGTTACGCTCGTCCCGAAGGTCAGCGTCGGACGCTTCATGTCGGTATAGTCGTAGCTATACCCCTGCGCGTCGCGATCGTCGAACACGAAGGTCGTCTCGACCGGGATCGTCGCATCCGATTTCGAGAAGCCGCCGAGCAGCGTGAAGCGGAACTTGTCGGTCACGTCCTGATCCCAGCTGCCGCCCAGCTGATAGAATTCGGTCTGCGATTTGCGCAGATAATGCTCGGTGCGGACCCAGGCGTCGTTGAGCGTCGCCTTCACCAGATTGTTGTTGCCGTCGATCGTGAAGTTGCTGATGTCGATCGAGCGTTCGTTCGAGCGGAGCAGCACTTCGCCCCATTTCTCCTCGCGGGTCTCCTTGAAGCGGGAATAGAGTCCATCGATCGAGATCTTGGTCGCGTCGGTCGGCGACCATTGGACGCTGCCGGTCAGGCCGAGCCGTTCGCGATCGTGACGTACCGAGCCGTAGCGCGGAATGCGGGGGTGGAAGGCGAGCGCGGCCTGATCGCAACCGGCCGCGTTTGTGTAGGTACCGCCGCGATTTGGCTGGGTGAAACAGCGGGTGCCGTTCACCGAATCGAACACGCCCTGTGCCCAGCGGACGCTGTTGTTGCCGAGCTCGAAATTGTTGGTCTTGGTGTACGCTCCCGACAGCGCGACGCCGAACGTGCCGTCCGCCGACTTCCACGAAAGCAGGCCGGCGAGACGCGGGCCGAAGTTCTTGCTGAGATCGTTGTAGCTTGCCTGCGCGGAGCCGACGAGCGTGACGCCGGTCTTGCCGCCGAGCGGGTTGCCGGTGTTGAGATCGACCACCGCACCCAGCGAGCCTTCGTCGAGCGACGCTTCGGCAGTCTTGTGGACGACGATGGAATTGAAGAGTTCGGATGCAAAGACGTTGAAATCGAACGCGCGATCGCGGTTCGAACTGGCGCCATCGGTCGACGTCGCCACCGTTTCCAGTCCATTGACGCGGACCCGTGTATATTGCGCGCCCAAACCGCGGACCGTGATCGCGCGTCCCTCGCCTGCATCGCGCTGGATCGAGATGCCCGGGATACGCTGCAGTGATTCCGCGAGGTTCTGATCGGGGAACTTGGCGATATCCTCCGCGACGATCGCGTCGACCGAGGACACCGACTGGCGCTTGACGTTCAGCGCCGCGTCGAGCGAGCGGCGAAAGCCCGTGACGATGATCTCGGCGGTCTCGCTATCGGGCGATACGATCTCAGGCGCCGACTGCGGTGCCGTCGTTGCGGCGGGGTCGACCGGCTGGCCCTGCGGCACGACGGCGGTCTGCGCGGGCGATGGATCGACCTGTGCCGGCGTTCCCGGCGTCTGGCTGTTCGGAATCTGTGCCGCCTGCGCGAAGGCGGCTGCGGGCATGGCGAGCGCCAGGACGAGGGTGCCGGCGGAGATGCCTGTGCGCCAATTCATCCGCAAATTCGCTGCCGTTGTTTGCACGTCCATTTCTTCACTCCCCGTTCGGTCTACGCCGATGACACCGGTTGCGCGATCGGCTGGACACCGCTCGGCCACCGCCCTGAAATTCTTGGGGAATAAGACCCGTTGCTTCGAACGGGTGCATCTTATCCTCTCCCGGGCTGCCAGTTGTTGCTGGTCCGCCCCCCGGTTCCTTGCATGCTTAGGTAACCGGTGTCAGAACAATGTCGCACGATCGGTTGCGTGTCAACATGCCGCGGAATGCATCGTGCCATGCAGGAGAAGCGAGAATGCTGCGATCGATGCTATCGGCGCTTTTCGGGCTGCTAGGTCTGGCTGCCGGCGCGTATGCGCAGGCCGCCACGTCGCGACCAATGGTGATCGTCGACGAAGCCACGACGATGCGGCGAGAACCCCCGCCCCACGGGGCGATTGGCTCCAGCACGGCCTACCGGATCAGCGACGCGGTACCGGGCAGAACGATGGAGTTTCGCAAGCGGATACTGCACCCCCGGAGTGCGATCGGCCTGCACCAGATCGCGCATGACGAGGTGTATTACGTCCTCTCCGGCACGGGTATCGTCTCATCCGGCGGCGCAAAACGGCCGGTCCGTGCGGGTATCGCCGCCTATCTGTTCGACGGGGAAACCGTCGGCATCGAACAGACGGGCAAGGCACCATTGGTGCTGATCATCGCCTATCCGATTGCGAAGTAACGAGTCAGGTTCCAGGCTGGATATAGGGTACGCGCCCGAAGAGTTCGCGTTGCCATGCGCGCGGGTCGTTCTCGATCCGCGAGCGTGCGTCGAAGATCATCGTCGCGCGGCTCGACAGGTCATAGTGTGGCCAATTTGGCGTGCCCTGATGGTTTGGGTCCCCCGTCGTGGCAAAGGCGACGAACGCGTCCTGCATCGCTTTGGACGCCGCGCGCGCATCCGCTGCCGTCCCGGTCTGCGATCCCGTGGCACCCAGGGTTCCGAACACCAGCGGGATATCCATTGTGTGGAACGCGCCACGACGCGGATCCGTCCGAGAGGCGAAATCGACCTGATAGACCCAGCAGGGGGCGTCCGCCTGCGCACGCGCTTCAGCCTCGATCACCTGCCCGCGCCAGCTTCGCCCCGCGGTGGTGGCGTCATAGAAGACGTCGATCGGCGCCCATGTCGGATAGCGCTCGCGATACTGCGCGACCACCCATCCGGGCAGGATGTCGATCTTGAGTTCGGGCGCCATGCGTGTCGCGAGATTGCCCCAGTCGAGCCCCCTCACCTTCGGCGAATCGTGGCCGATGAACGCGCGCGTCTCATCATGCGTGTTGCCGAGCATCATCGGAATGCGGTTTCCGAGCGGGTTCGCATCGGGCCAGAACGGGTGCCGGGTCAGCCATTTCATGTCGAGCACCGGTCCGAAATACACGCCGCCACCCAAGATCGGATCGGTCGCATCGAGTGCATCGACCAGCTTCTCGACAGGCATCGCCAGCAACGGCGACAGATCGCGGTCCGTCAGGCCCAGCCGGGCCAGATACGCCCGTGCGCGCGCCGTCGCGTTCATCGGGCCGGACACGGTGACCTGCTGCCCGCTCATCGTCGCGGCGCGGTGGAACAGGCCCGCGGCGGCGGGCATCCCCATCATCGTCGCGATCTTCGCACCGCCGCCCGATTGGCCGAAGACCATCACGCGCGACGGATCCCCGCCGAACGCCGCGATGTTGTCCCGCACCCATCGCAGCGCGAGGATCAGATCAAGTTGTCCGGCATTGCCGCTATCGGAAAACCGCGGATCGAGCCTCGCGAGATACAGATAGCCGAGCGCGTTCAGGCGGTGATTGACGGTGACGACGACGCAGTCGCCGCGCGCCGCGAGTGCCTGCCCATCGTTCAGCGGATCGGTGACGCTCCCGTTCGAATATGCGCCGCCGTGGATATAGACCATCACCGGCTTTTTCGCGCGCGCGTCTGGTTCCGCGGTCCAGACGTTCAGGAACAGGCAGTCCTCGGATTGCGGGGTGTATGGTCCCGATTGCGGGCACACGGGTCCGAAGTCCTGCGCCGGTCGCCTCTGGCCCAGCATCGATACCGGTAAAGGCGCTCGAAACCGGTCTGCACGGCCATAGCGAATGCCCTTGAAGGCGAGGACGTGCCCGTCCGCGTGCCCGACGAAATTACCCGCGGGCGAGTGTACTATCGGCACGCCCGACGCCCGCGCACCTCCAGCCAGGATCAGTGCCGCCGCGCCGCCGATGGTGCCGCGGCGTGTCCAGCCGTCAGCGCCGGACATCCAGCCCGCCCGCGAGATAGGCGTCGATGTCCGCCTGCCGGAACAGGCTCGCGTCGCCCGGCAGCGAGTGCTTCAACGCGGCGAGCGCGAGGCCGATGCGTGCCGTGTCCTCGATGCCCTTGCCCGAACGCAGGCCGTGCAGCACCCCGGCCGCGAAGGCATCGCCGCCGCCGATCCGGTCGACGATCCCGGCCAGCACGACCTCGTCCGTCTGGACGTGCGCGTCGCGCGTATCGATCCGCGCCGACAGACGGTGGAGATCGACATGCTCGACATGCCGCGCGGTCGAGGCGATCGTCTGTAGCCTCGGGAACGCCGCGAATGCCGCCTCCGTCGCCTCGCGCCGACGATCTTCTGCCTCGCCGGAAAAGTCCCGGTCGAGCAATAGCGCGATATCGCGGTGGTTGCCGAACATCAGGTCGGCATGCTCGACGAGTTGGGTCAGGATCGTGCGCGGATCCGAGTCCCACCGTTCCCATAATTTACCACGCCAGTTACCGTCGAACGAGACGGCGATCCCCCGCTCCGTCGCCGCGCGAACGGCGGCCAGTGCTGCCTCGGCGGGAACGGGACCGAGTGCCGGCGTGATCCCCGACAGATGGAGCCGATCGACGCCGTCGAGCAACGCGTCCCAATCCCAGGCGCTCGATGCCGCCTCCGCGAACGACGACCAGGCGCGATCGTAGATGACTTCGGTCGCGCGCAAGCCCGCACCCGACGTGACGAAATACAGCCCCATCCGGTCGCCGCCCAGCGCGATCGTCGACGTGTCGACACCATGCCCGCGCAACGTCGTCACGGCAGCACGGCCCAGGTCGTTGTCGGGCACCATCGTCGCCATGCCAACATCGTGGCCGAGCCGCGCGAGCTGCGTGACGACATTGGCCTCCGCACCTGCGACCCATACGTCGAGCTTTGGCGTCTGCAACAGCACTTCACGCCCCGGCGGGGAAAGCCGTAGCATGATCTCGCCGAATGCCAGGAATTTAGCCATGTCGCCCCTATTTCAAATCGCGGTACCGACGGTCAGGGTTATCGTGCCAGCCAGCCGCCGTCGACCGCCAGGATATGCCCCTGGACATACTTCGCCGCCGCCGACGACAGGAACACCGCCGCACCACCGAGATCGGAGGCGTCGCCCCAAGCGCCAGCGGGAATCCGGTCCATGATCGACTTGTTGCGCACCTCGTCGGCCTGCAACGCCGCTGTATTGTTGGTCGCGATGTAGCCGGGCGCGATCGCGTTGACGTTGATGCCCTTGGCCGCCCATTCGTTCGCGAGCAGCTTGGTCAGCCCGCCGATCCCGGACTTCGATGCGGTGTAACTCGGCACGCGGATGCCACCCTGGAAGGTCAGCATCGAGGCGATGTTGACGATCTTGCCGGAGCCCCCCCCCTTTTCGATGCGCGCGATCATGTGCCGCCCCGCCGCCTGACACAGGAAGAACACCGACTTGAGGTTAGTGTCGATCACCGCATCCCAGTCCCCCTCGGTGAAGTCGACCGCATCGGCGCGGCGGATGATACCGGCGTTGTTGATCAAGATGTCGAGCCCGCCAAGCTTGGCGACCGTCTCGTCAACGACGCGCTGGACGGGTTCGATCGTCGAGAGGTCGGCCGAGACGATCTCCGCTTTCCGCCCAAGCGCGCGGATCTGCGCGACGGTGTCTTCGGCGGGCGTGCGGCCGACGCATGCGACGTCCGCGCCGGCTGCCGCTAGCGCGACGGCGATGGCTTGGCCGATACCGGTGTTCGCGCCGGTGACGATGGCGACCTTGCCGGTCAGGTCGAAGGGGTTTGTCATGCTTTCTCTCTCGTTCCCCTCCCGCTTGCGGGAGGGGCTAGGGGAGGGGAAATGCGGACCAACGCTCGTGGACACGCCCTCCCCCGACCCCTCCCGTTAACGGGAGGGGAGCAGAAGTTACGCGAGCTGGCAGATATCCAGGACATTCATGTCGGTATAATCCTGGTTCTCGCCGGCCATCGCCCAGATGAACGCGTAAGCCTTCGTCCCCGAACCCATGTGGATCGACCAGGGCGGGCTGATCACCGCTTCCTCGTTCGCCATGACGATGTGACGGGTCGCCTCGCCTTCGCCCATGTAGTGGAACACGCGATCCTTCTCGAGATCGTCGAGTTCGAAGTAGAAATAGATTTCGCTGCGACGCTCATGGATGTGCGGCGGCATCGTGTTCCAGACCGAGCCGGGCTTCAGGACGGTAAGGCCCATGACGAGCTGCGCGCTGTCGCAGATGCCCGGGATGACCATCTGGTAGATCGTCCGCTCGTTCGACTCCTCGAGGCTGCCGCGCTCCAGTGTCGTCGCATCGCCGACCGAGATCACCCGCGTCGTGAACGCCTTGTGCGCCGGGCACGACGCCAGATAGAAGCGCCCGCCGTCGCCGGAGAACTGCACATCCTTCGCGCCCATCGTCACGTACAGGCAATCCTTGTTGCCGAGCGTGAACGTCTCGCCGTCGACCGTGACGGTGCCGGTGACCTTGCCGACATTGACGACCGCAAGCTCGCGACGCTCCAGGAACGGATGCCCTGCCGCCGACGCCGGCTCGGCCTGGTCGGGCAGCTTCACCGATCCGCTCGCGACGGCGACGCCGCCGATCACGAAGCGCTCTGCGTGCGTGTAATTCAGCACGCATTCGCCGTCGCGGAACAGATCCTGGATCAGATAGCGGTCGCGCAGTTCTTCGTTGGAGACGCACTCCATCATGTCGGGGTGCGTGGCGTAATAGGTGCGATCGTACATAAAGGCTCCGGTCAGGCCGCTTTTGCGACGGAAAAGGGTTCGTCGATACGGTAGGCGCGGCGGACGAGGCCGTTGGTCAGCTCGTGTGCGAGATCGGCAGCTTCCCAGTCGGCGAGACGGTGTTCCGCCACCAGCCGTGCGAGGAACCCGCAGTCGATCCGCCGCGCCACATCGTGCCGCGCCGGGATCGAGAGAAACGCGCGCGTATCGTCGTTGAAGCCGACGGTGTTGTAGAAGCCCGCGGTCTCGGTCGTCATCTCACGGAACCGACGCATCCCCTCGGGGCTGTCGTGGAACCACCAGGACGGGCCAAGCTTGAGGCAAGGATAGTGCCCCGCCAGCGGTGCCAGTTCCCGTGCATACGAACTTTCGTCGAGCGTGAAGAGGATGATCGACAGCCGCGTGCTGGTTCCGAACCGGTCGAGCAGCGGCTTGAGCGCATGGACGTAATCGGTCCGCATCGGGATATCGGCGCCCTTGTCGCGGCCATGGCTCGCGAAGAGGCCCGCATTGTGGTTGCGCGACGAGCCCGGATGGATCTGCATCACCATGCCGTCCTCGACCGACATCGCCGCCATCTCGGTCAGCATCTGCGCACGGAACAGCTCCGCGTCGGCCGGCGTCCAAGCGCCCCGCATCACCTTGGCGAACAGTGCCTCGGCCTCGACCGCGGAGAGGTTCGCGGTCGCTGCGGTCGGGTGGCCGTGATCGGTCGCGGTGGCACCTGCCGCGCGGAAATCGGCGCGGCGCTTGCGGTGCGCGGAAAGATAGCCCTTCCAGCCGTACACGTCTTCACCGGTCAGTTCGGCAAAGCGCGCCATCGCCGGCTTGAACGCCTCATGCTCGACGTCGATCACGCCGTCGGGGCGATAGGTGGTGACGACGCGCCCGTTCCAGCCCGACTGGCGGATACGCTTGTGCGCGGCAAGGTCGTCATGCGCGCCTTCGGTGGTTGCCAGGAACTCGATCCCGAACCGATCGAACAGCGCGCGGGGGCGGAAGGCCTCCGACGCGAGCTTCTCGCCGATCAGGTCGAAATACCGGTCCGCGGTCGATGGCTCCAGCGCGACGTCGATCCCGAACACGTCCGAAAAGACATGATCCAGCCACAGCCGCGACGGCGTACCGCGAAACAGCGTGTAGTGATCAGCGAACACGCGCCACGCCGCACGCGGATCGGTCGCCGGAACGCCGTCGATCCGCGGGATCGCCAGCGCATCCAGATCGACACCCTGACTGTACAGCATCCGGTACAGATAATGGTCGGGCGCCAGCAGCAACGTCGTCGCGTCGGTCCAGTGTGCATTCTCGGCGAACCAGGTCGGATCGGTATGGCCATGCGGACTGACGATCGGCAGCCCAGCGACTTCGGCGTAGAGCGCCCGCGCGATGTCGCGCGTCACCGGGTCGGCGGGAAGCAGGCGATCGGGATGCAGTTCCAACGCACGGGCCATTCCACTCTCCCACTTCCCAAGGTTCGAACCGCTTTTGCGCGGCCTGTCGACCATCTGGTAACCGGTGTCAGTTTTCGACGCAACCGCAAAGCGGCGGTGGGATCATGCCGCGTCGGGCTCCGCCGGCGGTGCCACCGAACCACGTCGAATCAGCGTCGACAGGAACAGGGACGGCTCCTCGACGAGATCGCTACCATCGTCGACGCCGGCGATCAGCTTCAACGCGGCGGACCGTGCCATCGAGGCGATCGGCCAGCGCACCGTCGTCAATGGCGGCCAGACATGCGCGGCGATCGGCGTATCGTCGAAGCCGACGATCGACAGATCGTGCGGGATATCCAGACCACGCTGGCGGGCGGCGTGAATGATGCCCGCGGCCATCTCGTCGTTGGACGAGAAGATCGCGGTCGGCCGTGGCATCAGGTCGAGCAGGCGCTCGGCCGCGGCCAGCCCCGACTCGAACGTGTAGTTCCCATCCGCGATCATGCTGCGGGGCAGCGCGATCCCGGCCGCGGCCAGTGCGTCCTCGAACCCGAGACGCCGTTCGCGTGCCGACCGGAAGCCGTGCGGGCCTGCGACCAAGCCGATCCGTCTATGTCCTTGCGCGATCAGATACTCCGTGGCGATCCGCACCGCCTCCCGGTCGTTCGACGCGACCATATGATCGTTGTCGTCGATCACGGCCGAGCCCATCCGCACGTAGCGACAGCCGATCGCATCGCAGAGCGCCGCCACCGAGTCGTTCTCGCTCACCGGCGGCATCAACAGCACCCCGAACAGCCTTTGGCGTTCCAGGAAGTGTCGCAGATCATCGAGCATCGTCGCCGAGCCGCGATCGAGCGGACGGACGACCATCTCGAACTCGGTCCCGTGAAGCGCCTCGAGCATGCCCTGCTGCACGTTCAGGACGGTCTGTGCATTGGGATTGTCGTGCACCAGACCGATCAGGAAATTACGCCTGAGCGCCAGCGCGCGTGCCTGCGGGTTGGGAATATAGCCGAGTTCGCCGATCACATCCTCGACTCGCTTGCGCGTATCGTCGTTGAGCAATGGCGATCGGTTGATCACCCGGCTCACCGTCTTCTTCGAGACGCCGGCGATCCGCGCCACGTCGTTGATCGTAGGCTGGCCGGTTTTCTGCATTGGCTCGGCATAGCCGCGAGACATCGGATCGACCAGTCTCACCGTTGGCAAACCCTGTTCTTGCAATAAAAAGGACGGCTGCTTGTCAATGACACCGGTTTCCCATACGCTCGGGACAAAGCAGATTAACGCTATTACAGGAGGGGTTCTTGGCGGCACAGCCCGACACGACCGACAATATCCGGCATATCGCCCGTACTTTCGTCGATGCACGGCGTAGCGGCGCCGCCGTTCCGGAATTTCCGGGCGCCGTGCCTGCTACGTTGCGCGAAGGCTATGCGGTGCAGGACGCCGCGCTTCTCCTTGCCGATGGCATCGTCGCGGGGTGGAAGGTCGGCCGCATCAACCCGCCACTCGACGGCGTCGACCGTCTCACCGGCCCGATCTTCGCCGATCAGATCGTCACGCCAGCGGATGATCCAGCGGCGGGCGATCCGGTGGCGATGCCGGTGTTTGCGGACGGGTTCGCCGCGGCGGAGGCTGAGTTCCTGTTGCGGATCGGCACCGCGCCTGACCCCGCCAAGACGCACTATACGATGGCCGAGGCACGCGCGATGGTCGACGCGGTCCATGTCGGGATCGAGATCGCCAGTTCGCCGTTCCCCGGCATCAACGCGCTGGGTCCTACCGTCACGGTGTCCGATTTCGGTAACAACAACGGGCTAGTGATCGGCGCGGATGCTGCGGGATGGCGCAATGGCGATATCAACGGCTGGCCGGTCGAGCTCTGGATCAACGACGCCTTGATCGGGGCCGCGACGAGTGCGACGATGCTCGACGGGCCGTTTGGTGCGGTTCGGTATCTGCTCGAGCATATGGCCGCGCGTGGGATCGCGTTGTCATCCGGGCAGTGGGTCTCGACCGGGGCCGTTACCGGTGTCCATCCGGTCGCGATAGGCGACAGGGTCGAGGCGCGCTTCGACGGACGGTTCGCCGTCCATTGCACCATCAAGGCCCGCTAGAGGCTGCTTTTAGGAGAGAGTCCAATGGCAACGATGGACATGCCGGGAGGCACGGCAGGCGCGAATGGGGCCGGAGCAAATGGAACGAACGTAAATGGCATCGGCGGCAATATCGGCCGGTATCGCTGGCTGATCTGCAGCCTGTTGTTTGCCGCAACTGCGATAAACTATGTCGATCGCCAGATGATCGGCGTGTTGAAGCCGACGATTTCCGCCGAACTCGGCTGGAACGAGACGACCTATGCCGACGTGATCTTCTGGTTCCAGGCGGCCTATGCGATCGGCTATCTGAGCTTTGGCCGGATCGTTGACGTGCTTGGGGCGCGGATCGGCTATTCGGTGGCATTCGTGATCTGGACGCTCGGGCATACGCTGTGCGGGTTTGCGGGCAACGCGTTCCAGTTCTCGGCGGCACGCGTCGTGCTCGGCCTCGGCGAGGCAGGCAACTTCCCAGCCGGCATCAAGGCCGTCTCCGAATGGTTCCCCGCCAAGGAGCGCGCGTTTGCGACCGGCGTGTTCAACGCGGGCGCGAACATCGGCGCGGTGATCACGCCGCTGATCGTGCCGATCATCACGATCGCATTCGGCTGGCGGATGGCGTTCATCATCACCGGCGCGATCAGCCTGATCTGGCTCGTCGCCTGGATTGCGATCTATCGCCGTCCGCGCGAGGTGGCGAAGCTGTCGCCTGCTGAGCTCGCGCATATCGAGAGCGATCCGGCGGATCCTGCTAAGAAGATCGGCTGGCTCAAGCTGCTCGGCTACCGCGAGACCTGGGCGTATGCGCTGGGCAAGTTCCTGATCGATCCGATCTGGTGGCTGTTCCTGTTCTGGACGCCTGATTTCCTCGCCAAGACCTATCATCTCGATCTCAAGAGCTTCGGCCCGCCGCTCGTCGCAATCTACCTTCTCTCCGATGTTGGCAGCGTTGCGGGCGGCTGGTCGTCCTCGAAGCTTATGAAACGCGGCCATTCTGCAAACTTCGCGCGGAAGATCACGATGCTGGCGTGCGCGTTCCTGGTGATGCCGATCTTCTTTGCGCAATACGTCGACAATCTTTGGTTGGCGGTCGGGATCGTCGGGCTTGCGACGGCGGCGCATCAGGCGTTCTCGGCGAACCTCTACACGATCCCGTCCGACATGTTCCCGCGGGGGGCGGTCGGTTCGGTGGTCGGGATCGGCGGGACGGTCGGCGCGATCGGTGGCATGATGATGGCCAAGTTCACCGGATACGTCCTGCAGACTACCGGGAGCTATACGCTGATCTTCGCGGTTGCGGGCAGCACGTACCTGATCGCGATCACCGTCGTGCATCTGCTGTCGCCAAGGTTGGCGAGAGTGGACGCGGACTGAGGCCTGCCCTTGTTCTCCTGCGAAGGCGGGAGCCCAGCCTGGGCGCCCGCCTTCGCAGGAGAACAAGTTTAGGACGACGAACACTTGGCCAAATCGCTCAATGCCGATTGGCCCCAAGGAGAGAGCAGTGAAGCGTTTCACCACGGCGTCCGTCCTCGCACTGGCTGTCGCCAGTATCGCGCCCGCCGCCGCACAGGACGCGACCGGCCTCCTCTTCCGCGCCTCCGCCGACAAGAGCCTCACCGCCGACTACGCCACCGGCGACCCCGTCCCCAATTTCCGCAGCGGCGTCGATATCACCCCGGACGGTGCAATCGGCGGCGCAGCGCGCTGGGCGGACGACGGCTACGTTGCCTGGAAAGCAGCCGGCAACATTCGCGCGGACCGTGGCACGCTCGCCTTCTTCTGGCGCGCCCGCACCCCCGTCGGGGAAGCCCCGTTCGTAATCTTCCGCACCGGGTTCGCCGACCATTCGAGCTGGGATATGGCGTTCCTGCGGGTCGACTGGAACGGCAAGGGATTCGACGCCTTCGTGACCGACGCGAACCTTTCGCGCATCCGCGTCTCGTGGACGATCCCACGAGCACCAGCCACTGACGCATGGTCGCACGTCGCGTTCGCCTGGGACGAGACCGTTGGCGTGCAACTCTACGTCGACGGCAAGCTGGTCGCGCGAAAGGACCAGAAGGCCGATCTCGACAGCGGCCTCGACCAGTTCGGCCTCGCCGGGCGCGTCATGTCGCCGCACCAGGTCCAAAGCCGCTACAATTTCATGCGCGGATCGGACCTCGACGAGATCCGCGTCTACGACCGCATTCTCCCCGCCACCGACGTCGCATCGCTCGCGGAAAAACGCGAACCATCCGCCACCACCGCGACCGACCCGGCTGCCAGACGAGCCGCATGGCTCCACCGCTACGGCTGGAACAAGTCCACGCCGCCGGTTCTCGACGCCCCCGTCACCCGTGTCCGAAAAGTAGAATTCGCCGGCGCGAAGGACCTCAAGGAGTGGATGTGGAAAGGCGTCGACGGCATCGCCGAGACGACCTGGCCCGGCGTCTACAACCGCTCCCGCCTGCCCGGCCGCGACGATTATTTCGAGCTGCCCGACTGGAACACCTATGTCGAAGGCGGCAAGCGCTACGACCTGACGATCCCCCCGGGCGAGCGCGTTAATCGCGTCGAGATCCACGGCGCCGCATACGGCCGTCTCGACTGGAGCGACGCCGGCAAGACCGTCCAGATCGCCACCCGCCCGCAAGGCGTAGTCCGCAGCGTCGACCAGTTCGCCTCGCGCACCGGCGGCACGCTCAGCTTCACCAACACGATGCAGGAGCAGCCGATCCAGGAAATCTGGGCCTACGACCTCGGCGCGGGCGCGGAACCCGTCGGCAGCTTCAAGCTCTCTTACACCGTTGACGCGGCTGCATCGCCGAACCTCGCAGCACTCGCGCCCCTGAACGCCTACATCACCGGCCGCTTCGCACCGGACGAACGCAGCACCGTCGTCGCGATGCCCTCCGCAGGCCTTAAAGCCGCGGTCGGTGCAGGCACAGGCGGCGCATCGGGCGCCCCGGTCCGCCGCACGGACGCCGCCCCGATAGTCCACATGCTGATCCCGGCAAGCTTCGGCGACGCGCTGCCCGACCGCCCGCTAGCTCGCGCCTTCGATTACGGCTGGCAGAACCTCAACGACGGCCTCGACGGCATCGCGATCGACATCCCCGCACTGAAGGCTAGGCCCAACGCCGCCGGCCTGATTGCGCTCAACATCCGCGTGAAGGACCCGATCTGGCCCGGCCGCGACATGATCGACCTTTCCGTCTCGGTCCGTCCGAACGAAGCCCGCACGCTGTGGCTCGACTTGCGCGACCGCATCCTGCCGAACGACAGCCTCTATCTTACGATCGCCAGCGCCGCCCCCGACTTCGACGCCGCCGCGCTGAACGCCGCCAAGATCCGCCTCGTCTTCAAACCCCGCACCGCCGCCCTACCCGAGCACATCGCCGACCGCATGGCGCAGGTGAAGGACAATTGGGGCTTTCTCGTCGAGGAACACACAGCGTCGAAGCGCGCTGGCCTCTACAAGCGCCTCTTCGCCGACATCTCCGACCTGCTCCGCGTCGATCCCGACAACGCGCGCGCCCGCGCCTATTGGGCCGACATCAATTATCGCCCTGAGAACCTCCCAAACTTCGTCCAGCCCGTCGCCCCCGTCGGCGTCCCGCTTTGGGCCTTCCGCCAACTTGAAGACCTGAAGCGCGTCCGCCAGTTCGTCACGTGGTGGATCGACGAACGCCAGGTTCCCTATGGCGATTTCGGCGGTGGCCTGTCCGACGACACCGACCTGACGCAGCAATGGCCCGGCCTCGCGCTGATGGGTGTCGAACCCGACAAGATCAACGCTTCGCTCCGGGCGCTGTCGGATGCGGTCTACAAGAACGGCATGATCGTGAACGGGCTCGGCTACATCACCGCCGATGAACTCCACGCGTACGAGGAGGGCCTCAACAGCAACGCCGAACGCCTGTACCTCAACTGGGGCGAACCCAAAGCGGTCGAGCGCCTGATGGACAACACGCGCGCTCTGCAAACCGTGATCCTCGAGAACCCAGCCGGTCACATGCACTTCGCCAGCAACTGGTATGGCGGACGAAAGATGTACCGCGAAGGCGCGTGGGAATGGCAGAAGCCGTATGCGTTCACCGTCATGCACGGCCCGATGCTGGTCGGCCTTTACAACGCCAACCCGCTCGCCCGCGGGCTGGTCACCGGCGTGATCGATGGCTGGATGGCGCACGGCAAGCAGGCCCCGGACGGCAGCTGGAGCTACCCCAACGAGATCAACTGGCGCACCGACGCCGAGCGTGTCGGCGACGGCGGCGGCATCACCACGTCGTTACAGGCGACCTGGGCCGCATGGCGCTACACCGGCGATGCAAAATACCTCCGTCCGATCGAATCCCGCCTCGCCAAGGCCGGTCCTGGCGCGCTGGCCGAGTTCAACGAGAACGCGTTCGACGCCCTTCCCGGTGGCGCTGAAGCGCGTAAGAAACTGGCGGAGAAGAAGTCTGAAGACCCGTTCGCCCGCTACACCGCCTGGGCCGCGACGGGCGACACCACGGCGTTGGAAGCACTCCACGCCGACGCGATCGCCGATAAGTCGCAGCATATGGACATGTACACCGAGGGCCATTGGTGGAGCGACCGCGTCGATCAGCCGAGCGAGATCCTGCAACGCGAACGGCTCGGCGGCATCGCACTCCGCCGCAACCAGAGCTGGCCCGGCAATACAGTGAGCTGGCGCTTCGCCGAGCCGGGCGCGGCCGAGCGCGTCGCGGTCCTTCTGCCGGGCGCGAAACCGACCAAGTTCCGTGTGATCGCGTACAATACTACCGACCACGCTCAGCAAGCGACGATGTCGACTTGGACCGTCACCGCAGGCCGCTGGTCGATTCAGGCGTCGAGCAGCACCGACGGCGGCAAGACGCTCGCGCCGATCGGGGCTGCGCGGACCATGACACTCGAACGCAGCGCAAGCACCGACGTCTCCTTCGCACCTGGGACGACGGTACTCGACTTCGCCTTAGTCGAGCCCGGCCCGCCAGTGGATGAGCGCGCCGACCTCGGCATCGGCACGGACGACGTAGTCGTGAAGGGCCGGAGCGTAACGGTCACCGTCCACAGCCTCGGCGCGAAAAACGCGAAAGGCGGCCGTGCGGAACTGGTCGACGCGGCGGGCAGGATCGTCGCCATTGCGAGCATTTCCCCGCTAGCCGCCCCGCTCGATCTTCGGCCGAAGACAGCGATGGTGAAGCTGGCGATCCCATCCGGCGTCGATCTCTCGACGCTGACCGTCCAAGTCGCACTCGCCGGAGACGAACCCGAGATCACCCAAGTCAACAACCGCGTCCCGCTCCGATGATGAACCCGCGCACTCCAGTAATTCTTACACCCCCTCCCCAGTCCGTTCGTGCTGAGCGAAGTCGAAGCACCTTTTCTTGGGGCACACCCTTCGACTTCGCTCAGGGCGAACGGAGGTATGGGGAATGACTCCGGACCGCAGAAGCGTACTCGTTGGACTGGGAGCATCAGCCTTCCTTGCTACGAACGTGCGTGCCCAACCCACCCCGTCCCTACGCCAAGCCCTCGACGCCGCCGCCGCGACCCACCCAGACGAAGCACTCCGCGTGCTAGCCTCCTTCGACGCGAGCATCCTACAACCCGGTGACCGCCTAGACCTGACCACCGCCCGTGCCGGCCTCAAGATCGACGCCGCTATCGCCCGGTCCGCCTTCGGCCGCATCGGACGCAGCCCTTACCGCGTCACACCGACGACCGGCGCCTGGAAGGCCCCGCGTCCGGATACAGCGAAGATCGACGCGGACACCGCTGCGATCCTCGCCGACGCCGAAGCCGGCATCATCCTGCCCCGCCTGTCTCTCGACCGCACAGTCGATGCGCTTCGATCCGCCTCCACGAACCCCGCGATCGACCGACAGATCGCCGCGCTCGAAAGTCTGCGTGACACCGCCCCTTCCGCCCCGGGCGTCGGACGGTTCCGGGGCGGCGCGGGCTGGTACGCGCTGCAACTCCAACGCTCGCTCGGCACCATGACTTTGGCCTATGCCGAACGCCGACTCTTCAGCGAACTGAACCGCCTTCACGCCCGCGCAACGCACCTGTTCGACCAAATCGGCGCGCCGAACGGCACGGTCGCAGAACGCTACGCCGAACTCTGGCGAGACGAGCACTTCCTTTACCCGGACACCGACGCGGGCCGGACCGAAGCCATTACCGACATGAACCGCATGCTCGCCACGGCGCGAACCCATATCCCGGCAGCATTCGGTACACTCCCTCCCTGGTGTCTGAACGCCAGCGCCCGCGCGCTGTCCCCGCAAGAGATCGCTGCCGGCCGAGGTGGCTACCGCGAAGTCCCGACGCCAGCCCACCCCGGCGCCTATGTCGCCGACCTCAAGGACATCCGCCGTCGCCCCCGCTGGACGCTGCCCAGCGTCGTTGCGCACGAACTGCTACCCGGCCACATGATCCAGCTTGGCCTGGAAGGCGCCACCCCGCCGCATCCGCTCCGCATCGAATACGCCTCGGCCTTCGTCGAAGGCTGGGGCATCTACGCCGAGCAACTCGCCGAAAGGTTTGGCGCCTACACCGACCCCCACGACGCGCTCGGCCACATCCACTGGCTCCTGTTTCGCGTCGCCCGCGCACTCGTCGATCTCGGCATTCACCTCCACGGCTGGTCGATCGAACAAGCCCGCGAGCGCCTCGTCGAATGGCAGGGCGAACCGGCGTATTTCGCGCCGTTCGACGTCGAACTCGCGCGCATCCCGCTCGAACCAGCCACGCGTGTCGCCGAGGCGATGGCGTGGCTCACGATCGCCGATACCGCGCGAGGCAACTCCCCGGTCGCGTATCACACCGCGCTGCTCGCCCACGGTCGCCAGCGCATCGATGACATCCGAAAGATCCGATCATGACCTTCACCCGACGCGATGCCTTCACCACGCTCGGCGCAGCCGGCGCGTTGCTCGTCCCCGGCAAGGCGCCTGCCCGTACCGCAGCAAAGACTACGCCCGCTGCCCCCGATTGGCGTCGCGGTCTGGATAACCAGCGGATCGCCGATCTGGGCGACGGCCGTTTCCTCAATCCAGTGATGGCCGGCGATCGGCCCGATCCTGCGATCCTCAAGGACGGGTCGGACTATTACATGACCTTCTCCAGTTTCGATTCCTATCCGGGGCTCGTCATCTGGCACTCGCGCGATCTGGTGAACTGGCAACCGGTGGGCCCAGCCCTCACGCGCAACATCGGATCGGTCTGGGCGGTCAGCCTTGAAAAGCACGACGGCCGCTATTTCCTTTATATCCCGGTGAAAGCCGAGCCGAACTCGATCTGGGTGATCCACGCCGATCGCATAGAAGGGCCGTGGAGCGATCCGGTAGACCTCGGCCTGCACAAGCATATCGACCCGTGCCACATCGTCGGCGAGGACGGCAGTCGCTGGCTCTTCCTGTCGGGCGGGGACCGCATCCGCCTCGCCGCCGACGGCCTGTCGACGGTCGGCGCGGTCGAGCACGTCTATGATCCGTGGCGCTATCCCGAAGACTGGATCGTCGAGGGTTTCTCGCCGGAGGGGCCCAAGATCGTTCGCCACGGCGGCTGGTTCTACCTCATTACCGCGGTTGGCGGCACCGCCGGACCGCCGACCGGCCATATGGTGATCGCAGCGCGCTCCCGCTCGATCCATGGGCCGTGGCAGGATTGCCCCGCCAACCCGATCGTCCGCACCACCGACACCGCCGAACGCTGGTGGTCGCGGGGTCACGCCTCGCTCGTCGAAGGGCCGGCAGGTGACTGGTGGGCACTCTATCACGGGTTCGAGAACGGCTATTGGACGCTCGGACGCCAGACGCTGCTCGATCCCGTGGAGTGGACCGCCGATGGCTGGTTCCGGATGAAGGGCGGCGACCTGTCGAAGCCGCTTGCGAAACCGAAAGGCGGCACAGCAGTCCCGCACGGCCAGATACTCTCGGACAATTTCGAGACCCTCGCGCTCGGGACGAAATGGAGCTTCTTCCGCCCCCGCCCCGACGAGGCGAAACGCGCGTCTGTCTCCGGCAACACCCTGACGCTCGCCGCCAGCGGTAGTGCGCCCGTCGACTCCTCCCCGCTCCTGCTGATCGCCGGCGACACGCGCTACCAATTCGAATGCGACGTCGCGATCGATCCCGGCACCACCGCCGGGTTGATCCTGTTCTACGACGACAAGCTCTATTGCGGGCTCGGCTTCGACGGCGACCGGTTCGTCACGCACCAATATGGCGCCGAACGTGGCCGTCCCACGAACCCGCATGGCCGTTCGATGCGGATCCGCGTGACCAACGATCGCCATATCGTCACGTACGACACGAGCGGCGATGGCGGCCGGACCTGGCACCGGTTCGATCGCGGGATGGAGGTGTCGGGCTACCACCACAATGTCCGTGGTGGTTTCCTGATGCTGCGACCCGGACTGTACGCAGCGGGAAAAGGTGCAGCGCGCTTCCGAAATTTCCGGTTCTCTGCTATCTGATACTGGATACTCGCCGGTCCTCTCGATCGCGCGCCTGCGTGCCTGCCGCGCGTCCAAATCCTCGGGGAGTCCGGTTTGCAGATTGTGACCTTGTGCCTGTTCCTGTTGCTCGCCGTCGTGGTGAGCGGCATCGTCTCGCGCATGCTGCCATCGGCGTTGCCCCGGCCGCTGGTGCAGATCGCGCTTGGCGCCTTGATCGGCATGGTCGCGCACGTCAGGGTCGAACTGGATCCCGAACTCTTCTTCCTGCTGCTCGTCCCGCCCCTCCTATTCCTGGACGGCTGGAGGATCCCGAAGGACGAACTCTTCCGCGATCGCGGCGCCGTATTGGGGCTCGCGCTCGGCCTCGTTTTCCTCACCGTCCTTGGCATGGGCCTCTTCATTCATTGGCTGATCCCGGCGATGCCGCTGGGGGTCGCGTTCGCGCTCGCAGCCGTGGTGTCCCCGACCGATCCTATCGCAGTCTCGGCGGTCGCGCAGAACGCGCCGATCCCGAAGCGGATGATGCATATCCTCGAAGGCGAGGCATTGCTGAACGATGCGTCCGGCCTGGTCTGCGTCCGCTTTGCGATCGCCGCCGTACTGACCGGCACCTTCTCGTTCGCCGATGCCGCCGCGACCTTCGCGTGGATGGCTATTGCGGGCGTGGCGATCGGCGTCGGTGTCGCGCTCGGCATCGTCGCGACCAAGAGTGCGTTCGCGCGGCGGTTCGGTGACGAAGCCGGATCGAATATCCTCGTCAGCCTGCTGATCCCGTTCGCCGCCTATCTGCTGGCCGAGCACATCCACGCGTCGGGCGTGCTCGCTGCCGCCGCCGCGGGGATCGCGATGAGCTTTACCGATGCCACGACGGCGGTCGCGGCGGGAACGCGTATCCGCCGCCGTGCGGTCTGGGACATGCTGCAGTTCACGCTGAACGGCGTGATCTTCGTGCTGCTCGGCGAACAATTGCCCGAAGTGTTCGTCCGTGCGCGCGATACCGTGACGTCGACGGGGCATGTCAGCCCGTGGTGGCTTGCGGTCTATGTCGTCGCGGTCGTCGCCGGTCTGGCAATCCTGCGCTACGGCTGGGTGTGGGTATCGCTCCAGTTCACGCTGCTCCGCGCGCGACGTCGCAATGACCCCGCCGCCGGTGAGAGCCCGCCACGCCGGATCATCGCCGCGATGTCTTGCGCCGGCGCGCGGGGCGCGATCACGCTGGCGGGCGCGCTGACGTTGCCATTGAGCATGGCCGACGGGACGCCGTTCCCGGCGCGCGACCTGGTCATCTTCCTGGCGTCGGGTGTTATCCTGTCGTCGCTCGTGATCGCTGCGGTCGGGTTGCCGCTGCTCCTGCGCGGACTGAGCCTGCCGCCCGAAACCGGCGTCGGCGCGGCGCGGGACCAGGCCAAGCTGGTTGCGGCTAACGCGGCGATCGCAGAACTCGACCGCGTCCAGCACCGGATGGCCGAGGGACGCGACGATCCCGACCGCTTCACCGATATCGCCGCGCGCCTGATGGACCAGTATCGCGAACGGATCGACAGCCTCTCGACCCAGCCGGAAGATCGTTCACAGCATGGCGATGGCGTGATCGAACGCGACATGCGCCTCGCTGCAGTTCGTGCCGAACGCAACGCAATCTTTGACCTGGCGCGCCGCCGTGAGATCGGCGTCGAACTGGCGGAGCAATTGGGGCGCGAACTCGACTTGGCCGATGCCCGACTGTCACGTCAGGTACTGCACTGAAGGCCGGTGTTGAGCGCCCCGCTTGTCCGTGTGACTGAAACCGGCGGGGCGCTGAAGGTTACGCGATACTAGGCGATGCCTCTGACGCGCGCTATGCCGCTTTAACATGAATCTAGTATGAACGAGGTGCCCTGCCCGTCCGTGCGACACTCTCGTATCCGGGCAGGGCACCGAGGACGCGGCGGCCGTTCGGCCGCGCATCGCTGACGACAAGCTAGCAGGAGATACCGGGGTGAGAAGCACGGCCCACCACGTCTGCGCCTCGCCTTGTCCGAAATCGAGGTACGTCGCGGCGTCCGTCCGCCCGTGAACTGTCTTCAGCGCCGTGTCGCTGTGCCTTGGGGCAGTTTAACCTTGCGGAGTGACGCAATCATCGCGCGGGCACCCGGCGGCGCCACCTGTACGAAAAGCTCGAAGAGATCGGTGTCGGTCAGCGCATCGGCATCGACACCGATCGGCAACGCAATCGCCTGACGGGTCCGGGCACCCGGCTGTGCTTCCAGGACGATCGTCCGCCATGTCATGCCGACCGGCGGCTGCCCGACCACGTCGTCGAACTCCCCGGCGACCATGTTCCTCAGTCGCAATCGTCGGTCGAGGTTCTTGTCGAACCACGCCTCGTCTCCAGCGGTCGCGATCTGGACTGCCATTGCCTTCTGGTTCTTCACGCGTCTTCGACTCCTGCGCATCCGGGACGAGACAGGTGTTGCCAGATTGCCGCAGATGCAACCGCTCAATAATTCAGGGGCCAACTCGCTGTTGATAATAACTATCAGAAACATTAGCGGGGCGGCACAACGTAAAGGGTATCACATGACACATCGTCTCGGCATCGCTTTCCTGCTGGGTTCCGCCGCTCTCGCGATCGCGCCCGGCTATGCGCAGACCGCGCAAAACGATGACGAATCGGGAGTCATCGTGGTCAACGCACAGCAGGCGCGCACTCAGGCGTCGTCGGGCACCAAGACCGATACTCCGCTCGCCGAGACGCCGCAGTCGATTACCGTCATCACCGCTGATGATATTGCAGGCCGCAGCTTGCAGAACCTCAACCAGGCACTCCGCTTCGTCGCAGGTGTGACGCCCGAAACGCGCGGGTCGAGCGGCGAGGTCTATGACCAGTTCAAGCTGCGCGGCTTCGACGCGCCGGTCTATCTCGACGGCCTGAAGCAGTTCGGCAGCCCGTCGGGCTATGCCGTGCCACAGGTCGACGTCTCGCGCCTCGACCGGATCGAGGTCATCAAGGGACCCGCATCGGTATTGTATGGCCAGTCGAGCCCCGGCGGCCTTGTCGCGGAATCGAGCAAGCTACCGCTCGACCAGGCACTCTATGGCGCGATCAGCGGCACCTACGGCAATTACGATCTCTACCGCGTCGATGCCGACATCGGCGGGCGAGCGGGCGAAGGCGTTCTCTGGCGGATCAACGGCAGCGCGAACGGTGCCGACACGCAGCAGAAGTTCGGCAAGCGCGAACGCCAGACGATCTCGGGCGCCGTGACGGCAGGCGCGGGCAGTTCGACCAGCTTCACCCTGCTCGGCGCCTATTCGCATGATCCGTATAACGGAGACTACGGCGTGTTTCCGGCCAGCGGAACGCTGCTCCCCAATCCGAACGGCAAGCTGCCGACCAGCTTCGACGGAGGCGAGGCCGGCAACCGCTTCAGCCGCGAGCAGGCCGCGCTGACCTATATCTTCCGCCACGATTTCGGCGGCGGCTGGGCGTTCCGCTCATCGGGTCGCTATCAGTATGTAAAGTCGGCGCTCGGGCTGATCTATACCGCAGGGGCGCTCGATACGAGCGATCCGACCCAACAGACGTATAGCCGTGCATCCTATGCAACGCGCGAGCAGCTCAACAATTGGACGTTCGACAACCAGCTGACCGGCTCAGTCCGGACCGGTCCCGTTCAGCACACGCTGTTGTTCGGTGTTGATCGCCAAGTCGCGCACTCGACCGAGGATTTCGCTTTTGGTTCTGCACCGTCGATCAACGGCTTTGCGCCGGTGTACGGAACGGTATCCCCGCCGCAGAGCGTAGCGGCGGTGCCTAATCCGTTCGGCGGCTACATTGCGACCCGCCAGCGTCAGCAGGGCCTCTACGCGCAGGATCAGATGTCGCTCGGCGAGCTCCGCGTGGTGCTCAGCGGCCGACAGGACTGGGCGCGCGCGCAACAGATCGGCGGCGCTGCGAAACACGACGAGAAGTTCACCTACCGTGCCGCAGCGCTCTACACGCTGCCGTTTGGCCTCGCGCCGTATGCGAGCTATTCGACGTCCTTTGAACAGCAGGCAGGTACTGTGCTCCGTCCCGATGGATCGTTCGGCATCGCCGATCCGTCGCTCGGCAAGCAGTTCGAGGCCGGCGCGAAATTCACGATCCCAGGCACGCAGATCCTGCTCTCGGGAGCGTGGTTCCGCATCGACCAGACCAACGTGCTAACCTCGACGCCAACGTTCTCGGTCTCGACACAGACCGGCAAGGTCCGCTCGCAGGGCGTGGAATTCGAGGGTAGCGCGCCGCTGCCGTACGGCTTCAAAGCCCGTGCTGCCTATAGCCGTCAACGCGTGAAGGTGACGCAGGACGTAAACGATCCAATGCGCGTCGGACGTGGCCTCGAAACCGTCGGGCGCGGTGGAGCGTCGCTAGGCCTCGACTGGGCGCCGCCCGTGAGTGCCTTGGAAGGTCTGACGATCGGCGGCGCCGTGCGTCATGTCGACCAGGTCTATGCAGGCGTCACGCCGACCGAGACCGTCGGTCGCAACAGCCCGTCCTACACGGTTTATGATGCGCTGATCCGCTATGATCTGGAGAAGTTCGCGCCGTCGCTGCGGGGCCTGAGCCTTGCGGTCAACGGCGCGAATATCTTCGACAAGAAGTATCTGACATCGTGCTTCGCCAACTATAACTGGTGCTGGTACGGCAACCGCCGCACCGTGCAGGCGACGATCGGCTATCGTTTCTGACCCAAGCTATCGACGTTCCCAACCGAGGTTGCAGAGCAACATCGGTTGGGAACGTCGAAGAGGGAGCGGCGATCAGGCGACCAAGGCGCAGCGTTTCGCTATAGGCCGGCGCATGATACCGGTCCTCTACAGCTTCCGACGCTGCCCCTACGCGATGCGCGCACGGCTCGCGATTGCGGCGAACGACCGTCGTGTCGAGCTGCGCGAGATCGTCTTGCGGGACAAGCCGGCGGCGATGATCGACGCGTCGCCCAAGGGAACCGTGCCGGTGCTAGTGCTGCCGGACGGGACGATTATCGACCAGAGTCTAGACATCATGCGCTGGGCCTGTGCGAACACACGCGATGCTGAATGGCCGACTGGTAGCGACGCCGGGTTGATCGCAACGAACGACGGCGAATTCAAACACCATCTCGACCGCTACAAATATGCCAACCGCTACGATGTCGATCCGATCGAGCACCGCGGCGCCGCGACCGTCCTGCTCCGCGACTTGGACGAGCGGCTCCGTGCTACCGGCAGTCTGGGCAGCGGCCCGCAGTCGATGACTGATCTTGCGATCATGCCGTTCGTCCGCCAGTTCGCGCAAACCGATCGATCCTATTTCGATGGTTTGCCGTTCGAGCGGCTACACGCGTGGCTGGCGATGCACCTCGCATCGGCGCTGTTCGCTTGGGTCATGATACGCCCTGCGCCCTGGCAACCCGGCGATCCTTCGACGGTGTTCCCGACGTCGACCGACGCGTAGTAGGAGGCCCCGGCAAACCCGAGGCCCCCCACCGCATCAGAAGCCGACGCTGATCGTCCCGAACACCTGGCGGGGTGCTACCGGGAACTGGTTGAACGTTCCGCTCGCCGCGCCGATGCTGAGCGTCGAGGCGGCGCGTTTGTTGGTGATGTTCGTGACGTTCAGGCTGACCGTCGCCGTCTTCACGACCTGCCCTTCCGACAACGGTACGTGCGCGGCGATGCGGCCCGACAGCGTGAAGTAGGACGGCACCGACAGGTCGTTGGTATAGGTCGCGAACCGCTTGCCGATATAGTCGCCGACGAGCTGCGCGTCGAAGATGCCGTAATTGGCCGAGGCGGTGAACTTGTTGAGCCAGTCGGGGCTGCCCGGCACCTTCTTGCCCGCCGTCGCGACGGTGCTCGTCCCGCTGATGTAGTTCTCCTCGTAGCGCGAATTGTTGTACGACAGCGCATGATAGAACGAGAAGTGCGAGCCGAACCGGAACGTGCCCGCGATGTCGAACCCGTCGGTCTTCACCGCACCGACGTTCTGCAGGATCGCCGCGCCGCTGACGACTGCGGTCACCACCGGGTTCGGGCTGATCCCGAGCAGGCGATTGCTGAAGTCCACGTGATACACGCTGATCTGGCCATCGAAACCAGTCAAAGGGCCAAGGTTCAGTGCATGATGCGAGCGCAGGCCTGCCTCATAGGTCCAGCTCGTCTCGGGCTCGACGTCCTGCTTGAACAGGTCGAACGCCGCCTGGCTGCCGAGCGCGAACGGCGACAATCCGGCGGCGGCACTCGTCTGGAACTGGCGGATGTTCTTCTGGACGTTGACGAACACCTGCTCGTTGTCGGTCGCATCCCACAACGCACCAAGCTGTGGCAGGAAGTATTTGTGCGTGTCGATCTTGCCGACCGGCAACGCGACCGAGCCGGTGAACGAGCCCGGGATCGGCTGCGTCGGGATGCGCTGCGACGCGTTCTGGAACGTGCTCTTGACGCCGCCCTGGATCGTGAGCGTCGGCAAGACCTTCCAGCTGTCTTGGATGTGCGCCTGGTATTCGTCGACGCGGACTTCGCTGTGATATTGCGTGATCAGCGGCGTCAGTTCTTCGCGCGGACGCTGGTATGGCGTGCTCGGATCGTTGACCGGGAACGGATACCAGCGGCGATATGCGGACGAGCTCTGATGCTCGTACCAGGCGCCGAACTCGACATGATGTGCGCCGAGATCGAGCGCGACGGTGGAGACGAGGCCACCGCGGTCGATCCGGTATTCGGTGGTACGCGTGGCTAGGCCCGAGCCGCCGAACACCGACGTCAGGTTCTGGCCTGGATAGTAAAACGAGAACAGCTTGGGCAGACCGGCGACGTCGATCGGACCGCCGATGACGCCGACGCCGTCATTGTGATGGTAATAGGCCTGGTTCGAGAAGGTCACGCGGTCGCTGACGTTCCAGTCGTATTTGACGTAGCCAAGATAGTCGGTGCGCGCCGCTACACCGTAGTAATTGCGGTAATTCGACCCGTCAGCCTTGTACGCGCCGGAGTTGAGATAGGTGAGCATTGCGTTGAAATCGGGATAGACGAACGGGCGGACATACGGCGCGGTTGCCTGCGTCGCGGTCGTGATGACGGTCGAATCCTCGTTCGGCTCGGTCTTGTCCGAGAACGCGCCGTAGAGCGTCAGCTTGCCGTTCAAGTCATCGTGGACGAACTTGGCATTGGCCTGATAGCCGCCCTGGATACCGTTGAAATCCCACGCCTTCGCCTTCTGCCGCGAGCCCGAGATGTAGAACGCGTTGCCGTTGCCCAGGTCGCCGCTGTCGATCCGCGCGAACAGTCGCGAAGTCGAGTGGCTGCCGAGCGTCTGGTCGACCTGGACGCCGAGATCCTTTCTTGGATCGCTCGAGAAGGTATCGATCGTACCGCCGAGGTTGCTGGTCGATGCGGTGCCGAGATCGCCCGCGCCGCTGGCCAGCGTGACGCGCGAGACGTTCTCCGAGATGATCGCACGTTGCGGCGACAAGCCGTTGTAATTTCCGTAATTCTGATCGCCCAGTGGTAAGCCGTCGAGCGTGTAGCCGAGTTGCTGCGCGTTGAAGCCGTGGACGAACAGCGAGATGTTCTGCTCGTTGTTGCCCCATGGATCAGCGGTCAGGAAGGTGACGCCCGGCAGCGTTTGCAGCGCCTTCAACGGGCTGACGCCGGGAAGGATCTTCTGCATGTCGACGCCGCTGACCTGCGTCACCGATCGCGTGTTCGCGCCGGTGACGACGATCGTATCATCCTGCCCGGCAGGCGGGGTTGCTGGATCGGCCGGATCGGCCACTGGAGCAGGCGAACCCGGCTGCGCGTCCTTCACAACCAGCGACTGCGCCGTTGCGGTTATTGGCACGCCGACCACGACAAAACCGATAGCGCCGCACAACAGCCGCGCGGCCGTACGAGAAAACATCGTCATTCTTGAAAACCCCTAGCGAGATCGATCGATCGTCACTCCCGGGGCTGCGCCTATTGGCACGGCGAGACAGTCGGATGACCGTTGCGCTACACATTTAATATGGTGCGGTGCAGCGTTCCGAAAGACCGCCGCACCGCTGCTGCTGCATTACTTTGCAGTTGCCGTCAGGCCGCGGTCTTCGAGCATCGGGCCGATATCCGGATCCTTGCCGTAGAACGCCTTGAACATCGGACCGTAATCCTCGGTATGGCCCTTCGACAGGATCATGTCGCGGAAGCGCTGGCCGTTCGCGCGCGTCAGCCCGCCATGCGCCATGAACCACGCATACGCATCGTTATCGAGCATCTGCGTCCACAGATACGCATAGTAGCCGGCCGCATAGCCACCAGCCCAGATGTGCGCGAAATAGCTGGTCCGATAGCGCGGCGGCACGTCCTTCGTGTCGAGCCCCATCGAGTTCAGCGCCTTGGTCTCGAACGCATCGACATCCTGCGGCCCGGCCGAGGCCGGCAGCGAATGCCAGTCCTGATCGAGCGTCGCCGCCGCCACCAGCTCGCCCAGTTCATAGCCCTGGTTGAACTTCGCCGCGTTCTTGATCTTGGTGACGAGCGCCTGGGGCATCACCGCGCCGGTGCGATAATCCTTGGCGTAGTTCGCGAACACCTTGGGATCGAGCGCCCAATGCTCGTTGAACTGCGACGGGAACTCGACCCAGTCGCGCGCGGTGTTGGTGCCCGACACCAGCGGATAGGTCTGGTTCGCGAACAGCCCGTGCAGCGCATGGCCGAACTCGTGGAACATCGTCGTCACGTCGTCGAACGTGATCAAAGCGGGCTGGCCCGGCGCGGGCTTGGTGAAGTTGCCGACATTGTAGACGACCGGCTTGGTCTTCAGCAGCTTCGACTGGCCGACGAAGTTCGACATCCACGCGCCGCCCGCCTTGTTGTCGCGCTTCCAGTAATCGAAATACATCAGCCCCAGCTCGGAGCCGTCCTTGTCGTAGACGGTAAACACGCGGATGTCCGGCTGATAGGTAGGGATATCGCGGCGTTCCTTGAAGGTGACGCCGTAGAGCTGGTTCGCGGCGAAGAACACGCCGTCGGTCAGCACGCGCGAAATCTCGAAATACGGCTTCAGCTCGTTCTGGTCGAGGTCGTACTTGGCTTTCCGCACCTTGTCCGAATAGAAATCCCAGTCCGACGGCGCGAGCGGGAAGGATGTGCCGGTCGCGTCGATCGTCTTCTGCAACTCGGCCGCCTCGCGATGCTGCTCCGCGGCGGTTGCGGGCACCAGCTGGGTCATGAACCCCTTCGCCGCCGCCGGCGTCTTCGCCATCTGGTCGTACAGCGAATAGGCGGCATAGTTCGGATAGCCGAGCAACTGCGCCTTCTGCGCGCGCAACTGCGCGATTGTCCGGATTAGCGCGCGCGTGTCGTTGGCGTCACCGCGCTGCGACCGGTTCCAGCTCTTCTCGAACAGCGCCGCGCGGGTCGCCCGATCGCTGAGCGAGGCGAGCGCGGGCTGCTGCGTCGTGTTCTGGAGCGACAGCACGTACTTGCCGGGCATCCCCCGCTCCTTTGCGCCCTCTGCAGCGGCTGCGATCTCCGCATCGCTCAGGCCCGCAAGCTTGGCCTTGTCGTCGACCACCAGCGCGCCCGCCTTGGTCCCAGCGAGCAGCTTCTGCTGGAAGTCGGTCGTCGCGGTCGAGATCTGCGTATTCAGCAACCGCAGCTTGGCCTTGTCAGTATCGTTCAGCTGCGCGCCAGCGTGGAGGAAGTCGCTGTGGTAGATCTCCAGCACCTGCTTCTGTTCGGCATCGAGACCGAGCGAATCCTTCTTCGCGTACAGCGCCTGGACGCGCGCGAAGAGCTTCGGATCGAGATAGATCGCGTCGCTGTGCTGCGCGAGCTTGGGCGCCTCGGCGGACCGCACCGCGTCGAGCGCGTCGTTGGTGTTCGCCTGCGACACGCCGAAGAACGCTTGGCTCGCGCGATCGAGCGTGCGGCCCGAGCGCTCCATCGCCTCAATCGTATTGGCGAAGGTCGGCGCCGCCGCATTGTTCGCGATCGCCTTCATCTCCGCGATCTGCTCCGCCATGCCCTGTTCGAGCGCGGGCTGATAATCGGCGTCGGTGATCTGGTCGAAGCGCGGCGCCTGGAACGGCAGCGTGCTGGGCACGGTCAGCGGATTGACGCGCGACAGTTTGGCAATCGGTTTGGAGGGGGTTTGCGCCGAGGCGGCGCTGGCGATGCAACAGAGAAGAGCAGCGGAACGAAGCAGGCTGGAACGCGACATCGAGGACTCACAATGGCAGGAGTGATGACGCTCTTCTTGCATGGAGCAACGAGAGGTTACAACGCCCGTTATCGCTGATCGTGGATGCCGCCCAACGGATCGATCGCCAGCAACAGTCGCGTGATCCCCGTGGCCGCGACAGGCGGCGAACGATGGAGAATTTCCGGTCGCTCCGCCCATACCCGCCCTTTGAACAGGCCGACCTCGCCGATTTGCAGTTGACCCTCCGCGACGAGTGGGTCGGCATGGACCCCGCGCGCAGCGAGCCACTGCGTTCCAGGGCCGACAAGCGGCATCAACAACCGTACCGTCACGTTGTCGGCGTGAAACTTCCGGCATGCATCGGTCTTGATCACATCCAACCGAACGCGCAGACGGTCGCACGCGACGATCTCCGCAAAGCGCACCGCGAGCGCGGCCAGCTCGTCCGCAAGCCCCAGGTCGGCCGGGTATCCCGCGTCCGCCAGCGATATGGGTAACGCCCGCGGTACGTCGACGACATCCATCTCGTCGTCGATGTCGTCGATCGCATCCCATTCCAGTTCGCTTACCGCCGCGCCGTACTCCGGCGCAGGCCGTTGCCAGATCGCCAGATGCACGGTTTCGTCCATGATGCGCTCCAGGATTGCCGGACCACGTCCGATCGCCACTGCGGCACATGACGCAGGCTCTTTTTCACGTGCATCCATCGGCATTCGTTGCGCAAAGCGCTCAATGAGATGTTGTATCATGCCGCGTTCGTGTCATCGTCTCGACAAAAGGTCAACCCGCTCGAAGCCTCGCATAGTTTTGCTTGCTGCGCCGACGCTTGCGCTGTTGCCCGAGCGCAGGCAGTAGGCGGGCAAACCTCAGGAGTTCCGACATGGCCAGCGCATTAGAAATCGATCAGTCGAGCATCGTCGACAACGACATCCAGAAGCAGATCGAGTTTCTCGGCGAGTTCGACGGCGACGAATATGAGTTCGCGGTAAAATACGCGGTTCTCAAGGAGTTGAGCGGCGACGAGCCCGAGGATGACGGCATCGAGCTGTTCAACCGGTTCAACGACGATATCGTCGATGCGTGCCTGGCAGCGCTGGAGCGCAAGCCTGGGGCTTCGACGATCGTCGTAGACGAGAACGACCTCGAATAACGGCGGCAAGCTGACGGCCGGCGATCGTCTTCCAGGACGCGCCGGCCGTCGGCTCACACTTCCCAGAAAGCCGGATGACCTAGTCGCCGGTCACGAACCGCCGGATGCGCGCCGAATAGTGGCTGCCGACGAGCAGCGTCACCCCGAACAGCATCGATGCTCCCCATATCGTCGCAAAGACGATCATGACGATCCTGAGCATGGTCGAACTCCGTCATTTCCTCGATCGGCTCGACTTATGATCCAAAACCGGCACGGCACCTGAACGGCGCGTCAATCGTGCGTTCATTTTAGCCTGCAGCAAGCAGGGCGGTCAGACGCGCCATTCCCGGCGGAGCAGGTAGATATCCATGATCCAGCCATGCTCTGCGCGGAGCGAAGCGCGGGTGCGGACGATCTGCGCGCCGACCTGTCTCAGCGGGCCAGCGATCAACGACTGGTTCGGCATGCCGAGATAGGCGCCCCACCAGATCGCAATGCGTTCGTCTGCGAGCGTCTCGAATGCGCATCCGCCGTCGAGCATCACCGCGAGCGTATCCACCCCCTCCGGCCAGCCCCCTGCCCGCAACCGGCGCCCCGTCGTGATCAGCACCGGCGCGGCAAGCGTGTTGAGGGGAATGACGTGCGCGGCAGTGAGCACTTGAAGACTGGTGATGCCGGGTTCGACATGGACACGGATCGCCATGCCGCGCTCCCGCAACCGATCGGCGATCCGCAAACTGCTGTCGTACAGCGACGGATCGCCCCACACGAGCAACGCCAGCTTACCGCCGTTAGGCAGATGCGCGGCGATTTGGCCGGTCCACGCATCGGCGATCGCATCATGCCAGTGATCGACCGCATCGAGGTACGGCGAGTCCGGCTCGCGTTGCGGAAGATCGAACTCGACGATGCGCGTGGCGCCGGCCACGACGTCCGCGCAGATCGTCCGGCGAAGATCGATCAGGTCCGACTTCGCGTCACCCTTGCGCGGCAGGAGGATGAGGTCGGCAGCGTTCATCGCCGCGATCGCGGCCAGCGTGAGATGCTGCGGATTGCCCGTACCGATGCCGATGAGGTGAAGGTCGATCATTCCGCGTCCATCAGCGGGCCGTAGAGGATGAGCGCGGGCTTGCCGGAAAAGCCCTCCTGCAATCGCGCGGCAAGCTCTGCGATCGTCGAGCGCGCCAGGCTCTGGTCGGGGTGCCCGATATTTTCGGCAATCATCGCCGGCGTGTCGGGCGACAGGCCATGCGCGATCAGCGATGCGGCCAGCGCGGGGAAGGTTCGCTTGGGCATGAAGACCACCGTCGTTGCCTCGGGATCCGCGAGGGCGGCCATGTTGCGCTGCTCGGGCAGATCGCCGGTGACGTCGTGGCCTGTCACGAACTGGACGCGCCGCGCGCTGAGCCTGCGTGTGAGCGGAATCTGCGCAGCGGCCGCGGCGGCGCTCGCGGCGCTGATGCCCGGGACTATCTCGAACGGGATGCCTGCCGCTCGCAGTGCGACGATCTCTTCCTCGAGCCGGCCGAACATGCCGGCGTCGCCCGATTTAAGCCGGACGACGCGGATGCCGGTTCGGGCGTACTCGACGAGGAGTTGCGAGACGTGCGCCTGGCTCGGCGAAGGCCGGCCGGCACGCTTGCCGACCGCGACCAGATCGGCACCGTGGCGGGCGTGGCCGAGTACCGCCGAGGACAGGTCGTCGAACAATACCGCGTCCGCAGCCTGCAACCGCGCCACGGCCTTCAATGTCAGCAACTCGGGATCGCCAGGGCCCGAGCCGACGAAGGACACGAACCCCGTCATGAAACAGGCGCGATCATGTGGAAGAACGTACCCGTCACGCGTCCGCGACGGGAGCCCGTTTCCGGCACTGCCTCTCCCTGAGCATCCACGACATCGGCTAGTGGCGCGTCGGGCTGTTCGAGGATCGTCGAATAGTGGAACTCGTGCCCTGCGAGTTTGGCGCCCTGCGCGAAGCCCGCCATCGGTGCTAGCAGCGACGCTCGTCGATAGCCGAGATGCATCTTTCGCTGCGCATAACTGGTGACGAGGCCGAGCAGTCCGGCCATCCGGTGGCGTGTCCCGTCGGCGTCGATCAGCCCCTCGCCCAGCGCCATGTAGCCGCCGCACTCGCCGTGGACGGGGCGCGTCTCGGCATGCTCGGCGAGAGCGGCGTGGAAACTGCGCGCTTCGCTGAGGCGTCCGGCATGGAGTTCGGGATAGCCGCCGGGTAGCCAGACTATGTCGGCGTCGGATGCGGGCGCCTCGTCGGCAAGCGGTGAAAACCGCAGCACTTCAGCCCCTGCCCCGCGCCAGCCCTCCAGGACGTGCGCATAGGTGAACGAGAACGCGGCATCCTGCGCCAATGCGATCCGCTGCGCCGGGGGGCGGACCCAGGCTTCGTAGGGCACGGATTGCGCGGTCGTAGCGGCAGCTTCCCGGAGCGCTGGGATATCGACGTGCGCGCGCAGGAATGTCGCATACTCGTCGATCCGCGCGTCGAGGTCGGCGTGCTCGACCGCCTGGACGAGCCCAAGATGACGTTCCGGCAGCTTCAGGTCGCCGCGCCTCGGCAAGGCACCGAACACGCGGATGCCGACCGCGTCCATGCCGGCGCGCGCGAGACGTTCGTGCCGCGGACTGGCGACGCGATTGAGGATGACACCGGCGATCGGCACGCTGGGATCGTAACGGCTGAACCCGAGCGCGGTGGCGGCGGCGGACTGTGCCTGGCCGGAAACGTCGATCACCAAGACGACCGGCCAGCCCATCCGGCGAGCGATGTCTGCGCTGGCGCCGTTGCCGGTCTCGCCCGGTCTGGCAACGCCGTCGAACAGCCCCATCGATCCTTCGGCAAGCGCGAAGTCGGCATCGTCGGCCTTCGCCGCGAGCGTATCGAGCATGACGGCGGGCATCGACCAGCTATCGAGGTTGAACGATGCCCGGCCGCTCGCGGCGCGGTGGAACGCCGGATCGATATAGTCGGGGCCGCTCTTGAACGGCTGGACCGCAACCCCGTCGTCGCGAAGCGCACGGAGCAGGCCGAGCATGACGGTGGTCTTGCCGGTGCCCGAGGCTGGGGCGGCAACAAGCAGGCCTGGGGTCATGCCTCACCTCCGGCAAACTTCGACTCCGCCGATTGTGGGCGAAAGCGACGGTCATAGCCTTGCGCGTAGAGGCTGCTTTCGGCGAAATCCTTGGGCGAGATCGCCTGTCCGACGAGGATCAACGCGGTGCGGTCGGGCTTGCCTTCAATCGTGTCCGCGATCGTTGCGAGCGTGGCGCGTTCGACCTGCTGGTCGGGCCAACTCGCGCGCCAGACGATCGCGACCGGGCACTCGGCGCCGTAAGCCGGCGTCAGATCGGCGACGACCTGCGCGAGGTTGTGCACCGAAAGGTGGATCGCCAGCGTCGCCCCGGTCGCGGCGAACGTGGTGAGTTTTTCCGCAGGTGGCATCGTGCTGGCACGGCCCGGCGTGCGGGTCAGTACGACCGATTGAGCGAGTTCGGGGAGCGTGAGCTCGATCTCCAGCGCGGCGGCGGCGGCGGCGAAGGCTGGTACGCCGGGCGTGACCGTGAACGTGATGTTGAGTGCGCGGAGGCGGCGGAGTTGCTCGCCCATTGCAGACCATATCGACAGGTCGCCCGAATGGAGCCGCGCGACGTCCTGGCCGGCATCGGTTGCTGTCTGGATCTCGGCGATGATCTCGTCGAGCGACAAGGCCGCGGTGTTGACGATCCGCGCACCGGGCGGACAGTGATCGAGCATCGCCGTTGGAATTAGTGAGCCGGCGTATAGGCAGACCGGTGATCCGGCGATCCGATCGCGACCTCGCAGCGTGAGAAGATCGGGCGCGCCGGGGCCGGCTCCGATGAAGTGAACGGTCATGCTTCGAATCCTTCGGCGACCGATCGCGCAATGGCGCAGGTCGCCATTCGATCGAGCGAAATGTGACGGGGGGTCAGCAACCGGGCGCCTGGCCCCGCCGCGGCAAGTGCAGAGGCTTCGGCAACGCTGCCGGTGGCGCGCGCCTTGAGGCTGGCGGCAGACCGCGTCGACGTTTGTGCCGACTGCAACGCGCTGGGCGATACGGCGATCATCGGCACACCCATAGCCTCGGCTAGGGGCGACACCAGCGCCTGCTTGTCGTGCGGCGCGGCAAGCGCCGTGACCGGAGGGTGGCCATGTTGCGAGCTGGCGAGCACAGTGCGCAACGCGTCGAGCGTCGCGCCCGCCCGAAAACCGAAGCCGGCGACGATCACCAGCAGACGCTCCACTGGACCACGGGGTAGCGCGCGCGCCAGCCCCGACGCGACCCGATCGGGACCGCGTCGGACAGTTCGATGCGTAATAGCGTGCCGCCCTTCAGTCCTTGCCAGCGCGTGAGCCGCGTTTCGGATTCCAGCGTGACCGCATTGGCGACGAGGCGCGTTCCGGTGGAAAGCGTAGCGAACACGGATTCCAGGAGCGTTTCCGACAGACCGCCGCCGATAAACACGGCGTCAGGCCGTGCGTGGCCTTGGAGGATCGCAGGCGCCCTGCCCTCCACGACCGTCAGACGATCTACCCCCAGGGCGGCGGCATTGGTACGGGCCCGGCCGGCGCGGATCGGGTCGGCTTCGAAGGCGATCGCGTGCGTCGAAGGATGCGACAACAGCCATTCGATCGAGATCGAACCCGAGCCGGTGCCGATATCCCACAATTTCTCACCCGGCTTCGGGGCAAGGGCGGACAAGGTCAGCGCGCGGATCGGGCTTTTGGTGATCTGGCCGTCATGCTCGAACCACGCGTCGGGCAGACCGGTTGCCTGGGGCAACACGTTACCTGCGCCGGCAAATATCATGCCGATCGCAACGGGATGGGCGATATCGGCGAAATCCAGGTCGGCGGCGATCGCTTGGCGAATGCGTTCACGAGGGCCGCCAAGTGCTTCGAGAATGTGCAGGCGCGATCCTCCAAAGCCGAGCGCGCACAGATACCGCGCGAGAACCGCAACCGCATCGCCGTCACGCACCAGGACTAGCGCTTTGCGGTCGACCGCGATGTGAGGACGCAGCCGTGTAAACGGCGCGGCGTGAAGACCGAGGCATGGCGTGTCCTCCAGTGGCCAGCCAAGCCGGGCTGCGGCGAGACTGAACGTCGACGATACGGGATACACGATCCATTCGTCGGTAGGCAGATGGCGCGTGATCGACGTGCCTGCGCCGAACCAGAACGGATCGCCCGAGACAAGCATGACGACGTGGCGGCCGCGATGCGTGAGCAACCGCGCGATGCCCTGATCGAACGGTACTGGCCAAGGTTCGACCTCAGCCGTAAGATCGCCGACGAGCGCCAAATGGCGGGTCGCGCCCGTCACGATCTCCGCTTCGGCAAGCGCTAGGCGGGCTGGCGCGGAGAGGCCGGCGATGCCTTCTTCGCCGATCCCGACGATCGTCAGCCATGGAGCCTCAGCCATTCCGACCATCCTCGTTCTTGGCGGTACGACCGAAGCGAGCGCACTCGCCGCGATGCTGGCGGCACGTGGCGACGATGCGGTGCTGAGCTATGCTGGGCGTGTCGCCAGCCCAAAGGTTCAGCCGATCCCGGTGCGCGTCGGTGGGTTTGGCGGCGTCGATGGGCTTACGTCGTATCTGCGTGAGCACGGCGTGACGCATCTGGTGGACGCGACGCATCCGTTCGCGGCTCGGATGAGCGCGAACGCCGTCACGGCCGCGGCACGGGCAGGCGTTGCGCATATCGCCTTGACGCGGCCGCCCTGGGCTCCCGTGGCTGGCGATCGGTGGACGCGGGTGGCCGATATCGAGGCGGCGGTCGCGGCTCTGGCAGGCCCCGCGCGGCGTGTGATGCTGGCGTTGGGACGGATGCATGTCGATGCGTTCGGCGCGCAGCCTCAGCATGAGTATCTGCTGCGGTTCGTCGACGCGCCCGATCATCCGCCCGGGCTGCCGCGGCATCATCTGGTGGTCGATCGCGGGCCGTTCGATGTGGACGGTGACCGGCGGTTGATGGCGGCGCACGGGATCGAGGCGGTCGTCTGCAAGAATGCGGGCGGTACGGGCGCGCAGGCAAAGCTGGGCGCGGCGCGTGCGCTCGGGCTGTCGGTGATCATGATCGATCGGCCGGTCCTGCCGGATCGGCTGGAGGTGCAGGCCGCGGAGGACGTACTGCGCTGGATCGATCATGGCGCCGACCGCGGCGTATAGAGGATTGGGCCGGCCGCGCGTTCGATGATCCGCGTCAGGCTGGAGCCGATGATGATCATCGTGCGCATGTCGGCCATCTCCGCGCGCGCTTCGGGCAAAGGCACGATGCGGAGCGTTTCCTCGGGCGTGGAGACGGCGCGCGCGAACAGCACCGGGCGGTCGTCGGCGCAGGTCTCCCGGAGGATCTCGAAGATGCGGATCAGCGCATCCGGGCGCGCCTTCGATCGCGGGTTGTAGAACGCGATTGCGAAGTCGGCTTCGGCGGCTAGCCGCACGCGGCGTTCGATCAACGGCCAGGGTTTTAGATTGTCCGACAGGTTGATCGCGCAGAAATCATGGCCGAGCGGCGCACCGGCGCGCGCGCTTGCGGCGAGCATAGCGGTGATGCCAGGGAGCACGCGGATATCGAGGTCGCGCCACTCGCGCGGGCCGGCTTCGAGCGCTTCGAATACCGCCGCCGCCATCGCGAACACGCCTGGATCGCCAGAGGATACAACGACCACGCGGTGGCCTTGCGCGGCCAGCAGAAGCGCGTGCGTGGCGCGGTCGAGTTCGACGCGGTTGTCGGTCGGATGGAGCGTCAGGCCCTCGCGGGGGGCGACGCGGGCGACGTAGGGGATGTAGCCGATGACGTCGGTCGCGTCGGCGAGTGCGGCGGTGACTTCGGGCGTCACGAGCGCTTCGTTGCCGGGGCCGAGCCCTGCGACGGCGAGCCAGCCGGTCATGGGCGACGCCCCTGTCCATGGATCAGGAGGATCGCAAAATAGGGCGTGACGGCGTTCGCCTCGCACAGCCGCGTGACGCGCTGGTCGGCCATCGCGGCATATTCGACGAGCCATGCCGCATCCTCGCGGCCGGCGGCGGCAACGGCGCGGCGGAGCTTGTCGAGGTGGCGGCCAATCTTCATCACCACCAGCGCGTCGGTGTCTCGGATCCGGCGGACGAGGTCCTCCTCGGGCAGCGTACCCATCAAGACGGTCAGGACGTCGTCCCCCCAGGTGATCGGCGCGCCGCTGGCGGTCCAGGCGCCCGACATGCCGGTGATGCCGGGGACCACCGCGACCGGGGCGATGGGCTGGAGCCGGGTGTAGAGATGCATGAACGAGCCGTAGAAGAACGGATCGCCTTCACAGAGGACCACGACGTCTTCGCCTGCCTTGACAAGCGCGGCAAGGTGATCGGTGCACGCGGTGTAGAAGGCCGACAGACAGTCGTTGTAGCGCGGATCTGAGACGGGGATCTCCGTGGTGACCGGGTATTCCATCGCGAATTCGATCACGTCGTCGCGGAGCATGCCCTCGACGATCTTTCGCGCCTGGCCGGGACGTCCGGCCTTGCGGAAATACGCGACGTGACGCGCGCCGCGGACGAGGCTGTCCGAACGGACGCTCATCAGGTCCTGCGCGCCGGGGCCCAGGCCGACGCCGTGAATCGTACCCCCAGATCGCACGGGTGTCATTCGGTGCCGCTCGCGAGCGCGTTGATCGCGGCGACGGTGATCGCGCTGCCGCCCATCCGGCCTTCGACGACGACGCAGGGCACCGGCTGGTCGGTCCAGAGTGCCGCCTTCGATTCCACCGCCCCGACGAACCCGACCGGGCAGCCGATGATCGCCGCCGGGCGCGGACAATCGGGGTCCTCGAGCATGTTGAGCAGGTGGAACAGCGCGGTCGGCGCGTTGCCGATCGCGACGACGGCACCTGCGAGATACGGGCGCCAGAGTTCGAGCGCGGCGGCGGATCGGGTGTTGCCCATCGTTCGGGCAAGGTCCGGTGTTTCGGGCGCGTGGAGCGTGCAGACGATGCGGTTGTCGGCAGGGAGGCGCGCGCGCGTGATGCCCTCGGTGACCATGCGCGCGTCGCAGAGGATCGGTGCGCCGGCTTGCAGTGCGCGACGCGCCTCGACCGCGAAGGTCGGCGAGAAGCGCAGGTGCTGGGCGAGGCCGACCAGCCCGGTGGCGTGGATCATGCGAACTGCGACTGGTTCTTCCGCGGGCGAAAAGCGGGCGAGATCGGCTTCGGCGCGGATCATCGCGAAGGACTGGCGGTAGATCGCCGCGCCGTCGGTTTCATAGGCGTACGGCATTCAGGCGGCTCCGAAATGGGCGAGGATCTGGGCGGCGTCCAGACCTGTAACGGCAGGTAGTGAGCCCGCGCGCGCGGCATAGGCAAGGTCGTAGCGACCTTTGCGACCAGTGAGAACGATGTCGGCGGGGGCTGCGCGGGCGCATCCCTTGGCGCAACCCGAGACGTGCAGGCTGCCAGCGACGTGGGGGGCCAGGCGGTGGGCTAGTGCGCGAGTCTCGACAGTGGCTTGCGGGCAGGCCGGTGCGCCGACGCACGCGTCGGCGTGCAGGACCGGCGAAGATGGGTCGGTAATGAACTCGGCCGGGTTGGCCTGGAACGGCCCGTCCGCCTCGCAGATCACCACATGCCACGGCGTCATGCGGATGGCGCAGATGGGCTCGGCTTCGAGCAAGCGCGTCAGGGCCGTCGCTGCGATACGACCGAACGGCAGGCCGAGCGCCATGCCTAGCGGATGTGGGCCGGGCTCAAGCGCCGTGGCTGCGAATGCGGGGGGCGTCGTCGCGGTCGCCCACTCAGGGAGTAGTGCATCGTGGCGCGCCATGCGTTTATTGGCTCGGCCGCCGCTGTCGACGAACCAATGCGCGAGCGCGATCAGGCGGTCGACTTCGGTACCGTGCGATAGCGGTATGCCAAGGTCGCGGCCATCCGCGCGGAGGATCAGCGATCCGGACATGGCGCGTTCGATGCGGAAGTCTGCCGGGGCGTCTCTGAGCACGGGCGTTGGGCCAGCGTCGATCGCGAAGCCGACTTTGCCGGGTAGGTCCGGCAGTTCCGAGAGGCGGGCGCGCAGTTCTTCGACGACGCGGTGGGTGTCGTCGCCCACGCACCATTCGAGTGCGACCAGGATGTTCGCGCGCGCTTCCCGGACCGGGTCGGGCTCGATCAGGGCGAGGTCGAGAAGCGCATCGATCAGCGGTCGCCAGCTATCCTCCCGGACGCCGCGGATCTGGAGGTTGGCGCGGGTGGTGGCGTCGATCTGGCCGTTACCGTGCCGTGTTGCCGCTTCGCAAAGGCCAAGTGCCTGGACGCGCGTGAGGCGGCCAAGCGGTGGCCTTACACGGACCAGCAATCCATCGCCGGCCATCATCGGACGCCAGGCGTCGGGGCACCAGCCTTTGACGACGCCGTTGGTGACCGGCGCGGTCATACCGGCAAGTCCAGGCTCGCGAGGATCGAGTTGCGGCGGGTCGGCCAGAGATCGGCGGCATGGAGGGCGGCGAACCGCGCCTTCATCGCCGCGAGCGCGCCCGGGTTGGCTTCGGCGAGAAAGGCGTGGACGTCGTCGCGGCCCAGCGTGGCGTCGTAATAGAGGTCGATCAGTTCGGGACGGACCGCACTGGCGAGATGCGCGAAGGCGCCGAGATGATCTAGCGTTGCGGCGATCTCCGCGCCACCACGGAAGTCGTGGCGCATCATGCCGTCGACCCAGGCCGGGTTTGCCGCGCGGGCGTGGACGACGCGGGCGATCTCCTCGTTGAGCGGGCGGGCCTTGGCCTGGTTCGGATCGCGCGCGTCGAGATGGTAGAGCGTGGCGCTGCCCCCCGCGACCGATTGCGCGGCGGCAAAGCCGGCCTCGTGCGCGGCGTAGTCTACGGCGAGCAGGAGATCGGTTTCGGGCAGGTCCTGGACGTGGACGAAGGCATCGGCGGCGGCGACACGGTCGCGGATGCCGGTGGGATCGAAGCTGTCCGCGCCGTCGTCTAGGGCGTGGCTGGAGGCGGACAGCCAAGCTTGGCCCGCTTCCAGTCGCGCCGCTGGCGTGTAGGTTTCGGCGGCGGCGCCCATGCTCAGGCCGTAGCGGCCGGGTTCGGGGCCGTAGACGCGAGCGGTCGCGGGCTTGCCGACGAACGGGTTCCAGTCCTGCGGTTCGTCGCGCGCGGCGAGGGCCCGGACGGCTTGGCCGAACATCGTGCAGAGCGTCGGGAAGGCATCGCGGAACAGGCCCGACACGCGCAGGGTGACGTCGATGCGGGGGCGATCGAAGTTCGCCAGTGGCAGAATCTCGACACCCGTCACGCGGTCGGATTGCATGTCCCACACCGGTTCCGCGCCGAGCAGATGGAGCGCCATCGCGAACTCCTCGCCCGCGGTCCGCATCGTGGCGGAGGCCCAGAGGTCGACGACGAGGGTGCGAGGGTAATCGCCGTGATCCTGCAAATGGCGGCGAATGAGTTCGTCGGCGAGCTTCACGCCCTGAGTATGGGCGGCGCGCGACGGGACCGCGCGAGGGTCGGTGGTGTAGAGGTTGCGGCCGGTCGGGAGGACGTCGGCGCGGCCTCGCCACGGGGAGCCGGACGGGCCTGATGCGACGCGTTTGCCTTGGAGCGCCGACAGAAGACCCGCGCGTTCGGCTTCGCCATGTTCGCCGCGGCCGTAGATGTGGAGGCCGTCGCCATACTGGCTTTCCTTCACGTCGCAGACGAAGGTGTCGATGCGGGTGATCGCGTCGGCTTGGGACTGCGCGTCGTCGAGGCCCAGCGTTGCCGCGAGGCCGGTGGCGGTGGCTTCGTCGCGGATGTCGCGTTGCAGGCGGTCGCGCCGTGCCGGGTCGAGGCCGTCGGCGTTGGAGAATTCGTCGAGCAGCGCTTCGAGGCGGCCGAGGCCGGCGCCGGTGCGCGTGCGTTCGAGCGGGGGCGGGACGTGGCCGAGCGTGACCGCACCGATGCGACGTTTGGCTTGGGCCGCTTCGCCGGGGTCGTTGACGATGAACGGGTAGATGACGGGCATCGCACCGGTGAGCGCTTCGGGCCAGCAGGAGTCTGACAGCGCGACCGACTTGCCGGGGAGCCATTCGAGCGTGCCATGCGCGCCCACATGAACCAGCGCATTGGTGCCGCGCGCGTGGAGCCAGAGGTAGAAGGCGACATAGGCATGGCAGGGGCAGCGTGAAAGGTCGTGATATTCCTCGGCGCGTTGCTCGGTTCGGCCGCGTTCGGGTTGGAGGGCGACAAGCGCCCCGCCCTGATCGATCGCGGTGAAAGTGAAGTCTTCCGTTGGATTGCCCCAGCTTTCCTGGAGGTCTTTCTGCAGAGTTTCGGGAAGGTGCGCGAGGCCTTTGCGATACTCGGCGAGCGGCCAGTGGATGCGTGAGGTAGCGAGATCAGTTGCGTCGGGCGTGATCGCGTAGCCGGCTTCGGTGAGGTCTGCGAGGATCGCTTGCGTGGAGGCGAGTGCGTCGAGGCCGACGGCGTGCGCCATCTGGTATGCCTTGCCAGGGTAGGTCGAGAGAACGACCGCGATGCGCTGGTCGGCGACCGGCTTGCTGGCCAGGCTGGTCCAGGCTTCGATGCGCGCGGCGATGGCGGTGATGCGGGCCGGGTCGGCGCGGTGTTCGCGGCGCGTGTATTCGAGGTATCCGTCCCTCGCGGCAGCTTCCTTGAAGCTGGCGACACCGGCGAAGAGGCGACCGTCCACTTCGGGGAGGACGACGTGCATGGCGAGGTCGGCGGGCGACAGGCCGCGGGTGGCGCCGGCCCAGGCGGCGCGGTCGGAGGTGGCTAGCGCAATCTGAAAAACGGGCACGTTGGCACCGTCGAGAGGCGTGGTGTCGGAGACGCCGCGCGCGGAAAAGGCGGTGGCGTTGGCGATCGCGGCGGGTTCCAGCGCCTTGACCCAACGGCTCAGCCAGCCGGCCGCGTCCGGCGCTTTGAGCGAGGGCGCGAAGAGGCCGATGACGTCGAACCCTCGCGCGGAAAGTTCGGCGTGAAGCGCTTCGATCGGGTCGAGGTCCGCGGCGGTCAGGTATGAGCGGTAGAAAACGATCAGGATGCGGGGGCGTGTCGCGTTCAGGGCGAACGCGGCCGGGCAGGTCACGCCGTCATGTGGCTGCCAGCCGCCGACATCGGCGATCGCGCGGACGCCGGTGACCGGGCCGGCGTAGCAGCCGGCGGCCAGCGCGAACTGGGCCAGTGCCGCCTGCGCCGCGACTGCGCCGCCAGTGTCGCAGAGATGGGCCAGGCGGCGCAACGTGGAGAGCGGGATCGTCGAGGCGGCGTCGAGCCGCGTGTCGATGCGGCCGTCCGCTGCGAGGACGACCAGCGCGATGCCCTTCTCCCGCGCAAGGTTCTCGACCTGTTGCAGGCCGTAACTCCAGTAAGACCGCCCGCCGATCAGCCGGATCAGGACGCCCTTCGCGCCTGCCAGCGTCTGCTCGACATAGGTGTCGACCGAGAGCGGATGCTGGAGTGCGCTCAGGTTCGCGAGGCGTAGCGACGGCAATCGGCTTCCGGCTGCGTCCGCACGTCTCCAGCCCGCGGCGAATGCGCCGAGGTCACCGTCGGAGAAGGAGAGGACGACGAGATCCGCGGGGGATTGGGCGAGGTCCTGCGGGACCGCGCTTTCCTCCAGCCCGTGGGTCTCGCGGAAGACGACATGCATCGTGGGCCTCAGCCGTCCAGCGCGGCCTTGATGCGGGCCTCGTCGATCCGGTCGTGCTCGGCGATCACCACCAGCTGCGTGCGGCGCGGTTCGCCCGCGCGCCAGGGGCGGTCGTATTGCGTACGGACGCGCGCGCCGACCGCCTGCACGAGCAGACGCATCGGCTTGCCGGTGACGGCCGCATAGCCCTTCACGCGGAGGATGTCCGCGCTGCGGGCGAGGGCTTCGATCTTCGCGGTCAGATCGGCGGGGTCGGCGATCTCGCCAAGCTCGACGACGACGCTGTCGAAATCGTCATGCTCGTGATCGTCCTCGCCGTCGTGATGCGAGGGGCGGCTGGCGATGTCGTCTTCGGCGGCGGCGTTGAGGCCGAGGATCACGCGCGGATCAATGATGCCGTCGGTCAGGTCGATGACCGGCAGCGGCCGTGCGGACTCGGCGGCGATCACCGCGCGCGCCTTGGCGACGCCTTCGGGCCCGGCGAGATCGACCTTCGTCAACAGCACCAGATCGGCGCAGGCGAGCTGGTCCTCGAACACCTCAGACAAGGGCGTCTCGTGGTCGACGCTCGGGTCGGCGGCGCGCTGGGCGTCGAGCGCAGCGACGTCAGGGGCGAAACGACCGGCGGCAACCGCCTCGGCATCGGCGAGCGCGATGACACCGTCGACGGTAATGCGCGAGCGGATCGCGGGCCAGTCGAACGCCTTCAGCAGCGGCTTGGGCAGCGCGAGCCCGGACGTCTCGATCAGGATGTGATCGGGGCGCGGGTCGAGCGCAAGGAGAGCCTCGACGGTCGGGATGAAGTCATCCGCCACCGTGCAGCAGATGCAGCCGTTCGCCAGCTCGATCACGTTCTCGGCCGGACAATCGGGGATCGCACAGCCCTTGAGAATGTCGCCGTCGATGCCGAGCGTGCCGAATTCGTTGACGACGACGGCGAGACGGCGGCCGCTCGCGTTGCGGATCAGGTGGCTGATCAGCGTGGTCTTGCCGGCGCCGAGAAAGCCGGTGACGATCGTGACGGGGACCTTTGAAAGATCGGGCATTGATATTCTCCTGCGAGCACACGCACGCGCGACCAGACGGCCGGGCGTGTTCGTCGCTCAGACGGAGAACCGTGCCAAGATCACCCCCTGGATCGTGGCAAGAGCGACCGTTGCGCTGGCAGGTCTCCTGGCTCGCGGGTCGAAGCTCCTCGCACACCTTCCCAGGCCGTCGGCCCAGTGGCTGCCCATCAAGGGCGCGTGCGTGTCGCTCACCGCTTACAGTTGCAGGGACAGCCGCGGCATTGGAGGAGCGAACCCCTTCCGCACCGCATTCCCATTCAAGCCCCGAAGGGCACCGGCGCGATCAACGAGGTTCGGTGCAACCGACCCTCACGAAGGCGACCTAACGGACTTTCCGGCACGCCGCCAGCTATCCGTGCACGACTTCGATCTCGTCGAAGCGTTTCCAGCGGTAGATCGCGAAGCTCAGCACCCAGCAGAGCACGAACAGCCCGATGATCGCGAAGCCGAGGCCGTTGAAGTTCTCGCCGAGCGCCTCCGCCAGATCCCAGATGCCGCCGGTCAGCCCCAGCTTCGATCCGAGCAGCGCGAGCGTCTCGATCCCGCCGATCGCGATCGCGACGATCGCCGAGATCAGCGTGATGGTGATGTTGTAATAGAGTTTGCGGATCGGCTTCACGAACGCCCATTCATACGCGCCGAGCATGACGACACCGTCCGCGGTATCGACCAGCGCCATGCCGGTCGCGAACAGCACCGGCAGAACGAGCACGGTGCCGATCGACAGGCCGTCGGCGGCCTGGCTCGCGGAGAGGCCAAGGATCGCAACTTCGGTGGCGGTGTCGAAGCCCAGCCCGAAGAGGAAGCCGAGCGGCGCCATGTGCCAGCTCCGCGTGACCAGCCGGAACATCGGCCGGAACAGCCGCGCGAGCAAGCCGCGGTTGCCGAGCAGCAGGTCGAGATCCTCCTCGACATAGGTGCCGCCGCCGCGGACATGGCCGAAGGTACGCCACACCGAGCGCAGGATGATCAGGTTCATCGCGGCGATCGTGAACAGGAAGACGGCGGAGATGACGGTCGCGATGACGCCGCCGACCTGTTTGAACGCCTCGAACTGAGACAGCGCGCTGGCGGTGAGCGCGATCGCGACGGCGGCGATGAGGACGATCCCCGAATGGCCGATCGCGAACCAGAAACCGACCGCGATCGGGCGCTGGCCGTCCTGCATGAGCTTGCGCGTCACGTTGTCGATCGCGGCGATGTGATCCGCGTCGACGGCGTGGCGCAGACCCAGGCCCCAGGCGAGCAGCGCGGTGCCCAGCATCAGCGGTTGCGCGTGGAACAGCGAGAATGCCCAGCCCCACGCGGCGATGTTGGCAATGACCAAGCCTGAAAACATCCAGCCGATCCGCTTGCGGGTGGCGGCGTGCGTCGGTCTCTCGACCGGTCTATCTATCGTCGCAGTCGTCATGCAGAACTCCCCGGCGTCCGACGAGGACGGGGGCCTGCCGCGAGCGGCCGGGACACGCGAAGACCGGACGCCATGAGCGGCCGACGCGCGTCGCCGTGCGGCCCCTGCCGCGCGTGTCGTCGCTCAGACGGCGTTCACCGTGCCTCGGCCACCCCCTGGACCGGGACAAGAGCGACCAGACGCCGGCAGGTCTCCTGGCTCACGGGTCAAAGCTCCACGCCACGCCTTCCCAGGCTTTTCGACCCAGTGGCTGCCCTCTAGTCGAAGGGCCCGTGCGTCTCGCTCGCCGCTTACAGTTGCAGGGACAGCCGCGGCATTGGCAGGGCGAACCCCACCGCACCGCATTCCCAATCAAGCCCCGAGGGGCACCGACGCGATCATGCAGGCGGCGTTGATCCGCTGCCCGCCCGGTTGGGTATCCTGCTTTCGCGGCGCTGCCAATATGCGCCTCGGTCAAGCGTGGTCGCGAACGCCCCGACCGATCGGAAACAATTCGTAATTCAATTTGGCTTTTTCGCGGCACCGCGTCATGTTGATCGTCAATCGCGGAGCATCGTCAGATTCCGCGCACGGGAGGATGATTATGGGCAAGCGGATGTTCGCGGGCACGATTTCCATGGTGGCGTTATGCTGTGCGACCGCCGCGTCGGCCCAGCGCTATGGTCCGTTCAACGTCGCGGCGCCTGCTGGTGGCGACAGCCTCAAGACGGCGATCGGGGGCGATAGCGCTAGGCCGATCGACGCGCCGAGCTGGACGCTGTCGGGGTGGATCGAACCCCGGACGATCCGCGACGGCATCGTCCCGGTGGCGGGGTTCGGCGATATCGCGAACGGACCGCGACGCTATCTTGCGCTCGACAAGGGCCGCCCGAGCCTCATCACCGAAGCCGGCACGGTGATCGCGCCATCGCGGATCGCGGCTGGCAGCTGGCATCACGTCGCGGCGACGGTCGAGCAGGGTCAGGCGCGCCTGTACGTCGATGGGCGACAGGTCGCGCAGCGACGGATGACCACGGCGCCCGTGCCATCGGTCGCGACGATCGCGCCGTTCGGCGGGCGGGTTTCGGGCTTTGCGATGGAGGCGCGTGCGCTCGACGCGGGTGCGGTGAAGGCGCTTGCCACGACCAAGCCGGGCGCGTCGATCGTCTATCAGGATGCGAGCCCGGCATGGCCGGTTCAGGTGCGTCAATCGCTTGGCCAGACCACCCCGCAGGATGCCTGGACCCGGCCGGTGTCGAAGGCCCCCTTCCCCGCGCCCGTCGCCAAGCCACTCCCGACCGAACCCGCGATCGCACCGCTGCATGCCGGCGCCTGGACCGTCGCCGGCTGGCGGCTGGCCGAAGCGCCGAAGGTGACCGCACCCGGTGCCACGCTCAGCCGTGCGGGGTTCGATGCGTCGAACTGGTACGTTGCGACGGTGCCTGGCACGGTCCTGACGACGCTGGTGGATCGCGGGGTCTATGCCGACCCTGCGTTCGGTTTGAACAACATGACGATCCCCGAAAGCCTCGCGAAACAGGATTACTGGTACCGCACCGAGTTCGACGCGCCCGCCGCGACCGCGGGCAAGCGACAGATGCTCAATTTCGACGGCGTGAACTACAGCGCGGAGGTGTGGCTGAACGGGGCGCCGATCGGCACGATGAAGGGTGCGTTCGTGCGCGGCCGGTTCGACGTGACCGGCAAGCTGCTGCCCGGCCGCAACGCGGTCGCGGTGAAGGTGTCGCCGCCGCCGCATCCGGGGATCGCGCAGGAAGAGTCGCTGACGTCGGGCGTCGGCGAGAATGGCGGCATGATGATGCTCGACGGCCCGACCTTCGTCGCGACCGAGGGGTGGGACTGGATTCCGAGCATCCGCGACCGCAACATCGGCCTGTGGCGCGGCGTGACCCTGACCGCGACGGGAGCAGCAATGCTAGGCGATGCTCAGGTCGTCACCACCTTGCCCAAGGCGGACAACAGCGTCGCGGCAGTCGAGATCGGCGTACCCGTCGCGAACCATTCCGCGGGACCGGTGAGCGCCACTGTCCGCGCGGCATTCGATAACGTCGTAGTCGAGAAGCAGGTGACGCTCGCGCCCGGCCAGACCGCCAACGTCGTGCTGAAGCCTGCGGACTTCCCGCAGCTTATGGTGCGCAATCCGAAGCTCTGGTGGCCGAACGGCTACGGTGCCCCTGCCCTGCACGACCTGACCCTGACCGCGTCGGTGGACGGCGCGGCGAGCGACACCAAGCACGTCCGCTTCGGCATCCGGCAGGTCACGTACGACATCTCGCTGATGGACAAGGACGGCGACCTCGAACGGGTCGGCATCGACCTGTCGAAGGCGCGGCAGCGTGGCGAGCGGATCGTCGACGGCTCGCATACCGGTATCCGCAAGGTCGCCAATGGCTGGGCCGCGAGCCTCGTGCCGGGCGCCGAAACATCGCCTGCGGTCACCCGGATCAAGGACCAGGACGGCCTGACGCCGTATCTGGTGATTCGCGTCAACGGCGTGAAGATCGCCGCGCGTGGCGGCAATATCGGCATGGACGACTTCATGAAGCGCGTCGACCGGACGCGGCTCGAGCCGTTTTTCAAGTTGCACAAGGACGCGCATCTCAACATCATCCGCAACTGGGTCGGCCAGAACACCGAAGACACGTTCTACGATCTGGCGGACGAATACGGCCTGATGATCCTCAACGATTTCTGGGAATCGACGCAGGACTACAACATCGAGGCGCAGGACCCGGCGCTGTTCATGACCAACGCGACCGACGTCGTGAAGCGATACCGCAACCACCCGTCGATCGTCGTGTGGTTCGGCCGCAACGAGGGCGTACCGCAGCCGATCCTCAACGAGGCGCTGGAGACGCTGATCGACAAGGAGGACGGCACGCGGCTGTACATGGGGTCGTCCAACCGGGTGAACCTGCAGAACTCCGGACCGTATAACTGGCGTCCGCCGGTCGAGTATTTCACCGAGCATGCCAAGGGTTTCTCGGTCGAGAGCGGCACCCCGTCGCTGCCGACGCTGGAGGCGTGGAAGCGTGCGATGGCGCCGGCCGATCAATGGCCGATCAGCGATGCTTGGGCGTATCACGACTGGCACCAGACCGGGAACGGCGCGGTGAAGACGTATATGGACGTGCTCGCCACGCGCTTCGGCCCCGGCACCAGCCTCGAGGATTTCGAGCGCAAGGCGCAGATGATGCAGTATGAATCGTACCGCGCGATCTTCGAGGGGATGAACGCGAAGCTGTGGACGGAGCATAGCGGCCGGATGCTGTGGATGACGCAGCCCGCCTGGCCGTCGTCGGCGTGGAACATCTTCAGTTCGGACTATGACACGCAGGCCTCGTTCTACGGTGTGAAGAAGGCATCCGAGCCGGTCCATGTCCAGATGAACCTGCCCGACTGGAAGGCCGTGCTGGTCAATAACGGGCTCACCTCGCTGCGCGGCGTCACCGTGAAGGCGAAGGTGGTCGGGCTCGACAACCGGACGATCGCCGAGAAGTCCGCGACGATCACCGCCACCGGTGAGGCGGCGAGCGATGCGTTCACGCTGGATGCCAAGGCGGCGACCGCGAACGGCGTCGCGCTCGTCCGGCTGGAGGCGAGCGATGCGGCGGGCAAGCTGTTGTCGACCAACTTCTACTGGCAGGCGGCCAACGATGCGCAGTTCCAGGCGCTGAACGGTCTCGCGGCGGTGACGCTCGACACGGCATCGGCGACGCGGGTCGACGGCGCGGACACGGTGACCATTGTGACGTTGCGCAATACCAGCGCGACGCCCGCGATCGAGACCAAGCTGACGGTGATGAACGCCGACGGCTCGCAGGTCCTGCCTGCCTATTTCAGCGACAACTACGTATCCCTGCTGCCGGGTGACGTACGCACCGTCGAGATCCGCTATCCAACGGCCAAGGCTTCCGCCGCGCATGTCGCGCTGCGTGGGTGGAACGTTGCAGGAGGGATGGTACGATGAAGGCGCTGGTATTGGTCGCGGCGGTGCTCGGGGCGACACCCGCCGTGGCGCAATCCGTCGTTTCGCCCGATGGGCGGATCGCCGTCACGCTCGGGACCAACGCCGCGGCGCAACCGACCTACCGGGTCGCCGTGGCCGGTCGCGAAGTCGTGGCGCCCTCGACGCTGGGGCTCGAGTTCGAGCGGTATGCCAAGCTGTCTAACGGGTTGAAGGTCATCGGCGTCGGCCGGCGGCGCGGCGAGGATCGCTACACCTTGCGTGCCGGCAAGACGTCGTCGGTCGCGGAGCGGTATAACGAGATCGTCGTCCATCTCGCCGAGCCCGATGGCAAGACGCGACGGCTCGACGTGATCGTCCGTGCGTACGACACCGGGACGGCGCTGCGCTATGTCGTGCCGACGCAGCCGAACCTGACGTCGCTGCGGATCGTCAACGAACTGACGCAGGTCGCTTTCCCGGCGGACTATGATTGCACCGGGCTCAACCTCGGGACCTTCGGGACGAGCCATGAGGGCGAATATGATCCGGTGAAGGCGTCGGCGATCCGTCGGCACAATCTGTACGAACTGCCGCTGGTGTGCCGCACCGGCGAGGGCGGGCCGACGCTGGCCTTCGCGGAGGCCGACGTGACCGGATGGCCGACGATGTACCTGACCGGCACCGAAACCGGCGCGCTGGGCGTCGACACCAAGCTGTCGCGGCGGATCGACGAGCCGGGGATCGCGGTCAAGGCGGACGTCGGGACCGGCATCCGGTCGCCGTGGCGGGTGATCATGGTCGGCGCGAACCCCGGCACGCTGATCGAGAACACGCTGCTCACCAGCCTGAACCCCGCGCCGAAGGGGGATTTCAGCTGGGTGAAGCCCGGCAAGACCGCGTGGGACTGGTGGTCCGGGCCGATCCTGGCGAGCGTGCCCAAGGCGAGCACCAACGACGCGACGATCCGCGGCTATATCGATTTCGCGCAGTCGATGACGCTGCCGTACATGATGATCGACGACGGCTGGTACGTGAACAGCGGCGACGGCGGCACGCTCAATCCGGGGGCCGACCCGACCAGGCCGATCGCCGCCGTGAACCTGCCCGCGCTGGTCGACTATGGGCGCAAGCGCGGCGTCGGGCTGATCGTGTGGATCCACTGGAAGCTGCTCGATACCAACATGGAGCGTATCCTGGCGCAGGTCGAGGCGTGGGGGATCAAGGGCATCAAGGTCGATTTCATGGACCGCGACGACCAGGATATGATCGCCTATTATCACCGCCTCGCCGAGGCGACTGCGCGGCATCACCTGCTGCTCGACCTGCACGGCGCGACGCACCCGTGGGGGATGACGCGGACCTGGCCGAACTTCCTGACGCAGGAAGGCGTGCTGGGGGCGGAATACAACAAGTGGACGCGGCGGATCACGGCGCGGCACAACGTGACGCTCGCTTATACGCGGATGCTCGGCGGGCCGATGGACTATACGCCGGGCGGGTATCGCAATCGTACGCTGGGGACGTTCGCGCCGCATCCCGTGGGCCCCGAGGTGCAGACGACGCGAGGGCAGACGCTCGCCATGTACGTCGTGTACGAAAGCCCGCTCGGGTCGATCGCCGACAGTCCCGATGCGTATCGTGGCCAGTCGGGGCTCGATTTCCTTGCCGCGGTGCCGGCGACGTGGGACGAGACGCGGTTCCTGAGCGGCGAACTCGGCGAGCACATCGCGGTAGCAAGGCGGAGCGGCAAGACCTGGTATGTCGGGGCGATGACCGATGCCGCGCGGACGATCACGCTGCCGCTCGCGTTCCTCGGGACCGGCCGTTATCGCACGCGGACCTGGACCGACGGCGCGACCCCGACCAACCTCGTTACCGCGACCCGCACGGTGACCGCGCGCGACACCCTGACCTTGACACTGGCCGCGTCCGGAGGCGCCGCCGCCATGATGGAGCCTGTTCGATGACCATGACGACATACGCCCGGATCGCCCTTGCCGGCATGATCGCAATGACCGGCACGGCAGCGACCGCGCAGACCGACGCGGACAAGCAGCGCGAGGCGCAGGCGGCCGAGACTCGGCTGCACGAGGACTGGGCGTGGCTGGGCCGCTATCAGTCCGCCAACGCCGCGTTGCCCAAGCCCGGCAACCACCGCGTCGTCTTCATCGGCGATTCGATCACGCAGGGGTGGTTCGACATGGTCCCGTCGTTCTTCGCCGACGACCGGATGGGTCGCGGGATCGGCGGGCAGACCACGCCGCAGATGCTGCTCCGCTTTCGGCAGGACGTCGTCGACCTCCACCCGGCGGTGGTCCAGATCATGGGCGGCACCAACGACATCGCCAGCAATACCGGACCGATGACGCCCGAGCAGACCAAGGCGAACATCATGTCGATGGCCGATCTCGCGCGCGCCAACAACATCCGCGTGATCTTCGCCTCGATCCCGCCGGCGGACCGGTTTCCGTGGCGGCCCGGGCTGGCGACGGCACCGAAGATCGCCGCGATGAACGCGTGGCTGAAGGACTATGCGGCGAAGATCGGCGCGACCTATGCCGATTACTGGGGTGCGCTGCACGACGGCGACGCGACGCGTGCCTCGCTGACCTATGACGGGGTACATCCGAACAAGGCAGGCTATGCGGCGATGGCACCGGTCGCCGAAGCCGCGATCCGCACCGCGCTCGCCAAGCCGGCCCCGCGAGGCCTGCGATGATCCTGGCGCTGGCCTTGGCCGCGGCGCCGGTCGTCCGCACGGATGATGGACCGGTCCGTGGCCAAGCAGTACCCGGCGGAACGAGCGTGTTTCGCGGCATCCGGTTCGCGAAGGCACCCGCGGGGCCGCTCCGCTGGCGTGCGCCCGAGCGGCCTGCGAAATGGACCGAGCCGATCGACGCGGTCGCCGAGCATGCTGCCTGTCCGCAGGGCGATTACGGCGAATGGAACCGTACGGCCGCGCAGCATGGTTCGGAGGATTGCCTGTTCCTCGACGTCCGCACGCCGGCGCTGTCGCCCGCCAAGCCCCTGCCCGTGCTGGTCTGGATCCACGGCGGCGCCAATCGAGGCGGCGCGGGCAGCGGCACGGTCGAATCCGCGATCACCGACCGCGGCATCGTGCTGGTCAGCATCCAGTACCGACTGGGCGCGCTCGGATTCCTGTCGCACCCCGCGCTCAGCCGCGAACAGGGCGGGCATTCGGGCAATTACGCGCTGATGGACCAGCAGGCGGCGCTCGGCTGGGTCAAGCGCAACATCGCACGGTTCGGGGGCGATCCGGCGCGCGTCACGATCTCGGGCGAATCCGCCGGAGCGCAGGACGTCGCGCTTCACCGACTGGCGCCGGCATCGCGCGGCCTGTTCGCGCAGGCGATCGAGGAAAGCGGTACGCCGGGCTTCGGCGTGGCACCGCGCAGCCTTGCGCAGAACGAGCGGCTGGGATCGCTGATCGCGACCGCCGCCGGGTTGCCCGAGACCGCGACGGCGGCGCAACTCCGTGGCTTGTCGGTCGACCGGTTGCTCGCGGTGCAGGACAAGGTCGACGTTCCCGATCTCGACGACGACAGTTTCATCTGGTTGCAGGCGGTGGTCGACGGCCGCGTTCTCACCGACACCCCCGCGCATCTGCTGGCGAACGGCCACGTCGATCGTGCACCGCTGGTGATCGGCGTGAACGCGCGCGAACTCGGCTTGCATGGTGGCCGCCCCGCAGCCGAGGCGACCGTGCGCAGCGAGTTCGGTGCCAACGCCGGCAAGGCGCTCGCCTTTTACGACCTCAACCCCGGCGGCAAGCCCGTCGACGATCCGCGCCTCGGCGACGTGACCGCGCAGTTGGCGACCGATCTGACGTTCCGCTGCCCGACCGTCGCGGTCTCGAAGGCGCTGACCCGCGTCGGCGTGCCCGTCTGGCAATATCAGTTCGACTATGCCCCGCCCGGCGGCACCGTAAGCCATTCGAGCGAGATCGGATATCTGTTCAACCCGCCGAAACCCGGCCAGCCGCCGTTGCAGGCCTATTGGGTGAACTTCGTGAAGACGGGGAACCCGAACGGTGGCGCACTCCCGCAATGGGCGCGATATTCGAATGGCACGCGGGACTATATGGCGTTCGACCAAACCGGGCCGGTGTCGCGCCGGGATCTGCGCGGCGCCATTTGCGGCCTACGCGATACGCCCTGACCCGATCAGCTTTTGATCAGGATCGCATCCGACGGCAGGATGCGATCGAGGAACGGCAGGATCGCGGCGCCCACCGCGGGCGCGTCCAGCGACAGGCTGGCGCGCTGCATCGGTGCGGTCGCCGGCATGTTGGGCGCTGCGGCGCGAAGCTTGCGATGGGTGTCCGCCGCCAGCCGATCGAGCACGTCCGCCGGCAGCCGCCCGCCGAACAGCACCGCGGCGGGATTGATGAGACAGTTCACCGCGGTGATTGCAGGCACCAGCGCACTCGATGCATCGTCGAGCCATGCATCGACATGCGGCGCGAAGGCATCGGGGAATGGCTGCGTCGGATCGATCCCGGGCTGCATCACGCCGGCCTTTTCGAGGCGCGTGGTCAGCGCCGACAGCGACACGACATCCTGAAGCACGCGCGTCGCATCGTCCGCCAGCGGGAGAAAACCGATCTCGCCACTCCGTGCGTTGGCGCCGCGATAATAGGCGCCGTCGATCACCAGGCCGCCGCCCAGTCCTGCGCTGACCAGGACGTAGAAGAAGCTCGCATGATCGTGACCATCGCCGAACTGCGCTTCGCCGATCGCCGCGGCGGCCGCATCGTTGTCGACGTGGATCGACCACGGCACGACGTCGGCGAGCAGCGTCGGCAGGTCGACCGCGCCCCACGCCTCGTAGCCCGCCGGACGGTGCGGCAACGCGACCCTGCCGAGATCGTCGGGCAACGCGATGCCGACGCCGAGCACCCGGTCCATGCCGATGACCCCGGTCTCGCGGATCGCGGCGATCCCCGCGCGGATGACCTCCACCACGTCGCCTGGCATGGCGAACGGCACCTGTCGCGTGAAGCGCGAGCGGACGACGCCCGCGAGGTCCAGCGAGACCAAAGTCACGTGATCCCGGTCGATGTTCAGCCCGATCGCAAAGCAGCCATCGGGATTGATCCGCAAGCGTACCGCAGGCTGGCCGCGGCCGCCCGTGCGGCGACCCGCATCGATGATGAGATCGGAGTCGAAGAGCCGCCCGGTGATGTTGGCGATGGTCGGCGCGGTGAGGTTGGTCATCGCCGCGATCTCGGTTCGCGTGATGTCCGGATGGCGGCGAATGACCTGCAGCACGACCCGCTGGTTGTAATCGCCGGCGCGCGCCAGATTGGTGCCGGACAGACTGGGGCCAAGCCTTACCGCGCGCTCGTCCGCGGTGACGCCACCGTAGCTCGACGGCTCGAAATCCGAGAAATCCATCGGCTTGCTCATGCCCCGGCGTGAGCGAACGGCGCGATCGTCTCGACCTGATCGAATGCGGGCTGGAACGTCGACATGGAGGTACCAACCGCCGCCACGGCATATGCTTTCGCGCGATAGGTCACGACATTCCCTCCCGACTTCGTGCGCAATCCCGATCGGCGACCGCGTCGCTCGTATCCGGAATGCCCACCCCGACGCCGCCGTCACACGACACCGGTCCGCTGATGTACGCCGATCGCAGCTTTTCACCGTCTCGAACTTGCGCGAGTTTCGAGTAATCACGCGGGACGGTCAATAAAGAAATCAATTTTCTTATACTAGATTGGTCCTAGTCGGTGGGTATCGGCATCGCCTCTTGTCCGATGCCGATACCTCCAAATCCCGGTTCAAACCGGTCGCACCGATGTCAGAGGACGGCGATCAGCGAACGATCTGCAGTTGTTGCAGCATGAACGCCTGCCATTCGGAGTTCTGACGATAGCGTTCAAACCGGCCGGACTTGCCGCCATGCCCTGCCTCCATGTTGACGCGGAACAGCAGCGGGTTTGTGTCGGTCTTGAGTTCGCGGAGCTTCGCCACCCATTTGGTCGGCTCGTAATATTGCACCTGGCTGTCCCACAGCCCGGTGCCGACATAGAGCGCCGGATAGGCCTTCGCCTTGACGTTGTCGTACGGCGAATAGCTCAACATGTAATCGTACGACGCCTTTTGCGCGGGGTTGCCCCACTCGTCATACTCGAACGTGGTCAGCGGGATCGACGCGTCGAGCATCGTCGTCACCACGTCGACGAAAGGCACCTGCGCGATGATCAGCTTGTAGTCGGCCGGCGCCATGTTCGCGACGCCGCCCATCAGTAGCCCGCCAGCACTGCCGCCCATCGCCGCGACGCGGTCCCTCGCCGCGTATTTCTGCGCGACGAGATAGCGGGTGACGTCGATGAAGTCGGTGAAGCTGTTCTTCTTGTTGAGCAGATGGCCGTCGTCGTACCAGCCGCGCCCCATCTCCTGCCCGCCGCGGATATGCGCGATCGCGTAGATCACGCCGCGATCGAGCAGCCCTATCCGGCCCGGATCGACCGCCGGGTCGCTCGAAATGCCGTAGCTGCCGTAAGCATATTGGAAGAGCGGTGCGGTGCCGTCGCGCTTGGTGCCCTTGGCGTAGACCAGCGACACCGGGATCCGCGTGCCGTCACGCGCCGGCGCCCAGACGCGTTCGGTGACGTATTTCGCGGGGTCGTAGCCCGGCACCGGCGCGACCTTCAGCACGCGGCGCTCGCCGGTCTTCGCGTTGACCTCGTAGGTCGTGGTCGGCGTCACGAGCGAGCCGTAGGTGTAGCGCACCCACGGCGTCGCGGTCTCTTCGTTGACGTCGAGCGACATCCGATAGGCGGGCTCGTCGGCGGTCACCGGGGTCGACTTGCCTGCGTCGTTCAGCACGCGGATCATGCGGTTGCCGCCCTCGCGCTGGTCGATCGCGACGAAGCCATCGAACGGCTTGAACCCCTCGATGAAGACGGTGCCGCTGGCCGGAGTCAGGTCGCGCCATGCGGCGGTTCCCTTGGCCAGATCGGCGTCGGCGACGGTCACCAGCTTGTAGTTCTTCGCGGCCTTGTTCGTGCGGATGATCCAGCGGTTGCCGATGTGATCCGCGCTGTAGCGGAACTCGCGCGCGCGTGGTGCGACGATCGTGAAGTTGCTCGGGGCCGCGGCCGGCGCGCAGCGTTGCTCGTCGCTGACCGTGCTGCTCACGCCGATGCAGACGAACTTGTCGTCGGCGGTGCGCGAGACGCCCATCGAATAGGTGTCGTCCTTCTCCTCGTACAGCAGCCGATCGCTGACGACGGGCGTGCCGAGGACGTGCGCCTTCACGCGGTAGCCCCGGAGCGTGACCGGGTCCTTCTCGACATAGAGGATGGTCTTGTTGTCGTCTGCCCAGACGACGTTCGGCTCGATGTTCGAGAGCGTGTCGGCGATCGTCGCGCCGGTCGCAAGGTCCTTGACCTTGAGCACGTATTGGCGACGGCCGACGGTATCTTCCGCCCAGGCGACGCGGGCGTTGTCGGGGCTCACCGCCCAGTCACTCAGCGCGAAGAAGCTGTGGCCCTTCGCCATTGCCGGCTCGTCGAACAGCGTTTCGGCGGGCGCGGTAGCGCTGCCCTTGCGGCGTTCGAAGATCGGATAATCCGCCCCGGTCTGGAACCGCGAGCCGTAATAATAGCCGTTTTTCGCATAGGGGACCGAGCTGTCGTCCTGCTTGATGTGCGATACAGTCTCTTCGTAGAGCTTGGCCTGGAGCGGCTTCAGCGAGGCGAGCTGAGCATCCGCGTAGGCGTTCTCCGCGGCGAGATACGACAGCATCTGCGGGTTCTTCCGCGTGTCGTCGCGCAGCCAGTAATAGTCGTCCTCGCGCGCGCCGTTGGGCGACGTCACCTGGAACGGCTTCTTCGCGACGCGCGGCGGCTGGACCTGCGCGACCGCCGCGGTCGAGACCAGCGCCACGCCGGCGAGCATCATGTATCGTATCGTCATTGTGCTGCTCCCTGCGCCGTTGCCGGCTTCCGGTATCGATCGAACCAGGCGATGATCGCCGACGCCTTGGCTGCGGATTGCGACGGGCGAGCGGCGAGGCCACCGTGGCTCGCGCCCGGTACCTTCACCAGCGCGGTCGGCACGCCGCGGATCTGGAGCGCCGCGTAATATTGCTCGGATTCGCTCACCGGCGTCCGGTAATCGTCGCCGCCGACCACCACCAGCGTCGGCGTCTTTACGTTGCCGACCAGGCTCAGCGGCGAGCGGTTCCAATAACTCATCGGATCCTCCCACGGCAGCTTGGTGAACCAGTAGCGCGAGGTGAACAGCGTGTTGTCCATCGTCAGCGCCTCGCTGATCCAGTTGATGACCGGCTTCTGCGTCGCGGCGGCCTTGAACCGGTCGGTCTTGCCGACGATCCACGCGGTCAGCAGCCCGCCACCAGAGCCGCCGGTCACGAACAGATTGTCCGGATCGGCGGTCCCGTCCTTGATCGCCGCGTCGACCGAGGCGATCAGGTCGTCGTAATCGGCGGCAGGGTAGGTCTTGTCGATCAGGTTGGCGAACTCGGCGCCGTAGGAGGTCGAGCCGCGCGGGTTGGTCCAGAGCACCGCGTAACCGGCGGCGGCGTAGAGCTGCATATCGGTCGCGAAACCGGGGCCGTACGCGGAGTTCGGACCGCCGTGGATCTCGAGGATCAACGGCATGCGCTGGCCTGCGACACGGCCCGGCGGGGTCGCGAGCCACGCGTCGATCGGGCGACCATCGGGTGCGGTCACCGCGATCTTCCGGACCTGTGCGAGCGCCTTCGATCCGGTCAGCACGGCGTTGAGCGTCGTCAGGCGGCGCGGTTTGCCGCCCGCCAGCACCCAGACGTCTGCGGGGGCGCTCGCATCGCCGCCGGTATAGGCGATCGTCCCGCCCTTCGAGACCGAGAACTCGCCGCCGGTATAGGGCCGGTCGAGCCCGCCGCCCGCGACGTTGTCGATCAGCGGCGTGACGCGGCCATCGACACCGATGCGGGCGACGCGACGCTGGCCGTGGTCGTCATAGCTCGCATAGAGGCTGCGGCCGTCGGTGGACCACACCGCGTCCTCGATCGCGCGGTCGAGTGTCGCGGTCAGCGAGCGCGGCGAGGCGGCGTCGCGGTCGCCGACATAGAGCTGCGTGTTCTCGTAGCTGCGGCGCTTGTCGTCGAAGCCGAGCCACGCGATCTTGCTGCCGTCTGGCGATACGCGCGGCTGCGCGTCGGGGCCGTCGCGCGTGGTCAACGTCCGCATCGTGCCGCTGTTCGTATCGACCGCGATCACGTCGGAGTTCATCACCTGGCGGTCGGCGGCTGGTCCGCGGATCGCGGCGAAGACGATGCTGCGGCCGTCTGGCGTCCACGATAGCGGGCCGCCATCGTCGAACTTGCCGTATGTCAGTTGCCGCGCGGCACCGCCGTCGGCACCGACCACGAAGAGATGGTCGTAGCCCGGCTTCACATAGCCCGGTCCATCGTTGCGGTAGTTGACCCGGTCGATGATCGTCAGCGGCTCGGCCCATTTCGCGCCCTCGGGCTTGGGCGGCTGCGTGCCGAGCTTGGTGCCCTCGCCTGCTACCGTGGCGATATAGGCGAGCTTGGTGCCGTCGGGCGACCACGCGAGCGCCTGCGGATCGCCGGGGAAGCTCGTCACGCGCGCGCTCTGGGCGCCGCCGATCCATCGGACGAAGAGCTGCGATCCCTCGCCGTCGCGCGCGGCATAGGCGATCCTTGCCCCGTCGGGCGACCAGCGCGGGCTGCTGCCGTCGGTGGCGAATGGCGTCTGGCGCCCGCTCGCTACGTCGATCAGCCAAAGCGACGATTGCATCGTGTCGGTCATCACGTCGCCGGTGCGGCGGACGTAGACGATCGTCTTGCCGTCTGGGCTGATTTGCGGATCGGCGGCGATCGTCAGGCCGAATAGGTCGCTACCGGTGAAGCTGCGCGTCAGTGCGTCCGGCACCGGAGCGGCCGGCTGTTGCTGGGCGAAGGCCGGCGTCGCCGCGAGCAGGAGGAGGGCAAGGGTCAAGCGCAACGAACGGCTCCTTCGATTGAACCGCGGTACGATGACACATTATCACGTGGTGGCAAGCGGTACGAAGGTGACCGGCAAACCATCCTTCGGCCGCGGGATCGGGAACACCTGCCACGCGTCACCGCTGCCCGCCGCCGCCTCGATCCGGTAGCGCAGGAGCAGATGCGCGATCAGCAGCCGCATCTGCATCGTCGCGAAATGCAGCCCGATGCACATATGCGCACCGCCGCCGAACGGCACCCACGCGAACCGGTGGCGGCCCTTCGACGCCTCGGGCGTGAAGCGGAGCGGGTCGAACTTGTTGGGATCGGGCCAATGCTCGGCCATCCGGTGCGTATAGGTGATACCCGTGCCGACGCTCGTCCCCGCGGGAATGTCATACCCGCCGAAGCTGAAATCCTTGAGCGCGCGCCGCGGGATAGACGGGACCGGCGGCATCATCCGCAACGATTCCTTGAACGCGTATTCGGTGAGGACGAGCCGATCGAGCTGCTCGGTCAGCGGCACGTCCGGGTCGAGCGCGGCTACCTCTTCGCGTAGCCGCTCCTGCCACTTCGGGTTGCGCGCGAGCAGCATGACGAGGCTGGTCGCGGACGAGGTGATCGTGTCGTGCGCCGCCATCATCAAGAAATTCATGTGGTCGGCGATCGCCAGCGCGCTCAGCGGCGCGCCGTCGTCATCGGTCGCGCGGCAGAATTGCGAGAAGAAATCCTGGCCGTTTCCGGTGCGTCGTGCGGGGATCTCGCGCTCGAAAAAGTCGACCAGATACGCGCGGGCGCGGACGCCTTTGCGCATCTGCGTGCCGGGCCAGGGTTTGCGGATCGGCGAGACGCTCGCCTGGACCTCGTCGACGAACGCCTGGTTGATCCGATCCGCTTCGGCGCCGAGCGGCACGCCGAGAAAGCTGGTCGCGGCGAGATCGAGCGTGAGCTTCTTGACCGCGTCGTAGAAGCGCAAGGTCTGCCCGGCCCAGCCACCGATCGCGGCCGCGATTCCCGCGTCGAGTTCGGTCGCGTAATGCCGCATCGGCTCGGGCTTGAACGCGACCGACAGCGCCTTCCGGTCGGCGCGATGCTTGTCGAAATCCATCAGCATCAGGCCGCGCGGGAACAGCATGTTGAGCAGCGGGCCCCAGCCCTGTTCGGACGAGAAGATCTTGTCGCGATCGAACAGCACCAGCTCGTTCGCGTCGGGGCCGAGCAGGTTGATGCCGGTGCCGCCGAGCGCGCGATTGCGATAGATCGGGCCGTAGCGTGCCGCCATACTTTCCGAAAATGCGATCGGATCCGCCAGCAATTTGAAGGTGTTGCCGAAGAACGGCAGGCCATAGCTGCCGGGAATGTGATCGAGCGCGCCTTTTGGCTGACGCGGGAGCCAGTGCGGACTGGCGTTCTGCAACATGGCGTGGCTCATCGACAAATCCTCAGCGACATGCCGGCTTGGCAAGTCCCGAATACCGGCATAACTATTGTTCTGCAACCGGGCGCGGACTTCGGGGCTTTGACAGGAGAGATGCATGGACCTCGCAAACAGTGCTGCCGTGGTGACCGGCGGGGCGTCTGGATTGGGCGCCGCGACTGCGCGCGCGCTGGCTGCCAAGGGCGTGAAAGTGGCGATCTTCGACCTTCAGGCGGACAAGGGCGAAGCGCTTGCCGGGGAGATCGGCGGGGTGTTCTGCAAGGTCGATGTGACCTCGGACGACAGCGTCGATGCGGGGTTCGCGGCGGCGCGTGCGGCGCACGGCCAGGAGCGGATCCTGGTCAATTGCGCGGGGACGGGGAACGCGGCGAAGACCGCGGGGCGGTCGAAGCAGGATGGCTCGATCAAGCATTTCCCGCTCGATGCGTTCGATCGGATCATCCAGATCAACCTGGTCGGCACGTTCCGCTGCCTCGCGAAATCGGCGGCTGGGATGTTGACGTTGGAGCCGGGCGAGGACGGAGAGCGAGGCGCTATCGTTAATACGGCTAGCGCGGCGGCGGAGGACGGCCAGATGGGGCAAGCCGCGTATTCGGCGTCGAAGGCAGGCGTGGTTGGGATGACTTTGCCGATCGCGCGCGACCTGATGAGCGAGGGGATCCGGGTGAATACGATCCTGCCGGGGATCTTCGACACGCCGTTGCTGGCGGCCGCCCCGCAGCAGGTGCGCGATGCGCTGGCGGCTTCTGTGCCGTTTCCGAAGCGGCTCGGCCGGCCGGAGGAGTTTGCGGCGCTGGCGCTGACGATGATCGAATGCGGGTATTTTAACGGTGAGGATGTGCGGCTGGACGGCGCGATCCGGATGGCGCCGCGGTAACGCGTCTGAACATTGGTTCATAAGAAACACCACCCCGGCGGAGGCCGGGGCCCAGTTGGGGAACGTTGCTAACGAGGAGCTGCGCTCCGTTACTGCGACCTTTCCAACTGGGCCCCGGCCTTCGCCGGGGTGGTGCATTGTGAAGGGCGAACCTTCAGGCCGCCCGCGCCAGTTGCTGCCCCTTGATCATGTCCGCCGCCTTCTCCGCGATCATGATCGTCGGCGCGTTGGTGTTGGACCCGATCAGCGTCGGCATCACCGAGGCGTCCACCACCCGCAACCCCTGAAGTCCGTGCACGGCCAAGGTCGCATCGACCACCGCCAGCGCGTCGTCCGCGGCGCCCATCTTGCACGTCCCGACGGGGTGGTAGATCGTCTCCGCCGTCCGCCTTACCCAGGCGTCGATCTCGTCGTCGGTGCGGACATCCTCGCCCGGCGACAATTCTCCCGCACGGTACGGATCCAGCGCCGCCTGCCGCGCGACATCGCGACCGATCCCGACGCAGGCCCGCATCACCCGACGATCCTCCGCGGTCGCGAGATAGTTCGCGACGATCGTCGGATCGGCGAACGGGTCGGCAGAGCGCAGCCCGATCCGTCCGCGACTCTGCGGCCGCAACTGGCAGAGATGCAGCGTGAAGCCGTCCTCGGTCGCCTTCACCTTGCCGTGATCCTGCATGATCGCGAGCACCGCGTGGATCTGCACGTCGGGCCGCGACAGCCCCTCGCGCGACGACACGAACGCGCCTGCCTCGAGGAACTGCTGCCGCCCCGCTCCCTTGCCGCGCAACAGGTAATTGAGCCCGACGCCGATCATCCCCACGCCCTTGGTCATCGCGTACCCGGTCCGCAGCCCGCGCGATTTCCAGTTCATCACGACATCGAGATGGTCCTGCAAATTCTCGCCGACGCCCGGCAGCGCGTGGACCACGCCCACCCCCGCCGCGGTCAGCCGATCGGGATCGCCGATCCCCGACAGCTGGAGGATATGCGGCGACTGCACCGCCCCCGCACACAACAGCACCTCGCGCGTCGCCGTCACACTCTCCCCGCGCGCGCCCTTGTCGAGCACGTAATCGACGCCGGTCGCACGTCCCTTGTCGATCCGGATCCGCGTCGTCCGTGCGCCCGTGACGCAGGTCAGGTTGCGCCGCGACAGTACCGGCCGCAGATACGCCGCTGCCGTGCTCCAACGCTTCCCGTCCGCAACGGTCAGGTCGTAGCGCCCGAACCCTTCCTGGCTCGCGCCATTGAAATCCTCGGTCACCGGATAGCCAGCCTGCCGCCCGGCCTCAACCAGCGCGTCGTAGAACGGGCTGTCGGACTCGCCGCCCGAGATCGTCAGCGGCCCGCCGCCGCCGTGTAGGTCGCACTCACCGCCATGATGGCCTTCGAGCCGCTTGAAATACGGCAGCACGTCGTCGAACGACCAACCGGGCAGGCCCATCTGCCGCCACTCGTCATAGTCCTGCGGATGGCCCCGCGTATAGATCATGCCGTTGATCGACGAGCTGCCGCCCAGCCCCTTGCCGCGCGGCCACCACAGGCGACGGTTGTCGAGATGCGGCTCGGGCTCGGTCGAAAAGCCCCAGTTGCTCGCGTTCTTGCTCTTGATGAGCTCGCCCACGCCTGCGGGCATCCGCACCAGCACGCCGTCGTTGCGCCCGCCCGCCTCGAGCAGCAGCACGGTCACCGCCGGGTCCTCGGTCAATCGCGCGGCGAGCACACAGCCGGCCGAGCCCGCGCCGATAATTACGTAGTCATACGTCTGCATGCCCGCATCCTCTTGTTCGCGCTCCGCTTTTTACGGAGTCGCGGTATCAGGCTAGCGCTCGCACAGCAGCGTTAGCAACCCGTTGCGTAGCACGCCGCGATCGAGACCCTCGACGGGATGCACTTCGCTCAACCCGACCGCGAGCAGCGCATAGCCACGAATACCCGCCTCGACGGAGTCGAACCCGTGCGCGGTCAACTGCGCGACGAGGAACGCCATGACCTTGTCGTCATGCTCGCGGATCGCCGCCGCCGCCCGTGCGTCGCTCTTCGCCCAGGCACGCATAGCGAGCGCCAGTTGCGACATGTCGTGCTCGCGGACATGCTCGGCGAACGCGCGGATCCGCTCGACCGGCGCCAAGTCGGACGCGGTCAGCGACGCTAGCAACGGATCGATCTGTGCCTCTGCGAAATACTCGGCGAGCGCCGCGTGATAGCCGTCGAAATCCTTGAAATGATGATAAAAGCTGCCGGTCGACGCGCCCGCCGCCTGCGCCAGGCCGCGGAGTTTCAGCGCACGCAGGCCGCCGCTTTTCAGCAGCGCCTGCCCGATCTCGAGCCAGTCGCGCGGCGCCAGATCCGCCCGGGTTGCCGCCGCGTCTTCGATCGATACCGTGCTTGACAAGCCACTCTCCATAACGAATGTTACGTCGGAACGAGGCCGGGCGCAATCCGGCTTCACCTAGCATTAGGCATCACGATCGGACCAGACCGGCGGATGCGACAGGAGAGCGATGTTGGCCGAGGCATTGATCATCGACGCCGTCCGTACCCCGCGCGGTATCGGCAAGACGGGCAAGGGCGCCCTAGCCCATATGCATCCCCAACACCTCGCCGCGACCGTGCTGAAAGCGATTGCCGAGCGCAACCACCTCGAAACCGCCGATGTCGACGACATCATCTGGTCGACTTCGACTCAGCGCGGCGAACAGAGCGGCGATCTCGGGCGGATGGCGGCGCTCGACGCGGGCTATGACGTGAGGGCGAGCGGGACGACGCTCGACCGGTTCTGCGGCGGCGGGATCACCGCGGTAAACTTCGCCGCGGCGCAGATCATGAGCGGGATGGAGGACCTCGTCATCGCCGGCGGGACCGAGATGATGTCGCTGACTACCACCATGATGCAGGACGACATGGCGGCGGGGAAGCGGCCGCTCGGGATCGGCTCGGGCAACGCCAGGCTCGACGCGGCGCATCCGCAATCGAACCAGGGCATCTGTGCCGACGCCATCGCCAGTATCGAGGGGATCGACCGCGAAACGCTCGAAGCGCTTGGGCTCGAGAGCCAGCGCCGCGCCGCGGTGGCGATCGCCGAAGGACGCTTCGACCGCAGCCTCGTGCCGGTCACCGACGACACCGGTGCGCTCGTGCTCGAAAAAGACGAATATCCACGGCCCGATACGACCGCAGAGGGGCTCGCCGCGCTGCGTCCTTCGTTTGCCGGGATTGCCGACATTCCGCTCGACGACAGGGGCACGACGTATCGCAAGCAGATCAACCGCCGCTATCCCGACGTGGATATCAAGCACGTCCATCATGCCGGCACTTCGTCGGGCGTGGTCGATGGCGCTGCTGCTGTGCTGCTCGCCAGCGCCGACTATGCGGCCAAGCACGGCCTTAAGCCCCGCGCGCGGATCGTCGCGATGGCGAACATGGGCGACGACCCGACGCTGATGCTCAACGCCCCCGTCCCCGCCGCGCGGAAAGTGCTCGCGAAGGCCGGGCTGACGGTCGACGACATCGACCTGTGGGAGATCAACGAGGCGTTCGCGGTGGTCGCCGAGAAGTTCATCCGTGACCTGAAACTCGACCGCGACAAGGTGAACGTCAATGGCGGCTCGATCGCGCTCGGCCATCCGATCGGCGCAACCGGCGCGATCCTGATCGGCACGATTTTGGACGAGCTCGAACGCCGCGACCTGAAGCGCGGGCTCGTGACGATGTGCGCGGGCGGCGGGATGGCGCCGGCAATAATCATCGAGCGCGTCTGATGCACCCAGTCGCGCACGCGCTGACGACACCCGACAAACCCGCCTACATCATGGCGGCGACGGGCGAGACGGTGACGTATCGCGACTTGGACGAACGGGCGAACCAAGGGGCGCATCTGCTCCGCTCGCTCGGGATGAAGCGCGGTGACGGGATCGCGGTGCTGATGGACAATTCGCCGCGCTATCTCGAAGTGATGTGGGCGGCGGAGCGCACCGGCGTCTACTGCACCTGCCTGTCCTCGAAACTCACCGCGAGTGAGGCAGCGTACATCATCCGCGACGGCAATTGCCGCGTGCTGATCGCGAGCAAGGGGTGCGGCGAGGTTGCGGCCGCGCTGGCGCCGATGCTCGACGACGTGCGCCGCTACGTCGTCGACGGCGCGATCGACGGGTACGCGTCTTACGAAGCCGCGCGCGATGCGAAGCCCGGCACACGAATTGCCGACCCGACTCCTGGCGGAATTCTGCTCTATTCGTCGGGCACCACCGGCAAGCCGAAGGGGGTAAAACACGCGCTGTCGGACGAGCCATTCGGGACCAACGTCTCGCCGCTCGTGATGCTCGGCAAGGGGCTGTACGGGTTCACGCCCGAGATGGTCTATCTCTCGCCTGCGCCGCTTTATCATGCCGCGCCGCTACGCTGGTCGATGGCGGTGCATCAGGTCGGTGGCACCGTCGTCGTCATGGAGCATTTCGATCCCGAAGCCGCGCTCGCGGCGATCGAACGGTTCCATGTCACGCACGCGCAATGGGTGCCGACGCATTTCATCCGCCTGCTCAAACTGCCGCCCGAAGTCCGCGCGCGCTACGATGTGTCGTCGCTGAAGGCGGTGTGGCACGCCGCCGCCCCCTGCCCGCTGCCGGTCAAGCAGGCGATGATCGACTGGTGGGGCCCGATCATCGGCGAATATTATGCCGGCACCGAAGGCAACGGGTTCTGCGCGATCTCCAGCGCGGAATGGCTGACGCACAAGGGCTCGGTCGGCCGTAACCTGACCGCGCAGACGATGATCTGCGACGAGGACGGCAACGCACTCCCCGCGCGCTCCGAAGGCGACGTCTATTTCGCGGGGGGCGGCGCGTTCGAATACCACAACGATCCCGCCAAGACCGCGGAGGCCGCCAACGCGCACGGATGGACGACGCTCGGCGATGTCGGCTGGCTTGACGAGGAGGGCTATCTCTACCTCACCGACCGCAAGAGCTTCATGATCATCTCGGGCGGCGTGAACATCTACCCCGCCGAGATCGAGAATTTGCTCGTCACCCACCCGAAGGTCGCCGACGTCGCGGTGATCGGCGCGCCGGATGACGAGATGGGCGAGCAGGTGGTGGCGATCGTCTGCCCCGTCGATCCATCCGAGGACCGCGTGCATCTCGCCGCCGAACTTAGCGCCTTCGCCCGCGCGAACCTCAGCCATGTGAAAGCGCCACGCCGGATCGACTTCCGCGGGACGCTGCCGCGGCACGAGACGGGCAAGCTCTACAAGCGCCTGCTCCGCGACGAATATTGGGCGAAGCCTAAGGAGTCCGCATGAACTTCGATTATTCCGACGACCAGAAATTTCTCAAAGACGAGGCGCGCAAATTCCTGGCGGCGCACTGCGGCAGCGACCGGATCCGCGCTGTCCTCAACGACTCCACCAAAGCATATGACGCGGGCTTATGGAAAGCCGTCGGCGCCCAAGGCTGGCTCGGCGCAGCGATCCCCGAGGAGTTCGGCGGGCTGGGCCTCGGCCATATCGAACTCTGCGCGATCGCCGAGGAGCTTGGGCGGGCCTGCGCGCCGATCCCGTTCGCCTCGACCGTCTATTTCGTCGCCGAAGCGCTGATGCTGTACGGTAGCGACACCCAGAAAGTCCGATGGCTTCCCAGGATCGCGGCTGGTGACGTCATCGGCGCGTTCGCTACCTCCGAAGGCGCCGGCCCGGTCACCGCACGCTCGATCCGCACCGCCGTTTCCGGCGGCAAGCTCACCGGCGAGAAAATCCCCGTCACCGATGGCGACGTCGCCGACCTGATTGTCGTCCTAGCCCGCGACGGCCTCTACCTCGTCGAGCAAGGCGCAGGCGTCACTGCGGAAGTGCTCGAAACCCTCGACCCGACCCGCAGCGCCGCCCGCCTCACCTTCACCGACGCGCCCTGCGAGAGGCTCGGCAGCGACGACGGCATCGCCGCGATGCAGGCCGTGTTCGACCGCGCCGCCGTGCTCCTCGCGTTCGAGCAGCTCGGCGGTGCAGATCGCTGCCTCGATATGGCGAAGGGCTACGCGCTCGATCGCTACGCGTTCGGCCGGCAGATCGGCGGTTACCAGGCGATCAAGCACAAGCTCGCCGATATGTACGTGAAGAACGAACTTGCGCGCTCGAACGCCTATTACGGCGCGTGGGCGCTGAACGCGGGCGCCGCCGAACTCCCGCTCGCCGCCGCCACCGCGCGCGTTGCCGCGTCGGACGCGTATTGGTTCGCGTCGAAGGAGAATATCCAGACGCATGGCGGGATGGGCTTCACCTGGGAGTCCGACTGCCACCTCTATTACCGCCGCTCGCGCCAGCTCGCGCTCGTCGCAGGCAGCCCCGCGGCGTGGCGCGAACGCCTCGTCGGCCAACTCGAAATGCGCAACGCCGCCTGAAAGGACGAGCATGGACTTCAAGGACAGCGACGCCGAAGCCACTTATCGGGCCGCCGCACGCGCGTGGCTCGACGCGAACATCGTTGAGCATGACGCGGGACAATACGCCGACGACATGGCCAAGGCGAAGGCGTGGCAGGCGCGCAAAGCTGCTGGTGGCTATGCTTGCATCACATGGCCGCAGGAATGGGGTGGCGGCGGCGGCACGCCGATCGAAAGCGTGATCTTCGGGCAGGAAGAAGCGCGCCATGCGGTCGACGGCAGCTATTTCACGATCGGGCTCGGCATGTGCGTGCCGACCGTGATGGCCTATGCCGACGACGCGACCAAGCGGCGCTTCGTCGGCCCCGCGGTATGCGGCGAAGAGATCTGGTCGCAGCTCTTCTCCGAACCTGCCGGCGGGTCAGATGTCGCTGCGATCCGTACGCGAGCCGTCCGCAAGGGCGACGACTGGATCATCAACGGCCAGAAGGTCTGGACCTCGGGCGCGCATTACAGCGACTATGGCATCGTCCTGGTCCGCACCAATCCCGACGTCCCGAAGCACCAGGGCCTGACGATGTTCTGGCTCGACCTGAAGGCGCCGGGGATCGAGATCTGCCCGATCCACCAGATGTCCGGCGGATCGAGCTTCAACGAAGTCTGGTTCGAGGACGTCCGCATATCCGACGCACAGCGCCTCGGCCCGGTCGACGGCGGCTGGAAGGTCGCGCTGTTCACGCTGATGAACGAACGTCTCGCGATCGGTACGGGCGGTGGCGTCGGGCCCGAGGACATCCTCGCCTTCGCCGCCCAAGCCAACGGCGCAGACGGCCCGCTGCTGAAGGATGCCGCGTTCCGCCAGACGCTCGCCGACTGGTGGGTGCAATCTGAGGGCCTGCGCAACACCCGGATGCGGACGATCACCGCGCTGTCGAAGGGTCAGGTGCCCGGCCCCGAAAGCTCGATCGGCAAGATCGTTGCCGCCAACCAGTTGCAGGCGATCGGCAACACCGCGGTCGAGGCAGGCGATCAATACGGCATCATTTCCGACCCCGCGCTCACCCCGCTCAAAGGCGCATTCCACGCCGCGACGATGTGGGCGCCGGGCCTGCGCATCGCCGGCGGCACCGACGAGATCCTCAAGAACATCATCGCCGAACGCGTCCTCGGCCTTCCCGGCGAGATCCGCGTGGACAAGGATCAGGCGTTCCGAAATTTACCGGTGGGGGCTTGAAGACAGTGCTAGGTTTGACGCGAATTATCTGCGGTAGGAGCATGCCAAATTGCAGCCCCTGATGAAAGTTGCGAAAGTACCGGAATGAACAGCGAACCGCTTGTAATCGTGCCCATACCGGCCTTGGTGGCAATCCTGCTCAACCGCGAGCGGGCGAAGGGCGGGCCTCTGACCGAGAGCGAGGTTCTGGCTATTCGGGATAATGCCGTATCGATAGCGTTGCCGCGAGACGTGGCCGCGCACATGGCCGAAGAACGGGGTTACGACGACATAGACCAGGATGATGTTTGGGCCGAATGGAGTGCGATTAGGCACACCTTCGATGCATAAGAGCCGGTTTTCCTAAGGGATGGGCGCCCCCAATTAAGTTCGTGCTCGCGAGCTGAGCTGAGCGTCGCCGTCGAGTGTCGGCACTACCCGTCCGTACGAGAATGTAAGTTGCTTCCGTCGAGTATCGATCTGCCAAGGATTCACGAATGACCGACATGCACACCATCCTCGCCGCGCAACGGGACGCATTCATGGCCGAGCTTCCGGTCACCAAGGCCGTTCGCCTCGATCGTCTCAAGCGTGCGGCGGCGATGGTGCGGGATAACGCCGCGCGGTTCTGCGACGCGATGTCGGAGGATTTCGGACATCGCAGCCGCGAGCAGACGATGATCACCGACATCGGCGCTTCGCTCGCGCCGATCGCGCACGCTGCGAAGCATCTCGATCGCTGGATGCGCCGCGACCGCCGCCCGGTGCAGTTTCCCTTGGGACTGCTGGGCGCGAAGGCTTGGGTCGAATACCAGCCCAAGGGCGTGATCGGCATCATCGCGCCGTGGAATTTTCCGGTCAATCTGTTGATGGCGCCACTCGCAGGCGTGCTCGCCGCGGGCAACCGCGCGATGGCGAAGACGAGCGAGTACACGCCTGCCACCGCCGCGCTGTTCGAAGAGGTCGCGCCGAAATATTTCGCGCAGGACGAACTCGCGATCGTCACCGGCGGTGCGGATGTGGGGAAGGACTTCGCCGCGCTGCCGTTCGATCACCTGATCTTCACCGGTGCAACCGCGATCGGCCGTCACATCCTCCACGCCGCCGCCGACAATCTGACGCCCGTCACGCTCGAACTCGGCGGCAAGTCGCCCGTGATCCTTGGCGCATCGGCGGACATCGCGCGCGCGACCGAACGCGTCACGCTCGGCAAGATGATGAATGCAGGGCAAATCTGCCTCGCACCCGACTATCTCCTCGTTCCTTCCGCAGACGAAGCCGAGGTCGTCGACGGCATCAAGGCGGCGGCGAGCGCGATGTACCCGACGTTGCTCGCCAACGCCGACTATACGTCGGTGATCAACGATCGCCATCACCAGCGCCTCACCGAGTGGATCGCCGACGCCAAGGCAAAGGGCGCAACCGTCGAGGTCGTGAACCCCGCGGACGAGGATTTTGCCAGCGCCAACTCGCGGAAAATGCCGTTGCATATCGTCCGCGACGTCACCGACGACATGATCGTCATGCAGGAAGAGATCTTCGGCCCGGTCCTGCCGGTCCGCCGCTACGACGGCATCGACGATGCGATCGCGCAGGTGAACCGCCGCGACCGACCGCTCGGGCTGTATTATTTCGGCAGCGACGAGGCGGAGCGCCGCCGCGTGCTCGACCGGACGATTTCGGGTGGCGTGACGCTCGACGACGTGATCTTTCACATCTCGATGGAAGACCTTCCGTTCGGTGGCAGCGGTCCGTCGGGGATGGGCGCGTATCACGGGATCGACGGCTTCCGCACCTTCAGCCACGCGCGCGCGGTCTTCAAGCAATCGCGGCTCGACGTCGCCAAGCTCGCCGGGCTCAAACCGCCTTACGGGGCGGCCGCTGCCAAGACGATCGCGCGGATGATCCGCTGACGAACGCCGACAGTGTGGCGCACGGGATACGCTAGCGGCCAATTAGGACGAGCGTCTCACAATCGTCTTCGAACTGACGCCGCACCGTAACGTCGAGCGGCAATGTGCACTGCAGCGCAATCGCGCGCTGCAAAGGGGCTCCATGCACATCATCTCGTCGCTGCTGACCGGCGTCGCGCTAACCGCGCTCGCAGTGCCCGCCGCCGCCCAGACGCTGCCCGACGCAGCGCCAGTCGCACCATCGGTCGACGCAGGACCGGTCGATGCAGCACCGGACGATGCCGGGGCGGGATCCGACATCGTCGTGCTCGGTTTCGGCCAGAGCCGCCAGGTCCAGAGCGTCAGCGCCGTCGACCTCGCGCGGCTCACCCCCGGTTCGAGCCCGCTCAAGGCGATCGAGAAGCTTCCCGGCGTCAATTTCCAGGCGTCCGACCCGTTCGGCGCGTATGAATGGGCGGTCCGCATCTCGCTGCGCGGGTTCAACCAGAACCAGCTCGGCTTCACGCTCGACGGCGTGCCGCTCGGCGACATGAGCTACGGCAACGTCAACGGCCTGCACATCAGCCGCGCGATCATCTCCGAGAACGTCGCCCGCACCGAGGTCGCACAGGGCGCCGGCGCGCTCGGCACCGCATCGACCAGCAACCTCGGCGGCACGATCCAGTTCTTCAGCGACAAGCCGCGCGATACCGCCAACGTCACCGGCGGCGGCACCTATGGCTCCGACAGCACGTACCGCGGCTATGCGCGTATCGACAGCGGTGATCTCGGCGGCGGTCTGAAGGGCTATCTGAGCTATGGCTACCTCACCACCGACAAGTGGAAGGGCGACGGCGTCCAGCGCCAGCACCAGGCGAACGGCAAGATCGTCAAGGATCTGGGCAGCTTCGGCAGCCTGTCCGCGTTCGTGAACTTCTCCGATCGCCGCGAGCAGGATTATCAGGATCTCAGCTACGACATCATCCGCCGCCGTGGCCTGCGCAACGACAACATCGCCGGCAACTATCCGCTCGCGCTGCAGATCGGCAAGACCTACCAGAACCAGGTGGCGCTCGCGAGCTACACCAAGGCGAACAACGGCTCGTCGGTCGGCTTCGTCGCGCCATGGGCGGGTACCGGCACGACCTTCCCGAGCGGGTTCGGCACCGTCGACGATGCCTATTTCGATGCCGGCGGCGTGCGGCAGGATTATCTTGGTGGGGTCACGCTGAACGCGAACCTGACGCCCGAGTTGACGATGACCACGACCGGCTATTATCACAACAACAAGGGGCAAGGATCTTGGATCACGCCCTATTCGCCTACCCCGGCCGGCGCGCTGAACCAGGACGGCAGTGCGATCACCGCGACCAGCCCGCTCGGCTTCCGCACGACGGAATACAGCATCAAGCGCGGCGGTGCGCTCAGCAACATCGCGTACGAGACGGGTGCGAACACCTTCGAGATTGGTGGCTGGCTCGAGACCAACACCTTCACGCAGGCACGACGCTTCTACGGCATGACCGACAGCGCGACGCCCAACCGCGACGTGCTGAAATTCCAGAAGAACTCGTACGCGACGCAGTGGGACGGCAAATACGGCACCGACACGATGCAGTATCATGTCGAGGACACGCTGAAGCTCATCAACGACCGCCTGATCGTCAACGCCGGGTGGAAGGGCGCCTATGTCGTCAACAGTGCGACGATGCTGCCCGATACGAGCTCGCCGCTCTCGGTCGGCCGTATCTCCGCCAAGGACTGGTTCCAGCCGCAGGCCGGTATCCTGTTCAAGCTGACCCCCGCGGCGGAAGTGTTCGCGGACTATACCGAGAACATGCGTGCGTTCGTCTCGTCGGCGACCACCGGACCGTTCGCGGCGACGCAAGCCGGCTTCAACGCCGTCCGCGGCCGCCTCAAGCCCGAGCGTTCCAAGACCGCTGAGGGCGGCGTTCGCCTGCAAAGCGGGCCGTTCCAGGCATCGGCGGTCGGCTATTATGTCGACTTCTCGAACCGCCTGCTCGCCTTTGCGAACGGTGTCGGCATCCTCGGCAACGCCCCGACGCTTAACAACGCGGGAAGCGTGCGGACCTACGGCGCCGAAGTCTCGGCCAATTACCGCGTGTTCCGTCCACTCTCGCTGTTCGCGAGCTATTCCTACACCAACGCGGAATATCAGGACACGGTCACCGACGCTTCCGGCTCGGTCCAGGTCCGCAAGGGCGACACCGTCGTCGATACGCCCAAGCACATGGTCAAGGGCGAGATCGTGCTCGAACAGTCGGGCTTCACCGGCCGGGTCGGCGCGGACTACATGAGCAAGCGCTACTTCACCTACCTCAATGACCAGTCAGTACCGAGCCGCGTGCTGGTCGACGCCAGCATCGGCTACCGCTTCGAGGGTGACGACGCGCTGCACGGCGTGGCGATCGAGGGTAGCGTCACCAACCTTACCGACAAGAAGTACATCGCGACGATCGGGTCGAACGGCTTCACGGCCAGCGGCGACAACCAGACGTTGCTGGCCGGCGCGCCACGCCAGTTCTTCGTCTCGTTGAAGAAGGGCTTCTGATCCTCGCTATTGAAGCGGGTCCGGCGGTAAAACGCCGGACCCACTCATTCTACCGCGCGGAGTTTCGGACGTCCCGGTGGTGATTGCCGGAGCAGTTCGTCGACCCGCGCCGCAAGGTCGGTCTGGCGGAACGGCTTGGAGAGGCGGATGACGTCGCTGGGGACGTCTTCGCCGGCCGCCGCATATCCGGTGACGAGAAGCGCGGGAATACGGTTTCCGGATGCGCGCAGTTCGGTGATCAATTGCCCGCCGGTCATGCCCGGCATGAGGTAGTCGCTGACCAGGATATCGGCGTCGACGCCCGATCGGATCGCCGACAGCGCCTGGCTGGCGGACGAGACTTCGACCACCGAATACCCGATGTCGCGCAGCATGTCGGCGGTGGCGGTCCGGACCAGATCCTCGTCGTCGACCAGCAGCACCTTGGCAGCGCGGCGCGCAGCGACGGGTTCGGCGGCATTCTCGACGGTGTCGACCGCGGCTTCGTCGGTCGCGGGGAGCCACAGCTCGACCGTGGTCCCGGCGCCCGGCTCGCTCGTCAGGCGGAGCGTGCCGCCCGATTGCGCCGCGAGCCCGTGCACCATCGACAGGCCGAGCCCGGTGCCCTTGCCGACGCCCTTGGTGGAGAAGAACGGTTCGGTCGCGCGCGCCAGCGTCGCGCGGTCCATGCCGGTGCCGGTGTCGATCGCGGCGATGCGGACGTACCGATCGGGCGCGAGGCCGACCGTGTTGCGGTCGTCGACCACCGTCTCGCTGACCGACAGCAGCAGCTTGCCGCCCCCCGGCATCGCGTCGCGCGCGTTGATCGCGAGGTTGAGCAGCGCGAGTTCGAGCTGGTTGGGATCGACGCGCGCCGACGACAGATGCCGCGGGATCTCGATCGTGACCGCGATCGACGGGCCGAGCGAGCGACGCATCAGATCGACCAGACCGTCGATCAGTGCGCCGATATCGACCGCCTTGGGCTGCAATGCCTGTCGCCGCGCGAACGCCAGCAAGCGCTGTGTCAACGTCGCCGCGCGCTCGGCGGCCTGCAACGCCCCGCCGATCATCCGCTGCGTACGCTCGTCGTCCTTGTGCCGCCGGCGCAGCAGGTCGAGGCTGCCGACGATCGGGGTGAGGAGGTTGTTGAAATCATGCGCGACGCCGCCCGTGAGCTGGCCGATCGCGTCCATCTTCTGCGCCTGCGCGAGTTGCTGATCGGCTTCCTTGCGATCGGTGACATCCGAGACGACGCCGGTCATCCGCGATGCCTTGCCGTTCTCGTCATACCGGACCCGGCCCTTGGCGACGAGCCACCGCGACTGGCCGTCGGCGGCATCGATCCGGTATTCGACGTCGATGTTGCCGGTCCGCGTAGCCTCGGTCATCGCGCGCGTGACGGTGCCGCGCTGCTTCGGATCGACATGGCTCAGGAACGTTTCCATGTTCCAGTCGGGCCTCCCCTCGGGATAGCCGTAGATCGCATCGTGTCGCAACGTCCGCCGGGATTCGCCGGTCTGGAGATCGATGTCCCAGCTACCCATGCCCGCCGCCTCGAGCGCGATCTCGAGGCTTTCGCGCGCGGATCGCAGCTCGCTCGTACGGTCCAGCACCGCGCGTTCGAGCGTCACGGCGACGTCGCGCAGCTCATATTGCCGTCGGCGCGCGGTCAGCGCGGACCGGATCGCCCCCAGCATCGCCTCGGCATGCAGGGGACGTTCCAGCAAGATCACGTTGCCGAGATCGCCGAGGCGTTGCGTCGCGCGTTCGGTCCGCGGGGCCTTGTTGCCGTTCGTCAGCACGACGAACGGGATGTCCGCCCATTTGGGTTGTGCCGCGACCCAGTCGGCGAGGAGCGTATTGTCCGCCATCGTCAGCGCTTCCTCGGTCAACATCACGACCGCGGCACCCGCATCCAGCTCGGACAGCAACACGGCCTGATCCGCGCAAACGACGGCGACGATCTCGTTCCGACCGAGCAGATCCGCCGCGATGACGGCGTCGCGCCCTCTCGGCGCCAGGATCAGGACACGGTCATCCATGTCAGCCGCGCCCGTCACGCAATCCTAACCGGCTGGCCATCAACGTCTTTCCTTCGCCCGAGAATGTCGGAACACCGGTCAGCACGCCCTGGAATTCGCGAAGGGGCTCGCCGACCAGCAATCCGTTGCTACCGATCTGAAACTCCCGGATCGTCCGTTCGTGCCGTGCGGTACGCGTCTTGATGACCGAAATCGCCTGGCGTACCTCACCGTGTGCCTCGAAATAACGAAGCTGGACGATGGTGTCGGAGAGATAGCTCAGGTCGACATCGGACCGGACGTCACCGGTGATCCCGTGCAGGCCGAGGATCAGCAGGCTGACGATCCCCTTCTGGCCGAGATAGGTCAGCATCTCGTGCATTTGCAGGATCAAGAACTGCTCGTTCGGCATCGCCTGCAAATAGGCGTTGAGGCTGTCGATCACGACGATCTTGGCGCCGTGCTCCTCGACCGCGGCCCGCACCGCGCCGGAGAACTCGCCGGGCGACATTTCGGCCGGATCGATCGCGCGCAGCTCGAGCTGCCCGTTCTCGACGAACGGCAACAGGTCCATGCCGAGCGATGCACTGCGCTTCAGCAACGTCGGAAGCCGCTCGTCGAACAGGAAATACGCCGCCCGCTCGCCCCGTTTCAACGCCGCGACCATAGACTGGACCGATGCGGTCGTCTTGCCGACACCCGCCGGCCCCGTCAGCAGCGTCGCAGTGCCGGGGATGAGGCCACCGCCCAGCAGCGTGTCGAGTTCGGTCGACCCGGTCGACACGGCTTCGTCCGAATATTTCATGACGTGTTCGGACGCGACGAGACGCGGATAGACGCACAGCCCGCCCCGCTCGATCTCGAAGTCGTGATAACCGCCGCGATACCGCACACCGCGCATCTTCACGACGTGCAGGCGACGACGTTGCGCGCCGAACCCGGACAGGGTCTGTTCGAGCGAGACGACGCCGTGCGCGATGCTGTGCAACTGAAGGTCGCTGCCCGAGCCGCTCTTGTCGTCGAGGAACAGCACCGTGCAGGCGCGCGTCGAGAAGAAGTGCTTGAGCGCGAGGATCTGGCGACGATAGCGGATCGGGCTCTGCGCGAGCAGCCGCAGTTCGGACAGGCTGTCGATCACCACGCGCTTCGGGCGAAGCTCGTCGACCTTGGCCATCACGTCGCGGATCGTCTCGCCCAGCTCGACTTCGCTCGGATGCAGCAGCGTCTGTTCGTGATCCTCGCCCAAGCCGTCGGCCGGGACCATCTCGAACAGGTTGAGCGAATCGAGCGACCAGCCATGCGTCGTCGCGACCGCGCGGAGTTCGATCTCGGTTTCCGCCAGCGTGATATATAGCCCCGTCTCGCCGACCGCCGCGCCGGCCAGCAGAAAACCCAGCCCCAGCGTGGTCTTGCCCGTACCCGGCGTGCCTTCGATCAGATACATCCGGTCGGGCGTCAATCCACCGTTGAGGATGTCGTCCAGACCCGCGATCCCAGTCCGCGCGAGCGCCGGCAATTGTCCGTCCTGTGCCAAACCGGCAATCCTCCCCTGTCGATCGACGCCCATGCCGGACGCGACGAATTACTGCGATCATAGGGACTAACCCGGTCACCGACTAGTCTCGCACCGCCGGGCTTGCGGTTACCGTGCCAGTCGTGACACGGCACGGGCCCGTGATGCGAAAGACCCCCATGCCGCTCTCCATGCCGCTGAAGCATTCGTTCCCGCCCGTTGCGGCGGCAGATGCGCGCGTGCTGGTACTGGGCAGCCTGCCTGGCGACCGATCGCTCGCGGCCCAGCGCTATTATGCGCATCCGCAGAACCAATTCTGGCAGTTGATGGGGCCGGTCGTCGGGGTGGATCTGGTCGCGATGGACTATGACGATCGGCTCGCCGCGCTGCGCGCGCGCGGCGTCGCGTTGTGGGACGTGGTCGGATCGGCGCGACGGCCGGGCAGCAGCGATGCCGCGATCGTCGACATCGCAGGCAACGATATCGCGGGGCTGGTCGCCCGCCTGCCCCGACTTTGCGCGATCGCATTCAATGGTGGCACCGCGCTCAAGCAGGGACTGAAACTGCTGGGCCCCCACCATGAGGGGCCGGCGATCGTCGCGCTGCCATCGAGCAGCCCGCTCCACACGATCGGGCTCGCCGCCAAGCAACCCGCCTGGAGCCAGCTCGCCGCGTTCCTGCTCGACCCGCCGGGTTCGCGCGCCTAGGCCAGTGTCCATGACCAGTCTCCATGATCTCACCGTCCCCGCCTTTCGGCGCGGGTTCGCCAGCCTCTCGGCGATCCTCACGACCGGCGAGGCGTTCGCGCGCGACACCGGCGTCGCCGAGTCCGAGATGCTCGATACCCGCCTGATCGCGGACATGGCGCCGCTGACGGCGCAGGTGCAGCGCGCGAGCGACACCGCGAAGGGCGCGATGGTCCGGATCGGCGGCGTCCCGACGGTGGCGATGGCCGACGACGAAACGACCTTCGCCGCGCTCCAGCAGCGTATCGCGGCAACGCTCGCCTTTCTCGACACCGTGCCGCGCGATGCGATCGACGGCAAGGAAAGCACACCCGTCACACTCGTCACGCGCAGCCAGACGTTTGAATTCACGGCGCAAAGCTATGTGCTCGGGTTCGTGCTGCCCAATTTCTATTTCCACATCACGACAGCCTATGCCCTGCTGAGGATGCGCGGCGTACCGATCGGCAAGATGGATTATCTCGGCCGCTAAGCAACGCTGGCGAACCGCGCGGCGCTGCGGCAAGGACGGTGGATGTCGATCGAAACGCTCATCGCCCAATACGGCCTCGCCGCGATCTTCCTGGGTGCAGGGATAGAGGGCGAGACCGCCGTCGTTACCGGCGGTCTGCTCGCGCATCAGGACCTGCTGCCGCTCTGGGGCAGCGCAGCAGCGGCGGTCGCGGGCTCGTTCGCCGCGGACCAGCTCTTCTTCCTCGCCGGGCGGCGCTACCGCGATACGGCACGGGTCCGCAGGATCGCGGCGAAACCCGCATTCGCCAAGGCACTCGACACGCTCGAACGGCATCCGACGATCTTCATCCTCGGCTTCCGCTTCCTCTACGGCCTGCGGACGATCAGCCCGATCGCGATCGGCACGTCGCATGTCCCGGCGCGCACGTTCATGGCGCTCAACGCGATCTCGGCTGCGGTCTGGGGCGTAATGTTCACCGGGATCGGCTATCTGTTCGGCGACACGTTGCTGGACGCGGTCCACAGCATCATGCCGAAGCACAAGCTGGTCGGAGTCGCGATCCTGGCAATCGTGATCGCATCGGTGATGGCGGTGATCCGGTACTGGCGCGGACGACGATCGAACGCCGTCGCGTCGCCGCGCTGACGATCCACCCCACGTCTCGACTGTCGCAGCGATGCCGTCGGCCGGTGCGAGCCGACGGCATGCGCGTGGCCGGATCGATCGGGCCACGAAAAAACGGTGGCCCAGCAGAGGGGTTCTGCTGGACCACGAGGTTCCGTCTAGGGAGCTTCACTTCGCCTTGACGTGATCCCCTCGTAATACACACCGATTGCATAGGGAATAGGATTCGTCAGTATCAGCGGCGGATCGAGTACTAAATGCGACCAGTTAAATTTAGTCGTAACGATCCGAATACAAACGATTAAATACAAAAAAAGGCGACACGCCCCATCCTGAAATGGAACGCATCGCCTTGTTGTTTGCAGGCAAGAAACCGATCGCTGAAGATCGGCCCCTGCCTGCCGTCAGATCAGGTCTCAGACGATCAGAGAGCGTTGCCGCTGCTGTTCAGATCGGCGGAGTTCTCGAGATCGGCCGAGTTGCTGGTTTCGATGCCGTCGACTGCCGACAGGTTCGAATCCGTATCCTCGACGACCGTGTTCGTCTCGATGTCGGTGACATTCGACGTGTCGGCCGGCTTGGAGCATGCGGCAAGGCTGAGTGCCATGACTGCAATCATCGGCACGATCGTGATCTTCTTCATCGAATGGTCTCCGTAATGACTAATTCAGAATTACGACCGCATTGCGCAACATCGATTCTGGAACCGAAAGCTACCGAGCGATGCGGTCGAACGCAATACCCTATCATGACGCTATGATTTAATCACCAGCTCAAGCCGGCGCGCGCATAGATGTAGCGGCCGTTGAACCCGAACGGCGAGTAATAGGGGAAGCCGATCACGCCGGTCGAATTGTTCGCGGCGATCGTCGCATCGGGATAGACGTCGAACAGGTTGCTGACGCCCAGCCCGAACTGTGCGCCTCTCTTCGCCTGATAGCGGAGTTCGAGATCGGTGATGACGTGCTTGCCGCTGTGCACGTCGCCTGCTTCGGTCGTACCCGGCTGGTTGACGTCGCCATAATAGGTGACGCGCGCAGTCGCGCCGAAATCGGCCAGCGACCAGTCGATCGAACCCGTCACCTTCTCGCCCGGCGTGCCGTTTTCGAGCGACTCGATACGGCTGCGCGCGAACAGCGTCGGTGCGGGGTTGAGCGCCGAGGTCGAGGTCGGCACGCGCGTCACGTTCACGTCGTTGACGTTGCCCGCGATGGTGAGGTCGAATGTGCCGACGGCATCGGTCGGCAGCCGGTAATGCGCGACGGCGTCGATCCCCTTGGTGGTCGAGGCGAGCCCGTTGATGAAGAACCGTGCGGCGCTAACGTTGAACGGCGCCAGCAATGCCGCAACCTGTGCATTGCCGGCGGCGGCGAGGTTCTCCGACAGCCCGATCTGGTTGCGGATGCGGATGCGGTAGGCGTCCACGGTCAGGTCGAACCCGCCAAAGCGGAAGACCGTGCCGACCGAAAGGTTGGTCGACTTCTCGGGCTCGAGCGGAAGGCCGCCGAGCCTGCTGGCGATGGGGCTGATCGATGGGTACGTGCCGGTCTGGATCGGGTTTCCGTTCTGGATCACGGTGGCGACCGAGGTGAAGTATTGCTGCTGAAGCGCCGGCGCACGGAAACCGGTCGAGGCCGTACCGCGCAAGGCGAACCAACGCGCAAAGTCATAGCGTGCGGAAACCTTGCCGGTCGCGGTCGAGCCGAAATCCGAATAATCCTCGGCGCGGCCGGCCAGGCCGACGAGGAACTTGTCCGTCACCTGTGCTTCGATATCGAGATAGACGCTGCCGTTGCGGCGGCTCCGCTCGATCGCGTTGTCGGGCGAGAAACCGCCAAAGCCCTGCGCACCCGGGGGTGCGGTCGGCAATGCGCCGGTCACCGTGCCGGTGGTGGGATAGCCATAGGATGCGAGTTCGCCCGACTGGATCTTGAACCCTTCGCGGCGCCCTTCGAGCCCGAACGCGACGTTGACGCCCTGCAACACGTCGAACTTGCGATCGACGTCGAGCCCGACGATGTACTGGTCATAGATCAGCGCGCCGTCCGAGAAATCCCTCTGGGTAGTTCGGCCATAGGCGTAGTTCGCCGAGTCCAGCGTGCGGAAACCGATCTTGTTGCGGCCATAGCTGACGTTCAGGTCGACGTTCCAGTCGGCGAGTTCGCCCTTGATCCCGAGCGCCGAGTTGAGGTCGCGCGACTTGGTATTGATCAGCGGCAGGAAGCCGTCGGAAAGCCCTGCGAGTTCCAGTCGCGCGACGGCTACCGGGTCCGACGCCAGCGGCAGCCGCGGGAAGGCCGCGCTGCGCGTGTCGCGGTCCTGATAGCCGAGCCAGCCGTACAGCTTCCACGTGCCGCTCAGCGTCGTGCCGGCATTGGCGAAGATGCTGTACTGCTCGACCTTGGGATCGCCGAAGCGACCGGTCACCCGGGCGGGTGTGCCGGGAACCCGGACCAGGGCGCGGGTGTCGAAATCGGCGCGATTGGTCGCCTGGCGGTTCAGATATTCGCCCGAGAGGGTCAGGAACCCGTCCTCGCCGAAACCGAGCCCCTGCCAGCCGGATACCGACACGGTCGGCTCGCCCGTCCTGCTGCGACTGCCGCGCGCGGTGTCGATATCGGTGTTGTAGAAGCCGTAGGTGACCGATGCCGCGCCGCCCGAGCGTGCTTCCCGCAGACGGAGATTGACGACGCCGGCGATCGCGTCCGAGCCATATTGCGCCGACGCGCCGTCACGCAGCACTTCGATCCGGTCGAGTGCGACGGTCGGGATCGTGTTCAGGTCTACCGCCGCCGAGCCGCGCCCGACCGAGCCACCGAGGTTGAGCAAAGCCGCGGTATGGCCGCGCACGCCGTTGATCAGGACCAAAGTCTGGTCGGGCGAAAGGCCACGCAGCGTCGCCGGGCGGATCGCATCGGTCCCGTCGACCGCGGACGGCCGCGGGAAGTCGATCGACGGCGCGATCGCCGACAGCGCTGCGCCAAGCTCGGTCGTCCCCTGCCGCTGGAGTGCCGCCGAGCTCAGCACGTCGACCGGCGCCGCGCTGTCGAGCCGCGACCGACCCGCCGTCCGCGTGCCCGTGACGATGATGTCGTCCTGCGTGTCGGGCACCGCCGCAGCCTGAGCCGGGGCATCGGCGGGCACGTCCTGGGCGTATGCGGCATGCGCGCTCGCAAAGGCGAAAGTCGAGGCGGCAAGCGCCAACGCGGTACGATAAGCAGTCATTCTAGTGTCCCTGTAGGTGGATCGTTCTGTGACGATCTTTGCGGTAGGCGTGAAACGATCAGACGCGTTCAATGGTCCCGATAGGTTCCGAGCGACTGGCCGATAAGTGAAAAGAATGCGCGGCTGGATGCGCTGGCCGCAACGTCCCATTCGGGATGCCACTGTACCGCGAGCACGTCGCCGCCGCATGGCCGGGCCGAGAACGCCTCGACCAGACCGTCGCTGACGGCATGCGCCTCGACCTGAAGGCCGGCGCCGAGACGATCGATCCCCTGCCGGTGCACCGAGGTGACCGAGATGCTCTCCCGAGCCGTGGCCGTCGCCAGCAGGCCACCCGATTGCAACGCGACGTCATGGACATGATCGAACAGCGATTCATACGCCGTCTCGTCGTCGGTCCAGCGATGGTGCCCCTCCTCCAGCGTTTCGGTCAGCGTGCCCCCGAACAGCACGTTCAGCTCCTGCAGGCCGCGACAGATGCCGAACACCGGTCGCCCCGCCTCGATCATCCGACCGGCGAGTTCGAGAGCGACCATGTCGCGGTCGAGGTCGAGCGCATCGTCCGCGGCATCCGTCTTGCCGTACCGCGCGCCCGCGACGTTCGAGCGCGACCCGGTCAGCAACAGCCCGTCGAGCCGCCCCGCCAACGCGCGCGTGTCCATCGCGTCCGCCACCGCCGGCACCAGCAGCACGGTGGCGCCGGCATAGCGGACCAGCGGCTCGACGAAGCGCGTCGCGACTGCCTGGATGGGTCGATCGGCGATCTCGTTGCAGCACAGCACGCCGATCACCGGCTTGACCGGGCCGTCCTCGTCGCGGCAGCAGGCGAACCGCCTCATGCCCCCCGCCCCCTGAGCGTCTCGTGCAGCTGATCCGCGGCATCGCCCGCCAGGATCACCGCGGTCGGCTGTGCGACGACGCTGCCGGCGGGAACGTCCTCGAGCAGCCAGACATTGCCGCCGATCGTCGCGCCCTGCCCGATCGTCACGCGACCAAGGATCGTCGCGCCGGCATAGATCACCACGTCGTCCTCGACGATCGGATGCCGCGCCAGCCGTTCGCGCGCCGACACGTCGGTCACGCCGAGCGGACTGCGCGCGCCGAGCGTGACGTGCTGGTAGATCTGCACCCGGTCGCCGATGATCGCGGTCTCGCCGATCACGACTCCCGTGCCGTGATCGATGAAGAAGCTGCGGCCGATCGTCGCGCCCGGGTGGATGTCGATGCCGGTGCGGTTGTTGGCGAGTTCGGAGATGATCCGTGCGACGATCGGCGCGCCGAGACCGTAGAGCGCGTGCGCGATCCGGTGATACAGGATCGCGACGATGCCGGGGTAGCAGATCAGGATCTCGTCCGCGCTGCGGGCCGCCGGATCGCCGAGGAATGCCGCGCGGACGTCGTCGTCCACCAGTTCGCGGATCGGCCCCAGTTCGGCGCAGAACAGGCCGATGATCATGCTCGCATGGCTGACGTCGAACGACAGCACCGCCTCTTCCTGCCAATAGGCGAATTCGCGTTCGACCTGCCGTTGCAGCCGTTCCAGCGCCTGTCGGAGCCGCGTCTCGACGAACGCATCCTCGCGCTCGACCGGACCTGTGAACATGCCGAGCCGCCCGGGAAACAGCGCCGCGACGAGATCGTCGAGCGCGCGACCGGTCTCGTCCAGCGACGGAAACCGCGCGACGCTATGTCGGCCGTCCTGCTCCTGCCGCCAGGCGCGACGCGCGCTGCGGAGTTCGTCGATCGTCGCGGCGAGGTCGATCGGGTCGGATGCTGATGACACGGCGTTGTCCTTCATGTCAGCGGAGCGTGGGATAGCCGGCCCGGACGGCCTCGGCTTCCAGCGTCGATATCGGCGTCAGCGCGTCTGGCTCGGCGGGTATGATCCCGGCGAGGAACAGCGTCTCGCGTACCGCCGCGAGCGCGGGATCGGCGGCGACATGATCGAGCGCACTTCGCAATGCCGCCACCGTCTCGGCGTCGGTCCCGGCCGCGGTCACGAACGGCAGGCTCGGCGATGCAGGGCTCGACGCGACGATCTTCAGGTCCGCGACCAACGCCGGCTCGAACCGTGCGATGGTCGCATAGGTCACGCGGTCGATCGCCGCGAGATCCGCCTTGCCCGTCCCGACCGCGACGATGCTGGCTCGATGCGCGCCGGTTTCCACCACCTCGGCAAAAAACGCCCCCTGCCCCGCAAACGGCGCTACCGTCGCGCGGAACAGGTTCATGCCGGTGTTCGACTGGCGATCGTTGATGGCCGCGCGGCTACCGCGAAACGCCTCGACCGACCCGCGGGAATCGTCCGCCCTCGCCACGATCACACTGCCGCTTTCTCGCCCGGCGTAGATCGGGAACGCGATCACTTGCAGATCCAGCGTCGGATCGGCGATCAACGGATAGCCACAGGCCTGGCCGAACAGCAGAGCCGGATCGCGCCAGATAGCATGGACGTCGCGTGGTCGATCGAGCCGATCGGGCACCTGCGCGACACCGCGTTCGCGCAGGACGGCGGCAATCGCCAACCACAGCCGGTCGTTGGCATCATACTGCGCGGGGTGATCGTACATCCCAAGCGAGGCGATCCGGCTCATCAAGACACGGGCTCGCGGTGGAGGGGGTGGACCATGTCGTCATGCGCGCTGAAGGCGAAGCGCCGCACGATCTCGCCATACCCCTGATAGATCGGCGCCCCCGCCTCCGCGAACCGCGCTCTGTTATGTCGGTGGTACGCTGGCAGGTCATACCAGGCGAGCGACGGCCGCTCGTGATGCGCGGCGTGCAAATTGTTGTTGAGATACAGCAGCCCGAGCAGCCCGCCATGCTCGACGCTGGCGGCGCGACCGGGGCTCGCAAGATCGGCGCGGTGCTCGGCATAGGAGCGCACCATGGTCAGCGCCATGCCAGGATAGACGAAGCAGAGCACGTAACGGCCGACGCCAAGACCGACATGATCGAGCCACCAGAGCACCAGCGCGACCGCGATGAGGTGTGGCGCCCAGTCGCGCGCGACGCGCGCCGGTTCGCGCGCCAGTCGTCGGGCCTCTTGCAGGAAGAAGCGGCCGACCGAGATCGCAGGTCCGAAGACCATCTGACCGAGAAGCGTCGATTGAAGCTGGCCGAGGACTGCGGCGAAACCACGCGCCTGCACGCGGTAGCGGGACTCGGGGTCATGCCGAGGATCGGTGATGACCTCCGCGCGGTGATGCGCGACATGGCTGCGGCGGTATAGGCGGTACGGCAGCCACAACGACAGCGGCGCAAACCCGATCGCATCGTTGATCCACCGGATCCGCGTCGGATGCCCGTGAATGACTTCGTGCTGCAGCGATCCCTGCCAGGCGAGCAGCCACCCGCCGATCAGCACCAGCAACGGCGTCGGAATGACCGCATGCCACGCCGTCGCGACCATCCATCCGCCGTACACGATACCTGCCAGAAGGACGGTCGGCCATCCTACCGTCGAACTCGAAGCCTCTCGCTGCATTCCCATCTCCGTCAGCTGGAATGAATATCCCCCGAGCGAATGGGAATTGACAGTCGATTGAACTTTGCGGCGGAAAAACTTTGATTGTCAGGCGCTAGCCCAAGGCATCGATGGCGATCCAATCCTCCCCCGCCAGGGGGAGGTGGCAGGCGTTTGCCTGACGGAGGGGGCGGCAAGCGATAACCGATGTTCCGTGTTTCTCCCCCGTCACCTTCGGCGACACTTCCACTTGGCGGGAGAAGATCGTTTCAGGCGATCTCTTCCAGCGGCAGTTCGGGCCGCGCCGCCAGCGCACGAAACCGCTTCGCCGTTCCTTCCGTGAACGGCTTGGCGAATACTGTCGACACGGTCCGGAAGTCGGCGGTCGCGTGCTCGGGCGTCAGCGTCAGTAGCGTGAAGCCCTTGGCGTCCTGATCGCAGAACCGCACTTCGCCCTTGTTGGCGTCGGCGATCAACGTGCCGATACCCGGCAACAACGAACCGTAGGACGGACTGGTGATCGCGGTGCAGCCGAATTCGACTGCGACCAGCTTGCCCGCGTCGTCGTGCAGATCGTTCGCCCAGGCGGCATGACTGTCGCCCGACAGCACGATCGGCCGCGACTTCGCACGCCGGAACGCCGCGTACAGGCGCTCGCGGGCGGGCGGATAGCCGTCCCAGCTGTCGAGGCCGAACGGCATGCCGGCACGGTACGAAGCGATGCCTGCCGCCAGTCGCTCGCGCCACATCGCCGGCAGCTTCGCCATCGTCTCGCCGAATTTCACCGGTCCGAGTTGCCGCTCCATGTCGGGCCCCGCGACCTTCGCCATCACGATCTGGTTGCCCAGCACCTGCCACGGCTTTCCCGCCGTCACCGATGCCGCCATCGTCTTCTCGACCCAGGCAAGCTGTACCGGCCCGAGCAGTTCGCGGTCGGACCGCGCGCGCTCCGCCAGCATCGGTGCGTATTCGGCGGGTGTGATCGCCTCGCCCTTGGACACGACCTGATGACTGCGCGCGAGCAACCGCGTTTCGACCATCACCAGCGTGGCGAGATCGCCGAAGTCGAAACTACGGTTGATCGCCGCCCAGGGCTGGCCGGGCTTGGGATCGCGGATCGGCATCCATTCGAAATACGCCTGCATCGCGGCGGCCTTGCGCGCATCCCAGTCGCCCTCGGTCTTGGGATCGTGGTTCTCGGCACCGTGCATCCAGTCGTCGTTAGCGACCTCGTGATCGTCCCACACGCAGATGAACGCGGCGCGGGCGTGCGCGGCCTGCATGTCGACGTCGCGCTTCACCTGCGCGTGGCGCATGCGGTAGTCGGCGAGGCTGACGATCTCGTGGCGCGGCTCGACCAGGCGGCCGATCTTCTTGGCGATGTCCGCGCCATACCCGTCGGCGCCGTATTCGTAGATATAGTCGCCGAGGTGCAGGACGGCGTCGAGCCGGTCGAGCTTGGCGATCGCGTCATACGCATTGAACAGCCCGCCCGCGTAGAGCTGGCACGAGACGACGGCCATGACGACATCGGCGACCTTGCCCTTGGGCAGCGTCCGGAGCCGGCCGACCGGCGAGCGCGTGCCGTCCGCGGCATCGAACCAATAGCGATATTCGTGGCCCGGCTGGAGCCCGGTCGCCTCCACCTTCGCGGTAAAGTCGCGCGCCGCACGGGCCTTGACGGTGCCCGAGCGGATCGGCTTGCCGCCTTCGGTCTCCGCGACGTGCCAGGTCAGCGCGATGTCGCCGGCCTGCACCGCATCGACCGGCGTCGCCCGCGTCCACAGGATGGCGCCGTCGACCGAAGGATCGCCGCTCGCTACCCCGTGATCGAAGCGAGCTTTCGCCGTACCTGCCGCGTGTGACGCTGCTGCGGGGAGCGCGAGCGTTGCGCCGGACCCGGCAAGTTTGAGGACGTTCTTCAGGGCATCGCGGCGGTTGATCGTCATCGGCTCAGGCTTTCGTAACGGGTGTTGCCCGCCTGCTAGCCACGATCGAAGACACCCCGGCGGCAACGATGTGACAGCGTCGTTACGGAATAGTCATTTTGCTTTCATGAAGACGCCATCGAAACGTCACCTCGTCCCCGTAATGCCACGGCAACGAAAACGGGGGACTTAATGACACGTATCTTCACGCGGCTCGCGCTTGCGACGCTCGCCACGACCTGCTCGACCGCGGCACTCGCGCAGGCAGATACCCAGACCGAACTCCAGGCGGGCACCGATAACGACGAAATCCTGGTCACCGCGCAAAAGCGCGAGCAGCGGATCGCCGACGTTCCCGTCACCGTCACCGCGGTAACCGGCGCCAAGATGGCCTCGATCGGCGTCAATTCGCTTTCCGAAGTCGCCGCCTACATTCCGGGCCTGCAGATCCAGGAACAGAGCGCCAACAACCCCGGCTTCGTGATCCGTGGCATCACCTCGGACAACGGCTCGTCGCAGCAGGGCGCCCGCGTCACGCTCTATTACAACGGCATCGACATCAGCCGGTCACGTGGCGCGTATCAGGATCTGTACGATCTCGAGCGGATCGAAGTCGTGAAGGGTCCACAGGCCACCTTGTTCGGCACCGCCGCCGCAGTCGGCGCGATCAGCCTGGTTTCGGCCAAACCCGAACCGGGCGTGTCGGGGGCGATCAACGGGACCTATGGCAATTTCAACCGTACGCAGGTGTCGGGCTTCCTCAACGCCGGCAACGACGTGCTCGCCGGACGCATCGCGTTCGCCTATAAATACCGTGACGGCTATGTCCGGAACATCGCCGGCGATGCGAACGTCCCCAACCAGAACCAGGGCGGCGTCGACCAGGACGACCTGAACGGCCAGGACCAGCGCGGCATCCGCGGCTCGCTCCGCTATCGCCCGAGCGACAGCATCACCGCCGACCTCGTCCTCACCTATGACGGACAGCGGAACCCCGGCACCGCATTCAAGAGCCGCGCGCATGCGCCGACGGGCGGCCAGACCGGCGACTATGGCTATGCGGAACTCTCCGGCTCCCCGTACAGCGCCGCGGTTCTCGGCGCGCGCAAGCTCGGTCTCGACCGCAACGTCTATGACGCCAATTTGACGATCACCGCGGACCTGTCACCGGGGATCACCTTCACCACCGTCAACGGCTATCGCCGGTTCGACGCGCTGGAAGTGTTCGACGCCGATGGTGGCCCCGCCGCGTATCTGGAGTTCGCCGAAGACGCGAAGGGCGACCAGTGGAGCCATGAGAGCCGTTTCGCCTTCGAGGGACCCAAGTACCGCGCCTCGGTAGGCTGGAACGCGTTCTTCGAGAACGGCTTCCAGCGCGTCCCGTTCGCGACCGAGGAAGGCACGTACCTCTCCTGCTCGGTTGCCGCCGCTTACGCCCCGATCCGCGCGGCACTGAACGGCGCCGGCATCCCGACCGGGACCGGATGCGTCGCACCGAACGGCACGGTTCCCGCGACGCGCGCAACCGCAGCGCTTACCGGTGGCCGTGCGACGGCAATACCTTACGCGGCGGAGTTCACGAACTATGGCAGAAACAACACCTACTCGGTGTTCGCCGACGCAACGTACATTCCGGTACCCGCGCTCGAACTGACCGCGGGCGCGCGCATCCTGATCGAGGATCGCCAGTCGGGCTATTCGTCGGTTCAGCCGAACTCGGTGATCCTGGCGGCGCTCGGTATCCGGTCGAGCCTGCTCGGAACGGCCAACACCAACGGCAACAAGTTCGTCGCGGAGAAGAGCTTCACCGCGATCCTGCCGCGCTTCAACGCGCTGCTGAAGCTCAACGACGACGTCAATCTTTACGGCACAATCAGCAAAGGCCGCCGCTCGCCGGTCGTCCAACTGACGGCACAGTCCACACCGTTCGGCGTTGGCCCCAATCTCCAGAACGTGCCCGAGGAGAACGTCTGGAACTACGAGGGCGGCATAAAGGGGCGGGTCGGTCCGTTCACCGGCGCCGCCTCCGTCTTCTATCAAGTCTATGACGGGTTCCAGGTCTCCGTGACGCAACCGAACGGCTCCGCGCTGACACAGAGCGCCGGGTCCGCGAAGAACATCGGCGTGGAGCTCGAAGGAAATCTCAAGCTCGCCGACTATCTCTCTGTATTCGGTGCATTCGCGTATATCGACGGTGGCATCGCGGACAAGCCGATCGGCTCGTTCGCGGGCAACAAGTTCCGCCTGCAGCCGTCGACATCGGCCTCGGCGGGCGCGATGCTTCGCGTTCCCGTCGGCAGCACCAGCCTCTACGCGACACCCAGCGTCACCTACCGTTCGAAGGTGTTCTTCGAGCTGCCGAACAACGATGCGATCAGTCAGGGAGGCTACACACTGGTCAACCTGCGCGCTGGCGTCGCGTTCGCGCAAGGTCGGTACAGCGTCGGGGGGTTCGCCCGGAACGTCACCAACAAGCGCTATCTGATCGATGCGGGCAACACCGGCGGCGGCTTCGGCATCCCGACCTACATCGCCGGCGAGCCACGCTTCTACGGCGTCGAGCTGGGCGCGAAGTTTTAACTCTCACGCATCGTTACACACCGCGCAACCATCCCCGGGGGGACCAAGCATGACGTTCGAGACCATCTATACCGACGGCGATATCGATACCAACCCGACCGCCAACCCGCACTTCAACGACCTGATCGAGTCGCGCTATTCGCGTCGCCAGACCTTGATGGGCGGCATGTCCGCAACCGCCGCGGCAGTGTTCGGCGGTATGTTGCTGACCGGCTGCGACGACGACAATGACGGCAACGGCTCGAGCCCCGTCACGGTGACGGCGACCGCCGGCGGCAGCTCGACCGCGGGCCGCGTCGCGACGCTGACCGGCGCAGCGATCGGCCAAGTCGACAGCGTGACCTGGACGCAGACCGCTGGTCCCGCCGTCACGCTAGCCGGTGCCTCGACCGCCACCGCGACTTTCGTCGTACCGGGTGCTGCTGCCGGGACCGTGCTCAGCTTCCAGTTTACGGCGGTATCGGCCAGCGGTTCGGTCAGCGCGACCACCAGCGTGACCGTCGGCGCGGCCTCGCTCGGCTTCACGGCCGTTGCGAAGAGCCTTGCGGATGTCGTTGCCGTACCTGCGGGTTACGCGGTGACGGTGCTGTACCGGCTCGGCGATCCGATCGGCAGCGGCGTCGGCGCCTATGCCAATGACGGCACCGACGCGACCTTCTCGAAGCGCGCGGGCGATCATCATGACGGCATGAGCTATTTCGGCATGTCCGCCACCGGAACGCCGGATTCGAACGGCAACACGCGCGGCCTGCTCGTGCTCAACCATGAGAACATCACCCAGGCCTATCTGCATGCGAACGGCCCGACCACCACCGGCGGCATCCGTCCCGAGGCCGAGGCGCTGAAGGAGATGGAGTGCCACGGCGTTTCGGTCATCGAGGTCAACCGCGCCGCCGCCTGGAGCTACGCGCCCGCCTCGTCCTTCAACCGTCGCGTCACACCGCTGACGCCGATGAGCTTCTCGGGCCCGGTGCGCGGGGCCGACAGCCTCAAGACGCGCTACTCGCCGGACGCCACCACGGGCCGCGGCACGATCAACAATTGTGCAAATGGTACAATGCCTTGGCACACGTACCTGACGAATGAAGAGAACTGGGTCGGCTATTTCCGCCGCGAGGTCGGCGACGCGGCACGACGTGCGGCCTCCGGCCCCGTCGGCGTGAAGGCGAACACTTCACTCACCCGTTACGGCAAGGGCGAGAGCAACACCGGCGGTAACTATGGGTGGTCGACGGTCACGCCAGCCGACACGACCAGCACGATCTATTCGCGCTGGAACATCACCGCACAGGCCAGCGCGCCTGCCGACGGCACGGGCGATTTCCGCAACGAGATCTTCCAGTACGGCTGGGTTGTCGAGATCGATCCGTTCGACGCAGCCTCGACGCCGCGCAAGCGGACCGCACTTGGCCGCATGAACCATGAAGGCTGCGAGATCGGCCGGACGATCGCGGGCGTGAAGCCGGCCTTCTACATGGGCGACGACGCGCAGAACGAGTATATCTACAAGTTCGTGTCGGCCACGCCGTGGTCGGCTGCGGATGCGACGGCCGCGAACCGTCTCGCGATCGGTGACAAGTATCTCGATGCCGGAACGCTTTACGTGGCGAAACTCGCAGCGGATGGCAGCGGCCAGTGGCTCCCACTGATCTACAATGTCGGCCCGCTGACCTCGGCGAACGCAGCCTATCCGTTTTCGAGCCAGGTCGATGTGCTGATCAACACGCGTCTGGCCGCCGATGCGCTGGGTGCGACGCGGATGGATCGTCCGGAGTGGACGGCAGTGAACCCGGCGACCGGCGAGATGTATTGCACGCTCACCAACAACTCGTCGCGGACGGTCGCTACCGCCGACGCGCCGAACCCCCGCGCCTATGTCGATCCGAAGACCACCGGCGGGCAGACCACGGGTAACGCCAACGGGCACATCATCCGCCTGCGCGAGACCGGCGATACGTCCGAGGCGCTGACATTCGCCTGGGACATCTATGCGTTCGGTGCGGGTAGCGATCTCGATGCGACCAACATCAACCTGTCGGGCCTCGATGCGACCAACGACTTCTCGTCGCCGGACGGCCTGTGGTTCGGTCTGCCGAGCAATGCGTCGGGGACGATCGCACCGGTGATGTGGATCGAGACGGATGACGGCGCGTACACCGACGTCACCAACTGCATGCTGCTCGCGTCGGTACCGGGGATCGTCAACGATGGGGGCACGCGGACGGTGACCAACACGATCGGTGCGGCAACCGGCTCGGTAACGACGCGGGTCGGCAAGGCACCGGGGACGGCACTGCGCCGCTTCCTGGTCGGGCCGAAGGAGTGCGAGATCACCGGTATCCACACGACGCCGGACGGCCGGTCGCTGTTCGTCAACATCCAGCATCCGGGCGAGAATGGCGGGCCGACCAACATCACCAGCAGCTGGCCAGCCAACCAGGCGGGCGCGGTGACGACGCCGTCGCGGCCGCGGTCCTCGACGATCGTGATCACGAAGACCGACGGGGGTGTGGTGGGGCTTTAAGCTTCACAGCGGACTTGCGGTCCTCCCCCCGCCGGGGGGAGGACGGGGTCCAATTGGGAGACGTCACGGATTGGCGCTGCGCGTCGTTACCTCGACCTTGCCAATTAGGCCCCGGCCTTCGCCGGGGTGGTGCCCCCGGGCGGTATCGTTTTCAATTGGTTGGCGCTCATTTCTCACGAGCAACCTCAGGTGTCAGATCGACCCGTTCGGAATCCGCGCGAGAGCCTCCTGCTCGATCTTCTCCAGCTCGTCGCGCGTCTGGACGATCGCCTCGCGTTGCGCGTCGAGCAGGTCGATCCGCTGGCGGCAGCGTTCGGCCAGCGCGCGCATCTGCTCCACATGCTGCGGGTCGGCGTCGTAGAGGTCGAGGAACTCCTCGATGTCGCGTAGCGTGAAACCGAGGCGTTTGCCGCGCAGGATCAGCTGCATCCGGGCCACTTCGCGCCGCGTGTAGACCCGCGTCGTGCCGATCCGGCAGGGCTCGATCAGGCCCTTGTCCTCGTAGAAGCGGAGCGTCCGCGCGCTCACGCCGAGCATGCGCGAGACCTCTTGTATACCGGTAAGATCGTCCTGTCGGTCGTTCACGCGTCCACTCCCCTCGCCTCCGACGCCGCCGCTTTCGCGTTCTCTTCGGCGACAAGTTCCTTTTTGGATAGCTTGCCGATCAACGTCTTGGGAAGAGTGTCGCGGATTTCGACTTCGCGGGGAAGCTCGATCTTGCTGATCTTGTCGCGCAGAAAATCGCGCAGTTCTAGCGGGGTAGCGACCAAACCTTCGGCCAGCACGACGAACGCCTTGGGAGCCTGGCCGCGATATTTGTCGGGTACGCCGATCACCACCGCTTCGAGCACCGCGGGGTGTTCGTACAGCGCCTCCTCGATCACGCGCGGATAGACGTTGTAGCCGCCGGCGAGGATCAAATCCTTGATCCGGTCGACGATGAACAGATAGCCGTCCGCGTCGAGGTGGCCTACGTCGCCCGTGCGCAGCGCGCCGTCCGCGAACAGCTCGGCGGTGGCGGCGGGCTTGTGCCAATAGCCCTGCGTGATCTGGGGCCCGCGTGCGCAGATCTCGCCATTTTCGCCGACGGGCAGCAACCGGGTCGGATCCTCACGGTCGCGGATCTCGATCGTCGTGCCGGGAAAGGGCAGCCCCGCGGAGCCTGGCTTGTTGAGGCCATCGATCGGGTTGCAGGTGATGATCGGCGAGGCTTCCGACAGGCCATACCCTTCGCACAATTTGGCGCCGGTCGCTGCCTCGAACGCGATCCGCACCTCCGCTGGCAGCGGTGCGCCGCCCGAGATGCAGGCGTGGATCGAGGAGAGGTCGATCTTCTGCGTCTCGGCAGCCGTGGTGATCGCCGCATAGATCGTCGGCACTGCGGGGAAATAGCTCGGCTTGGTGCGGTCGATCGTCTTGAGTAGTTGCTGCAGTTCGAAGCGCGGCAGCAGTATCATCTCCGCACCGGTGCGGATCGAGTAGGTCAGCACGGTGGTCAGCGCGAAGACGTGGAACAGCGGCAGCGCGCCGAGCACGCGGTCCTGGTTCGGTTGCTCGCCGCCGACGAACACCACCATCGCGTCGGCGTTCGCGACGAGGTTGGCGTGGCTGAGCATCGCCGCCTTGGGCTCGCCGGTCGTCCCGCCGGTATATTGCAGCACCGCGACCTCGTCCGGGGAAACGGTAACGGGGGACGGCGCCCCCTTCGCCTTGAGCAGTGCGTCGAACGTGGAATGGCGCGCATCGCTCGGCGCATGGCCAATCTCGGCGCGCTTGAAGATCCGGTAGGCAATCGACTTCAGCGTCGGCAACGCGCCGGCGATCGGGCAGGTGATGACGTGCTTCACGCCCATCTGCCCCGCGACCTTCAGCACGCGCGCGTGGATCTCGGCGATGTCGCAGGTCGCGATGATCGTCGCGCCCGAATCCTCGAGCAAATGCGCCAGCTCGCGCTCGACGTAGAGCGGGTTGACGTTGACGACGACGCCGCCGGCCTTGAGGATCGCGAAGAACAGGATCGGATAATAGGGCGTGTTCGGTAGGCAGAGCGCGACGCGCGTGCCCTTCACGACGCCCATGTCCTGGAGCCCCCGCGCTGCCCGGTCGACCTGCTCGCCGAGCTCGGCATAGGTCAGCGTCCGACCCATGAAATCGAGCACGTTGCGCGACCCGAACCGACGCACCGAAAGGTCGAGCATGTCGCCCAGCAGCCGCGGCTCGCCCAGCAACGGTACGCCGATCGCCTTGCCCACGGAAGTGTCCTGCATCTCGCTCTCCATAACATGGTGTGCGTAAGCCATATTGTCGGCCGCTTCACCTTGACGTAAAGGGGAGGTATCGCACCTTAAGGGTAACCCGCAAGCGTTAACCGGGTCGACCGCAATATGAGAGGATCATCGTGACCAACGTCGTCATCGCCGGGTACGCCCGTTCGCCGTTCCACCTCGCCGGCAAGGGCGAGCTCGCGCGCGTCCGTCCGGACGATCTCGCCGCGCAGACGATTCGCGGGTTGCTCGACAAGACCGGCGTGGATCCGGCCGAGATCGAGGACATCATCCTCGGTTGCGCCTTCCCAGAGGGCGAGCAGGGCCTTAACGTCGCCAAGCTGATCGCGCAGATCGCCGACCTGCCGATCTCGGTCGGCGGCATGACGGTCAACCGGTTCTGCGGCTCGTCGATGAGCGCGATCCATATCGCTTACGGCCAGATCGCGGTCGGCGCGGGCGAGGCGTTCATCTGCGCGGGGCTCGAATCGATGAGCCGCGTGCCGATGGGCGGCTACAACCCCCTCCCCAACCCCGAGCTCGCGAAGAAGAGCGCTGGCGCGTACATGGGCATGGGCGAAACCGCAGAGAACGTCGCGCGGCAGTATCAGATCACCCGCGCCGAGCAGGACGCCTTCGCGGTGAAGAGCCAGGACAAAGCCGCCGCGGCGCGCGCCGATGGCCGCTTGTCCGACGAGATCGTGACGATCCAGACCAAGGCGGGCCCGGTCAGCCAGGACGGCACGATCCGCGCCGGCACGACCACCGAAGCGCTCGCCGGCCTGAAGCCTGCGTTCAGCGCGGACGGTTCGGTGACCGCCGGCACGTCGTCGCCGCTGACGGATGGCGCGTCCGCGGTGCTGGTGACTTCCGAGGAATTCGCGAAGAAGCACGGCCTGACGATCCTCGCGCGGATCAAGTCGATCGGCGTGTCGGGTTGCGCGCCCGAGACGATGGGGCTCGGCCCGATCGGTGCGTCGAAGAAGGCGTTGGAGCGTGCCGGGATCACCGTTGCCGACCTCGACGTGGTCGAGATCAACGAGGCGTTCGCGAGCCAGGCGATCGCCTGCATTCGCGACCTCGGGCTGAAGGACGAGACTATCAACCTCGATGGCGGCGCGATCGCGATCGGTCATCCGCTAGGCGCGACCGGCGCGCGGATCGTCGGCAAGGCGGCGTCGCTGCTGGCGCGCGAGGGCGGCCGCTATGCGCTGGCGACCCAGTGCATCGGCGGCGGTCAGGGCATCGCTACGGTGCTGGAGCGCGCATGATGGTCGACGCTGTGAAAAAGGTCTGCGTCATCGGCGCGGGCGTGATGGGTGCGGGCATCGCCGCGCAGATCGCCAATGCCGGGATCCCGGTGCTGCTGCTCGACATCGTCCCCCGCGAGGGTGATGATCGCGACGCAGTGGCGAAGGGCGCGGTCGCCAAGATGCTCAAGACCGACCCCGCCCCCTTCATGTCGAAGCGCGCGGCCAAGCTGGTCGAGACGGGCAACATCGACGATCATCTGGGTCGGGTCGCCGAGTGCGACTGGATCGTCGAGGCGATCGTCGAACGGCTCGACATCAAGCAGGCGCTTTACGCCAAGCTCGAGGCGTTGAAGCGTCCCGGCACGGCGGTCTCGTCGAACACCTCGACGATCCCGCTCGCCAATCTCGTCGAGGGGCGTTCGGATCAGTTCAAGGCCGACTTCCTCATCACGCACTTCTTCAACCCGCCGCGCTACATGCGGCTGGTCGAGATCGTCCGCGGCGTGGCAACCGACGTCGCGGTCGCGGAGAAGGTCGAGGATTTCGTCGACCGTTTCATGGGCAAGCGCATCGTCCGCGCGAAGGACACGCCGGGCTTCATCGCCAACCGCATCGGCACCTACTGGCTGGCGATCGCGATCAACGCGGCGATGGATCAGGGGCTGACCGTCGAGGAAGCCGATCAGATCGGTGGCCGTCCGATGGGCGTGCCGAAGACGGGTATCTTCGGGCTCGTCGATCTCGTCGGCGTCGATCTGATGCCGTTGCTGTCGAAGAGCCTGTCGTCCACGCTGCCGGCCGGCGATCCGTATTTCGATACGGTCCGTCCGCTGCCGCTGGTCGACAAGATGATCGCGGAAGGCTTCACCGGCCGCAAGGGCAAGGGTGGGTTCTATCGCTTCGACAAGGCGACGCGCACCAAGCTGTCTCTCGACCTCGCGACCGGCGAGTACCGTGCTGAAGCCAAGCCCGCGGAGTTGCCGGGCAAGACCGGCAAGGACCTCGCGGCGCTGATCGCGGAGCCGGGCAAGATTGGCACCTATGCCTGGACGATCCTCGGCAGCGTGCTGTCGTACGCGGCGATGCTCGTCGGCGAGGCGGCGGACGATATCGTCGCGATCGATGACGCGATGAAGCTCGGCTACAATTGGAAATACGGGCCGTTCGAGTTGATCGACCGGATGGGTCCCGGCGTGCTCGCCGCGCGCCTTGCCGAGGAAGGTCGCGACGTTCCTGCGATCCTGACGACCGCGGGCGATCGTTCGTTCTACCGCGTGGAGAACGGCCAGCGTCAGTATCTCACGGCTGGCGGCGCGTATGCCGACGTGCCGCGCGCTGACGGCGTCGAACTGCTGGAGGACATCAAGCTCCGCTCGCAGCCGATCCTCACAAACCTGTCGGCGTCGCTCTGGGACGTCGGCGACGGCGTCGCGGCGCTCGAGTTCCACACCAAGATGAACGCGCTCGACGATCAGGTCGTGGCGCTCATCAACGAAACTATCCCGGTCGTGCGCGAGCGCTTCAAGGCGCTGGTGGTGTATAACGAGGCGTCGAACTTCTCGGCGGGTGCGAACCTCGGCGCAGCGATGTTCGCGGTCGGCGCGGGCCTTTGGGACATGGTCGAGGCCAGCGTCGCGGGTGGGCAGCAGGCGTACAAAGCGCTCAAATACGCGCCTTTCCCGGTCGTCAGCGCACCGGCCGGGCTGGCGCTGGGTGGTGGATGCGAGATCCTGCTCCATTCGGACGCGGTGCAGGCGCACGCCGAGACCTATGCAGGTCTTGTCGAGTGCGGCGTCGGCCTCGTTCCCGGCTGGGGCGGCAATGGCGAGATGCTCGACCGCTGGACCAAGTCGCGCACGCTGCCGAACGGGCCGATGCCGGTGTTGACCAAGGTGTTCCAGGCGGTTTCCACCGCACAGGTCGCCAAGTCGGCGGCGGAGGCGAAGGAGATGATGATCCTGCGCAAGGACGACGGCATCACGATGAACCGCGATCGGTTGCTGGCGGATGCGAAGGCCAAGGCGCTTTCGCTGGTCGAGGGCTACACGCCGCCCGAGAAGCCGACGTTTCGTCTGGCGGGTGCGAGTGGCCGTACAGGGCTGAACATGGCGGTGGCGGACTTCCACAAGAAGGGCATGGCGACCGACTACGACCTCGTCGTCGCGGATCGTCTTGCGGAAGTGCTGACGGGTGGTGAGGCGGATCTGGTCGACACGGTGACCGAGGACCAGATGCTCGACCTGGAACGCGCGGCGTTCATGGCGAGTGTCAAGGATCCGCGGACTCAGGCGCGAGTCGTGCATATGCTCCAGACCGGCAAGCCACTGCGCAACTAACTTTCGTCATCCCCGCGCAGGCGGGGACCCATATTGGCTGACTTCGCGGCATGATCGCAACGTTAGCCCTTATGGGTTCCCGCCTCCGCGGGAATGACAGGAAAGGCATGTGAACACTTTTTCACCGACCGGAATCAGTAAGAAGACTTGACTTGTCTTCGTACAATTCTAGTCGGGATCGATAGCTGCCGTATACGGCAACAAGGTCGCGATAACGTCGACGGCCTGACGAAACATTCGATGACCGCACGCATGCGGCGTCACCAACGACACTAGGAGAGGATAGAAGATGTCCCTGTTGATCGCCACCGCCCTGCTCGCCGGCGCGTCCGCCACGCCCGAGACCGTTATCGGCCGCTGGAAGACCGAGACGCACAACGCCATCGTCGAGATCGCCCGCTGTGGCCCGTCGATCTGCGGCAAGATCCTCACCTCCGACGCGTTGCGCGCCAATCCTTCGATGAAGGACGCGAACAACTCGAACACCGCATTGCGCAACCGCCCGATCCAGGGGATGCAGATGCTGAGCGGGTTCAAGCCCGATTCGAACGGCGTCTGGAGCAGCGGTCAGGTCTACAATGCCGAGGACGGCAAGACCTATAGCGGCAAGATCACGCCGCTCGGTGCGAACCAGCTGAAGCTGCGCGGCTGCGTCTTCTTCCCGCTCTGCAAGACCCAGACCTGGACGCGCGTGCGCTGAGGCGACGCCTCCGCCTCTTCATTATCAGTACAGCTTTCAGGACTTTATCCATGATGTTTCGCACCAAGGCTCCACTTCTCGCGGTATCCGCGCTCGTGTCCGCTTTCGGATTCGCCAGCACCGCGTATGCCGACGCCTTCTATCTCCAGGCGCAGTCCGCGCGTGGCGCTGGTCGCGCATTCTCGGGCGAAGGCGCCGATACCGGTCCTGACTCGCTGTGGTGGAACCCCGCAGCGATCGCCGGCATCCGTGACGGCAGCGCGACGCTCGCCGCCTCCGCGATCCTGCCAAAGGGCGATGTCATCGATACCGGCACCCGCATCTGCCGCCCGGGCCAGCCCTGCACGGGGATCAGCGGCCAGGCGAACTCGCGCGATCCGATCAACAAGGGCGTCGTGCCATCGGGTGCGGTCGCGTATCCGCTGACCGATCGGATCGCGGTGGGCCTCGCGGTGACCTCGCCGTTCAGCTTCACGACCAACTACGACGCGAACAGCTGGGCGCGGTACAGCGCCGACAAGACCCGGCTGCGTACGATCGACATCCAGCCTTCGGTTGGTATCGTCGTGACGGACTGGCTCCGCGTAGGTGGTGCGCTCAACGTCGAATATACCGACGCATCGCTCAGCAATGCGCTGCCCAACCTGTCCGCGGCGCTGCCCGATGGCCAGCAGGAACTGAAGGGCGATGGCTGGGACTTCGGCTGGACCGCGGGCGTACAGCTCCATAACGACTTCGCGACGGTCGGCATCAGCTACAAGTCCAGCATCCGCCACAATTTGAAGGGCGATCTGACCGTCAGCGGTCTCGTCGGTCCGCTCGCCGGATCGAACACGACCGTGTCGGGTGCGAAGGCTGCCTTCAACACGCCGGGCCAGGTCATCGTCGCAGGGCGCTTCCGCGGCACCGACAAACTGACGCTGAACGCGCAGGTCGTGGCGTACAGCTGGAGCAAGTTCGACACGATCGACCTCGGCGCACCGCTGAACACCGCGATCCCCGAGAACTATATGGACAGCTGGAGCCTCGCCGGCGGGTTCGATTACGACGTCACGCCGAAACTGACCGTGCGCGCCGGCTTGCAGCGGACCAAGTCGCCGACGCAGGACGGTCAGCGCGACGCGCGCGTGCCCGATGCCGATCGCTGGACCTACGCAGCCGGTGGCTCGTACCAGCTGTCCTCGCGCATCGCGCTCGACGCTGCCGCGCAATATGTCGACTTCGAAAATACGACGATCGACCGTATCACGGCGGCCTATGTCGGCACGGCCGCACAGACCAACATCCTAACCTCGGGTGCGCTGCGCAACGCGTCGGCAGTCGTGCTCTCGCTCGGCGGGCGGGTGAGCTTCTAACACCGCCGTCACGATCCTCCCCCTCGCGGGGGAGGATTTCATACCTCGACCAGTCTCAAGGCCTCGGCGAAAACGCGCTGCTTGGCTGCATAACCGGCCGCGGACATCTTCAGGCCGGCAATCGCTTCTGGAGTCAGTTCACGGACCGCCTTGGCCGGCGAACCGACGATCAGGCTGCCGGCCGGGAACACCTTTCCCTCCGTCACCAGAGCGTTCGCGCCGATCAGGCAATTCTCACCGATCACCGCGTTATTGAGGATCGTCGCGCCCATCCCGACCAAGACATTGTCGCCGATCGTGCAGCCGTGGAGGATCGCGTGATGGCCGATCGTGCAGCCTTGGCCGACGGTCAGCGGCGCGCCGGGATCGGAGTGCAGCATCGCGCCTTCCTGGATATTGGTCCGCGCACCGACCAGTATCGGCGTGTTGTCCGCGCGGATCACTGCGCCGAACCAGACGCTTGCCCCCTCCCCCAGCCGCGCGTCGCCGATCACGTCGGCGGAAGGCGCGACCCAGACGTCGTCGGCCAGCGTCGGGCGTTTACCCTCGATCGCGTAGAGTGGCATCAGGCAGCGTCCCTTTCCTTTGCCCGCGCGCGGAACGCGTGGAGCAGCGGCTCGGTATAGCCGCTCGGCTGCGTCAGGCCATCGAACACGAGCGCGCGGGCGGCCTGGAATGCGAGGCTGTCCTCCTCATGCCCCGCCATCGGCCGATACAGCGGATCGCCCGCATTCTGCGCATCGACCTTCGCCGCCATCCGCCGCAGCGCGGCGTCTGCCTCATCGGGCGTTGCGACACCGTGGAGCAGCCAGTTCGCCATGTGCTGCGAACTGATCCGGAGCGTCGCGCGATCCTCCATCAGGCCGATGTCGTGGATGTCGGGCACCTTCGAACAGCCGACCCCCTGGTCGACCCAGCGCACGACATAGCCGAGGATACCCTGCGCGTTGTTCTCCAGTTCCTCGCGCACCTCGTCGGGCTGCAAGTTGTGCCCGGTCGCGACCGGGATCGTCAGCAGCGCATCGAGCGAGGCGACCGGCTCGGCTTTCCGCTCCGCCTGCCGCACGAACACGTCGACGCGGTGGTAATGCGTCGCGTGCAGCGTGGCCGCGGTCGGTGACGGCACCCAGGCGGTGTTCGCGCCGGTCATCGGATGCGCGATCTTCTGGTCGAGCATATCCGCCATCCGGTCGGGCGCGGCCCACATTCCCTTGCCGATCTGCGCCTTGCCGCTGAGCCCGCAGGCGAGCCCGATCTGGACGTTGCGATCCTCATACGCCTTGATCCACGACGAGGCCTTCATCTCGCCCTTGCGGATCATCGGCCCGGCGCGCATTGAGGTGTGCATCTCGTCGCCAGTGCGATCGAGGAAGCCGGTGTTGATGAATACGACCCGGTCCTTCACCGCGGCGATGCAGGAGGCGAGATTGGCCGAGGTGCGCCGCTCCTCGTCCATCACGCCGACCTTGATCGTGTGGCGTGCGAGGCCGAGCAAATCCTCGATCGCATCGAACAGGCGATTGGTGAAGGCGGCTTCGTCGGGACCGTGCATCTTCGGCTTGACGATGTAGATCGAGCCCGCGCGGCTGTTGCGGATCGGGCCCGTGCCCTTCAGGTCGTGGAGCGCGATCAGCGACGTGACGATGCCGTCGAGGATGCCTTCGGGCGCCTGTTGGCCGTCAGCGAGCAGGATTGCGGGCGTCGTCATGAGATGGCCGACGTTGCGGACGAACATCAGGCTGCGACCGGGGAGCGTGAACGCGCTGCCGTCGGGTGCGGTGTAGCGGCGATCCGGATCGAGCGAGCGCGTAACCGTGCGGCCGCCCTTTTCGAAGCTCGCGGTAAGGTCGCCCTTCATCAGCCCTAGCCAATTGGCGTAGGCGGCGACCTTGTCCTCGGCGTCGACCGCGGCGATCGAGTCCTCGAGATCGGCGATCGTGCTGAGTGCGGATTCGAGGACGACGTCGGCGAGGTTCGCGGGATCTTCACGCCCGATCGGGTGCTGAGGATCGATCACAAGCTCGATGTACAGGCCATTGTGACGCAACAGAATGTTGTCGCCTGCATGTCCGACCAGCTGGCTCGGATCGGCTAATTCGGGCGCACCACCCGTCCAGTCGGTCCACGACCCGCTCGCCAAGGGCACGGCATCGTCGAGAAAGGCCTTCGCCCACGCGATCACTTGTGCGCCTCGTGCCGCGTCATACCCCTTGCCAGCAGCAGCACCCGGGATCGCGTCGGTGCCGTAGAGCGCGTCGTACAGGCTCCCCCACCGCGCGTTCGCCGCGTTCAGCAGGAAGCGGGCGTTGAGGATCGGCACCACTAACTGCGCGCCGGCGAGCGAGGCGACTTCCGCATCGACGTTGGCCGGTGCAACCGAGAACGGCGCAGGCTCGTCGACGAGATAGCCGATCTCGCGCAGGAACGCCTGATACTCGGCCTGGTCGATCGGCTTGCCGGCGCGGGCTTCGTGCCAGGCATCGATCTTTGCCTGAAGGTCGTCGCGAACCTCTAGCAGCGCGGCGTTCTCCGGCGCGAACCGGGCGTAGATATCGAACACGCCTTGCCAGAACGCGGCGGCATCGAGACCAGTCCCCGGCAACGCCTGCGTTTCGATGAAGTCCACCAACGATGCGGCGACCTTCAGGCCTGCCTTTTCGATCATCTCGGCCATGCTGCTCTCCTATGCTCTGTCGGGACGATAGACGCCCGCCACCTTCGCCACTAGACATCATAAACCGAAAGCTGTTGATCGCCTGGAGAACGAATGGACCCCGACGTCGTCCTCTTCGCCGAAGTCGTCCGCACCGCCAGCCTCAGTGCGGCGGGGCGTTCGATGGGTATCTCGCCGGCAATGGTGTCAAAGCGGATCGCGCGGCTGGAGGCACGGCTCGGTGTGCGATTGCTCAACAGAACGACGCGCCGCCTCGACCTCACCGCACGCGGCGCCGCGTATCACCGCGACATGGTGGAGATCCTCGCGGCGATCCGCGACGCTGAGGCGCGGGTGTCGGACCGCACGGATACGCCGGCCGGGCCATTGCGGGTCAGCGCGCCCACGTCGTTCGGCCGCCTCCACATCGCGCCGCACCTGAAGCCGTTCCTCGACGCATATCCGGGGATCGAACTCGACCTCGATCTGTCGGACGGCTTCTCGGATGTGATCGGGGACCGGCTTGATCTCGCGATCCGGATCGCCCCAGCCGTGCCGCCAAGCCTGACCGGCCATCGCCTCGCCGACAGCCGTCGCGTCCTCTGCGCCGCACCAACCTACAGTGCGCCGCGCGACGCAGCCGATCTTGCGGAACACCGCCTGCTCGCAGCGAAGGGCCAGATGCCGTGGCGGCTTACCGGCCCCGGTGGCGACGTCACGATCGATCGCCCCAGCTATGTCGCGACTAACTCGAGCGAGGTCGTGCGCGAACTCACGCTGGCCGGCGTCGGCATCGCGCTACGCTCGCTATGGGACGTCAGCGCGGATCTGGCGAGCGGCAGGCTCGTGCGTCTGTTCCCGGAACTGGCTGGTTCGGCGGATGTCGGGATTTACGTCGTGCATGCGCGCGGGCCGGTGTCGTCCGGTACCACCGCGCTGCTCGATTACCTGCGCGGTCTCTGGTCGCCAACGCCGCCGTGGGTGTCCTGAACTAGGTCGATCGTCACCGCGTCGATCCGGCGTAGCATCGCCACGAACTGTTCGACCTCCGCGCTTGAGAACCCGGCGAAGATCCGGCGCTCCAGATCGAGCGCCTTCGGTGCGACTGACGCATAGAGCGTGTGACCGTCGTCGGTCAGCCTCAGCAGGTGCGAGCGACGATCCTCCGGGTTCGCATGCCGCTGCATCAGCCCGCGCTCGACCAAGGCGATCGCCGCGCGACTGACCGTGACCTTGTCCATCCGCGTCTGCTGGCCGACCTGCTGCTGCGTAATTCCGTCCGCTTCGGCTACCACCGCCACCAGCCGCCACTCCGGGATCGTCAGTCCGAACAGCGCTTCGTACGTGTCCGCCACCGCCTCGCTGACAAGGTTCGAGGTGATCGACAGGCGATACGGGATGAAATCGTCCAGGACGAGTGCGCGGGTGGCATCGGAGTTGGGCATGTCAAAATCGTAACGATTGACACCAGTTGTTCAACCCGCCAGATTGTAACAACGGATACCAACTGTCAGGATGTGATCATGGACCATATGGACGTAAACCCGATGGGTCTCGACGGGTTCGAGTTCGCCGAATTCACCTCGCCCGATCCCGACCGGATGGCCGCGCAGTTCGAGCAGTTCGGGTTCGTCGCCGCCTCGACCCACCCCACCAAGGCCGTCACACGCTACAAGCAGGGCCGTATCAACCTGCTGCTCAACCGCGAAGACGGTGGCCACGCGGCGGCATTCCGCGCGGATCATGGCCCGTCGGCGAGCGGCATGGCGTTCCGCGTCCATGACGCCAAGGAAGCGTTCGACGCGGCGCTCGCTCGCGGCGCCAAGGCAGCCGATGCCAGCATGGGCGCGCTCGGCGAGGACAGCTATGTGCTCGAAGGGATCGGCGGTTCGCTGCTGTATCTGGTCGACAAGCATGGTGCTGCCGGCAGCCTGTACGACGACTGGAATGCGGTTCCGGGCGCGGCCGAAGCGGAAGCCGAGAACAACGTTGGCCTCGACCTGCTCGATCACCTCACGCACAATGTGAAGCGGGGGCAAATGCGGACCTGGGCCGAGTTCTACGGCCAGATCTTCGGCTTCGAGGAGCAGAAGTATTTCGACATCAAGGGCAAGGCGACCGGTCTGTTCAGCCAGGCGATGATCGCGCCCGACCGCGCGATCCGCATTCCGCTCAACGAAAGCCAGGACGACAAGAGCCAGATCGAGGAATTCATCAAGGATTACAACGGCGAGGGCATCCAGCATCTCGCGCTGACCACCGACGATATCTTCGAAACGGTCGAGAAGCTGCGTGCGCGCGGCGTCAAGCTGCAGGACACGATCGAGACCTATTACGAACTGGTCGACAAGCGCGTGCCGAACCACGGCCACGACCTGGAGCGCCTGCGCCGCAACCGGATCCTGATCGACGGCAATGTCGGCGAAGAGGGGCTGTTGCTGCAGATCTTTACCGAGAACATGTTCGGGCCGATCTTCTTCGAGATCATCCAGCGCAAGGGTAACGAGGGCTTCGGCAACGGCAATTTCCAGGCGTTGTATGAGAGCATCGAGTTGGACCAGATCCGTCGCGGGGTCATAACGGTCGACGCATAATTTCTTAAACCCTCTCCCTCGGGGAGAGGGAAAGGCGCGCCAGCGCCGAGGGTGAGGGCACGCGCGACGCCAGCACGTGCCCTCACCCTTCCGCCGCGCAAGCGCGTGGCTCCCTCCCTCTCCCCAGGGGCGAGGGGAAGGAAAAAGTTTGAACGGCCGGCGGTTCGGGCGTTGATCGGAACAGGTGACGGAGAGGAAGCCATGACAATCCACCAGCCGACCAATGCCGCAGGCGAGATCGCCGGCCAGACCGAAGAAACGGCGTATCAGCCCGGCTTCGGCAACCACGTATCGACCGAGGCGATCCCCGGTGCGCTCCCGATCGGCCGCAATTCGCCGCAGCGCCCCGCGTTCGGCCTCTACACCGAGCAGCTTTCCGGTACCGCGTTCACCGCGCCCCGCCACGAGAACCGCCGCAGCTGGCTCTACCGGATGCGCCCGACCGCGGAGCATCCGCCGTTCGAGCGCTATACCGGCGCTCAGCGGTTCGCGCCCGGCACCACCGACGCGCCGCTCTCGCCCAACCGCCTGCGCTGGGATCCTATCGCCGCCCCCGCCCCGAATACCGACCTGATCGACGGCATGACGACGATGCTCGCCAACCGCGATCCCGCCGATCTCGAAGGCGTCGCGCTGCACGTTTATGCCGCAAACGCAGACATGACCGACCGCGTGTTCATGGATGCGGACGGCGAGCTGCTTTTCGTGCCGCAGGCCGGACGGCTCCGGTTGCTGACCGAACTCGGCCTAATCGACATCGCCCCCGGCCAGATTGCGCTGATCCCCCGCGGCGTCCGCTTCCGCGCCGAACTCCCCGATGGCGAAGCGCGCGGCTATGTCGCGGAGAACCACGGCGCGCTGTTCCGCCTGCCCGATCTCGGCCCGATCGGCGCCAATGGCCTTGCCAACCCGCGCGACTTCGAGACGCCGGTCGCTTGGTTCGAAGATCGCGACGAACCGGTCGAGGTGGTGCAGAAGTTCATGGGTTCGTTGTGGACGACTACGCTCGATCACTCGCCGCTCGACGTCGTCGCATGGCACGGCAACATCGCGCCGTGGCGCTACGATTTGTCGCGGTTCAACACGATCAACACGGTCAGCTTCGATCATCCCGATCCGTCGATCTTCACGTTGCTTACCTCGCCGAGCGACGTGCCCGGCCGCGCGAACGCCGATTTCGTGATCTTCCCGCCGCGCTGGATGGTCGCCGAGGGGACGTTCCGCCCACCTTGGTTCCACCGCAACGTGATGTCGGAGGCGATGGGGCTGATCACCGGCGCGTATGATGCAAAGGCGGAGGGGTTCGCGCCGGGTGGTATCTCGCTGCACAACCTCATGTCGGGCCACGGGCCGGATCTGGCGAGCTGGCAGGGTGCGAGTGCGGCGGACCTGAAGCCGCACAAGATCGACGGGACGATGGCGTTCATGCTGGAGAGCTGCTGGCCGTACAAGCCGACCGCCTATGCGCTGGAACATTCGCAGCTCGATTACGACGCGGTCTGGTCGGATTTCCCCAAGGCGATCCTGCCGAAGTGAGCCTGACGCTGCACGGCTATTGGCGCTCGACCACCGCCTACCGCGTCCGCATCGCGCTGGCCTTGAAGGGCGTGGCGTATGCGCAGGTTACGCACGACCTTCGCAAAAGTGCCGAACGCGAGGCGGGGTATCGCGCGCTCAATCCGCAGGGACTTGTGCCCGCACTGGAGACCGACGGCGCGGTCCTGACGCAGAGCCCCGCGATTCTCGAATGGATCGAAGAGACCTATCCTAATCCACCGCTGCTTCCTGCCGACGCGAAGGGCCGGGCGATCGTCCGCGCTATGGCGGCGACGGTTGCCTGCGACATCCATCCGGTGAACAACCTTCGCATCCTGAACGCCTTGCGTGCCGAGTTCGGGGCGGACGAGGCCGCGGTGAACCGCTGGATCGCGCGCTGGATCGGTGAAGGTTTCGCCGCGCTCGAGACGCAGATCGCGCACTATGGTGACGGCTTCGCGTTCGGCGCGACACCGACGATCGCCGATTGTCACCTCGTCCCGCAGGTCTACTCCGCGGAACGGTTTGCGGTCGATCTCTCACCTTACCCGAAGCTCAAGGCGGCGGCAGAGAACGCCCGCGCCCTCCCCGCCTTCGCCGCCGCGCATCCGGATCGCCAGCCGGACGCCGACCGCGCATGAGCGACGGCGAACGGCTGAGCGCGACACCGGGCGGGATCAAGCTCGCGCCGCTCGACGCGATCGCGGACGGCAAGGCGCGGAACTTTGTGCTCCAGATGCGCGCGGGTCGCTTCCACGGGTTCGTCGTGCGCAAGGACGACGCGGTGTTCGGTTATGTCGATCGCTGCCCGCATATGGGCCTGCCGCTCGCGCAGGTGCTCGACGAGTATCTCACGCCGCGCGGCGACCTGATCGCGTGTAGCTGGCATTCCGCACTGTTCGAGATCGACAGCGGCGCCTGCGTTGGCGGACCGTGCGGGGGAACGCGGCTGACGCCTTGGCCGGTCGCCGTGGTCGATGGGATGATCGTCACCGCAGGCTGACGTGGGAGGCGACTTGCGCTATTGAGCGGCGCCCCACCCCAGCATGATAGACCGATGACCGAAACCCTGCCCATCCGCGTCGTGGCGCTGTACCGCTTCACGCCGTTCGCCGACATCGCCGCGATCCAGCCGCCGCTCGCGCTCGCGTGCTGTTCGAACGGAGTGAAGGGGACGCTGCTGCTTGCCGCCGAGGGGATCAACGGGACGATCGCCGGGTCCGAAGAGGGGATCGACGCGGTGCTCGCGCATATCCGCGCTCTGCCGGGATGCGCCGACCTCGACGTCAAGGAATCGCGCGCGGAAACGATGCCGTTTCATCGGATGAAGGTTCGGCTGAAGCGCGAGATCGTGACGATGGGCGAACCGACGATCGATCCGCTGGAGGGCGTTGGCCATTATGTCGAGCCGGAAGACTGGAACGCGCTGATCGCCGAGCCGGGGACGATCGTGATCGACACGCGCAACGACTACGAGGTCGCGGTCGGGACGTTTGCCGGCGCGGTCGATCCGCAGACGCGGACGTTCCGGGATTTTCCGGCGTGGTTTCGCGAGCATCGTGACGAACTGGTAGGGGACGGCCCGCCGCCAAAGATCGCGATGTTCTGCACCGGGGGGATACGGTGCGAGAAGTCGACCGCGTTCCTGAAGGCCGAGGGGCTGGACGAGGTGTATCACCTCAAGGGCGGCATTCTGAAGTATCTGGAGACCGTGCCCGAGGCAGAGAGTCTCTGGGAGGGGGAGTGTTTCGTGTTCGATCAGCGGGTTGCGGTTGGACATGGTCTAGCGCTGGGAAGCCATGTGCTGTGCCATGCGTGCCGGATGCCGGTGAGTGTCGAAGACCGTGGCTCGCCGCTGTATGTCGAGGGGGTGAGTTGCCCGGCGTGTCATGATGCGCGGGACGAGGTGCAGCGCGCGGGTTATGCCGAGCGCGAGCGGCAGGTTCGGCTGGCTGAGGCTCGGGGCGAGGCGCATGTCGGGGCGGTATTGCCGAAGACGCATGGGGTGGATGACACCCCCTAGCGACCGGTTGGCGTCCACCCCGGCGAAGGCCGGGGCCCAATTGGGGGACGGCAATAACAATGCGCCGTCCTCCGTTACTGCGACCTCCCAATTGGGCCCCGGCCTTCGCCGGGGTGGGAACACTCGGTTACCAGCCTGAAAACCGCGCCGCTAACGCCGTGTTACCCTGCGACAGCGCGAGCGAGTGAACGCTGTTCCCTGCCGCATCGACGATCTCCGGGTTCGCACCGTGTTCTAACAACAGATCGATGATCGCCGTCTTGTTTACCAGCGCGGCCATCATCAGCGCGGTCTGGCCGACGCCGTTACGCCGGTTCACGTCGACCCCGGCATCGAGCAGGATCTGCGCGATCTCCTCGTAGCCTTTGAAGCAGACACCCATCAGGGCGGTGTTGCCGCGCGCGTCCGCCGCGCCATCAACCTTCGCGCCTGCCGCAAGGAGGGCCGCGGTGGCCTCGGCCTGGCCGTTGTAGCTGGCGATCACCAGCGGCGTGTAGCCCTTGGCGTCAGTCACCTCGATGTCGACACCAGCCTGCAATAGCGCCGGGATCATCTCGTCCCGCCCCGTCCGTGCGGCGTCGAACATCAGTTCGATCAGCCGCTCCATAGGCGGCAACGGGGGCAGGTCTCGCGCGTCAGTCATCATTCGCCTCGATGATATGCGGCACGAACCGCGCGAGATTGCGCGTCACGACCGTTTCATCTTCCCGAACGCCGATCCCCGCGGCTTCGTTGCCGACCATCCACGCACCGATCACGGGATGGCGGCCGTCGAACACCGGTGGTGGTGCGTAAGCTTGGCGGATCGCGCCCTCGGCACCGTAACCCTGGTCGAGCACTGCGTGGCCGCTCTCGCCCACCACCTCGACATTCGCGCCCTCACGCGAGAACAGTGGCTTCCGCACATATTTCGGCCCGAGGATCTTAGCCGTGGGGTCGTCGTCGAAGAACGCGGGGAGCAGGTTCGGATGCTCGGGGTGGCGTTCCCACAAAAGCGGCAGGATGCCCTTGTTCGACAGGATCGACTTCCACGCCGGCTCGATCCAGCGCACGTCGGCGCGCGACAGGTTCGGCGCATAGGGCTCGCGGAGCATGAACTCCCACGGGTACAGCTTGAACGCGGCCTGCACCTCGAAACCATCGGTGTCGATGAAGTGCCCGTCCGCAGCGAGGCCGATATCCTTCATCTCGACGAACTTCGGCTCGATCCCAACCTGGCTCGCGAGGTCCTCGAAGAACCGCACCGTCTGGCGGTCCTCGATCGCCGACGCGTCCGCCGCGAAGTGGACGAAGCCGCCGCTCGGGAACAGCGCGCGGAAGCGTTCACGGAGTTTGTCGAACAGGCTGTTGAACTGGTCCGTCCCGGCCGGCAACGCACCGCTCGCGAGCAGATCCTCAAGCCACATCCACTGGAACGTCGCGCATTCGAACACCGATGTCGGCGTGTCCGCGTTATACTCGTAGAGCTTGGCCGGCCCGGTCCCGTCATAGGCGAAATCGAACCGCCCATAGAGCGACGGCTGGCGCGTCCGCCGCGTCTCCGCGACGTAGTTCCATTGCTCGCGCGGGATCGCGAGGCGTTCCATCAGCTGCTGATCGCGGACCACCTCGTCGACCAGATCGAGGCACATCGCGTGCAGCTGTTCCGCGGCGGGTTCGAGGTCGTCCTCGATCTCCGCCAGCGTGAAGGCGTAGGCCGCGCCCTCGTCCCAATAGGGCTCGCCATCCGTGTCATGATAGACGAACCCGATCGCGTCGGCCCGCTCGCGCCAGTCGCCGCGCGGGTCGACCGCGATCCGGCGCATCAGGAGTCCGAATTCTTGGAGTCGTCGCGCTGCTCGATCTGCAGCGTCTGGCCGACTTGCGGCGTCTTCGGTGCGGTCAGGCGCGCGAGCACGTCGTCCGCGGACGACTGGCCCGGTCCGATGCCAGCGAGCCGGAGCTTCTCATCGAGGTCGGCGCCGGTACGACGGTCTTCCAGTTCGCCCGCCGCCTTGATCCGCTCGCCGCGGATCGCCTGGCGTTCGCGAATGCGCGCGAGGCTGTCCGCCGCCGAGCCGAGCTTGTTGCCCGCACCCATGCTGCCCGACGCGACCGAAGCCTGCGCCTTCTGCACCGACTCGTTGACCTTGACGACCTCGACCTCGCGGCGGAGCTGTTCGATTTTCCGATCGGTCTGCGCGACGGCGGTGTGGATCTGCTCCTCGGCGGCGCGCATGTCCTCGACCTGAGGGGACTTCAGCGCGATGTCCTGCTCGAGGTCGGCGATCCGCTGCGCGACCTGGCGCGCGAGGTCCATGTTGCCCTTCTCGACCGCGATGCGCGCGGAGGCCTCGTACTTGGTTGCCTGAGCGCGGAAGCTCTCGACCTCGGTTTCGAGGATGCGGCGACGCGCGACCAGCCCGGCGAGATCGTCGCGCGCCTTGCCCTGCGCCTTGTCGGCATCGCGAATTTCCTGGTCGAGGATACGCAGCGCGTTCGCGTCGACGACCGCCGCGCCCGCTTCGTGCGCACCGGCGCGACCGAGGGTGAAAAGCTTGCTCCAGATGGCCATGCCAGTCTCTCCGTTTGTATCTAAATCAGGCGATGATGTCAGGCAGCCGGGATCTGCGCGTGGCGCAGGTCGGTGGCCGCATCGATCGCATTCTCGGCAAGCGTGCGCAGTTCGATGATCACGGTATCGAGCCGGCTCGACGTCGCGAGTTCGCCGAACAGCTCGTAATAATCGCGGCCATCGACCGTGCCGATGCCAAAGTTCGACAGCGGCACAAGCTTCTGCGACTTCAGCAGGAAGGTGTTGAACGCCAGCTGGTCCTCCTGCTCGTCGCACGGCCACAGCAGCGTCGAGCACGCAATCTGCGCCTCGCTGACGTTGACGAACAGTTCGAGGTCGCCGTGGTGGTGCATCGTCACTAGCAGCACCGGGTCCGCGCCCTCCAGGATGCGCGAGGAAAACTCGCCGGCTTTCGCAGGCTCGGACGTGTCGAGCGCGGCCTTGAGGCTGCGGACGGTCCAGATGTCGGTCAATGCAAGAACTCCCGTGCTTGTCGCTCGCGCAGACACATAGGCGCAGGCGAGAGGCACGCCAATGGCGCTTTGCGACGGCTCGCGCTTTGGCCTAAGAGGCAGGCCAACCACAGAGACGCGAGGATTGCATGTTCGATCGCCTGTTCGGCCGCAAGCCAGCGCTTGACGGTAACGCCCTGCCCGTCGTCCGCAACGTCACGCTGGGGCGCACCGTGACGGTTGATCCGCTGGCGTGGCGCCGGTTCGGCTCGGAGCTGCTGTTTCCGTTCGACCGCGATACGCTGGTGATCGTCGCGCAGGGCTTGATCGACCTCAACGAAGGCGGCTTCGTCCACCGCTTCTACACCGACGACGACATCATGTTCCAGGCGGTGTCGAACGACCGCGACGGGCAGGACGTGACGGATGTCACGCTGTTCGCGCCGTGGGACAGCAGCTATCCGTCGAGCGCCGCCGAGCGCCCGGCTTGGAAAAGCCGCCTCAAGGCGCGCACCTTCACCGCCGAAGGGCTGCCCGAATACAGCCGCGCATGGTTCGGCCCCGAAGCGAGCGAGCAGGAGCCCGTGACGTTCTGGGAGGAACTGCACGACGACCGTGACGGGATCGTCGACCGCCGCATCTTCCAGACCTGCATGCTGTTCAGCCGCGACCTGCCGGGCGACGATGGGCGCGAATTGCTGCTCGCGATCGACATGGAGACCGAGTCCGGCGACGTCTCGTTCGAGATCATGCTGGGCGTGGCACTGGAACTTGGCGAGTTCAGGGCCTAGCATCCGCGACGAACGGCTCCGGGGGAAATGCCATGATCGACCAATACAGCTTCGGCGCCAGCGCGCTCGCCTTCCTGATCGCGTTCGTCGCGGCGGGGGCGTTCACGATCGTCTTCAATATCGTCTATCAGGTCGCGACGCCGTATCATGAGAAGTCGCTGATCCGGGAGGGCAATACCGCCGCGGCGATCACGCTGGGGGCAGCGCTGCTCGGCTATGTCCTGCCACTCGCATCCGCGCTGACGCATACCGTCTCGCTGCTTGAATTCGCGGTGTGGGCGTTGCTCGCGGGCGTGATCCAGATCGTGACGTTCCTGGTGGTTCAGCATTTCGTGATGCGCGACTTCAACGATCGGATCGTCCGCGGTGAAGTCGCCGCGGCGACCTATATGGGCAGCATCTCGCTGTGCGTCGGCATCCTCAACGCCGCCTGCATGACGAACTGAAGGGCATAGCGATGAAGCGTTCCAGATCGATCGTCCTCACCAGCCTGATCGCAGGCTCGGGCATCTCGCTGACCGCGTGCGACGGCGATGTCGGCGGCAAGCCCGTCGAGGCGCAGAGCTATGCGTCGGTGCAGGAGTGCCGCGCGGCGGGTGCGTTGTCGGCGGTCCAGTGCGACACCGCGTTCGAGCAGGCCAAGGCCGATGCGGCGAAGACCGCGCCGCGGTTTCAGGACCGACAGACTTGCGAAGAGCAATACGGCGCCGCGCAGTGCGAGCCGCGCAACAACGGCAGCGGCGGGAGCTTCTTCACGCCCCTGCTGACGGGCTTCCTCGTTGGGCAGGCGCTCAACGGTGGCTTCGGCAACCGCGGCGCGCCGATGTACCGCGACCGCGACGGCAATTATTACGGTGGCGCAGGCGGCCGGATCAACCGGGACTATGTGACCGGCCGCACCCGCGTGGGCTCCGACGCCTTCACGCCGACCACGGCGCGTGCTCCTGCCCGCGTCCAGTCGCGCAGTTCGGTGATCTCGCGCGGTGGCTTCGGCGGCGGCTTTGGCGGACGCAGCTTCGGGGGGTAACGCGGCCGTTACCCCCTCGGGGCAGGCTTAGCGGCGGGCCGGCATCAGCGGCCCACCGATTTCGGTCGCGGCGATGAACGCGGGACGGGCGCGTAGGCGATCCAGATACGCCGCGACGTCGGGGTGCTCCTTGAGCAATCCGGCGCTCTCGGCGATCGCGAGGATGTAGCACATCTGGATATCGGCGAGCATCAGTTGTTCGCCCATTAGATAAGGGCCATCGCCGACGCCCGCGCCGATATAGTCAAGCGTCTTGGTCACCTCGGGCCCGGTGAACTTGCTGAGGGCGTCGGGCAGGCCACCCATCCGCTTGCCGAGCGAGGTCATCATGATCGGCAACGACGCCGAGCTCTCGACATAGTGCAGCCACTCGTCGTGCACGGCGGCCGGATCGCTGTCGATCGGCGGCGAGAATCGGCGGTCGCCATAACGCTCGTCGATATACGACAGGATCGGCGCGCTCTCGGCGAGCGTCAGTGCATCGTCGACCAGCACCGGCGCCTTGCCGAGCGGATGGATCGCTTTCAGTGCGGACGGTGCGCGGAAATTCTCGTCACGCTCGTATTTGACGAGGTCGTATTCGATGCCGAGCTCTTCGAGCAGCCAGAGCACGCGGATCGAGCGCGAGTAGTTCAGATGGTGGAGCGTTAACATAAGCGTCCTTCGACTAGGAATGTGCTGCACCGCGGAACGGCTGGGCGGCGTGGAAGGTTTCTTCGGTCGCGGCCCCGGAATTCTCCGGCAACGGAGAGACTTATGACCAAGCTGACCTGCGACGTGGCGATTATCGGTGCCGGAACCGCCGGCCTCGCCGCCGAGCGCAGCGCACGACGCAACGGCGCCAGGACGCTGCTGATCGACGAAGGCTTCGGCGGTACGACCTGCGCTAGTGTAGGATGTATGCCCTCCAAGCTGTTGATCGCGGCCGGAAATGCGATGCACGCGGTGAAGCACGCGTCGGTGTTCGGGGTCGAGGCGTCGGGCAAGGTCGACGGCATCGCGGTGATGGCGCGGGTTCGGAAGGAGCGCGATGCGTTCGTCGCGGGCGTCGAGACCTCGATCGACAAGCTCCCGGAGGAGGTGAAGATCGAAGCACGCGCGAAATTTGCGGGTGCGACGATCCTCTCACTGAGTGACGGCCGCGAGGTCCACGCGAAGTCCGTGGTGATCGCCACCGGCTCGAGCCCTGCGATCCCCGAGATGTTCGACGCGGTGCGCGACCGCGTGCTGACCAACGAGAGCATCTTCGAACTAAAGGACCTTCCGAAGTCGCTCGGCGTCATCGGCGCGGGCGCGCTGGGCCTGGAACTGGCACAGGCAATGGCGCGGCTCGGCGTCGAGACGATGGTGTTCGACACCGGCGAGACGATCGGCGGGTTGAAGGACTCCCACGTCGCCGAGGCCTATCATGCGATCCTGTCGCGCGAGATGCCGATCCTGCTAGGTGTCGAGTTGACAGTGGAGCCCGACGGCGATGGGGTCGAACTGGCGTGGACCGGTTCGGCGTCCGGCAAGCAGCGCTTCGACTATCTGCTCGTCGCCACCGGGCGGCCGCCGCGGATCAAGGGCATCGGACTGGAAACGACCGGACTTGCGCTCGATGACCACGGTATGCCGGATTACGACCCCGAGACGATGCAGTGCGGCAGCGCGCCGATCTTCATCGCCGGCGACGCGGACCATGACCGCGCGGTGCTGCACGAGGCATCGGCAGAGGGCATGATCGCGGGGCGGAACGCGGCGAGCTACCCCGAAGTGACGCCGGGAAAGCGCACCGTGCCGTTCGCGATCACCTTCACCCATCCCAACGTCGCCGTGATCGGCAAGATCGCCAAGGACGACGATGCGGAGAGCGTTATCGGCACCGCATCGTATGATGACCAGGGCCGCGCGAAGGTCGAGGCGTGCAATGCCGGGCTGGTGCGGTTCTATGCGGATCGCCGCGACGGGCGCCTGACCGGTGCGACGATGGCGGGGCCGGCGGTCGAGCATAGCTCGCACTTGATCGCGTGGGCGATCCAGAGCGGCTGGACCGCGACTGAAGTGCTTGACTTGCCGATCTACCATCCGACCTTCGAGGAAGGGATGAAGGGTGCGCTTCGTTCGATCTGCAGCGAAGTCCACGCCCCTACGCCGCCCGACCGCGACGATGGTTTCACGCCGGGGACCTAATCGTCCAGATCGAGATACGCGACGACGTCGTTCTCCGTGGCAAGGTACAGCCCCGCCTGCACCTCCTCCGGCTCCTGTGCGGCGAGCATCATCGCCTCGCCGAGCGGCCCGTAGAACAACGTCGTCGCCGCCCCGCCCTCGCCGCTGTGGTCGAGATGATAGAGCCGAACCGAAACGCTGGAAGAAATCGTACGCATTCAGACGCTTTGAACGAAGCGCCGCCGCACGACAATCGACCTGACGGATTTCCTCGGAATGCCCCTGCGAAAACCGGCTCTGGCGCACGCGAATAGGTTGCGCTAGAAAACCGACATGACCGTACCCGCTATTCTAAAAAACCTGCGCCTGCCCGTCATCGGCTCGCCGCTGTTCATCATTTCCGGGCCCGAACTGGTGATCGCGCAGTGCAAGGCGGGGATCGTCGGATCATTCCCCGCCCTCAATGCCCGCCCGCAGGCGATGCTCGACGAGTGGCTGCACCGGATCACCGAGGAGTTGAGCGCGCATAACCGTGCCAACCCCGGCCGTCCGGCGGCGCCGTTCGCGGTCAACCAGATCGTCCACAAGTCCAACGATCGTCTGGAGAGCGACCTCGCGACGTGCGCGAAGTGGCAGGTGCCGATCGTGATCACCTCGCTCGGCGCCCGCGAAGACCTGAACACGGCGGTCCACGCTTGGGGCGGCATCACGCTGCACGACGTGATCGACGACCGGTTCGCGCGCAAAGCCGTCGAGAAGGGCGCGGATGGGCTGATCGCGGTCGCTGCCGGCGCCGGTGGCCATGCGGGCCGCCTGTCGCCGTTCGCGATCATCCAGGAAATCCGTCAATGGTTCGACGGCCCGCTCGCGCTGTCGGGCTCGATCGCGACCGGCGACGCGGTGCTCGCCGCGCAGGCAATGGGCGCTGATTTCGGCTATATCGGCTCGCCGTTCATCGCCACCACCGAGGCGAATGCCGACCAGGCGTACAAGGACGGAATCGTCGCCGGCAAGGCGTCCGACATCGTCTATTCGAACCTGTTCACCGGCGTCCACGGCAACTACCTGCGCGCGTCGATCGTCGCTGCGGGCATGGACCCCGACGCGCTGCCCGAAGGGGATTTGAAGACGATGGACTTCGGCGGCGGAAACGGTTCGAAGCCAAAGGCCTGGCGCGATATCTGGGGCTCCGGCCAAGGCATCGGGGCAGTCACCGAAGTGGAAAGCGTCGCCGACCGTGTCGATCGCCTCGAACGCGAATATCGCGCGGCGCGGGTCCGTCTTTCGCTCTGACGGACCCCACACCAACCGATCTCGGCTGACTCAGAACAGACGCTTGAGCAAGCCGACATTGGTCTTGCCAAGCTCGACCACCTCGTCGCCACGCCCGCTGATGATCGCCTTCGCCATGTAGAGCGTGAAGCCCTTCATCTGCTCCAGCGTGATCTTCGGCGGCATCGACAATTCGGTCCGTGCGGTGACCGCATCGAGCAGCGCAGGCCCGGGATGCGCCAGCACGTCGCGCATCCCTGCCTCGAGTTCGCCTGGATCGGTCACCCGCACGCCGTGCAACCCGATCGCGCGCGCCATCGCCGCGAAATCGGGGTTGTCGAGCGTCACGCCGGTCTCGATCAGCCCGGCTGCCTTCATCTCCATCTCGACGAACCCGAGCGTCCCGTTGTTGAAGACGATGATCTTCACCGGCAGGCCAAGCTGACGCACCGTCAGCAACTCGCCCATCAGCATCGCCAGCCCGCCGTCGCCCGACATCGTCACGACCTGCCGCGTCGGATAGGTCGACTGCACGCCGATCGCCTGTGGCAGGGCGTTCGCCATCGATCCGTGGTTGAACGACCCGATCAGGCGCCGCCGTCCGTTCATCTTCAGATAGCGCGCCGCCCACACGGTCGGCGTCCCGACGTCGCAGGCGAACACCGCATCGTCCGCCGCCTGCTCGCTGAGGACGCGCGCGACATGCTGGGGATGGATCACGCCGCTGCCGGGCTTGCCGTCGGCGAGATCATCGAGCCCCTTGCGGGACCCGGCGTAGTTCTCGATCGCGGACTTGAGGAAACTGCCATCGCGCCCCGTCGTGACCCGCGGGATCAACGCCGCGAGCGTAGCGCCGACATCGCCGACCAGCCCGATATCGATCGCCGTCCGCCGTCCGAGATTTTCGGGGATCAGGTCGATCTGCGCGACCTTCGCCTTCTCGGGGTAAAATTGCCGATAGGGGAAATCCGTGCCGAGCATCAGCAACACGTCGCACGCCATCATCGCGTCGTAGCCGCTCGAAAAGCCGATTAGGCCGGTCATGCCGACGTCGTAGGGGTTGTCGTATTCGACGAACTCTTTGCCGCCGAGCGCGTGGACGATCGGCGCCTGGAGCACGCCGGCGAGCGTGACGAGTTCGGCATGCGCGGTGCGGCACCCACGTCCCGCCAGGATCGTCACCTTCTTCGCGCCGTTCAGCAGGGCGGCAAGTTCGGCGATGTCCGCCTCTGCGGGGATCGTCACCGAACGCGGCGGCAGGAGCGCGCCCGCCGACCGTGCCAGCGTTCCCGTGGTCGAGCGCAACGCCACGTCGCCGGGCATCGATACGACCGAGACGCCGCGGTGACCGACCGCCGCCCGGATCGCGGTTTCCAGCGTGCGCGGCATCTGGTCGACGTCGGAGATCGTCTCGCAATACACGCTGCATTCGCGGAACAGCGCTTCCGGGCGGGTCTCCTGGAAATAGTTCGAACCCACCTCGCCGCTCGGTACCTGCGCGGCGATCGCCAGCACCGGTACGCGCGTCCGGTTACAGTCGTACAGGCCATTGATCAGGTGCATGTTGCCGGGGCCGCACGACCCGGCACACACCGCGAGCTTGCCGGTCAGTTGCGCCTCCGCGCCCGCCGCGAACGCCGCGGCCTCCTCGTTGCGGACATGGATCCATTCGATCTTGCCCTGCCGCCGCAAACTGTCGGTCAGGCCGTTGAGGCTATCGCCGACGACGCCGTAGATCCGCTCGACGCCCGCCAGATGCAGCGTCTCGGCGAACAGATCGGCGATGAGGGTCTTGGACATGAGGCAACTCCGGCAGTGATGGTGACCTGCCTCGACCAGCGAGGCGGTAGTGCACAAACGCATTCTGGTACGCTCGGGATGCAAGGAATGCAGGTTGCTCGTCGCCAGCCGGCCCCGAACCGCGGCTTTCGACCGAAGTATGACAAATCGCGGTGGCGCGACGCCGCAAGCAAATCTAGAGATGATGGCATGAAGCGGGCGGGCCGTGACCGATCGGCGGAGTGTCCGACGGAAACGCCCTGCGAGGCAATCGATAGAGGGGGATGACGTGGACAAAGCGATGATCGGTCGGCGTGCGGCGCTGTTGGGAGGCGTCGGGCTCGTCGCGGCCTGTACGGCTGGTGGGCATCTTGGCGAAGCGCGTGCTCCCTCGGGATTCGTGACCGTCGACGGCACCGGCTTTCGGCGTGGCGGCAAGCCGTATCGCTATGCCGGCGCGAACATCTGGTACGGTGCATGGCTTGGCGCAGACACCGCCTATGGCAACCGTGCGAGGCTCGGACGCGAACTCGACCGGCTGAAGGCGCTCGGCGTCCGCAACCTCCGCATCCTCGGCTCGGCCGAACTGTCGCCGCTCAAGAACTCGATCACGCCGGGGTTCCGCGACAAGAGCGCGACGTACAACGAGGATCTGCTCAAGGGGCTCGACTGGACGCTCGCAGAAATGGCGAAGCGCGACATGACCGGCGTGATCTACCTGACCAACTTCTGGGAATGGTCGGGCGGGATGATGACGTATCTGTCGTGGGTCAATGGCGGCAAGTTCATCAACATGAACGACCCCGCGCATCCGTGGCCCGAGTTCGCCGACTGGAACGCCGCATTCTATACGAACGGCCAGGCACAGGCGATGTACCGCGACTATATCCGCGCGGTCGTCTCGCGCACCAACAGCGTGACGGGTGTCGCCTACGCCGCCGACCCGACGATCATGGCGTGGCAGCTCGCGAACGAACCGCGTCCGGCGGGCGGGGCTACGGTTGCCGTTCCCAACCTGCCGAACTTCTATCGCTGGATCGATGAGGCCGCGCGCTACATCAAGACGCTCGATCCCAACCACCTCGTCTCGACCGGCTCCGAAGGGCTGAAGGGCTCGGTCGAGCGCGAGGACGTCGTGCTCGCCGCGCATCGTTCGCCGTCGATCGACTATCTGACGACGCATATCTGGCCGAACAACTGGACGTGGATGGACGCGGGCAATCTCGCCGGCACCTACGACGCCGGTGCGGCCAAGGTCGCAGAGTATATCGACGCGCATATCCGGCTCGCAACGACGCTCGGCAAGCCGCTGGTGATCGAGGAGTTCGGCTATCCGCGCGATGGCAAGACCGCCTATGATCCGACCATCACGACGGTCTACAAGGATCGCTTCTACCGCCAGATCTACGCGGCGATCGAGGCGAACGCGAAGGCCGGCGGGCCGCTCACAGGCTCGAACTTCTGGGCGTGGAACGGCGAGGCACGGACGCCGCATGCCGATCACCGGTTCCAGCGCGGCGACCTCGGCTACATGGGCGATCCCCCGCACGAACCGCAGGGCTGGTACGGCGTCTTCGACAGCGACGCATCGACGCAGGCCGTGATCCGCGCGCACGCATCGGCGATGGCCGCACTCTGATGCTGAGCCGTCGCGAAACGCTGGGGATGACCGCCGCGCTCGGCCTGCTTCACGGCGTGCCCGCGCTGGCGGCGGTCCCGAACCGTACGCTGAGCAACCCGAAGGCATCTCCGGCCGCACGAAAACTCTACGCGTATCTGTGGAGCCAGTACGGGCGGAAAACGCTGACCGGCCAGCAGGAGCAGGGTTCCGCGCAGCCGAACCCGAATGGCGAACTCGAGTATCTCCAGCGCGTGACCGGCAAGCTGCCCGCGATCCTCGGCCTCGACTACATCGATCCGCGCGACAACGATGCCGTCAACGACCGGGCGACCGCCTGGGCTCGGTCCGGGGGGATCGTCACGCTGTGCTGGCATTGGGGCGCCCCCGACATCGGCACCGGCTACGAGAATTCCAAGAAGGATTTCGACGTCGCCGCCGCGCTAAAGCCCGGCACGCCGCAGAACGTCGCGATGATGCGCGACATGACCGAGGTGGCGCGGCTGCTGAAGGTCCTGCAAGACCGCGGCGTCGCGGTGTTGTGGCGCCCTTTCCACGAATTCACCGGCGACTGGTTTTGGTGGGGCAAGCACGGCCCCGACGCGTTCAAGGCGCTCTGGGCGCTGATGTACGACCAGTTCACGCGCGTCCACGGCCTTGACAACCTGATCTGGGTCCTCGGCTGGGCGGGGCAGAACGTCGATCCCGCCTGGTATCCGGGCCGTGCGACCGTCGACGTCGCCGGCGCGGACATCTACGCGAACGACCACGGCAACCTCGCGCCCATGTTCGCGCAGGTGAAGGCGATCGTCGGCGACACGCTGCCGATCTGCCTGCACGAGAACGGTCCGGTCCCCGATCCTGCCTCGCTCGGCCCTTCGGCAGACTGGCTGTGGTTCATGACGTGGCACACCCGCTGGCTCACCGGCGCCGACCAGAACACGCCCGATCAACTCCGCCGCGATTTCACGTCGAAGCGCTACGTCACCCGGGACGAGCTTCCCGCATGGCTGAAGGTACAAGCATGAAGAGAGTCTTGGCATGAAGAGGGTATTGGGCCTGATCGGCGCCGCGTGGCTGTCGACGTCCGCCCTTTCCGCGCCGCTCACCGTCACGCCGGTATCGACCAAGGCGGGTGCACCGCTCCCGATCCATATCGGTGGCCGTGTCGAGCCGACAGCGGACGGCTATCGGCGCCAATGGCCCGGCACGTATTTCGAGGCGAGCTTTCGCGGCGAAGGCGTTCTGCTCAAGATCGGCGAAGGCGACGTCATCCTGCGCATCTCCGTAGATGCCACCTCCGCCGCAACGCTGGTGAAGCCCAAGCCCGGCCTCTACCGCGTGGACGGTCTGGCGAACGGTCGCCATACCATCCGCGTCGACGTCGCCAGCGAAAGTCAGGCGGCATCGACGGTATTCGGCGGCTTCTACGCCACCGCCGGCACGCGCGCACTGCCCTCCCCAGCCCGCACCCGTCAGATCGAATTCATCGGCGACTCGCACACCGTCGGCTACGGCAACATTTCGGCGAAGCGCGATTGCACGCAGGACGAAGTCTGGGCGACCACCGACACCTCGCAGGCCATGCCCGCGCTGACCGCCCGCCGCTACGGCGCGGATTACCAGGTCAACGCGATCTCGGGTCGCGGCATCGTCCGCAACTATGACGGCATGCCGGGCGATACGGTCCCCGCCGCCTACCCGTTCACGCTGTTCGACAAGGCGAAGCGCTACGCCGATCCGGCGTGGCACCCGAGCCTGTACGTCATTGCGCTCGGCACCAACGACTTCACCACGCCGCTTCACCCGAACGAGCCCTGGAAGACGCGCGACGCGCTCCACGCCGACTACGAGCAGCATTATGTCGCGTTCGTCAAACGCCTGCGGGCGCGCGATCCGAACGCACATGTCGTCCTTTGGGCGACCGACATGGCCGATGGCGAGATCGCCTCGGAAGTCGCGAAGGTCGCTGCGCGTCTAAAGGCAGCAGGCGAGCGCAACGTGACGTTCGTTCCGGTGACCGGGCTCGCCTTCACGGGCTGCCACGCACACCCATCGACGGCCGACGACGGCCGGATCACCACCGCGCTGTCCACCTACATCGACGCGCATGCCGAGATGTGGGCGCGGAAATAACCAAATGATTTGCGCAATGCTGCCGTCACCCGGTAGCACGCGTGCAAAGGTACGGATCACGGTCGCGTACCACCCAGGGAGAGTATGATGTCGGCGAGTTTTTCAACCTTCACGATCGCGCTTCTGCTGCAATCGGCGGCCACGCCCGTAGCGGCACCGACCCCGCCGATGTCCGCCGTCGCGCATCCGGAAATCTGGCCGACCGCCAACGCGCGGCCCCTGCGCGATCCGAAGGTCGAGGCACGGATCGACGCGATCATGAAGCGCATGTCGGTCGCGGACAAGATCGGCCAGCTGATCCAGGTCGACATCGCCAGCATCGAACCTTCGGATCTGCGCACCTACAAGCTCGGTTCGATCCTCAACGGTGGCAATGCAGGCCCCGGCGGCAACGACCTCGCTCCCCCGGTCGAATGGCTGAAGCTAGCCGACGCGTTCTACGACGCGTCGATGGCGCGTACCGACGGTCGCCCCGCAATTCCCGTGATCTGGGGCACCGATGCGGTCCACGGCAACAACAACATCCCCGGCGCCACGCTCTTCCCGCACAATATCGGACTCGGCGCCGCGCGCGACCGGGACCTGATGCGCGAGATCGGCCACGTCACCGCGATCGAGACTGCGGCTGCCGGCATCGACTGGACCTTCGCGCCGACGCTCGCCGTCGTCCGCGACGACCGCTGGGGTCGGACGTACGAGAGCTATTCCGAAGAGCCGACGATCCAGGCCGATTACGCCGGCGCGGTGATCGAAGGCGTCCAGGGCAAGGTCGGCACCAAGGAGTTCCTCGCGCCCGACCGCGTGATCGCGACGACCAAGCATTTCCTCGGTGACGGCGGCACCGGCGGTCGCGACCAGGGTGATGCGCTGATCCCGGAAACCGCGTTGCGCGACATCCACCTCGGCGGTTATCCCGCCGCGATCGAGGCGGGCACGCAGTCGGTGATGGCGAGTTTCTCGAGCTGGAACGGCGCGAAGATGCACGGCAACAAGAGCTTGCTGACCGGTGTGCTCAAGGACCGTCTCCACTTCGACGGCTTCGTGGTCGGCGACTGGAACGGCCACGGCCAAGTCGATGGGTGCAGCAACGAAAGCTGCGCCGCCGCGATCAACGCCGGACTCGACATGTTCATGTATTCGGGCACGGGGTGGAAGACGCTCTACGACAACACGTTGAAGCAGGCGCAGTCGGGCGAGATCCCCGCCGCACGCGTCGACGACGCAGTCCGCCGCATCCTGCGCGTGAAGATCCGCGCGGGCACGTTCGATCGAGGTCGTCCCTCGTCGCGCGCGCTTGCCGGCAAGATGAACCTCATCGGTGCCGCGGATCACCGCGCGATCGCGCGCCGGGCGGCGGCCGAATCGATGGTGCTGCTCAAGAACGAGGGCGGGCTGCTCCCGCTGAAGCCATCCGCCAACATCCTCGTCGCCGGTGGCGGGGCGGACAACATTCCGCAGCAGGCCGGCGGCTGGTCGCTGACATGGCAGGGCGGCGGCACCACCAACGCGAACTTCCCCAATGCCCAGACGATCTGGTCGGGCATCGCCACGGCCGTCAAGGCTGCGGGTGGCACCGCGACGCTGTCCGCGGACGGCAGCTTCGCCAAGAAGCCGGACGCGGCGATCGTCGTGTTCGGCGAACAGCCCTATGCCGAGTTCAAGGGCGATCGCCCGAACCTCGAATACAGCGCCGAGGACAAGTCCGACCTCGAACTCTTGCGGAAACTGAAGGCGGCGGGCGTGCCGGTCGTCGCGGTGTTCCTGTCGGGCCGCCCGCTTTGGGTGAACGCCGAACTGAACGCTTCCGATGCGTTCGTCGCGGCGTTCCTGCCGGGCAGCGAAGGCGGCGGCGTGGCCGACGTGCTGCTACGCAAGAAGGACGGCAGCGTCGCCAACGATTTCCGCGGCAAGTTGAGCTTCTCCTGGCCCAAGCGTCCCAACCAGTATGTCCTGAACCGCTCCGACCCCGGCTACGATCCGCTGTTCGCGTTCGGCTACGGCCTCAGCTACGCCAAGCCCGGTTCGGTCCCCAAGCTCGACGAAACCCGCCCCGCCGGCATGGCTGCGTCGGCGAACGGGACGATCTTCGGCAAGGGCCGCGTTCCCGAGGGCTGGTCTTTGACCTTGGTCGAACAGGATCAGTCGAAGGTCCGCCTGCTCGGCGTCAACGCGACGACCGCGACCAAGCGCCTCACCGCCTCCGCGGTCGACCGTCGCCGCCAGGAGGATGCGCGTGCGCTGGTGTGGGCCGGCGGGCCTGCCGATGCGCGGGTGGAGGCGTCCGGTCCGCTCGACCTGACGCGCGAGAGCAACGGCGAGCTCAGCCTCGTCGTCGACGTTCGCGTCGACCGCGCCGGCAGCGGCCCGGTAAACCTCGGCATGGTCAGCAACGACGGCAAGGCTGTGACGGTGCCGATCACCAAGATGCTCGCCACGGGCAAGCCCGGCGACTGGCAGCAGGTGATCGTGCCGCTGCAATGCTTCGCCAAGCGCGGCATCGACATGGCGCACGTCACCGCGCCGTTCGTGATCGCCACCGACGGCAAGCTCGGCCTGTCGATCTCCGACGTGAAGATCGACTCCGCCCCGGTGCCAATGACCAAATGCGGCGACTGATCCCCGTGCTGCTCGGCGCGGCGGCCGTCCTGCTGACGACCGCCGCTACGCAGCCCCCGCCCGCGCCGATCCGGATCGACCAAGCGGGGTTCGAGACGAGCGGTCCCAAGATCGCCGTCCTGCCGTCGTCGCAGGCCAAGCCGCTCGCGTGGACACTCGTCGATGCGAGCGGTAAGACCGTCGCGTCGGGTCAGACGATACCGGTCGGGCCGGATGCAGCCTCGGGCGAAAGCGTCCACCGGATAGACTTCGCCACGTTCCGGACGCCCGGCACCGGCTACCGCCTCCACGTCGGCGCGACCGCCAGCCACGCCTTCGCGATCGCCGACCGCCCGTTCGCACCGGTCGCAACCGCGGCGATGGCGTTCTTCTATCAGCAGCGCAGCGGCGTGCCGATCGTTCCCGCGTTCGTCGAGCGCAAGGACCTTGGCCGCCCCGCCGGCCACGCCCCGGACATCGCCACCTGCTTTGCCGGGCGGGACCAGAAGGGCGTCAAATGGCCCGGCTGCAGCTACGAGCTCGACGCGACCGGCGGCTGGTACGATGCCGGCGACCAGGGCAAATACGTCGTCAACGGCGGCGTCTCGACCTGGACGTTGCTCGACCTCTACGAGCGACTAGCCGGGTTCGGTGACGCCAACGCCTTCGCCGACGGTCGCCTCGCGCTGCCCGAACGCGCCAACGGCAAGGACGACCTGCTCGACGAAGCCCGCGTCGAAGTCGCCTTCCTGCTCGCGATGCAGATCCCCGACGGAACGACGCTCGCCATCGCCCCCGACGCAGGGGTCGCCGGCAAGGCGATCACGCGGTTCGAGACGATCGACGCAAGCGGCCTGGTCCACACGAAGATCGCCGACGAGAACTGGACGGGCATCCCGACCGCGCCCGCTGACGACCACCAGACGCGCTTCCTGTATCCACCCTCGACCGCGGCGACGCTCAACATGGTCGGCGTCGCGGCACAATGCGCGCGGATCTGGCGCACTATCGAGCCGGCCTTCGCAACCCGTTGCCTGACCGCAGCACGGCGCGGCTGGGCGGCCGCACTCCGCCACCCGAACCTGCTCACCAGCTCCGACTTCACCGGCAGCGGCGGTTACGGCGACCCGGACGTCCGTGACGAATTCACCTTCGCCGCCGCGCAACTCTACGTCACGACGGGGGAGCCCGCGTTCCTCGACCGGGTCCGCCGCGCTGGCCTTCTCGTCGATCCCGGCACCAGCATCGACTGGGGTTCGTTGCGGTTGCCTGCCGCGCTTACGCTGGCCACAGTCCCCAGTCCGCTCCCGGCTGCAGATCGCGCCAGGCTCCAAGCCAGCATCACCGCACTCGCCGACGGCTTTGTCGAGGACGGCAAGCGCTGCGGCTACGGCATCCCGTTCGCCGGCATCAATTACCCTTGGGGGTCGAACAGCGCCGTCCTGAACCGCGCGATCATACTCGGCGTCGCGTGGCAGATCGACCAGAAGCCCGCCTACCGCGACGCGGTCGTTGCCAGCCTCGACTACATCCTCGGCCGCAACCCGCTCGACCGCTCCTACGTCACCGGCTTCGGCACGCGTCCGATGCAGCACCCGCACCACCGTTTCTGGGCAGCCGCTGCGGACCAGCGCTATCCGGCGCCCCCATCGGGCGTCCTGTCCGGCGGACCCAATTCGGACGAAGCGCGAAACCCCGGCCCGATGCAAGGTTGCGCACCGCAAACCTGCTGGATCGACGACTACCGCGCCTTCACCGTCAACGAAGTCACGATCAACTGGAACGCGCCGCTGGTCTGGACCGCGGCGTTCCTCGATGCGACCCGAGCGCGCTAGAGCCGCTCCAGCGTCCGCGCGAGATACCCGCGGATCGCGTCGGTGCGTTCCGGCGAAGGCGGGCCTAACACCCCGTGCGCGTCTTCCGGCAGGTGCGCCGCCGCCTGCGCCGCGTCGTCACCGAACACATATTGATCGAACCAGCCGCGGACGGCCGCACGCTCGCCAGCGGGCAAGTCGCGGATTGCCAGGATCGCGTGGATCAGTGCCGGGAACGGAGACGCCGCCCCCACCTGGCCCCACCAGTAATTGACCAGCACGTTGAACCGCCCGAGTGCCTTCACGTCATGCCACCACAGCGATGGGATGAAGATGGCATCGCCCGGCTCCAGCACCGTCACCTGCATCTGGGCGCGTGCCTCGGCAAAGCGGGGAAAGCGGTCGAGATCGGGCGCTTCGAGATCGACCAGGCTGACCGGTTGGCCGGCGATCGTCACGTCAAGCGGGCCAACATACAGGTTCGGGCCCTGCTCAGGCGGGAACAGGCAGAACCGTCGCCGACCCGCGACCACGACCGCGACGTTGCTCGATACGTCGTAATGCGTCGAAACGCGGCTCTCGTTGCCGATCCAAACCCGCGGCACTGCTTCGGGCGTCGGCAGCGGCAGGACGTTCGCTTCCGCCCAACCCGGCAGGAACTCGCCCGCTGCCGCGGCGCCGGCATAGATCGCAGGCGCACCCGCCACGCCCTGCAACGCGATCAACTGGTCAACCAGCGTCGGGATCGGTGCCTTGGCGTGCTCGAAGTTGAAGCCGCTCAGATCGTCGTTGTAAAAGAACCGTCCACGCACGTCGCTCGGCGCGACCATGACATCGGCCGAACGTCCCCCGTCGAACGACACGATATGATCGCCGATCGCGCGGTCGGAGGTCAGCCCGGCGCGAACCGCAGGCCAATCCGCCGCAAGCCCACGCATGACGACAGGACGGTATCCGTGTGCGACCTCCGCTTCAAACCGCGTCGCGTCGATCGCACCGATTTCGGCAACCGGAAGGCCAGGGAGCTCACTCATCGCGCGCGTGTAATCCCTGGCCTTGTCTCCCGCTACCTCAGAAGGTCATACGCGCCGACAGCGTGTACGAGCGGTCGTTCTTGAAGAAGCTGCGCGGCGCCTCGAGCCCTGCGCCGTTCAGCAGGAAGTTGGTCTTGGTCGTCTCGTCGAGCAAGTTCGACGCGGTCACGCCAAGCTTGAAGTGCTCGTTCACCGTCACGAACGCCGATGCGTCAAGCTGTCCGGTCGGCAGGGCGTAGACCGGCAGGAACGGGAAGCAGCAATCGCGGTTGGTCAGCAGGAACTTCGAGCGCCAGCTGTACGCGACACGGGCATAGAAGGGACCCTTGTCGTAGAAGCCCGCGACGTTGACGGTATGCTTCGACAAACCCTGCAACGGGAGATTGTCGTAGAGACCGGCGACGTCCTGCGGCGGACGGCTGCCATCCGCGGCGCCGTTGGCGGGCACCGGATTGGGGATCTTGCCAGCCTTCACGTACGTATAGTTCGCCTGCATGCCAAGGCCGCTCAGCGCGCCGGGCAAGAAGTCGAAGGTCTGCTGGTACGCGATTTCCGCACCCTTGATCCGCGACTTGCCGTTGACGTTGGCGGGACCACTCACCTGCACGTCGAACGTCTGGCCGTTGTTGGTCAGCGTGCGCGTGTAGCCGAGGTTGTCGACGATGATGTTCGACAGCGTCTTGTGGAACACCGTTGCTGTCAGCGAGCCGACCTTCGAGAAATACCACTCGCTGGTCAGGTCGAACTGCAACGCCTCGACGGGGCGAAGGAACGGGTTCCGCGACTGCGCAGCGAACTGGAAATTACCCGTCGTGTTACCACCCGATGCCCCGACCCCGACATAGTTGCGAAGGTCGCCGAAATTCGGGCGGGAGATAGCCTTGGATCCAGCCGCACGGAACAGCAGCGTCGGTGTAACCTGCAGCTTGACGTTCGCGCTCGGCAACCAGAAGTTGAACTTTTGCTTGGCGATGTCCGGCGTCGAGGCGCCGTTGGAGTAGGCTACGATCGCCGCTTGCTGCGCGGACGACACCGTACAGATCACGGGAACGGTGCCCTGCCCATTCGGCTGATCGAACGCGCGCTGGCAGAAACCGCCGAGCGTTGCTGGATACGGTACGCCGGCAGAGTTATTGCCCAGGTTGGTGGGATCGAAGATCGTGTTCCGCTGCGCGAACGTGATCGCGCCAGCCGAATCATCCTTGGTACGGACGAAACGCACACCGACGTTACCGGTCAGGCTCATCCCGTTGCCGAAATCCTCGACGCCGAAATCGGCACGGGCATAGGCTCCGAAGGTACGCTCGCGATTGCGATAAACCTCGCTCGGCCGGTACGCGCCATCGACCGTTACGCCGGACCGATCCTCGGCTGGCTGATAACTACCGCCGCCGAGCGCGGTCACCTTGCGCAACAGATCGGTGAATGCGTCGTGATCGCGCAGAATATCGTCGGAGACGAACGTCGTGCTCGGCGGCGTGTTCGTCCCGCCGCGGAAGAAATTGGTGAAGTTGTGGAGACCCTGCTCCTGCTGGCTCAGCGCGGTATAGCTGACCGGCCCTGCAGCCGCCCAGGTCTCGGAAACATTGCCCCAGTTGTTGTAGTCGACCGCCTTCACCGTCTGCTTGCGGTCGGTATAGCGACCGCCAACCCGGACGTTGCGCAGGAACGCATCGTCGCTGACATCGAACTGCGCGTCCCCGCGGAAGGCCCATTCGTGGCCCTTGTTGTCCTGACGACCGTTGAAGGCGTCGCGGAAATAGACCGAGTTCGGGTTGGCGAAATAGCTGGCGGTATCGAAGCCCGGCGTCAGCGAGGTGATCTGCGGAATCTTGCCGCGCAGGTCGATCGACGTCTGACTGAAGGTTGCGGTGTCGAGGATATCGTCGCGCACCTTCACCTTGGACGTCACATACTGACCGTCGAAGTTGAGGTGCAGGCGATCGACCGGCTCGAACTTGATGTTGAGCGACTGATCCTGCGTCGTCGACTTGGAGAAGAAGTGACGGTTCGACTGGGTCGTGAACACGCCGTTGGGCGAGAATTGCGTCAACGGGCAATAGGTTATCAGCACACCTTTGGCGTCTCTGCCGCAGCCGGCGGGATTGTTGCCGAATACCTGCCCGGTGCGCTTGCCGAGCGTGCCGCTCGTGAAGACGCCGTTGTCATCGTAGGTGAAGTCCGAGCCACCAACCGGGAAGACCGTGTTGGCATCGCCGTAATAGACGTTCGGTTCGACCGTATGCTCAAGCCAATCATCGGTCGACTCGGCCCGTACGAACTGACCGGTGATCAGCAGATTGCCCGATGCAGTCTCATACTGCGCGGCGCCGGAATAGCCGATACGCGTGCGGTTGAAATCCTGCGAACGCGAGCCTGCTCCCAGCGGTGCGTATACGACGTTGCGACCGGCCGGCAGCGGGAAGGTATCGAACAGTGTCGACTGGAACGGCGTACCTGCGTTCAGCACGCGGCCTTCGCCGGCATCCTGGACGCCGTTGCCGTTCTTGTCATCATTGTAACGCGGCAGCATCGACGAGACGAACACCGAGTCCGAGCGGCTGTAGAGCTTCTGGTAGGTGCCGCTGGCGAGGATGCCGAAACGGCCTGCGCTGCCCAGGTCGAACTGCTTCGAGACGAGACCGACGAACTGCGGCGCGCCACGCTTTTCGAGATCGCCGAGGTTCATGCCGGCCGAGAGGAACAACAGGTCCTTCTTCGAATCGAACGGCTTGCGCGTGTTGATGTTGACGGTGCCGGCGATGCCGCCTTCGACTAGGTCGGCCGTCAGGTTCTTGAACACCTCGACCGAGCCGACGATTTCCGCCGGGATGTCGTTGAAGCCGATCTCGCGACCGCCACCGGCTGCGAACGCGTCGCGGCCGTTGAATTCGCCGCGGACATAGCTGAGCCCGCGGATCACGACACCCGAGCCCTGCGCAGAGTAATGGGCGGAGTCGCTGGGGGCGGCAAAGCGGCTGATCGATACGCCGGGAACGCGCTGCAACGCTTCGTTGACCGAACGATCGGGCAGTGCGCCAATGTCTTCAGCGGTGATCGCGTCGACCACGGTGTCCGAATTGCGCTTGATGTTCTGTGCGTTGGCCAGGCTCTGCCGGATGCCCGTGACGACGATCTCTTCGCGCTCGGGATCGGGGGTCGGGTTACCGGCATCCTGCGACGCGCCCGACGTACCGGTCGTGTTGCTGGCCGAACCCGGCGCTGTCCCTGCGGTCGCAGAATCGAGGCTGGTCGCACCCGACGTCGTGCTTGCGACACCCGAACCCGCAGGCGCTGGAACGGTTTGCGCATCCGCAGCGGCAGGATCGGCGACCTGCGCGAACGACGGCGTTGCAGCGAACGCGATCGCAAGCACGGAGACGCTTCCACCGAATAAACGGGAAGCGAGACGAACCGTCACAGACGCACCAGCACTTGGCATTATTGACCCCTTATACATCCACCAGCACCCTTGCCGCCGCTTCTGAAGCAGGCGTACAAACCGCGCTTTCTCCCTAGGAACGAACGATAAATCGGTCGCCGAACCAACCATTACTCAGCTATGTTTTCCGTCACAAGTTGAATAATGAAATTTGGTAGACAGATTCGAAAGGATGCCGTTCCAGTGTTGCCCCAGGGTAACAGTCTCGTAACGGTCCTAATCGACGCGAGGGGATGATGACGGAAATCGAGCGAACGCGGGTCGTGATCGTGGGCGGCGGCACGGCGGGATGGATGACGGCCGCGGCGCTCGTCCGGCTGCTGCCGAGCGCCTGCACCGTGCACCTGATCGAGTCGGCGGAGATCGGCATCGTCGGCGTCGGCGAGGCGACGCTGCCGCACATCCGCGCGTTCGTCGAACGGCTGGGGCTGGACGAGGCGGATTTCATGCGGGCGACGCATGCGACGTTCAAGCTCGGCATCGACTTTCGAGACTTCGGCGCGATCGGCGACAGCTATATTCACCCGTTCGGCACGTTCGGGCGTCCGCTCGGCGACGTCGGCTTCCATCATTACTGGCTGCGGTTGACCGCTGCCGGACGCACAGGGCCGATCGGCGACTATTCGGTCGCGGTCGCTGCCGCCACCGCGGATCGCTTCGCCATCCCCGACGGCCCCACGGACGATCTCGCGGCCAGCTTCGGCTATGCCTATCAGTTCGATGCGACGCTCTTCGGACCCTATCTGCGCCGCTTTGCCGAGGCGCAGGGTGCGCGACGCACCGAAGGCCGGATCGTCGCCGTCGACCAGCACGCCGAGACCGGCAACGTCCGCGCCGTACGTCTCGATTCGGGCGAGACGATCGAAGGCGACCTGTTCGTCGATTGCTCGGGATTCCGCAGCCTGCTGCTCGGCGATGCGATGGCGGAGCCGTGGGAGGATTGGTCAAATTGGCTACCTTGCGACCGCGCGGTGGCAATGCCCTGCGCGTCACCCCAGGGGCCGATCGAGCCCTATACCCGGGCCACCGCGAAGTCGGCCGGCTGGCAATGGCGCATTCCGCTCCAGCACCGCGTCGGCAACGGCTATGTCTATTCCAGCGCGCATCTGGACGACCAGGCCGCGGCGGACTCGCTGGTCGCCTCGGTCGAGGGCAAGCCTCTCGCCGATCCGCGCTTCCTAAAGTTCCGCGCAGGCCGCCGCCGCAATAGCTGGGTGGGCAACGTCGTGGGCATCGGGCTCGCCTCGGGCTTCCTCGAACCGCTCGAATCGACGAGCATTTACCTCGCGCAGATGGCGATCACGCAGTTGATCGAACTGTTCCCGCAACGCGCCGGATCGGAGGGCATCTCGCCGACGGACCGGACCGAGTTCAATCGCATGGTCGACATGGAATATGACCGCATCCGCGATTTCCTGATCCTCCATTACCACGCCACCATCCGCGACGATTCCGACTTCTGGAACCACGTCCGGACGATGGACGTGCCGGACACGCTCGCGGAGAAAATGGACCTGTTCCGCCGCGCCGGCCGCGTCGCGCAGTATAGCGAGGGCCTGTTCCTCGAGCCGAGCTGGCTGGCCGTATATCTCGGGCAAGGCATTGTCCCCCGGGGCTGGGACCAGCGCGCGAACGGCCCCGCGCTCGACGGACTCGACCGCGCCGTCGCCAACCTCCGCGCACAGGTCGCCGCCACTGCCGGAGCGATGCCGGACCACGCCGCGTTCCTCGCCCAGCGCAACGCGACGATCCCGGCATGACCGAACGCACACCCGTTCGGAGCATTGCGGTGTTGGGCGCCGGCATCGTCGGCCTGTCTGCCGCGATTGCCTTCGCCCGTGCGCTGCCGGGGCTCGCGATCACGCTGATCAAAACTCCGGCAGACCCCGCCGCGCTGGCGGATCGCATGCCCAGCACGCTGCCGTCGATCGCCGCGTTCCACGACCGCATAGGCCTCGGCGAACGCGATCTCCTGGCGGCCGGTACGCTGCATCATATCGGCACGCGGTTGTCCGACTGGCGGTCCGACGGCGGGCGCGTCGTCCTGGCACGAGGCGACCGCGGCGGTCCGATCGGGACGGGGGCGTTCCACCAGCACTGGCTGAACGCCCGCCGCGCCGGCAAGGTCGCTGCGTTCGACGCGTTCTCGCCAGCCGCTGCTCTCGCGGCAGCAGACCGGTTCGTGCACCCAGCGGACGATTCGGCTTCACCGCTTTCAGGCCTCGCCTACGCGCTCCGGCTCGATCCGCCGCGCTACCGGGACCTGCTTCGCGCGTTGGCGCGGCATCTTGGCTTGGCGCCCGTTCCAGGTGCGTTCGCGGGCGTCGAACGCCGTGCGGATGGCGGCGTCGAGGCGCTGATGTTGGCGGATGGTCGTCGGATCGTAGCGGACCTGTATCTCGATTGCGCCGGCCCCGCCGCCCCGCTTCGCTCGGCGATCGACACGCGGTGGGAAGATTGGGGCAGATACCTGCCTGTCGACCGCCTGCTCCTCGGTACGGGGCCGACCCGCGCGCCCTCCCCGACCGACGATCTGATCGCGGTCCCAGCGGGGTGGCGGTTCGAGAAGCCTTTGCGGGATCGCACGCTGGTCGGCCTTGCCTATGCCGCCGCCCAGACACCGGACTCCAGCGCGCGCCGCATTCTCCCCGCAGGCGAAGAGGTCGTGGACATCGCCCCCGGCGTCCGCCCGGAACCCTGGCTCCACAACGTTCTCGCGCTCGGTGACGCCACTGTGACGCTCGATCCGCTGGCCGACGCCAATCTCCACCTCGCGCAAGCAGGGATCCTGCGCGCGATCGACCTCCTGCCCGGCCGTGACTGCGCGGCTGGCGAACTCGCCGAGTACAACGCCCGCGCCTACCGCCAGGCATCGCGCATCCGCGATTTTCAGGCTGCGCACTATCACGCCGCGACCCGAACCGGCGGCGACTTCTGGAAGCACGTCCGCCGCCTCCCTCGCCCGGACAGCCTCGATCACACGCTCGATCAGTTCGCCCACCGCGGTCGCCTGCCGTTCTACGAAGACGAAAGCTTCGAGCCGGACGAGTGGCGTGGCCTGCTTCTAAGCCTTGGCATGATCCCGCGCACTCCCGATCCGATCGCTTCGACGACGCCGCTGGAGACGGTCCGCACGGCGCTGACCCGGATCGCAGAGGCCAATGCCGCCCTGCCCTCGCGCCTGCCGCCCTACCCCGCCTATCTCGCGCAACTGGAACGCAGACGATGACCGATCCCATCCGCAAAGTCGTGATCGTCGGGGGCGGCACCGCCGGCTGGATGGCCGCAGCCGCCGCGGCACGGTTCCTCGACGACGGCCAACGCCAGGTCGTGCTGGTCGAGTCCGATGCGATCGGCACGGTCGGTGTCGGCGAGGCGACGATCCCGCCTATCCTGGGCTTCAACCAGTTGATCGGCGTCGACGAACGCGATTTCGTCCGTGCGACCGGCGCCACGTTCAAGCTCGGGATCGAGTTCGTCGGCTGGGACACTGGCGCCGATCGCTACATGCACGCATTCGGCGGGCACGGCCGCGATATCCAGGGCCTGGCGTTCCATCAGCTCTGGCTGAAGCTGCGGGATCGCCCGGGCATCGGCGGGCTCGACGCCTATTCACCGTCCGCGGTTGCCGCGCGTCTCGGCCGCTTCGGCCAGCCGAGCGGAACGGCGCCACTCGCCTATGCCTATCATTTCGACGCCAGCCTCTACGCCGCCTTCCTGCGTCGCCACGCCGAGGCCGGCGGTGTCACCCGCATCGAAGGCCGCATCATCGGCGCCGACCGCGATCCGGAGAACGGCCATGTCCGCGCAGTTCGGCTCGAGGATGGCACCGCGGTAGACGGCGACCTGTTCATCGATTGCTCGGGCTTCCGCAGCCTGTTGCTCGGCGAGACGATGGGGGTCGAATTCGAGGACTGGTCGCACTGGCTCCCGTGCGACCGCGCGATCGCGGTTCCGACCGAACCGACCACGCCTGTACTGCCCTACACCCGTGCCACCGCACGCCCGGCGGGCTGGCAATGGCGGATCCCGCTTCAGCACCGCACGGGCAACGGCCATGTCTATGCCAGCACGCACATGTCCGACGACGAGGCGACCGCGCTGCTGCTCGCGAACCTCGACAGCGCCCCGACCGCCGATCCGCGCCAGCTTCGCTTCAAGGCAGGCCGCCGCGCCAAGATGTGGGAGGGCAACGTCGTCGCGCTCGGCCTTGCCGGCGGCTTCCTCGAACCACTCGAATCGACCAGCATCCACCTGATCCAGACCGGCATCTCGAAGCTGTTCGCGCTGTTCCCCGACCGCGGCTTTTCCGCCGTCGAGCGCGACGAATACAACCGGCTGATGGGCGACGCCTACACGTCGATCCGCGATTTCATCATCCTGCACTATCACGCGACCCGCCGCGACGATTCCGCATTCTGGCAGCACGTCCGCACCATGCCGGTGCCCGACAGCCTGACGCGCAAGCTCGCGCTGTTCCGCGAGAAGGGGCGCATCTTCCGCTACGACGACGAACTGTTCGGCATTCCGAGCTGGGTTCAGGTTCTGCTCGGCCAGAACGTCATACCGGTAGGCTACGACCCGGTTGTCGATGCGCTCGATGCCGACCGCGTTGCGGACGCCCTCCGTCAGACGCGGGCGGCCACCCTGCGCGCCGCCGAAGCCCTGCCATCCCATGCGGACTTCGTCGCCCGCTACGCAGCCTTCGTCGGCGTTTAGAACGGGTCCGAGACGATCGCCGATTGCCCGCGCTTCCCGCCCGAGCTACACCTTCCCCGTTGGCTCGTTCTTCGGACGGGCCGGCATGATCGCACCGGTGCTCCGCAAGGAGCTTAAAAGGGAACGCGGTGAGGGTGGCTTCAGCCGTCCGATGCCGAGGCTGTCCCTGCAACTGTAAGCGGCGAGCGTGATGCATGTGCGTGGCCGGGCGAATGCCCCGAGCCGCCAGCCACTGGACCGATCGGTCTGGGAAGGTTGTGCACCAAGCGGTGACCCGTGAGCCAGGAGACCTGCCGGCGTGTGGTCGCTCTTGCCTGGTCCAGGGGATGGCCGAGGCACGGTACTCCGTCTGAGCGACGATGTGTGGGGTGGGGACCGCATGGGCAGACGTGCCGGCCGCGACGGCGTCCGGCAGGTACGACTGCTCCCGTTCGCTTAGGCGCGTGCTCGGGCCGATCGCTCGTGACGCGGGCCGAGGCGTGGGCTCGCGCGCCATGCTCGAGAGCGTCCCCTGCCGGTTCGTCCGACGCCCCGGGGGTTACCACCAATGGTCTTTTCGATTTCGCGCGCCACGATCGCCGCGTCCTTTCTTGTTTCGATACTGCCGTCCACAGCCTACGCACAGATCGCGGAGGACCGATCCGGCGATACGACCGACGACATCCTCGTCACCGGTCGTCATCAAGCGGACCTCACCGTCCCGAACACGACCGGCAGCCGGCTCGAACTGACGCCGCTCGAAACGCCAGCGACGCTGTCGGTCATAGACGGCGACACGATCCGGGCACGCGGCCACATGACGGTGATCGACGCGACCAGCCGCGCGCCCGGCATCACCAGCGTCGGCAATCTCGGCAATGGCGGCACCGCGCTCGCCGCGCGCGGGTTCAGCGGCCAGGGCTCGGTGCTCCAGCTGGTCGACGGCGTCCGGCTGTTTCCCGCGGCCGGCACGATCACTTTCCCGACCGACCCCTGGATGATCGACCGCATCGACATCCTCAGCGGCCCCGCCTCCGTACTTTACGGCCAGGGAGCGCTCGGTGGCGCGGTCAACGTGCTGATGCGCCAGCCGAATACCGTACGGACGCGGGTCGACGGCGAGATCGGCTATGGATCGCAGGACAGTTTCCACGTCGCGGCCGGCGCAGGCGGACCGATCGGCAACCGCCTGTCGTACCGCGTCGACGGCAGCTATCGGCGGTCCGACGGCTATGTCGATCGCGGGCAATCGCGCAGTTACGCGCTGTCCGCCACGCTGCGCTGGGCACCGACCGACACGCTCGTCGTCACCGCGCGCGACGATTACGGCAACCAGAACCCGATGCGCTATTTCGGCACGCCGCTGATCGACGGACGTCTCGACGACGACAACCGCGATCGCAACTACAACACGCGCGACGGGCATGTCCGGTACCGCGACAACCGCACCAGCCTGCAGGTCGATTGGACGCCGACCGACGCGCTCACGTTCAGCAACCAGGCGTACCGCCTGACCTCGAAGCGATCGTGGCTCAATCTCGAAAGCTATTGCTGGATCGCGGCGGACGGTTTCTGCCCGAACGGTGCCAATGGCGATCCGGGCGCGCCCGGCCAAATCTACCGCACCGACATGACCGGGATCGTCCACGAACAGACGCAATGGGGCGATCAGGCCAGCATGACGCTGAAAACGCCGATCGCCGACGGCATCTCGAACGATGTCGTGCTGGGGTTCGACGTGAACCTGATCAAGCTCGCATACTCGCATAATTTCGGCGCCGACCCGCAGATTTCCCCAGTCGACCCGTATGACTTCGACCCCGGCCTGATCGTCGACACGCAGGGGATCGCACCGCGCTATCGTACGCGGACCAACGAATATGCGATCTTCGCGGAGGACCGGCTGAAGCTCGGCGATCACGTCTCGATCGTCGGCGGCATCCGGTACGAACGCGATCGGATCCAGCGCCGGACGATCGACTCCACGGTCGCCGTCCCCACGGAAACCTTGGCGCTCGACAAGCGACTCGACAACACGACGTGGCGCGTCGGCAGCGTCTATCAACCAATTCCTACCGTCTCGCTCTATGCGCAATACGCGACCGGGGTCGATCCGCTCGGCACGCTGACGACCTATTCGACCGGGCAGGTGCAGTTCAGCAACGCAAAAGGCGATCAGGTCGAGATCGGCGCCAAGGCGGTGTTCCTGGGCGGACGCGGCACCGCGACGATCGCGGCCTATCGCATCGTCAAGAAAGGTCTGCTGTCGCAGCTGACGCCGACCAGTCCGATCGAGCAGGTCGGCCAGCGATCCGCCAAGGGTATCGAGGCTGCCGTCTCGCTGGACTTGCCCAAGGGGTTCGGGGTCGACGCGAACGGCAGCGTATTGAACGCGAGGTTCGACGATTTCGTCTCGGGCGGCAGGAGTTACGCCGGCAACACGCCGCCCGACGTACCCGAGACGATGGCGAACCTGTGGCTGCGCTGGACCGCGACGCGGGCGTTCCAGGCGCGCGCGGGACTCCGGTATGTCGGACGCCGCTATTCGGATAACGCGAACGACTTCCGCATACCCGGTTACGTGACCGTCGACGCCACGCTGTCCTACGCACTGACGCCGCGGGTCGCGGTCGATCTCCACGTCTATAATCTGCTCGACAAGGATTATGCGATCAACAGCTACGGTGTGCAGCAGTGGATCCTCGGACGGCCTCGCGCGGTGGACGTGTCGCTTCGTGCCGGGTTCTGACGTCCGCCGCGCAGCGTCGTTCGGCAGGGTCGGCCGGCGCTGGCTGTATCTCGTCCATCGGTGGGTCGGCATCGCCAGCTGCCTGTTCTTCGCGATGTGGTTCGTGTCGGGGCTGGTGATGCTGTACGTCCCCTATCCGTCGCTCACACTGGCCGAGACGCTCGCGCAAGTTGAGCCGATCGACTGGCGCGCTGTGAACGTGCCGCCGCCCATCGACGGCGGACACCTGCCGCAGGAGCTGTTGCTCGAGATGCGCGACGGCGTCCCCGTCTGGCGGATCGGACGCTGGGAAGGCGACCGGCGAACCGTTGCCGCTGACGCTGGCGCCCTGCTTGCGCCAGTCGACGCCGCCTACGCCACGCGCGTGGCACGCCGCTTTGGTCGGGCACCTACAGCGCAGGTCGAGCGCATCGTTCGCGATCAATGGACGGTCTCCGGCGGCTTCGACCGGCATCGTCCGCTCTCGAAAGTGACACTCGCAGATCCGAGCGGCACGCAGTTGTACGTGTCCTCCTCGACAGGCGGCATCGTCCAGTCGACGACACGCAGCGAACGCGTCTGGAACTGGCTCGGCTCGGTGCCGCACTGGCTGTATCCGACGATATTACGGCAGGACAATTCCGCCTGGCGTCAGGTCGTGATGTGGGTTTCCGGCCCCTGCATCGCCGCAGCGGTGGCAGGAATGTGGATCGGCATCCTGCGCACGCGGACGGGATCCCGCCGGTTCAAGGGCGGCCGGATGACGCCCTATCGCGGCTGGATGCTGTGGCATCACGTCGCCGGTCTGGTCGGCGGAGGCTTCCTGATCGCATGGATCTTCAGCGGCTGGCTGTCGGTCGATCCCTGGCACCTGTTCCGCAGTGCCGAACCCGACGCCGCGGCCGTACGCGCCTATGCCGCGTCCGACGCGATGCCTCTCGTCGATCTCGATCGACTGCGCGCCGCCGGATCGGGCGCCGTCCGCGCCCGGCTGATCGACAACGCGCATAAGCCGCTCGTCCTGCTCGAATACGCCGATGGAAAACGGACGACCCTCGGTGCAGCGACCCTCGCACCGGCCCGCCCCAGCACGCCGGCAATCGTCGCCGCCGCACGGCGACTCCAGCACGGCGCGACGCTGATCGCGCTCGACCGGCTAACCGCGCCCGATGCCTATTGGTACGAGCCGGGTGGCAAGCCGCGCCTGCCGGTCCTCCGGCTACGGTTCGACGACCCGCCAGCGACCTGGCTCTACATCGACCCCCAGACCGGCGAGGTACTCGCGACTATCGACCGCCGCCGCCGGGCCTATCGCTGGGCATTCGATCTGCTCCACAAATGGGATCTGAACGTGCTGACGCTGCATCGCCCGCTCTGGGATCTGCTGCTCTGGCTGTTCTCGATCGTCGGTCTCGTCACGTCGGTCAGCGGCATCTGGCTCGGCTGGAAACGGCTCCGGCGAGGCTGATTTCGATATCGCGGCGGAGCGGACCGTTTGCCCAAGTGACACCGCCGCGCGCTCGGCGTAGGCGGTACGCTTGGCCGGGTTCCGTCGCCTTTTCCTCGATCACCGCACGCTGTCGGCGTGGCTGATCACGTGTGCGCTGGCGATGAAGATCCTCGTCCCCGCAGGCTTCATGCCGGTCGTCTCCGGGGGCACGGTGACGATCCAGATCTGCGGCGGCACCGCGCCCACGATGGCAACGATGATGGCCAAGGCCACGACGATGGCCAAGACAATGCCCGGCATGATGCATCACCAGGACAAGAGCGATCACCAAGGTCGCGAGATGCCCTGCGCGTTCTCCGGGCTGTCCGCACCTTCGCTCGCCGCGGTCGATCCGCTGCTGCTCGCGATCGCGATCGCGTTCATCGTCGCCATGGGGTTTCGTCGGACATCGACCACCCCCGTCGCCGCGCCCGCCTATCTCAGGCCACCCTTGCGAGGTCCCCCACGCGTCTCCGCGTGATCTGACGACCTTAAAACCCGCCGATCACACCGCTTCGACCGTCCGCACACCGGACGGAACAGCCTCCGCGCGCGATGTCGCCGCGCGGACCACGGCATCCATGCCGGCGCCTTCGTGCGTCGCCATGACGAACAGGGACTCGCATGTTCAGAACATTCCTGGCCGCCTCGGCGTCCATCGTCGCACTCGCCTCCCCCGCCCACGCAACCGATACGGACGATCCGCAGACCGAAATCGTCGTCAACGGCCAGCGCGATAAGCTGAAGCTCGATCGCACGTCCGACACCGGCAGCCGCCTCGGCCTGTCGGTGCGCGAAACGCCCGCCACGGTCGAGACGCTGACCCAGGCCGACATGCAGGTCCAGGGCCTGCGCACCGCGCGCGAGGCGTTCAATTCGGTGGTCGGCGCGATCGCCGGCAACGTCCCCGGCAACCCTGCCGTCGTGACGTTGCGCGGCTTTTCGGGCGGCGCCGTATCGATCCTTCAGGACGGCGTCCGCGTCTCCACCTCGACCGTCGTCCAGCGCGACACCAACGTCTGGCATTACGACCGGATCGACGTCATCAAGGGTCCCGCCTCGGTCCTCTACGGCGAAGGCGCGCTGGCCGGCGTCATCAACAAGATCACGCGCAAACCCACCCTCGACGGCGACCATCTCGACGGACTGCTCAGCATCGGCAGCTTCGCCACCGTGACCGCGGCGAGCGGCGTCAACCTCAAGCTGTCCGACACCGTCGCGATCCGCGCGGACGCCAGCTATTTGCATTCCGACAGCCTCTACGACGTCGACGACAACGCGACGCGTTCCACCGGTCTCACCGCCAGCATCCTCCTCAAGCCCGCGCCCGATTTGTCCGTCCTGCTCGCGGTCGATCACTACGAGGATCGCTACGACAGCAGCTATCAGGGCCTCCCGTTCGTTTCCGCCGCGGTCGCGCGCGACCCAAGCGACGCGCTTCGCAGCCCCAACGGCATGGTCCTCGACAAGGCGCTACGCCGCCGCAACTACAACCCTGCCGGCGCCTATTCCGGCGCGCGCGACACGACGCTGCGCTCGCGGATCGACTATGCGATCGGCAGCGGCTGGTCGGTCGCCAACGACTTCACCTGGTATCATGCCAAACGCGATTTCGTACTGAGCGGCGATCAGGTCTTCACCGCCCCCACGCCTACATTCCCGAACGGCAGCTTCGCGCGATCGATCCAGCGAATCTACCATGATCACCGCTTCTGGAACGAACGTGTAGTGATTGCCAACGACGGCAAGATCGCGGGCCTGCGCAACCGCTTCAGCCTCGGCGGCGAATATAACGACACCAACTTTACCAACCCGCGCCAGCAAGGCCCGATCGGCGGTAACGCAGCCGCACGGATCACCAACGTCGATCCGTACGCGCCTGTCGTCGGCATCTTCCCGACCGACGCCGCCGCCTATTCCACCACCAACGTCATCTACCAGTCGAAGCTGAAGACCGCCTCCGTCTTCGCCGAGGATGCGCTGAACCTCACCCCCGGATGGCTGCTGGTCGGCGGCGCACGCTACGATCACATCGATCTCACCCGCGTCATCGTCAACCTGAACGCCAACGGCGCCGTCACACGCGGTACGCCGACCTACGATCCGTTCTCGTGGCGGATCGGCACCACCTACGACCTCACGCCCGACATCACCGTCTACGGCCAATACACGACCGCGGTCACGCCCGTGTCCTCGATCCTGCTCCAGTCGATCGTCAACACCGGCTACAAGCTCACCAAGGGCCGCGCCTACGAAGTCGGCTTCAAGGCCTCCGCCTTCGCCAAGCGGCTGACGATGACCGGTGCCGCCTACCGCATCGAGCAGAGTAACATCCTCACCCGCGATCCGACCAATCCGCAACAGACAGTGCAGGGCGGCGAGCAGTCCTCGCAGGGCGTCGAACTCAGCATCGGTGCAGCCGTCACCGACGCGCTCTCGCTGTCGGCGGGCGCCGCATATACCGACGCCAATTACGATCAGCTCAGCGAACTCATCGCGGGCGCCCGCATCGATCGCGCCGGCAATCGCCCGATCAACACGCCTTCGACCACCGTCAGCGGGTCCGCACTCTACACGATCAAGGCGCTCCCGGTGACGCTCGGCGGTTTCGTCCGCCACGTCTCGGGTTTCTACACCGACACCGCCAACACCTATTTCGTCCGCGGCCATACCGTTGTCGAGGCGTCGGTCAGCTATCAGGTCGCGCCGCAAGCCTCCGTTTCGGTCCGCGGTCGCAACCTGACCAACGCATTCTACGGCGAGTATTCGGGCTACCCGACGACCAACGTCTATATCGGCGCGCCTCGCAGCGTCGAAATCGCCCTTTCCACGCATTTCTGAGCAGGGGTTTCCCAATGGCGTCCGCCAGTTCGATCGATCCGAAGGCCTACCGCGCGATCTGGCGGTGGCATTTCTACGCCGGCCTTATCGTCGCGCCGTTCCTGCTGATCCTCAGCATCACCGGTGCGATCTATCTCTTCAACGACGAGATCGACGACGCGCTCTATCCTTCGCAACGCTTCGTCGCGCTGCATACGACGACCGTGCCGCCGTCCCGCATGATCCGCGCCGCGCTGACCGCATATCCAGGCGCCGCGACCCGGATCGACCTTCCGGGCTCGGCCGACCGGTCGGCCGTCGTCTACGTAACGCCCGACCGAGGCGATCCACGGCGCGTGGCAGTGGATCCCGGCACCGGTCGCGTTCTGGGATCGACGATCTACGCCCGCACGCTGGTCGGGTTCGCCGACGCGATGCATGGGTCGCTGACGCTCGGGACGATCGGTGATCGCGTTGTCGAGCTGGCGGCCTGCTGGGCGCTGGTCCTGATCGCCACCGGCCTCTACCTCTGGTGGCCGCGCAACCGGCGCGGGTTCGCCGGCATCCTCTATCCCCGGCTGCGCGCCGGCGGACGGCTGTTCTGGCGAGACCTGCACGCGGTGATCGGTGTCTGGTCGGTCGCGTTCATCGCCTTCCTGCTGCTGACCGGACTCCCCTGGGCGGGGATCGAAGGCGACCTCCTCAACCGAGGCACCGCGGCGATCGGCATCGGCTACCCCGCCTCGAACCGCACGCACAACGCGCCGACGAGCGTGCCGATGAAGACGGCGCTCGGCGAGGCTCCGTGGACGATGGAACTCGCGCCGATGCCAAGCTCGGCGCCCTCGTCCGAACATGCAGGGCATGCCGGACACGAGATGGCGATGGCCGTCCGCGACGACGTGGCCGTGTCTGGGATAGACCGGATCGCCAACTCGGTCGCCCGCCAACACGGCATGACCGGCGCCTACCGCCTGTTCCTGCCGAGCGGCCCCACCGGTGTCTACACCGCCTACACCTACCCCGACCGACCGCAGGGCCAGCGCACGCTCTATTTCGATCGCTGGACCGGTAGCCTGATCAGCGAGGTCGGCTATCCCGATTACGGCTGGGCGGCAAAGGCGATCGAGCTTGGCGTCCAGCTTCACATGGGCAATTATTTCGGCCTCGTGAACCAGCTCGTGATGCTGTCGATCTGCATCGCGATCGTCGTGCTCGTCGTCAGCGGCATCGTCATGTGGTGGAAACGACGCCCGGCAGGCCGCCTCGCCGCCCCGGCCCGCGTCCCCTCCGCCCGGATCAAGGGCGCGATCGCGATCCTGATCGCAGCCGGCCTCGCCTTCCCGATGCTCGGAGTGTCGACACTTGCGATCTTCCTGCTCGACCGATCGATCCTCTTCGCCCGCGACCGGTTCGGGCGCACGTCGTCGACACCGACCTGACGCTATGCAAACCCTATGCGCGCAGGCCGAAATCGGGCTCGTGATGCTATGTCGGCGCGCATAATTACCGGCTCCTCACAGCATGAAGGAGCCCGAAAGTGTTGCTGGTTACCGATCCGGAGCCCGACCAAGGCATCTCGACCCTGACCGTAGGACAGGACGCCGCCGGCCATTGGCTGGTCCAGGAAAGCGGCGGGCGGCTCGAAGGGCGGTTCGTCTCGTTCCCCGCGGCGATGGCGTTCGCGCGTGCCGAGCGCCACGGCTTTCCCGGCGCAAGGGTGGTGGTCGTGACGACACCGCTGGTGCCGCAGGTTTCGTTCGAACCGGTCGCCCCTTGGGAAACCGCGCTGCCGCGTGCCGCGTGACCGTCCCGTCCCTCGTTTTCCGGAGCGCCAGACATGTCCGTCTCGCATAGCCTTCAGTCCCGCAGGCGTCCGAACGCCCCTGCGACCGCGACGCGTCCCGAGCATGATGATCGCTGGCCCGCCATCGCCGCCGCGCTCGGCGAACTACGACTCGCCAAACGGCGCAGCGTTCGCATCGTCGATGCCGATTGCGGCGTCGGCACGCTGCTCTTGCGAGCGGTACGCCATGCGCGCTCGCTCGGGTTCACCGCGATCGAGGGTCGCGGCATCGACGGCGCGCCCGCGCTGATTGGCCTGGCCCGCGCCGCCGCCGCCACGCTCGACGATCCCGCCATCGGTATGACGTTCGAAATGGCGGACCTGCGCGCGGCGCTCACCGAGGAAGCCGAATTTCCCGCCGATATCCTGCTGTGCGACAACAGTGCAGGCCGCGCCGGTCTGTCGGTCGCGATCGCAGCCGCCGGACGCGTCGTGATCGATCATCCCGCGACGATCGCGCGGGCGGTGGCGGCATGACCACGCGCGATCTCGCCTGGCGTATCGCCGGCGTCGCGGTCTTCGGCCTTGCCTGCACGATCGGCAGCCGCCGAGACCTGCCATCGATGCACGGAATCGACACGCTGCTCGGGCTGGCGGCGTTCGTGCTCGCCGTCGCGGGAGTCGTGCTGATCGTGCAGGGCAAGCGCGTGCCGATGGCCTTCCGCGTCGAACGCAGCGGCCACCGCAACCTCGTCGCCGCGATCCGTGGCCAGCGACGGCAGCGCTCGGGCGTGAAGACCCACCCCACCCGCTGAACGCGCGCCTTTCGACCGGCAACCCCTCCTTATCGTAACGCGCGGTCCCGCTCGCTGCGGGATCGCGCGACATGGGCTTTTCCAGGATCCATCATGTCCCCTTTCCACTACCGCGACGGCGTCCTCCACGCCGAACGCGTGCCCCTGCCCGCGATCGCCGCGAGCATCGGCACGCCTGCCTATGTCTATTCGACCGCCGCGTTTCGCGCCTCCGCTCGCGCCTTCAGGGCCGGACTCGCGCCGATCGCACGCCAGCACGTCGCCTTCGCGGTGAAGGCCAATCCCAATCTCGCCATACTGCGATTGCTCGCGGCCGAGGGATATGGCGCCGACATCGTGTCGCACGGCGAGATGCTGCGCGCGCTCGCCGCCGGCATTCCCGCGCGGGCAATCGTCTTTTCGGGCGTCGGCAAGACCGATGCGGAGATGATCGCTGCTCTTGATGCGGGGGTTGGCCAGTTCAACGTGGAGTTCGAGGAGGAAGGCGTCGTGCTGGCGGGGCTGGCGGCGGCGCGCGGGCGGCGCGCGGTGGCGGTGTTGCGCGTCAATCCCGACATCGATGCGGGCACGCACGCGAAAATCTCAACCGGCCGGCGCGACAACAAGTTCGGCGTCGGCCTGGACGATGCGCCGGGCATCTATGCACGACTGGCACGCCTCGACGGCCTCGATCTGCGCGGCGTCGCGATCCATATCGGCAGCCAGATCGCCGATCTCGCACCGCTGGAGGCCGCCATCTCGCGCATCGGCACGCTGATCGCGGACCTGCGTGCGGCAGGGCATCGGATAACGCATGTCGACCTCGGCGGTGGGCTCGGCATCCCCTATCGCCCCGAGGAGATCTACCCGACCGCCGCAGCGTACGGCGCGATGGTCGCGCGCGTCACGCGCGACTGGGACGCGACGCTGATGTTCGAGCCGGGCCGGTTCGTGGCGGGCGAGGCCGGCGTGCTGCTGACCGAGATACTTTGGGTGAAACCCGGCGCGAAGCATCCCTATGTCATCGTCGACGCAGCCATGAACGATCTCGCGCGGCCCGCGCTGTACGACGCGTTCCATGATTTCATCGCGGTCGAACCGAACGGTCGCCGGATGGTCGCCAACATCGCCGGTCCGGTCTGCGAAAGCGGCGATACCTTCGCGATGGGCCGCGCGATCGACGAAGTCCGCCGCGGCGATCTCGCGGTGTTCCGCACCGTCGGGGCATACGGCGCGACGATGGCCTCGACCTATAATTGTCGCCCACTGATCCCCGAAGTGCTGGTCGACGACGATCGGTTCACGGTGGTGGCCGACCGCATTTCGCCGCAAGCGACGCTGGATGTACAGCCCGTCGCGGCCTGGCGCCGGCCGATCCTTTCGCTCGCCCGTCAGCGCCGGTAACGCCGCTGCCATATCGCAACGCCGTGCTTGGTCGCCTCCGTCACGACGATCGTCGCGACGACTGCCGCCGCGCAGAACCACAGGATGGCCGCAGACACCGGCGCGGTGCCCAGAACCCGGCCCAGCGGCGGCCACAGCATCGCGGTCACTTGCAACGCGATCGCGATGCCGACGCCGACCAGCAGCCACGCGTTCGACAGCAACGGCTCGCGGAGGATCGAGCGTCGCTCGCTGCGCATGCACAGCACATAGGCGTTCTGGAACAGCACCGTCATCAGCAGCACCGCGTTCTGGATTTCGGCGAGCGGCCGCCCGTCGCGGTGCATCCCCGATACCAGGTACAACGCCAGCCCGGTCATCAACAGCGCCGGCGGGATCATCAGCGCGATCGCACTGCGGTCGAGGATCGGCGCGCTCGGCGGTCGGGGCGGCTGGCGCAGTTCGTCACCCTCGCCGCGCCCGAACCCGAGCATCACGTCCTGCGCGCCGTTCGTGACGAGGTTGAGCCACAGCAGCTGCACCGCGGTCAGCGGCATCGGCAGGCCCAGCATCACCGCGCCGATGAACATGCCGATCTCGGCGATCCCGGTCGCGAGCAGGATGATGACGATCCGCCGCACGTTGGCGTAGGTCACGCGGCCCTCCTCGACGCCGGCGACGATCGAGGCGAAATTGTCGTCGGCGAGCACCAGATCGGCGGCGCCGCGAGCGACGTCGGTGCCCGCGATACCCATCGCCACGCCGATATGAGCGGCCTGGAGCGCGGGCGCATCGTTGACGCCATCGCCCGTCACCGCGACCAGTTCACCGCTGGCGGCAAGGATGCGGACGATCTCCAGCTTCTGAACCGGCTCGATCCGCGCGAATACGCGTCCGCCGAGGACGAGCCCGGCCAGCCGCGCCGGCTGGTCGGCCAGGCTGGCCATCTCCGTGCCGGTGACCACCTGATCAGTGGCCACCTCGAGCCCGAGCCCGCGCGCGATCGTCAGCGCGGTACCGGGATGATCGCCGGTCACCATTCGCACGCCGATCCCGGCCTCGGCACAGCGCGCGATCGCTCCCGGCACCTCAGGGCGGACCGGATCGATCAGCCCGATCCAGCCAAGCAGCACGAGCCCGATAGGCGCGTCCGGATCGGTCGTGGTCGGGCCGTCCGAGGCAGCGACCGCGATCACGCGGTAGCCGTCTTCCGCCATCGCCGTCGCGGCTTCCAGCGCCACGGGGTCGATCGCATGACACATCCGCCGGACCACTTCGGGCGCCCCCTTGGCGAACATCCGTGCCCCGCTACCTTCGGCGACCAAGACCGTCGAAAACTTGCGCTCGGGTTCGTACGGCAGCGCCGCGATCCGGGGTACCGCGTGCTGCACCGCCAGATCCTCGCCGCCGTCACGCGCGAAGCCCAACAGCGCCACGTCGACCGAATCCCCGACCGGCATGCCGTCAGGGCCGACCGAAGCCTCGTTGCAGAGCGCTGCCGCCCGCCGCATCGCCGCCAGACTATCATCCGCCCAATCGGCCCGCACGAACCTCCGCCCGTCGGCCAGCAGGATGCGCTCGACCGACAGGATGTTTCGCGTCAGCGTCCCCGTCTTGTCGCTGGCGATGATCGTGCAGGCGCCGAGCCCTTCGACCGCGGGCAGCGAGCGAACGATCACGTTGCGCGCGGCCATCCGCCTGGTGCTTGCCGCCAGCGCGACCGTCACCGCGATCGACAACCCCTCTGGGATCGCCGACACCGCGAGCGCGACCGCGAGCAAAAGTATCTGATCGCCCGGCCGGCCCTGCACCCACAGCACCAGCGCAAACGGGACGATCAGGGCGATCGTCGCGATGCTGATCTGGCGCGCCAGTCTGTCGAGCCGGATCACGAGCGGCGGCGGGGTCGGCTTCGTCGCGCGCAACGACTCGTCGATCGCGCCGAGCGCAGTGTTCGCCCCGGTCGCGACGACGATCCCGACGCCGCGTCCCTGCTCGATCATCGTCCCCGCCAGGACCATCGTCGCGCGTTCGCCAGGTGCCGTTCGGATGGGCAGGACGACCGCCTGATCCTTCGCGACCGCGATCGATTCCCCGCTGAACGTCGACTGGTCGACGCGCAGCGCGCTGCTCGAGGACAGGCGGATGTCGGCAGGCACCGCCATGCCGCTCTCCAGCTCGACCACGTCCCCGACGACCAGCGCGCGGGCATCGATCACCGATACCATCCCGCCACGCCGCACCATCGCGGTCTGGCCGATCATCCGCCCGAGCGCCGCCAGACTGTCCGCCGCCTTGCTCTCCTGAAACGTGCCGATCGCCGCGTTGACGAGCAGGACGACGCCGATGAACCCCGCATCGGTCCGATGGCCAAGCGAGAGCGAGATCGACGCCGCCGCGACCAGCAGATAGATCAGCGGACTGTTGAACTGCCGCAGGAACAGCAGCAGCGTCGACGGCACCGGCGGCGGCGCGAGCTCGTTGAGACCGTCGCGGATCAACCGCCCGGCGGCTTCTGCCGCGGTCAGGCCCGCGTCGCGCGTTCCCAGCACCGCCATGACGTGATCGGTCGATGTCGCGTGCCAGATCGTTGCCGAGGGTACCGGCGCGTCGATCGGTCGATCGACGATCATCGGCCGCCCGCTTCGGCACCGGCCGGGGCACCCGTTTCGATAATCGTCACCGGCGTTCCCGTTCCGGCATTCGCCAGCGTCTCGCGCGTCACCAACAGGGTCGTGCCCGGCGTCAGCACCGTCGCCAGCGCAGCGCGGAACTTGTCCGGCAACTGCCCCTTGGCGCGATCCTCTGCGGTCAGCTCGCCGGTTCGCGTATCGCCCGGCAGCGGCAACCGCAGCCAGTGTTCACCCGACGCATCGACCGATTGCAGCGTGAAGGCCGACGTCCGTTCGATCGGAGCATCGGCCGTTATCGCGCTGGAACCGATCTCGATACCGTTGCGCAGCTCGACGACACGCCTGTCGCGGCCGCTGACGACGATCGACACCGGGCCCGTCCGCGACAGCGCGGGATTCCACGCGAAGTCTTCGCGACCCGACCGTCCTGCACCCAGAATGCCCGGCGTCGCCGCCACCACCGGAACGCGCGCGTCCTGCGTGGTGACGACGGTGATCCCCAGACGCGTGATCCCGAACAGCAGCTTGGCGAACGCGGGTGGTAGGCGGATGCAGCCGTGCGACGCGGGATAGCCCGGCAGGTTGCCCGCATGCATCGCGATCCCGCCCCAGGTCAGCCGCTGCATGAACGGCATCGCGGCGTCCTTGTAGAGGTTGGAGACGTGGTCCGCGTCCTTCTGCAACACGGTGAACACTCCCGTCGGCGTCGCATGGCCGTCGCTGCCGGTGGAGACGGTCGAGACACCGATCGGCACGCCGTTCCGGTAGGCATAGGCCTTTTGCGTGGCGAGACTCACGATGATGGTAACGGGCCCGGCCGGCGCGATCGCCGGCGCCCAGAGGAACTCGCCGGGCTTGAGCTGCTCGATCCGGCCATCGATGCTGGTAGGCATTGGGGCGGGTAATTGCGCCGGCATTTGCGCTGCGGAAATCGTCGCAACGTTCAAGGCGAGCGCGAGGCTGCACGTCATGCGGCGGATCGTCATCATGGGGTCCGATCGGGAAAATATTACCCAACCGTCGCTATCCGGCGATCGGCGTGCGCATTACCGTCGGAAACTACGCAGCAGGACGGATCACGGTTCGCTTCGAGGTCCCCTAGCGCCGGGATGAAGGTCGATCGACGCTATACCGCCACAACGTCGGCGGAGATCACACGGCCGTGCCGACCAGCCGGCCGATCGCTGCGGTCGCGGCCATGGCGAACGCGCCCCAGAACGTGACCCGGACGACCCCGCGCCAGATGTTTGCGCCGCCAGTCTTCGCCCCGATCCCGCCCAGCAGTGCGAGGACGACCAGCGATCCGCCGGCGACCGCCACGATGAGGGACGAACGCGACGCGACGAACACGATCAGCACCGGCATCGCCGCGCCGACGATGAAGCTCGCCGCCGACGCGAGCGCCGCCTGCACCGGCCTGGCCCCTGCACCGACCGTGATGGCGAGCTCATCGCGAGCATGCGCGCGAAGTGCGTCCTTCGCCATCAACTGGGCCGCAACCGTCGCGGCGGTATCGGGGTCCACGCCGCGTTCGACATAGATCCCTGCCAGCTCAGCGAGCTCGCCAACCGGGTCCTCGACCAGTTCGTGGCGCTCGCGGTCGAGTTCGGCGGTTTCGGTATCGGCCTGGGCGCTGACCGAGACATACTCGCCCGCCGCCATCGACATCGCGCCTGCAACCAGCCCCGCAATACCCGCGACGACGATCGCGCCGGACGGCGCGCCGGCGGCGGCGACGCCGAGGATCAGGCTTGCGGTCGACACGATCCCGTCGTTTGCGCCGAGCACCGCCGCACGCAGCCAGCCGATCCGGTCCGCGACATGATGTTCGCGGTGCACGACGACGCGGCGCACGATTACACGACCTGGAGCAGGTTCTCGACCATGACCGCGCCGGGTGCTGCCCAGGCCGTCCGCTCGGCGACCTTGCGATCGTGCGGCGAGTCGACCGAGCCGGTCAGCCTGACGGTGCCGCCATCGACCGTGACCTTGATCGTGTCGCCATCGAAGAACCAGGAACGGTGCAGCGCCGTCCGGATATCGTTGCTGACGTCGGTGACGTCGACGCGCGGCGTGAGCGCGATGTGGTTCATCACGCCGATGACCCCCGCAAGCGGCCGTACCGCGGCCTCAGCGGCGTCCTTCTGGAAATGCCAGCGCACTTCGCCGCGCAGGCTCACCCAGCCATCCTCGACCTGCGCCCGGACCGTGTCGTGCGGCACGGTAGTATCCCAGGACAGCCGCTCGACGATGGCGCTGGCGATCGCCTCGTCGCCGCGCTTGAAGCGTTCCTCGAGCCGCACTTCGATCTCTTCGGCAACCGCCTTCACGCCTTCGACGCGCCCGGCGGCACGCTCGGCGGCGTATTTCGCGGCATAGCTGCCGGCATGGCCGCTGAGCGTGACGACGCCGCCGTTCGCGGTGACGCCGATATGCCCCGCGGGTACGCTTGGATCCCAGTTCAGTTCGGCGAGCACGGCTTTCTGCAATCTGGCGTCGGCTGTCATGACACTCTCCTAAAGGATGGCGCGGCACGAGAGCCCCGAACCGGCGAGCGTCACCCTATCGAGGGGCCACGGCGCCGACAGCGTCGGGAACTACGCACACCGTCCTGGCAGTCGGCCTGCGTAGTTCCCGATCCTTTCGCGACCCCGCGTCATCGACGAAACCGCTGATCGGATCGGGGCGCCGAATATGCGCCCGGATCGAAGCCGGATCGGGGAACGCGACAATGACCTATTCCACCCTGTTGGTGCATCTCGACGGCGGACGACCGAACGCCGCGTTGCTCGACGTCGCGGCGACGCTCGCCGATCGCCACGGCGCGTCGGTGATCGGCATCGCCGCCTGCCAGCCGGTCCAGATCGGTGCGTGCGACGGCTATCTCGGCGGCGAATATGCCGTGATCGAACGCGATATCGTCGCCGACGAACTCGCCCGCGCCGAGACCGAGTTCCACGCGCATGAGCGGCTCGCTGGCCACGTCCTCGAATGGCGCTCGATCCCGACGCTCATCAACATCGTGCATGTCGTCGCGGAGAATGCGCGCTCGGCCGATCTCGTCATCACCAGCGCCGGGCCGGGATACGCCGACCTGTCGACGCATGCCGATACCGGCGAGCTTATCCTGCGCGCAGGCCGTCCGGTGCTGGTGGTGCCCGACGGTGCCGCCACGGCAAGCTTCAGGACGGTCATGGTCGCCTGGACCGACACGCGCGAATGTCGCCGTGCGGTGAGCGATGCGCTGCCGATACTACACGCCGCAGACCGCGTGATCATCGTCGCGGTCGCGATCGATGCGCTCGACGCTCGCGCGCCGCTCGAGGATGTCGCCGCGTGGCTCGCACGGCAGAGCGTCGACGTGGACAAGATCGTGGTGCGGATGAAGGGCACCAGTATCGATACGCTCGCCTCGATCGCCAACGACGTCGACGCCGACCTCGTCGTGGCCGGCGCTTACGGCCATAGCAGAATTCGCGAATGGGCGTTCGGCGGGGTCACGCGAGATCTGTTGCTGCGCGACCGACGCTGCACGCTACTATCGCATTAGTGCATGATCGCGATGGCGCTCCGCAAGTATCTGGCCGCGTCGATCGCGATGAATCCAAGACCATTCATCGGCGGGACGATTTTGGCGGTGATAATCCTCGTCGAAGGACTATTAGCACATAGCGGATATCTAGCTTAACATGGGTCATGTTCCAACGTTGCACGTCGAACTCTCGGCGGAAGACACGCTGGAGCCGTTCGTCGAACAAGGCCCTCGTCTCAATGACTTGCAGATCATTGCCAAGACAGTCTGTGCCGCGCGCATGATCGCCGCGCAGTCTCCGGACGGCGGCCTGACCGGCGACGCGGTGGCACGCGGCGATGCCGCGCTCGCCGAAGAGTTGGGGCTCCTGATCGACGGCGCGACCAACTACGCGATCTACATGTTAGATCCGAAAGGCCGGGTGACGATCTGGAACCGCGGCGCCGAACGCATCAAGGGCTGGGCCGAAGCGGAGATCATCGGCCGGGACTTCGCGATCTTCTATCCGGCCGACGATATCGCGACGGGCAAGCCCGAGGCCGATCTCGCCCAGGCGCATGCCTGCGGACGGATCGAGGAAGAGAGCTGGCGCGTCCGCAAGGACGGCTCCGAATTTCTCGCCGCGGTGACCATAACGGCGCTGCACGACGATGCGGGCGCATTGCGCGGGTTCGGCAAGGTCATCCGCGACATCACGCGCGAAAAGGCTGCCGAGGCGGCGATCGTGCGGCGCGAACATCACCTTCGCTCGATCCTCAACACCGTCCCCGATGCGATGATCGTGATGAACGAGAACGGCATCGTCGCCTCGTTCAGCGCCGCCGCGGAGCTTGTCTTCGGCTATGCGGCCCGTGAGGTGATCGGCCAGAACGTCGCGATGCTGATGCCGCAGGCCGAGGCGCGCGATCACGATGCGCATCTGAGGACGTATCGGCACACCGGGGAGCGCCATGTCATCGGCGCCGTCCGTCTCGAACGGGCCATGCGCAAGGGGGGCGAGACGTTTCCGATCGAACTCGCGGTCGGCGAGGCGTCGATCGCGGGCGAACGGATCTTCACCGGCTTCATCCGCGACCTCACCAACCGCCACGCGACCGAACGGCGCCTGCAGGAGCTTCAGTCCGAACTCGTCCATGTGTCGCGGGTCAGCGCGATGGGGACGATGGCCTCCACGCTTGCGCACGAGATCAACCAGCCGCTGACCGCGATCGCCAATTACCTGGAGGCGACGCGGGCGATGATCGGCGATGACGACACGCCGTTGCTCGTCGATATCGCCGAGGCACTGGATCTGGCGGCCGCGCAATCGCTGCGTGCGGGAACGATCGTGCGACGGCTGCGCGCGTTCGTCGATGGCGGCGATACCGGGTTTCGCGACGAGCGGCTCGACGTGCTGGTCGAGGAGGCGACCAGTCTCGGCCTGCTCGGCGCCCATGAAGCGGGCATCACCGTCACCAAGACGATCGCCGACACGACAGACGCCGACACCGACGCCGCCACGGTTCGCGTCGATCGCGTCCAGATCCAGCAGGTGCTCGTCAACCTGATCCGCAACGCGATCCAGTCGATGGCGTCATCGCCGCGCAAGGAACTCACGATCGCGACCGCGCCCGATCGCGACGGCTGGATGCGAATCAGCGTGACCGACACGGGCACGGGGATCGACGCGGCGGTCCGCGCCCGCCTGTTCGAGGCGTTCGCGACCACCAAGGAGGACGGCATGGGCCTCGGCCTGTCGATCTGCCGGACGATCGTCGAGGCGCATGGCGGCCGGATCTGGGCGGACGGCATCGCGGCGGGCGGCACCGCGGCGGGCGGCACTGCCTTCCATTTCACCGTGCCGCTCGCAGCGCCCCTGGAAAGCGAACCCGATGACTGACACCAGCCATGACTGAACCAGGGCGAACGGTGCACATCGTCGACGACGACGAGGCGATCCGCCAGTCGGTCGGCTTCCTGTTGCGCAAGGCAGGCTACGCGGTCGAGACGTATCCGGCAGGCACGCATTTCCTCAAGGCCGTCACGCGCGAGACGCGGGGCTGCGTGCTGCTCGACGTCCGCATGCCCGATATCGACGGTCTCGACGTGCAGGCGCGACTGGCCCAGTCCGGCATCGCGCTGCCGGTGATCATGCTGACCGGCCACGGCGACGTGACGCTGGCGGTCCGCGCGATCAAGGCGGGGGCGGTCGAATTCCTCGAAAAGCCGTTCGAGCGCACCGCGTTGCTCGCCGCGATCGAGACCGCGCTGGCGCAGGCGGCGCGCTCCGACCGCGAGCATCTCGCCGCAGCCGACGCGGTCGTCCGCCTCGCCGCGCTCACGCCGCGCGAACGCGACGTCCTCGACGGCATGGTGCTGGGGCGCCCGAACAAGCTGATCGCCTACGACCTCGACATCGCCACGCGCACCGTCGAAGTCCATCGCGCGAACCTGATGGAGAAACTGTCCGCGCGCAGCCTGTCCGACGTCCTGCGCATCGCGTTCGCCGCCGGCCTGGGCGAGATGCCCGAACCCGCCTGACGCCCCTCGTCTTCTACGTACAGACGGCGCGGTTCGACCCTGTCATCCGATGTCTCGAAGGACCATCGATGACCGACCATTCGACCACCCCCCATGACGGCATCGGCATATCGCTGGTCGATGGCGATCCGGCGATCCGACGCGCGCGCCAGATCATGCTGCTGTCGGAGCGCTACGACGTTCGCTCCTACGCCACCAGTGCGGCGCTGCTTGCCGACCCTCGCTCGCGGGACTTTCCCTGCATCGTCGTCGATATCGAGGGACATGGCGGTCGCGATCCCGACGACGACGGCACCGAGATGCTGCGGGCGATGCGCGCATCCGGCTGGCGCGGCAAGGCGATCCTGCTCGACGGTACCGCTCCGCCGCCCGCACTGATCCATGCCGCCGAGCGCCAGGGCGACCGCATCCTGGATCGCGGCACCGGGGACGCCTCCCTGCTCACCGCGATCGCCGCGTCGATCGATCGCAGTTGGTCCGGCTGGAACGCCGCGGGATGACCTCGCCCACGTATCAGCCCATTCTGTCGCCAAGGACTTTGCCATGACCGCCACCGATCCATTCCAGGACGACCCCGACACCGCCCCCGTCCCCCGCGACGAAGGCCGGGCATTCCTCGTCGGCGGCGGGGTCGCCTCGCTCGCCGCGGCACTGTTTCTCATCCGCGACGGCGATATGCGCGGCACGGATATCACGATCATCGACGAAGGCACGTTGCTCGGTGGCAGCCTCGACGGCGGCGGCTCCGCTGCGGAGGGCTATTCGCTGCGCGGCGGGCGGATGCTCGAGTCGAAATACCTCTGCACGTTCGATCTCTTCTCGTCGGTCCCGACGCTGGACGGCGACAAGACCGTCACGAAGGAGATCTTCGACTGGAACGCGACGATGAAGACGTCGTCGCATTCGCGCCCGTTTTCCGGCGGACAGCGCCACGTCGCGCCCGAATTCGGCCTGACCGGACACCATATCCGCGGTCTCGAACGGCTTGCGATCACGCCCGAGGCGATCCTCGATCGCTCCACCATCGCCGATCAGTTCGACGACGCGTTCTTCAAGACCAATTTCTGGATGATGTGGTGCACCACTTTCGCGTTCCAGCCTTGGCACAGCGCGGTGGAGTTCAAGCGATACCTGCTCCGCTTCGCGCACATGGTCGGCGGCTTCAACCGGCTGGAGGGGATCATGCGCACGCCGCTGAACCAGTATGACTCGATGGTCCGCCCGCTCCACGCCTGGCTGGTTGCGCGCGGCGTACAGTTCCGGATGAACACGACCGTCACCGATCTCCGGCTGGCCGAAGAGGACGGGATCACCGTCGTCCGCGGCATCCGCATCGAGAGCGGCGACAAGGTCAGCGAAATCCGCATCGATACCGACGATTACGTGATGCTCACGCTGGGTTCGATGACCGAAGGCTCCAGCCTCGGGTCGATGGACGTCGTGCCCGAATTGCACGGCGTAGGCATGGGCGGGGCGTGGAAACTCTGGGAAAGGCTCGCGAAGGATCGCCCGGAATTCGGCCAGCCGGCCGCGTTCACCGAGGACGTCGATCGCTCGAAATGGGTCTCGTTCACGACCACGCTGCACGACGCCGCGCTGCTGACGCTGATCCGCGACGCGACCGGCAACGTCCCCGGTGAAGGCGGGTTGATCACGTTCACCGAGTCGAGCTGGCTAGCCTCGATCGTCATCCCCTCGCAGCCGCATTTTCTCGGCCAGCCTGACGACGTCGCGGTGTTCTGGGGATACGGCCTGTCGGTCGATGCGATCGGCGATTTCGTCCGCAAGCCGATGGGCGACTGTACCGGCCGCGAGATCATGACCGAGATCCTCGGCCATCTCGGTCTCGCTGCAAAGGCCGAGGCGATCCTCGCGAGCGCGATCTGCATCCCGTGCATGATGCCGTTCATCACCAGCCAGTTCATGCCGCGCAGGCATGGCGACCGGCCCGACGTGATCCCCGCCGGCACCGCCAACCTCGCGATCATCGGCCAATATTGCGAGATGCCCGACGACTGCGTGTTCACGGTCGAATATTCGGTCCGCTCGGCGCAGACCGCGGTCTACGGGTTACTCGGCCTGCGCCGTTCGCCCCCCGCGGTGTACAAGGGCGTGTTCGATCCACGCGTGCTGTTCAGGGCATTCGTCGCGCTCCACGATCTCGCGACGACCGGCGACCACGGGACCAGCTAGGTCCCGTCAGGCGACTGGCGCTCTACGAGGCGAGCGTCAGCGTGCGTTGCATCCGGTGTGTCGAGGACCGATGCCCACGCGCCGTCGCGTTGCGATCCGCACGCAGAATGCCAGCAGAGAACGCCGGTCGCCGTTGAACCGATATCGTCGACGCCTGCGCCAGAAGCGCGTCCAGCGCCTCGCCGTACAGCCGCGCAAGCAACTGATGGGCCTTGCGCGCGCAGGGGCCGGCCGCGGCGTCCGCCATCGCCAGCGTATCGTCGAGCCGCCGCTGAAAATAGCGCATTTCGGTGTGGATAGCGTTCATTGCGAACTCCCCGCTGGCCCGCGATCGCCGCCGCATGATGCGGGTTCCGATGGAGCTGATCCTGTTCCGAGCTTAGCGCAGGAGGTATCCGACGTCGGGACTCGGAAAGCACGTACTCGCCGCTGTTCTCACGCGAGCGCGGCGGCATGCAGGGCGATCTGCGCATCTTCCTGCGACGCGATCACACGGACGCCGAGATCCGGTATCCAGGCCAGCCCGTCGCGAACGGCGCGGCCGGTGAGTCCGTCGTTCTCGCCGATGCCGCCCGTCAGCACGAGTATGTCTGCGCCGCCGAGCGAGGCAATCATCGCTGCGATCTGCTTGCACACCGATCGCTCGAACATCCGGATGGCGAGGTCGGCGTCTCCGGTCGTCGCGGATCGCAGGACGCGCATGTCGCCGGACAGCCCCGAGATACCCGTCATCCCGGAAGCATGATCGACCAGCGTCGCCAGCGTCTTGGCGTCCAGCTCGGTTTCTCGCAGCAGGTACAGCAACACGCCGGGATCGATATCGCCCGTCCGGGTCGCCATCATCACGCCGCCGGACGGGGTCAGCCCCATGCTGGTGTCGATCGATCGGCCATCGCGCACGGCAGTCACGCTCGCGCCGTTGCCGAGGTGCGCGATCACCAGCCGTGCGGGCATATCGCCGGCGAGTTGCCGGACGATCGACTCGCAGGACAGGCCGTGAAAACCGTAGCGCCGCACGCCGGTCGCCTGGTATTCGCGCGGGATCGGCAGCGTCCTGGCGATGTCGGGCATGTCCGCATGGAACGCGGTATCGAAGCACGCGATCTGCGGCACGCGCGGATAGCGCGCCTCCGCAGCCCGGATCAGCGCCAGCGACGCCGGTCCGTGCAGCGGCGCGAACGCACACGCCACCTCCAGATCCGCCATCACCGCATCGTCGATCCGGCAATGCGCATTGCGGTGTGGGCCACCGTGGACGATACGGTGACCGATCACTGTAGGCGTCGGCCACCCCTTCAACGCGGTCTCGATCGTGTTAAAGAAGCGCCCATGGTCGTCGACCGTCTCGATCGTACCGCCAACGAGCACGACCGGTTCGCGCTCAACCGCGTACAGCCCATACTTCAGTGACGACGACCCGCTGTTGAGCGCGAGAACTACCACGCGCCCCTCTACCGTGCCCATTGCCAGTCACGCACCTCCGGCAGATCGTCGCCCTGCTCGGCGATGTAGAGCTTGTGCCGCTCCATCGTCGTCCAATACCGTGCGGTCTCGCGCGGCACGCAGTCGCGAAGCCGAGGCACGCGCTCGATCGCGTCGAGCGCCAGCCGGTACCGGTCGAGATCGTTCAGCACGACCATGTCGAACGGCGTCGTCGTGGTCCCCATCTCCTTGTAGCCACGGACGTGGATATTGGCGTGGTTCGCGCGCCGATAGGTCAGCTTGTGGATCATTGCCGGATAGCCGTGAAACGCGAAGATTACCGGCTTGTCGCGCGTGAACATCGCGTCGAACTCGCGCTCGTCGAGCCCGTGCGAGTGTTCGGAGCGTGGTTGCAGCACCATCAGGTCGACTACGTTGACCACCCGGATGCGGATATCGGGCACGTATGCACGCAACATCGTCACCGCCGCCAGCGTCTCCAGCGTCGGTACGTCGCCCGCGCACGCCATCACCACATCAGGGTCGGCATCGTCGCCCGCCCAAGCCCAGACTCCCGCGCCCGCGGTGCAGTGCCGCACCGCCGCGTCGATCCCGAGCCATTGCCACTCGGGCTGCTTCCCCGCGACGATCACGTTCACATAGCCGCGACTGCGCAGGCAGTGATCGCCGACCGACAACAGGCAGTTCGCATCGGGCGGCAGGTAGATCCGCGCGACGTCCGCGGTCTTGTTCGCGACGTGGTCGATGAACCCCGGATCCTGATGCGACAGCCCGTTGTGATCCTGCCGCCAGACATGCGACGTCAGCAGGTAATTGAGCGACGCGATCGGCCGCCGCCACGGGATCGTCCTGGTCGTCTTCAGCCACTTCGCATGCTGGTTGACCATCGAATCGACGATGTGGACGAACGCTTCGTAGCACGAGAACAGCCCGTGCCGCCCGGTCAGCAGATACCCCTCCAGCCAGCCCTGGCAGAGATGCTCGCTCAGCACCTCCATCACGCGCCCATCGGGTCCGAGATGCTCGTCGACCGCCTCGATCTCCGCCATCCAGACCTTTCCCGACACGTCGTAGACGTCGGCAAGCCGGTTCGACGCGGTCTCGTCCGGGCCGAAGAGGCGGAAGTTCACGCTCGCGAGATTAAGCTTCATCACGTCACGCAGATAGCGCCCGAGCACGCGCGTGGCCTCGGCCTTCACCGTCCCCGGCGCGTCCACTGCCACCGCGAACTCACGGAAATCAGGCAGCGACAACGGCACCATCAGTTCGCCACCATTGGTGTGCGGATTCGATCCCATCCGCCGATGCCCGGTCGGCGCGAGCGACGCATACTCCTCCAGGAACTTGCCCGTATCATCGAACAGCTCTTCGGGCCGGTAACTCCGCATCCACGCCTCGAGCTGGCGCAGATGCTCGGGATCCTTGAAGTCCGCGATCGGCACCTGATGCGCGCGCCACGTACCCTCGACCGGCTTGCCATCGACGAACTTCGGCCCGGTCCAGCCCTTCGGCGTACGGAACACGATCATCGGCCAGCGCGGTCGTTCGGGCGTCACGCCCTCCACCCGCGCCGCCGCCTGGATCGCCTGGATCCGCGCCAGCGCCTTGTCGAGCGCGGCGGCAAGCTGCTGGTGAACCGCCGCCGGATCGCTCCCGCCGACATAATAGGGTTCATGCCCATAGCCGCGCAGCAACGCGTCGAGCTCATGCCCGTCGATCCGCGCGAGGATCGTCGGATTGGCGATCTTGAAGCCGTTGAGGTGCAGGATCGGCAGCACCGCACCATCGCGCGCGGGATTGAGGAACTTGTTCGAATGCCAGCTCGCCGCCAGTGCGCCGGTTTCCGCCTCACCGTCGCCGACCACGCACGCGACGATCAGGTCCGGATTGTCGAACGCCGCGCCGTAAGCGTGCGCAAGCGAGTACCCGAGCTCGCCGCCTTCGTGCATCGATCCCGGCGTCTCGGGTGCGACATGGCTCGGGATGCCGCCCGGCCACGAGAATTGCCGGAACAGCCGGTGCATGCCGCTGCGGCTACGCTCGATCGCCGGATAGCGTTCGGTGTACGAGCCCTCCAGATAGGTGTTGGCCACTAGCCCCGGCCCGCCATGCCCCGGTCCGATGATGTTGATCATGTCGAGGTCATGCTCGACGATCAGGCGGTTGAGATGGACGTACAGGAAGTTCAGCCCCGGCGTCGTCCCCCAATGCCCGAGCAGCCGCGGCTTCACGTCGGCGATCGTCAGTGGCCGATCGAGCGACGCATTGTCGCGCAGATAGATCTGACCGACCGACAGGTAATTCGCCGCCCGCCAATAGGCGTCCATCCGGCGCAGCATGTCGTGGGACAGCGGGTGCGTCTTCGCAGGCGCCAGCGTTGCAGTATCGGCCATGTTCAGCTCCCGAAATCGAGGACGACGCGCGACGCGACCTGCCCGTGCTGGAGCCGGTCGAAGATGTCGTTGATCGCCGACAAGGGCTGCACTTCGATGTCCGCCTTCACCTTGCCATCCGCGGCAAAGGCGAGCGCCTCGGCCATGTCCTTGCGCGTCCCGACGAACGACCCGCGCACCGTGATGCACTGCGCCACGACGTCGAACAGCGGCATCGGAAAGTCGCCCGGCGGCAGTCCGACGAGCACGCAGGTCCCTTTGAGGCGTCATCGCCACGCCCTGATTGAACGCGGTCAAGGAAGGCGCGGTGATCAGCACGCCGTGCGCGCCGCCCCCCGTCCCGTCCTTCAGCGCCGCGATCGCATCCGGCTTGCGCGCGTCGATCAACAGTTCCGCGCCCAGCGCCTTGGCATGGGCGAGCTTGCCTTCGTCGACATCGACCGCGGCAACGCGCAACCCCATCGCCTTGGCGTACTGCACGGCGAGATGCCCCAGACCGCCGACGCCCGAGATCGCGACCCACTCGCCCGGCTTAGCGCCCGTTTCCTTGATGCCCTTGTAGGTGGTGATGCCCGCGCAGATGATCGGCGCCGCCTCGACCGCGGACAGCCCGGCGGGAATATACGCGACATAGTTCGGGTCGGCGAGGATATACTCCGCGAATCCGCCGTTGCGCGTGTAGCCGCCGAACTCCGCCTCGGCGCACACCGTCTCCCAGGCGGACAGGCAGTATTCGCAATGCCCACACGCGGAATACAGCCACGGCACACCAACCCGGTCGCCGAGCTTCACGATCGTAACCCCCGCGCCGACTTCGACGACGATACCGATCCCCTCATGCCCTGGAATGAACGGCGGCGTGGGCTTGACCGGCCAGTCACCATGCGCGGCATGCAGGTCGGTGTGACACACCCCGCACGCTTCGGTCTTGACGACGATCTGTCCGGGCCCTGCGACCGGTACCGGCCATTCGCGCAAGGTCAGGGGTTTGCCGAACGCCTCGACGACGGCGGCGTGCATCATACGGGTCATGGAATTTCCTTGAAGATGCGGATGGATCAGCGTGCCATCCGGGCGACGAGCGCGGGATCGGCGAGCAGCGCCTCGTCCCCGAATGCGATCTGCGCGCAGGTCCGCTGCGCCTGGACGGCGACGTCACGGAGATACTGGTCGGCGAACTGCTTGCGGAGATCCTGCGTGATATGCGCGAACCGGCGATGCTCCTGCGATCGCATCCCGAACGCGTGGACGATATACTGGTCGAAGACGCTGTTCAGCCCTTGCCCCTGGCCCTGTTCGTCGAGCCAGATCTTGCTTGCGGCCGACGTCGAGAAGCTGAGCAACCGCTTGCCTCCCAACAGATCGGTCCGCACCCGGCCCTGCAGCGCCTCGGGTTGCACGCCCGCACCGAACACGCGCTCGACATAGCCCTTCAGCATCGCCGGCGGCGTCCCGAACCAGATCGGATAGACCAGCACGAACACGTCGCAACCGGAAATGGCATCCACCTCGTCGAGCACATCCTGCCCGTAGGCTGCTGCGACAGTCGTCGGCCGCTCCGCCGCCTTCAGCACCGGATCGAACCCGATCGCGTAGAGATCGCGCAGTACGACCACCTGTCCGGCCGCACGAACCGCGTCGCAATAGGCGCCCGCGATCGCGTGATTGAAGCTCGACGGATCGGGGTGGCACAGGATCACCGCGTGCCGGCCTCCCGCTGCAGATCGCTCGTCGGACATCGTCGGCCTTTCCCTTCAGTGCGCAGCGGACTCCACGGGATCGCGCACGAGCTTGCAGCGCGGTGATCCAAGGCGTCCGGGTAAGGCAGAACTACGCGATCGAGCGATTGCAGTTGACCCTCGGGAATTACGCACTCGTGCATCGAGGCGCGCTTGGCGAAAGGTTAACGAGACTATCTCGGCCGGTAGCCAATTAGTGTCGCTGACACGAAACCGTCTGATGTCGCATCCGGATAACTTCGACAAAACTCACGGGAATCTGTCGAAAAACTTGGCTTTTCTCTACATGTCTGAAAAATTGTAATTTATTTATGCACAAATGACGTAATTGTCTTGTGTCAAACTTAGTTTCCAGACATATGTTAAGGACGCTTTGGGGTAAGCCATACACCGCGATTCTCGCGGCCGACCACGTCCCAAGCTCTTACGCCTCATCATCTGTAGTGAGATGCAGTGCAACGCGGTCATGTCGCGGCCCTGATCTTTACGAAGGCTTCGTCCTCGCTTCGGGCGCTCTACCCTCTACTCGAACGGCTCCCGCTGCTGCGGATGGGAGACCCGTGCCTTCCATCCGCGGTGACTTTCGAGGTGTTCATGTACAAGTCGACCCTTTGGGCGGCCGCGCTTGCGGCTGTGAGCCCGGCTGCCCTGCTGATTTCGACGCAATCGGCGCAGGCGCAGGTTCCCGTCGGGGCCGGTGGACAGCTCCAGCAGATCCCGCCCGTACCGTTGAACGAGACGCCCGCGCCCGACTTCGGCTTCGATCGGAAAGCGCCGGTGGTCGTTCCTGCCGCTGGTGGCCCGAAGACGCTCGTCCGGTCGCTCCGCGTGACCGGTGCGACGCTGTTTCCCGAGGCCGACCTGATCGCCGCGTCCGAGTTCACGCCGAACAGCGAGCTCGACCTGTCCGAGCTGAAGACGCTCGCCGCGCGGATCACCGCCTATTACACGAGCCGCGGCTATTTCGTCGCGAACGCCTACCTCCCCGAGCAGGACGTACAGAGCGGCGCGGTCACGATCGCGGTGATCGAGGGGCGTTTCGGCGCGATCGGGCTCAAGAACGAGTCGAGGCTGTCGGATAGCGTCGCAAACGGCATCCTCACCGGGCTCGACGTCGGCGATCCAGTCGCGGTCGCGCCGCTCGAACGCCGCCTGCTGATGCTGTCGGACCTGCCCGGCGTGCGCGTGTCATCGACGCTTAGCCCCGGCACCGCGGTCGGCACGTCGGACCTGCTGGTCGCGATCACCCCCGGCCAGAGCATCACCGGCAGCGTCGAGGCCGACAATGCCGGCAATCGCTACACCGGCGCCTACCGCGTCGGCGGCGTGGTCAACTGGAACAACCCGACGGGCTCGGGCGACGTGCTGAGCCTGCGCGCGCTGACCTCGTTCTCCGGGCTCGCCTACGGCCGCGCGTCGTACCAGGCACCGATCGGGCAGGTCACGCTCGGCGTCGCGTTCGCGCATCTCGACTATTCGCTCGGCAAGGAATTCGACAGCCTCGACGGCAGCGGCAACGCCGACGTGGCCAGCGTCTATGCCAGCTATCCGCTGATCCGATCGCGCGACAACAACCTGTACGTGACGCTCGGCGGCGACGTGAAATGGTTCGAGGACAAGATCGGCATCGTCGACGTCACGACCTATCGCCGTGCGCAGGTCGTCACCGCAGGGCTCAGTGGCGATGAGCACGACACGCTGCTCGGGGGCGGCTGGAGCGCGTATTCGCTGAGCTACTCGGTCGGCAATCTCGACATTCGCGGCGCATTCGAACGCTCGATCGATGCGCTGACCGCACGCACCGATGGCAGCTATGGGAAGGTCCAGTTCAGCTTCGCGCGGTTACAGACGATCGCCGGGCCGCTGTCGCTGTTCGCCTCCGCGCGCGGGCAGATCGCGTTCAGCAACCTCGACATCTCCGAGAAGATGGAGCTGGGCGGCGCCTATGCCGTCCGCGCCTACCCAGAGGGCGAGGCTTACGGCGACCAGGGCTATGTCGTGACCGCCGAGGCGCGGCTGGCCTTGCCGCAGGTCGTGCCGGGTGCGCTCCAGCTGTTCGGGTTCGTCGACGTCGGTGAGGTCGATTTCGTCAAGCACCCGTATTTCGACGGATCGAACCACGCGAAGCGCAGCGCGTACGGCGCCGGCCTGAGCTGGGCGGGACCGTACGGGATCGCCGCCAGGGCGACGTACGCGCGGAAACTCGGCGATGCCGATGCAACGTCCGCCCCCGACAAGTCGGGCCGCGCCTGGTTCCAGCTCTCGAAGACCTTCTGAGCGCACCAGCACCCCCAAAATTCAGCGGCCATCCGCCGCCACCGAGGATACCGCACATGACCCCCATCCCTTCGTCGATCAGAAACACCAGTCGCCCCGCTCCCACCGTCACGCGCATCAAGCGCGGCGGCTTGTTCGGCACGACCGGGCTCGCGCGGTTCGCGTGGCTGATCGGGTTCAGCCTTGCGGGTACCGTGGTGGCACGTCCGGTCGAGGCGCAGACGCTCCCGACCGGCGGTGAGGTCGTCGCTGGCCAGGCGAGCATCGCGACCGGCAGCAAGTCACTGACCGTGACGCAGACCAGCGATCGCGCGGCGATCAACTGGCAGTCCTTCTCGATCGGCAAGGGCAAGAGCGTCGTCTTCGAGCAGCCGACCAGCAGCTCGGTCGCGCTGAACCGCGTGCTCGGCACCGATCCGTCGGTCATCCTCGGCAATCTGTCGGCGAACGGAAAGGTGTTCCTGGTCAACGCGAACGGCATCCTGTTCGGCCAGACCGCCAACGTTAACGTCGGCGGCCTCGTGGCATCGACGCTGAACATTTCCGACGCCGATTTCCTCGCGGGCAAGAACAGTTTCGCGGGCACGAGCGGCGCTTCGGTCCAGAACGATGGCAAGATCACCGCGAAGGGCGGCTACGTCGCGTTGCTGGGCGCAAACGTCGGCAACAGCGGGACGATCAAGGCGAATTTCGGTACCGTCGTGCTCGCGGGCGGCGAGGCGATCACGCTCGATGTCGCCGGTGACGGGCTGCTCAACGTCGCGGTCGACAAGGGCGCGGTCGGCGCGCTGGTCCGCAACGGCGGGCTGATCCGCGCCGACGGCGGCAAGGTCGTGATGACCGCGCAGGGGGCCGGCGACCTGCTCCACACCGCTGTCAACAACACCGGCATCGTCGAGGCGCGCACGTTGCAGAACCGCGGCGGCACCATTCTCCTGCTCGGCGACATGAAGACCGGCACGGTCACCGTCAGCGGCGAACTCGACGCGAGCGCGCCGGTCGGTGGCAATGGCGGCTTCGTCGAGACCTCGGCGGCGACCGTCAACGTCGCGGACAGTGCCAAGGTGTCGACGTTCGCACCGGGCGGCGCGACGGGCATGTGGCTGATCGATCCGCAGGATTACGTGATCGGCGCGGGCGGCAACATCTCGGGCGCGACGCTGTCGGCCCAGCTCGTCACGACCAGCATCACGATCAGCACGCTCCCTGCGGCGGGCGACACGACAACAGGGAACGGCGACATCTTCGTCAACGACGCGGTCGCGTGGACCGCGTCGGGCGTGCCGACGACGCTGACGATGAACGCGTTTCGCGACGTCAACATCAACGCGCCGATCACCGCGACCAACGGCAACATCGTCGCCTGCTGCGGCCGCGACGTGAACGTCAACGCGGCGCTGACCACGACCAACGGCAGCATCCTGCTCAACGCCGGGCGCAACGTGCAGGTGTTCCACGCGATCACGACGACCGACGGCAACATCGCCTTGTGCGCAGGCCATGACGTGATGATCGACGCCGCGGTCACGCTGACCCGCGGCACGACGATCCCGGCGCAGAGCCTGGGCCTGCCGGTCGGCCTGACGCTGATCGCGGGGTCGGACGGCACCGGGCCGGGCGTCAACGGCGGCACGATCGTGTTCTCCGCGCTGTCGCCGCCGACCACGGTCACTGCGGCGCCGGTATCGATCAACTACAACCCGGTGTCGTACACCACGCCGACCGACTTCTCGACCGAGTTCGTCCTGACCGAAGGCGCAGCGATCACCCAGCGCATGCTGCTGTTCCCGACCGCGCAGAAGGTCGCCGACGGCACCAATGCGGCGGTCTTGAGCGGGTTCAACACCAACGGCACCTCGGGCACGCCGACCGGTGTATCGCTGGTCGCCGGCCCGAACGCGACCGCGACGTTCGACAGCACCGGCGAAGGCACCGGCATCGGCGTCAGCTTCAGCGGCTACACGCTGACCGGCGCGAACGCGGACCAATACGCGCTGGCAAGCTCGTGCTGCGTCGCCGGGTTCCGGACGACCGGGACGATCACGGCTGCGGCACCTGCTCCAGCGCCTGCTCCCGCACCGGCGCCCGCCCCAGCGCCGGCACCAGCGCCCGCCCCGGCTCCAGCACCCGCTCCGGCGCCTGCCCCGGCACCAGCGCCCGCCCCGGCACCAGCGCCCGCCCCAGCTCCGGCTCCAGCTCCGGCGCCTGCCCCGGCACCCGCGCCCGCCCCGGCTCCGGCACCCGCCCCGGCACCAGCGCCCGCCCCGGCTCCAGCACCCGCCCCGGCACCAGCGCCCGCCCCGGCTCCAGCAC
>NZ_QAOF01000001.1 GCF_003050745.1 Sphingomonas sp. PP-CE-3G-477 | reverse complement strand
CCGGCTCCAGCACCCGCCCCGGCACCAGCGCCCGCCCCGGCTCCAGCACCCGCCCCGGCACCAGCGCCCGCCCCGGCTCCAGCACCCGCCCCGGCTCCAGCGCCAGCGCCAGCGCCTGCCCCGGCTCCAGCGCCCGCTCCAGCTCCAGCGCCAGCTCCAGCGCCAGCTCCAGCGCCTGCCCCGGCTCCAGCTCCAGCTCCAGCTCCGGCCCCAACGCCAACGCCAACGCCAACGCCAACGCCAACGCCAACGCCAACGCCCCCGGTCGTGCCGCAGCTTCCCAACGCGACAAGGCCGATTATCGAGGTTCCGCCCGTTCGCGTCCGCGTTCCAAATCCGCCGCCGATCGAGATCGTCGACGGCGGTGTGACTCCGCCAACGCCCGATCGCCCTGGAATCGTCAGGGTGGAAATGCCCGAGGGCAGCCCCCCGGTCGGCACCACGTTCGTCCCGCCGACCCCGACGCCACCGACGCAGAACGTCACCGTGCCGCCCGTGCCGACGCCACCCACCAAACCCACGGTTCCGGTCTATCCTCGCAAGCAGGCGCGAAACTGATGAGACCATTGCGCCAGCGAGCCCTCGCCTCGCTGGTCTTCGCGATCACGATCAGTGCCTCCTCCGCAAACGCCGCACCGGCGAGCGCCCCAAAGCCGGCCGGTAAGGGCGCGACGACAGCGGCGTCGTCCATCGGCGCAGAGATCGTCCAATTCCAAGGCGAAGCGACCTCGCGCGATGCGCGCGACACGGCCAACTGGGTGACGACGTCGCACGACAATCGCGGTTTGCCGTTCATCGTCATCGACAAGGTGAATGCCAAGGTCCTGGCGTTCGATGGCAAGGGCTCGCTTCGGGGTGCTTCCCCCGCCCTGCTCGGCTTGGCGCGCAGCGATGCCAGCGTACCTGGTATCGGGCACCGAAAGCTGGCGACGATCACGCCGGCCGAGCGCACCACGCCCGCAGGTCGTTTTCAGGCCTCGCTCGGCAACGATTTCGACCAAGATATATTGTGGGTCGATTACGATGCCGCGCTCTCGCTGCACCGCGTCATCGCCGGTCGGCCCCAGGATCACCGTGCCGCGCGACTTGCGTCCGCATCGCCGGACGACAACCGGATTTCGTACGGCTGCATCAACGTGCCCGCCAAATTCTACGACGACGTCGTGAAGCCACTGTTCACCGAGACCGTCGGGATCGTCTACATTCTTCCTGAAACCAAGCCGTTACGCAGCGTCTTTGCAGTTCCGAACTAAGTAACCGGACCGAGCCGAACCAGTCCTCGACCGGCTCAGCCCCAAGGCCGTTCGCGATACCATTTGGTCAGGACGTATTTCGTGCCCTGTTCGACGGGCATGCCCTGATGCAGCGACCCCGGATTCGGACGGCCCAGCTCGTCCATGTTGTTCCAGATCACCAGGTTGCCCGCTTTCGGTGCGATCATCACGCCCGCGGTCGGGAAGTTCGTGCGGCCGCCCGCTTCGGGCTCGTTGAGGAACGTCATCGCCGACCAGGTCCGCTGACCACCGATCGGCACCTGATTTCGCCAATACAGCTGGCCGGTATCGAAATAGTCGTGATGCGGCTTGAACTCCTGTCCTACCGCATAGCGCTGGCCCTGCAGTGCCTCGCCGAACCGCGGTTCGAGCCCCGTCAGCGCATCTAACTTAGTCTCGACCACCGTCACGGGACCAGGCCCGGCGTACAGGTAACAGGTCTCGCTGGTGCGCGACAAAGGAACCGGGTTGTCGGCAACTACGGGTGATGGCACGCGATTGTCATCGATCAGCGCTATCAGTGCATCGCATTCTTCGACCGACAGGAAATTACGGACGATATACAGCTCGACACTGTTCGCCGGGATGCGAACGGCATCGGGATAGCACGCGATCCGTTCGCGAACGCCGATCGCAGAGTCGGCACGGGTGAGCGCCTCCATCTGACCATCACGAAGATCAAGCGCGTTCAATCGCGCGGATATCAACGACGTGTTACCGGAAACATCGGTCGGCCACGCGCCAGTATTGAGAAATTCCGACATCTTTTCACTGCCTTAGTCATCGCATTTCGACCAGAGCGATAGCCTACATTCCTATCATGGATTTATATTTTTAGTAGATGCATCTTTCGGCTCTAACGTACGTTTATCTTATACGACCAACATAGGTTAGGCCGGTTGAGCGAATTTTTCGCGACCACCCCGCCCTGATGGATGCGCTAAGTCGCACCAGACCGAAGAGTTCGGGAACATCCCACGCTCCGCTGCCGGCGAGAGCGACGGGTGACGCGATTTAACGGACATCGGCGGAGACCTATCATGCAACCGATATTTTCGGCAGGTGCGGAATCGATATTTCGTACGCTGCGAGCAGCAACGCCTACCACCACGTCGCGTATCAAGCGACGTGATACCCTGCGGTTCGTACCAGAACCGTCGGCCGATGATATCTTCTACCCGGTAGCGCTCGGCCTGGTTGCCGCCCTGCTGCTTTCGCTGCTCCTCTGGGCCGGGCTCCTGTTCCTGTACCTCAGATAGTGCAGCCCGACCTGTAGTCAGGTCGCCGCCGTCCATCGGCGCGCAATTCCCAAAATTCCTCTGACACGTCCTCGCGGTCCGCGGGGCTAGGATCGTCATGTTCAAAAACATTCTCGCATGCGCGGCGGCGTCGTTGCTCGCGCTCGCTCCCCACCCTGCGGCTGCGCAGCGTCTTATCCTGCCAGGCGCTCTGCTGCTGGCCGGTTACCGCGCGACCTGTGGTCCGGTCGACACGATGATCAAGCCGATCGACGATATCGCAGCAGCCTATCGTGGACGGATCATCCTCCATCCCCGCGTCCTCAATCTGCCCCGCGCACAGCAGCTCTTCTGGTATACGCATGAATGCGCGCATCAGATATTCGGTCCGGGCGAGGCCGCTGCGGACTGCTGGTCGGTTCAGCAGGGCAAGATCCAGGGTTGGCTGTCGCGAGATGAGCTCGGCAAACTCGAAAACTCGATGCGCGGGTTTCCCGGCGACTCGGCGCACGCCGATGGTCCGACCCGGATCGCTTACATGCAGCAATGCTTTTCGCGCTAAACCCGTACCCATACCAATCGGCCGACCGCAGGCATCGGAAAGCTGCCGGATCAGCCGACTGCAATGCCCCCTCGGCGAACGACGCGCTCCAAAATCGCAAGCGGCATCGCGCCCTGGAGCAGGACGGCGTGGAATTGCTTCAACGAGAAGCCCGGCTTTTTCTCCGCTTCGGCACGCAGGCGGGTCCAGACGGTATGGCCGATCTTGTAGCTGCACGCCTGCCCCGGCCAAACCGTGTAGCGATCGATCTCGCCCTGGCTTCGTCCCCGTGCAATACCCGTAGTGGCGATCAGATAGTCGGTCGCTCGCTCGCGGCTCCAGCGCTTGGCATGCATGCCGCTGTCCACGACGAGCCGCGTCGCGCGGAACAGCAGCGACTGGAGATATCCGACCTTCCCGAGCGGGTCGCCTTCATACATCCCCATCTCGTCGGCGAGTTGCTCGGCATACAAGGCCCAACCTTCTGAATAGCCGCTGAAAAATCCGCGACGGCGGATCAAAGGAATTTCGGTGCTTTCGAGCGCGAGGCTCACCTGAAGATGATGACCCGGTACGGCCTCATGATGCGTCAGCGTCGCAAGACCGAATTTCGGACGATCGAAGGTGTCGCGCAGATTTATGTAGTAGATCGCGGGTCGCGATCCGTCGAGCGACGCATTCTGATAATACCCACCAGGTGCACCGGCCTGAATGGTCGGCGGCACGCGGCGAACTTCGACCGGCGCCTTGGGCAGGCTTGCGAACGCCTCGGGCAGGCGGGCCTGCATCGCGACGATCTGGCGGTTGAGATGCGCCAGCAACGCATCGCGGCCGGCGTCGGTGTTCGGATAGAGCTGGTCGGGTCGCTGGTTGAGCGCGACCAGCCGTTCGCCGACGCTGCCCTTGGTCATGCCCTGCGCCTTCAGGATCGTGTCGATCCGCGCACCGATTTCAGCAACCTGCGCCAGCCCCAGACGGTGGATCTCGTCACCGCTCATCGCCACCGTCGTCGCGGCCTCCGCTGCGGCGGTGTAATAGGCATCGCCGTCGGGCAAACGCCAGCAGCCTGCGTCGTGCACCGCCTTGCCGCGGAGTTCGGCGACCAGCGCGCGCTGACGTTCCAGCGCTGGAACGACGTCGCGCTGCACGATCGCCGTCGCCTTCGCGACGCGCTCGGGCGGAAGATTGGCGGCCTTCAGTTTGGCGGCGAAACTTGCGACCATCACCGTCTGATCCGCCGGACGCTCCATCGCACTACCAAGCTGCTTCAGCGTGGTGTCGAGAATATAGTCGGGCGCGAACACGCCGCGCGCTGCATCGCTGCGTTGCCGCCTTGTGCTGTCGTCGATCGCTTTCGGGAAGGCCGAGAGCCGCTCGAGATAGGCGTCGGCCTCGTCCGCGTCGCGCACGCGCGTCTGCGATTCGAGGAAATCGGGCACGTCGCGGTAAGGACCGGTCAACTGGCTCAGGACATAAGGCGCAAACCGACCGAGACTATCGCCGTACGTGAAACGCTCTGCGCCGGCCACCGCACGGGTCAGCTGATAGCTCACGACCTCGTAATCTAGCGCCGCGGCCGGCGAGAGGCCATGCGTACCGAACGACCGGAGCTCGGCCAGTTCGGCCTTGGCACGCGCCAGATCGTCCGCCTGTCCGGCCGACGACTGATCGTCGAGCTTGGATTTCAGTGCGGAGCGGCTGCCGCTATCCAACCCAAGCCGGGTCGCCTGCTCGGGCGAGGCATCGAGCCGCGCGTAGAAGAACCGGTCGAGCATCGTGCGAAGCGCCGTATTGCGATCGGCAGTGGCCGCCTCGGCCCGGATCGGCAGCGTGCCGACCACGGACGCAGCGGTCGCGCTCGCGAGAAATTTACGGCGATGCATATCCACTCCTTCGATCAACTGTCGTGCAGCCAGCCTATCGGGTACGCCAACAGAAAGCATCCCGTCGAAATATGCCGGAAGCGCGATGGGATGGATCGCAGAGCGCGTCGTCCGCGGCGGCCGCTTGCCAAGTCGTATAACGACGATCGGCGGTGTCGATCCGGTTGGCAACCGGGCCGACACCGCCGTGGTGTTACGTCGCTGTACCGATCGTCACGATCGGATCATGTCGCCTCAGCTATGCAGCGACCGACGGAACGTCTCTGGCAGGAACACGAGACCGACAACCGCCGTCACTGCGCAGGCGAGGATCGGATACCAGAGCCCGTAATAGATATCCCCCGTCGCCGCGACCATCGCGAACGCCGCGGTAGGCAGGAACCCGCCGAACCAGCCATTGCCGATATGATAGGGCAGCGACATCGACGTGTAGCGGATCCGCGTCGGGAACAGCTCGACCAGCAGCGCCGCGATCGGGCCGTAGACCATCGTCACGTACAGCACGAGCAGGACGAGGATCGCTACGACCATCGGCTTGTTGATCTGCGCCGGGTCCGCCTTTTCAGGGTAGCCGACCGCAGTCAGTGCAGCCTTCACCTCGCCACCGAACGTCTTGATCGCAGCAGCCTTTTCAGGCCCCGATACCACCGCCGGGTTGACGACCGGGATGGTCGCGCCGCCGATATGGATCTGCGCGACGGTGCCGGCGGGTGCGATCACGTTCGCGTAGGAGATGCCGGCCTTCGCCAGATACGCCTTGGCGATGTCGCACGAGCTGCTGTCGAACTTGTTCTTGCCGACCGGATCGAACTGCACCGAGCACTCGTCGGGATTGGCGACGACGGTTACCGGCGAATTGGCCTGCGCGGCATAGAGCGCCGGGTTGGCCGCCTTCGACAGCGCATGGAACAGCGGCATGTACGTCAGTGCCGCGAGCGCGCAGCCAGTCAGGATGATATATTTGCGCCCGATCTTGTCCGACAGCCAGCCGAAGAAGATGAACGCCGGCGTCGCGATCAACAGCGCGATCGCGATCAGGATGTTGGTGGTCGGCCCATCGACGCGCAAATTCTTCTCGAGGAAGAACAACGCGTAGAACTGGCTGGTGTAGAACACGACGCCCTGCCCGACGACCGCACCGAACAGCGCGATCAGCACGACCTTGAGGTTGCTCCATTGCCCGAACGCTTCGGTCAGCGGCGCCTTCGAGGTCTTGCCCTCGTCCTTCATCTTCTGGAAAACCGGGCTCTCTTCGAGCTGCATGCGGATCCAGAGCGACACTGCGAGCAGCGCGATCGACACGATGAACGGGATACGCCAGCCCCATGCCGCGAACGCTTCTTCGCCCACCAGCGTACGTACGCCGATGACGATCAGCAGCGCCGCGAACAGCCCGAGCGAGGCGGTGGTCTGGATGAAGCTGGTGAACAGCCCGCGCTTCTTGTCGGGCGCGTGCTCGGCGACATAGGTCGCAGCACCACCATATTCGCCGCCGAGCGCGAGGCCCTGCAACAGGCGCAGCACGACGAGCGCGATCGGCGCGGCGACGCCGACCGACGCGTAGCTTGGCAGCAGGCCGACCAGGAAGGTCGACAGGCCCATGATCGCCATCGTCACGAGGAACGTGTTCTTGCGGCCGACGACATCGCCGATCCGTCCGAACACGAGCGCGCCGAACGGCCGCACCGCGAAGCCGGCCGCGAACGCCGCTAGCGCGAAGATGAACCCGGTGGTCTCGTTGACGCCCGAGAAGAACTGCGCGGTGATGATCGTCGCCAGCAGGCCGTAGAGATAGAAATCATACCATTCGAACACCGCGCCGAGCGACGACGCGATGATGATGAGCGGCTGGCTCTGCTTCACATGCCCGAGGGGCGAAGCATCCCCTGTTGTAGTCGCCATGGCGGTATCCTCTCAGGTGGAGCGATTATGCTTTAGAACGAGTAGCGTGCGGCGAGTTCGCCGCGGTCGAGCTTGCCGACCTGGCCGTCGACCAGCCGCCGTTCCGCGTGGCGGAACTCGACACCCAGATCGATGGCCTTGATCGGCGAGAAGAACAGGTTGGCGGACGTGCTCCACGCCGACGCACTCGCGCCGATCGGTTCGCCGCCGGTCGGATAATCGATCGACTGGACGCTGCCGATGAAGGTCGAGCGCAGCTTGTCGGTCCAGCCGAGCTTGAGCGCCGCGAAGCCAGCGGTGAGGCTGGGCGTCCGCAATTCCGCTCCCGGCACCGCCGCGAAGACGGCGTCGGGCGCGAGATTCAGGCCGACATACCGGCCGATCCCGTCGCCATGCGTGACCATGAAACGAATGTCGGAACGGCCCGATACGTCGAGCGGCACCTTGCCCGCGAACGACACGCCCCAGCCCGTCGCACTCTCGTTCAGCGAACCGGTATCGATCGTCAGCTTGCGCGCCAGACCCGCCAGCGAAAACTCGCCGAACGCGGTCTTGTAGTTCAGTCGAGCCGCGACGTCGGGCAGGCGATCGTCCGCATTCTCGACGATCGCGGCAGAGGTCAGGCCGGTCGACGCGGTCTCCGGGTTCTCGGCCGCGACCGACACCGTCAGCGTATCGCTCAATTTGCGTGTATACCGCACCTGAGCCTGCCGGACGAACACGCTACCTTCCGACGGTCCGATGAAGTCGGTCGTTTCGGGCAGTGCGCCGATATACTGGAAGGTCGTCCATTCCTGACCGAACAGCCAGTTGTCGTAGGTGAAGAACGCGCGACGCAGACCGGGGTTGTAGCCGCTGACGACGCGCTGGTTACCCTGCGATCCCGGTACGACCTGGAAATCGACTTCGAGCAGACCCTTCAGGCTGTGTCCCGCGATCGGCGTGTCGGTCGCCAGCACGATCCGCGTCTGCTTGGCGTGCGATTCTAGGCTGTTGCCCTCGTTACGACCGCCGACCGGGATCATGCTCGGGAAATAGAAGTCGCGACCGACCGATTCCGGCGCGATGTTGCCGCCGCTGTAGCGACTGACCGATGCCCAGGTCTTGATGAAGCCGTTGAGCTTGACCGTCGTCCCCGCGACCTTGAACCCGTCGGTCGACGCTGCGGCAGGTGCTTTCGCTTCGGCAAGCGCGGTCGGCGCGGTCGGCCCGACGGGGGCCGTCGGATGCAGGTCGTTCGGCGCGGACGCGACCGCGGTCGGTGCGGCGGTCGACGTCGCCGGAGCGGCAGGTCGTGGCGCGGCCGCAGCCGTCGCCCGCGCTGCGTTCAGCTCGCCGCGCAGGTCCTGCACCGCCGCTTCCAGCGCCTTCAGCCGAGTCTCGAGCTCGACCTCGCGCGCCGTCTGCGCTTGCGCCACGCCGGGTACCAGCGCGGTGCCCGCGAGCAGCGCCGTCAAGGCCAGCCGTTTCTTGAACGCCATGAATGTCATCCCCGTCTCCGCACTTTTCCACTGGTCTTACGCGTGGAATTAGCGTCGTCATCATGGCGCATTGCGTCCCTCCGTCCACCCCTTACTTTGGTGCGGGATGATCGCCCGAACGTGACCGCGTACAGCGCGGCAAAAGGAGAGCCAGATGACCGAGGCAAGCTATCCCGTCCCCGCGGAATGGGCGAAGGACGCCCTGATCGATGCCGCCGCCTATGACCGGATGTATGCCGAGGCCGCGACCGATCCCGACGCGTTCTGGGCGAAGGAGGCCAAGCGCCTCGACTGGATCGTGCCCCCGACGAAGATCAAGGACACGTCGTTCGACGAGAGCGACTTCCACATCCGCTGGTTCGAGGACGGCCAGCTCAACGTCGCCGCCAACTGCGTCGATCGCCACGCCGACGCGCGCCCCGACGCGACCGCGATCCTGTGGGAAGGCGACGACCCCGCCGACGACCGCAAGATCAGCTATGCCGAACTCCGCGACGAGGTGTCGAAGCTCGGCAACGCGCTGAAGGCGAAGGGCGTCAAGAAGGGCGACCGCGTCACGATCTATCTGCCGATGATCCCCGAAGCGGCGTTCGCGATGCTCGCCTGCGCGCGGATCGGCGCGATCCATTCGGTGGTGTTCGGCGGTTTCTCGCCCGAGAGCCTGTGCAACCGCATCCACGACTGCGACAGTCGCATCGTCATCACCGCCGACGAAGGTCTGCGTGGGGGCAAGACCGTGCCGCTGAAGGCCAATGTCGACGCCGCGCTCGACCACGGCGATCTCGCGGTCGAGACGGTGATCGTCGTCCGTCGCACCAGCGGCAAGGTGACCATGACCGAAGGCCGCGACTGCTGGTATGCGGACTGCGTCGAGGGCCAGTCGACCGACTGCGCGCCTGAGCCGATGAACGCCGAGGACCCGCTATTCATCCTCTACACCAGCGGCTCGACCGGCCAGCCCAAGGGCGTGCTCCATTCGACTGGCGGCTATCTGGTGTGGGCGTCGATGACGCACGAATACGTCTTCAACTACCGCCCCGGCGAGATCTTCTGGTGCGCCGCCGACGTCGGCTGGGTCACCGGCCACACCTATTCGCTGTACGGCGCGCTCGCCAACGGTGCGACCACCGTGATGTTCGAGGGCGTACCCAACTACCCCGATCACAGCCGGTTCTGGCAGATCGTCGATAAGTACCAGGTCAACATCCTCTACACCGCACCGACCGCACTCCGCTCGCTGATGCGCGAGGGCGACGACTGGGTGACGCGCACCAGCCGCAAGTCGCTCCGCCTGCTCGGCTCGGTCGGCGAGCCGATCAACCCCGAGGCGTGGAACTGGTACCATAACGTCGTCGGCGACGGCCGCTGCCCGATCGTCGACACCTGGTGGCAGACCGAGACGGGGGGGCACATGATCTCGCCTTTGCCCGGCGCCACCGCACTGAAACCCGGTAGCGCGACCAAACCCCTGTTCGGCGTGATGCCCGAACTGGTCGATGCGGACGGGAAGGTTCTGGACGGCGCGGTAGAGGGCAATCTCGTCATAGCCGACAGTTGGCCCGGGCAGATGCGGACCGTGTGGAACGATCACGAGCGCTTCTTCCAGACGTACTTCTCGACCTATCCCGGCAAGTATTTCACCGGCGATGGCTGCCGCCGCGACGAGGACGGCTATTACTGGATCACCGGCCGCGTCGACGACGTCATCAACGTCAGCGGCCACCGCATGGGCACCGCCGAAGTCGAGAGCGCGCTCGTCGCGCATTCGAAGGTCGCCGAAGCCGCGGTCGTCGGCATGCCGCACGACGTGAAGGGCCAGGGCATCTACGCCTACGTCACGCTCAACGCGAACGCCGAGCCGAGCGAGGATCTGCGCAAGGAACTCGTCCAATGGGTCCGTCGCGAGATCGGTCCGATCGCGACGCCCGACATCCTCCAGTTCGCGCCGGCCTTGCCCAAGACGCGGTCAGGCAAGATCATGCGCCGCATCCTGCGGAAGATTGCGGAGAACCAGCTCGACCAGCTCGGCGACACCTCGACCCTCGCCGATCCTGCGGTGGTCGACGCCTTGATCGCGGGCCGCGAGGAGGCCACTTCAGTTCCGGCATGACCCGCACGATCCTCATCGCCGACGATCACCCGCTGTTCCGCCAGGCGCTCAAACTGGCGGTCAGCCGCGCCGCGCCCGACGCGGTGGTGATCGAGGCGGGGCAACTCTGCGAAGCGGTCGACGCGGTGCGGGGGGCGGAACGGCTCGATTTGATCCTGCTCGACCTGCGGATGCCGGGCTCGGAAGGGTTTGCGGGTGTCGCGCTGCTTCACGCAGAACGCCCCGACACGCCGATCATGGTGATCTCCTCGGCCAACGAAGCCGAGGCCGCCCCCCGCGCGAGGGCCTATGGCGCGATCGGCTTCGTCTCCAAGACCGCCGACCTGACCACGCTCGAAACCGCCGTAGCCCGAGCCCTCGCGGGCGAACGCGACGCGCCGATCGAAGGTGCCTCCGTAGACGACATGGCGACGCGTGTTGCAAGCCTCACCCCGACCGAACTGAAAGTCCTGCTCGGTGTGCTCGCCGGCCGCCTGAACAAGCAGGTCGCCTTCGACCTCGGCATTTCGGAAGGCACGGTGAAGGGTCACATGACCGCCATCCTGCGCAAGCTAGGCGTCCAGAACCGCACTCAGGCGGTGCTGGCGGCGCGGGCAATGGACATCCACTTCGCCGACTGAGGCAGGCCATGCCGCTTGGACAAGAGCCAGTCCGCATCCCCGGCAGCACATAACTCCTTGTTCTCCCGCGAAGGCGGGAGCCCAGTCTGGATCCCCGCCTTCGCGGGGAAACATGCCTTGCTCGAAAGGTAGAGTGCTGACTGGTTCCGAGAGCCAGCCACTCCAGCTAAATGCCGCCGCCGTTTCAATCCTCCCCCGCAAGGGGGAGGTGGCCCTGAAGGCGACGGAGGGGGAGGCCACGCAACAGCGGTTCCCTCTTTCCTCCCCCTCCGTCAGGCAAGCGCCTGCCACCTCCCCCTGGCGGGGGAGGATCAAGGAGCCTCAACTTCCCAGCGCCGCGGCCGCAGACGCATCCTCGATAAACCGCCACAAATCCGCCGGCACGACCGGCTTGGTCAGCACGACAAGCCCACCACACCGCGGATCGTCCGCAACCGCGCGATCCGCCGTCACCAGCGCAATCGCCGGCGCCGGCACCATCGCCCGCAACCGCGCAACCACATCCAGTCCGTCCTCCACCTCGTCCAGATGAAAGTCGACCAGCGCCACGTCCGGCTCCTCATCCGCCGCCAGTTCCAACGCCTCGGCGATCGTCGCGGCCAGCAACGGCACGCACCGCCGCGCCCGCAACGCCGCATCGAGCGCCGCCAGGATCGTCGCATCATTGTCGAGACACAGTACCCGCAACCCCGGCACCAGCGCGCGGCTCGCCAGAGGCGTGGGCAACACAACATCCAGCCCGGCAGGCGCCAGCGGCACGCGCACCGCAAACGTCGTCCCCCGCCCCAATTCCGATCGCAACTCGACCGTCGACCCGAGCAATCGCGCGATCCGCCGGACGATCGCCAGCCCGAGTCCGACGCCGCCCCCCGCGCTCCCCTTGCTCTCGAGCCGCTCGAACTCCTCGAAGATCCGCTCACGGTCACCCGCAGCAATCCCCGGCCCGTTGTCGCGCACCTCGATCAGCACATCGTCGCCCCTGCGCCGCGCCCCGATCCAGATCCGCCCATCCGCCGAATAGCGCACCGCGTTCGACAGAAAATTCTGCAGAATCGACCGTAGCAGCGACCGATCCGTCGCCACGCTGAACGCCCCCGGATGCGCCGCCAGAACCAGCCCACGTTCGCCCGCCAACGGCCGAAACTGCACCGCCAGCTCCTCGATCAACGCCCCCAGCGCAAACCGCTCCACCTTCGGCACCACGCCCCCCGCATCGAGTCGCGACACATCGAGCAGCGCGCGCAGCAACGTGTCCGCCGACCCGATCGCGCCATCGATCGCGCGCACCAGTTCCGCCTGATGCGGCGCCCTGTCCTCGGCAAGCGCCGCGCAGAACAGTCGCGCCGCGTGAAGGGGCTGCAACAGGTCGTGGCTCGCCGCCGCCAGGAACCGCGTCTTGTCGCGCGTCGCGGTCTCGGCGATCGCGCGCGCCTCGCCGAGCATATGGTTCGACCGCGCGAGGTCCTGCGTCCGCGCCGCCACCCTTGCCTCGAGATCGGCCTGCGCCTCCTTCTCCGCGGTGATGTCGGTGAAGCTCTGGACGTACCCACCGCCCGGCATCGGTCGCCCAACCATCTTGATCCACCGCCCCGATGGCCGCTGCCGCTCGAAACTATGCGGCGTCCCGCGCGCGAGATGCGCCACCCGCCGGCCGACATGCGCCGCGATATCCCCCGCGATGCCCTCGCGCTCGGCATTGTAGCGGATCAGGTCGGCGATCGAGCGCCCAACGACGACATAGCCCTCGGGATAGTCGAACATCTCGACATAGCGCGGATTCCACGCGACCAGCCGCAGGTCGGCGTCGATCACGCTGACCCCCGGATCGATCGTCTCCAGCGTCGCGGACAATAGCGTCCGCGAGAACCGCAGCGAGCGCCCGCGCTGGTCGAGCAGCCGGACCACGTCGCTGACGTCGATCGCCGACCCGGCGATGCTCGACGCGACGATCTTGCGCGCCGAGGGTGCGCCGATCACGCCCGCGATCAGCCGCTCGGCGGTGCGCGCGGCGGGGCCATCGATCGGCGCGCGGAGATCGAGCGACGCCACCCCGATCGCCTCCGCCTCGCCGTCGCCGACGAACCGCGCGACCAGCATCCGCAATTCGCCGAGTGTCGTGACGTGATCGAGCGCCGCGTTCCCCCGATGCCTCTCGCGCACATGCAGCCCGGCCATCAGCGCAACGTTGACGCCGAGGCTCCACACCGTGCCGTTGACCAAAGGCGAGCCGATCCGCCAGCCGAGCAACGCATCGGGATCGAGCCAGCCGCGCGTGAACTGCGCCAAGGCCGGGCCGACACCCTCGCCGATCGACGGCAGCAACAGGCAGTATATCCAGACGATCACGCCGCCGATCAGCCCAGCGCGTGCGGCCGTATGGTTGGCGAAGTTCCACCCCACCGTCGCGATCAGCGCAGGCGCGAACTGTGCGACACCGGCGAACGCGATCAGTCCGATCGACGCCAGCGGCAGGTCCGCGCCAAGACTCCGTCCATACAGCAACGCGACCGCGACGATCGCGGCGATGATGATCCGCCGCACGCGCAACATCCGCCGACCGAGCTCGCCTTCGCCCGCCTCGCCGTGCCGCCGGAGCAGCAGCGGCGCAAGCAGGTCGTTGGTCGCCATCGTCGACAGCGCGATCGTCTCGACCACCACCATCGCCGTCGCCGCCGAGAAACCACCAAGGAAGGCGATCAGCGCGACGAGATGCTGCCCCTGCTGCAACGGCACCGCGAGCACGTAGAGATCGGGCTCGGCATCGGATGGCAGCAGTGTCATGCCCGCGAGCGCCAGCGGCAGGACGAGCAGCGAGATCACCACCATGTAGGCAATGAAAGGGCCGCGCGCCCTGGCGATCGCGTCAGGTCCCCGCGCCTCGATCACGCCGACGTAGAATTGCCGCGGCAGGCACAGGATCGCCAACGCCGACAGCAAGGTCCGCACCCAGAAATCCGACGACAGCGCGCCCCAGGTGAAGCCGGACCGAAGCCGGGCCATCGGTGGCGCGAGCGTCTCCGCCGGCACGTCGGCGAGCAGTGTTACCGTCACCACCCCGAGCACAACGAAACAGAGCAGCTTGATCAGCGACTCCACCGCGATCGCCGCGACGACGCCGGGGTTGCGCCCCGCCACTTCATACCGCCGCGCGCCGAAGACGATCGCGAACACCGCCAGCAACAGCGCGACGAACGTGCCGACCTCCGCCGAACTCCCCACGCCCGCGATTGCGCCGAAACTCAGCGTCACCGATCGCAACTGAAGCGCGATATACGGCACCGATGCGAGCAACGCCGTGCCCGCGACGATCGCCGCGGTCCCCCGACTGCGGCCGTAGCGGGCGGAGATGAAGTCGGAGATCGAACTCGATCCCTCCTCGCGCGCCAGCCGCACCAGCCGCGCGAGAAACTTCGGCGCAAGCAGGAACACCAAAGCCGGGCCGAGATAGATGGCGAGGTAATCCCATCCCCGCGTCGCCGCGGTGCCGACGCCGCCGAAAAACGTCCAACTGCTGCAATACACCGCCAGCGACAGCGGATACGCGATCCGTCCGAGCCTGCGCGACAGGCCGCGCCGGTCCACCACCCAGGCGACCGTGAACAGGAAGGCGCCGTAGGCCAGGATCGCAACGATGACGCTTGGCCCGACGATGACGATGCTCCGCTTGCAGGATCGGGGTTCCCCTCCTCCTCAAGCGGGGGGAGAAAATGTACTGGTTAGCGTGCTATTGCCGCTTTGCCGCGATGTACCGGTTCACCTGCTCGTCCAGCACCGCGAGCGGCAACGCGCCCTGGCTCAGGACCGCCTCATGGAAGTCGCGGATATCGAAGCGTGGCCCGAGTTCCCGCTCGGCGCGCGCGCGCAGTTCGGCGATCTTGAGTTCGCCCACCATGTAGCTCGTCGCCTGGCCAGGCCAGTTGAAGTACCGGTCGACCTCACGCGCGATATCGGTGTCCGAGACCGAGCTGTTGGCCTTGAAATAGGCGATCGCCTGCTCGCGCGTCCACCGCTTCGCGTGGATGCCCGTATCGAGCACGAGGCGGATCGCGCGCCAAACCTGCAACGAGAGCATGCCGAACCGCGCATACGGGTCCTTGTAGACGCCCATCTCGTTGGCAAGCCGCTCCGAATACAGCCCCCACCCCTCCATGTACGCGCCGTAACCGCCGAACTTGCGGAACTTCGGAATGCCGACCAGCTCCTGCTGGCGCGCGATCTGGAAGTGATGGCCGGGTGCGCCCTCGTGCGCGGCGATCCCCGCGACCTGCACCTTCTGCGTCTGGTTCATGTCGACCAGATTGACGTAATAGATGCCGGGCCGCGATCCGTCGGCCGATGGCGGGTTGTAGAAGGCGGTCGAGGCGGTGCCTTCGCGCCATTTCTCGACCGCGCGCACCTCGAGCGGCGCCTTGGGCAGCGTCCGGAAATAGCGCGGTGCCGCGACCATGACCGAGGCGATCACCGCGCGGGCATCGCCGAGATACTGCTCGCGGCCCTCCGCGGTGTTGGGATATTTGAACTTCGGATCGGTCCGGATGGAGTTGAAGAACGCCTCGAGCGTCCCCTTGAAGCCGACCTCGCGCTTGATCGCCTCCATCTCGAGGCGGATCGACGCGACCTGCTTCAAGCCGAGTTCGTGGATCTGGTCGGCGGTCAGGTCGGTCGTGGTCGAGCTTTTCAACCGGTCGGCATAATAGGCCGCACCGTTCGGCAGGCTCCACGCGCCGAAATTGCCCTTAGACTTCGGCTCGATCTCGTCGAGCGCGGCGAACAGCGTGTCATAGCCGCGGCGGAACGGCCCGGTGAGCGCGGCGCTGCCGTCGGCCAACAGCTTTGCTTTCACATCCGCCGGCGCATCGAGCGCGGCGACCTTCTTGCGGAAATCGGCCCACACGCTCGAGTCAGGCCCAGTGTCGAACGGCGCGCCCTTCAGGACCGCCTGCGCATCCGCGCGCGTCGGGGCGAAGTTCACCTTGTTGGGGATGATGCCCGCTGCCGCCTGCTCGCGCATCGTCGTCGCGACCTCGCGCATGACGCGCTCGGTGTCGCGCAGGCGAGCGACATAGGCCTGTGCGTCGGCGACCGTGTCGACCTTGTGGTTGTTGATCAGCAGGACCGGGATGTCGCCCGCGGGGCTGCCGTTGGTCGATACGGGAAAACGCAGCTTGCGGAACTGCAGCGACTGACGGCCGCGTTCCACCTCGTATTCGAACAGCCGGTAGCTGACGCCGGCGCTCTCGCCCAGTTGCGCCGGCTTGAAGCGCGCGCGCATCGCGACCAGCTGGCGCTCGGCAAGCGCCTCGGCCCGCAGCGCGGCGGCATCGGTATAGTCGTCCAGCCGATCGTTGCTCGTCTTGAGCCCCAACTGCGTCTGCGATTCCGGGCTCAGAGCGAGCTGCTCGTCATACGCCGTGTCGAGGAACGCGAGCAGCGCGGCATCCTGGACCGCCGTACTCGCCGCTTGCGCAGGGGCCGCCGCGTTTGCCTGAACCAACGGCACGACCGGCAAGAGCATGAGGGCGAGAGCTATACGCATCGAATCTCCAATCGACCGCGCTTGTCGCGCGCGGCGCGGTGCGATGCAATCGCCGATGGCTCTGCCGGCGCATGGTCTTTCGTCGGCCGCCGCCTTACGCTGCGCCCATGAACACGGTCCTACGGCGCGCGCGCAACCCGGTGATCCTCCTGGCCCTGCTGGCAACGCCGCTGACGGCTGCGTCCGTCGCGCCCACGACTGACATCGCGCGGTGGCAGGCACAGGCGACGCAGGTCACGATCACGCGCGACGACTGGGGCATTCCGCATGTCCGAGGCCGATCCGATGCGGATGCGGTGTTCGGTCTGATCTACGCGCAGGCAGAAGATGATTTTCCGCGGATCGAGGCCAATTACCTGACCGCGCTGGGCCGTACCGCGGAGGCCGACGGCGAGGCGGCAATCTGGGCGGATCTCCGCCAGCAGCTGTTCGTCGACCCGGCCGAACTGAAGGCGCAATACGCCGCCAGCCCCGCCTGGTTGCGCACGCTGATGCAGGCGTGGGCCGACGGGCTGAACTATTACCTCGCGACGCATCCGCAGGTCCGACCCCAGGTACTGACCCGCTTCGAACCCTGGATGGCGCTGAGCTTCACCGAAGGCAGCATCGGCGGCGATATCGAGCGTATCTCGCTGAGCGATCTGAAGACCTTCTACGGTCGGCCGACGCCGCCGACGCCCGAGGAGCTGGGTGTGGTGCCGCGCGAACCGTCAGGCTCGAACGGCATCGCGATCGCACCGCGACTGACGGCGAACGGCCATGCGCTGCTGCTGATCAACCCGCACACCAGCTTCTACTTCCGGTCCGAGGCGCAGATGACCAGCACGGACGGGCTGGACGCGTATGGCGCGAGCACCTGGGGTCAGTTCTTCATCTATCAGGGCTTCAACGCGAAGGCCGGGTGGATGCACACCTCGTCGACCGTCGACAATGTCGATGAATTCGCCGAACGGATCGCGCGGCGCGGCGGGGGCTATGCGTATCGCTACGGCAAGACCAGCCGAGACGTCGCGGCGAAGGTGGTGACGGTGCGTTTCCGCAGGGCCGATGGCACGATGGGCGAGCGCGGTTTCACGACCTATCGCACCCACCACGGCCCGATCGTCGCGATCAAGGGTGGGAGGTGGATCGCCACCGCACTCATGTGGAAGCCCGTACCCGCGCTCGAACAAAGCTATCTGCGGACTAAGGCGACCGATCTCGCCGGCTATATGAAGGTCGCCGCGCTGAAGGCGAACGCGTCGAACGACACGCTGTTCGCTGACAACAAGGGCGAAATCGCGTTCCTGATGCCGCAGTTCATGCCGATGCGCGACGACCGCTTCGATTACACCCGGCCGGTCGACGGCAGCGATCCGGCGACCGACTGGCGGGGGCTGCATACCCTCCCCAGCCTACCGAGCGTGCTCAACCCGCGCACCGGATGGGCGCACAACACCAACGACTGGCCGTGGAGCGCGGCGGGGCCGGACAGCCCGAAAGCGGCGGATTACCCGCGCTACATGGATCAGGTCGGCGGCAATGCGCGCGGCGTCCACGCCGATCTGTTGCTGACCGGCAAGACCGGATGGACGTCGGAGACTCTGCGCGACGCGGCGTTCGATCCGTATCTGCCGGCGTTCGCGCGGCTGCTGCCAGGACTGGTCCAGGCGTGGACTACGCTGCCTGCCGGCGATCCGCGCCGCAAGGCGCTGGCGGGGCCGATCGCGCTGTTGCGGGGGTGGGATCACCGCTGGAACTACGACTCCACGGCGACCAGTCTGGCGGTGTTCTGGGGCGACCAGCTGTGGCGCGAAATCGGCAGCTTCGCGCAGGCCGAGCGCCTCAACGTCGCGGATTACATCGCCACGCGTGTCGGCCCGGATGCGAAGCTTGCCGCGTTAAGCGCCGCGGTCGACCGGCTCGGCCGCGACTTCGGCAGCTGGCGGACACCGTGGAAGGATATCAACCGCTTCCAGCGTCTCGACGATTCCATCGCACCGCATTTCGACGATTCTCAGCCATCGATACCGGTGCCGTTCACCTCGGCCCAATGGGGCAGCCTCGCCTCGTTCGGCGCCAAGCCATGGCCGGGAACGAAGCGATATTACGGCACCAGCGGCAACAGTTTCGTCGCGGTGGTCGAATTCGGTCTGCGCGTGAAGGCGGCAGCGGTCATGGCCGGCGGCCAAAGCGGCGACACGCGCTCACCGCATTTTGCGGACCAGATCGATCGGTATGCCCAGGGCAAGCTGCGGCCGGTCTACTTCTATCCCGACGAGCTCAAGGGGCATGTGGAGCGCCGCTATAATCCGGGACGCTAAAGACCCGACTACCGTCTCACCGCCGCGAATATCCGCGTCCATGCCGACCGGATCTCAATAATGCGTAGGTCGAGGTTATCCAATCGAAGGGTCCACTCGTTAGCGACGCATGACAGTAAAGACAGTACGGGCGCGGCTGGCGTTCGGATCGATGCCGCTCCTGGCCTTCGCGATGACCGGTTTCGCTCATCTGGCCGCCGCGCAGGCGATCGACCCGCTCCCGGCCGGCATATCCGCCGGGCCGATCCAGATCGACAGGCAGGCAGTCACCGACCCAGCCCTTCGCGCAATCTACGCCAAGGCCGGCTGGCATGGCGTCTGGTCGACTGCGAACGCCGAAGCATTCGACAGCGTTCTCGCTGATCGCACGCGGCACGGCCTCGACCGCGTGGCGTTCCTGCCGACCTCCGACGAGCAGGCGGCGACGGCGGCGGCGGGCGATATCGCCCGAACGAAGGCTGCGCTCGACTATGCAACCGCGCTGGCCCGCGGGCGAACCGATCCGACGGCGCTGCATCAGGTGTATACGCTGCCCCGTCCGACGGCCGATCTTGCCGCTGGTCTGACGCGCGCACTCGCCAGGGGCGATCTCGCGGCATGGTTCGACGGACTCGCACCGCAGGATGCGGAGTACAAGGCGCTGTCCGACGCCTATGTCGCATTCAGCGCCAAGGCGACGGTTGCCGCGCCGGTGCAGGCAATCCCGTCGGGTCTGATCCGTGTCGGCGATCGCGATCCACGCGTCGCGACCATCCTCGAACAGCTCGTCGAGAGCGGATATCTGCCCGCCCCGACAAAGGCTGTTTCAATGCTTTACACGCAGGAGATCGCCGACGCGTTGAAGAGGCTCCAGACCGATTACGGCATCGCCGCCGACGGCGTGGTCGGTCCTGAAACGCTGAAAGTCCTCAACCTCGGCGCCGGGGACCGCGCGCGGGCGCTGGCGGTCGGGCTCGAACGGCGTCGCTGGCTGTCGCGGACCCCGCCGGCGACGCGGATCGACGTCAATACCGCCGCTGCGCAGCTGCGCTATTACCGCGACGGCACCATGATCGATCAGCGCAAGGTGATCGTCGGCGAACCCGGTCGCGAGACGCCGGCCCTGTCCTCGCCGATCTTTCGCCTGGTCGCGAACCCCACCTGGACCGTCCCCAAATCGATCCAGAACGGCGAGATGGCCAACGTCGGCGAGGCATATCTTGCGGAACACAACATGGTCGTCCGCGACGGCTGGATCGTCCAGCAGCCGGGACCGAGCAACGCGCTCGGGCTCGTCAAGTTCGACATGGCGAACGATCAGGCGATCTATCTCCACGACACCTCAGCGCCGGCGCTGTTCGAGCGCAGCCAGCGTCACCTGAGCCACGGTTGCGTCCGAGTCGAGGATGCGCTGGGCTTCGCGCAGATGCTTGCGCAGGACGAAGGCGTCGCGGAGGCATGGCAGACCGCGCAGGACTCCGGCGAGATGACCTTCGTCCCCCTGCCCCGCCGCATCCCGGTCCGGCTGCTGTATCACAACGTCTATCTCGACGATGGCGGCAAGGTCGCATTCCGCACGGATCCCTATGGCTGGAACGATCCGATCGCCGAACAGCTCGGGTTCGCCAAAGCGTCGGCAAAGCGTGCGGAGGCACAAGCGATCGATATCGGGCCCTGAGCTAACGGGTCTGAACGCCACGCGACGCGACTTGCGCGAACGGATAAGAACCGTAGCTGTTCTTTTACGACTGCACGCTACGATCGGCGCATCGACCCGCACGCGAAAGTAAGACTGGATGAAGATCGCTGCCCTGATCCGAGCCTATCATCGCCCGGAACAGCTCGGCCTGTTGCTTGACCGGCTCAATGGTCCGCTGTGGGCACCGTTCGTTCACATCGACCGGAAGTCCGATATCGAGCTGTTCGCGAACTTGCGGAACAAGGCGCCGTTCCTGACCAACCGCGTTCAGGTGAACTGGGGCGGCCTGAGCCAGGTCGAGGGAGTCCTCCGCCTCCTGCGCGCCGCGCTCCGCGATCCGACGATCACCCATTTCTATCACATGAGCGGTCAGTGCTACCCTGTGAAAAGCGATGACCAGATCCGCGAACAGATTGCCAGCTTTCCGGTGGGATCGGCCAACCTGATGGAGCTGACCGCCATGCCTGTCAGCCACAAACCGCTGGAACGCTACACAAGGCGGTGGCTTCACGACGTTCAAAATCCGATCACATGGCGGATCCTGAGCCGGCTGTTCCCCCGCATGCCGGACAAATCGTTGAGCAAGTTGCGCGGCATCGCCTTGCATGGCGGCGGCGCATGGTGGCTGTTCGAGCGCCAGACGGTGGAAAAGATGCTGCAGTTCCTCGACGAAAACCCGTGGTACTGGCGATTGTTCAAATATACGGACTGCCCTGACGAGATGCTCCTTCACTCGCTCGTCGCGCCGCTCGGGATCACGATCGGCGGGACGTCCCCGACGGCGGACACGTGGATCCAGGGCAAGGCCCACCCGGAAACCGTGACCGAGTCCATGCACAGGGGCTTTGTCGAGGGGCCAGCACTGTTCGGTCGCAAGTACATCGATTTCCATCCAGCCTTAACCTAGATTTATGCACAAGCGACGCTCCGCGAAACGATCGTAACCGTTTCATTCCATTCATTCATTTTCAACGGCGCGGCCTGTAAGGCCCCACAAGACCTGAAGGATGTGGTTGATGCGGCTGTCGGTATTGCTAAGCGCCTATAACGACGCCCCTTATGTGGAACGCGCCGTGACCAGCGTGCTTCGGCAGACCTACGCCGATTTCGAATTCATCATCATCAATGACGGCTCGACCGATGGCTCGACCGAAATCCTGCGCCGGCTGGCGAACGCCGATCCTCGTATCGTGCTGGTCGAACAGGAGAACCGCGGGCTGGTCGCCAGCCTGAACCGCGGCTTCGCGATGGCCAGGGGCGATCTCGTCGCGCGGATGGATGGCGACGACGAGTGCCTTCCGCACCGGTTCGCGACGCAGCTCGCCTTTTTCGACGCGCATCCCGAATACGGCGTCGTCGGCTGCCAGCAGTTGAACGTCGACATCCACGGCCGGACGATCAAGCTGATCGACGATTACCCGCGCGATTTCGAAACGTTCCTGGCCGCGATGGAGTTCAAACCGATCATGAGCCATCCGGGCTCGATGATCTCGCGCGCCGCATTCGAGAAGGTCGGCGGATACCGTGCCATGTATCGCCACTGCGAGGATTACGACCTCTGGCTGCGGCTATCGCAAATCACCAAGTTATGCAGCGTCGACGATGTGCTGCTCCGCTACTGCGTCAACGACGGACAGGTGACGATCCAGCACCTCCTCCACACCGCGGTCGGCGCCACCGTCGCATGGGAAGCCTATCTTCAGTACAGCAAGGGCCGCCCCGATCCGACCTCCGGCCTGACGGCGTTACCGGACGTCGGTCATCTGGGCGAACTCGATGCCATCTTCGGCGAGCCCGGCATCGCGCGGAGGGTTCGCGCGCGCGTCGCGCCGAAGCTGCTCTATTCGCTGCCCGCGCTGAAGTCGGGCGGCGTCAAGCTGGTAGGCGAGTATGTCGCGGAGGGCGGCGAGCGTCGGCCTGCGACACGCGCGGTCGGACGGCTGCTTCGCCACGGCCAGTTGCGCGGCGCGGGACAGCTCGCGGCCAGCCTGTGTCGCTCGTATCTCATGCCGAGGGGCTGATCGATGGCGGTGCGTAAAGCCGCGATGTGGTCGGTCAGCGGCCAGTGGCTCGTCTTCGCGTTCAACTTCGCGGTCAGCGTCTATCTGGCGCGCTACCTGCTGCCACCATCGGCGTTCGGCACGTTCTCGGTCGGGTTCGCGGCGGCAGGCGTGATCTCCAACCTGCAGGATTTCGGGCTCAACCGGTATCTCGTGCGGGCCGAGGAGCTGACCGATCAGGTCCTCGACACCTGCACCACCATCACGCTGTGCGTGGGCGCCGCGATCTGTGCCGTGATCGCCGCATTGAGCATGCCGATGGCGTGGTATTATTCCAACACACAGCTTATCCCGATCATGCTGCTGATCGCCGCGGCCTTCCTGCTGTTGCCGTTCAACACCGTGCCGATCGCGCTGCTGCAGCGCGCGGTCGACTTCAAGACCCTGGCGTTCATCAACATGGCGGCCGCCGCGGCCAACGCGATCGTGTCCGCCGGTTTCGCCTTGCTCGGCTACGGTCCCGTGTCGCTGGCGCTGGGTTTTCTCGCACAACAGATCGCTCGCGCGACGATGGCGCAATTGCTCGGCCCGCGGAGGGTGCGCTTCCACCTCAGTTTCGCGGGTGCCAGGCCGATCGTCTCGTTCGGCTCGGGGACGACCGTACTCGCGGTGAGCGGCGCGATCGGGACGCGGTCTCCCGACCTGATCATCGGCAACGTGCTCGGCATGCACGCGGTCGGCTTGTTCGGACGCGCGGCCGGCATGGTCGATGGCCTTCGCATGCTCCTCAACGGCGGTCTGGCGGCCGTGTTCTTCAGTCATTTCGCACAGCTGATCCGGACCAGGACTGCGCTGGACCAGCCATACCGCGACCTGGTCGGCTGCTACACCAGCGTGATGTGGCCCGCGATGCTGCTGCTGTCGCTGCTGTCCGCGCCGATCGTCACGATGATCTACGGCGCAGGCTGGGGCGAGGCGGCGCTGGCACTCCGCTGGGTGGCGTTGAGCGAGCTGATCTTCTTCGCGCTGCCGCTTCATACCGAAGTGCCGCTGATGTCGGGCCATCTGCGACAGCTGCTGATCCGCAACCTCATGGATACCGCTGCGGCGCTGATCTGTCTCGCGTGCCTCGTCCGGTTCGGACTGGAGGCCGCGGCGATCGCGCGGCTCGTCTATGCCGGCATTTGGTACGTGATCTACATCGGCCTGATCCAGCGCATCGTCGGCTTTTCGGCACGCGCGTTGCTCTCGACCTACGCCAAGAGCGCGACGAGCACATTGGCCGCCTGTCTGCCGTTGCTCCTGCTGGTGCGTGACGGCCAGATCCTGTCGCTCAGAATGGCGATTTCGGCGGTGCTGGGCGCCGCGCTCTGGGTCGTTGCGCTCGCCTTGCTCGATCATCCGACATGGCGTGAAATCCGCCGCGCCGTGAGTGGCCTGCGACTGTCGCTGTCGCGCGAGGCGAGCACCTGATCCGACGCGACGGTCGAACGCAACTCCCACACACTCTGTCGGCCGACATTGAGTGGCAGGATCGATTTGATTGTCTCGGTGGATACGATTAGCGACACAGCAACGAACCCGTGAGATCGTCTATTCGTCGTGCCCGATAGCCCCGCCGCCCCTCCAGGTGATGACACGCCACCGAGCCATACCGAGCGTGCGCAACGTACCAGTGTCATGTTGATGGCGATGGTCGAGCAGTTCGGCGGGAAGGCCGCGACCAAGCACCGCGTACGTGATCTTTCGGTCAGCGGCATACGCATCGACAATGCCGCCGGCTTGCGCCCCGGTACCACGATCCTGATCTCGGTCGGTGCGCTTCAAGCCATCGGCGCGACCGTCCAGTGGGTCCGGAACGGGTTCGCAGGCATCGCCTTCGCCGAACTGATCGATCCCGTCGATGCCCACAAGAAGGCCGCGATCGCGCCGACCGTGCCGGTAAAGCCGGTGACGATGGATACGCCCCGGGTCGTGCCACCGCCGACGGCCGGCTGGATCGAAGAACTGCGAAACCCCTACCGCAAGCTCTGAGCACGTTGCGCGTATCGCCGCCTGATGGCGTTGCCGGCCCCTGCGATACGAGCTTCGCGCCATCCATGCGCCGCAGCGAACACTCGGCTAACCTGAATTAAGAACAAATACTCGACCAAACCGATACGGGCGTTAGGGTATCGACATGACCCCGCAATCCAGAGCTTTCCTCGGCGAGCTGATCTCCGAGGCGGTCGCGATCTGTATCGTGATGACCTTCGGCCTGTCGGTCGCCGCCATGTACACGCTCTACGATCCGAGCCCGTACAAGACCGCGTACTGGGGAGTCTGCATGACCTGGGGCATGGCGGTGTCGATCTCGATCTACGTCACCGGCGCAGTCTCTGGCACACATGCCAATCCGGGCGTGACGCTGGCGCTCGCGCTGTACCGCGGCTTTCCGTGGAAGAAGGTGCTGCCCTATTGGTGCGCGCAGCTGCTCGGTGCGTTCATCGGCGCGGCGATCGTCTATGCGCTGTATTACAACGTGATCGATCACTTCAACGCAACGCAGAATCTGACTCGGGCCGGCGGCGGTGCGGCGGGCGTGTTCTTCACCGCGCCCGGCCTCGCGGTGACGACGATGAAGGGCTTCGTCGACGAGATCATCCTGACCGCGATCCTGGTCTTCGGGATCTTCGCGATCACCGACGAGTTCAATACCATGGCTCCGCAGGCGAATTTCGGGGCGATCGTGATCGGCCTTCTGGTCGCGGTGATCGGCGCGTCGATGGGATATCTGGAAGCCTGGGCGATCAATCCTGCCCGCGATCTCGGCCCGCGCACCTTTGCTTGGCTGATGGGATGGGACAGATCCGCCTTCCCTGGCGTTGGGGGATATTGGTGGGCACCGATCGCGGGTCCGTTGATCGGGGCGATCATCGGCGGCGGTCTGCAGCATCTGCTGATCCGGCCTTTCCTGCCGCGCGACAAGCCTGTCGCCGGCCCGCAATAAGTCTAGGAGTGTAAGGCGTGAGCGACACCATCATCCTGGCGATCGACCAAGGCACGACCTCGACGCGGAGCATGACGTTCGGCACCGACGGTGTCCCCCGCCAGACCGTCCGCCGCGAATTCGCCCAGCATTACCCGCAATCGGGCTGGGTCGAGCACGACCCCGAGGACATCTGGCGCGATACCGTCGAAACCTTGAAGGAGGCCGCGGACGCGGATGGCGGCAAGGTCGCGGCGATCGGCATCACCAACCAGCGCGAGACCGTGGTGGTGTGGGATCGTAAGACCGGCAAGCCAGTCCACAACGCGATCGTCTGGCAGGATCGCCGCACCGCCAAGCTCTGCGCGCAGTTGAAGGCGGACGGCAACGAACCGCTGGTGCGCGAGCGGACCGGGCTGATCCTCGATCCGTATTTCTCGGGTACCAAGCTCAAATGGATCCTCGACAACGTCGACGGCGTCCGTGCCCGTGCCGACAAGGGCGACCTCGCGTTCGGGACGATCGACAGCTTCCTGCTGTGGCGGCTCACCGGCGGCAAGGTCCACGCGACCGACGCATCCAACGCCTCGCGTACCTTGCTGTTCGACATCCACAAGGGCGCCTGGGACCAGGACATGCTGCGCATGCTCGATATCCCCGAAAGCCTGCTGCCCGAGGTCAAGAACAACAGCACGATCTTTGGTGAGACCACCTCCGACCTGCTCGGCAAGGCGGTGCCCATCGGCGGCATGGCGGGCGACCAGCAGGCTGCCGTCGTCGGCCAGGCGTGTTTCCAGCGCGGCGATGCCAAATCCACCTACGGCACCGGCTGTTTCGTCCTTCTCAACACCGGCAAGGAAGCGGTGACGAGCAAGAACGGCATGCTCACGACGATCGCCTATCAGCTCGACGGCGAGATCACCTATGCGCTCGAAGGGTCGATCTTCGTCGCGGGCGCCGCCGTGAAGTGGCTCCGCGACGGGCTGGGCCTGATCAACCGCGCCGCGGATACCGACGACATGGCGACCAAGCTCGATGGCAATGGCGGCGTCTTCATGGTGCCTGCGTTCGTCGGCCTCGGCGCGCCGCACTGGGATCCGGACGCGCGCGCCAGCATCACCGGCCTCACCTTCGCTGCGACCGGATCGCACATCGCTCGCGCCGCACTGGAGTCAGTCGCCTACCAGACCGCCGACCTGATGAACGCGATGGTCGCGGACGGTGCGCGCGATGCCCGCCAGATCCGTGTCGACGGCGGCATGGCGGCAAACGACTGGTTCTGCCAGTTCCTTGCCGACATGCTCGACACCGACGTCGTCCGGCCCGCCAACATCGAGACGACGGCTGCGGGCGCGGCGTTCCTTGCTGGCATGGCGGTGGGCATCTGGAACGGCCCCGACGACATCGCCGCCGCCTGGAAGGAAGACCGGACTTTCGCCCCGAGGATGAAGGGCGACGAACGGACGGCGCTGATGGCTGGCTGGCAGGAAGCCGTCGATCGAACCAGCTCGAGGGCCAAGGCATGACCGTTCCGAACGCAAAGATCGATGTCGACCTGCTCGTCATCGGCGGCGGCGTCAATGGCACTGGGATTGCGCGCGACGCCGCCGGTCGCGGGCTCAGCGTGATGCTGGTCGAGCGCGACGACCTCGCCTCGCACACTTCGTCGTCGAGCACCAAGCTGATCCACGGCGGCCTGCGCTATCTCGAATATTACGAGTTCCGACTGGTCCGCGAAGCACTCGCCGAACGCGAAAAGCTGATCGACGTCGCGCCGAACCTGATCCGACCGATGCGATTCGTCATGCCGCTCGCCGCCGGGATGCGGCCGGCCTGGCTGATCCGCCTCGGCCTGTTCCTCTACGATCACATCGGCGGTCGCACCCGCCTGCCCAAGTCGATCGGCGTACGGCTCGACAAGACCAAATGGGGCGCGGGTCTGAAGCCGATCCGCCACGGCTTCGTCTACTCGGATGGCTGGGTCGACGATGCGCGCCTGGTGGTGCTGAACGCGCTCGACGCGGCCGAGCGCGGTACGCAGATCCGCACGCACACCAGCTTCGAAGGTGCCCGACGGGAGAGCGACCATTGGGTCGCGACGCTCGGCGACGGCACCCAGGTTACCGCACGGGCCATCGCCAACACCTCCGGCCCTTGGGTGAGCAAGGTGCTCGCGGAGATGCCCCAGGCAACCGCCGAGCGTCCGCCCCGCCTCGTCAAGGGCAGCCATATCATCGTGACCAAGCTGTTCGAGGGCGAGCACGCATACATCCTCCAGAACCCCGACAAGCGGATCATCTTCGCGATCCCCTACGAGGACGACTTCACGCTGATCGGCACCACCGACAAGCCCTATGAAGGCGATCCGTCGCATCCGACGATCGATCCGGACGAGACCGAATATCTCTGCGACAGCGTCAACCGCTACTTCACCCGACAGATCGGCGCGGGCGATGTCGTTGGCAGCTATTCCGGCGTCCGCCCGCTGTTCGACGACGGCAACGAGAACGCCTCCGAAGTCACTCGCGACTATGTCCTTCGCCTCGGCACCGCCGAAGCGCCGCAGATCCTGTCCGCCTTCGGCGGCAAGATCACGACCTATCGCCGCCTCTCCGAACACGCGCTCGAGGACCTCGCGCCGTTCCTCCCCGCGATGGCCAAACCCTGGACCGCGGGCGTTCCCCTGCCCGGCGGCGATCTGCCCAACAGCGATTTCGCCACGTTCCTAAAGACGGTCCACGCACGCTGGCCGTTCCTCGACGCGGCAAACGCGCTTCGTATGGCGCGCGCTTACGGTACGCGGATCGAGCGCGTGCTCGGCGACGCGACGAGCCTCGACGATATCGGCTATGGACTGTCCAAGCGCGAGATCGACTATCTGGTCGAGGAAGAATGGGCCCTCACTGCGGAAGACATCCTGTGGCGGCGGACCAAGCTCGGTCTGCACGGTGGCGAGCCCCTCAAGGCCGCGGTGGAGGCGTATCTTCAGGACCGTACGGGACGTGGCGGATCGTCGTGAGCCGGGACGACCGCCACGCTAGCGGGCCCGGTTGTCCGCGATAGCCCTCACCGCCTCCGCTCGGTTCCGACTTAGAGACCGAGCGGACGTTTTTCGCGGATATGATCCATCAGCAGCCGCAAGGCAGTTGGAACGTGCCTGCGGCTGGAATAATACAAGTGATAGCCGGGACCGCTGGTGGCATGTGCTTCGAGCACACGACACAGACTACCGTTTTCGAGATGCGCCTTCAGCAGCGGCTCCATCGCGTACATCAGGCCGCCGCCTTCCAGCGCCATCGCCAGCATCGCCTGGCTTTCGTTGACGGTGATCCGTCCGGACACCGGGACCGCAAACTCGCCATCGGGACCGTCGAACTCCCACCGGTATATCCGATCGTCGCCGAGCCGTATTCCGATACACTGGTGATGCTGGAGTTCGTCGGGGTGTTTCGGCGTGCCTGCACGAGCCAGATAGGCCGGCGATCCGGCGACGATCCAGCATAGATCCGCCGACAGGCGCTGCGCGATCATGTCCTCCGGGACGGTCCCGCCATGACGGATGCCGGCATCGAAGCCTTCGCTGGTGATGTCGATCATCTGATTGGTCGCGACGACGTCGACCTCGATGTCCGGATAGCGTTCCAGGAACGATGGGAGCACCGGGCCGAGCAACAGCGTCGCGGCGTCGGCGGCGACGTTCAGCCTGATCCTACCGGCAGGCGCATCGCGGTACCGATTGAGCCGCTCGACCGCTTCGCCGACGATTTCCAGCGGACGGCCGATCGTCGCCTGAAGCTCCTCACCCGCCGCGGTCAGCGTGACCGCGCGATTGGTACGGTTGAGCAAGCGAACGCCGAGCCGCGTTTCCAGCGCTTTCAACGCATGGCTAAGACCCGACGCACTGAGACCGAGTTCGAGCCCCGCCCGGCGAAAATTACGGTGACGCGCGATCGCAAGAAAATAGGTCAGCTCCGTCAGATCGGAACGAGGGGCAGGCATCGCGGTACGTCTTTCTTCACACGGCGTCGGTCTCGCACTCTTGTAGAGAGGCGGCCGTTGCTGGCCATCCCCTTTCGAGAATGCGGACAGGCAACCATTCACGACTGCGGCCGGTTCGATCGGTGCTCGAACACGGGAGCGGTACGCCGCTTCCGCGACCGGCGTCCGCGTCCTCGCCTACCCCACCATGAGCGCTGCTCATCGACGCATGTAGCTGGCGTCATCGACAAGATGGGAAACTCTCTCCTTACAATGAGTTATAGTGGATTGGCCGCTCGGTACGAGCGCGGCACGCCATGCATTCGCCAATCGGGCCTTCCGAACCGGCGTGGCGGGGCACACAGAGGACGATGACGATGAACGGATTAGGGGAAATCGACGTGTCGCGTCGTGGAATTCTTATCGGGGGGGCCGCGTCTGCGGCAATGGTTGCGGTTCCAACGGGCGGCGCGGACGCCGCTGTCGGCCAGCCGCAGCCGCAACCCAGCATGATGCCGGTGTCGTTCGAGGTGAACGGCAAGCGCCGGACGCTGCAGGTCGACACGCGCACCACGCTGCTCGACGCGCTGCGCGAGAACATGAAGCTGACCGGCACCAAGAAGGGCTGCGACCACGGCCAGTGCGGTGCCTGCACCGTCATCGTCGACGGCAAGCGGATCAACTCGTGCCTCAGCCTCGCGGTGATGCACGAGGGCGACAAGATCACCACGATCGAGGGCCTCGGCACCGTCAAGGATCTGCACCCGATGCAGGCCGCGTTCGTCAAGCATGACGGTTACCAGTGCGGCTATTGCACGCCCGGTCAGATCTGCTCGGCCGTCGCGGTGCTCGGCGAGATCAAGGCGGGCGTCCCCAGCCACGTCACCGGAGACCTCACCGCCAAGCCGACCGCGTCCAACGCCGAGATGCGCGAACGGATGAGCGGCAACATCTGCCGGTGCGGCGCCTATTCCAACATCCTCGAAGCGATGACGGAAGTCGCGGGAGTCGACGCATGAAGCCCTTCACCTACGAGCGCGCCAAGACCGCGGCCGATGCCGCCAAGTCCGCGTTGCGTCCCGGCACCAAGTTCATCGCCGGCGGTACCAACCTGCTCGATCTGATGAAGTTGCAGATCGAGGCGCCGCAGCATCTGGTCGACGTCAACGGCCTCGGCTTCGACAAGATCGAGGCGACGCCGCAAGGTGGTCTCCGTATCGGTGCCTTGGTCAGCAACAGCGATCTCGCCGCCGACACCCGCGTCCGCCGAGACTACGGCGTGCTCACGCGCGCGATCGTCGCCGGTGCATCGGGACAGTTGCGCAACAAGGCGACGACTGCGGGCAATCTGCTCCAGCGCACGCGTTGCCCATACTTCTACGACACCAACCAAGCCTGCAATAAGCGCAAGCCCGGCTCGGGTTGTGCGGCCGTGGGCGGTTTCAGCCGCCAGCTCGGCGTGATCGGTACCAGCGACGCCTGCATCGCGACCTATCCTGGCGACATGGCGGTGGCGATGCGCGTGCTCGACGCGACGGTCGAGACCGTCAACGCGCAGGGGGCCGCACGCTCTATTCCGATAGCGGATTTCCACCGTCTTCCCGGCACCACCCCGCATGTCGAGACCGCGCTGGCACCGGGCGAACTGATCACCGCGGTGACGTTGCCCAAGCCGATCGGCGGCACGCATATCTACCGCAAGGTACGCGATCGCGCATCCTACGCCTTCGCGCTCGTCTCGGTCGCGGTCGTCGTACAGAAGGACGGCACCGGCCGGGTCGCGGTCGGTGGCATCGCGCCGCGACCTTGGCGCGTCGAGGCGGCGGAAGCTGCCATGCCGCAGGGGGCGAAGGCCGTCACCAACCGGCTGCTGGCTGGCGCACGGCCGACCGAAGAAAACGCCTTCAAGGTCTCGTTGACCGAACGGGCACTAGCATCAGCGATTGCGGAGGCCCGCGCATGAAGTTCACCACGCTTGCGGGCACCAATCCGATCGACCAGATGAAGGTCGTCGGCAAGCCGCACGTCCGTATCGATGGTCCTCTCAAGACCACCGGCGGCGCGCCCTACGCCTATGAGCATCACGAGGTGGCGAACCCCGCCTACGGCTACATCGTCGGCTCGGGCATCGCCAAGGGGCGGATCGCCTCGATGGACCTCGCGGATGCGAAGGCGGCACCCGGCGTGCTCGCGATCGTCACCGCGGCCGATGCAGGCAAGCTCGGCAAGGGCAAGATGAATACCGCCAAGCTGCTCGGCGGACCCGAGATCGACCATTATCACCAGGCGATCGCGGTCGTCGTCGCGGAAACCTTCGAACAGGCCCGCGCCGCCGCGGCGCTCGTGCGTGTCGACTATACCCGCGCGAAGGGCCGCTTCGACCTCGAGGCCGCCAAGCCCACCGCGACCAAGCTCACCGGCGACAATGCCGACAGCGCCGTCGGCGATTTCGCGGGCGCGTTCGCCAGCGCGCCGGTCAAGCTCGACCAGAACTACACCACCCCCGATCAGAGCCATGCGATGATGGAGCCGCACGCGTCGATCGCGTCGTGGGAAGGCGACAAGCTGACGGTCTGGACCTCGAACCAGTGGATCACGCCGACCAAGGCCGACCTAGCCACCACGCTCGGCTTGCCGCCGGAGAATGTCCGCCTGATCTCGCCCTATGTCGGCGGCGGCTTCGGCGGAAAGCTGTTCTTGCGCGCGGACGCCGTTATGGCGGCGCTCGGCGCGCGTGCCGCCAAGCGTCCGGTCAAGATCGCCCTCACCCGGCCGTTCATGACCAACAACGCGACGCATCGTCCCGCAACGATCCAGCGCGTCCGGATCGGTACCGACAAAGCCGGAAAGATCCTCGCGATCGGGCATGAGAGCTGGTCGGGCGATCTTCCCGACGGTGGCCCCGAGGCAGCCGTGCTCCAGACCCGACTGCTCTATGCGGGCGCGAACCGCCTGACGACAATGCGCCTCGCGGTACTCGATCTGCCCGAGGGTAATGCGATGCGTGCGCCAGGTGAGGCTCCAGGCCTGATGGTGCTCGAAGTCGCGATGGACGAGATGGCGGAAAAGCTCGGGATCGATCCGATCGAATTCCGCGTGATGAACGACACGCAGACCGATCCGGAAAAGCCCGGCCGTCGCTTTTCGCAGCGTCAGCTGGTCAAGTGCCTGCGCACCGGTGCCGACCAGTTCGGCTGGGCGCGGCGTAATCCCAAGCCTGCGCAGGTACAGGACGGCCGCTGGCTCGTCGGCATGGGCGTCGCGTCCGCGTTCCGCAACAACGTCAACCAGAAGTCCGGCGCGCGCGTGCGGCTGGACGGCAAGGGTATCGTCACCGTCGAGACCGACATGACCGATATCGGCACGGGCAGCTACACGATCATCGCGCAGACCGCGGCCGAGATGATGGGCGTCGGCATGGACAAGGTCGTCGTCAAGCTCGGTGACTCCGCGATGCCGAGCTCTGCCGGTTCGGGCGGCCAGTGGGGCGCGAACAGCTCGACTGCGGGTGTCTATGCGGCCTGCGTCAAGCTGCGTGAGGCGGTCGCGCAGAAGCTCGGCTTCAACATGACCGACATCGCCTTCAGCGATGGGGAAGTGCGCTCGGGCGGCAACCGCGTGGCACTCGCAAAGGCGGCGGCCGGCGGCGAGATCGTCGTCGAGGACACGATCGAGTTCGGCGACCTCGACAAGCAGTACCAGCAGTCGACCTTCGGCGCGCATTTCGTCGAGGCCGGCGTCGATCGGTACACCGGCGAAGTGCGGATCCGCCGTATGCTCGCGGTGTGCGCAGCAGGCCGCATCCTCAACCCGAAGACCGCCCGCAGCCAGGTGATCGGCGCGATGACGATGGGCGTCGGCGGGTCGCTGATGGAGGAACTCGCGGTCGACAAGCGCTTCGGCTTCTTCGTCAACCACGACCTCGCCAGCTACGAAGTCGCGGTCCATGCCGACATCCCGCATCAGGACGTCGTCTTCCTCGACGAGGCCGATCCCACCACCTCGCCGATGAAGGCAAAGGGTGTCGGCGAGCTGGGCCTGTGCGGTGTCGGCGCGGCGATCGCCAACGCGGTCTACAACGCGACCGGCGTGCGGGTACGCGACTATCCGATCACGCTCGAAAAGCATCTGGCCAAGCTGCCGCTCGTGGCGTGATGCTCCAGTGCCGGCGGGACGCATTCCGCCGGCACTGGCCGTCGAGCCGATCGACGAGGTGGACCGGAATGACGATCAAACGACCACGATGCTGATTCAGCGATGCGGGCATCGCTAAAGCCGCAACTATCCCGGCAAGAGGCCCGCGGCACGATAACTGTCGATCATCGTGTCGAAGAGCGCGATATCCGAACGGCCTCGTGCGAACAATTGTGCGCCCGCGAGCGCCGCATAGATCGCCCTCGCCCGGGTTTCGCTTTCGGCGAATCCGACGATGTCGGCTTCGACGAGCAATTTGCTCAGCCACGCGACGTTGACGTCGGCGAAGCCCTGCACCTCGGTCTTCACGGCATCCGGCAGGTCGTCGTACTCGGCCGCCATGAAGCTCGACAGGCAGATGCGGTTATCGTTCAAGAGCGATTTACGAAAGATCTCGGGATAGCGGCGGAGCGCATCGTGCGCGCGTGGTGTCTCGTCCGAGATCGCCGCCAATTGGGCGACGGTATCCTCCCAATAGCGCCGCGCCACTGCCGCACCGAGATCGGCCTTGGTCGGGAAATGATGATAGATGCTGGGCGCCTTGATCCCGACCTCGGCCGCGATGTCGCGGAAGTTCAGGCCGGTATAGCCGCGCGCCATCGCGCTTCGCTTCGCCGCGGCGAGCACGGCTTCCCTGGAGTTCGAACTCGCCATCCGCCCTGTCCATTCATAAACCGACCAAGTGATAGATAGACGTTGACGCGGGGCAGGCAAGTACGCATTTGATGGCTACCGATCACTTGGTAGGGACACGCCATGACCGTTCAAACGTCGCCATCGACCGCAAAGCTCCGCCTGTTCACTTCGCCTTCGGCATTCCCCAACCCGCAGCGCCTGCGCATCTTCCTGCATGAGAAGGACATCGCGGACCGCTTCGACGAAACGGTTTACGACATGTCGCCGGTCGGCGAGCAGCGCCAGTGGAAGCACCTCAAGATGAACCCGTGGGGCGAGACGCCGACGCTCGAACTGGCGGACGGCAGCTTCATCTCGGAGACCGCCGCGGTAGTACGCTATCTCGACCAAGCCTATCCGGGGCGGCGGATCATGGGCGAGACGCCGGAACAGCAGGGGCTCGACGCGATGTGGGACAACCGGATCTGGGTGCACATCCTTTACCGGATCACGACCGCGTTCCATGTCCTGCACCAGGGACTCGGGCCGAAGCTCGAGCTGACCGCGAACGCCGCGTGGGGTGAGCATTGCCGCAAGGAAGCGCTGTCCCATACCGCGCTGATCGACCGCCATCTGTCCGATGGTCGTGACTGGATGCTCGGCGGCGACGAACCGACTTTCTCGGATATCACGATGGCGACCGCGATCGCGTTCTCGAAGTTCAAGGTGAACGCGATGCCGCTCGACGAGCGCTATGAGCATATCGATGCGTTCTGGCAGCGCTGGCAGGGTCGGCCGACGTTCCTCGCCGCGTATGCGGATCGCAGCAGCGGCGTGCCGGAACTCGACGACCGGCCATAGCATATGCCCGCGTCGGTCGATGATCCTGACGCTTCGATACTGCCGCACGCGTCGAGGTTCGATCGACGCGTGCGGCTCGTCCTCGGCATAGTCGAGGGACGATGCGTTACGCGAAACCAGGCAGGCGGTATCCGAACGCCAAGGCATATCGGTGTGCCCCCTGCAACCGCACGCATTCATGGAATCCGGCGGGGGATTCACGTATGGTTGGCAAGCCCCTCGATGATGAACACACGGTACTCGGCACCTTTGAGGCGGTGCTCGCGTGCCTCCCGATACAGCGGGCTGTCATACCAGCCATGGGCCTCGGCGACGGACGCGAACTCCAGGATGACCGCGCCGTCGACTGCCGTACCTTCGAGCGTTTCGACCGCACCATAGAAAGCGAGCGGGGTGATCGCATGCCCCTCGCGTGCCAGTGGTGCGGTCTGCTGATAGGCGGTGAATTCCGCCGGATCGGTGATGCGATCGCGGACGAAGACGACATAGGCGGTCATAGGTTTTCCTTCCCAAAGTGCGGGGGACGATCAGGCGCTGCGCAGGACCGTCTTGAGGTTCATGAACTCGTGCAAGCCATATGGACCCAATTCGCGCCCATGTCCGGACGCCTTGATACCGCCGAACGGCGCTTCCGGGGAGGATGCGAGCATCTGGTTTATGGCGGTCATGCCCGCCTCGATGTCGCGCACGAACCGCTCCTGCTCGTCGGGGTCGTTGGTCCATACCGATGAGCCGAGGCCGTAGGGGATCGCATTGGCGATGCGAATCGCCTCCTCGATATCCGCGGCGCGGAAGACCATGGCGATAGGTCCGAACAGCTCCTCGGCCATGAAGGGGCTGTCGAGCGGCAGGTCGACGAGGATCCCCGCCGACAGGAACGCGCCCTTGCCGGGCAGCGCCTCGCCGCCTAACAACAGGCGCGCCCCCGCAGTATTCGCTTCGGCCAGTTGTCCGAGCACGGTGTCGCGCTGCTCGATGCTCGACAACGGCCCCATGTCGGTCGCGGCGTCCATCGGGTCTCCTGCCGTCACGGCGCGCATCGCCTCGGAGAATTTCGCGAGAAAAGCGTCGTAAATGTCCGCATGAACGATCATCCGCTTCCCACAGATGCAGGATTGCCCGGTGTTTTGGATCCGCGCGGTGACCGCCTGCTTTACCGCAGCGTCCAGATCCACCGACGGCATCACGATAAACGGATCCGACCCGCCAAGTTCGAGGACGACCTTCTTCAGTGCTCGGCCCGCTTGCTCGGCAACGGCACGCCCCGCCCCCTCGCTACCCGTCAACGTCACCGCGACGACGCGGTCGTCGGCGATGATGTCGGCGACCGCAGCGGATTTAATCGCCAGGTTTTGAAATACCCCATCGGGACCGCCGGCGGCGATCACCATCTCTTCCATCAACTGCGCGCAGCCCTGTACGATGCTCGCGTGCTTCAGCAGGCCGACATTGCCCGCGAGGATCGTTGGCGCAATGAAGCGGACCGCCTGCCAGTATGGGAAATTCCACGGCATGATCGCCAGCACCGGCCCCTGCGGCAGATACCGCACCTCCGTCGAGCCACCACCCGACAAGTCGATGTGGACGGGCTTCAGCATTGCCGGGCCTTGTTGCGCATAGTAGCGGAATGCCGCTGCGCACTTCCGGACTTCGGCCAACGCGGAGGCATGCGTCTTGCCCATTTCCGCTACCGCCATCCGGGCAAGCCGGTCGTCGTTCGCCTCATATTCTTCGGCGATCCGTTCGAGTAGCGCGGCGCGCTCCGATATGGCCACGTCGCGCCAGTCACGAAAGGCCGCCGCTGCCTTGTCGAGCTTTGCATCGACCTCCGCTCCGGTGAGCTCGGGATAAGTTGCGATTTCGTCCCCGGTTGCGGGATTGACGCTGCGAAACATGGAGCCTCCTGGGCATATCGTTGCGTATGACGACACCTGTCAGACCAATGCGGTCGCGAAGACAGAGTTCCTGCGGGATCGCGCGGGGTCGGTGCGGTCGCGACAGACCGGTATCCGCGGGCGTTCGGCGCGGCCTTGCGGTCGACTACCGATCATTCCTGCAAGAGAACACCACTGCACTAAGAGCTCTCGGATTCCCGTCAGCCGACGTCCATTTCGGTTGCCCATAGTCCAGTGGGCACGCTCGGTAACGTCGCCCTGCCGACGCCGATCTTTCCTCTCGGTATCGATCAACCGGTCGTGTAGTGGAGCCGCACGCGCTGCTTCCAGTTGGCAGCGCAGTGACGGATCAAGATCAACGCATGGCTCGCAAGCATTCGAAACACGGCCCGTACGAAGACACGAATGTGGACGAAGAGGTTGCAGCGACGGTGCCCCCCTGCTGGTTATGTGGTCGGCCGACCGGCAAGACCATCGTCTGGCACCACCCCGTACCCAAGAGCCGCGGCGGCCGCGATGTCGTACCGATGCACCCGATTTGCCAGCAGACCGTGACAGCCAATTTCACGAACTCCGAGCTTGAGCGTCACGGGATGAATGCCGAAGCGCTGCTGGCCGAACCTGCGGTGCGCAAATTCGTCGATTGGGTCGCCAAGAAAGACCCCGATTTCACCGCTGGCACGACCAAGAAACAGCGCTGAGGCGAACCAGACCGTCGTCGACAACGGCTGTCCGAGACGCGTCCGATCATCGCTCCGACGGGCCAGAGCCGCGATCGACCACCCTGCCGGATCGATACTGCTCGGTGGCATGGATCAACGCGATGGCTTGGCGAACAGGGGGGACACGAACGCGATCGTGATGATGCCGGCGATCAGCAGGAGTATGGTCGCGATCACATGATCGTCGATCGCCTCGGCAAGCCAGTGCTCCAGGGTCAGGGCAAGTGTCAGCGCGCCGACGATCGATGCCCCCGCGAGCAGGCCGACGAGCGCCCTTTGTCGTCGGCCGGGACCGCGCCGATCGCCTCCTGCCCTACTGCCCATCAGGACGATCCGCGGGCGCGTCATTGCGCCATCGGCCTGAATGGCATCGGCCTGAATGGCATCGGTTTGAATCCGGCAATGCCGCGCAGATATTGCATCCGCGCAGCGACGATCGCGAGCGTGTTGGGCACGGTGACGATCGCCTGCTCGATGGGTGGGCGATGACGACCGATGTGCTGGCTACCCGGCAAGCCGACGCCGTCGTTGGAGATACTGAACGCGCGACTGCCATTGCGTTTGTGAATGACCAGCACGGCGTAGCGGCCTGGCCTCGGTACGGCGACGCACAGGCTTACCATCCCATCGGGTGGAACGGCGGTCACGACCCGACGAAACACCTTACCCGCACGGAGCAAAGCATCGTCGTCGGCAAGAAAATCGTCCGCGTTCGCCGGATACAGCTCGAGCTTCAGCCGCCCGCTCCGATCGCGCAGGCCTGACACGTCGATCCGGATACCCGGTTCGGATGCCGCGCAATCGTTGTGCAAACCAGAGCCGATCGCGCCTGAAGCGCTAACCGCCATCGGCACCGAGCCAGGGTGTTGAAGTGCAGCGGACGTGACGCCGAGCAGGAGAGCGAGCAACATGATGTTCGGTCCTCTATGGGCAGGGCTGCCCGCAAGCGGTGCCCTGCCCTGTTCTCTCGGAAGGGAACGGCCTGACCCGTTCGGCGCTGGATCAGAAGATGTGGCGCACGCCGATCGTGCCGGACAGCGTCCGCAGCGTCGGTTCGTAGCGGGTCGCCACGCCGGCATCCTGCCCGTCGAACGCCAGCTTGCTGGTCTGCGCGTAGCGGCCGCCGATCTCGAGAGTGGTCTTCGCGGCGACATTGATGCCGATGCCGGCGTCGCCGTGCCACGTCATGCCCCAGTCCTTGCCCGAATAGCTGCTGCCGACGCCCGACGCACCGACCCGCGACAGGTTGGCATCGACCCGCGATGCACCGATGCCGCCGCCGATATAGGGTACGAACACCGCGTGCAGCGGGATATCGACATAGCCGGATACACTGACATTGTACGACCGCGTCCGGCCCGACGCCGGCAGATTGCTCGTACCGAGGTCCTTAAGGTTCAGGCTGTTCCCATTATAGCCGATCGTCTGCTCGATGCGGAACATCCCGAAATCATAGCCTCCGCCGATCTCGCCGGTCAGCCCGGTCTTGTATTTCGTCTTGTCGTCGAACTGCGACGGTAGAGTGTCGACGTCGAACTTCTGCTCGGAATTGACCGAGGCGCCAGCACGCGCGACGGCATAGATGCCGCGCGCCGGAGCATCCTGCGCCTGGCCAGCGACGGAAAAAGCAGCAGCGCCGAGGGCAATCACGCGGGCAAATACGGAACGGGTCATGGAGAAGCCTTTCTTCGGGTTCCGCCTTTCGGGGCGGTGTCGAACAGGCTGATGGCGGGGGACGATGAACGCTCGTCGTGGATTCGGTGTAGGAATGATGAAGCGGTGCCTCCATCGTTCGTCCACAATTCGCGACGAAGGCGTATGAGAACCCAGTGATCCGAAGGATTATCGCGTGACTGACCGTATCCTGATCGTCGAAGACGAACGCGAGATCGCCGAATTGCTTGCCGCCTATGTCGAGCGCGCGGGGTATGAAGTCGTGAAAGCGGGCACGGTGCAGGACGCGATCCGCGCCCACGCCCAGTCGAACCCCGCGCTCGTGCTGCTCGACATCGGCCTGCCCGGTGGCGACGGGCTCGACGTTCTCACCACGATCCGCCGCCGCGTCGACACGCCGGTCATCATGATCACCGCGCATGACGACGAGGTGACCAAGCTGTCGTCGCTCCGGATCGGTGCTGACGATTACGTTGTTAAACCGTTCAACCCGTCCGAAGTCGTCGAGCGCATCCGGGCCGTGCTGCGCCGTACGCAAGGCGCGACCAACCGCCGCACCCTGTCGGTCGGCACGTTGCTGATCGAACTCGACGCAAGGGTCGTCAGCTGTCGCCCGGCCGACGACGGGGAGGCGATCCGGATCCTGTTGACCCCGAGCGAATTCGAGATCCTCGCGCACATGGCGCGGCAGCCACGACGTGCCTTCACGCGCGCCGAACTGCTCGAGGCGGCCTCCCCCGACAGCGACGCATATGACCGGGTCGTCGACAGCCACCTCTCGAAACTACGGCAGAAGCTCGCGGCGGCCGGCTGCGTCGGCATGATCGAACCCGTGCGCGGAATGGGGTATCGACTATGGCCGGACTGCTGAACCGCATCGTCACGCGGATGGTCGTGCTCGCGGCGGCGACCACGATCATCACGATGCTGCTCGGTCTGGTCGCGTATATCGCAGCGGTTCACTACCGACTGAGCGTGACGACGCAGCACATGCCGCCCAAGGCCCGCGAGCAGCTCGAATTCCTCGTGCGGACGCACCAGGAGGGGAGCGATCGCTATTTCGACCTGTTCGACCGCTATGGCGCCAAGGCCCCGGCGATTACCGACCTCGGCTTTGTCGGGACGATCGCGCTGGTTTCGATCCTCGTCGGCGGCGGCGTCGCGATGATCTTCGCCCGCCGCATCAGCCGACCGATCACCGCGGTGGCACGCGCGGCGGCGCTCGTCTCTGCAGGCGATCGATCGGTCAGGGTGGAGCGCGGCAAGACATCGGGCGAGACCGGCGACCTGATCGAAAGCTTCAACCGAATGGCCGCCGACATCGATGCTTATGAGCGAGAACGCACCGTACTGACTGCGGGAATCGCGCACGAACTCCGCACGCCCCTGACCATCTTGAAAGGACGGCTGCACGGGCTGGCGGATGGCGTGATCGATCCGGCGACCGGCGAGGCCGATCGGCTGCTGCGCCAGGTTGAGCACCTGTCGCATCTGGTCGAGGATCTGCGGACCCTCGCGCATGCCGATGCCGGGGAACTCGATCTCGACAGACGACCGGTCGACCTTGCGGTGCTGCTGGGAATGGCTGTCGGCGATCTTCGCGCATCGGCAGCCGAACGCGGTGTCTCCATCACCGAGTCCTACGAAACGGTATGCGTTCGGGGCGACCCCGTCCGTTTGACCCAGGTGACGACGAACATACTCACCAACGCGATCAAGCATGCCCCCGATCACAGCACCATCGACGTCGCCGTGTTTACCGCGACCGGCCATGCGATCGTCAGCGTGACCGACGAGGGCGACGGCTTCGCGCCCGCGGACGAAACGCGCATGTTCATGCCGTTCTGGCGCGCCGGCACCGACAAGCTCGCCGGGCGCCCCGGCAGCGGCGTGGGCCTAACACTCGCGGCGAAGATCGCCGAGGCACATGGCGGACGTATCCGCGCGAAGAACCGCGTCGACCGATCGGGCGCGTGTTTCTCGGTATGGCTGCCACTCTGATCTTCGGCGTCTTCTGCCACGACACCTGCACCTGCTCTCCATCGCATCTCCACCGTGCGCTGCTCTGTACCGAACACCGGGATCGTCCCGGCGAGCAATCGGCGCGCATCGTCTGACGGTCGCGCCCGGGAGAAAGATCGATGACGACATCTCGTACATTCCGCGCAGCCATCGGTGTCGCCGTCCTCACCGGCACGGCGGCGAGCGCAAGCGCAGCAACCCCGGTGACCGGCAACTGGCTCACCGACGAAGGCAAGGCACTGGTCAGGATCGAACCCTGCGGAAAGGCGATCTGCGGCCGGATCGTCAAGGTGCTCAAGCAAGAGCCCGGCAAGCCGACTACCGACATTGCCAATCCCGATCCCTCCAAACGCGCCAATCCGATCGAGGGAACCTTCATCCTGACCGGGTTCATGGACGCCGGATCGATCTGGAAAGGCAGGATCTACAATCCCGACAGCGGCAAGAGCTACAATGCCCGGTTGGCCAAGAACCCCGACGGTACGCTGAAGGTCGAAGGATGCGTTGCGTTCCTGTGCCGGGGCCCGACCTGGCAACCCGCCCGCTGATATCCTCGAAATTGCTCTGGGAGCACGACATGACGACGACATTACGCAGCGAGGCTGTGAAGGACAGCATCGGCAGCCGGATCCTCAACCCAAAGCGGGACCTGCTCGCCGGCCATCTCGCCGCCGACATCCGCAACTTGCTCGAGGAGCGTGGAGTGCTGGTCTTTCCCGAGATCCACTTCACCGAAACCGAACAGATCGCGTTCACACAGACGTTGGGAACGCTGGCATCGGAGGGTAGCGACGGTCGGATGACCGCGCAGATCTCGCTCGATGCGCGGCACAATCCGGCCACCGCGGAGTTCCTCAAGGGGTCGCTCTACTGGCACATCGATGGCACGAACAGCGACGTGCCGATCCTTGCTTCGCTGCTGTCCTGCGTGGTCCCCGCGCCGAGCGGCGGGAACACGGGCTTCTGCAACACCTACGCGGCCTATGACGACCTGCCCGACGCGGAAAAAGCCGTTTACGACGCGTTGCGCGTCATCCACGGTCCGTGGGCCTCGCTCTTCTACTATCGACCCGAGCCGACGCTCGACATGCTGAAGACGATGCAGTCGCTCGGCGAAAAGGAGCTACCGCTCGTCTGGACGCACGCCTCGGGGCGGAAGTCGCTCATTCTCGGCTGCACGGCGCGCAGCGTGGTCGGTCTTGCCGACCGGGAGAGCACCGCCATGCTCGTCGGCCTGCGCGAATGGGCGACGAGTCCCCGGTTCAGCTACAGCCACAGTTGGAAGGCCGGCGACCTCGTCATGTGGGACAATACCGGGACGATGCACCGTGCCGAGTCCTATGATCCGGCCTGTGGACGCCTCATGCTCCGCACGAAGCTGGAGGGCGACGAAGCGTTCGCCTGATCGACCCGAGCAGCGGTTGCATCGCCTTACGCTGCCGGTGGCCGGGGCGCAGTGCTCTCTTTCGGGATGGCCGGCATCGCGAACGTCTTCGACAGGCCATGGTACAGCTTCTCGCGACACACCCATCGGCTGGCGGCATCGGCAATAAAGGCGGTCGCGAACATGGGGAGCATCAAACCGCGGCTGGCGGTCGTCTCCGACAGGATGATGACGGCGGTCAACGGCGCGCGAACGACGCCGGTGAAATACGCGACCATGCCCAGAATGACGACCGCGCTTGCCGGATCGCCGGGAAAAAGCTCGCGCAGCAGATTTCCCACGCCTGCGCCGACCGCGAGCGATGGCGCGAAGATGCCGCCCGGCAGACCGGCGATCGCAGTTGCCGCCGTCGCCGCGAACTTGGCCGGCCCGAACCACAGTGGAGCGTCGACCCCGACGATCATCGCCCGTGCCGCGGAATAGCCGGTCCCCCAGGTCAACCCGGTGAACACGCCGAGCAACGCCACGATGACGCCGCATGCGCCTGCGAATTTCACCGGATTGGCCCGAGTCCATCCCGTGATCCGGTTGCGGCCTAGCGCCATCGCCAGCAGCGTGCGGGAGAAAAGTCCGCCCGCCATCCCGCCGACGATCCCGGCAACGGGTGTCACGAGCAACGCCGACAGGAGCGGCAGATGCGCGCCGATCGCTCCAAAGTAGATATAGTCTCCCTGCACGGACTGCGCGACCATACCTGCGATCACGATGGCAGCGAGCACCAGCAACGTCACGCGTTGCTCATACGCCGACGCCAGTTCCTCGATCGCGAACATCAGCCCTGCCAGCGGCGTGTTGAACGCCGCCGCGACGCCCGCCGCGCCGCCAGCGATCACCACCCCGCCCCGCAGCGGCACGCGGACCAGGCGATGCGTCAGGCCCATCACCGCCGCAGCGATCTGAACGGTCGGCCCCTCGCGCCCAACCGACGCACCGCTCAGCACCGCGCCGATCGTCAGCACGGCCTTCGCACCGACCGTCCCCGGCGATATCAGGCTGCGCGTTGCCGCGTCGGGATCAGCCTGAGCGGCGATAACCTGGGGAATACCCGATCCCCGCGCAAACGGCGCATAGCGCCGCGTCAGCCACACCAGTGCCATGAAACCCAGCGGCGTCGTCAGAAGCGGCAACCAGTGCCACCGGTGCGCGTACCCGCCAAACACGAGCGCCGCCCAGTCTGCCGCCTCGGCGAACAGTGTCGCGAGCACCCCGACGAGGATGGCCCCCGTCAGGATGGCGGCACGCGTACGGAACTGCACCGACCGTGGCCCCCGTGTGCGCAGCAAGGCGCGATAGCGCGACGGGGTCCAGCGCTTTGCGGGCATCAAGCGATCGAGTAGGCCAACCATCGCATCGACCTAGATGACGCCGGCGCCTACGTCACCCCGGCCCGAAGCTGTGAACGGGCCTGCACGATCGGTCACACCGTTCGCCAGAAGGTCGCGGCTCAAGCGAGCACCTAGTGCTAAAGCCGCATATCGTCGGAAACATCCCGGACGTTGCTGGTCGAGCCAATCCAGCTGACGGCGCTTTGCGATATTTGCGATCAATGCAGCTTGAGCCGGGGGCGGACGATCTTGTTGACATGGCCGACCATGATCAGTGCGCTCCCTTTCAGCCAGCCGTGGATCGCGATGAGATGCATCCGGTACAGCGACAGATACACGAACCGCGCAAGCCGTCCCTCGATCGCGAGCTTGCCGCCGACGAGGTTGCCCATCAGCGTGCCGACCGTCGAGAAGCGGCTGAGCGACACCAGCGAGCCATGATCCTTGTAGACGAAGGGCCGCGTCGGCTTGCCATCCATGAGACGGTTGAGGTTGTCGAACACCGCTGATGCCATCTGGTGCGCGGCCTGCGCGCGCGGCGGTACCGGCCGGTCCCGACCGGGCAGCAGGCAGGACGCGCAGTCTCCCATCGCGAACACGCGCTCGTCGATCGCCGTCTGCAATGTCGGCGTCACCACGATCTGGCCGCTACGCGACAGTTCGAGATCGTCCAGTCCGCCTGGGATGGTCGCCGCCTTGACCCCCGCCGCCCAGACCTGGAGATCGGCGTCGATCCGCTCGCCGGTCCCGATCGTCATACCGTTTCGATCCGATGCCGTGACCGGCGTATTGGTCAGCACGCGTACCCCGAGCGCCTCCAACTCCCGATGCGCCGCGTGGGCAAGGCGCTCGGGCAACGCCGGGAGGATGCGCGGGCCAGCCTCGATCAACGATACGTCGAGTCGGCTGCCATCGAAGACTTCCAGCCCGTAATAGCCTAGCGCCGCGGCGGCATTGAAGAGTTCGGCGGAGAGTTCGACACCGGTCGCGCCGCCACCGACGATCGCCACGCGGACACGCGCGTTGCTGGCCGGATCGGTGGTCAGCATCCGCGAGACGCGCAGGCACTGGTCGAGCAGGCGATCGCGGAATCGATCCGCCTGCGCGCGGCTGTCGAGGAACGTGCAATTCTCGGCAACGCCAGGCGTACCGAAATCGTTGGTGACCGAGCCATAGGCCAGCACGAGATAGTCGTAGCGGATCGAGTGCGCGGCGATCACTTCGCGACCGTCCTCGTCGTGTACCGGCGCGAGATGGACCTGGCGTGCGGCACGGTCGATCGCCGCGAGCGCGCCATAGAAGAACCGGTAGCCCCAGCGGTGGCAATGGCTACGATAACCGACCTCGTCCATGTTGGCGTCGAGCGACCCCGTCGCGACCTCGTGCAACAGCGGCTTCCAGATGTGCGTCCGACTGCGATCGACGACGATGATGTCGTGACGCTTGCGTCCATAGCGTGCACCCAGACGGGTCGCGAGTTCGAGCCCTGCGGCACCGCCGCCGACGATGACGATCTGGATTTTGTTGCCGGTCATGATGCGATACCTTGCGTAGTGAAGCTGGCGACCCAGACTGGGGTTGCGCCTGTGAAACTGCCTCCCCCGTCGGCCGGAACCGCCGAAACCTTGCCGTGCGAGCCGGTTTTGGCGATCGTAACCGCCGCGGGCTCATCATGGTCGAGACGGTAGATTCGCCGACAAGGTTTGCCGACGCATACGTCGACACGATCGTCGCGGCTGCCGCAACGTCTCGGTGGACGCTTTATTATCATTTTGGCAGCAAGGACAGACCGTATCCCGCCGTGTTGCCGACCCAAGGACCAAGCGGCATGCGAGCGGCCGGTTTCGCGGCTCGATGCCGGCCCCTCGCCGATTGGATCAGGCGAGTGAACAAGCCAGTGTCTTCAACGGACTAATACATAGCTGTGGCGTTTTAAGCAGGCGGAGCACACCAGATGTTGCGTTGAGCGATTTTTGGACCCATAGATTGGCGGAGGCCATTTCCGTCCCCACGAGAGGGTATGTCGAACGCTGGCCCGTCTGATTACCGAAGGTTCGTCTATGACTTCCGACACCGCCATGGGTCCGCTCGATCAGCCCGTTACCGTCCATATCTGGCGCGAGAAGTACCGCCACGGGAGCGAAGCGACGCCGTCCGACACGTTCGCGCGCGTCGTCGGCGGCGTCTATGCGAACGACGATGCCGCACAGGCGGCGAAGGCGCTTGCAGCACTGGAAGCCCGTGACTGGGTACCGGGCGGCCGTATCTTCGCCGGTGCCGGCACGACCAAGCGGGTCACGTGGATCAACTGCTTCGTCAGCCCGACGATCCAGGATTCGATGGACAGCGAACCCGGCCTGCCCGGCGTGGGGATCATGCCAGCGCTCAACGTCGCGGCGTTCACGCAGCAGCAGGGCGGCGGCATCGGCATGGATTTCGGCACGTTGCGCCCCGACGGCGCGGTCGTCGGCCGCACCGGATCGATCTCGTCGGGCGTGATCCCGTTCATGGCGATGTGGGACGGGATGTGCGTCACGATCCGGTCGAGTGGATCGCGGCGCGGCGCGATGATGGGCGTGCTGCCGGTCTGGCATCCCGATGTGCTGGCGTTCGTTTCGGCCAAGACGCGCAAGGATTTTCTGAAGAACTTCAACGTGTCCGTGACGGTAACGGACGATTTCATGGCGGCACTGGAGGCGGGCGCGGACTGGGACCTGGGCTTCCACGTGCCGCGTGCGGACGGCGAGCATGTTGCGGTCGGCGAGAAGGACGGCCGTCCCTGGTACGTCTATCGCCGGCTGCCCGCCGCCGAGCTGTTCGACCTGATCACGCGCACGACCTATGACTATGCCGAGCCCGGCGTAATCTTCATCGATCGTGTCAACCGGCTGAACAACCTGAACTATTGCGAGACGATCGCCGCGACCAACCCGTGCGGCGAGCAGCCTCTGCCGCCCAATGGCGACTGTGACCTTGGCCATGTGAACCTCGCCAACATGGTGCTGAACCCGTTCACGCCCGACGCGGCGGTCGACTGGGACAGGCTGCGTAGCGCGGTCCAGGTCGGCGTCCGGTTCCTCGACAACGTCCTCGACACGTCGCCCTTCCCGACTCCCGAACAACGCGCCGAGGCACTTGCCAAGCGCCGCATCGGCCTCGGCTATACCGGCCTCGGCAATCTGCTGCAGCAGATGCGCGTGCGCTATGGCCGTACGGCGGCTGCGCTGGTCGAGGATATCGGCAAGGCGATCGCGATCGAAGCCTACCGCACGTCGGTGGCGCTCGCGCGCGAACGTGGCACCTTCCCGGCCTACGACACCGAAGCGTTCGCCCGCGCGCCGTTCCTGACCAAGCTGCCGGCCGACCTCGTCGCCGACATCCGCACCTACGGTATCCGCAACGGCGTGCTGCTGACGCTGGCGCCGACCGGCACGACGTCGATCTTCTACGGCAACGTCAGCTCGGGCGTCGAACCGACCTTCAGCTGGCATTACGATCGCGCCGTCGTGATCGAACAGACCGCGACCGACCAGATGCTCGAACGCTTCGAGGTGCAGGATTACGGCTGGTATCTCTACAGCCGGATGCCGGGCTTCGACCCTGCCGCCGCGCTGCCCGACTATATGGTCACCGCGCTCGAATTGTCGGTCGACGATCACATCGCCGTCGCCGCCGCGGCACAGGCGTGGGTCGATGCGGCGATCTCGAAGACCATCAACTGCCCTGCCGACATGCCGTACGAGGCGTTCCGCGAGGTCTATCTGACCGCGTATCGCGAAGGCATGAAAGGCTGCACGACCTATCGCCCGAGCGGCATTCGCGGGTCCGTATTGTCGGTGAAGAGCGACTCGACCGAAGCCGAACCGGTCGTCGCGCCGCCGTCGGCCTCGACGTCCGACGTACTGACCCGCCCGCAGGTGCTGAGCGGCAAGACGGTGAAGATCAAGTGGCCGATCGATGGCGAGAATTACTACCTGACCATCAACGACTATGTGCATCCCGACGGTCGCCGCGTGCCCTTCGAAATCTTCATCTCGACCAGCTCGGTCGAGAATTTCGAGACGATGGCGGCGCTTACCCGGACGTTGTCGGCCGCGTGCCGGCGCGGCGATGCGACCTTCCTGTTCGAGGAGCTGGAACGCGTCCATTCCCCCAAGGGTGGCGCGCTCGTACGTCTCGATCACGAAACCAAGGGTAGCTACGCCCCCAGCCTGATCGCCCTGATCGGCCGCATCCTGCGCCAGCATTCGGAGCCCGAACCAGCGCTCGCGTTGGAGGCGACTGGCGAACAATGCCCAAGCTGCAAGCGCCACACCGCGCACATGCTCGAGGGATGCCTGACCTGCTATCAGTGCGGGTACAGCAAATGCGGGTGAGCACGCTTTGCCCACGCGTAAATGACTATCGAAGCCGCTGACGATCGCCGAGGGTGTTCCCACACCCTCGGCAACTACCGTTAACGGAGAAGCATCATGCTCCGAGAGGACGAGGCGGAACCTGCCAGCTCCATCGCGCTCGGCGTTGACCGCTACTCTCGGCGCTGTCCGTCGAACATCGTCATCGTCCGGCCGCCTACCCAGACCTGTCCGTTCTCGTCCTGCGAGACGCTCACCCGTCCATCGCGGCCGATGCACGACCCTTGCGCGGCGACGTAGCGATCGTGCGCACGACAACTGGCGAACAGCCATTGCCCGACCGACGCGTTCAGGCTGCCGCAGACCGGGTCCTCGATCAGCGCGCCGTGCGCGTCGCTGAAGATCGCGCGGATCTCGAACGCGACATCGCTGCCGGCCGGGTGCGGGCCGACGATACCGATGTCGATACGACGGGTGTGATGGCGCGCATGATCGACCGCCAGCACCTCCGCAGCCGAAGCAAGCATGACCGCGATCCAGCCCGGTCCGTTGTCGACCCATTGCGCGTCGACGATCGCGGCCCGGTCGATCCGCAACAGGTCGGCCACTTCCGCGATCTCCGTCTCGGTCGGTGCGCCGCTGCGGATCAGCGGTGGCGCGGCGAACGCGAGCCGATCGCCGTCGCGACGGACATCGACCAGACCGACGCCGCATTCCTGCACGACCATGCCGTCGCGTTTCGGAACGCCCCCTGCCTCCAGCCACGCATGGCACGTACCGAGCGTCGGATGTCCCGCGAACGGTAGTTCGCGTGCGAGCGTGAAGATACGGACGCGGTAGTCGGCGAGCGGGTCGGTCGGTAGCAGCAGGAAGGTGGTTTCCGAAAGATTGAGCCAGCGCGTGATCCGCTGCATCTCGTCCGCGGAAAGCCCTTCGGCATCGGCGATGACGGCGAGCGGATTGCCGGTGAACGGATCGGTGCCGAACACATCGACGAGCTTGAAAAATCTGGTCATGAGCGGTTCTCCGATACGTGGTGGTCTTGCCAAGCCTGCGACAGCAGCGGCGCATCGACCGCACGGACCGCGCCGTCGACCGCCTCGCGCCAGCAGGCCGTGGCTTCGACTGCCCTAGTCACTTCGCGGAGACTGCCGCCGGCACCGCCGCATGCTGCCGTCGCCGCACGACCGATACGATTCAGTGCACGACGCGCCGACGCCGGCGTGGTCGCTGACACATCGGCACGCGCCACCGCGACGGCGTAACGGGCGGGACCGATTTTCACCTCCTGCACCATGCCCGGCGTGGATAGCGCGGCAAGGATCGATGCAACGGGAACGATAGTCTTCATGATAGCCTCCTGTGCGATGACCGATGCCGAATTGCGGCTGGCCATGACAGGGACGGATGCGTACGATCGGGCCGAACTGTATTGGTCGAGAGAACGGTACGATGGCAACGAACATGCAGGACACACGGACCGGACAGGTCATGCACGTCATCCGCGACCGGATCGAACGGCGGACGTTGACGCCCGGCGCGCGCCTGCCCTCCGTGCGTGCGATGGCCGAGACGATCGGGTTCTCCAAATCCACCGTGGTCGAGGCGTATGACCGGCTGGCCGCAGATGGCACGATCCGGTCGCGGCCGGGTTCGGGCTTCTATGTCGCCTCGCCGCTTGCCCCGCTCGCGCTCGACCGGCTCGGTAGCGCGGTCGAGCGCGAGGTCGATCCGCTGTGGATGCTGCGCCAGTCGCTTGCAAACCAGTCGTCAAGCGAAGGTGGCAAGCGACTGATGCCTGGATGCGGCTGGCTACCCGACGACTGGCTCGCGGGCGATGCGATCCGCAAGGGGCTGCGCGCCGCCGGACGGGGTACGCGCGATGGCGTGCTGACCGGATATGCCTCACCGCAGGGATCGCTGCCGTTGCGCGCGCTGCTCGCCAGACGGCTCGCCGCACAGGGCATCGACGCCGCGCCCGACCAGATCCTGCTGACCGACAGCAGCACGCATTCGCTCGATCTCGTCTGCCGCTTCCTGCTCGAACCCGGCGACACCGTGCTGGTCGACGATCCGTGCTATTTCAACTTTCTCGCCCTGCTGCGCGCGCACCGCGTCAAGGTGGTCGGCGTCCCGATGACGCCGACCGGGCCGGACGTTGCGGCGTTCGCAGCCGCGCTCGCGGAGCACCGCCCGCGCTTCTACCTGACCAATTCCGCTGTCCATAACCCGACCGGCGCCACGCTGGCGGCGGCGACCGCACACAAGCTGCTGAAGCTCGCAGAAGCGCATGACCTGGTCGTCGTCGAGGACGACATCTTCGCCGATTTCGAACACATCGTCGCGCCGCGGCTCGCTGCATTCGACGGGCTCGACCGCGTGATCCGGATCGGCAGCTTCTCCAAATCGCTCTCCGCCGCCGTCCGCTGCGGGCATATCGTCGCCCGCCCCGACTGGATCGAGGCGCTTGCCGACCTCCGCATCGCGACGTCGATGTCGGGCAACCCGCTCTCGGCGGACCTGCTGCACGGCGTTCTGACCGACGGCAGCTATCGCCGGCATGTCGAGACGGTCCGTGCCCGGCTCTCACGCGCGATGGCGCGAACGGCGAAGCGACTCCGCGCGGTCGGAATCGAACCGTGGATCGAGCCCGACGCCGGGATCTTTCTCTGGGCGCAACTCCCGGACGGGATGGACGCGGTCGCGCTAGCCCGTGCCGCGTTGGCGCAAAATATCGTGCTCGCGCCTGGCAACGTGTTCAGCACCAGTGGCGGTTGGAGCGATTATGTGAGGTTCAACGTGTCGATGTGCGACGACGAAGCGCTGTTCGCGTTTCTGGGCGAGGCCTGTCGACACGCCATCCGCCAACGATCTCGCTCACCCCTGACGGAACAGGTTGTCCGCCATGTGATCGACGAACACCCGGACCTTCGGCGCAACGTGGCGGCTCGACGGCCATAGCGCCTTGAACACGCCGCGCGTGCCGACATGGCGATCCAGCACCGTCGTCAGCGTGCCGGTCTCGACCGCCCGCGAGACCGCGAAGTCTGGCAGACAGGCGATCCCGAAACCGGCCTCCGCCATATCGACCAGCGGCTCGATCGTGCTGGCCGATGCACGGACCGCCAGCGGTGGGTCCACCGCCATGCCGTCGATCTCGATAGGCCAGCGCTCGAATTTACCCGTATTCGGATAGCGGTGCAGCAGGCAGGCATGCGCGGTCAGATCGGCGGGCAGTACCGGCGTTCCGCGACGCGCAAGATAAGCGGGCGACGCGACGATCGCGTGGCGAAAGCCGCCGATCCTGCGGCTCATCAGCCGGCTGTCGCCGCCCTCGCCGGTGCGGATGACCACGTCGAACCCTTCCTCGATCACGTCGACCAGTCGCTCGGTGAAGTCGATATCGAGACGGATGTCGGGATAGGCGGTCATGAAGCTGGAGATCGCGGGCATCAGCAACATGCCGACGATCGGCAGGCTGACGCGCAGCATCCCGCTGGGGCTGGTCGCACCCGCCCGAAGCCCTGCTTCGGCATCATCGAGATCGGACAGGATCTTGCGGCATCGATCGAGGTACGCCGCGCCCTCCTCGGTCAGCGCCATGCCCCGCGTGTTGCGGTGAAACAGGCGGATCGCGAGCCCCTCTTCCAGCCGCGCAATCGCCTTGCCGATCGCCGATGCGGACAGCCCGAGCTGTCGCCCGGCTTCGACGAAACTGCGTGTTTCGGCTGCTTGGACGAAAGCGCGCAGCGCTCCAAGCTTGTCCATCAGCGCAGGCTATTACGGAATGTTTGTCCGCTCTGTCGATCGTCCATGCCTGATTTTCCCCGATACCATCCGCGCTAGGCGGGACTGCGACGCCGCGCAATGCGACGTCGGGAGAATTGCATGCCCGAAGCCCTTACCTTCAGCACCACGGCCCGTGAGGCTAGGCCAGCCCCGTTCCCATTGTCCGGGCTGCTCGCGCTCGCGACCGCGGGGTTCATCACGATCCTCACCGAAGCCCTTCCCGCCGGGCTCCTCCGGGAGATCAGCCGGGATCTGCACATAACCCAGGCCATGACCGGTCAGCTCGTGACGATCTACGCGATCGGCTCGCTCATGGCGGCGATCCCGCTGACTGCTGCGACCCGGTCGATGCGGCGGCGACCGTTGCTGCTCGGCGCGATCACCGGCTTTGCGGTGGTCAACACGGTCACCGCGGTATCGAGCGATTATGCGGTCATCATGGGTGCGCGCTTCCTGGCGGGCGTCTCGGCTGGGCTGCTCTGGGCACTGCTCGCCGGCTACGCCACGCGCATGGTCGCCCCGCATCAGGCGGGCCGCGCGATCGCGGTCGCGATGGTGGGCACGCCGATCGCTCTGTCGCTTGGCGTGCCCGCGGGGACGTTCCTTGGCGGCACGGTCGGATGGCGGGTCAGCTTCGGCATCATGACCGCGCTCAGCGTGGCGCTAATCGGATGGACGCTGTGGAAAGTCCCCGACTTCGCTGGCGAGACCGGTGGCGACCGTCCCTCCTTGCGTCGCGTGTTGACGATGCCGGGTATCCGCCCGATCCTGTTCGTCACGCTAACCTTCGTACTCGCGCACAACATCCTCTACACCTACATCGCGTCCTATCTTCAAGGCGCAGGACTGGCCGGTCAGGTCGACCGGATCTTGCTTGCGTTCGGTATCGCCGCGTTCGGCGGCATCTGGGTGGTCGGCGTACGGATCGACCGCTGGCTGCGAGGGCTCAGCATCGCCAGCGTCATGATCTTCCTTGGCGGTGCAATCCTGCTCGGCGTCGGCACCACCGCACCGGCGATCTATGCTGGGGTGCTGGTCTGGGGCCTTGCATTCGGCGGCGCGGCCACGCTGTTCCAGACGGCGTCGACCCATGCTGCGGGCACGGCCGCCGACGTCGCACAGTCGATGATCGTCACCGCCTGGAACATCGCAATCGCTGGCGGCGGGCTCATCGGCGGGTATCTTCTCGAGACGCGCGGTGCCCGCGTATTGCCGTGGAGCCTGTGCATCCTCCTGGTACCGTGCCTGGTAATCGTGCTGACTGCCCGACGGCACGGCTTTCCGTCCGCCGCACCGATTTGAGCACGGCGTTAACTAGTTCAGCCGCAAGGTTCGGGACGCGGCGACGCTCCGGTTCTGCGAGCAGGCTGCTTCAACAGCAGGATCAAAGCATATGGCGTTCCGTATCCAGGGTCTCGACCCCAGCCAGTTCAGTCATCTGTTCGGGCTCTCCGACACCGCGTTGACGCGCCTTGGCGCCCAGCGCCACGTCGTCGACGGCAAGCCCGGCTTTCCCGATCGCATCGAAATGCGCGATCTCGATATCGGCGAGACGGCGATCCTCCTCAACTTCGAGCATCAGCCGGCAGATACTCCCTACCGGTCACGCCATGCGATCTACATCCGCGAAGGCGCCGAGCATGCGTCGGACCTGCTCGACACCATTCCCGACGTGCTTCGCATCCGGACGATCTCGCTGCGCGCGTTCGACGCATCGGGCGCCATGATCGACGCAGATCTTGCGGAGGGTACCGAGCTGGCAGCCCTGATCGCACGCTTTTTCGCGAACCGGGAAACGGCCTATCTGCACGCGCATTACGCAAAGCCAGGCTGCTACGCCGCGCGCATCGTCCGGTCGTGACGAGCAGCGGATTACCGGTGCTGCTACCGATGCTCGCGTGATCGTGACGATGCGTGTGCGACGATCGATCGCTGGTTTACGCGATCACACTTCGAGAAGTTCAGGACCGTGTTTGCAGAAAGAGTATCGTGCTCTCGATGCCCAGCTGGAGGGTTTCACCTGCTCTGCGAATCGGCGTCCGATCTCTCCGCTCTGAGCTAACCGTACTTCACCGAAGGCAGCCGGTGCCAGCGGGATTGCCGCACGATATCGATCGCAGCCATCCCGCCCCAGACTATTCAACCGTGCCGCATGCTCAGCTGACCGAACCCGTCCGCATCAACTCGCGCACGTCGGCTGCGATCTGATTGTTGGCGCCGAGCCGCTCGATCAACTGCCCCTGACGGCTCCCCCGCAAGCCTGCGGTGGTCAGCTGCCTGTCGCGGACGTAGGTGTAGACGCCGCTGACCGCGAATGCCGAGACATGCGCGATGTGCGCCTTTTGCGCGGCCTGCGTTGCCTTGAAGGTGTCGGACTCGAAGAACGGGCGGCGTGTCAGCGGGCTTTCGAATGCCAGTTCCATCACCGCAATCAACGCACGCTCGTCAGGTACGAGGTGATCGACGTTGGGCGCTGGGGGCGCGGGCTCGGCGTTGTCGTACCGGTCCGGCAGGTGCAGCCGCAACTTCAGCACCGCCTGGTCGGCAGCGAGCGTCTCGGCGAATTCGGTCATGTAGGTGCCGAACGTCTCGGCGTCGTTGCCCGCCGCGCCGAAGTGGACGTGGATGCGGTCGAAGCCGTCGTCGCCATTGGGAATCGGGTCGGCGATGCGGTCGATCAGCGTGCGCGATCCGTTGGGCAGCGCATAGGCGACGGTGGCGGCGAACATGTTCTGCTCGTCGGCGAACAGGATGTGGCTCGCCGCGTTGAAGACGTCCTGGTCGGCCTTCGAGGCGAAGCCGATCTCGACGCCGCCATCGAGTTCATAGTCCGCGAACGGCGCGATGCCGTCGATCGCCGGCCAGAGATGCGCGTCCTGCTCGCGGTTCAGATGGTTCTGGACGTACCAGGCGAGACCCGGGATGCGCGAGCAAAGCGGGCCGTGAACGTCGCGCCAATAGGTCGCGAACACGTCGTGCGGCACGCGGGGACGGCGCAGCACCGTCGTATAGCTGTTGATCGCGATGCTGTCGTCGCGCGTCGCATAGTCGGTGGTGGTCGAAACTTTGGGCATGGGGGTGATCCTGTCGGTGAGGGGGTTCAACGCGCGTCCGTCGGGAAATGCGGCAGGACATGCGTCGCGAGTTCGTCGGCGACGTCCGCGAACGGGCGCCGGGAGGGCTTGGGGTTGAGTGCGACATGCGCGACACCCTCGTCGCGCTGGCGTTTCCAGAGCTCGATCAGCGCGTTGCGGCCGCTCCTGATCCCGCCCGCGGCATACGCCAGGGGTGCATCGGGGTCGGCCAGCAGGTCGAACATCGCGCCATAGCCAAATGGCTTGTACGCCCTGCCGGCCGTCGCCACTCGCCAGCGCGTGAGCACATCGGGCAACCGCCGAGGGTCGCTCAGATGCCAGATCCAGCCGTCGGTGTTCTCGCCGAGCCACTCCAGCGTCTGCCCGGCCCGTCCGATCGCAAGGATCGGCAGTCGCGGTCCGACCGGCTTCGGTAACAGGTCGATCGAGCCGTCGAGCGTGCCGTAGTGGCGAGAAGCATGACGAGCGAACGACTGTTCGGTCGCCGCGCGAATGACGTCGATCGCATCGCGGTAACGATCGGGACGGTTGCCGAGATCGCTGTCGAACGCCGCGAACTCGGACGGGCGGTCGCCGGTCGAAAGGCCAAGCAGGAACCGCCCGCCCGCCAACTGGTCGACGCTCGCCGCCTGCTTGGCGACGATCAGCGGATCGCGCAGCGGCAGGACGATCCCCGCCGTACCGATCGCGATGCGCGTGGTCTGCGCCGCGAGCCAGCCGGCATAGACCATCGGATCGAGGATCTGCCCGACATCGCCGAAGCTCGGGTCATAGAACGGCACGTCACGCAGCCAGATCGCCGCGAAGTCGAGCGCATCGACTTTCCGCGCCAGCGCCGCATGATCCGCGAGTGTCGGCCATGGCGCGTTCGGATAGGCTTCGAGCGGGGCGATGAACCCCAGCGTCAGCCGGCCGGGCTGAAACACGCGCGCATAGGCGGCGTGTCCGGCCAGATCCGGTGCGAGAGCATCCGTCATTACGCGCTCCGGGCCTTCAGCCGGCTCACCACCGGCGTGACCAGCACGGCGAGGATCGCAATCGCGGCGGCGACATAGCCGACCGCGCCGAGGCCCATATGCTGGATCACCGACCCGCCGATGATCGCGCCAAGCCCGATCCCGGCATTGGCCATCGAGACGTTGAGCGTGCCGGCCAGTGCCTGTGCATGGCTCGCCGACTGCATCACGCGCACCTGACAGATCGGGTAGAGCGCGGTGTTGGCGATGCCCCAAATGGCGAGCGCGACCACGAGCCAGACGTGCGAGCCTGCGACCAGGGTCGTCGCGGCCATGCCGATTGCAAGCACCAGCGACGTGATCGCCGTCACCAGCAGCGGCCCGCGACCGACGAACTGCCCGCCCAGCCAGTTGCCGGCGAGACCGACGATGCCGAAGCCCATCAGCCACCAGCCGACCTGCCCCGCCGGGATGTGCGCGATCTGCTCGAGCGTGTCGGCGAGATAGGTGTAGGCGGTGAACATCGCGGTGAAGACGATGACCGACAGCACGACGTTGCCAAGGAAATACGGGTCCCTCAGGATCCGCGCCTGTTCGGCCAGCCTGACACGCGCAGGGCGTGCCAGCGTCGGCATCACGACGAGCAGCAGTACCGCCATCAGCAGCGACAGCCCCGACAGCCCCCAGAACGTCCCGCGCCAGCCGAAAGCAGTCGATGCGAGCGTGCCGAGCGGAATACCGAGCACCATCGCACCGGAAATGCCGAGATAGACGTTGGCAACGGCCTTGCCCGCCTTCTCCGGTCCCGCCAGTTCGCCCGCGGTCTCGCTCGCCGTGCCCCAGAACACCGGGAGTGCGAGTGCCGGCAGGAACCGCGCAAGGCCCAGTACCCAGATGTCCGGCGCGGCCGCCGCGAGCGCGTTGGCGGCGGCGAAGATCACGAGGATCACGACGAACAGCCGCTTGCGCTCGAAATGCGACAGCATCGCGGTCAGGAACGGTCCGGCGAGCATCACCGTGAACGCGAACAGCGTCACGAGCTGCCCCGCAACTGTGATCGAGATGTCGAGCTCGCGCGCGAGGCTTGGCAACAGCCCGACGATGATGAACTCGGTCGTGACGATCACGAACGCCGAGATCGCCAGCAACAGCACGGCGAGGCCGTGGCCGGCGGACTTGGTGCCGGGTGGTGTGGCGTGGATCGGTTGGCTGGGGGACGACATTGGCAAGGCTCCTGAATGGCGGCCTCTCTACGCGCGACGAAAACACGCGTCGTGCGGCATTAATTCGTGCATGGCGCGACAGTAATTCCACAATGGATAGTCAGCCATGATCCCGTCCGAACGCCTCAAGGGTATCGAAGCCTTTGTCTGCACCGCTGACGCCGGCAGTTTCACTGCGGCCGGCGTGCGCCTGAACCTGACCAACTCGGCGGTCAGCAAGAGCGTCGCGCGGCTCGAGGCGCGGCTCGGCAGCCGGCTGTTCGAACGTACCACGCGTCGCCTGACGCTGACCGACGTCGGCGCGGCGTTCTACGAGACGTGCGTCCGCGTGCTCGGGGACCTCGCCGATGCCGAAGCGGTACTGGCCGCGCATCGCTCGGAGATCGTCGGGCGGCTGAAGGTCAACGTGCCGATCGCGTTCGGCCGGATGCAGGCGATGCCGCTGCTGCTCGCCTTTGCCGAACGCCACCCGAACCTGCGCCCGAGCATCACCTTCACCGACCGCAAGATCGATATCGTCGAGGAGGGCGTCGACGTCGCGATCCGGATCGGCGCGTCGGAGCCCTGGCCGGACAATCTCGGTCACCGCTATCTCGGCAGCGAACGCGTCATCGTCTGCGCCGCCCCCGCCTATCTCGACCGCCGCGGAACGCCCGCCAGCGCCGCTGCGCTCGGCGAGTTCGACTGCATCCTTTACGGTCGCGGCGATGGCAGCACCATCAACTGGCGGTTTGCCCGCGAAGGCGGCCAAGTCGAAGAGCACCTGGTAGAGGCCCGCATCGTCCTGGGCAGCGCCGAGGCGCAGGTCGGCGCCGTGAAGGCAGGGTTCGGAATCGCCCAACTCGCGACATGGCTGATCAAGGACGAACTCGACCGCGGCGAACTCGTCGAGATTCTCCCGGAACTGGCGACCGTCGGCTTGCCGCTGCACCTTGTCTGGAGAAGGAGCCGCCAGCTTACCCCAAAGGTCGACGCGCTCCTCAAGACCCTGACCGAGGGTTTGCGGATCGAGTGACGGCCGAGGTTCGAGCGTTCACTCCCTCCGTGACACACGGAGGCTAAATGTAACAAGATATCATTGACGATGTTACATCATATCCCCCATAGGCGCTCGCGACGGGACGCACGGGTGGCGCCCCTGCTTAACTGCCGAAGGGGGATCATCATTTTACGCCAGTCCATGCGTACCGCCTCGAAGGCTGGTGCCTTTCCCATTGCCATCATGCTGACCTGCTCGCCGGCGCTCGCCCAGTCGGACGACGATACCCGCGTCGATCGCGAGCGTGAGGAAATTACGGTTACCGGCGTGCGCCAGCCGTATCGCGGCAACTTCGCGCTGCGTGAGATCCCGCAAGCGATCGCGACGATCGACGCCAAGGTGCTCGAACAGAACACCCTGTTACGGCTGACCGACGCGCTGGACCTGAATGCGTCGGTCGTGCGGCAGAACACGTTGGGCGGCCTGTGGGACAGTTTTGCCGTCCGCGGATTTGCCGGCGATGAGAACCTGCCCAGCGGCTATCTGGTCAACGGCTTCAATGCCGGGCGTGGCTTCAGCGGCCAGCGCGACGTGGCGGGGATCGAGCGCATCGAAGTCTTGAAGGGCCCGGCCGCCGCGGTGCTCGGACGCGGAGAACCGGGCGGCTCGATCAACCTGGTAACGAAACAGGCCGAACTGGGCCGCACTTTCGGCACCGCATCGCTGCAATATGGCAGCTTCGACACGGTTCGCGCCGAGGGTGATGCGAACGTGTCGCTCACCGACACGCTGTCTGCACGGCTTATCGGCTACGCCGAGAGCGGGGATAGTTTCCGTGATACCGTGCAGCAGAAGCGCTGGGGGTTCCTGCCGTCGATCGGCCTGAAGCTGGGCGACGCGACGCGCCTGACCTACGACTTCGAGTGGACACGGGTCGAGGTGCCATTCGATCGCGGGATCGTCGTTCTGAACAACAATTTCGACACGGTGCCACGCTCGCGGTTCCTGGGCGAGCCGAGCGACGGTGATACCGTGGCGCGCGCCACGGGCCACCAACTGCGCCTGCAACACGACTTCGACGACCGCTGGAGCCTGTCGGTCGGCGCCAGCCACCGCGACACGCTCCTGACGAGCTTGTCCTCCGACGCCGAAACGCTTCGCTCGCGCCAGAAGCTCTACGTCGACGGCCGGTCGCTGTCGCGCCAGCGTCGCTCGCGTCGCTACACCTCTGAGCACAGCGTATTGCGTGCCGAGCTTGCGGGTGAGTTCCGCACCGGCACGCTGCGTCACCGTATCCTGCTGGGTGGCGATTTCGATTATTTCGACACCGACCAGCTTTTCACCCGGTATCGCGGGCCGGTCGTCACGGCCACCACGACGGACCAGGCGGGCTATGTGCTGGACCTCCAGAACCCGGTCTATGGCCGATACCCTCCGCCCGTAACCGCGCCGATCACCAACCGTCTGGATATCCAGCGCACGATGGGCGCCTATCTGCAGGACCAGATCAGCCTGACGGACCGGCTGCAGGTCCGCGTTGGCGGGCGGTACGACGATTTTCTGCTGCGGGTGGACAATCGTCTAACCTCCGTGCTCGGTCGACGCAGCCGTAGCCGCCTCAGTCCACAGGCCGGCATCGTCTACGCGGTGAGCACACCCGTCTCGCTCTATGCCGCGTACGGCGAAGGCTACCGCGCCAATATCGGTGCAGACGCCAGCGGCAACGTGTTCGAACCCGAAACGAGCAGGTCGATCGAAGCGGGCGTGAAGCTGACGGCGCTGGGCGGCAAGCTGACCGGCACGCTGGCGGCGTATCAGCTTACGAAAACCAACGTTCTTGCGACCGATCCGCTCAACCCCGGTTTCTCCGTTGCGATCGGCAAGGCACGCAGCCGGGGCATCGAAGCGGATCTCAACGGCCGTCTTCCGGGGGGCGTCGACGTGCTTCTCAGCTATGCCTACACGCATGCCGAGGCACGATCGCGCGTGCTGGATACGAATTTCTCGTTCCAGATCGAGCCGGGCGACCCGCTCATCAACATCCCCAAGCATAACGTGAACATGCAGGCAGTGAAGCGTTTCAGCCTTCAAGGACGCGGCGCGCTACTCGGAGCAGGTCTGCAATATGTCGGGAAGCGCAACGGCGAGACGGCCACCGATTTCACGCTGCCGTCACACACGCTTTTCCGCGTTTTCGGCCAACTCGACATCATCGACGGGGTGCAGCTGTTCGGCTCCGTCACCAACCTGTTCGACGAACATTGGTATGCCAACAGCTACTCGCCCGTCTGGGTTCAGCCGGGCGCGCCGCGCACCGCGACGATCGGCGTGCGCACGAGCTTCTGAATCGAGATCACCATGCGCTTGCCATCCTTCCTGTCGATCATCTTCGCCGTCCTGGCCGCGCCTGTCGTGCAAGCGCAGCAGGCGTCGCAGAGTCCCGAACTTCCCGCGTCCGTCCTGCCGCCGGCATCTCGCTGGTCGGGGACGAGCGAGCGGCTGATCGTCACCAAGGACGATCCTTGGATTACGCCGGCCGAACGCACCGGCTTTGCGACGTCGCCAAGCTATGGCCAGACCCGCGCATGGCTGGAGCGGCTCGATGCCGCCTCGCCGGTTATTTCGATCGAGACGTTCGGACGTACGAGTCAGGGGCGCGATATGCTCATGGTGCGTGCAAGCAAGGGCGGTTCGCGCAAACCCGTTGTCCTCGTCCAGGCCGGTATTCATGCCGGCGAGATCGACGGGAAGGACGCAGGGCTGATGCTGCTGCGCGACATCGCCCTGCGCGGGAAGGAGTCGCTGCTGGACGAGGTCGATCTGGTGTTCGTACCGATCTACAATATCGACGGACACGAAGCGAAGAGCCGCTGGAACTTCCCGGCGCTGCGCGGGCCGCGCGAGAAAGGCCTCGCCGTCAACGCCCGCAACATCAACCTCAACCGCGATTATGCCAAGGCGGATGCGCCCGAAACGCGCGCGATGATCGCGCTGCTGCAACGGCTCGATCCGGTCCTCTATGTCGACTGTCATGTCAGCGATGGCTTCGACATGCAGTACGATATCACCTTTACCTATGCCGGCTGGGGCCGCTATGCCTATCACCGTGCTACCGCCGACTGGTTGATGGGGCGTTTCGGACCGACGGTTACCGCAGCGCTCGAACGCGACGGCCATATCCCGACGCTGTATCCCAGCCCCATCGACACGCGTCAGCCGGCCAGCGGTATCCGCCAGGCGCCCGAGGGGCCCCGATACTCGACCGGCTACGGCGATTTCATCGGCGTGCCGACCGTGTTGGTCGAAAACCACATGCTCAAACCCTATCGGCAGCGCGTACTCGGAACCTATGTCCTGCTGGAAGCGGCCCTGAAGCTGGCGGCAACGGACAAGGATCGCATCGTCGCGGCGAAGACCACCGACCGTGCCAGCCGCCCCGCCACCCTGCTGACGAGTTGGACGCGCGCAGCACAGCCGATCGGCTGGATCGACGCGTTCAAGGGCGTGGCGTTCGAACGATATCTTTCGCCGGCGACGGGCCGCATGGAACAGCGCTGGACAGGCAAGCCCATTACCTTCCGCATGCCGATCATCGGTCAGGAGCCGGTTAAGACGGTGACGCTGCCGATCGCCTGGTGGGTGCCGAAGGAGCAGGCAGAGGTGCTCGATCGCCTTCGTCTGCACGGCATTCGGTTCGACGCGATCGAGGCCCCACGCACCCTGACGCTTGACCGTACCCGCGTGGAGAACCCGGCCGTTCAACCCGCCCAGGACGGCCGTTTGCCATTGAAGGCAGCGTTCCAGCACGAAACGGCGACGGAAACGCTCCCGGCCGGCACGATCCGCGTACCGTCCGATCAACCGCTTGGCTTGCTGGCCGCCGCACTGCTCGAGCCGGAAGCGCCGGACTCGTTCCTCGCCTGGGGTTTCTTTCCGGAGATGCTCTCGTCCCCGCCCGGCGCCGAAGCGTTCGTGCTCGCGCCGCTGGCCGAGGCGCTGCTCGCCCGAGACGATCGGGTACGGGCCGCGTTCGATACGAAATTGAAGGCCGATCCGGCGTTTGCAACCTCGCCCGAGGCTCGCCTGGAATGGCTTACGGCCCGGCTGCCCAATCGTAGCGCATTTTACCGGACATACCCCATCCGCCGGGAACTTTAGGCAGTCGTCATCGGCGCGCGATCACACCGGACGACACCTCGGCCAGCCCTGCAGCCATGGTACCGGCTCAGCTATCCACATCGGCGTCACCCTCGCCGAACCGCCGCCACGCGGCATGGATGAGCACCGCCATGACCAGGTCCTGGAAGAAAAATTGGCTGACGCTCAGCATTCCGATGATCGGGCCCCAACCGAACATCATCGCCCCGGTGCCGCGAACGAGGAGGATCAACCCGACATAGCGGATGAGCCCCGTTCGATCCCACGCGACGGCGCGGAGGGTAATGACGAAGCGTGCGACCAGGCAGGCGATCACCGTCTCGGCGAACAGCAGGTAACTCGGCACCAATATGTTGGGTCCGTATGGCACCAGATAGACATCCGGATGCATATGCCGCGCCGACCATGCGATGATCGGGGCGAGCAGCGACGCCAGCATCGGCCTGAGAACGAAGAGGCTCGCCGCGGCCAGCGCGACCGCTGCCATGAACCGGAACGCGGTGCAGCGTAGAAACGACACGGCCATGACGGCAAGCGTACTCAGGATCACGTCATGGAGCGCCTCCTGGACAAACCCCGCGACCCCGCCGCCGAAGTCGGTCGTCGTCAGGCCGGCCATGAGCGCGGTGCGGAAAATGCCGTTCATCGTCGCGAACAGCATTCCGACGATCAGGCCACGTGCGAGACCGTGAAATCGACCCAGCCAAGGCAGTGCGGCCGCGGCCAACGCCACGAGCCCCAACGATTGCGCAATCGGATAAAGCATCCCCAGCCTGCCAAGCCCCTTCGGTTCGGGAAAAGGCACCCAGAGCACCTGCAGCATCACGACGTGAATGCTGAGCGAGACGACTACGATCACCGCGACCGCGCCGGCTAACGCCACGAGGTTCGGGCAGGCGGCGCGTGGGTTGATGGCGGTCATACCGGTCGTGCTAACAGATCGACGGCACATTGATCCAGATCAAAAGGTTAAAGAACCCGTTGATTAATCTACGTAGTTCTCCGGCTCGGACCCTTTTCGTGTCGCATCGTCCGTGCCCACGAGATCGCCGATGTTTGTTGCGAGACGACGTACCACGGCGCTCCCGACCAACCGATTTTCGCAATTGACCGGCATGCCGCCTCGGTCCTGCTATTTTTTCCGTCCCTCGTGGCACTGAATAGCCCCCGCGCGTTGTCGCGGTTCCTTATGGGAGTGGGGTATCATGCCGAAAACACTGACTATTATCGGCATGGGTGCCTGTGGCGTCGCCGCATTTGCCGAAGCCGTGACGCGCCTGCGCTACGATCCGGGCGATGGCTGGACGATCCATTTGGTCGAGCGCGACGACCAGCTCGCGCGCGGGCTGGCGTTCGGTACCGAGCAGCCTGGGCATCTCCTGAATACCGAATCCCGGCTGATGGGACTGTATGACCGCGAGCCGGGTCATTTCCGGACCTGGCTCGAGGCTCGGCGCGCGGCAATGGGCACGCCGCTCGATCCCGATGGCGTGGAATACCCGCAACGGCGCGAGTATCGTGAGTACATGCATGACGTCTTCGAGCGCGCCTTGGAGGACGCACGCGTCGCCGGCATCCCCGTCGAAATCCACCGCGCGGAGGCGATCACGATCGACGGTGACCATTCCTCGGCGACGATAGAATTCTCGGACGGGTCCTCGATCGCGACCGACGTCGTCCTGCTGACGATCGGCACGCCCGATCCGGACCGGTTCGGCAACCTCGACGGCGTGCCGGGCTATTTCGACTCCCCCTATCCTTCGCATCGCATGACCGAGGGTATCGGCCAGCATCAGCCGGTCGTCATCCTCGGCAGCGGGCTCAGCGCGATCGATGCGGTGATGACGTTGCTCGACACCGATCATCGCGGTCACATCCACCTCGTTTCCAAGGAGGGGCTGTTGCCGCGCGTGGAGATCCCGGCCCCGGAGACCGGCTACGAGCGCCGTCACCTCACGCTGGAAAACGTCCACCGCCTGATCCGCGAACGCGGCACCGCCTTTTCGGTCGTCGATCTTGTCCGTCTTTTCCGTATGGAAGCCGAAACCGCCCTGCCCCATCCGATCGATTGGCATGCGGAGGATCGCCGTGGTCGTGACGCAGAGGCTGCATTGTTGCACGACATAGCTGCGGCCGAGGCCGAAGACGAACCTTTCCAACGCATTCTCACAGCCGCTCGCCATGACTCGACCGCGATCTGGAATCTGTTGCGCCCCGTCGACCAGAAAAGGTTCGGCAAATGGCTGGCACCGCATTTCGCCGCCGCACGCTTCGTGACGCCGATGATCAACGCACGCCGTATCGCCGACGCCATGACGCGGGGTTTGCTCAGCGTACGCGGACTCGTCGACGAAACCGTCGCGGACGAGAACGGCGAAGGCTTCGTCGTCCGGTTCGAGAATGGCGAGACGCTTGCGGCTCCGATCGTCGTCAACGCGACCGGCCAGGCCACGACGCTGGAAGAGATGAAGGAGCCGCTGATCCGGGATTTGCTCGAAAAGGACTGGTTGCAACCGCATCCGGTAGGCGGCGCGATCGCGCACCGTGCCACCTGCCGTGTCATTTCCGCGACACGCGATGCACCGCGTCTTTATGCGCTCGGCCAGTTGTTGAATGGCGAACTGCGCGACACCAATGCCGTGTGGTTCAATGTCGAATGTGCGGGCGGCGCGATCGATGACATTCTGCGCCAACGATGAGCGCACTCGGTAATATCGCATCGGCGCTCCTGCCACTTTACGGCGTGATCCTGCTCGCCTGGGCTTTCGGCAGCCGGGTTCCATGGGCAGCAAAGCTGTTTTCGACGATCCTGGTCTTCGGCCTCATTCCGGTGCTGGTGATCGACAAGGTGCTTGCCGCGGAAACGCGGCAGCTGATGGTGATCCCGCCAATGATGTTCATGGTCGCGGCTCTGATGAGCATCCCGGCGCATCGGCTGTCAAAGCGACTTGGCGACGACTTCGACCCAAAGCTGCTCTCCGCCTCTTTCTCGTTCTTCAACGTGGCATTTTTCGGGGTTCCGGTCAGCCAGGCGCTGTTCGGGGACGTCGGCGTTTCGACGGTGATCTGCGCGTATATCGGCAGCGCGCTGTACGGCGACACGGTCGGCTATTTCCTGATCGCCCGTACCAAGGAAGGCACCCGCAAGGCAGCGACCAAGGCGCTGCGCGTACCCGTCGTCTACGTCATCATGTGTGCTATCGTCGCAAAATGGGCGGGCGTCACGATGCCCGAAGGGGCGGCTCCGATCGTATCGATAGCCGGCACGCTGGTCTCGGTCCTCGGCATGGCGGTGATCGGTCTCAATCTCGCGGAAACCAGCGGCGAGGATTGGCGACCACAACTGATGGCGCGCATTCTCGCGATCCGGCAAGCAAGCGGACTGGTTCTGCTTGCCACCGCGCTCGCGGCGGAAGCGGCGTTCGTTGGCATATTGAGCCCTCGTGACCGCGTGATCGTCGGGCTTGTCGCGCTGTTCCCGATCGCCAGCAACGTGACCCTGTTCGCAACCCTTCTCGATACCAACCGCAAGGCAGCGGCAATCCTCGTCGCGCTGTCCAGCCTCGTATCGCTCGTGCTCGTTCTGCTCGTGGTCGGCATATTCCATTCTGCGATACCGGCACGCTAATCGCGCGGTATCGCATGGTCCCTCGCGGCCGTATCGACGCCATTGGCTCGCAGGGGGCGTTCGCCCTGCGCGCCAAATCGACTCAGCCCGCCGTCATCACCGCCAGCAGGTCGTCCACATTCGCCACGGCGAACGCCGAATATTCGTCGCCGATCGCGTAGGGCAACAGGATGCGACGGTCCTTGATCAAGGCGCCGCAGCTGTAAGTGACGTTCGGCACATAGCCCCCGCGTTGCTCCGCGCTGGGAAACAGCAAGGGCGACGCGGTCCGCGCCAGCACCTTGGAGGGATCGTCCTTGTCGAGAAGACAGGCACCGATGCAATATCCCCGGACCATGCCGACGCCGTGCGTGAAGACGAGCCAGCCCTCGTCTATCTCGATCGGCGATCCGCAATTACCGAGTTGCACGAACTCCCACGGATACTTCGGCGCCATGATCGGCGCTCCGGTTTCCCACGTATAGAGATCGTCGGAACGCAGCAGCCAGATGTTTTCACTGTCCTGCCGGCCAAGCATGACGAACTGATTGTCGATCCGTCGAGGGAACAGCGCCATTCCCTTGTACCCGGTCATCGCCCCGGCAAGCGGCCTCATCTCGACCCGGCGCAAATCGACGCCGCGCAGGATTTCCTGTCGCGCATCCTTGCCGTCGAACGCCGTGTACGTCCCGATGATGCTGCGGACACCGTCGTGATCGGTGAAATTGACGAGGCGCAGATCCTCGATGCCTTGGCGCTGGCTGGGCAGGACCGGGAAAATGACCGTCTCCGACGCATCCTGACTATCCTCGCATAGCAGGCGGACCCAACCGTCGTCCTGACGCTCGATGCGAGGCGGTACGCCGTGGGCGCTGGGGGGATCGAGGACCAGTCGGTCGCCGGGGCCCCATTCGCCGGTGCGGAACGTGATCGACGAAATATGTCCCTCGCCGATCCCCCGCAACGACATGACGAAGCGGACTGCGCCGGGCACCGACGCCTCTTCGTCTGCCAGCAAGACGATGCTGGGATTGAACAGCGCGGCGGACTCGAACGCGTATTCCTGGCTGAAATACGCGCCGATCAACAGCTTTTCATCGTCGTTGAAGTCGCCTTCGCCGATATCCTCTCGCACGTCTTCGAAGCGACGAAGCAATACCTGCTCGACGTTGCGATGGCGTTCGCGCATCGGAGTCAGCAACAAGTCGCGCATCCTTTCCCGCATCGTGTCGTCGAGTGCCCGAATGCGGTCCACCACGACCTGGCTGCGGGGTGGATGTCCCGCTTTGAAAGCCGAGGGATAGCCGAAGCTGAACGGCCGGATCACGGTGCGCGACGGATCGGGTTTCAACTCGACATCGAGCGTCGTGAAGACATCGGCAGCGTTCATCGGCATCGGCCTTTCTGTTGTTTTAGCGAGCGAGTGCTCGCGACAAACAAGGTAACGATGCCGGGCCTCTCGCGATCCCGCACTCGCGTTGGGCCGACGCCTGGCCGGCAGGGCGCGTATCCTGGATGCTCACAAAGCCCTTTCCGCTCTCGATCTGGAGATTGCGTCGGAGACGACGTTCCTGCCCGGCAACATAAGATGCTCTGGCAGTCGAAAGGGCGATTTCCAGCGGGCCGCAAGGAACGAACTCCATCGTCCCCGCGCTCGATAGCGAGAAGGAGACATGGAATGGACGACAATCGAGTTTGGGGCTTCGAGGAAAGCCTATGGACCTGCGATGCCGAACAGTACCGCGCGCTGATCGACGACGAGTGCGTCATGGTTTTGCCGGAGCACCCCTTCGTGCTGACCGGCACGCAGGCTATCGAGGCAGTGGCCAACACGCCGCGCTGGTCGAAGGTGCAGTTCAGCGAGCAGCAGATCATGCGCCCGCAAGAGGGCCTGATCGCGATCGCCTACAAAGCGGAAGCCAGTCGCGACGATTCGACCGGCTACACTGCGTATTGCACGACGACGATGCGGCGGTTGGAGCACGATGAGTGGCGCGTCGTCCAACATCAGCAAACGCCTGCGCTGATCGCAAGCGCGGCATAAACCCCGACAATCGCTGAATACACGCGGCGGTTTCGCGGTGCGGTCAATCCTTCCGCCCGCGAAAACAGCGCGGTGGTCGGGATACTCCCAGGGCAGGTAAAGACGACCACGCATACGGCACCGTTCGCGATTCCGCATTTTGTTCGAACCACCGAAAGATTTTGGTTTTTTTCACTTCACGAGTCCAAAGCCAGATTCATGAATGGTCTTATCTCTCGTCTGAGACAGCTTCGGCAATCCGATCAGGCGATCGCCGATGCCGTGCGCGAAACGCTTGTCGAATCGCTCTATGCCTCGCCGAGGTCGCTGATAATCGGTGCGCTGACGAGCAGCGCTATCACGGCGACCGTATCGATCGTCAGCCGCGATCGAGCCATGGTGATCTGCGCAATCGCCATCGCGATCGTCGCGTGCATCCGCATTGCCGACGCCGTGCGTCTCGAACTTCGCGTTCCCAAGCGAGCCACGCCGAACAAGGCACCGGGCCGCCGTCGGGAGATCGTGTATCGGGTCGGGGCTCTCTGCTATTCGGCGCTGCTCGGTACGTTCGGATTGCTCACGCTGCTGAATACGAGCGACGGCGTGCTGCAACTGCTCGCAGTGACGACGACGATAGGCTACGCCGCCGGGATCGCGGGGCGCAATGCAGGGCGCCCATGGATCGCGCTGGTACAGCTATGTTGTGCGTCCCTGCCGCTGGCGGTCGGATTGATCGTCTCGCTCGATGTGCTCAAGATCGTTCTCGCGGTCGTCATCGTCCTGTTCGTCGTTGCGATGATGGACATCACGCTGCAGACGTACAGCGTCATCCTGAAAGCGACCCTGGCGTCGCGGGAAAAGGCTGCGCTTGCCGAACATCACGCGGCAATCGCCCGTCGCGACGATCTGACCGGCGTGGCCAACCGGACGGCGTTTCGCGAGCGATTCGAAGCTCGCCTGCGCGCGCTGGACGGCGGTAGCCAATGGTTGGCGATCCACTGGATCGACCTTGATCGGTTCAAGGAAATCAACGACTCGTTCGGGCATCTTGCAGGCAATGCGCTCCTCGTCTGCATAGCCGGTCGACTGAATGAGGCGTTCGGAAGCGCGGGTATCGTCGCACGGTTGGGGGGCGACGAATTTGCCGTAGTCTGTGAGATCGAACACCGGGATGCCGCAAACTCGATCGGGCACAGGATCATAGAGTTGGTGGAGCGGCCCGTCGATCATGACGGGCGTCTGCTACACGTTGGCGCATCGCTGGGGATCGCAATCGCGCCCGCCGACGGCGCCGATGCCGATACCTTGCTCAAAAATGCGGATCTTGCCCTCTACCGGGCAAAGGATACCGGACGGGGGCGTATGTGCTTCTACGAACCGCTCATGGACGAGAAGGTCCAGCGCAGCAGGGATCTGGCGCTGGAGCTGACGGGAGCATTGGAACGGGGCGAGTTCCACGTGATGTTCCAGCCTATCTTCGATCTTGCCGGCGAGCGCATATTGTCGTGCGAGGCACTGCTGCGATGGACCAATCGTCGGCATGGTCCGATTTCGCCAGCCGAGTTCATTCCCATCGCGGAAGACAACGGTCTGATCGTCGCCATCGGCGGGTGGGTCATCCGCGAGGCGTGCAAAGCTGCGAGCGAATGGCCGGGTGACGTGCAGATCGCGGTCAATCTGTCGCCGATCCAGTTGCGGTCGGCCAATCTGCCAATGGTCATCATGGGGGCGTTGGCCGCGAGCGGGCTGCCCGCCGAACGCCTGGAGCTGGAAGTGACGGAGTCGGTCCTGCTCGACGACATCGATGCGTCGCTCGCCGCGCTCAATGCGATCAACCGCCTCAACGTCCGCACGACGCTGGACGATTTCGGGACGGGCTATTCCTCGCTCAGCTACCTGACGAAATTCCCGTTCCAGACGCTGAAGATCGACCGCTCTTTCATCACCGACCTGGACCAAAGTCCCGCATCGGTCGCAATCGTCCAGACCGTGATCGAGCTTGCCGCCAAACTGGGCATGCGGACAGTTGCCGAGGGCATAGAGACGCAGGCCCAACTCGATCAGTTGCGCCGCACCCGGTGCGATGCGGTGCAGGGGTTTCTGCTCGCGCGGCCGATCTCGGCAAGCATGGTAACCTCCATGCTTGCCGGGAGCCGGCTCGAGGCGAATGGGCGGTCCTGAGTAACGAGCGCTTTACGCTGCCTTGTCGAGCAATCGGGTCTGGGCGCCGACCAGCCGCCGCATGAGCTTCAGGTCCGCCTCGCTAAGCCGGAGTGCCGCATCGGCCCAAAGGTCGACGACCGCCTCGAGCTCGCGCAGCGGTAGCGGATTCACCGATCGAGACGCCTCGTAGATGGCGCAGTGGCCACTATGCCGACGCCGGTTCTGTCGGATATAGCCCTCGACCTCGGCACGCCCCTGGCCGGGATTGGCGAGCGCATGGACGATTCCCAGGTCGTACAGTTCTTCTGCGGTGTAGGTCCTGCCGCTGAGGATCATCTGCTCGGCACGCGCGGCCCCCAGGCGTCGGGACAGGAAGCAGTGCGCTCCCATCCCCGGGAAGAGACCGAAATTGGTCTCGGGCAGCCCGAACTTCGTTCCGCGTTCGGCAATCACCACGTTGAACGACAGCAACGCCTCGAACCCACCCCCCAACGCGTCGCCTTCGACCAAGGCAATCGTGATGATCGGTTGTTCCAGGCTGAGCATGTTCCGGTGGAGTATCCGGACGCACGCACGCCCATAACGAACCAAAGCTGCGCGATCCCCGCTGCGGATATGCGTCGCAAAGAGATCGAGATCTCCCCCCAGCGAGAAGACGCCAGGAAAGCGAGACCCGAGCACGACGTACCGGATCGGCATGGTTCCGGACGATCGGACTGCGCAGATGTCGTTCTGCCACCCTGCGAACTCAACGAGCAAATCCGGGTTGAAGCTCGGTCGACTACGCTGCCGCATGTAGGTCCAGAGCGTATCGAGTTCGGAATCGAACCGCGTTTCCAAATCCACATAGGCAAACGGCTGCTGGCCTAGCGGCACGCGGAGGGGTTCGGTCACGGTTCCATGTCGCGACCCGTTTTCGTCCGCTGGAACAACAGGAGCAAACTCGATTGTCATAAACGACGTCCTTCTTCACACACGGTGGTTCGTGCGCGAGAAGCTTAGAGCGACATCCGTTGGGATGTAGGCGGTATGATACCGCGATTATCGTTCGGCATTATCGCCTAAGGTGGACGGTCCAGCGGGCAGTTTCGGCAGCGGGCCCACATCGGAACGGATCGGCTTCCCACCTCCGTTGACCGTGGCTCGGCTAAATCACCGCAGCGCGCCGTGGACACGGAATCCGGGAATTTCCCCGATAGTCTTCGAAGACCGGATGCGGCTAGGCAGGCGGCGATGCCTGCGCTTCGTCTCCCCACCCCGCTCGCGATACGCGCCGCAGTTCATGCAGCGGTACCGAGACCGGCCGATCTGCCGTGGCTGGTCGGTTATGCCGTAGCCTTCGTGATCGCGCACCATGTTGCAGCGGGCTGGGGCGGTCAGGGCTATTACTCGCTGCTCTATCCCGCGGCGGGTGTCCGTATCGCGCTGTTATGGAGCCGTGGACCGCGGTTGACGCTGTCCATCGTCGCCACGGAGTTGGCGGTGCAAACTGCCGCGGGGATCATCGTGCCGGGGCATCCGGACTGGCTCGCCGCCGCCGTGGGGGTCGCACGTCCCGGGCTAGTCTACGGCCTCGTCGTCTGGCTGGTCCGCTTTGTCGCCGCGCGCTCGCACTCCAGCCTCGGCGTTGCACCGATGCCGCTCGGTCTCGCGGCCGTCTCCGCGCCCATGGCGGTGGCGCTCGTCGCACTCCCCTGGTCGTTGCTCAGTCCCGAGCTTACCGGGGTCGTGGGCCTCCGCCAGACCATCGCATCACTGACCGGATTTGCGGTTGGCGACCTGCTCGGCGTGTTGCTGATCGCCCCGCCGCTGCTTTGGGCGACCCAGGCGGTACAGGACGGGCGGCTGTCGCTGCATCGGCCGGCGCTGCGCCAGCTTGCCGTGCTCGGCGAGGCCGGCGTCGTTCTCGGCGTGGCGATCGCGGCAAGCATGCTGCTCGCGCATATCGGCCTCGGCGTCCCCGCTACCCCTGCCTTGCTGGCGGTAGCGTGGATCGGGCTGCGCTTCGGGCGCACCATGGGCTGGTTGGCCATCCTGATCGTCGCCGCGATGGTGCTACCTTATACCGCCAGCGACATGCCACTCGCAGACCGGCTGGAATTTCACATGAGCCTCGCGTCGATCGTGGTCGTCGGGTATCTCGCCGGCAGCTTCGCCGATGCGCAGGTTCGCGCGCAGATAGCCTTGTCGCGCCGCGATCGCATGCTGTTCCAGGCCGAGCGCTTGAAAACGTTGCGCGCGATGTCGGTCGCGGTGATCCACGAGATCAGTCAACCGCTCTCGACACTGGCAATCGAGGCCAAGCACCTTCACGAAATCACTGTCTCCACCGATCCGGACATCGCGCAAACCGCCGCCATCATCGATCGCAAGGCCGCTGCGCTATCGACGCTCGTGCGTCGCCTGCGCCGTTTCGGGGGCAGGTCGGTCGACGAGCCGAGCGCTCTACCCGTTTCCGCGCTGATCGAGACCGTTTCCGCACTGACCCATGCCGAGGCGAAAGCCGCACGGGTCGTGCTGGAGATCGCGCCCGTCGATCCCGACTTCATCATCATGGGGCAAGAGATCGAGCTGGCGCAGGCGATCGTCAATCTCGTCCGCAATGCCGTTCAGGCGTGCGACGGTCGTGTGACGTTGTCGGCCCGCCGCCACGACGACCAGCTTGAGGTGACGGTCGCGAACCGGTGCCCCGACCGTCGAGGACCGCAGCCCGGAATGGGCGTCGGTGCCCTGGTGGCGCGCGCGATCATCGAAGCGCATGGCGGTACGCTCGACCGGGTCACCGACGGCGACGGCACCGTACGCGCGACGCTTTCGCTGCAACTTGTAGGAGCCGTTGCATGACCCTGCGCGCCAATCAGAGCGCTGCTGGACCAGATGGTGCAGTCGTCTACGTCGTCGATGACGACCGCGATCTAGGCGCGGCGGTTGCGCGGCTGCTCGTGCGCCACGGTCATGCTGCAAAGCCTTTTCTGGACCCTGCGCCGTTGCTGTCCGTCTACACCGACGCGCCAGCGCACTGCATCGTCACCGACATCATGATGGGCGATCTCGATGGTTTCGGGTTTGCCGACCGTCTGCGCGCAATCGATCCCGCCGTCGCGATCGTCTTCATGACGGCTTGGCCGACGACCACCCATGCGGTGGATTCGGTACGTCGCCACGGCGGCCTAGATTATCTGGAGAAGCCGCTCGACGAACTCCGCTTGCTCGCCGCGGTCGACGAGGGGGTCGCCTGGTCGCGGCGCCAGCGCGACATCCGCGCCCGTACCGCGGCGCTGTCCGGGCGCGAGCGGCAGGTGTTCGATCTGCTCGTTCAGGGACACAGCAACAAGGCGGTCGCCGACCTCCTCACTCTCAGCCCCAAGACGATCGAGGATCACCGTGCCGCGATCGTCGCCAAGACCGGCACCAACGGACTTGCCCAATTGATCGCGCTCGCGCGGTGACCATCCCCCTTGCCGGAGCTTCTATGCCGATCAGGACCGCAGAAGACGAAACGCTGATCGAAGACGCCATCCTGGATTTGTTGGCGACGCGGCGCGAAATCTATCCGTCGCACATGGTCGGCGAGTTGCGGCGGCTCGATCCTGGCCTGCCGCTCGAACTTACCCACGACGTACTGGAACGCTTGTTCGCCGAACGTCGGGTCGCGCGGCTGTGGCATCGGTATATACTGCCCCGCGACGTCGATGCGGTCCGGGCAAAATGGTTGGCAATGATTGAGCGGCAGGCGAAGCGGATCGACGCGGATCCGTTCGATGCGGCGATGTCTCGGGACGCACGCGATCTCGTCACGCGGTGGGACGGCTGGCGAGTGAAGGGCTGCGACGCTGTCGCGCTCCCGGCGACCGATCGATAAAACACCGCCCCGTCGACGCGCTGACACTGCATACTCCCCCCATTCCGCCGCAACGGACGGTCGCGTTATGCGGTCGTCGCAAAACCAATCATATCTCCTGTCCAACGGACCCGTTAGCGGTCAGCGCCGATCGGTTGTCGGGAGGCCTGCCGGTCTGTGCTACTCGGGGCTGAGATAGGAGGAGCACGCCTTGCCCTTGGTAAAATCGTGGCCCTTGGTCCCGCTGCTCGAAGTTCGTCGCCCAAGTGCGCCAAGTCCGGGTAGATCCATCAAGGGCAGCTCGACCGAGTTTGTCACGCTCGCCCGATGCGCCTGCCATCCCGGCCGGCGTATCCCGAAAAGCTCGTCGGATGCCTACCGACGATGAACGAGATATCGCAACGACGGTCTGATACGGCTGCCTTTCCCGGCAAACGTGCAATCCCGAGCCGGACACTCGTGCTGTTCAGTGCCGGCGACTTCGCGTTCAATCTGTATTGGCAGGCGATCAGCCTTTACCTGCTGTTCTTCTACATGGACACGCTGGCGTTGCCGCCTGCCACCGCCGGGCTGATCTTCATGATCGGCGCGATATGGGACGGCGCCGCGGATTTCCTCGCAGGCGCGGCGGCGGAGCGGATGCGGCTTTCATATCGTCAACTCGTCGGATGGGGCGCGTTGCCGTTGGGCCTGGCGTTCGCTGCGATGTTCGCGGTACCGGCGGGGGCTGCGAAATGGGCATTGGCTACACAATTGCTGTTCCGGACGCTCTACGCGTTCACCAATATTCCGTACGCGGCGTGGACGACGCGCGTGGCGCGGACCAGTCGGGAGCGGTCGCTGGTGGCCGGCTGGCGGATGGGGTTCGGCTCGGCCGCCGCTGCACTCGTCGCGCTGGCCCTGCCCTGGCTGGCAGAGCGGATGGGCAGCTATGGCGCAGCGAGCGCGCTGCTTGCCGCATTCGGCGTGCCGATGCTCGCGATCATGGCGTGGCGCGTTCCCGAGCCAATTCCCGCTGCCCTTCCCGTCGATCGCCCCACCATCAGCGCCGGACTGGCGACGCTCGCACGCAACCGGGCGTTCGTAGCGCTCAACATCGCCGCCGCTTTGGGTGGCGCGGCGACCGCGCTGACCTCTCAGTCGGTGCTGTACTTCTTCCGCTACGTCCTGCTCGACACCTCGGGCGGACCGCGCGCGCTAGCCGGCATGGCGCTCGCCAGCCTCATCGCCGTGCCGGTCTGGACTGCGCTGGCCCGTGCTTGTGGCGCGCGCGTCGCGTGGATCGGTGCGGGCGCATTGGCTCTGGTGTTGCCGGCCGTGTTCGCGCTGATCGCGGCCCCCGACAGCATGGGAACCGCCGCATTCCTGCTGGCGATGCAGGGGGTGTTCATAGGATTTGCGCTCGCCGCATGGACGCTGCTGCCCGACGCGGTCGACTGGGACGAAGCGCGTACCGGCAAGCGGGTCGAGGCATTGGCGTTCGGCACGTTTGCGCTCGTGCAGAAAATCGCGCTGGCGGGCGCGGGGTTTGCGATCGGCGCGGTGTATCAGGCGAACGGCTTCGTAGCCGGCGCAGTGCAAGGCGCGGCTAGCCTGCACGCGATCCGCTGGCTGATGCTCGCCGGGCCCGCGGTGCTGATCGCGGCGATGCTGGTGGCGGTGATCGCCATCCCACTTCGCCGCGATACGCTGTCGGGGTTCAGGCCAGCGTAAACTGCCCTGAGACGCCTTCGGCTTGTGCCGACGGTGCGATCCAGACCTGGAACCGGCCGGGCTCGACGGTCGGCTTGAGATCACGGCCGACGAACAGCAGGTCGCTGCGACGGAGCGTGAACGCCACGACCTGCCGCTCGCCGGGTTTCAGCGCGATCTTCCGGAAGGCCTTCAGTTCGCGCACCGGCCGGGTGATGCTGGCGGCCACATCGCGGATGTAGAGCTGGACCGTTTCTTCCGCCGCCCGCGTGCCGGTGTTCGCGATCGTCGCGCGCACGGTCAGCACGCCGTCGCTCGCCATGATCCCGGTGCCGAGTTCGAGACCCGAATACCCGATCGCGCCATAGGTCAGGCCGTGACCGAACGCGAACAGCGCGTCGTTGGCGAATTCGCGGTAATGTGCCTTGTATTCGACGAGCGGGCCCGGCGGATTGGGACGGCCGGTGCTCTTGTGGTCGTAGTGATAGGGCTCCTGCCCGGTCGCATGCGGGAACGAGACCGGCAGGCGCGCGGACGGTCCGGTCTTGCCGAACACTATGTCCGCGATCGCCGGGCCGTCCTGCGAGCCGAGGAACCAGGTGACGAGAATCGCCGGCGCGTCGAGCACCGCCCCCCTGAGCGCCAGCGCGCGGCCGGTCCGGAGCAGGACGACGATCGGCTTGCCAGTGGCCGTGATCGCGTCGACCAGCGCCATCTGTGCGAGGGGGATGACGATGTCGGCGCGCGATTGTGCCTCACCCGACATCCGCTGGCTCTCGCCGATCGCGAGCAGGACGATATCGGCGGCTTGCGCGGCAGCGACCGCCGCGGGGATGCCCCCGGCCAGCGAACCATCGATGCCCGATCCGAGCGCGACACTGACCAGCGACGGATCCGCGACGGTCGCGCGGACTCCGGTTGCGAGGTCGACCGCCTCCGCATCGGTACCATAGACGTTCCACGGTCCGATCAAGTCGTGCTGTCCGGCTGCGAACGGACCGATCAGCGCGATCCGCTTGCCCGCGCGCGGCAGCGGCAACAGGCCGCCGTCGTTCTTGAGCATGACGATCGACTTCGCGCCGGCTTCACGCGCGAGCGCGAGGCTCTCACGCGTGCGGATGCGGGTCTTCTCGCGGCGTGGATCGATCCGGCGAAAAGGGTCGTCGAACAGTCCCAGCTGTACTTTCAGGGCGAGGACACGACGAACGGCTTCGTCGAGCCGCGCCATCGGCACGTCACCCGACGCCACGAGATCGGGGAGGTGCTTGAGGTAGAAGCCGCTCTGCATGCTCATGTCGACGCCAGCCATGAAGGCGAGCTTGGTAGCCTCGCGCGCGTCAGCGGCGAAGCCGTGCGCGATCAGTTCCTCGTCGCCGGTATAATCGGAGACGACCAGCCCGTCGAAACCCCATTCGCGGCGGAGCACATCGGTCAGCAGCCAGGGATTGGCGGTGGCGGGGACGCCGTTGATCTCGTTGAACGAGGCCATGACCGTCGGCGATCCCGCAGCGAAGGCGGACTGGAACGGCGGAAAATACGTTTCGCGCAGCGTGCGCTCGGAAATGTCGACCGAGTTGTAGTCGAGGCCAGCCTCGGCCGCGCCATAGGCGGCAAAATGCTTGGCGCACGACGCGACCGCATCGGGTGCCGCGAGCCCGCGCTCGCCCTGGAACCCGCGGACGCGTGCCGCTGCCATCATCGTGCCGAGCAGCACGTCCTCGCCGGCGCCCTCCACGCCGCGCCCCCAGCGCGCGTCGTGGGCGATGTCGACCATCGGTGCGAAGGTCCAGTCGATGCCGGACGCCGCTGCCTCGGCGCCCGCGGCGCGCGCGGTGCGCCGCGCCAACTCCGTATCGAAACTGGCGGCTTCGGCGAGCGGTACCGGGAACACGGTGCGCAGGCCGTGGATGACGTCGGCGGCGAACAGCAGCGGGATCTTCAGCCGCGACTCGCGCATGGCCACGGTCTGCATCCGCTGAGCCATGACCGCGCCATTGCCGTTGAACACGCCGCCGAGCCGCCCGGCTCTGACGTCGGCGAGTTGACTATCGAAGCTGGCGGTTCCGCCGGCCGGATTGAGTGACGTCGCCGCACCCCCGGCCCAGGCAGCGGCCATCAGCGTCAACTGGCCGGCCTTGTCGACGACCGTCATCCGACCGATCAGCGCCTCGACCGATGCGGGCAGCGCCGCGGCACCACCCCTCACCTGCTGAAGCAGCGCGCGTGCGGGACTGGCGGCCCACGCCGTCACCGCCGCTGCGCCCATCATCATCGCCCGCCGTGAAATTGCCTTTGAAATCACTTGTGAATTCGTTGCCGCCGTCATCCGCTCATCCCCGTCCATGCCAGTAGCGATCGCTCCAGCCCACACCGGAAAGACGATCGTCGCAAGGTTCTTGATCCCTGCTTCTGGATCATGTAACCGGTTACATCAAGAACAAGATGCCGGTCGCAACACGCAGATCGGTGCCAGAGGGGATACCGACGCTTCATGCCGCACGCCACTGTCCGTGATATCGCCCGCGAAGCCGCGGTGTCGGTGGCGACGGTGTCGCGCGCGCTCAACGGGCACAGCAATGTGCGCCCCGAAGTGCGTGAACACATCGAAAGCGTCGCCTTGCGGCTCGGCTATGTCCCCCACGCCGCGGCGCGCCATCTAAGTTCGGCACGCTCGGGCATGATCGGCGTCGTCGTCCCCGACCTGCACGGCGAGTTCTTCTCCGAGCTGTTGCGCGGCATGGACCGCGAGGCGTCCGAGCGCGGCCTGTACTGCATGATGATGGTGATGCACGGCGATGCGCAGCGCGGCGTCGCGGCGCTCCACGCGATGCGCGGCCGGGTCGACGGGCTGGTGGTGATGGCACCGCAGGTGTCGGCGGACGAACTGCTCGCGCATCTGCCGCGCGGCATGCCCGCCGTGCTGGTCAACTGCGCGCCGGGACACTCGGGTCGCACCGAACTGCGCATCGACAATGTCGCGGGCGCGTCGGCGCTAGTCGAGCATCTGATCGCGACTGGCCGGCGACGGTTGGTCCATATCTCCGGGCCCGCGGGCAACATCGATGCCGACGAGCGCCTGCGCGGTGCGCAGGAGGCGTGCGCGCGCGCCGGGCTTTCGCTCCGCGTGCTGGCCGGCGACTTCAAGGAGCCGTCGGGCGCCGACGCCGCCGCGCGCCTGATCGAGGAGGGCGCCGACATCGACGCGATCTTCGCTGCCAACGACATGATGGCGATCGGCGCGATGATGACGCTCAAGCGGGCCGGCATCGTCGTTCCCGACCAGATCGCGATCGCCGGATTCGACGACATCCCGCTGACCCGGCTCATCTCGCCGTCGCTGACCTCGGCGAGCATCGACATCGCCAGCTTCGGCGCCAGCGCGGTCGCGCGGCTGGTGAAGGCGATCGCGGGCGACGACGACGGCGGTGTCGAGCAGCGCGTACCGATCGTGATCGTCCGCGAATCCACCGGTCCGGCAAGCCACAGCCAGCACCGCCTTAATCCTTCCAACCTCCACAACAACAAACCCGAACAATCGGGAAAAGGGGAACTCCAATGACCAAGATGATGTTGCGCGCGGCGGTCGTCTCGCTGACGGCGCTGTCGAGCGGGCTGCTGTTTGCGCCGACGCCGGCAGTGGCGCAGGTCGGCCAGGCCTCGCTGCGCGGCACGATCACCGCACCCGCCGACAATCCGGTCGTCGAGGTCACCGCGGTCGAGATTTCCACGGGCTTGCGGCGCACCGTGCCGGCAGACGCGAACGGCGCGTACAATTTCGCGTCGCTGCGCGCGGGCACCTATCGCCTCGAGATCAAGCAGCGCAACGGCACGCGCAATTCGGACGCCCTCACGCTGCGCGTCGGCCAGGTGGCCGGCCTCGATCTCGATCTCGCAGCCGCCGGAACACCTGCCCCCACGGGTACCGCCGGTGAAGCCACGCCCGGCGATACGCCCGCTACGGGGGCCGCGGCGGCTGGCGACGAGATCGTCGTCACCGGCAACCGCATCCGATCGCTGTCGGGTGGCCAGGTCGGCAGCGTCATCTCGTCGCGGCTGATTGAGCAGCTGCCGCAGAACAATCGCAACTTCCTCGCCTTTGCCGATCTGGCGCCGGGCGTCCGCTTCCTGGAGGACTCGAGCGGCACGTCGCGCATCCAGGGTGGCGCGCAGGACAGCCGCACGGTCAACGTCTTCATCGATGGCGTCAGCCAGAAGGATTATGTCCTCAAGAACGGCATCACTGGCCAGGACACCAGCTCGGGCAACCCCTTTCCGCAGCTCGCGATCGGCGAGTATCAGGTGCTGTCGTCCAACTACAAGGCCGAGTTCGACCAGGTGAGTTCGGTCGCGATCACCGCGGGCACCAAGTCGGGCACCAACGAGTTTCACGGCGAGGCGTTTTTCGACTTCACCAACCAGGATCTGCGCGACCGCCGCCCGAGCGAGATCTTCCCGACCAACATCCCCAAGGCGGACACCAGCAACAAACAGTTCGGCGCCGCGCTGGGTGGCCCGATCATCAAGGACAAAATGCACTTCTTCGGCACCTACGAAGGCAAGCGCATCTCCAGCCCTTATGACGTCCGCCCGAACAACGATTTCCCGATTTCGTCGGTCCCCGAGCAGTATCGCGATAATTTCGGCACCTTCGCGCAGACGTTCAAGGAAGACCTGTATTTCGGCAAGATCGACATCGTGCCGACCGACAACGACCTGATCGAGCTGTCCGGCAAGTACCGCAACGAATCGGGCCTCCAGAACACCACCGGGATCGACGCGGCGAGTACATCCACGCTCAACAAGGTCGATGAAAAGCGCGGGCTGCTGCGCTGGCAGCATACCGGCAACCAGTGGATCAACGATGTGCGCCTGTCCTATGAGGATGCGGTCTTCTCCCCGACGCCCGCCAGCGACGGCATCACGCAATTCTTCCAGGCGACCCAGCGGTTCGGAACGGCCGTCTCACGGACTGACCTCTTGCGGTTCGGCGCGGGCAGCAACTTCCAGTCGAAGGGCCAGAAAGGCTGGACGTTCCAGGACGATTTCACCTTCACCGGCTTCCAGGGCCACACGATCAAGGTGGGCGGCAAGGCCAAATGGGTGAAGCTCAACTCGCTCGAGCAGAACCTGACCAACCCGCTATACACCTATGACGTCAACGCGATCCCCGGCGTCGCCTTCAATGACACGTTGCCCTACCGGCTCCAGTTCGGTGCGACGACGGATGCGTCGGGTAACGCGACGGTCCGGTCCAAGAACTTCCAGATCGGCTTTTACGCGCAGGACGATTGGGACGTCACCAGTCACCTCACGCTGAACCTCGGCCTGCGCTGGGATTACGAGCGGACCCCCGCCTATCTCGATTACGTCACGCCAGCGGTCAATGTGGCTGCGGTGTCGCCTGAAAACTATCCGAACCTCATCGGCGCCGATTATAACATCAACGACTTCATCACCGACGGCAGCAAGCGGAAGGCGTTCAAGGGCGCGTGGCAGCCGCGTCTCGGCTTCACCTATCGCTTTGACGACGCGGGCCGCTTCTCGATGTTCGGCGGCTATGGCCGGTCGTACGACCGCAACCAGTTCGACTTCCTGCAACAGGAGGTCAGCCAGGGCCGGTTCCAGGTCCGCAGCTTCAACTTCATCGGCAACGACTCGGTCAATCCCTGTACGCCGAGCCAGACCTGCATAGCCTGGAATCCGATCTACCTGACCGATGCCGGGCGCCAGCAACTGCTCGGCGCCGCGACCGGCGGCGGCAGCGAGTTCCGCTTCATGAAGAACGACCTGAAGGTGCCCTATTCGGACCAGTTCAGCCTTGGCGTGCGCGGTCGCTTCTCGCCGGTCGAGCTGGAGTTCGGCGTCACGCATATCGAAAGCAATGACGGGTTCGTCTTCCTGCTCGGCAATCGCCGTCCGGACGGCTCGTTCTTCTTCAACGATCCGACCTCGGCGACCGATATCCCGCAATCGCCCTTCACCTTCACGCCCAGCGGCTACGGCTCGATAATCCTCGGCAGCAACGGCCTGAAGACCAATTCGGACGCCGCCTATTTCAAGCTGACCAAGGTGTATTCGGCATCTTCGCCGTGGAGCATCGACGCCACCTACACCTATACCCGGGCGGAAGAGAACCGGCAGTTCGGCGAGACCTATTCGCTCGATTATGCGCAGATCTCGGACTATCCGACGCTGCGCTCGTCCGGCGTGCCGCGTCACCGGTTCGTGATCGCGGGCAGCGTAGACACCCCGATCGGCGTGACCTTCTCGAGCAAGTTCCAGATCGAATCGCCGAGCTTTGTGAAGGGCTTCATCGACAATGCGGATCCGTTCGGGCGTGTCCTGGTCGGACGGCAGACGGCTGGCCTCGGCGATGCCTGGGGTCGCCGTCAGCTCGATTTCGCCTTCACCAAATACGTGCCAATCGGCTTCGTAAACGATCAGGCGCGGATCCGTATGCGGCTCGATATCCTGAACGTCATGAACGATCGCAACTATGTCGACTTCAACGCCAATGCGAGCGATCCGGCCTTTGGTCAGCGGTCGTCCTACAGCATCGGCGGCAACGCACCGCGTACCATCAAGCTGTCGGCCGGCTTCTCCTTCTAGACTATTCCGGCGGGACGCCGCGTTGCTGCGTCCCGCCTCTACCCTTGCTTATCAGTAAACGAAGGACGTCATGATCGATCGCAGGCAGATGCTGGGCCACACGACGTTGGGCTTGGCGGGACTGATGGCTGGCTGCGCGATGCCGTCCGCCAACCGGCTCGGGACCGGTGCCCCCCCTACCGGTACGGCCACCGGAACGGCGATGCCGACCGCGCTGCTCGCCGATCTTCACCAGCGCAGTTTCCGCTTTTTCTGGGAAACCAGCGATCCCGCCACCGGGCTAGCGCCGGATCGCTGGCCGACACCGTCGTTCGCGTCGATCGCCGCGGTCGGTTTCGCGCTGACCGCCTATCCGATCGGCGTCGCCAACGGCTGGATCACGCGCGACGAGGCGCGCTCGCGGACGCTTACCACGCTGGAATTCTTCGCCGCCGCGCCGCAGGGCGACAGCAAGAGCGACGACAGCGGCTACAAGGGTCTGTTCTACCACTTCCTCGGCACCACCAAGGGCCACCGGTTCGCGCGCGCGGAGCTGTCGACGATCGACACGGCGCTGTTGATCGGCGGCGTGCTGTTCGCGCAGAGCTGGTTCGATTCGGATCATTCCGGCGAGGTGCGAATCCGTGCGCTCGCGGATCAGCTCTATGCCGCGATCGACTGGAGCTGGATCGTACCGCGCCCGCCGTTCATGTCGATGGGCTGGCACCCCGAGAGCGGGTTCATCGCACACGACTGGAACATCTATAACGAGGCGCTGCTGCTGTACGTGCTGGCGCTGGGATCGCCGACGCACGCCTTGCCCGCCGAGACCTGGGACGCATGGACCGATCGCTTCGACGCGCAGTGGACCGACAAATGGGGTGGCGAGCCGCACATCCATTTCGCGCCGCTGTTCGTGCATCAATACAGCCATTGCTGGATCGACTTCCGCGGCATTCGCGATCGCTACATGGCGAAGAAGGGCATCGACTATTTCGAGAACAGCCGCCGTGCGGTGCGCGCGCAACGGGCCTATGCGATCGCCAATCCGGGCGGGTGGAGCGGCTATGGCCCCGACGTCTGGGGGCTGACGGCCTGCGACGGGCCGGGCGACTTCACGATCGACCTCGGCGGGCGCAAGCGCGAATTCTTCAGCTATTCCGCGCGCGGGCCCGACGATCGCGACGACGGCACGCTGGCACCGACCGCAGCCGCGGCATCGATCGCGTTCGAGCCGGAACTGGCACGCCGTGCGATCGAGACGATGCACGGGCGCTACGGCACGCAGATCTACGGCAAATACGGATTTCTCGACTCGTTCAATCCGACGCTGACGGCAGCGGCGACGCCGTTGAAACATGGCAGCATCGATCCGAAGATGGGCTGGGTCGACAACGACTATCTCGGGATCGACCAAGGCGCGATCGTCGTGATGATGGAGAATTGGCGGACCGGTCTGGTCTGGACGACGATGCGCGGCAACCCGCACATCCGCCGCGGCCTGCAACGCGCTGGCTTCGCAGGCGGTTGGCTGGCTTGATCGTCGGCAGCGCGAAGGATGATCGCCGCGCAGTTCTCTCCATGGCCAGCCCATAGCGACCAGCGATGCCGGCAATCAATGCGTGCGTCATCTTATAAGTAGCTGCAACGTCAGGGACTTTCAGGTCGACGAGTGACGCTGCGATTTCATCGCGCACCGCCATCCGTTCCCGCAGACCGATTACCAATCCTAAACAGTTTGATTGGATATGTCGGCGGTTAGCTAACCCCGTGGTGGTCCGTCGATGTTCAAAAATCTCTTTCAGGAGCGTCGGCGCTCCCATGCCGTGAAGCGGCTCGGTGTTCTGGATACGTTACCTGAACCGGCATTCGATCGGTTCGTCCATCAAGCGGCATTATCGTTCGACGCGCCGATCGCCGTGCTGTCGGTGATCCACAGCGACGACCAATGGTTCAAGGCTGCCGTGGGGATGGCGGTAACCTGCATACCTCGGGAGAATGGTTTCTGCGGGCACACGCTGGACCATCCAGGCGTGCTGGAATGTTGCGATGCCGAAGTCGATCCCCGCTTTGCCGATTTTTCGATCGTTACCGGAGACCCCTTCGTTCGCTACTATATCGGCGCTCCGCTCACGCTTCTGAACGGTGTCGATGTCGGTGCGCTGTGCGTGCTCGACACCGTGACACGCCCCCCCTCCTCGCCCGACCAGCGCGCCTACCTTTTGGGCCTGGCGCGTCAGGCATCGATGGCACTGGAAGCGCGTGGCGACCTGTGGCGCGAAGGTAGCGCAGCATGATGAAGATCGCGCTTTGCATCACGCAGGACCATGATCTGCGGCTCGTCGTGGTTGCCCTCGCCGTATGCCTGATCGGCTCGGCTGCGACGGTGCAATTGTTCGGCCGGATCCGGTCGGCGATGGGATATAGCCGGCTCGGCTGGGTCCTGCTGACCGCGGTCAGCACCGGGACCATGGTCTGGTCGACGCATTTCGTCGCGATGATGGCATTCCGCACGCAGGCCCCCGTGGTACTCGATCCGATCCTGACCTTTGCCTCGCTGCTTCTGGCGATCGTCGTCGCCGTTCCAGGACTTGCACTTGCGGCGATGCGGCAACGTTGGACGGGTATCGCCGGTGGCGCGATCATCGGCGTGGCGGTGTCGGCGATGCACTATCTCGGCATGTCGGCGTACCGGATCGACGGGATCGTCACGTGGGACTGGCGATACGTTCTCGCTTCGATCGTTCTCTCGGCGGTGCTGTCCGCGGCTGCGTTTCACATCGTGAAGCGCGCTGGCCGATGGCGGCGGGCACGCGCTGGCGGGATGCTGGGGTTGAGCGTCGCGGTGCTGCATTTCACCGGTATGGCGGCGATGAACATCGCTGTTCTGCAACTCGGCGACGGCCTGTCCGACGGAACGCTGTCCGCTCTGGGGATCACGACCGCGATCGCCGCGCTGCTCGTGGTCGGATGTGCCGCGCTCAGCGCGTTGATCGACGGACATAGCCAGGACGAATCCTATCGGCGCCTCAGGCGGATGGCATTGCATGACGGCCTGACCGACCTGCCCAACCGCATGAGCTTCAACGAAGAGCTTGGTCGACGACTGGGATTGAAGTCCGGACGCCCATGCATGGCGGTCGTCATGATGGACCTGTCGCGCTTCAAGGCGGTCAACGATACCTATGGGCATCAAGCCGGCGACCAACTGCTGATCGCGTTGTCGACGCGGTTCGTTGCAGCCCAGCGGCGCGGCGAAAGCATCGCTCGCCTTGGCGGTGACGAGTTCGCTGCCCTGATCTCCTACGACACCCCGGCCGACCTGGCGGATTTCCTCGATCGTCTGCGCGCGACGTTCACGGCCCCTTTCGAGTTCGAGCGGTTCACCGCGTCGGTCGGGGCAAACATCGGTGTGGCCTTGGCGGTCCATGACGGGCTCGACGCCGATACGCTTCTCGCCAAGGCGGATCTCGCGATGTACCGCGCCAAATCGCTGCACTCCGACGAGCCATGTTACTACCAGGCCGAGATGGATGACGCAGTCCGCGATCGACGCGAACTTGCCAGCGACCTCCGTAACGCGGTCGCCGCCGGCGCGTTCGAACTCCACTATCAAGTTCAGGCCTCGGTCGCGACCGGCGAGATCACCGGGTACGAAGCGCTGATCCGCTGGCACCATCCGACGCGCGGTTCGATCTCGCCAGCAACGTTCATTCCGGTAGCGGAGGAGAGCGGGCAGATCGTGCCGCTGAGTATCTGGGTCCTGCGCCAGGCCTGTTTCGAAGCCGCCCTCTGGACCAATCGCCACATGGTCGCGGTGAACCTGTCACCGCTGCATCTGTCAGACCCTCAACTGGTCGAGACGGTGCGGTCCGCGCTCGAAGACAGTGGCCTGCCGGTCGAACGGCTCTCGCTGGAATTGACGGAAAGCGCCATCATCCACGACCGCGACTTCGCCCTGAACCAGCTTCGTCAGTTAAAGGCCATGGGCATCGCCCTGGCACTGGACGACTTCGGCGTCGGATACTCTTCGCTCGACGTTCTGCGCTCGTTTCCGTTCGACAGGATCAAGCTCGACGCGTCCTTTGTCGCGGAAATCGAGCATAGCGAGCAGGCAGTCGCCATCCTGCGGTCCGTCACCGCGCTCGGCTCCAGCCTGGATATGCCGGTCCTCGCGGAAGGGATCGAGCAACCGGCGCAATTGTCCATCGTCACGCGTGAAGGATGTGGCGCGATCCAGGGTTATCTGATTGGCAAGCCCTCACGCACCCTGGCGAACCCGGACCACGTCCGCCGAGCCATGCTGTTGGCACCCCGGGACTTGGGTACGGACCAAGCCTTCGGTTGAGCGCGAACACCGCACCGGGCGGTTTTACAGCCTGCCGCGACCAGGCACGAAAGGAGAGATCAAATCGGGTAGGTTCGATCTCAACGGTTCGCCGTCGCCGCTCTACACCGTCCATAAGCTGCTTGCCGGTTTGCTCGACGTCCACGGCACCGGAGGCAACGCAAAAGCGCTTACCTTTGGAACGCGAAAGACCCTGCGGCACGCCGGAGCATTACCAGTATAGTACCACGCTTGCAGGACCGATCCGGCCATGATAATGGATCGCAATAACGGTTTGAAGGATATGCTCGTGCTAGTCCGCGATTCGGGTCGGAAACCCAGGCCGTTACAGCGACACGCGCTCCGTGTTCGGTCCATACTATCCGTCGCCAGCCTCGGCGTAGTGCGCGCCCTGCCCCGAAGTCCGACTGAATCGTATGAGCGGGTAGCATGACGGCGCTTGCCCCCGGCGCTGCACAGGACGTGCCTGGCATCGCGACCTTGCGCGCAATGATGTCCGGTAACGCGTCGCCCAGGATCAATCGGACGCTCGGCTTTGCACTGATCGCAGTCGAAGACGGCATGGTCGTGTTCGAAGGCCATCCTGACCAGCGGGTCCACACGCGGATCGGCACGGTACATGGTTGCTTCGCAGCCACGATGCTCGATAGCGCATGTGGCTATGCGGTCCATTCGCAACTCGACGCTAGCCAGGGCTACACGACGCTCGAACTGAAAATAGCGCACCACCGACCGCCGACGTACGAAAGTGGCCCCGTTCAGGCGGAAGGCCGCGTCATCTCGATCGGGCGCACCACCGCGTTTGCCGCCGGCCGCCTGTTCGACCGTCACGGACGCCTTTGCGCCACAGCGACATCGACCATCTTGATTTTTCCCCTCGAATGACAGGCGATGATGCCTGCCAAGGACGCAATGCCATGAAGACTTTTCTCAATCTTGCAGCGCTCGTCATGGTCGTCGTGCCAGCGCCGCTCTTCGCACAGGAGGCACGCTGGCCCCTCGAAGAGTCGGTAAAGTCCCCGACCAAGGCGCTCAGCATCCCGACCAAGCTCGACCCGATGATGCAGTCGCTTACCGATATCCTGAACGCGGGCGGCAAGGTCGTCAGTTCCTATGTCGGGACGACCGGCCCGATCGTTACCGTTCAATCGAAGAAGGCCTACAGCATCTGCCTTCTGAGAGGCGCCAATCCAGCGACCGACGCGAACGTTCCGACATCCGAATGCTACGCGCTCAATTGACCAAAGGGGCGCGGAGATTTGTCATCGGCAAATGTTCGCGCCCTCGCCGATCGGCGAAGGTTATCGGAGATCTAAATCCGAGCCATCCCGGCGGATTTCGACGACCTTCTCGGTGACGGGAGCCTCCGACGTACAAGCAAATCCATCTCGCCTCGTAGCAAAGATCGAACAGGCAGACGGTTAGAATAGAGCGGCAAAGTGAACTGATTTTCTATATTATCCATTCCGACACGGCCCTAAATTGCTAGCGAGCGAATCAGGTAGTTCTCACCGACCATTTCTATCGGAGTTCGAACCCTTCTGTTTTGCCAAATAGTTCGCTTTGGGTAGCGTTTAGGAGAGATGTTTCATGGATATGATCAAAGACAACAAAGCTCGCTTGTCGGGACTGGAACAACTTCACGCACTCATCGCTGCGAACATACCACCGCCGATCAACAAGACCATGAACTTCACGTTGACTGAGTTCGAAGAAGGCCGTGCCGTGTTCGAGGGCAATCCGGACCAGAGCGTCTACAACCCGATCGGCGCCGTGCACGGTGGCTATGCAGCGACATTGCTCGACACGGCTTGCGGCTGCGCGGTCCATTCGACGCTGACCGCCGACCAGGGCTACACGACGCTGGAGCTCAAGGTCGCCTATCATCGCCCGCTGACCGATGCGAGCGGTCCCGTTCGAGCCGAGGGCAACATCGTGTCGATCGGCCGCCGTACCGGGTTTGCCGAGGCCAGGCTGACCGATCGTAATGGCAAGGTGTGTGCAACGGCGACGTCGACCTTGCTGATTTTCCCCCTCGACTCTGCTGGCTGATCGTCTCCGGCGCTTGGTGAAAAGTCAAACTGTGCGCTGTCACGGTTACTGAACCGAACAGCCTTCGAGAGCCGTTGGATCTACAGTATCGCGACCGGTAGTGAAGCGTCCTTTCCATCATTCCGTGGAATCTGGAAGGGGCGCTCACAGATCGTGTGGACACCATGTCCCGTTAATCTTCAGCGACGAACTGCCCTGCAAGGCCGCCGTAGATTTCGCGGGCGGCAGGTAAAGCCGGTCTGAAATTCAGGCATATTTTCAGCATTTCGACAGGAATTATGACCATGATGACGATGAAACGCCTGATGGTTTCAGGTATGGTGATTTGCGCATCTGCGTCCGGGGCGAACGCGACCGCCAAGCTCGATAGCTTGCAAGCCGTCGAACGCATGCTGGAAAGCGGACAAACCGTATCGGTCGTCATGGACCTTGGGCTGTGTAGTCCAGCATCGACGGAAACCAAGCCGACACGGACACGCGGAGGTCTGCGTATCGATGCGTACCGCGAGACCGAGGACGGAACGCTGGCCTTCGCCGACGACCACTTCACGATCGGACGCGACGGCAAGCCCATCCGGCAATTCCTGCGTTACCAGGTCCACGCCGATGGTTCGGCAGACTTCTCGATGACGATCTTCAGCATGCCGGACATCCAGCAGATCGGACCGACGCTCCAATACAAATGTGCGCTAAACCACGGAATGCGTTTCGCCGCATCTTCCGGTTGATTGACCAGAAGGTCGTTCCGGCTCGTAATGACGCGTCCCGCCGTCATGTAACTGATCGAGGACGACAGGTCGGTGATAGTCGGGGATGCCGAACGCCGATCGGTTTGGACACGTCAAAGTTCAATCACGCCAGCCTGTCGATCACCATCGCTTTATCCAGCGTGGGTGCAGCGTTCCTGATCGGCATGACCGCCTGCGCCAGACGATCCATGCTCTTCATCTCTTGAAGCGTCTCGGTTGATCCGTCGCTATAGGCGATGACGGTGATCCGCACGGGCCCCGCGTCGGTCGTCCGTTGATCGACGATGGTCTTCTTCCCGTTTACAGCAGATCTCTGCGCCATATCCTTGTCGGTCGATGCTTCGGTTCTGGCAGGTTGGATTTGGCCGATCACGCCACCAACCGTCGTCGCGTCGGAGCCCGGCTCCTGGGTTATCTGGCCGTCGGTCTCCAGAAGCGTGCGGGCGGCAGGCCGCTGGAGCGGATTGGAGGCGACCCGCGCGAGCAGGTTCGTCGGAGATATCGTCGACAGCATGCCCTAGTAACGGCCGGAGCCCGACCGGCTTAACAGCTCAGGCGATCGCCGTTCGATATCCGGAACCTCACGCGTCATCGCCCGTGCCAGGTTGATACAAGTTCGGCGTGATCACCGCATCTTAGCGGTACGAATGGCCCCATGCCTTTGCTACAGCCCGCGCCGAGCTTCACGACGGCTGGCTTGCCCGTCGGTGAGGCCCGTAGCGGAAACGGGGACGAATGATGGCGAACGCAACACCGGTGATCCTCGATGGCAATCTGAACGACTGGACCGTCGCAGACCGGATCGAGCGCGGCCTCGGCGCAGGTTACGCGATCTACGCGCGCAGCGACGGCGCCGATTTCGCCTTCGCGATCACCGCCCCCACCGCGATCGGCGCGAACACCACCGCGTGGCTCAACACGGATCGTAACGCCAAGACCGGATACCAGGTGTTCGGCTTTGCCGGTGGCGCCGAGTATAATGTGAACTTCGCCGCGGACGGCACGGTATCGCTCTACAGTGGGGCTGCCGGGCAGACGCTCGTGGCCAGCGGCTTGCAGGCGGCGTGGTCCGCCGATCGCACCACCGTCGAGTTCAAGGTGCCCAAGGCGGCGATCGGCAACCCGCAGGCGATCGACACGATCTACGACGTCAACGACACCGCGTTCCTGCCGGGCAATTATTCGAACCCCGCCTTCACCGTCTTCAACGATACCGGCATCGTCGCCGACGCGTCGCACCGGATCGCGATCGTCTGGTCCGATTCGACCGCCAACGCCTATTTCAGCAAGACCGCCTATTCGCAGCTGTTCATGTCCGCGCAGTCCCAGGCGATGCAGGCCGGCGTGCCGTTCGACATCCTGACCGAAGGCGACCTGACCAGCCTGGCGACACTCGCCAAGTACGACACGATCGTCTTCCCGTCGTTCCGCAACGTCGAGGCAAGCAAGGCGGACCTGATCGCGCAGACGCTGGAGCAGGCGACCAAGCAGTTCGGCATCGGCCTGGTCGCGGCAGGCGAGTTCATGACCAACGGCGCGGACAACACCGCGCTCGCGGGCGATTCCTATTCGCGGATGAAGCTGTTGTTCGACGCCACGCGCGTGACCGGTGGATTCCCCGCCGACGTGACGGTGAAGGCGAGCGATGCGTCGCACCTCGTGCTCGACGGCTACAGCGACGGACAGGTCATCCGCCAATATACCGGCGTCGGCTGGAACGCGTTCACCAGCGTCAGCGGCACGGGCACGACGATCGCGACCGAGACGGTCAACGGCCAGACCTATTCGGCGGCGATCGCGACGCAGACCGGGGGCCGCAACGTGCTGTTCTCGAGCGAAGCGGTGATGGCCGACGACAATTTGCTGCAGAAGGCGATCGATTACTCGGTACACGGTGACGGCCTGTCGGTCGGGTTGCAGATGACCCGTCAGTCGGGGTTGTTAGCGTCGCGCGTCGATATGGACCAGAGCAAGCAGATCGACGAGGTCAATCCGGCCGGCACCGCGCCCGGCATCTACGACAAGCTGTTGCCAATCTTGACCGAGTGGAAGACGAACTACAATTTCGTCGGCAGCTATTACGTCAACATCGGCAACGATCCGGCGAACGGCCAGGCGACCGACTGGGCGGTGTCGCTGCCGATCTACAAGGCGCTGCTCGATGCGGGCAACGAGATCGGCACGCACAGCTATACGCATCCGATGGACACGAACCTGCTGACCGATGCGCAGATCGCGTTCGAGTTCGGCCAGTCGCGGACCGAGCTGGAAAAGCAGCTGAGCGCCTATCTGGGCAAGACCGTGACCGTCGGCGGGGCCGCGGTGCCGGGCGCGCCCGAGCAGATCGCGACGAGCCAGGAAATCCTGAAATACGTGACGTATCTCAGCGGCGGCTATTCGGGCGTCGGTGCGGGCTATCCCAACGCGATCGGCTACATGACGCCGCAGAACGCCGCGGACGACAAGGTGTATCTGGCGCCGAACACGTCGTTCGACTTCTCGCTGATCGAGTTCCAGAAGAAAACCGTCGCCGAGGCCAGCGCGATCTGGGCGAAGGAATTCGGCGCGCTGACCGCTGGTGCAGATGCACCCGTCGTGGTGTGGCCTTGGCATGACTACGGCCCGACCATGTGGGCCGCCGACGGCGCGACCAGCCTGTACACCAAGCAGATGTTCACGACCTTCGTCGCACAGGCAGCGGCGGCTGGCGTCGAGTTCGTGACGCTCGCCGATCTGGCAGGCCGGGTCAGCGCGTTCCAGAACACGACGATCACCTCGACCGTCGTCGGCAACACGATCACCGCGACGGTCGGCGCGACCACCGGCACTTTCTCACTCGACGTCGACGGCCAGAGCAACGGCCAGGTCATCAAGAATGTCACCAACTGGTACGCCTATGACGCGGACACGGTGTTCCTGCCGAAGGCCGGCGGCACCTTTGCGATCACGATGGGCGCGGTCGCGGACGACGTGACGCACATCACCGCGCTGCCGATGCGTGCGACGCTGACGACGCTGAGCGGCGACGGCCGCGACCTCGCGTTCACCGTCGAGGGCGAGGGCAAGGTGACCGTCGACCTCAAGGCGCCCGGGACTGACTGGACGACGCTGAGCGGGGGCACGATCGCGAGCCAGATCGGCGAGATCCTGACGATCGATCTCGGCGCGATCGGCGTGCACGACGTCAGGATCGGCCATCAGGCCAATGTCGATCCGGTGCTGACCTCGTTCGGCGGCGGTGCCACGGGGGCACTGTCGATCGCCGAGAACGGCACCGCGCTGACGACGATCACCGCGACCGACGCGAACATCGTCTGGGGCGATTCGATCAAATATTCGATTGGCGCAGGCGGTGACGGCGCCAACTTCTCGATCGACGCGACCACGGGCGTGCTGAAGTTCGTGACCGCGCCCGATTTCGAGGCGCCGACCGATGCCAACCGCGACAATATCTACGGCGTGACCGTGGTTGCGACCGACGCGCGTGGCGCGATCGACACGCAGACGCTGACGATCGGCGTCACCGACGTGGTCGGCATCACCAAGACGGGCACGATCTTCGCCGACACGATCAACGGCACCGGCGAACAAGACGTGCTCGATGGCAGCTGGGGCAACGACGTGCTCAACGGGCTGGGCGGCAACGATCGCCTGATCGGCGGCATGGGCCACGACACGCTCAACGGCGGTGCGGGCAACGATACGTTGATCGGTGGCGACGGTCGCGACATCCTCAACGGTGGCGAAGGCAACGACATCCTGATCGGTGGCGACGACATGGACACGATGACCGGCGGCGGAGGCGCGGACATCTTCCGCTTCGAGGTGAAGGGCGACAGCCTGACGTCATCGTCGCGCGACGTCATCACCGACTTCACCGTCGGGCAGGACAAGATCGACCTGTCAATGATCGACGCGAACACGTCGCTGTTCGCGCGCGGCGACCAGGCGTTCAGCTTTATCGGCACGTCCGCCCGGTTCACCGCGCCGGGCCAGTTGCGCTACAGCTACCAGATGATCGGCGGCAAGGAATTCACCGTCGTCGAGGGCAATACCGACAGCGGTTCGGCCGCCGACTTCTCGATCGCGCTGACCGGCCACCATGTGCTGACTGCGAACGATTTCTTCATGTAGTCCGCGGCATAGGCCGGCAGTGTTATGGCGGGCATAGGCTTCCAATTAGCGAAAACCGCGCGTGAGGGCGGCGTCGGCGGGATCGTCGGCGCCGCCGCATTCGGTGCGGTGATCAGCGCCGGACCGTGGCTCATCACCGCGGTCGCGATGGCGATGCTCAACCACTGGTCAGGCGCGCATCTCGGCGCCGATGGCGCGCGGACGGTGCAGACGATCCTGGTCTATGCGTTCAGCCTCTCTGCGCTCGCCGCGGCACCGGTCGGTATTCTCGCGACGCGGATGGTCGCGGATCGAATCTTCGCACGCGATGCTGGCGGCGTATCGGGAATCATGCTGGTTGCGCTTGCCATCGGTGGCGCGATCGCGCTGGCCATTGGCGCAGTGGTGTTCGGGACACTCGGCGGGCTTCCGTTTGGTGAGGCGGCACTCGCGACGCTGATCCTCGCGTGGCTGACGCAGGTCTGGATCGCGGCCCCCCTGCTTACGGCCCTGCGCCGTTACCGCGCGATCCCCCTCGCCTATCTGCTCGGCATCGGCTTTGCGACGTTGCTGCTGACGATGTTGCCGAGGCCTGACGTCGTTACCGTGCTCGCGGTCATCGCCGGCGGTATCGGGCTGACGCTGGCCGCGATCGTTACAGTAATCCGCCGGCATTTCTCCGCCCCGCCCGTCCTGCCGACGCGGGATGCGATGACGCCGCGGTTGGCGTGGATCGTCGCGGCGGCGGGCATCGCCGGGGTCGCCGCGATCTGGATCGACAAATGGCTGTTGTGGGCCGGCCCCGACAGCATCCGCGCGCTCGGCCTGTTGCGGCTCAATCCGATCAACGACCAGGGCAGCTTTCTCGGCCTGCTGACGATGGTGCCGGGCCTGACGCTGTTGCTGATCGTCACCGAGACTCGGTTCGATCGCGCGTTCGGAGACATGATCGTACGGTGTACCGGCACGTCGACGCTGCAACGGATCGAGGAGGCGCGCAGCGAACTCGCGCGGACGATGTTCGACGGGCTGCGGATCATGCTGCTGGTGCAGGCGCTCGTCGCCGCGCTCGCCTGGGTATTCGCGGTACCGCTGTTCGAATTGATCGGCGCGGACGCGCGGGCGATCTTCGCGTTCCGCCAGACCTCGCTCGGCACCGTCTTCCACCTCGTGGTGATCGCGACGACGGTCGTGCTCGCTTATTACGACCTGTTCGGGCGGATCCTGTTGACCTGGACCGCCTTCGCGATCGGCAGCGGCGTCGCGACGCTGCTGCAATGGGATGCGGGGTTTGCCGCATTCGGGTGGGGCTATATGGCCGGCGCCGTGGTCGGTGCGTCGGTCGGTATGGCGCTGGTCGCCGAGGCCACGGTCAACCTTACCTACCTGCTGTTCGTCGGCAACAATCCCTCGGTCGTGGGGCACGGAGGGCGTCTGTTGTGACGGGAATTACGGATATGCCGCGCAGGAAGATGGTGCAGCGGATGCTGGCGCTGGGTGCAACGGCCCTGACGCTGGGCATGCGGTCGCGATCGGATGCCACTCCCAAGCCGTCCGCTAACGCTGCGCTGCGCTGGGGCGTCGATTACGGTGCAGCGACCGATCCCGCATTGGCGAGGACGTGCGCGCTGCTGGTGCTGGAGCCGCATCATGCGCGCCCGATCGCGCCGCTCCGGGGCCCCGGCAGCATCCTGCTCGGCTATGTCAGCTTCGGCGAGGTCGAACGCGGCCGACCGTATTTCGCCGCACTTGAAAAGGCTGGTGCGCTCAAGGCCGCCAATCCCAACTGGCCCGATGCGCGGCTTGCCGACCTGCGCCATCCGGCGTGGCGCGCGGCGGTGCTCGACCGGCTCGTCCCCGCGATCCTGGCGCTCGGCTATGATGGCATCTTCATCGATACGATGGACAACGCCGAAGCGATGGAGCGGCAGGATCCTGTGGCCAGCAAGGGCATGGTGGCCGCAGGCGTAACGCTGATCGCCGCCGTACGCGCGCGCTTTCCCAGGATGCGCATCATGCTCAACCGCGGCTATGCGATGTTGCCCGACGTCGCGCCGAAGATCGATTACCTGCTCGGCGAAGCGATGGCGTCGCGGTGGAATTTTGCCACCAAGCGTCATGAATTGCTCAGCGATTCGGACTGGGACTGGCAAGCCGGCCGCCTGCGTGCGGCCAAGGCCCGGAACCCTGCGCTGGGCCTTATGACGCTCGATTACTGGGATCCGGCCGACACGAAACAGGTCGCAGCACTGTACGCGCGCGAACGGGCGGCGGGGTTCAGTCCCTATGTCGCGACGCTGGCGCTCGACCGGCTGGTACCGGAGCCGAGCTGATGAGGATCGACCGCCGACGCGGACGTCTCGCGCTCGTCCTGCCCGCATTGGCGGGGCTTGGCCTGCTTGCGGGCGGGCTGATGCTGTTGCCGAACGACCGCGAGATCCGCCACGCCGAGCGCCGTGCGCAGCCTGCGCAGGCGGCGAGCAGCTCGATGCCTTCCGCACCGGTATCCCCGCCTACGCTGAAGCCTGCGCATCCGGCGATCGCGGCGCAGATCGCGACTGCCGATGCAGCAACGCTTGCGGCCGTCACCGCGCGGCTGATCGCCGAGGGACAGTCGGTATCGACGCTGCAGGTCGCCTATGACCTGGTCGCGGCGAAGCGGCCGGCGGTGGCGCTCGGCTATCTGGCGGCACGGCCCGACGGCGGGGCGGCAGCGACGTGGCGGCTGCGTGTCGATCTTCTTCGCCAAACCGGGCGGACTGCGGATGCGGCCGCGCTCGTCGCGCGGGCCGCCCAGACGCGCGGGGCGGTGGCGGCTGCGGATATCGTTGCGGCGGCCTATGCGATCGATCGGCCCGACCTCGTGATCGTGGCAGCGGCGAACCATGTCATCCCGCCGCCCGATGCCACGCTGTCGCTCGATCTGGCGCTCCGTGCCGACAAGGCTGGGTGCACTGACCTGGTCGCATTGCTCGACAAGGCGACGACGGCGAACTGGCGGGCGGCGGATCCTTGGCTAGCGATCCGTGTCGCGGCGCGCGCGAAGGATACCGCGGCAGGGCTGAGGGCAGCCGACTATCTGCCGGTCGAGCGGCGGGCGACCGCGCGTGAGGCGATCCTGACCGAGGCAGGCGACCGAGATGGCCTGCGTACCGAACTGCTGGCGCGCGCCGAGGCGCCGGGCGCGCAACCCGAGCGGGAGGCGGAGCGGCTGCTCGCGTCGGGTTACCGCGGCGATGCGATGGCGGTACTGCGGCGGGCGGCGACCGGCCAGCCACCGACCGCGCCGGCAGCTCAGCGCCTGCTGTACCTGATGGGGCCGCGGCCGGGGGGCGACGATCTCACCTGGCTTAAACAGCAAAGTTTGCAGGGCAGCGCGGACCAGCAGCGCGCCTGGCTGACGCGCTATGCCGAGCGCGATCGACCGGGCGAGGCGCTGGCGTTCCTGTCGCGGCATCCGCTCGCGGGCCAGACCGACGTGATGCTGATGCGGCTGTCGCTGGCCCGCGCGTCTGGCGATGATACCGCCGGTCGTGCGGTGCTGACGTCGTTGCTGAACGGCCGCTCGCTCGATCCCCCGCAGGTCGCCGCGCTGTCCGCCGCAGCCCCCACGAGGGTAGAACCGGCACAAGCGGCTGCGATCGCGAAACGGCGCGTTGCGGCCGGGGTCGCGGCGCCGCGGGATCTGCTCGACCTCGCCTGGACGGCGTGGAACGCGGGCGATGCCAAGGGCGCGGCGAAGTGGCTCGATCAGCATCTGGCAAGCGATCCAACCGACCTCCCGGCGCTACGGCTGATGGCCGACGTGCAGATACGGATGGGGGGCGAACGTGCGGCACGCCCTTGGCTGGACCGCGCGCTCGCGCAGACACCCGCAGCCAGCAAGGCACGCGTGGAAATTCTGGAAAAGCTCGGTCGTCGGGCCGAGGCCGTAGCGCTGGTCGAGACGCTGCGCACCGAGACCCCGCGCGACCGATCGCTCGCCGCGTTGCATGCCCGCCTGCTGATCGCGCAGGGCCAAGCCGGGCGTGCCCGAACGGTGCTGGCACAATGATCACGCTGCTCCTTTGCTTGATGGACGCACCCGCACTGACCGTTCCCCGTACGGTCTTCGCGGACAGCCGGATCGTGGTGCCCGAGTCCGTGATGGCCTGGCCCGACCAAGCCGTCGTCCGGATCGAGGACCGCGATGGAGAGCTGGTCGCGCGCTTCGATCAGGCGATGACGTCCGACCGGATCGCCGCCTTCCGCGAGGCCGCAGGCGATGCGATCGGCGATCTTCGCTGGAACGACGACAGCCTCGTCCTGCGTCCCGCTGACGGCTGGACAATGAAATGGCGGCAGGCGGGCGCAACGGTCGCGGTGACCTTCTCGCCACCGGCCTCGACCGAACCGCTCGCCGAGACTGTCGACGATACCGCATCCGATGCCGCGCTGACCGCGATCGAGGCGGACGCCGCGGCCGGGTATCCGGGGCCGGCACGACGCGCCGCAACGCAATTGGCAAAACGCTATCCGACCGACCCACGCGCGGCGCGCATGCTCGCCGACACGCGGCTGGCCGACGGAGACGTGCGCGGCGCGGCACGCGATTACCGTGCGCTTGGGGCCGACGACCTGACTGCTCGGCGCGCCATCGCTGCCGCACCGGGGACCGCCAGCATCGGAGTCACCGCGCGTGACGGCAGCGACCTGTCGCAGGCGGAGTTCGCCGCACGGATCGACGCGGCGGTCGGCGATACCTTCGCCGCCGGTGGTGGCCTCCGCCATATCGTCAGCAGGGTCGACACAGACGCGCAGACCGTGCGAACCGGCGACACCGTGGTCGATGCCTCGCTGGCCGCAGCGTTCGACGGCGCAGTCCGCGTCCAGCTGCTCGCCTCCGCAGCGCTCGACGACGGCGTCACCGGGGGCGGCGCCAAAGCTGTCGCGGGGTCCGCCGATGCCCAGTTCCGCGTGACGCTGACCCGGCACATGCCCGATTACTCGACGCCGGCGCAGGTGCTGGCAGGCGGGTATCTCTCACGCTCCCTGCTCGGGGTGACCTATCGGCTGACTCCGGGTCTCGTCGTGCAAGGCGATATCGGCGCGAACCGCTACGGGCTTGCCGGGAGCAGCGGCGCGAGTGACACCATCGTCGCGAGCGGCGGGGTCGATTATCTCATTCGTCGCCAGTTCCCCGCGCTCGGCCTGACCTATCGGTTCGAGGCCGAATACGTCCAGCGTCTGCAACTCGGCGCGGACAACCTGACAATCATCCCGCTCGCCACGCGGGAGAACCATACCGTCCAAGGCCTGCTCAGCGGCGCGCTCGGTACGGTGCAGATGACCGCACTGGCAGGCTGGACCGTCGACAGGTTCGGTGGTGACGGGCCTACCGCCAGCCTTGGCATCGCAGCACCGATCGGCGTGGCATGGCGGGTCGAGGGCAGCGGCGGCATCACCTCGATCGCACGCCCCGGCTTTTCGGGCCGCCAACTCTACGCACGGGCGCTGCTGACACGCAGCCTTGGGGATACGCAGTGACGCACGACGACCAAGTTCGCAAATGGCAGACCCGGTGGCGACGCCCCGCGCGCGTCGCCGCGGAGATCGCGCTTGCCTTCGCCGCGCTGGTCGCACTCGACTGGTGGCTGACGGGCGGCACCGGTTTCGCGCACGTCCATCCCAACCCCTATTGGGTGCCGGTCCTCGTGATGGCGCTGGCGTATGGGACCGGCCCTGGCGTTCTCTCAGCCGTGATCGCATCGGGGCTTTGGCTCGCCAACGTTCACGACACCCCGGGCGAACGCGATTACCTCGACCACCTGTTCCATCTGTCGCTACAGCCTTTGATGTGGTTCGTCGTGGCGGGGATCATCGGCGAAGTGACGATCATGCGGACCGGGCGTCACGATCGGCTGGAAAAGCGCGGCCGTGTCGCGACGCGCAATCTGGCGCGGCTGACCGAGGCGTTCGCGACGCTGTCGCAGACCAATCGCCTGTTGCAGGTCCAGATCGCGACGGAAGCGCATACCGTCGGCCATGCGATCGAGACGGCGACGCGGCTCAGTTCGGAGGACCGGGCAGAGCGGCGCGGCGCGATCGCCGAACTGGTCGCTCTCGCCGCGCGGACCGCCGACTTCACCTGCTACAGGGTCACCGGCGGGGAGGCGCGTGCCTGGCTCCGGGGGCCGGTTACCGCAGGGCGCCGCGACGTCCTGCCCGCGTCCCTCCTGGAGAGGATCGAGCGGCACAAGCGGATCTTGCACGTCGCCAAGCGCAGCGATCGGCACGTGCTCGATGGTGTCGGCGTCGCTGCGATCGCGTTGCCCGAGCGGAAGACCGGCGAAATAGTCGGCTGCCTGGTTCTCCACACCCTGCCCTTCGAGGCGTTGAATGCGAGCCGTACTGCGGAACTCGCCGAGATCGCCGCCTGGTTGACGCCCCTGCTCGCCGATCTACCGCAGGCGACACGGCAACCGGTGAGATCCGCCGGGCTGGTCGCATGATCCTCCGCCTGATCGCGCTGGCGGTCTTCGAGACGATGATCCTGGCGGTGTGCTGGATGTCGGGAGTCGCGGTCGGCTGGGGCCTCGCCGTACATGCCGTGGCGAGCGCGTTCGGGTTCGGCGTGTGGCTTCGCAGCGGAACAGCGGCCGGTTTTGCGCCAGCAATGCTCGGCGTGCTCGGGCCGCTCGGGCTGCTCGTCGCGCTGCCGCTCGGGCGTTTATCCAGGCCCACGACGCAGCGCAGCGACGACGAGATGTTCGGCCCGGTTGCGCGCGGCTCCGCACAGCGCGGCGCGCGTCTCGCCGTCGCGCGGATGCTCGACGGACGCGTTCATCATGCGACGCCCGATACGCTCAGTTCGCTGGTCACGATCATGCGTCACGGTGCGGTTGCCGAGCGGCGGCGCGCGCTGGAAACGGTGGTGCGATCGTTCGAGCCGGCACTGTCGCCGTTGATCGCGCTGGCGCTGACCGACAGCGACCAGACCATCCGCGCGCTGGCGGCGGCGGCCTCGGCCCGGGTCGCGGAGAACCTCGTTCTGGCACGGGCGAGGCTATCGGCGCGCGTTGCGGATGGCGCCGATCCGGAAGCCGCCCTCAGCTTGGCGACACTGCTCGCGGATCATGCCCGCTCGGACGTGCTGCTGTCGGATTCGCAACGCCTCCACCTTCGCGAGGATGCGGTCGCGATGATGGTCGCCGCGGTCCCTTCAAAGGCGGACGATCCAAGGTCTGGGACGCGCGACGCGTTGATGATGGAAGCATTGTGGGCCGCGGGCGATTACGCGGCGATCGACCGGATGGCGACTGCGATCGAGGCCGCGTCGGAGCGGAACGATACGCCGATGGACGCTACGCAGCGCGGCGCGACGACGCGGGCGACGTGGTGGCTGACGGGAGCGGCGGCATGATCCCGCTCTCGGCCCTTGCCGAAAGGTCACGACAAGCGTCGGTCGACATACCGGACGCCGACATCTGCCTGATCGTCGAGGGCGCGTACCCTTATGTGATCGGTGGCGTGTCCGGTTGGTTGCAGGACCTGATCACGCACCTGCCCGACGTCCGGTTCGTGATCGCCGCGATCAAGCCGGGCGCCGGACTGCTCCCGTTCCAGTTGACGCCGCCGCCCAACGTCGTCGCCGTCGTCGAGATCGGCCTAGCGCCCGCGCCGGCCGTTCCGCGCGCCATCCCAGACCGGATCGCGGTGCCGATCGCCGACGCGCTCGTCGCGTTCGTCGCGACCGGTGGCGCAGATCGGCTCGCGACGCTGATCGACGTGATCGGCGGCAGCACCCGGCCGCTCGCGCCCGGCGATATCCTGTCGCATCCCGCCGTCTTCGCACGGCTCCGGCGCCATTATCAGGCGATGCTGCCCAAGGCGTCCTTCCACCATTATTTCTGGGCGATGCGCGTTCTGCTGGGTGGGTTGCTCGCGGTGCTGACTACGCCGCTGCCTCGCGCGAAGGCGTATCACACGATCTCGACCGGGTTCGCGGGCCTGCTCGCCGCCCGTGCCGCGCGCCAGACCGGGCGACCGGCGTTCATCACCGAGCACGGCATCTACCTGCTCGAACGCCAGATCGAGGTGATGATGGCGGACTGGATCGGCGATCAGGTCGACACCGGGCTCGAACTGGAACGCAGCGTCCGCGACCTTCGCGACCTGTGGGTGCGCGCGTTCACCAGCTATGCGACCGCCTGCTACGACAGCTGCAATCCGATCGTCGCCCTGTACGGCGCGAACACCGCGGTCCAGCGTCGGCTGGGCGCTGCCGCCGACCGGGTCCGCGTAATCCCCAACGGGATCGATTCGCGGCGATTCTCGAGCCTCCCGGACCAGCGCGATCCGGCGCATCCGCTGGTTGCGCTGCTCGGCCGCGTGGTGCCGATCAAGGACGTGAAGACGTTCATCCGCGCCGCCGCGATCGCGCACGTCGAACGCCCCGACATCCGCTTCGTCGTGCTCGGCCCCGAGGACGAGGACCCGGAATATGCCGCGGAATGCACGCGACTGGTCGAGGATCTGGAGCTGACGCAGGTCTTCCGCTTCGCCGGGCGGGTGCGGATCGAGGACTGGATGGCGAAGATCGACCTGCTCGTGCTCACCAGCCTGTCGGAGGCACAGCCGCTGGTGATCCTGGAAGGCGGCGCGTGCGGTATCCCGGTGGTGGCACCCGATGTCGGCAGTTGCCGCGAAATGATCGAGGGTCGCGGCGGCGCGGACTCCGGCCATGGCGGCATCGTCACGCCGCTGGTCAACCCGGCAGCGACCGCGGCGGGAATCCTGGCGATCGCCGGCGATCCGGCGATGCGGCTGGCGATGGGGGAAACGATGCGCGAGCGCGTACGGCGGGATTATGACCACGGCACGATTATTGGGGCGTATGCCGAACTCTACGGGTCGCTGATCGCGCAATAGGGGCGTTCTCGATGAGCCGACGAACCTGCAATCCTCCCCCGCCAGGGGGAGGTGGCGCGGTCAGGCGAGGGAGGGGGAAGAACACGGAGCGGCTGACGTCGCCTGCCTCCCCCTCCGTCAGGCTGCGCCTGCCACCTCCCCCTGGCGGGGGAGGATCGATCCGTCCTACGCCCCGCCGGTCACGATTACATCCGTCAAGTCCACCGCGGCCGGTCCGGCCAGCACTGGAACGCCGACGATCGGCAAGGCCGTGCCGACCGGTCCGGGCAACGTCTGTACGAGCGCCGGCCTGATCCTCGCGTCGGGCGCGGGCGCGAGCTGCGGTGCAGGTCGGGCCGCCGCACTCGGAACCTGCGCGCGATCGATCGGCGCCAAGACCGGATCGAACGGCCCGAACGTCTTGGCCCGCACGCGCCGCGTGTTCTGCGCCGGGTCGTAGCTCGGCACGCCCTGATCGATTGCCGCCGCCTGCAATCGCCCGAGCGTCGCGAGCAGGCGCGCCTCCGCGGCATAGGCGCCGTAGGTCGCGTTGACGAAGACGAGTTGCGCGGTCAGCAGCCGCTGTTCCGAGTCCAGCACTTCGAAATTCGAGCGAAACCCTTCCGCGAAGCCGCGCTGGACGCCGGTGAGCGCGGACTCCGCGGCCTCGGTCGCGAGCTGGCCTGCCGCCATCTGCTCGCCGGCCGCCACCGCCTGGTTCCAGGCGTTCTGCGCATTGGCGAGTGCGGCACGACGCGCGGTCTCGACCTCGAACCCGAGCTGCTGGCGTTCGGCGATCGCGGCACGGACGCGCGATCCGATCACGCCGCCGGTCAGCAGCGGCATCGTCAGCGTGACCCCGCCGGTCGCCTGCGCACCGGCATCGCGCAGACGGTAGGAATACGGGCTCGCATAGCCATAACTGCCCGACAGCGCGACGATCGGCGCACGCTCGGCGCGTTGCGCGGCAATCCGTGCGTCGCCCGCCTTGGTCGCCAGGATCGCCTGCCACAGGCTCGGGCTCTCCTTCTCGACCACCGCGAAGGCCGCGTCGAGCGAGCGCGGCAGGCCGGGCAGTGTCGGCGGCACGAGCAACGTGCCCGGATTGCGCCCGACCACGGCCGCGAACCGCCCCCTGCTCGCCTGGAGGTTGACCGTCGCCTGCGCCAGTTGAGCGCGGATGATCTCACGCTGCGCCTGTGCCTGCGCGATGTCGGTACGGGTCAGGTCGCCGCCGCGTTCGCGCGCGATAGCCTGCGTGACCTGACGCCCGTAGGACTCGAGCGAACGCTGCTGGATCGCCACCAGTGCCTGATCGCGCCGCACCGACACGAACGCATCGACGACTTCGAGCAGGATCGCGTTCTCCGCCTCGCGCAGCCGTTCGCGTCCCGCGAGCACGGTCGCCTCCGCCGCGGATACCTGCGCCGCGGTGCGCCCGCCGTTGAGCAGGATCTGCGACGCGGTCAGCGAAGCGCCGACCATCCGCCCCCGTGCCGTATCGAAATCGCCGAGCAGGCCGCGCTGGTCCTGCGACTGATATTGCAGCGTCATACTGACGCCCGCGTTGAGCCGGTACGCCGCCCCTGCCTGGACGATCTGCTCGTCGAGCGCCCGGAGTTGCGCGCGCTGCCCCTCAAGCGAGGGGTTGCTGCGATACGCGTCCGCGATCGCCTGCCCCAGCGTTTCCGGCGCGGCGGACCGTGCCTCCGGTGCCGTCTGGGCGAGCGCGGATCCGGCCGGCAACAGAAGCACGACGGCGGCGAGGCGAAGAATATCAGCGTTCATGGAGCGACCGTGAAAAAGCCTCGGTCAACGGATCGAGAAGATAATCGAGTGCGGTGCGCGACCGCAGCTTGACGAGGACGGTGACGGGCACGCCTGCACGGATGCCGGTATCGCGCCCGCGGACGGCCTCGATCTTGGCGATCTGGTCGCGCGGCACGGTGATCTCGGCGCTGAAATAACTGTGACCGGTCTGCTCGTCGCGGAGCGAGTCCGCGGACACGGTGCGGACCGTGCCGAGCAGGATCGGCAGGTCGCGTTCGTGCAGCGACAGGAACTTCACCTCGGCCTCACGACCGGCAAACACGCCGTCAATGTCGCCGGGCGAGAAGTTCGCGCGCACGACCAGCGGTGCAGCGTCGGGGACGATGTCGAGGATCGCCTGACCCGGCTGGATCACACCGCCGACCGAGAAAACGCGCAGCCCGACGACGCGGCCCGCCACTGGCGCGCGGATGATCGTCCGCGCCAGCTGCTCGCGCGCGGCGGCGAACTTCGGCATTACCTCGTTCAGCTGGAACTGCGTGTCGCGCAGCAGCGTCGCGCTGTCCTCGACATATTTGCGCCGGGTCTGGACACCTTCCGCGCGCGTCTGGCCGATCTGTTCGCGCGCCGCCGCCGAGCGAGAGACATAGTCGGCGTCGGTCCCCTCGAGCTGCTGGATCGAGCGCTCGATCGCCCGCACCGTGTTACGCGAGACATAGCCCTGATCGGCGAGCGTACGCGTGCTCTCGAGCTGTTGACGGAGCGACTCGCGCTGACGGGCGGTCGCCTGCGCCTGTGCGTTGAAGCCGGTCGTCTGCTGCGCGACGGCCGCCGCCTGCTGGCGGAGCACCGCGCCGTTTGCCGCCAGCGCAGCCGAACGCGCCATGCGTTGCGCGATCTGGAGCGACTTCGCCCGCTCGACCAGCCGCAGGTCGTCGCCCTGCGCGGACGCGAACTCCGCGGGCCAGACGATCGCGCCACCGCGCACGTCCGCTTCAAGCCGTGCGCGTTGCGCCTGGAGATCGATGACGCTGGCGGCCAGCGCGCGTTCGCTCGCGGTGACTTCCGCGCCTTCGAGCCGGAACAGAACGTCCCCCGCGCGGACGTGCTGGCCGTCGCGCGCGGTTATCGCCGCGACGATCCCGCCTTCGCGGTGCTGGACGGTCTGGCGATTGCCGGCGACGACCACCTGACCGTCGCCCGCCGCCGCCGCATCGAGCCGCGCGAACGCCGCCCAGCCGAGCCCGACGACGAAGAACAGGATCGCGACGATCCCGCCGACCAGGATCGCGTGCCGCGGGGAATCATCGAGGCGGAGGCGATCGCCGAGGCTCGCGCCGCCAGCGGCGGGGACTGGACTGGCCAGTTCGGCGGGGATCATCGTGCGCCTCCGGTAGCAGCCGCGGGCGCTGCGTTGGCAGGACGAACAACCTTTGCCCGCTCGTCAAACAACTGGATCGCGCCGCCGCGCAAAACCATGATCTTGTCGACCGCTTGCAGGAGCCCGGTCCGGTGCGTCGAGACGATCACCGTCGCGCCGCGCTCGCGCAGGGCCGCGAGCGTCGTCACCAGCCGCGCTTCGCCGTCGCTGTCGAGATGCGCGTTGGGCTCGTCCAGGAACAGGATCGTCGGCGTGCCGAACAGCGCGCGGGCCAGCGCGACCGACTGGTTCTGCCCCGCCGACAACCCCGATCCGTCCGCCATGCTCAGCATCGTCGCATAGCCATTGGGCAGGCCCAGGATCACCTCATGCGCGCCCGCCGCCTGCGCCGCCTCGACCACCGCGGCGTCGAGTTGCTCGCTCTCGCCCGCCAGCACCGACTGGAAGCGCGAGATGTTGGTGTGGACCGAGGTCGGGAACAGCGACGGCGATTGCGGCATGTAACCGACATGGCGGCCGAGCTGTTCGCGGTTCCAGTCCGCAAGACTCGCGCCATCGATCCGTACCTCGCCATTGTCCGGCGACAAAGCTCCCGACAGAACGCGCAGCAAGGTCGACTTGCCCGCCCCGCTCGGGCCGACCAGCGCGACGATCTCGCCGGGTTCGACCGCGAAACTGATGTCCGTCAGCAGGGCCCGATCGCTACCTTCGGGGCGCACGGTAACGCCGCGGACGTCGATCCGGCCGACCGGCGCGGGCAGAGTTGTCGGGTCGATCGACGGCCCCGGCATCGCACAGAACGCGTCAAGATCGCGGTAGGCGTTACGCGCGGCGGCGAGCGGCTTCATCGCGCCAAGGATTTGTTCGACCGGCTGGAGTGCGCGCCCGAGCAACAGCGACGCCGCGAAGATCGCGCCACCCGAGATATCCTGCCGGATCGCCAGCAACGCGCCAAGCGCCAGCGCCAGCGATTGCAGCAGCAGGCGGAGGAACTTGGTGATCGCGAGAAACTGCCCCGATGTCCCCGCGAGCGCAGACTGACGGCGGACGAGCTCGGCACGCTCGAGCAGATGCCGGGTAATTAGCGCATTACGCATTCCCATTACCCGCGCGACCTCCGATCCGTGAATCGACACGTCCTGTTCGCGGCTTGCGAGCACCGCACGCGCCTGCGTGTCGCGCGCCGCCCCCGCAGTCACCCGGTCGCTGAGGATCGCGATCCCGCCGAGCAGCAGCGCGCTGACCAACGCCAGCACGCCGATCCACGGATGCAGCAGGAACGCGATGCCGATATAGATCGGTGCCCAGGGCGCATCGAACAGCGCGATGATCGTCGGCCCGGTCAGCGTGCCCCGCACCGTATCGAAATCGCGCATCGCCTGGCTGCGCTGACCGATCGTCGCGCCATCGGTGCCCAGGATCCGCAGCAATATGCCCGGTGCAGCCCGCCGTTCAAGCCGCATGCTCGCGCGCAGCAACAGTCGCATGCGGACGGCATCGAGGATCGCGAACACGATCAACGCGAGGACGAGAATCAGCGTGAGTAGCAACAGCGTCGCACCACCGCGCGTCGGCACCACGCGATCATACACCTGCAACATGAAGATCGACGGCACGAGGTACAGGATGTTCACCAACCCGGAAAACAGCGCCGCGAACACCAGATGCCGCCGGCAACCTCGGACTGCGCCGGACAGGACATTCCCGGCGCGATCGGGTTTCACAGTCGCAAGCGCAGAGGAAGACGTCGGCATACGCCCGCATAACCGCGAAAAGTTAAACGAACGGTTTCATGGTGTTGACGACGTTCGCGGACGTTTCGCGGCACGCCAGGCTTGGTCGGCGTCGTATTTGTATCGTCGGCGCGAACCGCATCGATGACGCGCGCCAGACCGCACGCGCACGCGGGAGCGCTAGTCTTGCTCGGTAACGGTAGCCACTGATGGTGCGATCGGTCAACGGCGCCAGGGCAGGATCGACGCTAGCGACAAGACATGCGTCGTCCACCCCGCCCGCCCTTCTGCAGAAGCCGATATGCCTGCCTGCGGTGCCACCAGCGGTTCCTCGATACCGGCACGATGCGAATGTGACGAGTCCGCGGTTACAGCCGCACCGCGTTCAGCCTCAGCGCGTTGGTCACCACCGCGAACGACGACAGCGCCATCGCCGCGCCCGCGAGCATCGGCGACAACAGGATGCCGGTCATCGGGTACAGTACGCCCGCAGCCACGGGCACGCCGATCCCGTTGAACAGGAACGAGAATGCCAGGTTCTGACGGATGTTCCGCATTGTCGCCTGCGCAAGCCGCCGCGCCCGCACCAGCGCCGCGAGATCGCCCTTGGTCAGCGTGATGCCCGCGCTCTCGATCGCGACATCGGTGCCCGTCCCCATCGCGATGCCGACATCGGCAGCGGCGAGCGCCGGTGCATCGTTGATCCCGTCCCCCGCCATCGCGACGACCGCGCCGCCGCGTTTCAAGTCGCCGACGATCCGCGCCTTGTCCTCGGGTTTGAGGTCGGCGTGGACCGCATCGATACCACCGATCGCGCGCGCCACGGCCTCCGCGGTCCCGCGACCGTCGCCCGTCAGCATGACGATCCGCAGCCCCTCCGCGTGCAGGTCGGCGATCGCAGCCTTGGCGGTCTCGCGAATCGGGTCGGCGACGACGAGCATTCCTACGAGCCGGCCGTCGACCGCGACCAGCATCACCCCCGAGCCCTCGCCCCGCCGCGTCTCGCTTTGCCGTGCAAGCAATGCCGGGCCCGCGCCGACCGACACCATCATCGCCGCATTGCCGATCGCGACGCGTTGTCCTTCGACATCCGCCGCCACGCCCAGCCCGGTCGTCGAGACGAACCCCGTCGCCGCCATCGTCGCCAGCTTGCGATCGTCCGCCGCCACGACGATCGCCTGCGCCAGCGGATGCTCCGACGGGCGCTCGACCGCCGCAGCGAGCGCGACCAATTCGTCCTCCGCCATCGCGCCGAGCGTCTCGACCGCGATCAGCCTCGGCCGCCCCTCGGTCAGCGTACCGGTCTTGTCGATCACCAGCGTGTCGACGCGTTCGAGCGCCTGCAACGCCTCCGCGGTCTTGACCAGCACGCCCGCGCGCGCGCCGCGTCCGGTGCCGACCATGATCGCCGCCATTGGCGTCGCCAGCCCCAGCGCGCACGGACACGCGATGATCAGCACCGCGATGGCGTTGAGCAGCGCATGGCCGAAACTGCCGGTCGCATACCAGACCACGAACGTCACGACCGCGATCGCGACCACCAGCGGCACGAACCAGCCCGACACGCGGTCCGCCACCGCCTGGATCGGCGCACGGCTGCGCTGCGCCTCGGCGACCATTCGCACGATCCGCGCGAGCACGGTGTCCGCGCCGACCGCCCGCGCCTTCATCACGAGGCTGCCGGTGCCGTTGATCGTGCCGCCGGTCAGCGTGGTACCGATCGTCTTGAGCACGGGCGCGGGCTCGCCGGTCAGCATCGCCTCGTCGACCGACGACCGGCCCTCGACGACGATGCCGTCGACCGGGATCGCCTCGCCCGGCCGTATCCGCAGCCTATCGCCGAGCGCGACGTCGGCCAGCGCAATCTCGGTTTCGCCGCTCCCGACGATCCGCCGCGCGGTCTTCGGCGCCAGATCGAGCAACGCGCGGATCGCCCGCCCGGTCGCCGCCCGCGCGCGGAGTTCGAGCACTTGGCCGAGCAGGACGAGCGTCACCACCACGCCCGCCGCTTCGTAATAGACCGGCACCATCCCGTGCATCCGGATCGACTGCGGGAACAGGCCGGGCGCGATCGTCGCGGCCGCGCTGTACAGGAACGCCGCGCCGACACCGAGCGAAACCAACGTGAACATGTTGAGCCGCCAGGTCCGCACCGAGACCCACCCGCGTGCGAAGAACGGCAGCCCCGCCCACAACACGATCGGCGTGGTGAGGGCGAGCTGGATCCAGGCCGACCAACCCTGCGGGACGATCGCGATCCCTGTCATCTCGGCCCCCATCGAGAGCACGAGCAACGGCACCGTCAGCACCCCGGCAATCCAGACCCGCCGCGTGAAATCGACGAGTTCGGGATTGGCACCTTCGTCCAGGGTCGGTGCTTCGGGTTCGAGCGCCATCCCGCAGATCGGGCACACGCCGGGTCCCTCCCGACAAATCTCCGGATGCATCGGGCAGACCCACATCATCGCAGCAGATCCCGAAACTCGGCGAGCCGCGACCGATAGCCATCCGCATCGCCGTATTCGAGAAAGGCGTAATAGCGGTGAAGCGGATCGTCGACGCGCAGCGCATGCTTGATCGGGCACCAATATTGCTCGGTCCGGCTGCTGACTTCGCGGACGAACCCGACCAGCCCGTTCGCGTACGAACAGAAGGCGCAGTTGAGCGCCTCGATCCGGTTCAGATAGCCCAGATGCGCGCGATCGAACATGATGTAGTCGCCGCGCCGGACCCGCGCGATCCCGTACGCGCGAAAGCAGATCGCCTGGTACAGGCTCACCCACGCATCGACGATCAGCAGCGGCACGATCAGCGAGTAGATCACCGGCGCAGTCACGATCGAGACCAGATCGGAACGGGCGACGAAACGCAGCACCGATACTTTCAACCGCCGCTGCGCATCGAGCACGCCGTGTTCGAACCCGACGATCCGGCCGGTGAGCTCGACGCCGAGCGCGCGCCGTCGTTGCTCGATCTCGCGGTCGAGTTCGCCCTGAAGCCGGACGATCTCGTGCGCGAGATCCTGCATCCTCTGGATATCGATCGTCATGCAGTCTCCTCACAGGGGCGGAGGATCGCCCATCCGCAACCTAATTTGGAGGGGAACCGTCGCTAGGATCGGAAACTACGTGTTTCCCGACGCTCCGGCGAGGCACGCATTGCGGCTAATCCAGAACCGTACCCAAGTCGGGTGCGTGATCGATAAGGACGCCACGATGGTCGAACTCTTCAGCGAGCGTGCAACCGCCCCCGAGCGTATAATAGCGCCATCGCCGCCCGTCGAAGAACCGGTGACGTGGACCGCGGACCTTGCGACGCGCAGCGGCTATGTCTTCCACGTCCGCCCCGCTTCGCCCTCGGATGAGGCCGCGCTCGGCGAATTCTTCACCAAGGTCGACAAGGAAGACCTGCGGTTCCGCTTTCTCAGCGCGATCCACAAGGTCGACGAGACCCAGTTGAAGGCCCTGGTGACGGTCGACCACGAGCATGCCGAGAACTTCCTCGCCTTCGAATACGGCACCGACCGGATCCTCGCGACCGCGATGCTGGCCGCGGACGAGACGCTCACGAATGCCGAGGTCGCCGTCGCGATCCGCGCCGATTTCAAACGCCTCGGCATCAGCTGGACGTTGCTCGATCACGTCGCGAAGTTCGCGCGGGCAAAAGGCATTCGCACGCTGGAGTCGATCGAGAGCCGCGACAATCATCAGGCGATCGACCTCGAACGCGAGCGCGGCTGGATCGCGTCGGCCTGTCCGGGCGATTCCGCCGCGATGATCCTTCGGATGACTCTTTAGGCCGGGTCCGATGCCTTCGCGGCGCCGGTCCGGGTTCAGCGACGTCGGTCGACGATAACGAGGCGATGACCGACAGCCCTTCGATCCTGACCGAGCGCGTCCGCTGACTCGGGATTCACCGCCCTTCTGGACCCGGACGGCCGCCGCGCTGTTCGCGGAACTCGGCGCCACCATGAGCGGCCTAACCGCGATCGAGGCGTCGGCAAGCCTTACGCGTTATGGCCCCAACAGCGACAGCGCCGAAGCCCGCACCGGCCCGGCACGCGCGATGGCGCGGCGCCTGCTCGAACCGCTCTCGCTCATCCTGCTGGCCGCGGGACTCGTATCGGCCGCGACCGGCGATGCGGTCGGCGGATCGATCATCGTCGTCATCCTCGGCTTCTCCGTTCTGCTCGACACCTATCAGGAGGGACAGGCGGTTCACGCCGCCGCGATCCTGCGCCAGTCGGTCGCCGTTTCCGCGCGCGTGCTTCGTGACGGCGCGTTCGTCGCGGTTGCGGTCGAGGGGGTGGTGCCGGGCGACATCGTCGAGGTTCGCGCGGGCGACATCATTCCCGCCGACGCGCTGATCCTCGACAGCACCGCCTTCACCGCCAACGAAGCCGCGCTGACCGGCGAACCCTATCCGGTCGACAAGCGTGCCGGCATCGTCACGGCGACCTCCGCTGCCGAAGCCTCGAACGCGCTGTTCCGCGGGGCGATCGCGCAGACCGGTACCGCGACCGCGCTGGTCGTCGGCACCGGGCGGGCGACGCTGTTCGGTTCGGCGGCGGCGGCGCTGGCGACCGATGCCGCCCCCTCCCCGTTCGAGCGCGACCTCCATGCCTATGGCCTGCTGACGACCCGGTTGACGCTGGCGCTGGTCGTGGTCGTGCTGACCGCGAGCATCTTCCTCGGCCGGCCGTTGCTCCAGTCGTTGCTGTTCGCGGTCGCGCTCGCCGTCGGGCTGACGCCGGAGCTGTTGCCGATGATCACCACCGTCACGCTGTCGCGCGGCGCGATGCGGATGGCGAAGCGCAAGGTGATCGTGAAGCGGCTTGCATCGATCCACGATCTCGGCGCGATGACGATCCTGTGCACCGACAAGACCGGTACGCTCACGTCCGCGCAGATCAGCCTCGCGCGGAGCATCGACCGCGCAGGCCAGGACGATCCGGAAGCCGCACGGCTCGGCGCTATCGCAGCCGCGCTCGGCGGTGATCGCGGCGCGCTCGATACGGCCCTGGTTACCGCATCGCCGGACGCCGCGAAGGGTTGGGCGCTGGCTGCGCAAAGCGTGTTCGACTTCGACCGGCGGCTCGGGACGGTGCTGGCGAGCGGAACCGACGGCATCATCCTGATCACCAAGGGGGCGCCCGAGGCCGTGCTCGCGGGATGCGCCACGTTGACCGACGCGGACCGGGCAGCCGTCCTCGCGCAGGTCCGCACGCTTGCCGAACAGGGTCTTCGCGCGATCGCGATCGCCTCGCGACCCTGGGACGGCCCGGCTCGCCCGCCGACGCCGCAGGACGAAACCAACCTCGTCTACGCCGGCCTCTGCGCATTCGCCGATCCACCGAAGGACACCGCGCCCGCCGCCGTCGCGCGGCTGCAGGCGGCGGGGATCCGGCTGAAAATCCTGTCGGGCGACGATCCCGTGGTGGTCGCGCGCCTTGCCGGACTGGTCGGCCTTGCTACGTCCCGCGTGCTGTCCGGCGCCGACATCGCGAGGCTCGGCGACGACGCGCTGGCGGTGCAGGTCCGCGAGGTCGACGCCTATGGCCGGCTCGCGCCCGACCAGAAGGCGCGGTTGGTCCGCGCGTTGCAGGCGGACGGTGCGATCGTCGGCTATCTCGGCGACGGGATCAACGACGCGCCTGCGCTGAAGCTCGCCGATATCGGCCTTTCGGTCGCCGGCGCCGCCAGCGTCGCGCAGGCGTCGGCGGACATGATCATGCTCGACAGCGATCTCGGCGTGGTGGCGGACGGCGTCGAGGAGGGTCGGCGGACGTTTGCGAACATCCTCAAATACGTCCGGATGGGGGCCAGTTCGAACTTCGGCAACATGCTGTCGATGGCGGCAGCGTCGCTGTTCCTGCCCTTCCTGCCGATGCTGCCGACGCAGATCCTGCTCAACAACCTGCTCTACGACGTGTCGGAGATCGGCATTCCGTTCGACGGCGTCCGGCCCGAAGCCGTCGCAAGGCCGCAGGTGTGGAGCATGCCCGCGCTGATCCGCTTTGCCGCCGTCATGGGTCCGTTGTCGTCGGCGTTTGACCTGCTGACGTTCGCGGGGCTGTCGCTGATCTTCCACGTTGCCGCACCCGAGTTCCGCACCGCCTGGTTCCTGGAATCGATGGCGACGCAGATCCTGGTGATCTTCGTCATCCGCACCAACGGTCGTCCGTGGGCGGACCTGCCGCGCCCGGCGCTCGCGCTGTCGTCGCTCGGTGCGCTGCTCGTGGCGATGGTGCTGCCGTTCACGCCGGTCGGCGGCTGGTTCGGCTTCGTCGCGCCGCCGCTCGCGGTAATGGTGAGCTTGGCGGGCGTCACGCTGGCCTATCTGGTGCTCGCCGAACTCCTGAAGACCTTCCTGTTCGACCATCGCCCTGCGCAACCCCGGCGCCACGGCCGCGGTCGCGCTGGATGACGATGGTAAACATCTGGCGCGGGGCTCTACGCCATGCCGGCTGGCTGCTCGGCATCGCGGTGATCGCGATCGTCGTCGCCGCCGTGTTGCGGATCGGCGACCTGCACGCATTCGCGATGATGCTCGGCGATGCTCGACCCGGCTGGCTGATGTTTGCGGTGGTGCTACAGGCAACCACCTACGCGAGCGTCGCGGCCGGCTGGGCATTCGTGCTGGCCGAAGCCCGTCAGCCGCAACCGTTCCGCAAGCTCTATCCGATCGCGGTCGGAAAACTCTTCGCCGACCAGGTCATCCCGGTCGCGGGTATGGGCGGCAACCTTTACCTCGTCGATCGCCTCACCGCGCTTGGCGTCCATCGGGGCCATGCCGTCGCCGCACTGCTCGTTGCGATGATCGGCTTCTATGCGGCGTACGGCGTCTTGGCGCTGGCGATGCTCGTAATGGTGTGGATCAAGGGGCTCGCCTCGATCTGGATCGCCGGTTTCGTCGCGATCTTTCTCGTCGTCGCAACGGCGATACCGGGAGTGGCTCTGTGGATCCGGCGACGCGGGCGACGTCCGTTCTCGCCGACATTCGTTCGATTTGCGGCCATCCGGACGCTAGTGGCGATCGTCGGCGAGGCACCGAAGCGCCTGCTCGTAGACCGCCAACTCATCATGCGCGTCGCTGCGGTGAACAGCCTAGTCTTTCTGGCCGACGCCGCGAGCCTCACGGTGTGCTTCCTCGCGCTCGGTCACCCGGTCGGCTTTGCCGTCGCATTCGTCGCGGTCATGACCGCGTCGATGCTGGCGACACTCGGTCCGATCCCGCTCGGTCTCGGTACGTTCGAGGCGGGATCGACCGGTATGCTGACATTGATGGACATCCCCGTCGAAGCAGCGCTCGCAGCCACCTTGCTGCTGCGGGTCTTCACGTTATGGCTGCCATTGCTGCCGGGGTTCGTACTGATCCGATCCGCACTGGCCGACACGTCGCTTCGCCAACGATCACCTGGGCGGTGACGATCCTCACACAGCACGCGCGATAGCCCGCATTCGCGCCGGTTGGGTCCGTCGCCCGCTTCGGCGGCCATGGTGCATCACTTCCCCCGTCAAGCGATCGCCCCGACCAAGTTCAGTAGATCTGGCCGATCCGGGCATTCAAGACAGTCGACCAGAGCGGCCGCACATCGACCTTCGCCGGAATCACCTTTGCCGTCGCGAACCGGTCCGCAACCTGTTGCTGCGAGGCGATCGCCGCATCGGTGACGGGCACTATGCGCGGATCGGAACTGCGCTCTCGAAACTGCTGGAGCCAGATCGCCTCGGGCACCCCGGTATCCTTGGCGAGCGCCGTCGCCCAGGCCGCGGGGTTGGCCACCGACCATACGAAGGTTCGCGCGATCTTGCCGAGATAGTCGCCGATGGCTTCGACGCGCAGGGGGTCGGCGAGCGCGGCGGTCGACGCCGCGACGACGTAATTGCCCGACAACCTCCCTTTGCCGGTGGCGAGCACGCGCGCGCCGGTCGACCGGGCGAGACTGCCCTGCACGCCGTAGATCACCCATGCGTCGAGCCGCCCCTGCTGGAACGCGGTCAGTCCGTCCGATGGCGACAATGCAATCGGCACGACGTCGGCGAACGTCAGCCCAACTTCGTCGAGCAGGCGCAACAGTATGTAATGCGAGGTGGTCGCGCGAACATAGCCGACCCGCTTACCGCGCAAACCCGCCGCATCGCGGATGGTCGAGCCAGCCGGCACCAGCACGACCTGATTGTTCACGTCATATTGCTGCACCGCGATCAGCCGGAACAGCGGGTCCGCGGCGGCGGCGAAGATCGGCGGTATCTCGCTCATCCCGCCGAAGTCGATCGCGCCGGCGTTGATCGCCTCGACGATCTGGTTGCCGCCCGCGAACAGCGCCTTGCTCACCTTGTAGGGCGGCGCCGCCTCGCCGGCCTGCGCGAAGAACGAGTCGATCTGGCCCTTGTAGGTGGCGACGCGCAGCGTCACGTCCTTCAGCGCGACCGGTTTGGAACCTCCGCGTCCGCATGCCGACAAGGCCAGCGCGCCCCCGATCACCGCGCGGCGGGAAACCAGCGGGCTCAATCGAGCAGGTCCGGTTCTTGCGAGACGATCACGTCCCAATAGGGCTGGAACGCCCATAGTGCGCCGACCTCCGTGCCGACCTGCGACGCGGTGTGCCGCGCGACCGCGTCGCTCATCGGCTTGGTCGTGCCGGCAGCCTCGGCGAGCAACTGCGCCTGGCAGGCATTCTCCATCGCGAGATACCGCCACACCGCCGCCTCGACCGAATGCCCGACCGTCAGGATGCCGTGGTTCTGGAGGATCACCGCCTTGCGATGGCCCAATGTACGCGCGATCTTCTCGCCCTCGCTCGCGTCGAGCACGACGCCGCTATACTCCTCGACCAGCGCGTGATCGTCGTAGAAGGCGGCGGAGTCCTGCGTCAGCGGATCGAGCAGCCGGCCGAGCGACGACCATGCCTTGCCGTACAAGGAATGCGAATGCGCCGCCGCGATCACGTCGGGCCGGGCCTTGTGCAGCTCCGAGTGGATAGCGAACGCCGCACGGTTGAGGCGCGCGGGCACGCCCTTGGGGGGCTCGACGACGACGCCTTCGTGACTGACGAGCATCAGGTGCGACACCTTGATCCGGCCGAAATGCACGCCGAACGGGTTGACCCAAAAGTGATCGGGCCATTCGGGATCGCGCACCGTGATGTGCCCCGCCCCGCCCATGTCGTAGCCGTTGCGCCCGAACAGCCGGTACGCGGCGGCCAGACGCTGTTTGCGATACAGCCGCTCGACCACGGGATCGGCGTGGACCGGGATCACGGACGACCCGAATTCGGGCAACAGCGCCTCGACGATCGCACTCTCGGCCGGCTCTTGGCGCCGCAGGGGAAGCGGGTTGGTCATCGTCGGTCTCCTCAATAGCCGCGGGCGCGATCCACCACGCCGTCGAGCGGTTGCCCGCGGCGAAAGCGATCGAGATTGGCGGCGAAACTCAGCGAAAGATTGCGCCGCGTCTCGGTCGTGTGGACGCTGGTATGCGGCGACAGGCGGACGCGGGGATGCGTGTAGTAACGATGCCCGGCGGTCAGCGGCTCCGGGTAGGTGACGTCGAGCGTTGCGCGCCCGACCCGCCCCTCGTCGAGCGCGGCGAGCAACGCATCGTCGTCGATCAGGATGCCGCGCGCGATGTTGATCAGGTGCAGGTTGGGCTTGGCAAGCGACAGGAGTTTCGCGTCGACCATCCGCTCGGTCTGTGCAGTCGCGGGCGCGGCGAGGACGACGTGGTCGGCCTGCGCGAAGATCGTCGCGGGGTCGGCACGCTCGACACCCGCTGCGAGCGGCAGGTCCGAGCGGCGCGTGGCGATCACCCGCATCCCCAGCGCCTGTGCGCGCGGTGCGAGCGCCTCGCCGATCGCGCCGAACCCGATCAGCCCGAGAGTGGTGCCAGCGACGGTCGCGAGCGGCTTGGCGACCCAGTCTTTCCGATCGCGGATCCAGATGTCGGGCAGATGTTTCGCCTCCGCCAGGATCGCGGCAAGCGCGAACTCGGCCAGCGCAATCGCCGAAGCGCCGCGCGCGGTGGTGACGACCGGTCCCTCGAACAGCCAGTCGGGATAGAAATCGATGCCCACCGAGACGAGCTGAATCCAGCGCAGGTCGAACGGCCAGCCCCTGGGTCGCGGCGGGAACGCATCGCCCGGCCGTCGGAACGGCGCGGCGATCAGGACCTCGGGTCCATGCGCGAGCCCGGCCGATCCGGGCGCGATGCTGACGATCTCAGCCGCCTGCGTCGAGGCTGCAAAGGCGTCGTTGAAGAGCGCCGGTAGCTGGCTGGCGACCTGAACACGCGTCACGCGCCACGCTCCGCAAACGCCGCGCGACCGGTGCTGCCCAGTACGACATCGCCCTGCGGCGTATGGATGCGACCGCACAACACGTCGCGCAGATGTCGCTCCAAAGGGTTGCGCCGCGTCAGCCCGGCATTCCCGGTGACGGCGATCGCCTTCTCGACCGCGGCGATCGCGTTCTCGGTGACGAGGTGCTTGACCAGCCCCGCCTCCAACCCGCTTGTTGCACCCGACGTACCGGCATCTAGCAGCAAGCGGTTCTGCAACAATAGCCCGTCGATCGTCCCGACCACCTCCTGGAACCGCGGCAAGGTCGACAACGACGCACCGAGATTGGTCGGCTTGCGATCGATCAGCCAGCCGACCAGCCAGTCGCGCGCATTCCGTGCGACGGCATCATAGATCGCCGATGTCAGCACCGCAGACCAGTTGGCGAACGCAGCGGAATAGGGCGGCTGCTTGCCGACCGGCCTGGGCTCCAGCGCCTGATCGAACGGCACCAGAACGTCCTCGAACACGACATCGTGGCTGGCACTCGCGCGCAGCCCGAGATGATCCCAGCTCTCCTCGATCCGAATGCCCGGCGTGTCGGCGCGCACCAGCCAGCCGCCGACCAGCGGCTCGGCGTCGTCCGAACGCGCCCAGACCACCATCCACGTCAGTGCAGTCGAGCCGGTCGAGAAGATCTTCCGCCCATCGAGCCGCCAGCCCTCAGCAGTACGGCGCGCGATCGCGCCGGGAAGGCCGCCGCGCGCCGGCGTACCCAGATCCGGCTCCACCCGCAGCGCATTGATCAGCGCACCATCGCGCAACGCCTCGCCGACGACACGCGTCTTCAGCGCCTCCGAGAAACCGGACCGATCGTCGAGCCCGGCATGAAACAGATACTGCATCGTCAGGACGAGCGCGGTCGCCGGTTCGCCGCGAGCGACCGCTGCGATCACGCGCCGCGCTTCCGCCAGATCGCCGCCACCACCGCCAAGCCGGCGTGGCGCGGTCAGCGCGAGCAGGCCGTGACGGTGCAGCAGCGCGAAGTTCTCTACCGGCAGCGTACCCGCGCGGTCATGCTGCGCGGCGGTTGCAGCGAACGCGGCCGTCACCCCCGGCAGGATCGCATCCAGATCAAGCGTCGGAACTTGCGGCGCAATCGAGAGGAGTTGCGCACTCATCGCAGGACCCCGCCGGTCAGGTCGCCGACAGGCTTCACGGGAAGACGATCGGTCGCGCACGGCGCGTGGCTGCCGTGCTGCGATCCGCGTCCGGGATTAGGATATACCAATGCTGCGCTCCTTTCCCGCAGCAAGGAGCGCTTCATTTCCCATCGAATCAATGTAGATTGTTTGCTAACGCATATGAGCCTGGCTTCTAGGACCGATCATGGCCGTCAACATTCCCACCGACGTCGTGCGCAGCTTCGTCGCGATCGTCGATGCCGGCTCGATGCTCCGTGCCGCGGACCGCGTGTTCGTCAGCCAGTCCGCGCTCAGCCTGCAGATGAAACGACTGGAGGAACTGCTCCAGGTCGCGCTGTTCCGGCGGGAGGGACGCAGGCTCGTCCTGTCGGTGCAGGGCGAACGGTTCCTGCCGCACGCGCGCGACCTGCTCGCGGTCAACGACCGTGCTTTGGCGGCACTTGGCGACGGAAGCCTGGCCGGCCCCGCGCGGATCGGCTTCGTCCAGGATTTTGCGGAAACGTTGTTGTCCGGCGTCTTATCCGTGTTCGCGTCGAGCAACCCCGACGCCTCGCTCGACGTTCGCGTCGCAGGGTCGGCCGAACTGCTCGATCTGCTCGCGACCGACCGCCTCGATATCGTCCTGTGCATCGGCGAGGACACCGACAAGGCTGCCGTCGCGACCGCCGACATGCACTGGCTCGGCAATCCACGCCTGATATCCGCGGAGATCTTGCCCTTGGCGGTGCTCCAGAAGCCATGCCGGTTCCGCGATGCCGCGATCGCCGCACTGGAGGCGGCGGGCAGGCCCTACCGGATCGTCCTGGAGACGCCGAGCCTGTCCGCCTTGCGCGCAGCAGTGACCGGCGGGATCGGTATAACCTGTCGCACCGACGCCTTGATGGGGCTCGATCAGGAAATCCACGACGGGCTCCCCGCGCTGCCCCGCGTCGCTTATGTCCTGCACATCAACGACACGCGACATCCGGTACTCGACCGGCTCCACGACGTCGTCCTTCGTTCGATCGTCGAATCCGCCAGCGCAGATTGACGCTCTTCACGGCCGCAAAGGCTTTCTTTCCCGTTCCCCTAACCTGCTGAGATCGAGGCGGTTTTAGGCTCGTATTTGCAACGCTCATAAGGCTAGCAAGCCATTCTCTATTGAACGACTAGGAATTGAAGACGCATTGAAGGCGCTCCGGAAAACGAGCGTCCGAAAGGCTGTCCATGGCGAAGACGTCCCAACGATCCACCAGCCGATCATGGCAGAGCAGGCTCCAGCGTAGCCGCTGGGTATCGCCGATAGCGCTCATGCTGGCATGGGAAGCGGCGTCCCGGCTCGGCCTCATCCCCACCCGTACATTGGCGGCGCCTTCGCAGGTGCTGGGCACGCTGTGGGGCATGATCGTATCGGGGGAATTGCCCGCCAACCTTGCCGTATCGCTCGGTCGTGCGGCGGCGGGCCTCGTGATCGGGGTGAGCCTCGGCATCGTCCTCGCCCTGGTCGCCGGCCTCACCCGCGAGGGCGAGGCCGCGGTTGATTCGCCGGTGCAAATGCTGCGGACATTGCCTGCGCTCGCGCTGTCGCCGTTGTTCATCGTCTGGTTCGGGATCGGCGAGACCCCCAAGATCGCGCTGATCGCGTTCGCGACGCTGTTTCCGGTTTATCTCAATCTCTACAACGGCATCCGCGGCGTCGACGTCCGGCTGATCGACGCGGGACGCAGCTTTGGCCTGTCGCGCGCGCAGATCATCACCGACATCGTCCTGCCCGCCGCGTTGCCACAACTGCTGGTCGGCCTGCGCTACGCCTTCTCCGTCGCCGTGCTGATCCTGGTCGTCGCCGAACAGATCAACGCCTCGGCAGGTCTCGGCTTCCTGATCAACAATGCACGCGATTTCATGCGGACCGACATCATCGTCGTCTGCCTGCTCGTCTATGCCGGGCTCGGCCTGCTCGCCGACCAGTCGGTGCGCCTGATCGAAGACCGTGCGCTCGCGTGGCGCCCCAAGCTCGTGGAGGCCTGAACCATGACCATTTCACACATCATCCCGATGCCGCAGCCCGTCCGCCCCGTCGTCAAGCTCTCGCGGTTCTCGCGCAGCTTCGGTACCAACACGGTCCTCGACAATCTTCATCTCGAGATAGCCCAAGGCGAGTTCGTCGCGCTGCTCGGGCGTTCGGGGTCGGGCAAGACGACGTTGCTGCGGACGCTCGCGGGACTCGATACCGCCGATGCACAGGACGTGACGATCCCGACCTCTCGTGCCGTCGTGTTCCAGGATGCGCGGTTGCTGCCGTGGAAGCGCGTGTGGCGCAATGTCGGGCTCGGACTGAAGGGCCCGGACGTACGCGACCGTGCAGAGGCGGCGCTGCGTGAAGTCGGGCTCGGCCACCGGCTCGACGTCTGGCCGCTGACGCTGTCGGGCGGCGAGGCGCAGCGTGTGGCGCTCGCCCGCGCGCTGGTCCGCGAACCGAAACTGCTGCTGCTCGACGAGCCGTTTGCAGCACTCGACGCGCTGACCCGCGTGAAAATGCACGGCCTCGTGATGGCGCTGTGGCGCGCGCACAAGCCCGCCGTGCTGCTGGTGACGCACGACGTCGACGAGGCGATCGCACTGGCCGACCGCGTGCTGGTGCTCGATGCCGGGCGGATCGTCGTCGAGGAACGCATCTCGGTCCCGCGCGGACAACGTACCGGGATCGCGACGGCGTTGCGCGAGCGGTTGCTGGGATCGCTCGGGGTGGAACGGGACGAGCCCCTGCCCTTCGTGAAGGCCGAATGATGGCGAGCCTCGTACAAGACCGCCCGCGCCTCGATCGCCTACGCGATTTCGTCACCGGCATCGGCACGCTGCTCGACCGCACCCGCGACGAACGCTCGCTGCTGGAGGAAGGCAGCACGGCGCTGGGCCGGCTCGTCGCGCACGACGACTGGCTCCCGGAGGCCTACGCCGCCCCAAACCCGGATCGTTATTCGCAATACCTCCTCCACTGCGACAGCCGCGAACGCTTTTCCGTCGTCAGCTTCGTTTGGGGACCGGGTCAGGCGACACCGATCCACGATCACCGCGTCTGGGGTCTGGTCGGCGTGTTGCGCGGCGCCGAACTGTCCGAACGGTTCGCGCGCTACCCGGATGGTGGCTTGCACGCGGTTGGCGCGATCGAGCGGCTCGAAGCCGGCGAAGTCGAGGCCGTCTCGCCCTCGGTCGGCGATATCCACCGCGTATCGAACGCGTTCGACGACCGCGTATCGATCAGTATCCACCTCTACGGCAGCAACATCGGCGCGGTCGAACGCGCGACTTATGACGCGGCGGGTACCCCGAAGCGGTTCGTGTCGGGCTATGCCAACGCCGTGCTGCCGAACCTCTGGGACCGTTCGGGAGCAACGCTTTGACTAATCCCACCGAAATCCGCACCGCGCTGCTGCTCGGGCACGAAATCGCGCTGCTCGACGTCCGTCACGAAGCCGCGTTCGCGACCGGGCACCCGCTGTTCGCTGCCAACCTCGCCTTCGATCGCGTCGACCTGGAAGCGACGATCCGCCTCCCGCGCAAGGACGTACCGATCGTCCTGTACGATGACGGCGAGGGCTATGTACCCGCCGCTGCCAAAGCGCTGACCGCGCTCGGCTACACCCAAATTACCACCCTCGAAGGCGGTCTCGCAAGCTGGCGGGCGGCAGGTTTCGAAGTGTTCGAGGACGTGAATTCCTACTCGAAGGCGTTCGGCGAGCTGGTCGAGGCGCGCCGGCACACGCCGTGGCTGGCGGCGGAGGATGTCGCCGCGCTGATCGAGGAGAAGGCCGACATCGCGATCCTCGATGCGCGCCGGTTCGAGGAATATGCGACGATGAACATCCCCGGCTCGACCAGCGTGCCGGGCGCCGAACTCGTGTTGCGCGTCGCAGAGGCGGTGCCCGATCCCGACACGACGATCATCGTCAACTGCGCCGGCCGCACGCGCAGCATCATCGGCACGCAGTCGCTGATCAACGCCGGCATCCCCAACCGCGTCGTCGCGTTGCGCAACGGCACGATCGGCTGGACGCTCGCCGGCCAGTCGCTCGCGCACGGCAGCAATCGCCCTGCGCCGGAAGTTCGACAAAGCGACGAGACCGCCGCCACCGCCCGCGCCGTCGCCTACCGCGCCGGTGTAAAACGCCTGACATCTGCCGAGCTCGCGGTGCTCGAACGCGACACCAGCCGCACGCTCTACCGCTTCGACGTGCGCCGCCCCGACGAATATGCCGCGGGCCACATCGCCGGCTTCCGGTCCTATCCCGGCGGGCAGCTGGTGCAGGAAACCGACATCGCCGCGCCGGTTCGCGGTGCGCGGATCGTCCTTGCCGACGACATCGGGCCGCGAGCCGACATGACCGCGTCGTGGCTCGCGCAACTCGGCTGGGACGTGTTCGTCCTCGACGGCGGGTTCGCCAATGGCACTGGGGGCGACCTCGAAGCCGGTCCCGGCCCGACCATCCCGCCGGGCGACCCCGCGCACCGGTACAAGCGCCCCTACGAAGGCACCGACAACGCCGCCGCCGCGATGCAGGCCTATCTCGACTGGGAATACGGCCTGGTCGACCAGCTCGCGCGCGACGGCACGCACGGCTTCTACGTCATCTAACACCACAGGAGACACGTCATGCCCGTCAAGTTCATCGGCTATATCGGTTTCAACGACGCGTCCGAAATCCACGGCGTCGGCAAGGCACGCGGCCTCGACAAAGCCTATGTCGAGGCCGCCGCGATCGCGCAGGAAAAAGGCGGCTTCGACCGCGTCCTGATCCCGTTCGGCTCCGACAGCCCCGAAAGCCAGATCGTCGCCGCGCACGCCGCCGCGATCACGACCAAGCTCGGCTTCCTGATCGCGCACCGCCCCGGCTTTACCCAGCCGACGCTCGCCGCGCGCCAGTTGGCGACGCTCGACCAGCTCTCGGGCGGCCGCGTCGCGGTGCACATCATCACCGGCGGCGCGGACAGCGAGATGGCGCGCGACGGCGATCATTCGGTCAAGGACGATCGCTACGCGCGCACCGACGAATATCTGGAGATCCTGAAACAGGAATGGTCGTCGGCCACGCCGTTCGATCACGACGGGCGTTTCTACAACGTCCGCCAGGCGTTCAGCCAAATCAAGCCGACCAATTTGCCCGTGTTCTTCGGCGGATCGTCGCCCGCCGCTATCGACGTCGCTGGGCGCCACGCCGATGTCTACGCATTGTGGGGCGAGACGCAGGCGCAGGTCCGCGAGGCGGTCGGCACGATCCGCCATGCCGCCGCACGCTATGGCCGCAGCCCCGGCTTCTCGCTGTCGCTGCGCCCGGTGATCGCCGACACCGAAGAAGCAGCATGGAAGAAAGCCGACCAGATCGTCGAAAAGGTCCGCGATCTGCGTGTCTCGGCCGGTGCGGCGACCAGCGGCCACGCACCACCGAACGCCGGTTCGCAACGCCTGCTCGAGACTGCAAGCCAGGGCTACCGCGTCGACAAGCGGCTGTGGACCGGGGTGGCGGCACTAGGCGGTGCGCAAGGCAATTCGACCGGGCTGGTCGGGACGCCGGAGCAGGTCGCGGACGCAATGCTCGATTATTACGACCTCGGCATCGACCATTTCCTGATCCGCGGCTTCGAGCCGTTGCAGGACGCGATCGACTATGGCCGCGACCTGCTGCCGGTCGTCCACGAACTGATCGCCGCACGCGATGCCGAACCCAGGCGAGCAGTGGGCTGAAACGGGGCGTCATCTAGGGGCACATCAAGACGGGCGTATCACCGGGTTTCGCCGGATGTTCCCGGCCATTCATCGCCCGATCGGGTTCTCGAACTGCAACTCTGCGACGACCGGGAAATGATCCGATGCATACAGGCTGCCAATGTGGTCGGTACGCACCTCCGCGCGGGTCGGCCTGAAGCCGCGGACGAAGACATAGTCGATGCGTCGATCGGGACTCCCGGTGAAATCGTGGAAAGTACGGTCTGGGCCGAGGCGTACGGGCGCCGCGGCCCAGGCGTCGGTCAGATGGCCTGCAAGCAGGCGGTAAGCGTCGCTTTCGGGGGTGGCATTCATGTCGCCGGTCAGCACGATCGGCAGGTCGCCGGCAATCGACGCCAACCGTTCCAGCAACAGCGTCGCGGATTTCGTCCGCGCGACGTCGTCCTCGTCGCGGTGCGCGAAATGCGTGTCGAACAGTACGAAGCGACGTCGCACCGGGCCGTGGGTCTCGAACACGCCCCAGTTGACCATCCGCGGCAGGGTCACGCCCCACGCCATGCTGCCGATTGCCGCAGGGGTGTCGGACAGCCAGTAATCGCCGTGCCGAACCAGCCGAAGGCGGTCGCGCCGATAGAAGATCCCCATATGCTCGTCGTCATGGCCACCCCGCCGGTCACGACCGAACCACGCATAGCCGGGCAGTGCGCGAACGATGTCGTTACCCTGGGCGGCAAACAGTTCCTGCGTGCCGATCACATCCGGGTTCGCCGCGGCGATCGTCCGCACGAACAGCGCGCGGCGCTTTGCCCAGACGTTCGGACCGTCGTCCGGATTTGGATAGCGGACGTTGAAGGTCATCACCCGCAAACCCGGATCGGGCGTCCGTGCAGCAACGGGGCTGGCTAGGACGAGTGACAACAGCGCGATCAGACGCAGGACTATCAAGGGCATGACGTAAATCTCGAAGCAAGGACGTGCCCGCCGAAACGGCGTTGCGACAGCGTATTATCGGCCGATCATTGCGTGGCGATGACGGACTCCGCGGTGACCCCGCCAGCGAAAATTTCGCCCGATGTCCGACTGTCTCCAAACCGCGACAACTTTTTGCACGCGCCGTCATATTCGCACGCAAACGCGGCGGAGTGTCACAAAATCGTATCGAACCGGCCCTAACGCACCCCTCGAACGGGCGGCTCTGCCCATAACGACCATCCCAGGGGGGACCCATGAATTCGACCTACACGTTGCCGGTACGCCGGCAGCGATCGCGCGCGCTTGCCCTGCTCGCCCACGCCGCGCCGGGTGCGCTCGCGGCCGCGATCCTGTGCCTGCCTGCCAGCGCTGCGTTCGCGCAGACCGCACCGGCAGAGGCTGCTGCGACCGATCAGATCCCCGCCGAAACCGCCAGCGAAGCGCTCACCGGCGATATCGTCGTCAACGGCCGTCGCCAGCAGAACGCACTGGCAGAGGAGCATGACGCGGTCGGCGTGATCGACATCGTCACCACCGGCGACGTCGCGATCCATTCGCAGACCGGGATCGCCGATCTCGCCAAGACGCTGCCGGGGATTTCGGTCAGCCGCGACCAGGGGCGCAACCAGAGCGCTACCGGCGAGGCGCAATACGTCTCGATCCGCGGGTTCGACACCAGCTACAACGCGTACACGCTCGACGGCCTGCGCCTGCCGCAGGTCGCGGGCAGCTCGCGCGCGATCTCGCTCAACCTGTTCTCGCCGTTCGCGGTCGGCGCGATCGCAGTCGACAAGACGCCGGGCGCCGCCAAGGATTCGGACTCGATCGCGGGTATCGTCGACCTGCGCACGCCGACCGCGTTCGACTTCTCGACCGACTTCACCCGCGCCCGCGTGCTGGCCCAAGGCGCGCAACTCGCGCTCGATCGCAAGCAGAAGGGCTTTGGCGGCGCGGTCGGCATCGATGCGGCCCGCCGGTTCGGCAGCGACCGGCAGTTCGGCGTCTATGTCGCGGGCTATTACGAGGAGCGCGCCAACGCCGCCGAATCCACTGCAGTCCAGAACGACTACAAGACGACCAACTTCAACGTCGGCACTGCTCGCGCCAATGGCGATGCGCTGTCGGCAGACGGCGTCCAGTGGAATTTCTACGACAACGAGATCAAGCGGTACGGCGCGACAGGCTCGCTCGATTTCCACAGCGACCCCGTCGAGCTGTTCGCCCGCGTCAACTATGCGACCTATCTCAATACCAACACGATGAACCAGACCGGTCTGCGCAACGAACTCACGCGCGGCCAGACCAACGGCAACCCGGTCCGTACGCTGACCGGCGGTGGGACGACTCAGGCGTACAACGCCGCCGGGATCTACACCCCGCTCGGCATCAACCCGGCCAGCTACTTCCGCACGGAGGACGTCGAGCAGGAACTGTTCTCGGCGCAAGTTGGCGGCAAGGCGCATTGGAATGGCTTCACCGCGTCGCTCGAGGGTGCCTATGCGGATGGCCGGTTCGACCAGCCGCAGCGGATCGAGGCAGCGTTCCGCGGCGTCGCCTACAACGGCGCGGCGACGAATACCGGTCTGTCGAGCGAAGGCGTGGTCGTCAACCTGTCCAACCCACGTTCGCCGCGCCCGGTGCTGTCGTCGGGCGCCAGCGCCTATGTCGGCTCGCTCGACCGCCCGACACAGCTCTATGTCCAGCAGGGCTATGACTATCTGTCGGAGGTCAAGAAGACCGTGAAGGGCAGCGTCGGCTGGGAGGGTACGGGCGTCCTCGCGAGCATCGCGGTCGGCGGATTGTACGAGGATTCGGATCGCGATGGCCGTTCGCTGTCGCCCGATGTCACCCGCTACCGGTTCCTGACGCCGTTGCAGGCGGGCACCGTGCAGGGGCCGACGATCAACCAGTATCTCGGCTATGTCCTCAAGGACTTCCTCGATTATTATCCCTCTCGCGGGATCAAGGTTCTGGAGCGCAGCCAGCTCGATTCTCAGGTTAGCCAATATGTGAACCTGGCGACCGTGTCTCAGCAGGTGATCAACCAGGGGCTGTTGAAGGCGAACGAAAAGCGCAAGGCGGTGTACGGCACCGCGACGCTCAAGCTGGGGACGCTCGAAGTCGTGCCGGGTGTCCGCTATGAGGACAACAGCTTCGATGCACGCTACTTCTCCGCGAATGCGAACGGCATCGGCGGCAGCTTCGTCAATGCCGGCCGCAATTACGACCATCTCGATCCCAGCGTGCTGGCGGCATGGAAGCCCGACGACCGGTTCGTTGTGCGCGGGGCGATCCGGTCGAGCTACGCCCGCCCGGGGTTCGATCAGATCGCCGGACCGACCCGCCGCAGCGATGCGGACTCGAACGGCGTGATCACTGTCACTCGGCCGAATCCAGACCTGAAACCGGTCGAGGCTTGGAGCTATGACGCCGGCGTCGAATATTATGGCGGCGTCGGCCGCTACCTTCAGGTCGCGCTGTACTACAAGGATCTGAAGAACATCCTGGTGCCGACCGGCACGCGGTCGCTGAGCGAAACGGTGGGCAATGTCGTCACCATTCAGCCGGTCAATGGTCGCGGTGGCAACGCCAAGGGAGTCGAGGCGTCGGGGCGCTTCACCATCGGCGACATGGTCGGCTCGACTTTTCTCGGTAATTTCGGCGTCGGCGGCAACATCACCTATCAGCGCACCGAGGCGAACTACCAGATCTCGGCAACCGACATCCGTCGCTCCAGCCTGCCGCAGGCACCGGACCTGATCTACAATGCCGAGGTCTTCTACGCCGACGGCAAGGTTCGCACCAACCTGTCGTACAACCATACCGGCCGCTTTCTCTCGAACGTGCAGGACAGCCAGCCCGACATCTACGTCCAGCCGGTCGGCGAACTGAACTTCGGCCTGGCGTTCGCCGCCACCGACAACCTCGAAATCGGCGTGGCGGCGCGCAACCTGCTCGACCAGCACACCTATTGGGCGACGGTCGGCAAGTCAGAGCGGTACATTTCGAACGATCGCAACGGCGGGTACATGAAGACCGGCCGCGTGTTCCAGTTCAGCCTGACGATGAAGATGTAGTCCGACCGCTTGCCGCCGGCGATTCGCGTGACCGGCGGCACCCTTTCCCTGAATACAGCAAGTCCCCCGATGCGCCCTCTCCGACTTCTCTCGACCATGCTCGGTCCCGCCGTCCTGGCCGGCCTGCCAATGACGGCATCCGCGCGTCCGGCTCCGAACCGGCTGGACCTCGAACGCGTTGTGATCGTGATGCGTCACGGCGTCCGCGCGCCCTTGTCCGGAGAAGTCCCGGCCAACACCAGGACCGCTCGGCGCTGGCCGAAATGGTCGGTTCCCGAAGGTCATCTGACCTCGCACGGCGCAGCGGCGATGCGGTTGCTCGCACGCTACGATCGGCGCTGGCTTGCACCGCTCGGCATCGCCCGCTGCCCCGCCGCCGGTGCGGTCCGGATCTGGACCAATACCGCCGAACGCACGATCGCCAGCGGCAAGGCCTATGCCGAGGGATTTGCGCCGGGTTGCACGATGTCGGTCGGCCACCTCGCCGACGACCGCACGGATCCGATTTTCGAACCATTGCGCGCGGCCGCCACCGCGTTCGACCCGAAACAGGCGATCGCATCGATCGACCACGTTACCGGCGGGATGGACGCCCTCGTCGCGCGCCACCGGCCGACCATCGCCTTGCTGGAGCGTGTACTCGGCTGCAGCGGCGGCGGCGCATGCAGCCCTGCGGGACCGGCGACTCTCACCCCGTCCGCCGATGGCCACGGCATCGATCTCACCGGGCCGATCCGTGATACCTCGGGCATTGCGCAGGTCCTGCTGCTCCAGGAGGCAGAGGGCATGTCCCGCGCAGATGTTGGTTGGGGCCGCGCCGATCCCGCGACGATCGCACGCCTGGGCGCACTCCATGCCGCGCTGTTCGACGTGTTCACGCGCGCGCCCTACATGGCGGCGCATCAGGCTGCGGTACTCGGCCACCGGATCCTCGACACGCTCACCGCGCCCGACGCGCCGCGGCTCGACATACTGGTCGGCCACGATACCAACGTCACCGCGCTCGCCGCAGCGCTGCATGTCGATCTCGATGCGCCAGGCTTTGCCCGAAACGACGTCGCGCCAGGCGGTGCCATCGTCATCGAACGGCTGCGCGACCGGCGTTCCGGAGCCCGCTTCGTCCGGCTGTTCTACCGTGCGCAACCCCTCGCCGCGATCCGCGCGCTACGCCCCGATGTCCTGGCGACACCGATCGCGATACCGAACTGCGCAGCACCGTGCCCGCTGAACCAGTTTGTCGATCTCCTCAGGTCGCGGATCGCGGCCCCCTCCGCCCGGTGACGCCGGTCCGGCTCGTCGTCAGGACGGCGGGAGAGCATTCCGATTGGGCACCGCTTCTCCCGCCAGGTTCGCCACGAAGAACCCGAACTGCCGCCGCGCGACATAATCGATCGGTCCGGTCGAGCGCCCGACGCTGTGCTCGCCACCCGGCACCACCAGCAGGTCGAAATCCTTGTCCGCACGGATCAGCGCATCGGCGATCTGCATCGTCGAAGCCGGGTCGACGTTGCTGTCCTGCTCGCCGACGATCATCAGCAGCTTGCCGGTCAGCTGCGCGGCATGACCGACGCCCGAAGCGGCGGCATAGCTCGCATCCACCGGCCAGCCGAGCCACTGTTCGTTCCAGCTGATCTTGTCCATCCGGTTGTCGTAGCAGCCTGCATAGGCCACCCCGACCTTGTAGAAATCGCCGTGGAACAGCAGCGCGTTCAGCGTACTCTGCCCGCCCGCCGACGCGCCATAGATGCCGACCCGGCCGATATCGTAGGACGGGTCCTTCGCCGCCATCGCGCGGTGCCAGAGGATACGATCGGGGAAGCCCGAGTCCGCGAGGTTCTTCCACGCGACGTCCTGGAATGCCTTCGAACGGTTGGCGGTCCCCATCCCGTCGATCTGCACGACGATGAAGCCGAGGTCGGCCTGCTCCTGCATGCCGATGACCTTGTCGCCGCCGGAATGATAGCCGAACGGCCAATATTGCTTGGGCACGAAGCTCTCGTGCGGCCCCGCATAGATGTTCTCGATTACCGGATATTTCTTGCGTGGATCGTAATCGCGCGGCCGAACGACGACGCCCCAGATGTCGGTCTTGCCATCACGCCCCTTCGCGACGAACACCTCGGGCGGCCGAAACCCCGCTGCGCGCAACGCGCTGTCGTCGCCCTTGGTGATCGTCGCGACCAGCGCGCCGTCGCTCGACCGGTGCAGTTCGCTGACCGTAGGCAGGTCGACGCGCGAATAGGTGTCGACATACTGCGTCCCGTCCGGCGAGAACCGCACGTCGTGATCCGCCTTGGCGGGCGTCAGCGCGCTCATGTGGCGGCCGTCGAAATCGATCCGGTAGACGTGGCGAAAATACGGATCCTCACCCGCGTTCATCCCGCTCGCCGAAAACACGATCTGGCGCTTGGCGTCGTCGACAGCGACCACGTCGCGCACCACCCAGTCCCCAGTCGTGATCCGGTTCTTCACCTTCCCGGTGCGGCCGTCGATCAGGTACAGATGGTTCCAGCCATCGCGCTCCGACGCCCAGACGATCTCGTCGCCAAGACCGTTCACCTCATGCGCATAGCGGCGGTCGGCGAACACGAAGGTCTTCGCATCCTCGGTCACCGCCGCGTGCGCGACCCCGGTCTCCGCATCGACCGCGACGATCCGCGCCTGCCCGAAACCACGTCGAACATAGTCGAACGCGACGCTCCGCCCGTCGCTCCGCCAGCGTGGCGCGGAGAGTTCGTACGCGTTGGGGAACAGCGCGTCGTCGATCACCGTCTGGCGCCGCGTGGCGACATCGAACAGCACTGGTCGTTCCTGATCGATCGCGTCGCCGGGCTTGGGGTAGAGCTGGCTTTGTAGCTTCGGCTGAAGCTGATCGCGCGGCGAAGACTCGACCCGCAATACCCGCCGCTGATAGCCCGGCTTGACCCGATAGATCATGATGTGCCGGCTGTCGGGCGACCAGCGCAGCGTCTCCGGATCGTAGAAATCGCCTGCCGTCCCGTCGACGCTCAGCGGAACGACGGTTGCATCGCCGGTCTCGCGCACGACGAGATTGTCGCCCTGTACGAATGCGGTCCATTTACCGTCCGGCGAAACCTTGGGACTGTTCTCGGCCGGCACCGACATGTCGCGCACCACGCCGAAGCCGCGTGGGCGGCTCCGGTCGACGGCGGCCTCGCAGCGGTAGACGATGATCCCGCACCGCCACCGCGTTTCGTCCAGCGAAAACGCGATCGCCTTGCCGTCGTCGGCATAGTCGAACTCGGCGAACGGCAGGTGCATCGGATCGACCGCCTCGTGACGTGCATCGCCCAGCGCCGCCGCAAGCTTGGCCGTATCGAACGCGGGCGACTTGGCGAGCGTCTTCGCGTCCACCGTCTCGAACGCAAACCCGCCTGCCACCGTCTTGCGATAGGAAAAGCGCCGCCCGTCCGGCGTCCAGTGTGCAGGCCACGCGACTTCGCGCGTGAGATCCTGCCACGCCCGCCGCAAACCGATCGAGCGCTGAAACGCCGCCTCATCTGGCGCCGCTTCCGCTGCCACCGAAGCGCACAGCAATACCAGCGCGAGCGCCCGCGACGAACGACATACCAGCATCAGATTTCCTTGGTCATGCCGATCAACGGCAGCATCGCCGGCGCCAACCCGTCGCCGCGCGCTTCGAGCCGGATCGGCCCGCCCGTCGCGCCCGCCTGAACCAGCGCCATGCACAGCCCGTTGAACGCTGAGCGCGACGTCGCATGATCGGGCTCCAGACTCCGCGGATCGCCATTGCCGACCCCCAGCAACCTGGCATCGCCCGACAGCGCGAAGGTAACGCGATCCGACGCGGTCGGCATCTCGCGCCGTTTCGCATCAAGGATCGCCACGCGCACGACCGCGACCTCGCCCGGCGCCAAGTGCCGCCGATCGCTCGACAACCCGATCCGTGCCGCCGCCCCCGTGGTCTCGCGCACCGCGTGCATCACGCGCTTGCCGCCGCGATACCCGTGCGCCTCAATCCGGCCCGGCGCATAGGCGACCTGCCATTCGAGATGCGTGTTCTTCACCACCGCCTGCCGCCCGAGGCTGCGCCCGTTCAGGATCAGCTCGACCATCTCGCAGTTGCTGTGCACCCACACCGACACCGGCTGGCCCTCGCGCCCCGCCCAATTCCAGTGCGGGAACAGGTGCAGCACCGGCTCTCCACTCCACCACGCGCGATAGTAATGATAATTGTCCTTGGGGAAGCCGCACAGGTCCATCTGCCCGAAGTTCGAGACGTTCTCCGGCCAGCGCTCGAACGGGGTAGGCTCGCCACGATAGTCGAACCCGGTCCACACGAACCCGCCGCTCAGGAACGGTCGCGCGTCGTAGAAACTCCACCATTTTCCCGCGGTCGTCGCCCATTTGGGGAATTCGCGGTCGTACGCGGGCACGAAGCCAGCCTTGTCGTCGCGCGCATATTCGCCGCGGGTCATCACCGTGCTGCCCGTCTCGGTGCCGATCATCGGCATGTCGGGGTGCGCGGCATGGTACGGATCGATCGCGTCGAGGTAGTAATTGCACCCCATCACGTCGAGCACGCGCGACGCGCCCTCCCCGAACTTGCCGTTGAACGCCTCCGTCACCGGCCGCGTCCCGTCGAGGTCGTAGACCTTGCGCTTCATCGTCTCGGCGATCCGTGCGCCGGTCTGCGTACCGCGATGGATCTCCTCGTTGCCGATGCTCCACAGGATGATGCTCGGGTGATTGCGCCCCTGCCGCACCATCCGTTCGAGTTGCCCCATCCCCTCGGCGTTGCTCGACATCTGCCGCGTCTCGTCGATCATCAGCAGGCCCATCCGGTCGCACGCGTCGAGGATCGCGGGCGACGGCGAATGATGCGTCGAGCGATAGGCGTTACTGCCCATCGCCTTCAGCCGTTCGAGCCGCCAGACGTGCAGGCTGTCAGGCACCGCGAAGCCGACCCCGGCGTGATCCTGATGGTTGCAGGTGCCCTTGATCTTGACCGGCTTGCCATTGAGGAAGAACCCGAGCGTTGCGTCGAAGCGGATAGTGCGGATGCCGAATGTGCACGTGTCGCGGTCCACCACCACGCCATCGACGAGGATCTCGCTGACCAAGGTGTAGAGATGCGGCGTTTCCAGCGACCAGAGCGCGGGCGCAGCAATGCGCGTGTCCTGCGCCCCAATCGCCTTCCCCCAGGCCGGCAAGTCCAGCGGGTCCGCAAACAGCACCGCGACCGTCGTCCCGTCCGGCCCGACCACCGTGGACCGCACGCGCGCACTGGCGGCGGGACCGTCATTGTCGATCTCGGTCGAGACCCGCACGATCGCGCCATCCGAGCCGACCGAGCACCGCACGGTCGCCCCCCATCGCCGGACATGCACAGGCGCGGTCTTCACCAGCCGCACGTCGCGGTAGAGCCCCGCTCCCTCGTACGACCACGCCTCGCCCCGGCTCACGTCGCAGCGGATGACGAGCACATTGTCCTCGCCAGATTTGGCGAAGTCGGTGACGTCGATCTCGAACGGCGCATAACCGCTCTCGTTCGATCCCACGACGAAACCGTTGAGGATCACGATGCAGTCGCGCGCCACCCCGTCGAACTGGAGCAGCAACCGCCGCCCCGCATCCGCCTTCGCCAATGCGATCACGCGCCGATACCAGCCGACGCTGGTCGCCGGCCACATCCGCCCGACCGGCTTGAACCCCTGGAACGATCCGGTCCGATCCGCCTCGCTTCCTGCCGGCCCAAACTGTTCGAACGGCAGGTCGACCGCCCAGTCGTGTGGCAGCGTCACCGCTTCCCACGCGCTGTCGTCGAACTTGGGTTCGGCAACCGGCGTGCCGACATCGCCCGACTTGCCATACGTGTCGTGCGAGCGACCGAAGCCGAAATCCTTCACCGGATCGCTCGCATGGCCGAGGTGGAACCGCCACCCGGTCCCGAGCGACGCGATCTCGCGCGGATTTGCCCGTTGCGCCGTTTCCGCCGCACCGATCGCCCCTGCGGGAACGATGGCGGCGAGTGCGGACACGCCGCCCGTCTTCAAAACGTCGCGGCGGCCGAAACGCGTCATATCGTCATCCCAATCCGCGTCAGAAGTTCACCGTGGCGCCGACGAACATCGTCCGCCCGAGCGTATCGTACACGCCAGGATATGTGTTGCCGTTGCCGAACGACGACAGGATGCCGGCTGCGATCGCCGGCGGGTCCTTGTCGAACAGGTTATTGACGCCCGCCCGCAACTGGAGCCCCTCCCCGACCGCAACGGTGCCCGCGAGATCGATGTAGTTGTACGCCGAGATCTTCCGGTTGATGTTGCTCTTCGCATTCTGGTCCAAAAAGCTGTTGTCCGCCAACGACGACAACTTGACCGAGTCGGTATGGCGCCAGGCAACCGACACCGAGGCACCCTGCGGGATCTGCCACGTCGCCCGCATCGCATGCCGCCATGTCGGGTTGGGCTGGGCGCAGGTATAGCCGTACAGCCCCTTGCAATCGAAGCTGCCGAGACCGGCCAGCGGTTCGGAGGTCTGCTCGATCAGGCGCGTGCCGACCAGGTTCACGTTGAGCTTGCCGAGCGCGCCGATCCCGAACGTGTAATCTGCGGTGATGTCGACCCCGGAGGTCGTCAGCGATCCGGTATTGTAGGTCGTCGAGACGATATAGCCATTGGTACCGAAGATCGCGCCCGAGCGTGGATCGCGCGTGAACAGTCCGCAATAGAATGGATCGCCGCCTGCGACGCACTGGCTGATCGCCAGCGAAGGATCGACCGAGCTGATATAGTCCTTCACCTTGATGTGGAAATAATCGACGGTCAGCGTCAAATTGCGCACCATTCGCGGCGTCAGGACGATACCCGCGGTATAGGTATCCGCCTTTTCGGGCTTCAGCGCGACGTTCCCGCCGAACTGTGCCGAACAGGTGTCCGACGGGCATTCGATGATGCTGCCATATTGGGCCTGTGTCACGCCGGTCAGCCGGCAGACGTCGAACGATACGGTCGGCGAGGCGCCCGAGCACGGATCCTGTGCGGCGACGTTGCCGATCGATCGCGATCCGAACAGTTCGGCGATATTGGGTGCGCGGATCGCGCGGTTGTAGCTGAAGCGAAGACGCGCATCCTGCGACGGTGCCCAGCTTGCCTCACCCTTGTAGGTCCAGACGTTGTACTTTGACTTCAGGCCGGTCGATTGCTGGTCGTTGCGATACGCCGAATACCGAAGGCCGCCGTTGATCGTCAGCGCATGCGCGAACGGCAGGTCCTGCAGGATCGGAATTTCGATCTCGCCGTACGCTTCGTTGACGGTAATGCGCCCGTCCGAGTCGGTCACGCCGCCCTGTTCGGCGACCGCATCCGCCGTATAGTTGAGCGTCTCGCGGCGACGTTCCGCGCCCAGCGCGATGTTGACGCCGCGCTTGGCCCAGGGGCTGGTGATGCCGAACGTGCCGAGGTCGCCGTTGACATTCGCGGAGATCACCGTGAGCGCATTGCGCGACGCGGTGTTGCTCTCCGAGAACAGATAGGCGGCCTGCGTGTCGGTGATCGCGTTGGGCTGGAAGACGTTGACCGGAATGCAGGCGGGATCGCTGCCGTCGATCACCGAACGGCAGGTCGGCACGCCGTTGACGTTGACCACGTCGAGCGCGCGCTGCGCCTTCACATTGTCGACGTTGTTCATGTACGTCTCGTTGAACTTCACCAGCGAATGCAGATAGTTCACGTCGTACTGAAAGCCGTGGCCGAGATCGCCGCGCACGCCGGCGGAATAGCGGTAATCCTGATGGCGAAGATCGTCGCGGCGCGACTGGCCGTCACCGAGGCGGTAGCCGATCAGCGTATCCTGCGTCGCCGCGGTGCCGGCGGTCGGTCCGCATAACGACTGTTGTTGCGCGGTGCTCATCAGCGGGTTGTTGCACGGTACGGTGAAGCTCGTTCCCAGGAACAGCGCGGATGGTGCGACCTGCGAGAAGGTGTGATCCTTCATGTACATGAAGCTGCCATAGACCTCGGCGATCGGCGCGATCTCGAACTTGGCGAACCCGCCGCCGATGTAGCGATCGTCGGAGCGCTGGAGGTAGTTGGTCGGCGAGTAGTTGTACGCGTAGGCCGAGGTGTAGGGCACCCAGGTCCGCGTCCCGTCGATGTTGTTGGTCAGCGTCTTGCCGGCATTGGGCCCGCCGAGCGGGGCGAACGTGCCGTAGGGCGAGTTGCTCGATCCGCCACACACCAGCCCCGTGCCGGCATCGTCTGCCTGGTTCAGCGCGCACGCCGAAACGTCGCGGCTCGCCTGCAACACCGGATCGGTGTGGCGATACCCGCCATAGACAGTGATGTTGCCACGGCCGTCGGCGAAGTTCTTGCCGTACGCCGCGTTGATATCCTGCTTGCCGCCATCGGCGACGCGGTGCGGCGCATTGGCATAGCCGCGCGTCGTGATGATATCGCGCACCGCGCTGTTGTCGTTGGTGTGAACGCCGAGCCCGGACTGCACATCGATCCGCAACCCGTCGAGATGATCCTTCAGCACGAAGTTCACCACGCCCGCCACCGCGTCGGACCCGTACACCGCGGACGCGCCGCCGGTCACCACGTCGACCCGGTCGATCAGCGTCGACGGGACGAAGTTCAGATCCATCGCCTGCTGGGGCAGCAACCGCTGGCCGCTGAGCAGGACCAGAGTCCGGTTCGGCCCCAGGCTGCGAAGGTTGATGTTGGCCGTACCGTCAGACCCGTTCGAGACGTTCTCGTTCGCATCGGCCTTGAACTGCGGCAGCCGGTTCAGCACGCTCTCGACGTTCACCGCGCCCTGATATTTGATTTCCTGATCCGTCACCGACGTGATCGGGCTGTTGCTCGCAAGGTCAGGGCGCCGGATGCGCGTCCCCGTCACGACGATCGAATCTTCGCCGGCCTCGTTCGTCGCGGTCGTGCCCGGCTGGGGGACGGGCAGGACCTGCGCGTAGGCGCTGGACGAAAGAAGCATCGCCACGACCGTACCGATGCTCGAACGATTACCGCGCAGACTGGCGAAAGATTTCATGAATGCCCCGTTTCCTGATGTGTTGGGAACAGTTCATCACGCCCTCAAGACATTGTCAAATATAATATACGATATCCTATATCCGATGAATCGGGTGCGCGACGGGACGAGATACCGATTGGACGCGGTACTTGCCGGGGTAACTGCTTAGTCCACCGAGGCTGGAATCCCTCCTGACAGCCATCCGCGAACCAGCCGACTCGCCAACGATTCCGCGCCCGGCAGCACCTCCAAGCGAACACGAACGAAAAAGGCCGCGCCTACCTCTCGGTAGACGCGGCCTTCCCGGCAACGACCGCGACAGCGATCGTGGCGGCTATCTTAGTAGCGGTAATGGTCCGGCTTGAACGGGCCCTCGACCGGCACGCCGATGTAGCCGGCCTGCTTGTCCGACAGCTTCGACAGCTTTACGCCGAGCTTCTCGAGGTGGAGCATCGCGACCTTCTCGTCGAGGTGCTTCGGCAGGACGTAGACTTCGTTCTTGTAGTTCTCACCCTTGGTCCAGAGCTCGATCTGCGCGAGCGTCTGGTTGGTGAACGAGGCCGACATCACGAACGATGGGTGGCCGGTGGCGCAACCGAGGTTCACCAGGCGACCCTTCGCCAGGATGATGATCTGCTTGCCGTCCGGGAACTTCACCAGGTCGGTGCCGGGCTTCACTTCGGTCCAGTCGTAGTTCGACAGCGCGGCGATCTGGATCTCCGAGTCGAAGTGGCCGATGTTGCAGACGATCGACATCGGCTTCATCGCCTTCATGTGATCGGCGGTGATGACGTCGGCATTGCCGGTCGCGGTCACGAAGATGTCGGCGCGGGTCACGGCCTCTTCCATCGTCACGACTTCGAAGCCCTCCATCGCCGCCTGCAGTGCGCAGATCGGATCGACTTCGGTGACCATCACGCGCGCGCCGCCGTTGCGAAGCGACTGGGCCGAGCCCTTGCCGACGTCACCGAAACCAGCGACCGCGGCGACCTTGCCGGCGAGCATGACGTCGGTCGCGCGACGGATCGCGTCGACCAGCGACTCCTTGCAACCGTAGAGGTTGTCGAACTTCGACTTGGTCACCGAGTCGTTGACGTTGATCGCGGGGAACGGCAGCTCGCCCTTCTTGGCGATCTCGTACAGGCGGTGAACACCGGTGGTGGTCTCTTCCGAGACGCCCTTCAGGTTCTTGACGGTCTCGGTGAGGTAGCCGGGGTTCTTCGCGACGTACGCCTTGAGCGCACGCTGCATCTCGACCTCTTCCTCGTTCTCGGGCTCGGGCATCGTGTGACCGGCTTCGAGCTTGGCACCCCAGAGGGCGAACATCGTCGCATCGCCGCCGTCATCGAGGATGATGTTGGCGGTCTGGCCCTCTACGTCGCGATCCCACGAGAAGATATCGCCGACATAGTTCCAGTAATCCGCAAGGCTCTCGCCCTTGATCGCGAACACCGGCACGCCAGTCGCGGCGATTGCGGCGGCGGCATGGTCCTGCGTCGAGAAGATGTTGCAGGTCGCCCAGCGGACGTCGGCGCCGAGCGCGGTCAGCGTCTCGATCAGCACGGCGGTCTGGATCGTCATGTGCAGCGAACCGGTGATCCGCGCGCCCTTGAGCGGCTGTGCTGCGCCGAATTCGGTGCGCAGCGACATCAGGCCGGGCATTTCGGTCTCGGCGATGTTGATCTCGGCGCGGCCGAAATCGGCGAGGCTGATGTCTGCGACGACGTAGTCGGCCTTGGCGTCGGTCTTCGTAGGCGCAAGCGTGGTGGCCACGAGGAGTCTCCTGAGAATATCGTGATCGGCGAGCCTCATGCCCGTGCCGGATACTGCATCATAGAAGAGTGGAGGCCCCAAATCAAATATAAAGATATCTTTATATGACGTTTGGGGATGCACGCTGTGTAAGCTGCGTTGCCCTTCTTCGGCTCCCCTCCCTGGAAGGGAGGGGTTGGGGGCGGGTCGGTTCGAGGCGGGCGCACGGCTAGCCAACCGGCCGACCCACCCCCGGCCCCTCCCTTCCAGGGAGGGGGGAAGATTACGCCCTACCCGTCTCCGCCACCAGCAACCGCGGATCCACGCCAGCCTGCGCGAAGGCCAGCGTCCAGCGATCCTCCGCCGCGGTCTCGAACAGCAGTTCGACATCGCCGGCCACGTTGAACCACCCCGGCCGCGACAGCTCACCCTCCAGCTGTCCGCCATCCCAACCGGCATAGCCAAGCGCCACCACCCACTCCGACGGGCCCTTCCCCTCGGCGATCGCTCGCAGCACGTCGACCGTGCTCGACAGCTTCCACCGCCCGGCGACATCGACCGAGTCCTGCCCGCCCCAGTCGGACGAGTGTACGACGAACCCACGACGCGGCTCGACCGGGCCGCCGAAATGTACCGGCGCATTCGGCGCATCGCCCGGCTCGATCCCGAACTGTTCGAGGAGGTCGTGGAAGCCCAAACCGTCGATCGTCGCACCGATCCCGATCCCGATCGCGCCATTCTCGTCATGGCTACACATCGCGATCACGGCGCGGGCGAAGCGTGGGTCGCTCATGCCAGGCATCGCGAGCAGGAATTGTCCCGAAAGAAAGCGCGTTTTGTCCATGACCAGGAACATAGCGTTGCGCGTACCCCGTCGCCACGCTTGAAATCCGCCGTCCGGCGTCCAAGGTACGCACCGCGCGCGACGACCGCGCGGCACAGGAGATTTCAGATGACGATCAGCGTCGGCGACCGGCTTCCCACCACCACTCTCGTCAAGGCCACCGCGGATGGCCCCGACCAGGTCGATACCGGCAGCTTCTTCAAGGGCCGTAAGGTTGCGCTGTTCGCGGTCCCTGGCGCATTCACGCCGACCTGCTCGGCCAAGCATTTGCCGGGTTTCGTCGAGAAGGAAGCCGAGCTGAAGGCCAAGGGCGTCGACGAGATCGCCTGCGTGTCGGTCAACGACGCTTTCGTGATGGGCGCATGGGGCAAGTCGGCCGGCGCCGGCGACATCACGATGCTGGCGGACGGCAATGCCGATTTCGCCAAGGCGATCGGGCTGACGATGGACGGCTCGGGCTTCGGCATGGGCACACGTAGCCAGCGTTACTCGATGCTGGTCAACGACGGCGTGGTCGAGCAGCTAAACGTCGAGGCTCCCGGCGAGTTCAAGGTGAGCTCGGCCGAGCACCTGCTGAGCGAGATCTAATCCTCCCCGGCACGGGGAGGGGGACCGTTCGGCACCTTTGCCGAAGGGTGGAGGGGGTTCATCGCGAGCGTTACGGTCGTGGAGCGCCCCCTCCGTCAGTCCGAGTGGGCTGCCACCTCCCCGACACGGGGAGGATTTAGGTGGTCTTGCCACCGTAACGTCCGCCACCTAACACTGCCCGATGACAATCGCATCCGACCTCGTCGCCGACCTCGACCGCCTCTACCGCGCCTCCGTCGAGCGCCTCCAAGCCGCCATGAGCGCCTATATCGCCGACGGCACGACTCCAGATCCGGTCAGCCGCACCGACGGCTCGTTCGCCTATCCCGAAATCCGGCTGACCTATAAGGGCGGCGTCGATCGCCCGACCCCGCTGCGGTCGTTCGGTCGCCTGGTCAACGCGGGCGAATACCGCATCAGCGTCACCAAGCCCGCGATCTTCGCCGAATACCTGACCGAACAGCTTACGCTGCTGATCGAGGATTACGACGTCACCGTCGAAGCGGTCGAGGGTCGCCAGGAAATCCCGTTCCCCTATGTGATCGAGCCCGGCCATGCGCTGAGCCTCGACGAGGTGTCCGCGACCGAATTGTCGCGCCACTTCCCCGCCACCGAACTGGCGCACATCGGCGACGAGATCGCCGATGGCCTCTGGGTCGCCAACGACGAGACGCGTCCGCTCGCGCTGTTCGATGGCCTGCGCACCGATTTTAGCCTCGCCCGCCTGCGCCATTACATGGGCACGCCGGCGGAACACGCGCAGCGCTTCGTCCTGTTCACCAACTATCACCGCTATGTCGACGAGTTCGTCCGCTGGGCCGGGACGCAGTTGGGCGAAGGCTCGCGCTTCACCAGCCTCTCGGGCGCGGGCGGCATCACGATCTCGTCGGGCGACGACATCGACAAGATCATCTCCGACAGCGCCTGGCGCCGCCACCAAATGCCCGCCTATCACCTGATGGCGGACGACCGCACCGGCATAACGCTCGTCAACATCGGCGTCGGGCCGTCCAACGCGAAGACGATCTGCGATCACCTCGCCGTGCTGCGTCCCGAGGCGTGGCTGATGATCGGCCATTGCGGCGGCCTTCGCCCGAGCCAGCGGATCGGCGACTACGTCCTCGCGCACGCCTATCTGCGCGACGATCATGTCCTCGACGACGTCCTGCCCCCCGAAATCCCGATCCCCGCGATCGCCGAAGTCCAGCTCGCGATGGCCAAGGCGGCGGAGATCGTCTCGGGTCAGTCGGGCGAGGAACTCAAGCGCCGCCTCCGCACCGGCACGATCGTCACCACCGACGACCGCAACTGGGAACTTCGTTACTCGAAGTCCGCACTCCGCTTCTCACTGTCGCGCGCCGTCGGGATCGACATGGAATCCGCGACGATCGCCGCGCAAGGGTATCGCTTCCGCGTCCCCTACGGCACCTTGCTCTGCGTCTCGGACAAGCCGCTCCACGGCGAGCTGAAGCTGCCGGGCCAGGCCAACCGCTTCTACGAACGCGCGATCAGCGAGCATCTGCGGATCGGGATCGAGACGTGCGAACAGCTCCGCTTGGAGGGCGCCAAGCTCCACAGCCGCAAGCTCCGCGCATTCGACGAGCCGCCGTTCCGGTAATAATCGGAGCGGATCGCGCGAGAATGGGTTACGCATCCGGAATCATTGCTGAGGGAAGATAACCGTGGCCGACACCGACACGCCCGATACGGAAGCAAAGAAGCCCGTCACCCGCCGCCGCGCGCCGCGCAAGACCAGTGCGCCGAAGGCGGCTCCGGCTGCGACGTCGTCGGCCAAGCCGGTCGCGTCCAAGCCGGTACCGGTTGCGAAGCCCGTTGCGGACAAGCCTGTGGCTGCAGCGCCGCCGAAGCCTGCGCCAAAGCCACGTTCGACCAAGCGCAGCACGCCGCGCCCGGTCCCCGCACGCAACGCGGCGACGCCGGCACCGGTCGCCAAGCCCGCGGAAAAGACCCGCGGCAAATGGGGTGCCGCCGCGATCTTCAGTGGTGTCGCGGTTGCCGGAGCGGCGGTTGGCGCGTTGCTGACGTTGCGTGGGAGCACGCCCAAGGCTCAATCAGCGCCCAAGCCGAAGGGCACGCACGCGCATCAGGCTGACGGGGCGGATTCGTCGAAGTCGTTCGAAGCCGGCATCGCCGATCCGCGGACGGTCCCGGAGTAAGGCACATCGCGACCGAGGCCTAAAGATACACCACCCCGGCGAAGGCCGGGGCCCAGTTGGAACGTCTTGAGTAACTAAGCTCATCCCTCCGTTAGCGACGTTTCCCAACTGGACCCCGGCCTTCGCCGGGGTGGTGCGTTGTAAGTGTCGCCCCACGCCGCCTTGGTTCCCCCGCGGAGGCGGGGGCCCAGCTAAAACCACGGAAGCGTTCGTAACCCTGGGCCCCCGCCTCCGCGGGGGAACCAGGTTTGGCGAGGTCAGAATTTACCCCCTCACCACCCAGTCGGCTTCCCCTTGTTCTGCACGTCCAGCCAAGCCTTCAACGGCGCGAAATACTCCACCAGCGCCGCGCCCGACATCTCGCGGCTCCCGGTGAACACCTGCAGCGCATCCGGCCACGGCTTCGACTGCCCCATGCTCAGCATCGCGTTGAGCTTCGTCCCCACCGCCTTGTTGCCGTAGAACGAGCAGCGATGCAGCGGCCCCTTCCACCCCGACTGGTCGCACGCCGCCTTGTAGAACTGGAACTGCAACACCCGCGCCAAGAGGTAGCGCGTGTACGGCACCGCCGCCGGGATGTGATATTTCGCGCCCGCATCGAACCTGGTCTCGTCGCGTGCGACCGGCGGCTTGATCCCCTGGTACTGGAGCCGCAACGCGTCCCACGCCGCCTGATACCCAGTCGCCGGGATCTGCCCCGAGAACACGCCCCAGCGCCATTTGTCGATCAGCAGGCCGAACGGGAGGAACGCGACCTTGTCCATCGCCTGGCGCAGCAACAGTCCGATGTCCTTGTCCGCGCTCGGCACCTTCGCCTGGTCGAGCAGCCCGATCTTCACAAGATAATCCGGCGTGATCGACAGCGCGACGGTATCGCCGATCGCCTCGTGGAAGCCGTCGTTGGCGCCGTTCTTGTAGAGCATCGGCTGCGCCTTGTACGCGCGCTGGTAGTAATTGTGGCCGAGCTCGTGGTGGATCGTGACGAAGTCGTCCGCATTTACCTTCGTGCACATCTTGATCCGGATATCGTCCTGGTTGTCGAGATCCCACGCCGACGCGTGACAGATCACGTCGCGGTCGGCAGGCTTGGTGATCTGCGACCGCTTCCAGAACGTCTCCGGCAGCGGTGCGAAGCCCAGCGACGAATAGAAGCCCTCGCCCTGCTTCACCATCTTCAGCGGATCATAGCCCTTCGCCTTGAGCAGATCGCCGGTGTCGAAACCCAGATCGCCCGCGCCCTTGGGAGCGACGATGTCGTAGATGTTGCCCCATTCCTGCGCCCACATGTTGCCGAGCAGGTCGCTGCGGATCGGCCCGGTCTTCGCCTGGACCGCATCGCCGTATTTCTCGTTCAGCTTCCACCGCGTGTAGGTGTGGAGCGCCATGTAGAGCGGCTCGACCTGCTTCCAGATCGTGTCGGTCAGCGCCGCGAACTGCTCGGGCGTCATGTCGTAGCCCGAGCGCCACAACGCACCGACATCCTTGTAGCCGAGCTCGCGCGCGCCCTCGTTCGAGATCGCGGTCATCTTCGCATAGTCGCCGCGCATCGGCGCACCGACCTTGTCGTTCCAACTCGTCCACATCTCGGTCAGCTTGGCGGGATCGCGCGTCGACCCCATCGCAGCCTCGATATCCGAGCCGTTGATCGGCTTGCCGTCGAGCGTCCCCATGCCCTTGCCGTAGGACGACGACATCTTGGTGGTCAGTGTCGACAGTTCATCGGATGCGCCCGGCCGCGTCGGTGCCGGCAGCGTCAGCCCGCCGCGCAACAGGTCGAGCTTGCGCTTGGTATCGAACGACAGCCCCGGCAGCGACGCATAGCGCGCGGCGCCCAGCGCATACTTAACCCCAAGATCGGTCATCTCCGCGCCCGACTTCGCCGCCAGCGCATCTGTATCGTCGGTAATGTAGGTCGCGTTGACCCACGCCACGCGCGACGCATCCACCGACTTCGCGGCAAACACCTGCTCCGCCTCGGCAACGAAGGCGTCCGCCTGCGCGACGGTCGGCTTGCCGTTAGCGGCGGGCCGTGCGGTCTGAGCCTGCGCCGCAACGGGCGCGGCGATCGCACACGCCAGCGCGATCAGAGAAACGGTACGGATCATGGATTCCCCCTGGATTATGCCCCCAGAGTGATGGTCAGCCGCTCGCCGGTCAAGCCGCCGGAGTCAGGCGGCGAGGAAGTCGGCGATCGCCTGGCCGAGTTCGGGCTTCACCACCGCGCTCATATGCCCGCCCGGGGTCTCGACATACGTCCCGTGCGGCAATGCCGCCGCCAGATCCGGTGCCGAACCATTATCCTGATCCTCGCCACCGCACACGACCAAAGTCGGCTGCTGGATAGCCTTCACCGACTCCAGCGGCGTATCCACGAACGTCTCGAGGATACCGAGCAACGCAACCGGATCGCCGCCCGTCGTCTTCAGGAACGCCTCCGCCAGCCACTCCGGCGTACCCTGCACATGCTGCCCCAGCTTGGTCAGGATATTCCGGAAATGCCCGGCACGGCGTGACGTCTGGGTAAGCCCTTCGAGACCCATGCCCGAGAAGATCACCCGCCGCGGCGTCGCGCCCGTCGCCAGCATCCGCGACGTCGTCCGCGCGCCCAGCGAATAGCCGCCAAGATCATACTCCGTCAGCCCGAGATGCGCGATCAGCGCGTGGCCGTCCTGCGTCAGAGCATCCGCCGGATACGCCTCCAGCCCGTGCGGCTTTTCGCTCTCGCCGTGCGCGCGCAGGTCCGGCATGATCACCCGGAAGCCTTTGGCGGCTATCTTCGTGGCGTGACCATAGCGGATCCAGTTGGTCTTCGCGTCGGAGAAATAGCCGTGGATCAGCACCACCGGCCGTCCCTCGCCGACCTCGCGCCACGCGATCTGGGTGCCGTCGAAGCTCTCGAAAAACTGGGTATCGCTCGGGGTGCTGGCCACGGTCACATCCTGCATTGGTTCGCCGCCAATTCGTGGGGGCCGCCGCCCAAGTCAACCCGCGCCTTCGTCTTCTCTGCGCTCCAACGTCGGGTTGGTCTGTGTCCAAACAAAAACGGGCGACCCGAAGGCCGCCCGCTCTTGGTGGCTCCGAACAGGATCAGAACTGATACCCGATCCCGCCCGATGCACCGGCACGCCCCTGCGAGTCGTAGGTGCCGCTCAGCTTGACGACGGTATGTCCGTCGCTGAATGCCTTCGACATGCCGACCGCGACGGCGGACTGGCCGGCATAGGTGCCGCCGCCCATCGCGATCATCCCCTTGCCCGCTTCATAGGCCTGCGGCAGTCCGGCCGCTGCCAGCGCGTTGGACGTTCCGGCATAGGTGTCGCGACGGAGGTTGCGCACGTCGAAGTTCAGCGCCGCGATCCGCCCATCGGTGTACGCATTGGCCTGCGTCACCGCGGAGTTGATGCCCGAGTTCAGCTGCCCGACATTGACCGCGTCAGTGGTCGACACGCCCGCCGCGACGTTGCTCAGCACGATCGCCTGGCCGCCTGCATTGAACGTCACGTTGGTACGCGAAGGACCATATTGCACCGAGTTGCTGCCCAGTGCGAGCGCGCTGTTCGCGGTGCCCTGCGCCGTCGCGACCGCCTGGTTGGTGGTGTAGAGTTGCCCACCATTCACCGCTTCGGCAGACCCCGCCGCGACCGTACCCGCGGCGACGTTGGCGATCGTCACCGGCGCCGCCGCATTGCCGCCCGCCAGCGTCACGGTGTTGGTCCGCACGCCGTTGGCGTCGGTGTTGTACGACACCGCATTCGCCGCCGTCAGCGCCAAGGCATAGACCTGCCCGCCATTGACGGCGTCGGTCGATCCCGCCGCGATCGAACCGCCCGCGACATTGTGCAGGCCGACGGGGCCAGCCGCCGCACCGACCAGCGTCAGGTCGTTGGTCTTCGTGCCACCGTTCGGCGTGGTGGCGCTGCCGGGGTTGGAGTATTGCACCGGCCCGGTGCCACCATTGGCGACCTGGTTGCCCAGGTTGGTGATCGCGGTCGTGTTGTTCGCCACCTGCGTGTTGGTCGCGGCCAACTGCGATCCGTTGACCGCATCGGTCGATCCGGCAGCAACATTGCCTGCCGCGACATTGGTGATGACCGTCCCGCCGGCACCGCCGAGCGTGATCGAGCTCTTCGTGCCGTTGTCGTACTGGACGGTCGTGGTGCCGAGGGCCGCAACCTGTGCTGCAACGCCGGCCACCTGTCCGACATTGGCGGCATCGGTTGCTGCGGTGCCTGCCGCGACGTTGGTGATCTGTCGCTCCGCACCGGCCGAACCGACCGACACTTCGCCGACCGAGTTCTGCAGCCCGCCAAGGCCAAGCGCCGCATAGCCGAGCGAACCACCACGGAGCGCGGAGGAACCCGTCCCGAGCGCAACGCTGTTGTCCGCCGTTGCCGTCGCCTCAGGCCCGATCGCCAGGCTGTCGGTCCCGCTCACGGTCGCGTCGGCACGGGTCGAGAGAACGCGGAAGTAGCGGATACCCGCACCGCCGTTGATCGCGCCATCGACGGCGTTGAACACCGACTGGACGCTGCCATACTGCACGCCGCCAAAGCCGATCGAGGCGAGCACGCTGTTGGTTGCCGCGTCATAGCTGGACAGGCCACCCAAGCTGGCCGCAACGCTGGTACCCAGCCCGACGAGCTGACCGCCGTTGACCGCTTCGGTCGATCCCGCCGCCAGCGTCCCCGCCGCGACGTTGCCGAGCACCACCGGTGCGGCGCCCACGCCGCCGAAGCTCACCCGCGTCCGGCTCGGATCGTCATACTGCACCGACAGCGCGGCGAGATTGCCGACCTGCCCGGATACGGTCGCCAACTGGCCACCATTGACCGCGTCGGTCGAGCCCGCCGCAACCACGCCGTCGCCGACGTTATGCAGCGCCACTGCACCAGCGGCACCACCGACCAGCGTCACGTCGTTCGACGGTACGCCGCCGTTCGGCGTGGTCGGCGCACCTGCGCTCGAATATTGAAGCGCACCGATCGCGCCATTGGCGATGCTCGTCGTCAGGTTCGAGACATTGGTATTCGTCGCGAACAATTGGCTACCGTTGACCGCCTCGGTCGAGGTCGCGCCGAGCGTCCCGGCCGCCACGTTGCCGATCACGACGGGCGCCGCACCGGTCCCGACGCCGCCGAGCGTGATCCGCGACCGGCCGAGATCGTCATACTGCACCGCGAGCGCCGACAGGCCGCTGACCTGACCGGATACGCTGGCCAGCTGGCCACCGTTCACAGCGTCGGTCGATCCCACCGCGACGCTGCCGTCAGCGACATTGTGTAGCCCGACCGGCCCCGCAGCCGCACCGACCAGCGCGACGTCGTTGCTCGGCACGCCTCCATTGGGCGTGGTCGGCGTCGCGGCGTCGGAATATTGCACCGCGCCGATCCCGCCATTGGCGATGTTGGTCGTCAGGTTGGTCAGTGCCGTGTTGGTGTTGGTGACGTTGGCGTTGGTCGTGAACAACTGGCTGCCGTTGACCGCCTCGGTCGAGGTCGCGCCGAGCGTTCCCGCCGCGACGTTGCCGAGTACCACCGGAGCCGCGCCGACACCGCCAAAAGTCACGCGTGAACGGCTGAGGTCGTCATACTGCACCGCCAACGCGGACAAGCCGCCGATCTGGGTCGAGACACTCGCGAGCTGACCGCCGTTGACCGCGTCGGTCGAACCCACCGCGACATTGCCATTCGCGACGTTGTGCAAAGCGACCGCGCCAGCGGCACCGCCCACGAGCGTCGCGTCGTTCGATGGCACGCCACCGTTCGGCGTCGTCGGTGCACCCACGCTGGAATATTGCAGCGCACCGATCGCACCATTGGCGATGTTGGTCGTCAGGTTGGTGACGTTGGTATTGGTCGCGAACAGCTGGCTGCCGTTGACCGCATCGGTCGAGGTTGCGCCGAGCGTACCCGCCGCGACGTTGCCGATCGCAACGGGGGGCGTACCAGCACCGACACCGCCCAGCGTCACCCGGGCGCGCGTCGTGTCGTCATATTGCACGCCGAGCGCTGCCAGGGTGCCGACCTGCCCCGTCACAGTGGCAAGCTGGCCACCGTTCACGGCGTCGGTCGACCCTGCGACGATCGCACCGTCACCGACATTGTGCAACGCGACCGCACCCGCCGCGCCGCCGACCAGCGTCGCGTCGTTCGATGGCACGCCACCGTTCGGCGTGGTCGGCGCACCGACGCTGGAATATTGCAGCGCGCCGATGCCGCCATTGGTGATGCTGGTCGTGAGATTGGTGACCGCGGTGTTGGTGTTGGCGACGTTGGTGTTGGTCGCGAACAACTGGCTGCCATTGACGGCCTCGGTCGATGTCGCGCTCAGCGCGCCCGGGGCTAGGTTACCGACCGTCGTACCGGCTGCTCCGGCCAGCGTCACGCGGTCCTGCGCCGCGGTATCATATTGAACCGCGCCGCTGGCGAGCGTGCCGATCTGGGCCTGCACGCCCGCGAGCTGACTGACGTTGACGGCGTCTGTATCCGCGGATCCAGCCGCGACGTTGGTGATCTGGCGCTCGGCACCCGGTGCCCCGACCGAGACTTCGCCGACCGACGTCTGGGGAGCGGCCAGCCCGATCGCGGCATACCCCGTCAGCGGAACGCGGGCCGCGACACTGCCCGCTCCCAGTGCGACCCCGTTGACGCCGGTAGCGCTGGCACCCGTGCCGAGCGCGACCGCGCCGGTTGCATTGGCGCCGACCGTCGATCCGGTGCCGAGCGCGATTGAGCCCGCTGCGGTCGCGGCGGTCTGCGCCGCGTTACCGAACGCGATCGAGTTGCCTTCACCGGCTACCGCTACCGGGCCGGTCGCGCCGAGGCCGGTGATCCGGTTGCCGCCGATTGCGATGCCGGCCGGCGTTCGCAGCGTGAAACCGTCCGCCTGCGAGACGCAACTGGAATTGGGTCCAACCGCGTTTCCGTTGACGTCAAGTACGCTCAGCGTGATGTCATCGCCATCGGCCGCAGCGGTCAGCAACCCATCCACGTCGATGGTCTGTGTCGTGGCCGGGAGGGCGGGAATTACCCCACCCACCAGTGGCACGAGGAGAATTCGATTCACGGTCGTCAGGATCGGATTGAGCGTGTTCTCTATCGGCGTGACGACCCCGCCGATGACCGGACGAATGATCTCGGTAACGACCGATTTCGGAAGGCTGACGCCGGAGCACACGCCGACGACGTTGGGTGGCGGGACGACCTGGGCTGCGGCCGGTTGCGACGCGAGCGTGGTCGCGGCGGCCAGCCCGATCAGCGATACGCCGCCGCGGATCTGCCGCAAGATGCCGGTGTCGCGACGCGTCCTGACGGTTTCGTGCAGTTTGAGAGCGATCCCGCCCGAGTACCGTACTCCCGACGCATTGCGATAAGTCGACGCGGTAGACATGCCAATAACCTCCACTAGCGACTGCAGCAGCAGCCCGAACATTACCGGTGACCGATCGTATTTCGACCTAATCACTGGAACGCGTGAAGTTTCCGACCTCTACCCCTAACAGCAAGTTACCCGATTAAACGGTATCGATATCGATATCGACATCTATTCGGTCATAAAGACAGTTCGTAATGGTTTGAGTTTCGAACCAGTATGAATTTCATTACTTCCTGGATTGCCAGCATTCCGGATTATGCTTCGATTCACAACACGGAGAACGGAACCGAACATGAAATAGGTCTCCGCTCGGGACGACTTCCAAACTGGATAAATGCCTCCCCAGAAATTTTGCCCATATCCGGCAGGCAACGAAAAACCGCGCCGCCATAATCGATGGCGACGCGGTTCTGTCCGCGCGATCTGTCCGAAAACGGGGCGAATCACCCCGTCCGGTTCAGGCCTTCTGCAGGTGCCGACGCCCGAGCAGTTCGGCGATCTGCACCGCATTCAGCGCCGCACCCTTGCGGAGGTTGTCGCTGACGCACCAAAGGTTCAGGCCGTTCTCGACGGTAGGATCCTCGCGCACGCGGCTGATGTACGTCGCGAAGTCGCCGACGCATTCGATCGGGGTGATGTACCCCCCGTCCTCGCGCTTATCGACCAGCATGATGCCGGGTGCTTCGCGGAGGATGTTCTGCGCTTCCTCGGCCGAAATCTCATTCTCGAACTCGATGTTGATCGCTTCCGAATGGCCGACGAACACCGGCACGCGCACGCAGGTCGCGGTGACCTTGATCTTCTTGTCGAGGATCTTCTTGGTCTCGACGACCATCTTCCACTCTTCCTTGGTCGATCCGTCGTCGAGGAAGCTGTCGATGTGCGGGATCACGTTGAACGCGATCTGCTTGGTGAACAGCTTGGGCTCGGCCGGATCGCCGACGAAGATGTTGCGGCTCTGCTCGAACAGCTCGTCCATGCCCGCCTTGCCCGCGCCGGACACCGACTGATAGGTCGAGACGACCACGCGCAGGATCTTCGCGGCGTCGTGCAGCGGCTTCAGCGCGACGACCATCTGTGCGGTCGAGCAGTTCGGGTTGGCGATGATGTTGCGGACCTTGTAGCCGTCGATCGCCTCGGGGTTCACCTCGGGCACGATCAGCGGCACGTCGGGGTCCATGCGGTAGAGCGACGAATTGTCGATCACGACGCAGCCGGCAGCGGCGGCGATCGGCGCATAGACCGCGGTGCCCTCCGAGCCGATCGCGAACAGCGCCATGTCCCAGCCGTTCCAGTCGAAATGCTCGATGTTCTGGCATTTGATCTGCTTGCCGGTGTCGCCGTAATCGACCATCAACCCCTGGCTGCGCGACGACGCGACGCAGGCGATCTCGTCCGCCGGAAACTCGCGCTCCGCCAGGATATTGAGCATCTCGCGCCCGACATTGCCGGTCGCGCCCGCGACCACCACCCGATAACCCATGTCTTAACTCCGATTGGACTTGGGGGCGCAGTACCGACGTTGCGTGGCGAGGTCCAACGGCTTTCGACTTGTTGCGCGGATAGGGGGAGTTTGGGGGCCGTGAGGGACTGCCCGCTCCCCAATGTTCCCCCGCGAAGGCGGGGGTCCAGACTGGGCCCCCGCCTTCGCGGGGGGACACGCTAGTGCTCAGCGATAGTGATCAGCACCTACTCAAGCAGTAGCACCACCCCGGCGGAGGCCGGGGCCCAGTTGGGCGACGTTGCCAACTGAGCGCTGCGGTCCATTACTGCGACCTTTCCAACTGGGCCCCGGCCTTCGCCGGGGTGGCGGCTGGGGAGGAGGCACCGCCAAGTGCGACCCTCAGTCGTGCGTCCGCGCCTGCCATGTCGCATGCTCGATCCCATGCACCTTCGCCAGATGATCCGTGATCGCATCCAGCTCCTCCGCCGGCACGTTCGTCGCCACCAGCGTCGCCGCAATCTCCACCCGGTCCTCACCCCGCTCGGTGACGTCCAGCTCCGCCACCTGCAACTGCGCAGCCTCCAGATGCTCGACCACCAGATCGCCGATCGGCCCGGCATCCCCCGCCGCCGCCGTCACCATCACACTATACGTAGCCTCGATCGTCCGCCCCTCGGTCGGGATCCGGGTGATCCCGTCGACCAGCGGCCGCAGCGCGGTGTTCGCGAGCAGCACGACGAACGTCAGCAACCCCGCCTCCGCGATCATGTCGCTCCCCGCGCACGACCCCACCGCCGCCGAGCACCACAAGGTCGCCGCGGTGTTCAGCCCGCGGACGTTCATCCCCTCCTTCATGATCACGCCCGCACCGAGGAAGCCGATCCCCGACACGACGTACGCGATGATCCGGATCGACTCGACGTCGCCGCCCAACCGCTGCCCGAGATCGACGAACGCCGCCGACCCCAGCGCGACCAGCGTATTCGTCCGCAACCCGGCGGTGCGCTGGCGATATTGCCGCTCCGCCCCGATCAGCGTCCCGAACACGAACGCGGCGATATAGCTCACCACCGTGTCGAGGAACGGCCACAAGTGAAACGTCTCGACGAACCGCACCGGCGTTTACTTGACCGGAACCGCAGCCGCCTCGGGCACCGGCTTGTCCTTCACCGTCCGGTCGAGGAAGTTCAGGATCGTCCCCCAGACATGCTCGCTGATCCCCGGCCCCGAAACGCGGTGCGTGTAGCCGGGGTAGAACATCATCTCGAACGGCGTCGCGGTCGCCTGCATCCGCGCGGCCACCTTGGTCGAATTGTCGAGGAACACATTGTCGTCCGCCATGCCGTGGATCAGCAGCAGCGGATCGACGATGCGGTTCGCCTCCTCAACCGCCGCAGACGTCGCATAACTCGCCGGGTCCTTCGCCGGATCGCCGAGATAGCGCTCGGTATAATGCGTGTCGTACAGCTGCCAGTCGGTTACCGGCGCGCCGGAGACGGCCGCAGCATACACGCCCGGCGTCTTCTCCAGCATTTTCAACGACATATAGCCGCCGTAAGACCAGCCATAGGTCGCGATCTTGCTCGGTTCGACGAACGGCAGCGACTTCAGGTAATTCGCACCCGACAGCTGGTCCTCGACCTCGACCGTGCCCATCGCGTGATAGATCTGGTCCTCGAACGCCTTGCCGCGGTTATACGAGCCGCGATTGTCGATCTTGAAGTAGATCCAGCCGCGATCGACCAGATATTGCGGCAATCCGCCCTGCCAGCCGCGCGTGACCTGCTGGCCGGTGCCGGGGCCGCCATAATGCTCGAAGAACACCGGGTATTTCTTACCCGGTTCCAACGGTGGCGTGATCATCTCGTAATAGAGAGTCATGCCGTTCTTCGCCTTCAGAGTCCCGAACTTGGTTTCCTGATGGCTCGACAGATACGGGTAATAGGGATGCCCCTCGACCACCGCATTCTCGTTGATCCACGAAATCCGCTTGCCGGTCGCGTCCGCCAGATAGACCTGAGTCGGCTGCTTGGGGTTCGAGCGCGAGATGATGAACCGGCTGGCTGCCGCATCCATCGTCGCGCTGTTCCACCAGCCCGCTTCGGTCAGCTTGGTGATGACGTTCGGCTTGGCGACGTCGACCGAATAGAGCTGCTGCTCGAGCACGTCGTCCTTGTTGCCGAGGAAGAACAGCCGCCCCTTGGTTTCATCGACGCCGACCAGATCGGTGACGACCCAGTCGCCCTTGGTGAGCTGCGTCCACTTGCCCGATGCGAACCGGTAGAGCTGGCCGTAACCGCTCCGCTCCGACCGCCAGATCAGGCTGCCGTCCTTGAGCACGTGATACGCATCGGACAGGTTGAGCCAGCTCTTCACGCCCGATTTCTCGGTGAACAGCACGGTGGACTTGCCCGTCGCCGGATCGACGCGGAGCATCTCCAGCAGCTTCTGGTCTCGGCTCTGGCGCTGCACCAGAAGCATCCGGCCATCCGGCGTCCAGTCGACCCGCGCGAGATAGATGTCGGGGTTGGTGCCGAGATCGACCTTCACCTGCCCCGAGCCATCGGGCTTCATGATGTACAGATCGACCAACACGTTGGGCGTACCGGCAGCCGGATAGCGCTGCTCGTAAACCTTGGTGCCCGTAGCGCCGATCGACGCGCGCGTCGCGGTGTGGACGGGGGCCTCGTCGAACCGCTCGACCGCGACATATTGCTCGTCCGGTGACCACCAATAGCCCATGCGGCGATCCATTTCCTCCTGCGCGACGAACTCCGCCTCGCCGAAATGCACCGTGCCGCCGCCGCCCGTCGTCACCGCGCGCGCGTCACCGCCGGCGAGCGGCTGTACGAACAAATTCTGGTCGCGGACGAACGAGACGAAGCTGCCCTTGGGGCTGACTACCGGGTTCAGCTCGCCGCCGGGGGTATTGGTCAGCCGCTTCACCTTGCCGTCGAGCCCGGCGAGATACAGGTCGCCGTCGAGCGGGACGAGGATCGATTTGCCATCGGGCGCCCAGTCATACGCGACGATGCCCTTCTGCCCGCCGATCCGCGCCCGCTCGCGCTGCATCTTCTCGGCCTCGGTCAGTTCCGCGCCGCTGCCGACGGTCTTCGAATCGACCAGCATCCGCGCCTGCCCGGTCGCGGTGTCGACCGCCCAGAGATCGAAGCGCTCCTTCTCGTCGTCGCGGTTGCGCAAGCTCGTCAGCAGGGTGCCGTCGGGCGACAGGCGGACCGCTTTCGGCTGCGATCCCGACAGGTCCGGATTGCCGAACACGCGCGCCATCGTCAGGTCGCCGGGCTTGGCGGCTTCGACCGGACGTATCGGTGCAGCGGCGGGTGCAGCGGGGGCAGCCGGCGGCGTGACCTGATCAGCGGCCATCGCGGCGGTTCCGACCGAAGCAAGTGCAAGCCCGAGCAACCATGTGCGCATCCTGTAGTCTCCGTGGGATCATGCCGCCGAGCCGTATCGGCGACGCGGCGCGTTATCGCGGTGCCACACGGCTGCGTAAAGTCCGCATTGCGAGGTGAACGCTCGGGAGCAACGGGACGCGCGATCGCACCTTGCCGCATCCTGCGATACTTAAAGTGACGTTCACCGCGTCTTTACGCGCTTCGTATAAGGATACCGGAGACAAGGGAGCGCGGTTGAGGTTTGCCGCGCTGCATTACGTCTGGGATATGATGATTTCCAACGCCGTAACACAGATCGAGCCGTCAAGCGCATGGGACGCGCTCGTCCGCCTGGGCGCGGCCGACGGCAGCGCAGCGCACCCGCACATCCATCGCCTAATCGGTGGCGGCCCGGCGCAGCGCAACCTCTCCGACGCGGTGCACGCGATATGCGCGATCCATTGCCATCATCCTGGCATGATCGCCGACGTTCTCGCCCATGCCGTGCACCCCGAAGCGACCGGCTGGCTGACTGTCGTGGCGGCCGGGTTTGCCGACGAACGTGCGTATCTCGCCCAACTGACCGCCGCGGTCGGTCCACTGCCGTCGACGCCGGGCCAGGCGGAAAGCGAATCCGCACTGGTTGGCGAACGCCATGCGCTCGAGATGCTCGCGCGCTCGGAACGCACCGGCTGCGCGACCGGCGCGGTTGCCGCCCTGATTCACGACTGGGCCAGTGTCCGGCGTGTCCTCGACGCGGCCGCAGACCGGTTCGGCGTCCAGACGCCTCTCTCGACGTTCCCGCCGGCGTCCGAAACGGCCGCGGCGATCGCTCGTCTTGGCGCGTCGCCCGGTCGCGAACGCGCGATCCTGTTCGGCGCGCAGCAACTCTTCGCACAGCACCGCGGCCTGTGGTCGCTGCTCGAAGCGCGATCGAGTGCCCGCGGCGACCTGTAACCGGCTTGCGCTGACCGACGCTTCCCCTCTATCCATACCCGGTATTCAGAACCGGACGGGACATCGCATGAAGCGCTTCGAGGGCACCCAGAGCTACGTCGCGACCGACGATCTGAAAGTCGCGGTCAACGCCGCCGTGACGCTGCGCCGCCCGCTGCTGATCAAGGGCGAACCCGGCACCGGCAAGACCGTGCTGGCCTACGAGATCGCCAAGGCACTCGGCGCGCCGTTGATCGAGTGGAACATCAAGTCGACCACCAAGGCCCAACAAGGGCTCTATGAATACGACGCGGTCGCCCGCCTGCGCGACGGCCAGCTCGGCGACGCGCGCGTCCACGACATCGGCAACTACATCCGCAAGGGCAAGCTGTGGGAGGCGTTCACGCAACCCGCGCCGCCCGTCCTGCTGATCGACGAGATCGACAAGGCGGATATCGAGTTCCCCAACGACCTGTTGCAGGAACTCGATCGGATGGAGTTCCACGTCTACGAGACGAAGGAAACCGTGCGCGCGGTCGAGCGCCCGATCGTCATCATCACCAGCAACAACGAGAAGGAACTGCCCGACGCGTTCCTCCGCCGGTGTTTCTTCCACTACATCAAGTTTCCCGATCGCCAGACGATGCAGGCGATCATCGACGTCCACTTTCCCGGCATCCAGAAGATCCTGGTCAGCAAGGCGATGGACCTGTTCTACGACGTCCGCGACGTGCCGGGGCTGAAGAAGAAGCCCTCGACTAGCGAGTTGCTCGACTGGCTCAAGCTGTTGCTGCACGAGGACATGCCGCTCGACATCCTGCAGAACCGAGACCCGACCAAGGCGATCCCGCCGCTCCACGGTGCGCTGCTCAAGAACGAGCAGGATGTGATGCTGTTCGAACGCCTCGCGTTCATGGCGAAACGGCAGAAGAACCAGGGGTAAGCACAGACCACGCGCCCACCTGCCCGAAAAACGGGGCGAGCGAGACCGTTAACCATAGGCCGAAACCGGCCGGTCATCGTCGACTGCGTATCGGGAGGCATGAAGCGAATCCCCCGAACGCTCCTCTGCCTCGCCCTTGCCGCCACGACGGCCGCCAGCGCCCATGCCGGTTCGCTGCTCGATTATGTCGGCCAGTGCGTCCCCTTCGCGCGCGCCGCGTCGGGTATCCAGATCTACGGCAACGCCTGGACCTGGTGGGAGCAGGCCGACGGCAAATACGAACGCACGCACAAGCCGAAGGAAGGCGCGGTGATCGTGTTCGAGAAGACCAAGCGCCTGCCGATGGGCCATGTCGCGGTCGTCAGCCGGGTAGTTGAGAAGCGCGTCGTCATGCTTACGCATGCCAACTGGTCGCGCCAGAACGGCGAACGCGGGCATGCCGAACAGGACGTCACGCTGTTCGATGTCTCGCGCAACAACGACTGGAGCGACGTCAAGGTCTGGTACAAGGACGTCGATGGCCTCGGCGGCGGGGTGTATCCGGTCTACGGCTTCATCTACGGCCACGCGCACGCGGCCGCTGAACTGACGAGCCGGAATCCCGATTATGTCGGCGCGCTGATTGACGCCTACGTGCCCGTCAGCAGCGAACCCATCGCCCGCTGAACGCGCGTCCGTCATCGTGACGAAAGTCAGGATCCAGAGCCAAGAAAGACCGCGTTCGTAACCCTGGATCCTGACTTTCGTCAGGATGACGGCGCGAATGGATTGCCGCCACCCTTCAAACCGTGCCACCACCGTATTCGAAAAGACGGTGAGGATAGCGATGCGGTTCAAGGCTCTTACGACGGTCACGCTGGCCTTGCTCGCGACCACCGCCCCCACAATCGTCGGCGCGCAGAAGGAAAAGGCCCCGCCCCCCGGCGGCGACATCCCCGCCAAGTTCGTCCCCGCCAACGCCAGCTTCGACTTCGACCGCCGCGAGGTCGACATCCCGATGCGCGACGGCGTCACGCTCCACGCGGTCATTCTTCAGCGCAAGGGCGTCACCGACGCACCGATCCTGCTCCAGCGCACCCCCTACAACGCCGAGAGCAGCGCCAGCCGATCCTCCAGCCCCAGCGGCGCGATGAATCTCCGCGCATCGGACGCGATGTTCTTCGACGCCGGCTATATCCGCGTGTTCGAGGATGTCCGCGGCAAGAACGGCTCGAACGGCGCGTACATCAACGAACGCCCGCTGATCGGCCCGCTCAACACAACCAAGGTCGATCACTCCACCGACGCCTACGACACGATCGACTGGCTCGTGAAGAACCTCAAGAACTCGAACGGCCGGGTCGGCATCATCGGCGGCAGCTACGACGGCATGATGGCCGCGATGGCGCTGGTGAACCCGCACCCGGCGCTGAAAGCCGCCGTCCCGATGAACCCAGTGATCAACACCTGGAAGGGCGACGACGACTTCCACGGCGGCGCTTTCCGGCAGATCGGCTACGACTATTACTACACGCAGGACGCGGCGAAGGGCGAAGCCGGCGACCTCTGGCGCGACGCCTACGATGATTACGACACGTTCCTGCGCGCCGGATCCGCCAGTGCGTTCGTGAAAAGCCGCGGGCTCGGACAGCTCCCGTTCGTCAATCGCCTCCACGATCACCCGACCTACGACGCATTCTGGCAGGGCCAGGCGCTCGAGACGATCCTGCCCAAGCAGCCGCAGACGGTGCAGACGCTCTGGGTCGCCAGCCAATGGGATCAGGAGGACATCTACGGCGCGGTCGCGGCCTACGAAGCGGTATCGAAAGTCGACCCCAACCACGTCAACCACCTCGCGCTGGGCCCCTGGGCGCATGGCGGCGCGAACGGCGACGGCTCGACCCTCGGCGCGATCCGCTTCGACGCCGACACTGCGCTCTGGTTCCGCAAGAACGTGCTGCTCCCGTTCCTCGACGGTGCGCTGAAGACCGGCGCGACACCGCCCGCGCTCGCCCCCGTCACCGCGTTCCAGACCGGCGCCAACCAGTGGCAGACGCTCGCCGGCTGGCCGAACTCGACCGCCACACAGAAACTCTACTTCCAGCCCGCCAGCGGCCTCGGCGCCACCGCCCCCGCGCAGGACGGCCACGACGACTATATCTCCGATCCCGCCAAGCCGATCCCCTACCGCCTCCGCCCGATCCGCCCGACCTACGCGACCGGCTCGACTTGGCGGCAGTGGCTCGTCGACGACCAGCGCCCGTTCTCCGATCGCACAGACGTCCTCACCTACCAGACGCCGCCACTGACGAACCCAGTCGCGATCGCCGGCGCGCCCGTCGCGGACCTGATCGCCAGCACTACCGGCACCGACGGCGATTTCGTGGTGAAGCTGATCGACGTCTACCCGGCGGAATATTCCGACAAGCCCGAGATGGGCGGCTACCAGCTTGCCATCTCGATGGACATCTTGCGCGGCCGCTACCGCGACGGGTTCGACAAGCCGACGCCGATCGTCGCCGGCCAGCCGACGCATTTCCGCGTCGTCCTGCCCAACGCCAGCCACGTCTTCCTCCCCGGCCACCGCATTATGGTTCAGGTCCAGTCGAGCTGGTTCCCGCTCTACGACCGCAACCCGCAGACCTACGTCCCCAACATCTTCGACGCGAAACCCGCCGACTACCGCAAGGCGACGATCAGCGTCTTCCACTCGACCGCGCAGCCCAGCGCGATCGAACTGCCGATCGCCGCGGCCAAGTGACGGAGTGACCCCATGTTCCTGAACTTCCTCGACGAACTCCGCAGCGCCGGCATCCCCGCCAGCCTCAAGGAGCACCTCATCCTGCTCGAGGCGCTCGACGCCGAGGTGATCGAGCGGACCCCTGAGGATTTCTACTACCTCTCCCGCGCGGTGTACGTGAAGGACGAGGGGCTGCTCGACAAGTTCGACCAGGTCTTCGCCAAGGTCTTCCGCGGCCTCGCCACCAGCTACGGCACGCCCGCCGGCGATGTGCCCGAGGACTGGCTGAAGGCGGTCGCCGAGAAATTCCTGACCCCCGAAGAAATGGCGGCGATCAAGTCGCTCGGCTCGTGGGACGAGATCATGGAGACGCTCAAGAAACGCCTTGAGGAGCAGAAGGAACGCCACCAGGGCGGTAACAAATGGGTCGGCACTGGCGGCACGAGCCCGTATGGCAACGGCGGCTACAACCCCGAGGGCGTCCGCATCGGCGGCGAAAGCACGCACAAGCGCGCGCTGAAAGTCTGGGACCAGCGCGAGTTCCGCAACCTCGACAACACCAAGGAACTCGGCACCCGCAACATCAAGGTCGCACTGCGCCGCCTGCGCCGCTTCGCGCGCGACGGTGCCGCCGACGAACTCGACATCGACGGCACGATCGCCGGCACCGCGCGGCAAGGTTATCTCGACATCGTCATGCGCGCCGAACGCCGCAATGCGGTGAAGCTGCTGCTGTTCCTGGACGTCGGCGGCTCGATGGACCCGTTCGTCAAGCTCTGCGAGGAGCTGTTCTCGGCCGCGACCACCGAGTTCAAGAACCTCGAATTCTTCTACTTCCACAACTGCCCTTATGAAGGCGTGTGGAAGGACAATACGCGCCGCTTTGCCGAGCGCACGCCGATGTGGGATCTGCTCCACAAATACGGCCACGACTACAAGCTGATCTTCGTCGGCGACGCGTCGATGAGCCCGTACGAGATCACCCACCCCGGCGGCTCGGTCGAGCATTTCAACGAGGAGCCGGGCGCGGTGTGGATGCAGCGGCTGACCAACACCTATCCGGCGGCGGCATGGCTCAACCCGGTGCCCGAAGCGCAATGGGGCTATTCGCAGTCGGTCCGGATCATCCGCGAACTGATGACCGACCGGATGTACCCGCTGAGCCTCGCCGGGCTCGACGACGCGATGCGCGAGTTGACGCGCAAACGGTGACTTCGGCGCGGTAAGCGGCTGACCGTAACGGAACCGTCACGGACGCGATCGGTTTATCGGGCATCATCCCCTACCGAAGGACAAGCCCTATGTCGTCGATCCCCAACTCCGCCATGCCGCACGCCAAGGTCCATCACGACGACGACCACAAGCCAAAGCCCGACGCGAAGAAGACCGCGGCGACCAGCGACTGGGTCGAGGACGCGACCGACGCGGCAAAGGCTGGGCTCGCGACGGCGACGGACGCGGTGAAGTCGCACCCGAAGACGGCTATCGCGGTTGGTGCGACGGTGATCGCGGGTATTGCAGCGGCGATCGCGGCACCTGCGTTGCGCGCTAAGGATGCGGCGGAGAAGAAGACTCCGCCAAAGAAGCCCGAGCCGAAGAAGCCGGCCAAGGCAAAGAAGCCGCACTGATAGCTTGGTGCACCTAGTCCGGTGCACCACCCCGGCGAAGGCCGGGGCCCAATTGGGGGACGTCCCCAACTGAGCGGGCGCTTCGTCACTGCAACCTTTCCAATTGGGCCCCGGCCTCCGCCGGGGTGGTAGAAAGTAGAGTGCGGTTATCGCGGGGCGTGTGCGAGTAATGCGAGCGCCACCCTCACCCCCTTGTTCTCCCGCGAAGGCGGGAGCCCATACTGGGCTCCCGCCTTCGCGGGAGAACAAGCTTTTACACGTTGGCCGGCAAACTAAACCCGATCCACAACCCCACCACCCATCGCCACCGGAACCCCAGTCGTCCCCGGAAAACTGATCGCCAGCCCCTTCAACGTCCGAACCGCCATATACGCGAACCCCTCGGCCTCCAGCGCATCGCCGTTCCACCCGAGCACATCGGTAGGCTCGACCACCAACCCGGTCCGCTCCGCAATCATCGCCAGCATCGTCGGATTATGCCGACCCCCCCCCGCCACCAGCAACCGAACCGGCCGAGCCGGCAAATGCCGCAAAGCCTCAGCCACGGTAGCGGCCGTAAACGCCGTCAGAGTCGCCGCCCCATCGGCCGCCGACAACCCCCGAGCCGGCTGGATCGTAAAATCATTCCGGTCCAAGGACTTCGGCGGAGGCGCATCGAAAAACGGGTGATCGAGCATCGCCGTCAGCACCGTTTCGTCCACTCGCCCGGACGCCGCCAACGCTCCCCCGGCATCATACCGGGCACCCGTCTCCGCCTCGACCCAGCTATCGATCAGTCCGTTCGCCGGCCCGGTATCGAACGCCACCAGCCCATCGCGGTCCGTCATCTGCGCGCGCTCCGGCGACATCTCGCGCGAATCGTGCATGTCCCGCCCACCAGGAATGAAGGTGATGTTCCCCACCCCACCAAGGTTCAGCACCGCGACCGGCCCCTCGAGCCCCGCCGCCAATGCCGCATGATACACCGGCAGCAACGGCGCGCCCTGCCCGCCGGCCGCCACATCCGCAGACCGAAAATCCGACACCGTCGTGATCCCGGTGGCCCGCGCCACCGCCGCCCCGTCGCCGATCTGCCACGTCCAACGCCGATCCGGCCGATGCGCGATCGTCTGCCCGTGAAAGCCGATCACGTCGACCTCCGCCGCCGCAACCCCCGCATCCGCCAGCAACTTGTGCACCGCGAACACGTGTGCGCGCGTGATCAGCTCCCCAGCCGCGACCACCGGCGGACTGGCGCGCGGCTTGTCGAACGTCAGCGCCATCCGCGTCGCCTCCGCCAGCTGCGCCCGCGCCGCATCCGAATACGGCTCGCCGCGAAACGCGATCGGCCGCACGAACGCCTCGCCGTCGGTCTCGATCAACGCGGCATCGATCCCGTCGAGCGACGTCCCCGACATCAGTCCAATCGCCAGCATATCGGTTCCTTCCCGCGCAATCTCCTCACCCATGCAGGATGAGATTCCCCCCGCCTAGAAAAAACCGAACTTAGCGCCTATGTGCGCGGGCTTCATGGCAACAACACTCCCCTCCCCGCCGAAGATCGGCATGGTCTCGCTCGGCTGTCCGAAGAACCTCGTCGACAGCGAGCGGATTCTCACCCAGCTCCGCGGCGACGGCTACCAGATGTCGCCGGACTATGCCGGCGCCGACATCGTCCTGGTCAACACCTGCGGCTTCCTAGATTCCGCCAAGGAGGAAAGCCTCGAGGCGATCGGCGAGGCGATTGCCGAGAACGGCCGCGTCATCGTCACCGGCTGCATGGGCAAGGAAGCCGACGCGATCCGCGCACGCTTCCCGCAGGTTCTCGCGATCACCGGTGCGCACGAATACGAGCAGGTCGTCGGCGCGGTCCACGCAGCTGCGCCGATGCCGCCCTCGGCATTCCTCAACCTGATCCCCGACGCCGGCCTGAAGCTGACCCCGCGCCACTACAGCTATCTGAAGATCTCCGAGGGCTGCAACCACCGCTGCTCGTTCTGCATCATCCCAAGCTTGCGCGGCGACCTCGTCAGCCGCCGCCCCGACGCGATCCTGCGCGAGGCGGAGAAGCTCGTCGAAGCCGGCACCAAGGAACTGCTGGTCATCAGCCAGGACACCTCGGCGTACGGCGTGGACCTGCGCCACGCCAGCTGGCCGGTTAAGACCGGTGGCCCGATGTCCCGCAACGAAGCCCGAGACGTCCGCGCGCACATGACCGACCTCTCGCGCGAGCTCGGCAGAATCGCACCGTGGGTCCGCCTCCACTACGTCTACCCGTACCCGCACGTCGACCACGTCATCCCGCTGATGGCGGAAGGCCTCGTGCTGCCGTATCTCGACATCCCGTTCCAGCACGCCGCGCCGTCGGTGCTGCGCCGCATGAAGCGCCCCGGCAACGATGCGAAAGTGCTCCAGCGCATCCACAACTGGCGCACGATCGCGCCCGACATCACGATCCGCTCGACCTTCGTCGTCGGCTTCCCCGGCGAGACCGAGGAGGATTTTCAGTATCTGCTCGACTGGCTCGACGAAGCGCAACTCGACCGCGTCGGCGCGTTCCGCTTCGAGCCGGTCGAGGGGGCGGCGGCGAACCTGCTCCCCGATCACGTGCCCGAAGAGCTCAAGGAAGAGCGTTACGCCCGCATCATGGAAAAGACAGCGGCAATCTCCGCAGCCAAGTTGCAGGCCAAGATCGGCCGCACCCTCGACGTGATCATCGATGTAGTCGACGAGGAAGGCGCAACTGGCCGCTCAAAGGCGGATGCGCCAGAGATCGACGGCGAAGTCTTCCTCCGCGATGCCGGCCATTTGACGGTCGGCGACATCGTCCCGGTCACGATCGAGGACGCCGACGATCACGACCTCTACGGCGTCCCCGTCGCCTAACCGTTCTCCCGCGAAAGCGGGAGCCCAGGATAACAAGCGATATCGCCCGTAACCCTGGGCTCCTGCGTCCGCAGGAGAACAGTCGTCAGACCACGTTGCGCCCGGTGAACAGCTTCACCAGAACGACGATGACCGCGATCACCAGCAGGATGTGGATCAGTCCGCCTGCGACATGGAAGGCGAAACCTGCCAGCCAGAGGATCAGCAGGATGACGGCGATGGTATACAGCATGGTTGTGTCCCCTTGGAGAGTATTGGCCTCCCGGCACGAGGTGAAACGTGGCTGTAACACGCCCAGTTCCGTCAACAATTCTGCCCTAGCCTAACCCCTTCAACCGCCGCGGAATTAAAATCGCGGGCGTTGCGCGCGCGGGCCGGTTCTGCTTCGTTGCACGCCATGATCCTCCGCCTCCTCGCCGTCGCCGCGCTGCTACCGGCCCCCGCCATTGCGCAGTCGCTCACCCCCGCCGAAACCGCGCAGATCGACACGCTGGTCACCGGCGCGCTCGGCGATACCGGCGTGCCGTCCGCCTCGATCGCGGTAGTCCGCGGCGGCCGGATCGTGTTCGCCAAGGCGTACGGAAAACCGTCCGAGGCGATCGCCAAGGCAGACCCCAAACTCCCCTACCAGATCGCCTCGATCTCCAAGCAGTTCACCGCCGCCGCGATCCTGCTGCTCGAGGACGAAGGCAAGCTCAGCCTCGACGACACCGTCGCCAAATACATCCCCGGCATCACCGACGGCGAGCGCATCACGATCCGCCAGCTGCTCAGCCACACGTCCGGCCTCCAGGATTACTGGCCGCAGGACTACAGCTTCGCGGCGATGGCCAACCCCGTCACGCCGCAGCAGATCGTCGATCGCTGGGCCAAGAAGCCGCTCGATTTCGCCCCCGGCACGCAGTGGCAATATTCCAACACCGGCTACGTCGTCGCCGGACTCATCGTCGAGAAGGTCACGCGCCAACCGTTGCTGAGCTTCCTCCAACAACGCATCTTCAAGCCGCTCGACATCCGCGCGCTCGATCAGGACAAGGCGATCGGCAAGGCCTTCCCCCAAGGCTATGGCCGCTTCGCGCTAGGCCCGGTCCGCCCTGAGACGCCCAGCGCGGATGGCTGGCTCTACGCCGCCGGCGAACTCTCGATGAGCGCGGAAGACCTCGCCAAATGGGATGTCGCACGACTCAACCGCACCACGCTGCCGGCCGACGACTGGGCCGCACAAGAAACCCCGGTCAAGCTCGCCGACGGCAGCAGCAACGGCTACGGCCTTGGCGTCTTCACCGGCAGCACGAAGGGCCGCCGCTATGTCGAGCACAGCGGTGAAGCGGTCGGCTTCCTGTCCGAGAACACCGTCTATCCCGACGAAAAGGCAGCAATCGTCGTCCTCACCAACAGCTGGTTCAGCGACGCAACGGGCCGCATCGCCGCGGGCGTGGCCAAAATCGTCCTGCCGCCCGCACCCGCCAATGCCGAAGATACCGCCGCACTCACCCGAGCCCGCGCCGTCTACGACCAACTCCGCACCGGCACGCTCGACCGCAAAGGCCTAACCGAGGACGCTAACTTTTACTTCAAGCCGGTCGCGCTCGCCGACTACAAGACGAGTCTGAGCGCACTCGGCGAGCCCACCGCATTCGTACAAACCGGCAAGACCCGCTTGCGCGGCGGCTTCGTCAACCGCACCTACCGCATCACCTATCCCGACCGCACGCTCTCGCTCAGCACCTATGCCGAACCCGGCGCGAACGGCCGATACGAACAACTTTTGGTGGCGCCCACACAATGACCGACTTCGCCTCAATGCTCCAACCCGACCGCGGCCAGCCCGCACGGACGATCCACGTCGTCCACCCCGACGGCTATGAAGGCTGGCTCGCCAAGCAGTCGCAGCGCATCCGCACGACGATCGCCGCGCACCGACTGACCGGCAAGGCCGGCGACCGTGCGGTGCTGCCCAGCGAGACAGCGGACGACTGGTCGATGCTGCTGGTCTGCAACGAAGCGGTGACGTCGCCGTGGCGGATCGCCTCGCTCGGCGCCTCGCTACCAGAGGGCACATACCGACTCGCGGAGGGTCAGGTCGGCGCTGCCGGGCTCGGCTGGATGCTCGCCCAGCACCAGTTCACCCGCTACGTGAAGCCCGACGCGACCGGCCCCCGCGTGCTACTGACCGAAGACGCCGCGCACATCGACGAGACGATCCGCCTCGCCGAAGCTACCGCGCTCGTCCGCGACCTCGTCAACACCGGCGCCTCCGACATGGGCCCCGCCGATCTCGAAGCCGCCGCCGAGACGCTCGCCAAACGCCACGGCGCGACCGTCACGACCACGCGCGGCGATGCGCTCGCGACCGGCTACCCGATGATCCACGCGGTCGGCCAGGCCGCGAGCAAGGACCGCGCGCCCCGCCTGATCGAACTCGAATGGGGCGACCCTTCACATCCCCGCCTCGCGCTGGTCGGCAAGGGCGTCACCTTCGACACCGGCGGGCTCGACATCAAGCCGTCCGCCGGCATGCGGCTGATGAAGAAGGACATGGGCGGCGCGGCACACGCCTTGGCGCTCGCGAGCCTCGTGATGGCCGCCAAGCTCCCGGTCCGTCTCCACCTCCTGATCCCCGCGGTCGAGAACTCCATCGCCGGCAACGCCTTCCGCCCCGGCGACGTCCTCGCGACGCGCAAGGGCCTGACGGTCGAGAACACCAACACCGACGCGGAAGGTCGCCTCGTGCTCGGCGACGCGCTGACCAAGGCGGGCGAGAGCAACCCCGAACTGATCCTCGACTTTGCGACGCTGACGGGTGCGGCACGCGTTGCGCTCGGTCCCGACCTGCCGCCGATGTTCACCGACGACGAAGCGCTCGCGGCGGACCTGCTCGCGTCGGGGCTGGAGCAGAACGACCAGATGTGGCGCCTGCCGCTCTGGAACGGTTACGACGAGATGCTGAAGTCGGACATCGCCGACATGGTCAACGCACCCGATGGCGGGTTCGCTGGTGCGATCACCGCCGCGCTGTTCCTGCGTCGGTTCGTGCCGAAGACCGCGGCGTGGGCCCATCTCGACGTGTTCGCATGGCGCCCGTCCGCCAAACCAGGGCGACCGAAGGGTGGCGAAGCCTATGCCCTCCGCGCCGCGTTCGCGATGTTGGCCAAGCGGTACTCGCGCTAAATAAAGGGAACGCCAAACACGCCGTCATCCGCAAGCAGGCGGGGATCCATAATCTCAGGTGTCGGTGATCACACCGATACGCGAGCCAGTATGGGTTCCCGCCTCCGCGGGAATGACAGCGGTGAGACCGTAACCGGGATCACCCCGTCGCGAACTGCCCGAACGGCAGCAACTTGTCCGCCAGGGCCTTCGTCGCATTCGCATCACCCGCGCGCAGCGGCACGAGCACCGCTACCGCAGCTTTCCGCACATACCCGTCGATCGCGGTCGGTGTCGGTGCCTTGCTCGCGGTCTCGACCAGCGCGCGTCCCCGAGCATCGTTCGGATCCAGCTCCAGCCGCAACAGCCCGGCAAGCCCGGCAAACATCGCGCGATTGCCACCCAACGCCACCGACTTATCCAAAGCCTCGAACCCGACCGCCTTCTGCGCCCCCGCCACCGCACGCCCGACGAACCGCCCGAGCTTCGCGATCACGCCGACATGCCAGGCGCCCAACGCCGCCTGCGCCTCGGCATTGCGCGGATAGCGGACCACTAGCGCCTCATATTGTTTTCGCGCGGCGATCGCCTGCCCCCGGTTCCCCAGCAGTTTCGCGCGATACCCGTTCGCCATCGCCTGCATGATCGCGGCCTCGGCATCGTTCGGCGAGCGGCTCAGCGCCTGCCCCGCCGCTGCCGCCGCCCGGTCGATCCGCGCCAGCGCGATGCTGCGATCGCGGTCGACGAATCCGGCCTGCGTCAGCAACTCGCGCGGCGTCTCCGCCCGTACCGGCATCGCTGACACCATCGCGCAGACCGCGACCGAGGCGCCGACGCACCGGGAGAACAATTTGGCCATATCAACCCTCGCACGAAAGCCGCGTCACGCCGATCCAGCATCCGATCGCCGAATCACCCGTTAATCATAAGAGCACAGGGTTTATCGGGACTTAACGGCCTTGCATGCAAGCACCGATGGGCGTTCACAGCGATGCCGCCGCCTCGATGATAGGCACGAACTTCTCCGCGGTCAGGCTCGCGCCACCAACCAGCGCACCATCGACGTTCGGCGTGGAAAGGATCGCCGCCGCATTCGCCCCTGTCACCGACCCGCCGTACAGGATCCGCACGCCCGCCGCCGCGTCACCGATCAGCATCCGCAATTTCGACCGCGCAATCGCATGGATCGCCGCGATCTCGTCCAGCGTCGGCGTGCGTCCCGTGCCGATCGCCCAGCGCGGCTCATAAGCCAGCGTGAACCAGCTCCCGTCCGCATTGTCCGGCACCGACTTCTCGATCTGCGCCTGCACTACGCGCTCGGCACGGTCCGCATCGCGCTCCGCCTCGGTCTCGCCGCAGCACAGGATCACGTGCAGCCCCTGCCGCCGTGCCGCCGCCGCCTTCGCCCACGCGTCGTGGCTCGTCTCGTGCTGGTCCGCGCGCCGCTCCGAATGACCGACGATCGTGAACGACGCGCCGACTTCCTTGACCATCGCCGCCGAGACGCAGCCGGTATGCGCGCCCGAATCCGCCTCGTGCACGTCCTCCGCACCGATCGCCAACCCTGGCACGCGTTGCGACGCCGCATCGATCAGCGTGAATGGCACCGCGACCGACACGTCGATCCCCGGCGCCGCCTGCGCTGCCGCCGCGATCGTCTCGAGTTCGACGAGCATCGCCCGCGACCCGTTCATCTTCCAGTTTCCGGCTACAAGCTTCCGCCGCATCACGATCTCCCGCATGTTTTGCCCAGCGATAGCGACGCACCCGCCCTGTACAACCCCGCACGGGACGACACGACCCGAAGGACTGTGCAACCGCCCGACTTGAAGAGCCGCCCTTGCCCCCGTAAAGCAACCGCGTTCCCATCCCTGTCGATCGGCTGTCCATGCTCGCTTTCTTTCGCCGCCTTACCCATTCGAAGGTCGGCGTGGTCATCACGTTCATCGTGCTCGGCGTCATCGCGCTCGCGTTCGCTGCGGGCGACATCACGGGCTTGAGCTCGATGACCGGTGGCGCAGGGATCACCGGTGGCGACGTCGCCAAGGTCGGCAAGGCCGAGGTCACCGTCAACGACCTCAAGACGCAGGCGCAGACGCAGCTCGAGGGCTTCCGCCAGGAACAGCCGACGCTCGACATGGCGACCTTCGTCAACCAGGGCGGGCTCGACGGCACGCTCGACCGGATCGTCTCCAGCATGGCGCTCGAGCAGTTCGGCCGTGCGCAGGGCATGGTCGTCAGCAAGCGCGCCGTCGACGGCCAGATCGCCAGCATCCCCGCGTTGCAGGGACCGACCGGCAAGTTCGACGAGAATTTGTACCGTCAGGTGCTCGCCCAGCGGAAGCTGACCGACGCGCAGATTCGCAGCGACATCGTCCGCGACACGTTCGCGCAACAGCTTACCATTCCGAGCACCGGCGCGACCCAGGTCGCCAGCCAGCTCGCGCTCCCCTACGCGTCGCTGCTGCTCGAAAAGCGCACCGGCACGATCGGCTTCATCCCTGCCGCGGTCGTCCCAGCCGGCCCCGCGCCAAGCGATGCCGACCTCGCTACCTTCTACAAGCGCAACATCGCACGCTACACCGTGCCCGAGCGCCGCATCGTCCGCTACGCGATCGTCTCGCCCGACCGGGTCAAGGCGCAGGCCGTCCCGACCGACGCCGAGATCGCCAAGACCTACCAGCAGGACCGCGCTCGCTACGCCGCGACCGAGAAGCGCACGATTACGCAGGTCGTCATTGCCGACCAGGCCGGCGCCACCGCGCTTGCCGCCAAGGTGAAGGCCGGTACCAGCCTCGCTGACGCCGCCCGCGCTGCCGGTCTCGAAGCCTCGACCCAGGCCGGTGTCGAGAAGGCCGCCTATGCCGGCACCGCCTCCGCGCAGGTCGCCGATGCCGTGTTCGCCGCCGCCAGCGGCGCGGTGATCGGGCCGGTCCGCACGCAGCTCGGCTGGACCGTCGCCAAGGTCGACAAGATCGAGAACGTCGCCGGTCGCTCGCTCGACCAGGTCCGTGGCGAGATCGCCGCTGCACTCGGCATCCAGAAGGCGGCCGCCGCGCTGTCCGACGTCCATGACAAGATCGACGACTCGCTCTCGAAGAACGCGACGTTCGATGAAGTCATCGCCGACCAGAAGCTCGCCGCAGTCACCACGCCGGCGCTGATCGCCAACGGCGTCAACCCCGACGATGCCGCCAGCAAGCCCGATCCCGCGATCGCGCCGCTCGTCGCCGCCGCGTTCCAGGCCGCCGATGGCGACGGGCCGCAGCTCGTCCAGCTCGGCACCGATGGCGGCTTCGCGGTCGTCGCGCTCGGCCGCGTCGTTCCCGCCACCCCGCGCCCGCTGGCACAGGTTCGCGCCGACGTGCTCCGTGACGTGACCGCCGATCGCTCGCGCCAGGCTGCGCGGAAGGTCGCCGCCGATGTGCTCGCCCGGATCAACAAGGGCATGCCGATCCAGCAGTCGCTGGCGCAGACCAAGCTGCCACTTCCCGCCGCGCGTCCGCTGACCGCGTCGCGCGCGCAGATCGCCGCCGATCCGCGCGGTGCCCCGCCGGCCCTCGCGCTGATGTTCAGCATGGCGCCGAACACCGCCAAGACGCTTGCCGCACCCGACGACAGTGGCTGGTTCATCATCAAGCTCGACAGCATCGCCAGCGGCAACGCGGCCGGCAACCAGGCTGCGATCAAGGCCGCGCGTGGCAACATCGCCCGCTCGGTCGGTCGCGAATATGTCGAGCAGTTCGCCAAGGCGGTCCGTGCCGACGTCGGCGTGAAGACCAACACAACCTCGATCGCCCGCGTCCGTGCCGACCTGCTCGGCCAGGGCGCTGCCGGGAACTGATCGTATGACGAGCGCGCGCGAAGCTTTGGCCGAAGGGCGTCCCGCGCTCGTCTGGCGTCGTCAGGTCGCCGATACCGAGACGCCGGTCGCCGCCGCGCTGAAGCTGATCGAGCCCGGACGCGGCGACTTCCTGCTCGAATCGGTCGAGGGCGGCGCGATCCGCGGTCGCCACAGCCTGATCGGCCTCGCCCCCGACCTGCTGTTCCGCGCGCACGGGCATAGCGCCGAGATCAACCGTCACTGGGCCACCGATCGCGAGACGTTCGCGCCGTGCCCCGTCCCCACGCTCGATGCACTCCGCGCGCTGGTCGCCGAATGCCGCGCGGACGTTCCCGCCGAACTTCCCCGCGCGCTCGCCTGCCTCGTCGGCTATTTCGGCTATGAGACGATCGGCTTGGTCGAGACTCTGCCGCAACCGCCGGTCGACCCGCTCGGCCTGCCCGACATGATCTTCGTGCGGCCGACCGTCATCCTCGTGTTCGATCGCCTGACCGACGCGCTCTACCTCGTCGCGCCAGCCTGGCCTGATCCCGCACGCGATGCCGACTCGATCGTGACCGAAGCCGAAGAGCGTCTCGACGCGGTCGCCGCCAAGCTCGCCAGCACGCCCGTCCCCGCACCGATCCGCGCCGACGTCGCCGAACCGACTTACACGCCCGCGCTTCCCGAGCGCCGCTACGGCGAGATGGTCGCCGCGGCAAAGGACTACATCCTCGCCGGCGACATCTTCCAGGTCGTGCTCGCGCAACGCTTCAGTACGCCGTTCGCACTGCCGCCGTTCGAGCTCTACCGCTCGCTACGCCGCATCAACCCGTCGCCTTTCCTGTATCACCTCGACCTGCCGGGCTTCGCGCTGATCGGATCGAGCCCCGAGATCCTCGTCCGCGTCCGCGACGACGAAGTCACGATCCGCCCGATCGCCGGCACCCGCCCGCGCGGCAAGACCGCCGCCGAGGACGAAGCGAACCGCATCAGCCTGCTCGCCGACCCCAAGGAGCGCGCGGAACATCTGATGCTGCTCGATCTCGGCCGCAACGACGTCGGTCGCGCCGCGTCACCGGGCTCGGTAAAGGTAACCGCCAGCTACGGCGTCGAGTTCTACAGCCACGTCATGCACATCGTCTCGAACGTCGTCGGCACGCTATCCCCCGACAAGGACGCGCTCGACGCGCTCTTCGCGGGCTTCCCCGCCGGCACGGTCAGTGGCGCACCGAAGGTCCGCGCCTGCCAGATCATCGCCGAGTTGGAACCCGAACGCCGCGGCGCGTACGCCGGCGGGGTCGGTTATTTCTCCCCCGACGGCTCGATAGATTCGTGCATCGTTCTGCGAACGGCGGTGGTGAAGGACGGCACGATCCACGTCCAAGCGGGCGCCGGCATCGTCGCCGACAGCGTCCCCGAATACGAACAACGCGAGTGCGAAGCCAAGGCCGGCGCTATCCTCGCCGCCGCGCGCGAAGCGGTCAGCCGGGCGAAGGCACCGGGCTTCGGTCAGTAGGCAGAACGGCGACCCGTGAAGGCAGGGAACCAGTCTTGGTCCCTGCCTTCACCGGAGAACGACAAACTTACGGCTGCGTGTTCGACTCGGTAGCCGACGCCCGACGCTCCGCAGCATACGCCTGGTTGCGCTGCATGAAGCAGCCCGACTGGCCACCCGTGCCGACCGCCGAACACGTATCCGGCAATCCGCCAGCCACGCGCCCGACCTGATCCATCGTCGCCGCGCGGTTGACCCAGCTCTGGTTCTGCGCCGCGACCGGCTTGTCGTCGCGCAACGATTTCGGGATGCGATAAGGCTGGTCGAGCGTCGAGCACACGACGATCTCGCCACCGCTCGACTTCGGACATTTCTGGTCGCCGGTCAGCGTCACGCTGCGAATACGCTGCGGCGGCGTGTCGACTTGTGCGTCCTGCGCCGAGGCCATGGCGGGAAGTGCGATCAGTGCAGCGAGGACGGCGGTACGAAACATCGGTTAAGCTCCTTTGAAAGGATAACGTCCAGCACGCGGCATTGCTCCGCCCTGAATGATAGTGCTCATATAGGAGCGGTGCTCCGCTCTCGCGACTGCAACACGACAGAATTGCGACCGCCCGTCCAACGGCCTCGGTTTGCGGCAACACCGTTGCGCGGCGTGACGCATCGGCTATGGCGGCGCCATGATCCTCGTCGTCGACAATTACGACAGCTTCACCTGGAACCTCGTCCATTATCTGATGGAGCTTGGTACCGAGGTCGAAGTCGTCCGCAACGATGCGATCTCCGCCGGGCAGGCTCTGTCGTCGGGCGCGGACGCGTTCCTCATTTCCCCCGGCCCCTGCACGCCGACCGAGGCGGGCGTAAGCCTCGACTTGGTCGCCGCATGCGCGGACGCCGGCAAGCCGCTGCTAGGCGTGTGCCTCGGCCACCAGGCGATCGGCCAGCATTTCGGCGGCAAGGTCGAGCGCGGTGGCTTGATGCACGGCAAGACCTCACCCGTCGTCCACGACGATACCGGGCTGTACGCCGGGCTGCCCTCGCCGTTCATCGCCACACGCTATCACTCGCTGATCGTCAACGCGGTTCCCGACACGCTGGTCGTCAACGCGACCGCGCAGGACGGCACGGTCATGGGCTTCCGCCACAAGACGCTGCCGATCCACGGCGTCCAGTTTCACCCGGAAAGCATCGCGACCGAACACGGCCACGCGATGCTGGCCAACTTCCTCAAGATGGCCGGTATCCCGGTGAAACCGCGCGAAGGCCTGGAGCTGTGACCACGACCACCGTTCTCCCAGACCCCAGCTCCCCCCTCTCGCGCGAATCCGCCCGAGAAGCGTTCGCCGACATCCTCGACGCCCGCGCGAGCGACGACGCGATCGCCACCTTCCTCACCGACCTCGCGACCCGCGGCGAAACCAGCATCGAGATCGCCGAAGCCGCGCGCGCACTCCGCAACCGGATGATCCCGATCGACGCCCCCGCCGGCGCGATCGACGTCTGCGGCACCGGCGGCGACGGCCACCACACCTTGAACGTCTCGACCGCCGTCGCGCTAGTCGTCGCGGCAACCGGCGTCCCCGTCGCCAAGCACGGCAACCGTGCCGCCTCGAGCAAGGCCGGCGCCGCCGACACGCTGGAAGTCCTCGGCCTCGACATGGACCGCGCCGGCGCCACCGCGGAGGCCAGCCTCAACGAGATCGGCATCGCCTTCCTGTTCGCCGCCAATCACCACCCGGCGATGAAGCGCATCACCCCAATCCGCCAACGCATCGGCAAGCGGACGATCTTCAACCTGATGGGCCCGCTCGCCAACCCGGCCGGCACCACCCGCCAGCTCATCGGCATCGCCCGCCCCGACTATGTGTCGCTCTACGCCGAAGCACTCGAACAGCTCGGCACCGAAGCTGCGCTCGTCGTCTCGGGCGAAGAAGGCCTCGACGAGCTGTCGGGCGCCGGCCCCAGCATCGTCGCCTCGGTCGGCAGCGTTACGCTGCAGGGCAAAGTCGCCCCCGAAGACGCCGGCCTCACGCGCCACGCGATCACCGACATCCGCGGCGGCGACGCTCACCACAACGCCGACGCACTCCGCCGCCTGCTGAAAGGCGAGGCCGGCGCCTACCGCGACGCCGTCCTGCTCAACGCCGCCGCCGCCTTGATGGTCGCCGGCACCGTCCCCACTCTTGTCGACGGCGCGGCCAAGGCCGCCGCCGCCCTCGACACCGGCAGCGCCGACGCGCTGCTCGCCCGCTGGATCGCCTACTGACATGACCATGCTCGACCGTATCCTCGAGACCAAGCGCGCCGAAGTTGCCGCGCGCAAGGCAACCACATCGCTCGCCGACATCGACGCCGGCATCGCCCGCATGTCGAAGCCGCGTGGCTTCCGCGCCGCGCTTGATGCAAAAAAGGGCGCCGCGAAGACCGGCTACGCGCTGGTCGCCGAGGTGAAGAAAGCGAGCCCCTCGAAAGGCCTGATCCGCACCGACTTCGACCCCGTCGCGCACGCCCGCGCCTATGAAGCCGGTGGCGCCGCGTGCCTCTCGGTGCTGACCGACGAAAAGTGGTTCCAGGGCTCCGACGCATACCTCACCGCCGCGCGGGACGCCGTCTCGATCCCCGTCCTGCGAAAGGACTTCATGGTCGATCCGTGGCAGTCGACCGAGGCACGCGCGATCGGTGCCGACTGCATCCTCATCATCGTCGCCGCGCTCGACGACATCCAGATGGCCGAGATCGAAGCCTCCGCGCTCGAATGCGGCATGGACGTGCTGGTCGAGGTCCACGACGCGCACGAGATGGAGCGCGCACTGAGGCTCAAGTCGCGCCTGATTGGCGTCAACAACCGCGACCTGCGCGACTTCTCGGTCGATTTCCAGCGCACCTACGACCTCGTCGGCAAGGCGCCCAAGGACTGCACCTTCGTCGCTGAAAGCGGCCTCACGACGCGCGCAGAGCTCGACGCGATGGCCTCGCACGACATCCACTGCTTCCTGATCGGCGAAGCGCTCATGCGCCAGGCCGACGTCGAAGCCGCTACCCGGGCGCTCGTCGGGTGACCGGCCTGACCCACATCGACGAAGCCGGCTCGGCAAGAATGGTCGACGTCGGCGGCAAGGCGGTGACCGCCCGCGAAGCCATCGCCTCCGGCCGCATCACCATGTCCGCCGAAGCCGCCGCGGCGATCGGCGCCGGCACCGCGAAAAAGGGCGACGTCCTGGCCGTCGCGCGCGTCGCCGGCATCATGGCCGCCAAGCGCACCAGCGACCTCATCCCCCTCTGCCACCCGCTCCCGCTGACGAAGGTGGAGATCGATCTGGTCGTCGACGAAACCGGCGTAACCGCCACCGCCACCGCCTCGACCGAAGGCAAGACCGGCGTCGAGATGGAGGCGCTCACCGCTGCCACGGTCACGCTCCTGACGATCTACGACATGGCGAAAGCGATCGACAAGACGATGGTCCTCAGCGACATCCGCGTCCGCGCCAAGTCCGGCGGCAAATCCGGCAACTGGACCGCCTAAAAGAAAACCCTCTCCCCAAAGGGGAGAGGGATAGACGCCATAGGCGGCGAGGGTGAGGGCAAGCCAAGCAGAACGCTCCTAGCCTGGGACTTCAATCCCCATCCATCGACCAGTCGTGGCTTTCCACGATCGTAGACTCGACCGGCCGGCCCGCAGCATCGAGCGACGGATCATACCGAAACCGCTGCTCGATCAGCCGGCACGTCAGAGTATCCAGGACCCGGCTTCCGCTCGACCGAGTCACGCGGCACCCCGACACCCGCCCATTGGTTTCGACCAGGTACCGCACAAACACCCGCCCCCGAATCCCGGTCTCGGCGGCCTCCCGCGGATAATCCGAATCCCTCAACCGCCCGCTACGCCACTCCGGCGGCGTCTCCTCGCCCCCGCCGCCGTCGCCGTCGCCATATCCCCCACTCCCGGTGCCATTCCCGACTCCGCCACTCCCCGTTCCCGGCCCGCGCACATCCGAAGCCCCCGCCGTAGCCTGCGTCCCCACCCCAGCCTTCTCCGCAACGACGACAGGCGGCGGGATAACGACCGGCACCACAGGCGGCGCCACCACCTCGGTAGCCTTCGACTTCAAATTAGGCGGCGACGCAGCCCCTTCCGGCTTGCGGCTAGGCGAAGGCCGAGGCCGCACCTTCTCCTCAGGCGGCGGTGGCGGAGGCGGCGCCGCATCGAACACCTTCAACGCATCGCTCACCGCCGCCGGCATCGGCACCACCAGCCCATTGAGCAGCGCATAGCCCAGCACCCCCGGCAACAGGACAGCACCCACCGCCGCCCCGATCCTGTCTCTCGCCCGAGGCCGATTACGTGTCATCATGCTGATCTGGTGTCTCTTTCCCCCCAAACAAAGCCCCGCACCGGATGAACCCGCGCTGGCCAACGGTCGAGGAACGCTATCGAGGACCCATCCGCACTGGCAGTCACCGCCGGAGAAGCCCGCGACCAAATCAAAACACCACCCCGGCGAAGGCCGGGGCCCAGTTGGGAAGGCCACAGTATTAGAGGGCAACCGTTCCGCCCAACCCTTGTTTCCCCGCGAAGGCGGGGACCCAGACTGGGCTCCCGCCTTCGCGGGAGAACAAGGAGGTGGGAGCGACGTTCGATCTAACGCAGTCAAGTCAGTCACAAAGACCGCCCTGCCGTCGCACTCCCGGCCAACAACACCTGTCCTACACACCAAACCCATGGCAAAGCGACGGAACATACCCCCGCACCCCGCGCTTCTCCCCCAACGCCCCGCCCGAAGCGCCCACCGCCAAACCGCTCCCAGCGTCTACACTTTCTATACTTCACTTTTCAGAACCGCCCAAAAACAGAGCCTTAGCATGACCCTAGTCCCCGTCGCCGAAGCCCAGTCCCGCCTCTTCGCCATGGCCCCCCGCGTCGGCCACGGGACCGTGACGTTGCGCGAAGCCGCCGGCCGCTGGGCCGCCGAGGACATCCTCGCCCGCCGCACGCAACCCGCCGCCGACCTGTCCGCCATGGACGGCTACGCGATCCGCTTCGAAGACCTCCCCGGCCCCTGGAAAGTCATCGGCGAAAGCGCCGCCGGCCGGCCCTTCACCGGCAAGGTCGGCCCAAGAGAAGCCACCCGCATCTTCACCGGCGCCGCAATGCCCGAAGGCGCCGACACCGTCATGGTCCAGGAAGAGGCCGAGCGAGACGGCGCAACCCTGATTTTGGCCGGCGAAGGCCCCCCGACGCTCGGCCGCAACACCCGCCGCAAGGGCCTCGACTTCTCCACCGGCACCCGCCTGATCGCCGCCGGCGACCGCCTCAGTCCCGCACGCATCGCCGTCGCCGCGACTGGCGGCCACGGCAGCCTCACCGTCAACCGCCGCGTCCGCGTCGCCGTCGCCGCCACCGGCGACGAACTCGTCCCCCCCGGCTCGACCACCGACGGCGTCGCGCTCCCCGAATCGAACGGCATCATGCTCGCCGCAATGCTCGCCGACATGCCCGTCGACATCATCGACCTCGGCATCCTGCCCGACAATCTCGAAATCCTCCGCGAAGCCTTCGCCAGCGTGCAGGCAGACCTGCTCGTCACCACCGGCGGCGCGTCGGTCGGCGATCACGACCTCGTCCGCCCGGCGATCGAAGCCGCTGGCGGCACCATCGATTTCTGGCGGATCGCGCTGCGCCCCGGCAAGCCGATGATGGCCGGCCGGATCGGCGAGATGATGGTGCTCGGCCTCCCCGGCAACCCGGTCTCCGCGTTCGTCACCGCGATGTTGTTCGTGAAACCGGTTGTCGCGCACATGGCTGGCGCAAGCGACCCGCTCCCCCAGTCGACCCACGCGCTGCTCGGCGAAGACCTGCCCGCCAACAACGCCCGCACCGACTATCTCCGCGCCGAACTGCGCGACGGCAAAGCCTATGCCTCGACGATCCAGGACAGTTCGATGCTCCTGACACTGGCCCGCTCTACCTGCCTGATCGTCCGCCCCGGCAACGCCCCCGTCGCAAAGACAGGCGAATCGGCGGAAATCCTAGTGATCGCGTGAAGCGAGCGCTTGACGGCGTTAATTATGTTCCATAGAAGTTCCCAGTCTGTTCCGGACGGAGAACCGCCATGCTCACGCGCAAGCAGCACGAACTCGTCTGCTTCATCAACGATCGCCTCAACGATACCGGCGTCTCGCCGTCGTTCGAGGAGATGAAGGACGCACTCGACCTCAAGTCGAAGTCGGGCGTCCACCGTCTGATCAGCGCGCTTGAGGAGCGCAACTTCATCCGCCGCCTGCCCAACCGCGCGCGCGCGCTCGAAGTGCTGCGCATGCCCGAGCGCCCGGAAAAGAAGACCCCGTCCAAGCAGTCGAACGTCAAGGCAGCCCCCGCCGCCGCGACGCCGCAACCGGCCAACGACGTCATCGAGATTCCGTTGCACGGCCGCATCGCCGCCGGCGTCCCGATCGAAGCGTTCGAAGGCAGCACCATGCTAGCCGTCCCCGCCGCGCTGCTGGGCACCGGCGAACACTATGCCTTAGAAGTCTCGGGCGACTCGATGGTCGAAGCCGGTATCCTGGACGGCGACTACGCCCTGATCCGCCGCACCGAAACGGCGCGAGACGGTGAAATCGTCGTGGCGCTGATCGAGGACAGCGAAGCCACCCTAAAATACTTCCGCCGCGAAGGCGCCATGGTCCGCCTCGACCCGGCAAACCGAGCCTACGACCCCCAACGCTACGCCCCCGCCCAAGTCCGCGTGCAGGGCAAACTCTCCGGCATCCTCCGCCGCTACGACTGACCCGCGTAGGGCCGACCGGCGTGGTCGCCCGGCCCGTCGGCCTCGTTCTCCGGTCGCACCGGCGACGCAGAATGCCGATCGGCAGGACGGATTCCTCGTTGCATCGGTTACCGGGCAATAGAATTGTTCAACAGGCCCGGCAACTTGCGCAAGAGCGTTGAAGATACCGCAAGCGTTTTGATGCAGTCTTTACACAATGCCGTGAGCCGCGTGGACGTCTATTTTCGATGCGGCATGGCATTCGGAAGACGATTCCACATTTCATTACAAAACGGCGCTCGCGGCCCAAATCTATAATCTCTGCGCCTCCGCGCGTCTGCGCGAACATCTTGTCGACAACCCTCGGCGCAACAGAAGATTGGTTCGCGCAGAGGCGCAGAGACGCAGAGGTGTTCCGCTCCGAGAAGAACGCCGCTGTTCCAAATGCCTTCGGAATGAGACCCAGACAACCGCCCGCCAAATTTACTCTGCCCTGCAAAACTTCTCCGCGTCTCCGCGTCTCCGCGTGAACATTCATCTAACTACAATCTCCTGCGGCTACGGATGATTGTGTTCACGCAAAAGCGCAAAAGGGCGAAGCTGTTGTGTCTGGACCAGCCTACCGTCCTTCCCGGGCACAGAGGAATCCGACATGACGCTCTCGTTTGTTGAAATGGCCGCGGTTTATTGGATCATGCCGCCTTCGCGCCTTCGCGTGATCAATTTTACGCGTCAGCGTTTCCCATTTACTCGAAACGCCGATGCTGAACCCCGAAACCCGCCCTGCTGCGGCTTGAATGGGGTGCGTTCGAGGATTGGCGGGTCGCGCCAAGGGTGGCGGTCGCCCGCGTTCAGTATCGTCACGACCGTCCCCGCCCCCAAGGTCAGCGAGACGCCGCCCGTACGCCGGAGTACACGACGATCCAGTTTCAGCCACCGCGGTACGCACCGCTTCGGCAGACCGCGTTCGCTGACAACAACGTCGGCGCTCCGACAGGCGGTGATCAGCTCGGCGATCGGGACCATATAGGCGCTGCGCGTCGCAAGGACCCGCCACATCCGTCCCCGTGCGGCGATATCGGTGACGCACAGATCGCGACTGCACCGCGCGTCGGGTTGGTCCGCCAGCAGCAGCGGTTCGCCATCCACGCCGCCGTTCTCCGCCAGCATGTCCCGCGTATAGTCGCCGGCCTTATCCCGCAGCATTGCGAGCCCCGCGCCCGTGCGCACCGCGACATGGCGCCCGTCACCGGTGACGAGAACATCCGGGGCCGGCGTCGTCAGCGCCCAGATCGCGCCGATCACCAGCGGGACCAGCCCGAGCCGTCGCCACCGCGTTCGCCACAAGGCGATCCATATGCCACCGACGATCATCAGCGCGAACGCCGCCGTCGGCATCGCGGGCAAGGACCGCACCGAGCCTGGCGCGCTTGCAACGATATGCGCGAGCCACAGCAGCGTATCGAGCGACCGTTGGACCAGCCACCATATCGGCGCCCCCAGCCCGCCGGCATCGAGTAGCAACGCCAAAGCCTCCAGTGGCATAACCACGAAGGTCGTCAGGGGAATCGCGATGATGTTGGCGAAGGCGCCGTAAAGCCCGGCCTTATGGAAATGATAGACCGCGATCGGCATGAGTGCGAACTCGACGAGCAGGCCGGTGAGTAACAGTGATGCTACCCCGCGAGCGAGCCGGCGCGGTCGCCCCTCCTCATGGGGCCCGAAAAACGCGCGAACGGAAGGGTGCTCGTGCAGCGCCATGATCGCAGTTATCGCCGCAAACGAGAGTTGAAAGCTCGGCCCCGCCGCCGATTCGGGAAGGACGAGCATGACGCACGCCGCGCCTGCCGCGACGAGGCGCAAGGTCATCGCCTCGCGCCCCAGCGCCAGCGCCGCCAACACGAGCAGCGCGGCGACGCACGACCGGATCGTCGGAACCTGGCTTCCAGTCAGCAACGTATAGCCGATTGCCGCAGCTGCGCCCGCCAACGCAGCGATCAACGGCAAGCGGGCGTGCAGCGCCAACCAAGGACTCAGCGCCAGCAGCCGCAGCACGATCAACATCGTCGCGGCTACCGCAGCCGTAATATGCAATCCGCTCACCGACAGCAGATGCGCGAGCCCAGCGCGGCGCATCGCCTCCGAGTCCTCCTCGCTAATCGTGCCGACGTCGCCGGTGGCTAGTGCGGCGGCGATCCCGCCCGCGCTGCCATTCAGTCGCGAGACAATATGGCGCGACAGCGCGACGCGGATGCCGGCTCCCGACTCGCTCGGCGTCGTCACAACCACCGGTGCGAAACCTCTTCCTGTCGCTCCGATCCCGCCGAACCAAGCAACTCGGGCGAAATCGTAGGCGCCCGGAACCGCGGGCAGCGGCGGCGGCATCAGCCGCGCCCGCAGATGCACGACCGCTCCCGTTCCCAGCTGCTTCGGCGCATCCGCTTCCGCCAGATTAACGCGGACGCGGTATGGCAGGGCAACCGGTTGCCCGTCGGTCTGGGCGCCCTTCCCGATCGGCAGCAGCGTCAGCCGGACCAGCTTGCGCGCCACCAGCGGTTCGATCGCCTCGACCTTTGCAGAGAAGCTCGCGATCGTCGGTCCGCCCAACACCGGCCGGGCCACCGACTCCGATCGCGCCCAGATGAGACCCAAGCCCAACGCCGCCGTCAGCAACCCGATCGCCAGCGACCGCGCGGCACGCCCGCCCTGCCCCACCGCCAAACACGCCAGCCCACTCGCCATCAGCAACAAAATCGCTACGCACCAAGCAGCCGGATCCGGCAGCGCGAACCACAGCGCGATCCCGCCGCCCAGCATCACCGGCAACCACAAGACCAGCTGGTCGCGCTCCGCCTCGAGCCAGCGTTCCACGGCAAGCTCGACGACGGCCAGCCCGACGACAGCCCCCCATCGCGGCACGCCCATTTGTCGCCGCCAAGGACGCATGCTAGGGGCGGCGACGGCTGTCATGGCCATCGTTTCTCCATCGTTCTTACAGTCTGGGAGCACCCGCGGTTGGGCGCAATATCTGATACGGGCACCGCCAATTCGGCCGCACCCGTGGTTACCCGTTTCGCTCCGTCGCCGACGGGGTTCCTGCATCTAGGCGGCGCGCGCACCGCGCTGTTCAACTGGCTGTTCGCAAAGGCGAACGGGGGTAAATTCCTGCTGCGGATCGAGGATACCGACCGGGTCCGCTCGACCCAGCCGGCGATCGACGCGATCATCGACGGGATGCGCTGGCTCGGACTCGACTGGGACGGCGACGTCGTCATGCAGTTCGCCGGCGCCGAGCGTCACGCGCAGGTCGCGCACGAAATGGTCGCGAACGGCCACGCCTATCGCTGCTACATGACCGCGGAAGAAATCGCCGTGATGCGTGCCGAAGCACAGGCCGCGAAGAAGCCGCTCCGCATCCGCAGCCCCTGGCGCGACCGCCCCGAGAGCGAAGCGCCGAACCTTCCCCATGTCGTCCGCCTGCGTGCGCCGCAGGAAGGCGCCGTCACGATCGAGGACCGCGTGCAAGGCGCCGTCACGGTCAAGAACGAAGAGATCGACGACCTCGTCCTGCTCCGCTCGGACGGCACGCCGACCTACATGCTCGCGGTCGTCGTCGACGATCACGACATGGGCGTGACGCACGTCATCCGCGGCGACGATCACCTCAACAACGCGTTCCGCCAGTTGCCGATCTACCGCGCGATGGGCTGGCCCGAGCCGATCTACGCGCATATCCCGCTGATCCACGGCCCCGACGGCGCCAAGCTGTCGAAGCGTCACGGCGCGGTGGGCATCGAGGCCTACCGCGACGAGATGGGCATCCTGCCCGAGGCGTTCGACAATTACCTGCTCCGGCTCGGCTGGGGTCACGGCGACGACGAGATCATCAGCCGCGAGCAGGCAGTCGAGTGGTTCGACCTGTCGGGCGTCGGCAAGTCGCCGTCACGCTTCGACCTGAAGAAGCTCGAGAACCTCAATGGCCATTACATCCGCGAAGCCGACGACGCGCGCCTTGCGCAACTCGCGGCGGATCGTCTCGGCCACGATCTGCCGACCGGCGGACTGGACCTGCTCACGCGCGCGATGCCGGTCCTCAAGCCCCGTGCCGCGAACCTGAACGAGCTGGCCGAGGGATCGAATTTCCTGTTCAGCCAGCGCCCATTGGCAATGGATGACGCCGCAGCGAGCCTTTTGCAAGGTGAAGCGAGTGTCATTTTGGCGAACGCGCATGCCGAACTTGACGCGCTCGCCGAGTGGGATACGGAGGCGCTCGAAGGCGCGGTACGGCGCGTGGCCGAAGCGCGGGGCGTCAAGCTCGGCCAGGTCGCACAGCCGCTTCGCGCCGCGCTGACGGGACGCAAGACGTCGCCGGGGATCTTCGACGTGCTCGACCTGCTCGGGCGCGACGAGAGCCTGGGACGGATCGCCGACCGGATGGCTAGCTGATAAGATTTCGAGGAAGGATACAAGCATGAGCGAGACCGCAACCCTCAAGGTCGACGGCAAGGATTTCCAGTATCCGGTGATGTCCGGTACGGTCGGACCCGATGTCATCGATATCCGCAAGCTGTACGCGCAGACGGACAATTTCACCTATGATCCGGGCTTCACCTCGACGGCGTCGTGCCAGTCGAAGCTGACCTACATCGATGGTGACGCGGGCACGCTGCTGCACCGCGGCTACACGATCGGCGAGCTGGCCGAACAGTCGAACTTCATGGAAGTCGCCTATCTGCTTCTCAACGGCGAACTGCCGAGCGAAGACGAGCTGGCGAACTTTTCGAACACGATCACGCGCCACACGATGGTGCACGAGCAGCTCGCGCAGTTCTTCCGTGGCTTCCGCCGCGACGCGCATCCGATGGCGATCCTGTGCGGTGTCGTCGGCGCGCTGTCGGCGTTCTATCACGATTCGACCGACATCCACGATCCGGCACAGCGCGTCATCGCGTCGCACCGCCTGATCGCCAAGATGCCGACGATCGCCGCGATGGCGTACAAGTACAGCGTCGGCCAGCCGTTCGTCTATCCGGACAACACGCTGAGCTACACCGGCAATTTCCTGAAGATGACGTTCGGCGTGCCGGCCGAGAAGTACGTCGTGAACCCGATCGTCGAAAAGGCGATGGACCGCATCTTCATCCTCCACGCCGATCACGAGCAGAACGCGTCGACCTCGACCGTCCGTCTCGCCGGTTCGTCGGGCGCCAACCCGTTCGCGTGCATCGCCGCCGGCATCGCCTGCCTGTGGGGCCCCGCGCACGGCGGCGCGAACGAAGCTGCGCTCAACATGCTGCATGAGATCGGCACCGTCGACCGCATCCCCGAGTATATCGCCCGCGCCAAGGACAAGAACGATCCGTTCCGCCTGATGGGCTTCGGTCACCGCGTCTACAAGAACTACGATCCGCGCGCGGCCGTCATGCAGACGACCGTCAAGGAAGTGCTCGGCGAGCTTGGCGTCACCGACCCTGTGTTCGACGTCGCAATCGAGCTCGAGCGTCTGGCGCTCAGCGATCCGTACTTCATCGAGAAAAAGCTGTTCCCGAACGTCGACTTCTATTCGGGCGTGATCCTGTCGGCGATCGGCTTCCCGACCTCGATGTTCACCGTCCTCTTCGCGCTCGCCCGCACCGTCGGCTGGGTCGCGCAGTGGAACGAGATGATCACCGATCCCGACCAGAAGATCGGCCGTCCGCGCCAGCTCTACAGCGGCCCGACCGCGCGTGACTACGTCCCGATGGCATCACGCTGATGAAGACGCTCCGGCCGATCCTGATGATCGTCGGCGTGCTCAGCGCGCTGATGGGTCTGCTCTGGATCGGCCAGGGGCTCGGATACGTCCATTGGCCGCAGTCGAGCTTCATGCTCGACCAGCGGCCATGGGCGGATCGCGGCGCATTCCTCGCCGCGTTCGGCCTCGCGCTGATCCTAGTGGCGCGCCGGATCCGCCGGTAGGGTCAAGACGAACCGCGCGCCTTCGCCGGGCGCGCTTTCGATCATGAGATCGCCCTGCATCGCCCGCGCCAAGCGCCGTGCTATGTACAGGCCAAGCCCGTTGCCGCCGGCCTCCGACGGATCGACCCGCTCGAACTTCTCGAAAATCCGGATCTGATCCTTGGGTGCGACGCCCTTGCCCTGATCCGCGACGACGACGATCGCCTGCGTCTCGGACCGCTCCACCGACACCGTGACATGCGACCCCGCGGGCGAATAACGCACCGCATTGCCGACGAGATTGACCAGGATCTGGAGCACACGCCGGAAATCACCGAGTGCCGGCACGCGTGCGTCCATCGCCGGCCGAACGATCGTCACCTCGGCATTGCTCGCGCGTACAGTCAGCAGACCCGCGGCGCGGCGGGCGACGTCGGCGAGGTCGATCGGCTCGGGTGCCAGCGCGAAGTCCGGACGCTCGACCGCCTGGAGATCAACGAGGTCGTCGACCAGTTCAAGCAGATGCCGCCCCGCGCTGGCGATATCCGCGGCGTAGTCGGCATAATCATGCTGCACCGGGCCATCGGCCTGCGCGTTGATGCTGTCGGCGTTGGCGACGATCCGCGCGAGCGGAATCCGCAACGCCTTGTCGAGCCCACTCGTGAAGGTCGGCGACAGCGTTGCGGTTTCAGCGGACGGCGCGACGTCCTCGACAACCATCCGCGCGACGCCGACGAACCCGGCGAAATCGCCCGAAGCATCGTGACGCACGTTCGCAGTCAGCGTTACCGCACGTCCCGAGCTCCGTAACCTGGCCGGTTGCGCCGCCATGGCACGCCGCCGGGCGAGCGAATCGAGGATCGGCAACGTCCCGTCGGTGCCGGCATCGAGCGCAAACATCGCGGTCAGCGGCTGGCCGAGCAACGCGAAGGCGTCGAAGCCATGCTTCGGCCCCGCGTCGAGCGTCACGAACGTCAGCCGCAGCGCGGAATCGGTCTCCCATCGCCAGTCGGTATCGCTGCCGAGGAAATCATTCTGCGCGTCGGGTGCAGGGCGGGTCGGACGCCACGCGGCGATCTCGCGCCAGCCGCTGACCGTCAGCCGCACATTCTCGCCGTCGGGTTGCGCGCGCACCCAGAGGTCGACGTCGGTCTCGTCATCCGCGACCACCACGCCGCGCGACACGACGATCCCGAGCCGCCGTGCCAGCCGCGCGATCGTTGCGAGTTGTGGCACCGCCAGCGGCGCGCCGCGCATCCCGCCCGCGCGCTGGTTGAGTGCGATCAGCGCCGGGTCAGCGAACGACAGCGAACCGTCGGGTGCGACGATCGCATGCGCAATCGGACTTTCGATCGAAGGGTCGAACACGCTCATCGCCGATCCGTACGCGCCAGCGCGCGCAACGCCATCCGAAAATCGCGGTTCAGTGCCAACGGTGCGATCGACGCCCGCGCATCCTCGACGCCGATCGATACGATCGCATCCAGCGTATCGGCAAATGCCTCGATATCGCGCCGCGGATCGGCTTCGGACAGCGCCAGCCCGATCCTGGCGATCGTCGGTCGATCCATGTCGAGCGCACGCAACGCCAGCCACAGCCGATCGCCATCCGGCTCGAGCGTGATCGATCGCGCCTGATCGAACGCGATGCCGAGCGCATGCGCGAGGACCGCGACGAACAGCGACAGCCGCCGGTCGCCGATCGATTCGACCAGGACGGCGGCCAATTCATTGGGGCGCGCGTCCAGCGCCTTGGCCAGCCGCATGGCGACCGCGTCGGGCCGCTCGCCTTCGTCATGCGCGGCAAGGCTGCGCTCGGCCGCATCGGTGATCGCCCGGTCGCTCTCGCGTGTGGACTTCAAACCATCGCGGATCGCCGCCGCGACCCACCAGACCAGCCGGTGGTGCAGCTCGGCCGGCAGTTCGCTCCCGCCTGCCGATCCCAGTTCGTTCGCGACCCGCCGTCGGCTTTCCGCCGCCAGCAACGCAGACGCCGCCGACGCCACGATGCTGTCGGGCACCCCTGCCAGTCGTACCAGCAGGCTCGCCTCGTTGGGTTCGGCTACCTCGACGGGCAGCGATGCCGCGATCAGATCATGCCGGACGCGGGCAATGAGTTCCTCCATCAACTCTTCGTCACGGAGCAATCCAGCGCGCGTCAGGCGTTCGACGACGCCCCCCGCCCCCGCCTTGAGGATCGCCTCGCCTGCGCGCATCGCCCCGTCACCCGCCAGCAGCCGCGCCGCATGTCGCCGGATATCCCACTCGATCGCACCGACGATCGCGCCGAGCACATGCGCCAGCATCAGCCGCGTCCGGTCGTCGAGCCGCGCGTCCGCATCCAGGAAAAAGTCGGCAATCGTGCCCGCCAACCGCGCTTCCGCCCGCAGGCGTGCAGTCTCCGCCCGCGTCACCGGATCGTAGGACGGCATAGCGTCATGCATCGTTGGGCCGACCGACATGATCCCGTGCTTAGCCCCCGGTCGTTAAGGTCCGCCTAAGGCGTGCGACGCAATCGTTCGATTACTGCCGCCAGCGTCGCGGTCGCATACACTGCCGTCAGCCCCAGCCCAAACACCGGAAAACCGACCAGCGCAAACACGGCAACGATCAGCAGATAGGCCGCGGGGCTGCCCCACCAGAGCTGCCGTTCGCGTTCGACGATGGCGCGCTCCGCGAGCCCACCGATCGCGACAAGCGCAGTGCCAATCGCCAAGGCCGTGTTCTCGCCAGCGTAACCGCTGACGAAGAACGCGAAGACGAGGATCGCGGCGGCAACGACTCCAGCGATTGCCAGCGTCTGACCATGCGCCATCGGCTCCTCGTCGCGGAGTCCGCTCAATACCGAACCCAGCGCCAACGCGATGCACCCGATCAACGCGACCAGAAGCCCGACCGACGACAATCCGAAGCCGATCGTCACCAGCCCGGCGACGCCCAGTGCCAACCCGGCCGCACCGACGGTCGTACCTGCCGCGCCGCGATCGACGAGCAGCGGCAACGCCAGTCGCGCGATCGGCGCGAGCACGAAGCGGTCGAACCAGCCCCGCCGTCCCGACACGATCGTCATCAGCACCGCGCGACCACGCTCCTCCAGCGTCCGTGCCTGACGCTCGATCCCGTGCCCGCCGCGCACTGCGTCGGTCGGCAACAGCACATGGATCGCGCGCGACTGCACCGCGAGCCGCAACAGCGACGACTGGAGATCGTAATCCTGCGGCAACGCGGCCACTTCGGCGATCCGGCTCGAACTGAGGCGCGCGACGCCGGCCCATGCCATCTGCCCGCCGACACGCTCGAACCCCGGACCTGCATCGCTCTCGGGCACGACGAGCAGGCAATCGCCTTCCTCGGTCGCCATCGCCTTTACGATCGCCTCGGTCGTGACCAGCCCGTCGCCGAGCATCAGCACGCGCGCCAGCGGATGAAGTTTCTCGACCGCTTCGGTCGCGGAGCGCACCGTATCGACGCTGACGCCGCGCCGCCCGATGCGGTTAATCGCGCCAAGCAGTTCGGGGGTCATCCGCGCGACGACGACGATAACCTGCGACACGCCGGCCGCGATCAGCAACCGCGCCTGGTATTCGATAAGCGTGACGCCACTGAACGGCAGCGTCGCGGCCAGACGATCGGGCCGATCGTCGGCGTCGTGAATTGCAAATAATAGGCCGGCAAGCATGCGCGGCTGTTAGGCGGTACGCGCCGTCCTGCAAAGCCCGCGTTCGGCCGAACCGCCCCGCTATATGGTCGGAACCGCGTTACAGGCGGGAAATCGCTCGGCGAAGTTTCTTCAGACCCTCGGCATCACGCGGGTCTTCGGCGACCTCCGTCGCGAGTGCCATCAGTCGCACGGCGCCGAAACTCGCCGCCAATCCCCGCAGTCGCCATGCCGCTGCCCGCCACTCCTCTGCGTCCACCGCCAGCGTCATCGCGGTCAGCACGCGCTCCGCACTTTCGACGAACGCGCTACGCAGATCGGCGATCAGCGCCGGATCGTCGCCGACCGCAGCCGCGAGCGTCGTACCGATAGCTCCGGGATCATACGCCATGCCGCCCTGCTTACCGGACGGATGCTTAAGCAAAGCTTGCACTATGCATTTTGTCTGCCTGCGTTTCGTGATACCTCCGACACTCATGAACGGGGGTTCGTCAATGATCGGGTTTCGCGCGACGGCAGGCAATGCCCATCCCATTCGCGCGGATATCGTGATGGATCCGGTGATAGAAGACATGTCCGACACCGTCCTAGAAACACGCTTTGATGAGGTTTATCAAGAGCCTGCGCCCGAACGTGGGCGTCTCTACGCAGGTATCGCGGTCGCCATCGTGGTGGTCTGGCTCGCGGCGATGCTCTGGCTCGCGCGCGGATCGCTCGCAACCATCGAGCCGATTGCGCTCGTCCAGTTCATCGCCGCGCTCTGCATCGTCCCCGCGCTGATCGGCATCGTCTGGCTACTCGCGATGCGGACCAGCCGTAGCGAGGCGCACCGGTTCGGTATCACCGCGCAGGCGATGCGCGACGAAGCTGCCAGCCTCGAACGCACCGTCGCCGCACTCTCGAACACGATCGACGCCAACCGCCAGCACCTCGCCGAGCAGCTCAACGCACTGATGGCGATGGGCGGCGGTGCGACCGAGCAACTCGCAGCGATCGGTCGCGGCATGGTGTCCGAGATCGACCAGGCCGCGGCGCACGCGCGCAACCTCGCGACCTCGACGGCCGGCGCGCAGACCAGCCTCGGCGTCCTGATCGCCACCCTCCCCCGCGCGCAGGCCGACATCGACGACGTCGCCAAGCGCCTCGAGCGCACCGGGCTGTCGGCGAGCGAACACGCCGCAGCGCTCGACGCGCAGATCGTCGCGCTGGCCGAACGCGGCCGCGACGCCGACGCGATGGCCAGCGGCGCGGCACAGCGTCTCGCCGCGCATATCGTCCGGATGGAGGCGACCAGCCAGACCGCTGGCGCGCATCTCGAATCGGTCACCGACGGCATGTCCGCGGCGGTCGACGCGCTGCTCAACCGCACCGCCGACGCGGTCGATCACTCGCGCCGTGGCATCGCCGCGCAGGGTGACGCGATGCTGGCAATGGTCGGCGCGAACCAGGCCGCGCTCGACAGCGCCGCCCGCGACAGCGCGGAAGCGCTCGCCAAGCGGATTGCCAGCGTCGAGGACGCGATCGAACGCGTCGCCATCCGCCTCGACCTGCAACGCAGCGCCGGCGACCGGATCGTCGACGACCTCCACACCGGGCTCGGCGAAGTCGAATCGCGGATCGAACTGCTCCATCGCCACGGCACCGAGCGCACGCAGGACCTCGCGGCATCGATCAGCGCTCTCGGCGGCTCTGCCGACGCGATGACCGAAGCGTTGCGGGCCGGCGACGACATGGCGCACCGGACGATCGCGACGACCGAGACGCTGCTCGTCGCACTCGATGCGGCCGCGCGCGAGATCGATGAGACCATGCCTGAAGCACTGGGTCGCCTCGATACGCAAGTTCTAGCCAGCAAGAGCATCGTCGTCTCGGCACGCCCCGAACTGCTCGCGCTCGTCACTGCCGCGGAGAGCACGCACGACGCGATCGAGGCGATTGCCGGCGTCATCGGCGAACAGCGCCATGTGCTCGACACACTCTCGACCGACCTGCTCAACACGCTCAACACCGGCCGCGCGAAGGCCGATGCGCTCGGTCACATGGTCGATGAAGCTATCGGCCGGACGCAGCATTTTGCCGAAGACGCCGCGCCGCAGTTGATCGAGGCGCTCCACCGCGTGCGCGAGACCGCCGCGGTCGCCGCCGACAAGGCGCGCGAGACGCTGTCGAAGGTCATCCCCGAAGCCGCAGCCGCACTCGAAGCCGCCAGCGCCGACGCGATGCGCCGCGCCACCAACGACACGGTGGAGCGTCAGGTCAAGGCGCTCACCGACGCCACCAGCGCCGCGGTCGATGCCGCCACCGGCGCGACCGAACGCCTCGCGCGCGAAGTCCAGGCGATCGTCGATCAGACAGCGATCGTCGAAACACGGCTTCAAGAAGCCCGCACCGAGCGCGAAGATGCCGATCAGGACACGTTCGCGCGACGCGTCTCGCTGCTGATCGAATCGCTCAACTCCGCCTCGATCGACATCACCAAGGCGATCGCACCCGAAATCTCCGACAGTGCCTGGGGAGCGTACCTCAAGGGCGACCGCGGTGTCTTCACGCGTCGCGCGGTCCGTATTCTGGACGCCAGCGAAGTCCGCGAGATCGCCGGCCTGTACGACGAGGACGAGACCTTCCGCGAGATGGTCAACCGCTACATCCACGACTTCGAAGCGATGCTCCGCACGATCCTGACGCAACGCGACGGCTCGCCGCTCGGGGTCACGTTGCTGTCGTCCGACATGGGCAAGCTGTACGTGGCACTGGCACAGGCGATCGAGCGCCTGCGCTGAAAACGACCTCCCGAAATGATTCAACGTCACCGATAACGGAGCAATCCGCCGACCGGACTCATATTTCGAGGCTCACATGCCCAGACTAAACACCAAAATTTGCGTCGTTACCGGCGCCGCGCGCGGTATTGGCCGCGCGATTGCCGAGCGCTTCCATGCCGAGGGCGCGATCGTCATCCTCACCGATATCGACGAAACCGCCGGCGCCGAGACTGCGGCGGCCATCGGCTGCCGGTTTGAAAAGCTCGACGTCCGCGAAGAAGCGGATTGGCAGCGTCTGGCGGCGGTCGTTCCGGTGGCTGACGTCGTCGTAAACAACGCGGGCGTGACGGGTTTCGAGCACGGCATGGTCGCGCACGATCCCGAGCATGCGACCTTGTCGGACTGGCGCGCGATTCATGCGGTCAACCTCGACGGTACGTTTCTCGGCTGCCGCTATGCGATTGGTGCGATGAAAGCCGCGGGCTCGGGCTCGATCATCAACATCTCTTCGCGGTCGGGGCTGGTCGGCATTCCCCTCGCTGCAGCCTATGCGTCGTCGAAGGCGGCGATCCGGAATCACAGCAAGACGGTGGCGCTGTATTGCGCACAGCAGGGGTGGAAGATCCGCTGCAACTCGGTGCATCCCGCGGCGATCCTGACGCCGATCTGGGAGCCGCTGCTCGGGGATGGGGCGGACCGGGAGGCGCGGATGGCGGCGCTGGTGGCCGACACGCCGTTGAAACGGTTCGGAATGCCGGACGAGGTGGCCGCGGTCGCGGTGATGCTCGCATCGGACGAGGCGACGTATATTACGGGGACGGAGATCAACATCGATGGCGGTCTGCTGGCAGGCTCAGCCGCGTCGCCGGGGTGATGCTCACCTTTTGATCCTCCCCCGCAAGGGGGAGGTGGCTGGCACTTGCCAGACGGAGGGCGAGGTAAGGGAAACCTCTGTTCCGTGCCCTCCCCCTCCGTCACCTTCGGTGCCACCTCCCCCTGGCGGGGGAGGATCGCAAGGTCGTTCAGCGCGTGACCATATTCCCGCGATCGAACAGGTCGACCGTCTGCGGCGTGATCCACCCGTACAAATAGTTCAGCTGGAACAGCACGAACAGCACCGTCGCGACGACAGTCACCCGCCACGCCGTCCGCCCCGACCGAAACTCATGCGGCGCGCTTTCCGCTTGGCCGGGGACGTGTTCGCCCCCGACCTCACGCGTCGTCTTCACGCCGAATGGCAGAACCAGGAACACCGAGAACGACCAGAACAGGACGTAGATCGCGAGTGCCGAGGTCCAGCGCATCCGATCAGCCCTCGATCAGCAGGACATCGACGATCGGCTGCTTGCCGGTCCAGCGCTTGGCGACCTTGCGGACCGCGAGACGGATCTGCTCGCGCATCTTCTCGCTCTCGCGCTTGCCGCCACGTACCGTATCCGCGGCTGCCTGGACCGCATCGGCGATGAACGCCGCACGGTCTTCCTCGACCGGCACGCCCTGCACGCGAACCTGCGGCTGGCCGACCATCCGGCCGTCCTTGCCGAGCGCGACACCGACCGAGATCTGGCCGTTGATCGCCAGCTTGCGTCGCTCGCTCAGCGTCGCGCCGTCTGCGGGCAGGATCACGTCGCCGTCGAGCACCAGACGCCCGACCGTCGCGTTGCCGATCTTCGCCGGGCCCTTGGGCGCCAGACGGATGATGTCGCCGTTGCTCTGCACGATCGCGCGCGGAATGCCCTGCTCGAGCCCGAAGCGCGCATGCTCCATCATGTGGCGCATCTCGCCGTGCGTCGGCACGAGCACGTCAGGCCGCAGCCAGTCGTACATCTGCGCGAGTTCCGGCTGACCCGGATGGCCCGAGACATGGACATGCGCCTGGCGCTCGGTGATCATGCGGATGCCCTTGGCCGCCAGCGTGTTCTGGATGCGTCCGATCTGGACCTCGTTGCCCGGGATCTGCTTCGACGAGAAGATCACCGTGTCGTCGGCGTCGAGCGTGATCGTGTGCTGGCCATTGGCGACACGCGCCAGCGCCGCGCGCTCTTCACCCTGGCCACCGGTGGCGATGATCAGCACCTTGTTCTTGGGCAGGCGCATTGCCTCGTCGGGGCTGATCGTGTCGGGGAAATCCTTCAGATAGCCCGTCGCGCGTGCCACCTTGATGATCCGGTCGAGCGAGCGTCCGGTCACACACAGCTTGCGCCCGGTTTCCTTCGCGACTTCGCCGAACGTGTGCAGACGCGCCGCGTTCGACGCGAAGCTGGTGATCATCACGCGGCCCTTGGCCTTGCTGACCTCCTCGAACAGACCTTTCCGCACGGTGCTCTCGCTGCCCGACGCAGTGGTGTTGAAGATGTTGGTCGAATCGCAGACGAGCACGTCGACGCCCTTGTCGCCGATCGCCATGAAGCCCTCGGGCGTGGTTGGATTGCCGATCACCGGGTTCTTGTCGAGCTTCCAGTCGCCGGTGTGGAACACGCGGCCGTAAGGCGTATCGATCAGCAGCGCGTTCGCCTCGGGGATCGAATGCGACATCTCGACGAAGGTGAAGCCGAACGGGCCGAGCTGGAAATTGCCGCCCATCGGGATCATCTTGAGCTTCACGCGGTTGGCGATGCCCTCTTCCTCGAGCTTGCCACGGATCAGGCCCATCGTGAACGGGGTTGCGTAGATCGGCACGCCGAGGTCTTCGGCGAGATACGGCAGCGAGCCGATGTGATCTTCATGACCATGCGTGATGACGATGCCGAGCAGGTCGTCAATCCGGTCCTCGATAAAGGACAGGTCGGGCAGGATGACGTCGACGCCGGGATATTGCGGATCGGCGAAGGTGATGCCGAGATCGACCATCACCCACTTGCCCTGGCAGCCGTACAGGTTGACGTTCATGCCGATTTCGCCGGAGCCGCCAAGGCCACAGAAAAGGAGTTCGTTCTTCGGAGTCATTGATTACTTTCAGGATTATACAGGAATATGGCCCGCAGGCCGGTCGGCGCGAGCCCAATGGCCCTAGATGTGGTGACGATCCCACATCATCGCCAGCCCCTGGATCGTCAGGTCGGCTTCGATGACGTCGAACACGTCGGTCTGTTTCTCGAATAATGTGGCAAGGCCGCCGGTGGCGACGACCTTCACGGGACGGCCGATCTCGCGCTTCATCCGCGCGACCAGCCCCTCGATCATCGCGACATAGCCCCAATAGATGCCGATGTGCATCTGCGAGACGGTATTGAGCCCGATTACGCTTGTGTCCACCGGTGCCTCGATCGCGATCCGCGGCAGTTTCGCCGCGGCGGTCACCAGCGCGTCGAGCGAAAGGTTGATCCCCGGCGCGATGATCCCGCCCTTGTACGCGCCGCTATAATCGACGACGTCGAAGGTGGTCGCGGTGCCGAAGTCGATCACGATCAGGTCGCCGGGATGCAGCGCATGTGCGGCGATCGTGTTGACCGCCCTGTCGGCGCCGAGCGAGGCAGGCTCATCGACATCGATCGCGATGCCCCATTCGACCGGCGCATGGCCAGCGATCAGCGCGTCGGTGTTGAAGTATTTCGACGCGAGCACCTGAAGATTGTGGAGCGCGCGCGGCACGACGGTGGCGACGATAACGCCCTCCACGGCGGTGCGATCATGCCCGCCGAGCTGCATCAGCTGGCTCAGCCACACCGCATACTCGTCCGCCGTCCGCCGCGGATCGGTTGCGATCCGCCACCGCGCGACGATCTCATCGCTCTCGACGAGCGCGAACACGACATTGGTATTGCCGGCATCGATCGCGAGCAGCATCAGCGGGGCCTCAAAGCAGGAAGACGTCGGCAGCGTGAATGACACGCCGCTCGCCAGACGCCAAGCGGAGGATCAGCGCGCCGTCACTGTCGAGCCCGACGAACAGGCCGTCGATCCCGCTGCCATCGGGGAGGCGAGCGGTCAACGCTGTACCGGCCGGGTGCGCGCAATCGACCCAGCGCTCACGCACGGGCGCGATACCCTCGGTACGCCAGCGGCCGATCCAGCGCGCGAAACTGTCGGCGAGGATGTCGAGGAACATCGCCGGATCGACCACCACGCCGTGCGCCGCGAGATCGGTCGTCGCTCGGTCGGGCAGATCGGGATGATGTGCGATGTTGACACCGTAGCCGACGATCACCGCATTGTCCGCGCGTTCGAGCAGGATGCCCGAGAGCTTGGCGTCCGCAAGCAGCAGGTCATTGGGCCATTTCAGGACCAGCGTTTCGCTCGCATCGGTCGTGCCCTGGCATATCCCGGCGACCAGGAAGGTCGACACCGTTTCCTGCAAGGCGACCGCGGCGACAAGCGCGAGGCTGGCGGCTGGCGGATCGTTCGGCCGCAATCGGACCAGCGTGCTGGCGTAGAGATTACCTTCGGGCGACGACCATTCGCGCCCTAGCCGCCCCCGCCCCGCCGTCTGCCGGATCGCGCGCAACCAGAGACCGTCTTCGGCACCGCCGCGTGCAAGCTCCAGCAGGTCGGCGTTGGTCGATCCTGTTTCCGCGACGGTGCGGATGATGCTCAGAACAACGCCCGTGCGGCCGCCATCGTCCACGCGCCGAGCACGGGGATGAGGAGGTAGCCGGCTGGCGACACGAACACGGCGGCAATGGCGATCAGGCCACCCTCGACCTTGCCGTCCATCGGCGCGAACGCCGGGGCCGGATCGTCGAAGTACATCGTCTTGACGACGCGCAGGTAATAATACGCGCCGATCACCGAGGCGGCGATGCCGACCACTGCCAGCGGGAACAGCCCCGCGTCGACCGCTGCGCTGAACACCGCGAACTTCGCGTAGAAGCCGAACAGCGGCGGGATGCCGGCGAGGCTGAACATGAAGATCGCAAGTGCCGCTGCGAGTGCAGGCCGCGTCCGCGACATGCCGGCGAGGCTGTCGATCGTCTCGACCGGCTGCCCGTCGTCACCACGCATCTGCAACACGACCAGGAACGAACCGAGCGTCATCGCGACGTAGATCGTCAGGTACATCAGCACGCCCGACACGCCTTCCGGCGTCCCGGCCGCAAGACCGATCAGCGCGAAGCCGACATTGTTGATCGACGAATAGGCGAGCAGCCGCTTGATGTTGGTCTGGCCGATCGCCGCCACCGCACCGAGGATGATCGAGGCGAGTGCCGCGAAGATCACGATCTGGCGCCACTGGTCGGTCGCCGGGCCCATCGCATCGACCGCCACGCGGACGCTGAGCGCAAGCGCCGCGACCTTGGGGGCGGACGCAAAGAACGCGGTGACCGGGGTCGGTGCGCCCTCGTACACGTCGGGCGTCCACATGTGGAACGGCACGGCGCTGATCTTGAACGCAAGGCCGGCGAACACGAACACAAGACCGAACAGCAAGCCGAGCGACTTCGTGCCGGCATAGGCCTCCGAGATACCCGAGAACAACGTCGTGCCGCTGAACCCGTAGACCAGCGAAATGCCGTACAGCAGAATGCCGCTCGCGAGCGCGCCGAGCACGAAATACTTCAGGCCGGCTTCCGCCGAGCGCCCATCGCGCCGCATGAAGCTGGCGAGGACATAGGCCGCAAGGCTCTGGAGCTCGAGGCCCACATACAGCGTCAGCATGTCGGTGGCCGAGACCATGATGCCCATGCCGCATGCCGAGAGCAGGATCAGCACCGGATATTCCGGACGCAGATCGTCGCCGTGCGTGCGCGCGAAGAAGCTCGGCGCCATGACGATCGCGACCGCCGAGGCGATATAGATCAGCACCTTGGCGAACGCGCCGAACGCGTCCGCGCGGTAGAGGCCGTCGAACGCATAGCCGCCCGACGACGCCGGCCCGACCAATGCGATCCCTGCCCCGACGAGGACGAACACAGCGGCGATCGAGACAGCCCGCGTGGACTTGTCCCCGCCCCAGGCCGAGACGAGCATCAGGGCGATCGCTCCCAACGCCAGCACCAGTTCGGGCAGCGTCATGGCGATATTAGCGGCGTAATCCATCAGTGTGCCTCCCCGTGCGCGGCACTATGGACGGTTGCAGCGGGCTTCCCCGCAGTTGGGTTGGAATCACTGGCCGGCTTGGCGCGGTCGACACGGGCGAGAAGCACGCCCACGTCCTTGCGCATCGGTGCGAGGAAGCTCTCGGGATACACGCCCATCCACAGCACGACGGCTGCGATCGGTGCGAGCAGCCACATCTCGCGACCCGACAGGTCGACCATCGCGCGGACGTCGTCCGACTTGATCTCGCCGAACACGACGCGGCGGTACAGGAACAGCATGTACGCGGCGCCGAGGATGATGCTCGTTGTGCAGAGCAGCGCGGTCCAGGTCGAGACCTGATACGTGCCCATCAGCGACAGGAACTCGGCGACGAAGCCGCTGGTGCCAGGCAGGCCGATCGAGGCCATCGTGAAGAACAAGAAGAAGATCGCGTACTTCGGCATGTTGATCGCGAGGCCGCCATAACGCGAGATCTCCCGGGTATGGAGCTGGTCGTAGATCACGCCGACGCACAGGAACAACGCACCCGATACCAGGCCGTGGCTCAGCATCATGATCATCGCGCCTTCGATGCCCTGCCGGTTGAACGCGAACAGACCGATCGTGACGATCGCCATGTGCGCCACCGACGAATAGGCGATCAGCTTCTTCATGTCCGACTGCACGAGCGCGACGAGCGACGTGTAGATCACCGCGACCGCCGATAGGCCGAAGATCAGCCAGGTCAACTGGCCCGAGGCTTCGGGGAACATCGGCACCAGGAAGCGCAGGAAGCCGTATCCGCCCAGCTTCAGCAGCACGCCTGCCAGGATCACCGAGCCTGCGGTCGGCGCCTGAACGTGCGCGTCGGGCAACCAGGTGTGGACCGGCCACATCGGCATCTTGACCGCGAACGACGCGAAGAACGCCAGCCACAGCCACGTCTGCACGTGCGCCGGGAAGTCGTAGTTCATCAGCGCCGGGATGCTGGTCGTGCCCGCGGTTTTCGCCATGTACAGCATCGCGATGAACATCAGGACCGAGCCGAGCAGCGTATACAGGAAGAACTTGTACGACGCGTAGATCCGGTTCGCGCCGCCCCATATGCCGATGATCAGGTACATCGGGATCAGGCCGGCTTCGAAGAACACGTAGAACAGGAACAGGTCCTGCGCCGCGAACGTGCCGATCATCAGCACTTCGGTGAACAGGAACGCCGCCATGTATTCGGGCACGCGGGTGGTGATCGAGCGCCAGCTGGCACCGATGCAGATCGGCATCAGGAACACGCTGAGCATGATCAGCATCAGCGCGAAGCCGTCGATGCCGAGCGACCAGCCGAACGGGCCGAAGATGCCGGGAGCATGCTCGACGAACTGCCACTGCGCGCCGCCGATGTCGTAATTCATCCACAGCATGATGCCGAGAACGAAGTCGATCAGCGTCGCCGCCAGAGCCAGCGTCCGCGCCGTATTCGCCGAAACGAACAGGCACACGACGGCCGCGATCATCGGGACCGCGATCAGGACGGAGAGGATAGGAAAGCCGGTCATTACAGTCCGATCGCCCAGGTTACGGCTGCGGTCAGCCCGATCAGCATGACGAAGGCATAGGTGTAGAGGTATCCCGTCTGGAAGCGGTTGGCCACGCGGGCACCGATCTGGACGACCCAGGTCGCGCCGTCGGGCCCGAACCGGTTGATCGTCTTCTCGTCGCCGCGGTGCCACAGGAAGCGGCCGATCGCGAACGCCGGGCGGACGAAGATCAGGTCGTACAACTCGTCGAAATACCACTTATGCAGCAGGAAGTCGTAGAGCACGCCGAACTGTTCGACAACCTTGGCCGGGAATGTCGGTGCCTTGATATAAGCGTACCAGGCGGTCAGCAGGCCGAGCAGCATCGCGATCGTCGCCGACAGTTTGATCAGCAACGGCACGCCGTGCATCTCGTGCATCAGATGTTCGCGGAACGCGAGTGCGCCCTTCCAGAACTCTTCGCCTGCGGTCGGCTCGATGAAGAAGCCGTGGAACACGAAGCCGGCAAGGACTGCGCCGATCGACAGGACGATCAGCGGGATCAGCATCGGCAGCGGGCTCTCGTGCGGGTGATACCCGCCATCGCCTTCGGCCGGTGCATGCGCCGCGTCGTGATGACCATGCGGTGCGTGCCCTGCGTCCTCGGCCTGCGCCGGGTTCGCGTGGTGATCGTCGACATGATGCGCGTCATGCGCATGATCGTCGTGACCGTGTGCGTCGTGAAGCGCGTGCTGGATGTGCTCCGATGCGGCCCAGCGTGGCTTGCCCCAGAAGGTCAGGAACATCACGCGCCACGAATAGAAGCTGGTCAGCAACGCGACGAGCACACCGACGAACCACACGCCCGACTGACCCGCAGCCCAGCTCGCCTCGATGATCGCATCCTTCGAATGGAAGCCTGCAAAGCCGATCGCGGTGTTGCCAAATATGCCGGGAATGCCAACGCCGGTGATCGCGAGCGTACCCGCCATCATCGCCCAGAACGTAACCGGAATCTTCTTACGCAGACCGCCATAATAGCGCATGTCCTGCTCGTGGTGCATCGCATGGATGACCGAGCCCGCGCCGAGGAACAGCAGCGCCTTGAAGAACGCGTGGGTGAAAAGGTGGAACATCGCCGCGCCGTACGCGCCGACACCCGCCGCGAAGAACATGTAGCCGAGCTGCGAGCAGGTCGAATACGCTATCACGCGCTTGATGTCGGTCTGCACGAGGCCGCAGGTCGCCGCGAACAAACAGGTCGCGGCACCGACCGAGGTCACCACGGTCAGCGCGACCGGACTCATCTCGAACATCGGCGACAGGCGGCAGACCATGAACACGCCGGCCGTAACCATCGTCGCCGCGTGGATCAGTGCCGACACCGGGGTCGGGCCCTCCATCGCGTCCGGCAACCAGGTGTGCAGGCCGAGCTGTGCCGACTTGCCCATCGCGCCGACGAAGAGCAGCAGGCAGAGCACCGTCATCGTATCGAAGCGGTAGCCGAGGAAGCCCAGCGTCGAGCCCGCCATGCCAGGGGCCGCGGCTAGGATCTCGGGGATCGAGACCGTGCCGAACACCAGGAACGTGCCGAAGATGCCGAGCATGAAGCCGAGATCGCCGACGCGGTTGACGACGAACGCCTTGATCGCCGCTGCGCTGGCGGACGGCTTGCGGAACCAGAAGCCGATCAGGAGGTAGGATGCGAGACCCACGCCTTCCCAACCGAAGAACATCTGGACGAGGTTGTTCGCCGTCACGAGCATCAGCATCGCGAAGGTAAACAGCGACAGATACGCGAAGAAGCGCGGCTGGTCGGGATCCTCGTCCATATAGCCCCAGCTATACAGATGGACGAGCGCCGAGACCGACGTGACGACCACGAGCATCACCGCGGTCAAAGCATCGACGCGCAGCGACCACGCGACGTTCATGTCGCCGGAGTGGATGAAGTCGAGCAGCGGCGCGACGGTCGCAGTGCTTGTGCCCGAGAGGAAACCGATGAAGATCGGCCAGGACAACAGGCACGACGCGAACAGCGCAGCCGTAGTGACGAGTTTCGCCGGCACGTTGCCGATCGCGCGATTGCCGAACCCGGCAACGATCGCGGCCAGTAGCGGCAGGAAGACGATAAGCTGGATCAACCGTATTACCCCTTCATCCGGTTGACGTCGTCGACCGCGATGGTGCCGCGACCGCGGAAATAGATCACGAGAATGGCGAGGCCGATAGCGGCTTCACCCGCGGCGACCGTCAGCACGAACATCGCGAACACCTGTCCAACGAGATCGTGGAGGAACGCCGAGAACGCGACGAGATTGATGTTCACCGCCAGCAAGATCAGCTCGATCGCCATCAGGATGACGATGAGGTTCTTGCGGTTCAGAAAGATGCCGAGCACCCCCATCGTGAACAGGATCGCCGCGACGACCAGATAATGGACGAGACCGATCGTCACAGTTCGACTCCCTGCCCGACGACCGGGCTCGTGTTGCGCGTGGCGTCCTGCGGACGACGTGCGTTCTGGCGGCTGATGTTCTGCGCCTTGACGCCGCCACGCTGGCGGTGGGTCAGCACGATCGCACCGATCATCGCAACCAGCAGCACCAGGCCGGCACCCTCGAACACGAACAGATAGCGCGTGTAGAGCAGGTTACCGATCGCCTGGATGTTGGGCACGGTGTCGTCGATCGGTGCGGCACGACGTGCAAGCTGGATCGGGCCGGTGCTCCATGCTCCGATCGCGATCATCACCTCGGCGGCGAGCGCCACCGCAAGTGCGAGACCGATCCCGAAATACCGGGCGACGCCTGCGCGCAGCTCGGTAAAGTCGATGTCGAGCATCATGACCACGAACAGGAACAGCACCGCGACCGCGCCGACATAGACGATGACGAGCAGCATCGCGATAAACTCGGCACCGACCAGGATCATCAGGCCGGCCGCGTTGAAGAACGCGAGGATCAGCCACATCACCGAATGGACCGGATTGCGCGACGCGATCGTCAGCGCGCCCGACAGGACGACGACGAAGGCGAAGAGGTAGAAGGCTAAGGCCTGAATCATGAGGTCCTCGTCACCCCAGCGAACGCTGGGGTCTCAAGCCGCGCGGGCGCGCTCTGAAACGGGGAGATCCCAGCCTGCGCTGGGATGACGGAGTTGATCTGTGTCATCGCGGCGCTCGCTTAACGGTACGGCGCATCGGCGGCAAGGTTCGCCGCGATCGCGCTTTCCCAACGGTCGCCATTATCGAGCAGCTTCGACTTGTCGTAGATCAGCTCTTCGCGCGTCTCGGTCGCGAACTCGTAGTTCGGCCCCTCGACGATCGCATCGACCGGGCACGCCTCGGCACACAGGCCGCAGTAAATGCACTTGGTCATGTCGATGTCGTAACGCGTGGTGCGGCGCGAGCCGTCGTCACGCGGCTCGGCCTCGATCGTGATCGCCTGCGCAGGGCACACGGCCTCGCACAGCTTGCACGCGATACAACGCTCTTCGCCGTTCGGATAGCGACGCAACGCATGCTCGCCACGGAACCGCGGCGACACCGGGTTACGCTCGTACGGATAGTTGATCGTCGCCTTTTCCTTGAAGAAATAGCGAAGCGTCAACGCGTGCGCCTTTACGAATTCCCACAGAGTAAACGACTTGATGATCTGAGCGACGCTCATGAACCCACTCCAACGCGCGTCAGCATGAGATAGCCCGACACGAGGAAAACCCAGAACAGCGAGACGGGGAGGAAGACCTTCCAGCCGAGCCGCATCAGCTGATCGTAGCGATAGCGCGGCACGGTCGCCTTCACCCAGCTGAACAGGAAGAAGAAGAACAGGATCTTGGCGAACAGCCAGATGATCCCCGGCACGTAATACAGCGGCGCCCAGTCGACCGGTGGCAGCCACCCGCCCCAGAACAGCGTCGCATTGAGCGCGCACATCAGCAGCACGTTGGCGTACTCGCCGAGCCAGAACAGCGCGAACGACATTGACGAATATTCGGTCTGGTACCCGGCGACGAGCTCGCTCTCCGCCTCGGTCAGATCGAACGGCGCGCGCTGAGTCTCCGCCAGCGACGAGATGAAGAACATCACCGCCATCGGGAACATCAGCGGGTTCAGGATGTACCCGTTGAAAAACCAGACGTGCGACTTTTGCGCCATCACGATCGCCGACAGGTTGAAGCTGCCGGTCCACAGCACGACCGAAATCAGGATGAAGCCGATCGCGACCTCATACGATACCATCTGCGCGGCCGCACGAAGCGCCGAATAGAACGGGTATTTCGAGTTCGACGCCCAACCCGACAGGATGATCCCGTACACGCCGAGCGACGAGGCCGCGAGTACGTAGAGCAGCCCGACGTTTATGTCCGCCAGCACGACGCCGACGCCGAACGGCACTACCGCCCAGACGATCAGCGCGACCGTGAAGGTGATGATCGGTGCCAGCAGGAACAGCGTCCGGTTGGCGGCTGCGGGGACGATCGTCTCCTGCAGGAACACCTTCAGGCCGTCGGCAAAGCTCTGCAACAGACCGAACGGACCGACGACGTTCGGACCACGCCGCAACGCCATCGCCGCCCAGATCTTACGGTCGGCATAGATGATCATCGCCACCGCCAGCATCAGCGGCAGCGCGATCACGAGGATATCGATGATCGTCGCGAGAAAGAACGCCCAGTCGTAACCGAGCGAGGATTCGAACCAGGAGATCATTCGGCTGCCTCCGCGTAATCTTCCCCGTGGAGAAGTTCGGCCGAGCAGCGCTGCATCGTCGGCGACGCACGGCAGATCGCGTTGGTCAGGTAGAAATCCTTGATCGGATAGCCGGCGAGGACGCCCTGCCCTTCACCATTCAGCAAGGGCGGGTTCCACTCGAACGTCGCGAGCGCCTGATGACGCAACGCAGGCACGTCCGCGTACATTTCCTCGCGCAGTCCCTCGAAGCTGTCGAACGGTAGCGTGTGGCCGAGCGTGTCGGACAGCGCGCGGAAGATCGACCAGTCGTCGCGCGCGTCGCCCGGTGCGAACACCGCGCGCTCGCCGCGCTGGACACGGCCCTCGAGATTGACCCACGTGCCCGACTTCTCGGCATAGGTAACGCTCGGCAGGATGACGTCGGCAGCCGCCGCACCCTTGTCCCCGTGATGTCCCACGAACACCTTGAAGCCCGCGAACTTCGAGTAATCGACCTCGTCCGCGCCGAGGAAGAAGCCAAGCTTCGCCTCCATAACGTCGGCGATACCGCCCTTCTGCGCATAACCGAGCATCAGCCCACCCATCCGCGAGGCCGCCATGTGGACGACGTTGAAGCCGTTCCAGTCCGCCTTCACGAGACCGAGCGTATCGACGAGCTTCAGCGCAGCCGCATGGCCACCCTTCAGCGCGCCGCCACCGACGATCACCATCGGACGCTCAGCCTTGCCGAACGCCTCGGTCACCGTCTCGGGAAGCTTGCCGAGCAGCGCCAGATCGTCGCCGAGCCACTCGACCTTGTACGTCAGGTCCGTCTCCGGCCCGATCGCAAAGACCTTCGCGCCCTTCTTGATCGCTTTGCGCACCCGCGTGTTCACCAGCGGCGCTTCCCAGCGCAAATTGGTGCCCACCAGCAGGATCGCATCGGCGCGCTCGGTGCCGGCGATCGTCGTGTTGAAATTGACCGCAGCGATGCTCGTCGCGTCATAGTCCATGCCGGTTTGACGGCCTTCGAGCAGGCTCGAACCCATCTTCGCCAACAGCGCCTTGGCGGCGTACATCGTCTCGCAATCGACCAGATCGCCAGCGACGGCCGCAACGCTCGACCCGGCGTTCACAGCCTTGATCGCCGCAAACGCTTCGTCCCACGTCGCGGGAACCAGCTTGCCGTTCACCCGGACATAAGGCTTGTCTAGGCGACGACGCACGAGACCGTCGATCGCGTGGCGCGTCTTGTCGGTCGCCCACTCCTCGTTCACGTCCTCGTTGATCCGCGGCACGCAACGCAGCACCTGGCGACCACGGCTGTCGAGCCGGATGTTGGTGCCGACCGCGTCCATCACGTCGATCGTCAGCGTCTTGCGCAATTCCCAAGGACGCGCCTCGAACGCGTACGGCTTCGACGTCAACGCACCCACGGGGCACAGATCGACGACGTTGCCGGACAGCTCGCTCTTGACCGCATTCTCAAGATACGAGGTGATCTGCATGTCCTCGCCGCGGAAGATCGCACCGATCTCCTCGACGCCGGACACTTCCTCAGCGAACCGGATGCAGCGCGTGCACTGAATGCAGCGGGTCATGACCGTCTTGACGATCGGGCCCATATACTTCTCGGTGACCGCGCGCTTGTTCTCGTCGTAGCGCGAATGGCCGCGGCCGTAGGCGACAGACTGGTCCTGGAGATCGCACTCGCCGCCCTGATCGCAGATCGGGCAATCGAGCGGATGGTTGATCAGCAAGAATTCCATGATGCCCTCGCGGGCATTCTTCACCATCGGCGAGTTGGTGAAGATCTCCTGCTTGTCCGCCGCCGGTAGCGCGCACGACGCCTGCGGCTTGGGCGGACCAGGCTTCACCTCGACCAGGCACATCCGGCAATTGCCGGCGATGCTGAGGCGCTCATGATAACAGAAACGCGGGATCTCCTTGCCGGCAAGCTCGCACGCCTGCAGCACGGTGGCACCGGCAGGCACCTCGATCTCTACGCCATCGACTTTGACTAAGGGCATTACTCTGCGGCTTCCATCATCGGCGCGGTGTCGCCACCGCGCTCACGGATACGGCGCTCCATCTCGGGGCGGAAATGCTTGATCAGGCCCTGGATCGGCCATGCGGCTGCGTCGCCGAGCGCGCAGATCGAGTGACCCTCGACCTGCTTGGTGACCTGCTGGAGCATGTCGATCTCGGACAGCTCGGCGTCGCCGGTGCGCATCCGCTCCATCACGCGCCACATCCAGCCGGTGCCCTCGCGGCACGGCGTGCACTGGCCGCAGCTCTCATGCTTGTAGAAGTACGAGATGCGGCTGATCGCGCGGACGATGTCGGTCGACTTATCCATGACGATGATCGCCGCGGTGCCGAGGCCCGAACCGACTGCCTTCAAGCCGTCGAAGTCCATCGCGCAGTCCATGATCTGCGCAGCGGGCACCAATGGCACCGACGAGCCGCCCGGGATCACCGCGAGCAGATTGTCCCAGCCGCCACGGATGCCACCGCAATGCGTCTCGATCAGGTCGCGGAACGAGATGCTCATCTCTTCCTCGACCACGCACGGCTTGTTCACATGGCCGCTGATCTGGAACAGCTTGGTGCCACGGTTGTTCTCCGCGCCGAAGCTGGAGAACCACGCCGCGCCGCGCCGCAGGATCGTCGGCGCAACCGCGATCGATTCGACGTTGTTGACCGTCGTCGGGCAGCCATAAAGGCCCGCACCGGCAGGGAAAGGTGGCTTCAGCCGCGGCTGGCCCTTCTTCCCTTCGAGGCTCTCCAACATCGCGGTCTCTTCGCCGCAGATGTACGCGCCAGCGCCACGGTGCACGAACACGTCGAAATCGTAACCCGACCCGCACGCGTTCTTGCCGATGAAGCCGCGATCGTACGCCTCCGCGACGGCTGCGAACAGCGTCTCGGCCTCGCGAATATACTCGCCGCGGATATAGATGTATGCCGCACGCGCTCGCATCGCGAACCCGGCGATCAGCGCACCTTCGATCAGCTTGTGCGGATCGTGGCGGATGATTTCGCGATCCTTGCAGCTGCCCGGCTCGGATTCATCGGCGTTGATGACGAGGAAGTTCGGCCGATCGGGCTTCGGCTCCTTCGGCATGAACGACCATTTGGTGCCGGTCGGGAAGCCCGCGCCGCCACGGCCACGCAGACCAGACGCCTTCATCACGTCGATGATCGCGTCCTGGCCGAGCGCCATCAGGTCCTTGGTATTGTCCCAATCGCCGCGCATGATCGCTGCGTCGATGGTCCACGGCTGGAAACCGTAGACGTTGGTGAAGATGCGGTCCTTGTCGGCGAGCATCAGGCCCACTCCCCCCGGTAATCGTGGTTCGCGTCGACCATCGCCTTCAGCGAGGTCGGGCCGCCTTCGGGGCAGCTTGCGCGACGACCGAATTGCGGACCCGGCGTCGGGTGCCCGCCATTGGCCAGCGCCTCGAGGATCTCGGTCGTCTTGTCGTAGTCGAGGTCTTCGAAGTTATCGTCGTTGATCTGCACCATCGGCGCATTCGCGCACGTGCCCAGGCACTCGACCTCGGTCAGCGTGAACATGCCGTCCGGCGTCGTGCCACCCTTGACGAGGCCACGGTTCTTGCACGCGGCAAGAACATCGTCCGACCCGCGCAGCATGCACGGCGTCGTGCCGCAGACCTGGACGTGGAAGCGACCGACCGGCGCGAGATTGAACATCGTGTAGAAGGTCACGACCTCATACACGCGCATGTACGGCACGCTGATCTGACGCGCGACGAACTCGATCACCGGCACCGGCAACCAGCCCTGCGTCTGCGTTTCCGCACCGACCTGGCGCTGCGCCAGATCGAGCAGCGGGATCGACGCGGACTGCTCGCGACCCTTGGGATAGCGCCCGAGGATCTCGTTCGCCTTCACCTGATTCTCGTCCGTCCACGCGAACGAACCCCAGCGTGCGCGAGTCTCGGCCTCGTCGGGAATTTTCGGAGCTTCAGCCATCAGCGGTCACATTCACCAAAAACGATATCCATCGCGCCGAGGATCGCGGTCGTATCCGCCAGCATGTGACCCTTCGCCATGAAGTCCATTGCCTGGAGATGCGAGAACGCGGTCGGGCGGATCTTGCAGCGGTACGGCTTGTTCGAGCCATCGGCGACCAGATACACGCCGAACTCGCCCTTGGGGCTTTCGGTCGCGACATAGACGTCACCGGCGGGCACGTGGAAGCCCTCGGTATAGAGCTTAAAGTGATGGATCAGCGCTTCCATCGACTGCTTCATCTCACCACGCTTGGGCGGCACGACCTTGCGATCGAGCGACGCGATCGGCCCCTCGGGCATGTCGCGCAGGCACTGCTTCATGATCCGCGCGGACTGACGCACTTCCTCGACGCGCACCATGAACCGGTCATAGCAATCGCCGCGCGTGCCGACCGGCACCTCGAAGTCCATCTTCGCGTACACATCATAAGGCTGCGACTTGCGCAGATCCCAGGCGATGCCCGAGCCGCGGATCATCGGGCCCGAAAAGCCCCACTTGATCGCGTCGTCGCGGCTGACCACGGCGATGTCGACGTTGCGCTGCTTAAAGATGCGGTTGTCCGCGACGAGCGAGATCGCATCCTCGAACAGCCGCGGCAGGCGCGTGTCGAGCCAGTCGCCGATGTCGGCGAGCAGCTTCAGCGGCGCATCCTGATGCACGCCACCGGGACGGAAATAGTTCGAATGCATGCGCGCGCCCGAGACGCGCTCGAAGAAGTTCATGCAGTCTTCGCGGATCTCGAACAGCCACAAGTTCGGCGTCATCGCGCCGACGTCCATGACGTGCGACCCAAGGTTGAGCATGTGGTTCGAGATGCGCGTCAGCTCGGCGAAGAACACCCGCAGATACTGCGCGCGCTCGGGCACTTCGAGGTCGAGCAGCTTCTCGACCGCCAACACCCAGCTATGCTCCATGCACAGCGGCGAGCAATAATCGAGACGATCGAAATACGGCAGCGCCTGCGTGTACGTCTTGTACTCGATCAGCTTCTCGGTGCCGCGATGCAGCAGGCCGACATGCGGATCGACGCGCTCGACGATCTCGCCGTCGAGTTCCATGACGAGACGGAGCACACCGTGCGCCGCGGGATGCTGCGGACCAAAGTTGATCGTGTAGTTCTGGATCGTGACGTCGCCGGTCGTCGGATCGGCTGCGTCGGCTTCACCCAGAAGCTCTTCGACATACAGACTCACTGGTTCTGTCCTCCACCCTTGGTCGGGACCACGTCGGGGTTCGCAGGCTTCGGCGTCGCATCGGACTCCGGCTTGCCAGCGCCCGTCTGCGCGGTCGACCCGGTGCTCTTGGGTTCGGTCGGAGCCTGCGTCGGCGACTGCGCCGCATTGGCCTTGACGATCGTGTCAGCCGACAACGGCGTCTGCGCGCCCTTCGCCTGCGGCAACGCACCCTTCTCGTCACCCGGGAGCACGTAGTTCGCACCCTCCCACGGACTCATGAAATCGAACGTACGGAAATCCTGCGCAAGCTGCACGGGCTCGTACACGACGCGCTTCGACTCTTCCGAATAGCGCAGCTCAACATACCCGGTCAGCGGGAAGTCCTTGCGCTGCGGATGACCACGGAAGCCGTAATCGGTCAGGATTCGACGCAGGTCCGGGTTGCCGCTGAACAGCACGCCGTACATGTCGTACACTTCCCGCTCGAGCCAGCCGGCAACCGGCCAGATGTCCGTCACCGACGGCACCGGCTTTTCCTCGTCGGTCGCGACATGCACGCGCAGGCGATGGTTCCGCGTCAGCGAAAGCATGCAATAGACGACCTCGAAACGCTCTGCGCGATCCGGATAGTCGACGCCGGCGATCTCCATGAGCTGCTGATAGGCAAGCCCCGGCGTATCGCGCAGCGCGATCATCGCGCCATACAGGTCTTCGCGACGGACGTGCAGCGCGACTTCACCGACATGGTCGACCGCGTCGAGCAGCATGCCGCCGAGCGCCGCGCGGGCGCTGTCAATCACGCCGTCGTTCGACGCGTAAGCTGGTGCGGGAGCCCTCAACGCTCGATGCTCCCGGACCGCCGGATCTTCCGCTGCAACTGCATGATGCCGTACAGCAGCGCCTCAGCCGTCGGCGGGCACCCGGGGACGTAGATGTCCACTGGCACGATCCGATCGCAGCCACGAACGACGCTGTAGCTGTAGTGATAATAGCCGCCGCCATTCGCGCACGATCCCATCGAGATCACGTACTTGGGCTCCGACATCTGGTCGTAGACCTTGCGGAGCGCCGGCGCCATCTTATTGCACAGCGTGCCGGCAACGATCATCACGTCCGACTGGCGCGGCGACGCGCGCGGTGCGGCGCCGAAACGCTCCAGATCGTAGCGGGGCATGTTGACGTGGATCATCTCGACCGCGCAGCACGCGAGCCCGAACGTCATCCACCACAGCGAGCCGGTACGGGCCCACTGGAACAGCTCCTCGGTCGACGTGACGAGGAAACCCTTGTCCGTCAGTTCACCGTTCAATCCGTCGAAAAAGCCCTGGTCGGGTGGCACCAGCGAACTGGGCGAACCGGGTGCGGGCTGAAGCTCTACTCCCAATCGAGTGCTCCCTTCTTCCATGCGTAGACGAGGCCAAGGGCCAATTCGCCGATAAAGATCATCATCGAAATCCACGCGGTCCAGCCGAGCGTGAAGACCGAGACGGCCCAGGGATACAGGAACGCGGCCTCGAGATCGAAGATGATGAAGAGGATAGCGATCAGGTAGAAGCGTACGTCGAACTGGCTCCGCGGATCCTCGAATGCGGGAAAGCCGCATTCGTATTCGCTGAGCTTCTCGGGCGTAGGCTTGTGTGACCCCGTGAGGCGCGAGACGGCCATCGGCAGGAACACGAACGTGCTCGACAATGCGATGGCGATCCCGAGGAACAGGAGGATCGGAAGATAGTGCGACAGGTCGACCAAATTGCTTCTCGCAAGTGCGAACGGAACGGGGCCGCTTTAGGCCGATGGGGGGTGATGGGCAAGGCGTGGAGGGTGTGAGAATCACTCGCAAGTGGAGGGGCCGGGGTGGCGGGAAACATGCGTTACTCGGCGTGCTCGGCTGTACTTGACGTGCCCAGCTACAGCCGGGGCTGCTGAAAATAGCGGAACATCGCCAAACCTTCTCCGTCACCCCGGACTGGTTCCGGGGGCCACGGTGCCGCAAACCAACGGTGGGAGAGGCCGCGGAACGGTAGATGCCGGAACAAGACCGGCCTGACGGACTTGAATGAAGTCCGCACCGCAACCCACTCCGCCCCCACCTACCCGTCACCCCAGCGAAAGCTGGGGTATCATGGTTGGCGAGCGCGCCAGCTATCACGGGGATACCCCAACTTTCGCTGGGGTGGCGGATAGGGTGGCAGTACCACGTTCACACGGGTGAACGGATTGCTCTCCGACCTCACGATCCTCCCCGCCAGGGGGAGGTGGCACCGAAGGTGACGGAGGGGGAGGACCCGGAACAGAGGTTGCCCTTACCTCCCCCTCCGACTGGCAAGCGCCAGCCACCTCCCCCTGGCGGGGGAGGATCGTTCGCGAGGCTTAGCGCAGCGCGCCGGCCACCAGCTTATGCAGCCGCGAATGCAGCGCGTCGTTCGCCGCAAGAAACTCGTTACGCTCCATCGCGCGATCGCCGCCGCGGAAGTCGGTGACGAAACCGCCGGCTTCCTTCACCAGCAGCATCCCCGCAGCAACGTCCCATGGCTTCAGGTTCGATTCCCAGAACCCATCGAACCGGCCCGCAGCCAGCCACGCCAGATCCAACGCCGCAGCACCCAAACGACGAATCCCCGCAACCTCAGGCGCAACCGCACCGAAAATCCGGCTCCACTGTGCGAAGTCGCCATGCCCCAGGAACGGAATCCCCGTAGCGATCAGCGATTCGGACAAATCACGCCGCGACGACACGCGCAGGCGCTGGTCGGTGAGCCAAGCGCCCCGGCCCTTTTCCGCCCAGAAGCTCTCATCAGTCAGCGGCTGATACACCAACGCGGTGGTGACCTCGCGCTTGCCGTTCGGCATCGGCTCCTCGACCGCGATCGAGATGCAGAAATGCGGGATACCGTGGAGGAAGTTCGACGTCCCATCCAGCGGATCGACGATGAACCGCGGCTTGTTCGGATCACCCTCGACCTCGCCGCGCTCTTCCATCAGCATGCCCCAGTCGGGACGGGCGTGGCTGAGCTCTTCGAAGATCGTCTGCTCGGCGCGCTGGTCGGCCTGGCTGACGAAGTCGGCCGGACCCTTGCGGCTTACCTGGAGCTGCTGGACCTCGTTGAAGTCGCGGCGCAGGCGCGGCGCAGCCTTGCGGGCGGCGCGCTCGATGACGGTCATGATGCCGGAATGGCTGGGCATGGTATTCTATCTCCCCCCTCCCGCAAGCGGGAGGGGCCGGGGGTGGGCTCGCGCTATCAGCGTCGCGCGGCATCGAAATTGTTCGCGCCATACAGGTTGCGCGACGTGGAGGGCGGGCGCCCACCCCCCGGCCCCCTCCCGCTTGCGGGAGGGGGAGCAGTTATCAGTCCGCGCGCCTAACGTAGGTCTGCTCGTAGACATCGACCACGATCCGCGTGCCGGCACCAATATGCGGCGGCACCATCACGCGCACGCCGTTTTCGAGCACGGCAGGCTTGTAACTCGACGAAGCGGTCTGCCCCTTCACGACGGCATCAGCCTCGACGATCAGCGCCTCGATCGTGTCGGGCAGCTGGACCGAGATCGGCCGCTCTTCCCAGAGCTCCATCACCACGTCCATGCCGTCCTGCAGGAACGCCGCGGCGTCGCCCAAGATGTCGGCGTCGAGCGAGATCTGCTCGTAATTGATCTTGTCCATGAAGGTGAGCATGTCGCCTTCCCGGAACAGGAACTGGAAATCAACGGTCTCGAGCCGCACCTTCTCGACGCTCTCGGCGGAACGAAAGCGGATATTGTTCTTGCGGCCGTCGATGAGGTTCTTCATCTCGACCTGCATATAGGCACCGCCCTTGCCGGGCTGGGTGTGCTGAATCTTGACGGCGCGCCAGATGCCGCCCTCATATTCAAGAATGTTGCCGGGACGAATCTCGACCGCGTTGATCTTCATGACCGATTCCTGCTGGAAAGAGCTAGGGGCCGTCCGCGAAGCATAACCCTGGGGCATGACTCTGCGGAAACCCGAAGCGGCGGGCTTTAGCGAGACGACCCCGTTCCGGCAAGCAGCGGGTACGGGTTCACGTTCTCGCCCTGCCACCAGCGCTCACCGGGCTGCATCTTGGTCAGCCCGAAATGGAGGTGGTAATTGCCTGCCCCGGCGTCGCCGGTATCGCCGACATAGCCGAGCGTATCGCCCGCCTTGACCGCCGTCCCCTCGCGGATGCCGGCCGCGTACCCGGCAAGGTGTGCGTAATAATAGGTCCAGCGACGATCGGGCGAGCGGACGTAAAGCGTGATCCCGCCAAGCCCGCTCTGGAACAGCTTCTCGACCCGTCCCGGCGCGGCCGCGAGGACCGGCGTCCCACTTGGCGCCATAATGTCGGTCCCGTGATGGCCGCGCAGACCGCCTCCCCGCGCATCGTTCCAGCTATTCGCTATCGCCTTGCGTGGGACGCCCGCCACCGGGACAGCCAGCGCCCCCGGCGTCACGGTAACAGCAGCGACTTCTGCGCGAGGCGCCGACTGACGCCAAGGCACCCGCCGCTCGATGCCGCTACCGCTGCTCCCGAACGACACCATCGAGGCGAACGCGCCAACCGCCACCACGATCAGCCCAAGAATGATCCAGAACGTCCGCGTCATCGCTTCAAGCCTGGAACACGGCCTTGGTCCCCGGCTTGATCATCATCGACAATCGCGCCGCGTCCCAGTTCGTCAGGCGGATACAACCATGGCTCTCGGCACGCCCGATCGTCTCGGGGTTCGGCGTACCGTGAATGCCGTAATGCTCCTTCGACAGGTCCATCCAGACGACGCCGACCGGACCGTTCGGCCCCGGCGGCAGCATCTCCTTCTGCTGCCCCTTCTTCGCATCCCAGAACAGCGCCGGATTGAAGTGGAACTTCGGGTTGTAGTCGGAGCCCTTGATGGTCCACGTGCCAAGCGGCAGCGGATCGTGGCTCGACCCCATCGTCGCGGAGAACTGCGCGATCAGCTTGTCGTTCGCGTCGAGCACGCGCAACACGCCGTCCGACTTGTCGACGACGATGTGATCGGCCTGAGGCTGCTTCGCATCGACGTTCAGCATGGTGAGCGTGGCTATCCAATCCGGCTTCAGCTTCGGGTCATACGCGCGAGAAGACGGAAGCGCGTTCGGGAACACCACCTTCGTGCCCGGCGTCAGCTTAGTCGTCGGCGAATTCAGCGCCACGATCACCGCCGGCGTCGTGTGGAACATCTCGCCGAGCTTCTCCATGACGTTCTTGTAGCCCAGCGATGGCAGCTCGGCCTGCTTGGCCGGATCCTTCGGGAACGGATTGACGAACGGCCCCGCCAGCATCTCCGGCGTCAGCGCGACCGTTACGGTCGGCCGCGCAGAGCGGTACGGATACAGCGCCTGCAACGTCCGCGCGTCGGACTTGCCGGTAATCGGCAGCCCCTTCGCCTCCTGGAACCCCTTCAGCGCCGCCACCAGCGACTGCCCGCCGCGCCCGTCGAGCACGCCCGGCCCGAAACCGAGATGGTCGAGGATCACCTGCACGTGCAGGATGTTGCGATCAATCGGTACGGGCTTGGTCGGCGCTGTCTGCGCCAACGCGGGCGACGCGGCACCCAGCAGGCATGCCGCAAGAACCGAAGCCTTCATCGCAAATGCCATCATGCCCATCATCCCCAACCGTTACGCTGCTGCATCAAACGGTCGGGACGACGGTTGTTTCCAACGGCTCAGCGCTTCGCGAGAACCTCGCCGAACGCCTTGATCGCAGCGACCTCGTCGCCACCCCAGACGCCGCCCGACACAGCGATGAAGTCCGCCCCCGCGGCAACCAGCGGCGCCGCATTCTCCGGCGTAATCCCGCCGATCGCGACGCACGGCATCTCGAACAGCGTCGACCACCACGACAGGATGACCGGCTCGGCCATATGCTCGACCGTCTTCGTCGTCGTCGGATAGAACGCCCCGAACGCAACGTAATCGGCCCCAGCCTCGCCCGCTTCCATCGCCAGATGACGGCTGCCATGACAGCTCACGCCGATCTGCGCGTTAGGTCCAAGCTGCGCCCGCGCCTCCCGCGGATCGCCATCGTCCTGCCCGAGATGCACGCCGTCCGCATCGAGCCGCTTGGCCAGCCCGATATCGTCGTTGACGATGAACGCGACATCGCGCTCGGCACAGATCTCGCGCAACGGCTCGCCGAGCGCGGCCGCCGCATGCTGGTCGATATCCTTCACGCGGAACTGGAACGCCGCTACGGGGCCAGCATCAAGCGCGCGGGCAAGGCGCTCCGGAAAGTCGCCACCAACGTCCAGCGGCGATACCAGGTAAAGCTGGCAAGCCGGCCGGCGCATGTCGCGGCGGAAATTCTCGGCGAAATTGGGATCGAGCGGGCCCAGCGGATCTTCGAATTCGGTCATGTCCGCCCCCTAGCCGCTCATACCCGCCACGTCACCCCGGCGCATGACCGAGGCGACGTGCAGACAAACCGAGGCTTATTCCTCGTTCTTGTAGATCCGGATGATCCGGTCGAGCATCGCCAGCGCTTCGTCGCGCGGGCGCTGGAAGGTGTTGCGGCCGATGATCGAGCCGTTGCCGCCGCCGTCGCGAATGTCGCGCGCGTCCTGGAAGATCGCGTCCTCGCCCTTCGACGCGCCGCCCGAGAAGACGTTGATGCGACGTCCGGCAAAGCTCGATTGGACGACGTGCTTCACGCGGTCCGACTGCTTCGACCAGTCGGTGTTCGCATACAGTGGCTTGGCTTCCTTCTGCTCGATATGCGCGGTCGGCAGCTTGGTCTTGATGATGTGCGCGCCGAGCAACGCCGCGATGTGCGCGGCATAGGCACCGACGTCGAGCGCGAGCTCGCCGTCCTTGGTCAGCTCGCCGCCGCGCGGATACGACCAGATCACTGTCGCGATGCCGACCGACTTCGCCTCTTCGCTCAGCTCGCGGATTTCCTCGACGAGGTCGAAGAACTGGTCCGCGCCCGGATAGATCGTGAAGCCGATCGCCGCCGATCCGAGCCGTACCGCGTCCGACACCGTTGCCGTCACCGCCTGGTCGATCGTCGTCGCCCAGCTGTTCGAGCTGTTGCACTTCAGGATCGTCGGGATCTGCCCGGCAAACGTATCCGCCCCCGCTTCGAGCATCCCGAGCGGCGCGGCATAGGCGCTGAGCCCCGCATCGATCGCCAGCTGGTAATGGTAATGCGGGTCGTATGCCGCCGGATTGACCGAGAAGCTGCGCGCCGGGCCATGTTCAAAGCCCTGGTCGACCGGCAGGATCACGAGCTTGCCGGTGCCGCCAAGCTTGCCCTGCATCAGGATGCGCGCGAGGTTCGCCTTCACCGCCGAACTGGTGCCTTCATACTTGTCGAGAATGGTTTTGACTTGCGGAGTGATCGTGGAAGTCATGCTGAAATCCTGTCTTAGAGTTCGAGCCAGCGGCGCAGCGCGTCGTCGACTCGGGTCATGGTGGTGATGGGTATCGTACCGATAATCTTGACGATCTTGTTGCGGTCGAGCGTATCGACCTTGTCGATCTGGATCTCGCTATCGCGAAATAGGCCGGTTTCCGCCGATGCCTCGAGCGACACGCGAAACAGGTTCGTCCCGCTAATGACACTGGTCAGCGGGCACAGAGAAATCGTCGCGTGATCTGCAAAAAGGTCTGATTGGACCACAAGAAAGGGGCGCGGCTTGCCAGAGAAATCGCCCTTGCCCGCTCCGACGACGATCATACCGCGGACGAATTTCATGCAGGGGGCGCCCCGATGAGTGCGTCCCAATCCTCTTCACCTGCCTGCCTATCGTGATCAGCCGCCGCGAGCGACTGACGCCGTGCCTCCGCCAGGAAAGCCTCGTCGTGGCGTTCGACATAGCGTCGCACGGCTTCGCGTGCGATATCGCTTTTGCTGCGCCCTTGGGTGCGCGCAACCGCCGCGAGTCGCTCTTCGAGTTCGCTATCGAGCCTGACGCCGAGCATCCGAGTCTCCGTTTAACATGTTAAACATAGGCGGGCGGGTGTTGAGGATCAACCCCGGCTGGACTGCAAACCTAGTGATTGACGTTGGATCTTTCGACGCCGACACTCTCGAAATACGGGGCGGGCGGCACAGGGGCGCGGCAATGAAGATCATGCAAGGCATCGTCGCATGCGCGATGATCGCGACCGCCTCCGCCGCGGCGGCCTCGGTAAAAATGGGTGAGCCGGCGCCGCCGTTCGAACTGACGTTGATCGACGGGAGCAAGGTGCGCAGTGTCGATCTGCACGGGCAGGTCGTCGTCTTGAACTTTTGGGCCACATGGTGCGGGCCGTGCAAGGCCGAGCTTCCGCTGCTCGACAGCTATTACCGCATTCGCAAGGACAACGGCCTGCGCGTGTTCGCGGTGGCAACGGAGGATTCGCTGCCGGCGTTCAAGCTGAAACCCCTGTTCGCCGCGATGACGATCCCGTCGGCGCGGCGAATCAAAGGGCCGTTCGCGGTGATGGGCGCCCTCCCCACCAACTACATCATCGATCGCGCCGGCGTGGTTCGCTATGCGAAAGCCGGCGCGTTCGACCTGAATGAACTCAATACTCTGCTCGTCCCGTTGCTGCGGGAACCGGCGCCTTAACGCGTCAGCGCCGCGACGCCGGGAAGGTCCTTGCCTTCCATCCACTCGAGAAACGCGCCGCCCGCCGTCGAGACGAACGTGAACGCGTCCGCAACGCCGGCGTGGTTGAGCGCCGCAACCGTATCGCCGCCGCCCGCGACCGAGACGAGTGAACCGCCTTCGGTGAGTGCCGCAGCGGTCTTGGCGAGCGCGACGGTCGCCTTGTCGAACGGCGGCGTCTCGAACGCACCGAGCGGACCATTCCACACCAGCGTGCGGCAGTTCTTCAGAGCGTCGCCGAGAGACTCGACCGCGGCCGGACCGACGTCGAGGATCATCTCGTCGGCGGCGACTTCGTGGACGTTGACGGTGCGGGTGGCGGGGTTCGGCTTGAACTCCTTGGCTACCACGACGTCATACGGCAGGTGAACCGTGCAGTTCGCCTTGTCGGCGGCTTCCATGATCTGTTCGCAAACGCTCGCAAGCTCATGCTCGCAAAGGCTTTTGCCGACATCGACGCCGCGTGCCGCCAGGAAGGTGTTCGCCATGCCGCCGCCGATGATCAGGTGATCAACCTTGGTAACGAGATGCCGCAGCACGTCGAGCTTCGACGACACCTTCGCGCCGCCGACGACCGCCGCGACCGGATGCTCGGGCTCGCCGAGCGCCTTCTGGAGCGCATCGAGTTCGGCTTCCATCGCCCGGCCGGCAAAGGCTGGGAGGACGTGCGCGAGGCCTTCGGTCGAGGCGTGCGCGCGATGGGCGGCGGAGAAGGCATCATTGACGTACAGGTCGCCAAGGCTTGCAAACCGCTGGACGACAGCCGCGTCGTTGGTCTCCTCGCCGCCGAAGAAGCGCGTGTTCTCCAGAACCGCGATATCGCCGGGCTCGAGCGTCGCGACGGCGTCGTCCGGCCCTTCCCAGTCGATGTAGCGGACTTCACGGCCCAGCACTTCGCTATACGGCTTCACGACCTGCGACAGCGAGAACTCCGCGCTCGGCACGCCCTTGGGACGGCCGAAATGCGCGAGGACGAGGACGATCGCGCCCTTGTCGGCGAGTTCGCCAACCGTCGCGACGGTGGCACGCAGGCGAGTATCGTCGGTGACGCGGCCATCGGCCATCGGCACGTTGAGGTCTTCGCGGACGAGCACGCGCTTGCCCTGGATGTCGCCCATATCATCGAGCGTCTTGAATGGCTTGGTCATGGTTCTTCGATCCTGATCTCATCACCGACGGCGATTCTGCCGCCCATCAAAACTCGGGCGCACGCCCCGCCACGCCAGTCCGGCGTCAGCGCGGCGAACAATCCTGGCGCCAGTGCATCCATGCGGTCGCACGGATCGGTGTGGCGCGTCACCTCCAGCACGACGTCCGCGCCGATGCGGAGCCGCGTGCCGGGTATCTGGGGAAGATCGAAGCCGTCGACGAGCAGATTGGCACGTCGTTCGTACCACGGAATATCGCGCCCGACTTCGGCCATCGCCGCGTCCCAGTCGCCACGTTCGAGCAACGTGACCTGCCGCCGCCCCTTGCCGCCTGGCTTCACGCGACCGCGAAAGTCGCCATGCAGGCCAGCCTCGATGGTGATCTCGACATCGTCGATGACCTCCATCGGGGCTTTGGCGCGGGCGTGGCGAGCGATCCCGGCGATCGTGCCAGCTGTCGACACACCCACTATGCCGTCACCCCAGCGAAAGCTGGGGTATCCCCATTGGCGGACGCCGCGACCCGAACGGGGAGATCCCAGCTTTCGCTGGGATGACGGACTAGGGGAATGGAACGCAGCGTCCGTCTACCTTAGATGAACTTCGCCATCGCGGTCGCCGTATCGACCATCCGGTTCGAGAAGCCCCACTCGTTGTCGTACCAGCTGACGACGCGAACCAGCTTGCCGTCGATCACCGCGGTCTCCAGGCTGTCGATCGTCGACGACGCCGGGGTATGCTGCAGATCGATCGACACCAGCGGCTCGTCCGACCAGTCGAGCACGCCGACCAGCGGGCCGCTCTCGGAGGCCGCCTTCAGCACCGCATTCACCTCTTCGCGCGTCGTATCGCGCGACGGGGTGAAGGTCAGGTCGATCAGCGAAACGTCCGGCACCGGCACGCGGATCGCCGAGCCGTCGAGCTTGCCCTTCAGCTCCGGCAGCACTTCGGCAACCGCACGTGCGGCACCCGTCGTGGTCGGGATCATCGACATCGCCGCAGCGCGTGCGCGACGCAGGTCCGGATGGATCTGGTCGAGGATCTTCTGGTCGTTGGTGTACGCATGCACGGTCGTCATCAGGCCGCGCTCGATGCCGATCGCATCGTTCAGCACCTTGGCGACGGGCGCGAGGCAGTTGGTGGTGCACGACGCGTTCGAGACGATCGTGTGCTCGGCGGTCAGCTTGTCATGGTTGACGCCGTAGACGACGGTCAGGTCGACGTTCTTGCCCGGTGCCGAGATCAGTACCTTCTTGGCACCCGCATCGAGATGCTTCTGGCAGCTTGCCTTGTCGGTGAAGAAGCCTGTGCATTCGAGCACGATGTCGACGCCCAGCTCGGCGTGCGGCAGGTTTGCCGGGTCACGCTCGGCGGTGACGCGGATGCGCTTGCCGTCGACGACCAGCTCGTTGCCCTCGGCCGAAACCTCACCCGGATACTTGCCGTGCACGCTGTCGCGCTTGAACAGCCAGGCGTTCGACTTGGCATCGCCGAGATCGTTGATCGCGACGAGTTCGAGTGCGCCGTTCGACTGTTCGAGTACCGCGCGGGCGACGAGACGGCCGATGCGCCCGAAACCGTTGATCGCAACCTTGACCGTCATTGCTGTATCTCCGCTACGCCCGCGAGTCCGTTCCGGGCGCGCAGCCTTTGCGGGGCGGTGGGGCGCCCTGTCAACACCGTGGATGGTGATGGGTTTCGCCTAAACCGACTTGTCGCACCCCCCGTCCATGCTATCTCGCATGGCATGTCAGAAACACTTCCCGACGGACCAACTGCCGTCGAACGGATCGACGCCGCGATCGCACGGATCGAATCCGCCATTGCAGCCCGCACCGAAGCCGGCGACGCGCTCGCCAAGCGCCACGCCGCCCTCAAGGCGCGGATGGCCGAAGCCGTCGCCGCGCTCGACGACGTCATCACGCGTGGGAGCCCCAACTGATGGCCCAGGTCATGCTCGATATCGGCGGCCGGCCCCACGCGGTTGCCTGTCGCGACGGCGAAGAGTCGCGCGTGCGGCTGCTGGGCGCGATGGTCGCCGAACGCTGGGCCACCGCGGACCGGGCGGCGGGCGGTCTCAGCGCCGAGCGCGCGATGCTGTTCGTAGCGCTGATGCTCGCCGACGACCTCGACGAAGCGGCGCATCGGCCGCCCGAAGGCTCGGCGGTCAGCGAGATCGCACTGACGCGGATCGCTGATCGTCTCGAAGGCCTTGCACAAGCCCTTGAGCTTAGCCCGCCCAACGCCTAGATTGGCTGTGGCGGGTTCTGCCCGGTACGAGCCTTTATTATCCCTGAGGCTATTCATCATCCATAGGGGGCTGTCCCTGTTAGGATCCTGGTCCGAAGCACATGGTCCCCACCTGACGTACCGTGCGTCAGTGGATAACCCGGCACACGGCCATGGTGGGCCCGCCACACCACCATCTTTCGAGGTCGCCCGCGCATGACCGACAAGAGCGCGCTGAGAGCCTCGCTCCGCACCGCGCGGGAAGCGTGCCCGCCAATTGAGCTTCCTGTGCCGTCGGCGTTTCTGGCACGGCTGAAACCTGGATTGACGGTCGCCTCCTATGTCCCGTTTGGAGGCGAAGCGGACCCCTCGCCCTTCGCGCGCGCCGCGGTCGATGCCGGATGCGTCATCGCCCTTCCCCATGTCGTCCGCCGCTCGCTGCCGATGCGCTTCCTGTCGTGGGCGACCGAGGCAGCACTGATCGCCGGACCATTCGGACTGCACCAACCCGCCGAGGACGCCGCAGAACTCGAACCTGACATCATTCTCACGCCGCTCGTCGGCTTCGACCGCAGCGGCAACCGGATCGGCCAGGGCGCCGGCTATTACGACCGCGCCTTCCTCGCGCACCCGAACGCCTGGCGTGTCGGCATTGCGTTGTCGGTGCAGGAAGTCGACACGCTGACCCCAGACCCGTGGGACGTCCCGCTCCACGCCATCGCCACCGAATCAGACTGGATCACGCCATGACGCCAACCTGGCGCAAACCCGTCGGCATGCTCGGCATCTTGCTACTGATCCTGGTATGGTGCGTAGCCATCGTCAGCCTGTCGAACATCGTCGGTAGCTGGCACTGGCTGGGGCAACTGGTGTTCTACGTGTTCACTGGCTTGATCTGGATAGCACCGCTGAAGCCGGTCCTGCGCTGGATGGAGCTCGGGCGGTAACGCAGCCCCGCCTGCTGTCTCCCTGAGCCGATGTGCTCCGCCACCCCCTGGCCCCTCCACCGTTCGTCCTGAGTAGCCATCGAGTAGTCGCCGAAGGCGGCGTATCGAGAGGGCGTATCGAAGGACAGGTTGGCGCGCGGAACCCATGCTTCGATACGAGCCCTCGATACGCTTCTTCGAAGCTACTCGGTCTCTACTCAGCACGAACGGAGTGGGGGAAGATGGTCCTGACCAAGCGGTAGGACTGGATGCTCGCAGCATCCAAAATTTTGAAGGGTCTCGGCCACCCCACTAGGGTGGCGCGAGTGACGGGACTCGAACCCGCGACCTCCGGCGTGACAGGCCGGCGCTCTAACCAACTGAGCTACACCCGCATTCCCAATGACGAACCCTGGCGCCCCAAAGGACACGCGGGAAGGCTCGTCAAAACCTCAACACTATCTCGAACCATCCACCCGGTCAGGGCAAACGATGGCGCGAGTGACGGGACTCGAACCCGCGACCTCCGGCGTGACAGGCCGGCGCTCTAACCAACTGAGCTACACCCGCTGAAACAGCGTGGAGGCGGCAACTAGGCGAGGGTTCGGATACCGTCAACCCAAATTATCCGCCAGTTTCACGTTGTGCCTCGGGCGGGTCGCCACGACGACGGTTTCGCCCGGTCTTGGGCTGCACCAGCGTCCCGTGCTCGAACAGGAACCCGGCGATATCGGGCTTGCCAGCAGCCTTCACGATCGTCTGGATGATGATCAGCAGCGGAACCGCGAGCAGTGCGCCCGACGTGCCCCACACCCATCCCCAGAAGCTTAGCGAGATCAGGATCAGCAACGGGCTGATCGTCAGCCGGTGCCCGACGACGAACGGCGTGATCGCGTTCGCCTCGACCAGGTGCAGCCCGTACATCAGCGCCGGCGGCAGCATCGCCATCCAGATGTCGGAGAACGTCATCAGCCCGCCCAGCGCGAGCAGGAACGCACCGATCACCGGCCCGAAATACGGGATGTAGTTGAGCAGCGCGACGATCCCGCCCCACATCGCCGGATACGGCATGCCGATGAACCACAACGCCGTCCCGGTGACGATCCCGAGCACGATGTTGATCAGCGTAATCGTGCCCAGATACGCCGAGACGTCGTCGACGATGTCCTGGATAACGCGCGCCGTCGCCATCGCCCCGTCGAAGCTGGTCCGCCCGGTGATCGTCTGCCGCCGCATCCGCGTCCAGCCCGACAGGAAGAAGAACACGATCAGGACACCGAACAGGAACTGCACGATAACTGCCGGGGCCGACGTCGCGGCGAGTTCGAGGATCGACCCCGGCGCGGCCACCCCAGCGGTCGCCGGCTGCTTGATCGGCGTCGACGCGACCTGCCGCAGCGTCTTGTTCACGTATTTCTCGAGGCTCGAATACAAATCGAGCAACGGTGCGAGATTGCTCTGGATCCGATCCAGCCGCGTCGGCAGCAGGCGGAAGAAGTCGGTCGCAGGCACGAGGATCGCGGCGATCGCGATGTTCGCCGCGATCAGGAACACCAGCAGACACAATATCGCGGCCAACGGCGACGGTACGTGACGCCGCTCGAGCCATTCCAGCACCGGCACGAGTGCCACGGAAATCACGAGCGCGATGGTCAGCGGCAGAAAAAACTCCGCCCCCGACTTCAACGCGAACGGCGTGGCGAGGATCAGCCCGACACCCGCGGTCAGCGTCAGCGCCGCGAGCAGACGGTCGCGCCGCTGCGCGATCCGCATCGCATCCTCGACACCGACTGCGATCGGCAGCCCGAACGCACTCTCGGCCGGCGGACCTTCCGCAACGACGCCGTCCCCGCCCCCCGGCTGGTGCGTTTCCTGGCGAAGACCCTCGTCCGTCATGGCAATTCCTTTGCCACTCCCATCCCGTAATCCCGGCCGGCATTCAAGCGGCGCGCGATGCCAGCGCGATTGAATTCCTCGAAAAGACTGCGGCATGTCCGATCATGTCTTGATCCCAAGCCCCCCGCTCTTCGTCAGGATGACGGAGCAGTATCAGGTACGGCCCCCTACGCCGACACCCCCACCCGGTCCTCGAACAGCACCTGCAGATCCTTCTTCAGGATCTTCCCGTTCGCATTCCGCGGCAAAGTCTCAAGCACGAAGCGCACCGCGACCGGCGTCTTGAACGCCGCCAGATGTTGCCGCACCCAGCCCTGCAACTCCGCCTCGGTCGTCACCGCCCCCGGTGCGAGATGGACCACCGCCGCGGGTTCCTCGCCGAGGATCCGGTGCGGGATGCCGATCAGCGCTGCGTCGGTCACCGCGGGGTGCGCGTACAGGACGTTCTCCACCTCGCTCGAATAGATGTTCTCGCCGCCGCGGATGATCATGTCCTTGGCGCGGTCGACGATGTAGCAGAACCCCTCGTCGTCGAGGCGGGCGAGGTCGCCGGTCCTCACCCAGCCGTCGACGAAGGTCGCGGCGGTCGCGTCCGGCTTGTTCCAGTATCCCTTCACGATCATCGGGCCGCGTGCCCAGAGCTCGCCGACCTCGCCTAGAGGCATCTCCATCACGCCGTCGTCCGCCATGATCTTGAGGTCGGCGGCCGCCACCGGCGGCCCCGCGCTGGTCGGGCGATTGAGGTAATCCTCGCCGCCATGATGCGTGACGGTCGCCATCGTCTCGGTCATGCCCCAGCCATTGCCGGGCATCGCGCCGAACTCGGCATAGATGCGCTTCACCAGTTCGGGGGCAGCGGGCGCTCCACCGTACGCAATCGATTCGAGCGACGAGAGGTCGTATTTGTCGCGGTCGGGATGCTCCAGAAGCTGCCAGGCGATGGTCGGCACGCCGCCGGTGATGTTGACCTTCTCGCGCTCGATAATCTCCATCGCACGGATCGTGTCCCATTTGCGCATGAAGATCATCGTGCTGCCGGTCGCGATCACCCCCATCATCCCCGCCGAGCAGGCGGTGACGTGAAACAGCGGGATCACCGTCAGCGTCACGCGCGGCGTCGGTTCGGGCGGTGCCTCGCCGCGGCGCAGGAACGAGCGCGCCGAGGAATAGCCGCCGGACAGGATGTTCGACATCATGTTGCGATGCGTGCCGAGCGCCCCCTTCGGCGCGCCGGTGGTGCCGCTGGTGTAGAAGATCGTCGCATCGTCATCGGGCGCAATGGTGGCCTCGGGCAGGCCGACATCGGGCAACGCAGCCCAGTCGTGCGGCGTGCCGATCACGTCCTCCAGCCGCGTCACGATCCCGGTCAGCGGCTCCGCGGCACGCGCGACGAACACATGCTCCAGCGCCGGCAGCGTCGCATAGGCCGCCTCCAGCCGATGATGCCGCTCGTCATCGGTGATCAGCACGCGCGCACCCGAATCGGCGAGACCGTATTCCATCTCCGCGCCCGTCCACCACGCGTTGAGCGGCACCATGATCGCGCCGATGCTGACGCCTGCAAAGAACGCGACCGGCCATTCGGGCAGGTTGCGCATCGCCAGCGCGACACGGTCGCCGGGACCGATTCCCATCTCGCGCAGCCGGTGCGCCAGCACCGCGATCGCCCGAAAGTTCGCCTCGTAGGTGACGCGCTCGTCCTCGTATGCGGTGAAGACCCGTTCGCCATGCGCGCGCGCCGCCTCGGCCAGCCAGCGCAACGACGGCGGCGCGTTCTTCCAGATGCGCGTTTCGATGCCGTCGATCGTCAGCATCTCCATTTCGAACTTCGCGCCGGGCGCGGTCAGCATTCGCTCGGCATCGGCGAGCGACATCGCCGGCCAGGAGGGATCGAGTGCGATGATCGGTTCGCTTGCCAAGACCGGTTGACTCCAGAGTTGAATTTCGGGTTTGGCTTATCGCCTGTTCGAAGACAGGTTATAGTTGATTCCTGCCGCACTCAAGGCAATAGAGGCACCAAGTTCGAACTAGGGGTATGGAACGGGTCATGGCACGGACGGTCGAATCGTGAAAATCGCTGAACCTGCCGCGCACGGCTTCGATGCGAGCCGGTTGGCGGCGATCGATACGCTGCTCCAGACGCGCTACATCGATTCTGGCAAGCTGCCGAACGCGCAATTGCTGATCGCGCGCGACGGCGAGATCGTGCATTTCTCGAACGTGGGCGCGGCGCGTGAGGGCGGCACGAGCGTCGACGAAGGATCGCTGTTCCGGATCGCATCGATGACCAAGCCGATCACCTCGGTCGCGTTCATGATGCTGGTCGAGCAGGGCCTCGTCGCGGTCGATACGCCGGTCCACCACGTGCTGCCCGAGTTCAAGGATATCGGCGTCTATGATGGCGGTGGTGGCGGCGTGCCGTTCGTGACCAGGCCGACGGCCGAGCCGATGCGGATGGTTGACCTGCTCCGCAACACCTCGGGGCTGACCTATAGTTTCCAGAACCGCTCGAACGTCGATGCCGCCTATCGCGAGGGCAAGATCGAGGGCTGGCATGGCGGGTATGACCTCGACGGGTTCATCGGCGCGCTGGCAAAGATCCCGCTCGAATTCTCGCCCGGCACCGCGTGGAATTATTCGGTCGCGACCGACGTGCTCGGCGCGGTCGTGCAGCGCATATCGGGCCTGCCGCTCGATCAGTTCTTCAGGGAGCGCATCTTCACGCCGCTCAAGATGGACGACACCTTCTTCCAGGTTCCTGCCGAGAAGCTCGATCGCCTTACGGACTGCTACACGCTCGCGCCGGGCAAGGGCCGCGTGATGTACGATCGCGGGGCGGAGAGTGCGTGGAGCCGGCAGCCCAAGCTCGTGTCCGGCGGCGGGGGGCTCGTCTCGACCGCGCTCGATTATCACCGGTTCAACACGATGCTGCTCAACGGTGGCGAACTCGACGGCGCGCGCATCCTCGGGCGCAAGACACTCGACCTGATGACGCAGAATCACCTGCCCGGAAAGTCGGATCTCGCGGCGATGTCGAAGTCGCTGTTCAGCGAGGCATCGAACGCGGGCACCGGCTTCGGGCTCGGGTTCGCGATCACCGACGACGTCGCGAAGACGATGGTGCCGGGGTCGAAGGGCGAATTCTACTGGGGCGGGATGTTCTCGACCGCGTTCTTCGTCGATCCCGTCGAACGCCTGTCGATGGTGTTCATGACGCAGCTTTCGCCGAGTAGTTTCTATCCCATCCGCCGCGAATTGAAGACGATGATTTACGCAGCGATGACCTGAGTTTCCGTTCTCCTGCGCACGCAGGAGTCCAGTATCACACAGGGCTGCCGATGTGGCCCTGGGCTCCTGCTTTCGCAGGAGAACAAGGAGAAGATTATGACCAGCCCGATCCGCACCGAACGCCATGACGACGTGCTCGTCATCATCTCGAACAATCCCCCCGTCAACGCGCTCGGCGCCGCGGTCCGGCAGGGCCTCGAAGCGGCGATCAAGGAAGGTGTGAAGGACGACAGCATCACCGCGATGGTGATCCGCTGCGACGGCCGCACGTTCTTCGCGGGCGCGGACATCACCGAGTTCGGCAAGGCAATGGTCGAGCCCGGCCTGCCGACCGTCGTCGACATGATCGAGGCGTCGTCCAAGCCCGTCGTCGCGGCGATCCACGGCACCGCGCTCGGCGGCGGGTGCGAGGTGACGCTCGGCTGCCATTACCGCGTCGCCGTCCCCTCGGCGAAGATCGGCACGCCAGAGGTGAAACTCGGTCTGCTCCCCGGCGCGGGTGGCACGCAGCGTATTCCGCGGATCGCCGGCGTGAAGCTCGCGCTGGAGATGACCGCGAAGGGCGATCCGATCTCAGCGAAGACAGCACTCGACGCCGGGCTGATCGACAAGGTCGTCGGTGAGGACTCGCTGGAAGCCGATGCCGTCGCGTTCGCGCGCGAGATCGCGACCAAGCGTCCCCTGCCCCGTGCGTCCGAAAAGACCGCGCAGGCCGATCCCGACGCGGTCGCTGCGTTCACGACGGAAAACGCACGTCGTTTCCGCGGCTTCGAGGCTCCTCTTGCCAACATTGCTTGTATCGAAAAGGCCGCGGACGGCTCCAGCTTCGAGGAGGGGGTCGCGTTCGAACGGCAGGAATTCTTCAAGCTGATGAGCGGCGTGCAGTCGGCCGCACAGCGCCACATCTTCTTCGCCGAGCGCCAGGCGGCCAAGATCGACGACGTCCCTGCCGACACCAAGCTTCGCGAGATCAAGCGCGTCGGCGTGATCGGCGCGGGCACGATGGGCGGCGGCATCTCGATGAACTTCCTGTCCGCGGGCATCCCCGTGACGATCGTCGAAATGCAGCAGGAGGCGCTCGACCGCGGCACCGGCGTCGTGCGCAAGAACTACGAGGCGACCGCCGCGAAGGGCCGGATGAAGCCGGAGCAGGTCGAACAGGCGATGGGCGCGCTGAAGCCGACGCTGGACTTTGCCGATCTGGCGGAATGCGACCTGATCATCGAGGCGGTGTACGAGACGATGGAGGTGAAGAAGGAGATCTTCACCAAGCTCGACGCGATCGCCAAGCCGGGCGCGATCCTCGCGTCGAACACCTCGTATCTGGATATCGATGCGATCGCGGCATGCACCAAGCGGCCCGAGGACGTGGTCGGGATGCACTTCTTCTCGCCCGCCAACGTGATGAAATTGCTTGAGGTGGTGCGCGGCGACAACACCGCGGACGACGTGCTGGCGACGGTCATGGCGCTCGCGAAGAAGATCAAGAAGGTGGCCGTGGTGGCGGGCGTCACCTACGGGTTCATCGGTAACCGGATGCTGATGCCGCGGCAGGTCGAGGCGACCAAGCTGCTGCTGGAAGGCGCGAGCCCGGAGCAGATCGACAAGGTCCATGTCGCGTTCGGGATGCCGATGGGGCCGTTCCAGATGAGCGACTTGGCGGGTGTCGACATCGGCTGGCACCGCGACCCGAGCCGGATCGAGAACATCCGCGATGCGCTGGCGGCGGAGAACCGCTGGGGCCAGAAGACCAAGGCGGGCTTCTACGATTACGACGAGAAGCGGACGCCGTCGAACTCGCCGCGCGTGACGGAAATCATCGACGATTTCCGCAAGAAGTCGGGCGTGACGCCGCGCGAGATCAGCGACGAGGAGATCGTCGTGCGGACGCTCTACACGATGGTCAACGAAGGCGCGCTGATCCTCGAAGAGGGCAAGGCGCAACGGGCGTCGGACGTCGATGTGGTGTGGATCTACGGCTATGGCTGGCCGGTGTACCGCGGCGGACCGATGTTCTGGGCGCAGTCCGAGGGGTTGCCGAAGGTCGTCGCGGGACTCGAGAAATACGGGTTTACTGTTGCCAAGTCGTTGAAGGATGCAGCCGCAACCGGCGGTAAGATCAAGTAAGTTCTACTTCCCGCCCATCCCAAACCCCGCCATCCCAGCGAAAGCTGGGATCTCCCCTTAGGGTCGCAGCGACCGCCAAGGGGGATACCCCAGCTTTCGCTGGGGTGACGGGAGACCAGGGAGCAGCGGACGAGATGATGACAGAGAACAGAGGACAGGATGCGCTCATGACCAACCTCGACACCTTCCGTGACCAAACCCGCGCGTGGCTCGCGGAAAATTGCCCGCCCGAGATGCGCAAGCCGGTGCGCTCGGAGGACGACGTCTGCTGGGGCGGGCGACAGTTCAAGCCTTCGAGCCCCGCGCAGAAGGAGTGGCTCGACAAGATGGCCGCGAAGGGCTGGACCGTCCCCGACTGGCCTAAGGCGTATGGTGGGGGCGGATTATCACCCGCGGAGACCAAGATTCTGCGCGAAGAGATGGCGGCAATAAAGGCGCGCAACCCGTTGAATTCGTTTGGCATTTCGATGCTCGGGCCGGCGTTGCTCAAATACGGTACCGAGGAGCAGAAGCTCGATCACCTGACCAAGATCGCGCGCGGCGAGATCCGCTGGTGTCAGGGGTATTCGGAGCCGAATGCGGGGTCCGACCTTGCCGGGCTCGCGACCTCGGCGGAGGACAAGGGCGACCATTATCTCGTCAACGGGCAGAAGGTGTGGACCTCCTACGCCGACAAGGCCGACTGGATTTTCTGCCTCGTTCGCACCGACAAGACCTCGAAGCAGGGCGGGATCAGCTTCGTGCTGTTCGACATGGCGTCGCCGGGCGTCTCGACCAAGCCGATCCTGCTGATCAGCGGCAATTCGCCGTTCTGCGAGACGTTCTTCGACAATGTCGAGGTGCCCAAGGTCAACCGCGTCTACGAGGAGAACAAGGGCTGGGACGTCGCGAAATATCTGCTCGGGCATGAGCGCGAGATGATCTCGGGGATGGGGCTTGCGTCGAGCGGCGGCAATCCGCTGATCGACGGAGCGATCGCGACCGTCGGGCTTGGGCATGACGGGCGGCTTGCCGATCCGCTGCTGCGCGCGTCGATCGCACTGTTCGAGGTGCGCGCGAAGGCGTTCGGGGCGATGTCCGAGCGGTTCATCGACGAGCTCAAGGCGGGCAAGGCGCACCCGGCGCAGCCGAGTATGATGAAATATTACGGGACCGAGCTGAACAAGGGCCGATACGAATTGATGATGGCGGCGGGCGGCTCGGATGCGCTCGAATGGGACAGCGATCGGTCGCGTGGCGGTGCGATCCCGCGGTCGTGGCTGCGGACCAAGGCGAACTCGATCGAGGGCGGGACGAGCGAGATCCAGCTCAACATCATCGCCAAGCGGATTTTGGAATTGCCTGCGTAATTCCCTCGCCTTTTCGGGGAGAGGGTGCCGCAGCGAAGCGAAGGCGGGAGAGAGGGGGCTCGGGCGATCCGACCCAACAGCCCCTCACCCCGACCCTCTCCCCGACGGGGAGAGGGAGCAGAAGGACGAAGACATGCCACTGTATCTAGACGACGACCAGACCGTCCTTCAGGACACCATTCGCGATTTCGTCGCCGAGCACGCGCCGGTCAGCCACATGCGGGCGTTGCGCGATGCCGACGACAAGACCGGCTTCTCGCGCGACCTGTGGAAGCAGTTCGCGGAGATGGGCTTTACCGGCATCCTGATCGGTGAAGACCTGGGCGGGCTCGGGCTGGGCCATGTCGAGGCTGGCGTGGTGCTGGAGGAGATCGGGCGCAATTTGTCGCCTTCGCCGTTCTTGTCCACCGCGGTGGCGGCGGTCGAGGCTTTGAAGGGCACGGGGCAGGCCGAGCGCTGGTTCCCCGGTATCATCGCCGGCGAGACTGTCGCGGCGCTGGCGATCGATGAGGGCGCGAAGCACCGCGACACTGTGTCGATGACTGCGGAACGCTCGGGTAACGGTTTCAAGCTGACCGGCGCCAAGCGGTTCGTCACGCATGGCCACACCGCCGACCTGATCATCGTCGCCGCGCGGACCGGCGGTAGTGCCGACGACAAGGATGGGATCACGTTGTTCGCGGTGCCGAAGGATGCCGCCGGGCTGACCGCGAACGCCGAACGTCTGGCGGACTCGAGCCTTGCCGCGCGGCTTGAGTTCGATGGCGTCGAGGTCGATGCGGATGCGGTGATCGGCGAGGTCGACGCGGGGCGTACGCCGCTCGATCGCCTTCTGCGCGCGGGGCGGACCGGCGCGTCGGCGGAACTGCTCGGCGTCGGCGGTGGCGCGATGGACATGACGATCGGCTATATGAAGGAGCGCAAGCAGTTCGGGACGCTGATCGGCAGCTTCCAGGCGCTCCAGCACCGCGCTGCGCATCTGTATTCGGAGAAGGAGGTGGCGCGGGCTGCCGTGTTGAAGGCGCAGCAACTGCTCGACCAGGGCAGCGACCGCGCGGACGAGGCGGTGTCGGTGGCCAAGGCGATGACCGCGCTCGCGACCACGCTCAGCGTGCAGGAAGGCGTACAGATGCATGGCGGGATCGGCATGACCGACGAATACGACATCGGCTTCTACATGAAGCGCGCGCGGGTGCTGGCGGAGATGTTCGGGGATGCGAACTTCCATGCTGATAGGTTGGCGGTAGCGGCGGGGTATTGACCGTAGAGTGCACCCCCGCGAAGGCGGGGCCCCAGTCTGGGCACCCGCCTTCGCGGGTGAACAAGGAAGTTAGATGCCTGCTGAAACTGCCGACGTAACCCCTGAAGCACTCGCACAGGGCTTGGTCGACCTGCTCGAGATCGAGGAGGTCGACACCGATCTCTACGTCGGCAAGCGCCAGCCGGGCGGGGTCGGTCGCGTGTTCGGCGGGCAGGTTATCGCGCAGGCGTTGCAGGCCGCGCAACGATCGACCGAGGCGACCAAGGCCGCGCATTCGCTGCACGCGTATTTCATGCGGCCGGGGAACGAGGACTATCCGATCGTCTTCCGCGTCGTCCGTGACTTCGAGGGGCGGAGTTTCGCTACCCGGCGCGTGATCGCGATGCAGAAGGGGCAGCCGATCCTCAACATGGCGGCGTCGTTCCAGACGCCCGAGGACGGACTTCATCATCAGGACGTGATGCCCGATGTCGCGCCGCCCGAAGACCTGCGCTCTGATCGCGAACTGCGGCTGGAGAGCATCGACGGCATCCCCGAGAAGTTCCGCGCGCACATGCTGCGTCAGCGCCCGATCGAGATCCGTCCCGTCAACCCGCGCAGCTGGATCGAGCCGGTTCCGCAACCCGCAGCCCATGCCAACTGGTTCCGCTTGGTCGCGCCGATCGGTGACGACCCGGCGATGCACCGCGCGATCCTGTCCTATGCGTCCGACATGGCGTTGCTCGGTACCGCGCTGCTGCCGCACGGCGTCAACTGGATCACGCCGGGGCTGCAGACCGCGAGCCTCGACCATTCGCTGTGGCTGCACGAGGACTTCCGCGCGGACGACTGGCTGCTATATGCCTGCGACGCGCCGTGGTCCGGCCACGCGCGCGGGTTCAACCGCGGCCGGATCTTCTCGCGCGACGGCCGGCTGGTCGCCAGCGTCGCGCAGGAAGGGCTGATCCGGATGCGCCAGTAACCCTCGCGGTTACTTGCGCACCCAGACCTTCTCGCCGCCGATCCACGTCTCGCTGACTTTGGTCGCGCGCAGGTCGGTCGGCGAGGCTATCGTCGGGTCACGATCGACGACGATGAAGTCCGCACGTTGGCCGAGCGCGAGCGCACCGAACTGCTTCTCGGCGAACCCGGCATAGGCGGCAGCGCCAGTCATCGCCCACCACGCCTGTTCGCGCGTGACGAGTTCCTGCGGCTGCCAGCCACCTTGTGGTTGCCCGTCGGCGTCCTGCCGCGTGAACGCTGCCGCCCAGGTCGCAAACGGATCGGGCTTCTCGACCGGAAAGTCGGTCCCGAAGGCGAGCTTCGCGCCATTGGTCAGCATCGATTTCCACGCATAGGCACCGGCCAACCGGTTCGGTCCTAGCCGTGCCTCGGCCATCGTCCGGTCGCTGGTTTCGTGGGTGGGCTGCATAGAGGCGATGGTGCCGAACTTGCCGAAGCGCGGCAGGTCGGTCGGGTCGACGATTTGCGCATGCTCGATCCGCCAGCGACGATCGCCGGTATAGGTCTCGCTCTCGACCTGGATCGCGTCGAGTACCATCTGGTTGGCCCTGTCGCCGATCGCGTGCACCGCGACCTGGAACCCATCCATCGCCGCGCGGCTCATCTGGTTCTGAAGCTGATCGTCGGTGAGGAAGCCGAGCCCCGACTGGCCCGGCGCGTCGGCATAGGGCTTCAGCAGCCACGCGCCGCGCGACCCGAGCGCGCCGTCGGCATAGAGCTTCACGCCGCCCATCCGCAGGCGATCGTTGTACAGCCATGGCGTCGGCCCCTTGCCGCCGATCCGGCTCGCAGTCTCGACGCCCATCGCATAGCTCATGATGCGGACGCGAAGCCCGCCGATGTCCGCCATCCGGCGATAGGTGAGCCAGTCGTCGAGCGTCGTGCCCATGTCGGCGACCGCGGTGACGCCGTAGCCGAGCAGGATGCGCTGGGCGGTCAAGAACGCCGCATCGCGCTCCTTGGGCAGCGGTTGCGGTACGACCTTCTCGATCAATCCTTGCGCGCCGTCGACGAATACGCCCGCGGGGGCGCCGCCGGTCTTCTCGATCCGCCCGCCCGCCGGCGATACGGTCGAGCCGGTAACCCCGGCCTCGCGCATCGCCTCGTGGTTCGCCCAGCCGGCGTGCCCGTCGGCGCGCGACAGCCAGATCGGGTGGCCGCCGGAAACGGACTCCAGGTCGGCGGCGGTCGGGAAGCGACCCAGCCCCCACGCTTCCTGGTTCCAGCCGCGGCCCAGGACCCATTTGCGATCGGGATTGCCGGCAATGTAGGCGGCGATCCGCGACTTCGCCTCGTCGAGCGACTTGGTCATCGACAGGTCGAGCGACAGCGCGCCGAAGCCCATCTCGAGGACATGGCCGTGCGCGTCAATGAAGCCCGGCAACACCGTCTTGCCACCCATGTCGACGCGCCAGTCGTACAGCGGCTTGCCGGCGTTCTTCTTCAATTCCTTGCGGCTCAGCTTCGGCGCTTCCTCGCCGGGGGGGACTAGACGCGTGACGCGACCATCCTTGTCGATCAGAATCGCCTTGAAGTGGATCACGCGTCCGCCGTCAGCAATGGTCACACCGTTGACGTTGTCGACGATCCCGTCGGCAAACGCGGGAGTTGAGAGCAGCGTGAAGACGGCTGCGGAGATCAGGTAACGCTTCACTTCGGCAATCTCCGTACCAGCGCGCTCGTGTCCTGGCGGGCGCCGCCCATCGCCTGAACATCGGCGTAGAATTGATCGACCAGCGCCGCGACCGGCAGCACCGCGCCGTTGCGTCGTGCTTCGTCGAGCGCGAGGCCTAGGTCCTTGCGCATCCAGTCGACCGCGAAACCGAAGTCGAACTCGTCCTTCGCCATCGTCGGCCAGCGATTGACCATCTGCCAGCTCTGCGCCGCGCCGCCCGAGATCGCCTCAAACACCTTGTCGAGATCGAGGCCGGAGTTTTGCGCGAACCGCAGCGATTCGGCGACGCCTTGGATGACGCCGGCGATCGCGATCTGGTTGCACATCTTGGTGGTCTGCCCTGCGCCTGCTTCGCCGACATGGACGATCCGCGCGGCATAGGCCTGCATGAAGGGTTCGGCCTTCGCCATCGCCTCGGCCGAACCGCCGCACATGATCGAGAGCTTGCCGTTCTCCGCGCCAGCTTGTCCGCCCGATACCGGTGCGTCGACTACCAGCGTGCGCTCGCCCGCGAGGCGTCGCGCGATCGAGGCCGAAACCGTCGTGTGATCGACGAACACCGCGTCGTCGCGCATCGCGGCGAACGCGCCGTCCTCGCCTAAAGTGACACCGGCCAGATCGTCGTCGTTGCCGACACAGGCGAACACCGCCTCGGCATCCTTCACCGCCGCCGCGGGCGTGTCGGCAACCTTGCCGCCATATTTATCGGCCCATGCCAACGCCTTGGCCTGAGTCCGATTGTAGACGGTGACGTCGTGCCCTGCCGCGGCGAGGTGCCCCGCCATCGGCGCGCCCATGACGCCGGTTCCGATGAATGCCAGTTTTGCCATAGCGTCCGCGCATAAGCGGTGTTTCCCATGCGCGCCAGATGGTCTAGCGGGTCGGGCATGGCTACCCACGCTGCCGTAGCGGCACCCACCCTCCCCGTCTCGATCGACGACGTCCGCGTCGCGCATGACCGGATCCGCGACTCGATCGTCCGCACCCCGACGCTGATCAGCAAGACGCTGAGCAAGATGACCGGCGCGACGGTGTATCTGAAATTCGAGAACTTGCAGTTCACCGCGGCGTACAAGGAGCGCGGTGCGCTCAACACGCTGTTGCAGCTGTCGGCGGAGGCGCGCGCCAAGGGCGTCATCGCCGCGTCGGCGGGCAATCATGCGCAAGGGCTCGCCTATCACGCCAACCGGCTCGGCATCCCGACGACGATCGTGATGCCGACCAACACGCCGACCGTGAAGGTCATGCAGACCGAAGGCCACGGCGCCAACGTCGTGCTGCACGGCGAGATGTTCGACGCGGCCTATGCGCATGCGCGTATCCTCGAGGGCGAGTGCGGCTTCACCTTCGTCCACCCGTTCGACGATCCGCGCGTCATTGCAGGGCAAGGCACCGTCGCGATCGAGATGCTGGAAGACGTGCCGCAGCTCGATACTTTGGTCATCCCGATCGGCGGCGGCGGTCTCATCTCGGGCATGTCGACGGTCGCGCGCGCCTTGAGCGAAGCGCCGGGCGGTCATCCGATCGAGGTGGTCGGCGTGCAGGCCGAGCTGTTCCCGTCGATGTATAACCGGATCAACGGCACCGACATGGCGTGCGCCGGCGATACGCTGGCGGAGGGTATCGCGGTCAAGGAGCCGGGGGCGATCACCTCGAAGATCGTCGCCGAACTGGTCGATGACATCGTCCTCGTCAGCGAGCGCAGCCTGGAAGAGTCCGTCAGCCTGCTGCTCCAGATCGAGAAGACCGTGGTCGAGGGGGCTGGCGCTGCCGGGCTTGCCGCGCTGCTGTCGCATCCTGAGCGGTTCGCGGGGAAGACCGTCGGCATCGTGCTGTGCGGTGGCAATATCGATACGCGGCTGCTCGCCAACGTGCTGTTGCGCGATCTGGCGCGGTCGGGACGGCTCGCGCGGTTGCGCATCCGGTTGCAGGATAAGCCGGGTGCGCTGTTCCATGTCGCGCGGATCTTCGACCAGGAACGCGTCAACATCATCGAGATCTATCACCAGCGCGTATTCACGACATTGCCGGCGAAGGGGCTCATCACCGACATCGAATGCGAGCTTCGCGACCGCGCGCATCTCGATCGGCTGGTGGGGGCATTGCGGGCTGGCGGGTACGAGACGTCGACCGTCGAGCTGGCATAATCCCATTCTGATACGGTGATTTACCGCGTTAACGGCCATTCGTGGTAAACCGATTGCACGTTGCCGCAGGGCGGCCATATACGGGGCGACGCGGCTGATCGCGCCTGCCTGAAGGACTTTTCGCTCGGTGACCGCGCCTTTCCGTTTCCCGCGCTTCTTCGTCACCAGCCCTGCGCCGTGCCCGTATCTGCCGGATCGTCAGGAGCGAAAGGTGTTCACCGAACTGACCGGTCCGCATGCGAACGAGTTGAACGATGCGCTCGGCCGGATCGGGTTTCGTCGTAGCCAGGGCGTGGCGTATCGGCCGTCCTGTTCGGGGTGTACGGCGTGCGTCTCGGTCCGCGTGGTGACCGATGAGTTCATGCCCAACGCTACGCAGCGCAAACTGCTGAAGCGGCTCGGCGATATCGAGATTACCGCGTGCAAGGCATGGGCGACCGACGAACAGTTTCAGTTGCTCCGCCGTTACCTCGGCACGCGCCATCCCGGTGGCGGGATGGCCGGGATGGACGAAGACGACTATGCCGACATGATCGAGCATTCGCCGGTCAATTCGGTGATCGTCGAGTACCGCGAGCCGTCGGTCGACGGCGTTCAGGGCGCGCTGATCGGTGCCTGCCTGACCGATCGCCAGGCGGACGGCCTTTCGATGGTCTACAGCTTCTTCGCGGCCGACGATACGGCGCGACCGGGGCTCGGCAACTTTATCATCATGGACCACATCCTGCGCGCCCGCGATGCCGGGCTGCCGTACGTGTATCTCGGATATTGGGTGAAGGGCTCGCCGCGGATGGAGTACAAGACGCGGTACCGGCCACTGGAAGTGCTGGGGCCGGCGGGGTGGCGACGGCTGGAGGATGCGGATCTTGTAACGCCGCCAGCACGGGTCGCGGCGCTGGCGTAACCCCTTCTTGTTTTCTCGCGAAGGCGGGGGCCAAGTCTGGGTCCCCGCCCTGGCGATAAAGCAACCTCAGTCCTCGCGTTGGACCACCACGTCGACGTCGAGTTCCTCGCCACCCTCGCCCAGTCGCGAGCCCGCCACTGGCGCCGATCCCGCCGCATCGAGCGCCATCGCGACGCGGACGTAATGCTCCTCGGGCGACATCCCCGTGCACGGATCGAAGCCGACCCAGCCCAGCCCGTCGACGAACGCCTCCGCCCAGCCATGCGGCGTGGGCAGATGCACGACCTCGTGATCGTTGTGATGATAGCCCGACACATACCGTGCGGGCGCGCCGAGCGAGCGTGCCGCGACCGCGAACATCTGCGCCATGTCGCGCGGCGTCGCGCTGTCCTGGCGAAATGCCGCTGCGGCGGTCCGACCCGGTTCCGGACGACCGGCATCGAAGACGAACTGCTTGTGCAACGCGCGGTTCAACCGGTGCAGCGCCCCGATCCGGTCGCGCGCGCCGACCGCCGCATCGGCAGCGAATTCGGCGATCGTCGCATCCGGCGCCGTAGCCTCGGTCGAGCGCAGATAGACGGCAGGCGGCAAAGTCTCGTGGACGCCGTGCAATACGCCGTCCGAATGGCTGGTCAGCACCTCGCCCGTCACGGTGATCTCGATCCCGTCGACCGGCCCCTCGGCGTACAGCATCGTCACCGCGTTGCCGAAGCCGTCCCTGCCCGGCCGCAGCCTGGCGTCGCAATCGACGTCGATCCGCCACGACGCCACGGTCTGGTCATGCGTGTTCTCGGGCGTCAGCCGGAGCATCTGGACGAGCCGACCCTGCGGCTGGCTGAAGCGGTAGATCGTGTGGTGATCGATCGACAATCGCATCAAAGGAACTTGAACTGGCGACCGATCGCGCCGTGCAGCAGCGCGTTCTCCGCGATGAAGGCTTGAAGATACTGATGCAGCCCCGACGAGATCACTTCGCCGGATCGGGTCTTGCCCATCCGGCTCGCGCGCATCCGTGCCATCCTGTCCGCCTCCCCGTGATTGCCCGTGCGTTTCGCCAGCAGGTTCAGCACGTCGACCGTCTCTTCGACTGACGCGGCGAGGCTTCGCGGGAGTTCCGCGCGCGCCAGCAACAGGTCGATGACGTCCGCAGGCCGCAAACCGTCATTATACAGCCAGCGATAGGCGGTGACCGCGGACACGGTCTGGAGGATCGTCGTCCACTGGTCGCGATCGATCGCGCCGCCCAGGCGCTCGCCCTCAGGCAACAGGATATGGTATTTGACGTCGAGCAGACGCGCGGTGTTGTCCGCGCGCTCGACCGCCTGGCCGAGCCGGATGAACCACGTCGTCTGGTTGCGCAGCATGCGGTGGACTGCGCCCTCGAAGCCGCGTGTCTCGTTCTTGACCGCCTCGACCAGGTTCATCTGGTCGGTCGTGCTGCGCGGCGTCGTCCGGTTCTCGAACAGCAGCCATGCGCGATTGATCGCGGTCCAGGCCTCGCGGGTCAGCGCGGTGCGCACTGCCTTGGCGTTGTTGCGCGCCATGTCGACGCAGCGGACGATCGAGCCGGGATGGCTCGAATCGAGCGTCAGGAAGCGGACCACCTCGGTCTGCGTCATGCCCGCGCCGAGCGTCGCGAACGGCTCCTCGGTTTCGGTGACGGCGAGTGCGGACGCCCAGGCCGCTTCGCCCGCCGGCTGAGAAGACAGCACATCGAGGCGGACGGTGGCCTCAACTAGCCGCGCTATGAAGTCGGCGCGCTCGAAATAGCGCCCGAGCCAGTAGAGCGACGATGCGGTGCGCGAGAGCATCAGGAGTCCGCTCCCGGCGATGGCAGCATCGTACCGAGCGATTGCGACATGCCGCCCATCGTCTGCGTCATCACGCCCGCCGCCATGCGCTGCGATTGATCCGCCATCAGCACGAAACTGTCCTTGGTCCCGCCACCCTGGCTCGAATTGACCACCAGCGATCCCTCCTTGAGCGCAACGCGCGTCAGGCCTCCGGGCACGACTTGCACACCTTTCGAGCCGGTCAAGACGAACGGGCGGAAATCGACGTGACGGGGGCTCAAACCGCCGTCCGCCATCGTCGGAACGGTGGACAGGGCAAGCGTGGGCTGTGCGATGTAGCGATGCGGTTCGGCGATCAGCGCGGCGCGGAAATCCTCGATCTCCTGCTTCGACGCCGTCGGGCCGACGAGCATTCCGTAGCCGCCTGAGCCGTCGACCAGCTTGACGACGACATCTTTTAGATTGTCGAGGACGTACTTCAGCGCCTGCGGTTCGCGGCAGCGCCAGGTTTCGACGTTGCGCAGCTTGCACTCACCGCCCGAGTAGAATTTCACGATGTCGGGCATGTAGCTGTAGATTGCCTTGTCGTCGGCGATGCCGTTGCCCGGCGCATTCATGATCGCGACGTTGCCCGCCGCATAGGCTGCGATCAGCCCGGGCACGCCGAGCGCCGAATCCGGACGGAACACGAGCGGATCGAGATAGTCGTCGTCGATCCGGCGATAGATCACGTCGACCTTCACCCGGCCGGCGATCGTCCGCATCCACACGACGTCGTCGTCGACCACGAGATCGGCGGCCTCGACGAGCTCGATTCCCATCGAATCCGCCAGAAAGCTGTGCTCGTAATAGGCGGAGTTGTAATGGCCGGGGGTCAGCAACACACAAGTCGGGTTGGAGCCGGTGCCGTGCGGAGCGACCGACTTCATCGTCTCGAGCAGGCGGTCGGGATAGCTGTCGACCGCCGCCACACGGAATTCGCGGAAGAGTTCGGGGCAGAGGCGAAGCATCGCCTCGCGGTTTTCAAGCATGTAGCTGACACCGGACGGCGTGCGCGCATTGTCCTCTAGCACGAAGAAGTCGTCGGGGCCGGTGCGGACGAGATCGATGCCGCAGATATGGGCCCAGATGCCGTGCGGCGGCCTTATGCCGGCGATCTCAGGCCGGAACTGCGCGTTGCCGAGTACGAGGTCCTCGGGGAGTATGCCCTCCTTCAAGATGCGTCGTTCGCCGTAGATATCGTTGAGGAATGCGTTGATCGCCTCGACGCGCTGGACCAAGCCCTCGGAGAGCCGCGTCCATTCGTCGTGGAGGAACACGCGCGGGACGATGTCGAACGGAATGATCCGCTCGGCCGCCTCGTTCTCGCCGTACACCGCAAAGGTGATGCCGAGCTGCCGGAACGTCGTCTCGGCAGCTTCCTGACGGCGACGCAGTTCGGCGTCAGGCGTATCCTCGATCCACTTGCACAATGCCGCCAGTTCGGGCCGGGCGGTCGTATCGCCCGGTGTCCCCATGATTTCGTCGAACGCTTGTTTCCCCATCGAAACGGTCAATTCCCCATCAAGCGTTGCGGTTCCATGCTGCAACGCATCGCTGCGCTGCACAAGTCCTTCTGTGTACTGGTATTCGCCCGATCCTCCCCCATCGGGAAGAAGATCGTATCTTAGGCGCCCAGGCCTTCGAGCAGGCCTGGCGTGAGGACCTGCGGGAGGACGGTGGGTTCGGCTGCGCCCGGCGCGTAGTATAGGTACAGCGGCACGCCAGCGCGGTTGTGGGCCTGGATGAAGTGGCCCATCACCGGGTCGCCGTCGGTCCAGTCGCCGATCAGCGCGGCGACGTTGTGCTCGGCGAAGGCGTCGCGGACGCCGGTGGTGTCGATCGCTGCCTTCTCGTTGACCTTGCACGTCAGGCACCAGTCAGCGGTGAAGTAGACGAACACCGGGCGTTTTTCGGCGCGCAGCGAAGCGAGCTTGACCTCGGTGAACGCCTCGTCGCCCGCGGTCGCAGTCTTGGCGGCGGCCGGCGGCGCGCGCGAGATCAGCACCGCGCTGCCCACGAACACGACGAGCAGCAGGATCTGCGCCACCACGCCGAACGACTTGCCCTTGCGCTGGCGAGAGCCGCCGATCCACAGCACCGCGCCGACCGCCAGCACCGCGACCAGTGCGAGCGTGAGCGTGTCCACGCCGGTCTGGCGTCCGAGCACCCAGCCAAGTGCGATCGCGGTGAGGAACATCGGCACCGACAGGATGTGGCGGAACGTCTCCATCCACGCGCCAGGCTTCGGCAGCCAGCGCCGCCACGACGGAATGAATCCGATCGCGAGGAAGGGGAGCGACAAGCCGATCCCAAGCCCGCCGAACACAGCGAGCGCCGCCGGCCATGGTAACACCAGCGCCGCACCGAGTGCTGCGCCCATGAACGGCCCTGTGCACGGTGTCGCGATGAACGCGGCGAGTGCGCCCGTCGCGAACGCACCGCTTGCGCCACTCTCACCGGCAAAGCGCGGCGTCGGCACCTCGAACAGCCCGGCGAGGTTAAACGCGATCGCGGTGCTCAGCAGCAGCAACGCGACGATCGCGCCGGGATGCTGCAACTGGAACGCCCAGCCGACCGCGGACCCGCCTGCGCGCAGCGCCAGGATCGCACCGCCGAGGCCGAGGCAGACCAGCACGACGCCCGCGGTATAGGCCAGTGCCTCGCCGCGCGCGTCCTTCTCGCTCGCACCACCACGGGCGAGGCTGAGCGCCTTCAGGCTCAGGATCGGGAAGACGCACGGCATGATGTTGAGGATCAGACCGCCGAGCACTGCACCCGCGAATGCAATCAGCGCCGTCAGCCAGAGGCTCTCGCCATTTGCGCTCGTCGCGTCACCGCCGGCCGCTTCAGCCACCGCACCAGGCGTCGCCTTGACGCCGAGCCCCTGCCCGTCGCCGATCCGCAGCACGCCCTCGATCGGTCCGCCAGCCTTGGCGTTCGCCGCGACCTTGGTGCTGATCGTCAGCCGGTCGCCGTCGCGCGTGACCGTCTGCGCCGCGCCGTTCTCGATCGCGCCGGTGGTGACCGGGAAGAAATACGCCTTGTCGATCTTCGCGCCCGCCGGGAACGGCACCGCGATCCGCATCGTCCCGTTGCTCGCCGCGTAGGTCGCGCCGGCATCGAGCGGCTTTGGAATCGCCTGACGCCAGCCTGCGAACGCGGCGGCCTGCGATGGCGCGCCGTCACCGATGGTGAGGTCGAGCGAGAGCGCCTTCTCTTCGGGTACGCAGATCGTCGCCGAGCAGACGAGGTAGCTCGTCTTCAGGCGGATGGGGAATTTCGACCCCGCCGCCAGCCCCGCCGGGACCTGGATCGTCACAAGCGGCGCATAGGGCGCCTCGTAGACATAGTTCATCAGGCCCGCGATCAGCAGCGTCGTCGGCACCGGCCATTCGGGCTCGCCTGCCTTCGCGCCCGTCGGCAAAGTCCAGTCGAACGTCGCCGGAAAGCCCGCATCGCCCGGGTTGCGCCAATAGCCGTGCCAGCCCGTTTCGGGCGTCGTCGCGAGCGCGATCGTCAGCGGCGCGCCGGCCTTCGGGTGATCGCTTTCGGCGACCAGCTTCATCATCAGATGCTGACTGGAGCCGTTCAGCGATTCCGCAAGCGCGGGCGCGCTTGCCAGCCCACACACGGCCAGCAAGACCGTCATCACGGCGCAACGTAATCCGCGCATGGCCATCCTTGTTTCGTTCATCGCACAAAGCCATAGCGGTGACGATCTCGTATTGCACTTCAAAGCGACGGCCCCGTTTAATGGTCGTTGCTGGCTAAAGGACTGTTCGTGAAAGCACTTATCGCCGCGCTCCTGCTGACTTCGGCCGCTTCGGTCTCTGCCCAGACCTCACCGACACCCGCGCCACCTGCGCCGGCGACTCCGACGACCCCGCCAAAACTGATCATCGCGATCTCGGTCGACCAGTTCGCCGCCGACCTGTTCCAGCAATATCGCAACCACTATACCGGCGGCTTCACGCGCCTGCTGAACGGCGCAGTGTTTCCGAGCGGATATCAGAGCCATGCCGCGACCGAGACGTGCCCGGGCCACTCGACGATCCTGACCGGCATGCGGCCCGCGCATACCGGGATCATCGCCAACAACTGGATCGACCAGCGCGCCGGCCGGCCCGACAAGGTCGTCTATTGCTCGGAGGACGAACGCGTCACCGGCAGCACGCACGACAGCTACACCGTGTCAGACATGCATCTAAAGGTGCCGACGCTGGGCGAGATGATGAAGGCGCGCGATCCGCGGACGCGCTCGGTCTCGGTCGCGGGCAAGGATCGCGCGGCGGTGATGATGGGCGGCCACAAGGTCGACGAGCTTTGGTGGTGGGACGGCAAGACCTATGTCTCCTACGCGGGCCGCGCGGTGCCGCCCGCTGTGCAGCGCACCCGCGACGCGGTCGCCGCGCTGATCGCCAAGCCGCAGGCGGCGCTGCCGCTGCCCGGCTATTGCGCAGGCGTGAACCATCCGATCGTGATCGCGGGCAAAACCTACGGCCAGGGGCGCTTCGAGCGCGACGCCGGCGACGCAAAGGGCTTCCGCGTATCGCCCGCCTCCGACGCCGCGGTGTTCGCGATGGCGGCGGCACTGGTGCAGGACATGAAGCTCGGCAAGGGTCCGCCGACCGACATCATCGATATCGGCGCGTCGGCGACCGATTATGTCGGGCATACCTACGGTACGCAGGGCACCGAGATGTGCATCCAGATGGCCGAGCTCGACAAGACGCTGGGCGATTTCTTCGCGGTGATGGACGAGACCGGCGTCGATTACGAGGTCGTGCTGACCGCGGATCACGGCGCGCATGACGCGACCGAACGCCAGCAACAGCGCGCAATGCCAATGGAGGCGCACATGGACGAGAACGTGCTCGCCAAGCAGGTCGGCACCGCGATCGCGAAGGACATGGGGCTGCCGGGTAGCGTGCTGCTGGGGACCGAAGGCGACGTGTATATCGACGACACGCTGCCGGCGAAGACGCAGGCGAAGGTGCTTGCGGAGGCGCTGCGTCGCTATCGGGCGATGCCGCAGATCGCGGGCGCCTACTCCGCCGCCGAGATCATGGCGACGCCGATGGCGAAGTCTCCGCCCGAGACGTGGACGCTGATCGAGCGGGCACGGGCATCGTTCTATCCGGAGCGGTCGGGGCAGATGGTGGTGCTCCTCAAGCCGCGCGTGACGACGATTGTGTCGCCGGCAGGCGGCTATGTCGAGACGCATGGGTCGCCTTGGGATTACGATCGCCGCGTGCCGATCCTGTTCTGGCGCAAGGGGATGACCGGGTTCGAGCAGCCCTTGTCGGTGGAGACGGTGGATATCGTGCCGACCTTGGCGGCGACGATCGGGTTGCCGGTGTCGGGTTTGGACGGGCGGTGCTTGGATCTCGATCCCAGTGCTGCGAGCACGTGCGCTAACTGAACGCCGCGCCTTACCGACAAGCCTGTTCTCTCGCGAAGGCGGGAGCGCAGGCTGGACTCCCGTCTTCGCGAGAGAACAATCTTTTGGGTGGGCGCTGCTTCCCACGAAATCCGTCATCCCAGCGAAAGCTGGGATCTTCCCATGACCGCACGAGCCCATCCCAACCGGGATACCGCAGGTTTCGCTGGGGTGACGAATAGTGGGTAGACGCGGATCAACTCAGCGCGTCTCGAACGGCCGCAGCCCCGCCCCCAGACGGTTCGCCCCGATCGCCAGCTTGTCATGGCTGTAGTCCGCGACGAATACCGGGCTGGTCGCATCGCCCGGCGACAACCGCGCGTCATTCCCTTCGATCCGCAGCCCGGTCGAGCCGAACGTCTTGGCCTCTGCCGCCACGACGATCAGGCCGCTGTGATTCTCCTTGTGCGAACCCTGCACGAACGTGTTGCGTGCGATCAGGCCGGTGCCGCCGTCGGATAGATCGATCATGTAGTTCGTCTTGCGGCCGCCCGTATCGTCGAAGCTGTTGTCGGTGATCGTCACCGTCGGGCTGCGCAGCTTGACGTAATGCCCGCCGGTGCCGCGCTCGAACCGCGAGTTGGTCACCGTCACGCTGCCGTCATTGGCGAGATAGATCGCGTGCGAACAGCCCGGCGAGACGTCGCATTGGCCCAACCCGGAGAAGGTGGAGCGATCGACCGTGATCCGCTTGGTCGTCGGCCCGCCGCCCAATATGCCTTCCTGGCTGTTAAGGAACATCGAGTTGGTCACCGTGAGGTTACCCATCTCGATCCGGATACCGGCGCCATTGCCGTCGCGGACGCTGTACCCGCGAAAGACGATGCCATCGACCGCGGAGCCGAGCCCGCGCAGGACGAACGCTGCCTTGCCCTCGCACGCGACGCTGTCGAAGATGGCGGTCCCGGGCTGTACGGCCTTGAAAGTGATGTGCCCGCCCGCCTGCACCGCGCACTGCCGGTAGGTACCGGGCGCGATCAGGATCGTTGCCGTGCCCTGCTGGATCGACGACACCGCGTCCTGGAGGCTCGCGAACCCCTGGCCGTTGACGGTGAACGGCGCATTGGTCTGCGCCAGCGCCGGGACGGAGAACAGCGCAAGCGCCAGCAACGATCGTTTCATGGGACGTCCTTTCACGGTCACGATGCGCCTACCAGCCGGGGCGGTACGATGCGGCTCGAGGACTATCACCCGCGATCGATCGGCCCAACACCCGCCAGCACACTGCGTGTCCCGGAATGGCGCACCCCGGAGTGGCGCAAAAGGTTCGGTTCAATCCCGTCGCAACGGCGTATTGCCGCTACCGTCCGATCCGCATAATACCGCTACCGTAACAAAGCCGGCGGGGGGAACCGATCGGCGCGGGGGATCCACATGCACGCCATGACGCCGACGGAGGTCTTTCTCCTCGCGATACTTATCATCTTCACCGTGCCGTATCTGGTGTGGCGGCTTGGGCGGACCGATTACTGGGCGCCGCTGGTGGTTGTGCAGATCTTTGGCGGCATCCTGCTCGGACCGGGCGTGCTTGGCGCGGCGTATCCCGACTATTATGCGACGATCTTCACACCCGCGACGATGGGCTCGTTGAACGGCATCGCCTGGTGGGCGGTGATGATGTTCGTGTGGGTCGCGGGCATCGAACTCGATATCGGCGAAGCGTGGAAGCGGCGGGGCGAGACCGGCGTGACGGCAGGCCTGGCGCTCGCGGTTCCGCTGATCACCGGCAGCATCGCAGCGGCGCTGATGCTGCGCTACCCCGGCTGGCGGGGGCCCGACGGCGCGACGTGGCAGGTGGTGCTCGGCATCGGCATGGCCTGTGCCGTCACCGCGCTGCCGATCCTCGTGCTGTTCCTCGAAAAGCTCGAAATTCTGCGCCAACCGATCGGCCAGCGCATCCTGCGGTATGCGAGCCTCGACGACATCGCGATCTGGGGCGTGCTCGCGCTGATCCTGCTCGATTGGGAGCGCGTCGGGCGACAGGGTAGTTTCCTAGTTGGGTTCGCCGTGGCGACGTTGCTCGTGCGCAAGTTGATGGCGCGTATCCAGGAGAGTGACCGCTGGTATGTCAGCCTGATCTGGCTTGCCGGCTGCGGGTTCGCGGCGGACTGGGCGGGGCTGCACTTCATGGTCGGCGCGTTCCTGTCGGGCGCGGTGCTCGATTCGAAATGGTTCACGACCGCCAGGATGGACCAGTTCCGCCACTTCGTGCTGCTCGCGGTGATGCCCGTGTTCTTCCTGTCGACGGGATTGAAGACGCAATGGGCGGTCGGCGGCTATGCGGTGTTCGGTGCGGCGGCGTTGCTGCTGGTCGCGTCGGTCGGCGGCAAGCTGGCCGGGGTTCACGCGGCGGGGCGGATCCTGAAGTGGCGGCCGGGCGAGGCGTCGGCGATCGGCTGGCTGCTCCAGACCAAGGCGCTGATCATGATCATCTTCGTCAACATCCTGCTGGATAAGAAGATCATTACGAATGAGACCTTCACCGCGCTGCTGCTGATGGCGCTGGCGAGCACGATGCTGACGGTGCCGATGGTGGCGCCGAAGTTGAAGAAGCTGGCGGGGCTGGTGGGGAAGAGCGGGTGACGGAACACCTACGATCCTCCCCCTTGCGCGGGAGGATTACCTCAACCGCCCGCGTTTAGGAGGTCGTGGCGTTTCAGCGCATGGCGGAGTTGGTCGTAGCTCAGGCCTAGCGCTTCAGCGGTGGCGCGTTGGTTGAAGCGGTGCTCCGACAGCGCGCGCGAGAGCAGATCGCGCTCGAAGCGGGATACGCGGGACTTGAAGTCCGACGGGCCTTCCTCGCACGCGACGACCGGGTCCTCGCCTTCATCCGGTTCGGCTGCGCGCGGCGCCACAACCATCGGCTTCGGCGCGGTCGACGCTCCCGGCCGATGCGGCGACTGAAACGGGTCGATCTCGATCGCATCGATTGGCCCCGCCTGTTCCCAGCGATACACAGCGCGCTCGACGACGTTGCGGAGTTCGCGGACGTTGCCGGGCCAGCGGTATGCGATCAGCGCATCCATCGCCGCCGGGCCGAACCCCTCCCAGCGTTCACGCCCCAGCTCGGACGCCATGCGCCGGCCAAAATGCTCTGCCAACACCACAACGTCCCCGGTCCGCGCGCGCAGAGGTGGCAACGTCACCACCTCGAACGACAGGCGGTCGAGCAAATCGGCGCGAAACTCGTGGCGGTCGACCTTGTCGGGGAGATGCTCGTTGGTCGCCGCGACGATCCGCACGTCGACGCGCATCGGCCGCGACGAGCCGATCCGCGTGATCTCGCCATATTCGACCGCGCGCAACAGTCGGTCCTGCGCCGCCATCGACAGCGTGCCGAGTTCGTCGAGGAACAGCGTGCCGCCATCGGCCTCCTCGAACCGCCCTACCCTCGCCTTGGTCGCGCCGGTGAACGCGCCGGCCTCATGCCCGAACAATTCCGCCTCGATCAGCGTCTCGGGCAGCGCCGCGCAATTCATGATCACCAGCGGCTGATCCCACCGCGGCGACAGGCGGTGGAGGCGTTCGGCGACCAGTTCCTTGCCCGTTCCGCGCTCGCCGATCACCAGCACCGGACGGTCCAGCGCCGCCGCCCGCGATGCGCGTTCGAGCGCCGCCATGAACGTGCCGGACTCGCCGATGACCTGGGTTGTTCGCTCCATGGCGAAGATGTGGCGCGAATTCCCAACTCTTGGCAAGCTTGCGGTGCCACCCCGGCAGTCGAAATCGCGCAAACCCCTGCAAACCCGCCATTTTCAAAACTGGCACGAGAGATGCAAGGCTTCAGGCAACCCGCCGAATAGCGGAAACGACCATCCTTAAAGGGGACCCACCATGTTCAACACCAACATCGCCCGCACCGTCGCCGCCACCCTCTGCACCATCGTCGTCAGCGCAACCTGCGTCCTCGGCGCAGTCGGCCCCGCGATCGCAACCAACGCAACGCCCATCGCGGTCCATACCGCAATCGTGGCATAAGACTCCCGACGGACTCGCCACGAGCCTCGGGCCGACCCCTGGAGTAGGATTTACATGGGCATCTTTTCCCGCACCCGCGACATCGTCGCCGCCAACTTCGCCGATCTCATCGAGAAGGCCGAAGACCCGTCGAAGATGATCCGCATGATCATCCTCGAGATGGAGGAAACGCTGGTCGAGGTTCGCGCCTCCGCCGCGCGCACCATCGCCGACCAGAAGGAGATGCGCCGCCATATTTCAAAGCTGGAGCAGCTCCAGGACAACTGGACCGAGAAGGCCGAGCTGGCGCTGAGCAAGGACCGCGAGGACCTCGCCAAGGCAGCCCTGGTCGAGCGCCAGAAGGCGTTCGACATGGCCGAGCAACTGAAGGCCGAGGTCGGCGTGCTGGACGATGCGCTCCGCGCGTCGGAAGAGGACATCGCCAAGCTCCAGACCAAGCTCCGCGAGGCGCGCACCAAACAGAACGCGGTGCAGACCCGACTGGAGAGCGCGAACAACCGGACGCGACTTCGCGAGATGTACAACGGCCCGAAGACGCACGAGGCGTTCAGCCGGTTCGACATCCTCGACCGCCGCGTCGACGAGGCCGAGGGCCGCGCGGATGCGATGGGGCTCGGAGTCGTCAAGACGCTCGAGGAGGAAATCGCCGAGTTGCGCAGCAACGACAAGGTCGACGCCCAGCTCGCCGCGCTCAAGGCGCGCATGAAGAAGGACGATTGAGATGGATGACCTGATGCCCGTTCTCGTCTGCGCCGTGCTCTTCATCGGGCTGCCGTGGGTGATCCTGCACTACATCACCAAGTGGAAGCAGGCGCCGCGGATCACCGAAGAGGACGAACGGCTGCTCGACGAGATGCAGATGCTCGCCCGACGCCTCGAAGACCGCGTGATGACCGTCGAACGAATCATCGCCGCCGACAATCCCGACTGGAAGCCGGGCCTCGGCACGACGCAATCGCCGTATCTGTCGGACCATCAGTCCGACCGCACTTCTGATCGGAGGAACTGAGATGTCCGGCAGCCGCACACAGTTTTACCTCGATAAGCAGAACGCCAAGTGGAAGGGCGTCTGCGCCGGGATCGCCGACTATACCGGCGTCGATGCGCTCTTCGTCCGTGTCGGCATGGTCGTCCTGACGCTCGCCGGGGGCTTTCCCTGGACGCTGCTGGCCTATTGGATGGTTGCCTGGATGGGCCATGCCAAGCCGATCGGCCTGTACGAGACGCCCGACGACGCGAAGTTCTGGCAGGGCGTCCGCTCGAACCCAAAGCGCTCGACCGCCGAGGTCCGCAGCAAGTTCCGCGACATCGACCGCCGCCTCGCCGACATCGAGACGCACTATACCAGCCGCTCCAGCAACAGCCTCGCGGCAGAGATCGACAGCCTGCGTTGAGACGCGGCGTCAACAGGGAGAATGACTATGGCTTGGGGTGGACCAGGTTTCATTATCGCCATCATCGCGATCACGACCGTCGGCTGGATCGTCAACAACTGGATCCGTACGAAACACGGCTATCCGCCGAGCGACGACTGGGGCAACTCGATGAACTGGGGCGGCGGGCACAAGCAGGACCCGGCTGGCGAACGAAAGGTCGAGCTGCTCAGCAGCGAGAATGAGCGTCTCACCGGTCAGGTTTCCCGCCTCGAGGAGCGGATCGCGGTCCTCGAACGCATCGCCACCGATCCCGCCGAGCGCACCGCTCGCGAGATCGACGCCCTCCGCGACCGCTGAAGGACACGATCATGCTCAGCCCCTTGCTCATCCCGATCCTCGGCATCTGCTGCGGACTGCTCGCGATCTTCGGCGGTGTCTTCGTCAGGCCCTGGTTCGCGTATCGGCATCGCCGCATGGAACTCGACGCGCAGATGATCGCCGAGAAGTCCGCGCAATATGCGGCGCATACCGACCGCCTCGAACAGCGCGTCCGGGTGCTCGAACGGATCGTCACCGACCGCGGGATCGAGCTCTCGAACGAGATCGATTTGCTCCGCGATACCGGTCCCGCGACCGAACGCCTGGCCAACTAGACCGACCCGTTAGGAGACAAGATCATGAATGGTGGACAGGTGATGGTCGTGATGATCGTCCTGATCGTGATGATTACCGGCATCTTCAAATCGCGCCTCAAGAGTGCGCGGCACGGCGAGGCGCAGTCGCTGATGAACGATCCCGAGGCAGCACGCCTCCGCGACGAGGTGCAGCAGATGAAGGAGCGGATCCAGGTGCTGGAGCGCGTGATTACCGACAACCACAAGAGCGTCGATCTCGACCGAGAGATCGAACGGCTCCGCGACCGCTAGAGGAGGCGGACATGATCGAAGCGAACCTTTACATCACGCTCGCGCTGGCGAGCCTCGCGGGCCTCGCGATGATTGTCGCAGGCGGACTGGCCGGATGGCGCGGGTGGCTCTCACTGCGGCGGATGGAACTGGACCAGATGCAGGACGGTCGCATGCCGGTCGCGGTGTCGACCGGATCGCGGATCGAGATCGCGGATCTGAAGGAGCGGATCAAGAAGCTCGAGGCGATCGCTGCCGGGGTGGATCTCTGAGGCCGACCGACCGACTGACTGACTGACTGACTGACCGGCGCCCCCCTCTCTGGCCGTCACCCCAGCGAAAGCTGGGGTCTCATCATAACCGAGAGACCCCAGCTTTCGCTGGGGTGACGGAATGAGCCTCAGTGTAATGCAACCCGCTTGGCGCCACGAGTATAGCCAGCACCGGAGTGTTGCGACCGGACCTTCACCAGAGTAACCGCTCGCACATGCCCACTCTCACCGACATTCGCGAGGAATACGACTTCCTCGAACCCGACGATCGTTACCGCCTGTTGATCGACCTCGGCAAAGAGCTCGAACCGATGCCGGATGCGCTCAAGACCGATGCGACGTTGGTGCGGGGGTGTTCGGCGTCGGTTTGGGTCTATCCGACCACGACCGATGATGGCCGGCTCCATTTTCTCGCGGATTCGAATGCGGCGATAACCAAGGGGATCATCGCACTGGTGTTGCTGACGGTGCAGGATCAGGCGCCGGGCGCGATCGTCGCTACCGACATCATTGCGGAACTTGCGCCGTTCGATCTGAGCAAGCAGTTGAGTTCGAACCGCACGCAGGGGATTCCCAACATGATCGCGCTGATCCGAGAAACGGCCGAGCGGTACGCCACCTAGAACCGTGCCCTCACCCTTCCCACGACCAAGTGGCCGCGGGCCCCTTCCCTCTCCCCTCAGGGGAGAGGGAGAGACGCCGGAGGCGGCGAGGGTGAGGGCACGTCGCGGTGTTCGGTAAGGGTTGCAACGATTTCGTCCGTATCCGCACCAGCCGGCACCAGCATCCACCGGTCCGGCCGGGAGCCGTCGATCATCACCACCGCGTTCTTCGGGCACACGCCGAGACACTTGACCTCGACCACCCCGCGATCAGCCTTGCGGCCCCTCTTCACGCCGAGCGCCTGACGCAACAGTTTCACGAGCGACGTCCGGCCCTTTTCGCCAAACCCGCCATCCAGCTTCTTCGAGCATTTCCCGCAGACCAGAACGCTACCCTGCCAGCGACTGGCGAGGACACGGATCACGCCGGTTTCCACGTCCGCTGGTCTTCGGCCACCTTCAGAACCTCGTATGCTGCCTGCACGCCCTGAAATCGCTTCGCCGCGTCCTTGTCGTTCGGACGCACGTCCGGATGATTCGCCTTCGCCATCCGCCGCCACGCCGCACGCACGTCCTCGAAGGTCGCGTCGGGCTCGAGGTCAAGCACCTCCAGCGCGCGCATCTCGTCACGCGAGCGGCTGCCGTCGCCCGAACCGGCCCAGGCATAATGCTTGGGATCGGTAGAACCATCGGCGGTGCGCGTCTCCGCCGCTTCGCGCTCGGCCGCTTCCTCCGCGCTCAAGCCTTCGAAATAATTCCAGCCGCGATTATATTCGCCGGCGTGGTTCATGCAGAAATACCAGCGGTCCGGGCTGTTGGGCGACTTCGGCGCCGGGCAATTCCCGGGCTCGTTGCAGCCATGCCGGTCGCACAGCCGGACGGTCACCGCCTCGGTGCTCGCGCCATACTCGCGCCAGCGCGGGAAACCCCAGTCGGAAGATCGTGTCGTGCTTCTCGCCATAGCGGCCCGAGATAGTCGTCCCCGCGGACAACGCAACCGCACGCGGTGATCGCGCGCGAAACTCCCGCGTTCCGACAATCTCCCGCAGCGCAACATTCCGCCTTGAGTCAGCCACCGTTCATCGCTTACTGAACATGAACTATTTGTCATGTGGCATGGATAGACGCGTCCGGGTCGGACGTATTCCCAGCCGACACCTCAGCGACAGGAGCATCGGTGCCGACTCTCATTCCAAGGCTTACCACATGGCGCGCGGATCTTCCCGCCTCCATCGTCGTCGCGCTCGTCGCGCTGCCCCTCTGTCTCGGCGTCGCGCTCGCCTCGGGTGCTCCGCTGTTCGCGGGCGTCATCTCGGGGATCGTCGGCGGTATCGCGGTCGGCCTGTTCTCGAAGTCGCCGCTGTCGGTCAGCGGCCCAGCGGCGGGCCTGACCGTGATCGTGCTGACCGCGATCGAGAGCATGCCGAGCTACCAGATGTTCCTGATGGCGGTCGTGCTGGCCGGCGTCCTTCAGATCTGTTTCTCGCTGACCCGCGCGGGCATCCTCAGCGAATTCGTGCCGTCGTCGGTCATCACCGGGATGCTCGCCGCGATCGGCCTGATCCTGATCCTCAAGCAGATTCCGCACGCCGTGGGATTCGACCGGGAGGCGGAGGGCATCTTCGAATTCACCACCGCGAACGGCATCAACACGTTCGCGCGGATCTTCGACAGCCTGAGCGCTGCCGTCACGCCGGGTGCGATCCTGATCGCCTCGGTCAGCCTCGCCTTCCTGTTCTGGTGGGACGGCGCCAAGCCGAAGAACGGCCCGTTGCGTTTCGTCCCCGGCCCGCTGGTCGTCGTGCTGATCGGCATCTTCGGCAACGTTCTGCTTGGCGCGGTGAAGCCCGAATGGCAGCTCAAGGCGACGCACCTCGTTCAGGTGCCGATCACGCAGACATTGTCGCAATTCCCGTCGCTGTTCACCTTCCCCGATTTCTCCGGGATCACGATGGGCATCGTCTGGAGCAGCGCCGTGACGCTCGCGATCGTCGCCAGCCTCGAATCGCTGCTGAGCGTCAAGGCGGTCGACGAGATCGATCCGCGTCGCCGCTCGACCGATAAGAACTGGGAGCTGATGGCGCAGGGCGGCGGCAACATCCTGTCCGGCCTGATCGGCGGCCTGCCCGTCACCTCGGTGATCGTGCGCTCGTCGGCGAACGTCGATGCCAAGGCAGAAAGCAAGCTGTCGACGATGCTGCACGGCTTCTGGCTGCTGGTCAGCGTCGCGCTGATCCCGGCGGTGCTGAACCTGATCCCGCTGTCGGCGCTCGCTGCGGTCCTGATCGCGACGGGCTACAAGCTGACCAAGCCCAAGTTGTTCACCGAGCGTTACAAGCAGGGCTGGACCCAGTTCATTCCGTTCGTCGTGACGGTCGCCGCGATCCTGTTCACCGACCTGCTCGAAGGCATCCTGATCGGCATGGTCGTCGGCTTCGTGTTCGTGATCGCGCGCAATTTCCGTACCGCGATCACCTTCGCCTGCGACGATGAGGACTGCCTCGTCCGTGCCCGCCGCAACCTGTACTTCATCCACAAATACGAGTTGCAGAAGTCGCTCGACCGGGTGCCCGACAACGCAAACCTGCTGATCGACCTGTCGTCGACCAGTTACGTCGACCTCGACAACGTCGACATCATCAACGCGTTCATCAAGGGCGCCGAGTATCGCGGCATCACCGTACTCATCCGCGGCGATCTCGCGTTGCGCACGGTCAAGCTGATCAACGCCCCCCAGACCGAGGTCCGTTTCGCATGAGGCAGTACAAGCAGCTCCTGCTCGCCAACAAGGCGTGGGCGGCCGAGATCATCGAGGAGAGCGCCGACTTCTTCCAGCGCCAGCTGGTCGGCCAGAACCCGGAGTTCCTGTGGATCGGCTGCTCGGACAGCCGCGTCGGCCCGGAACAGATGACCATGACGCCGCCGGGCAACATGTTTATCCACCGCAACATCGCCAACCTCGTCAATCCCGACGACATGAACCTGATGTCGGTGCTCGAATATGCGGTGGACGTGCTCGGCGTGCGGCACATCATCATATGCGGGCATTACGCGTGCGGTGGGATTCGTGCGACGGTCGATGGCCGCACCACGGGAGCCGTCGACGCATGGCTCGCCCCCGCGCGCTGCGTCATGCACGACCATGCCGACGAGATCGACGCGCAGCCCGACCGCGAGCAGAAGGTCAACCGGCTGGTCGAGGTCAACGTCCGCGACCAGCTCCTCCGCCTCGCGCGCACGGCCACCATCCAGGGCGCGTTCGCCCGCGGGCAGGAAGTGCTGCTCCACGGCTGGGTCTACGACATCCGCGACGGGCTGATCAAACCGATGATGGAGATCGACTCGACGACCGTGCTGGAAAAGGTCGGCAGACCGGACAAGGTGCTGGTGTAGGCGGGCTGGTCACCTGCCGCCTCACCCCGGCAGCTTGAACCGCACACTATGCGACAGGCCGCCGCAGCCGACACCGCCATCGGGTCGGAACGTCTTGCTGTACCGTGCCCCGGCGATCGTCTGCACCCCGGCCTTGGTGAACACGAAGGGGGGGTAACTCAGCACCGCGCGCTGGTTGAGGACCCTGCCGTCGGCGCCGACGTCGAACTGTGTCCTGGTCCACCCTTCGAAGCCCCAGGCCATCGCCTCGTCGGGAAACGTCCCGCCGGCTGACAGGAAGCGTGGCGGCGCGTCGAGGATCGCACACTGGCTCGCTGCCAGCCCCGACCGGTCGAACGTCGCACGCGCCGTAGCGGTATCGCCCGCCTGTTGCTGCAGCGAGGCCAGTCGGATCAGCGCCCCGACCCGCATCGGATCGTTCGCCGCCAGCCGCTGGTCGTCCGCCACCTGTTGCAGCAGCACCGCACGACGGTTTCGCGCATTGGTCCGCTCGGCGATCAGCAACAGGATCGCCGAGCGTGCCTCGGGATCGTTCGCATAGACCGGCATCGATAGCAGCGGCGTGACGGCACGCGTGAACGCCCCGTCCTTCCAGCTGTCCGCGCTGGCCGTCACGCGCGCGCTGATATCGAGCGGCAGCCTGGCCGATGCGGGCGCGCCCTGCGCTTCGGCGATCGCCAGCGCACGCTTGGCGAACACGTTGGTATCCTCGCGCCCGACGACCGCATTATTGACCAGCTGATACAGCGGCGGCAGCGTCGCAAGCGAATTGGCGCCCGACTTCGTCTCTGCCGCCGCAAGAGCCGCGCGCTGGTTCACGACCGCGACGGCATCCGCCCCACGCTCCCCGGCCGGCAGCGACAGCCCCTTCGATTCGAGCCAGGTCGCCATGTCGGCATCAAGGAACTTGCCGATCGACGGGCGCTCGAACAGTGTCGAGCACCGCATCTCGATGCGGACGTTGTACCGGAAGAATGCCGGGAACGCCTTTGCCTGTTCCGGCGTCCAGGACCAGCCGCGGACCGCGCGGGCAAACTCCAGCGCGACCGCACCGCCTCCTGCCGCATAGATTGGCGAGACGTCTTTCACTACGCCGTCGTCGCCGACCGTGAACTCGACCACCGCCATGTCGGCAGGCCGCAGGTCGGCCTCGCCCCCGCATGGCGGCACATCCATTTGCACCGCCGGGTCGAACTCGCCCTTGGTCAGCCGCCCGGCGCCCGTCATCGCCATATATCGCCGCGCGTCGTCGGGCTTGCCCGCCATCAGCGAGGCGATCGCCGCGTCCGAGCGTGCGGACACGTCGTTGATATCGGTCTGCGAGGTCAGTCCGCCGAGCTGCTTGACCGCGTCGATCGCATAGACGCGCGCAGGCTCGTACGCGCCACGGTTGAGCGCCAGAATCGCATGACGGCGCGCGATCATCGCCTTCGTCTTGGCATCCGCCGGGGTGGTCTTCACCAGGGCATCGACACGGGCGAGGGCCGCCTCTGCGGCGGCGGGATCGGTGAACGTCCTGGTCTCCGCCAGCGCCAGCATCGCACTCGCCTTCAGCGACGGCGTATCGCCCGCCGCTTCCGCGCTCGCATAGGCATCGCTCGCGCCCGCATAGTCGAGCGCGTTCTGGGCGATGGTCCCGAGGTTGTAATAGGCCCGCCAACGATCCTCTGCGAGCGTCGGATCGGTCGCGGGCAACATCGCGAGCCCGGTTCGCGCCGCGGTCACCGCGTCGTCCGAGCGATCGAGCTTGAACAAGGCGGCACTCTTGCGAATGAGCGCGATGCCACGACTACGCGACCCCAGCTTGGTCCGTGCCTCGAGCTTTTCCCACGCTGTTAGCGCCGCGACCTTGTCGCCCTTCGCATCGAGGGCGGTTGCGGCGTCGAAATCATGCTGGACCGTCGTTGCAGGAGCTTGCGCAATCGCCGGGGCCGCCATCTGCACGATCGCGGCAGCGATCGCCGCCATGCTCGCGCCGAAAACCCCAACCCTGTCGAACCGCATCGCATCCCCCACGCGCCATTTGCGCACAGTCTGCAATGGTTCGGGATAGGATGCCAGAGGGTCTATAAGCCGGGTTCTGTCCATTTCCGATCCTTCGATGCGGAAGTTAGGCGACCATTCCTCTAGGACGACGGTTGCCCGCCGCCTCAAGCAATCAACCCGGGTGACGAGCTGAAACGAAGCCCATGTGCCACCCCTATTCGATCTTGCTCCCGGTGGGGTTTGCCGTGCCGCCCCTGTTACCAGGCGCGCGGTGCGCTCTTACCGCACCCTTTCACTCTGACCGCCCCGACCGAAGCCGAGGGTTGGCCGTCTGCTCTCTGTGGCACTTTCCCTGAGGTCACCCTCGCCGGGCGTTACCCGGCACCGTCGTTTCGCGGAGCCCGGACTTTCCTCGCGTGTCCGAAAACACCCGCGGCCGCCCGACCCTCTGGCGAGGCGAGCCCTAGCGCGGGTGCGGGCGATGCACCACAGTTTTTAGCGTGCGCTGCGATCCTCCCCCGCCAGGGGGAGGTGGCTGGCACTCGCCAGACGGAGGGGAAGGCAAGGGACAACCTCTGTTCCGTGCCCCCCCTCCGACACCTTCGGTGCCACCTCCCCCTGGCAGGGGAGGATCGTGATTAGTCGTCGCCCATCGGCTTCGGCAGCAACAGCGCCAGCAGGATGCACCGGCACTCCGCATCGACCTCGCCGTCGACGAGCTCCGGGCGGAACCGCCGCTGGAACGCCATCGTCGCCGCCATCCGGTTCTCGACATCATAGCCGAAGCGTTCGAGCGCGAGGCAGAAGCCGCCTTCGGTCCAGCCCGGGTCCATCAGATTCTTGGTCGGCCGCGGCAATGCCAGCCGGCGCCGCGCCAGTTCGTGCCACGGGAACAGCTCGCCTGGATCGCGCTTGCGCACCGGCGCGATATCCGAATGGCCGACGATGTTACCGCGCGTGATCTCGTGACGATCCTTGATCTCGGCGACCAGCGCCACGACCGATGCGATCTGCTCCGGCGGGAACGGACGATAGCCGAACTCATGACCGGGATTGACGATCTCGATGCCGACGCTGGCGGAGTTGACGTCGTCGACGTCGCGCCAGTGCGATTTGCCCGCGTGCCAGGCGCGCTTGTCCTCCGCGACCATCCGTAGGACCGTGCCGTCTTCCTCGACCAGATAATGCGAGGACACCTTCGCCTCGGGATCGCGCAGCCGAGCGATCGCCGACGCGCCGTCCTGCATCCCGGTATAGTGCAGCACGATCATCGTGATCGGCAGCGAACGATCGTCGAAATTGGGTGACGGGGTCTCGATGAACTTCAAGCCAGCTTCCCTTTCAGCCGTCGGGCCAGCACCGACGGCGCAGTCGCGATCGCGGCGATCGTGACGTCGCACTGTGACGCCACCGCCCGACCGCATCAATAGCCTACGCGCGCGAGCGGACGCTTCGTGAGGGGCGCGCGGACGGGGCGGCACGTGATTCGGCGCGTCCCTCTTGCCGTCGGCACGCATCCGGGCGAAAGCCGCTCCCGAAAAGGGAGTTGCCATGTCCGTGATGTCCGACCGCTGGATCCGCGAGCGCGCGCTGGGCGATGCGATGATCGAACCGTTCCACGAAGCGCAGCGCCGCGACGGCTGCATCTCGTACGGGCTGTCGTCCTACGGCTACGACGCGCGCGTTGCCGACGAGTTCAAGATCTTCACCAACGTCGACAGCGCGATCGTCGACCCGAAGGACTTCGCCGCGAACAGCTTCGTCGATCGCAAGACCGACGTCTGCATCATCCCGCCGAACAGCTTCGCGCTTGCCCGCACCGTCGAATATTTCCGCGTGCCGCGCGACGTGCTGGTGATCTGCCTCGGCAAGTCGACCTATGCGCGCTGCGGGATCATCGTCAACGTGACGCCGCTGGAGCCGGAATGGGAGGGGCATGTGACGCTGGAATTCTCCAACACCACGCCGTTGCCGGCCAAGATCTATGCGAACGAGGGCGCGTGCCAATTCCTGTTCCTGAAGGGGAACGAGCCTTGCGAGGTGAGCTATGCGGATCGCGCCGGTAAATACATGGGCCAGCGCGGGGTGACGCTGCCGCGGCTTTAGGGCTTGGGGCATGGGGCTTCGGGCTTGGGGCTGGGTACTGCTGCCTCCGGGGCGATTGACGCGGGGCTGTGGAAACTTAGACTTGCTCCACGTTTGTTCCGGCTCAGGAGGTTGCCAGCTCCCGCCGCGGATTCACCGGCCCAGCGAGCTGTCAGACACGTGGACAAATCGGGCGAACCGAGCTCTCCCCGTCTCCCCTACCCGGCGAGGGCCGGGGTCCAAGCGGCGAGGTCTAGGTGACGACGCTTAACGCTCCGTTGGCAGCGTCCCGATTGGGTCCAGGCCTCCGCCGGGGTAGTGTCGTGCGTGTCTGATAGACGAAGTCTACGAGTGCTGACGACGGGACGGGCACACCCAAACCTAGCACACACGTCTTCAATACGAAGATCAACCGCGGACGATTTGACCCCGCTGCCAAACCCACATGCTCAAACGGTGTCGTGACTTGCCGCTCATGGCAGTTCGTCATCCAACAGATACCGAACCATCAACCTTCAACTTGATCCCCCACGAAGGCGGAGACCACGCCTGCGCTCCCGCCTTCGCAGGAGAACAGGGAGAGGGTGAACCCTCCGCGATCACGACCGCGAGATCACCCTTTAGCGAGTGGCAATCTGCTGCGCTTGCCGAGCAAGCGCACGGCTAGCCAGATCGTGCGACGATGCCACCGCGCCGGATGGCAGGTCCATCGCAACCGCAGGTCGCTCCAGCACCGCCGCATACAGCGCGCGTGCCTCCGATTCGCGACCCGTGCGGTGATAGACCGACGCGAGGTTGAGCATCAGTTCAGCGCGCTGCGGGAAGATCTTGCGCTCGGCGACGATGCGCTGCTCCGCCATCGACAGATCGCCGGCTGCGATCGCGACGTAGCCCGTGCGATCGACCGTCGCGGACTGGTCCGCCAGAGCCGGCGTCGCGGCGCCAAGAGTTGCGAGAACGAACAGAACGGACTTGCGCATCATCCATCTCCACTGACCTTCGCATTCCGGAAGGTTTCACTTTTGTGACAACGGTGTGTCACTTCGATGACTGTCATACAAGTACATTGATCAAGCGCGCTCGCGCGGGTTCATTGCCTCGATCGATCTGCCCCGCGTCGCTTCGATCCGAGCCTCGCTCGTCACGAGCACACGACAAAAAAGGGCGGCCCCGGAGGACCGCCCTTTGGACGTTCGATACTGTACGCAGGCGACTTAGAAGTCGTTGCGGTACTGCTCGTTGCCGATGAAGCCGAGCTTGGTGATCGCGGACCGCTTGATCACGGCCAGCGTGCGATCGACCACTTCGTACCGGGCCTGTGGATCAGGCTGGAAGTGAAGTTCGGGCTCGGGCGTCATGCCCGCGGACTGATCCAGATACTGGCGAAGCGTGACCTCGTCGACCGGCGCACCGTTCCACGCGATAACACCGGCGGCATCGATCGAGATCTTGTTCTTCTCGGGATTGACCGGGTTCTGCGGCTGGTTCGGGCTATTGACCGGAAGGTCGACCTTAACCGCGTGCGTCTGAATGGGGATCGTGATGATGAACATGATGAGGAGAACGAGCAGGACGTCGATCAACGGCGTCATGTTCATTTCCATCATCGGCGCGCCATCTTCTTTGCCGCCGCTCATTGCCATTTTATACTACTCCTAATTACGTCCGAGCCACCATCAGCGTTCGGCATCAGCGTTCGGTGGTGCCGCCGGGAGGCGGTTCGGAGATGAAGCCGACACGGGCGAACCCGGCCTGCTGCATCGTGTAGATCGTGGCGCCGATGCAGCGATACGGTGCGTTCACGTCGCCGCGAATATGCGCCTCAGGCAGCTCGAGGCCAGCGGCGTTGGCACCGCCCTGACGTGCGATCTCGGCCTTCAGCTTGTCCACGCCGCGCTGCAGCAGCTCTTCATGGGTAACCGGCGAAAGACCCCAGAATACCTGGCACTGCCCGTTGGCCGACGTCACCGACAGCGAGACGTTCTCGGGCTTGGTCATCGTCGGATCGAAGCGGACATCCGGGAGCTTCAGCTGCACCGCCTGGACCGCGACGGTCGTCGTCACCAGGAAGATGATCAGGAGCACGAGCATGACGTCGACCAGCGGCGTCGTATTGATGTCCGATATCGAACTCTCGGTGGAATCGCCACCAACACTCATCGCCATGTGCGAACTATCCTATCCATTTGATCGCCACCGGAACCGCCGGCAGCAATGAAGCGGGGCAGCTGCGAGCAGCAGCCCCGCCTTTCACGCGTCTTAGTTGGCGCGCGGTACGCCACCGGTCTGGCCGGCAGTCGTGGTCGTCGTGACAGGCTTGGCCGGAACCGGCTTTGCGCCCGAAGCGATCGACGGACGAACAGCACCGTTCGAAGCGAGGAAGCCGAGCACGTCGTTCGAGAAGGCCGACAGGTCCTCTGCGATCGACTTGTTGCGACGCTGCAGCCAGTTGTACGACAGAACGGCAGGAACCGCGACGACCAGACCGAGGGCGGTCATGATCAGTGCTTCACCGACCGGCCCTGCGACCTTGTCGATCGATGCCTGACCCGATGCACCGATCTTCACGAGCGCGCGGTAGATGCCGATAACCGTACCGAACAGACCGATGAACGGCGAAACCGAACCGACCGTCGCGAGGAAGGCGAGACCGCCACCGAGCTTCGAGTTGATCGCGGCTTCCGAACGCGCGAGCGAACCGTGCAGCCAGTCATGCGCCTCGACCGGATCGGTCAGCTTCGAATGCTGCTCCTGAGCGGCGAGACCGTCGTCGACGATCTGCTTGTAGGCCGAGTTCTTCTCGAGCTTGGCCGAACCTTCGCGAAGGCTGTTCGACGACCAGAACGCCTGACGGACGCGCTTGCCCTGACCGATGATCTTCTGCTGCTCGAACAGCTTCGAGAACAGGATGTAGAACGACACGACCGACATCAGCACGAGGATGCCGAACACGGTCTGCGAAATCAGGCCGCCTTCACGGAGTGCGGCTTGCAGGCCGTACGGGTTGGCGTCGGCTGCGGCGGGCGCTGCCGCTGCAAGGATGGTGGTGATCATGATCGGTTAGTCCTCTGACTATAGTCAATGTCTGAAACGAAAAGTGCAGCGTAAACTGACCAGAGTATCGAGCCCAAATCACCGGGCCCGATAATCACTGGCCCAAATCACTGGGGCGGGATCTTCCACGTGACGCGACGCGAAGAGCTCGACCGGATCGGATTGCCCGCCGTGTCCATTGCCGGCGAATACCGACCACGCCGGGTGATCGCGGCGCATGCGGCCCGATCCAGCGCGGACGATCCGCTCGACGACGTCACGCGGCAATTCTCGACGCGACCCTGGGCATTGATGTCCCAAGCGATCCCAACGGTGCCTTCTTCCTCGGCGCGCAGCGAACTCGGCGGATAATCATCCGTCGAAACCCACTGAGCAGGATCACCCTTAGGTCCGGCTGCCTTGCTGACGACTGGCGGCGCGGGGGGCGCTGCTGGAGCCGGCGGGGCTGGCGGCGACGGCGGGGCCGTCGGCTGGAACTTGGGGATGATGCTCGACGTGGTAATCGCTGGAGCGGGCTGCGGCGTTACCACGACCGGCGGCGGCGTCACGACCGTGGTCGGTGGCGGCGGCAGGTTTGGCTGGTCAGGCGGCGGCGGCGGGGGCTCGTCGGGTGGAGGCGGCGGCGGTGGCGGCTCCACGTCGAACGTCGTCATCTTTTCCTGGGCCTTCTTTACGTACTGATACGCAAGGCCAGTGACGAAAGCATAGCCCAAGGCCGCATGAATCAGCGCGACGATCACGATCGCGACGATTTTGCCTCCGGACATCTTCTGGTCAGTATAGGCCATTCAGAAACGACACTCCCTTAATCTGCCTGCTCCGTACGCACGTATCCGCACTCGGTACGCGACACATACGTCTGCCGTTGGCCGGAATAACCACGGGGCAGTGCCCAAGTCCTATCGCCACGTTCTGCGACACGCAAACGCTTTGTCAGACGCAACAAACGTACAACCGTACGATGGCAGAATTATTTCTGTATCGTTCAGCTTCAGTCGCGTAGCCTGAACACATGAATCCACTGTTTCACGTTACGGCTTCGGCCCTCGCGATCGCCCTCGTCGCACTGCCCGCCGATGCCGGCCGGGCGCCACCGCAGCCGCCGGTTTCTCCCGGTACGACGCCTGTCACGGCAGGCCAGGCGTCACGAGAGGCGCCACCGGAAACACAAGGCGGGATCGGCTATGCCAACGTCGCCGACCTGGTTCTCTCGGCACCCATCATCGCCGATGCGACCGTGCGGTCGACCGCAAAGATAAAGCCGGCCGAGGCGCCCAATCTCGCACCCGGGCTTGTCCGGCTCTATGTCGAAGTCGACGTCACGGCGCTGATCCGGGGTGCGGACGGACTGCCGCCGCGAATCGGGTACCTACTCGATATCGCACCCGATTCCGCGGGCAAGGTGCCCAAGTTCAAGAAGGCGCGCGTGTTGATCTTCGCGCGGCCGGTCGCAGGCGCAGTCAACCAGGTTCAGCTGATCGCGCCCGATGCGCAACTCGACTGGACACCGACGGCGGATGCGCGCGCCCGCAAGATCGCCAAGGATGCGCTGGCCAGCGACGCGCCACCGGTCATCACCGGGATCGGCAACGCGTTTCACGTCGCTGGTGCGCTGCCTGGCGAAGGCGAGACGCAGATCTTCCTGACGACGGCGGATCAACGACCGGTTTCGCTATCGATACTGCGTCGCCCGGGCGAGCAACCCCGCTGGGCGGTGGCGCTAAGCGAGATCGTCGACGAATCGGCAGCACCGCCTGCTCCCGAGACGCTGCTATGGTACCGGATGGCATGCGCGTTGCCGGCGACGCTACCCGAACGGAGCACCGGATCGCTCGAAGCCGCCGATGCGACGATCGCACGCGAGGATTACGCGTTCGTCCTGGCCGCGCTCGGACCCTGCGGGCGGACGCGGAAGAGCTGAACGCCCTCACGATTTAGCGCTTGCCGATCTCCAGCACCTGCCCGGTAGTCGACTGCGCCCGCTCGAGAAAAGCGACGGCGGCATCGATGTCGGCAGGGTCTGCTCCCCCGCCCGGCACGACGGCGTTGAGCCGAGTCGACGGCGCCAACTCGACCGCCAGCGGCGCGATCGATGCCCTCGCCTGCGCCATCGTCAGCGCATCCAGCATCGGCGAGATCACGACGACGAGCGATTCGCCCCCCGCCCCGCGGACCAATGCCGCGATCTCGCCACCCGACTCCAGCGTCAGCCGCATCCGATCACCGCCGATGACGGACGAGCGTGACCCCGATCGCCTCGTCGGCTTCGGCGATCGCGAGCTTCACGATCTTCACCTGCACCCGTAACACCCGCGCATCCTGCAGAAACAGCGTTTCGCAGATATGATCGGCCACGCCCTCGATCAGCGTAAAGTGCACGCCGGGCGGCAGCGCGGTGGTCGCCGCGTTCTTCAGGTCGAGATAGTTCTTGGAGGCGGACAACGGCGTATCCGGCGCAAAGCGCTTCGGGCAGACCATGTCGACCGTCAGCGAGATCCGCAGCGGCTGCGGCAGGTGCGTCTCTTCCGAATAGATGCCGGTCAGGACCTGCACTTCGAGATCGTGAACTTCGAGTTGAAGACTGTCTTCCATAGGCGCGCCTCTAGCAGACGCACGCCGAGATGAAAGTCGGCTCTTCAGAAGAGCGAACGCGGTCGGGTATTTGCCCCCCTCGATCCTCCCTGCCAGGGGGAGGTGGCGGGCACTTGCATGACGGAAGCGTAGTTCAGGCATTATGCCCGCTGCGTGTCGCCCTTTTCCGAAGCCTTCGGTTATCCTTGCGTTCAGCGTCGCCAACGCTAAAGCGCGCTGCCCCACCGTTCACGCGCCGCCGACACGCGGTCGACACGCGGCGCATGCGGGGCAGGAGATGCCGGTGATCACGCTCGTCCCCCTCGATGTCATCAATCCGACTGCGGTCGAGATGTTGCTCGATGCCGCTTTCGGCCCGGATCGGTTCACGCGGACCGCCTATATGATCCGCGGCACCGGCACGCCGATCGCTGCGCTCAGCTTCGCCGCGGTCGAGGACGGCGTATTGGTCGGCTCGATCCAGTGCTGGCCGATCGCGCTGATCGACGACGACCGGCAGAGTCCGCTGGTAATGGTCGGTCCGGTCGCCGTCTCCCCCAACCGCCAGGGCGACGGCATCGGTCGCAGCCTCGTCGCGCGGGTGCTCGAGGCCGCTGCCGCGAACGGACTCGACGATGCGCTCATGCTGATCGGCGACCCCGATTATTACGGTCGCTTCTTCGGCTTCTCGGCCGAGCGCACCGCATTCTGGGACGCCCCCGGCCCGGTCGAGCGCCACCGCCTGCTCGCGCGCGGCACTGCGGTACCGGATACCGCGGGCATACTCGGTCCACGCACGGCGAAGACGATACCAGTCACCGCATCCGTATAAGGCGCCGCTTTACCTCGGCCCCCTCCCCGCCTAGTCCGCCGCCATGCCCATGGATCCCATTCCCGATATCGCCTCGCTCAGTCTCGCCGAGATCGCCAAGCTCGTCGAGGAGGCCAAGTTGCCCCCCGTCGAGAAATGGAATCCGACGCATTGCGGCGACAGCGAGATGCGGATCGCACGCGACGGCACCTGGTATCACCAGGGCTCGCCGATCGGGCGCCCGGCGATGGTCCGGCTGTTCTCGACGATCCTCCGCCGCGAACCCGACGGTACGCACGTCCTCGTCACCCCCGTCGAGAAACTCGATATCGAGGTCGAGGACGCGGCCTTCATCGCGGTCGAGATGAAAGCCGAAGGTAGCGGTCGCGACGCGAAGCTCGCCTTCCGACTGAACACCGGCGACCTGGTCACCGCAGGCCCGGAGCATCCGCTGCGCTTCGTCGAGGATACGGATGGCCCACGCCCCTACCTCGCCGTGCGCGGCGGGATGGAGGCGCTGGTCGTGCGCTCGGTCTATTACGAACTCGCCGAGCGCGCGATCGCCGACGACGCGACGCCCGCCGGGCTGTGGAGCGACGGCGCGTTCTTCCCGCTGGAGCCCGCTGCATGAGCCTCACGGAACGGATGACCGCGGCGCTGGCGAAGGGCGCCGGGTCGCACATGATCCTGCTCACCGGCGACCAGCATGACGGCGATCTCACCGCCGCCGACACGTTGCTTCCCGCCGCGGTGCTGATCGCGGTGACCGACCGCGCCGATCCGGGCGTGATCCTGACGCAGCGCACCGACACGATGAGCCGCCACCCCGGCCAGATCGCGTTCCCCGGCGGTCGGATCGATCCCGGCGAGGACGTCGTGACCGCGGCGCTGCGCGAGGCCGAGGAGGAGATCGCCCTCCCCCGCGACCAGGTCCGCGTGATCGGCGAGGCCGACAGCTACCGCACCGTCACCGGGTTCCAGGTGACGCCGGTGATCGGCATCATCCCGCCCGACCTGATCTTCACGCCGAGCGAAGCGGAAGTCGCCAGCGTCTTCGAAGTCCCGCTCGCGTTCCTGCTCGACGAGGCAAACCATGTCGAGGCGACGCTCGAATGGCAGGGCCACGACCGGCATTATTACGAGATCATGTGGAACGAGCGCCGCATCTGGGGTGCGACCGCAGCGATGATCGTCAACCTCGCGCGCCGCCTGAGGTGGTCTTGATACTCCCGGCTGCGGCGTGGCACGACCGTGATGGCCTGGAAGCACTGACCAAGGTTCTCGGCGCGGCGGACGGCGAGTCGCGCTTCGTCGGTGGCGCGGTGCGCGATACGCTGCTCGGGATTGAAGTCGCCGATGTCGATATCGCCACCCGCCTGCCCCCGCAGGAGGTGATCGAGCGGCTTCAGGATGCGCGGATCAAGGCGGTCCCAACCGGGCTCGCGCACGGTACGATCACCGCCGTCACGCCAGCCGGCCCGGTCGAGGTGACGACGTTGCGCCGTGACGTCTCGACCGACGGTCGCCATGCGATCATCGCCTATACCGACGACTGGCGCGAGGATGCGGCGCGCCGCGACTTCACGATGAACGCGCTCTACGCGGACCCGGCGACCGGCGAGATCTTCGATTATTTCGGCGGGCTGGACGATCTCGCGGCACGGCGCGTCCGCTTCATCGGCGACCCGCTGCAGCGGATCGCCGAAGATCACCTTCGCATCCTCCGCTTCTTCCGCTTCCATGCGCGGTTCGGCACCACGATCGACGAAGCCGGGCTCGACGCCTGCACCGCACGTGCCAACGACCTGATGGCGCTTTCGCGCGAACGCGTCGCGAGCGAAGTGCTGAAACTGCTGGTCGCGGCCAACGCCGTGCCAGTGGTCGCGCTGATGGTCGAGCGCGGCATCTTTCGTGCGGTGTTGCCGGAGATCGACGCGGCCGGTGCCGAGCGGCTCGCCCTCCTTGCCGACCGCGAGACGACGGCAGGCATCGCGCCGGACCCGATCCGCCGCCTCGCCATGACGATCGCTCCCGCAGCGGCCGAAGCCGTCGGCGCGCGTTTGAAGCTCTCGAACACCGACCGCAAGCGCCTGATCGCTGCCACCGCCGGCCCCGGCGAGGAAGGCCCGCAGGCACTTGCCTACCGCGTTGGCACGACCGTCGCGGTCGACCGCCTTTTGATCGCCGGCGACGACGTCACGCCGATCAAGGACTGGACGCCGCCCGCCTTCCCGTTCTCGGGCGGCGCACTGGTCGAACGCGGGCTCCGCAGAGGGCCGGACGTCGCGGCAATGCTGCGCCGGGTCGAGACGCAGTGGATCGCAGAACGCTTCCCCGATGCCGCACGGGTCGCGGCAATCGCCGACGAAATGGTCACGACCGCGCTCTGAGGCAGCGTTTTTGAGTCCGAAGGAGCCGGACGCAGGTCATCCGTCATTCCCTTGTTCCGGTCGATCGGAGCAGGGCGGAGGCTAGGCGACAGACCCGATCATCGCATAGGCCGCATCGGCCTCAAGTGGCTTGGCATAGAAATATCCTTGCCCGAACGTGCACCCCAGCGCGGCCAGCGTCTGCGCCAGTTCGTTCGTCTCGATACCTTCGGCGGTGGTCTTCATCCCCAGCGCCTGCGCCAGGCTCAGGATCGCGCGGACGATCGACACCTTGTCGCGGTCGGCAAGCATCCCCGAGACGAAACTGCGATCGATCTTGAGCACGTCGATCGGCAGCTTCTGGAGGTATGCGAGGTTCGAATATCCCGTCCCGAAATCGTCCATCGCGAGCGTCGTGCCAAGCGCCTTCAGCGCATGCATCGTGCCCGTGATGCGGTCCGGATCGGTGACGATCGCGCTCTCCGTCAGCTCCAGCGTGAAGCGATCCCCGCTCAATCCGGTCGACGCCAGCGCCGCCTCGACCACCGGCGCGATGTCGTCGCGCTGCAGCTGGATCGCCGACAGATTGACCGCGACCTTCACCCCGCACGATCCGCCGTGGCGCATGTCCCAGCCAGCCAGCGTCCGGGCCGCCTCTTCGATCGCCCAGCGCCCCAGCGGCACGATCAGCCCGGATTCCTCCGCAACCGGGATGAATTCGGTCGGGTTGTGCGCGCGCCCCTGTTCGTCGGTCCAGCGGGCGAGCGCCTCGAACGACACGATCCGGCCGGTCGCGAGATCGCAGATCGGCTGATACGCCAGCCGCAGTTCGCGATTCTCGATCGCGCGCCGCAATGCGGTCTCCATGCTGAACTGCGCGCGGGCGATCGCGAAGTCCTGCGGCAAATAACTCTCGGCGCGACCGCTCACCTTCGCCCGCTTCACCGCGAACTGCGCGTGGCGGATCAGTTCGGCGACGTCGGCAGCCTCGTCGCCGCCGTACGCAATGCCGACCGAGCATTCGACGCTGATCTCGTAATCGGTAAGCCGAAACGGCGTCGTCAGCGTCCGCTGGATCCGCTCGGCCAAGGCGTGCGCCTCGTCGCGGTCATTGTCGACCGTCATGAGGATGCCGAACTGATCGCCACCGATGCGGGCCAGCGTATCGCGGGCGCGCAACGCCCCCTTGATCCGCCGGGCGACGGTGATCAGCAATTCGTCACCGGCCAGCGAGCCCAGACACGAGTTCAGCCGCCCGAACCGGTCGAGATCGATCGCAAGAACCGCACTGGCGCTACGATCGCCGATATCCTCGATCAGTTCCTCGAATCCCTCGCGGTTCGGCAAACCGGTCAGGCTGTCGGTCGTCATCTCGCGGCGCAGGCTGCGTTCGGTCTGGATCTGCGAGGTCTGGTCGATGAAACTGATCGTGCAGCGATCGCGCAACGACGCGAACGTCCGCGCGATCGTCACGCGGTAATAACGGCAGTCGATCTCGTCCCCCAGCGACCATTCGAAATCGGACCGCAAGCTCGCCGAATCGAGGAAGGCAAGGATACGCGATCCCAGATCGGCGATCATCGGCGATCGCTCGGCAATGACGCCCAGGCCAGCCAGCCGATAGGCGCGGTTCATCGCGAACAGATCGAACACACCGGCGTTCACCACCACGTGCGCCGCCGGTATGGGAACGAGTTCGAGCGCCCGCGCGACGAGTTCCGTCGCGACGATTGGTTGCGTCATCGCATCCGGGGCCATCGATGCCATGCGTCTTGCCTAGCCGACGTTCGTTAAAACGTCCTGAAGGAACCGAAACGGCTCTTAACTGTCGTTTATCGCCAATCTTTCGGTTTTACAGCGTGCTACCGCTGGATTTACCCGAACCGATTATCGCGCGGGAAACCGGTCGGTGGCATTCTTCCTGCTGCGCCGCGTGCCGCACGCCATGGGCCAAGGTCCGATTCGGTCCGGGTTCTTCCCGTGCCGCCACCCATCGCCCAGCTCAGACCCTCGGCAAAGACGAACGTGATCGCATCCGCGAGCCCGCCGTCACGATAGCGCTGCAACTGAAGCCCCTGCCCGCGCGTCATCTCGACCAGTTCGGCGAGCGGGAACACCAGCATCTTCCGGTTGTCGCCGATCGCCGCGACGTAATCGTCATTGGGGCCGATCGGCCGGACGATCTTCAATTGCGCACCCGGGCGTGGTGTCATTACCGTCTTGCCCTTGCGGGTCTCAGCAACGACCTCCGCCGAACTCACCGAGAAGCCACGCCCGTCGGTCGCGACCACCAGTAGTTTCGGATGCTTGCTCGCGGGCAGCAGCGCGACGATCCCGACGCTGCCGTCGAGATCGATCATCGCCCGCACCGGCTCGCCGAAGCCGCGGCCGCCGGGCAGCTTGTCCGCCGCCAGCGTGTAGAAGCGCCCGTTCTCCGCCGCGAGCAACAGCTTGTCGGTGGTCTGCGCATGGAACGCATAGGCCGGGCCGTCGCCCTCCTTGAACTTCAGCGCTTCCGGGCTCGCGAGATCGTTGTGCCCCTTCATCGCCCGGATCCAGCCGCGCTGCGACAGGATCACGGTGATCGGCTCGCGCTCGATCATCGCCTCGAGCGGGATGTCGCGTGTCGGCGCGTGCTCCTCTATCGTCGTCCGCCGTTTGCCGAGTGGGGTCTCAAGCCCGTATCGATCGCGGATCTTCGCCATGTCGCGCTTCATCCGCGCGCGCTGTTTCTTCGGATCCGCCAGCAACGCCGCCAGCGTCGCCTGCTCCTTGTCGAGTTTGTCGCGCTCGGTCTTGATCTCGAACTCTTCGAGCCGCCGCAGAGATCGCAGCCGCATGTTGAGGATCGCCTCGGCCTGGCGATCGGTGAGCGCGAACTCGGCGATCATCACCTTTTTCGGCTCATCCTCGGTGCGGATGATCTCGATCACGCGGTCGAGATTGAGATACGCGATCAGATAGCCGTCGAGCAGCTCTACGCGGTCGGCGATCTTCGCCAGCCGATGCTCGGTCCGCCGGCGCAACACGACGAACTGGTGATCGACCCACGCCGCCAGCGCCTCACGCAATGACATAACGCGCGGCGTGCGATCCTTGTCGAGCACGTTGAGGTTGAGGCTGATCCGCGTCTCGAGGTCGGTCAGCCGGAACAACCCGTCCATCAGGATCTGCGGGTCGACCGTGCGGCTGCGCGGTTCGAGCACGATGCGGATCTCGGTATCCGATTCGTCGCGCACGTCGGCAAGGATCGGCAGGCGCTTGGCGTTGATCAGATCGGCGATCTGCTCGATCAGCTTGCCCTTCTGGACGCCGTACGGGATCTCCGTGACGATCAGCTGCCAGCCGCCGCCCTTCTCCCGCTCGGTTTCCCACCGGGCACGGACGCGAAAGCCACCACGCCCGGTCGCGTAGGATTCGCGGATGACCGCGGGCGGATCGACGACGAGGCCGCCGGTCGGGAAATCGGGTCCCTTTACATGTTCCAGGATCGCCACGTCGTCAGCATCGGGCGTATCGATCAGGACGATCGCCGCCTCGAGCAGTTCGGCGGCGTTGTGCGGCGGGATGCTCGTCGCCATGCCGACCGCGATCCCGCTCGCGCCGTTCGCCAGCAGGTTCGGGAACAGCCCCGGGAACAGCTCGGGCTCGTGATCCTCGCCATTATAGGTCGGGCGATACGCGACCGCGTCCTCGTCGAGCCCGTCCATCAGGTCGATCGCGACCTGGGTCAGCCTTGCCTCGGTGTAGCGATAGGCGGCCGCGTTATCGCCGTCGATGTTGCCAAAATTGCCCTGCCCGTCGACCAGCGGATAGCGCATCGCAAACGACTGCGCCAAGCGCACCATCGCGTCGTAGACGGACTGGTCGCCATGCGGATGATATTTGCCGATCACGTCGCCGACGACACGCGCGCACTTCTTGTAGCCCTGCGCGGGATCGAGCTTGAGTAGCCGCATGGCCCACAGCAGGCGCCGATGCACCGGCTTCATCCCGTCGCGCACGTCGGGTAGCGACCGCGCGGTGATCGTCGATAGCGCATAGACGAGATACCGCTCGGACAGCGCGCTGTCGAAGGGGGCGTCGACGATGGAGTCGAACGGATCTTTGAAATCGGTGGCCATTGCGCGCAGCGATAGCAGCCGGGAACGAAACGATCAAAGCATGAACGTACGAAGCGGCCGGCACGTTCGATCACGACGATATGCCCGCATGACGCGGTCGATCGAGCCCGCTACACCAACCTTATGATCCGCCTCGCCTTTCTCGCGCTCGCCGCGATGTCCACGCCCCTCATCGCGCAAACGCCCGCTTCCCCGCCGCCCAAACTGCTGACATGGCCCGACCTGACCGAGCGGCCCAAGCCGATGCCCGACGCGACCATCGCTTACGGCACCGACCAGATGCAGAAGGTCGACGTCTGGCTCCCCAAGGGCAAGACAAAACGCGCCTCCCCGGTGGTCGTGATGGTTCATGGCGGCTGCTGGACGACGAGCATCGCCGATCGCAGCCTGATGAACTGGATCGCCGACGACCTCCGCAACGCCGGCGTCGCGGTCTGGAACATAGACTATCGCGGTGTCGACCGGAGCGGTGGCGGCTATCCCGGTACGTTCGCGGATGCTGCGAAGGCTGCGAACCAACTCAAGGTCAGCGCCAAGACGTTCAACCTGGATACGCGCCGCGTGCTAGCGATCGGCCACTCCGCCGGTGGTCACCTCGCGCTCTGGCTCGCCGCCCGCGCGAAGCTTCCGACAACGAGCGTGCTCCACGCCGCGAACCCGCTCCGCATCCGCCACGTCATCAGCCTCGGCGGCCTGCCCGATCTCGAAGCCACCGCGACCAACGCCGACAATGGCTGCGGTACCGAAGTCGTCGCGAAACTGGTCGGTGCACCCACGCCTCAGCATCCGGACGTCTACGCCGACACATCGGTCCCGCGCCTCCTCCCGCTCGGCGTGAAGCAGGACCTGGTCAACGGCCGCGAGGACCGGATCATCCCCTTCGTCATGGCCACCGATTACGTTGCAAAGGCCACGGCGGCCGGCGACACCGCCACGCTCCACACCATTCCAGCGACCGGCCATGTCGAACTGATCGCGCCGGAAACGCCCGCCTGGGTCGAAGCCAGACGCCTGATCCTGACCTATTTCGGAAAGAGCCAGTGACTCTCGAAGACGCCCGCGCGCTCGACGCGACCGATCCGCTCGCCGCCTACCGCGACAAGTTCGCGCTCCCCGAGGGCGTGATCTACCTCGACGGCAACTCGCTCGGCGCGCTGCCTAGGGCCATGCCCGCCGCGCTCGCCGAGGTCGCAACCCGCCAATGGGGCGACCGCCTCATCCGCAGCTGGAACGAAGGCTGGATCGACGCACCCCAGCGGATCGGCGCTAAGATCGCGCCCCTGATCGGCGCGGGCGAGGACGAGGTCATTATCAGCGACACGACCTCGACGCACCTTTTTAAGGCGTTGGTTGCCGGGCTGCGCAGCAATCCGGAGCGTCACACGGTCTTGAGCGAGGCCGGTAACTTCCCCACCGACCTGCACATCGCCGAGGGCGCTGTCGCCTGCGTCCCCGGCGCACGGCTCAAAGTGGTGGCCCGCGAAGACCTCGCCGTGGCGCTCGACGACGACACCGCAGTGCTGCTGCTCACCCACGTCCACTACAAGACCAGCGACCGCTTCGACATGACCGCCTGGACTGCCCGCGCACACGACGCAGGCGCGCTCATGCTCTGGGACCTGAGCCACAGCGTCGGCGCGGTCCCGATCGACCTCAACGGCGCGAACGCCGATCTCGCGGTCGGCTGCACGTACAAATACCTCAACGGCGGCCCCGGCGCGCCCGCGTTCCTCTACGTCGCCAAGCGCTGGCAGGATGCACTCGCCAGCCCGCTGTCCGGCTGGATGGGCCACGCCGCGCCGTTCGCGTTCGAGGACGCCTACCGCCCCGCCCCCGGCATGAAGCGCTGGCTTGCCGGCACCCCCGCGATGCTCTCGACCGCTGCCCTAGAAACCGCGCTCGACCTCTGGGCCGACATCGACCAACACGCCGTCGCCACCAAGAGCGCGCAACTGTTCGGCATTCTCGCCGCCGCAGTCGACGCGCTAGGCCTCGACTGCGTTAGCCCCCGAGACCCCGCCAAACGCGGCAGTCACATCAGCTTCCGCCACCCGCATGCCTACGAACTGACCCAAGCACTTATGGCGCGCGGCGTAATCGGCGACTTCCGCGACCCCGACATCCTTCGCCTCGGCCTCACGCCGCTATACCTCAGCCATGAAGACGTCTGGCACGCGGGCGAAATTCTCCGAGAAGCGCTCGAAACCGAAGCTTGGCGTGACCCGGCTCTCGGGCAACGGCTCGCCGTAACGTAAGCCAATTGCGCGGGGAGTGCGGTCGAGCAGATCGGGGCTATCGGGTCGGGATCAGCGTATCCACGCCCTTCGCAGCGACCGCCCAGCGATAGACCGCGTCGGCAATATAGAACCTGAACTGGGTGCCGTCGAAATACACGTTACGTGCGTTGCCGACGCATATCCTACCCCTGTTGACGATGGCCGCTTCTATCCGACGAACCGCGCTTAGGGGCTTGTCGGTCATCGCAAGTTTCACGGCCAGTTCCGGTTCAATGCGAACGAAGCACACCGCGGCCTCGAAGTACCGGCGATCGACGGGCAGCCGGAATTTGGCGAGCGAGATCTCCCGCGCGTTGAACCGTGCCTGCACCTCGGGATCGGCAGTTTGCTCTTTCGTGAGCACCAGGTCCGGGACGAAGGCCTTGAGCGCTTCGACCATCAGCGCACCCCGATCATAATAGACATTCTGGATGATTCCCAGATGCGCGTCTTCGGTATCGGGCGCGCACGCCGCGTACACCTTCGCGAGCCGCAGCATCGCGAACTCCTGTCGCGTGCTGTTCGTCCGTGAATCGATTGCCGTCTGCAGCCAGGTGCGACGGTCCGGCGCTGCTCGTGCGGGACATGCAGCCCATCGTTGCGAAAGGTCGAAGACCTGCCGGCTGCGAACCGCACTTCCCGTACGCGACGTGCCGAACGACTTCAGCGTCACCGCCGAGCTCTTGTCTTCGATATCGCGCAGGGCCGTGACGACGATCTCGTCGGAAGCGGGTTCGACAGGCGGGTGCGGCACGGAAGGCACGGTGTCCTGCGGCGCATATATCAGCGCCAATCCAGCCAATGCGATATGAAGCATGCAGCTCTCCCATGTGTCGGGCGTGTTGGACGGTCCGACCGTACAGGCGGTGACGGCGGAGCCAACTGATAATTGGCTGCTTTTTGATCGGAAATCGTTCGATCGGAAACGACGGTCCGTTTCTCGATGCCGGCGATATCGCCGCCACACGCCGAACACCCACCGATCCGATTGCACCCCCCGCACCCTTCGCCTATAGGCGCGGCCTATTCCGGCCTCGGCTTCGCGGTGCATATCGCGTAGGCTGGGGCCGCTCGATTTTCATCGCTCGATTTCCAGGGGACCGCGCATGGCTCGCCGCCGCCAGATCTACGAAGGCAAGGCCAAGATCCTCTACGAGGGTCCCGAGCCGGGCACGCTGATCCAGTATTTCAAGGACGACGCGACCGCGTTCAATGCCCAGAAAAAGGGCACGATCAACGGCAAGGGCGTGCTCAACAACCGGATTTCCGAGCACATCTTCACGCTGCTCGATCATATCGGCGTGCCGACGCACTTCATCCGCCGCCTCAACATGCGCGAGCAGCTGATCCGCCAGGTCGAGATCGTCCCGATCGAAGTCGTCGTTCGCAACGTCGCCGCGGGCTCGATCTCGACGCGCCTCGGGATCGAGGAGGGCACCAAACTGCCCCGCACGATCATCGAATATTACTACAAGGACGATGCGCTCGGCGATCCGATGATCTCCGACGAACACATCGCCGCGTTCGGCTGGGCGAGCCAGGAGGAGATGCACGACATCGCCGACCTCGCGATCCGCGTGAACGATTTCCTGTGTGGGCTGTTCGCCGGCGTCGGCATCCGCCTGGTCGACTTCAAGCTCGAATTCGGTCGCATCTTCGACAACGACTTCGGTCGCATCATCCTCGCCGACGAGATTAGCCCCGATGGCTGCCGTCTGTGGGACATGGAAACCAACGAGAAGATGGACAAGGATCGCTTCCGTCGCGATCTCGGTGGTGAAGTCGAGGCGTATCAAGAGGTTGCACGCCGGCTCGGCCTGCTGCCCGAGGGTGCGGACAACGCCGTCCTCGACCTCGAAAAGCATCGCAAGAACCGGGGCAAGTAAATGAAACTCAAGGTTTTCGTGACATTGAAGCCCGGCGTGCTCGATCCGCAGGGCCGGGCGATCCACCACGCGCTCGGCAGCCTCGGCTTCGACGGCGTGCAGGACGTCCGCCAGGGCAAGCTGATCGAACTGGAAGTCGCCGACGATACCGACGACGCGACGATCGACGGCATGTGCCGCAAGCTACTCGCGAACACGGTGATCGAGAATTACCGGGTCGAGCGCGCATGAAAACTGCGGTCATCGTCTTCCCCGGCTCCAACTGCGACCGCGACATCGCCGTCGCGTTGGAAGCGGTGACCGGGGTCAAGCCGCTCATGGTCTGGCACGGTGATGCGGACTTGCCGGCGGACGTTGGCCTGGTCGCGGTCCCCGGTGGCTTCTCGTATGGCGACTACCTCCGCTCGGGCGCGATCGCGGCACGGTCGCCGATCATGCGCGCGGTCGTCGAGCAGGCTGGCAAGGGCTTGCCCGTGCTGGGTGTCTGTAACGGCTTCCAGGTGTTGACCGAGGCGGGGCTCCTGCCCGGCGCGCTGATGCGCAACGAGGGGCTGAACTTCGTCTGCCGCGATGTCGCGCTGACCGTCGAGACTGCGAGCTCGACGTTCACATCGGGGTACACGGCCGGCGAACGCGTCTCCTTCCCGGTCGCGCACCACGACGGCAACTACTTCGCCGACGCCGAAACGCTCGACCGCCTCGAAGGCGAAGGCCGCGTAGCGTTCCGTTATGCGGAGAGCGTCAACGGTTCCGCGCGCGACATCGCTGGGCTGCTGAACGACAAGGGCAACGTGCTTGGCATGATGCCACACCCGGAGCGTCGCATCGAAGCGGCACACGGTGGCACCGATGGCCGGCGTTTGTTTGAGGGCCTGCTCGAAGCCGTCAGCGCCTAACCCTTGTTCCCCCGCGAAAGCGGGGGCCCAGGATACCACCCACATCGACCGTAACCCTGGACTCCCGCGTGCGCGGGAGAGCAGTCAAGGTCGAGGCGTCAAACCCGGGTCCGGAACGGTGAGAAGTCCGTCCCCCGGTCATACACATCGACCCCTTCGCGCCGCTTCAACCAGCCCACCGCCAAATAGGTCAGCGGCGTCAGCAACACCTCCCACGACACCTTCAGCAAGAACTGGCTGACCATCACCATCAGCATCGCCTCCACCGGCCAGTCCGGCGCGCCGTAGAAGGCGAGCGGGTAGAAGATCAGGCTGTCGAACGCCTGCCCCACGATCGTACTCCCGATCGTCCGCGTCCACAGCATCCGCCCCTGAGTCCAGATCTTCATCCGCGCGAGCACGAAGCTGTTGGCGAACTCCCCCACCCAGAACGCGCAGATCGACGCGAACACGATCCGCGGTACCTGTCCGAAAACGGACTCGTACGCCGCCTGCCCGGTCCACCCAGCGTCGGGCGGCAACGCGACGACGACCGCCGACATGAACACCATGAACAGCATCGCGCCGAACCCCGCCCAGATGCAGCGCCGTGCGTACGCATAGCCGTACACCTCGGTCAGGACGTCGCCGATCACATAGCTGACCGGAAAGAAGAGAATGCCCGCGCCGAACGGCCACGCACCGAGGAACGGCAGGTCGATCACCGCGCGCTTGCCCGCGCCGATCACGTTCGACAGCAGCAGGATCGTGACGAACGCCGCCATCACGAAATCGAAATAGCGAAACTGCGAGCCGCCGACTGCGCTCGCGGCAACCGGCTTCGCCCCCTGCGCGTGATCCGTACCAATATCCATGACCGACATTATGATCGAGGTTCCAAGCCCGCACAATCCGCGCTAGTCGTCGCCGCAGCGCGCGCCCGTAGCTCAGCTGGATAGAGCAAGGAGCTTCTACCTCCTCGGTCGGGGGTTCGAACCCCTCCGGGCGCGCCAACCGCTTTCCCGAAATCCCGACGTACAAAAAAAATGGCCGGATCGTGAGATCCGGCCAGTCGTGGGAGAGACGGTGAAAGAGAAGATCAGAAGGTTATGCGCGCGGTCCCGCTGATCCGGCGATCGTTCAACTGCACGTCGCGCGGCCGCGTCTCGACGCCGAAATAGGTCGCGCGACGAGTGTCGAGCAGGTTGGTACCATCGACGCCCAGCGAGAAGTGATCGGTGACGTTGTAGTTCACCGACGCATCGAGCTGACCAAAGCCCTTGTTGATCACGGGGAGCGATCCGGTGCCGTTGCCGGCGGTCGTGATCACGTATTTACTGCGCCAGTTATACGCCGCACGCGCGGACAGCTTGCCCTTCTCGTAGATGCCGACGAGATTGTAGCTGTACTTCGACAGCAGTTCGAGCGGCACCGAAACGGCATTGCCCGACGTATCGGCCGCCAGCGGGCTCGGGGCCTTGCTGTCGACATAGGTGAAGTTCGCCTGCACGCCGAAGCCGTCGAGCGGCGCGGGCAGGAAATCGAAGAACTGGTTGTACGCGACCTCGAAGCCCTTGATCGTGCCCTTGTCGCCATTCGCCGAGGTGGTCACGCGGTAGTCGTACGCATTGCCGTTCGGATAGGTGATCGTCTGGTCGACCGACACGGTCTGGATGAAATTCCGGACCTTCTTGTAGAATACCGCACCGGTCAGCGATCCCGCCTTGGCGAAATACCATTCCAGCGATCCGTCGAGCTGATCGGCCTTCAACGGCTTGAGCAACGGATTGCCGAAGGTCGCGGTGTAGGGACCGGAAACGACCGAGCCATCGGCGTTGCGGCCCGGTTCCGAGAACGACACGCTTGCATTCAGCTGGCTGAAGGTCGGGCGGGCGATCGCCTTCGATGCCGCCACGCGAGCCTGAAGCTTGTCGGTCAGGTGGATGCGGATGTTCGCGCTTGGCAGTACCGACGTGTAGCTCTGATCGTAGCTGACCGGCGTCGTGGTCGGATCGTTGTTGGTGCCAGTGGCCGGATTATACGTGCGGTTCTCGATGAACCCGGACGTGTTCAGCTCGGTCTTGACGACGCGCAGGCCAAGCGTACCGTCGATCGGGATCGGCAGAGCGTTCGCCGCGAACTTGGCGGTCGCATAGCCGGTATAGGTCTTCTGGCTCTGCTCGTTCAGGCTGCTCGGGACATAGGCAACCTTCGAATCGATCTGGAGCTGCTTCAGCGTCGCGTCGTAATCCAGCGTGGTCGCCGCCGGGAACGCCAGGACGTTGCCGAACAGGTCGGCATTGCCGCGGAAGAAATCGCTCAGATTGGCCTGCTCCTGATCGCCATCGCCGATCGCGCGACCGACATACACGAAGCGATAGCCGGCATCCTGCGTGCTGTTCTTGCGATCGGCAAAGCGACCGCCGACCTTGATCGACTGGAGGAAGCCGTCGCCGACCTTGTATTCGACGTCGAGCCGCGCGGTCTTGTCGGTGGCGGTCGAACGATCGATATGATCGAGATAATAGCCGACGCTATACTGGCTCGGGTCGGTCAGGCTGGTCGCGTTGGTGATGTTGACGATCGGGATCGTCCCAGAAATATCCTGGTACAGCGTCACCGGCGACGACGCGAGCGAGACGATCGAGCGCAGGTTCTTGGTCGTGCCGCGCACATACTGACCATCGGCGGTGATCGTCAGCTTCGAGGACGGCGTCCATTTCCCGTTCAGCGAATAATCGGTCGTAATCGAATGCCGCCGGGTCAGGCTGGTGTTCGACGCGGTCGGCACGTTGGCGAAGGTTCCGCTCTGGAAATCGCCATTGGGTGCGTAGGTGAATGCCGCGCCAGCCGCAGGCGTGATCGCATCGCCGCCGGTGTACGCAAAATAGCTATAGTCCTGCCACTGGAACTTATAGTCCGAACGCAGCACTTCGCCGGTGAACTCCAGCGTGCTGGTCGGGCGCCACTGGATGGAGACGTCGGTGCCGAAGCGCCGCCGATCGCCGAGCGTCTGGCCGATGCCGGTACCGTGCGGCAACGTCGTCACCTGACCGGTACGACCGAGCGCCGCCAACGTCGCGGCGTCCGATGCCACGGCCGGATTCAGCGTGTAGAACGGCTCGGTCGAGATCACGTCCTGGCGGAATGCGGTCTTCTGGTACGCGACGTCGACCAGGATGCCGATCTCGCCGATGCCGGTATCCCAGCGGTCGCTGAGCAGCAGCGAACCTGATGGCTTGCTCTTCTTGTACAGGTCGAAATAGCTGTTGGTGACGCTGGCCGAAGCACGGAAGCCGTCGAAGTCGAACGGTTTGCGCGTGCGCAAGTTGATCGTGCCACTGATCTGGTCCTCGATCATGTCAGCCGCGGGGTTCTTGTAGACGTCGACGCCGGCGAGAAGCTCGGACGGCACGTCCTCGAAGCTCAGGCCGTTGCTACCGCTGGCGGTAAAACTGTCGCGACCATTGATCTCGGTGCGGACCTGCGTCAGGCCGCGGATCGCGACGCTGCTGCCTTCGCCGTAGCTGCGCTGGATCTGGATGCCCGAGATACGCTGCAAGGCTTCGGCGACGTTGCGATCGGGCAGCTTGCCGATGTCTTCAGCGACGATCGAGTCGACGATCTGGTCGGAGTTGCGCTTGATCGCCTGCGCGCTGCGCAGGCTGGCACGGACGCCAGTCACGACGATGTCGTCGCCGCCGGGGGCCGAGGCCGCCTCGACGGGCTGGCCGGAATCGCCGCTCGGTGCGGCGACCGCACCGCTGGTGGCCTGCGCATCGGGTGACGCTTGTGGTTCGGCAGCCGGAGCAGCAGCAACGGGAGCAGCAGGCGTTGCATCCTGCGCGAACGCGGCTGGCGTCAGGCTCAGGGCCAGCACGGCGGCGGAGGACCCGGTGAGCAGACGGAGCGCGATCTCGCGCTGCGAACGGACGAACATGACAAACCCTTTCAACACATCGATTGACCACGCCACGCTGCCGTGTCGCCGCCGATTGCTTCCCGGGGCAGTTGCGTTCCGGGTACGCGGAGTCCCGCGTCAAGTTTCGATGGTACGGCTCGGATCGACGACCCTGCCCGTTCCCTCCTTCGACCTCTTGAGCTAGCGTTAGCGCTAACGGCCTTAATTTGTCATATCACGAAGTTTGCGGTTGTGAAGAGGGATTCCTCTCGGGATACTCCCCTCGGATAGAGTATAGCGTCGATGGTAGCCGTAACTTTTGGTTATAATAGATTAAACTCCGTCATCTTCGGAGATTGTCAGACATGAAACGGTTTGGGGAAACGGCAGCATATGATCAAAACACGATTGCTACGTGCGGTATGCGCGTCGTTGCTCGCGGGCTGCGCGCTGCAACCCAGTATCGCGCAAACCCGGATTCCAGGCGATCCTTACACCGGTGATCCGGTCGGGATCGTCGCGGATCCCTGCCCGATCCACCCCAGGCCGACCGACGGGACCGGCTGGGAGCGGTGGAAACTGCACATGCTGACGCGCGATTTCGCCCAGCTCTGCCGCTACGCCGCACAGAACGCAGCGCTGCTCGGCTCGGGTGGGAAGGTGCGCGTAGTGTTCATGGGCGATTCGATCACCGACAACTGGATCGGCGCGGATGCCGCATTGTTCACCGGCGGCCTCGTCGATCGTGGGATCAGCGGCCAGACCACACCGCAGATGCTCGTCCGCTTCCGCGCCGACGTGCTCGCGCTGAAACCGCGCGCGGTCCACATCATGGCGGGCACCAACGATATCGCGGGCAATACCGGCGCGGCGACGATCGAGACCGTGCAGGGCAATATCATGACGATGGCCGAACTCGCGCGCGCGCATGGCATCAAGGTGATCCTCGCCTCGATCCCTCCCGCCGCCGCGTTTCCCTGGAGCCCGGCGATGAAGCCTGCGCCGCAGATCGTCGCGTTCAACACGTGGCTGCGCGGTTATGCCGCGAAGAACGGCTTCACCTATGTCGACTATCACGCCGCGCTTGCAGGGCCCGATGGCGGCATGAAGCCCGGCTATGCAACCGACGGTGTCCACCCGACGCCACAAGGCTATGCCGTAATGAAGCCGCTCGCGCGCGCCGCGATCGCGAAAACCCTCGGTCGGTAAGGACAGAAGATGGATTTCAGCAGGCGGTCGGTTCTTGCCGGCATAGCGGCGCTCGGCGCGGCGCGTGGCGCGGTCGCGCAGAGTCCGATGGGACACGCCGCCGGGCCGGTGAAGCCCGAATGGTCGTCGCTGGTCAACGCGTATCGCTATCCCGACTGGTTCCGCGATGCGAAGCTCGGGCTATGGTCGCACTGGGGGCCGCAGGCGGTGCCCGAGCAAGGCGATTGGTATGGCCGCTTCCTGTATATGCAGGGCCATCCGATGTACGAGCATCATCTCAAGACGTACGGCCATCCGTCGAAGACCGGCATGATGGACATCATGAACCGCTGGACCGCGGACCGCTGGGATGCCGACGCGCTGATCGAACGCTACAAGAAGGCCGGCGCGAAATACATCATGTCGCTCGCCTGCCATCACGACAATCTCGACTGCTACGACAGCCGCTATCACGACTGGAACACGTTGCGCGTCGGGCCCAAGCGCGATGTCGTCGGTATCTGGGAGAAGGCCGCGCGGAAGGCGGGGCTGAAGTTCGGCGTCTCGAACCATGCCGCGCACGCCTGGCACTGGTACCAGACCGGCTACGCCTATGATCCGACCGGGCCTTTGAAGGGCGTCCGCTACGACGCGTCGACGCTCCGGAAAGCGGACGGCGCGGGAAAATGGTGGGACGACCTCGATCCGCAGCATCTCTACACCGGCGCGCACATGGCTGCACCCGACGGGGTCGACAGCATCGCGGCGATGAACGCGTGGCATGAAGCAAATGATGGTCAGTGGATGGAGCACGGCCCCAAGGATGCACCCGGCTATGCCGCGAAGTGGCTGCTCCGCCAGACCGACCTGATCGACAAGTACAAGCCGGACATGGTCTATTTCGACGATTACGAACTGCCGTTCGGGCCGATCGGGCTCGAATCCGTCGCCGACTATTACAACCGCTCGATCGCATGGCACGGCAAGATCGACGTCGTCCTCACCGCGAAGAAGATCCAGCCGGCGCATCGCTTCGGCTTGGTCGAGGACGTCGAGCGCGGGTTCACCGACCATATCTGGGACGAACCGTGGCAGACCGACACCTGCCTCGGCGACTGGTTCTACAATGTCGCCCGGCTCCGCGACAAAAGCTACAAGAGCGCGCCCGAGGTGATCCAGCGGCTCGCCGACGTGGTGTCGAAGAACGGCAATTTGCTGCTGTCGGTGCCGCAACCGGGCGACGGCTCGATCGACAGCGAGGTCGAGCACATCCTCGACGGCATGACCGACTGGGTGGCGATCAATGGCGAAGCGATCTTCGGCTCGCGACCGTGGCGGCGCTATGGCGAAGGTCCGACGATCCTGCCGACGGGGATGCAGAACGAAACGGTGAAGCCGTTCACCGCGCGGGACATCCGGTTCACGACCAACAAGGCCGCGCTGTACGCGATGTTCCTTGGTTGGCCCGAGGGTGCGGCGACGATCGGCTCGCTGGCACGGACGGTGAATGGTGGCGTGGTCGAGCGGGTGACGCTGCTCGGTGGCGGCGTGATCGCGCATCGGCAGGACGCGAAGGGCCTGCATGTGACAATGCCGCCGAATACGCGCGGGCGGTTCGTGCCGGTGCTGAAGTTGGAGGGGCGTAGGCTGGTCTAGGTCCGCCGCCCGCCAATTTGACGAGATACCATTCCAACAAAACCCCCACCCCGGCGAAGGCTGGGGCCCAGTTGGAAAGGTCGCGGTAACGAAGCGATCCGTATTGTTACCGCCGTCCCCCAACTGGGCCCCGGCCTTCGCCGGGGTGGGGGTCTTCTGGTGGTGAGGGACAGAACGTCCGCCGCACAAACCCTGTCATGCCGGGCTCGTTCCGGCATCCACCGCGCCGCACACTCCACAAACCGCAAGAGTATCCGACGCTAGTTCCCCCGCGAAAGCGGGGCCCAGGGTTACGAGCAATGGCGTACGTAGCTCTCACACCCCGCTTTCGTGGAAGAATGGGTAGTGGCAGGGCAGTCTTACCGCGTTCCGACTGAGCTTCGATCCGCGGCACCCTGGATGCCGGAACAAGCCCGGCATGACGGAGGGGCCCCGACCGCCCCGCCCCGGCCAGCCCTTACTTACCGGGCCGCTTCACCTCCACCGCAGCTCCACGATACGTCACCGTCGCATCGCCCGCCCCATCGAGATCCAGCGGACGCCCAGCCGTCATCCACTGCACCCGCACCGTCCGGCTCGCAGGCATGGTCTTGTACCCTTGCCCTTCGCGAGCCCCCAGCGTCACCACGCCGGTCGCATCGTCATACGTCACCGGGATCCGGCTGTACGCACCACCACGATACTGCTCGCTGGTGCCGTCATCCTCGTACAGTCCGAAGCTGCCGTTCGCGCCGGTGTAGACCGACAACGTCAGCGGCGCGTCGGGCTTCTGGTCGACATACTGCGTGACCGGCCCCATCGGCACGATCGCGCCGGCCTTCACGAACAGCGGCATCCGCTCGAACGGCGCGGCCACCGTGACCGTCTGCCCGCCGCGATACACCTGCCCGGTCTGGAAATCATACCAGCTCGCGGTCCCCGCCGGCAGGTACACCGCGCGTGACCGTGCCTTGTACTCGGTCACCGGCGCGACGAGAAAGCTGTCGCCGAACAGATATTCGTCGTTCACCTTCCGCGCCTGCACGTCGTTCGGATAGTCCATCACGAGGCCGCGCATGATGCTGCCGTCCTTGAACCACGTGTCCGCCGCGACCGTGTAGATATAGGGCATCAGCCGGTAACGAAGCTGGTCGTACCAAACCATGGATTGCCGCATCGGCGAGCCTTCCGGCGAAATCTCGTAGATTTCGCGGTACGGCGCCTCGCCGTGGCTGCGGAACAGCGGGCTGAACGCGCCGAACTGGAACCAGCGCAGGTTCAGCTCGCGCCATTCGTCGAGGTTCGCCGCGGTCGGCGTCTTGGTCGCATAACGATCCTCCAGCGCGAACCCGCCGATGTCGTGCGTCCAGTTCGGGATGCCCGACATCGAGATGTTCACGCCCGCCGAGATTTGTGCGCGCAGATCGTACCAGCGGCTCGCCACGTCGCCAGACCACACCGCGGCACCCTCGCGCTGCAACCCGCCAAACCCCGACCGCGTCAGGATGAAAGGCCGGACGTCGGGCTTGTACTGGCGCCAGCCGTCATAGACCGCGCCGACATGCACCAGCGGATAGCTGTTAAAATACTGCGCGCCCGGCCCGGCCGCTGTCGGACCCATCGTCGCGATCCGCTCGGGGATCGACAGGTTCGAATGGATGTCGGGCTCGCTCGCATCGAGCCACCACGCATCGGTGCCGATCTTCGCGAGGCTGTCCTTGATCTGCCGCCAGTAGATCGTCCGCGCCTCGGGTGCATATGGATCGTAATCGGTGTTCAGATAGCCCGGCCCGACCCAATCCTTGTTCCCGTAATCGAGGTTCCCGCGATAGGTATAGCCCTTCGCCGCCAGCTCCTTGTAGTTCTCGGTCGTCGGATAGAATTTCGGCCACACCGAGATCATGAAGCGCGCGTTCATGTCGTGGATCTTGTCGACCATCTTCTGCGGCTCGGGGAAGCGCGCCTTGTCGAACGCATGGCTGCCCCATGCATTCTCGGGCCAGTAGAACCAGTCCTGGACGATATTATCGAGCGGGATCTTCAGGTCGCGATACGTCTTGACGACATCGACGACCTCGTCCTGCGTATTGTACCGCTGGCGCGACTGCCAGAAGCCGTACGCCCATTTCGGCATCATCACGGCCTTGCCCGTCAGCGAGCGATAGCCCGCAACGACATCGTCCATGTCCTTGCCGGGCACGTACCAATAGTTGACCGACTTCGCGATATCGCTGGTGAACCACACCGAATGGCGATCGGGCGCGGCGAGCGGATTATTGTGGAGCAGCGCGATATAGCCTGCGTTCGGCTCCCACTCGATCCGCACCTTGACCTGCTTGCCCTTGGTCATCGGCAGGTCGAAATTCGCGTACCAGGGGTTCCAGTTCTGGCGCCAGCGGTTCAGCACTTCCTTGCCGTCCGCGAACACCTTGAAATAGCTCGAGCCGTAGAGCTGGAACTTGTGCACGCCGCTAACGTCGGGCGTTACGTCGCCGGTCCACACGACCTTCTGCGTCTGCACCGCGTTGCCCGCGGTGTTCTGGCCCCCGGTCGCGGCGACCGTCTGCGCCTTGGCAGCGGCGGGCCACTTCGCCTGATCCTTGATATACTGGTAGTTGATCGACGCTTCCTGCTGCGTCACCGCCAGCCGATCGCCGAGATAATATTGCGCCGTGAAGCCGGGCTTGCCGCCGCTCGTGACCTTCAGGCCATCGGTACCCACCAGCGAATACGGCCGCGGATTGCCGAAGCGGGTGATCCCGTCATTATCCCACAACAGGCCGTAGTTGCGCGTCGAGACGACGAACGGGACGGCGATATCCATGTTGTGCTGCGCGAGTTCGACGTCCTCGCCGTTGTAATCCATCTGCGTATTCTGGTGCTGGCCGAGCCCGTAAAGCCCCTCGTCCGTGCCGCGGTTGAACTGCTGCGACGCGACGACGAACGACTTCCCGTCCGCACTGGTCGCGGCGAACGCCGGGGCGGCGGCCTGATCGAGCACGACCTTGCCCGCCTTGTCGAGGAAGCGGACGCGGCCGGTCTTCAAATCGACCTCGGCGGTGTCGCGCGCGGTCGCGACCAGCACGCGCTTGCCGGCGCGCGTGACCGTGTACTGGCCAGCGATGGGCGGCGTCGGCACCATCAGGCTGGGCGCGGTCGTCACGCGCGTCGGGCTGGCGACGACGTGGATGATCCCGTCACCATGCACCGTCACCTCGACCCAGCCCGCCGGACCGCTCGACGGCGCAACGCCGATCCCGTTCGCGATCGTCTCGAAACTACCCTTGGCCGTCTGCGCTTGCGCAACCGCCGGGGTGAGTGCGCTGCCAGCCAACAGCAGCGCGAAACCAAAAGCCTTCGTCATCATCGTTCCTTTGATATCGTCGAGCGTCGCGGCTCGTTACTTGTAGCTGCCCATGGTCACCTTCAGGATGACCGGCGTGATGAGGTTGATCCCGTAATCGGTCTGGTCGCCGTTCCAGATGCGGCTCATCACCCAGCGCCCGTCGACCACGCGGCCCTCCTCGACGCGGAATACGGAGCCGTTCTTCGGGCCATCCTTCGCGGTGCCGAAGTTCAGGCGGACGTGATCGCCGACCACGAGGAACTCGTTCGGCGACAGATGCGCGACCGCGACCCCGCCGACCGCTTCCTTCGCCCAGGCGGGCGGCTCGGACTTGATCCAGGTCCAGCCCTTCTGCCCGAACTGCCATTCGCCATAGCTCGTGGCGATCGTCCAGTTGCCCATCGTCGTGGTCTGGTTCGCGCCATCATCGGGCTTCGCCGCCCCCCAGGTCGGATGCTCGAAGGCGATCTTCGCCCAGTCGCGCCCCATCGTCGCCAGCACACCGTATTTGGCGCCGATCGCATCGACCGTTTCTGGATCGAGTGCCTTCGCCCCAAGCGGGTAGTTGAAATACCCGGTGTCATCCATGCCGAACGGCGCGTAACCGATTGCGCCGTGTCCGAGCGCCACCCAAAAGAAACGCGCAAATTCCTTCGCGTTGCCGATCTCGGGCACCATCAGCGCGTTGTCCGGCCGCGCATAGGCGTCGAGGTACAGCGCGACGTGGCCCGCATCGCGGTCGTAGATATCGGGCGCGGCGAAATCGATCGCGGGGGCCGCCGCCTTCCAGATATCGAGCACGTCCTGCTGCGGCCCGCCGCTCGCGACGCCGGTCGGATCGGGGACGTTCGACGGCCCGGCGAGCGACGCGTTGACGTACATCGGCAACGGCTTGATCGCCTTGCCGGCCGCCGCGATCTCATCGACGAACCGCGCGGTATGCCAGGTGTTGAACGCGCGATCCGCCTGCGCACCGAACATCTGCGTCCAGCTCCCGCCCGGCTTCTTCAGCGCCCTCGCCAGTTCGGCAGGCACGGGTTTCGCGAACACCGCATTCGCCTGCGGACCGTAATCGCGTGGCGAACGATAGCTGCCGACCTCGTTCTCGGGCTGTACCATGATCACCGTGTTCTGCGGGTCATGCGCCTTTAGGTATTTCATTACCTCGACGAACGCGCGCTTGTCCGCCTCCAGCGTCGCGCGGAACATCGGCGAATGGACGTAATGGTCGGTGCCGTCCTTCGCCTTCATCCGCGGGAAGCGCTTGTTGTCGGCCTTGAACCAGTCCGGCGTGTAGCCCGGCGAGGTGTTCTTCCACGTCCCGAACCAGAGCAGCACGATGCGCTTGTCATGCACGCGCGCCTGATCGAGCAACGTCTGCAGAAACGAGAGATCGAACTTGCCCTCGACCGGCTCGACCTGCTGCCACGCGATCGGGATCTCCACCGTGTTCGCGTGGATCCGGTCGAGCAGCGGCCAGACCTGCGGCAAGGCCGACGCATAATTGCTGCTGTTGTTGACCTGCCCCGCGAGCATCAGGAACGGCGCACCATCGACCATCAGCGCATGCCGGCCGTTCGTCGTCACCATACGTGGGATCTCGGTGGTGGTCTGCGCAGTCGCGACGCTGGAAATTATCGACGCCGACAGCGCCAGCCCGGCGAGTACGCTCTTCATACGAACCATCTTCAATCCTTTTGCGCAGAGGCGCGGTCGGCACAGCCGATCCCCCGCCCCTCGGTATCGGTGCCGATATACACGCGATAATTGCCCGCGAAGCCGTCGCGGACGGAGCAGAATGATATCGCTATCATCAAAATTCGGGCGTTGCCGGCTTCGAGCTGCACATCGCGATCATCATCCTCTCCCAGTTCCCCGCCCAGCTGCTCGTAGCAACGGTGTCGGCGCTCTTCGCACATATCATTTGTAAGATTAATGTCGTTCATTTACGGTTTGCGCAAGCCCGATCGACATCAGCTTCGCGCAACGGGATGCCACATTGGGGACTTGACGCTGTCGCTGCGCAGCATACGGTACCGCTAACAAACCTGGAGGGGATTACATCGTGGAGATCGCATTCGCATCGGCATGGGCCTTGCCCGCCGATTGGGAACAGGCGGCGTTGCTCGGCCGAATCGAATTGGGCGACGGGCCGACCCCGGTCATCGTCCGCGGCGGCCGCGTGTATGATATGTCGTACGTCGCACCGACCGTCGCCGATCTGATCGCGAGCGGCAAGTTCGATACTGCTGCCGGCACCGATCTCGGCCATCTCGACGACCTATCGCTCTCACCCGATGCCACCGCGGACGTCCGCCTGCTGAGCCCGATCGACCTCCAGTGCGTCAAGGCTTCCGGCGTCACCTTCGCCGTCTCCGCGCTCGAGCGCGTGATCGAGGAACGCGCGCGGGGCGATGCGTCGGCCGCCGTTGCGGTCCGCGCCCGCCTCGAAGAGCGCGTCGGTGGCAGCATCCGCTCGGTCGTCCCCGGCTCGCCCGAGGCCGCCGCGCTGAAGGCCGCGCTGATCGAGGACGGCATGTGGTCGCAATATCTCGAAGTCGCGATCGGCCCCGACGCGGAGATCTTCACCAAGAGCCCGACGCTTTCCACGATCGGCTGGGGTGGCGAGATCGGCATCCGCTCCGACTCCACCTGGAACAACCCGGAGCCGGAAGTCGTCCTGATCGTCGACCGCACCGGCAAGACTGTCGGCGCGGCGCTAGGCAACGACGTCAATTTGCGCGACTTCGAGGGGCGGTCTGCGCTCCTGCTCGGCAAGGCGAAGGACAATAACGCGTCCTGCTCGATCGGCCCGTTCATCCGCCTGTTCGACGAGACTTTCGGCATGGACGACGTTCGCGCCGCGCAGATCGCGCTGACGATCGAGGGTGCCGAGGGCTATCGGCTCGACGGTAGCAGTTCGATGGACCAGATCAGCCGCGATCCCGAGGAGCTCGTCCGCCAGGCGATGAGCGAGCATCAATATCCCGACGGCTTCGTGCTGTTCCTCGGCACGCTGTTCGCGCCGACGCAGGACCGCGACGAGCCCGGTCGCGGTTTCACGCATGCGGTCGGCGACGTCGTCACGATCTCCAATCCGAAGCTCGGTGCGCTCGTCAATCCGGTGACGACGTCGAAGGACGCGGCACCGTGGAATTACGGCATCGGCGATCTCATGCGCAATCTGGCAGGCCGGGGCCTGCTCGCGCCCACCAAGAACCAGGGAGCGTAAGCCCGTGTTGCAGAAGATCCAAGCCGCCGACCAGACGGCGATCTATCCCAGCCTCAAGGGCAAGCGCGTCTTGATCACCGGCGGCGCGTCGGGGATCGGTGCAGGCTTGGTCGAGGCGTTCGCACGGCAGGGCGCGCACGTCGCGTTCGTCGACATGGCCGAGGACGCGGCGAACGCGCTGATCGAAACGCTGACGCCCGACGTCGCGACCGCGCCGATCTTCGCATCGCTCGACCTGCGCGATATCGACGCCCTGAAAACGACGATCGCCGGAATCGAAGACCGGCTCGGCGGGATCGACATCCTGATCAACAACGCCGCCAACGACGATCGCCACAGCATCGAAGAGGTCACGCCCGCCTATTGGGACGAGCGGATGGCGACCAACCTGCGCCACCTGTTCTTCGCAGGCCAGGCCGTGGTGCCGTCGATGAAGCGCGCCGGCGGCGGCGTGATCCTGAACTTCGGCTCGATCTCGTGGCATCTCGCGCTGCCCGAACTGCTGATCTACCAGACTGCCAAGGCCGGCATCGAGGGCATGACCCGCGCGATGGCCCGCGACCTCGGTGGCGACGGCATTCGCGTGAACACGATCGTCCCCGGCAACGTCGAAACGCCGCGCCAGCTGAAATGGTACACGCCCGAGGGCGAGGCGGAGATCATCGCCGCACAGTGCCTGAAGACCCGTGTCCAGCCCGCCGACGTCGCCGCGCTGGTGCTGTTCCTCGCGTCGGACGATGCACGGATGTGCACCGGTCACGATTATTTCGTCGACGCCGGCTGGCGCTGACATGACGAACGAGATCACCGCGGAAAGCGTCTGCGACGTCGGCGCGACGCTCGGCGAAGGCCCGATCTGGATCGCGCGCGACGCCGCACTCTGGTTCGTCGACATCAAGGCACCGTGCGTGCACCGGTTCGATCCGGCGACCGCAACGCTCGACACGTGGGAAGCGCCCGATCAGGTCGGCTGGGTGATCCCCACCGACGATGGCGACTTCCTCGCGGGGATCCGCGGCGGCCTCCACCGGTTCGATCCGGCAACCGGCGCGTTCGAGCATCTCGCCGCGGTTCACCCCGAAACACCCGGCAACCGCCTCAACGATGCGGCACGCGATCCCTCGGGCCGTGTCTGGTTCGGGACGATGGACAATGCCGAGGCGGACCTCACCGGCCATGTCTATCACTGGCATGACGGCGCGCTGACCAAGACCGACATCCCGCCCGTCGCGATCACCAACGGCCCGGCGATCTCGCCCGATGGCCGCACGCTCTACGCCGTCGACACGCTCGGCAAGACGATCAGCGCGTATCCGATCGCCGCCGATGGCACGCTCGGCGCGCCGCGCGTATTCCTGACCGTCGGCCCGGACGACGGACACCCCGACGGCGCGATCTGCGATTCCGAGGGTGGCGTGTGGGTCGGTTTCTTCGGCGGCTGGGCAGCACGACGCTATGCCCCCGATGGCAGCCTTACCGATGTCGTCCGCTTCCCGGTGGCCAACATCACCAAGATCGCACTCGGCGGTCCCGATGGTCGCACCGCCTATGCGACGACCGCGGCCAAGGGGCTCGACGACGACGCCCGCGCGGCGCAGCCGCTCGCCGGCAATCTCTTCACCTTCCGCGTCGCCGTCCCCGGCGTGCTCGTCGACCCCATCACACTATTCACACTATAATGCGCAAAACGCCGCCAGAGCGTTGCACCAGAGAGGAAAACCAATGACCATTGCGGCAGATTCCGGCCAACACGTGAACCGAGCGCTTATCGCGATGATCGTCATCGTCGCGACGATCGGCGGCTTCATGTTCGGCTATGACTCGGGCGTCATCAACGGCACGCAGGCGGGGCTCGAAAGCACGTTCGCGTTGTCGTCGCTCGGCACCGGCTTCACCGTCGGCGCGATCCTGATCGGCTCGTCGGTCGGCGCGTTCATGGCGGGCAGGCTCGCCGACAATCTCGGCCGCCGCAACGTCATGATGATCGCCGCGGTGCTCTTCATCATCAGCGCTTTGGGTGCGGGCGCAGCGACTTCGGCGACGATGTTCGTGCTCGCCCGCATCATCGGCGGGCTCGGCATCGGTGCCGCCAGCGTGCTCGCGCCGGTCTACATCTCCGAAGTCGTCCCCGCGAACGTCCGTGGCCGGCTGTCGAGCGTGCAGCAGATCATGATCATCACCGGCCTGACTGGTGCGTTCGTCGCCAACTGGTATCTCGCGCGGATCGCCGGCTCGTCGACCGCGCTGTTCTGGCTCGACTATCCGGCGTGGCGCTGGATGTTCTGGATGCAGGTCATTCCTGCCGCGATCTATCTCGTGACGCTGTTCCTGATCCCCGAAAGCCCGCGCTTCCTGGTCCTCAAGGGGCGCTACGACGAAGCCGAGACCGTCCTTACGCGCTTGTTCGGCGCCACCGAAGCCAAGCGTAAGGTCGCCGAGATCCGCGGTTCGCTGTCAGCCGACGCGCATCGTCCCAAGCTGTCCGACCTGATCGACAAGGCGAGCGGCAAGATCCGCCCGATCGTCTGGACCGGCATCGGCCTCGCGATCTTCCAGCAGTTCGTCGGCATCAACATCGTGTTCTATTACGGCTCGGTGCTGTGGCAGTCGGTCGGCTTCAGCGAAAGCGACGCGCTGCTGATCAACATCCTGTCGGGCTCGCTGTCGATCGTCGCGTGCCTGCTGACGGTCGCCTTGGTCGACAAGGTCGGGCGCAAGCCGCTGTTGCTGATCGGCTCGGCGGGCATGACCGTCACGCTTGCGATCGTCGGCATCTGCTTTGCCAGCGGTGCGATCGTCGAGGGTTCGTTGCGTCTCTCAGACCAGAACGGCTTGATCGCGCTGATCGCGGCCAATGCGTACGTCGTGTTCTTCAACCTGAGCTGGGGCCCGATCATGTGGGTGATGCTCGGCGAGATGTTCCCGACCCAGATCCGCGGTTCGGGTCTGGCGGTCGCGGGCTTCGCACAGTGGTTCGCCAACTTCGCGATCTCGGTCAGCTTCCCGACGATGGCGATCTCGCTCGGCCTGTCGCTAACCTACGGCTTCTACGCACTGTCGGCCTTCGTCTCGTTCTTCTTCGTGTGGAAGATGGTCTCCGAGACGCGTGGTCGCGAGCTCGAGGACATGGAGGGCTGATGCTCCACCTCGAAGCGGGCGACTGGAAGGTCGCGCTCCAGCCGGAACTGGGCGGCACGATTGCCGCCCTCACCTTCCAGGGCCGCGACGTGTTGCGCCCGACGCCGGCGGGCGCGACCAACCCGCTGGAAACCGCGTGTTTCCCGCTGGTGCCCTACGCGAACCGCATCGCCGATGGCCGGTTCATGTTCGCGGGGGAGTCGTACGCGCTTCCCCGCAACATGGAGGGGCAGGATCATCCTTTGCACGGCGTCGGCTGGCTGCGCGGCTGGGACGTGCAGGCGTCGGATGCGGGCTTGGCGGTGCTGGTCCATACGCATGAAGCGGACGCGAACTGGCCGTGGTCCTACCGCGCCGAACAGCATGTCTCGCTCGACGAGTCCGGCCTTCACGTATCGCTGTCGGTGCAGAACACCACCGACCGCGCGATGCCCGCCGGACTGGGTTTCCATCCCTATTTCTCCGCCGATGCCGACACGCGCCTGAGCTTCGACGCGAAATCGGTCTGGCTTGCCGACGACGCGATGCTCCCGACCGAGCGTGCCGGCGCGAACCAGTTGGCCGATTGGTCGACGGGCGAAACGGTCGTACGCTCGACCTTGATCGACAACGCCTATGAAGGCTGGAGCAAGGACGCGACGATCGCGACGCGCGACGACACGATCACGCTGACGGGCGAGGGCACGCCCTATCTCCACGTCTTCACGCCGCCGGGTTTAGGTTTCTTCTGTGCCGAACCGGTGAGCGACATGCCCAATGCGCTGAACCTGGCGGACCCGACGATCCTGGCGCCGGACGAGACCCGGACGATCGCGATGTCGCTGACCATCGCGCAGGGCTGAACAAACTCATCCGCCCTCGGCGTCAGAAGGCGATGAGGGGGCAGGACGCCGTGCGCTGCGCCGTGCCCCCAAGCCCTCAGTGGTTATGACGAGGGGTCTTCGCCGAAATCCCGCGATACTTCACCGCGAAGTCGAGCACGCCGCCCTCGGCGAGCTGCCCGGTCTTCTCGCGGTACAGTTCCTCCCACGGCGTATTGCTCTCGGGCACAGGGGGCAGCCCCTCGCCCTTGCGTCGCGCGATCTCGTCCGGCGCGACCAGCGCATCGCACGTGCCCGCGACCAGATCGATCCGCACCACGTCGCCCGTCCGGATCCACGACAGTCCGCCGCCGACCGCGCTCTCAGGCGAGACGTTCAGGATCGACGGACTGTCCGACGTCCCCGACTGCCGCCCGTCGCCGAGCGTCGGCAGCGCCAGCACGCCGCGCTGGATTAGCGCGTCGGGTGGCTGCATGTTGACGACTTCCGCCGAGCCCGGCCAGCCGATCGGCCCCGCGCCGCGGATCACGAGGATACAGCCCTCGTCGATGTCGAGCGCGGGATCGTTGATCCGGTGGTGATAATCGTCCGAACCCTCGAACACGATCGCCCGCGCCTCGAACCGATCTTCCGCGCCCGGCGTCGAGAGATAGCGCGCGCGGAACGCCGGCGAGATCACCGAGGTCTTCATGATCCCGAAGTCGAACAGATTGCCCTTCAGCACCAGGAAGCCCGCGCGCTCCATCATCGGCGCGTCGAACGGCTTGATCATCTCGCGGTCGCGCGTCTCGCGGCCCGCGATGTTCTCGCCGATCGACCGCCCGGTGACGGTCAGGCAGCTCGTGTCGAGTTTCCCGCCCGCGATCAGCTCGTGCAGCACCGCAGGCACACCGCCCGCGCGGTGGAACCGCTCGCCGAGATACTTGCCCGCCGGCTGCATGTTGACCAGCAACGGCAGGTCATAGCCGTGATCGGACCAGTCCTCCGGGTACAGCGTGACACCGGCATGCTGCGCCATCGCCATGATGTGCGGCTGCGCGTTGCTCGATCCGCCGATCGCGCTGACCACCCGGATCGCGTTGAGGAAGCTGTCGCGGGTGAGAATCTTCGACGGGCGCAGATCCTCATACGCCATCTCGACGATCCGCCGGCCGGTCTCGTACGCCATCTGGCCGCGCTCGCGGTACGGCGCGGGGATCGCCGCGCACCCGGTCAGCGACAGTCCGAGCGCCTCGGCGACCGCGTTCATCGTCGACGCGGTGCCCATCGTGTTGCAATGTCCGGCGGACGGCGCGCTGTCGGTGGCGCGGTTGAGGAACTCCTCCTCGTCGATCTCGCCCGCCGCCAGCTTGCGCCGACTGCGCCAGATCACGGTGCCTGACCCGACCAGTTCGCCGTCATGCCAGCCGTCGAGCATCGGCCCGCCCGACAGCACGATCGCCGGGATATCGACGGTCGACGCCGCCATGATCCCCGATGGCGTGGTCTTGTCGCAGCCGGTGGTCAGCACGACCGCATCGATCGGATAGCCGTACAGCGTCTCGACCAGCCCCAGATACGCCAGGTTGCGATCGAGCGCCGCGGTCGGACGCCGGCAATTCTCGAAGATCGGATGGACCGGAAACTCCATCGCGATGCCGCCAGCGTCGCGGATGCCGTCGCGAGTCCGCTTGGCGAGTTCGAGATGGATGCGGTTGCACGGGCTCAAGTCGCTACCCGACTGGGCGATGCCGATGATCGGCCGTCCCGAGCGTAATTCTGCCGGGGTCAGCCCGTAATTCATGAAGCGTTCGAGATACAGCGCGGTCATGTCCGAGCGGGCGGGATCGGCGAACCAGTCGCGCGATCGGAACGGCTTCACCGGTACACGGTCCACTGCAAACTCTCCTAGACGCGGTCTATTATCCGATGGGAGCGCTACCGCGACCACCGGGAGTCGGTCAAGCGTGCACGCTCGCGGGTGGGCGGCGGCGCGGTGCCGCATCCGACTGTCGCCGGACCAGCGTATAGTCGAGCACGACGTGGCCGTTGTGATCCTTACCGCCGCCACGACGATGCGAGATCGCCGCCACGAGCAGTTCGACCGCCGCGCGCGACATGTCCGCGATCGGCTGATGGATGGTGGTCAGCTCCGGCCAGATCGTCGTCGCGAGCGCGCTGTCGTCGAACCCGCACACGGTCAGGTCGCCCGGCACGTCGAGCCCGCGGCGATGCGCGACCGCAACGCTTGCCGCCGCCATGTCGTCGTTGCTCGCGAAGATCGCAGTCGGCGGATCCTTCGCGTCGAGCAGTTGCTCCGCCCCGTCGAGCCCCGATCGATAGGTGAACAATCCGCCGACCACGAGGGAGTCGTCGGCCGGCAGCCCTGCATCCGCCATCGCCGCCAGATAGCCCTGGTGACGCAGCTCGCTTGCCGTCTGGTTCGGATTGCCGATGATGAACCCGATTCGCGAATGCCCCAGTTTGACGAGATGTTCGGTCATCGCGCGTGCTGCCTCGAAGTCGTCGATCGTGACCGCCGCCGACCCGCTCGGCGGCGAGCCGGTCGCCACGACGACGGTCGGCACGCCAGCCTCCGTCAGCACGTCGAGCACGGCGCGTGAATCGCACAGCGGTGGCGGCAGGATCACGCCGTCGATCCCGCTCTCGATCATGTGCCGTGCCACCTCGATCTCGTGATCGCCGATGTCGCATTTCTCGACGACAAGCTGCACGTCGCTGCGGCTCGCCTGTTCGAGGCTACCGACCAGGAACTCGCTGAGATAGGCCGAACTCGGATTGCTGTAGAGCAGCCCGATCCGCATCTGCCCGCCACCGGCGAGGCTGCGCGCGGCTCGGTTCGGGGCGTAGTGAAGCGTCGCGATCGCGGCGTTGACCGCGTCCCGGGTCGCATCGCGCACCTTGGCTTCGCCGTTGATGACGCGCGATACGGTCATCGGCGAAACGCCGGCGAGCGCCGCGACGTCGGAAATAGTCGGTGCTCCGCTCCGGCGTCCGGTTGCGGTGCGCGGCTTGCGCGTGATGGTCCCCATCACCGACGTCTAGCAGGGGAATGCGGGATAATCAGCCTGCAATCGATATCATCAGGCACATCACCGTCGGAGCAAGCTTGGGTTGCGTGTTATCGCTCCCAACCTTACTTCATGGCCAGCATCATTCGCGGTCCTGCCCTCGATCGGCAGGGCCGCTCCGAACGCTTGGAGATTTGACATGGACGGTACCTTCCCGATCGGCGCGCGCGCCGTAAGCAGCGACGTCACCTTCCTCGCGATCGATCCGTCGACCGACGCGAAGATCGAGCCCGCCTTCGCCGTATCGAGCGAGGCCGATGTCGCCGAGGCATGCAAGCTCGCCGAGGCCGCCTTCGACATTTTCCGCGAGACCGACCCGGAAACCCGCGCGAAATTCCTCGAGACGATCGCCGACGAGATCGAGGCGATCCACGAGCCGCTCGTCGCCCGCGCGATCCAGGAAAGCGGCCTGCCCCGCCCACGCCTCGAAGGCGAGCGCGGCCGTACCACCGGCCAGCTCCGCCTGTTCGCCAAGCATCTCCGCGCCGGCGCCTGGGCCTCGGTCATCATCGACGAAGCACAGCCCGATCGTAAGCCCGCCCCCCGTTCCGACCTGCGCCAGCGCCGCATCGCGGTCGGCCCGGTCGCGGTGTTCGGTGCCTCGAACTTCCCGCTCGCCTTCTCGGTCGCTGGCGGCGACACCGCGTCCGCACTCGCCGCCGGTTGCCCTGTCGTGGTCAAGGGTCACCCCGCGCATCCCGGCACGTCGGTGATGGTCGGCAAGGCGATCCAGGCCGCAGTCGCCAAGTGCGGCCTGCCCGAGGGCGTGTTCTCGCTGGTCCAGGGTCCGGCGAACGAACTGGGCGCAGCACTCGTCAAGGACGCGCGCATCAAGGCGGTCGGCTTCACCGGCTCGCGCGGCGGTGGCTTGGCCCTGGTGGCACTCGCCGCAGCCCGCCCCGAGCCGATTCCGGTCTATGCCGAGATGAGCAGCGTCAACCCCGTCATCCTGTTTCCTGCGGCGCTTGCGGCGCGCGGCGAAGCACTCGGCAAGGCCTATGTCGGTTCGCTGACGATGGGCTCGGGGCAGTTCTGCACGAACCCCGGTATCGTCGTCGCGGTTGACGGTCCTGACCTCGACAAATTCGTCGAAGCCGCCGCCGCAGCGCTCGGCGAAGCTGCGCCGCAGGTCATGCTGACCCCCGGCATCCATGCCAGCTACGACAAGGGCGTCGCCGCGCTTGCCGGTCACGACGCGGTCGAGACGCTCGCCCGCGGCACCGAGGCGGAGGGCGCAAACCGCGGTCGTGCGGCGTTGTTCTCGACCACTGGTAAGGCGTTCGTCGCCGACCCTGCGCTGTCGCATGAAGTGTTCGGGGCTGCCTCGATCATCGTCCGCTGCGCCGACCTCGCCGAGGTCCGCCAGGTTCTCGAACAGGTCGAGGGTCAGCTGACGATCACGCTGCAGATCGACGAAGGCGATTATGCCGACGCCGCGGCACTGGTGCCGGTGCTCGAGCGCAAGGCCGGCCGCATCCTCGCGAACGGCTGGCCGACCGGCGTCGAGGTTGCTCCTGCGATGGTGCATGGCGGACCTTTCCCCGCGACGTCGGACCCGCGCACGACCTCGGTCGGTACGGCGGCGATCGAGCGCTTCCTGCGCCCGGTATGCTACCAGGACCTGCCGGACGCGCTGCTGCCGAAGGCGGTCAAGCACGACAATCCATTGGGCCTGCCGCGCACCGAGGGCTGATCGACTCGAGAGTACGAGGAAGGTGGCGCCGTCACCGGGCGGCCCTTCCCTGTTCTCCCGCGAAGGCGGGAGCCCAGTCTGGGTCCCCGCCTTCGCGGGGAAACATGCTTGGGGTCGAACGATTTTTACTGGCCACCATCCCGGCTTACCGGCCACCACCCCGGCGAAGGCCGGGGCCCAGTTGGAGAGGTGGCAATAACGAAGGGCAACGCTCCGTTAGCAAGGTCACCCAACTGGGCCCCGGCCTTCGCCGGGGTGGTGCTAAGTGGGTATGCCCGGATGGATGCACGATGCGCCTCCCCTCCCCCCACACCCCTAATCATTGACACGCGCGCGCCGCATACCCACTAGTCCGGCATGACAACGCCTGACTCGTCGCGCACCATTTCCCTGCCCGCAGACCTCGGCAGCTACATCGACGAATTGACCGACGGAGGGCACGGCGACACCGCCGCCATCGTCCGCACCGCGCTCCAACAGATGCGCGACCGCGACGCTGCCTTGGCCGCACCAGCGGAAATCCTGATCGGCGGCGGCGAATGCGGGATGCTCGTCCGCCAGCGCGACTGGAGCGCGACGTCGCTCGGCCCGATCGACTCGTGGCCCGCCGAACTCCGCGTCACGCTCGCCAACATCCTCAACTCGCCCGTCGCCAAGGTCGTGATGTGGGGCCCCGAGCACATCATGCTCTACAACGACAGCTATCGCGCCGTCGCGGGAGACCGCCACCCGGCCGCGCTCGGCAGCCCAGTCGCGACCGCGTTCCCCGAAGTGTGGGACTGGAACCGCGCCGTCCTCGAAGCTGGCCTCCGCGGCGAGACCGTCGCCTACCGCGACCAGCCGATCCTGTTCCGGCGCCCCGACGGCCCGGAAACGCTGACGCTCGACCTGTTCTATACGCCCGTCTACTGCGCCGGTGGCGCGGTCGGCGGCGTCCTGTGCACGATGGTCGACAATAGCGGCCGCGTCGAAGCCGAGCACCGCCTCGCCGCCAGCGAAGCCGAATTGCGCCGTGTCACCGACGCCGTGCCGATGCTGATCTCGTACATAGACCGCGACCACGTCTATCGTCTTGCCAACGCGCAATATGACGAGTGGCTTGGCGTCGCGCCCGAGACGATGATCGGCAAGCCCGTCCGCGAAGTGCTAGGCGACGCGGTGTACCAGGATCGCCGCCCCTCGTTCGAGCGCGCGCTGGCCGGCGAGAGCTTCATCGCGCAGACCGTCTTCCCGCACCGCGATGGCCGCCCGCGCCGCTCCGAATTCCGCTATGTCCCGCATGTCCAGGCGGACGGTTCGGTCGCCGGCATCTACGTGCTCGGGATCGACGTCGAGGATCGCGCCGAGCGCGAAGCCGCACTCGGCATCAGCAACGGCCGGTTCCGCACCGCGATGGACGCGGTCCACGGCGTGCTCTGGACCAACAGCCCCGACGGCCGGATGATCGGCGAGCAACCCGGCTGGGCGACGCTCACCGGCCAGTCGATCGACGAATACCAGAATTTCGGCTGGGCCGACGCGATCCACCCCGACGACGTCGCATCGACGATCAAGGCTTGGACCACCGCCGTCCTGAACAAGTCGATGTTCGTGTTCGAACACCGCGTCCGCCGCCATTGCGGCGCCTGGCGTACCTTCGCGGTCCGCAGCCTGCCGATCCGTGATTCGGCGGGCGATGTCATCGAATGGGTCGGCGTCCACACCGACATCACGCATCAGCGCGCCGCCGAGGCTGCCTTGCGCGAACAGGCCGAAGCGCTCGCCCGCCAGGTCCGCCACCGCGAGCGCGCCGAGGACCAGCTCCGCCAGCTCAACGAGACGCTGGAGGCGCGTGTGATCGCGGAGATCGGCGAGCGCCGAGAGGCCGAAGCCAAGCTCGCGCAGTCGCAGAAGATGGAGACCGTCGGCAAGCTGACCGGCGGCGTCGCGCACGACTTCAACAATCTGCTCCAGGTGGTCTCGGGCAATCTCCAGCTGCTCGGCAAGAACCTCGCCGGCAACGAGCGTGCGGAGCGCTGGGTCGCCAACGCGATGGCCGGCGTCACGCGGGGGTCGAAGCTCGCGTCGCAGCTGCTCGCGTTCGGGCGTCGCCAGGCGCTCGAGCCCAAGGTCGTCAACGTCACGCGGTTCGTGCGCGGGATGGACGACATGCTGCGCCGCGCGATCGGCGAAGGCGTCGAGATCGAGACCGTGGTCGGCGGCGGCCTCTGGAACACCTTCATCGACCCTGCGCAGATCGAGAACGCGCTGCTCAACCTCGCGATCAACGCGCGCGATGCGATGGAGGGCCAGGGCAAACTCACCATCGAACTCGGCAACGCCCACCTCGACGACGCCTATGCCCGCAGCCACGAGGAGGTCGAAGCCGGGCAATACGTCCTGCTCGCGGTGTCCGACACCGGCTGCGGCATGAGCCCCGAAATCATCGAGAAGGTGTTCGAACCGTTCTTCTCGACCAAGAGCGAAGGCAAGGGGTCGGGCCTGGGTCTGTCGATGGTCTATGGCTTCGTCAAACAGTCCGGCGGTCATGTGAAGATCTATTCGGAAGTCGGCGAAGGCACCACGATCAAGCTTTATCTGCCGCGCGCGATGGAGAGCGAGGATGTCGAGGTCGTCGCCGATGCGGGGCCGATCTGCGGCGGCACGGAGACGGTGCTGGTGGTCGAGGACGACGACGAGGTTCGTACCACCGTGGTCGAGCTGCTGACCGATCTCGGCTACAGCGTGCTGAAGTCGGTCGACGCGGCCAGCGCGCTCAACGTGGTCGAAAGCGGCGTGCCGATCGACATCCTGTTCACCGACGTGGTGATGCCTGGAACCCTCAAAAGTCCGGAACTCGCGCGCAAGGCCAAGGAGCGGCTGCCCAATCTCGTGGTGCTGTTCACGTCGGGCTATACCGAGAACTCGATCGTGCACGGCGGCAAGCTCGATGCCGGCGTCGACCTGTTGTCGAAGCCGTATTCGCGCGAGGCGCTGGCACGGAAATTCCGCGAAGTGCTGGCCAATCGGCAGCGCGGCGACTCGCCTGCCGCAAAGGTCGCTCGCGATGCGCGGATCGAGGCGGAGCGACGGCTGGACGCGTCGGCAAGGCGCACCGTGTTGCTGGTCGAGGACGACGAGATGATCCGCGCGAACACTGCCGAGATGCTGCAAGGGAGCGGCTTCGTGGTGGTCGACGCGGCGAGCGCGGAGGACGCGATGACCGCGCTTCAGACCGTGCCGATCGACGCGCTGGTGACCGATATCAACCTGCCCGGCGTATCGGGACCGGACTTCGCCCGCACCGCGCGCGCGCTGCGACCGGGCGTGGGGATCGTCTTCGCGAGCGGCGATACCGCGTCGGTCGAGGGCGATACGGATGCGATCATGCTGGAGAAGCCGTACGGGCTCGACGCGCTGACGGCGGCGGTGCTGGCATCGTTGGGTGAAACGGCGCTGGCGGAGCCACTTGCGGCGGACCGGGTGGACCCGGCGGAGTGAAGTAGGTCGGGAGTTTGACGACCCTCCCCAGTCAAGGGGAGGATCGTCGGAAGAACCACCTGTTTCCGCGAACATTCCTGAAGCTTAGCGCCGCGGCAAAGCCGCGTCGTCGGACGGGGCTTTTGGCCCCGCCGGCCGGGCGTGATGCCGGATCCGCGCCGGAGCTTTCGCTCCGGCTTGGGCATCATGCCGCAAATTGGTTCATCGTATTATGCGCGCCGCCAGCCTTCAGAGCCGCCTCACCCGCGAAATACTCCTTATGGTCGTCGCCGAGATCCGAGCCGGACATGTTCTGGTGCTTCACGCAGGCGATGCCCTCGCGGATTTCCTTGCGCTGGACGCCCTTCACATAGCCGAGCATCCCCGCATCCCCGAAATACTCCTTGGCGAGATTGTCGGTCGAAAGCGCCGCGGTGTGGTAGGTCGGTAGCGTGATGAGGTGGTGGAAGATCCCCGCCCGCTTCGCTGAGTCCGCCTGGAATGTGCGGATGCGTTCGTCGGCTTCGTCGGCAAGCTTGGTGCCGTCGTAATCGACGCTCATCAAACGCGCACGATCATAGGCCGAGACGTCATCGCCCGCCGCCGACCAGGCATCGAACACCTGCTGGCGGAAGTTCAACGTCCAGTTGAAGCTTGGCGAGTTGTTGTAGACGAGCTTCGCGTTCGGAACGACCTCGCGGATGCGGTCGACCATGCCCGCGATCTGCTCGATATGCGGCTTCTCGGTCTCGATCCACAGCAGGTCCGCGCCGTTCTGTAGCGAGGCGATGCAGTCCATTACGCAGCGATCCTCGCCGGTCCCCGCGCGGAACTGGAACAGGTTCGACGGCAGGCGCTTGGGGCGCAACAGCTTGCCGTCCCGGTTGAGGATGACGTCGCCGTTCTGCGCGGTCGCCGGATCGATCTCCTCGCAATCCAGGTATGAGTTATACTGGTCGCCGAGGTCGCCCGCTTCCTTGCTGACCGCGATCTGCTTGGTGAGGCCGGCGCCGAGCGAATCGGTGCGCGTGACGATGATGCCGTCCTCGACGCCGAGTTCGAGGAACGCGTAGCGACACGCGCGGACCTTCGCGAGGAAGTCCTCATGCGGCACGGTGACCTTCCCGTCCTGGTGGCCGCACTGCTTCTCGTCGCTGACCTGGTTCTCGATCTGGAGCGCGCAGGCGCCTGCCTCTATCATCTTCCGCGCGAGCAAATAGGTCGCCTCCGCATTGCCGAAGCCCGCGTCGATGTCGGCGATGATCGGCACGACGTGCGTCTGGTGGTTCTCGATCGCGTTGAGCAGGCGCTGTTCCTCGATCGCGTTGCCGGACGTGCGCGCCGCGTCGACGTCGCGGAACATCATGCCGAGTTCGCGCGCATCGGCCTGGCGGAGGAAGGTGTAGAGTTCCTCGATCAGCGCGGGGACGCTGGTCTTCTCGTGCATCGACTGGTCGGGCAACGGGCCGAACTCGCTCCGCATCGCCGCGACCATCCAGCCCGAGAGGTACAGGTACCGGCGGTCGGTGGTGCCGAAATGCTTCTTGATGCTGATCATCTTCTGCTGCGCGATGAACCCGTGCCAGCAACCGAGCGATTGCGTGTAGTTCGCGGGATCGGCATCGTAGGCAGCCATGTCCTTGCGCATGATCGCCGCGGTGTAGCGCGCGATGTCGAGCCCGGTGGTGAACCGGTTCTGGAGCCGCATCCGCGCGACGGACTCGGGCGAGATCGCGTCCCACGTGCCGTTCTGGTCGGCGATCAGGTTGGTCAACTGGGCGATGTGCGTCTGGTAGGTCACGGGCGATCCTCGTCTGCTGCTGCGATGATCGGCGTGTAGAGTTGTTGACACGAAGCTGGAGAAACAACCGCGCTAAATCGAGGTCGGCCTGTCACCGACGGGTGAATTCGCCTGTCGATCTGTAAACTTCGTTACACGGCGAATGCTGCTCGATGCAGTTCCGTCATGACCCAAATCAAGATCGCCGAATGATCCGGTGATGACCGGAACATTAGCGCGCTCGGTACAGTTGTTCGCTCAGTTCGGATCGTGCGGTCGAAGTTCTGGCAACGGCGACCGAACGATATCCGCCAAGGAGAGAAGATGATGAATCGCTTTTATACCGCAGCCGTATTGATAGCATTGCCCGCCTACGCACTGTCTGCTCAGGCCCCGATCCCAGCCTCGACCTATGTCATGAAGGCGGGCGCAAGCGATCTGTATGAGAAGACATCGAGCGAGCTCGTCCTGGCGACGACGACGAACCCGAAGTTGAAGTCGTTCGCGCAGATGATGGTCACGGATCATACCAAGAGCACCGCGGACGTGAAGGCGGCGGCAACCGCGGCGCATGTCAAAGTGGCCCAGCCAAAGCTCGATGCGGTCGGCGCCAAGAACGTCGCAGCGCTGCGTGCCGCCAAGGGTACCGCACGTGACCGACTTTACGTGACGCAGCAAAAGGCAGCGCATGAGAAGGCATTGGCGTTGCAGCAGGGCTATGCGGCAAACGGTACCGTCCCCGGCCTGAAGACGGTCGCGGCGGGGATCGTGCCGGTCGTCCAGACGCACATCACCGAACTGCAATCGATGTAATACTGCTCGTATGACGTAGACGGCGCTCGCATCAATACGCGGTCGCCGTTCGACGTTTCAGTGTTTAGCCGTCTGGAAAGCGGATCGTTCCACGGCTAGGCGTGCGACATGGACACCGATATCGCCATCGCCCGCAGCGTCGCACTGCGCCCCATCGCCGCCATCGCCGACGGCCTCGGGATTCCGGATGCGGCGATCGAGCCCTATGGTCGGTTCAAGGCGAAGATCTCGCTCGACTGGCTCGAAATGCGCGAGAAGGGCAAGGGCGGACGCCTGATCCTGGTCACCGCGATCAACCCGACCCCGGCGGGCGAAGGCAAGACCACCACCTCGATCGGTCTCGCCGACGCGCTCCGCCACACCGGCCGCAAGGCGGTGCTCGCACTACGCGAACCGTCGCTCGGACCGTGCTTCGGCACCAAGGGCGGTGCGACCGGGGGCGGTCGCGCGCAGGTCGCGCCGATGGAGGACATCAACCTCCATTTCACCGGCGATTTCCACGCGATCACCGCCGCCCACAATCTCCTCGCCGCGATGATCGACAACCACATCCACTGGGGCAATGCGCTCCAGATCGACGTCCGCCGCGTCGTCTGGCGCCGCGTGCTCGACATGAACGACCGCGCACTTCGCGACATCGTCCAGTCGATCGGTGGCGTCGCCAACGGCTATCCGCGCGAATCGGGCTTCGACATCACCGTCGCCTCCGAAGTGATGGCGATCCTCTGTCTTGCCAACGACCTGGCGGACATGGAGCGCAGGCTCGGCGATATCGTCGTCGCCTACACCCGCGACCGCTCGCCGATCACCGCGCGTGACCTGAAGGCGGACGGCGCGATGGCGGTGCTGCTCGCGGAGGCGATCAAGCCCAACCTCGTCCAGTCCCTGGAGGGCACGCCCGCGTTCCTCCACGGCGGACCGTTCGCCAACATCGCCCATGGCTGCAACTCGGTGATCGCCACACGCGCCGCCTTGTCGCTCGGCGATTACGTCGTCACCGAAGCGGGTTTCGGCGCGGACCTCGGTGCGGAGAAGTTCTTCGACATCAAGTGCCGTCAGGCGGGGCTCGCACCCGACGCAGTCGTGATCGTCGCCACCGCGCGCGCGCTGAAGATGAACGGCGGCGTCGCCAAGGCCGATCTCGCGCAAGAGAACGTCGAGGCGGTCCGCAAGGGGGCGGTCAACCTCGTCCGTCACATCGAGAACATCCGCCAGTTCGGCGTGCCCGCGATCGTCGCGATCAACCATTTCTACACCGACAGCGACGCCGAGATCGCCGCTATCGTCGAGGCCGCCGCGCAGCACGGTTCGCGCGCGATCCTGTGCCGGCATTGGGCGGAGGGCGGCGCAGGCGCGGTCGAGCTGGCCGACGCGGTCGCCGAGATCTGCGAGACACATGGCGGCGGTTTCGCGCCGATCTATGGTGACGAACTCTCGCTGTTCGACAAGATCGACACCGTCGCGCGGCGCATCTACCGCGCGGAGCACGCGGTCGCCGAGCCGAGCGTGCTGGCGCAACTCAAGCGCTGGGAAGACGCGGGGTACGGCCACCTCCCCGTCTGCCTCGCCAAGACGCAGTACAGCTTCTCGACCGATCCCGCGCTGCTCGGTGCGCCGACCGGACACATCGTACCGGTACGCGAAGTCCGCCTCGCGGCAGGCGCAGGGTTCGTGGTGGCGATCTGCGGCGAGATCATGACGATGCCCGGCTTGCCTCGCGTGCCGGCGGCGGAAGCGATCCGCCTTAATGAGGACGGGCTGATCGAGGGGTTGTTTTAAGGGCTTAATCCTCCTCCGCCAGAGGGAGGTGGCTGGCAGTTGCCAGACGGAGGGGGAGGCACGCGAAACGCCTGTTCCGTGTCCTCCCCCTCCGTCACCTTGGGCGACACCTCCCCCTGGCGGGGGAGGATCAGGAGCTACCCGAACATCCGCTTCATCGATCGCTCGAGCATCACGAACTGCCACAGGGTCCGGCCATGTTCGACCCGGCCCATGCGGTGTTCGTCGGCGATCCGCGCGATCGTCGCCATGTCGAACCACCCCGTTTCGCCGAGCGTGCGCGACTTCGCCAACGCCGACGCCTCCCCCGCCAGCGTCTCGCGGAACCACGCGCTGATCGGCGTCACGAAACCCATTTTCTGCCGATAGAGGATCTCACGCGGCAGATACGGCTCCATCGCCTTCTTCATCAGCCATTTGCCCTCACCGTGGCGCAACCGCATGTTCGCCGGCAGCGTCGCGCAGAACTCGATCAGGCGGTGATCGAGCAACGGCTCGCGCGCCTCCAGCCCGACCGCCATGCTGGTCCGGTCGACCTTGGTGAGGATGTCACCGGGCAGCCAGTGCTTGATGTCGGCATACTGCGCGCGGTCGATCGCATCGCGCGCCGGCGCGTTTGCCATCGTCGCGACGTAGCGATCCTCGGCGCGGTACCCGCCGAGCGCGGCGCGGGCGCTGGGCGTGAAGAGATGCGCGCGCAACTCTGGCGTGGTGACGCCAACCGACCGCGCATACGCCTCGCCGCCACCCTGCGCGAGCGCGAGCAACGTCGATTTGGCGCGCAGCGGACGCGGCGCCCAGTCGGCTTTCGGATACCAGCGGCCAAGCGCCCCGAACACGTCTGCACGCACATGCGCCGGAAGCAGGCCGCGGACGCGCTCCTCCACGGACTGGAACTTGTAACGACGATAGCCGGCAAGCGCCTCGTCCGCGCCGTCGCCCGACAGCGCGACGGTAACGCTTTCGCGGGCCAATGCACAGACCTGGTACGTCGCGAGCGCGGAGGCATCGGCGAAGGGTTCGTCGAAGCTCGCGACGAGCGTGTCGATCAGCGAGACGTCGCCGGACTGGACCACGCGCTCGCGGTGATCGGTGGCAAACCGGCGCGCGACGGTGGTGGCGAAGCTGCGCTCGTCATGGCCCGCTTCGTCGAACCCGATCGTGCAGGTGCGGACCGCCTTTGGGCTCGCCTCGGCCATCAGCGCGACTACCGCAGAGCTGTCGACGCCGCCCGACAGGAACGCACCGAGCGGCACGTCGGCGACCATCCGCGAGCGTACGCCCGCGCGCATCCGGTCGACCAGTTCCTCGCCGAGTGCCTTGGCGGAGCCGGTCGCGCGGTTGGAGAAATCGATGTCCCACCATTTACGCGGTTGCGGCACCGCGCGGCCGCGCTGGACCAGCAGGAAATGCCCCGCCGCCAACTTCCTAACGCCGGCGACGATGCAGGAATCATCGGGGACGTAGCCTAGCGCGAGGTAATCCTCGACGGCGCTCAAATCGGGTACGCGCCGAAGCTGCGGGTGCGCGAGCAAGCCCTTCAGTTCGGAGGCGAAGGCGAGCGAGCCGTCGGCGAGCTCGACGTAATAGAGCGGCTTCACGCCCATCCGGTCGCGCGCGAGGAACAGCGTGTGCGCGGCGGAATCGTGGATCCCGAACGCGAACATGCCGTTCAACCTGTCGAGCATTGACGGCCCCCAGGCGCGCCAGGCGTGGAGCAGGACTTCGGTATCGCCCGTCGTCCGGAAGATCGCCCCCTTGGCGATCAGCTCGTCGCGCAGTTCGGCGAAATTATAGACTTCGCCGTTGTAGGTGATCGTCAGCGTACCGTCGGACATCGGCTGCGGCGAGCCTTCGAGGTCGATGATCGACAGCCGGCGGTGGCCGAGCCCGACGCCCGGCGCGGTCCAGATGCCGTCGCCGTCGGGCCCGCGATGCGCCAGCGCGGCGATCATCGCATGGACGCGGTTGGGGTCGACCGGCTTGGGCGTACCCGGGTGGAAGATCCCGGCAATGCCGCACATCTAGCGCATCCCCGCGGCGTGGTCGGCGACCGTACCGATCGGCCCCAATGCGGCGAGGAAGCGCGCGATCGGACGCGGGTCGGCGCCCTCGACCGACAGGTGGATCGCCACCGCGCGTTGCGGGCCGCCGAGCAGCCGGGCCTTCATCGTCTCGATCTTCACCAGCGTCTCGTCCTGCGTGGTCGTGTCGCCGACCCGGTACCACGTCGCGACGATCCGCTCTACGGGCCCCGGCGCGGTGATTCGCATCGCCGAACCGCCCGAAATCGCGGGCAGGGTCTCGACCCGGACCCAGCGATCCTCCTGGCGCAGGACGCCCGTGCCGTAGGCGATCAGCTCCTTGCCTTCATGCTGGCTACCGAACACGGCGATACTCACGTCGACGGTCACGCCCGACGCATCGGCGTAGCGACCGAACAGATAATGGTCGGCACCGGGGTAATAGGGCGTCCAGGGCGCGCGCGTGCTGACCGGGACGCGGTGCCATCCGGCAATGTCGGGGAGGTCGATATGCGCGGGCAGCGCCTGCGCCCGGCTCGCGATCGCCGCGCTCCACAGCGGGAAGACCGCGACCGTGGCGAGTGCGAGCGCGGTAGCGACCGGGAGGTCGGTGCGGCGACGGGGTATCGCCTGGAGCGTCGCCGGAACGAACGCGGGATCGTCGGGCGCGCGGTCGAACCAGCGCCAGCCGATCGCCAGCACGCCGGCCATGACCAGCGCGAAGAATATCCAGCCATAGACGATATGATCGAGGCCCGTCGCAGCCTCGACCGACGTCAGGTCCGCCGCCCAGATCGTCCCGAATGCGCGAAAGCCATTGGCGATGACCGGCACGACGACCGAAACCACGAGGAACACCGCGCGGCGCTTCCACGACACGAAGCAGAGGTTGGCGACCAGCACGCCGAACGCGACCATCGCGATGACGAACTTGGCGCCCGAACACGCCTCGGCGACCTCGAAATAATAGCGACCGGCGTGGATCAGCACGCCATCGACCACCGCGGGCACGCCGACGAGATGGAGCAGCGGCATCACGATCGCGACCGTGACGGTCTGCAACGGCGGTTCGAGACCTTCGCCAAACGGCACGAGGAAGAACGCGTAGCCGAGCGGAAATAGGAGGCCGCGCGCGACGTTGGGCCCGAGGATCGTGACCACCGCGCCTTGCAGCATCATCACGAGCCCGAGCTGGCGCGCGAAACCGACCGAGGCGGCGTCGCCCATCAGCCAGCCGAATCCGCCGATCGCGATCAGCGCCAAGCCCGGCCACCAGCCGGTCGGGGTGAGTTGCGCGAGGTCGCTGCGGCGTTGCCAGACGAGCCATGCGATGACCGGACCGATGAACAGGCAATGCCCGAACGTCGTGCTGTTCCACCAGATATGCGCGAGATCGCGCACGTCGCTGCGGAACGTCAGCAGGATCAGCACGAACGCGACCGCCAGCGCGATACCGTGCCGGCGCCACGCGGTCATGCGGACAGGCCGAGAAGCGCGTCGAGTGGAGCGAGACGTGCGTCCCAGCCATAGCGGCGGATGACCTGCGCGCGGGCAGACTCGCCAAGACCCGCTGCGTCCTCGGGGGCTTCGAGCAGCGCGATCACCTCGGCGGCGAACCCGGCGGCGGTCTCGGCGACGCGGATCGTACCAGCGTGGTCGATGCCCTCGGCGGCGGCAGCTGAGGCGACCACGGGGCGCGCCATCGCCATCGCTTCGAGCACCTTGTTCTGGACCCCGCGCGCGAGTTTGAGCGGTGCGACGCACACGTCCGCAGCGGCGAGCCAGCCGCGGACGTCGTCGACTGCGCCGGTGACGGTGACGTGGTCGCTCGCCAGTGCCTGCACGGCCGGCGTGGGTGCGCGGCCGACGATCGCGAACTGCACGGGACGGTAGCGGCAAATCAGCGGGAGGATGTCGCGCGCGAACCAGGTTACCGCATCGATATTGGGGCGGTAGTCCATCTGGCCGGTGAAGACGATCAAACCTTCTGCGCTGCTCCTCGAAATGGCAGCGTTAAGCGCAGGATCGAACTTTACTGCATCGATGCCGTTCTCGACGGCGAGCACCCGCCCTCGGGCATCACCGTCGCGAAACAGTGCCGCTTCGGCCTCGCTGACGAACAGGCTCGCAGAGACCCGTGACGCAATCTCCCGCTCGAAAGCCCCCAGCAGGCGGGCTTCGCGGCGCATCATCCAGCGCATCGGGCCGCGCGCGTCCTCGGCGAAGCCTCCGAACTTGGCGGAGTCGATGTCGACGAAATCCATGACGATCGGCGGCCCACCAGCCGGCAGATACTGCGCCATCTGACCCGAGAAACAATAGACGCCGCCGACCTGCGGAACGACCCGATCGACAGCGGCCTGCACCGCCGGATGCGCGAACGCGGTCAGCGATACCGGCTTGCCCGTGGCGAGCGCTTCGATGGCGGCACGCGTCTGCGACTTCGCGCGAGGAATGATCGTGCAGCTCGCGAGCATGTCGGTGAACACCGCAGGCGGATCGACGTCCGCCTCGTCATCGGCAAACGCCACCAGATGCACCGGCGTGCGCTGCGCCAGATACTGTAAGATATGGAAGCTGCGGATCTTGTCGCCGCGGTCGGGCGGAAACGGCACGCGGTGCGCGAGGAAAAGCAGGCTCACCCCAGCCCTCGGGAGATCCACGGCCCTGCTGCGGTCGCCGCCCACAAAGGAAGCTTCTTCCACGTCCGCACCATCAGCGCGTATTTCGGATTGAGCGGGTTCACTTCGCGCGCGGGACCGCTGCTGCGCTTGGCGTAAAGCCGCGGCTCGGGCGTGAAACCCCAGTTCTTCTTGAACGCCGCCGCCCCCGTCCCCGTCTTCGAACGCCCGAAGTCGAACCGCGTGCAGCCGCGCGCCCGTGCATGCGCCATCAGCGCGAAATACATCCGGTCATTGGCGCGAAGCCCCCGCGCCGCTTCGGTCCCGCCGCCCCAATAGGGGTAAACCGTGCCGTTGAAATACAGGCTCAGGACGCTGGCGACCGCCCTGCCCCCATGCCGTACGGTGAGAATATCCGCATCCATCGCGCTGGTAACGCTACGAAAGAGCTTTGCGGGAAATACTGGCGTACCGAGATTGCGGACCGATTCCGCATAGACCCGGTAATGCTCGGCGAGCAGTTTCCGGTCGTTGCCAGTAACGATCTCCAGGTCGAATCCGAGCGCACGGCGGACTTCGGCGCGCTGCTTCCGGGGGATGGAGAGCAGTTCGGCATCGTCGTCCGCCGCCAGATCGCGCGCGAAACCGAGATAGCTGCCGTCGTCGCTATCCCAGCCGTTCGGCGCAACCCCGCCACGCAGCTCGACCGACGGACATCCGATGCGCAGCGCAAGGTTCCACGCGCCAGCGGCAAGCGGTTCGACCGCTCCCCCAAGCACGCCACCATCGACGCCGAACCCAGTCGACACCAGCGCACGCCCGAACAACGGCGAGCGCATCTCGGTCAGTGGCAGCACGCCGACGATCGCGCGATCGGTCTCGGACACGAGATACCGCGCGCGCTGGCCGCATCCGTCCTGCACCGCACGGCTCCACGCCGGCAGGTGGAACGGCGTCGCGCCCTCCATCGCGTCGACGAACGCCGTGATCCGCGCGCACTCGCCCGCATCGCGAAGGTCCGCCTCGCGCACGCCGACGGGCATCGGTGCGGTCACGCCAGCCGGGCCGCTTCGCGCGCGACGACCGCATCGACGCGGCCCCATTGATGACGACCCAGCAACCCGCGCAACTTCCCCGCCATCGCGCCGAGCCGCGAATAATGGCGGATCTTGGACCGCATCGGTGCCTGCTCGACGCGCGGCTGCGACGGGTCGATTTCCCACGGGTGGAAGTAGAACATCGCCGGCCGATCTTCGCGGTTGACCTGCCGCACGGCGAAATCGGTGATCGCAGCGGGCAGCAGCCGAAAGAACCCGCCCCCGGTGGCAAGCTTGCGCTCACCGAACTTGGCGACCGTCACCGGAACCTCGATCAGCGCGCTGTCCGCAAGCGGCCTGAAACCGTAGCGCGGCGCATCGAGCCAGCCGTAATGATCGTGCTTCACCGGCGCGACGCTGGAGGAATAGGCATAGCCCGCCTCCGCCAGCTCGACATGCGCCCAGGGCGTCCGCTGGTCGATCGAGAAACTCGGCGCACGATAGCCGGTGACCTTCGCCCCCGCCGCATCCTCGATCGCAGTCCTTGCCCGCACCAGGTCGGCACGAAACACCTCAGGCGTCATCGTGAACACGCGCTGGTGGTCCCAGCCATGGCTGGCGATCTCGTGCCCCGCATCGACGATCCGCCGGATCAGCGCCGGATAGCGGTGCGCGACCCAGCCCAGCGTGAAGAAGGTCGCCTTCGTCTCTCGTTCGGCGAACAGCGCCAGGACCGCATCGGTGTTCGCCTCGACGCGTGGCTGGAGCGAATCCCAGTCCGCCTTGTCGATGACCTTCTCGAACGCGCCGACCTGAAACCAGTCCTCGACGTCGACCGACATGCCATTGAGAACAGTCATTTACGCTGCGTCGTGCCAGGCCGTCACACCGCGGATCGGTGCGTATTCCGGCTTGTCGTCATCACTCTCGATCCAGTCGACCAGCAGCGTCAGCACGCGACGAAGCGCCTTGTCCTGCAACTCGACACGTGCTTCGAGCGCAGCGATGCGGTCCGCGATCGCGGGATCGGTACGCTCCGCCTCCGCCACCGGCGTCGGCTTTGCGATGGACTCGGCGGTACCGGAGACGGGCGCGAACGTAGCGGCCCCCTTCCCCGTATCGGTCGCCAGCATCGGCAGGTCGCCTTCCAGGTCACGCTGTACCGACTGTACGACCGCAGCATCGATGACCGTCAGATCCTCGATCGCCGCATACAGCATGACGCGGCCCGCGAGCAGGTTCAGCCGCCGCGGAACGCCCGCCGACCCTGCGAAAAACGCCGCAAACGCATCGTCGGCAAAGTCGGGATTGCCCGTCCAGCCTACCACCGACAGCCGGTGCGCAAGATACTCGGAGACCTCATGCTCCTCCATCGGATCGAGGTGGTGGATCGCGATGACGCGCTGGCGCAGCTGTTCGAGCCGCTCAGACCCGTGCAGCCGATCGCGGAATTCGGGCTGGCCGAGCAGGACGATCTGCAACAGCGCATGGCCGCCAGCCTGAAAGTTCGACAGCATCCGCAATTCTTCGAGCGCCGATACCGGCAGAGCCTGCGCTTCGTCGACGATCAGCAGCGTCCGCTTGCCGGTCCGCGCCACGGCGTGAAGCCCGCGCTCGATCGCGGTCAGCAGTTCGGCCTTTGTCAGCCCGGCGGGATCGACCTGCAATTCGGTCGCGACGATCCGCAGCAGGTCGTCCGCCTCGATCGCGGTCGACACCAGCTTGATCGCGTTCAGCCGCTGGTGATCGATCGTGTCCATCAGGTGACCGACCAGCGTCGTCTTGCCCGCGCCGATATCGCCGGTGATCACGATGAAGCCCTCGCCCTGCGCCAGGCCATAGCCGAGATACGCCATGGCCTTGCGGTGCGTGGCCGTCTCGAACCAGAATTTGGGATCGGGGGTCAGCTGGAACGGCCGACCCGTCAGTCCATAATGTTCGTCGTACATCTGCTGCTCGCCTTCAGAACTGGTACCGCGCGCCGATCAGCGCCTGCGCCGACCATTCGCTGTCGAAATCACCGACCTTGAAGCTGTAAAGTCCGAGCGACGCGGTTGTGCCGAGTCGCCCGAAATTGTGGTAGTATGTACCCGTCGCCCCGTACGACCATACGCCGTCGTCACCAGAAACGTCTTCAGGGGCGATATTGGCCACGCCGGGATCATAATAATTGGCAAACAGGTCGGCGTTGACGCCAGACGCCTGCGTCAGCGAGCGCTGGTAGAACAGCTGCCCGTAATAGCTCTGGTCCTCGATGCCGGTGACGACGATGCCCGGCGCGAAATTGGGTGCGTACAGCTTGCGATTGGAATAGCCGAGGCCGGCACCGAAGGTCGATCGGCCACGGGTCGCGACGATCACGCCGTCGACGCCGCGCGCACGGTAGCTGGCGGTCGAGATCGACTGGAACACGTCGTTGAGGCAGCCGCCCGGCGCCGCGCCTGTGGTACCGAACACGCATCCGTTGAACTGCTGGCCGAAGCCCTGTTGCTGACCGGTCAGGAAGCTGGTTGGCAGATTGCCGATGCCGGTGCGGAGCTGGCGTCCGAAGGTCTGCACGCCGTCATAGACGTTGACCGAGAGCCCAACCGACTGCGACGCCTGATACGTCGCCGTGCCGGTATAGCTGAGCGAGCCATATCGCTTGCCGACATGGGCCTCGACCGAGGTCCGGCGATTGGGCCGCCAGATCACGCCCGCGTCGTAATAGACTCCGTCGGTACGGTAGGCGATCCGCCGCGGCGACGCTGCGTTGGTGATGAACCGGCCGTCGCGATCGAGCACCGGCGTTCCCGTCGCATCGACGACCGCGTCCTTCTGGCTCGTCTCGATCGTCTCGTAGCCGACGCCCGCGGTCAGCGCGACATAGGGCGATATCGGCTGGAGTATGTCGCCGCGGCCGTAATAGCCTTCGTAGCGCTGCTTCAGTTGGCTCGCGGTCTCGCGGTCGTACGCGCCGCTGAGCGTGATGCCGAACGGCGCGATGCTGCCGGGCGCGACGGTGGCGCTGGCGGTGGCGGTGTTGCCGATCGAATCGTCGTAGTAATCGAGCCGCCGTCCGCCCACCGCGGTATCGCCGAAGGTCGGCGTCTCGACCTTGGTATAGCCGAGGCGATAATTCGCGTTGAACACGACCGGGCCGAAGGTGTCGGTGAAGCTCGGGCCGGCGAAGACCGAATAGAGCTGGCTGACATTGTCCACATTGCCGACGAGCAAGCCAGGCGCTGCGCCACGGATGTCCGAGCGAGCGCGCGTGGCGATGCCGGCGGCTTCGAGCGTCAGGTTGCGCGTGACTCGGGCGTCGACGCGCGCGAGACCCGAATGGATATCCTGGTCGCCGAGGTCGTCGCCCCAGCCGAAGCGGCGCTCGTACCGATAGCTGAGCTGTCCCGAAACACGCTGAGTCTCGATCGCGGCATCCACGCCCGCCGCAAGGCTGGTGTAGGTCAGCACGTCGCCGCCGTTCAGATCGGCATACAGCGTCTGGCTGGCCTCGATATACGGGTTGATGGTGACGCGACGCGCGGCCTGCGCCGCAGCGGGCGCCGCGAGCAGCGTTGCCAGCACGGCGGTGCCGCCTGCCAGCGCGAGTGCGCGGGTCGTCAGCCTGGTTGGCTGGGTCATCATCAGGCCTCCTGGCCGTAATAGCTGCCGAAGCGCGCGCCGCCCTGGACGAAGGATACCGCGTTGAGGACGAGCTGGATATGCTCGCACCCGTCGAGAAGATTGACCGCGGCGCGCAGTTCGTTTTCGGGCGTGCGATCGGCGCGGACGACGAGCATCACCTGCCCGACGCGCATCGCCAGCACGGCGGCGGGCGATGCCGCGAGCGCGGGCGGCGAATCGAAGATGATGACACGGCGCGGGTTCGCCTCGAGCAGCCGCGCGATCACTGCCTTGGTGCGCGCGCTGGCGAGCAGTTCGGTGTCCATAGTCGTCTTGGTCCCGGCGGGCAGGATCGACAGATGCGGCACGTCGGTCTGGATCACGAAGTCTTCGACATCCACGCGCACGTCGCTCAGCGCATCGAGCAGGCCGGGGCCATCGGCGAGCCCGAGCTGCTTGACGACATCGGGCTTGGCGACGTCGGCATCGACCAGCAGCACTTCGGTATCGCGCTCGGCGGCAATGGAGAGCGCGAGGTTGACCGCGCAGAACGTCTTGCCGTCGCCCGGCCGGGCCGAACACACCAGTATCATCCGCGCCTTGTCTGGGCTGTCGCTCTCGGCGATGCGCGTGCTGGAGATCAGCAACTGGCGCTTGATCAGCCGGAACTCCTCGGCGAGCGGGCCTACCGGTGCACCGGGCACGATCATGCCGTTGCCCGCGAGCATCCCGCGGTCGATCCGCGCGGTGTCGCCCGTCTCTTCGGGGAAGTAGAACTCGTCCGGCAGTTCGTCGCCGATCGGCGCGCGCAGCTCCTCGGGGATAGCAAGGAACGTCGGATCGGTGAACTCGCGGGACGGCGCAAAGATCGGTTCGCGCGCGGCGGGAGCGACCGGCGACGCCGCAGGAGCAGCAACGGGCGTCTCGACTATTGTCGTGTCGACCACTGGCGTCTCGACCACAGGCGCTTCCGGCACCACGACACCGCGTGCGCGCGCATGTGCGCCGAAATCATACACCTTGGCCGCACGTTCGAGCAGCGAGGGTTCGCGGACGGGTTTGGTCACGGTCATGCCCCCTTTATGCCGCCAGCCCGCGCTGAAGGATTTCTACCCCCAGCAACAGGACATAGGCGGCGCCCAGCGCGGCGGTACCGCCCAGGAACATCGTCAGTTTCCGGCGACGCTGGCTCGATTGCACGCGCGTCACGACTTCGCCGATCGAGCCGATCACCGGCATCCCCGCCGCCTTTTCGAGCCGCGACGTCGTCGGGAACGTCGTCCGCAACTGGCCCATCGCGAACGCCGCACCGATCCCCGCGCCAAGCCCTGCGATCAGCACGCCCGACAGCAGCAGCATCCGGTTGGGTGCGCTGGGCGTGCGCGGCATCGTCGGCGGATCGATCACGCTGAACTTCACATGATCGTTCTGCGACTGCGCCTGACCGACCAACGCGGTCTGCTCGCGCTGTCGCAGCAACGCGTCATACTGGTCCTTGAGCACCTGATAGTCGCGATCGATCGCCCCTTGCTCGGCGGCAACCTCGGGATCGCCCGACAGCTTCGAATTGAGCAGATCTAGGTCGCCCTGCAACTGGCTCTTCCGCATGCGAAGCGAGGCGACGGTAGCCTGGCGATCCGCGACCATCGACTGTAGCGATGCGTAGAGCGGGTTCTGCGCGTTCCCGGCCGCCGCACCGCCCGACAGGGGCTCGCTGCGCGCCGCCGCGGTCGCTGCCGCGAGCTGGCTCTTCAGCGCGATCACGTCGGGATGGTTCTCGGTATAGCCCCGCGCCCGCGCATCGGCGAGTTGACCCTGGATCGCCTGCAACCGCGCCCGCGCCGGCCCAGCCGCGCCTGCGACGCCACCAGCGCCCGGCACCGTCGCCGGCGTTCCCGCCATCTGGCCCTGCACCGCGGCGAGGCTCGACTGCGCAGCGGCAAGGTCGCCGTCGACCTGTGCCATCTGCGACCGCGACGCACCGATCCGGTCGCTGACCGACCCGGTACCGGGCAGAGCGCCAAGATAACGGTTCTGGAAATCGGCGCGCTTGGCCTCGGCATCGGCAAGCTGCTTCTGCCGCGCCGCCAGCTGCTGATCGAGGAAGGTCAGGCTCTGCGTCGTCTTCGAACGATCCCCCGCAAGGTTCTGCTCGACGAACAGGTCGATCAGCTTCTGCGTCACCTGTCGCGCGATCTTCGGGCTCGCGGCGCTCGTCGTGATCTGGAACAGATTGTCCTGCTGCGACGCGATCTTGATGTTGGGGGCCAGCGTCGCAACGCGATCGGCGACGTCGCTGTCGCTCGCCACGGTGTTGGCCAGATCGGTCCCGCGCACGACCTTTTCGAGGTTCGTCGCGGAGATCAACGTCGTCCGGATCGTATCGACGGACATCGGCACGCTCTGCGGCACGCCGTCCATTCCCGCCGGCAGGATCGTCTGCATCTGGACGAAGATACGCGCGGTCGAATCATATCGGCTCGGGATCTGCGACACGACCAGCCAGCCGAGCACGCACACGCCCCACGCCACGCCCAACGCCAGCCATCGCCGCGTCCAGATCGCATGCAGCGCGATGCGCACTTCGTCGTAGATCCCGTTCATCGTCAGAACATCGATTCAGGGATGATGATGACGTCGCCGGGTTCGAGCCGGACGTTGGCCGACGAATCGCCCTTCTTGAGCAGATTGCCGATCTGCAACGCGAACTCGGTCTGCTTGCCGGTCTCGCGATCATAGCGCACCAACCGCGCCTTGTTGCCCGCGGCATATTGGCTGAGCCCACCGACCGCGATCATCGCATCCAGCAAGGTCATGTTGGCACGGTACGGGATCGAGGCCGGCTTCTCGGTCGCGCCGACGATGCGGACCTGCTGGCTGTACGTGCCGCTGAAATTCTCGACGATCACCGAGACGATCGGGTCCTTGATATAGGCCCCCAGCGCCTTCTTCATGTCGTCCGCCAGGATCGCCGGCGTCTTGCCGACCGCGGGCATGTCGTTGATCAGCGGCGTGGTGATCCGGCCGTCGGGACGCACCTGGACCTTCGACGACAATTCCGGATTGCGCCAGACGAAGATGTTGAGCTGATCGAGCGGGCCAATGACGTATTCCTCGCCCGGCAGCTCCTTGTTCGCGACATACGACGCAGGCGGTAGTTCGGGACGACCACCGGTGGTCGAACAGGCGGACAACGCCGTTCCGACGAGGCCCAAGGTCAGCAGGGATTTCGATACGGGTCCGGAACGCATGGGCACTTCTCTCCTGGCGCCACATTGGCGGGACGCTAACCGACGGTTGCCCGGCGGTCGGCTAAACTCAGCCTCGGCTATGCAAGGAACAGGTGAAGATAGCGTTAGGAGCGCCCCGTAACCATGCTCCAGGCGGGCAATGGCCCCAGATTGGGACACCCCAATTCGAGACGGCGCCGACGGGCTATCCAGCAGTAACGATCTCGATCGCCGGTGGATGCCCAAGAAACGCACTCGGGCTCGCGCTCGCCCCGTATGCACCGGCCATGAAGATCGCGATCAGCTCGCCGACCTGCACCGGCGGGAGCGCGATCTTGTCGCCAAGCCGGTCCAGCGGCGTGCAGAGCGGGCCGACGACGGATACGGTCTCGGTCGGCGCCTGGCCCATCCGTGCGGCGACTGCGATCGGATAATTGCGACGGACGACCGTGCCGAAATTGCCGCTCGCGGCGAGCTGGTGGTTCAGCCCGCCATCGACGACGACGAAGGTCTCGCCTTGGCTCTGCTTCACGTCGACGACGCGGGTCAGGTACACGCCCGCCTCCGCCACGAGCCAGCGCCCGAGTTCGATCGCGAATCGCGCTTCGCCAAGGACTGCCGGACGCGATGCCAGCGCGTCGGCCAGCGCCTCGCCGACCCGCTCTACGTCGAGCGCCACGTCTCCGGCGAAATACGGCACGCCGAAGCCGCCGCCGAGGTTGACGAGCGGCGGCGCAGCGCCCGCCTCCTCCGCCAACCGCGCCGCGAGCGCGATCGTCGCCACCTGCGTCTCGACGATCGCACCGGCATCGAGCGCCTGGCTGCCGGCGTAGATATGAAACCCGCGCCAGTCCGCGCCCGCTGCGACGATCGCCTTCACGAGCGCGGCGGCGCGCACGGCATCGACCCCGAACGGCGACGCGCGACCGCCCATCCGCATGCCCGAGCCGCGGAGTTCGATATCTGGGTTCACGCGGACCGCCATGCGCGGTGTTTGCCCGAGGCGGTCGCCGATCGCGAACGCCCGTGCCGCCTCGCCTTCCGATTCGACGTTGAGCGTGGCGCCGGCGGTGATCGCGGCGGCGAGTTCGTCGTCGCGCTTGCCGGGCCCGGCGAAACTGATCGAGGCAGCCGGTTTGACCGCCATCGCCTTGGTCAGTTCGCCAGACGATGCGACGTCCAGTCCGTCGACCAGCGGCGCGATCGCGGCGAGCAAGTCGGCATGCGGATTCGCCTTAATCGCATAATGGAGATCGATCGCCGACATCGCCGCACGAAACCGCCCGATGCGGGCAGCGACGATCGCCATGTCGTAGACGAACAGCGGCGTGTCGCCAGCCTCTACAGCCCAACCATCGGCAGGCCGACCGCCGATCGTTAGCGCGCCCGACTGCGCAACAAACTCGGAAGGAAGAGCACCCATCGGTTTCATGACGCACGCTCCTCAGTGTTCCCCCGCGAAGGCTGGAGCCCAGACTGGACGCCCGCCTTCGCGGGAGAACAAGCTTTTACCTCCGACGCAATGCCAGACCTGTCCAGCTTCCCATTGGCATTGCGCGGCAATTCGTCGCGCCACAGATACGCACCCGGCTGCATGAAGCTCGGCAAAGCAGTCCTCAGCCGCGCCCGCAACGCCGTCTCCTCGCTCGCATCCCCCGCCAGCATCACGACGATAGCCTGCCCCAATCGCTCGTCCGGCACACCGACCGCGACTGCCTCGCGCGCTTCGCCGCCTGCCAGTACGGCCTCCTCGATTTCGAGCGGGCTGATCCGGTTGCCTGCGCTTTTGATCATCTCGTCATCGCGGCCGACGAATCGCAACAAGCCGTCCTCGCCCTCGACGGCGGTATCCCCCGACCAGACCGCTATGCCTCCCCCACTAAGCGCCGGCCGGAACCGCTGCGCCGTCCGCTCCGCGTCCTGCCAATAGCCTTGGGCGACGAGCGGCCCCGAATGCACGAGTTCCCCCGCCTCCCCCGGCGCAGCGCGCGTGCCGTCGGGCTTCACCACCGAAACCTCTGCAAACGGGATAGCCCGCCCCATTGCGTCGGGATGCGTATCGATCAGCGCCGGATCGAGATAGGTCGACCGGAACGCCTCGGTCAGCCCGTACATCGCGTACACTTCCGCCGCGGGGAACCGCTCGCGCAGCCCCCGCACGAGCCGCGGCGTCAGTGCGCCGCCAGAGTTGGTCAGGCGCTTCAACCGAGCGGCGGTCTCCGCCGGCCACTCCGCTTCCAGCAACTGGACCCACAGAGGCGGCACGCCCGCGAGCGTCGTCGCCTCGACCCGTTCGACCGCCTTCACCACGTCGCGTGCGACCAGATAGTCGAGCGGCGCTACCGACGCGCCGGCTGCCCATGTGGAGAACAGCTGGTTCTGGCCGTAGTCGAACGACAAGGGCAGGACGCCGAGCACGCGGTCTTCAGGCTCCAGCTTCAGATAGTGCGCGACGGAGATCGCGCCGAGCCACAGGTTTGCGTGGCTCAGCATCACGCCTTTCGGGCGGCCGGTGGAGCCGGACGTGTAGAGGATCGCGGCCAGGGTATCGGGGTCGGCGTCGGAGGGACCGATCATTCCGCTCCCCTGCGGAGGCGGGGGGTTGGGAATAACGGGCGTTGCGCTTTGCAATCCGAGCCCCCCGCGTTCGCGAGGGAACAGAGAAAGAAGCTCGGCCTCGTCCACGGTCGCGCAGCCATCCGGCACGTCGCCATCGTTTAGCGTCCCGGCCCGCACGCTTTGGGTCACCAGTAGGCGAGCGCCGCTGTCCCCCAGGATATGCGCGACCTGCGCCCTTCGGAGCAGTGGGTTGACCGGGACATGCACCAGCCCCGCTCGCGCCACCGCGAGCGGCATCAGGCAGGCGACGCGCGTCTTCGGTAGCCACGTCGCGACGCGGTCGCCGGCCGACAGTCCTCGGCCAGCGAGCCACCCCGCCAATGCACCGACCCCCGCCTCGAGCTCGGTAAACGTCATCACGCCCGCCTTGTCGACCAGCGCGACGGCGTCCGGCGCGCCACGCAGCGCAATGTGGTCGATAGGGTACGGCTTGGGGTCGAGCGCGATCATGCGACCCTAATAGCGCCAAGCCGTTGCCGAATTCACCCCCACACGCTAGCGGGGCCGGGTTCCTAACCGTTCAGGCGATGCTCGTGATCTTCGAAGGCACTTCCCAAGTCGAAACGACGGTACGCGCCGTCCTCGCCGATATTCTCGGTCTGAGCGCGGACCGTGTCGCCGCGTTCACCGCCGACACACCGCTGTTCGGCGCGCTGCCCGAGCTCGATTCGATGGCGGTGGCAAGCGTGCTGACCGAACTCGAAGACCGGCTCGGCATCCTGATCGAGGACGACGAGATCGACGGCGAGATGCTCGAGACGTTCGGCGCACTCGTCCAGTTTGCCGCGAGCAAGGCACTGGTCTAGCTTTAACGGGGGGTCTAGCCTCACCCGGGATGACCGCCCTGCGCTTCGATACCTATGACTGGAGCGGCGGCCGCGAGGCGATGCTGCGGTTCGGCGCCGATGCCGACCCGATCGTCATCGCCGCCCTCCCGCTGTTCGAGGAAGCGAACCGCACCCGTCAGTTCCTCGTCACGATTTTGCGCGCACTCGCGGTTCTCGGGATCGGTAGCGTGCTCCCCGATCTCCCCGGCACCGGCGAGAGCATCGTCGTCACCGGCGAAGCGCGACTCCGCGACCAGCGGACAGCCTATACCGAGCTTGCACAGCGACTTGGCCGGAACACTTACGGCATTTCGATAAGAAGCGGCGCGCTCTTCGATACCGAGGCAGGCCTCGCCGGCCGGTGGCAGCTATCCCCGCAAACCGGTGAAGACCTGTTGCGCGAGTTGGACCGTACGCGAGCGACCTCCCGCTCCGCTCCCGCCAGCGAAACCGACTATGCAGGCAACACGCTGTCCCGTGAAATGCTGGCCGACCTCCACGACGCCAAACCCTATGCTGGAGCGGGCCCCCTGCGCGTTGTCAGGCTCGAATCCGATCCGCGCGACGCAGACGTGAAATATGTGGCATCGCCCCTGTGGCGCCGGTTAGAGCCGGACAACGATATCGCATTGGCTCAGATACTTGCCGGCGACATCTCGCACTGGATCGCATCATGCGAACGCTGATCGCGTTCGCTTGCGAAGGCGAAAGCCTTGCCGCAACGCTGGACGAGGCAGACGGGTCGACAGGACTGCTCATCGTGTCCGGCGGCAATGAAATCCGCAGCGGTGCACATCGCGGGATGGCGATGCTGGCGCATCGACTGGCCGCCGCTGGCATACCCGTGTTCCGTTACGACCGCCGCGGCGTGGGCGATTCGACGGGCGACAATAAAGGCTTCCTTAGCGCCGAACCTGACCTGATCGCAGCCGCAGCCGCGTTCCGCCGCGCGGCACCGGGGGTCAGCCGGTTGGTCGCTTTCGGCAATTGTGACGCGGCCAGCACGATCGCGCTGTTCGGACGGCCGGCGGGGATCGACCGGATCATCGTGGCCAACCCCTGGGTCGTGCAACCGATCGACGACCTGCCCCCCGCCGCCGCCATCCGAGCCCGCTATCACAGCGCGCTTCGCGACCCCGCAACCTGGCGACGCGCGCTGACAGGACAGGTCAGCTTTACCAAGCTTCTCAGGGGCTTGAAGAGGGTTGTGACCGCCAAGACTGAAGAGCGTGCTTCACTAGCGACCAACGTCTTGACCGCACTTGACGGCTGGCGAGACGACGCCGCCATCGTCCTTGCGACGGGCGACGCGACCGCGATCGCCTTTGCCGCACGGTATCGCGGTGGCGTAAAAGTGAAGCGGTTCGACACGGCATCCCATAGCTTTGCCGGGGCGGAGAACGCCGCAGCGCTCCACGCCGCGATCGTCGACGGGATGGCGCAGGAGTAGCTACTCTGGTCCTGGTGAACGCAGGGCCAGAGCCATAACCGCTATCGTTTGGAAAGCTGGATCCTGACTTTCGTCAGGATGACGATGACGAAGGACGCGGGCATTATTCCGCGGCTTCGGCCAGCTCCGCAAACTCGGCCGCCGCCAGGAACCGCTCGGCGTCCAGCGCCGCCATGCAGCCCGTGCCAGCCGCGGTCACCGCCTGCCGATACACCTTGTCCGCCACGTCCCCGCACGCGAACACACCCTCGACGCTGGTCCGCGTCGAACCGGTCTCGACCGAGATGTACCCGTCCGAATCGAGATCGATATGGCCGCGGAACAGCTCCGTCGCCGGATGATGCCCGATCGCCACGAACCCGCCATCGACCGCAAGCCGCGAGCGCTCGCCGGTGACCGTGTCCTCGAGCTCCAGCGCGACCAGCCCTGCATTGCCGCCGCCATCGACGAACTCGCGCACCTCCTTGTTCCAGAGCACCGTCACGCCCTTGTGCGCGAACAGGCGTTCCTGGAGGATCTTCTCCGAGCGCAGCGAATCGCGGCGGTGGATCAGCGTCACGTCGGGCGAATGGTTGGTGAGGTACAGCGCCTCCTCGACCGCGGTGTTGCCGCCGCCGATGACGGCGACCTTCTTGCCGCGGTAGAAGAACCCGTCGCAGGTCGCGCAGGCGCTGACGCCCTTGCCCTTCATCGGCTCCTCGCTGTCGATGCCGAGCCACTTCGCCTGCGCGCCGGTGGCGATCACCAGCGTGTCGCCCTCGTACACGTCGCCGCTGTCGCCGATCAGGCGGAACGGGCGGCTGGTCAGGTCGACCTGCGTGACGGTGTCCCACATCATCCGCGTGCCGACGTGCTCGGCCTGCGCCGTCATCTGCTCCATCAGCCACGGGCCCTGGATCACGTCCTTGAAGCCGGGATAATTCTCGACATCGGTGGTCGTGGTCAGCTGGCCACCGGGCTGGATGCCCTGCACGACGATCGGCGCCATCCCGGCACGCGCGCCATAGATCGCGGCGGAGAGCCCGGCCGGGCCCGAGCCGAGGATAAGCATGCGGGTCGTGTGCGTCGTCATCGGAGTTCCTTGGAGATTCGAGAGTGCATCTAGGGGATGCGCGGCCGGATTTGAACCGCCGGTAAATCTGTGCCGCCTGCATCGAAAGCTTTGCCACTGCGTTGGACGACAAAAGCGGAGATGAGCATGAGCGACGACCGGACCGTAGAGATCGAGGATTACACCGCACCGGCAGGCGGCTGGGGTTCGATGAAGTCGCTCGTCGAGATTTCCGCGCGCGAGAAGGTCGGGCCGGAAGTGATCCGCGAACTGGCCCGGCAGAACAAGCCGGATGGGTTCGCGTGTGTGAGTTGCGCTTGGGGCAAGCCGGCGCATCCGCATGTTGCGGAGTTCTGTGAGAACGGGGCGAAGGCGACGGCGTGGGAGCTGACCTCGTTCCGGGTGACGCCAGCGTTCTTTGAGCAGCATACGGTCAGCGAACTGATCGGCTGGAAGGATTACGATCTCGAACAGGCCGGGCGGCTCACGCATCCGCTGAAGTATGATGCCGCGACCGACAAATATGCGGCGTGCAGCTGGGACGAGGCGTTCGCGGGCATTGGCGCCAAGCTGAAGACCTATGATCCGACCAAAGTGATCTTCTACGCGTCGGGCCGTGCCAGCCTCGAGACGTCGTACATGTATAGCCTGCTCGCGCGGATGTATGGCAGCCAGAACCTGCCCGACAGCTCGAACATGTGCCACGAGACGACTTCGGTCGGGCTGAAGTCGGCGATCGGCTCCGCGGTCGGCACGATCCACCTGTCGGACTATGAGAAGTGCGACGCGATCTTCTACTTCGGGCAGAACCCCGGGGTGAACAGCCCGCGATTCCTGCATCCGCTGCGCGATTGTGCGAAGCGCGGGGTCGAGATCGTCGTGTTCAACCCGCTCAAGGAGCGCGGGCTGGAGAAATTCCAGGATCCGCAGAACCCGATCGAAATGGTGACCGGCAAGTCGACGCCGATCGCCTCTCAATACCATCAGCTGAAGACCGGCGGCGACGTCGGCGCGATCATGGGGATGTGCAAGTATCTGATCGAGGCCGACGACAACGCCAAGCGGATCAACGGCCTGCCGGTGCTAGACCACGCATTCCTAGCCGAGCACACGACCGGGTTCGAGGCGTTCGCTGATGTCGCACGCGCGACCGAATGGTCGACGATCGAGCATGAGAGCGGCCTGCCCCGCACCGAGATCGAGGCGGCGGCGAAGGTCTATGCCAAGTCGAAGGCGGTTATCGCGGTGTACGGCATGGGGCTGACGCAGCATGTCGGCGGGATCGACAACGTTCACATGGTCGTCAATTTGATGCTGCTGCGTGGGAATATCGGCAAGCCGGGTGCGGGCATGGGGCCGGTCCGTGGTCATTCGAACGTCCAGGGCCAGCGCACCGTGGGCATCACCGAGAAGCCCGAACTCGCGCCGCTCGACAAGCTTGCCGAGCAATATGGCTTCGAGCCGCCGCGCGAGAAGGGTTGGGATACGGTCGAGGCGTGCGAAGCGGTGCTCGACGGCAGCGCGCAGGCGTTCGTCGGGCTTGGCGGCAATTTCGTGCGGGCGATCCCGGATCATGCGCGGATGGAGCCGAAGTGGCGCGCGTTGGACCTGACGGTGCATATCGCGACCAAGCTCAACCGCTCGCACCTGCTGCCTGGCGAGACGTCGTATTTGCTACCCTGCCTCGGCCGGATCGAGACCGACATGCAGGGCACCGGGCCGCAGAGCGTGTCGATCGAGGATTCGTTCAGCCAGATTTACGGCTCGAAGGGCAAGGCTACGCCAGCGTCCGAGACGTTGCTGTCCGAGCCAGCGATCGTCGCGGGAATCGCCAAAGCGACGCTCGCGCCCAATCCGAAGCTCGATTGGGATGCGTGGGTGCGTGATTACGCGCGCGTTCGCGATGCGATCGAGGTGACGTATCCGGACCTGTTCAAGAACTTCAACGACCAGATGTTCACGCCCGGTGGCTTCTGGAAGGGCGTGCCTGCGGCGCACCGCGAATGGAAGACGAAGAGCGGCAAGGCGGAGATCAACGTTCCGCAGGCGCTGAACGTCACGGGGTTCGAGGAGGCGGACGGCCGTTTCCGCCTCATGACGCTGCGGTCGAACGACCAGTTCAACACGACCGTCTATGGCTATCACGACCGTTTCCGCGGCGTGAAGGGTACGCGCGACATCGTGTTCATGAACCGCAGCGACATGATCCGTATGGGGATCACCGATGGCGACGACGTCGATCTGGTCGGCGATGCGGGTGGCAATTCGGATCGCCGCCTGAACAAGCTGCGCGTGGTCGAATATGCGATCCCCGAGGGTTGCCTTGGCGCCTATTACCCCGAGTGCAATCTGCTCATACCGGTTGCTCACCATGCTCGCGAAAGCCATGTTCCGGCAGCGAAATCGGTGCCGGTTCGGATCGAGAAGACGCGCTGACCGGGCAGCGTATTCTCGGCGTCGTACTTGCGGGCGGGAGGTCGTCGCGCTTCGGGTCCGACAAGGCGATGGCGGTGTTGGACGGGCGCGCGCTGGCTGAGCATGCGCGCGCGCTGCTGTCGCCTCATGTCGAGACCGCGGTGATCGCGGGACGCGACGGCGCGATACCTGACCTGCCAAGTCCGGATATCGGGCCATTGGGGGGCATCGCTGGCGCGCTCGGTTATGCGGCCTCGCGCGGATTCACGTCGGTGCTGACGATCGCGTGCGACATGCCGTGGTTGCCGGATGGGTTGCTGACGGCGCTGTCCGGACGTGCCTCCGCCTATTGCCCCGACGCTCCGGTGCTCGGGCATTGGGAGACGGGATTGCTTGGCAATTTGCTGACCCATATCGAGACCGTGCCGCGACGCTCGGTGCGCGGTTGGGCCGAGGCGATCGGGGCTATCCCGATCCCGGCGGGTGCGCCTATTCCGAACGTCAACACGCCGCAGGACCTCAATACCTTATGACCACGTCGCGCAACCAAGCGATCAAGATCCTGCGGCCTGATTCGATTACCGCGGGCGAGCGCGCCATCGCCGTCGAAGTCCCCGTCGCGATCGAGATCGACGGGCTTGGTTATGCGGTGATGATGATGACGCCCGCCGACCTGGTCGAGTTCACGACCGGCTTCCTTTTGACGGAGCGGCTTGCGGACAGCGCGGACGACGTGCGCGACATCGATATCTTCGAGGCGGAGGCCGGCTGGATCGTTCGGGTCGGGCTGTCCGATCGGTGTAAGGGCCGCATCCACGACCGCGTCCGCCACCGGACCAGCGACACGAGTTGCGGGTTGTGCGGGATCTCCGGGCTCGAACAGCTCCGCAAACCGGTCTCGAGGACGCCGCCAAAGCCCGATACGCCTGTGGACGCACTGTTCGCGGCGTTGGGTGGGTTACGCGCTCACCAGCCTCTCAACGCGGCTACGGGCGCGATCCATGCCGCCGCCGCCTGCGACCGCGAGGGTCGGATCGTTGCGGCGTACGAAGACGTCGGCCGTCACAATGCGCTAGACAAGCTCGTCGGCGGCATCGCGATCACGAGGCAGCCGATCGACGGCTTCATCCTCGTCACGTCGCGGATCAGTTTCGAGATGGTCGACAAGGCACTGATCGTCGGTGCGCCGATGCTGGTGGGCATCTCCGCACCGACCAGCCTGGCGATCGATCACGCACGCGAGCACGGCCTGACGCTGCTCGCGCTCGCCCGCAGCGATGCGATCCTGGTCGTCAACGATCCGTGGGACGTGTTCGCGTAGCAGCAGGCCCGCCGCTGCTACACAAAACCACCGTTACTTGGCGGCCTGCACCGCGTCAGTCTTCGACGCGACCAGATAGCCGCCGACGACGAACACCAACGCGCCGATCGTGTTGCCGACGGTAACGATCGCGAGATTGCGGATCATGCCGCCGAGGTCGATCGAGGAGTTGGGCACCAGCAGACCGAGCGTCAGCGCGGTCATGTTGGCGACCGAATGCTCGAACCCGGCGGCGACGAAGGCGAGCAGGATCCAGGCCATCGCGATGCACTTGGCGGTGTCGCCAGTCATCCGCGCCGCGGTCCAGATCGCGAGGCAGACGAGCCAGTTGCACAGGATCGCGCGCGCCATCAGCGCGGTCGCGTCGACCGAGACCTTGTGCAGGACGTACGCGTGGAACATCGTATCGGCATTGGCGAAGATCGCACCGCCGCCGCCTGCCGCGAACACCAGCGACAGAACGACGCCGCCGACCAGATTGCCGATCCACACGACGACGGCCAGCTTGAGCGCGTCTCCGATCGTGATCGTCCGGCGCGCGAGGCCGAAGCCGAGATACATCACGTAGCCGGTGAACAACTCAGCGCCGGCGAACACGGTGAGGATCAGCCCGAGCCCGAAGGTCGCGCCCATTACCAATGGTCGTACGCCGGGTTCGAGCCCAGAGCCCGTGCTGAGCGCGAGGATCATCGCGATGCCGATATACGTGCCTGCGAGGATCGCGCCCGCGAAGAACCCCGCGGGAGAACGCCGCAACGCCTCCGCCTTGGTCGCCGCCAGGGTCGCGTAGGTGTCGATCGTCGACGAATAGCCGGTGCTCATGCGTGTACTTTACTCTCGTGCCCGACGATCCCCGCCCGCACCACGCCGCGATCCGAACCCATGTCGGCGGCGGCAGGACGGACGGTCACCGGGATGGATTTGTAGGAAGGGGTGAAGCTCTGCGGATCGTGATCCTCGAGCGCGATCAACGGCTGCGTCTCGGGGTAGTAGGAAGCGACGCAACCATCGGGCAAAGCGTAGCGGACCAGCATCAGCTTCTGCACGACGCGGTCGGGCCGGGCGAACTGAAGCGCGGTGGCGATGTCGACGACGTCGCCCTCCTTGTGCCCCAGCCGTGCCATGTCGCGCTCGTTCATGAACAGGATGTCGCGGCGCCCGAACACACCGCGATAGCGGTCGTCGAGGCTGTAGACGGTGGTGTTGTACTGATCGTGCGCGCGCAGCGTGGTGAGCCGCAGCACGGTCGGATCGCCCGCGCTCTCGTCCTCCTCGACACCCTTGGCGACGATGAAGTTCGCCTTGCCGCTGTCCGTCTTCCACTCGCGCATCGCCGCCGAGTTCGGCAGGTGGAAACCGCCCGGCTTGCGGATACGTGCGTTGTAGTCGGCGAACGCGGGGAACACGGCTTCGATCTTGTCGCGGATCAGGCTGTAGTCGCCGACATAGGCATCCCAGTCGATCTCGACCGGCGATCCCCTGACTGCCAGCGTCGCCTTGGCGATCTCGCCGACGATCCAGATCTCCGACTTCACGTTGTCGCCCGGGGGCATCAGGAACCCGCGCGAGGCGTGCACCATCGACATCGAATCCTCGACCGTGACCGATTGCTGACCGGTCGCCTGCATGTCGAGTTCGGTCCGCCCCAGGCACGGCAACACATACGTCGCCTTCGCCATCAGCAACTGCGTGCGGTTGAGCTTGGTGGTGATGTGGACCGCGAGGTCGAGGTTGCGGAAGCCTTCCGCACACGCCTGCGGATCGGACGAGGCGATCGCAAGATTGCCGCCGAGGCAGACGATCGCCTTGGCGTGGCCGTCGCGCATCGCCGCGATGCTCTCGACCACCGAATGGCCGTGCTCGCGCGGTGGCTCGAACCCGAACACGTCGCGCATGTTGTCGAGCAGCAGAGGCATAGGCCGCTCGGTGATGCCGACGGTGCGGTCGCCCTGGACGTTGCTGTGACCACGCAAGGGGCAGATGCCCGCGCCCGGCTTGCCCATGTTGCCGCGCAAGAGAAGCAGGTTCGCGATCTGCTGGACGTTGGTCGTGCCGGTGCGATGCTGTGTGACGCCCATGCCGTAGCAGCAGATCGTCGACTTCGACTTCGAATAGGCGAGCGCAACCTCTTCGAGATCACTGCGGGATAGACCGCTGGAGCGCTCGATATCCGCCCACTCGGTGGTGGCGAGATCAGCGATATAGGCGTCGAGCCCGGCGGTATGCTCGGCGATGAACGCGTGATCGAGCGCGCGCTCGCCGCCGGAGACCTTGGCCGCCTCGTCGAGCGCGACCAGCGCCTTGGCGATGCCCTTCAGCGCTGCTGCGTCGCCGCCGACCTTCACCTGGTAATAGCTGCTCGCGATCGGGGTGGCCGACATCGTCGCCATCTCGACCACCGACTGCGGCGATTCGAAGCGTTCGAGCGAGCGTTCCTTGAGCGGGTTGAAGACGATGATCTTGCCACCGCGCTTCGACACTTCGCGCAACGTCGCCATCCAGAAGCACTTTGCTCAGCGTCGGCTGGCGATGCGAGCGGCCACCGTGGATCACTGGCATCCCATCGAACAGTTCGACGGTTGGCCGACCGGCGAGAGCAATCCGGTGTTCGTCGCTGTGACGGCCGAGGGTCACAAGCCAGTCGTAGGCGAAGCGTATTTTGATCCCGAAGCATACGACGGCACCTGGTGGTGGGCAGGAAGCCGAAAGGATGACTACCACGAGAGTCCGATCGAGGAGATGCAGCACGGCAAGGTGACGCACTTCTGCGCCATGCCTACTGCCCCATCGCTGCCGCTCGATTCGGATATGGGCGTCACGGGCAATGCGATCCTGCTTCTCGGCTACATTGGCGGCGCAGTATCGCGTGACGGCGTGTACGAGATCGAGAGCGTGTATTCAGTGACGGGCGGGCAAGTGGTCCGTCACTGCGCCTCCGGCAACCACTACGCGATCGCCGTGCGCCAGATCGACGGTGTCGAATGAGCCCGCAGATCGCCAACCTCGTTCGTACGATTGCCCGCCAGATGGCGGCAGAGGATGTAGCGCACACATCCTCGACATCCCGGAGTCGCCAATGCCCCGTTGCGCCATCTACGCTCGATTCTCTTCCGACCGGCAATCCCAAACCTCGGCAGACGACCAGGTCGCGGACTGCCGCGCTCGCGCCGAGCGCGAAGGGTGGGAAGTCGTCCAGGTCTATGCCGACCTCGCCATCTCCGGCGCCTCGAACAAGCGGCCCGGTATGACCTCAATGCTCGCCGACGCGGCCGCGGGGTCGTTCGATATCGTCTTGGCGGAAGCCCTCGATCGGATCGCACGCAACCAGGCAGACATCGCGACGATCTATCAGCGCCTCGTATTCGCAGACGTCCGGATCGAGACGCTTTCGGAAGGGCACGTGAACGAGCTGCACATCGGCCTGAAGGGCACGATGGGCGCGTTGTTTCTGAAGGACCTCGGCGAGAAGATCCGCCGCGGTCAGCGAGGAACCGTTTCGCGCGGCCGGATCCCCGGCGGACTTTGCTACGGCTACGACGTCGTTCGAGAGTTGAACGAGAAGGGTGAGCTGGAAGCTGGCCGCCGTCGAATCAATCCAGAGCAAGCCGAAGTCGTTGTCCGGATCCTCACCGAGTATGTCGCGGGTCGGAGCCCGAAGCTGATCGCGCACGGCCTGAACCTCGATGGCATTCCATCCGCCCGGGGCGGTGAATGGCGAGCGAATGCTATCATCGGCAATAAGGCGCGGATGATCGGTGTTCTGCACAACCCGATCTACGTCGGCCGCTTTGCTTACAACCGGGTACGCATGCTGACCGATCCGGAGAGCAGGAACCGGATCTCGCGCGCGAATCCTACCAGCGAGCTTCAATTCGCAGAAATGCCAGAGCTTCGCATCGTCAGTGACGAACTGTGGGAGCAAGCGCAGCAGGCCCGCGAGTATCGCGCCGCCCGCCCCCTTCCGAACCGGAAGCGCCCCAAGCACCTGCTCTCCGGGCTCGTACGGTGCGGCCAATGCGACGCGACCTACTTCATGGTCTCAGGCACGAAGTTCGGCTGCTCACGCCATCGTGAGGCCGGCACGTGCACGAACAATGTTCGGATCGAGAACACAGAGCTTCAGCAGCGCGTGGTCGACGGCCTTCAGGAGCAGCTGTTGTCTCCGGAGGCGGTTTCCTTGCTCGTCAGGGAATATCACGCCGCGCGGGATCGCCAGTTGCGCGAGACGGCTAAGACCCGCCACTCGATCGAGCGACGTTTGCGCGCGGCCGAGGTGGCGATCGCGCGCCTGGTCTCGGCGATCGCGGACGGTGCCGCGGACTTTGCGGACATCAAGGACGCGCTAGCTCAGAAGACGGCCGATCGCGATCGCGCCCGCCATGAGCTCGGCGAGGAAGAAGCCGTGCCCGTCATCGCGCTTCACCCGCGAATCGCGGACGCCTACCGGAAACGGATCAAAGGGCTCGCCGCGGCGCTGAGCAAGGGCGAGATCGCTGGCGATCCCGTTGCCAGTCAGATCCGCGACCTGATCGACGTAATCTACGTCCGGCCGCGAACTGATGGCACGGCCGAGATCGAAGTGATCGGCTCGCTAGAGTCGGCCGTCGCACTGGCGACAGGTACCGACGGCAAAATCAAGAAAGGGAGGTCGCCTGCTGCGACTATGATGGTAGCGAAGGAGGGACTTGAACCCCCGACCCCAGGATTATGATTCCCGTGCTCTAACCAACTGAGCTACTTCGCCGTACCGTCCGTCAGGGAAGCGTTCTTCCCTGCGAGGCGCGGCCTATAGGAAGCGGTTTCGAGGCGGTCAAGCGAACATGTGCCGGGAAATCGCTTCCCACGGTCCGCCGCGGTACCACCATGCGCCAAGACCGGCGATTTCGACGTCCTTCGGGGTGAAATCACGCTGCAGATTGCCGAGCAGAAGCTTGGCGACTTGCGGGCTTACCTTGTTCTGGATCGTGACGTGCGGACGCCAGCCGCCGGCGTCCTGCGGCGTGAGCATGCCGGTGAACGCGTCGGCGAGGCGCGCGCGGATGTTGACAAGCTCGGGAGACTCGATCCGGTAAGCCACACCCCGTCCGAGCGACATCAGGCCGCCCACGCGCGCCTGCGGGGCACGTATGCCGCGCGTTTCCTGGTTGAGGCGGTGCTTGAGCTCGTCGAGACCCGAGGGCGGCAGGTGGTGGAACAGCGTTAGGTGCGCGTCGAGCTGGTTGCGCTCGGGCGGGAAATGCTCGCGGCGCATCGCGTCGAAGAACGCGGTGTCCTTGCGGCCGAACAAGGCGGTGACGATGATCGGGGCTACTTCGGTCATGCCGGTCATCAGAAAGACACCTCCCCGGCGAAGGCCGGGGTCCAGTTGGGAAACGTCGATGACGGACGTTGCGCTTCGTTACTGCAACCTGTCCGGCTGGACCCCGGCCTTCGCCGGGGCGGTCCGACTTTGGCGCAGCGTATGGGGTAGATCATCAAATCTCGACCTGACTGCCCAGCTCGACGACGCGATTCGTCGGCAGGCGGAAGAACTCCATTGCGCTTTCCGCGTTGCGGAGCATCCAAGCGAACAGCTTCTCGCGCCAGATCATCATGCCGGGCTTGTCCGACGCGAGCAGCGTCTGGCGCGACAGGAAGAAGCTGGTGTCCATCATCTTGAAGTCCGCACCGCAATTATGGACCTGGCGTAGCGCGGCGGGCACGTCGGCGTCCTCCATGAAGCCGTAACGCAGCACGAGGCGGTGGAAGCCGTCGCCAAGCTCCTCGCGCACCGCACGGTCGTTGGCGGGCCAATAAGGCTGGCCAACGATCTTCACGGTGAGCAGGATGACGCGCTCGTGCAGCACCTTGTTGTGCTTGAGGTTGTGGAGCAGCGCGTGCGGCACGCCGTCCGCGGTCGAGGTCATGAACACCGCCGTCCCCGGCACGCGCGACGCCGAACTCGCGGCCGAGCCGATGAACACCTTTATCGGCATCGCCGCCTCGTGCATCCGGTCGATCATCAGCTGCCGCCCCTTCGACCAGGTCGTCAGGAAGGTGAAGATGATGAAGCCGACCAGCAGCGGGAACCAGCCGCCGGCGGGTACCTTGGTCAGGTTGGCTGCGAAATAGGCGCCGTCGACGGTAAAGAAGATCGCCAGCAGCGGGATCGCCGCGATCTTCGGCCAGTTCCAGAGGCGGAACAGCACGACGCCGAGCAGACACGTATCGATGAACATCGCCCCGGTCACCGCGATGCCGTACGCGCTCGTCAGGTTCGACGAGGTGCGGAAGAACAGCACGAGCAGGATCACCATCACCATCAGCGCGCCGTTGACGAGCGGGATGTAGATCTGGCCGGCGGTCGAGGCGCTGGTGTGCTCGATGCGAAGACGCGGGATGAAGCCGAGCTGGATCGCCTGCTGCGTCACCGAGAACGCGCCGGAAATCACCGCCTGCGACGCGATCACCGCGGCCATCGTCGCGAGGATGACGAGCGGAAGCTGGAGGCTTTCGGGAGCGAGGTTGTAGAACGGGCTGACCAGCGCCTCGCGACCATCACGAAACAGCAGTGCGCCCTGCCCCATATAGTTGAGGATCAGCGCCGGGAGCACGAAGAACAACCACGACAGGCCGATCGGCTTGCGGCCGAAATGCCCCATGTCCGCGTACAGCGCTTCCGCGCCGGTGACCGCGAGGACGACCGAGCCCAGTGCCAGGAAGGCGCGCTCGGGGTCGATGATGAAGAACTCGACCGCGTAGTGCGGCGACAGTGCCCAGAGCACCTCGGGGGTCTGGACGATGCTGAGGATGCCGAGCACCGCGATGACGCTGAAATACACCAGCATGATCGGCCCGAATACGAGGCCGATGCGCGCGGTGCCGCTCTTCTGCACCCAGAACAGCGCGATCAGGATGACGATCACGATCGGCAGCACAAGGCCAGCGAACGCCGGCGCGGCGACGGCGAGGCCTTCGACCGCGGACAGCACTGACACCGCGGGCGTGATCATGCTGTCGCCGTAGAACAACGCCGTCGCGAACACGCCGAGCAGGATGATGCCCTTGCTCCAGCGCTTCGTCTTGGTCTTGCCCGAGACGAGCGCGAGCAGCGCGAGGCTGCCGCCCTCGCCCTTGTTGTCGGCGCGCATGATGATGATGACGTACTTGACCGTCACGACAATCATCATCGACCAGAACATCAGGCTGATGACGCCCATGATGTGCGCCGCGTCGAGCGCGAGCTTGTGGTGGCCGGCGAAGGTCTCGCGGAAGGCGTAGAGCGGGCTGGTGCCGATATCGCCGAAGACGATGCCGATCGCACCGAAGGCGAGCTTCAGCATGCCGTCGGAGTTGTGATGCCCCGTCTCGAGATCGAGATTGGCGGGTGGCACGGTCGAGGCCGCGGCGGTCTGGTCGACGCTCACTGGACGGTGAATCGGCCCGGAAGTGCAGCAATACTCATCGAATTTCCGATTTCACCCTGTGCCCCAAGCGCGCGCATTTAGCATGCGGGGTAGAGGGCGGCAACGGCGGGGCGGGCAACGTGGATTAACTGGGGCTGATCGGACCGGCGCGTAAGGTGAGAACGCTCCCGCTTCCGTTCTCCTGCGAACGCAGGAGTCCAGGGTCACGGGCGCCGTCTTTTCTGGCCCTGGATTCCTGCATTCGCAGGAAAACACTATCGCCTGATTACCTCCCGAATGACGAAATGCGACGCCAACCGCGTCACCCCCGGCAGTTGCGACAAGGTCTCGCGGTGGATCCGCTCGAACGTCTCGCCGCGGCGGATCTCGACGTGGAGCATGTAGTCCGCCTCCCCGCTCATCAGGAAGCATTGGACCACTTGCGGACACTCGACGATCTCCGCCTCGAACGCCGCCATCGTCTCCTTGCGCTGATCGCGGAGCGTCACGTTCACGAGGACGATGCTGGGATCACCGCGCGCTGCCTGCGACAGCACCGCACGATAGCCGGTGATCGCGCCGCTCTCCCGAAGTTGCGCGACACGGCGATGCGCGGCGCTCGCCGACAGGCCGACGGCGTCGCCGAGCTCGGCGCTGGTGAGGTCGGAATTGGCGGCGAGCAGGTCCAGAATCCTGCGTTCGATCGTGGTGCTCAAGATTATCCCGTTTCGGCGGCAACAGATGCAATCATCTTGCAGATACGGTATCGCACCGCGACCAGTTTGCGAACCCTTCCCGTCCAAGGCGCGCTAGTATGGCGCAAACGATAATGGAGTGGAATCAATGCGCGTCGGTGTCCCCAAGGAAATCAAGAACCACGAATATCGCGTCGGCCTGACCCCGCCGTCGGTCGCTGAACTGGTCGCGGCCGGTCATGAGGTCGTCGTCGAGACGCAGGCCGGATCGGGCATCGATTTCGAAGACCAGGACTATGTCGACGCAGGCGCGACGATCCTGCCGACCGCCGCCGCGGTGTTCGCTGGCTCCGACATGATCGTGAAGGTCAAGGAGCCGCAGCCGAGCGAGATCGCGATGCTCGAGCCGCGCCATCTGCTGTTCACCTATCTCCACCTCGCCGCCGACAAGCCGCAGGCCGAGGGGCTGATGAAGTCCGGAGCGACCTGCATCGCGTACGAGACCGTCACCGACAACCGTCGCGGGCTGCCGTTGCTGAAGCCGATGTCGGAAGTCGCGGGCCGCATGTCGGTGCAGGTCGGCGCGCATTACCTCGAGAAGGAGCAGGGCGGACGTGGCGTCCTGCTCGGCGGCGTTCCCGGTGTCGCGCCCGCCAAGGTCGCGATCCTCGGTGGCGGCGTCTCGGGCGTCAACGCCGCGCAGATGGCGGTCGGCATGCGCGCCGACGTGACGATCTATGACATCTCGAACGATCGCCTCGCCGAACTCGACATGTTCTTCTCGAGCCAGATCAAGACCGCCTACGCCTCGAAGGCCGCGATCGCGGCTGCGGTGAAGAACGCGCATCTGGTTATCGGTGCGGTGCTGGTGCCGGGAGCGGCTGCGCCGAAGCTCGTCACGCGCGAGATGCTCAAGACGATGAAGCGCGGCTCGGTGCTGGTCGACATCGCGGTCGACCAGGGCGGGTGCTTCGAGACGAGCCACGCCACGACGCACGAGGATCCGGTGTTCGAGGTCGACGGCGTGATCCATTACTGTGTCGCCAACATGCCGGGCGCGGTCGCACGGACTTCGGCATTCGCGCTCAACAATGCGACGCTGCCGTTCGCGCTGAAGCTCGCCAATCTCGGCGCCGAGGCGGCGATGAAGGCCGACCCGCATCTCGCCAACGGGCTGAACGTCTACAGGGGCAAGATCGCGTACAAGGCGGTCGCCGATGATCTAGGTTTACCTTACGAAGCATGGGCGGGCTGACTCGGGAACGGATACGGAACATGGGTGTTGGACAGGGGAAAGGAATTTCCAATGTCCGACACCCCGAACCCCAAGTCCGAACCGTTCTCGAACGCCGAGAAGGACCCGGACGACTGGACCACCGGCGACGAGAAGATGACCGGTGCGCAGGCAAGCTACCTCAAGACGCTGTCCGAGGAAGCGCATGAGGAATTCGACGAAACGCTGACCAAAGCGGATGCGTCGAAGAAGATCGACGAGTTGCAGTCGAAGACCGGCCGCGGGCAGTAAGCCCCTTCATCCCGTCATCCTGGGTTTGACCCAGGGTGGCGGGATTATTTTGGGCCTGCGTTCGGCGTATCCTGCATAGCCAGGAACCGATCCAGCAACGCGAGCCGAGTGGCGATCTCGCCCCGGTATGTGATGTTGGCTGGCGTCAACGCCAGCGCTTTTGCCCAATATGGCCGGGCCGTCGCGAACTCTCCCGCACGCACATACGCCAGCCCCAGAAAGAACGGCGGAGCAGGATGCTTCGGGGCCAGCCGCATCGCCTGCTGGAACGCGAACAACGCGGGCGGCGAAACCTGGTTGGCGTCGTGCGCCGCCAGCGCATTGGCGAGCCCGGTCCACATTACCACGCTCTTCGGGGCAATCCTGAGCCCCCCGAGCAACACCTGCACCGCCGCGCGCCGGTCGCCGATCCGCGTCATCGCGTCCGCCGCAACCAGATACGCTGCCGCGCCTGTATACCGCTCGAGCATCTGGTCACGCAGTTCGATCATCGCGCCGTCGTCCGGCGTCGCTGCAAGCCCGGGCGACGCTTCATGGCCGGCAAGCCCTGGCTGCCCCTGCCACGCATACCCCGCCGCACCGAGCATTAACGCGGACGCGACCATCGTCCACAGGACACGGTTCACCTTCAATACTGCGAGCAGCGCAAACACACCGGCGCCGATCGCGGCCAGCCAGACGTACCCCATCAGCGTGTTCTCCGCCGGAAGCTCGACCGCGCGATCCAACTGCCGATGCCGAGCAGCAGAATCGGCGCTAGCCACAACGGCCATGTCAGGCCGGATAGGGGCGGGTCATAGGTCACGTAATCGCCGTAGCGCGCGATCAGCCAATCGCGGATCGAGGCAGGCTTTTCGCCACGCTTAATCCGCTCGCGGACGAGCGCGCGCATGTCGGCCGCCATGTCGGCATCGCTGTCGGCGATCGACTGACCCTGGCAGACGAGGCAGCGCAACGTCTCCATGAGCGCTCGGGCGGAGGCTTCCTTGGCCGGGTCGGCGAGTTGCACGTTCGCGTAATGCGCTGGTGGTGCAACCGGCTGGGCGAAAGCCGGCGAGATGCAGAGCAACAGCGCGGCAAGAACCTCCCCTCCCGCTCGCGGGAGGGCATGACGCGCGCCTGCGGTTGGTGAGACACGAGAAGCCCCTCCCCTAGCCCCTCCCGCAAGCGGGAGGGGAATGAAGTGCAAGCCCCTCACCGCGCGTCCTTCACGGCTTGCACGATCTCGGCAACATTCTCAGGCCGGATATCGCCGATGATCTGCTTCACGACGATCCCGCGGCCGTCTATCACGAACGTCTCCGGCACGCCTGACGAGCCGAGCGCCAGTTGCACCTGGCTGGCCCGATCGCTGCCGATACGCTCGTACGGATCGCCGTTGCGGCGCAAGAACCCGGCGATCGCCGGTGCAGTGTCGCGGATCGCGATCGCGTCAATCGGTACGCCCATCGCTTTCAGACGCATCAGTTGCGGCGCCTCGGCGATGCACGGGATGCACCAGCTCGCGAATACGTTGAGCAACCGCGGCTTGCCCTGCCGGAACGACGCGCTAGTGAGGCCCGGCTTGCCGGGGACCATCGCCGGCAGCGCGAAATCGGGGAGCGGCTTGCCGACCATCGCCGATCGCACCACCTTCTCCGCGGGCCGGAACAGCCCGCTCGCCACCACCGCGAACAGCAGCGCGAAAATCGCCAGAGGCACCCAGAGTGCGAACCGCTTCATGCCCATTCAGCCCGTATCGCGGCACGTCGCCCGCGCCGCACCCGGCCGAGCAGCGACAGCATACCGCCGAGCGCGATCAGCACCCCGCCGAACCAGATCAGCGTCACGAAAGGCTTCCACCACAGGCGAAGCTGCCACCGCCCCTGCCCGTCCGGCTGGCCGAGTACGGTGTAGAGCTGGCCGTCGAGCACCGTCAGGATGGCGGACTCGTTCGTGCTTGTCGGCGGGTTGGCGAAGAAGCGGAGTTGCGGGCGCAGAATGCTCTCGCTGCTACCACGCGTCGCGGTCAGGCGGGCTTCGAGGGCCGACCAGTTCTCGCCGATCACCGGCGAAATGCCGTCGAGCGTCACGGTGTACGGCCCGACCCGCGCCGGCTCGCCCGCGCGCACCGCGACCAGCGTTTCCTTGGTGAAGGCGCTGTCCGACGCCATCCCGGCGAGGCTTACCGCGATGCCGAGATGCGCGATGACCATGCCGTAGGTGAACAGCGGCGTGCGCCTAAGGTTGCGCTTCCACAGAGGCGCGACGCTGGCGACGGCAAGACCAGCGGCTAGCGACAGCCCGGCCCAGGGGAGCAAGCCCGGCCAGACGAACAGCAACGCGATCGCCGCAAGCAACGTCGCACCGATCGGCAGCATCACGCGGCGCAGCACGGCCTTCGCATCATCCCGCCGCCAGCGCAGCAACGGACCGACGGCCATTACCGCAACCAGCAGCAGCGCGATCGGCCCCGCCGCCTTGTTGAAGAACGGCGGCCCGACCGACAACTGCACGCCGAAGCTCGCCGCGACGATGGGGTAGAGCGTACCGATCAGGACGATGCCGAGGATCACCGACAACAGCAGGTTGTTCGCGACCAGCCCGCCCTCGCGGCTGATCGGATCGAAGGTGGTGCCCGCGCGGACGGTGCCGATCCGCGCGGCGAACAGCGCGAGTGCGCCACCGATGTAGATCGCGAGCAATGCCAGGATGAACGCGCCCCGCTCCGGGTCGACCGCGAACGCGTGCACGCTCGTCAGGATGCCCGAGCGCACTAAAAACGTGCCGATCATCGACATCGAGAACGCGACCACCGCCAGCATGATCGTCCATGCGCGCAAACCGTCGCGGGTCGCGAGCACGGTCACCGAATGGAGCAAAGCGGTGGCGGCGAGCCACGGCATCAGCGAGGCGTTCTCCACCGGGTCCCAGAACCACCAACCGCCCCAGCCGAGCTCGTAATACGCCCAGTACGATCCGGCGGTGATGCCGAGCGTCAGGAATATCCACGCGATCAGCACCCAGGGGCGCATCGCCTTCGCGAACGCCGGGCCGACGTCGCGTGTGACGAGCGCGCCGACCGCGAACGAGAACGCAACCGAGAGGCCGACATAGCCCGTGTAGAGCGTCGGCGGATGGAACGCCAAGCCGGGGTCCTGCAACAGCGGGTTGAGGCCGAGACCGTCGGCCGCGGCGGGGTTCAATCGCGCGAACGGGTTCGAGGAGAACAGCAGGAACGCGTAGAAGCCGAGCGCGATCGTCGCCTGCGCGCCGAGCGTGGCGGTGAGCGTGCGTTCGGGCAGCGAGCGCTCGAATATCGCCACCGCCCCGCCGGCCAGCCCGAGGATCGTCACCCAGAGCAGCATCGAGCCTTCGTGGTTCCCCCAGGCGCCGGCGAACTTGTAGAGCCACGGCTTGGCGGAATGGCTGTTCTCGACGACCAGTTTCACGGACATGTCGGAGTCGAGGAACAGCTCGATTAGTAGCGCCATCGCCAGCAGGGCGAGCAGGCCTTGCACGATCGCCACAGGCCGCACCGCTGCCGCAACGTCTTCACGGCCGCGCGCGATGCCGATCGCTGCCATCACCAGTTGCAACGCCGCGAGCGCGCCCGCGAACCAGAGCGCGGCTAGGCCTGCTTCGGCGATCATTGCTTGGCGTCCGGTTCGAGCGTCTTGGTCTCGTGCATCTTGCCGGCCATCTCCGGCGGCATGTATTTTTCATCGTGCTTGGCGAGCAGGTTCGACGCTACGAAGCTGCCGTTGGGCTGGAACTGGCCTTCGGCGACGACGCCCGATTTTTCGCGGAACAGGTTAGGGACGATGCCCGCGAAGACTACCGGCGTGGTCGCCTGTCCGTCGGTGACGACGAACTGCACGGTCACGCCGTCCGCGGCGCGCTTTAAGGACCCGCCCGCCACCATCCCGCCGAGCCGAACCGCACGGCCAAGCGGAAGGCCGTCGCGACGCACGTCGGAGGGCGCATAGAAGAATGCGGCCTGATCCTTCAATGCGGACAGCGCGAGCAGCCCTGCAACCACGACGGCGCCAAGCGCAAGCAATGCCAGCGTCAAGCGTTGATGCTTGGCCTTCATTTCTCGGACCTACGCATCGCCAGATAGCTTAGCAACGCAATGATCGCGCCGCCTCCCAGCGTCACGACATACGCGGCAGTCACGAACGGCCAGGGGCTCATGCGGCCACCTTCACGATCTCGCCATCCTGCGCATGCGCGCCTCGGATTTCGCAACGGCCAGCATCGTCCGCATCCGCATCAGGACTATTCCCGCGAACACGAAGGTAAAGCCGGCCAGCATGATCGGCAGCGGCCACAGGATCGAGCCATCGATCGTGGACTTGGTCAGCCCGATGCTCGGCCCCTGGTGCAGCGTGTTCCACCACACCACCGAATAGCGGATGATCGGCAGCAGCACCGACCCGGCGATCCCGTACAGCGCCGGCACGCGCCCGTCGCCGCCACGATCCGCATCCGCCTTCGCGAGCACCATGTAGCCGAGATAGACGAAGAACAGCAGCAGCATCGAGGTCAACCGGCCGTCCCATTGCCACCACGTTCCCCAGGTCGGCCGTCCCCAGATCGAGCCCGTCATGAGACATAGCGCCGCAAACACCGCACCCGGCAGCGCAACCGCGCGCGCGGCGACGCTGGCTAGCGGGTGGCGCCAGACGAGGAACGCGATGCTGGAGATCGCGATCCCGCTCCACCCGCCCATGCCGAGCCAGGCGGCGGGGACGTGGATGTAGAGGATGCGGACGGTCTCGCCCTGAAGATAGTCGGGCGGGGTCTGCGTCAGGCCTGCCCAGCAGCCGAGCACGATGAATGCAACGCCAAGCCAAAAGAGCGCAGGCGTCAAAGGCTTGGCGATCTTCAGAAAGCGTGCCGGATTTGCGAAGGCGTGTAGGGTGGCCACTGGTGGTACCACTATGGCAACAATACGAGGCTGTCACCTTGGACTTGAGACCCTCTCCCCATAGGGGAGAGGGAGGGGCCCGCCGCACTTGCGGTGGGAAGGTGAGGGGGAGTGAGGCTCGGGTCGTTTACCCCAACCACCCCTCATCCGGCACTTTGAGCCACCTTCTCCCCGGAGGGGAGAAGGACCGTTACCGGCCGATCAGGCGCTTTGCGATCGAGTCCGACACGTCCGAGGCTGGCTGGCCAGTACGGTCGCTCTCGTTCCAGACCTCGATCAAACGCTCGGGGATGCGCGCGATCCGGGCCTTCACCTCGGCCTCGTCGCCGTGACCCAGATACTCCAGGCCGACATTGATGATCCCGCCTGCGTTGATCACGTAATCCGGCGCATACAGGATCCCGCGAGCATGCAGCCGCGCGCCATCCTCACGGACGCTAAGCTGGTTGTTCGCGCCGCCCGCGACGACCTTCGCCTTCAGCGCCGCGATCGACATCTCGGTCAGGATCGCACCCAGCGCGTTCGGGCTGAAGATATCCGCTTCGGTCGTCAGGATGGCCTCGGCCGCCACCGCGGTCGCGCCGAGCTCAGCCGCCAGCTTCTGCGCACGACCCTCGTCGACGTCCGCCAGCGTCAGCACCGCGCCGTCCTTGGCCAGCAACCGAGCGAGCCCGCCGCCGACCGAACCGACGCCCTGGATCGCGACGCGCACGCCCTTCATGTCGGTCGCGCCGAGGCCACGCTGGGCCGCCGCCTTGACGCCGAGATAGATGCCGAGCGCGGTGTACGGACCGGGATCGCCACCCGCAGCGCCGCTCGCGACCGGCAGGCCGGAGACGTAGCGCGTCTGGCTGGCGATCACCTTCATGCGGTCTTCGGACATGCCGACGTCTTCGGCCGTCACGTAACGCCCGCCGAGCGAGTCGACCGCGCGACCGAACGCCTCGAGCTGCGCCGTCGTGATGACGTCGCCGGGCTTGGCTGCGAGCACCACGCCCTTGCCGCCGCCAAGCTCCAGGCCCGCCATCGCGTTCTTGAAACTCATGCCACGCGACAGGCGCAACGCATCGGTTACCGCGCGGCCATTGTCCGCATAATGCCAGAAGCGTGCGCCACCGGCTGCCGGCCCGAGCTTGGTCGAGTGCACCGCAATCACCGCGCGCAGGCCCGATTCGGGATCGGTGAAGGCATGAACGCCCTCGTGGTCGTCGAAATCGGGAAGGTCCCAAACCGCTGTCATCGCCGGCTCCTGAGGAGAATAATATTACCGGGAGGCGAAATATTATTTTCCGGCCGGTTTTACCAGCCCAAAGCGCTCACGTTGGGGAGGCTCGGAAGAATAATGGGAAAATGGGGCGACCGACGGGACTTGAACCCGCAACATCCGGCATCACAAGCCGACGCTCTAACCAATTGAACTACGACCGCCGCGTAGGCATCGCCCCCTAGCGGGGGTCGCCGGGCGGCGTCAACCGTCGACTTGCCAAAAAGACGTCAAAAACGTCCTTCGATGGCGAGCTTGTACCCGTTCGGGCCGCTCACGAAGCCCGCCTGCTCGAGCTTCTGCACTGCCAGCGGATCGGACGGACGCAGCGACAGCTCGGCGCGGTAGGTCCCTGCCCCCTCGATCCGGAGCGCGATGCTCTCGGTCCCGGACTGGCTCGCCAGCGGCAACAGCAGCGCCGTGCCGTCGCAGCGTGCGGTGCCACTCACCGACTGCGGCAAGGTGATCCCGCCGACGTCACCCGCCAGCGTCGCGCGGACGCGGCCCTCGGCGGCTTCGCACTGGCCATCGCGGAAGCGGACCGAGACGTCGTCGAGGTCGAGCGCGGAGACGGGCACCGGCGCGAACAGCCGACCGGTCGCGACCGTGGCGGTCATGTGGTCAACGCCGAAGCCATGGCGACTGACGCTCGCCGACCCTCGCAACGGCTTGGCCGACACCGATTCGGGACCGGCAAAGACGATCGTCGCGCGACCGACCAGCAGCGGCAGCGGCGATAGCCGCGCGTGCAGATCGCCGAGTGCCAGATCGCCGAACCGCGCTTCGGTCAGCGTCGCGCCCCAGATCGTCCCCGACACGCGCCGCGCGACCAGCCCCTCGTCGCCGACGCCGACCCAGCCGAGCACCGCGCGCATCGGCAGGAAGACGATCAGCGCGATCAGCAGCATCGCGCCGAACAGCGCGGCGGGGCCGGTACGCAAACGGATCCGCCTCATGCCGCGCGTGCCTTCAACGTGAGCGCGACGCCGACGGTCTTGTCGCCCTTGTCGGTCATCGCCACCGAATCGACGAGAATGCCGAGCCGTTCGAGCCGCGCCAGCCATGCGGTCAGTGCAGCGGGACGAGCCGACTGGATACTAACCCGCACCCGGCTCGCGCCATCCTGATCGAGCGAGGCGAGCGCGAAGCCGGCCTGGTCCGCCTCGGCGCGCACTGCGTCGGCCAGCGTGCCGGTCAGCGGCGTGGCCCGCGTCCGCTGAATATCGCGCAACGTTGCAACTTGCGCGCGCGTTTCGCCGAGCCGCGTGACGGCGTCGGCGTGACGTTCGCGCGCGCTCGACAGGCCGTCGCCGACCGGGCGGATGATCAGCGCCCAGAGCAACGTCAGCACCGCGAGCCCCGCCATCACGAGCAGCAATCGCCGCTCCCGCAGCGAGCGACCTTCGAACCACGTCTTCAGTCCGGTCATCGTCCGCTCTCCGGGCTGATCGTGAGTTCGCCCGTCACGCGACCGGCGGCGGCCTGGAACACGCCCGCGCGGACCGAGAAGCCTGCGGATTCGAGCGCACGTTTCAGATCGGTCGCCAAAGCTTCGCGTTCGACCGCAACCGACAGGCGCAGGTCGCCGTTCGCCTGAAAATCGAGCGCGGTGACTTCGGTGCCCGGCGTGGTGCGCACCGCCGCGAAGACTGCCGCGGTCGTGCTGGTGAAGCCCAGCCCCGGCCCCCGCACGCGCGACAGGCGTTCGTCGAGCTGACGGCTGGCGTCGACCACCGTCTCGCCGCGCGGCAAACCGGTGACCGCCACCGTATTGGCCTCCGCCTCCAAGGCATCCGCGCCGAAGCTGTACTTCGCGATGCGGACGAGCGAGATCGCCAGCGTCACGGCCAGGATCGTCAGCGACAATAGCGCAAGCCGTCGGATCAGCCCCCAGTCGATCGCGAACCGTCGCCGCCGCGCGAACGGCCCCTGCCGAAGGTCCAGCGGGGGCGACGCGACGGCGGCGACGATCGCTGCCTCCAACGTATCGCGGTTGATCGTCGCAGGCGCGGTGCCGCCGGTCACCAGCTCCGTCAGTCGCGCCTCGTCGGCGAACCCGCTGGAGATGCCACGCACGACACCGCTGCCAGCGAGTTCCGCCCGCGCGTACCCTTCGTCTGGTCGCGGGAGGAGCATCGGTGCGGGAATGACGGCGACCGGGTGGACGCCTGCCTCCGCCAGCATCAGCAGCCAGTCGCGCATCGTCGCGGCACCGACGACTCCGATCGGTCGGTCGCTCGCGCCTTCGTCCCCGACTGCGACATGGAGTTCGGCGAGTGGCGACGCGCTCGCCTCGCTCGCCAGGATACGCGCGGCCGCCGTCGCCTGCGCCGCGGACCGCGACGGCAGTTCCGCCCAGTGCAGCGTCACCGCGTCGGCAGGCGCCACCGCGATCGTCTCGTCGTCGATCGCATCGGGAATACCCTCCCCCTCCCCGACCACGCGCGCATCCGCAACGCGCATCCAGCGATATCCGGTCTCGCCGGCGGGAAGGAACAGCAAAGTCGTCATGATGGCTCGCCCCATTGCCGCGATACGAGCTGCGCGGGAAGCCGGTTCGCATCGATCAGCGCACGTTCCTGCATTTGTGTCGTGCCGAGCGTCACGTCGATATCGAGCGTGAACCATTTCGACAGCACCTGCGCGTCCGCGCCGGGCGCGATATTGGCGGCGCCGAGCAGCGAGGCGCCCTTCTGCATTTCGTCGAAGGTCGCATAGCCTTGCACCGGTCGCCGCAGCAGCAGTTGCTGGGCAGCACCGACCGACAGCGTATCGGGATACATCATCGCCAGCAGCACGCTCTGTTCGGGTAGCAGCGTGTTGACGTTGATCGGCGACGGCCTGGCGAAGGGCAGCGTGCAGATCCACGGCCGGATCTTCGTGTAGATCTCAGGCGTCATCCCCGCGATCGCGCGCAGTTCGCTCGGGTCGCTCATCAACGTGCCGGCGGTGCGGTACGACGGCACGCGGCCGAGATATGCACCGTCCTCGGCCCCCATCGGTGACTGGTCCTGATCGCTGTCGATCCAGTCGGTCGTGCCCGCCGCGACCTGTTCCGCGACCTGCACCGGCACGTCGAGCAGCCGCATCAGGCGGACGAACTGCGGCCGGACGTCGCCGCGCGCGACGTACATGCCGGGGGTGGTCATGCCGACGAGAGAGTTGAGGTTGAAACAGTTCGCCCCGTCCCGGACACGTGCGGTGGCAAAGCCGCCGGGCACCGGCAGGCCGAACGGCGTATTGCTCCAGCCGCCACTCAGCGTGACGCGCTTGGGACTTTGCGCGAGCAGGTTGGAGACGCGAGTCAGCGCCATCGTCTCGGCTGCCAGCGCATAGGCACGCGCCTGCTCGCCCGTCGCGGCGTTGCTCGCGAGGCGGGTCGACAACCGGAGCTTCTCCAGCGCGGCGCCCGCCATCACCGCGATGATCGCGACGAGCATCAGCACGGTGAGCAACGCCGCACCTCGTTCCTGCCCACGCGGAATGCCGCGATCAGGTGCGCGCACCGGGCGTCTCCCGTCCCGGAGGTGTCGCAGCCGGTGGCGTCGCGGCGGGACCGGTCCCATCAGATGGCGCCGGTACGTAGCTGGTGCCGACGAGGAACATTTGGCGAAATTGCGTTCCGTCGTCGCGCTGGACGGTGAGTTCCATCGCGTCGGGCAAGGGCTTGCCGCTGACGCCGTCCCACCGATCGCTCCATGCGCCGGCGATGCGATAGCGGAGCGCGACCTGCCGGACTTTGGTGAGCAACGCGGCAGGCGGCAGTGGCTGCGCGCCGTCGACCATCGGATAGGCGATCCGCTGAAGCGCGCCCCCGTCGACGCGGTAGGCGACCTTCTGCATGCTGGAGCGCGCCGCACCGTCGATGTTGCTCCAGCCGGCACGGACGAGGCGGAGCATCGGCGTGACGCCCGATCCGCTCTCGCCGATGAATGCGGGGACGCTGGTGCCGGCCTCGTCGCGGCTGCCGCGGTTCGAAGCCTGCGCGAGGTCGGCGGACAGGATCGACATCGTCCGGGTGAGCGCGCTGATGTCGTCGAGCCTGGCGCCGGTCGAGCTCTGCGCCTTTACGCTGAACGACAGGATCGCCACGCCCGCGGCGGCGATCATGCCGAAGATCATGAGCGACACCATGACTTCGATAAGCGTGAAACCGGCCTCGGTTTTTGGAGGCGTCACATCACCATCCGCGGTGCTGGTCGGACCATCGTCAGACGACCGAGTTGCGTGCCGGTCCGGTCGGCGACCGCTACGTCGATCCGCAACACGCTCGATCCGCCGAGTGCGCTGACCTGCCGGGTCCACATCCAGGGCTGGCCGCCGTTCGTCTCGACGCCGGTAACGCGGCCTGCGGTCGGTGGTTGCGCGCTGGTGACCGCGTCGATCGCGACGTTGCGCGCGACCATCTGCGCGACGAGCGTTTCGTCGAGGATCGAGGCGCCGCGGATCGTCGCGCTTTCCAGACGCACGAGTGCCATCGCCGCGAGGCTGAACACTGCCAGCGCGACCATGATTTCTATGAGGGTGAAGCCGCGCTCAGCCCGCATCGGCTCTTACGCTACCGTCGGCGTCGATGTGGACCGTCGCCGCGACGCCGCCACGATCGAGGCGGATTTCCGCAGGGCGATCGACGAGGCCGGTCGGGTCGAACGTCACGCGCATCCGGCCGGTGGTGTCGCCGATGCTCGCTCTGGTGCCTTCGTTCCAGCGTTCGACGCGCATCGGTTTCTCTGCGATCGGTGTCCAGCCGCCCGCCAGCCGCCGGTCGAAGCCGTAGCCGCCGCCGCTAATCCAGACGCTCACCGGACGTGCCTCGACGATCGCCGAATCATGCGCAGCGCGGGTGCGCAGGGCAAAGCGTGTCGCCTCATCGAGCACGCGGCCGCGAGGGTCTGGCATGACGAGCACGGCGACGGCGGATGCGAGACCGATGATCGTGACGACGACCATCAGTTCGACCAGCGTGAAACCGGCTTCGCGCTTATTGCCAGCTGCCGATATCGGCATCGATCCCCTCGCCGCCTTCCTTGCCGTCCGCCCCGAAGGTCCAGACGTCGGCCTCGCCGTGCGCGCCGGGCGAGGCGTAGAGATACGGGCGCCCCCAGGGATCGTTCGGCAGCTTTTTCAGATACCCGCCACGCTGGTACCGCGACGGATCGGCGAGCCCCGCGGGCGCCGAGACGAGCGCGTTGAGCCCCTGCGTAGTGTTGGGAAAGGTCATGTTCTGGAGCTTGTAGAGCTCCAGCCCGCCCTCGATCTGCGCGATGTCGGCCTTCGCCTTCTGGATCCGCGCGGTGTCGCCCGAGGGCAGCACGTTGAGTGCGACGATCGTCGCCAACAGGCCGATGATGACGATCACCACCATCAGCTCGACGAGGGTAAAGCCGGCCTCGCGGAGCTTCTTTTTATCTTCGGGACGCATGAACAACCTCATTGTCCGGCCAACGTGTTGAGCTGGAGGATCGGGAGCAGGATAGATAGCACGATCGTCGCGACGATGCCGCCCATCACGACGATGATCAGCGGTTCGAGCAGCGAGAGTGCGGTGGCGGTGAAGCGGTCGAACTCGCGTTCGAGATAGTCGGCGGCGCGCTCGAGCATCTCGTCGAGGCGACCTGCCGCCTCTCCGCTCGCCGCGAGATACGTCAGCAGCGGCGGGAAGACGCCGGCACGGCGCATCGCGGCGGAGAGCGAACCACCGCCGCGGATCGCGTCGACGATCTGGTCCGAGGCCTGGCGGAGACGGCGATTATGGATCGTGCTCGCGGTCAGGTTGAGCCCGTCGAGCAGAGGCAAGCGGCTCGCGACCATCGTGCCGAGCGTGCGCGCCATCCGTGCCGCGTGAAGATCGCGGATCAGGCGACCGAGCAGCGGGATGCGGAGCAGCCAGCCATCGAACGCGAGTCGCAAAGTCGGGTCCTTCAGCGCCCGCCACCCGGCGAGACCGCCACCGACGACGATCAGCAGCATCACCCACCAGTATCCGACGAGGAACGCCGAGAACGCCATCACCATCCGCGTGAGCAGCGGGAGTTGCTGGCCGACCGTGTCGAATTGCTCGACGACCTGCGGCACCACGAACATCATCAGCGCGGTGACGACGCCGAACGCGACGAGCGCGAGGATCGACGGGTAGGCGAGCGCGGTGATGAGCTTGCCGCGAATCTCGGCTTGGCGTTCGAGCAGGGCGGCGAGCCGGTCGAGAATGGTCGGGAGCGAGCCCGAGCTTTCGCCGGCCGACACCATTGCGCGGTAAAGCGGCGGGAAGCTTTTCGGTTCGCGCGCCATCGCGTCGGCGAGGCGACGGCCTTCGACGACACCGGCGTGGACGTGCTGGACTATTGTCCGGACGCTGTCCTGTTCGGTCTGGCGAGTGATCGTGCGAAGCGACTCTTCCAGAGGCGAGACGCGGTTGAGCGTGGCGAGCTGGCGGGTGAAGAGCGTGAGGTTCTTGCCTGACATCTTCGGCGTACCGAGCTGGAGGCCGAACAGCGGGCGGCCCTTGGTTGCCTGTGGCGGCGCGCCGGGGGTGATCTTCACGACGTAGAATTTGCGCGCGTCGAGCGTGGCACGCGCGACGTCTATATCCGACGCGGCGACGTGGCCGCGGCGTTCGGCGCCCTTGGTGTCGATCGCGATGTAGTCGAAGTCAGCCATCATCCTCCCCTGCAAGGGGAGGGGGACCGCCGCGAAGCGGTGGTGGAGGGGGCGTGCCGCGAACGCTGCGTTGCGCTGCTGGCGGCGTACCGCTGGTGGTGCGAGCGTGGTGAGCCCCCTCCACCAGCTTCGCTGGTCCCCCTCCCCGTTCCAGGGAGGAATTGCCGCACACTACGCAACTACTGAATCCTCGACGACTTCCGTGGTGTCGCGGCGGGATACTCGGACGGCTTCTTCGGCGGTGGTCTGGCCGGAGAGGACTAGTTCGCGGGCCGATTGCGCTAGGTTCGGCGACTTCGCAAATGCGTGCGCGGTGATTTCCGATTCGTGACCGTCGGTGTTGATCAGGCGGCGGATCGTGTCGTCGATGCGGACGGCTTCGAACACGCCGATGCGGCCCCTGTAGCCGGTCTGGTTGCAGTCTTCGCAGCCTTGCGCGACGTAGACGACGGCGTCGGACGCGATGCCGAGCAGCGGGGCGACCGTATCGGACGCGGGCACGGCCTTGCGACACGTCGGACACAGCCGGCGCACGAGGCGCTGGGCGATCACCGCGCGCAGCGTCGAGGCGAGCAGGAAGCTCTCGACCTTCATGTCGCGCATGCGAGTGATCGCGCCGATCGCGTCGTTGGTGTGGACCGTTGAGAGGACCAGATGGCCGGTCAGCGATGCCTGCACGGCAATCTCGGCGGTCTCGCGGTCGCGGATTTCGCCGACCATGACGACGTCGGGATCCTGGCGGAGGATCGCGCGCAGCCCTGCCGCGAAGGTCAGGCCGACCTTTGGGTTCACCTGGGTCTGGCCGACGCCATCGACCGCATACTCGACCGGGTCCTCGACGGTAAGGATGTTACGGCTGCCGTCGTTGAGCAGGCGGAGTGCGGCGTAGAGCGACGTGGTCTTGCCCGAACCGGTTGGGCCGGTGACGAGAATGATGCCGTTGGGCTCGCTCAGCGCCTCGTTCAGGAGCGCGAACAGTGCGGGCGGCAGGCCGAGCGCTTCGAGGTCGATACCGGCGTTTTCCTTATCGAGGATACGCAGCACGACGCGCTCGCCTGCCCGCGACGGCAGCGTCGAGACGCGGACGTCGAGCAGCTTGCCGCCGAGCGTCAGCCCCATGCGACCGTCCTGCGGGACACGGCGCTCGGCGATGTCGAGGCGCGCCATGACCTTGATACGGCTGACGACGACCGGCGCGACGTTGGGCGGCATGCGCAGCGTCTCGCGCAGCACGCCGTCGATGCGCATGCGGACGACGAGGCCGGACTCATACGGCTCGATGTGGATGTCCGACACGCCGTTGCGCGCGGCGTCGGCGATGATGCCGTTGATGAGGCGGATCGCGGGAGCGTCGTCGGCGGTGTCGAGCAGGTCCTCCGCAGTCGGCATGTCGCCGGCCAGCAGGTCGAGTTCGTCGCCCATCCCGACCGCGGCGAGCGCGTTGGCCTGGCCGTCCATCGCGTAGACGTTCGAGAGGAGGCGGTCGAAGGCGACCTGTTCGACGAAGGTGACGTCGAACGGACGTGCGAGGTAGCGGCGGAGTTCGAGCAGGACTTTCGGGTCCGCGCCGGCGCGCATCGCGATGGTGAGGTGGGAGTCCGTGTCGGTATGGTCGACGACGACGCCGAACTTTCGGGCGAAGGCGTAGGGGATGGTGATCTGAGGGAGGTCACTGCTCCCCTCCCGCTCGCGGGAGGGGTTGGGGGAGGGAATGACATAACCCTCGATCGCGTCGTCCGTAAGTAAGACATGCCCTCCCCCGACCCCTCCCGCGAGCGGGAGGGGAGTAGCAGCGTCGATCTCGTGGCCTTCGCGAATGATCATTTCCTGGGCCGCACGACCATCGTCGAGGTGCGTACCGGGACGGCGATACGCGGGTCTTCGATGCTGCCGGGGATCGGTGCGCTCGGGATCGGCGGGGCTGCGCCCATGTAATCGCGGACGAGCTGATCGATCGATGGCTCGGCGCCCGGCTCCTGCAGACCCTGTTGCAGGCGGACATAGCCGTAGCGCTGCTCGGTCAGGCGGCGGCTGTCCTCGGCAGTGCGCAGGATCGTCGGGCGGATGAAGATCATCAGGTTGGTCTTCGACCGCTGCCTCGCCTTCGAGGTGAACAGATGGCCGAGCACGGGGATGTCACCGAGCAGCGGGATCTTCTCGATCGTGCGCCGCTCGTTATCGTCGAGCAGGCCGCTGATCACCGCGATCTGGCCGTCGTCGACGGTGCGGACGGTCTCGACCTCGCGCTTATTGAGGATCAGATCGCTGTTGTCGCTCGACACCGGGCCGGCGATCGAGCTGACCTCCAAGCGGAGGTTGAGCTTCACGGTACCCGACGAGTTCACCTGCGGGCGGACGGTCAGCTCGATGCCGACATTCTGGCGCTGCGTCGTGCGGAAGGCGTTGTCGAAATTGGTGCTGAGCGCCTGCCCCGTGGTGATCGGTATTTCCTGCCCGACGAGGCTGTGCGCCTCCTGGTTGTCGAGCGTGACGAGGTGCGGGACCTGGAGCAGGTTCGAGGTCGTGTCGCTCTTCACCGCGTTGATGATCGCGCCGAAGAAGGTGCTGCCGATCTTGCCGCCGAACCCGCCAAAGCCGCCGGTGGCCGCAAGGATGGATGCGATCGCCGACTGCTGCAGCGCGTCCGCCGCGGCATTGGGGGTGTTCGTTTCGGTGCGCGTGCCATCGGGCGCGACGACCGTCGTGCCGTTGCCGCCGATCGAGCGCGCGCCGATCGCGCCAGCAATCTGCAGGATGTTGGGCGCGGAGTTCGAGAAGGTCGACGCGCCGAACGCGCCACCGCTCGGGTCGCCGACGATGAACTGTGCGCCCAGCGTGCGCGCGGTCGAATCGGAGACTTCGGCGACGATCGCCTCGACCAGAACCTGTTCGCGGCGGGTGTCGAGCTGGCGGACGACTTCGTTCAGCTGGCGCTGGATCTCGGCGGGCGCGGCGATGACGATCGCGTTGGCGCCAGCGAAGCGCGTGACGACTGCCGCAGTCTTGCCGCCCGCCGCGGTGATCGCAGCCTGACCCGATCCGCCGCCCCCGCCGCTCGACGACGGTCCGGATTGCGGGATCTGCGGCTGCGAAAAGTTCGACTGTCCGCCGGACGCGCCGTTGGTGCTGCTCGATCCGAAGTTGGAGCGCGACAATGCCGTCTGCACCGGCTGCGTCGGAGTCTGGCCGACGAGTTCCTGCAAGACCGGCAGCAATTGCTCGGCGTCAGCGTTCTCAAGGAACACGACCTTGATCTCGGTACCGTTGCGCGCCTTCTGATCGAGGTCGGCGGCGACCTGCGCGAGGCGGGCGACGGTGGTCGGATCGCCGCGCAACGCGACCGCGTTCGAGCCCTCGACCGCGACCACCGAAGCGCTCGGACCGGAGCCGGCGCCACCGCCCTGCCCGCCTTGACCGCCGCCAGTGCCGGTTCCGATCAGGCCCTGGAGCGCGGTGGCGATCTCCTTCGCGCTCGCGTTCTTGAGCGCGACGACGCGCGTGGAGGATGTGTCGGTGTCGATCCGGCGGAGGACCTCGCGAATACGGCGGATATTGTCCGCGAAATCGACCACGACGAGGCTATTGCCGCCGCGGTTCGCGCTGACCGAGCCCTGCGCGCTGACCAGCGGGCGAACCGTCTCGACCGCGGACTGCGCGTCGATCGCACGGAGGCGGATGATCTCGGTGACGTAGCTGTTGCGTGCGGCGCCAGCGACGCCGATCCGGCTCGGCTGCGAGGCGGCGTTGTCGAGCGGCTGGACGCGGAACGCACCGCCCGAGGTCGGCACCGCGACGAGGCCATTGGCGCGCAACGTCGAGAGGAAGATCTCGAAATATTCGGAGCGCGACAGCGGGCGGTCGGTGACCACGGTCACCTTGCCCGCGACGCGGTTGTCGATGATGAAGGTGCGCCCGGTAACCTTGGCGGCGTCGGCGATAAACGCGCGGATATCGGCATCGCGGACGTTGAGCGTGGTCTGCGCGTGGACGCCTGCCGCCAGCGCGAGCGCGACAACGGGACCGAGAAACAGTTTTTTCATTGGGGTGGCGCGATCGTGATGGCGAGCGGCAGGGTATCCTGGCCGCGTTCTACGGTGATGGGGACGTTGCCGCCGCCCGCGAAATCCTTGACGATGCGGTCGAGATCGCCGGGGCCGGAAACGGGCCGCCCGCCGATCGAGGTGACGATGTCGCCGTCCTTCAGTCCTGCGGAACGGAACGCGTTGCCCGAGCCTTGCGATCGGACCGTGAGCCCGCTGATGCGGCCGCCGTCGATGCGGGGGATGAAGCCGATCTCGCTGCGCAACTGCGCGACGGGGATGCCGACGACCGGAGACGCAGCGCCGGCGGGTGCCGCGCCCGGAACGACCGGCGTGACGGCGCCCGACTGGTCGAGGAACAGATCCTCGTCGGCACCGCCGCGGTCGATCGTGACGTGATCGAACGCGACCGACTTGAGGCGCACGCCCGGCTGGATCTCGTCGCCGACCGCAACGCTCTGCTGGACACCGTCGGCCCCTGCGATGATCGCCGAACTGCGGCCCATCGCTTCGTCGATGCGCGTACCGAACAGAGTCAGTTGGAGCGAGGTCACCGTGGCCGGTGCGCCGGCCGCACCACCGAGACGGAAGAACGGATCGAACCCGCGCAGGATATCGGCAGGCGACCCTACGACCATCGGCGTGGCGGGACGCCAGTCACCCAGTGGCGTGATCGGCGTCACGATCGTCCACGCCAGCCGTGCGCACTGCACCGCCAGCCCGGCGAGCAGCGCAAGTTCCACCACATTATAGACATTCACGACGGGCATACGCCGCAAGATACGGCGCGCCCGCGCGTCCAGCTTCAACCGCATTCGCGATCCACCCCAATTCCCCGCTCTCTTCGTCGCGTAGGCATGCCATGTTACAATTCCGCGTCAATGGCTTGCACGTCGGTTGCTTCAATTCTGATGGGGTAGCGCTTCGCGTCGGCGATGGGCAGAAGACGTGCATGTCCGATCCTGTCCCGTCCAGTGGCTCCGGCCTGCCCCCCGAAGCGATCATCGCGCGGCTGTCCGTGCCCGGCGTGCAGCGCGTACCGAGCCCCAAACTCGACCTGTTCGTGCGGCGCGACTTCCTGCCGCCCGCGCTGTGCGCCACGCTGATCGAACAGATCGACGCGGTGCGGCGGCCATCGACGATCTCCGATTCGAACGGCGATGCGAGCTATCGGACGAGCGAGACCGGCGACCTGTCGGCGCTGCACCCCGCGGTGATCGAGGTCGAGCGCCGGATCGCGGCGCTGACCGGGCTCGACCCGGTTTACGGCGAACCGCTCCAGGGGCAGCGCTATGCGGTCGGGCAGGAGTTCAAGGGACACACCGACTATTTCGAGCCGAACGGCGTCGATTATCAGCGCTACTGCGGGATTGCCGGCAACCGGACGTGGACCGTGATGATCTACCTCAACCAGCCCGAAGCAGGCGGCGCGACGCGGTTCAAGGCGATCGACAAGATCGTCCAGCCGGAGACGGGCAAGCTGCTGGCGTGGAACAACCGGCGCGCGGATGGCAGCCTCAACCCCGCGACGCTGCATCACGGGATGAAGGTGCGGTCGGGGGTCAAGTATGTGACCACCAAATGGTTTCGGGAGAAGCCTTGGGGTTAGCCGCGGCATTTCGCTCCAGGTACAATCCTCCCCCGCCAAGGGGAGGATTGCGGCTCTCGATCCGGTCCTCAGAACGTCGTGCTGATCCCGAGCGTGAACACCTGACCCAGATTATACCGGTTGATGTACACCTTGTTGCCGTTCTCGAACGTCTGGCCCTCGGTGAAGCGAGTCTTGGTGAGGTTGCGGGCCTCGGCCTTCACCTCGAACTTGGCGCCGCGCAGTTCGACACCCTGGCGGGCGACGAGATCCAGGCGGATGCCGGGCTTTTCGATGATGTCGGGCAGGAAGCCCGTGCCACCGAGGTTCGACGGGCCACGATTGGTCACGCGGTCGCTGGCGTAGTTGAAGAGCAACGTGATCTGCGACAGCGCCTTGGTATCTTCCAGCCCGAGCTGGACATTGACCAGGTGATCCGACTGACCCGTGAGCGGCGCGCCGTCGCGGAAATTGCCGGTCGCGGGTGCGAAGCCGACCTGGCAGCCCCCGGTCGCGGTCCTCTGGTCCACCACGTTCGGGACGCAGCTGCCGTCCACCGTGATCGACGACTGCGTATAGGTGTAGTTGGCGATGAACAGCAGGCGGCGGGTCGCGAAGAAATCGCTGCCGAGCGTGTCGAGCGGCACGTATTTCTGGAACTCGACCTCGCCGCCGTACAGCTTGGCCTTGGGCAGGTTGGTGAAGCCGGTCTGGAGACGATCGTCGGCGCCGGTGTAGAAACCGACCTGCTCGATCGGCTTGTCGATCCGCTTGTAGAACGCCCCAAGCGTAAAGCGCTGGTCACGCGCGAAGAACCATTCGTAACGCGCGTCGAGATTGTAGAGCTTGGTATCCTGCAACAGCGGGTTACCGAAGAACAGGCGATCCGATTCGGGATCGCGGAACTGCTGTGGTGCAAGCTCGCGGAACTGCGGGCGCGAGATCGTCTTCGAAGCGCTCGCGCGAAGCTGCATGTCAGGCGCGAAATTCCAGGTCAGCGTCGAGGCCGGCAGGAAATAGTCGTTCTTCAGACGCGTCGTCGCGGAGAGGATCGGCGTGACACGCTCTTCCGCCGTTTCGTAGCGCACGCCGATCGTCGCGCGGACGCCGTCGGTCGCCTCGGCCTCGGCCTGGACATAGCCCGCATGGATCCGCAGCGACGCATCATACTGATACGCGCCGAGCGGGGTGTTGAACTGCAATTCGAGCGAGTTGAGCGGATCGTTGGTATCGATCGCCAGCAGGTAATCCGGACGGAGCAGATTGTACGGATAGCCCGGCGCGGTGCCGCCGCCGCGCGGCGTCTGGTAGTTGAACTGGAGGCGCGACGACGTACGCTTCGTATCCGAGTAGAAATACCCGGTCGATAGCGACATCGGCCGCTCGGTCGACAGCTTGTACGTCGCGTCCGCCTGGCCGCTGTAGAGGTCTTCCTTCAGTTCGCTGAAGATGATCGAGGCGAACGGCGAGAAGCGCTGCGTCACCTGATACGCGCCATTGCACTGCGCGCCGCCGGTCCCGTTCGGATCCTGCACCGTGATTGGCTGACCCGTCGTGGTGGTGTTCGAGCAGAGATAGTCGAACTGCCGCTCGTACGGGGCGTTGCGCTTCGAATTGGCATAAGCGCCACGGACGTCGAGCGTCAGCGCGTCGACGGGCTTGAACGCACCAACCAGCTGGCTCTCGAACAGCTGGCGTTCGAACCAGTTGGTATTCTGCTGGAAACGCAGGCCGCTGGAGTTGTTGTAGGTAGTCGCCGACGAGCCACGCGCCTGCTTCAGCGTGTCGTGGATATAGACGTTGGTCAGCTTGATGCTGTTCTCGCCGAACTCGTAGCCGAGGCCGATCAGCGCGTTGGCGACGATCCGGTTATCGGTCAGCAAAGTCTGGAAATCGTTGCGGAGCAGCCCTTCGTTGGTCACCGAATCCTGCTGCGTGATGCTGCGGGTGCGGAAGGTGTTGCTCGCGCTGACCGACGCGATCACGCCGAGCCGGCCCGAACCGATGTCGAACACCGAGCCGCCGCTGATCTCACCCGAGAAATTGGCGGGAAGCTGGTTGTTGCGCTGGAGCAGCGAGGTCGAGGCGTTGCTGAGCGTCGCAGCCTGCGCGGCCGAGATGTTGCCGGTGCCGCTCGGTGCGTTCTTGATGAAGCTCGGCACTTTCCGCGTGCCGTCGTCGAAGCCGATCCAGTCGGCATCGCCACCATAATAGGTGTAGCCGAGTTCGCTGGTGGTCGCAGTGTCGGCCGAGATCGAACCGCCGAACGACAGGAAGTTCTTGTCCGGGATCGCCTTGGTCGTGAGGTTGATCACGCCACCGCCGAATTCGCCGGGATAGTTCACCGAATAGGTCTTCTGGACCAGCGCCGACCCGACGATCGTGGTCGGGAAGATGTCGAGCGGGACCGAACGGCGCAGCGGCTCGGGGCTTGGCAGTGGCGAACCATTCAGCAGCGATGATGAGTAACGATCGCCGAGACCGCGGACATAGACGAAGCCGTTGCCGACGATGCTTAGGCCGGTGACGCGCGACAGCGCGCCGGCGATGTCGCCTTCGCCGGTACGCGCGATGTCTTCGGTCGACAGGATCGAGACGACCTGCGGGGTCGCGCGTACGAAATTCGGGATGTTGCGACCGACGACGACGATGTCCTCACCGGCGTTGGGATCGTAGCCCGGCGTCGACACTTCGGCTTGCGCTGCGGCAGACCCTGCACCGGCAGCCTGGGGCGCAGACGTGTCCACCGGCGTCGAGGTAGGCCCCGTCGGCGTGGTCGAGGCGGGTGGCGATGCCGCGGGAGCCGGCGCGGCGCCGCCGGTTTGGGCCAGCACCGCGGGCGCGACCAGCTGGGAGGTCAGGAGAAGTAAGGTGGCATAGCCGAAGCGCGTTTGCATGGCCGAATATCCAGATCAGGAGTCTATGGGCAAATGCCGGGGTGGTCGTCGAACCACCCCGGCATCGCTGCTCACATCATCGACCGCCCCAGCGGACTGGGGAGCCGACTAAGGGGACGACTGCGAACCGTTACCGGCCGTTGCAGTTGAAGTAGACCGACGTGAAGATCGGCGGCCCCTGGTCCTGCTTCGAAGCATCGGCTGCGCGGATCGTCGAGCGGTCGGCCTGGCTGGCTTCCTGCGCAACGAGGTTGAGGCAGGCGACGGTCGCCGGCGTCTTCACGATGCCGTTGATGAAGCGCATGTCCGAACCACCACGCTGGCGGATCGCGGCCGGTGCAAATGCGGTCTGCACGAACGTGAAGTTCGAATACTGACCGAAGGTACGTGGCAGCAGATCCTCTGCACCGTTCGAGTCGATCTCGGTCGAGAACGAGTCGGCGGTTGCCGGGGTGATCTTCTGCGCAGCGATGATGAACTGCATGAAGCCGCGATAGCCGTTGTCGATGTCGTAGCCGTCGTCGTCGGCGCCGGTGACCGCGAAATACTTGATGTTCGTGGTGCCGCCGAAGATCTCGATGCCGTCATCGGCCGAGTTGTGGCTCTGGACGTGATCGATCGTCGTCGCCGAACCGGTGCCGCCGAGCGTCAGGCCCTGCAGCTCGTTGCCATCGCTGATCGCGATGCCGCTGTAGCGGATCTGGACGTACTGCATCGTACCGCTGTTGTCGGCCTGCGTAGGGCCACCATAGGACCGCCCGGTGACGCCCTCGATCGCGAGCTGGCAGGTCGTGCTGGTGCCGCCCGCGTTGTTCGGGCCGGTACCGGTGGCGCAGACCGCGACGGGTGCGCGGCCGAGCAGGATGATCCCGCCCCACTGGCCCTGCGTCGCATCGCTGACGCCGTTGGCGGTCAGGTTCTGCTGCGACGTGAAGATGATCGGCGCATCGCGCGTACCGACGGCGCTGATCTTCGACCCGCGGTTGACGAGCAGGAGGTCGGCGGTGACTTCGGTCGAATCCGCCGCGACGACGACGCCAGGCGCGATCGTCAGCGTCACGCCGGTATCGGCACCGGTCGTGCCGACATCGGTGCCGACTTCGGTCTGGCCACGCAGGCGATAGACGACCCCGGCAATCTTCGGCAGCGTCAGGCTGGCGGTGATGAGCGTCGGCAGACGGCAGAGGCGGCGCGTTGCGGGCGCCGAACTGGTTTCGTTCGTCCCATCGTCGATCGTACCCGTCGGGCACACCGAGGTCGCAGCGCTGTATGCACCGATGCTCGGGACGGCCGTGCAACTCGCGGTCGTGGTGCCGCCGAACTGCGCCGACGACGAGTTGCAGGTCCAGCCCTGGAACGCCGTGTCGGTCGGACCGTTCAGCGCGCCGACGAAGTTCGTGCTGGTGAAGAACGGGTTGATCGACGACGGGTCGGTCGCGGTGGTCGCCGAAGTGGCAGCAATCGGGTAGACGCCATTCAGGACGTTCGTGCCGTTGACGTTGTTGTTCGTGCCCGCGTTGACGATCGCAAGCTGCTCGTCGGCGCTGATCGTGATCGAGCCGTCCGAGCGCGCGCCCGAGGTCGAGGCGAACTGTGCGGCCGTGATCGCAGTCGGCGTTGGCGTCGGGGTGGACGGCGTCGGGGTCGGCGTTGCCGGCGGGGTGATGATCACCGTGCCTGCGCCCGGCGAAGCGACGTCGTCGGCACCGCCGCATGCGGTGAGTGCGAGGCAGGCCGTGCCGGTCAGCAGGATCGTGCCGAGGCGAGTAAAGCTGGTCATGCGAAGGACTCCCGAGTCGTACCGTTGTTTGTTCGGATCGACCCAGGCTCCCCCCTGCCGACCGTGACATGGCGGTTAGGCTGGCCAGATGACGCGGCGATGCGATTTCGGTTACGCTTGCATGACGATGATATGACGGTTCGATGACTGTCGATCGGGATGCTGCCGACCCGCGCCTTGAAAACCGCGCCATCGAACACATCTCTTCCGATCCGGCGCGCGATGATTTAAAGGCGCAGCCAGCGTCAATGCCCACGCATTCCTGCGTGCGGGCGGTCAGACCGATATTACAGGATTATTCTACGACAATGGCCTCTTTCAAGGACCCCAGCTTCCAGGACCGTACGAGCAGCGCAGCCGCCGCCAAGCAGAAGGCGCTGGAAGCTCTGCGCGCCAAGCCACCGATCGACGAAGCGGTCGTAGCCGAGCGCCTCGCCGCGCGCGAAGCCAAGGAACTCGCCGAGCGTGAGAAGCGTGCTGCCAAGCGTGCCGCCGAGGACGAAGCCAAGGCTGCCAAGAAGGCAGAGGCCGAAGCAGCCGCTGCGAAGAAGCGCGAGGCCGAGGCCAAGGTCGAGCTGACCGACGCCGAGAAGAAGGCGATCCGTGACGCCAAGTATGCGGCGCGGAAGAACAAGAAGAAGTGATTTTTGGGGCGGTCGTTTGGCCGCCCATTTTGATTGAACGACTGCTCGCTGAAAACACCTGCCTAAAAAACGACTACCCCGGCGAAGGCCGGGGCCCAATTGGCAAGGTTGCAGTGATGAAGCGCGCACTTACGTTACCGACGTTTCCCAATTGGGCCCCGGCCTTCGCCGGGGTGGTGTTGTAACTCGCAGGCGCCCTTCCCCGATACTTTGTTCTCCCGCGAAGGCGGGAGCCCAGACTGGGCTCCCGCCTTCGCGGGAGAACAAGTAGGTTCGGGTGACGGATGAGTTAGCGCGTGCGCCTACTCCGCCTGCTCCCAACCACCCCCCAGCGCTTTGAACAGCGCCACCGTAAGCTGCCGCAACTGCGCATCGCTCGACACCAGCTGCTCCCGCGCCGTCAGCACGTCCGTCTCCGCATTCAACAGAGTCGTCTGCGCCACGAACCCGGTTCGGTACTGCGACTCCGCCGCCTTCGCGCTGCTCTGCGCATCGACCACCGCGCGCTGCAAAGCCGCATTCCGACGCCGTTCGGCCGCGATCTGCGCGAGCGGGTCCTCGACGTCGCGCAGCGCCTGCAACACGGTCGAGCGATAGCGCAGATACGCCTGCTCGCGATCCTCCTCGCGCGACTTCACGGTCGACTTGCGCCGGCCCCAGTCGAGCAGCGGAAATTGCGCCGCGCCGGAGGCGGTCAGCTGGAGACTGTCGCCCGAGAACAGATTGCCGAGCGCGGTCGAGATCAGCTGGCTCATGCCGGTGAGGCTGAACTTCGGATACATATCCGCCACCGCCACGCCGATATCCGCGGTCGAGGCAGCCAGATCGCGCTCTGCCGCCCGTACGTCGGGGCGACGACGCAACAGCTCCGACGGCAACCCCGCCGGGATAGTCGGCACACCAAGCGGTGCGACCGAAGGCGCTGCGAGTTCGGTCATCAATGTCGCAGGCGGCTCGCCGAGCAGGATCGCCAGCGCGTGCATGCGGACGTCGACATCGGCACGGACCGGCTCGGCACGCGCTTGCGTCGAGGTGATCGAGGCGCGCTGGCGGGTGACGTCGATCGGCGGGACGAGGCCGACCTTGGCGATGTTGCCCGCGATCGTCAGTGCGCGTTGCTGGTTGGCGATCTCGCCCTCGATCGTCGCGAGCTGCGCCTGGTCGAGCCGCAGCGCGAAATACGCCTGCGCGACTTCCGCCGCGAGCGTCACCGCAGCGTCGCGCTTCGACCAGACCGCTGCTTCGGTCCGCGCCCGCGCGCCTTCGGTGCTCCGCCGGACGCCGCCGAACAGGTCGAGCTCCCAACTCGCGTCGAACCCGACCGAGTACGTCGTGATCCCGCTGCCGGGCAGTGCTATCCCCCCGGTCGAGCCGGTGCCGCCTGCCCCCGTGCCGCCGCTGAACGCACGTGCGATCGACGAGAGGCCGGCGTTCTTGCTGAACTCGATGTGGCTCGGACTGGCGCTGGCGTTCACGCTCGGCAACCCTTGCGAGCGTGCGACGATCTCCTGCAACCGCGCCTGGCGCACGCGCGAGGCGGCGATCGCGATGTCGGGATTGCCCTTCAGCGCGCGCTCGACGAGGCCGTCCAGTTGCGGATCGCCGAACGCCGACCACCAGCGCGCCGGATCGACCGTCGCACCAACGCTCGCTTGCGGACCAACGAACGCCGGCGGCACCGCCATCTCCGGCGGGGTGTAGTTCGGGCCGACGGTGCACCCCGCGAGCAGGGCCGCAACCGCAACCACCATGAACCGCGCACGCATCAATGCATCCCTCCCGAGGGCGCGCCGCCGGTCTTGCCGGAGCGCATGAATAGAACCAGTGGCGCGACGCACAGCACGACCACCATCATCGCGCGGAACACGTCGAGGAACGCGAGCATCGTCGCCTGCCGCTGCATCTGGCTGTAGAGAACGGCCAAGGGAGTCGTCGCATCGCCCTGCCCGCCGAACACGCTCGTCGCCTTCTGCATCCAGTCGTTATAATTCGGATCGAGCGGGTTGAGCGTCTGCGTCAGTTCCGACTGGTGCCGCTGCAATCCGCCCGCAAGCTGCGTCTGCGCGAAACAGATGCCGATCGTGCCGCCGAGGTTCCGCGAGACGTTGAGCAGGCTCGACGCCTGCGCAGTCTGCGTCTGCTTGAGACCGACATAGGCGATCGCGTTGATCGGCACGAACAGGAACGGCAGCGCCATCGCCTGGAACAGCCGCGCGAACGCCGCATCGGAAAACGCGATGTCGGCGGTCAGGTGGCTCATGTTCCACAGCGCGAACGCCTGCACCAGCAACGCGGGGAAGAGGAGGAAGCGGACGTCGACCAGCCCGCTCAACCGCCCCGCGAATGGCACCATGACGAGCGTCGCCAGACCGCCGGCGGTTAGCGCGAGGCCGGCGTCGAGCGAGCTGTAGCCGAGCACCTGTTGCAGCATCTGCGGGATCAGCTGCGTGGTGCCGAACAGGATCATCCCGGTGACGCCCATCACGCCGATCGTCAGCGCGAAGTTGCGGTTCTTCATCAGCTTGAGGTCGATCACCGGGTCCTTGTGGTTCAGTTCCCAGACGACGAGCGTGACCAGCGACACCGCGGCGATGATCGCCGACATGACGATGAAACCGCTCGCGAACCAGTCCTCGCGCTCGCCGCGATCGAAGGTGAGTTCGAGGAAGCCGAGCCCGAGCGCGACCAACGCGACGCCGACATAGTCGATCGTCAGGCCGTTCTTGAAGCGCTCGTCGCGGTCCTTCTTCACCTGATCCGGCTCGTCGACGAACGTCTCGACCAGGAACCACGCGGCGATGCCGACCGGCACGTTGATCAGGAAGACCCAGTGCCAGCTCGAATATTCGACGATGTAGCCGCCGAGCGTTGGCCCGAGCACGGGGCCGACGACGACGACGATCGCGAACGCCGCGAACGCCATCCCGCGTTGTTTGGGCGGGAAGGTGTCGGCGAGGATCGACTGTTCGACCGGCGCCAATCCGCCGCCGCCGATGCCTTGTAAGACGCGGGCGACGACGAGGGTGCCGATGTTCGGCGCGAGGCCGCAGAGCAGCGAGGCGAGCGTGAACAACGCGATCGAGAGGAGGAAATAGCGCTTCCGGCCGATCGCGTCCGACAGCCAGCCCGAGATCGGGATGACGATCGCGTTGGCGACGAGGTAGCTTGTCAGCACCCAGGTCGCCTGATCGGTGGTGATCGACAGCCCGCCCGAGATATGATCGAGCGCGACGTTGGCGATCGAGGTGTCGAGCACCTCCATGAAGGTCGGGATCGAGATGATCGCGACGATCAGCCACGGGCTGTACTTGCCCGCCGCCGACCGGCTTGGCGACCAGGTGTGACCGCCGCCCGCATCAGCTTTCGCTGGGGCTTTCGCCACCTCAGCGGACCTTGACGGTCGGCACCACCGACATGCCGGGGCCGATCGGATAGCGCTTCGGATCCGGACCGTTCTTCGCGTCGAACACGATACGCACGGGGACGCGCTGGACCACCTTCACATAATTGCCGGTCGCGTTCTGCGGGGGCAGCAGCGCGAACGCCTGGCCAGCGCCGCGCTGGATCGAGTCGACATGCCCCTTGAAATCGACGCCGGGATACGCGTCGACATGGATGTCGACGGGCTGGCCGATCTTCATCAGCGTGAGCTGCGTTTCCTTGAAGTTGGCCGTCACCCACATTGTGTCGGGGACGATCGCCATCAACTGCGTGCCGGGCGCGACATAGGAGCCGACATTGACCGAGCGGTTGACGACCTGGCCGGCAACCGGCGCGGTCAGGCGGAGATCGCCGATCGTGACGTTGGCCTGATCGACCTGCGCGCGACGGGCGTCGATCACCGACTTCGCCGCGCCGACCTGTTTCCTGGCGACGCTGATCTGCGCGGTGGCGGTGTCGATCTGCTCGCGGGCGGCGGCGGCATCGGCGGCGGTCTGGCGCGCGGTGGCACGTGCCTGATCGAGCTGTTGGCCGGCGACAGCGCTCGGGTCGAGCCGCAGCAACGCCTCGTAGCGCGCGAGATCCTGCTGGGCCTTCACCGCAGCCGCCATTGGGACGCGTGCTTGGGCGGCCGCCTGCTGGCGTTGCGCTTCGGCGGCGGTGACCTGTGCCTGCGCCTGCGCGAACTGCGCGCGGGCCTGCGATTCGTTTGCCTGCGCCTCGGCGACCTGCGCATCGCGGCCGGATGCCTTGATCACGGCGAGCAGGCGACCTGCCTCGACGTGGCGGTTGTCGATGTCGGCGACCTGCACCAGCGTCCCCGCGACCTGCGGTGCAAGGCGGACGATGTGCGTGTCGACGAACGCATCGTCGGTCGACTCGAACTGCCGCGCGTGAAGCCAGTAGAGCACGCCGCCGATGATCAACCCGCCGACGACGATGATGAGGATGATCCAGAACAGCGGCTTCTTGAACACCGACGGCTTCTTGTCGGCCTCGTCGTCAGAGTCGTCCTGCTGTTCCGTATCGGACTGCTGGTCCTCGCCATTCGGATCGGATTTGCGATCCTCATCGTTGTGGTCGGTGTCGGAGTGGTTCGTCTGGTCGGTCATGCCTGGCCCTGTTCTTCAGCACGCATCGAATCGAGGATGGCGTCGATATTGGCGTCGATCCGCGCCTTGATATCGTGGATGTCGTCGGCCCCGAGCGCATCGCGCCCGAGCAGTTTGAGGAAGGTCGCGCGGCTCGATCGCAGCGCGAGGACCTGCCCCATCAACGTGATCGTCGTGATCCGCGCGATGCGCGCGCTGCTACAGCCGGTCGCGGTGGCGACGAGATCGGCAAGCGTCTCGATCATCTGCCCCATCACGCCGCCATAGATCCGCTCGAACGCCGCACCGGGTTTCATCTGCTCGCGCAGGATGAACAGCGTCCAGTCGGCGTTCTCGTCGCTCGCCATCTTGTCCGCGAGCCGCGCGAAAATCCGATGGATCCGGGTGCGCGCTGCGGTGGCGTCCTCGACGACCCCGGCGGGTACGTCGAACGGCTCGGTCATCATCGCGGACATGCGCTCGGCGATCCGATCCGCCGCGGCGAGGTACAGCCCGTCCTTACCGCCGTAATGATAGGTGATCGACGACATCGCCGTGCCCGCCGCCGCAGCGATCGCGCGCGTGCTTGCCCCCTCCAGCCCCTTGCTGCCGAATTCGCTGATCGCGATGTCTAGGAGTCGTGACTGGACCACGCGCGGCATTTAGTTCGATCGAACGAACCAGCCTAATGAAGAAGCTGTCATGTTACGCTGAGGGGGGGTGCGCCGACTTCCCGCACGTCCCCGTCATCCTGACGAAAGTCAGGACCCAGAGTAACGGGCGTCGCACTGCCTGGCTCTGGATCCTGACTTTCGTCAGGATGACGGATCTTTGGGGGCGAAGCATGCCGCGAGATCATCATGCCCCGACGGCAGCCAGAAACAGCAACGCCGGCCCCTTCGTGCGAAGGAACCGGCGTAAATCTGGTGGGCGCGGCTGGGATTGAACCAGCGACCCCACCCGTGTGAAGGGTGTGCTCTACCACTGAGCTACGCGCCCGAAACTCGTTCGGAAGCGGGCCTTTAGGCAGACCCCGTCCACCTGTCCAGCCCTATCGACACCGGTCCTAGTTGACCGCGTCCTTCAGGCCCTTGCCGGCCTTGAACTTCGGCTGCGTCGAGGCCTTGATCGTCATCGGCTCGCCGGTACGGGGATTGCGGCCGGTCGACGCCTTGCGCTTCGAAATCGAGAACGTGCCGAAACCGACCAGGCGAACCTCGTCGCCCTTCTTCAACGATGCCTCGATCGCGTCGAACACCGCCTCGACGGCCTTGACCGCGTCGGCCTTCACCAGCCCGGACGTGTCGGCAACCGTCGCGATCAGTTCCTGCTTGTTCATATAGTCCCCCGGAAAGTCTCAAGTCGGCCGCGATAGAATCACGGCCGCAGTCAGCGCGCAATAATGCGGCGGCCCCGTCTGCTGTCAAACGAAACCGCCGCGTCATCGCTTACGATCCAAACATGGATCAGTGGTGAAGGCCACCCCCGACCGGCGCGATCGGTGCCGGCGGCAGCGCCGCCAGCTCGTCCGCATCGGTCCACTCGATCGCTTCGAGCGGCTCGGTCAGCGCCAGGCGGAGCACCTCGTCGACATGCGAAACCGGGATGATCTTCAGCCCCGCCTTGATGTTCGCCGGGATCTCCGCGAGGTCCTTCTCGTTTTCGGCCGGGATCAGCACCGTCTCGATCCCACCACGGAGCGCCGCCAGCAGCTTCTCCTTGAGGCCACCGATCGGCAGTACGCGACCACGCAGCGTCACCTCGCCGGTCATCGCCACCTCGCGCCGGATCGGCACGCCGGTCAGCGTCGAGACGATCGACGTGACCATGCCGATACCCGCCGATGGGCCATCCTTCGGCACCGCACCCTCGGGCAGATGGATGTGGATATCCTTCCGCGCGAACAGGCTCGGCTTGATCCCGTAGCTCGGCGCGCGTGCCTTGACGAAGCTGAACGCGGTCTCGATCGACTCCTTCATCACGTCGCCGAGCTTGCCGGTGAGCTTGGCCTGGCCCTTGCCCGCGACCGTCACGCTCTCGATCGTCAGCAACTCGCCGCCGACTTCGGTCCAGGCGAGCCCGGTGACAGCACCGATCTGGTTCTCGGTTTCGCCAAGACCATGGCGGTACTTCTGCACACCGGCATATTCGCCGATGTTCTCGGGCGTGATCGTGACGCTGGTGGTCTTGTTCTCGAGGATCTGGCGCAGCGCCTTGCGGCACAGCTTGGCGATCTCGCGCTCCAGCGTACGCACGCCGGCCTCCCGCGTGTATTGCTGGATGAGCGTACGAAGCCCTTCCTGCGTCAGCGTGAACTCGCCCGGCTTCAGCCCATGCGCCTCGATCTGCTTTTCGACCAGATGACGCTCGGCGATCTCGACCTTTTCGTCCTCGGTATAGCCCTCCAGACGGATGATCTCCATGCGGTCGAGCAGCGCTTGCGGCAGGTTCAGCGAGTTGGCCGTGCACACGAACATTACGTCCGACAGGTCGATATCGACCTCCAGATAGTGATCCTGGAACTTGCCGTTCTGCTCCGGGTCGAGCACCTCGAGCAGCGCCGAGGCGGGATCGCCGCGGAAATCCTGGCCAAGCTTGTCGATCTCGTCGAGCAGGAACAGCGGGTTGGACGTGCCGGCCTTTTTGAGGTTCGTCACGATCTTGCCCGGCAGCGAACCGATATAGGTGCGACGATGCCCACGGATCTCGGCTTCGTCACGCACGCCACCGAGCGACTGGCGGATGAACTCGCGCCCGGTCGCCTTGGCGATCGACTTGCCGAGCGAGGTCTTGCCGACACCGGGAGGACCGACGAGGCACAGGATTGGCCCCTTCAGCTTGTTGGTTCGCGCCTGCACCGCGAGATACTCGACGATCCGGTCCTTGACCTTCTCGAGCGCGTAATGATCCTCGTCCAGCGTCACCTGCGCGGCGGCGATGTCCTTCTTGATCTTCGACTTCTTGCCCCAGGGGAGCCCGAGCAGGACGTCGAGATAATTGCGCACGACGGTCGCCTCGGCGCTCATCGGCGCCATCGTCTTGAGCTTCTTCAGCTCCGACGTCGCCTTGCCGCGCGCCTCCTTGCTCATCTTGAGCGTCGCGATCTTCTGCGTCAGCTCGGCGATCTCGTCGCCTTCGCCCTCGCCGTCCTCGTTGCCGAGCTCGCGCTGAATCGCCTTCAACTGCTCGTTGAGGTAATATTCGCGCTGCGTCTTCTCCATCTGGCGCTTCACGCGGCTCTTGATCTTCTTCTCGACCTGAAGGACGCCCAGCTCGCCCTCCATCGCCGCGAACGCCATTTCGAGGCGCTTCGACGGGTTGGTTTCGAGCAGGATCGCCTGCTTCTCGGCGACCTTGATCTGGACGTTCGCGATCACCGCGTCCGAGAGCTTCGACGCGTCCTCGATCTCCGACAGCTGCACCGACGTTTCCGACGAGAGCTTGCGGTTGAGCTTGGCGTAGTTCTCGAACTGATCGACCACCGAACGCATCAGCGCGATGAGCTCCGGCCCTTCGACCTCGGCATCAGCGACCGGCTCGACCGTGGCGGTGAGGAAGTCGCCGCTCTCGTCGAGCGTTTCCAGAGTCGCGCGGCCCTTGCCCTCGACCAGCACGCGGACGGTGCCGTCGGGCAGCTTCAGAAGCTGGAGCACGGTCGCGGTGACGCCCATCGAATACAGGTCATCGCGCGAGGGATCGTCCTCGGCGGGGTCGACCTGCGCGACGAGGTAAATCTCCTTGTCCGCCGCCATCGCCGCTTCGAGCGCGGCAACGGACTTATCGCGGCCGACGAACAGCGGCACGATCATGTGCGGGAACACGACGATGTCGCGAAGGGGAAGGACGGGGTACTGGGTCATGAACGCTCCGGTGGGTGCCTGCATGGGGGCATAATCTACAGTGTATATGGTGAGGATGAACCGTCCATCAATTGGTTGGCGGTGGTTAGGGTTTTTAGCGCGTTGCCCAAGCGCCAGCCGTTCTCCTGCGAACGCAGGAGTCCAGGGTAACGGGCGGCGGTTTCAGTGATCCTGGGCTCCTGCGTTCGCAGGAGAACCGAAGGTGCCGGATCGCACTTGTATGCGAGCCGCCCAGGCGCGAGAACACGGCATGATCTCGCGTTTTCTCCTCGCCGCCAGCGCCACCGCGCTCCTCGCCGCCGCCCCGCTTCCCAAGAAGGGCGAGCCCGCGATCACCGCGCAGACGCAGCGTTCGGGTGGGGTGCTCACCCCCGAGCAGACCGCGCTACGGTTCGACAGCGCCGACCTCGCGTTCGAAGTGTTGCCCGAGACGGAGAGCCTGAATGGCGTGGCAACGCTCACCTTTACTGCGAAGGCCCCCCTCACCCGCCTGCCGATCGACCTCGACCGCAATCTACCGGTCAGCGCGATCGCGATCGACGGCGTTCCGCTCGCACCTTCGGCGTGGAGCAATCCCGAGGGTCGGCTGACGATCACGCTGCCAAAGCCCGTCCCCGCTGGCGGCAAGGTCACCGCGAAGATCACCTATGGCGGTACGCCGCACGTCGCGGTGAAGGCGCCGTGGGACGACGGGATGGTCTGGTCGAAGACGCCCGACGGCCGCACCTGGTTCGCGACGACCGCGGAAGGCTATGGCTGCGACCTGTTCTGGCCGTGCCTCGATTTCCCGACCGGCGAGCCTGCGCTGGTGACGCTGCACATCACCGTGCCGAAGGGGCTGAAGGCGCCTTCGAACGGCGTGCTGCTCGGCGTCGACACGCTGGCGGACGGCCGGACGACGTGGAACTGGCGCGCCAAGCACCCCAACACCTATGGTATCGCGCTGAACGTCGGGCCGTATGAGGAGATCAGCGGCGCGTACAAGAGCCGCTTTGGCAACAGCATCCCGATGTATTACTGGTATCTGCCGGGCGAGAAGGCGCAGGCGGAAAAGCTGTTCGCCGAGTTCGCGCCGACGCTCGATTTCTTCGAAAGCATGATCGGTCCCTACCCGTTCGGCGACGAGAAGCTCGGCGTGGTCGAGACGCCGCACAAGGGCATGGAGCACCAGACGATCAACGCCTACGGCAACGGCTACGAGAAGGCGCCGGAGGGGTTCGACTGGCTGTTCCAGCATGAGTTCGCGCATGAGTGGTTCGGCAACCAGCTGACCGCCGCGAACTGGGACGATTACTGGCTGCACGAGGGCTATGGCACGTACATGCAGCCGCTCTACGGCCAGTGGCGCGAGGGGCGTGCGCGCTATGCCGCGATGATGCAGGGCGAGCGCACCTCGATCATGAACCTCAAGCCGATCACGCAGCAGCGCGTCACCACCGAAGAGGAGGTGTACGAACTCGACAAGGGCGGTGCGGGGCAGGACATCTACTACAAGGGGTCTTGGATGCTCCACACGCTGCGGAGCCTGATCGGCGACAAGGCGTTCTTCGACGTGACTCGGCTCGCGGTGTACGGGCGCGCCGATCCGAAGCCGGGCAATTTCGCGCCGCGGTTCGGGTCGACGAAGGAATATGAAGCGCTCGTCCGCAAGGTGACGGGGAAGGACTATGCGTGGTTCTTCGACGTGTATCTCCGGCAGGCGGCTTTGCCTGAACTGGTCGAGACGCGGACGGGAAATACGCTGGGTTTGGCCTGGAAGGTGCCGGGGAATGGCCCGTTTCCGCTGCCGGTGCAGGTGCAGATCGATGGGAAGACGCGGACTTTGCCGATGACTGGGGGGAAGGCGAGCTTATCGGTCCCGGCGGGCGCGCATGTCGTGATCGATCCGGATGCGCTGGTCTTGCGGCGTAGTGTCGCACTGGAAGACGTTGCCGCCTGGAAAGCCGCGCAAGCTGCGAAGGCCAAGCCCCAATGACCTCTCCACCGTTCCCCCGCGAAGGCGGGGGCCCAGGGTACCAAGAGACGACGCCTGTGACTCCTGGACTCCTGCGTGCGCAGGAGAACATCTGGGCGTCTCGCGCGGCGGAGATGGCGGCGATCTTCATGGTTGGGGACGGGTTGATCGGGCTGTTGCAACCGCGCCGCCACGTCGATCTCTGGAAGGATGATGCGCTCGGGACCGAGAAACTGGTGAAGCCTTTCGTAGACCGCCCCGGCCGCCGTCGCCTCTACGCGATCGTGCAGATCGCCGCCGGTCTCGCCTTGGCCGCACGCCAGAAGCGATGACCCTGCCGCGGTGGCCCCTGCTGGCACTGGCGCTATCCGGCTGCGGTTCGAGCCCCGACACCGGCACGACCAGCCAGATCGCCAGTGGCGAACGCGTCTTCCGTCAGTGCACCGCCTGCCACACGATCGGGCAATATGCGGGCGATACCGATGGGCCGAACCTCTACGGTGTTATGGGCGGCCCGATCAGCGAGCGGCGCCCGCGCTTCTCCTACACTGCCGGGTTAAAGTCGCTTGGCGGCAACTGGGATGCCAAGCGCATGGATGCCTGGCTCACTAACCCGCGCAAAATGGTGCCCGGCACGACGATGGCGTTCGCCGGCCTTCCCGACCCCAAGGACCGCGCCGACGTCATAGCCTATCTATCGACGCAGGGCCCCTGAGCTTACGGCACCACCGTCGTGAACAGATAAGCGGCGAAGATCACGAGGTGGACGACGCCCTGCAACACCGTCGTCCGCCCAGTGCCGAGCGACAGCGTCGCCACGAACAGCGACAGAGCCAACAGCGTCATGCTCTTCGCGTCGATCCCGAGCGCGAGCGGCAGGTCGAGCACCAGCGACACGATCGCCACGCTCGGGATAGTCAGTCCGATCGTCGCCAACGCAGAACCAAGCGCAAGGTTGAGGCTGGTCTGCAACCGGTTGCGTCGCGCCGACTTGTACGCGGCTAGACTCTCGGGCGCGAGCACCAGCGCGGCGATCACCACGCCAACCACCGTCAGCGGCAGGCCCGCACCGAGCACCGCGGCCTCGATCGTCGGCGACAGCGTCTTCGCAAGCAGCACCACCGAGACTAGCGCAACCAGCAGCGCAGCGAATGCAATGCCCGTAGCGCGGCCCGACGGCGGCGCGGCGTGGTCGTCCTTGTCGTCGGTCGACGGCAGGAAATAATCGCGGTGGCGCACCGTCTGGACCAGCACGAACGTGCCGTAGAGTATCAGCGATACGACCGCGACGAAGATCAACTGCGACGACGCGTAGGTCGGGCCCTGCGTCGACGACGTATAGTTGGGCAGGATCAGCGACAGCACCGCCATCGCCGCGAGCACGCCGAGCGCCGCGGTCATGCCCTTCAGCGTGAACCGCTGCTCATGATGCCGCACCGCGCCCGCGAGCAGGCAGATCCCGATGATGAAGTTGAGGATGATCATGATCGCCGCGAACACCGTGTCGCGCGCGAGCGTGGTCGCGTCGACGGCGTTGGAGAGCATCAGCGAGACGATCAGCGACACCTCGATCACGGTGACCGCGATCGCGAGGACGAGCGTCCCGAATGGCTCGCCGACCTTGTGCGCGATGACCTCAGCGTGATGGACGGCGGCGAGCACGCTGCCGATCAGGACGATCACGGCGGCGGCGGTGCCGAGCGTGCCCATCTTGGCGAGGCCGACGAGGACGGCGAGCAGTCCCAAGCCCGGCGCGATCAGCGTCCAGATCGGGAGCGCCAGACGGTCCGGCATCGTCTCCACCACGTGTTCGTTCGGTCGGTCGGCCACTTCGATCGTCATGCATGCTCCCTCGTTCCACTTGGATAACGAATGCGCGAGGGCCGATAAGGGTCCGAGTCGGGGCGATTGCGGGGCGGTAAGGATCGAGTAGGCTGCACCGATGCGGTCCGCCGATCTTCGCCAGACGCTCGTCATGATCGCCGACGCGATGCGGGATGCTCGAGACCCGTGGTGGGTCATTTCCAGCGCGGCGGTGGCGCTTCACGGGGTGGCACCGATCGAGGTCGGCGACGTCGATGTGTTGATGAGCGTAGGCGATGCTCGGCGGGTGATGGACAGCCTTGGCGTCGTACCGATCGAGGATGGCGCGAGTTCGTTGTTCCGATCGACGCTGTTCGGGCGGTGGGAGTCGCCGCCGTTGGTCGTCGAGATCATGGCGGGGTTTCATGTTGCGACGGGCTCGGGCTGGACCGAGGTGCTGCCGCGAACGCGCGTACCGATTTTTGTGGATGAGCGCGTGGTTTATGTGCCTGACCGTGCCGAACTGGCCGAGATGCTCCGGCTGTTCGGACGTCCAAAGGACTTGGAACGCGTTCGGCTTTTGGCTGCGCAGATTTAGCACCTTCCCGTGGTGCCGTTGCAACCGGGCTCGTCCCTCTCCGAAGTAAGAATGGGGAAATCAGCGAGGACGGGCGGATCGATCGCCCGTTGAGATCAGGTCACACACACCGTTCCCCCGCGAAGGCGGGGGTCCAGGAGTTATGGCCGCTACCGCTTGGTACCCTGGACCCCCGCTTTCGCGGGGGAACTACAGAAGAGTGGACCGCAATATCTCAGCAAACAAAAAAAGGGGCGCCGATCGCTCGACGCCCCTCTCCGTATCTCAAACCAGTCCCGCTTAAGCAGCGTCGCCAGTCTTCTTCTTCTCCGCATAGACGCGGATCGGTTCCTTGCGGCCTTCGATCACGTCCTTGTCGATCATCACCTCGTCGACGCCGTCCATGCCGGGCAGGTCGAACATCGTGTCGAGCAGGATGCTCTCCAGGATCGAGCGAAGCCCGCGGGCGCCGGTCTTGCGTTCGATGCCCTTCTTGGCGACCGAGACCAGCGCGTCGTCGGTAAAGCCGAGCGCGACGTCCTCCATCTCGAACAGCTTCTGGTACTGCTTGACCAGCGCGTTCTTCGGTTCCTTCAGGATCTTCACCAGCGCGTCGACATCGAGATCCTCGAGCGTCGCGATCACCGGCAGACGGCCGACGAACTCGGGGATCAGCCCGAACTTCAGCAGATCCTCAGGCTCGACCGACTTCAGCGTCTCACCCGTCTTGCGCTCGTCCGGCCCGGCGACATACGCGCCGAAACCTATCGACTTGCCCTGGAGACGATCGCCGATGATCTTCTCGAGACCCGAGAACGCACCGCCACAGATGAACAGGATGTTGGTCGTATCCACCTGCAGGAATTCCTGCTGCGGATGTTTCCGGCCACCCTGCGGAGGAACCGACGCGGTGGTGCCTTCCATCAGCTTGAGCAACGCCTGCTGCACGCCTTCGCCAGACACGTCGCGCGTGATCGAAGGGTTCTCGGCCTTGCGCGAAATCTTGTCGATCTCGTCGATATAGACGATCCCGCGCTGCGCCCGCTCGACGTTGTAGTCCGACGCCTGGAGCAGCTTGAGGATGATGTTCTCGACATCCTCGCCGACGTAACCCGCTTCGGTCAGCGTCGTCGCATCGGCCATCGTGAACGGCACGTCGAGGATGCGGGCGAGCGTCTGCGCGAGCAGCGTCTTACCGCAACCGGTCGGCCCGACGAGCAGGATGTTCGACTTCGACAGCTCGACATCGGCACCCTTGGCGCCGTGGTTGAGCCGCTTGTAGTGATTGTGCACCGCCACCGACAGCACGCGCTTGGCGCGCTTCTGGCCGATCACGTAATCGTCGAGGACGTCGCAGATCTCCTGCGGAGTCGGCACGCCGCCGTCCTTCTTGGACACCAGCGCAGACTTCGTCTCCTCACGGATGATGTCGTTGCATAGCTCGACGCACTCGTCGCAGATGAAGACCGTCGGCCCGGCGATCAACTTGCGGACCTCGTGCTGCGACTTCCCGCAGAACGAGCAATAGAGGGTGCTCTTCGAGTCGCCACCGCTCAGCTTCGTCATTCAATCACCTCTCGCGCATGTCGGTGCACGTGCCGTTTCCGGGGCCGCTACCGTAACGCACCCCGGAGTTCCTACAATCAAATAAACCGGCCGGGTTTACGATTCACCCCATGCCAGCCCCAGTCGATCTGGGTTCAAGCGAGTATCAGGCAGGCTTCGGGGCATCCTCGGATACCGCCGGACGCTTGTCGAACACCTCGTCGATCAGCCCGAAATCCTTCGCTTCGTTCGCTTCGAGGAACGTATCGCGGTCCATCCGGCGCTCGATCTCCTCGATCGGCTGGCCGGTGTACTGCGAATACAGTTCGTTCATGCGCTTGCGGATGCGCAGGATCTCGCGGGCCTGGATCTCGATGTCGCTGGCCATGCCCTGTGCACCACCCGATGGCTGATGGATCATGATACGCGCATTGGTCATCGCGACGCGCATGCCGGGCTCGCCGCTTGCGAGCAGGAAGCTGCCCATCGACGCGGCCTGGCCGATGCACACCGTGCCGACGCGAGGACGGATGTACCGCATCGTGTCGTGGATCGCCATGCCCGCCGTGACGACACCGCCCGGCGAGTTGATGTACATGAAGATATCCTTCTTCGGGTTCTCGGACTCGAGGAAGAGCAGCTGCGCGGTGATCAGCGAGGCCATGCCGTCCTCGACGCCACCGGTCACGAAGATGATGCGCTCGCGGAGCAGGCGCGAGAAGATGTCGAACGAGCGCTCTCCGCGGTTCGACTGCTCGATGACGATGGGAACCAGGCCTGCTTGCGTCTGCTGCAGGCCGAGCCCGGCGCTGGCCAACGGGCTCGCGAAATCGCCGGTCTCGAACGGATTGTGCATGGAAATCTCTCTTATGCCCCAGTGAACCGCTAACATCGGCGGTCCGAGAGGGGAGTTCAAGCCCTCCCTGCCCTCGCCTCGGGGACTGCTTGCCCTCGCCCCTCCGGGGAGAGGGAGGGGCCCGCACGCACTTGCGGGTGGGAGGGTGAGGGGATGTTGGCGGACACCAACCGCCCCTCACCCTCCCGTGGCCAAGTAGCTGCTCCTTCCCTCTACCCGAAGGGGCGAGGGAGTCAGATGCCTGGGGCTGGGTAGGCCAGGTAGGCTAGGCGGCGGACTTCTCGGCGGCCGCGGACGACCGTGTCCAGGATCAGGCCGGTGAAGACGTTGAGCGCGGCGAAGATGCCGAGGCCGGTGATCAGGATCGCGGTCGGGAAGCGCGGGACCTGGTGGATCTCGAGATACGTCAGCACCAGCGGGATGCCGAGGATCAACGCGAGCAGGCCGAACACGCTGCCGATCGCGCCGAAGAACCAGAGCGGGCGCTCGATCCGGTAGAGCGTCATGATCGTGCGGAGGATGCGCCAGCCGTCGCCGTAGGTGCTGAGTTTCGATTCGGAGCCTTCGGGGCGCGCGTAATAGGGCGTCTCGACCTCGCCGATCGGCATCTTGAGTTCGAGTGCGTGGACGCTGATCTCGGTCTCGATCTCGAAACCGGCCGACAGCGACGGGAAGCTCTTCACGAACCGGCGCGAGAAGACGCGGTAGCCCGAGAGGATGTCGGTGAAGCTGCGGCCGAACAGGCGGGCGAGCATGCCGGTGAGTAGCGCGTTGCCGAAGCGGTGTCCGCGGCGATAGCTTTCCTGGACCTGGCTGATGCGCGAACCGACGACCATGTCGAGCTGCTCGTCGAGGACGCGCGCGACCAGATTCGGGGCGGAGGCGGCGTCGTAGGTCGCGTCACCGTCGGCCATGACGTAGATGTCGGCGTCGATGTCGGCGAACATGCGGCGGACGACCGCGCCCTTGCCCTGGATGCGCTCGGTTCGGACGACGGCTCCGGCGGCGCGCGCAACCTCGATCGTGCGGTCGGCGCTGTTGTTGTCGTAGACGTAGATGGTGGCGCCGGGCAGCGCGTCGCGGAAGCCCGCGATCGTCTGCGCGATCGCGGCTTCCTCATTGTAGCACGGGAGCAAGACGGTGATTCTCGGTTCGGTCATGCCCTGCCCTCGCATTTAAACGCCACGATCGACGTACGGCGCTTTCAGGCTGAACACCTCGGGCACGGACGCCTCTTCACTTCCTTGTTCTCCCGCGAAGGCGGGAGCCCAGTCTGGGTCCCCGCCTTCGCGGGGAAACAATTTCTTACCGATCCCCGTCCACCCGTCACCCCGGACCTGTTCCGGGGTCCACCGCTCCGCATGCTCTTCGGGATGAGAGTGTGCGGAACGGTGGATGCCGGAACGAGCCCGGCATGACGGAAGCGAAGCTTACGCCTCGGTCTTGGTCGGAGCCTTCTTCGCGCGCGGCTTCTTCGCCGGTGCGTCGGCAGCTTCGGTGCCCTCTGCGTTCTCGGCAGCGACCGGCGACGATTCCGTCACGGCCGTCTCTGCTTCGACCGGAGCCGCCTTCTTCTTGGCAGGCGCCTTCTTCGCAGGCTTGGCCTCTTCCGTCGCGTCCGAAGCCGGTGCCTCGTCCGTCACGGCGTCATCCGAAGCAGCCTCGTCCGAAGCCGGCTTGGCCTTCTTGGCTGCGGCCTTCTTCTTCGGCTTGTGGTTGTCGTGATCATGCGTGTGCGTGCCGCTGGCGAACCCGTCCTCGCTCTCGATCGCTGCTTCGAGCTCCTCGCGCGACGCTTCGCGGTCGGTGATCTCGGCCTTCTCGAACAGGAAGTCGACGACCTTGTCCTCATATAGCGGCGCGCGCAGCTGGGCGGCCGCCATCGGCTCCTGCTGGACGTACTGCATGAACTGCTGACGCTGCTCAGCGGGATACTGCTGCGCTGCCTGTGCGAGCAGACGCTGCATTTCCTGGTTCGAAACCTCGACGCCGTTCGCCTGGCCGATCTCGGACAGGAGCAGGCCAAGGCGCACGCGACGCTCGGCGATCTTGCGGTAATCGTCGCGCTCGCCTTCCATCTCGGCCATCGCAGCCTCGGGGTCGGTCTCGTGCGTGGCTTCGTGCTGGAGCTGCGACCAGATCTGGTTGAACTCGGCTTCGACCATCGACGGCGGCACTTCGAAGTCATGACCCTCAGCAAGCTGGTCGAGCAGCTTGCGCTTCATATGCGTGCGCGTGAGACCGTTATGCTCCTGTTCGATCTGACCCTTGAGCAAGCCCGTGAGCTGCTCGAGGCTCTCGAGACCGAGCGACTTGGCCAGATCCTCGTCGATCTTGCTCTCGCCCGCAGTCTTTACCGACTTGACGGTGATGTCGAACGTCGCCGGCTGGCCCGCGAGCGACTTCTCCTGATACTCCTCGGGGAAGGTCACGTTCAGGACCTTGTCGTCGCCGGTCTTCACGCCAACGAGCTGATCCTCGAAGCCGGGGATAAGACGACCCGAACCGAGCTCGACGCCCATGTCGGTGCCGGTGCCGCCGTCGAACGCGACGCCGTCGGCGGTCTTGCCGACGAAATCGACGGTGACGAGATCGCCCATCTTGGCGACATAATCGTCGGCCGCGTCATCCCACTTCTTCTGCTGGTCGGCGAACTTCTGGAGCTGCTCGGTGACCGCGTCGTCGGCGACGGGCACGGTCAGGCGCTCGAGCTTGATGCCGTCGATCGCCGGTGCGGGAACCTGCGGGAGGACCTCCATCTCGACCTTGACCACGGCGTCCTTGCCGAGGTCATAGCCGTCTTCGAGCTCGACCGAAGGCTGCATCGCGGGGCGAAGCTGCTTCTCGGCGACAAGCGTCTGGACACTCTCCTGGATCGCCGCGTTCAGCGCGTCCTGGGTCAGCGCCGGGCCGTGCATCTTGCGGATGAGGTTCGCCGGCACCTTGCCCGGACGAAAGCCCGGCATCTTCATCTGCGGCGCGAGGCGCTTCAGCTCGACATCGACCTTGGCATCGATATCCTTCGCGGTGATGGTGAGCGTAAAGGCGCGCTTGAGGCCCTCGTTCAACGTCTCGACAGTCTGCATGTCCGGCCTTTGTCTAAAAGAGCATTCAGGATAATTCTTCGGGCGGTCGCCTCGCCTGCGCGGCGGGCTGGTGCGGGCGAAGGGACTCGAACCCCCACATCTTGCGATACTTGGACCTAAACCAAGCGCGTCTACCAGTTCCGCCACGCCCGCACAGGACATCGCCGTAGCGGGCGCGTCTATACCAACGATGCATGCGGGGGCAAGCACATAGGCAACTCCCGATGATTACAGGCGTTGAACATTTAGAAGGAGAGACATCATGGCTACTCAACCCCCCGCAGAATTCCCGACCCCGACGTCGCCCGTCGAGCCGACTGCGCCGCCGCCCGAGTTCAATCCGCCCGCGCCCGACATCGATGTGCCTGCCCCTGGAACGCCGTCGAGCGATCCCGCACCCGTCCAGCCGGAGTTTTGAGCGTGAGCGATCCGCATTCCGGCACGAACCCCGAAACGCTCCCCCAGGATCGTGACGAGGACACCCGCAGCGATATCGAACAGGCGGTTGAGTCGCGCTCCGACGCGGTCAAGCGCGGCGAAGGTGGCGATGAGCCCGAGACGTTCACCGACAGCGGCCTGCCCGATGGCGTCGGCGGCACCGGCGGTGTCGTGAAGAACCAGGACAACGACGCGCAGTAAGCTCGCGTCAGCAACCATACAGGCGGGGGTGGCTATCTACATGATACCACCTCCGCCAATCAGGACCCGATAATCCCCACGATTCCCACCTTCGCCGAGCACCAGAGCCTCTATATCGCGCTCGGGCTCGCCGTATTGCTGCTGATCCTGGCGCAGCGCATCCCGATCATCCGAACGCTCGTCAATCTGGCGATGACGCTTGTCCTTGTCGGACTGCTGTTCGTCGCGATCGACCAGCGGCGTCAGTTCGACCCCTATGTCGGCAAGATCGCGCGGTTTTTGAAAATCGAAGACCAGCAGGTGGTCGGCGGCGAGGTCCGCATCCGCATGTCGCCGGATGGGCACTTCTGGGCACGGGCGACAATCGACGGAGTGAGCCAGCGATTGCTAATCGATAGCGGCGCGACGATTACCGCTATTTCCGAGAAGACTGCTGAGAAAGCTGGGGTTGAGGCGCGGGTTGGCGTGGTGCCGATCGTCTTGCAGACTGCTAATGGATCTATCGCTGCGAAGACGGGGACGATTGCCTCGCTACGGCTCGGGGCGATCGTCGCGCGGGATTTGCAGGTGGTGGTGTCGCCGGCGTTTGGCGAGACCAACGTGCTCGGGATGAACTTCCTGTCGCGCCTCGCGTCGTGGCGGGTGGAGGAGAACACGCTAATCCTCGTGCCGCATCATCCGCAGAAGGTGGACGGGTAAGGCTGCCTCCGTACACAACCACCCCGGCGAAGGCCGGGGCCCAATTGCAAAGGTTGCAGTAACGAAGCGCTGCCCTCAGTCAGCAACGTCCCCCAACTGGGCCCCGGCCTTCGCCGGGGTGGTGGCGATTGGGGAGATTCCCCCTTCTGTTCCCTCGCGAACGCGGGGGCCCAGAAATCCAGCAGCGCTACATTCGGTTACCCTGGACTCCCGCCTTCGCGGGAGAACAGGCAAGGCGGGAGATCGGTCAGGTTGCTCAGTGACAGCCTACGAAGCCACCGACTCCCCAAGCATCCCCTTCAGAACCTCGTTCACCACGGCAGGGTTAGCCTTCCCCCCCATCGCCTTCATCGTCTGGCCCACAAAGAACCCGAACAGCTTGTCCTTGCCACCACGATAATCCGCAACCTTGTCCGCGTTCGCCGCCATCACGTCAGCAATCACAGCCTCGATCGCCCCGGTATCGCTGGTCTGCTTCAACCCACGATCCTCAACCACCTTCGCCGCGCCGTCGCCGGTCTCGAGCATCACCTCGAACACCTGCTTGGCGAGACTCCCCGACAACGTGCCATCCGCGATCAGCCCCAGCAGTTCCGCCGCCTGCGCCGGCGACACCGGCGAGTTCTCGATGTCCTTGCCGGTCCGGTTGAGCGCGCCGAACAACTCCGACGTCGTCCAGTTCGCCGCCGCCGCCGGCTTCACGCCCGCGTCGAGCAACGTATCGAACCACCGCGCCGCCTCGACCTCGGCGGTCAGCACCGTCGCCTGATACGCGGTGATCCCCAGCGCCTCGTACCGAGCCCGCTTCGCATCCGGCAATTCCGGCAACGACGCGCGGCACTCGGCCAGGAACGCATCGTCGAGCACCAGCGGCAACAGATCGGGATCGGGGAAGTAGCGATAATCATGCGCGTCTTCCTTCGATCGCATCGAGCGCGTCTCGTTGCGATCGGGATCGTAGAGCCGCGTTTCCTGCTGGATCTTGCCGCCGGCTTCGAGCACCTCGACCTGACGCTTGGCCTCCTGCTCGACCACCGCCATCACGAAGCGCACCGAATTGACGTTCTTCGTCTCGGTCCGCGTGCCCAGCTCGTCGCCGGGCTTGCGCACGCTGACGTTGACGTCGGCGCGCATCGAGCCCTCTTCCATATTGCCGTCGCACGAGCCGACATAGCGCAGGATCGATCGCAGCTTCCGCAGGTAAGCGCCTGTTTCCGCTGGCGATGTCAGATCGGGCTTCGACACGATCTCCATCAGCGCAACGCCCGACCGGTTGAGGTCGACATACGACTGGGTCGGATGCTGGTCGTGCATCAGCTTGCCCGCATCCTGCTCGACATGGATGCGCTCGACGCCGATCCGCTTGCCCGCGGCATCCGGATTCTTCTCGTCGAGGCTGATGTCAATCGCGCCCTCACCGACGATCGGATGATAGAGCTGGCTGATCTGATAGCCCTGCGGCAGATCGGCGTAGAAGTAATTCTTCCGGTCGAACCGCGACCATTTGTTGATCTGCGCCTCGATCGCCATGCCGGTGCGAACCGCCTGACGGATGCACTCGCGGTTCGGCACCGGCAGCATGCCCGGCATCGCCGCATCGACGAGGCTCACCTGCGTGTTGGGCTCCGCACCGAACGCGGTCGCCGCACCCGAGAAGAGCTTGGCGTTCGACGTCACCTGCGCGTGCACTTCGAGGCCGACCACGACCTCCCACTCGCCGGTTTCGCCCTGGATTCTGTAATCGCTCATGTTACCACCAAGCCTCTGGTCGCGCGGTAAATCCTGCTCGCTGTTCGATCGCGAGCCCTGCGTTCAGCACGCCTTGCTCGTCGAGCGGCTTGCCGATGATCTGCAGCCCGAGCGGCAGACCTTGCTTGTCGAGGCCACCCGGCACCGACATCGCCGGCAAGCCCGCAAGCGACGACGGCACGGTGAAGACATCGTTCAGGTACATCGCGATCGGATCGGCCGACTTCTCGCCGAGCGCGAACGCTGCCGAGGGGGCGGTCGGGGTGAGAAGGACGTCGCACGTCTCCCACGCCCGCTCGAAATCGCGCGCGATCAGCGTCCGGACCTTCTGCGCCTGCGTGTAATACGCGTCGTAGAAGCCGGCCGACAGCACGTACGTGCCGATCATGATGCGGCGCTTCACCTCGGGGCCGAAGCCATCCGCACGCGTCGCGGCGTACATGTCCTGCAAGCCGGCGCCGGTCGGCAGGTCACGGATCCCGTAGCGAACGCCGTCATAGCGCGCGAGGTTCGACGACGCTTCGGCGGGCGCGATAATGTAATAGGCGGGCAGCGCGTATTTGGTGTGCGGGAGCGAGACCTCGACGATCGTCGCGCCGGCATCCTTGAGCCAGTCGATGCCCTGCTGCCAGAGCGCCTCGATCTCCTCGGGCATTCCGTCGACGCGATATTCCTTGGGAATACCAACGCGCAGGCCATTGAGATTGCCCGACAACCCCGCTTCCCACTTCGGTACATCGAGCTGCAGCGAAGTGCCGTCCTTGGAATCGAACCCGGCCATCGCCTCGAGCAGGATCGCGCAATCCTTAACGTCTCGCGCCATCGGCCCCGCCTGGTCGAGCGACGAGGCGAACGCGATCGTCCCCCAGCGCGAGCAGCGGCCATAGGTCGGCTTGATGCCGCTGATGCCGGTGAAGGCGGCGGGCTGGCGGATCGAGCCACCGGTGTCGGTACCCGTCGCGCCAGGGCAGAGCCGCGCGGCGACTGCCGACGACGAGCCGCCCGACGAGCCGCCTGGTGCGAGCTTTTTATGCCAACGGTTTCCAACCCTGATATGATTTCGGTTGAAATCTTTCGGGTTTGGCATGGTCAATTGATCGACCATCGCATTCTGATCGTCGAGCGCCTCGCCTAGATAAGGGCTAGCTACGTTGCCGAACGCCGAGGTCTCGTTCGACGAGCCCATCGCGAACTGGTCCATGTTGAGCTTGCCGAGCATCCCCGCGCCCGCGTCCCACAAATTCTGCGAGACGGACGACTCGTAGGTCGGCGTGAAGCCTTCGAGGATGTGGCTCGCCGCGGTCGTCGTGACGCCCTTGGTGCAGAACAGGTCTTTCATGCCGATCGGCACACCGGCCAGCGGCTTGAGCGTCTCGCCGGCTGCGCGCGCGGTGTCGGCCGCGGTCGCGGCGGCGATCGCGTGTTCGGGCGTCTCGACAAGAAACGCGTTCAACGCCTTGGCCTGGCTCACCTTTACGATGAACGCATCGGCGACTTCGCGCGCCTTGAAGCTGCCATCGCGGACGCCGTCGCGGATGCCTGCGATCCCGAGGTCTGTAAGGTCGGTCATTATTCGATCACCTTCGGCACAGCGAAGAAGCCATGCTCTGCCACCGGGGCATTGGCCAAGACCTGCTCGCGGATGCCGCCGCCGGTCAGCGGGTCGGCGTTGACGACATCGTCGCGCAGCCGCAGCGTGTTGGGGATGACGGCGGTCATCGGCTCGATACCGGTCGTGTCGACCTCTTCGAGCATCTCGATCCAGCCAAGGATGTTTCCGAGTTCCGGCGCCATGCGGGCGGCGTCCTCGTCGGTGATCGCGATGCGCGCAAGGCTCGCGATCCGCTTCACGGTTGCAGTATCTACGGACATGGGCTGCGGCTAGCACCGGGCGCGCAGGCGGCGCAACACCCTTCGTGTTCCCCCGCGGAGGCGGGGGAACACGAAGGTGCGCGATTGCAACGGCGGCGCGCATACGGCACGGGAGCCGGACCGCCTGCACGGAAGGTCCCGCTTGGCCCGCAAGTTTCTCTATTTCGTCGCCGCGATGATCGTTCTCGCGATCGCCGCCCTGCTCGCCTACCGCCTGTTCGGCACGCAGCTGATGCGCGCGGTGATGGTCCCGAGCGAGACTTTCCAGGCGCAACGCGAAGCCCCGCGCAACATCTACGCGCGAAAGATCATGTGGCTCGCCCGCCCCGATGCGCCAGGCAATCCCGCGCTCTGGACGCCGCCCGGCTACACGCCCGGCAAGCCCGGTACGGGCGCGGCGATCTTCTTCATCCACCCGACCTCGTACATCAACCGCGACCATTGGAACGCGCCGATCGACGATCCCGAGACCAACGCGCGGGCGGAACTCTTCCTCCGGGGGCAGGCCAGCGCGTTCAACGAAGCCGGCGACATCTGGGCGCCACGCTACCGCCAGGCGACGTTCGGTGCGTTCCTGACCAGCGTTGCGGACAGCGAACGCGCGCTGGCACTAGCATACGGCGACGTCTCCGCCGCGTTCGACCGCTTCCTCAAGGAAGCCGGCCCGAAGCGCCCGATCATTCTCGCCGGGCATAGCCAAGGCGCGCTCCACCTCACCCGCCTCCTCCGCGACCGCGTCGCCAACGATCCGAAGCTGAAGTCGCGGATCGTCGCGGCGTACGTAGTTGGCTGGCCAGTCTCGCGCACTACTGACTTGCCGAAAATGGGCCTCGCCGAATGCCGTACGGGCGACCAGACCGGCTGCATCCTGTCGTGGGAAAGTTTCGCCGAGCCCGCCGATCCCTCGCTGATCGTCGATGCCTACGACCAGACCACAGGCTTCAACGGCCAGCCGCGCAAGGGCACGCCGATGGTCTGCACCAACCCGCTGACCGGCACCGCCGACGCGACCGCGCCCGCGACCGCCAACCTCGGCACGCTCGTCCCGTCCGCGGACCTGAAGACCGCGACGATCGCGATCGGCAGCGTCCCCGCACGCTGTGCCGACCGCGGCTTCCTGCTGATCGGCGAGGGCCCGAACCTCGGGCCGTACGTGCTGCCCGGCAACAACTACCACGTCTACGACTACAGCCTGTTCTGGGCGAACATCCGCGCCGACGCCAACCGCCGCCTGAAGGCTTTCCAATGATCACGCTCTCCGCCGCGCAGTTCCGCGACGCGCTCCCGAACGGCGGCCGGCTGATCGGCCTCGACGTCGGCACCAAGACGATCGGCACCGCGCTCTGCGACGCCGGCTGGTCGTTCGCGAGCCCCGCGCTCCTGATCCGCCGCACCAAGTTCCAGAAGGACAAGGCCGCACTCGCCGAGATCATCAAGGCGCAGGCGGTCGTGGGGCTCGTCATCGGCCTGCCGATCAACCTCGACGGCAGCGAAAGCCCACGCTCGCAATCAACGCGGGCGTTCGCGCAGAACCTCAAGGACATGGGCCTGCCGATCCTCCTCCAGGACGAACGCTGGTCGACCGTCGCCGTCACCCGCACGCTGATCGAACAGGACGCCAGCCGCGCCAAACGCGCCGAACTCGTCGACAAGATGGCCGCCGCCTACATCCTGCAAGGCGCCATCGATGCACTGGTGACCGCGCAGATCTAGCGCACGACCCGGTAGAGCGTGGACTGACCGTTGGTCCAGATTACGCGCAGGTCCGGCGCTTTCGCCGCTCCCGGCGCGAACCCGATCGTCCAGACGTGCGTGAAGGCCGCGCGTGGGAACTGCGCGATCGTCGTCTTGAAATCGGAACCTATGTCGGCACAGATCGACGGGTAGACGCTCTGGCCAGGGTCTGCGGTATAGGGCGCGGCGATCGCATAGCGGATCTGCAGCGCCTGCTGGCCCTCGATAGCCCATTGCTCGTTGCTGAAAGTGTCGCGCCGCACGATCGCCAATCCCGGCAGGTGATCGCGCCGCAGATCGGTCCAGGCGCCGTTACACGGCCTTGCGACCAGCGAGAGCACGGCCGCACCTCGTGGAATATAGTAGATCGCGGCAAGTTCGCGCTGCTGTTCGGACGATCGCTCGACGAAACTGACGGTGTCGCCGGTCAAGCGGATCAGGACGAACGCCACCGCCAGCAGCGCCAGCGTCCGCGACTGCGCGACATCGGTCGGACGTATCGCAACCAGCGCGAGCATCATCCCGGCCGGTGCGATCCGCATATCGACATACGCGCCCCCCATCAGCAGCCGTGGCAGCACGACGAACGCGCCGAGGCACAGCAGCGCAGGCAACCCGAGCAGCGATGAAAATACCATCCGCCGGCTCCGCAGAGCTGCGTACAGGACGCCGATCACCGTCAGCAACGAGAGCAGATCGAACCATTGCCAGCGATCGCGAAAGAGCGACAGCAGCCACATCGTCTTCACCGTCAGGTTGAACCAGTCGTCGGCGCCCAACCCTCCCGCCCCCCGCCCCGACGCAGCGGCGGCGATCATGGCGATCAGCGGCACGCCGAGCGGTACGCATTGCAGCGCCGCCATGACGAACGATGCGGGCCAGCCGCGCCCGCTCGCACGGACTCGCGCGACGTCGGCGCCCGCCGCCATCAGCCCGAACAGTCCCCAACCGAAGCTGTGCGAGATCCACAGCACGCACGCGATCGGCACGAACAGCAGCGCGCGCAGGACGAGTCGATCCTGCCGCCCCAGCCGGATCCACAACGCCAGCGCACAGAACGCCAGCGCCTGCGACAGCGCGAAATTGACGAAGCCGAACTGGAACGGCCAGGCATAGGCGAGCGGCACCGCGAACATCGCGGTCGGCGGCACGCGCCCATGCGCCTCGCGCGCCGCCCATAACAGCCCGGCGACGGTCAGCATCGGGATCGCGATCACCGCCAGCTTGGTCGCGACCTCGAAGGGAAACAGGTGCGCCAGCGCCGGTACGAGCAAATCCATCCCCAGATTGGGAATCAACGCCCAGCGATAGTCGTAATAGCGCTGAAGATCGGGCGAGGTCGGCAGCGCCATCGCGATATGCCAGCGCCCCATATGGCCCGGCAGATCGCTGAGCGGAGGCAGCGCCGGCCACAACAGCGGCACCGCGGACAGCAGAACGAGCGTCACGGCAAACGCGCGCGTTTCCCACCATCCGGCACCGTTCGCGTTTGTCATCTCGTCCTGCGCCCTCGCCCCATCTGCAAACGCCATCCCACACCCACGCTAAATTCCGGTTAACCATGCGGTTTGCGGCGACGCATCGCGGAGCGCTTGCCCCCTGCCCCGCGCGCCACTATCCCGCAGCTTTAATGCGAACCTCAGATCACCGCCCCGCCGCCCTCATCGAAGGCGGCGCCGTCTTCCCGCACCGGCATCTCACCGGCATCGACGGGCTCCAGCCACACGAGATCGCGTTCCTGCTCGACGAGGCGGAGACGTGGGTCGGCGCCAACCGCACGCATGCCACGCCCGACAAGCGGCTGGCCGGGCTTACCCAGATCAACGCGTTCTTCGAGAACAGCACGCGCACGCTCCTGTCGTTCGAGATCGCCGGCAAGCGGCTCGGCGCGGACGTCGTCAACATGCATGCCGCGCAGTCCAGCGTGAAGAAGGGCGAGACGCTGATCGATACCGCGATGACACTCAATGCGATGCGCGCCGACGTCATCGTCATCCGGCATATGTCGAGCGGCGCGGTGAGGCTGATCGCGGACAAGGTCGACTGCCCGGTGCTGAACGCCGGCGACGGACGCCACGAGCATCCGACGCAGGCGCTGCTCGACGCGCTGACGATCCGGCGACGGAAGGGCTCGATCGCCGGGCAGCGCGTCGTGATCTGCGGCGATCTGCTGCACAGCCGGGTCGCGCGCTCGAACATCCTGGCGCTCACCGCGCTTGCCGCCGAGGTCCGCGTCTGCGCGCCGTCGACGCTGATGCCCCCGATGATCGAGCGGATGGGCGTCACCGCATTTACCGATTTCGACAAGGCCCTGGAGGGTGCGGACGTGGTGATGATGCTCCGGCTCCAGAACGAGCGGATGGACGGCGCCTACGTCCCCTCCACACGTGAGTATCGACTCCGCTACGGGCTGACGCTGGACCGGTTGGCGAAGGCAGCGCCTAATGGGCTGGTGATGCACCCCGGCCCGATGAACCGCGGCGTCGAGATCGACTCCGCCGTCGCCGATCACGCCCGATCGGCGATCACCGAGCAGGTCGAGATGGGGGTCGCCGTCCGCATGGCGTGCCTCGACGTGCTGACCAGGCGCGCGCGCGGCGTGGAGGGTTGGGCATGATCCTCGCGCTCACCAACGCAACCCTCGCCTGCCCGGTCGGCGGCGTGACGAAGGGCAATCTGCTGGTCCGCGACGGCGTGATCGGCGCGACCGGCATCGTCGATATTCCCGCCGATGCGACGGTCGTCGATTGCGGCGGCAAGACGGTCGCACCCGGGATCGTCGACCTCGGCGTCGCGAAGGTCGACCGTGCCGCCTTCCGTGCCGGCGGGATCGTGCGGATCGGCCTGATGCCCGACCAGTCGCCGGTGCTCGACGACCCCGGCATCGTTCAGCGCGCGGCGTTGATCGGCAAGCCCGACCTCTGGATCCATCCGATCGCCGCCGCAACGCGCGGACTCGCAGGCCATGACCTCGCCGAGATGGCGATCTGTCTCTCGGCGGGCGCGAAGGCGGTCGGCACGGGCAAGCACTGGATCGCCGACAGCGGCGTGATGCGGCGCGTGTTCGCCTATGCGCGCGATCTCGACGTGACGGTGATTGCGCATGCCGAGGACGAGGGGCTCACCGCTGGCGCGGTCGCGACCGAAGGCGAGACCGCCACGCGGCTCGGTCTCCCCGCCGCGCCGGCTGTTGCCGAGGCGCTCGCGATCGCGCGCGACCTGATGCTCGCCGAGGATACCGGCGCGCGGATCCACATTCGCCAGGTGACGACGGCGGCCGGGTTCGACCTGATCCGCGCGGCAAAGCGTCGCGGCGTCGCCGTCACGTGCGGCATCACGCCCGCGCATCTGCATTTGTCGGAGATCGCGGTCAGTGACTTCCGCTCGTTCGCACTGCTCTCGCCGCCGTTGCGCGCGGACAGCGACCGTCGTGCAGCGCTCGAGGCGATCGCAGACAGCACGATCGACGTGCTCTGTTCGGGCCATGAGCCGCGCGGACCGGAAGAGAAGCGGCTGCCGTTTACCGATTCGAGCAGCGGGATGGCGGGCGCGGAGACGCTGTTGCCGCTCGCACTGATGCTGGTGCGTGACGAGCGCATCTCGCTGGAGCGGCTGTTCGCGCTGCTGGCGAGCAACCCGGCGCGCGTGCTCGGGCTCGATACCGGGACGTTAGAGGTGGGCAAGCCCGCCGACCTGATGCTGTTCGACCAGCAGGCGCCTTGGCAGATCGTCGGGGAAGAGTTTGCGGCCGAGGCTGGCAACACCCCGTTCGACGGATTGCCGGTGCAGGGTCGCGTGTTGCGATTGTGGAAGGGTGGCCGCGAGGTTCGGTAGTGCGGGGTCGATAGCCCACAAGCACCACCCCGGCGAAGGCCGGGGCCCAATTGGGGAACGTCGCCAATTGAGCGATACCCTCCGTTACGCCGACCTTTCCAATTGGGCCCCGGCCTTCGCCGGGGTGGTCCTGCGCCGAACGGCCAGCCTGATCCGCTTACCGCGACGCCATCTGCATACCCGGCTTGCGCAACCACTGCGCCATCGCATCGCCAGCGCCCTGCCGGACGAAGCACGCCCCGCCCGTGGCGCGGTACTGGCGACACATCGAATCGGCCGCCGACCGACTGAACCCGCCGACCGAAAGCCGGTAGAAATCCTCGCCCCTCGCCTTGAAGGCCGTGCCGTTCGGCGAATAGCTGGCGAGCACCGCAAACCGGCGCGCGGCGCGGCCCCAGGCGTCCTTCGCAACGCCGGCACTTTCGAACGCGCCGAGCTGTACGTACCAGTTGCCGGTCGCAGCAGCCTTCACCCGGTACGCGGCCGTCGCCATGCCACGACCCGTTTGCGCGGGCGCCGCGGCAATTTTGATCGGGCCACCAGCCGGGCGCATCATCATAGACGGCAGCGACTGGACAACCTCCTGCCGCGGTCCGAACGATACCTTGGAGAAACCTGCGACCGGCCCCGCCGTCTGTGCCGCAGCCGTTTCGACGGGAAGCGGCGCACCGGGAACCTCGACCGGATCGGCCGCCGCCAAAGCCTGCTCGGGAACGCCCGGCACGACAGGCGCGGGCGCGTTCAACGCCAGCGCCGCCGGCTGCCCGGGATCGACCACCGCACGGACGCCGAGCAGCCCCGCCACCTGGTCCGATGCGTTGGCGGGCTGCGCGAACGTCGCCCATTGTTCGAGCCGCGCATCGACGTCCGCTGGCGCCATGTCCGCGGCGGCGACCACGCGCGCCGCAGGCCACTGCCCTGCCAGCGCATAGCTCAACGCCAGATTCTGCCGCACCTTGGCGCTCGCCGCGGGCGAACGCGCAACCTCGGTCAACACCGCGATGCCGCCGGCCGTGTCCCCTGCCAGCGATAGCGCCAGCCCGCGATCGGTCGCCGGGATGATCGCAGCGTTTGCCGCCAGCGTCTGCCGCGCCGCCTGCCAGTCCCCCGTCGCGACCTGCGCCAGCGCGAGGTTCAGCGCAGCCTTGCCGTTGCCCGGCGACAGCTGGAGCGTGTCTGCAAAGGCGCGGGATGCCGATGCGAACCGACCGCCCTGCAGATAACTCTGCCCGAGCAGCATGCGATACTCCGCCGACCGCGGCACCAGCGCGACGGCATTCTCCGCAAGACCGATCGCCGCCGATCCGTTGCGATTGGCGAGCGCGATCTGCGCCTTGCCCGCGTCGCGCGCCGCGCCCTTCGACGCCAGCGCCTCGCTGCGATCGCTGGCCGAGGCGACGCCCCCGTTGCTCATGGCGCCATTGGCGGCGCAACCGACCATCGTACCGCCAAGCAGGAGGGCCGATATGCCGCCGAGGAGAAGTGCGCGCGTGTTCATCGGGATGATCCCTGTTTCAACGTTTGGGTTTTGCGGGCGGCAGTTGCGCGACGAGCGCCTCCACCTCGGGCAAGGATTGCAGGAAAGCGTCGAGCGCCTGGGTCATCAGTTGCTGCGACGAACGTCGGGTGATTGCACTCGCCAGCCGAAGCCGCAGATGCCGGTCGGCATCGAGGCGCAACGTGAACGCCGCCTTCGATCCCGGCGTCGTCGGCGCCGCCTGGCGCCTGATCCGTACGGCAGTCGCGAGCGAAACATCGGCGACGGCGATCGGCGGCGTCTCGATCCCGGCCTTCAACGCCTCGCGCTCGATCAACACGGGCGGCACGGGCGATCCCATGTCGTTCCAGCCCAGATCGTCGCCTGCATCGTCCGGCGCGCGTTCGTCCTGCGCGCGCATCGCGGGGCGTGCATCGCCCTTGCGCGCCAGCAGCGAGGACGACAGCGATGCGGCGGGTTTCGGCTGGACCATGGTCTTAGCCGACCACTCGACGACCGAAGCCACCGGGGGCGGGGCGATGCCCTGCGGCGGTCGGCACGGTGAACACGGTACGACGGAAATTCTTTTCCAGGCGGTCGCAGACATAGGTCCACAACGCCTCGATCTCGGCGGCCGACTTGCTCTTCGGGTCCAGTTCCATGACGGTACGTCCGTCGATCATCGACACCGCGAAGTCGGTGCGCTGGTGTATGATCGTCGGCGCCACCGTGCCGTGCTGCGACAGGGCGAGCGTGGCTTCGGCGGTGATGCGCGCTTTCGGTGTCGCCGCGTTGACGACGAAGATCAACGGCTTGCCGGCCCGCGCGCACATGTCGACGGTGGCGCCGACGGCGCGCAGATCATGGGGGCTGGGCCGGGTCGGCACGACGATCAGCTCGGCGACCTGGATCACGCTCTGGATCGCCATCGTGATCGCAGGCGGCGTATCGATCATCGCCAGCTTGAAGCCTTGTTGGCGAAGGATCTCCAGATCCGCCGCCAGCCGCGATACCGTGGTCTGCGCGAAGGCGGGGTCTTCGTCGGTGCGTTCGTTCCACCAGTCGGTCAGCGACCCCTGCGGATCGATGTCGATCAGGACCACGGGCCCGTGTCCGGCACGCTCGGCCTGGACGGCGAGATGACCCGTCAAGGTCGTCTTCCCCGATCCCCCCTTCTGCGATGCGAACGCTAGAACGCGCATAATCGGCCCAACCCCTGGTATTCGCGACGGGAGTGCCATGCGCGGCTCTAAGAAGCGGTTAACGCGGCTTCATAATGGGTTCGAATCAAGCGACATTGGTGCGAAATCCGCACAAGCTCCCTTTGCCATGCGCGCCGAACGGCGGCATGGTAGCGACGAGTGGATGTTGAGGTAGAGCGATGACGGTTGGGAAGCTTCTCTTGGGTGCGGTCGCGTTGAGCGGCGTGCTCGTCGCCGTTCCCGCGATGGCCGACGTGAAGGCCGGCGTCGATGCCTGGGCCAAGGGCGATTTCCCGAAGGCGGTCGGCGAATGGCGCCCGCTCGCGATCGGCGGCGATGCCGATGCGCAGTTCAATCTCGCCCAGGCGTACAAGCTCGGCCGCGGCGTACCGCTCGATCCGGCGCTCGCCGAGAGCTGGTTCCGCAAGGCGGCGATGCAGGGGCATCAGCAGGCCGAGGATAATTACGGGCTCGCGCTGTTCCAGGCGGGGAAGAAATCCGACGCGCTGCCATGGCTGGAGAAGTCGGTTGCGCGCGGCGAACCGCGGACCCAGCTGGTACTCGGCACGATGCTGTTCAACGGCGACGGCGTCCCGCGCGATTTTCCGCGTGCCTATGCGCTGATGACGCGCGCGTCGGCGTCCGGGTTGCAGTCCGCCTCGCAGACGCTGACGCAGATGGACCAGTATATCTCGCCCGCAGACCGCGAGAAGGGCACCGCACTGGCGCAGCAATATGCGTTGCAGGCCAGGCCCGCAGCAGCACCGCGCTCGACGGTCGGACAGACGCCCGTCCCGCCGTCCCGCATCGCCGAAACGCCGCGCCCGACCAGGCTGGCGCCGAGTTCGCTGCCCGCCCGCGTCCAGGCCCCCACGCGGGAGCCGGTAGCCAAACCCGTACCGAAGCCCGTGCCGCCGAAAGCCAACGCACCGAAGCCTGCCGTCGCGAAGCCGGCGCCAGCGCGTGCGACCGGCAACTGGCGCATCCAGCTTGGCGCCTTCCGCGACCAGGGCAATGCCGAGACGCTGTGGAACAAGGTTCGCGGCAAGCTCCGTGGCGCACAGCCTTCCTATCCCAAGGCGGGCAGCGTGACCCGGCTCCAGGCGGGCGGCTTCGCGTCGAAGGCGGATGCGACGCGGGCTTGCTCGGCGGCTGGCGTGCCCTGCGTGATCGTCGCGCCTTGATCTGATCCCCCGGATGCTCGTGATGAGCAGGATGCTCGTGATGAGCCGGATGCTTCTGATAAGCCCGATATTCCTGATAAGGACGTGCGAATGTTGTTCCTGACCCTGGCGTTGGTGTCGGCGCCATCGACCTGCACCGAGATCAAGCAGCAATGCCGCGCGTGCCCCACCGAAGGCAGCATCAAAGGATGTTCGACAGTCGGCATAGCCTGCCAACCCACCCGTCGCGTGTGCGAACCTGCCGTCCCGCCGAAGACCGTGACGCGAACGGATCGTGGCCTCGACAAGAGGGCGCGCTGAGCGACGTCGCCTGCTACCCGGCGGTCGAGCGATCCGGTGCGGCAGGGATCAAATAGCCGGACCGGTCGTTTCGTTTCGACATCGACCGGGAGCTAGATGAATGATTTCGAAGACCTTGGCGCTGGCACTTGCCGGCGCAACGCTGTTGGCCGCGTGTTCTGGCGAGCAGCCTGCGACTACCAATACCGATGCGATGGCGGATAACGGCGTATCGCTGCGCAACCTCGCCGAGACCGACGTAGCGGTGCCGAAGCCTGAACAATTGACGGTCAAGGGCCGGCTGATCCCTACCCCCTCCGATCCGACGTCGCGCCACTTCCTGCTGCGTGAGCGCAAGGCTGTAGGCGGGACGATCATCGCGATCCTGCGCCAGGAGCATGACGGCAAGGTCGCCTATGCGCGTACCGAGACCGATTGCGCCAATCGCCTGTTTCACGTCCTCGGCGTCGGCCCGAACCGCGCGCTGGTCGAGACCAACGTCGCGCATGACGGTCCGCTGCGCCCGATCAAGGGCTTGCCGTTGCGCGAGGAACTAGCGACGTATGTCTGCGACGCGAGCGGCACGCCGCTGGCGAAGGGCTGACCCTCACTTCTGCGCCCCTCCCAAGAAGGGAGGGTGTAGTTCGGTGATTATACCTTGAAGGCATGCAGCCGTCATTCCCGCGCAGGCGGGAACCCATACTGGCAAACCTCACGGCGAAATCGCCGACTTCCGAGGATATGGGTCCCCGCCTCCGCGGGGATGACAATAATTATATGTCGGATGAGCATAATCACTGTGAAGTTCTAGGCCGTGACCCAGTCGCGCTTTGCGATGCCCTGGGCGTAAAGTAACGCCGTCAGGTCGCCATAATCTATGCGCGCGGCTGCCGCAGCCGCAACAATCGGCTTGGCGTGATAGGCCACGCCAAGCCCGGCCGCCTCGATCATCGCCAGATCATTCGCGCCATCACCGACCGCGAGTGATTCCTCGACCGCGATCCCGCGCTCGGCGATCGCAGCGTGCAGCGTCGTCAGCTTCGTATTCGACCCGACGATCGGCTTGGTCACCGTCCCCGTCAGCACACCACTCTCGATCTCCAGCACATTGGCGATCGCGCGGTCGAAACCGATCTCTTCCGCTACCGGCTCCGCGAACCGCGTGAAGCCGCCTGACACCAGCACCGCCAGCGCGCCCCGCGACCGCATCGTCCGCACCAGCGCCTTCGCACCCGGCATGATCTTCACGCGTTCGGTCAGACAGCGTTCGATGTCGCTTTCGGCCAGCCCCTTCAGGAGGGCAACGCGGGCATCGAGTGCAGCTTCGAAATCCAGTTCGCCGCGCATCGCACGTTCGGTGATCTCTGCGATCTGCGGCTTGATGCCCGCGTAGTCGGCGAGTTCATCGATGCATTCGACGGCGATCATCGTCGAATCCATGTCGGCAACCAGCAGCGTCTTGGTCCGCGTCAGGCTCGATTGCACGACGACGTCAGTGGCGGGGAATGCCCCCTCGAGCGCGACCCGTGCCGCGTCCGGCGCCATCCCGAAGATCAGGTCGGCGGCGTCGCCCTCGTCGATCCAGCCGCTGACGCCCGGCGCGCAGCCGGCATCGCGCAGGCGGTCCATCGCGGTCGAAATATCGCCTGCGGTCAGCGTGCCCGAGGCTATAAGCGTTGCCGTGAACATAGAAACTCTCCCGAAGGTGGCGCTCATCGCAGGGCCGACCGCGAGCGGCAAGTCCGCGCTCGCGCTCGCTATCGCCGCGCGCCACGACGGCGTCGTCATCAACGCCGACTCCGCGCAGGTCTATGCCGACCTCCGCATCGTCACCGCGCGCCCCTCGCCGGAAGAAGAAGCCAGCACCCCGCACAAACTGTTCGGCCATGTCGACGCCGCCGACGCGACCTACTCCGCCGCGCGCTGGGCCGCCGAGGCAACGCAGGCGATCCGCGACACGCTCGCCGAGGGCAAGCTGCCGATCCTGGTCGGCGGCACCGGGCTCTACATCCGCACGTTGCTCGACGGCATAGCGCCCGTCCCTGCGATCGACCCGGCCCTCCGCGAGGAGGTCCGCGCCCTACCCGTGGCGGAGGCGCACGCCGCACTCGCGCAACTCGACCCGCAAGCTGCGGCCAAGCTCAACGCAGCCGACACCACCCGCGTCGCCCGAGCGCTTGAAGTCGTCCGCGGCACCGGCCGCACGCTCGCCGATTGGCAGACCGAGAAGGTCGGCGGGATCGGCGATACGGTCGACGTCCCCGCGCTGATCCTGATCCCCGACCGCGACTGGCTCAACGCGCGCATCGACCAGCGCTTCGCCGAAATGGCCGACACCAGCCGCGACGAAATCACTGCGCTGCTCGCGCGCACCGACATCCCGCAGGACGCCCCGATCCGCCGCGCGATCGGTGTGCCCGAGATCGCCGCCTTGGTCCGCGGCGAGACCTCGAAACCCGACGCCATCGGCGCAGGATCGCTCGCCACGCGGCGCTACGCCAAGCGCCAATATACGTGGCTCCGACACCAGCCGCCCGCCGCCTGGCCCCGCACCGAAGCGCTCGACCTCCCAACGCGCTTGCAGCAATTTGAAACTATATTGCTCAAATGATGTTTGACACGCATCTTTTATATCGGTAGCCGGCCCCACCAGGAGACGCTAAAGGCAGCGTTCTCGCAAAGGATGATATGAAATGACCGAGAAGAGTGGAGCCGATATCCTGATCGAGGCGCTGTGCGATCTCGGCGTGGAGGTCGTCTTCGGCTATCCGGGTGGTGCCGTGCTGCCGATCTACGACGCGCTGTTTCGCAGTGGCCGGATCAAGCACATCCTCGTGCGCCACGAACAGGCTGCGACGCATGCCGCCGAAGGGTATGCGCGCTCGACCGGCAAGCCCGGCGTGGTGCTCGTCACCTCAGGCCCGGGCGCGACCAACGCGGTCACCGGCATCACCGACGCGCTGATGGATTCGATCCCGATGGTCGTGATCACCGGCCAGGTGCCGACCGCACTGATCGGCACCGACGCGTTCCAGGAGGCCGATACCGTCGGCATCACGCGCCATTGCTCGAAGCACAATTACCTCGTGAAGGACCCCGCCAAGCTTGGCGACGTGATCCACGAGGCGTTCCACATCGCCACCTCGGGGCGTCCCGGCCCGGTGGTCGTCGACATTCCCAAGGACGTGCAGGTCGCGACCGCCCGGTACAAGAAGCCTGGGCCGATCCAGCACAAGACCTATCGCCCGCAGGTGAAAGCCGACCAGTCGCAGATCGAGCAGCTCGTTGACATGCTCGCCGCGGCCGAACGCCCGATCCTGTATACCGGCGGCGGCATCATCAATTCGGGCCCGGCCGCGAGCCAGTTGTTGTGCGAACTCGTCCGCATCACCGGCGCGCCGGTGACGTCGACGCTGATGGGCCTCGGCGCCTATCCCGCGTCCGGCCCGCAGTGGCTCGGCATGCTTGGGATGCACGGCACGTACGAGGCCAACATGGCGATGAACCAGGCCGACCTCGTCGTCGCGCTCGGCTCGCGCTTCGACGACCGCGTGACTGGGCGGCTCGACGCGTTCAGCCCGAACTCGCGGAAGGTGCATATCGACATCGATCGCTCGTCGGTGAACAAGACCGTGCGCGTCGATCTCGGGATCATCGCGGACGTCGGCCACGCGCTCGAGGACATGGTGCGGATCTGGAAGAGCCGCCAGCATCCGAAACCCGACACGACCGACTGGCAGCGTCGCATCGCCGGCTGGCGCGCGGTGAAGTGTCTCGACTTCCCCGAGAACGACCCGAACGAGATCATGCCGCAGCGTGCGATCCGGGCGCTGTTCGACGCGACGCACGCGCAGTCGCCGATCATCACGACCGAGGTCGGCCAGCACCAGATGTGGGCCGCGCAGCATTTCGGGTTCGAGAAGCCGAACAAGTGGCTGACCAGCGGCGGTCTCGGGACGATGGGCTACGGCCTGCCCGCCGCGATCGGCGCGCAGCTCGGCAACCCGAACGCGCTGGTGATCGACATCGCCGGCGAGGCATCGATCCAGATGAACATCCAGGAGCTGGCGACCGCAACACAATACCGGTTGCCGGTGAAGATCTTCATCCTCAACAACCAGTATATGGGCATGGTCCGCCAGTGGCAGGAGCTCACCTATGAGAGCCGCTATGCCGAGAGCTATTCGGATTCGCTGCCCGATTTCGTGAAGCTCGGCGAGGCGTATGGCTGGAAGGGCATCCTGATCGAGACGCGCGATCAGCTCGACAGCGGGATCGCCGAGATGCTGGCGTATGACGGCCCGGTGATCGTCGATTGCCGGGTGTCGCAGCTGACCAACTGCTTCCCGATGATCCCGTCGGGCGCGGCGCATACCGACATGATCCTGCAGGCGAACGAAGTGTCCGGCACGATGGACGACGAAGCGAAGGCGCTGGTTTAAGATGCACATTTCCCAGGAAAAGGCCGAACGGCATACGCTCGCCGTCATCGTCGACAACGAGCCGGGCATCCTCGCCCGGATCGCCGGCCTGTTCACCGCGCGCGGCTATAATATCGAGAGCCTGACGGTGAGCGAGATCACCGCGGACAAGTCGGTCAGCCGGATCACCATCGTCACCAGCGCCTCGCCGGCGACGATGGAGCAGATCATCGCCCAGCTCGACCGGCTGGTGCCGGTGCACAAGGTCACCGACCTCACGGCACAGGGCGCGCACGTCGAACGCGAGCTCGCGCTGGTGAAGGTCCGCGGCACCGGCGACCACCGGATCGAGGCGCTGCGCCTCGCCGACGTATACCGCGCGCGCGTCGTCGATGCGACGACGTCGAGCTTCGTGTTCGAGGTCACCGGCGGGATCGACAAGATCGACAAGTTCGTCGAACTTATGGGTGAAGTCGGTCTGATCGAAGTAGCCCGAACCGGCATAGTCGCGATCGCCCGCGGCAAAGAGCCGGCTTAACAACCACAAGTTTTGTTCTCCCGCGAAGGCGGGAGCCCAGTCTGGACCTCCGCCTTCGCGGAGGGACACCCCGTATCGAAAGGAACCCGAAATGCGTGTCTATTACGATCGCGACGCCGACCTGAACCTCATCACCGACAAGAAGATCGCGATCGTCGGTTACGGCTCGCAGGGCCATGCCCACGCGCAGAACCTTCGCGATTCGGGCGTCAAGGACGTCGCGATCGCGCTGCGCGAAGGCTCGGCGACCGCCAAGAAGGCGATCGAGGCGGGCTTCGCGGTCAAGTCGAACAAGGAAGCTGCCGCCTGGGCGGACATCGTCATGATCCTCGCGCCCGACGAGCATCAGGCGGCGATCTACGCTGCCGACCTACACGACAACCTCAAGCAGGGCGCGACGATTGCTTTTGCCCACGGTCTCAACGTGCATTTCGGCCTGATCGAGCCGCGCGCCGATCTCGACGTCATCATGATCGCGCCCAAGGGCCCCGGTCATACCGTGCGCAGCGAATATGTCCGCGGCGGCGGCGTCCCCTGCCTGATCGCGATCGACCAGGACAAGAGCGGCAACGCGCACGACATCGCTCTGGCGTACGCATCGGGTGTCGGCGGCGGTCGCTCGGGGATCATCGAGACCAACTTCCGCGAGGAATGCGAGACCGACCTGTTCGGCGAGCAGGCCGTGCTGTGCGGCGGCATCACCCACCTGATCCAGGCCGGGTTCGAGACGCTGGTCGAGGCCGGCTACGCTCCCGAAATGGCGTATTTCGAATGCCTCCACGAGACCAAGCTGATCGTCGACCTGCTGTATGAGGGCGGCATCGCCAACATGCGCTATTCGATCTCGAACACCGCCGAATATGGCGACATCACGACGGGGCCGCGGATCATCACGGCGGAGACCAAGGCCGAGATGAAGCGAGTGCTGGCGGATATCCAGTCGGGGCGGTTCGTGAAGAACTTCATCCTCGACAACCGTGCGGGGCAGCCTGAGCTGAAGGCGGCGCGCAAGCAGGCGCTGGCGCATCCGATCGAGAAGATCGGGTCGGAGTTGCGTGGGATGATGCCTTGGATCGGGAAGAATGCTTTGGTTGACAAGGCAAAGAACTGACGCGAGCGCACGCTAGCGCGTGAGCGCGGCCGGCACGACGGAGCCTGCCCATAGGGCACGGCTTCGCCGGGTCCGACGGGCGGGCGTTCCCGCGCACTCCACACCACCCCGGCGAAGGCCGGGGCCCAATTGGGAAGGTTCGAGTAACGGAACGCTGTCTTCCGTTAGCGACGTCCCCCAATTGGGCCCCGGCCTTCGCCGGGGTGGTAGTCTTCGTCGGAAAAGGCGTTCCCCTTTCTTGATCCTTCGCGGACGCGTGGGACTAGGGTCTCGGGCGGTGACCTTGGTTTAACTGGCCCCCCGCCTCCGCGGGGGAACAAGTGGGTGCGCCCCCCTCGCCCCCCTCACCCCACCAACCCAATTCCGAAACACAGCGTTGGCATAACGTCGTTTGACGCGCCCCCTCCCCTCGGCCAGCATCGCGCGATCAACAGGAGACCCCGCATGCGCCTAGTCCTAGCCACGATCCTCGCCCTCACCGCCGCGCCCATCATGGCGCAGACCGCCGCCATCCCCGGCGCCCCCGTCAAGGCGCGCGTCGCCACCGGCACCTACGCGGTCGATCCGAACCACACGCAGGTCACGTGGGCCGTCAACCACATGGGCTTCTCGATGCTCGAAGGGCAGCTCGGCGCGTCGGGGGGCAGCATCACGATCGATCCCGCCAAGCCGAACGCGACCAAGGTCGAGGTGAACTTCGCGATCGACCAGCTTTCGGTCACCGCAGCGCCGTTCGCAGGCCATCTGAAGTCGAAGGACTTCTTCGACGCCGCGACCTACCCGACCGCCAAGTTCGTCTCGACCAAGGTCGTCGCGACCAGCGACAAGGCGACGATCACCGGCGACCTCACGCTCAAGGGCGTCACCAAGCCCGTCGTGCTCCAGGCGACCTTTATCGGTGCTGGCGCGAACCCGATGAACAAGAAGCTGAACTTCGGCTTCCGCGCGACGACCTCGATTAAGCGCAGCGACTTCAACATCGGCGCCTACGCCCCGGTGGTGTCGGACAAGGTCGACCTGACGATCAACGCGGCATTCTCCGCGCAATAAACTACCAAAATCTCTATCGCGCTGGACATCGAGTATGTCCGCGCGATAGGGACGCTATCAATGACGTATGGCCGCCTCCTGCTGCTACGACTTACGCGCCCTTAGGCGCGCCGATCGTTTGCGCGGTGGCCATGCCCCGCGCCTCGTGCCTAAGGGCTGACCCGAACGCTCCCGACGACACGAGAGACACGAGCCATGCTGCGCGACCCATCGACCAAATACCGTCCCTTCCCACAAGTCGACCTGCCCGACCGCCAATGGCCGTCGAAGACGATCGTCAAGCCGCCGCGCTGGCTGTCGACCGATCTGCGCGACGGCAACCAGGCGCTGATCGACCCGATGGATGCTGAGAAGAAGACGCGCTTCTTTGACCTGCTCTGCAAGGTCGGGCTGAAGGAGATCGAGGTCGGCTTCCCGAGCGCGGGCGCGACCGAATTCGACTTTATCTCCGGCCTCGTGAAGACCGGCCGCATCCCTGACGACGTATCGATCCAGGTGCTGACCCAGTCGCGCCGCGACCTGATCGAGACGAGCTTCGCCAGCCTGGTCGGCGCGAAGACCGCGATCGTGCATCTCTACAATGCGGTCTCCCCCGCCTGGCGCAAGATCGTGTTCGGGATGGACCGCGCGCAGGTCAAGCAGATCGCGATCGATGGCGCCAAGGTGCTGCGCGACGAAGCCGCCAAGCAGCCCAACGTCCGCTGGCAGTTCGAATATAGCCCCGAGACCTTCTCGACCGCCGAACTCGATTTCTCGCTGGAAGTCTGCGAGGCGGTGATGGACGTCCTGATGCCGACGCCCGACAATCCGATCATCTTCAACCTGCCCGCCACGGTCGAGTGCGCGACGCCGAACATCTATGCCGACCAGATCGAATGGTTCGGGCGGCATATCCGCAACCGCGACGCGGTGGCGATCTCGCTGCACACGCATAACGACCGCGGCACCGGCGTCGCGGCGGCGGAGCTTGGCATGATGGCGGGCGCGGACCGGGTCGAGGGCTGCCTGCTCGGCAATGGCGAGCGGACCGGCAATTGCGATCTCGTGACCGTCGCGCTCAACATGTACACGCAAGGCGTCGACCCGAAGCTCGACCTGTCGGACATCGATGGCGTCGTGAACACGGTCAATTACTGCACCAACATCTCGGTTCATCCGCGCACGCCCTATGCCGGCGACCTCGTCTTCACCGCGTTCTCGGGGTCGCATCAGGACGCGATCAAGAAGGGCTTCGCGGCGCAGGAGGCGAAGAACGACATTTTGTGGGAGGTGCCGTATCTGCCGATCGACCCCGCCGATCTCGGCCGCAGCTACGAGGCGGTGATCCGCGTCAACTCGCAATCCGGCAAGGGCGGCGTCGCCTGGGTAATCGAGCAGGACAAGGGCCTGAAGCTGCCCAAGCGGTTGCAGGCGGACTTCAGCCGGCACGTGCAGGCCTATGCCGACGAGACCAGCCGCGAGTTGAACGCGGCCGGTATCTGGGCGCTGTTCGAGCGGACCTACATGCCGCAGGCGGACGACCGGGTCGAGTTGCGCGACTATGAGGAAAGCGGTGCGTCGGGGCAGCGCGTGTTCATCGGCCGGGTTGCGATCGATGGCGAGGAGCGGTCGATCTCGGGGCGTGGCAACGGGCTGATCTCGGGCGTGATCGCGGCGATTGCGGAGTCGACCGGGCCGACGCTCGACGTGGTCGATTACAACGAGCACGCGATCGGTCACGGGGCGGACGCGCAGGCGGCGGCGTATGTCGAATGCCGGACTGCCGAGGGTCGGACCGTGTTCGGCGTCGGCATGGATACCGACATCGCCACCGCCTCGGTCCGTGCCGTGTTGAGCGCCGCCAACCGCGCTTGACCCTCTAAAGAACGGCCACCGGCTGAACCGGTGGCCGCTCCTCCTTACGCCAGCTTCGCCAGCAACGCCTGCGCCGCCTTTTCCGACGACGCCGGGTTCTGGCCGGTGATCAGCAAGCCGTCCTCGACGACGTGCACGCCCCAGTCGGCGGTCTTCGAATAGTTGCCGCCCTGCTGACCGAGCATATTCTCGACCAGGAACGGCACGATGTCGCTGAGCCCGACTGCGGCCTCCTCGCTGTTGGTGAAGCCGGTGACCGTCTTGCCCTTGACGAGCGGCGTGCCATCCGCGGCCTTCACATCGCGCAGCACGCCGGGTGCGTGGCAGACGAGAGCGACGGGCTTGCCCGCGCCGAGCGTGTCCTGGATCAACGCGATCGAGGCCGGATCGTTGGCGAGGTCCCAGAGCGGCCCGTGCCCGCCCGGATAGAACACCGCGTCATAGTCGGCGATCCGCATCTCCGACAGTTTGCGCGTATCGGCGAGTGCGGCGGTCGCCTCGGCGTCCCCCTCAAACCGCCGCGTCGCGTCGGTCTGCGCGTCGGGCTTGGCGCTGCTGGGATCGAGCGGCGGCTGGCCACCCGCCGGCGATGCGAGCGTGATGTCCACGCCGGCGTCCTTGAACACGTAATACGGCGCAGCAAGTTCCTCGAGCCAAAAGCCCGTCTTTCGGCCGGTATCGCCGAGGTCGGCATGCGAGGTGAGGACGACGAGAATTTTCAAGATGGATCTCCGGATAAGGTTCGTGGGGAGAGAACGAACCGGCTCTAGGATCGGCGCCTTCCGACTGGGAAACCAAATGCGTCCGGTCGAAGGACTATCGCTCCCGCACGATGCGGCAGCCGATCGCGGCGTCTGGGTAGACATCGGTCTTCATCGTCTCGATCTCGACCCGCCTCACCCGTTCGTCACTCAGGCAAAGCGCGGCGATCGCCTCGCAGAGCGTCTCCTGCAACGCGAACGGGCGCTCCGCTACCATCGCCAGGATGCCGGCGCGGACGAAATCGTAGTCGAGCACCTCCCCGATCGCATCCTCCCCGAGCGGCCCCGGATACACGACCGTCATCTCGACCGAGACGACCACGCGTTGCGGCGCGACCTCGTGCGGGTGAATGCCGAGGCGCATCATCACCTCGAGTCCGTCCAGGATCGTCGTGAATTCAGCCATTCCGCCCCCCAGGGTCCCGATCGAACATCACGTCGCCGTCACGCGTCAGAAACCGCTGTCCGCAATCCACGAACACATTCTGCCCCGTCACGCCTTTTGCGGTCAGCAGCCACGCGACCGCGTCCGCGACCGCCTCCGCTCCGACCGGCCGCTCAAGCAAATTTTCGCTCGCCACGGCCGCGAACTCTTCTTCGGTCTGGTCTCCGCTCGGAAGGGTCAATCCCGGCGACACCGCGTTGACCGAGATGCGCGGGCCGAGTGCCTGTGCGAGCATCGTCGTCGCCCCCTCCAGCGCGATCTTCCCGCAGCTGTACGAGAAGAAATCCGGGTTGAGGTTCGCGACCTTCTGGTCGAGCACATTGACCACCGCGCCGTCCGCGACGTCGTCCTGCGACGCGAGCGCGGACGCGAGCAGCACCGGCGCCCCGCAATTGATCGCGCCAAGTTCGGCGAACAGTACCGGATCGACGGTCGGCGGTCGGTCGAATTCGAACTTCGACGCGCAATTCACCAACCCGTCGATCGGTCCGCCGATTGCCGACCGTGCGGCCGCAAACAGGTCGCCGATCGTGCCCAGATCGCTCAGGTCACCCGCTATCGAAGCAGCGCGCCCTCCCCCGTCGACGACCTCCTCTACCAGTGCGGCCGCCTCGTCGGGAGAATGTCCCTGATGCACGACCACGGCATGCCCGTCCGCAGCCAGCCGCCGAACGATTGCTGCACCCAGCCGCTTCGCCCCGCCCGTGACCAGCACGGTTCGCATCAAACGCCGCGCCCCATTAACGCCAGGACTTCCTTGCGGCTGCGCTCGTCGTCGCGGAACACGCCCATCATCCGGCTGGTGACCATCGTCACCCCCGGCGTGCGGACGCCACGCGCGGTCATGCAGGCATGGCTCGCCTCAATCACCACCGCGACGCCCTGCGGCTTGAGGTTGTCCCAGATGCAGTCGGCCACCTCCGCGGTCAGCCGCTCCTGCACCTGCAACCGCCGCGCGAACCCGTGCAGCACGCGCGCAAGCTTCGAGATGCCGACGACATGATTGCGCGGCAGGTACGCGATGTGCGCCTTGCCGATGATCGGCGCCATGTGATGCTCGCAATGCGACTGGAACGGGATGTCCTTCAGCAGGACGATCTCGTCATACCCGCCGACCTCCTCGAACACGCGTTCGAGATGTTTCGCCGGATCGTCGCCATAGCCCGCGCAATATTCCTTCCACGCACGTGCAACACGACGCGGCGTGTCTAGCAGCCCCTCGCGGGTCGGATCGTCGCCCGCCCAGCGGATCAGCGTACGGATCGCCGACGCTACGTCTTCGGGCACAATCACCTTGCCGTCGGGACCGAGTACATCTCCATCAACCGACCGCTCCTCGGCCCCGTTCAGTTCATCCCGCATCGCAACACCCTTTGCCAGCATACCCAAACATCAGAACATGGGTCCTCTTTTGCAACTGTTTCATTTCGGCAACGCGCCATAAATCCAAGTAATCCGGGCTTCAAAAAGCGTTGACGGTGGAATTTTTTCGTCGTTACTTCGCCATACCTGAAAATCTAAATCGTGAATCGGCACAGACCGGCACGATCGGGGAGAGGACTGACATGGCCAAGTTCGAATTGCTCGCCGCCTCGGCGATGATACTCCTGTCGATTGCGCCGGCAATGGCTCAGACGGCCACCACATCGGCTGAAAACCCCGGCCCCACTAATGGCCCCGGGCAAGAGGCGCCATCCACGCCCGGCACATCGACGCAGACCAATCCCGCCGATACCGCGGCCAGTGCCTATGCGTCGCAGGATATCGTGGTTACCGCGCAACGCCAATCGCAACGTTTGCAGGATGTTCCGATTGCAGTGAGCGCTTTTACCGCGGATACGATCTCGAAGCAGCAGATCGTCAACCCGAGTGCGCTCCAGCAGACGCTGCCCAACGTCACCTTCACCAAGACCAATTTCACCACGTCGAGCTTCACGATCCGCGGCATCGGCGATCTCTGCGTCGGCGCGACCTGCGACCAGGCGACCGCGATCCACGTCAACGACATGCCGCTGGTCACCACGCGACTGTTCGAAAGCGAGTTCTTCGACCTTGAGCGGATCGAAGTCCTTCGCGGACCGCAGGGTACGTTGTTCGGCCGCAACGCGACCTCGGGCGTGGTCAACTTCATCACCGCCAAGCCCGACCTGTCGGGGGTCCATGCCTCCGCCGAGGCCGAGTACGGCAATTACGATTCGAAGCGCGCCCGCGCGATGATCAACCTGCCCTTCACCGATACGCTCGGCATCCGCGTCGCGGGCACGTATCTCAACCGCGACGGCTATACCAAGAACACCTATGACAATTCGAAAATCGACGGGCGCGACTTGTATTCGATCCGTGGCACGTTGTCTTGGGAGCCGACCAACGATACCCGCGTCGACCTGATCGGCTATTATTTCCGCGAGAAGGACAATCGCAGCCGCATCCAGAAGCAGCTCTGCCACCGCGATCCGACCGGCATCCTGGGCTGCCTTCCCGACCGGCTGGCCAACGAGACGCCGAACGGCAATTCGACGCTGGCAGCGACGCTCGCCTCCACCCAATATTTCGGGATCGCCGGCACGCAGCTCGGGCATCCCGAGATTGCGGCGATCGGCCTGCAGAACCTGTATGCGACCGACACCTATGCCGGGGTCGTCAATCCCGGCGACGTCCGCACCGTCCGGATCGATTCCAACCCGACCTATTTCGCCGAGGAAGAGCAGTACACGGCCAAGATCTTCCATGATTTCGGTCCGGTTTCGTTCAACTTCACGGGCGGGTTCTCACGCAACACGGTCGACAGCACGACCGACTTCAACCTCGCGGTCGAGAATCCCCTCGCGGCCAATGTCGGCCTGAATACACTGAACGCGATCGGCCGCCCCGGCGTGGTGATCCCGTTGCCCGGCGGCACGCTGGTCAATACCGGCTATCTCAATGGCGTCCGTTCCGTACTGATCCCTAATGGCCCGGCCGGCGGCGCGTGCCAGTCGGGTGCCGATACGAACAATGTCGGCGTGTTCGGCGGCAACGGCATCGGCTGTTACGCGCAGAGCCTCGACGTCGATCGCTCGCGCCAGGTCAACCGGCAATATTCGGCCGAGGCGCATATCGACAGCTCGTTCGACGGCATGTTCAACTTCCTGCTCGGCGGCATCTATGTCGACTCGCGCAGCCAGAACACCGATTATTTCGTCAACGCGTTCGGGTTGGATTACGCATCGGGCGTGCTCGGCGCGGCCAGCTCGGCGGCGATCCCGGGCGTCAACGGCAACGCGTTCCTCGCGACGCCGTTCTATCGCAACGACGGCGACGATTTCCGCCTGAAATCCTACGGGATCTTCGGCGAGACCTATTTCGAGTTCAACGACAAGCTGAAGCTGACGCTCGGTCTGCGCTACAATCACGACGAGAAGGACGTGAAGGCGCGCAACATCACGTTGAACGTCCTGACCCCGATCGGCGCGTCGAACATGACGCAGGGGCTGAACTACACCACCACCGACTTCGACTCGACGCGCGCCGGGGTGCAGGAATATGCGCTCGACAAGGTCAGCTTCTCGCGGCTGACGGGGCGTGCAGTGATCGACTACAAGATCTCGCCCGACAATCTGATCTACGCGTCCTATTCACGCGGCTACAAGTCGGGCGGCATTAATCCGCCCTTGCCCGCGACCTTCTCGGTGCCGACCACCTTCACGCCCGAGAAGATCGACTCGTTCGAGATCGGCTCGAAGAACACCTTCGGTAACGGCGCATTGCGGCTCAACGTCACGGGCTTCTACTACAAGTACAAGCAGTTGCAGCTAAGCCGGATCGTCGCGCGGACCGCGGTCAACGACAATGTCGACGCCAATGTCTACGGCGTCGAGGCGGAAGCGATCCTCAGCCCGATCCCTGCGTTCGTCGTCAACATGAACGCAAGCTACCTCCACAGCGAGGTGTCGGCGGACAAGTTCCTGGTCAATCCGCGCGATCCGTCGGGTGGCCGCTCGGATGCGGTGATAATCAAGGACCTGCAGAGCGCCGCCAACTGCGCGGTCGTGCCAACCACCGCGGGCAATATCGTCGGCGTGAACACCTATGTCGGCGCGGTGAACTCAGGTCTCGGCCTGCGTGGACCCGTGGCGATCCCGTCGACCAACACGACCGGGGCATACAGCCTCTGCTCGGTTCTCGCCGCGACCGCGGCCAATCCGCCCGCGCCACTCCGTGCGCTGTTCGGCGTGCCGACCGGTGCGCTGCCGTTCAGCGTGACCGACGGCGTCGGCGTCAACATCCGCGGCGGCAAACTGCCGCAGGCGCCGACCTATAAATTCTCGGCGGGCGCGCAGTACACCATCGCATTCCGCAACGGCATGTCGTTCGTGCCCCGCGTGGATCTCAACTACACCGGCGGCTTCACCGCATCGATCTTCAACCAGTTGGTTGACCGCGTGCAGGGCTATGAGGTGGTCAACGCACAGGTGCAGTTGAACGGCGCCGACGACCGCTGGTTCCTGCGCGGGTTCGTGCAGAATCTGACGAACAACGATTCGATCACGGGCCAGGCGGTCGGCGACCAGTCGTCGGGGCTGTTCACGAATATCTTCACGATCGACCCGCGACGGTATGGGATTGCCGCCGGGTTCAAGTTCTGAGGGACGACTGGAGCGATCCTCCCCCGCCAGGGGGAGGTGGCTGGCGCTTGCCAGACGGAGGGGGCGGTGAACGATAACCGCCGTTGCGTGTCCTCCCCCCCTCCGACGCCTTCGGCGCCACCTCACCCTTGCGGGGGAGGGTCGCATGCCGTCTCCGTCATCCTGACGAACGTCAGGACCCAGGATCACGAACGCTGCACTACTTGGCTCTGGGTCCTGACTTTCGTCAGGATGACGGGGAGGTTAAGCGGCACCCGGGCTCGAAGCTTTGGTTAAAGCCTCAGCCGCTCGGCATGCCACGCGACATGATCCGGCATGAAGGTCGAGATGAAGTTGTAGCTGTGGTCGTATCCCGGCTGCATCCTCAGCGTCAGATCGATACCCGCTGCTTCGCACGCCTTGGTCAGCAACTCGGGCTTGAGCTGTTCCTCGAGAAAGCCATCCGCGGCCCCCTGATCGACCAGTATCTCCCGCACGCGCGCGCCATCGTCGATCAACGCACATGCGTCATACGCGCGCCACGCCGCCCGGTCCGCGCCGAGATATCCGCCGAGCGCCTTCTCGCCCCATGGGCACTGCAGCGGCGCCACGATCGGTGCGAACGCCGACACGCTGCGAAAACGATCCGGGTTGCGGAGCGCGATCGTCAGCGCACCATGGCCGCCCATCGAGTGGCCGAAGATCCCCTGCCGCGCCATATCCGCCATCGGAAACGCAGTCGCGATCAGCGCCGGCAGTTCATCCTCGACATAGGACCGCATCCGGAAATTCTTCGCCCAGGGTTCCTCCGTCGCATCGACGTAGAAGCCTGCACCCTTACCGAAATCATACGCGTCGTCATCCGGCACGTCGTCGCCGCGTGGCGACGTATCCGGCGCGACCAGGATCACGCCCAGTTCGGCACATGCGCGCCGATACTCGCCCTTGTCCATGACGTTGGCGTGCGTGCAGGTGAGCCCCGACAGGAACCACAGCACAGGCAACGTTGCGCCTTCGTCATGCGGCGGGACATAGACCGCGAAGGTCATGTCGGCACCCGTCGCGGTGGAGGCGTGGCGGTAGACGCCCTGCGTACCGCCATAGGCCTTGCTGGTGGAGACGGTCTCCATTACGCGACCCGGTGTGCGGCGCAAAGCTTGTTGCCCGCCGGATCACGCAGATAGGCGAGATACAGCGTGCGACCGGCGGTACCCTGGCGGATACCGGGCGGATCCTCGCAGGCGGTGCCGCCGTTTGCGAGGCCCGCGGCGTGCCACGCATCGGCAGCCTCGGGCGACGCGGCCACGAAGCCCATCGTGCTGCCGTTGCCGTGGCTCGCCGGCTGCCCGTCGATCGGCTTCGTCAGCAGGAAGCGGCCGCCGGCGTGCGCATAGACCACCCGTCCCCATTCATCGACGACGCCCCCGGGTACGCCGAGCGCGCCCAACGCCGCGTCGTAGAACGCCTTCGATGCCGCGATATCGTCGGCGCCGAGCATGATATGGCTGAACATCCGCGCGTCCTCAGTAGATCACGACGGAGCGGATGCTCTCGCCGGCGTGCATCAGGTCGAAGCCCTTGTTGATCTCGTCGAGCGTCAGGCGGTGCGTGATCATCGGGTCGATCTCGATCATGCCGTTCATGTACCAGTCGACGATCTTCGGGGTATCGGTCCGCCCACGCGCGCCGCCGAACGCCGTCCCGCGCCAGTTGCGCCCGGTGACGAGCTGGAACGGCCGCGTTGAGATCTCCTTGCCCGCCTCTGCTACGCCGATCACGATCGAGGTGCCCCAGCCGCGATGGCACGCTTCCAGCGCCTGCCGCATCACCGTCGTATTACCGGTCGCGTCGAACGTGTAATCCGCACCGCCATCGGTAATCGCGACGATGTGCTGGACGATGTCGCCGACATCCTTGGGGTTGGCGAAGTGCGTCATGCCGAAGCGGCGCCCCCATTCCTCGCGGTCGGGATTGATGTCGACGCCGACGATCATGCCGGCCCCGGCAAGCCGCGCGCCCTGGATCACGTTGAGCCCAATCCCGCCAAGCCCGAACACCACGACCGTATCACCCGGCTGGACCTTCGCCGTGTGCACCACCGCGCCGACGCCGGTCGTCACGCCGCAGCCGACATAGCACGACGTATCGAACGGCGCGTCGGTACGAATCTTGGCGACCGCGATCTCCGGCAGCACCGTGAAGTTCGAGAAGGTCGAGCAGCCCATGTAATGAAAAATCGGCTGGCCCTTATAGCCGAACCGCGTCGTGCCGTCGGGCATCAGCCCCTTCCCCTGCGTCGCGCGGATCGCGGTGCACAGGTTGGTCTTGCCGCTGAGGCACGACTTACACTGGCGGCACTCGGGGGTGTAAAGCGGGATCACGTGATCGCCGACCGCGACGCTGGTCACGCCCGCGCCGACTTCGCGGACGATGCCGGCGCCTTCATGGCCGAGCACGCTCGGAAACAACCCTTCCGAATCAAGCCCGTCGAGCGTGTAGGCATCGGTATGACAGATGCCCGTCGCCATGATTTCGACGAGGACTTCGCCGAATTTCGGCCCTTCGAGGTCGAGTTCGACGATCTCAAGCGGTTTTTTTGCCTCGAAGGCTACGGCGGCGCGGGTCTTCATCGGTCGGTCTCCTTGATTGCCGCCCTGATGCCTTTGCGGCTTCGCATCCGCAAGGCGCAGGCGATGCAACCAAAGTGCGCCCCGCACGCTTGATCCTTGAATTTCAAGGAGATGGCAGCGTGAAGGATCTGAAGAAGGGCGACGAGGTCACCTGGAAATCGCACGGCGGCGAGGCGCACGGCACGGTCGAGAAGAAGCAGACCAGCGACACGAAGATCAAGGGCCACACCGTCAAGGCGTCCAAGGAGGAGCCCCAGTTCATCGTAAGGAGTGACAAGGGCGGCAAGGCAGCGCACAAGGCGGACGCGCTCACCAAGGCGTGACCACGCGCGCAGTGCCTAACGCACGCGCGCAACAGGAAGGAATGCTTATGGCTACAGCTCCCAAGACCGGCGGCATCCACGCCCCCGTCCAGCCCTCTCCCGAGCTCGGCGAGATCGTCGGCAACGACAAGCTCCCGCGCAGCGAAGTGATCAGCAAGGTCTGGGTCTACATCAAGGCCCACAACCTGCAGAACCCTGAGAACAAGCGCGAGATCCTCGCGGACGAGAAGCTGAAGAAGGTCTTCGGGCGTGACAAGTGCACGATGTTCGAGATGAACAAGTACATCTCGCAGCACGTCAAGGCCTAACCGCCCGCACTGCACGGCAAGCGGCGACGGGGCATCGTAAGCGATACCCGTCGCCCTTGATCGGACCCCATCGAGGGTTCGAACTATCGAAATATTGTTGTCGCCCGAACTCCATCGTGCACGACCGGACGTAAGCCCTGAGCTTGATCGTCCCACCCGACCGGCGTATTGCGCCCGCCAGTGCCCCCGTAGCTCAGCCGGATAGAGCGACGGTTTCCTAAACCGTAGGCCGCGTGTTCAAATCTCGCCGGGGGCACCACCACGCCTAAAATCCGATCGCCTGAGGGGGCGAGCTCGAAATCCCGAGCTACGGAATTCCGACTAGCGGCTTTAAGGACAGCGTCGATCTAACCCGAAAATCATCCGCAACAGCGCTTGGACTTGACCCCGGATCCGCACCGGCATGGATCGTTCCGGCCGATCTTCGTGGCCGTCGGCGGGAGCGGTGTCATCGAGCCGAGCTCGCCGGCGCGGATGCGCGCCGCGTACAGACGCACGATGCTGTCGTTCAGATCAGCCAGCGCCCGGTCGTTGACGACGTTGATCTCGATACTGTCGAGAGGGCTTTCGTCATGCGCGATCGCGATCAGGGACGACAGGCGTGCCAGCGCGTCGGCGGCGTCGTGGTCTGCCCCGGCGGCAAGCATCGCCCAACTGTCGGGACGCAACGCCATCGCCTCGGAGAAACCGTCGACCCACAGCTCCCAGAGCACCTCGCCATTGCGTTCGTCGACGTCGAAAATCGGCTGAGGCTTGCCACGGCCCAGATCGCGGACGATCTCGGTGCAGCGCGCCGTCACCGCATCGACGAACCACTGGACGTCGGCGGGATCCTCGAAGGGCGCGGTCTCGCCATCATCGATACCCCATATGCCCTGCAGCCATTCGCTCGGCGGGATTCGGTCCGGGCCTACGACGATGCCGGTGAGGAAGCCGTCCAGTTCGGTGAGCAGCATCGGCTCGTCGAGAGGAAGATCGGCAAGAGCCCCGTCGAGCCGACGGAAGCGGGAAGGAAAGTGTCTCATTCGTTTCGATCAATTGCGTTGGAGAATAGGCGTGCATCATAGCGCGAACCACCTCGGCTGCTAGCGCCGAGTAGGCCGACGGTGCCGATCGCAGGCAGTGCAAAGTGCGGTGTCGAGGCGCGTGCGCATAGCCGTTGACGGCCGATGCGGACCCTTTAGACCGTGGCTATGGGCGTGGCGGGTAAGAGGTCGTCCGATCCGGGCGAGAGGGCGACGATCCTCCGGACGCTGGTCGAGACGTATAGCCGACCGCTGAGCCGGTATTTCAATCGGCGCGTGTCGGCGTCGCACGACGTTCCCGACCTGGTTCAGGAGGTGTTCCTGCGGCTCAGCCGGCTCGCGGACCCGAACGACATTCGCCAGCACGACAGCTTCATCTTCGTAACCGCCGCCAACGTCCTCAAGGATCAAGCGCGCCGAAACCAGGGGCGCGGCGCCGGGTTGTCCGATCCGATCGACGATCTTGCCATCGAAAGTTCGGATTTCGCGCCGGACCGCGTCTTGGAAAGTAGGCATATCGCCGACGCGCTGCGTCGTGCGCTTGCCGAACTGCCCGAACGGACGCGCGACGTGTTCGTGCTCAGGATGCTGGAGGGATTGAAGATGGCCGATGTCGCGCATGCCATGGCGATCTCGACGCGCGCCGCGGAAAAGCATCAGGCGCGCGCGTTGGTGCATGTCGCGGAACGGCTGAAGGACTGGCGACCGTGACCGATCCCGCGATGATCGAAGCGGCGGAATGGGCCGAGCGGCTCGACCGCGACCGTGACGGCGGCGGCACGACGCGTGCGCGGTTCGACGACTGGCATGCGCGGCCCGGCCACGCAGCAGCCTGGGCGGCGGTATCCGACGCGCGGGCGACCAGCGCGAGCCTTGCGGACCATCCCGACATGCTGGCGCTGCGGCACGCCGCGGTGGCGAGAGCGGCGCTGGGTCGCGCGCCGCGACGGGTCGCGCCGTGGATGCTGGCCGCGGCCGCCTGCGCCGCAGTGGTCGCGCCGTTGACGCTCTGGCGCTTCGCCGACGATGCGCCCGCGGTGCGTATCGCCGAGGCACCGGTGTACCGGACGGCAACCGGCCAGCGCCTCATGGTCACGCTGACCGATGGATCACGCCTGACGCTCGATACCGATAGCCGGGTCCGGATGGCGTACACCGCCACCGAGCGGCGGCTGGTGCTGGAACGCGGACAGGCGCTGTTCGAGGTCGCGAAGCACCAGAGGCGCCCGTTCGTCGTGACCGCCGGTGCGCAATCGGTCACCGCGCACGGCACCGCGTTCGACGTGCGGTTCGATCCGCATGCGGTACAGGTCGCGCTGGTCGAGGGGCTGGTGAGCGTCGCTACCAAGGGCGTGCACGGCAAACCTGTTGCGATGGTACCGGACGACGTCCTCACCGCGTCGGTCGGTGGCGTATCGGTGCAACACATACCCGGTCGTGCGCTCGCGCTGTCGAGCTGGAGCGAAGGCCGGCTCGTGTTCGAGGACGAGACGTTGCGCCAGGCGGTCGCGGAGATGAACCGCTACGGTGCCCCGCAGATCGCGATCACCGACGCAGAGGCGGGCCGGTTGCGGATCAGCGGTGCGTTCCGGACGGGCGAGGTGCAGCCGTTCCTCGATGCGCTCGAAATGGGCTTCCCGGTGACGGTCGACCGGTACGCGAATGGCGGCATCACGATCGCCTCGAAGAAATAATCGACCGATCGCAAAAACGCGGTTCGGGTTTTTCGAACGCCCGCGTCTTTACCTTTGGATCGACCCCGGAAGAGGGATCGCACGAACAAGGAGGATTGCATGACATCCACAGGCAGGACCGTGCTGTTGCGCGGCATGATGATGACCGCTTTGGCACTCACCGCGGGCGGTATCCCGATCGGCGTGACCGCACAGGCTGCGGTCGGCGTGCGGATCGCGCGGCAGGACATGAGCACCGCGTTGCTCGCCTTCTCGCGCCAGAGCGGCAAGCAGATCCTGTTCTCCCCCAACCTCGTCCGTGGCAAGACCGCGCGTGCGGTCACCGGCCGGATGGACGTCGGCGATGCGCTGACCACGATCCTGAAGGGCTCGGGGCTCGGTCACCGCCTGACGCCGAGCGGCGCGTATCTTATCGTCGACGCGCAGGATCAGGCGGCAGGCACGACGCCGGCGGCGGTACAGGCCGCTCCGGCTCAGGCGCCCGCCGACCAGCCTGCCGCACAGGCTCCCGAGGAACCTGCCCCAGATATCGTCGTGATCGGCACCGCGGGCGCAGGCACGCGTCGGCAGGATGCGGCGTTCGCGGTCACCACGATCGACAGCACGATGGCGCAGCGGCTCGGCACCGCCAGCACCGCCGAAGTGCTGCGCGCGGTACCGGGCGTCAGTACCGAAAGCTCGGGCGGCAAGACCGGCGCGAACATCTTCGTGCGTGGCTATCCGTCGGGTGGCGATGCGGAATACGTCACTTTCCAGACGCAGGGCGTGCCGTTCTTCCCGCCGCCGACACTGTCGTTCCTGGAGAACACGCAGCTGATCCGGATCGACGAGACGATCCAGCGGGTCGAGGCGGTACGTGGCGGCACCGGCGCCCTGTTCTCGAACGGCCAGCCCGGCCTGACCGTCAACCTAGTCCAGCGCGAGGGCAAGCAGACGCCGGCCGGGTTGCTCAAGCTCAGTGGCACCGATTACGGCGAGTTCCGCGTCGACAGCTATGTCTCCGGCCCGATCGACGACAGCACGACCTACATGCTCGGCGGCTATTACTCGACCTCGCGCGGCATTCGCGACGCGCAGTTCGAGGCGGAGCGCGGCGGCCAGATCACCGGCAACATCCGGCATGATTTCGACAAGGGCTCGATCCTGCTGTTCGGTCGCTATCTCGACGATCGCGGCCAGTGGCTGCTGCCGATCCCGGTGGTGCAGGACGGCGACAAGATCCGTGAATATGCCGGGTTCGATGCCGGCACCGGGACGCTGGTCGGGCGCGACACGCGGATCGGCGTGCGCAACGACGGCAGCCGGGTCGATCTGGCCGACGGGCGCAGCGCGAAGATCTATAATCTCGGCGGCAACTTCGACTATGAACTCGGCAGCGGGATCACGGTGCGCGATCGCGGCAGCTGGATGGAGGGCAACGCCGATACGATCGGTCTCGTCCCCGGCGGTACCCCGCCGATCACCGCCGCCGCCTATGCCGCCGGTCGGGGCGGAACGATTGGGTCGCTCACCTTCGCGACCGGCGGTGCTGCGGCCTCACCCAACCAGGCTGTCGTCGAGGCCGGGCTCTGGAGCGTCGAGAAGCACATCCAGGCGTTCGTCAACGATTTCGCGCTGGAGTGGAAGTCGGGCAGCAACACGCTGACCGGCGGCGTCTATTACACGCGCTACAAGTCGCGTGATCGGTGGAACCTCGGCAACAGTATGCTGCTGACCGCGGAACCCAATGCGCGCCGGCTCAACCTGACGCTAGCGGACGGCCGGATCGTCACGCGCGACGGCTTTTCGAGCGGTTCGACGTTCAAGGTCAACGCGCGCTACACCGGTGAGGACGTCGCAGGGTACGCGGTCGACGAACTGCAGATCACCGACAAGCTGCGCGTCGATGGCGGCGTCCGCTGGCAGCACCACTCGGTCGACGGCACGCTCGAGAACCTCGCGGGTACGGTGCCGGCGGCGGGCGCGGACGGCAATCCGCTGACGCTGTACGACAATGGCGACGCGCAGTTGAACGGCACCTTCCGGACGATCCGCTATCGCGGCGACGCCTGGTCGTGGACCGGCGGCGTCAATTACGACCTGACCCGTCAGGTCGGCGCGTTCGTCCGCTACAGCCGCGGCAACAGCTTCCCGTTCTTCGACAATCTGCGCGACGGCATCGACGTCGCGCCGCAGGTCGACAGCTATGAGGGCGGCGTGAAGGTATCGACCGGGATCGCAAACCTCTACGCGACGGTGTTCCACAACACCTTCGACGGGCTCGCGACGACGGTCATCACCAGCGGTGCACCGATCGCGTCGGTCGGCGGCGCCAAGGCGACCGGTGTCGAGTTCGAAGGCCAGCTGCGCCCGTTCGGCGGGTTCACGTTGAGCGGCTCGGCGACCTATCTCGATGCCAAGTACCGCGACTTCTTCACCGATGGCGGCCGGACCGACCTGACCGGCAACCGGGTCCAGCGCCAGCCGAAATGGCAGTGGCGCGTGACCCCCGCCTATGATCTCGAGCTTGGCGGCGATGCGAAGGCGGGCGTGTATGCGACGGTCGGCTATGTCGGCGACCGGTTCTCCGACGTCCAGAACGCCCAGGTCTTGCCGGGCTATTACAAGCTTGATGCGGGCGTCACGCTCGACGTCACCCGGCAGATCCAGTTCCAGGTGATCGGCGACAATCTGACCGACGAGATCGGGCTGACCGAGGGCAATCCGCGTACGCTCGGATCGCAGGGCAGCGGCACGATTTTGGCACGGCCGATCGTCGGTAGGTCGATCCGGTTCGCCGCCGCGTTCAAGTTTTGATAAGGGCTTAGGCGATCGATCCCGCCACATCGGCGGGATCGATCGCTCTACCGGGATGGTCGCGACGTGATGAAAACCCTTTGCCGTTTTGCCGCTCTGGCCTCGGTCGCCGCGATGGCACCAGCGCAGACTGCCCCCTCCCCCATAGCGGTCCAGTCTCCGGCCGACGTTTACGGGCCGCTGTTTCGGGCCGTCCAGCAGGGCCATGTATTTGCGGACGGCAAGACGTTCGTCGACGCCGTCCCCAAGCGTGCCGCCGAGGCGATCATGGCGGACTACGCCCGGGCAAAACCCGCCGGCCCGGCACTGAAAGCATTCGTGCTCGCCAATTTCGTCGTGCCCGGCGAGAATGATCGCGGCTCGGGCGATCTCAGGACGCATGTCCGCACGCTCTGGCCGCAGCTCGTGCGCCAGCCGGTCGCGCCGGTCGCAGGCAGCTCCGCGCTGCCGCTCCCTGCCCCCTATGTCGTGCCAGGCGGGCGTTTTCGCGAAATCTATTACTGGGACAGCTATTTCACGATGCTCGGGCTGAAGGTCGATGGCCAACAGCCGCTCGTCGAATCGATGCTCGACGATTTCACCAGCTTGATCGAGCGGTACGGCCATATCCCGAACGGGACGCGCACCTATTATCTCAGTCGGTCGCAGCCGCCTTATTATGCGCTGATGCTTGATCTTTCGACCAACACCGACCCTGCGGTAACCAAGCGTCGGCTGGCGGCGCTGCGGGCGGAGCATGCGTTCTGGATGAAGGGCGAGGCCTGCATTGCCGACAAGCCTGCCTGCCTCCGCGTGGTGCGGATGCCGGACGGGAGCATGCTGAACCGCTATTACGACGACCGCGATACGCCGCGTGACGAATCCTATGCCGAGGACGTCGAGACTGCGGCGAAGGCGGCACCCCGCCCCGCCACAGACACGCAGCGCAACCTGCGTGCGGGTGCGGAGAGCGGTTGGGATTTCAGCTCGCGTTGGCTCCGCGATCCGAAGTCGCTCGCAACGGTCCACACCACCGACATCGTGCCCGTCGATCTCAACAGCCTGTTGTGGGCAATGGAGCGCCGCATCGCGGAAGGCTGTCGTACGGCTGACGACGCACCCTGCGCGGCTGCGTTCACGACGCTCGCAGCGAAGCGCAAGACTGCGATAGACCGCTATCTCTGGCAGGCGACGACCGCGCGCTACGCCGACTGGGACCTGACGACGCGCAAGCCCACCGCCAGCATCAACGCCGCCATGCTGCATCCGCTGTTCGTCGGCCTCGCACCGGCTGCGCAGGCGAAAGCGGTGGCCGCGACGGTGCGCAAGTCGCTGGTGGCGGAGGGTGGCCTGCGGACGACGACTCTGAACACTGGACAGCAATGGGACGAACCCAATGGCTGGGCGCCGCTGCAATGGGTGGCGATTGCCGGGCTGGAGCGGAATGGCGAACCGGCGCTCGCCAAGGACATCGCCAAGCGCTGGCTAGGCACGGTCGGCGCGGCGTATGCCGAAACCGGCAAGATGCTCGAGAAATACAATATCGAGCAACGAACCCCCGGCGGCGGCGGTGAATATCCGGTGCAGGACGGCTTCGGGTGGACCAACGGCGTGACCAGCGCCATCCTCGACCGCTATCCCGACCTGGCGCAGAAGGCGAAGTAAGGCAAGCGCTAGCGAGCGTTCCGGCGACAATGGTTGCTTACGGCACCCGGCGCCACATATGGACGTGCAATGCTCGACCCAGCGCCCGCCAGCCAGACCGACGTCGCCGACATGCTAACCCCGGATTTCGTCGTCATCGACGTCGAAACGGCGTGCTCTCGCGTCAGCAGCATCTGCCAGGTCGGTATCGTCGGGTTTCGCGACGGCCGCGAGATCTTCGAATACGAGACGCTGGTCGACCCGCGTGACGAGTTCAACGTGTTCAACACCCGAATCCACGGGATCACCGAGCATCACGTCACGGGCAAACCATGCTTTGGCGACATCCATGGCATCGTCGATGGTCATTTGTCGGGCCGGACGACGGTGGCGCATTCCTATTTCGATAAGGGCGCGCTCGCCGCGGCGTGCCGTATCCATGACCGTCCCGCGATCGAGACGGTGTGGCTCGACAGCGTCCGCGTTGCGCAGCGCGCCTGGCCCGATCTGGCGAGCCACCGGCTAGGCGGCCTCGCGCAATATCTCGGGATCGCGCACCAGCATCACGACGCGCTGAGCGATGCGCGCGCCGCCGGCTGGGTGATCGTCAAGGCGATAGACCATACCGGCATCGCGCTCGACGAGTGGCTGAAACCGCCGCGCAAGCCCGGCCCTGCGCCGCGCCCTGCACCAACCGGACCGCTCAGCGGCGAACGTATCGCGATCCTCGGTGAGCCTCGCGACGGCCGGCTTGCGTGCGCGATTGCCGCGCTTGGTGGACGGATCGTGTCGGCGGTTGGCAACACGACGACGATGCTGGTCATCACCGGGCGTGCGCCGTTCAGCTATTCGGTGCGCAACAGCGGCGCGTATCGCCGTGCGGAACAGTATCGGCGACTTGGCGGAACGATCCGCGTGGTCTCCGAAGTCGAGCTCGATCTGCCGGCTATCGCTGCCAGCGTTACGGCAAGCTGAGCAGGCGCGTGCTGCCGGCAATGTGAAGGAATAGCGACCGTCCGCCTTGGCAAACGCCAGATGGGGTGCGACCATTGTCCCAAAGCGATAGCGGAGGGCGATATGCGGTGGGCGACTTGGGTAATGGCGGTCGGCTTGCTGGCCGCACCGGCGATGGCGCAGCGCGTGCAAGTCGCGAGCGGAACGCTCGAAGGCACGCACGTTTCGACCGCCGCAACGCCGATTGATGCGTATCTCGGCATCCCCTATGCGGCGGCACCGATCGGCCCGTTGCGGTGGCAGCCACCGCGGCCGGCAGCACAATGGACGGGTGTTCGTAAAGCAGACCGGTTCGGTGCGCGTTGCATGCAGCAGCCGCTGTTCGCCGACATGAAGTTCCGCTCGCCGGGTATCAGCGAGGACTGCCTGACGCTCAACGTCTGGACGCCGGCGGGCGGGAAACCGGGCGCGCGAATGCCCGTGCTGTTCTACATCCACGGCGGCGGCGCGATCGCGGGTGACGGGTCGGAACTGCGCTATGACGGGGCGGCGATGGCGCAGAAGGGCATCGTCGTCGTGACGATCAACTACCGGCTGGGCGCGTTCGGGTTCCTCGCGACCAGCGCGTTGGCGGCGCAATCACCGACCCATTCCGCGGGGAATTACGGCCTGCTCGATCAGGCTGCGGCGCTGGCCTGGGTCCGGCGCAACGCCGCCGCCTTCGGTGGCGATCCCGCGCGGATCACGATCGGCGGCGAGAGCGCGGGTTCTATGTCGGTCAGCGTGCTGATGACCTCGCCACTCACCCGCACGCAGTTCGCCGGGGCGATCGGCGAGAGCGGTGGCGTGCTGCCGCCGACCTTCCGCCCCAAGCCGCTCGCGGTGGCGACGAAAGATGGCGACGCGTTCACAGTGGCGGCGGGTGCGCCATCGCTCGAGGCACTTCGGGCGGTGCCGGCCGAGGCTTTGCTTGCTGCGCAGGGGACGCAGCGGTTCCGCGCAGACTTCATCGTCGACGGCCAGTTCCTGACGGAGCCGCCGATCGATACCTACACCGCCGGGCACGCGGCGCGCGTGCCGTTGCTGGTCGGGGCGAACTCGCAAGAGGGAAGCTGGACGAGCATTCTTGCCGGGCAACCGCCGACGGTGGCGAATTACCGCGCGGGCGTCGCGAAGCTCTTTACCGATCCGGACGCCCTGCTCGCCTTGTACCCGGCGAAGTCTGATGCCGGCGTCCCCGTCGCGGCCACCGCGCTGGCGAGCGATGCATTTCTCGGCGCGTCGACGTGGCAGTGGTTCGACCTGCACCGCCGGACGCGACAGCCGACCTATTATTATCATTTCGCGCATCCTCGCCCAGCTGCGCTGCCGCCGCTGACCAACCCCGACGTGCCGCCGATCGGGGCAGTGCACAGCGCGGAGATCGAATACGCGCTGGGCAACCTGGACACGAACCCGGCTTATGCATGGACGGCGGACGATCGCCGGATTTCAACGGTGTTCCAGGGGTATTTCACCGCGTTCATCAAGACCGGCAATCCGAACGCTGCGGGGTTGCCGAACTGGTCGCCTGCACCGCCCGCGGGGGGCGTCATTCCGCGCCAGATCGTGGACGTGCAGACGCGTTCGGAACCGTTCGTCGAGCAGGCACGCTATGTCGCGGCGACGCCGTTGCTCGAACGGCGGGTGCCCTGAACTATTGGGCGCGTGCTAGATCTGGCCGACGAACACCGCACCTGGGACCGACAGCGTCTGTCCGGTTGCGGTGAGCCGGCCATCGGGTTCGATCCGGAATATCGCCAGCGTGCCTGATCGCTCGTTGCCGACGAGGACACGGCGCTGCGCTTCGAGAACCAACAGGAAGCGCGGCCACTTGCCGCCACTGGGGATATGCTGGAGCAGGCTCGGCACGCCTGACGCGTCGAGCGCGAAGACGGCGACGCTGTCATGGCCGCGGTTCGAGACGTAGAGCCGCCGCCCGGCCTCGTCGATCGCGATATGCGCGGCCTGCGAGGCGCCCTCGTACCCGTTCGGCAGTGTCGAGACCGTATGGCGGGTGGCGAAACTGCCGTCTGCGCGGGAGTCTAGCATGATGACCGTGTTGGACAGTTCGCATACGACGTAGGCGAGTGGACGGCGTGGATCGTGGACCAGATGGCGCGGCCCCGCGCCCGGCGGCGCACGCCATGCCGCGACCGGCTCGGCCAATGCGCGCGCTCGCGGATCGAAGCGATAGGCGAAGATCGTGTCCGTCCCCAGGTCGACCGAATGCAGCCATCGGCGATCGGGGCTGAAGCCGACCCAGTGCGCATGCGGCGCCTCCTGTCGGGCCTTGTTCGGGCCATGCCCCGTGTGGCGGAACACGACCGGTTCGCCTGGCACGCCGGTGCGCGCGTCGAGCCGGTGGAACGCCACGCTGCCGCTCGAATAATTGGCGACCGCGAGGCAGGCGCTGGCGCGGTCGATCGCGACGTAACACGGGTCGGCGCCCGACGTGGCGGCCGTGCCGCGGTGCGACCAGTCCGACGCGTAGGCAGCGATCTCGCCCGCGGCCTTCTCACTGACGAAGTAATACGCACCAGCAGGGCCGCCGCCGACGCCAAACGAAGCATCGTCGATCCCCGATACAGGCTTGCCGACCTGCCATGCGTCGCGATCCGGGTCGAACGAGATCGGATACACGCCCTTGCCGCCTTCGCGGGCGTAGGTGCCTGCGATCAACCGTACCCGCCGCTTGCCGCCGCCGGCCGCGACCGCCGGGAAGGCGATCGTGGCCGCCATCGCGGTCAGGGCCGACCGTCGTGTCGTGGTCCAGTCGGTCATGCCCGTTCCTTTGCAGCTATCGGCGGGTGTCATGCGTCAGCGGTACCACCGAGGCAACGAACGCGGCTCAGGTTTCGACCGCGTAGAGCGCGTGGTGCGTCAGGATGAACAGCGTCCGCCCATTCGCGCCGCCGAAGATCAGTTGCAGCGGGCGTTCGGGGACGTCGATCCGTCCGGACTCGCGACCGTCGGCGTCGTGCACGAACACCTGTCCGTTCGCGAGATAGACGCGGCCGTCCGGCCCGACCGCGACGCTCTCACCGCCGCGATTGGCGAACGGCTTCAGGTCTGTGACACTGCCGCCGGCGCCGACCAGCCCGCTATACGTTTTGGCTTCGGAGCCATTGCTGACGAACACACGCTCGCCGAGCTTGGCCTTCACGAAGCCGTAGGTGTCGAGTGCGTCCGAGAAGCGCCAGCCGAGATGGTTGGGCGGCCCCTGCTGGACGGTGCGATACGCGGGCAGGACCAGCGAGCCGTCCAGTGAGACATATTCGCGGGATTTGGGCACGGCCATGTCGCGCGCGAACATCTCGCCAAGCGTCGTGAACTGGTAGGTCGTCGGATCGATCTGATCCTTGAACTCGCCATTCACCCAGAAATTGGCGGGTAGCGCGACGCGCGCATCGCGGTGCGGAGTGACCGGCGTCGGAGGGATCACGGCGATGCTGTCGGGATCACCGGGCTTGATGCTGTAGACCGTCCCTGCCGCGCCGTCCGACGACAACACCATGAAGTTACCTGAGCGATCGACCGCGAGATTGACCGGATCGACGGGCGCGTGGGCAGCGACCGACAGCCCCTCGCCCGCCGTCCAACCATAGATGCGGTGTGTATTATGCTCGACGAAGTAGAGCTTGCCCTTCGCATCCACCGCCGCGCCCGCGATCGAGTAGAACCCGTCTTCCAGCTTGCGAACGGCCGGGCCAGTGGTCGTCGCGACCGGCGTGGCGCCGCGCTTCACGTCTAGCACCGCGAACTCGCGTTCGCGCACCTCCAGCCCGAAGGTCATGTCCTGGATCGCGTTCTCGTACGGGAACTTGCTCGCGCGCAGGTCGGTGCCGCAACCCTCCGCATCGCAGAACGCCAGCCCGCTCTCGCCGTTCACGTGCACGTTGCGGAAGCGGATATCGTCGGAATTGTAGATCCGCACCGCCGATGGCGCCGGCTGGAGCGACCGCGTCACTCGGTAAGCGTGATAATTCGCGAACAGGATGTCGCTCGAATTGCGAACCTCAAGCGACAGCGCGTTGCGGCTTTCGCCCGCCTCTTCCTCGGTCTGCGGCGCGAGGAACTCCCAGTTCTTGACGCCGTCAAGGACGATTTCGGCGCGCGCGTGATGCTCGGCGGACATCTCGTACACATGGCCCGGCGTGCTGGTGTTCGAGACGTGGAGCCCGGCGGCGGCGAAGGTGTTGGGGGTCCACAAATTGTTGAACGTGCCGCCGCCACCATCGGTGACCGACAGGCTCGCATATTGCCCGTCCCAGCGCTTGCGCGGATCAGCGTCGCCGGTGTGGTCGGCGTTGTACGGATCGATCCGGCTGCCATCGGCGCGGCTGGTGCCATGACCGCCGTGGAAGCGGACGTCGTCGACCAGCGAGTCCGCGCCGGCCTTCCACAGCAGCGCGGTCGCGCGCGGGTTGATGCCGCCGGTGGTCAGGCCGATGCCGGAGACGATCGCCGTGCCACCCTTCGCGCTTTCGATCAGCCCCTTGGCGGCACCGATCCCGCGGAACGCTGGCGAGTCGTCCGCCAGGATGATCTGCGTCATGTCCGGATGCAGGCCGATCAGTACCGTGTCGGGCCGCAGCTTCAGCGTATCGGAAACGCGGTAGAAGCCGGTCGGGAAATAGACCACGCGGTGCGTACCGATCGCGCGCTGGATCGCTGCGGTATCGTCGGTCGCGTCGTCACCCTTCGCACCCGCGCCACGCACGTCGAACCACTGCGCGACGGGCGGCAGCGAGCGGATCGCGGGCGGTATCCGCTTCGGCATTGCCGGGATCGTCGCGGCATCGACGCGCGTCTCGTACTTGCCGGTCGCGCCGAGCCCCGGCAGCGTCAGACCGTAGGAGAACGCCTTGACCCGGTATCGAGCGCCCTGCCCCGCTACGGTCTTCCCACTATCACGAAACCGCGCGAAGATCGGCACGGCGCTGGCGGTCGCGTCCTGGAAGCCAATCTGCGTGTAGACATTGTCCTCGTTGCTGATGACGACGGCGGCGTCCGAGACGTTCTCGAACCGCACGTCGCGGGCCCATAGCCAGTCGCCATAGCCACGGTCGATCTCGATTCCGACGGGGACGTTGCGGATACTGGTGTTGACGAGCGTCAGCCCCGCCTCATGCTCGCGGATCGCGGCGTCGCGCTGGCCCTCGAACGACGAATCCAGCAACGTGTACTGCCATGCGGGCGAGGTCTTCTCGCTGAGGATGCCGTAGCGCCCGCCGAAGAAGCGCAGGTCCTGCCCGACATTGCCGACCTGGTAGATACCGGCGAGCCCGGAGCCGATGTGGAAGTCGACATGGCTCAGATATGCGTGCTGCGCCAAGTGGAACCGGACGGCGGTCGCCGCAGGATTGCCGTCGCCGATTTCGAAATCGACGTTGCTGAGCGCGGAATAGAACGTCCCCGAATTGGCGTCGGCGATGGTGGCGTCGAACGGTACGCTGGTCGGTGGTGGCACAGGTACCTTTGGCGGCGCGGCGCGAGTGTCGGCGCGCGAACCGGTGAAGAACAGCATGTTCGCCACGCCGGTCTGGAAACCGGGGGTCGCCGCGCCGAGCGTGATGACGGGGCGCGTCTTGCCCGTGCCGAACACGCGCACGCCGGGCCAAACGAAGATGGTTCGCGAGATGCGGTAGCGGCCGGCGGGCAGGAAGACGATGCCCTCGCCGCCTTTCGCGCTCGCCGCGCTGTCGATCGCGGCCTGGATCGCGGCGGTATCGTCGGTTCGGCCGTCACCGCGGCCGCGAACCGTCACCGCGCGTGGATCCGACGGTGCGGTGAGAAATACCGATTGAGACGGAGAGGCCGAACGGGAGGCTGCAAACGCTGGAACGGTCGTCCCGAGAAGCGCGATCGCTAGTGTCAGTTTCACAGGCTCACCCGAGATTGTTGTGGGACGCACCGGACGATGTCCGCCAGTCTGCACCGCAGGTAGTGGCGCGCGCGACCATAGGCGATCACGACCAAGGTCGTAGTAGCCGATCCCGCGCGCACCAACGATAGACGGTGACGAACCGACCGCGCGCAGCTTATGGAGAGCCAGTGCCTCCTTCCTCCGAACCAACTCCGATCCCAGGCCGTGACGCGCCGCGCTATGCCATCATCGTGATGGGCGTCAGTGGCAGCGGCAAGTCGACGCTGGGTGCCGAACTTGCGCGACGTCTGCGCTGCGAATTCCTCGAAGGCGATGCCTTCCATAGTGCCGACAGCGTGGCGAAGATGCGGTCGGGCCAGCCGCTCGACGACCAGGATCGCTGGCCCTGGCTCGATAGGATTGCAGCCGGATTGCAAGATGCCGCTCGGACGGATGGTACTGCGGTTGCAGCGTGTTCGGCGTTGAAGCGCGCTTATCGCGATCGGCTGGCGCGAGCGGTCGGGATGCCGTTGCTGTTCGTGTTCCTCGATACGAAGGACAGCGGCGAACTCGCACGGCGACTTGTTCACCGTGCGGACCATTACATGCCGGCCAGCCTGCTCGCGAGCCAGCTCGATACGTTGGAGGCGCTCGGCCCCGACGAGCGCGCCGTCACGCTCGATGCGGAAGATGCGCCCGATCGGCTTTGCGCCGAAGCGCTCGCGTGGATCGGACGCGAAATGTCCGGCGCGGCCGAGAACGCACGACGAAGGTCGTAATAGCCAAGCCGGCCGACAAGGCTGACACTCGCAGGCAGTACTCGCGCAGGAGCGCGGTCGAGGGTCGTTGATGTCGCTACGCGTTGCTTTCGCCCTTATGCTGGTTGCAGCGCCCGCCGCTGCGCAACAGGCGCCCGTCGTGGCGCTCTGGCCGAACGGCGCGCCCGGATCGGAAACGCGGCGGACCGAGGCAGAGACGGTGAAAGACAGCTATGTCAGCAACGTCCACAACCCCACGCTGACGATCCACCGTCCCGCCCCCAGCCATGCCAACGGTGCCGCGGTGATCGTCGCGCCCGGTGGCGGTCACCGCATGCTGGTGTGGATCAACGAGGGCGAGGTGCCCGCCAAAGCGCTCAACCGCTACGGCGTCACGACGTTCGTCCTGAAATACCGCCTCGCGCGTGATGTCGGCTCATCGTACGATATCGAGCGCGACGCGGCGGCCGATCTGCGGCGTGCGGTCCGGTGGGTCCGCGCGCATGCGAGCGACTATGCGATCGATCCTGCCCGGATCGGCGTGATGGGCTTTTCGGCAGGCGGCGAACTCGTGTCGCTCGTCGCCGACAACCCCGCGCCGGCTCAGACGCCGACGGACTCGGTCGACCGCGTGAGTGCACGGCCGGACTTCCAGGTGCTCGTCTATCCGGGGCCGCTCGGCACGCCGGCAAAGGCCTCCGCAAACGCGCCGCCTGCGTTCCTCATCGCGGGCTCGCTCGACCAGTGCTGCGCGACATCGGCAATGACGCTGTATTCGCAGCTTCGCAGCGCGGGTGTTTCCGCAGAACTGCATCTGTACGCGGACACTGATCATGCGTTCAATCTGGGCACGCGATCGGAAAGGATCTCGATCCAGCATTGGCCGGATCGGTTGGCCGACTGGCTTGCCGACGGAGGCTGGCTCATTCCGCGCGGATCGGCAAAGATGCTTCCAGTTTCTCGAAGGGAACCCTGATGGAATTCGGCAGGCGTGATCTCCTGGTCGCCGCGGCAACGCTGGCCGCAACCTCGAGCGGCGTGGCTCGTGCGGCCCCCGATCGCAAGCTCGGCTATGCGATCGTCGGGCTCGGCTATTACGGGTTGCAGACGATCTTGCCGCAGTTCGTCAATTGCGAGCATTCGCGCGTGACTGCACTGGTCAGCGGAGACCGGACCAAGGCGCTCGCGACCGCGACGAAGTACGGCGTGCCCGAGCGGTCGATCTATACCTACGCCGACTTCGACCGCATTCGTGACAATCCGGACGTCGACATCGTCTATGTCTGCCTGCCCAATTCGATGCACGCCGAATACACCATCCGCGCGGCGAAGGCCGGCAAGCACGTGATGTGCGAGAAGCCGATGGCTGTATCGGTAGCCGAATGCGAGGCGATGATCCGGGCGTGCAAGACCGCCGGCAAGAAGCTGATGATCGGTTATCGCTGCCACTTCGAGCCGTTCAACCTGGAGGCGATGCGGCTCGCCAAGTCCGGTTCAGCGGGCAAGATCCGCTACGTCCGTTCGGAGCATGGTTTCGTCCAGGGCGACCCGAACAAGTGGCGGCTGAAGCGCGCATTGTCGGGCGGCGGTTCGTTGATGGACATGGGCATCTATAGTCTTCAGGCCGCGCGCTACATGACCGGCGAGGAACCGATCGCGGTCACCGCGCGCGAATCCACCGACCGCCGCGATCCGCGGTTTCGGGAGGTCGAGGACATGATCGAGTGGACGCTCGAATTTCCCTCGGGTGCGATCGCCGGATGCCAATCGATGTACAGCGCCAATCAGAACCACATCCTGCTGATGGGCGACAAGGGCCGCATCGAGCTAGAGCCGGCGACGCGCTATGACGGCAACAAGATGTGGACCGGGCGCGACGGTCGCGAGACTGCGATCACCAGCCCCCCGCCCGGCCCCGGCAAGACGCAGTTCGCGGGGCAGCTCGATCATCTGGCGGAAAGCATCCTCGACGGGCGCGAACCGATCGTCTCGGGCGAAGAGGGCCTGCGCGACATGCGGATCGTCGAGGCGATCTATCGGTCCGTGCGCGAAGGCCGGACGGTGAAGCTGTGATGCGGCCGTTGCTTGCGATCGTGCTAGCTATTGGCGCGACCTCCTCCCTACCCGCGCAGACTGCAGGCGATCCGACGAGCTTTGCCGGATCGGCCGACGTGCGCGCGCGGATCGTTGCGCTCGAGAAGACGATGAAGCCGGGCCAGGGGTTCGCCATGGCGTCGCTGGTGCAGGCTGACGGGACAAGCGCCGCGCTCGAATATTGGAGGGCGCCGGGCAAGCCCGCGGTGCATCCCGACGAGGCCGAATACGCGACCGTGATGGCAGGATCGGGGACGCTCGTCTCGGGTGGGACGCTGGTCGCGCCAAAGCTGCGTTTTCCGGGGCTGGTCGAGGGCGACCGGATCGAGGGTGGCACGACGCGGAAGCTTGCGGTCGGTGACGTCTTCCTGATCCCGGCGGGGACGCCGCACTGGTTCGGCATCGACGGCAAGCTGGTGATGCTCGGGACGAAGATCCGGACGTCAGGTCAGCGGAAGCCCAGCCAGTAGAGCAGCCCGATATTGACCGCGAGCAACGGTAGCGCGGTCGGTATCTGCGCGCGGATGACCGCGTTCTTGTCCTTGAGGTCGAGCAAGGCGGCGGGGACGAGATTGAAGTTCGCCGCCATCGGCGTCATCAGCGTGCCGCAGAACCCGCTGAGCATGCCGATCGCCGCGACCACCGCGGGGTCGCCGCCGTAATGCCGCACGAGCAGCGGGATCCCGATCGCTGCGGCCATCACCGGGAACGCCGCGAACGCGTTGCCCATGACCATAGTGAACAGCGCCATGCCGAGCGTGTAGGCGAGCACCGCGCCGATCAGGCTGCCCTCCGGGATCGCGTGGCCGGCTATACCGCCGACGACGTCGCCGACGCCGGCGAGCGCGAACACCGCGCCGAGGCTCGCCAGCATCTGGGGGAGCACGGCGGCCCAGCCGATCGCGTCCATCAACCTGACACCCTCCGCAAGCGGCGTGGCGATGCGGGGGCGGGACCATAGGTGCATCGCGACCAGCGCGATCAGGACGCCGCAGGTCAGCGCGACGAGCGTTGCTTGCTTCGGGTCGACGAGGCTCGGGACTGCGCGGAACAGGACCGTCCCGCCGAGTGCTGCGGCCGGGATGATCAGTGCGGGGAGGAATATCCGGTTGCCGAGCCGGGTGGCTTCGGTGCGACGCTCGTCGAGCGTGGTCGTAGCACGCCCGCCCCTCCCCATCGCGCCCGAGCCGGCGATCGCGACGAGCGCCAGGACGAGAACGCCGTTGCCGATATCGCCGAGCTTTCCGCCAAGCAGGAAGCTGATCGCCAGCACCGCGTAGAACGCCGCGTTGCCAAAACGCTTCGGGTTGGTGCGATCGGTCGCGCTCAGGATCGCGAATGCCGCGAACATCAGGCCAGCGACGCCGTAGATGAAGCCGGTGCCGATCATCGCGCACTCGCCAGTCTGCGGTCGAGCAGCCAAAGGCGGAAGCCGTGGATCAGGAATGCGGCGATCGCGGTCGGGATCGCCCACATCGAGAGATGGAGCGGCTGGATGACGATGCCATAGCCTTCGAGGACCCCCTTCATAAGAAGGATTGAGCCGATCGCGATGAAGATATCCTCGCCGAAGAAGAGCCCGATATTGTCGGTCGCGGCCGCCATCGCCGGGATGCGGTCGCCGCCGGGCGCGACGCCCTGAGCCTCCGCTGCGGCTTCGGCCATCGGCGCGACCAGCGGGCGGACGCTCTGCGCCGGGCCGGCGATCGAGGTCAGCCCGAGTGCCGCGGTAAGCTGGCGGAACAGCAGATACCCGATCAGCAAGCGCCCGACCGTCGCGCCACGCAGCTTGCCGATCGCGAGCCTCGCACGTTCCTGCAATCCGTGGCGTTCGAGCATCCCGATCACCGGCAGCACGATGTAGATCACGGTGACGTAGCGGTTCTCGTTGAACGCCTTCCCGAACGCGGCGAGGATCGCTAGCGGGGCAAGTCCAGCGGCAAGGCCGGTGACGAGCGCGGAGACGGCGACGACGAGCAGCGGATTGAACCGGAGCAGGAAGCCCGCGACGATCACCGCGATGCCGCAAAGGACCAGCATCGACGCTCAGCGCGCCTGCTTGGCGAGATCGGCGTCGAACGCGACCTTGGCCTTGGCGACGATCTTCGGGAGCAGTGCCGGATCGATGAACGCGTTGGTATCACCGGCCTTGCGGCGCTGGCCGCGCGCGATCACGTCGGCGAGTTCGGGGTGCGACGGCAGGACGATATCGGCGTGCAGCATGCCGAGCATGGCGATGCTGCGGCGGTAGTCGGCGACGATGCCGGGATAGGCGCGGTTGCCGATCAGGCGGTTGCCGGCGACGCTGACGCTGCACGGGAACACGACGTCGAGGGCGCGCGGCTTGGCGGGGATTTGCATCGTCCAGGTCGTGCAGCCGGGCGTGTGGCCGGGTGTGGCGCGTGCAGTCAGCGTGACGTTGCCGAGCTTTACCTTGTCGCCGTCACGTACGCCGCGGTCGACATGGACGGGCGGGAAACGGATGACGCCGTAGCTGGTCTCGCCCGGTGGCACGCCGGTTTCAAGCGCGCCGACATCGCGAGCGCCGGCGACTACGCGAGCGCCGGTCGCACGCTTCAGCGCGGCAACGCCGGCGGCGTGATCGAAGTGTGCGTGCGTGACGAGGATAAGCTTTACGTCGCGGGAACGGACTCCGGCGTTGGCGATGTTGCGTTCGATCATGCCCGCATTCTCTGCGAGCGTACCGTCGATCAGGATCGCGCCGGCGCTGGTCTTGATGAGGTAGGCGGCGATACCTTCGCTGCCGACATAGGTGATCGGGCCGGCGATCGGGAAAGGCGCTTGGGGACGCGTCCAGGCACGCGGATCGGCCGCGCCGAGGAGCAACGGTGCGCTGGCAGCGATCGCCATCGCGACAACCAGCGATTTGGTGCGACGACCTAACGATCCTCCCCCGCCAGGGGGAGGTGGCAGGCGTAGCCTGACGGAGGGAGCGGTCAGCGGTAACCTCTGCATCTTATCCTCCCCCTCCGTCTGGCAAGAGCCAGCCACCTCCCCCTGGCGGGGGAGGATCGCGTAGTGTGCGTCTAGTTCACTCCCACTCGATCGTGCCGGGCGGCTTCGAGGTGTAGTCGTAGGTCACCCGGTTGATGCCCTTGACCTCGTTGATGATCCGGGTCGCGACGCGCGGCAGGAAGTCCCCGGGGAACTGGAACGCCTGCGCGGTCATGCCGTCGGTCGAGGTGACCGCGCGCAACGCCAGCACGTTGTCGTAGGTGCGGCCGTCGCCCATCACGCCGACGCTGCGGACCGGAAGCAGTACCGCGAACGCCTGCCAGATCGTGTCGTAGAGCCCCGCCGCGCGGATCTCCTCAAGATAAATCGCATCGGCCTTGCGCAGGATGTCGCAGCGTTCCTTGGTGACTTCGCCGGGGATGCGGATCGCGAGGCCGGGGCCGGGGAACGGGTGGCGACCGACGAAGATCTCGGGGAGCCCGAGTTCACGCCCCAACACGCGGACCTCGTCCTTGAACAGCTCGCGCAACGGCTCGACGAGCTTCATGTTCATGCGCTCGGGCAGACCGCCAACATTGTGATGGCTCTTGATCGTCACCGACGGGCCGCCGGTGAAGCTGACGCTCTCGATCACGTCCGGGTACAGCGTGCCCTGCGCAAGGAACTCCGCGCCGCCGAGCTTCTTCGCCTCGGTATCGAACACGTCGATGAAGGTCTTGCCGATGAACTTGCGCTTGAGCTCCGGGTCGGTGATCCCGGCCAGGCCGCTCAGGAACAGCTCCTCGACGTTCACGTGGATCAGCGGAATGTTGTAGGCGCCGCGGAACAGGCTGACGACCTGCTCGCTCTCGCCCGCGCGCATCAGGCCGTGGTCGACGTACACGCACGTGAGCTGCTCGCCGATCGCCTCGTGGATCAGAACGGCGGCGACTGCCGAGTCGACGCCGCCCGACAGGCCGCAGATGACGCGCCCCTTGCCGACCTGCGCACGGATCTCGGCGATCTTGGTCTCGCGAAACTCGGCCATCGTCCAGTCGCCGCTCAGCCCGCAGACGTGGCGCGCGAAGTTGGCGATCAGCTTGCCACCATCGGGGGTATGGACGACCTCGGGATGGAACTGCACGCCGTAGAAGCGCCGCGCCTCGTCGGCGACGATCGCATAAGGCGCGCCGGCCGAGGTGGCGACAGGGGTGAAGCCGGGCGGGATCGCGTCGACCTTGTCGCCGTGGCTCATCCAGACCTGGTGGCGCTCACCCTCGGCCCAGAGGCCGTCGAACAGCGCGCAGTTGGACTTGACCTCGATGAACGCGCTGCCGAACTCGCCGCCATCGCCCGAGACGATCACATTGCCGCCCAGCTGTGCGGACATGACCTGCTGGCCGTAGCAGATGCCGAGGATCGGGATGCCCGCCTCGAAGAAGCGCTGCGGCACGCGCGGGGAGTTCTCGGTGGTGACCGAGGCGGGGCCGCCCGAGAGGATGATGCCCTTGGGCTGCATCCGGTCGAACGCGGCCTCGGCGGACTGGAAGGGGGCGATCTCGCTATAGACGCCAGCCTCGCGCACGCGGCGGGCGATCAGCTGGGTTACCTGGCTGCCGAAATCGACGATGAGAATGCTGTCTGGGTGCTCCATGTCGGGCGCATAGCCGGATGGGACCCGTAACGAAAGAGGCCGCGCCTCCCGGATGGGAAACGCGGCCTGCAATTCGACTAACGAGAGGCGGGGATTATGCCGCTTCGTTGTAATCCTCGTCGGACATCACCGGACCCGAGTCCTGGCCCTTCGCCGAAACGTCGCGGTCGACGAACTCGATGACGGCCATCGGCGAGGCGTCCGACATGCGGATACCGGCCTTGATGACGCGGGTGTAGCCACCGTTGCGATCCGCGTAGCGGGTCGCAAGCGTGTCGAACAACTTGATCAGCTGCGCGTCGTCGAGCAGCTTGCCGTGCGCGAGACGACGGTTGGACAGGCCACCCTTCTTCGCGAGCGTGATCAGCTTTTCGACGTAGGGACGCAGTTCCTTCGCCTTGGCGACGGTGGTGGTGATCTGCTCGTGCTTGATGAGCGCGGCGCTCATGTTGCGGAACAGAGCAAGACGGTGGGCCGAGGTCCGCTGAAGCTTACGGCCGCCTACGCGATGGCGCATGTTTAATACCTTTTCGTTCGTTCAGGGGCCGTGTGAGGTACCCGGGAGCTGGTCGCCGTTGAGGCCGCGACCGATCGCCATTCGTTCAAAGGTTAGGATAAGGTCACGCCTAGGACGCTTCCTTGGCCCTTCCACTCGTCTCCAGCCGGGTGACGACCCGGCGAAGCCGTGTCGTCGAACGGGTCGGTCGAAACCGACCCGCCGGCCGGGTTGTTTCGTCTCCGGGGCAAGCTTGCTTGCCTCGGTGCGAAATCAACCCATGATCTCCTGCTCGAGCTTCTTGGCCATCTCTTCGATGTTCTCAGGTGGCCAGCCGGGGATTTCCATACCCAGGCGAAGACCCATCGACGACAGCACTTCCTTGATCTCGTTCAAGGACTTGCGGCCGAAGTTAGGCGTACGCAGCATCTCGGCTTCGGTCTTGCCGACCAGATCACCGATGTAGATGATGTTGTCGTTCTTGAGGCAGTTCGCCGAGCGCACCGACAGTTCCAGCTCGTCGACCTTCTTGAGGAGGTAACGGTTGATCTGCTGGGTATCGCCTGCTGGCTCCGCACCACCGGCAGCGGGTGCTGCCTGGCCGATCGGGGCCGACGAGCGCGTCACCGACGAATCGTCGAAGTGGACGAACAGCGCGAGCTGGTCCTGGAGAATGCGACCGGCATAGCCGACTGCGTCTTCCGGGGTAATCGTGCCGTCGGTTTCGATCGTCAGCGTCAGCTTGTCGTAATCCAGGTCCTGACCGACGCGAGTCGGGTCGACCTTGTACGAAACCTGACGTACCGGCGAATACAGCGCATCGACCGGGATCAGACCGATCGGCGCATCGGCCGGGCGGTTTGCGGTCGCAGGAACGTAACCCTTACCGATGTCGGCGGTCAGCTCCATGTTGAGCGTCGCACCCTCATCGAGGTGGCAGATCACGAGATCCTTGTTCATGATCTCGATGTCGCCCGAGACGGCGATGTCGCCGGCCTTGACTTCACCCGGACCCGTTGCCGAGAGCTGGAGGCGCTTGGGCCCCTCGCCCTGCATGCGGATCGCGATCTGCTTCACGTTGAGGACGATGTCGGTCACGTCCTCGCGGACGCCGGCCAGAGACGAGAACTCATGCAGCACGTTCTCGATCTTGATCGAGGTGACGGCCGCGCCCTGCAGCGACGAGAGCAACACGCGACGCAGCGCGTTGCCGAGCGTCAGGCCGAAGCCACGCTCGAGCGGCTCGGCGATGAAAGTCGCCTTGCGCTTGGTGTCGCCACCGGCCTTTTTCTCCAGGCCGCTGGGCTTCTTGAGTTCCTGCCAGTTCTTTGCGTTGACAGACACATGCTTCCCCTAATTTGGGGGCCGGCGAACGGGTGTGTCCGCCGACCAATAAAATACACCCGTGCGGCGCGATCAACCGCGCACGGGAGGCGGAGAATCAGACGCGACGACGCTTCGAAGGGCGCACGCCGTTGTGCGGGATCGAGGTCACGTCGCGGATCGACGTGATCTGGAAACCGACTGCCTGAAGCGCGCGCAGTGCCGATTCGCGACCCGAGCCGGGGCCCTTGACCTCGACTTCGATCGTGCGGACGCCGTGCTCGGCGGCCTTCTTGCCGGCGTCTTCCGCTGCGACCTGGGCCGCGTACGGGGTCGACTTGCGCGAGCCCTTGAAGCCCATTGCGCCGGCCGACGACCACGAGATCGCGTTGCCCTGGGCATCGGTGATCGTGATCATGGTGTTGTTGAAGCTGGCATTCACGTGAGCGACGCCAGAGGTGATGTTCTTGCGCTCGCGCCGCTTAATGCGCTGAGGTTCGCGTGCCATGGTGTATTTCCTGACCTGTATCTGCGTGACGCCGGGCGGCCCGTTGGGACCAGCGCCGGCGGAGTAATCCATTGAAAAAGTGGATTACTTCTTCTTGCCGGCGATCGGCTTGGCCTTGCCCTTGCGGGTGCGCGCATTGGTATGCGTGCGCTGGCCGCGGACCGGGAGGCCCTTGCGATGACGCAGGCCGCGATAGCAGGCGAGATCCATCAGGCGCTTGATGTTCATCGAGGTCTGGCGGCGCAGATCGCCCTCGACGGTGTGATCGGCGTCGATCGTCTCGCGGATGTGCAGGACTTCCTGGTCGGTCAGGTCCTGGACGCGGGCGGTGTCGGCGATGCCGAGCTTCGCGACGATTTCCTTGGCCTTGGTCGAACCGATGCCGTGAATATAGGTCAGCGCGATCACCACGCGCTTGTTGGTCGGGATATTAACACCCGCGATACGTGCCATGAACTTGGTTCTCCTGCTCCACGGGCTTCGGCATGGCTGCACAAAGCCCATCTCTTAGCGATGATCCGAACGCACGATAGCGACGAACGCAAACAAGCGCCGCCGGAACCGTCGTGTCGGGGAGGGTTCAACTAGGCGCGGGCGAACGCAGTGTCAAGCGAGCGGTTCCACGGCAGGCGGTACGGCTTGGCGCAGCTTGAGCCAGCGACGGAACGAGACGACCGTCCAGATGAGCTCGACCACCCCGAACGGCCAAGCGCCCTGGAGGAAACCGTAGATCGAGCCGAGCACGCAGCCGAATGCGAAACCGAGCGTCCACCAGTGCGAACCGGCTTCCTTGGCGTAGCATAGCAGCGTGAAGGAGACCGCGGCTAGGCCAAATAGGGAAAGGGAGTCCATAACGCACCCAATGCCCCGAACGGCGAAACAATGCCACTGCGTCGGGTCGCATTCCGTAGTCGAGCACCTGCCGCGACGTCTCCCTGGGGCGAGCTCGAACAGGTCGCGCGCAGCGAGTACGTGATCCTGACGGCCGCCGTCGGGATGTTGCGCGCCGACCACGATATCGGCGGATCGATCTGCTTACTGTTCCAGATGAGTTGCACCCTGCCCGAGAAGGACGCCATCCCCCCGTGCGACTGACTGGCACCACTTATCCTGCGCCACTCGTAGCTGCGCGAGGTCGCTTTATGCCGTCAGCCGAGCATTCCGACCTGCTGGCCATTGTCTTCAAAATGCCGAGCAACATGAACGATTTCTCACGGAACACCGCGGCCGCGTCGTCGGTATCTAACGTGTCAGAACCCCCTAGTTCGAGGAAACCGATATGCGTTTTGCTCCCCTTCTCGCCGTGCCCCTGTTGATGATGTCGGTATCGCCCGCGTTGGCGAAGGGTTGTATCCGCGGTGCAGCGGCAGGCGGCGTCGGCGGCCATTTCGTCGGCAAGGGACACGCGGTCATGGGCGCAGCCGCCGGTTGCGTCGTGGCGCACCACCACTACGCGAAACAGGCACGCGCGCAGAAGGCCGCAGCCCGGGCGCACCGCTGAGCAACGGCGGGCCGTCATGCATATGCGATGACGGCCCGCCGACTTGATCCGCCGCAGGACCGGATCGCGTCAGGTCTCGATTCAGATAGGACATTCCATGAATCCTGCGAACGTCCCCGAACCGCCGGTGGCATCTCCGCGATGGAAGACATCGAAGGTAGCTCGCGTACACGACCTGTCGCATGACAACCGCACCGTCGGTTCCCGACCGTCGCACATCTAGGACCGATTTCGCGGCAACATCAGGTAGCAAACCGCGCGACAGTTCGGCTAAAGCCGTCGCATGCAGAGCGACACTCCCGTAAGCCACTCGGATCACGCCATAATGCCCCGAACCGGGGTAGCGTCGATCGCGCCCGCTCCGGCGCTGCGGGCTGCTGAGCCGTACGCGCGCGACGAACTGCTGCACGAACTGCTCGACGCCACGCGCGCAGCACATCCTGACGCGCTTGCGCTGCGATTGATCGGTGCGGACGAGGAATACGACCGAAAGACGCGCTGGACCTATACCGACCTCGCCACGCGCAGCTTAGCTCTCGCGCACCGCCTGCGCGCGATGGGGATCGGCCGCGGCGACCGTGTCGTGCTGTGCCTGCCGCGCGGGCTCGACCAGTATATGGCGATCCTCGGCGTGCTGCGCGCCGGCGCCGCCTATGTGCCGGTCGACTGGGGCTATCCGCAGGACCGCATCGACTTCATCGTCGAGGACAGCGAAGCCGCGCTGACGATCACGGTCGCCAGCCGCGTCGCCAACCTCAAGGGGAAAACCCTCGCGCTCGACGCCGCGCTGGGCGATCTCGCGGCTGAGCCCTCCGAGCCGATCGGCCGCGACGTCACGCAGGCGAACCCGCAGGACCTCGCCTACATCATCTACACCTCGGGCACGACCGGCCGGCCCAAGGGCGTGATGATCTCGCACGGCAACGCCTGCCACCTGGTCCGCTCGGAAAGCGCGATCCTCGATCTCACCCCTGCCGACGTGGTGTTCGGCGGGTTCAGCCTTGCGTTCGACATGTCGGTCGAGACGATGTGGAGCGCGTTCTTCGTCGGTGCAGTCGTGCTGGTCGCGACCGAGGCGCTGGCGACCAGCGGGCCCGACGTGGCGATCGCGCTCGCCGAAGCCAACACGACGATCTGGCACGTCGTCCCCTCGCTGATCGCACTGGTCGAGCATCCGGTGCCGACGCTGCGGCTGCTCAACATGGGCGGCGAAGCATGCCCGGCAGACCTGCCGCGCCGGCTCGCGCGGCCGGGCCTCCGCCTGCTCAACACCTATGGCCCGACCGAGACGTCGGTGACCGCGACCTGGACCGAGGTGTTCCCCGGCCAGCGCATCACGATCGGCAAGCCGCTCCCCGGCTACACCGCCTGGGTGGTCGACGAGCACATGCAGCCGGTCCCCGACGGCCAGGAAGGCGAACTCGTCATCGGCGGGCCGGGCGTCGGCGTCGGCTACGTCAACCGCCCCGACCTGACCGCCGAAAAGTTCATCATGACGCCGTTCGACGGGCCTTCCGGTGCCCCGGAACGTATCTACCGGTCGGGCGACCTGGTGAAGCTCGATGCGGCGGGCGACATCGATTTCGTCGGCCGCATCGATACACAGGTGAAGATTCGCGGCTTCCGCGTCGAACTTGCCGAGATCGAAGCGGTGATCGGCGAATGGCCCGGCGTCGCGCAGACCGTCGTCCAGCTCTTCACCGACGGCGACGGCTCCGAATTCCTCGCCGCGTTCCTGATCGCGCGTCCGGGCGAGGACGTCGACATGGCCGGCCTCAAGGCCCGCGTCGCCGAGCGGCTCCCCAATTACATGCGCCCGGCAGGGTATCAGATCCTCTCGCACATGCCGACGCTGCCCGCCTCGGGGAAGGTCGACCGCAAGGCGCTGGTCAAGCCCGAGATCACCGTTACGTCGGACCGCGAGATGGTTGCACCCGCCACGCCGATGGAAGAAAGCCTGCACCGCGTCTGGGCCGAGGCATTCGCGCCGCAGCCGGTGTCGGTGCTCGACGATTTGTTCGAGGATCTCGGCGGCCATTCGCTGAAGGCCGCACGGCTCGTTTCGGCGGCGCGAAAGGTCCGCGGCCTCGAAGGGCTGTCGCTCGAGGACGTCTACGCCGCGCCGACGATCCGCGCTCTGGCGTTACGGATCGGCGGCACCACGCCCGTCGCAATCCTCGACGAGACCAGCTTCCACCATATCGCGCCGTGGAAGCGCCGGCTGTGCGTCGCCGCGCAGACGCTCGCGCTGCTGCCGATCTACACGCTGGCGGGGCTGCAGTGGTTCTCGCCCTATCTCGCCTACACACATCTCGCGGGCGACATGCCGCGGGTCGACGCGCTGATCCTGAGCGGGCTGTTTTTCACGGTCGTGCCGATCGCGTCGATGTTCTTGTCGATCGTGCTCAAATGGCTGATCGTCGGGCGGTTCAAGGCGGGCGATTACCCGCTCTGGGGCAGCTACTATTTCCGCTGGTGGCTGGTCCGCCGGATCATCGGCGTCACCGCGACGCCGTATCTCGCGGGCACGCCGATGATCCGCGGTTATTACCGGATGATGGGCGCGAAGATCGGCAAGCGCGTCCATATCGGCACCGGGATCATCGACACCGCCGACCTGCTTCACGCCGACGACGATGCGATCATCAGCGACCAGTCGGTGCTGTCGACCAGTTCGGTCGAGCGGGGATTGCTCCGACTGGGGACGGTAAAGCTCGGCAAGGGCGCGTTCGTCGGATCGATGGCGGTGGTCGGCCGCAACGCCGCGCTCGGCGACGATGCGATGCTCGACGACCTGTCCGCGCTGCCCGCCGATACGACGATCCCCGCCGGCCAGCGCTGGGCCGGTTCGCCCGCCGCGCGTGATGGCGATGCGCCCCGCCGCCCCGCCACCCCCGCCCCGCGCAACGCCGGGCCGGCGATCGGCCTGTTCCTGTGCGCGCTGATCCTGCCGCTCGTCGCGATCCTGCCGATCGCCCCCGGCCTGATCGCGCTGATCGAGCTCGACTGGGCGACCAGCGGCTATGCCTATGTCGCGGTCGCGCCGCTGCTCGCGGTCACCTATGTCGTGATGATGTGCGTGCTGACGGTGGCGGCCAAGCGCCTGATCCTCGGCCGCGTCGCACCCGCGGTCTATGCGCTGAACAGCGGATTCTACGTCCGCTACTGGTTCGTCCAGCAGATCAACGATCTCGCGCTCCGCCTGCTCCACCCGATCTTCGCGACGCTGTACGTGGTGCCGTGGTATCGCGCGCTTGGCGTGAAAGTCGGCCGTCGTGCGGAAATCTCGACCGCCAGCGCGATCGTCCCCGACCTCGTCGAGATCGGTGAGGAGAGCTTTATCGCCGACTCGGTGATCTTCGGCGCGGCGCGGATCGGCCACGGCACGATCGAACTCGCGCATACCAAGATCGGCCGCCGCAGCTTCATCGGCAATTCCGCGCTGCTGCCGAGCGGCACGCAGATCGGCGACGAGGTGCTCGTCGGCGTCCTCTCGAAGCCGCCGAGCGATCCCGCTCTCGCCACCGAGGCGGGCAGCACCTGGTTCGGCTCGCCCGCGATCAAGCTGCCGGTCCGACAGGTCAACACGATGTTCGACGAGGGCGCGCGGTTCAATCCGTCGCGCGCGCTGATCGCCACGCGCCTGTCGATCGAGGCGGTCCGTACCACCTTGTCGCTGACCGCGTTCCTCGTGTTCTTCAGCCTGTTGCTGTCGGTAGTCGGCGACCTCGACGATCTCGACAACGGTGCGCTGGTCGTCGCGGCGACCTTCCCGTTCCTGTACGTCGGCTTCTGCCTTGCCTGCGGGATTTTCGTGCTCGCGCTCAAATGGCTCGCCGTCGGCCGCTACAAGGTCACCACCGCGCCACTCTGGAGCACCTTTGTGTGGCGCACCGAGCTCGTCACGGCGACCTACGAGAACCTCGCCGTCGCCAATTTGCTCGAACCACTCCGCGGGACGCCGTGGATCGCGCTGTACCTCCGCCTGATGGGCGCGCGGATCGGCAAGCGCTGCTACATCGACACCACCGATCTGACCGAGCACGACCTCGTTGATATCGGCGACGACGTCGCGCTCAACGACTTCGCCGGCCTGCAGACGCATCTGTTCGAGGATCGCGTGATGAAGGTCGGCGCGATCCGCGTCGGCGACCGCGCGACGATCGGCTCGCTCGCGATCGTGCTGTACGACGCGGAGATCGGCGCGGACGCGCAACTCGGCGATCTGTCGGTGGTGATGAAGGGCGAGACCTTGCCAGACGGCACGAGTTGGGACGGGAGCCCGGCGCGGATCGCCGTCGCGACGTGACGCCGGTCTGGCATGACGGTCCGCTCGACGCGCTCGTCTGGGACGGTCAGTCGCCAGTCGCATGGAGTGTTGCCGAGACCGGACCGTATGCCGCCGGCCTGCCCGACGATGCGCGCGCGATCCGACACGGCCTGGCCTCCGCGCTGATCCGCCAACTGGCGGGCGAGTCCGTCGACGTCCGCCTGACACGCAGTCCGGCCGGCGCGCCGATCGTTTCCGCCCCCGGCGGCTGGTGTCTGAGCCTCTCCAGTCGCGGTGCACGCGCCCTGATCGGCGTTGCACGCCAACCGATCGCGGTCGACCGTGAGGTCATCGACGACCACCCGCCGCTCTGGGACATGCTCACCCCGACCGAAGCCGACGCGCTCCGCCGCCTGCCCACCCTCGCCCGGCCCCAAGCCTGGCTCCGTCGCTGGACGATCAAGGAAGCACACGCGAAGCTCATCGGCGAACCCCGCCAAATCCGCCCCGAGTCGATCGAAACTGTCGTGACCGATCCGACCCACGCGACTGCGACGTTCGAAGGCACATCGCGCTGCTGGAGCCGTTCCATGCCCGACGCGATCGAAACCATCGCGCAGTGGAGCCAGCCATGACCAGAATCCTCACCCGCCGCTACGAGGACAAGGACCGCGCCGCCGTCCTCGCGATCTTCGACTCGAACCTCCCCGAGTATTTCGGCGCCGGCGACCGTGAATGGCTGGAGGAGACGCTCGACGAGCCCGACGGCCCGGCATTCGTGGTCGACGTCGACGGCGTCCCCGCCGCGTTCGGCGGCTACGAGATCTGGGAGCATTACAACAAGGCGCTGCTCTTCTGGGGCATGGTCGCGCGGACGTACCATGGCTCGGGCCTCGGCAAGCTGCTGCTGTTCGAGCGCCTGCTCCACGTCGCCACCTCGGCCGAGCCACCCACGCGCTACGTCACCGTCGACACCTCGCCGCAGGTCTCGCCGTTCTTCCAGCATTGCGGCTTCGAACTGACCAGCATCTGGCCCGGCGGCTACCGTTCCGGTATGGACATGCACGAACTCCGCTTCGACCTCGCGGCCGTGTCCGTTTCCAGCCTCATCCAAAAACGCGACGCGGCAATGCCAAGGTAGAGCGGGCGACGATGGCGGCCGTTTCCCGACGCGCTAAATCCTGTATCCCTCGCCAAGAACGGATCGAGACTGCTGATACCCGGCGGCGCGCCGGAAGGAGGACACCATGTCGACGCTCGTCATCACGGCGATGTTACAAGCACTGCTCGCCAAAGCGATCACGTCCCCGGAACCGCTGGATGCAGCTGCGATGCAGGCTGTCCCCTCCATGGCCGCGCGTGCGATCACCGTTCAAGATCTACCCCGGTTGCCCGCCGAACCCGTGACGGTCGCGATCCAGTGCCTCGTTCGGCCGAATAATACTCTCGGGGACTGCATTCCCGCGGACGACGGCGGCACGGCTGACATCAAGGTCTTCAGGCAACGGCTCTTTGGCTGGATCAGAGGTACGCCAGTCGACCCGGTCGTCGGGGCAGCGCTCGCACGGGCGCAGTTCTACCGCGTTCGCGCATCGAGCCCCGCCAAGCGCGACGCCGATCGCTCGGTCCTGGTTCGCGTGACCATTTCGTCCGCGGACAAGGCGCCGAGCACGGCAAACGGTGCCGTTGCCAAGGGCGACGTGAAGATCGATCCCGCATCGATTACGGACATTGCCGATTTCTATCCCCCGCCCGCCCTTCGCGCGGACGCTCGAACGCGGATCACCGCGACCTGCCGGGTACTGGCGGACCGAAGTCTCTACTGTCGCGATCCGCATGTCGATCTGCTGCCCGGCCAAGGCGCTTTGGCGAACATGGCGATGCCGCAGTTCGATGCCGCTTTTGGCCAGGCGACGCTGTTGGCGTTCGCGACGATGCGCGCACAATCGCGAACCGGATCAGGCAAGGACAGCGTCGGCCGCGAAGGACCGATGTCCTTGAGCTGGCAGCTGCCATGATAGGCATGCTCGCCCGATGAGACGATCGATGCGCCCCGTCGCGCATGTATTGCTGTCGATCGCGACGATGGTCTCCTCGAGCTGCGCGCGCGTGACGCCGTTCACCGTCAGCATTCGCGGTCCTGCGACATCGTGCAGCATTGCCGTGGCCGGGCGCACGATGACGAACGACGCGCTGATGGCCGTCGCGCGTTCGAAGGCCGGAAAAGGGCGTCATGCCCGCATCAAAGCCGACATGTCCGCTCCCTCGTACCGCTGTCTCGGCGCTGCCATCTACACGCTGCAGATGGCCGGCCTTACGAATATCGAGACTGTCGCCGCGCCTCCCGCAACACACCGGTAGGACACGTGATCAGGCGCGTGGTCAGGCCAGCGCGCGGCGGTAGAACTCGAAGGTGAGGGTCATTGCCTGGAGGAACAACGCGGGATCGTAGCGCGGGCCTTCGTCTCTCAGGAATGCGTGCTGGGCATTCAGCTCGTGCCACTCGTAGTTCGCGCCGACCTCCTCCAGCCGAGCGCGGATCGTTTCCCGACCGGCGAAGGGCACGTGTGGGTCCTGCCGGCCAAATACGAACATCGTGGCGGCCTTCAGCGCGGCCATCCGCGCAAGGCTGTCGTCGGAGCGTCCCTCACCGAGCGTGCCCGAATGGATGTCCGTCGGATAGAAGCATGCGGCTGCGGATACGCGCGGGTCGAGCGCGGCGCGGTAGGCGAGATGGCCGCCGAGGCACACGCCGAACGTCCCCAGCCGGCCATTGCACGCCGGGTGCGCGAGCAATGCGGACAGACCGGCCTCCGCGTCCGCGTCGAAGGCGGCGACGGGCTTGGCGATCTTCAACGCGTTGCCGCGATCCGTTCCGGCGGGATCATAAGCGAGGACCGTGCCCGGCAGCTCATACTCGTGATAGACCTCGGGCACGGCGACGAGATAGCCGTTGCCGGCGATCATCGCGGCCAGCCTGCGGATCGGTGCGGTGACCTGATAGATCTCCGAAAACAGGAGAATGCCGGGGAAGCGGCCCTCGATCGCGGGTCGGAACATGTGCATCCGCATCGGGCCGCTGCCGGACACGGCGACATCCTGGATCTCGTCGCTGCGCAAGATCATCCGCTCATCCTCATGCCGGTACGATTCCGGGTCATCGCGCGCCGCCGCCATAGATCGCGCGCGCGTCGCGCTTGAACGCAGCGCCGCTATCCTCGCGGCTGTAGAACATGTGCCCGCCCGGATAGACGTTGAGCTTCACGCGCTCGGTGGCGCCGAAGCTCGGCATCTGGTCGACGATCAGCCGCGAGGCGAAGAACGGGCAGGACAGGTCGTCCCAGCCATGCACGATCATCACCGCCATCTTCGGATCGTTGGCGATCGCTTTCCGCAGATCGGTGACCGGCGTGTCGTCGGGCTTGCCACGATCCCACGCCGAATTCACTTCGTACGACAGCGCATGGTAGCGCGCGTCGGTCTTCCAGCCGACGACGCGGGTGACGAAGTCGACCATCGCGCTGGTCGTCGGCGCGATCAGCGCGTCGAGGATCGGGTCGTTCGACTGGCGTTGCGCGGACCAGGGAAACGGATCGAACGCGGTGACGTTCGAATCATAGACGCTGCCGATCGTCCCGTCGGCACGGTGGATCTCGCGCAGGAACGTCGCGGAGTCGACGCGGCCGCCCATCTTCTGCACCAGCGCCGGATCGAGCCCCGTCAGCCGGCTGACGTTGGTCACGAGCCGCGACACCGCCTGCGGATCGGTCCGCCCACGCAGCAGATCGGTCGCGAACGCCCCGCGCGTGTACGCTTCGACATCGACCATCGCCGCGGGCGTCAGTTGATGCTGCTGCTCGAGATGCGCCGCCGCCATCGATGGCAGGTCGATCATCCACGGCAACGGCGACAACGCGGTCGCGCCGTCGCCCGAGGCGGGATCGAGGTACGGCGAGACCATCACGATCCCGTTGACCCCGACGCCGATCTGCGACTGGAGTTCGTACGCGATGCGCGGCGCGCGGTAGCCGCCATAGCTTTCGCCCATCACGTATTTCGGTGAACGCAGCCGGCCGGCCTTCACGAGCCAGTCGTAGACGACCTTCGACAGATATTTGATGTCGGGATCGTTGGCGTAGAACGCCTTCTTGGTCTTCTCCTCGTCGACCAGGCTGCGGCTGAAGCCCGTGCCGACCGGATCGATGAAGACGAGGTCGGTGAAGTCGAGCCAGCTGTTCGGATTGTCGGTGGTGATCGGTGCGTCGGACGGCGCGTTGCCCTGCGCGCCGAACTGGACGCGCTTGGGCCCGACCGCGCCGAGGTTGAGATACACGGAGGACGCGCCGGGCCCGCCGTTGAACGCGAACGTCACCGGGCGGTTGGCGGCTCCACCGGTCGCGACATAGGACGTGTAGACGACCTGGCCGATCTCCTTGCCCTTGTCGTCGCGGACCGAAATCGTGCCGATCGTCGCGTCGTACGCGATCGACCGGCCGCCGATCGAGGCCGTCTGGCGGACCGTCTTGTCGGCGGGGAGCGGCGGGAACTTGACCTCGTCGTCGACCTTCTTCTCGACGGTCGAGGTCTCCTTCTTGTCCTGCGCCGCGATCGGCGCGGCGAGCAGGCTGATTGCGGCCAGCGCGATGGCGAGGCGCGCGATCACTTGGCTGCCCCCCCGCCGATCGCGATCCACGCGTCGATCTTGCGTTCGAGCACGGGCATCGGCAGCGACCCGGTGTCGAGCACCTGCGCATGGAAATCACGCGGATCGAACTTCGACCCGAGCGCCGCCTGCGCCTTCGCCTTGGTCCGTGCGATCGTCAGCTGGCCGATCTTGTACGCCAGCGCCTGTCCCGGGATCGCGATGTAGCGCTCGACCTCGGCAGTCGCGTCGGTCCGCGCCATCGGCGAGTTGGCGAGCATGTATTCGATCGCCTGGTCGCGCGTCCAACCCTTGGCATGGATGCCGCTGTCGACCACCAGCCGCATCGCGCGCAGCATCTCGTCGTTCAGCCCGCCCATCCGCTGATACGGATCGGTCTCCATGCCGAGTTCCTTCCACAGGCTCTCGGCATAGAGCGCCCAGCCCTCGACATAGGCGGTGTTGCCGCCGAACCGCATGAAGGCGGGGAGCGCGGTGTTTTCCTGCGCGAGACTGATCTGGAAATGATGCCCCGGCACGCCCTCATGCAGGAACAGCGTCTCCATCTCCCACATGTAGCGCGAGGGCAGGTCGTAGCTGTTGTAGTAGAACACGCCCGGCCGCGATCCGTCCGGCGTGCCGCCCTCGTACGAGCCGCCGGCCGAGCCCTTTTCCTTGAATGCAGGGACCGGGCGGATTTCGAGCGCGGTCTTCGGCGTCAGCGAGAACTGCTCGGGAATCCGCTGATAGATGCGCTTCTCGATCGCCTGATAGCCGTCGCGAAGCTGCGCGACCGAACTTGGCTGGAACTGCTTGTCGGTACGCAGGAAGGTGAAGAACGCGGGCAGATCGCCCTTGAACCCGACCGCCTGCTTCTGCGCCTCCATCCCCTTCAGGATCCGCGCGACCTCGGACAGGCCGAGCTGGTGGACCTGCTCGGCGGTCATCGGCAACGTCGTGCGCTGCTGGATCAGGTAGGTGTAATAGGCATCACCGCCGGGCAGCGCAGACAGGCCGACGGTGTCGCGCGCGACCGGCAGATACGTCTTGGCGAGGAAGTCGCGCATCCGCTGGTGCGCGGGCGTGATGACGTCGCGGATCTGCTTCGCATACGCTGCCTTGAGACGCGCCTGGTCGGCGGCCGAGATCGTCGCGGGGAAGGTCTTTACCGGGCCGTAGAAGGTCGAGCCCTCGACGCCTTCCGCGATCAGATTGTCGAACTCCTGGATCATGTTGGTGACGACCAGCTTGGGCTGGACGATCCTGTCCTTCATCCCCTGGCGGAACAGTCCGATCGCACGATCGAGCAGGGCCGCATATTGCGCGCTGCGCTTGAGGTTGTTCTCATAGTCCGCGAGAGTTTTGAACGGCGCCGCGCCCTTGCCCGACGCGAAGTCGGGATAGAAGGTCTGGAAACCGCCGAAATGGTCGATCGGCAGGTCGCGCTGGACCTTGAGGATCGCGGGCGCGTAGCCGGCGAGATCGGTCTCGTTACGCGTCTTGAACACGTCATAGGCGATCTGGTCGGTCGGCGTCAGCTTGGTCCGGTCGATCGCGTTCAGCGCGGCGAGGTCATGCTCGATCGCGGCGCGTTCGGCGGCCAGATACGCATCGGTGAGATAGTCGCCGAGCCGGTCGGCATAGCGCAGGTCGCCGCGGAAAATCGCCTCGATCGGGTTGCGCTTCAGGCTGGCCTCGTCGCTGTCGTAGAATAGTCGCTTCAGGCGCGTGTCGTCCGCGCTCTCGCCCGGTTGCGCGACCGGCGGGGGCAGCGCCTGCCCGGACGCCGTGACGGCGGTGAGCGTGGTGGACAGTAAAGCGGCAATAGCCAGTTTGACGGACAACATGCGTTCCTTCGGATGCGACGATGCGGGGTTACGGCGCGACGGATGTCCTCGCAAGCGTCCGCGACCGGCCATCCGCGTTCAGACCCGGCCGGGACGAGCCTGGATTCTCGCGAACCGGTTTCGAAGACGCCTCGAACAGGCAGGGTAGCCCGCCGCGAGCCCGGCTAGAGTCGCGCGAACGCCACGGAATTTTCCTCTGCACGGCCGTAGAGGAACCCCTGCCCCATCTCGCAGCCCATCCGTTGCAGCATGGCCGCCTGCTCCGCGGTCTCGATGCCCTCGGCGATCACCGCCATGCCCATCGTCTTGGCAATATCGAGGATCGCACGGACGATACCGCGACTCGTGCTGCTGTCGTCCATCGCGGCGACGAACGAGCGATCGATCTTCAACGCATCGAACGGCAGCGTCTGGAGATAGCTGAGCGACGAGAAGCCGGTACCGAAATCGTCGAGGCTTGTCTTTACGCCCCATCCCCGGATTTCCTCGAGGATCGTCGACGTTCGCACCGCATCGAGGATCGCGACGCCCTCGGTCACTTCGAGCCGTACCGTTTCCGGTGCGATGCCCGTCTCCATCAGGACGGTGTGGACACGCCCCACGAACTCGGGTTGCAGGAATTGCTGCGGCGAGATGTTGATGCTCACGAACGGTCGCGGACCGCCGCCGGCCCGCTGATGCCATGCGGATGCCTGCGCACAGGCTTCGCGCAGCACCCAATCGCCGATGAACAGGATCAGCCCGGTCTCCTCGGCGACGTCGATGAACGCAGCCGGTGCCAGCAGGCCGCGCGAAGGGTGGTTCCAGCGGATCAGCGCCTCGAAACCGCAAACGCCGTCGGGATCGGTCAATGACACGATCGGCTGGTAATGCAGCACGAACTGCCGCTCGGCGATCGCCTGGCGCAGTTCCTGCTCCAACTGCGTGCGATGGCGCACTTCGACGCCCAGTTGATCGGTGAACGTCACGCTCTGCCCGCGACCGTGCGACTTTGCGCGGTACATTGCGAGGTCGGCGTCGCGCAGCATCTGGCCGACGTCGCCATATGCGGTCGTGCCGTGCGCGATCCCGATCGACGCCTGGCAGCGAACATGCGTACCGGCGAGCACGCTGGGCGCGGCGAGACAGCGGTGGATCGTGTCGGCCAGGTCGCCGACGCTGGCCGGGTCGTCGACGCCGTCGACCAACACGTTGAACTCGTCCCCACCGACCCGGGCGAGCGTCGCCTGCCATGCGGCGCCGCCGTCGCGGGCCGTGTCCTCCGCCGCGGCGATGCACGCCTGCATGCGACGGGCGATTTCGATCAGCAGCGCGTCGCCCGCATGATGGCCGAGCGTATCGTTGATCGCCTTGAAGCCGTCGAGGTCGACGACCATCACCGCCATACCGGCCCCCTGTCGGCTTCGCATCCGCGCAAACCCGCTTTCGGCGCGTTCCATGAACAGGGTCCGGTTCGGCAACCGGGTCATCGCGTCGTGGAGCGCGTCGTGGATCAGCCCGCGGCGCGCGCGGTCGCGCTCGATCACCCGACCGAGCTGTGTCCCGATCTGCCCCATGATCCCGAGCAGGTCGTGGTCGGGAACGATGAGACGCCGCGCGTAGAATTCCAGGACGCCCGCCACTTCATCGCCGACCATGACGGGAAACGCACAAGCCGCGGCCAATCCGCATTGCGCCGCCGCGGCGACGCGCGGAAAATTGGGGTCCACCATGACGTCGTCGATCCAGTGCGGCCGGACGTCCATCAGGACGCGGCCGGGCAGGCCCGCGCCCTTTCCAAAGCTTACCCCCCGCGACGCTTCGACGAACGGAAACATCACGTCGGGGTCCGCCGCATACCAGACGTCGCACCCGGTCACCGTGTCGCCCTGTCCCGATACGAGCAGCGCGTTGCCGAACGACCAGTCCATATGCCGACAGATTTCCGTGACCGCGACGTGCAACGCGGTCTCGATCTCGGCCGTCTGGTTGGCCCCATCGGTGATCCGCTGGAGAAGCAACAGCCGCTGCTGGCTTTCGTACAGACGTCGCAACCCCTGTTCCGCGATCGCCTCCGCCTCCAAACGCGCAGCACGTTCCCGCGCGGTCCGCCGTTCCGCGCGCGCGAGCCGGGTTGCGAGATCGCGGGGTTCAGGGGCGACGAAGTGCTTCAAGGAAGCCAGCGCACCGCGAGCCGGCAGACAGGGTTGCCGTGTTGCATGCAGGCCAGGTGTTCGATCGTGACGCGTTCCCCGTAATGGTCGGCCGCCCCCTCGACGAACCCGTGCGCCAGATGGCACATCCGTCGCGGGGATTGATAGCCGATGACCAGCCGCCCCTCGGCATCGTCGGCGAAGTGGAAATGCGGACACCCCGCGCCCGAATAGAGCTTGCGGACTTCCGGATGGATGATGTCGTTGACGCTCAGCACGAAGCTGCGCGCCGACACATGCCCCGCGAAAAACGGCCGATAGCGGTCGGCGAGCATCGGCATCGCCGCCCTGCCGAACCACTGCAACACGTCGGCGGGGCGGAGATCGAGGTGATGCGCCGCGGCATCAACGAGCGCGACGATCTCCGCATCCGGATAGCTGCCGAGCGAGGTATAGGCACCGTCGACCCCGGCCGCTTCGAGCAGGTCGATCCAGGCGTCGTCGCCATATGTATCGGTGACGGCCTGCTCCAGCAAGTTGAACACAACACCCTTCACCGCACCCGTTCCCCGACAGACCTTAGCTTATGTTAGTTTCGATGAACTCGCTTTGGTTAAGATACCGTCATCGAACTGGTTTTGTCGCACTGCGCGCGTCGTGCCCTGCCATCCTAAATTTCGGTCCGATCCGCCCCAGATCTTCGCTGCGACCAGGCCGATGCAGCAAAAGATGCGGTGCCGCGTTGACCGCGTGACACCGATATTGATGGGAAGTTCGATGAAGACGGTGACGCTACCGCGCGGGGAAAAGATACCAGCGCTCGGCCAGGGCAGCTGGATGATGGGAGAACGGCCAGCGCACCGCGCAGCCGAGATCGCGGCGCTGCGCGAGGGCGTCGAGCACGGCATGACGGTGATCGACACCGCCGAGATGTACGGCGACGGTGCCGCCGAACACGTGATCGCCGAGGCGCTAGGCCCGGTTCGCGACGAGATATTCCTCGTCAGCAAGGCCTATCCGCAAAACGCGTCGCGGACGCGCCTCGCCAAGGCGTGCGAGGCCAGCCTGAAGCGGCTCGGCACCGATCGGCTCGACCTGTACCTGCTTCACTGGCGCGGATCGGTGCCGCTCGCCGAGACGATCGAGGCGATGGAAGTGCTGCGAACGGCGGGCAAGATCCGTCACTGGGGCGTCAGCAACCTCGATACCGACGACATGGAGGAACTGATCCAGGCGGGTGGCGAAGGCTGCGCGACCGACCAGATCCTCTACAATCTGGGCCGACGGGGACCGGAACATGACCTGCTCCCCTGGCTGGAAGCGCAGGCCATCCCGGTCATGGCGTATAGCCCGGTCGAGCAGGGTCGGCTGCTCGCCAACTGGGTGCTGGCAGAGCTGGCGAAAAGTATCGGCGCGACGCCGGCGCAGGTCGCGCTTGCCTGGGTCCTGCACCGGGATGAGGTCATTGCGATCCCGAAGGCCAGCACCGTCGCGCATGTCCGCGACAACGCCGCCGCTGCGAACCTGGTACTGTCGGACGACGTGATCGCGGCGCTCGACGCGGCGTTCCCCCGTCCACGCCAACGTTCTCCGCTGGAAATGCTTTAGACCTTGGCGGCGGCGACGCGCATCGCCGCCGATACCGGCCTTGCGCGTGCACGAGGGTACGCAGGCAAGATAGCGTTTTTTATCTCTCCCTACGCATCCGAAGTGACCGACGGCGCATTGCCCGCTGGGCACCTTCGAGCCGCGTCAGGCCGGCGCCTTAACATCGTGCGTGCGAACGAGCTTTTTGTTGACGAACTGCTGGATGCCCATGTCGCCGAGTTCGCGGCCGTATCCGGAGTCCTTGATCCCGCCGAAGGGCAGTTCCGCATCGGTCCAGTCGATGTTGTTGATGAACATCATGCCCGTCTCGACCCGGCTGGCAACGCGCCGTCCGCGCGCAACATCGGCGGTCCATACCGAACCACCCAGACCGAAGTCGGAGTCGTTGGCGAGCGCGATCGCGGCATCCTCGTCCTTCACGCGAAAGAACGACGCGACCGGGCCGAAGAATTCTTGACGGAACGCAGGATTGCCCGGCGCGATATCGGTCAGGATGGTCGGCGCCATGTACGACCCCGGACGATCTATCCGCTTGCCGCCCAGCGCGACCTTCGCACCGTGCGCGACCGCACCCTCGACCTGTTCGAGAAGATCGACCAGCGCCCGTTCGGTCGAGAGCGGACCAAGCGTGGTTGCCGCGTCCATCGGATCGCCCGCTTCGAGCAGAGCCAGCGCGGCCTTGAACTTCGCGAGGAAGGCGTCGGCCATGCTCTCGACCACGATGAACCGCTTTGCGGCGCAGCAGGTCTGGCCGGTATTGTACATCCGGCCCCACACCGCCCAGGGCACCGTCAGGTCGAGATCCGCATCCTCGAGCACGATGAAGGCATCGCTGCCGCCCAGTTCCATCGAGGAAACCTTCAGGTTCCTGCCCGCTCGCGCGGCGATGCTGCGGCCGGCTTCGACACTGCCGGTCAGCGCGACGCCCTTGATACGGGGGTCGTCCACTACGGTGTCGGACTGGTCGTGGCTGATCAGCAGATTGGTATAGAGGCCGATCGGCGCACCCGCCTCGATCATCACCTGTTCGAAGGCGATCGCGCACTGCGGCACGATGCCGGCGTGCTTCACCACCACCGTATTGCCCGCCATGAGATGCGGCCCGGCGACGCGAGCAAGCTGGTAATAGGGGAAATTCCAGGGCTCGACGCAGAAGATCACGCCGATCGGGCTGCTTTCCATATGCGCCTCGCCATTGATAGGGCTGAGCTTGACTGGCGCCAGGAAGCGTTCCGCATTCGCGGCGTAATACGCCATGATACGCGCGCTGAATTCGACTTCGCCACGCGCCTCGCCGATCCGCTTGCCCATTTCGGTCGTCATGATGCGGGCGAGTTCGTCGGCCCGCGCGTGGAGAATTTCGCCCGCCCTGCCGATGATCTTCGCCCGTTCGGCGTACGCCGTATGACGCCATGTCCGGAAGCACGCGTCCGCCGCCGCGATCCTGGTTTCGAGCTGCAGATCGCTGAGGGTTTCGAACGCTTCGACGAGCTTGCCATCGAACGGATTGACGCTTTGATAGGCCATGATGATGCGCTTTCTGGCTATGATGACGGCGCGGTCAGTGGCGTCGCGCGATGGCGCGGCGGGGCTTACGCGGCGGGCGTTCCGATCGCACCGTCGCGACCGGATCACGATCGGCGAAATAGCCACCGCCAACGCGGCATGTCAGGATCGGAAACTACGCAGGGCGTCCTGCCAGACGGACGCATGCTGCGCGCGAACCGCGCGGATAGCCTGTCGTCACGGTGTTTCGGCAATCCCGTGCGATTTTGTGTCGCACGGGATTGCCAGTCCCGAACCCGCCAACCGGTTCGGGCATCATTTCTTTACTTGCTTCAGCCGATCGGCAAATCGAACAGCAGTTCGCGGACGTAGCGCACCGGGGGCGAACCATGCGCGAGCAGCGCATCGTTGTAGCGCTTGAGATCGAACGCCGCGCCCTGCCGCTTCTTCGCCTCTTCCCGCAGTGCCATATGCTCCGAATAGCCGGTGAAATAGCTCAGCAGCTGCGTCGAGCCGAGCGAGGCGCGGACCCATTTGCCCGCCGCCTCGCGCTCCTGCTGGAACGCGGTGTGCGTCATCAGCTGCATCGCCTGCTCGCGAGTCATGCCCTCGGTGTGGATGCCGATGTCGAGCAGCGAGTTCGAGATCGAGCGCAGCCGCATCTTGAGCACGGTGAGCTTGAACAGAGGGTCACCGTTCAGATAGCCCTCGTCCGCCATCATGCCCTCGGCATAGACCGCCCAGCCCTCGACGAACGGTCCCGAGCCGAGCACCGCACGCAGCGTCGACTGAGTCGCATTGGCGTGCGCGAGCTGGAGATAATGCCCTGGCATCGCTTCGTGCACGGCCAGGTCGTGGATCATGTAGTCGTTATATTCGCTCAGAAACGACGTCGCCTGCGCCTCGGTCCAGTCGTCGGGAATCGGCGAGACGGCGAAGAACGTGCCGAGGTTCTTCTCCAGCGGGCCGGGGGAATCGCAGTAGGCTACCGCGACGCCCTGCTGGAACTTGGGCATCGTGATGATCTTCACGGGACTGTCGGGCATGCCGACCAACCCCTTGTCGCGGACGAACGCGGTCGCCTGCGCCAGCGCCTTGGTCGAGGCGTCGATCATGCCGTCGCGTGGCGGGCGCTTGGCGTAGGTGAGTTCGAGCGCGAGCTGGATCGCAGCCTGTTGCTGCGCTTCGGACGGCTTGTCGGGAAGCAGCAGCGCGCCCTTCTTGGCGCCGAATATCTGGCGCGCGATCGCGTACATCTGCGCGCGCGTGTCGACGATCGCGGCTTGCGCGCGGCGCTTGATCTCGGTTCGGGTGAGGTCGGATTGCAGCGCGAAGCCGAGCTTCTTGTCGTAGAGCGCCGCGCCAAGGCGGAAGTCGCCCTTGGCACCGGGCACGAGCGTCTTGTCGAGCCAGACCTGATGCTCGGCGACCGCCGCCTTCAGTTTCACGAGCGCGGCGTCGAACCGCTTGACGTCCGCTGCCGACAACTCGCTCTTATGCGGGGCGAGCATGGTCTCGGCGATGTCGACGATGCCGCTGTTCTGTTTCGCCACGGTCGTCGCGTAGATCGACGGCACGCGGGCGGGGACGATGTTGGCGCGTGCCTGGGCCAGCAATGCGGGGAGCGACTCCATCCGCGCGGTCGCCGCGTTCAGCCGCTGTGGCCAGGGTGCGAAATCGCGTGCGGCGAGCGAATAGAGCGAGCTGCCGGCAATGTCGTTATAGACCTGCGGGTCCCATGCCCACCCGCCGAGCGTCTCGGTGTCCCAGATGTCGTAGCGCAGCGCATTGTCGAGCAACGCCGCATCGACCTGCTCCTCGCGCGACAGGGCTTTGCGGTCGATCCGCTGGAGATCGGCGAGCATCGCTTTCGAGAACGCCTCACGCTTGGCGCGTCCTGCGGCGGACATGTCGGTGACCTGCGTGTCGAACCGGTGATCGCCGAGCGATGTCGCCGACGACGGATTGAGGCGGGCGAGGCCATCGACATAGCGCTTCGACAGCGACGTGAACGCGCTCGTCTCGGCTTGCGCGGCAAGCACGGGCGCAGGGATCGACGAGACGGGCAGCGCCAGCATCGCGGCGCCGAGCAACAGACGGAAATTACGCATCTTGAAATTCCTGACGATCAGCGTTGTGGCGCGAGTTGCGCGTTCAGATAGACGGTGACGAGCGCGGCGCGCTTGGCGTCCTCGATCTTGTCGGCGCCCGCCGCATGGCCTCCCTCCGGGTTCTCATAGTAAAAGAACGGATCGCCATACGCTTCCAGCCGCGCGGCGAATTTGCGCGCGTGGCCGGGGTGGACGCGGTCGTCTTCGGTCGAGGTGTAGATGAACGGCGTCGGGTATTGCACGCCGCGCTTCAAATTCTGGTACGGCGAATATTGCGAGATGAACGCCCAGTCCGCGGGCTTGTCCGGGTCGCCATATTCGCCGATCCACGACGCGCCCGCCGACAGATGCGAATAGCGCTGCATGTCGAGCAGCGGCGACCCCATCACGATCGCGCCGTAGAGATCGGGACGCTGCTCCATCGCGACGCCGACCAGCAGGCCGCCGTTCGACCGGCCCGAGACCGCGATCTTCCGTTTTGCGCTGACACCGGTGCGGACAAGATCGTCGCCGACTGCGTGAAGATCGTCATACGCCTTTTGCCGGTTTTCGCGCAGCGGCATCTGATGCCAGCGCGGCCCGTATTCGCCGCCGCCACGGATGTTGGCGAGCACGAACGCGTTGCCTTCCTCGACCCAGAACAATCCGGCCGGGCCCGAGCGGTACGGCTGGTCGACGAGGTAGGTCGGCGTCTGCGCGTTGCGGAACCCGCCATACGCGTGGACCAGCGCGGGCACGGGGCCCGTCGTGCCCTTCTTGCGCACCAGGAAATACGGGATCTTCGTCCCGTCCTTCGAGGTCGCGAACCGCTGTTCGACTTGCATCATCGAGGCGTCGAACCGCGCGGGCAGCGTATCGACCGCCACCGGCTTGGCATTGGGGCGGACGGCATAAAGCGCGGGCGGGCTGAGAAAGCTCTCGACCACCGCGAAGGCGACGTCGTTCTTGCCCGCGGTCGCCTCGAGGTGGATCGTCGATGCGGTCGGCAACGCCGCGACGCCTTGCGTCCAGATGCCGTCCGCGCCGCGCGTCAGCGACACGAGCCGGCCCGAGACGTCGTCGAGCATCTTCACCCACAGCACCGACTTGCTCGAATCGACCTGCTCCACCGCCTGCGTCGCGGTCGGTACCAGGACGCGCTCGATCGTCGGCGCGTGGCTCGCCAGCACGTCGGCGATCGAATACGCGATCACCGATCCGCTCGGGATCCCGCGCCAGTCGGAGGCGAGCGTCGCGATCAGGCGCCCGTCGAGCACCGTGCTCATCACCGCATCGTCGGGCAGCGGCGACGGCACCAGCCGGCCGTCATCGGCGATATGGCTGCGCTTGGAATGGAAGAAGTCGACGTTGCGGGAGACCAGCGCATAACGGCGATCGCCTTCGGAGAAGACGTTGGTCTCGATCCCGACATCGTCCGGCGTCGCGCTCGTGACGATCGTTGCCGAGGCGAGCGGCGTGCCGCGCTGCCACCGCTTGACGGTGCGCGGATAGCCCGACTTGGTGAGGCTGTCGGGCCCGAAATCGGTCGCCACGTACAGCGCGTTAGGCCCGGCCCAGTTCAGCCCGGTCTTGAAGCTCGGCACGACGAAGCCGTCGGTCACGAACTTGCCCGAGGGAATATCGAACTCGCGCTCGACCACCGCATCGCCGCCGCCGTTCGACAGTTCGACCATGCAGCGGTCGTACGACGGCGAGCGGCACGTCGCGCCCTTCCACACCCAGCTCTTGCCTTCGGCCTTGCCGAGCGCATCGACGTCGATCAGCGTCCGCCACACCGGCTTGTCGCTGGTGAACGAGGCCAGCGACGCGACCCGCCACAGCCCGCGCACGTTGGTCTTGTCCTGCCACAGGTTCAGCACCTGATCGCCGAGGATCTGGTCGGGCGTCGCGATCTGGCGATCCGCCTGCAACAGGTCGAGCGCGCGCTGGCGGTAGCGCGCGTAGCCCGGCTTGGCTTCGAGCGCGGCGAGCGACTGCGTGTTCCACCGCTTGACGGTATCGAGCGCACGCGCGCCGTGGATGTCCTCGAGATACGCGTTCGGATCGGCGGCGGGCGGCGGAGCCGACGTCTGCGCCAGCGCGGTCGTGGAAAGGGCCAGCAAGGCCAGGAACGGCAGGCGTCTTTGCATCATCACTCTCTTTCGTTCGATGATGCGACCTTAGGCAGCGTGGTCCGCTACGCCAGCCCCTTCTCTTCAGATCAGCCGGCCTCCAGCGCGAGCAGTGCGAACGTCGCCAGCCAATGCTCGCCCATGTAGTCGTCCGCGAGATGCGGCAGCGCCTCCGCCAGGTGCGCGTCGGCGATGGCGCGCGCGGTGGCAGGATCGGGCAGCGCGTCGGCGATCGTCCGCCAGCACCACGCGCGCGACAGGTTCACGCCGTCGAGATGCGCGAGGCGGCCGTCGGACCGGTCGCTGACGATCGCGGGGGAGCGGAGGCACGCAGTCGCGGCACCGAACGGATCGGGCAGGAACGCCGCCAGCCACGGCGCGAACTCGGCCCCGAGCACGTCCTTCATCAACGCCGCCTCGCAGAGCGTCGCCGACAGGAAATCCTCCCCGCTCGGCTCGAACGGCCGGCAGTCGCGGTCGTCCCCGTACCAGTCCCGCGCGCGCGCCTCGATCAGCACGGCGAGCGACGCGTCGTGCGTCCGCGCCCAGCGCAGCGCGTGGACGAGCGCGAACGCGGTGCAGTCATGCTTCCCGCTCCGCACCGGGTAGATCAGCTTCGGCAGATACGCCGCGAACCGGGCCGCGAACGCGCGCGCCAACGGCTCGACCGCCGCCGCCCATGGCCGATCGGGACGCCGCGCCAGCTCGTCGTGCAGCGCGAGCAGCCATCCCCAGCCATAAGGCCGCTCGAACCCGCCCGTCATCGGCCGGTCCAGATACGCGACCTCCCCCGCGATCGACGCCGGCACCAGCATCCGGTCCGCGAGCGCCTCGACCGCGCGGGCCTGCGCCATGTCGGGATACAGCCGCGCGAGGCGCATCACCTGCCACCAGCCGTGAACGCAGCTATGCCAGTCGAAACTGCCGTGGAATACGGGGTGTAACGTCTTCGGCAGCGCGAGATCGTCGGGCCCGGCCAGCGTCTGATCGAGCTTGTACGGCCATTCGCGGGTTAGATGCCGCAGCGTCAGTTCGGCAAACCGCGCTGCTGTCGCGCGGTCGAGCGTTTGCGTCATTTCACCATCCCGATAAGCGTGTCCGGCACGCGTCAGCTGCTGTGGTCGGCGATGATCTGCCACGCCGCGCCGCGCCGCTCGAACACCAGCGTGGTCATGCCCGATTCGGTGGTCGAGGGCCCTGTCAGCGTCCACCGCGCGAACAGCATCGCATGGCGCGGATCGATCCCGCGCATCTCGAGGAACGCGAACGACAGCTTGCCGCGCGCATTGCCCGTTCCGCGAAAGCTCGGCCGGTATTTGGCGGAGATCGCCTCCTTCCCGCGCAGCAGACCTTTCGGCGTCACGAACACCGCATCATCCGCGTACACATCCATGAACCGCACGAGATCGCCGGCATTCCATCCCGCGGCGCTCGCCTCCATGCTTTGGCGGATCGCGGTTTCGGCGGGGGTTTGCGTTCGCGTCTGGGCAGGCGCCGCTGTCGCGACCGTCATCAGCGCGAAGGGTAGCATCAGGGTACGCATCATTCTCTCGCCATCAGTTCGAGCAACGCCGCCTCGCCGACCGGCTCCGACAGCAGGAAGCCCTGGTACAGGCTGCACCCACCCGCGGCGAGCAGTTCGAGCTGCGACGGCCGCTCGACCCCTTCGGCGATCACCGCGAGCCCCAGCGAACGCGCCATCGTGATCGCGCCGGCCACCACCACGCGGTCGCGCGCGCTGCCATCAATGTCCCGCACCAGCGACTTGTCGATCTTGACGTAATCGAGCGGCAGCGACTTCAGATAGGCCAGACTCGAATAGCCCGTGCCGAAATCGTCGATCGCCACCCGGCACCCTGCCCCGCGCAGCTCCGCCAGCAACGCCGATGCGGCGGCAAGATCCTCGATCAGCCCGGTCTCGGTAATCTCGACGGTCAGCCGCCCGCGCGGAAACCCGCTCTCGTCGATCCGCGCCAGGAACAGCGCACCGAAGCCGGGTCGCGTGATATCGGCCGCGGTGAGGTTCAGCGACACGCGCAGCGTCCCCAATTCCGCCGGCCACGCGACCGCGCGCGCGAGTACGAGCCGCTGGATGTGATCGGACAGCGCGATCCCCAGGTCGGCACGGTCGGCAGCATCGAACAGCGCGTCGGCGCCGAGCGGCCCCAGCTTCGGATGGCTCCACCGCGCGAGCGCCTCGACCCCCGTGATCCTGCCGCTCGCGATCTCGACCTGTGGCTGCCAGCGCAGATCGATCTCGTCGCGCTCGATCGCATGGTGGAGGTCGATCGCCAAAGCGTCGATCGGCGCGACCCCGTCGGGCAGCGCGACGTGCAGCACCGATCCGTCGCTAGCCTTCGCCTCGGCCAGCGCCTCGCTCGCACGGCGCAGCAACGCCGCCGCATCGTCGCCCGGCTGGCGCTGCGCCACGCCGAACCGGCACCCGAGCACGGCGCGCGTATCCGCCACCGCGAACGGCCGCGCGAGGGCAGCGTCCAGCGCGGTGATCGCGGCCGTCACCGCGGCGCCCGACGCCTCGATCACCAGCACGAATTCCGACCCGCCGAGCCGTGCGACCATCGCCTCGACGCCGATCGCCTCGCGCGCGACGGTCTCCGCACGGCGAACGGCGGCCTCGATCAGCCCGTCCACCGCGGGTCGGCCATGCGCGGCATTGACGATATCGAGCCGCGACAATGCGACCAGCACGACCGCGACCGGCCGGTCGTCGGCGATCCGCCCGACGATCCAGCGCCGCGCGTCGCCCGTCTCGCGGTCGTACAACGACGCGCCGGGTATGCCGCGCCGGTCGATCGTGCCGCCCGAGGCACGCGCCGCATGGCGTCCGGCGAAGCGCAACGCCTGCACCAGTTCGCTGTCGCTCGCCGGGCTGGCGAGGAATTGCGTCGCGCCCGCATCGAAGAACTCGCCGATCGCCTCGACGTCGCCGCGAGAGACCAGGACCAGCAAAGCCGCGCCGTTGGTGGCGACGAGCCCTCCCAGCAAACGCGTCGCCGAAAGCGCGTCGTCGAGCGCACCACGCGCGTCGATCATGGCCACCGCAGCGCCGCTCGCCAGGAAGCGGCTTTCGATCGCCTTGGCGTCCTGCACGACCACCGCGTGCCAGCCCGCACCCGCGCCAGCCGACGCCAAAATCTCCGCGATTTCATCGCGTTGACGGAACGATATCGCGAACAGCGTCGTTGCCGTCTGCATGTCTTCCATTCCCGTCGCACCCCAGCCAATCGGTGCGAGCCTAGCTGGCGTATCGCCCTCCGCCAATCCATTACCAGCCGGTCCGGCCTTGTTACCGACCAAGTCAGCCCCTAGCTCTGATACGATGACGATCGCGCCAGCCTCATTGCAAAAGCCGCTGCGCGATACGCATGGTCGCACGATCAAGTATCTGCGGATTTCGGTCACGGATCGCTGCGACCTGCGCTGTCGCTATTGCATGTCCGAAAAGATGACGTTCCTGCCGCGCAGCAAGCTGTTGAGCCTGGAAGAGATCGCGATCATCGCCGAGCGCTTCATCGCGCGCGGCGTGACCAAGATCCGCCTGTCGGGTGGCGAGCCGCTCGTGCGCCGCGATGTCGCCGAACTGGTCCAGCGCCTTGGTCACAACATCGGGTCGGGTCTCGAAGAACTGACGATGACCACCAACGGCACGCGCCTGGCGCAGCATGCCGAGGCGATGGTCGATGCCGGTATCCGCCGCGTCAATGTCAGCATGGACAGCCGCGACCCCGAGCGGTTCCGCTACATCACTCGCCATGGCGACGTTTCGCAGGTGATCGGCGGCATTTATGCCGCACGTGACGCCGGGCTGGCGATCAAGATCAACATGGTCGCGCTGAAGGGCTTCAACGAGGACGAGATCGCGCCGATGCTCGCTTGGTGCCGCGATGAGGGCTTCGACCTGTCGCTGATCGAGACGATGCCTTTGGGCGCGATCGACGAAGACCGCACTGATCGCTTCCTGCCGCTGACCAAGGTGTTCGACGAGCTGAGCGAGCAGTTCACGCTCGCCCGCGACGCGCACAAGACTGGTGGCCCGGCGCGCTACTGGAACGTTGACGGCGCGCGCACGCGGCTCGGGCTGATATCGCCGCTGACCGCCAATTTCTGCGACGGCTGCAACCGCGTTCGGCTTACTACCGAGGGCAAGCTGTACATGTGCCTCGGCCATGACGATCAGGTCGACCTGAAGGCGGCATTGCGCGAAGGCGGCACCGCTGGTCTAGACGAGGCGATCGACGCAGGGCTTTACGCCAAACCCAAGGCGCACGACTTCCGCATCGGCCAGGGCGAAGGCCCAGCGGTTGCGCGTCACATGAGCGTCACGGGCGGATGAGTCGGTACGAGCGGCGGGCGCTGGTCGCGTCCAATACCCCGCCCGCTCGTGCCGCAGAGGCCGAACTCGCCGATATGGGCGAGTGGGTGTCCGTCGAAGAGGCGGATGTCATCATCGCGCTCGGCGGCGACGGCTTCATGCTGCAGACGCTCCACTCGATGCTGGAGCGCCGCAAGCCGCCGGTGCCGGTGTTCGGGATGAACCTCGGCACCGTCGGCTTCCTGATGAACGAATGGCGTCACCACGGCCTCACCGACCGTCTGGAGCGCGCGAAACCGTTCAAGGTCATTCCGCTCAGCATGACCGCGCTCGGTGTCGACGGGCGCACGCACACGCTGCCCGCGATCAACGAGGTGTCGTTCCTGCGCGAGACCCGCCAGACCGCCAATCTCGAAGTGACCGTCAACGATCGCATCGTCCTGCCCGAACTCGCCTGCGACGGCATCCTCGTCGCGACGCCCGCCGGCTCGACCGCGTACAACCTGTCCGCGCACGGCCCGATCCTGCCGCTCGGCTCGGGCATGATCGCGCTGACCCCGATCAGCCCGTTCCGCCCCCGGCGCTGGCGCGGCGCGATCCTGCCCGACAAGGCACGGATCGGCATCCGCGTGCTCGATCCCGGCAAGCGCCCCGTTTCCGCCGTCGCCGACCAGCGCGAGATCCGCAACGTCGCGCGCGTCGACATCTGCATGGACCGCGCGCGCGAACTGACTCTGCTGTTCGATCCCGAGCACGCGCTCGACGACCGGATCACGATGGAGCAGTTCGTCGCCTGACCCCGGTTTATCGCGGACTTTGCATTTTTGCGGCGAAACCCGCTTGCATCGTCCGACCGGCCGTTTATAGAGCCGCCTCCGGCAACGTTCCCTGATAGCTCAGCGGTAGAGCTCTCGACTGTTAATCGAGTGGCCGTAGGTTCGAATCCTACTCAGGGAGCCATTTTTACGCCGAACAAACTCTCGCTTTTGGCTGATATTGGCCGGTGGCAACGCCCCGCCGTTATTACACTTATTATGATATTCGCGTGGTCGGCAGTTGGCGACCGATCGCTTACGGCGCGTCACGTGCCGGGCCGATTCCGACGAAACGCTGGCTCGGTGATGTCACACGCCCTTCAGAGTCGAGGCGGATGCCAGTGACCGGCTAGGCGCGGACTCTGCGGCGATCCGATTACCCATGAAATTTTCGGCCGCCACTTGTCGGACATACGCCGCGCATGGTCTTTGGCGCGAAATTACGGCGGCGGCCGGGCTGAGTCCGACGCTGCTGACTCGCCCGATGGTGGAGAAGGACAATGCCGATGATCGAACACGCCATGGTTCAGACGATGCGCTGGTTCGGTCCGTCCGACCCGACGTCGCTTGCCGATATCCGCCAGGCGGGGTGCACCGGGATCGTCACCGCGCTGCACGACATCCCCAACGGGACCGCGTGGCCGGTCGACGCGATCATGGCGCGCAAGGCGCTGATCGAGGCGGCGGGGCTGACCTGGGCGGTCGTCGAAAGCGTGCCCGTGTCCGAGGCGATCAAGCGCAACACGCCCGAACGCGCCACCGCGATCGCCGCGTATCAGGAGACGATCATCAATCTCGCCGCCTGCGGGATCACCATCGTCACGTATAATTTCATGCCGCTGCTTGACTGGACGCGGACCGATCTCGCCTATCCGATGCCCGACGGTGCGCTGGCGCTCCGCTACGAGGCGATCGCACTCGCGGCGTATGACCTGTTCATCCTGCAACGCCCGGGCGCCGCCGACGCGTATGCGCCGGACGTGCAGGCCGCGGCGCATGCACGGTTCGAGGCGATGAGCGACGCGGACCGCCGCTCGCTCGAAAACACGATCATCGCCGGGCTTCCCGGTAGCGAAGAGCATTTCACCTCCGCCGATTTCCGCGCCGCCATCGCCGGCTATGCGGGGATCGACGCGGCCGCGTTGCGTGCCAACCTGATCTCGTTCCTCGAGGAGATATGCCCGGTCGCCGACGCGCACGGCGTCCAGCTCGCGCTGCACCCGGACGATCCGCCCTTCCCACTATTCGGCCTTCCGCGCATCGTCAGCACGCAAGCCGACCTCGACCTGCTGGTCGCCGCCGTCCCCAGCGCCGCGAACGGGCTCTGCTTCTGCACCGGATCGCTCGGCGTCCGCGCCGACAACGATCTGCCCGCGATGGTGCGCCGGTTCGGCGAACGCGTGTACTTCCTCCATCTGCGCAACGTCGAGCGCGACCAGGCCGGCAATTTCCACGAAGCCACGCATCTCGGCGGCAGCACGGACATGGCCGCCGTCATGCAGGCGGTACGCGAGATTTCGGTCCGCCATCGCCGCAGCATCCCGATGCGCCCCGATCACGGCCACCAGATGCTCGACGACCTGAACAAGCGGACCAACCCCGGCTATTCGACGATCGGTCGGCTGCGCGGGCTGGCGGAGTTGCGCGGGCTGGAACTCGGCATCGCCCATGCCGCGACATCGCAATTGCTCCTGCGGCCCGGTTGAGCGTAGCGTGCGGCAACGCTGTCACGGAGCCCATCCCGCATGAAACTCACGATCCTGCCCACGATCGCCCTCGCGTCGATCGCACTGGCCACCACCGCCATCGCCCAGGACAAGGTTGCGCCCGCCGGTGGCGACATCCCTGCGAAGTTCGTGCCGCCGACGACCGCGCGTGACTACGTCAAGCGCGAGGTCATGATCCCGATGCGCGACGGGACGAAGCTGTACACCGTCATCGTCTATCCCAAGGGCATCACCAACGCGCCGATCGTGCTCACGCGCACGCCGTACGACGCGAAGAGCCGCGCGAACCGCTCCGACAGTTCGAGCATCCTCGCGACGCTGCCGCTCGCCGACGAGATGTTCGTCAAGGCGGGCTATATCCGCGTGTATCAGGACATCCGCGGCAAATACGGTTCGGAAGGCGAGTACGTCGTCACGCGCCCCGTCATCGGCCCGCTCAACCCGACCAAGGTTGATCACGTCACCGACGCGTACGACACGATCGACTGGCTGGTGAACAAGGCGAACCTCCCCGAGAGCAACGGCCGCGTCGGTATGATCGGCTCGTCCTACGAGGGCTTCACGGTCGCGATGGCGCTGCTCGCCCCGCACCCCGCGCTGAAGGTCGCCGCGCCCGAGAGCCCGATGATCGACGGCTGGATGGGCGACGACTGGTTCCACTACGGCGCGTTCCGCCTCGCCAATATCGCGTGGCTCGGTAGCCAGACCGGCTACAAGGGTGCGGGCAAGGCGCCGCCCACCGGCGGCTACGACGATTACGAGAATTTCCGCGAGGTCGGTTCGGCCGGCGACTGGGCGAAGAAGTCCGGCTACGATCAATTGCCCTATTGGCAGCGGATGGTGTCGCACCCTGCCTATGACGGCTTCTGGCAGGGCCAGGCGCTCGACAAGCTGCTCGCCGCCAACCCGTCGAACGTGCCGACGATCTGGGAACAGGGGCTGTGGGACCAGGAGGACATGTACGGCGCGATCACCGCGTGGGAAGCGCTCAAGGCCAAGGGCAAGCTCGGCAACAACCACCTCGTGATGGGTCCGTGGCGGCACAGCCAGATCAACCGCGAGGGTCGCAGCCTCGGTCCGTTCCAGTGGAATGGCGACACCGCCCAGCAATTCCGCGAGGACATGCTGCTCCCCTATTTCAACCAGTATCTGAAGGATGGCGCGCCCGTCACGCTTCCCGCCGCCGCGATCTACAACACCGGCGAGAACCACTGGGACAAGTTCGCGACATGGCCACTCGCCTGCGAGACCGGATGCACCTCGCCGCTCAAGCCGATCTACCTGCAGGAGGGCGGCGCGCTCGGCTTCGGCACGGCGACGACCGGCGGTGACAGCTATGTCTCCGATCCGTCGAAGCCCGTGCCGCACCTGCCGCGCCCGGTGAACTTCGGCGACGGCCGCTGGGGCGACTGGCTGGTCAGCGACCAGCGCGGCGTCGACGGCCGTCCCGACGTGATGACCTACACCACCGAGGCGCTGACCGCGCCGGTGCGCGTGTCGGGTGCACCGGTCGCCGACATCTTCGCCAAGACGACCGGCACCGACGGCGATTTCGTCGTCAAGGTGATCGACGTCTACCCGGCCGAGAACGCGAGCGACCCGAAGATGGGCGGCTATGAACTGCCGATCAGCCTCGACATCTTCCGCGGTCGCTATCGCCAGAGCTTCGCCAAGCCGACCGCGATCCCGGCAGGCAAGGTGCAGGAATACAAGTTCCGCCTGCCGACCGTGAACCACGTGTTCCAGCCGGGCCACAAGATCATGATCCAGGTCCAGTCGAGCCTGTTCCCACTCTACGATCGCAACCCACAGACCTTCGTCCCCAACATCTTCCTCGCGAAGAAAGCGGACTACAAGCCTGCAACCGTGACGATCGTTCGCGGCGGCGCGTCGGCGAGCGCCGTGTGGCTACCGGTAGTGCCGCTCGATCAGTCCGCCGCGCTGGCGAAGTAACCGCTGTCCACGCCCGTCCCGTTCGCCATGCCCCATGGCGAGCGGGACGTCGCAAATCCAACCGCGATTTTTGCATGCGAAACTATTTTTACATGTGAAGTCGGCGTGATTTCGGCTAAGCACCGGCTCGATAAGCTTTCAGGCGGTCGAGAAGGTTCGATATGGTCGATGCAGTGATAGTCCATGCCGGCGACAGCGTCGCGACGCTGTTGCATGACGGCGGCGCCGGCGATCGTATCGATACGGGCGCTGCGGTCCTGACGCTCGCGCATGACGTGCCACGCGGCCACAAGATCGCGCTCGCGCCGATCGCCGCGGGCACCGACGTGATGAAATACGGCTATTCGATCGGTCGGTCGACGGACGCGATCGCAGCGGGCGACCATGTCCACAGCCAGAACCTGTCGACCGGACTCGCCGGCACGCTCGAATACAGGTTCGACCCGGCGAACGACTTTCCCGCACTCGCCCCCTCACCTGCTCCAACCGCGACGTTCCGCGGCTTCGTCCGTCCCGATGGCCGGGTAGGCACGCGCAACGAGATCTGGATCCTGCCGACGGTCGGCTGCGTCGCGCGCACCGCCGAACGCATCGCCGCCAAGGCCAGCGCGCGCCTCGCTGGCACGATCGACGGCGTCCATGCCTTCAGCCATCCACACGGCTGTTCGCAGCTCGGTCACGATCTCGACGGGACGCGCCAGATCCTCGCGAGCCTGGCCTGCCATCCCAATGCCGGCGGCGTGCTGATCGTCGGGCTCGGCTGCGAGGAGAACCAGGTCAAGGCGCTGATCGAGGCGATCCCGGCGTGGCGGCGGTCGGCGATCCGGACGCTCACGGCACAGTTGAGCGCTGACGAGGTCGAGGAAGGTATCGCGCTGGTCGAGGAGCTCGCCGCGCTGGCCGCGTGCGAGCGACAGGAGGTCGGACTCGACCGGCTGGTGCTCGGCGTCAAGTGCGGTGGCTCGGACGGGTTGTCGGGACTGACCGCCAACCCGCTCGTCGGCCGGATGAGCGACCGCGTCGTCGGCGCCGGCGGGCGCGTCGTGTTCACCGAGATCCCGGAGATGTTCGGCGCGGAACAGGCGCTGATGAACCGCGCCGCCGACGTCGCGGTGTTCGACGCGATCGTCGGCGTGGTGAACGGCTTCAAGCAGTATTTCATCGATCACGGCGAGCCCGTCTCGGAAAACCCCTCCCCCGGCAACGTCGTCGGCGGCATCACCACGCTCGAGGAAAAGTCGCTCGGCGCGGTGCAGAAGGCGGGCCGCTCGACGATCGCCGACGTCATCCCCTACGGCGCGCAGGCGCGGATCGACGGGCTGACGATGCTGGAGGCGCCCGGCAACGACGCGGTATCGTCGACCGCACTGGCCGCCGCGGGCGCGACCATGATCCTGTTCACCACCGGACGCGGCACACCGCTCGGCTTTCCCGTGCCGACGATCAAGATCGCGTCGAACAGCGACCTTGCACAGCGCAAGCCCGGCTGGATCGATTTCGACGCGGGCCAGGTCCTCGCCCAGGGATTTGCCGCCGCCGAAGCTGCGCTGGTCGACTGCATCCAATCGATCGCGTCGGGCGCCGAGACCGCTGCCGAACGCAACGGCGAACGCGAGATCGCCATCTGGAAACGTGGAGTAACGCTGTGACACGACTGACGTACGCGACGCTCGATCGGCTGCCGAAGAGCATCCCCAGCCCGCTCGGCCGCACGCCGCCTACGATCGGTATCGTTCATTTCGGGCCGGGCGCATTCCACCGCGCGCATCAGGCTGCGTATGTCGACGCGTTGCTGGCGGACGACCCGCGTTGGGGGATCGCCGCGGTATCGATGCGGAGCAAGGCGACCGTCGCCGCGCTCGCCGAGCAGGACGGGCTCTACACGCTCGCGGTGCGCGATGCCGATTCGTCGAACCGGGTGATCGGCGCGCATCGGCGGTTCCTCGGTCCCGACGATGCCGCGCAGACGCACGCGCTGCTGGCCGACCCCGCCGTCCGGCTGGTGACGTCGACGGTGACCGAAAAGGGCTATTGTCTCGCCGCCGACGGGACGCTCGATCTGTCCCATGCCGACATCGTCCATGATCTCGCGGGCACAGCGACGCCGCGCAGCCTGATCGGCTGGCTCGTGGCGGGGCTCGATGCACGACGCGTCGCGGGAATTGCGCCGTTCGTGCCGATGCCGTGCGACAATCTGGCGAACAACGGCGCCAAGCTCCACGCCGCGCTGGTCGCATATGCCCGATCGCGCGACGCGCGGCTGGCGGACTGGATCGCAGGCGAAGTGCGCGTGCCGTCGACGATGGTCGATTCGATCACCCCCGCCTCCGACGCCGCGCTCTATGCCGACGTGGCGGAAACGCTCGGTCTCGAAGACCGCGCGGCGGTGCAACGCGAATCCTTCGTGCAATGGGTGATCGAGGACATCGGCGTTCCCCTCGGCCCCGATCTCGCCTCGGTCGGCGCGACGATCACGCGCGACGTCGCCAGCTATGAGAAGGCCAAGCTGCGGATCCTCAACGGGGCGCATTCGACGCTGGCCTATGTCGGCCTGCTGCGTAGCGCGACCAGCGTCGCGGATGCGATGCGCGACGCGGATCTCGCCGGGTTCGTCGATGCGATGATCCGCGACAACATCATGCCGATGCTGCCAGCCACCGCCGGGCTCGATCTCGATGCGTATCGCGCAGCCGTGCTCCAGCGGTTCCGCAACCCGGTCATCGTACACCGGCTCGACCAGATCGCGCAGGACGGTTCGCAAAAGCTCTCCTACCGGCTGGGCGACACGCTGATCGCCAACCGCCGCGAGGGCCGCATGCCCGCCGGCATCGTCACCGCGTTCGGCGCATGGGTCGCCTTCCTCATCCGTCAGGCACGCGCCGGGACGCCGATCGTCGATCCGGCCGGCGAGCACCTCGCCGCCGCGGCACGCGACGGCACGCCCGCCGACGTGGTCGCGCGCCTGATCGACGCAGCGCTGGGCTTCCCCCCTGAACTCCGCGGTGACGATGCGGTTCGCGCAGCCGTCGCCGATGCAGCCGAACGCATCGCGCGCGGCAACTGGTCCGCGCTGGAGGCGAGGCATGCCGACTGAGCGCGATCCCGACGACGCGGCGGCTCCAGCAAACGGCAAGACGACCTACCGCGCCCCCGCTTTGGAAAAAGGGCTCGATATCCTAGAACTGCTCGCCACCGAGCACGCCCCCCTCACCCTGACCGCGATCGTCCAGCGCCTGCAACGATCGACCGGCGAGCTGTTCCGCATGATCCAGGTGCTCGAACAGCGCGGCTTCGTCGAGCAGACGATGGAGGGGTATTCGCTGACCTCGCGGCTGTTCGACATGGGGCTGGGTCGCCCGCCGATCCGCAACCTGGTGGAGACCGCGCTGCCGGTGATGCGCAGCCTGTCGCTCGAGACCAAGCAATCCTGCCATCTGGTGTTCGCATCCAGCGGCGACATGGTCGTCGTCGCGCGGATGGAATCGTCCGAACAGCTCGGCTTCTCGGTCCGCGTCGGGCATCGCCGCCCGATCCACCATGCCGCGTCGGGCATCGTCCTGTACGCGTTCCAGCCGGCGGAGGTTCGCGCGCAATGGGAAACGCTGTTCGTCCCGCCCGCCACGCCGGCCGAGCGCGCCGACCTCCATGCCGAAGCGGACGCGACGCGCGCACGCGGGCATTTCAACGCGCCGAGCAGCTTCACCGAAGGCATCACCGAGCTGTCCGCCCCGATCCTGCGCGGCGATCACGCTGCGGCGGCGCTGGCGATACCGTTCGTCCGGACCAAGGTCGCGCCGATGGCACTCGACGACGTCGTCCTGCGCCTATGCGACGCCGCATCGGCGATCTCGCGGATGCTGTCGCTCAACGACGGCCGTATCTGAGCCGCGCGCATAGCTATCGATCGTCGAACGGCGTTACAGCGCGACGACCGCGGGCATGAAGACATAGCCGTTGCCGCGCACCGTGCGGATGATCTCGACCGGATCGACCGCGAGCAACTTGCGCCGTAACCGGCTGATGTTGACGTCGATGGTCCGACCGCGCGCGGTGCTGTCCGACCTCCCCGACCGCTCGATCATCTCGTCGCGCGAATGGACCTTTTGCGGCTCCATTACGAAGATGTTGAGCAACTGGAACTCGCCGTCCGTCAGGCGGACGGTGGTGCCGTCCGGCGCGTGGAGCAGACGCATGCGGGTGTCCAGCTTCCAGCCGGCAAACGCGAACGCCTCGACCGACGCCACGCGCGCAGGGGCGCCGGCGCTTGTGCCGGCGGAGATCGCGCCACCCGTCGTCCCGTTTCCACGGCGACGCAGCACGGACCGGATCCTTGCAAGGATTTCGCGCGGGCTGGACGGTTTGGTGACGTAATCGTCGGCGCCGAGTTCGAGCGCGACGACGCGATCGACCTCGCCCGCGAGCGACGAAAACATGATGACGGCGGGTGCATCGCCGTCCTGGGCCAGCGTGCGCAGGACGGACAACCCATCCTCGCCGGGCATCATCATATCCAGAACGACGAGATCGCACGGCGACCGGTCGAGCCGGGAGCGAAGCGCCGCGCCGCTCTCCACCGCCTCGGCGCGAAGCCCGTGATCGACGAGGAACTCGGTAAGCAGCTCGCGCAGTCCGGGATCGTCGTCGACGATGACGATCCGCGGACTTTCAGGTCGGATGCCGTCGGGTGCATCCGGATAGTCGCCGTTGTCGGGCACGCGGGAAATGGGGGCTGGCAGCCCGTGATGGTTTGCGATCATGACGGTCTGATGCAGGTTATGTTTGTCCGGGATATGTCTGGACACCTTCCGTATATTAGCGCGCGAATAACGCGTCTCGTGACGGCCGACGACGACGTCGACATTGTGCGAACCGCAAGACGGCGCTAGCGGCACGTCGCCATGTCGATCGCCGCCACCACATCACCACCTAAGGCTTTGAACTGGCTTCGGCCTTTGTCGGGACTACAGATACTCAAGCGTGGCGACGTGCCGATCACGCGGGTGCAGATCTATGGCCAGCGGTGCAGCGGGACGAATCTCGTCACGCGCGCGATCGAGGCCAACATGCCGGGCATCGAGATTACCGAGGCGTTCGGGTTCAAGCACTGGTTCGTGCCGCCGCAGACGTTGTTCGTGAAGGATACGCTGGTGCTGGTCGTCGCGCGCGATGCGTTCGACTGGGCGCGCAGCCTGCACCGCCAGCCCTGGCACGCGCATCCCGACCTCAAGGCCCAGCCGTTCGACATCTTCATCCGCAGCCACTGGCACAGCTATTGGGACGATCATTTCGGCCACATCGAGCCGGGGCATCCGATGCAGGGCGGCGAGATGCTGCACGAACGCGATCCCGAGACGGGCGAACGCTTTGCCAATTGCATCGCCAAGCGCACCGCGAAGCTGCGCCATTGGTCGACGCTGACGAACCGCGCGCACAACGTGGCGTTGCTCGGCTATGATGCGTTCGCGCGGGATCCGGGCGCGTTCGTGACCGCTCTCGGCGCGGCGGCGGGAATCGCCTGCCGCGAGCCGTTCGTGCCGATCACCAGCTACAAGGGGCAAGGCCATGCGCCCTATGTCCCGACGCCCTATCTCCCGCTGGAATCGGACGATGCCGAGCACATTACCGCGTGGCTCGATCCCGAGGTGGAGGCGGCGTTCGGGCTCTCCGCCCGGCATGACGCGGTATATTAACGCACATCAATCGCGTTTCCGGGTGATCTCTCTAGGGTCGGCGTCATGAGCAAGCCGATCACCTTCTTCATCCACCATCAGGGCCGTGGCCACGCGAACCGCGCGATGGCGATCATCCGCGAATTGCCGGCGACGCGCGCGGTGACGATCCTGACCGCGAAACCCTCGTTGTTCGACGGGTTCGAGCGCCCCATCACGATCGCCGCGTTGCCCGACATGATCGGCGCGCCGGTGCCGACGCCCGGATTGTTCGCGCAGGCGACCCCCGAGGTGATGCACTGCGTCCCGCTCGGCGTGGCCAAGACGCGGGCGACGATGCGGACGATCGTCGACCATCTCGACGACGTCGACCCGGCGCTGTTCGTGGTCGACGTCTCCGCCGAGATCGCGCTGCTCGCACGGATCGCCAGCGTCCCCGCGATCAGCATCCGCATGCACGGCGACCGGCTCGATCCCGGGCATCTCGGCGCGTATCAGGCGAGCGTCGGCCTGCTCGCACCGTTCGGCGAGGCGCTCGAACAGGCGGACACGCCGGACTGGGTGCGCGCCAACACCTGCTATGCAGGCGGCCTCTGCACGACCGTCGACGACGTCCCGACCAAGGCGGAGGCGCGCGCGAAACTGGGGCTCGATCCCGATCAGGAGATCGTCGTCGTCCTCACCGGTGGCGGTGGTGCGGGAACGCCCTACGCGCCGCTGACGATGGCCGCGCGCGCCGTGCCCGACGCGCTGTGGCTGGTGCTCGGGCCCGTCCACCGCGAGGGCCACGAGACCGATTTCGGCAATCTCGTCGAACTCGGCTGGGTGCCGGGCGTGACCGATCACATCGCCGCCGCCGACGTCGTCATCGCATCGGCTGGCGACAACACCGTGCACGAGATAGCCCGCGTCGGTCGCCCGTATGTCTGCGCGCCCGAGTGGCGATATTTCAGCGAGCAGACGCGCAAGGCCGAACGGCTGGCGGAACTGGGTGCGGCGGTGGCGCTCCCCGCATGGCCGGGTGCGCTGACGCCGTGGCGCGGCATCCTCGACGCCGCCAAGGCGCTGGACCCAGCGGCGCTCGCGGACCTGTACGACGCCGACGCGGCAAAGGTGGCCGCGGACTATCTGGAGGATCTGGCGGTCTCGCTCTGGGCGCCCAAGTAATAAGACTGATGTTCGGTTTCAAATCCTCCCCCGCCAGGGGGAGGTGGCTGGCCCTTGCCAGACGGAGGGGGAGGTACGCGATGAACGCTGTTTCGCGCCCTCCCCGGCCCCAGGCGTCGCTCAGGAAACAGATCGTCTAGAACTCCGGCACCCGACTAGGGCGTGAGCGTCACGAACGTATCCATCACACGCTTCCGGCCTGCGCTCTCGAAGTCGATCTCCAGCTTGTTGCCCTCGATCTCCGCGATCGCGCCGTAGCCGAACTTCTGGTGGAACACGCGCATGCCGAGCGACAGGTCGTCGCGGCCCTTGTTGCCGAGGCTGATCGCGCTCGACCGGCTTTCGACGACGCGGGCTGGTTTGTTGGAGAATGTGCTGCCGGTGCCGGATGCGCGCTGCCAGCCTGGCCCCCGACCCGTGCCTCTCGCGACGTCCGCAAACGGATCGGCGCGGTCGGACCAATTGGCCTGCCAGAGGCTTGCGCCGCCGGACATCGTGGTTTCCGTGTCGATATGCTCGGCGGGGAGTTCGGCGACGAAGCGCGAGGGGATCGAGGAGTTCCACTGGCCGTAGATGCGGCGGTTGGCGGCGTGGATGATCACCGCCAGGCGGCGTGCGCGCGTGATCGCGACGTAAGCGAGGCGGCGTTCCTCCTCAAGGCTCTTCACGCCGCCCTCGTCCAATGAACGCTGCGACGGGAACAGGCCTTCCTCCCAACCGACCAAGAACACCGTGTCGTATTCGAGGCCCTTGGCGGCGTGGATCGTCATGATCGTGACCTGTGGATCCTGCGCGCCGCCCTCGTTGTCCATCACCAGAGAGACGTGTTCCAGGAACGCGCCGAGCGAGTCGTATTCCTCCATTGCGCGTACGAGTTCGCTGAGGTTCTCCAGACGCCCGGTCGCCTCGACCGACTTCTCAGCCTGGTACATCGCGGTGTAGCCGCTCTCGTCGAGCAATTGCCGTGCGAGTTCGGCGTGCGGCAGGCTGGCCGCCATGTCGCGCCAGCGGGCGATGTCGCCGACCAGCCGTCCGAGCGACTTCTTCGCCGCGCCGGTCAATTCGTCGGTGTCGAGGATGCGCGCGGCGGCGGTGGTGAGCGGTGTGCCGGTGGCGCGCGCGAGCTGGTGGATGCGCGCGACCGCCTTGTCGCCGAGACCGCGTTTAGGGACGTTGACGATGCGTTCGAAGGCGAGGTCGTCGGCCGGCTGGTTGACCACGCGGAGGTACGCCAGCGCGTCGCGGATCTCGGCGCGTTCGTAGAAGCGGAAGCCGCCGACGATCTTGTACGGCATGCCGATCGCGATGAAGCGGTCCTCGAACTCGCGCGTCTGGTGCTGCGCGCGGACTAGGATGGCGACCTCGTCAAGCGACTTGCCCGAGCGGCGGACGATGTCGATCTCCTCGCCGACGCGGCGCGCTTCCTCGGGGCCGTCCCAGACGCCGATGACTTTCACCTTCTCGCCGACGTCGCGCTCGGTCCAGAGCTGCTTGCCGAGACGCCCGCCGTTGTTCGCGATCACTCCGCTCGCGGCGCCGAGAATGTGCGGCGTGCTGCGGTAATTCTGTTCGAGGCGGATCACCTTCGCGCCGGGGAAGTCGCGCTCGAACTTCAGGATGTTCTCGACCTGCGCGCCGCGCCATGAATAGATCGACTGGTCGTCGTCGCCGACGCAGGCGATGTTCTTGCGCTCCTGCGCGAGCAACCGCAGCCAGAGATATTGCGACGAGTTGGTGTCCTGATACTCGTCGACCATGATGTATTTGAAGCGCTGCTGATACTGCGCGAGCACGTCGCGGTGCGTCTTCAGGATCACCAGCATGTGCAGCAGCAGGTCGCCGAAATCGCACGCGTTGAGCGCGATCAGCCGTGTCTGGTATTGCTGGTACAACTCGCCACCGCGACCGTTGGCGTAACGCTCGGACTCGCCCGCATCGATGTCGGCGGGGACGAGGCCCTTGTTCTTCCACTGGTCGATCAGCCCGGCGAGGCTGCGCGTCGGAAAGCGCTTCTCGTCGATGTCGGCGGCGAGGATCAGCTGCTTCAGCAACCGCAACTGGTCGTCGGTATCGAGGATCGTGAAGTTCGATTGCAGGCCGACCAGTTCGGCGTGACGTCGCAGCATCTTCGCGGCGATCGCGTGGAACGTGCCGAGCCACGGCATCCCCTCGACCGCATCGCCGACCAGCCGACCGACCCGCTCGCGCATCTCGCGCGCGGCCTTGTTGGTGAAGGTGACGCTGAGAATCTCGGACGGCCATGCCTTCTTGGTGAAGATCAGGTGCGCGAGGCGGGCAGTAAGCGCGGCGGTCTTGCCCGTGCCGGCGCCGGCGATGATCAGGACGGGCCCGTCGGTGGTCAGCACCGCCTCGCGCTGCGGCGGATTGAGACCGCGCAGATAGGGAGGCTCTGCTTGCGGCGCGGACGTTTGGGCGATCTGGTTCACCGGTGAACAGGTAGGGAACGGGGGCCGAAGGGGCAAGCGGGTATGGCTTGCGCAGGTTGTCGATACGTGGAACAAGTCGAGAACATCAAGGGAGGCGGACATGCTGGCGGGACGATGTCATTGCGGAGCGATCGGCTATGTCGCGGAGGGCGAGCCCGAGCATCATGCGCTCTGTCATTGTGGCGATTGCCGTCGCAGCGCAGGCGCGCCGATGGTCGGCTGGATCGCGTTCAAGACCGAGCAGGTGACCATTTCGGGCGATCCGGTCACCTACGAATCGTCGGCGACTGGCCGAAGGCAGTTCTGTGGAAAATGCGGAACGGGGCTGTTCTACGCGAACGCCGCATACCTGCCGGGGATTATCGATATCCAGTCCTGCACGCTGGACGACCCCGAAGCTGCGCCGCCGGGCGCGCATATCCAGGTCGCGGAGCGGTTGGCGTGGATGACCGACATAGTCGCGCTGCCGGCGTTCGATCGCTATCCCGGCATGTAGGCCGCGCCCTATACGATAATGCGGATAGGCGGCCAAACCGTGCCGTTTCATGTGGCTGACCGGGTGATTTGCTCGGTCCCGGATCACATTTTGGGTCGGCGTCTGAGAGAAATAGGCGAGTCGTGGCCGGTCCTAGCTCCGTTCGACGACGCGGCCGGTCGATTAATCGTATAAACCCGGACCGCCGCCGAACCGTCTCGGAAGCGACGCGCAAGCGTAACGATCGCGGCGTAGGGCTCGCGCCAGCAACGTGGTTCGTGATCGCAGAGGCCGCATTCAGAAAGGCCTTACGAAACGCAAGCCGTTGCCCGCGCGCTATCGAGCGTGCGGACCGCAGGACCATTTGAGGACATCATCATGAAGATCTCGATCAGCGCCGCTTGCGCGGCGATCGTCGCCGCATGCCTTTTCTCCACCAGTGTCACGGCCGCGCCGTTACGCGATCCGGTCACCGTTCGCGTCAGCCTTGCCGGTGCCGACCTGACCAGCGAGGCCGGGCGGGCCGCGTTCCAGCACCGCCTGCGAGCCGCGATCTCCACCGCGTGCGCACCGCGTACCGGCGGGCTCGACGCATTCGGCGACTCGCAGCAATGCCGGCGCGAAATGATCAAGGACGCCAGCGTCCAGGTGGCGTCCTTGCTCGGGCGCAACGGCGTGCAGCTGGCAAGCAACGTCGCGCCGCGATGACCCGCGAACGGGGCGGCGCGGCTGCCGCCCCGTCTTCGGACCAGCCTCCCGCGACGTCTTGATCGGGCCTGTCATAAAGTTGTCATCGTTAGGGCCGACTGCACGCGCTATGGCTACCTCCACATTCACCGCGGATGCGATCGCTTCGACTCCCCGCAGCGGCCCGAAGCTCGATCATTCGCTGCATCCGTCCGGGCGGTGGATCTTCTTCGCGATCCTGCTCGGCGGACTGGCCTATGCCGGGATCAGCATCGCCACCGATACCGCGCAGGTCGGCGAGAGCTTGGCCGGCGGCGCGTTCGCGTTTCTCGCGCTCGCGTTGCTGATCGCACTCGGGTTCGAGTTCGTGAACGGTTTTCACGATACCGCCAATGCGGTCGCCACCGTCATCTACACGCATTCGATGCCGGCCCCGTTCGCGGTCGTGTGGTCGGGCTTCTTCAACTTTCTCGGGGTGATGCTGTCGTCGGGCGCGGTCGCCTATTCGATCGTCACGCTGTTGCCGGTCGACCTGATCCTCAACGTCGGCAGCGCTGGCGGGTTCGCGATGATCTTCGCGTTGCTGCTCGCGGCGATCCTCTGGAACCTCGCGACCTGGGCGGTCGGACTGCCCAATTCGTCGAGCCACGCGCTGATCGGGTCGATCCTGGGCGTCGGGCTGGCCAACCAGCTGATCAGCGGCGGTTCGGACGGGACGTCGGGCGTCGACATGGCGCAAGTCTGGAAAGTCCTCTCCGCGCTCGCGTTCAGCCCGGTGATCGGCTTCGTCGGCGCGCTGTTGCTGCTGCTCGTGATGAAGCGGTTCCTGCGCGACAAGAAGCTGTACGAGGCACCCGAAGGCCAGACGCCGCCGCCGCGCGGCATCCGCGCGCTGCTGATCGGCACCTGCACCGCGGTCAGCTTCGCGCATGGCAGCAATGACGGGCAAAAGGGCATGGGCCTGATCATGCTCATCCTGATCGGCTGCGCGCCCACCGCCTATGCGCTCAACCGGACGATGCCCGAGAGCGCGACGCCGGCGTTCGTCCAGGCAGCGCGAGCGGCTTCGGCGGCGTATGTCGCGCATGCCGACGGCAGGCCGGCGAACGTGGGTGCGGCGCGCACCGCCGTCACGCAGGCGCTGAAGTCGAAGCGGGTCGCCGATCCGGTCGTCTACGGTGCGCTGGCGACGCTGTCGGACGACGTATCGAGCCGGATCGCGGGCTATGGTTCGCTCGGCAAGGTGCCGGCCGCGGCGACGCCGAACCTGCGCAACGACATGTACCTGGTGCTCGACACGACCAAGCTGATCGCCGCCGACAAGGCCGCGCAGAGCCGCTTCACCGCGCAGGAAATCACGACGCTGAAAAGCTACAGCGGCAAGCTGGAACAGGGCACGCGGTACATCCCGACCTGGGTGAAGGTGACGGTCGCACTCGCGCTAGGCCTCGGCACGATGGTCGGGTGGAAGCGGATCGTCGTCACCGTCGGCGAGCGGATCGGGAAGACGCACCTGACCTACGGAATGGGCGCGTCGGCCGAACTGGTGGCTGCGGCGACGATCCTGCTGGCGGTGAATTACGGCATGCCGGTGTCGACCACGCACATCCTGTCGTCGGGCGTCGCAGGCGCGAGCGTCGCGAACGGCGCCGGGTTGCAGCGCCGGACCGTGATGAACATGGCCCTTGCGTGGGTGATGACTCTGCCGGTGGCGATGCTGCTATCGGGCGTATTGTACTGGCTCCTGCTGACCCTCGCGCATTCGCTCGGCTATTGAGACCTACCCCCGTCATCCGCCGGTAAGCGCCATTAGGCCGGGTGGCGAAGAGCGCCGTGGGGAACCGCTCGCCCGCGCTGCGGGTTGCCCGCCCCATGCGATTACGATGCTCGATCTGTGGGAACTGGGACTGGCTCGCGCGCGCGGACTGGTGCGAATGTAGCCATTGCCGCCTGCTGGTGCGCGACGTGCGCGAAGTCGGTACGGTCGCAAACGAGATCGTCACGAGGCTCGAAGGCGGGCTGGTCGATCTGGAGCGCGATCCGGCGGAGCGCTGGATGCTCGACCCGGCAGGGTTGCGGAACGCGGCATGGCGGTTCGGGTTCGCGGTGGAGCCGGTCGCCGTTGCGCAGGGCGACGTTCGCTTCCCCCCGGATTACCGTCCCAGCCGCGCGCATGCGACGCGCGCGACGACCGTGCCTCACGCGACAGGGCTCGGCATCATGGCGCGCCCCGCCGATGGCGCCGACATCGTCGAGATCGCCACCCGCTACCGCGACGCCTTCCCGCGGATCGTCGTGCTGCTCGATGGGACGGCAGCCGAGGCCGGTGAACTCGCCGAGCGTCTCCCGTGGATCGACGTCGCGCATCATCCGCTCGCCGGCGATTTCGCGGCCCAACGCAATCGCCTGCAGGACGCGATGCAGACCGACTGGGTGTTGCAGATCGATACCGACGAGCGGCCCGACGCCGCCTTGCTCGACGCGCTTGGCTGGCTGATCGCGGCGGCGGACCGCGATGGGCTGCGGTCGCTCGGCTTGCCTCGCCGCAACATGGTCGATGGCGTGCAGTCGGCGTCGTATCCGGACATCCAGTACCGTCTCAACCGCAGCGACATCCGCTTTGCCGGCCGCGTCCATGAGCGCCCGGTCGTGCCGTTCGTCGAAAGCTCGCTGGCGCTGGCCGGTGCGCTCGAACACCGGCTCGACGGCGCTCGGGTGCGCGAGCGGACGCGGATCTACGAGGCGATGTCGGCCGGTGCGGGCAGGCCGGAGGACGAGGCGTTGCTGCTCGCGGCCTTCGACTCGGTCGCGGTGCGATAGACCGCAACCGTCTGCGCACCCAGTGTCGCGCGCGTGAACATCCCCGCGGCGCGACGACTTGCTGCGGCATAGTGCGTGCGCAGCGCCGGATCCTCGATCAGCCGTTGCACCTGCGTCGCCAGATCGTCACCGGTGCAGGTCTTCGCGAGCAGCCCTGCCCCGCTGTCGCCGATGAACAGCCGAGCGCTCGGGTCCTCGGCGCAGGCGACGACCGGGCGGCCGAACATCATCGCCTCCTGATACACCAGTCCGAAGCTCTCGTACCGCGACGGCGCGACGATCACGTGGGCGGCTTCCATCAGGTCGTGCAGCGTGGGTTCGTCGACGCGGTGGTGGCAGGTCAGGCGCGCGCGGGCCGAAGCGGGGATCGCGCCGACGTCGTTCGCGTGCACACCGACGATCGTCAGGCGGAACTCGCGCATCCCGGCGTCGGCGCGGCGCGACAGGATCCTGAGCGCCATGATCAGCGCGTCGAAGCCCTTGCGATGCTCGTCGCGGCCGACGAACAGCAACTCGATCGGCTCGCCGACCGGGTAGGTCGCGGCCGTGCCGCGCGCGACGATCTCCGGCGGCAGGCTGAGCCCGATCACCGCGTGGCCCGCGCCTTCGCCGGGCGCCGCGACGCCGTACAGCGCGGCGATCTTGTCGCCGTGGAGTTGCGTGTTCGAGATCAGCGCCTTGCTGAACCGCGCGGCGATGCGTTCCGCCAGCATTGCGGCGCGTCGATCGAACCGGTCGCGCAGGCTCGTCACGGTCTCGGCCGACGTCGCCGCCGGTGTCGAGTTGCGAGTCACCAATGGTGCGGGACCGGTAAGCGCGATCATCAGCCCCGGTGCGTACCAGTTGGTCGCCTCGACCACGTCGAACGGTACCCGACGATGCTCGCGCGCGACCGCGCGGCGGAACCCGAACGGCGCGACCAGATGCCCAATCCCGGCGACCTTGCGCAGCCGGGCCGCGAACGATCCCTCGCGCAATCCACACCCGATCACCGAAACCCGGCCGTCGCTGCTGTCTTCGCGGCGGTCCATCGTGAATACGCAGACATCGTTGCCAGCCTCTGCCAGCGACTGCGCAATTTCGCGTGCCGCGCGGGTAAGTCCGCTCTTTTCAGGAGGATAGGCCCAGGTGAGTAGAGCAATCCTCATGCCGAGTGATCGCAGGACGACCGCGGCGCCGCAAAGAACGTAATAACCTGTGTCAATACAAGGGAGTTAAGTGTCATCGCCCCGGAACTCGGCAACCCCGCGAGCGGTTCCTTAAGTGAATCACAGATGAACGGGGGAAGGGTGTTCGTACTACATATCGCGTTGCAGGGATGTTTGCGCGGCACCGATGTCGAATACGGAATTACCGCGGATACCGGGGGTCATATCCGGTATCTGCTCGATCTGGTCGCCGCCAGCGGCCGCAATCCGGCGATCGACCGGATGGAGATCGTCACCCGCGCCTTCCATCATGCGGTGTATGCCGAATGCTATGCCGAACCGATCGAGACGATCGACGGGACGACCCGGATCGTCCGTCTTCAAACCGCGTCGGACGCGTATCTCGTCAAGGAAGACCTCTGGACAGAGCATGACAGCCTGGTCGACGCGCTGGTCGCGCATATCGCGACGCTCGATCGTGCCCCCGACGTCATGCACGCGCACTATGCCGACGCCGGGCTGATCGCCGCGCGGGTCTCTGCACGCACCGGCATTCCGTACGTCTTCACCGCGCATTCGCTGGGACGCGTGAAGCGTGCGGCGTTCGATCGCGACTGTGCGGAGACCGCCGGCCTCGATCGCCGGATCGCGATCGAAGAGGAAGCCATTGCCGGCGCCGCCGCGATCATCGCCTCGTCGCGCGACGAAGCCGAGGTGCAATATGCTGATTACGCGGCGTATGATCCCGGTCGGATCCGCGTTTTCGCGCCGGGCAGCGACCTGAAGCAATTCGCCAATTGCCGCACCGATCCGCGCGTCGACGCAACGATCAACCGCTTCCTGGACGACCCAACCAAGCCCGTCATCCTGGCGATCGCGCGGCCGGTGACCAAGAAGAACCTCGCGGCGCTCGTCCACGCCTATGGTCGGTCGCCGGCGTTGCAGGCCGCCGCCAACCTCGTGATTCTGGCCGGCACGCGCGACGACAGCACCACGCTGGAGCCCGAGATCCGCGACAACATCGCCGAGCTGCTGCAGTTGATCGACCGCTACGACCTGTACGGCAAGGTGTCCTATCCCAAGCAGCATCGCCCGAACGACGTCGCCGCGATCTATGCCCATGCGCGCACGCGGCGCGGCGTGTTCGTCAATCCGGCGCTCAACGAACCGTTCGGGCTGACCCTGCTCGAAGCGGCGGCGAGCGGATTGCCGGTCGTCGCAACGGACAGCGGCGGACCCAACGACATCGTCGAGACGTGCGGCAACGGCATTCTCGTCGATCCGCGCTCACCCTCCGCAATCACCGGTGCGATCGCGAAGATCCTCGACGACCCGATCCTGTGGTCGCGCTATTCCGCCGCCGGATCGGTCGCGATCCGCGCCTATGACTGGGATCGACACGTGCAGCTCTATGCCGGACTGCTCGGCGAAGTCGTCGGCGCGGCACCCGAGACGGCGGTCGATCGCGCGCCCGATCTGCTGCTGGTCTCGGATATCGATGGAACGCTGATCGGCTGCGCGGATGGCGTCGGCGACTTCGCCACCTGGCATCGTGCGCAGTCCGACGTCGCGTTCGCGATCGCCACCGGACGAAGCTTCCACAGCGCGATGGCGGTACTCGGCCAGCACGATGCGCCACAGCCGGAGATCCTGATCACCTCGGTCGGCTCCGAAATCTATTACCGGACGCTGGGCGGCGCGGTGTACGACCGCGATACCGAATGGGACGGCATCATCGCTGCCGGCTGGGACCGCGATGCGGTGGCCGCGTTGATCGGTCGCCACGCCGGGCTGACGCCGCAGAGTCCGCTAGAACAACGCCGGTTCAAGCTCAGCTATTTCGCGGACGGCGACATGGCGGCGGCGGAACGCGTGCGCGCGTTGCTGGCGGAGCACGGCCACAGCTGTTCGATCATCCAGAGCCATGGTCGCTATCTCGACATCCTCCCGCATGCCGCATCGAAGGGTACCGCGGTCGAGCACGTCCGCCGCCGGCTGGGGCTCGAACCTCGGCAGGTGATCGTCGCGGGCGACAGCGGCAACGATATCGAGATGCTGCGATCGTCCCGCCACGCGATCATCGTCGGCAATTATTCCGACGGGCTCGGCACGCGCGCCGATCTCGCGCATGGCTATGTCGCGGTCGGCCACCATGCGCGCGGCGTGATCGAAGGCGTCGCGTATTTCCGCGGCACCGAGACGGGGATCAGGAAGGCGTCGTGAGCGTGCCGACGGTCAGCGTCCTGACGCTCGTTCGCGGCCGCCGTGCCCATCTCGTCAACCTGATCGCCGGGCTCAACGCATCGACGCGTAAACCCGACGAGCTCGTCATCGCGTACATGCAGCCGAATGCGCACGACGACCTGCCCGAAACCGACTTCCCGGTGCGCGAAGTCTTCATCGAGGGCGACGCCATGCCGCTCGCAGCAGCCCGCAATCTCGCCGCAGCGACAGCGGCCGGCGAGCAACTGATCTTCCTCGACGTCGACTGCATCCCCTCCCCCACGCTGATCGAACGCTATGCGGACACGGCGGCATGGCCCGGCGGCATTCGCCTGGGCGAAGTCCTGTACCTTCCTGCCGACGCGACGACGGGCGGGCTGGATTTCGCCATGCTCGACAGCGTCGGTGTCCGACACCCCGCCAAGCCACCGATCGCATCCGACGAGATACGTCCCACGCCCAATCACGGCGAGCTATGGGGCCTGTCCTTCGCGATCTCGGCTTCCGACTGGGTGCGTGCCGGGGGCATGGACGAGCGCTATGTCGGCTATGGCGGCGAAGAGACCGACTTTGCCGCGCGACTGGAAAAGGCCGCGGTGCCGATGTGGTGGGTCGGCGGAGCACGCGCCTATCACCAGCACCACGCCGTCCACACGCCCGCCTACCAGCATTTCGACGCGATCGTCCGCAACGCGCGATTGTTCCACGACACTTGGGGCCGGTGGTGCATGGACTATTGGCTTGGCCAGTTCGCCGAACACGGCCTGATCACCTGGGATGCCGACACGATCACGGTGCTGCGGCATCCAACCGCCGCGGAGATCGCGGATACGCTCATGCCGCCGGATACGCTGTTTAGCTGAGTGATGGGTTTAGCCACGTCATCCGGCTATGGGGTTGCATGACCCCATCGATATCGCGCCGCATCGCCTACCCTGCCCGCATGCTCTGGCTGTCGGTCATCGTCGTTTGTGGGGCCTCGGCATCGCTGGACGCGCAGCCGGCGCCGGCCACAGCCAGCGTGACGGCCCCCGCCAACGATCGTCTCGACCAGAGCTGGTGGGCGGGTCGCCATGCGGCGATCCTGGCGGCGGTCGCCCGGCACCCGGATCCCGCGGTCGTCCTGATCGGCGATTCGATCACCAACAATTATGACAAGGCAGTGCTGCCGGACGAGAATTTCGCCCCGACCTGGGCGACCTTCTACGCTCCTCGCCATGCGCTGAACCTGGGCTTCAGTGGCGATACGACGGCGAACGTCCTGTGGCGGCTGCGCAACGGCGAGGTCGCCGGGCTTCACCCCAAGGCGGTCGTGCTGCTGATAGGGACCAACGACACCGGCAGCGCGGGGCGGACCGCCGAGCAGACCCGGGCGGGGATCGACGCGGTGGTCGACGACCTCAAGCACCGTCTGCCCGACACGAGAATCCTCCTGCTCGGGCTGCTGCCCAGCGCGATCACGCCGGCGAAAACCGCCACCGACGCAGCGGTGAACACCTATCTTGCCAAGCACTACGCGGTCGATCCGCGCGTCGCGTATCTCGATATCGGTGCCGTCTTCCGCCAACCCGACGGCACGTTGAACGACACGCGGTTCTACGATCCCCGCTTACCCCAGCCCGGCAAACCGCTGCATCCGGATACCGAAGGCCAGCGGATGATGGCCGAGGCGATCGAACCGACGCTGGCCAAACTCATCGGCGAGCCGCCGCGCGTGCCGCTGGCGTCGATGACCGACATCGATACCGCGGTCATTCCCGTGCCCCGGCTCGAGATGGATTCCTACGACTGGTATGCGCGGCACCGTGACGTGCTCGCGATGAACGGCATGACGCCGCAAATCGTCATGATCGGCGATTCGATCACGCATTTCTGGGCCGGCCAACCGACGGCGGCACGCGTCAGCGGTCCCGATGCCTGGAAGCACGCGTTCGGGACCGCGTCGGTCGCCAATCTCGGCTTTGGCTGGGATCGAACGCAGAACGTGTTGTGGCGACTGCGTGCCGGCGAGTTCGACGGCATGGCGCCGGACTGGGTCGTCCTCAATATCGGTACCAACAACCTGACCGGTACCGACAACGCGCGTGCCAGCAGCCCTGCCGAAGTCGTGTCGGGCATCGACGCGATCCTGCGCGACATCCATGCCAGATCGCCACGTAGCCATGTCGCGCTGATGGCGATCTTTCCGCGCGGCGACACCCCCGCCGATCCGCTCCGCGTGGCGATCGCGCAGACCAACCGGCGGCTGGCGGCGCGGGTCGCGCAGGACCGAGCGGTCCGCTACATCGATATCGGCGCAAAATTCCTGAAACCGGACGGCAGCCTCGATCGCGATCTGCTGCCCGACGGGACGCATCCGAACGAAGCGGGCTATCGCCTGTGGGCCGACGCGATCCTAGCCTCCGGCATCGGGCGCTAAGCCAGGCCGTCTCGGCGATGTCTGTCAGTTTGTGGAGCGGGTGAAGGGAATCGAACCCTCGTCACTTGCTTGGGAAGCAAAAGCTCTACCATTGAGCTACACCCGCGAACGGCGATCTACGCCTGTCGGTCCGGGTCTTGCACCGGCTCTCGATGACCGGCCGAGTGCCACAGTCCTCGCGGCGGCGTCAACGCCAAATCGTCCCGCCGGCCCCCGCTTGCGCTACCGCGAACCAGCTAGCCGCGCAGGCCGAACACCTGCGAACGGTCGGCTTCGGGCACCAGTCCCTCGAGCACCGCCCAGAACCCCGATACCGCGCTCTGCCCTGCGCTCGCATAGGCCTCCGCCATCCGGATTCGCGCGGCCTCGAACAACTCGCGCTCCATGATCGAGCCTTCCCCCGTGAGCCGCAGCAACCGCTGCCGCCGGTCGCGCTCGCCCGGCCGCGTCTCGACCAGCTTGCGATCCGCCAGTTCGTTCAGCACGCGGCCCAGCGACTGCTTGGTGATCGCCAGCAGCGACAGCAGTTCGCTCACCGTCATGTCGGGCTTGCGCGCAATGAAATACAGCGCGCGGTGGTGCGCCCGCCCCAGCCCCTCTTCGGCAAGCCCCTGGTCGATCGACCGGGTCAGGTGGCTATAGCCAAAATAGAGGAGCTCCATGCCGCGGCGAAGTTCGGGTTCGCGGAGGAACAGGGGTGAGGCAGGCGACGCTGTGGCAGACATGTTGACCGGTTTAGACATCGCCCGTAGTCGTCGGCAACCCGCCACGAGAGAGAATTTCGATGTCCGCTCCAGCTTTTACGTCGCCCTCCGCCTTTCGGCACGAACCGAATGCGACGCCGGTCGCGGCGAACGAGCGTGCGAAGCAGCTGATCGATCCGGGATTCGGGCGAGTCTTCACCGATCACATGGCGATGATCCGCTATAGCGACGCCGAGGGCTGGCACGACGCGCGCATCACCGCACGCGCGCCGCTGACGATCGATCCGGCGTCGTCCGTGCTGCATTACGCGCAGGAGATCTTCGAGGGGATGAAGGCGTATCGGCTTGCCGACGGTGGCACCGCGCTGTTCCGTCCCGAGGCGAATGCGCGCCGCTTCCAGGATTCGGCGCGCCGGCTCGCAATGCCCGAACTGCCGACCGAGCTGTTCCTCGAATCGGTCGAGCGGCTGGTCAAGACCGACGCGAACTGGATCCCGGAGAGCGATGGCGGCGCGCTGTACCTGCGGCCGTTCATGTTCGCGAGCGAAGTGTTCCTCGGCGTGAAGCCGTCTTCCGAATATCTGTACATGGTGCTCGCCTCGTCGGTCGGCGCGTATTTCAAGGGCGGCGCCCCCACCGTCTCGATCTGGGTGAGCCAGCAATACACGCGGGCAGCACAGGGCGGCACCGGCGCGGCAAAGTGCGGCGGCAACTACGCGGCCAGCCTGCTCGCGCAGTCCGAAGCGATCCGCAATGGCTGCGACCAGGTCGTCTTCCTCGATGCGGCCGAGCGGCGCTGGGTCGAGGAACTCGGCGGCATGAACATCTTCTTCGTGTTCGACGACGGCAGCATGGCGACCCCGGCGCTGACCGGCACGATCCTGCCCGGCATCACCCGCGACTCGATCCTGACGCTCGCGCGCGCGAACGGCATTACGGTCCGCGAGGAAGGCTATACGATCGACCAGTGGCGCGCCGACGCGGCGAGTGGCCGGCTGGTCGAGGCATTCGCCTGCGGCACTGCGGCAGTGGTGACGCCGATCGGTACGGTGGCGAGCCCCGAAGGCCGCTTCACGATCGGTGACGGCGCTCCGGGTGCGCTGACGATGCGGATGCGCGATGCGCTTGTGTCGATCCAGCGCGGCATTGCGCCCGACGAGAACAACTGGCTGCACCATCTCGCCGATTGACGTCCGCAAGGGCTTTTCACCGGCCGCTGCCCCGCTATAAGGCCGCCTCTGTTGGGGCGTCGCCAAGTGGTAAGGCAGCGGCTTTTGATGCCGCCATGCGCAGGTTCGAACCCTGCCGCCCCAGCCAATTTCCTAAAATCGATTTAGCGCGCCGCGGCGGCCATTTCGGCGTTGCGGCGTTCTGACGCGGCCAGCGTCGCCGTCAGCAGCGCGACCAGTGCGTCGTCGCGGTCGAGCACGTTCAGGCCTTCGCGAGTCGAGCCGCCGGGACTGGCGACGCGGTCGGCCAGCACCGCGGGCGAGACGTCCGCCTCGGCAGCCATGATCGCGGAGCCTTCCAGCGTGGCGATGGCAAGACGCGCGGACTGGTCGGCCGGCAGGCCGAGTGCAGCCCCCGCCTTGGCGAGCGCGTCGGCGAACCGGAACACGAAACCCGGACCGCACCCTGCAAGCGCCGTAACCGCGTCGAAATGCGCTTCGTCGGCGATCCATTCGTAATGACCGAGCGGGGCTGCGAAGGCTTCTGCCGCCGCGATCGCCTCGTCGGACGCCCCAGCGGTGTAGAGCGAGGTCACGCCCTTGCCGATCGCCACCGGAAGGTTGGGCATCGCGCGGACGATCGTATCCGCGGCGAACCGCTGCACGAGCGCTGCATGATCGACACCCGCGAGAATCGAAAGGAGCAGCTTGGGAGCCCCCCGGAGCGGCGCCAGCAACGCCTGCGCAGCGTCGATCTGCTGGGGCTTGAGCGCGAGCATCACCATCGCAGGCGCCTCTTGGTCAGGCAGTGCGGTCAACGAGCGGACACCGTCCGGCGCCCCCTGCCCGCTCCGGGTGATCACCGTCACGGTCGCCGGATCGAGCCCCGCGGCGATCCAGCGCCGCAGCATCGCGCCGCCCATGTTGCCGCAGCCGATCAGCCACAGCGGACCTGCCGGAAAGCTCATGCCTCGCCGTGCGTTTCAATCAGCGCCGCGGCGATCGCTTCCTTCGGGCTCTTCCCACCCCACAGCACGAACTGGAACACGGGATAAAAGCGCTCGCACTCCTCGATTGCCGATTCGACCAGCAGTTCCGCCGCGTCGAGCGACATCGTGCCGTCATCGCCGCCGTCGACCATCGCCGCGTGCCGGAACAGCAATATGCCGCTCGACGACCAGAGTTCGAAATGCCCGATCCAGAGCTGTTCGTTGACCAGCCCGATCGTCTCATACACAGCCTGACGGCGTTCGTCGGGCACCTTGATGTCTGGAAAAGCGAGGAATTGCAGGACGCTATCGTCGTCGCGCCACAGCGCGCGCAGTTCGTAGGTCGCCCAGCTTCCCTTGACGGTCGCGACGATCTCGTCGTCGTGACGCTCATGCTCCCAGCCATGCGCAGCGTAATAGCTCTCGAGCATGTCGATCGGGGCGGCGTCTTCGTGGTCGTGGTCGGCGTGTTCAAGCATCATAGGGTCCTGGCGGTCCTTATCGCACGACAAAGGGTGCCGAGGCAAAAACGCCCCGGCAACCCCATCGGCCCCAATTCTGCGGAAAACTGTGGAAAAGTCAGTCGACCGACGCCCCGGTCGGCGTACTTACTGTCGATTGTGCGGAAAACTTGGCTTCGAGCGCATCGAGCCGGGCCTTCAACGCATCGTTCTCGTCGCGGGCAGTCGAGGCCATCGCCTTGACCGCATCGAACTCTTCGCGGCTGACGAAGTCGAGCCCGCCGAGCCACTCGCGCGCGCGTTCCCGCGCGCCCGAACCGGCTTCGCGACCGACGCCCGCAAGCGTACCGGCAGCACCGTTCAAGACCTTGACGATATCGTCGAACACGCGGTTTTCGGACTGCATTGCTTCAAAATCCCAAAGACTGTCGCAGTGACTGATACAGTGACTGCTGCGTCACAGCATTTGGGACGTATGCGACGCGGGTGCAAGGGTTTCGGCATCGGGGTTCAACTGCCCGATGCTGAACGCGAGCACGCCGGCAAAGCTGATCCACACCATGTACGGCACCATCAGCCACGCCGCGGCGGGGCGAATGCGCGCGAATACGAAGGTCGCGGCGATCGACAGCGCCAGCATCGCGACGATCACCAGTACCGACAGCCCGATCCTGTGCGCGCCGAAGAACATCGGCGTCCAGGCGAGGTTGAGCAGGAACTGGCCGACGAACAGTGCGACCGCAAGCCCGCGCAACCGAGCGCCACGCGCGTTGAGGATCATCGCGAGCGCGAGGCCAATCAGGATGTAGAGCGTGGTCCAAACGACGGGGAACACCCAGCCCGGCGGGTTCAGCGCGGGCTTGGCGAGCGCCATGTACCAGGCATTCTCGCTGCCAACGCTGACCGACCGGCCGGACAGAAAGCCCAGCAACAGGATCAGGGGCACGGTCACGACCGCCCAGCGGAGGAACGACATCCTCAACTGGCCCTTCGAAGCGATACCGCCCACACAAATCCTTCCGTCTCTACGCGGCGTCGTCCTGCCGCGCATTTGGCCTTCGGTAAACCGTGCGCCGGCAAGAATCGTTCCGCTAGTGGTTCATTCCGGCACGGTGCTTCCCCACGCCGTCATCCTGACGAACGTCAGGATCCAGGATACCGACCGCACCCTGCGTGTCTCTGGGGCCTGACGTTCGTCAGGATGACGGAGGTGATTGGGTCTCGCTTGGCACTTCCGGTAGCAGCTGTTCAGACGCCGGCCGGCCATGCAAAGCAGCAATCAGGAACTCCACGTTACCCTCAGGCCCCGTGATCGGGCTCTCGACCACGCCGACCACGCTCCATCCCTGCCCGGTCAGCCACGCGGCAACCTCGTCGCAGACGCGCTGGTGGATCGCGGTATCGCGGACGACCCCGCCTTTCCCCACTTCGCCGCGCCCCGCCTCGAACTGCGGCTTCACCAGCGCCATCAGCCGCGCATCGGGTTTGGCAAAGGACATCGGCCGCTCCAGCACCTTGGCCAAGCCGATGAAGCTCGCATCGCAGACGATCAGGTCGACCGGCTCCGGGATATGCGCGGGCGTGAGGATACGCGCGCTGGTCTGTTCGTGGACGATGACGCGCTCATCCTGCCGGAGCGACCAGGCAAGCTGGTTGGTCCCGCTGTCGACCGCGTAGACCTTCGCGGCACCGTTCTTCAGCATGACGTCGGTAAAGCCGCCGGTCGACGAGCCGACGTCGATCGCCACCGCGCCGATCACGTCCCAACCGAAATGCGCGAGGCCGTGCGCCAGCTTGATCCCGCCGCGGGAGACCCAGGGATGATCGCGACCGCGCACGTCGAGTTGCACGTCGTCCGCGAGCGTCTGCCCCGGCTTGTCGACCTTCTTCGTCCCCGCGAACACGAGGCCCGCCATGATCAGCGCCTGCGCGCGCGTCCGCGACTCGACCAGCCCCCTGTCGACCAGCATCTGGTCCGCGCGTATCTTCACCATCGCGTGCGTATCGCCGCCTGATCCGATTGCCGCAAGCTGCCTTCCTTTCGCCGCAATGTCATTGCCTACCGAACGGGTAGGATTATCTTGAGCGCATGGGATCGTGACCGGATGGCGTGCCCTAGAGCGCCCTTCGGCCACGCTCCCGACCTCGAAGAACGAGGTTTTGGAGAAGGAGAAGCGCTGTGGGTTCTTTCGCACCGTATGATTCCGTCCAGCCGACGATCCTGACCGTGCCCGGCCTTGGTGGATCGGGTCCTTCGCACTGGCAGACGTTGTGGGAAGAGGCGCGACCCGACACGGTCCGCGTCGAGCTCGGCATGTGGAACACGCCGCACCGCAACGCTTGGGTGACGCGGCTCGACGAAGCGATCCGGCAGGCACAGGCACCGGTGATCCTCGCTGCGCACAGTCTCGGGTGCCTCGCAGTGGCATGGTGGGCCGAACTCAGCCCGCAGCCTTATGGCTGGCCGGTAGCCGGCGCGCTCCTCGTGGCGCCGGCGGACGTTGATCGTGGCGGCGCGCAGGCCGAACTGAAGGGCTTCTCGCCGACTCCGCGCACGCCCTTGCCGTTCCCGTCGATCGTGGTGGCGAGCAGCGACGACCCCTGGGTCACGCCCGAGCGCGCGCACAGCATGGCCGCGGACTGGGGCAGCCACTTCGTCGATGCGGGACCGCAAGGGCATTTGAATGCCGCGAGCGGAATCGGCTGGTGGCGTGAAGGGCAGGACTTGCTGGAGCGCGTCATCGCGGCGAGTGGTGATGGGCGCGGGCAAGCTCTACCGCCAAGCAAAGCGCGTTCGATCCTTGCGGTGAGCGCTACAGACGCCGCCCAGACGCATCATCTGGGCGGGTGACCTCGCCTACCTGACGGTACACCACCCCGGCGAAGGCCGGGGCCCAATTGGTGAGGTCACAGTAACGAAGCACTGCGCTCCGTTACCAACGTCTCCCAATTGGACCCCGGCCTTCGCCGGGGTGGTGGCTGCTACCGAAGTTCGCTCAAGAAATCCGCGAGCCGTTTTCATCGAACAACTCAGGGTTCGCCGCCTGCTCAGCCTTCGCCGCAGCCAGCCCACCCCGCATCCGCCGCCACATCGCAATATTCAACGACACCATCACGATCACCGCCAGCGCGATGATCACGAGGCCCTTGGTCGGCCCGGTCATGCGCGCGCTTCGGCGACCCCGCCGGAATTGTGGCGGAGCGCCTTGAGCACGGTATCCACCAGCGCGGTCGCATCGAGCCCGGCTTCAGCATACTGCACCTCGGGCTTGTCCTGGTCCTGGTACACGTCGGGCAGACGCAACGTACGCAGCTTTAGCCCGCCGTCGATCAAGCCCTCGTCCGAGGCCATCGTCAGCACATGCGCGCCGAAGCCACCGACCGAGTTCTCCTCGATCGTCACCGCGACTTCGTGCGTCGTAAGCAGTTTCCGAATCAGATCGACGTCGAGCGGCTTGGCGAAACGGAGATCCGCTACCGTCGTGCTCAGCCCCTTGGCTTCGAGAACCTCTGCGGCCTTGAGCGCTTCCTCGAGACGCGTACCGAGCGACAGGATCGCGATCTTCTTGCCCTCACGCACGACACGCCCCTTGCCGATTTCCAGCAACTGCGGCGTCTCTGGTAGCGCAACGCCGGTGCCGTTGCCGCGCGGATAGCGCACAGCGATCGGGCCGGTGTCATACTGCGCCGCGGTGTGAGTCATATGGACGAGTTCGGCCTCGTCCGCCGCAGCCATCACGACGAAGTTCGGCAGCGTCGCTAGGTACGTAACGTCGAACGAGCCAGCATGCGTCGCGCCATCCGCACCGACCAGCCCCGCGCGGTCGATCGCGAAACGGACCGGCAGGTTCTGGATCGCCACGTCATGCACGACCTGGTCGTACGCGCGCTGCAGGAACGTCGAATAAATCGCGCAGAACGGGCGCATCCCTTGCGCGGCGAGCCCGGCGGCAAAGGTAACACCGTGCTGCTCGGCGATGCCAACGTCGAAGAACCGGTCGGGATACGCCTTGGCGAACGCGTCGAGCCCGGTGCCCGACGGCATCGCCGCGGTGATCGCGCAGATCCGCGGGTCCTTCGCGGCCTCGGCGACGAGCTGCGCGCCGAACACGTTCTGATATTGCGGCGGCCCCGGCGGCGCCTTGGTCTGCACGCCCGAGATCACGTCGAACTTCTGGACGCCGTGATACTTGTCCGCGGCAGCCTCGGCGGGGCCGTAGCCCTTGCCCTTCTTGGTGACGACGTGGACGAGGATCGGGCCCTCTTCGGCATCGCGGACATTCTCGAGCACCGGGATCAGGTGTTCGAGATTATGGCCGTCGATCGGGCCGACATAATAGAAGCCGAGTTCCTCGAACAACGTGCCGCCCATCGTCATGCCGCGCGCGAACTCGTCGGTCTTGCGCATGCCGCTGGCGATCGGTCGTGGCAGCCGCTTGGCGAGTTTACGCGCGAGATCGCGGAAGCCGAGGAACTCGCGACTCGATACGATCCGGCTCAGATAAGCCGACAGTCCTCCAACGGGAGGCGCGATCGACATGTCGTTGTCGTTGAGGATCACGACGAGGCGGTTGCCCGCCTGCGCGGCGTTGTTCATCGCCTCGTACGCCATGCCCGCCGACATCGCGCCGTCGCCGATCACCGCGATGCCCTTGCCGGGCGTCCCCGCGATCTTGTTGGCGATCGCAAAGCCCAGCGCCGCCGAGATCGAGGTCGACGAATGCGCCGCGCCGAACGGATCGTATTCGCTCTCGCTACGCTTGGTGAAGCCGCTGAGCCCGCCACCCTGACGCAGCGTGCGAATCCGGTCGCGGCGTCCGGTGAGAATCTTGTGCGGATAACACTGGTGGCCGACGTCCCACACAAGCCGGTCGCGCGGGGTATCGAAGACATAGTGGATCGCGGTGGTCAGCTCGACCACGCCCAGGCCCGAGCCGAGATGCCCGCCGGTGGTGCCGACCGCGGAAATCGTCTCGGTACGCAGTTCGTCGGCGAGTTGGCGGAGCTGGTCCGGGCGCAACTTGCGGAGGTCGTCGGGCGTCGAAACGGTGTCGAGCAGCGGTGTCGAGGGAAGGTCGGCCATCGGACGGGCTTAATGCAGCGCGCGTATCGTGTCGATTGTTACCGTGTCCTAGGCTAGCATTCGCACTGGAATCGCTCGGAAAGTGCACAAATATGAACTTTACGCACCGTGTTGCAGCAGCGGCGGATATCCCAGCGATCTCGACGTTGATGGCCCGTGCGATCGGCGCTCTGCAGGGGGACTTCCTCACGCCGGCACAGGTCGAGGCAAGCCGCGCGGTGATGGGGCTCGATACACAGTTGATCGCGGACGGGACGTATCTGCTGGTCGAGGCGGACGGTCGGCTGGCCGGATGTGGCGGGTGGAGTCGGCGGGCGACGCTCTATGGCGGCGATCACAGCACGGCGTTGCGCGATGCCGCGTTGCTCGATCCGGTGCGAGACGCAGCACGGATCCGCGCGATGTATACCGATCCGGATTTTACGCGGCGGGGTGTCGGGCGACTGGTGTTGTCGGTTTGCGAGGCCGCAGCGCGAGAGGCCGGGTTTGCGCGGGCGGAGATGATGGCGACGCTGGCCGGAGAGCCGCTGTACCGAGCCTGCGGGTATCTGCCGATCGAGCGGATCGAGACGCCGGGGGAGGTCCCGGTGCCGATGATCCGGATGGGTAAGAATCTGGACAGAAGCTGATCCTCCCCCGCCAGGGGGAGGTGGCACCGAAGGTGACGGAGGGGGAGGACACGGAACAAAGGTTGCCCTTTCCTCCCCCTCCGTCTGGCACGCGCCAGCCACCTCCCCCTGACGGGGGAGGATTGCACAGTGGCAAGCTACTTGGCCTCGCAGTCCGCGCAGCGCCCGCGGACTTCGATCACCGGGCGAACCGGCGAAAAGCCGGCCGCCTCCGCCGCGTTGCGAACGCCCTTGGTGATCGTGTCGTTATCGAGATGCGTGGTCTGGCCGCACGAGTCGCAGACCAGGAAGATGCAGTCGTGCAGGCAATCCGGATGCGCGTTCGCGACATAGGCGTTCGCGCTCTCGACTCGCCGGGCGAGGTTGGCGCCGACGAACAGGTCGAGGATGCGGTACACGCTGTTCGCGGCGACGCGGCGGCCTTCGGCTTTCGAGACGGCTTCGGCGATGTCGTAGGCCGATGCCGGCTTCTCGAAACTGGCCAGCGCAGCGAATACGCTGGCGCGCATCGTCGTCCATTGCTCGCCGGCCTTTTCGAGCGTCGTCTGTGCTGCGACGGTAAGATCGGCGCCCTGCGGTTCGGTGTGGTTGTGAGCGTGCGCCATGCTGGTGAAGTAGGATACCGGAAGGGTTCCAGCAACCCGCTCAGCTTTCCGCGCGGCGGTTGAGATCGTGGCCGAATGCGAGCAGCCCGACGCCGACGATCGTCCACAACGTCTCGCCGCCACCGCTGTCGTGCGGCAGCGTCATCGCGCCCGCCATGATGCCGAGTCCGAGCGCGCCCATCGCGGCGGGCATCATATAGCCGTGGTTCAGCACGCCGCGGCCGAGCGCGAGTGCGCCGAGACCGATCGCGATCGTCAGGCCGACTTCGTGGAAGATCGGGTCGAGCAGGAAACCGCCCGCGGTCGACATCAGCGCGACCAGCACGGAGGTCGCCAGGCAATGCACCATGCACAGGCCCGACAGGCCGATCGCATAACGATCGAGACCGGCGAAGCGGTGGGTATGCGTGGCCGAGGGCGTCATCGTTCAACGGATATAGATGGGCGGCTGAAAGGATACAACATTACATTGCAGATTTTCTTGGGGGGTTGGCGTCGGTTCCAAGGATAGCTTCGGGACCCGCGAGGCCCGGAGGTTAGCAACGCCACGCCGCCCTGCTTGTTTCCTCGCGAAGGCGGGGACCTAGTCTGGACTCCCGGCTTCTCGGGAGAACAAGGAAGTAGCGTGCTGCGGTCGCCAGTCCGGCCTCTGCCGAACCACCCCCAGCAACATGAAGCAACGGCGCACCACGAACCGATGGCGCCCCGCCTCGCAAACCACTATCTCCTAACCATGCTTCAACCCAGCGCCGCCTTCCTCAGCAAAGCCCGTCCTCGTTCCGTCGCCCTGTGGCTGTTCACGGTCGCCGGCCTGATCGTCGCGATGGTCGTCATCGGCGGGATCACGCGGCTGACCGAGTCGGGGCTGTCGATCACGCAGTGGAAGCCGATTAGCGGGATCATCCCGCCGCTCAACGACGCGCAGTGGCAGGCCGAATTCGACGCCTACAAGCGCATCCCCGAATACGCCGCCTTCAACGCCGACATGACGGTGGGCGGGTTCAAGGCGATCTTCTTCTGGGAATATCTGCATCGTCTGTGGGGCCGCGTGATCGGCCTCGTGTTCGCGGTGCCGCTGATCTGGTTCGCGGTGCGCAAGCGCATCCCGGTCGGCTATGGCTGGCGATTGTCGGCGCTGCTGGCGCTCGGTGCGTTCCAGGGCGCCATCGGCTGGTGGATGGTCGCCTCCGGACTGTCGGTGCGGACCGACGTCAGCCACATCCGACTCGCCGTCCACCTGCTGACCGCACTGACGATTCTTGCCGGGATCGTGTGGACCGCACTCGACCTGATGGCGCTGCACTGCAATCCGCTCGCCGCCCCTGCCCGCCTCGCGCCCGTCGCGATCCTCGCGCTGGCGCTGCTGTTCGTGCAACTGGTCTATGGCGCGTTCACCGCCGGGCTCGACGCGGGCTATGCCTTCGCGAGTTGGCCGCTGATGGGTGACGGACTGTTCCCCGCGGACGTGCCGATGGTCAATCCTGCCTGGAGCAACGCGGTCGACAACCCGATCGTCGTGCAGTTCATCCACCGCTGGTTCGCGTTCGCCGCCGCTGCCGGGCTCATCTGGCTGGCGATCAAGGCGACCAAGACCGGCAGCAGCGCCGGCTTCTTCGTCGTCGGGCTCGTCACGCTCCAAATCATGCTCGGCATCGCGACGCTGATGACCGGCGTTCAGATCGACGTCGCGGTCGCGCATCAGGGCAATGCCGCGCTCCTCCTGATCGCCGCGATGTTCGCCGCGCACGCGACCGGCAGCGCGCCACTCCTAAAGCAGCGGGTATAATAATACCCGTCAGGAAACCGGCGGAAAGCTTGACTTGAAGCCCCCCTTTCAGCATTAGGCCGGCATTCGCGCTGCGGGGCCTCCCCTTGGTGCGCTTGCATTCAATCTGGAAGGTCTAACGCCCATGAAGGCGCTCATGAAGACCACCAAGTCGGCAAAGCCGGCAGAGGTGGACAAGCAGTGGCATATCGTCGACGCGGAAGGTCTCGTCGTCGGCCGTGCCGCATCGATCATCGCCAACGTCCTGCGCGGTAAGCACAAGGTGTCGTTCACCCCGCATGTCGATTGCGGTGACAACGTCGTCGTGATCAACGCCGACAAGATCCGCTTCACCGGCAACAAGGCCGCGAAGAAGATCTATTACAAGCACACCGGTTACGCCGGCGGCATCAAGGGCATCACTGCCGCCAAGGTCCTCGATGGCCGCTTCCCGGAGCGCGTTCTCGAAAAGGCTGTCGAGCGCATGATCCCGCGCGGCCCGCTGGGTCGTGAGCAGATGCGCAACCTGCGTATCTTCAAGGGCACCGAGCATCCGCACGAGGCACAGAACCCTGCCGTGCTCGACATCGGCAGCATGAACCGCAAGAACAAGGTGGGCGCATAATGTCCGACAACCGCCAGTCGCTCGCCGATCTCGCGAGCCTGACCAACCAGCCCGCGCCGGCTGCCCCCGCCGAGCAGGCGCTGCCGACCAGCGAAGGCGATATCGCAGCACCGGTCTCGAACGAGCCCGTCCGCGAGCCGATGCCGCTGCGCGAGCAGATCCTCGACAAGCAGGGCCGCGCCTATGCGACCGGCCGTCGTAAGGACGCTGTCGCCCGCGTCTGGGTCAAGCCCGGCACCGGCAAGATCACGATCAACGGTCGTGATCAGGAAGTGTATTTCGCACGTCCAACGCTGCGTCTCGTCATCAACCAGGTGTTCGGGATCACCGAGCGCGAAGGTCAGTACGACGTCGTTTGCACCGTCAAGGGCGGTGGTCTTTCGGGCCAGGCCGGCGCGGTCAAGCACGGCATCAGCCAGGCATTGACCCGCTTCGAGCCAGTGCTGCGCGCCTCGGTGAAGGCAGCAGGCTTCCTGACCCGCGACAGCCGCGTCGTCGAGCGCAAGAAGTACGGCAAGGCGAAGGCCCGTCGCAGCTTCCAGTTCTCGAAGCGCTAATCTCGCTTTCAGTATTGCTTACCAAGAGGGCGGTCCGGCAACGGGCCGCCCTTTCTGTTTTAAGGCGTCAGCACACCGCACAGAGGCCGAACTCCGATTCCGACGGACGACGATACCTACCCCAGCGCGGCGATGATTTCGTCGAGCGACGCGTTGCGAATGCCGCGGCGGTCCAGTTCGTCGAGCATCGCCGTCCACCACGCGTGAAAGCGTTTCAGGTCAGCCGCGTCGCGAACATAGGGCGTGTGGCCGGGGGCTAGCGATGGCGAGTGGAACGAGAGGTTCAGCAACCGAAGCCCCTCGCCGGCCGCAACCGCGACGGCTTCGAGCGCGGCCTCGATCGGCATGTCCTCCGGGGTCAACGCGACCCGCGACAGCAGGCCGGCGCGAGCGAACAGTCCCCTGCCCTTCGGCAGATGCCCGAGCACATGATACAGCCTGTCCCCGCCTCGCCGTGCGTAGCCGGTGAAGATGGTGGTCAACGGCAGTTCGACAATGCGACCGTCGCGGTAAGCATGTGCGTCGGCCCGCGAGAAATCCGGACCGCCGTCCGCGCGGTAATCATAGCCAGGTCGGATCGAGCTATCGATCCGGTAGCCAAGCGCCGCCAGCAATGCGAAAGTACGTGGACCGATGCCGTAGCGGCCCGCGCGATACGCACGTGGCGCGCGGCCGAACGCGGTCGTTATCGCCTTGGTCAGCGTATCGAGTTTGTCGGCTTCGAGCGCGCGCGTCAGGTTGCCGGCGTAGCTCGCCTCCGGTGTCGCGTCTTCCTCGAACGGTGGATTGACCCAGGCGTGCAGCTGCGTGCCGATCTCGGATCGCCCATCCTCGACGACCCGCTCTAGGATCGCGACCGCGGCCGGATCGGTAGCGATCGGGTGGTCGACCATGCAGGCCAAGGCGACGCCGCGCTCGGCGAAGCGGCGATGCGCGTCGGGAAATGCCGCCATCGCGGTCGTCGCGCGGTTGCGCGTGTCCAGCGGCGCGCGCCAGTCGAACTCTTCCTCGACGTCGACGAAGACGGTGAAGCGCGTACTGAAATCGTCGGGCCACGCCACGCGTTGCGAAAGCTGAGGCCGCGGCGGTCGATACGCGCGGTCGGCGATCACCGCTGTTCGTCGGCGGTCCGCTCCACCGCGCGGGCATGCGCCGCGGGAAGCTGAAGCGTGAGGCGATCCGAACCGATCGTCAGCGCGCCGCCCAACTCGACCGCGAGGTTCTGCGCGAGACGAAGCGCGAAGCCGGTACCGAGCAGGGGTGCGCCATCGCCGTCGCCGCCCTGCTCGGCATCGATGCTGAGCAGGACGTCGGTAGCATGCGCGGCCAGCGCTGCGGGGCGGTCGAATTCGATCGTCACGGTATCCGCGACCGGCCGGACCACCAGGCCGAGCCGTTCGCCCTGCCGACCCGCCGATACGAGCGCGGCGAGCAGGCGACCGATCAACCGTTCGACCGCGCGGTCATCGCCGAGCACATCGCAGTCGCCCGCCGGCATCGCGAGCGCGAGACTTGCACCGCGCAAGGTGGCGAGCGGTTGCAGGTCCACCATCACGCGGTCCAGCATCGGACGGACCGATACCGTCGTCGGCCGCAGATCGAGTGCATGACCTTCGATCCGCGCGGCGGTGTCGAGATCGTCGATCGCGGCGAGCAGATCGCCCGCCTGCGTCCGGATCGTGGTCGCCCGATCGCGATAGGTCGGCGAGACGGGGCCGAGCAACTGCGTCTCGATCAACTCGGCAAACCCGGCGATCGCGTTGGTCGGCGTGCGCAGTTCGTGGACGAGCTGGCGCAGCGAATCGGATATCGGCGAGGTAGCCGCACGCGCCGGTTCCGCGGTCTCGTCGCGACGCGGGCGGCGTCCGGTGCCGCGAAAGCCGGTGAAGCGCCCCGAATCATGATCGAACGCCGGCACCCCGGATACGCGCCACGATCCGAACGCGTCGGACAAGCCGCCAACCTCGAGCCGGGCATCGCCGAACCGCGACCGACGCCGGAACGCGCCCGCGGCCACGCCGTCGAGCTGCGCCTCGCCCTGCTTGGCCGGATGCGCGAGCGACACGCCGATCAGCGCGGACCGCGCGACGCCGTCGACCATGCGAATGACGCCGCGTGAATCGGTCTCGTACCGGAAGCTCTCGATCTCGGTGGGCACCGCGGCTGGCATCGCATCCTCGACCGTGCGGTCGCGGTTGAACGCCTCGATCCGCGCGACGAGGTCGGAGATCTCGAACCGGTCGGCCGGGGCGGCGTTTACCGGCGCAGCAGCCGGCGGTTCGGTCTCCGCCAGCTTGGCATGGCGCAGCGCCTCCGCGACGAACGGCAGGCCGCGCGCGACGACGCCCAGTGCCATGAACGGCGTCTCGCTCAGTGGCGCACTGGGCGGTACGAAAGCGGACGCGACGGGTTCCGCGGCAACCGTCTCGACGATAGCGGGCTCGGGAGCGGCATCGGCAGCCAGCATCTCCGCGACGACACGCTCGCCGGCGGACGGCTCGAGCACCTCGTCCGCAATCGTCACATCGACGACAGGTTCCGACGACACCGCCCTCTCGTCGACATCGGGATTGGGCAAGACGAAGTCGGTCGAACCGAAGCTCTGCAAACCGCGCTGAACCCCGGCGGACAGATCACGGCGGTGACGCAGGACCGACCGGCTTGCCGGGGTCAGCCGCGGGAGAAGCGCGAGCCATTCGTCGGTCGCCAGCGTGGCCGTCCGCAACACCGGCGCGGCGATCGCCAGAACGTCTTCCGCGAAGAAACCGACCAGGCGCGCATCGGGTTTGGCGAAGGCGAGCGCCCGGGCGCTGGCGGCACGAACGTCGACCGGCACCGCCTGCCGCAACAACCGCAACCGCGCGATCGCGGGCTCGTCGACCACGGCCCGGCCGCGTCCCATCAGGTCGACCAACTGCCGCCATGCCGATTGCGCACCGAAACCGGTGGCCATGTCGGCGGCAAGGATCGTCTTCAGGCTATCGTCGAACCGCACATCGTTCCCCGGCTTCAGCGGGCCTAGCACGCTCTCCGTACCGATTCCTTAACGCGCGCGGCGATGCGAAGGAACAACCCATTTTGGTAGGCACCCTCTTCGTCGCATTGTGGGACAATTGCGTTTCGCCGCAACAATCTTATCGCTATGAAGAATGAATCGCTTGGTTTGCGATGCCCATCAGGAGTTGCGTGAAATGAGTTTTGACCGGATCGATCGGCAGATCCTGTCGCTGTTGCAGGCCGACGGTCGGATGACCAATGTCGACCTGGCCGACCAGGTGGGCCTTACCGCACCGCCCTGCCTCCGCCGCGTCCGCGCGCTCGAGGAAGCGGGTGCGATCCGCGGCTATCATGCGGACCTCGACGCGAGCCGGCTGGGCTTCCCGATCACGGTGTTCGCGATGGTGTCGCTGCGCAGTCAGGCCGAGCACGACCTCGCCGCGTTCGAGCATCATATTGCAGACATTCCGGAAATTCGGGAATGCCACATGCTCAACGGCGAGATCGACTTCATCCTGAAGATCGTCGCGGCGGACCTGAAGAGCTTCCAGGAGATCCTGACGACCCACCTGACGCCAGCGCCGAACGTGGCGAGCGTGAAGACGTCGCTGACGATCCGGACGGCCAAGGCGCTGTCGGGAATACCGGTGGTGGTGGACTGACATCAGCCCCTCGATCCTCCTCCGCCAGGAGGAGGTTGAAGGCACTCGCCTGACGAAGGGGGCCGTAAGCAACGAACGACGTTGCGTGTCCTTCCCCTCCGTCACCTTCGGCGCCACCTCCCCCTTGCGGGTGAGGATCAGAAACAAAGCCCCATAAACGAAAACGGGGCGGCATCGCTGCCGCCCCGTTTCCTCACATCCAGGCTTCGCCGGTTTATGCAGCCGGTGCGGCAGCCCAGGTCGTCCACAGACCGGCAACGTCCGACTTCGGTGCAGCCTTCACCGCCGAGAACGCGGTCGCAGCGCCGGCCTTGTCGCCCGAGCGTGCCAGCGCGATGCCGAGATGCAGGTTGACGTCGTCGGCGTCGACACCACCCTTGGTCAGCGCCAGGCGGTACAGTTCGATCGCCTTGGCGTAGTTGTTCTGGCCGAGATACGCATCGGCCGTACCCGCGGCGAGCTTGCCGTTGGCAGCCGTCGTCGCACGCTTTTCGAGACCTGCGAGCGGACCGTCGGCGGCGATGTTCTTCGTCGCGTCGGCCAGCAGGCCCTTCGCCATCGTGTTCGACGCCGGGATCTTGCCCTGCGCCATACCTTCCTTGATCACTGCCTGCGCTTCGCTCGGCAGGCCACGACGGTTCACGCTATCGGCGTATTGCAGATAGTCGGTCTGGTCGGCGAGCGAGTTGGTCGCACGCATCAGGCGGAAGATGTCGATCTTCTGCGTCTCGTCGAGCGTGATCAGCGCGTTCTGCTGGATGCCCGAGAGCACCAGCGTGTCACGCCAGTTCTTGGCCGACGGATACGCGGTGACCCACTTCTTCAGCCAAGCCATCGTGTCGGCGTTGCGCTTTGCGGCATACGACTTTGCGACGGCGTAACGGTAATATTCTTCCGGCGCCTTTTGACCCGCTGCGGTCATCTGTGCGATCGCGGCTTCGAGATCCGCGGTGCCACCGGCGACGTCGCCGCTATCCATCTTCGCCTTGACGATCTGGAGACCGAGGTTCGGATCGGTGTAGCCAAGCTCCTTGGCCTTCGCGAAATACTGCAGCGCGACCGGATACTGCTTGCCGTTGAACGCGAGCGCGCCGCGGCGATAGGCATAGCGACCACGATCGGCAGCAGGCGTCGCCGCGTTTGCGATCAGCGCGTCGAGCGGCTTGGCGAGCGTGGTCTCGTTGACCGGCGCGTTCGGGTTCGCGGTCTGCGCGGCGACGATCTTCTCGGTTTCGAGCTGATAACGGAGGGCGGCGCCGATATACTTCTCGTAATCGGTCTTGGCAGCGACATCGATCTGGTCGATCGCGGTCTGCGCACCGGCATAATCCTTGGCAGCCAGCGCGGTCTGCGCGGCGATGCCGGGCTTCTGGACTTCGGGGCTCAGCTTCATCGCTGGCGCCGCATCGGCCTTCTTGTCCTTGGCGAAGGCGGGCGTGGTGAGCGCCATGCTGCTTACGCCAGTGGCGAATGCCGCAACCAGTGCAAGCTTGGAAATGGTCTTCATGCGGAAACTCTCCCTCTGCGTCGGCCCTACCGTGGTGGCGCGCGCCGACGCTATATGGTCCGCCGTGCATACGTTCAAGCAAGCGGCTTGTATCCCCGCGCATGGAATTTACCCCGTGAACCGCGATTGAACGAGATGACAGTGGGCGGTAGATCGCACGCATGATCGCTGTCCTATCACCCGCCAAGACGCTCGATTACGAGAGCGCACTGCCCAAGCTCGACTCGACAGCGCCGCGCTTTGCCGACGAGGCGAAGACGCTGGCGCATGCCGCCGCGCACCTGACGCAGAAGAAGCTGTCGGAGCTGATGCATATCTCGCCGGCGCTGGCGAAGCTGAACGCCGACCGGTTCCGCGATTTCGACACGCTGCCCGAGCGGCCGGCGATGTTCGCGTTTGCCGGCGACGTCTATACCGGGCTGGAGGCGAAGACGCTCGACGAGGCGGCGGTGGATTACGCGCAGGATCACGTGCGGATGCTGTCGGGTCTGTACGGGTTGCTGCGGCCGCTCGACCTGATGCGGCCCTACCGGCTGGAGATGGGCACGCGCTGGGCGCCGCGGAAGACGAAGCTGACCGACTGGTGGGGGGACCGGATCGCCAAGCTGCTTGCGGACGATGTCGAGGCGGAAGGATCGGGGACGATCCTCAACCTCGCGAGCCAGGAATATTGGGCGGCGGCGGACGGCAAGCTGCCCAAGGCGATCCGCGTCATCGCGATCGATTTCCGCGAGGGCGAGGCGCAGAAGTTCGTCAGCTTCCACGCGAAGAAGGCGCGCGGGATGGTCGCACGGTGGCTGGTCGAGCACCGCGTCGACGACATCGAGGGTATCAAGGGGTTCGACAGCGACGGCTATGCGTATGACGCGGCAGGCAGCAGCGACGCGCAGTTTCGGTTCGTGCGCAAGTGAGCAGCGCGGTCGTCATCGGTGTGTCGGGCGGGATCGGCAAGGCGCTGGAGGAGGCGCTGATCGAGGAAGGCGCGTTCGATAACGTCTATGGGTTCGCGCGGTCGGAGAGCGGCGATCGGCATCTCGATCTGGAAGACGAGGCTAGCATTGCGGCGGCAGCCGGGCGCGTGGGCTCGCCGACGCTGGTGATCGTCGCGACGGGCTTGCTGCACGACGGCGCCAAGGGGCCGGAGAAGGCGATGCGCGAGCTCGATCCTGTGTGGATGGCGCGCAACTTCGCGATCAACGCGATCGGGCCGGCGCTGGTGGCGAAGCATTTCCTGCCGACGACGCCGAAGGCGGGGCGGATCGTGTTCGCGGTGTTGTCTGCTCGCGTGGGGAGCATTGGCGATAACAAGCTCGGCGGCTGGTACGGCTATCGTGCGTCGAAGGCGGCGCTCAACCAGTTGGTGAAGACGATCTCGATCGAGGACAAGCGCCGGAACTCCAGCGGGATCGTCGTGGGGTTGCATCCGGGGACGGTCGACACCGGCTTGTCGAAGCCATTCCAGGGCAACGTCACCCCCGGCAACCTGTTCAAGCCGGACCGCGCGGCGGTGCAGTTGCTCGACGTCATCGACGGCCTGCGCGCACCGGACAGCGGCAAACTGTTTGCGTGGGACGGGGTCGAGGTAACGCCATAACGGCCAGCGATACCGGTTTGCCGACCAACCACCTCGTCATCCCCGCGCAGGCGGGGATCCATATGCTCTGACGGTAGCGATGGAGCCGAAAGGTTCGCCACTATGGGTTCCCGCCTCCGCGGGAATGACAAGGCCTTGGCTGGACTTCGGCACTATGCATGACGCCGATTTCACCTGCCTGCCACACTCCGTTCAGGTCCTCCGGCGCAGTCTCTTGGCATCGTCCACCAAGGCCGAAACGAGAGGATACCCGCATGAAGAAGTCCCTCCCCCTCGCGATCCTCGCCGGTAGCGCGCTGCTCTCCGGCGGCGCAGCGGTTGCCGCCACTCAGGCTCAGACCAAGACCGTCCAGCCGAAGACCGTCGCGACGCACACCACGACCACCAAGACCACCACGCCGATGGGCAACACCAAGGTCGCCAAGCGCACCACCACGGTCAAGAAAGGCCGCATGGTCACCGCCAAACTCGCGAACGGCAAGACCGTCACGTACAATTGCTCGCTCGCCGGCAACAAGACCAAGACCGCCTGCAAATAAGCCCGAATTAACGATGAAACCCTTCTCCCTCGCGTGCGTACGCGTGCGCGGGGGTAGTAAGGTGCCCCCCCCTCGGCTAAGGTGTGTCACAACACCGCAACAAGCCGAAAGCGTTCAGATTTGACCGACGAGACCATACTCGCCGAACCCCAGGGCGGCGAGCCCGCCGGCATCGCCACGATCTCGATCGTCGACGAGATGAAGTCGAGCTATCTCGACTATGCGATGAGCGTCATCGTCGCGCGCGCGCTGCCCGACGTCCGCGACGGCCTGAAGCCCGTCCATCGCCGCATCCTGTACGGCGCGCACGAAAGCGGCTTCGTCGCCGGCAAGCCCTACCGCAAGTCCGCGCGCATCGTCGGTGACGTGATGGGTAAATACCATCCGCACGGCGACAGCTCGATCTACGACGCGTTGGCCCGCATGACCCAGGACTGGTCGATGCGCGTGCCGCTGATCGACGGCCAGGGCAACTTCGGCTCGATGGATCCCGATCCGCCCGCGGCGATGCGCTACACCGAGGCGCGTCTCGGCAAGGTAGCCAACGCGCTGCTCGGCGATCTCGACAAGGACACGGTCGACTTCACGCCCAACTATGACGGCTCGGAGCGCGAGCCTTCGGTGTTGCCGGCGCGCTTCCCGAACCTGCTGGTCAACGGCGCGGGCGGCATCGCCGTCGGCATGGCGACCAACATCCCGCCGCACAATCTGGGCGAAGTCATCGCCGCGTGCCTCGCCTACATGGACAATGGCGCGATCACGACGGAAGAACTGTTCGAGATCGTCCCCGGTCCCGACTTCCCGACCGGCGCGATCATCCTCGGCCGCGCGGGTGCCAAGTCCGCCTACGAGACCGGCCGGGGCTCGATCATCGTCCGCTCGCGCCACATCGTCGAGGAGGGCAAGGGCGACCGTCGCTCGATCGTCCTCACCGAGATCCCGTTCCAGACCGGCAAGAACGGCCTGGTCGAGAAGATCGCCGAAGCCGCCAAGGACAAGCGGATCGAAGGCGTCAGCGACATCCGCGACGAATCGAGCCGGATGGGCGTCCGCATCGTCATCGACCTGAAGCGCGACGCGACCGTCGACGTGGTGCTCAACCAGCTCTGGCGGCACACGCCGGCGCAGTCGAGCTTCCCCGCCAACATGCTGGCGATCCGCGGCGGCCGTCCCGAGCTGCTCAACCTGCGCGACATCATCGGCGCGTTCATCACCTTCCGCGAGCAGGTCATCACCCGCCGCTCGAAGTTCGAACTCGCCAAGGCTAGAGAGCGCGCGCATCTGTTGCTCGGCCTCGTCATCGCGGTCACCAATCTCGACGAAGTCGTCAAGATCATCCGCGGGTCGTCGAGCCCCGCCGAAGCACGCGGCAAGCTGCTCGCGCGTGAATGGCCGGTCGAGGAGATCGCGCCGTACATCGCGCTGGTCGAGGCGGTCGAGGACAAGCAGGCCGACGGCATCTACAAGCTGTCCGAGCCACAGGTCCGCGCGATCCTCGATCTCCGCCTGCACCGCCTGACATTGCTCGGCCGCGACGAGATCGGCGACGAGCTGAAGGCGCTGGCCGCGACGATCGGCGAACTGCTCCACATCCTCGGCGACCGCGCGAAGCTGTACGAAGTCATGCGTGGCGAGCTGATCGCGATCCGCGACGAATTCGCCACGCCACGCCGCTCCGAGATCGCCGCCGCCGCCAACGGCATCGACGACGAGGACCTGATCGAGCGCGAGGACATGGTCGTCACCGTGACCATGCAGGGCTATATCAAGCGCACCAGCCTCGACACGTTCCGCGCGCAGGCGCGCGGCGGCAAGGGTCGCGCGGGCATGTCGACGAAGGACGAGGACGTCGTCACCGAGCTGTTCGTCACCTCGACGCACACCCCGGTGCTGTTCTTCTCGAACCTTGGCAAGGTGTACCGCTACAAGGTCTGGCGCCTGCCCGAGGGTGGCCCCGCCACGCGCGGTCGGCCGATGATCAACCTGTTGCCACTGGCACCGGGCGAGACGATCTCGACAGTGCTCCCGCTGCCGGAGGATCTCAGCGAGTGGAGCCGCCTGCACGTGATGTTCGCGACGCAGCGCGGGCTCGTGCGCCGCAACGCGATGGATGCGTTCACCAACGTGCCGTCGAACGGCAAGATCGCGATGCGCTTCGAAGAGGGCTCCGAGGACAAGCTGATCGGCGTCGCGCTGCTCAGCGAGCATGACGACGTGCTGCTCGCGACCAAGCTCGGCAAGGCGATCCGCTTCGCCGGCGACGACGTCCGCGAGTTCCAGAGCCGGACGTCGACCGGCGTGCGCGGCGTAACGCTCAAGGGCGACGACGAGGTCATCTCGTTGTCGGTCCTCCACCGCGTCGGCGCGACGCCCGAGGAGCGCGAGACGTACCTCAAGTTCGCACCGTGGAAGGGCGAGCGCGAGGGCGAGCATGATCTGGGCGCCGACCGCTACAACGATCTCAAGGACCGCGAGCAGTTCATCCTGACGGTCTGCGAGAACGGCTACGGCAAGCTGTCGAGCGCCTATGACTATCGCCGCACCGGTCGCGGTGGCCAGGGCATCACCAACATCGACAACATCGCGCGTAACGGCCCCGTCGTGGCGAGCTTCGCCGCGGCGAAGGGCCATCAGTTGATGCTGGTGACCAACCAAGCGAAACTGATCCGCACGACGCTCGCGTCGCTCCGCGTCATCAGCCGTAACTCGGCCGGCGTGAAGCTGTTCGACGTGGCGAAGGGCGAGCATGTCGTCTCGGCCGCACGGATCGAGGAAACCGAGGAAGACGCCGAAATCAACCTGGCGGACGCCGTGCCAGAGGTCGCTCCGGATACCGGCGCGACGATCGGCGAGGATACGGCTGCGGGCCCGGAGGACGGCGAATGAGCCGCGATCCGATCGCGTACAAGGTCTTGACCGGCGAACAGTTGGCCACGCTGGAAAGCGGCAGCTTCGCGGGCGCGCCGGTGGATCTGGCCGATGGCTATATCCACCTGTCGACCGCGGAGCAGCTGACGGAGACGGTCGACAAGCACTTTGCCGGCCAGTCGGACATGCATGTGGCGGCGATCGATCTCGAAGCGCTCGGCGACGACGTGAAGTGGGAAGAGTCGCGCGGCGGGCAACTGTTCCCGCACATCCATGGCGGCCCGCTGCTGCTGGAAGTCGTGCTGTCCTACGGCGCTCTGGAACGCGACGACGAGGGCAAGGTGAAGCTCCCCGTCGCGGGCTGACCGGCACTCAAACGCAAGCATGTTCTCCCGCGAAGGCGGGAGCCCAGACTGGACTCCCGCCTTCGCGGGAGAACAAGGAGCGGGAGATGGCGTTCGTTGCTGTCTCCCGCACGGTTATTGGCATCGCATCAACGCGAGCATCGGCAACTCTCAACCCCGCAAGTGCTTGTTGTCGAGAACGCGCTCCCCACCAAAGCACCACCCCGGCGGAGGCCGGGGTCCAATTGGGGAAGGTAGCTGACGAAGCGCATCCCTCCGTTACGCCGACCTTTCCAATTGGACCCCGGCCTTCGCCGGGGCGGATAAGCTACCTCGGCACCGTCTCGGAGAGATAACTCACCCAGCCGCAAACTCACCCAGCCGCAAACGCAGCCCTTACAAACCGCGCACAAGCATCAGGCGCAGTAATCGGGATCATGTGCCCGCCCTCGATCGTGTCGATCTTGGCCCCCGGAATCACCGCCGCAGTCCGGTGACCATTCCAGGCCGGATCAAGAATCACATCCTGGCGCCCGAACAATATCCGCACCGGCAAGCCGATCTCCGCATACCGCCCGACCATCGCCGTCACATCGTCGTTCGCCCCGGCCAGATCAGCCGCCGCCGCCGCAATCGCGATCGGTCGCGCCGACAACGCGCCGCCGCCCCGCGTTATGAAATCCTCCGGCACAGCCTCGGGCGCAAACACGCCTTCCAGCGTCTTCTTCGCAGTCAGCCGGCTTAGCGGCGTACCCAGCACCTGCGCGAACGCCAGACGCGCACCCGACGGAATCCGCGCCAATCCGCGGAAGCTCTCCGGCACCTGCTCCAACGGCTGCGTCAGCGGCGCGATCAAGGCGAGCGCGCGAACCAGATGCGGATGGTCGAGCCCGACCGCTAGGCTGAGCGCACCGCCCAGCGAATGCCCGACCAGCAACGGTCGATCCAGCCCAAGCTTCTGGATGAAGTCGGCGATGATCGCGCCCTGCCCGATAATCCCCGGCATCGCCCCCGTCGCGGTCGAATAGCCCGACCCCGGCCGGTCGACGACGATCACGCGGTAGTCGTCCTTCAGCAGATCGACGAGCGCATAGCTGAAGTTGCGCAACTGCCCGGCGAGCCCGTGGACCATGACGATCGCCGGCCCGCTGCCGACATCGATATAATGCAACCGCGCGCCCGCGACGTCGAGAAAACGCCCTTCCGCCGGCACCAGGTCCTCGGCAAGCCGCGCGACGCGGCTCGAATAGAGCGACAGCCCGATCCCCGATACCGCCGCCAGCAGCGCCCCGCCGATCAATCGCTTGCCCGTCCGCTTCATAGCCATCTCCTTCAAATCCTTAGTGCGCTGAACGCCCGGCCTTGTCCAAAGTCGCAGCCGCCCGCGCATGGAACCCGTCGTGGTCACCAAACGTCCGATCCGCGAAGGAGATGCGCCGGTGGATCCACAGGCTCGAACGATACTCGACACGATAAAGACACTCGCCCCGGACGCTGATCCGCACGCCGACGATGCGCGGTGGCTCGCCGACTTCCGCTATCAGACGGCACTGCTGAAGACCTTCTCGGGCGATCCGGAGCCGGTCCACGCGATCACGCACCTCATGCTGCCGTCGAAGTCCGGCCCGCTCACTGTGCGGCTCTATCGCCCGAAACCCGGCCCGTTGCCGCTCCTGCTGCACATCCACGGCGGCGGCGCGATCGCCGGGTCGATCGACGGACACGACCCGGCCTTGCGCGCGCTGGCGAACCGAACCGGCTGGCTGGTCGCCGCCCCCGCCTATCGCCTGGCGCCCGAACACCGCTTCCCCGCGCAACTCGACGATAGCTGGACCGCGTTGCAAGGCCTCGTCGCGCAAGCCGACGCGCTGGACATCGACCGGTCGCGCGTCGTCGTCTCCGGGGACAGTATAGGCGGTACGCTCGCAACCGCGCTCGCCTCGCGCGCGGCGTCCGAAGGCGGACCAGCGCTACACGGCCAGATCCTGCTCTACCCGAACACCGACCTGCGCCGCGATACCGCCTACCCGTCGCGGCAAAGCGAAGACGGCAACATCATCGACGCGAAGTCCCTGGAGCGGCAGATCGACCTGTACCTAGCCTCCGATGCAGACCGCACCGATCCGCGCGCGTCGCCCGTCCTGGCAAACAACCTCGCCGCCCTGCCCCCGACGCTGCTGGTAACCTGCGAGAACGACCCGCTACGCGACGAGGGTGAAGCCTATGGCCAGCGCCTGCGCGACGCAGGCGTCACGGTCGACCACGACCGGTTCGACGGCATGATCCACGCCTTCCTGCAAATGGGCGAAAGGCTGGACGCGACCGACCGGCTGCTCGATCGCATCGCCCGCTGGCTCGACGCCCGATGATAGGAAAAATGGTGCACCCAGAGCGATTCGAACGCCCGACCCTCAGATTCGTAGTCTGATGCTCTATCCAGCTGAGCTATGGGTGCATCGCCGTCCCGTGACCGGTTCGACAAGCCCGCCGTGAAGCGGAAAATCCTGGTGCACCCAGAGCGATTCGAACGCCCGACCCTCAGATTCGTAGTCTGATGCTCTATCCAGCTGAGCTATGGGTGCACTGGAGGGGCGCTGATAGCAGGCATTTTCGGGGGCGCAAGGGCGTAGCGCGATAAAGTTGTGTCGCGCGACGCGGACGCATAGAGCGGCGGGCATGAAACTCGCCGCTCCGCTCCGCTCGCTGTCGCTACTCGCCCTGCTCGCGGCGTCCGCATGCAGCAAGGATACCACCGCTTATCCGTCGCTCGGCCTACGCCCGGTCGAGAAGCTCGGATTCGCCGAGCCCGAGGTGAAGACCGCGGTGGCCGCGCCCGATCCGGCGCTCGATGCGGATATCCGGACGATCTCGGGCAAGCTCGATGCGATTGCCACCGGCTTCACGCGCGACGCAGCCAAGACCGAGGCCCTGGCACGGACCGCACGCGGCGGCGCCGTCGGCAGCGACGCGTGGCTCGCCGCGCAGACCGCGCTGGCCGGACTCGACGACTGGCGCGCGCAATCGTCCGCACTGGTGACCGATATCGAGCAACGCGCCACCGACCGCGCCGCCAATCTGCAAGCGGACTATCCGGCGCTGGCCGCGATCCGCGACAAGGCACAGGCGGAAAACGATCGCCAGGGCGCCACGATCACGCGCATCCAGGCAAGCCTCCCCGCCGCTTAGTTCACTTCTGATCCTCCCCCGCCAGGGGGAGGTGTCTGGCGCTTGCCAGACGGAGGGGGAGGAAAGCGATCATGCTGGTTGCGTGTCCTCCCCCTCCGTCGCCTTCGGCGCCACCTCCCCCGTCAGGGGGAGGATCAGAAGGCTAGAACCCCTTCAACAACGGCAGGATCGTCGAATAATCGTCGGTCCACGCAGTGAAGCCTTTGCGCGGCACCAGCGGCGCCCATTCCGGATCATCCGACCGCAACGCAGCAATCGCACGCGGATCACGCGACAGTGCCACCCAGTCCGACGCAGACGCCCGATCGACCAGCAGGCTCGACGGGCGGTATTTCAGCTCGACCGCAGTCCACCCGCCCTGTCGCGCCGCCGCCGCGATCACCGGTTCGAGATCGATGAACCGGTTCGAGATATGCACTAGCAGCAGCCCGTTTCGCGACAGCACGCGGCCATAGGTCGCGAACGCCTCGCGCGTCATCAGGTGCATAGGCACCGAGTCCGACGAGAACGCATCGAGCGCGAGCAGGTCGAGGCTATCGGGCGCATCATGCGCGAGCGCGATCCGCGCATCGCCCATCCGGATTTCCGACTTGGGCAGGCACCGCGAAAGATAGGTGAACTGCCCGGTATCGCGTGCGATCCGCACCACAGCCGGGTCGATCTCGTAGAACCGCCAGTGCTGACCGGGCTTTGCGTAACAAGACAGTGTCCCCGTCCCCAGCCCGACGACACCTATCCGCGCCTGCGGGCCGTACAAGGCGGGCGCGGCTTGCATCGCCTGCCCGACGCCCGATCCGGCCGCATAATAGGTGGTCGGCGTCCGCTCGCGCTCGGGCGAGCCGCGCAGCTGGATGCCGTGCACCGTCGTCCCGTGATCGAGCTCGCGAACGCCGCCATTCGGGCCCGGCGTGTTGCGTACGGTATAAACCCCGAAATAACTCCGCACGCGCGCGCCCGGATCGAGCGAGAACTCGAGCGACCGATATCCGCCGAACAGCACCAGCGCACCCGCCAGCACGACCATGTACGGCCGCCGCGCGCCGATCGCGACGAACCCGATGGCGGCTATCACGAGGAAATCGAGACCCTGCCGGCTCTCGCCGAACGCGCCGTCAGGATGGGTGATCCGCAAGCCGATCAGGACAACCAACGCGACGACGATCGCGAGCAGCGCGACATGTTTCGCCGGCCCCTTGCCCATCCACAGCGCGCGGGATCGCCCGAACAGATACATCTGCGGCACCAGCGCGCCCGCCGCGAGGATCAGCAGCGGATACTCATACGTCCAGTCGAACACCACCGGCGCCACCAGCGCAGCGAACACGCCACCAAGTGCCCCACCCGCCGACATCGCAAGATAGAAGCCGGTCAGTCGATCCGGCGCCGGCCGCTTGCGATACAGCGTGGTGTGCAGCGCAACCGAGATCATAAACAACAGCACCAGCGCGATCCCCGCGCTGAAGAACGGCCGTTCGTTGACCCCGCCCATGATGACCCCGCCGAACAACAGAATCGTGATCGGCGCGATCCGGGTCAGCAGGTCGGCAAGCCAGCGATCGTTCGCAAACGCCACGCTAAAGCTCAGCAGGTACAGCCCGAGCGGGATCACCCACAGCAGCGGCATCGCGACGATATCGGTGGTGATGTACGTCGACGTCGCCAGCATCATCCCCGACGGCACGAGCGCCAGCGCGATCCAGTGCGCGATCCGTCTGGCGCCCGGCGGCGCGCTGGTCGCGGCAACGTGATCGACCGCCGCGGTCTTGGGCAGGCGCGTGGCGCAGGCGAGCACCAGCACGATCAGCAGCAGATACCCGCCGCTCCACAACAGGCTCTGGCCGTGCACCGCCATCAGCGGCTCGACCAGTAGGGGGTACGCGATCAGCCCCGCGAAACTGCCGAGATTGGACGCGGCATACAACGCATACGGATCGCCGCCCCCGCTCGCCGCGCTGAACCAGCGCTGGATGAGCGGCGCCTGCGCGGAGACCGCAAAGAACAACGGCCCGATCGACAGCCCAAGCAGCCACGGCACCCAAAGCGCGGGCAGCGCGTCCGCCGGCAGGTCCATCGCGATCAACCCGATCGGCAACCACAGCGCCGCGACGATCAACACGCCAAGATGGATCGCCGCCTGCGCCCGCGGCCTCACTCGCCCGAGCCAATGCGCATACGCATAGCCCGCGAGCAGCAACGCCTGGTACACCAGCATCGCCGAGTTCCACACCGCCGGCGCGCCACCCAGCCGCGGCAACGCCATCCGCGCCACCATCGGCTGGACGAGGAACAGCAGGAACGACCCGGTCAGGATCGTCGCCACGAACATCGTCCGGCACCAGCGTGCCATCAGCGGCCTGTCGTCCGCGCCGACAGCGTCAGCCATTCAGCAATTTCGCCGCGTGCGCCGCGTGGTACGTCAGCACACCCGAGCAGCCCGCGCGCTTGAACGACATCAGTGTCTCCAGCACCATCACGTCGCGCTCCGCCGCACCCGCCGCGACCGCGTGCTCGATCATCGCGTATTCGCCCGACACCTGGTACGCGAACACCGGCACCTCGAACGCCTGGCGGACGCGGACGATGATGTCGAGATACGGCAGGCCGGGCTTGACCATCACCGTGTCGGCGCCCTCCGCCAGGTCCATCGCGACCTCGCGCAGTGCCTCTTCGGCATTGGCGTTGTCCATCTGGTACGTCTTCTTGTCGCCCTTCAGCAGTCCGCGCGAGCCGACTGCATCGCGGAACGGACCGTAGAACGCGCTCGCGTACTTGGCGGCGTAGGACATGATCTGGACGTTGTGGTGCGACTCCTCTTCGAGCGCGCTGCGGATCATGCCGATCCGGCCGTCCATCATGTCCGACGGCGCGATGATGTCGGCGCCCGCATTCGCCTGGTTGAGCGCCTGCGCGACGAGCATCTCGGCGGTGGTGTCGTTGACGACGTAGCCAGCCGCGTCGACCAGCCCGTCATGGCCGTGGCTCGTGTACGGATCGAGCGCGACGTCGGTCAGCACGCCGACCTCGGGCACCGCATCTTTCAGCGCACGGATTGCTTGGCACATCAGGTTGTCGGGGTTGAGCGCCTCGCGACCATCCTCGGTCCGGCGCTCGACCTGCGTGTACGGGAACAGCGCGATGCACGGGATGCCGAGGTCGCGCGCCTCGCGGCCGCGCGCGACGATCCCGTCGACCGACCAGCGCGAGACGCCGGGCAGGCTGGCGATCGGTTGCTCGACGCCGGCTCCCTCGGTGACGAACAACGGCCAGATTAGGTCGGCGGGCGTCAGCACGGTCTCGGCATGGAGGCGGCGGCTCCAGGCGGAGGCGCGGGTGCGACGGAGGCGAAGCGCGGGATAGCTTGCGGTCATGCGGCGGGCTTTGCGGGATGCGCGGCGACGGATCAAGTTTTACGGGAGAAGCGTTACGGGTGCGAAACCGCATGCCGTGCGTTGGGGGCCCTATGTCGAACGATACGATCACGTCCGCCGCGCTCGTCGTCAATGCCAAGTCGCGCAAGGGCCAGAAGCTGTTCAAGCGCGCGTGTGCGGCGATGTCGGGGCTGCCCTATGATGTCGACGCGCATGCGGTCGAGGATCCGAAGGATCTGGAGGCGACGGTGTTGCGGGCGCTGGCGAAGAAGCCGGACTTGCTCATTCTCGGTGGGGGCGACGGCACGGTCAGCGGGTTGGTGGACCTGATGGTCGGCCACGACGTGATCCTCGGCGTGCTGCCGCTCGGCACCGCTAACAGTTTCGCCCGCACGCTCGGCATTCCGTTGAATATCGAAGGCGCGGTCGAAGTGATCCGTACCGGCAAGCCCCGCCGGATCGATCTCGGCATGATCGACGGCGATTATTTCGCGAACTGCGCGGCGATGGGCATCAGCCCGAAGATCGCCGAGACAGTGCCGCACGGCCTCAAGAAGGTCTTCGGCAAGGTCGGCTATCTGGCGTGGGCGACGTATCAATACATGCGCTTCCGCCCGTTCACGCTGATCGTCGGCGAAGGCCCGACCGCGGTGAAGATCCGGGTCGTCGAGGTGCGGATTTCCAACGGGCCCTATCACGGCGGCACCGAACTGGTCGACGCGGCCGCGGTCGATTCGGGCGAGATCGTGGTGCAGGCGGTGATGGGGCACGTGAAGCGGCGACTGGTGCAGAACTGGTATGCCAGCGTGTTCCGGCTGGAATCGCGGCACGAGAAGGTGCGGGACTTTCGAGGGAAGAGCCTGAAGATCAACACAATCCCGCCGCTGCCGATCTCGATCGACGGCGAGGTACTGGCGAAGACTCCGGTGACGGCCAAGGTCGCTGCCGGGATCATCCGGGTGATGGCGCCCGCCTGAGGCGAAGGTCAGCCCCCGCTTCCTTGTTCTCCCGCGAAGGCGGGAGCCCAGTCTGGGTCCCCGCCTTCGCGGGGAAACAACATTGGGTCACGATAGCCCGCCTCACGAGCCACCACCCCGGCGAAGGCCGGGGCCCAGTTGGAAAGGTCGCAGTAACGACGCGCAGCGCTCAGTTGGCGACGTCCCCCAACTGGGCCCCGGCCTCCGCCGGGGTGGTAGCTGTGAAGCGTAATCGCGCTCGAACCGACGCCCGTTACTTCACCCGCCGAACCGTCAGCACCTGAACCGGCGCAGCAATCATCTGCCCCTTCATCACCCCCACCCCGGCAGTAGGCGACGTCGGCGCAGCAAGAATCCGCTTCACCACATCCATCCCCTCAACGACGTGCCCAAACGCCGCGAACCCCGCCGTATCCCCGCTCCCAGCCGGGTTCGCATCGAGCGACAACACCGGCCCGACCGTGATGAAGAAGTCCGCCGTCGCACTCCCCGGCGCAAACCGTGCCATCGAGATCGTCGCGTCGACATGCGACAACCCGGTCTGGCTGGTCGGCTCGTGCTTCACCGGCGGCAGCAGCCGCTTCGCATCACCCCGCGGCCCGCCCTGGATCAACCCCGCGTCCGCCCCGAGCTTCATCGCCCGGTAGAACGTAACCCCGTCGAGCCGCTTCTGGTCGACATAGCGCAGGAAGTTCGCGGTCGTCAGCGGCGCGCGCTCCTTCTCCAGCGCCAGCGTGATCGGCCCCTCGCTCGTCGTCATCACGATCGAGACCGTCGCCGGGACGACAGGTGAAGGCGCCAGCGGAGCCTCCTGCGCCGAAACGGAAACGGCGCCGAGAACGGCAAGAGCGAGCGTGACGAATCTGGAGATCATCCGCCACGCTACCGCGTCGCCCCGCTCCTGTCAGCGGTCCCACGACACGATATTGCGCGCGGCAAAGTTTTGCTTGGGTTTGCACGCCCCCACGCAATGCGTATCCGGGTCGCGATGACCGATCTCGCCATTCTCTACGAGCACCCGCTCTGGTTCGAACCGCTGTTCGCCGCCCTCGACCGCCGCGGCGTCGCGTTCACCCGCGCGACGCCCGACGGGTTCTGGAACCCCGCCGACCAGAGCGCCCCCGCCCCCGTCGTCTTCAACCGCATCGCGATGTCGAGCTTCCTGCGCAACGACGAGCATCCGATCTTCGACACGATGGCAATGCTCGATCACTGGCGCCGCACTGGTGCGCGCGTGGTAAACGGTACCGACGTCCTCGCGATCGACGCCTCGAAAGCCCGGCAATTGTCGCTGATCGCCTCGCTCGGCCTCGCAATCCCCGAGACCCGCGTCGTCCACCGCGCCGCCGACGTCGTCCCCGCCGCGCAGACGCTCCGCTTCCCGCTGGTCGTCAAAGCGAACATCGGCGGATCAGGCGCAGGCATCATCCGTTTCGACAGCCTCGACGAACTCCGCACCGCCGTCGCCGACGCCGGCCTCCCGAGCAGCGTCGACGGCGTCCTGCTGGTCCAGGAATACGTCCCCGTCCGCGACGGCGCGATCACCCGGATCGAGACGCTCGACCGCAAGTTCCTCTACGCGATCGAAGTCGCCGGCGGCGGCGCATTCGATCTCTGCCCGGCAGATGCGTGCGTCGTCCCCGGCTCGGGCATCAGGATGGCCGCGGTCGAGCCCTCGCAGACCTTGAAGGACGCCGCCGAAGCCATTGCCCGCGCGGTCTATCTCGACGTAGGTGGCGTGGAAGTAATGATCGACGACCGCGACGGCGTCGCGCGTTTCTACGACATCAACGCACTGTCGAACTTCGTCGCCAAGCCCCTCGAAATGCTCGGCTGGGATCCGCACGACCGCCTCGTCGATTACCTGATCGAACAGATCGAAAAGGCCCGCTGATGCGCTATGGTTACTGGACTCCCGTCTTCGGCGGTTGGCTTCGCAATGTCCCCGACGAGGGCATGGAGGCGAGCTGGGCGTACACCAAGGCGCTGACGCAGAACGCCGAGCGCTGGGGCTATGACCTGACGTTGATCGCAGAGCTGAACCTCAACGATATCAAGGGCATAGAACAGCCCGCGCTCGACGCATGGTCGACCGCGGCGGCGCTGGCGGCGGTGACCGACAGCATCGAGCTGATGGTCGCGGTCCGCCCGAACTTCCACCACCCCGCGCTGTTCGCCAAGGCGGCGGCGAACATCGACCGGATCTCGGGCGGACGCCTAGCGCTGAACGTCGTCTCGTCCTGGTGGGCGGACGAGGCCAAGCAATACGGCCTCCAGTTCGACCAGCACGACGATCGCTACGCGCGCACCGCCGAGTGGTTGACCGTGGTCGACGGGCTTTGGACGCAGGAGCGCTTCGACTTCGCGGGCCAGTTCTACACCACCGAACAGGCGATCTGCTCGCCCAAGCCCGCCAAGCGCCCGACCGTCTATGCCGGCGGCGAGAGCGAGAAGGCCAAGGCGATGATCGCCGCGCAGTGCGACGCCTACGTCATGCACGGTGACCCCGCCGACGCGATCGCGCCGAAGATCGCCGACATGGCGGCGCGACGCGAAGCAGCTGGCGGCGCGCCGATGCAATACGGCATGGCCGCCTACGCGATCGTCCGCGACAGCGAGGCGGAGGCGAAGCGCGAGCTCGAACGCATCACCAGCGTCACCGAACTCCCCGCCGGCTATGCGAACTTCGACCAGTGGCTGTCGGGCACGCAGCTCGAACGCGAACTGAAGATCCAGGAATACTCCGTCTCCAACCGCGGCCTGCGCCCCAATCTGGTCGGCACGCCCGAGCAGTTGAAGGAGCGCGTCGCTGAGTATGAGGCGGCCGGTCTCGACCTGCTGCTGCTCCAGATGAGCCCGCAGGCCGAGGAAATGGAGCGGTTCGCCGCGCAGGTCATGGGCACCGCATGATCCGCCTCACCGACGTCATCAAAACCTACCCGGCAAGCGACGCGGCTGCCCTCGACGGAGTGTCGCTCAAAATTCCCGCGCGCGGCGTGTTCGGCGTCATCGGCCAGTCCGGCGCGGGCAAGTCGACGCTGATCCGCCTGATCAACGCGCTCGAACGACCGACTTCAGGTCGGGTCGAGGTCGATGGCGTCGACGTCGCGGCACTGTCAGCGGCGGACCTGCGCGCACTGCGCCGCCGCATCGGCATGATCTTCCAGAACTTCGGCCTGCTGTCGTCGCGCACGGTCGCGGCAAACGTCGCGTTCCCGCTCGTGCTCGCGGGTGTATCCAAAGCTGAGCGCGAGACGAAAGTCGCTGCGCTGCTCGACCGCGTAGGCCTCGCCGATCACGCCGCCAAATACCCTGCCCAGCTCTCCGGCGGCCAGAAGCAACGCGTCGGCATAGCCCGTGCGCTTGCTACCGACCCCGACATCCTCCTTTGTGACGAAGCGACCAGCGCACTCGATCCCGAAACCACCCGCTCGGTCCTCACTCTCCTCCGCGAACTCAACCGAGACCTCGGCCTCACGATCGTCCTCATCACCCACGAAATGGACGTCGTCCGCTACGTCTGCGACCGCGTAGCCGTCCTCGAACGCGGCCGCATCGTCGAGACCGGAGACGTTACCGACATCTTCGCCAACGCCGCCCACCCGGCAACGCGGCGCATGCTGGCGGCGCTGGCGGCATGAGCTTCTTCGCCAACATCGACTGGTCGGACATCGGCCAGGCCTGCCTCGACACGCTGATCATGCTCGGTGGATCGCTGATCCTCACGATCGCGTTCGGCCTGCCGCTCGGCGTGCTGCTCTACCTCACCGACCGAGGCCGCCTGTCGCAGAACCGTATCGCCAACGCCGTGCTCGGGATCATCGTCAACATCCTCCGCTCGGTGCCGTTCATCATCCTGCTGATCGTGATGATCCCGCTCACCGTGATGCTCGTCGGCACCTCGCTAGGCGTCGCCGGCGCGATCCCGCCGCTGGTCGTCGGCGCCGCACCCTTTTATGCCCGCCTAGTCGAAGGATCGCTGAAGGAAGTCGACCGCACCACGATCGAGGCGGTGCAGGCGATGGGTGCCACCACGCGCCAGATCGTCACCGGCGCTCTGATTCCCGAGGCCCTCCCCGGCCTGATCGCCGGCGCCACCGTCACCGCGGTCGCGCTCGTCTCGTTCACCGCGATGGCGGGCGTGGTTGGCGCAGGGGGCCTCGGCGACCTCGCGATCCGCTTTGGCTATCAGCGCTTCCAGACCGACGTCATGGTCGTCACCGTCGTGCTGCTGGTCGTGCTCGTCCAGATCATCCAATATGCCGGCGACGCGCTCGCCCGCCACTTCACCCGCCGCTAGGAATCGCCATGAACCGCCGCATTTTGCTCGCCTCGTTCTCGCTGCTCGCGCTCGCCGCCTGCGGTGGTGCAAAGACTAACGACGGCAAGACGCTGACCGTCGCCGCGACCGCGGTGCCGCATGCCGAAATCCTCGAGTCAATCAAGCCGACGCTGGCGAAGGAAGGCGTCGACCTCCAGATCCGCGTCTTCAACGACTACGTCCAGCCCAACCTCCAGGTCGAGCAGAAGCAGATCGACGTCAGCTATTTCGAGACCAAGCCGTATCTCGACGAGTTCAACGCCTCGCGCGGCACGCATCTGGTCACCTATGCCGGCGTCCACGTCGAACCGCTCGGCGCCTATTCGCGCAAGTGGAAGTCGATCGCGCAGGTACCCAACGGCGCGACCGTCGCGATCCCCAACGAGCCGAGCAACGGTGGCCGCGCGCTGCTGTTGCTCCAAAAGGCTGGGCTTATAACGCTCAAGAACCCGACCAATCCGCTGTCGAGCCTCAACGACATCGCCACCAACCCGAAGAACCTGCAGTTCAAGGAACTGGAGGGCGCCACCCTGCCCCGCACGCTCGGCGAAGTAGATCTCGCGCTGATCAACACCAACTACGCGCTCGACGCGAAGCTCAACCCGGTCCGCGATGCACTCGCGATCGAGGACAAGAACAGCCCCTACGTCAATTTCGTCGTCGGCCTGCCCGGTGGCGAGAAGGACCCGCGGGTCGTGAAGCTGATCGCTGCGTTGCGCAGCCCGGCCACCAAGACCTTCATCGAGCAGCATTATCGGGGTGCGGTGCTGCCGGCGTTCTGATACCGGCGCGAGCCCAGTCCGCGTAATCCTCGAGGCTCCATGACGGTCGTCGCCGCGTATCTCTATCGTCATGGCAAGCGCGTCCGCGCGGTCTCGATCGACGAAAAGGTCGATTGTCCCGCGGATCGTTCGGAGTTCGTCTGGATCGGCATCTGCGACCCGACCGACGCCGAGATGCGGACGCTGAAGGACCAGTATAACCTCCACCCACTGGCGGTGGAGGACGCGATCAAGGCTGATCAGCTGCCCAAGGTCGACGTCTATGGCGACCAGCTGTTCGTCGTCGCGCGCACCGCGCAACTCGAAGACGACAAGATCGCATACGGCGAAACCGCGATCTTCGTCGGCCACAGTCACATCATCAGCGTCCGCCACGGCTCGGCACGCTCGCACAAGGCGCTGCGCGAACAGCTCGAAGCCGCGCCGACCTTGTTGATCAACGGCGTCGACTATGTCCTCCACGCGATCCTCGATTACGTCGTCGACGGCTATCTCCCGATCGTCGAGAGCATCGAGGACGAGGTGCTTGCGATGGAACAGCGCACGATCGACGCCTTCCTGGGCCGCGACGAAATTGTCCGTATCTTTGGTCTGAGACGCGAAATGATCCGCTTCCAGCGTATCCTCGGGCCGATGGGCGAGGTCGCGGGCAAGATCGTCCGCCTCGACCTCCCCTGCATCGATACCGAGGCGAAACCGTATTTCAGCGACGTGCTCGATCACGTCCGCCGGGTGCAGACGATGGTCGAGGGGTTACGCGAAGTGCTGACCTCGGTGTTCGAATTCAGCAACCTGCTCGAACAACAACGCACCGGCGCGATCACCCGCCAGCTCGCCGCCTGGGCCGCGATCCTCGCCGTCCCCACCGCGATCGCCGGGATCTACGGCATGAACTTCGAAAACATGCCCGAGTTGAAGACGGAATACGGGTATTTCGTCGTGCTGGCGGTGATCGGGGTCGTCTGCGCCGCGCTGTACGTGAAGTTCAAGCAGGCGAAGTGGCTGTAGACCCGAGGATCGACCTGATCGTCATTTCAAACGAGCGGGACATTGCTTCCCCCCCGGCGAAGGCCGGGGCCCAATTGGGGGCCACCAATGACGGGCGTTGCGCTCCGTTACTGCGACCTTTCAATTGGACCCCGGCCTCCGCCGGGGGGGGTAGGTGCTGGAATGGAAGAAGGTTAGCTCAAACCTTGACGAGCATCTTCCCCGTATTCCCGCCCGAGAACAGCCCCAGGAACGCGTCCGGCATCGTCTCGAGCCCTTCGTGCACGGTCTCCTGCCGCTTCAGCGTCCCCGCCGCGAGCATCCCGCCCATGTCCTTGTAGAATTCCTCAGCGCGATTCATGTAGTCGCTGACGATAAATCCGCGGATCTGCACACGGTTACCGATCAGTCGCGCGAGGTACTTCAGCTGCGTCGCCGCGCCGCTGTTGTACACGTCGATCATCCCGCACACCGCGAACCGCGCATGCATCCGCGCATGTGCCAGCGCCGCGTCGAGATGCTCGCCGCCGACGTTGTCGAAATACACGTCGATACCTTTCGGAGCGGCCTCGCCAAGCGCCTTCACCACCGGCACATCGCTCTTATAGTCGATCACCGCATCCGCCCCGAGCGACTTCACCCAAGCGCATTTCTCCGCGCCGCCGGCCGAGCCGATCACTGTCATGCCCTTGGCCTTGGCGACCTGCACCACGGTCGAGCCCACCGCACCTGCTGCCGCCGACACGAACACCGTGTCGCCCGCCTTCGCCTCGGCAACCTGAAGCAGCCCGAAATACCCCGTCATCCCCGGCATGCCGAGCTGACCCAGAAACGCCTGCGGAGGCACGTCGAGCGCGGGTAGCTTCTGCACCTGCGCGGCCGGCACCACCGCTTCGTCGCGCCAGCCCGCCATATGCAGCACCATGTCGCCGACCTTGACTCCGTCGTCGTCGCTCTCGACCACTTCGCCGACCGCGCCGCCCTGCATCGCCTCGCCCAGCGCGAACGGCGGGACATAGCTCTTAACGTCGTTCATCCGCCCGCGCATGTACGGGTCGACCGACAGCCAGCGATTGGCGATCCGCACCTCGCCGGCGCCGAGCGTCGACTGGTTCAAATCGATCATGGCGAAGTCGGTATGCTTCGGCATGCCTTGCGGACGTGCCTTCAGGCTCCATGCACGGGCCATAAACTTGCTCCTGTCTTTATTATTCGTGTTGCGGGTATGGCGAAAAGCCCTGCGCGCGCAACCCGCAAAAAAGCCCGGACGTTTCCGCCCGGGCCCCTTTTCGACCTGCGTCAGGCGACGCCGGTCAATATCGTCATGCGATCAATACGTGGTCGAACGCGCCTTGCCGAGCGTGTCCGACGTCGTGCTGCTGGTCGATGCCGCACCCGTGGTGGACGAACTGCCGGTCGAGGCGCTCGAAGCATAACCGCTGGTGCCGGCATCCTTCTTGTCGCCGCCGGTGCGATCGCCGTACTCGAACATCGCCGAGTTGCGCTCTTCGTCCTTCCACGCGGCCTTGGCCTCGTCAGCCGACTTCGACAGCGTCACCTTGCCGTCGACGGCCTTGATCCAGCGCGACGGGATCGAGTGATGCACGCCGCCCGCATCGCGGTCGTTCTTGGTCAGCAGGATCCGGTCGCCCTTTACCTTGTCGACCGTGCCGACATGGCTGCCATCGGAACCGACGACTTCCATATGCTCGGCGACCTGCGACAGCGAGCTGCGCTGACCCTGGCGCTCGGTACGCCACGACGAGAACTCGTTCTCGAACTTCGAGCGGTTCTCGTTCCGGTACTCGTCATAGTCGCGGTCGAGCGCCGCGATCTGCGTGCTGCGCCAGCTATGGTAATGGTCGTCATGCGTGTTCGACGAGCGATTGCCGAACGCACGATTGTCCGAGTTGCCATAGGACCGCTCGTCGTAGCGTGCATCGGCTTCGCGGCGACGCTCGGCCTCGTCGTCACCGAACCACGAGCGAACTTCGTCGCCCGCGCGCGCGATGAACCCGCGATCGTCATAGTCGTAACCCTGTGGCTGGCGACCATAATCACGCCCCTCGTTTCGGCTGCCGCCGCGCGAAGAGTTGCGGTTGTCGTCATCGGCATCGCGGTTGCGACCTACGTCCTCGAAGCGACGGCCATCCGATGCATAGCTACCGTGATATTCGGTATCGCCCGAACCCTGGCTACGCTGGCCGTAGGACTGCTGGCCATAGCCCTGTCCGGAACGCTGCTGGCCATAGCCCTGCTGCCCGTAACCCTGCTGGCCCGATCCCTGACCGTAGCGCGACTGGCCGTAGCGATCGCCGCCCGATGGCTGCGAGCGGTCATTGTGGCCGCCGTAATAGTCACGACCGCCCTGCTCGCGACCATATTGGTCGCCGCGTCCCTGGTCGTCACGCCCCTGATATCCCTGGCCGCGGCCGCTGCGGTTGTCGTCGCGGTCATATTCGCCGGCGGCTTCATATTCACGCGCGCTGGAACGACCATAGCCGCCACCGTCTGCGCGGAAATCGCGACCATAATCGTTCGAGTTCGGCCGACCGTAATAATCGCCCGACTGGCGATCTCGGGTGTTGCGTTCGTAGACCATAGGAACCTCCTAATTGCTGTCCTGCGGCTGCCGGCTACGTCGATCTGTCGTCGATCGCGGGGCCGTACATTCCGATGACTACAAACGCCAAAAAGGCGGAATGTTCCTGCAAACCCGGCCATGTGGCGGCGACAGGACGCAGCCCTGCGACGACGTGTGGGAAGGACTGGCAGCGACCATTGCATCGCCCAAAACCAACCGCTAATGGCTCGATCATGGCCTCGGGCCACCGCACGGGGCCGTAGCTCAGATGGGAGAGCGCCGCAATCGCACTGCGGAGGTCAAGGGTTCGATTCCCTTCGGCTCCACCAGCGCCAAATCGCCCGGCGCCAAGTCACCGCTCCGGTTCCAACAATAACGTCGGCGGGTTGCTGGATTGATACTCTTTACCGGTGTCGGCAGTGGTTGCGCGCACTGGCGGAAAGCAGTTCGTCCTGATCGAGCTGTCGTCAGAAGCGGACGTCGAAACCCAGTCGGATGGTACGCGGCCTGAGCGGGGTCATCTGGTTGCGCTCGGCCACGCTGAACGGATTGCCGAACGCGAAACTGTTCGCGCGGACGTCGCCGATATTGTCGATGTCGAGCGACACGCCGAACCTATCGAAGCCCAAACGCCCCCCCAGATCGCCGACCGCATATCGGCCTTGCGGGATATTGAGGACAGGGCCGACACCAAGTCGGGATTGACCGATGTAGCGCACCGACACGTCCGCGCTCAAATTCACCCCCTCGGCGATGGTCTTTTGCCAGGTAGCGGCCGCGCGCGTGCCGTTCCTCGGAACGTTCGGCAAAGTCTGCTCTTCCGACGTGCCGAAATCGGCCTCGGCCGCGTACAGTTTGCTGTTGTTGACGAACGCCGCGCCGGTGAGCGTGAGCGCGGGCGACAGCCGCCACGTTATCTCCGCGTCCAGCCCATAGACCCGCCCGTCCCCCACATTGGCGGTGTACGGCAAACCCGACGTATCGACGAGGTCGGCCTGGATGTGGTTCCAGTCGGCGAAGAAGATCGCGGCGCGAATACTCAACCGATCCTCCCCCCTGCGCCCCCACCGCACGCCGAGTTCGGTCATCGACAGATCGTCGGCCACGAATTTCCGGCTATCCAGCGCGTCGCCCGATGGTGCCACCGCGAGACCGCCCGCCCTGAACCCCTTCTGGAAATGCACGAAGCTCGAGAACGACCGGGACGGCTGCCAATCCACCGCGAAGCTCGGCAGTGCAGGCAGCGCCGTACTGGAGGGCTCCTTCGATCCATTCTTGGATTTGTCGAGCAGGCTGCCCGCGCTTCGTGCCAGAGTGACGCGTACGCCCGCCGTCGCCGTCAGCGTTCGTGTTATGGGCTTCGATGCCTGTCCGAACAGTGCGAATTCCATCTGCCGGTTACGGACGCCGGCGATCTGCTCGAGCGCATCCGGCACCCCGATCGAGCGTGACAATCGGCTAACGTTATGGATCCCCGCCACCCCCGCCACCCAAGGCGATCGCTGGCCTCCGCCCGACACGCGCGTCTCATAGGCATAGGCGCGGATCGCGTTCGTCTCTTCGAACTTGAGCGGCGACGTTGCGCCGAGATATCCCGTCGCATCGAAGACGGTCGTGAAATCATGCTCGACCACCGACGCCGTCGTGACGATCTCCCCCCGCCCAAGCGGACGTCGCGCGGTCACGTAGCCGAGATGATAATGATCGCGGAACGGCTGCGCGATCGCCGTCGCGCGGGTAAGCGGCGGATCGCCCCGGATCGTGTACTGCCCGTCGCGGCTGGTGATATTCTGCTCGACGCCACCGATATCGACGGTCCAGCCCGAAAGATCGGCGATGCGTAGCGTCACGCGCTGCCCAAAGCTTCGCGTCGTGTTGATGTCGCGCAGGTTGCGAGACGGATCGTCGATATATCCGGCTTCGCGCGCGCCGAATGCGACGATGCGCAGGGCGATGCGGTCCGCCGCGATCGGGATGTTGAGCATCGCGGCACCGTCGCCCCCGACGCTGCCTGACCGTGTCGAACTCAGTCCGGCGGAAGCGGTCGCGGCGATGCGGTCGGTCGCCGGTGCGTTGGGGACGAAACGCATGATCCCGCCGAGCGCACTCGCGCCGTACAATGTGCCCTGAGGACCGACCAGGATTTCGACGCGTTCCATGTCGTACAGGTTCAGATCGGGATCGGGCGCACTGTAATTCAGGCGTACTTCCCCGAGATACTGGCCGACGGTGGCCTGGGTCTGGCCGCTGAAACTGCTGTCCGCGATTCCTCGGATAAACAGCTTGTCCCGCCCGGGGCCCAAATTCGTGGAGCCCATGGTCGGCAGCAGTTCGGCGATCGCCGCGCTACCGTTGCCGGCGTTGCGCGCTAGCCAGCCGGCATCGAATTCCATGAGCTTCACCGAGCCTGGAAAATCGTCGAGCAGCGTTCCCTGCTTGCTGGCCGTAACGATGATATCGCTAGGCACTTCGGCGGGTTCGATCGGAGTCCTGATCGGATTGGGACGTTTAGGCTTTTTGGGCGGGATGATTTTCCGCGCCATGATCCGAACCGTCTTGCGATCGTAGAAGACGAAGTCGGCACCAGTCCCCTTGATCGCCTCCGTCAAGGCGGCGGACACCGAACGCGCACCCCGGACGCCCGGCGATCGTCTGGCGGCGGTGATCGGATCGGTCACCGTTATCGTGATCCCAGCCTGCGCGCCGAGCGTCGCTGCCACGTCGCCGAGCCGTCCCGGTGAAACGTCGAACCTTTCGGCCTGAGCGATGGCCGGCATGGCGAGAACGAGCCCGGTACCGACCGTCGCCATCGCCGCCCATCTAGCGCGCAGCACCGTCACCGGGTTTCATGATCCAGCCCGCGGACCCACGCTGCACGGTGACGCCCAGAGCCGGGGCCAGTCGCTCGAGCTGACCGAGGCCCGAACCGTCGAGGCGAATTGCACCGGAAAACGGACGGTTCGCGATCGCGGGCGCCATGTCGATGCGAACGCCGAGCGCTCGGGCGAGGTCGGCTGCCACGCTCGACAGCGGCGCCCCACCATAGAGCAGTTGCCCTTTTTGCCACCCGCCGACGGACGCGACCGGCGTAGCGATCACGCGCACCGTCTTCGAAGACGACGGATCGATCAATCCCTGGCCGGCATGGAGGGAAATTCCCCTATCGCCGGGGTTATACACGATCTCGCCTTCGGCCACCGTGACCCGCACCCCGCCTGCATCGTTCACGACGTTGAAGACGGTTCCGACATCTTCCACGCGGTTGCGACCGACGTGAAGCGTAAACGGCGCGGCATCGTCATGGCGAACCCGGAACAAGGCCTCGCCCCCGACCAGCGAAGCGAACCGCGCATTCTTGCGATCGAACGTCATTCGCGTCGAGCCGTTGAGCGCCACCACAGTCGTCGCATCCAGTGCGATCGTCCGGCGCTCGCCAGGGCCCGTCGCGACATCGTAGCGGCCCGACTCGAACTGCGGGGCGACGACGATCGCCGCGGCGACCGACGCGGCCAGTGCGCCGCCGGCGATCAGCCAGCTGCGTACCCTGCGGTCAGACGCGGGCATGACGGCATCGTCGTTGGCGGCCGTTCGTTCCGCAGGCGCGAACGACACCTCGGACAATAGCGGCGCGATCGCGGCATCGACGCGTTCGATGGCGTCATATGCAGCAGCATGCCGCGGATCCTCGGCAAGCCAGTCGGCGAACGCTTCCCATGCGCGGTCGTCGCCATCGCGAAGCCGAACATGCCATTCGATCGCGCGCGCGTCGTGGCGACGGGCCGTCTCAGTCTCCATGATGCCCTCTTTCATGCCTGAGACGCCGCGGCATCGAATCATCCCCATCCAGATGAAGCCTCGCAGCGGCGATCGCTTCGTACGCGCGCGTCAGATGCTTCTCGACCGCGCTGACACTGACGCCGATGTCCGCGGCGATCTGCCGTTGCGGTTCGCCCTCTACCCGGAAGCGTCGGAATATCGTCCGGGTTCGCTCCGGCAGTCCGTCCAGCACGTGCTGCAAGATTGCGACCTGCTGGTTGGCGATTAGCGACGTCTCGGCCGACGGTCGTTCGTCGAGTTCCCGGTCCTCGCCGGTATGCGCATCGACCCAGTCGCCCTCGCGTCGCACGCGTCGTCCCGCCGCGCGACGATGATCGAGAAAATGACTGTTGGCGGTCCGGTACAGATAGGCGCGAGGCTCCGTGACCGGACCGATCTTTGCAGCCGAAAGAGTAAGATACACTTCCTGGAGAATATCCTCCGCCTCGTCCGCGGCGGCGCCACGGGACGCAAGAAATCGTAGCAATGCCGGCCTCAATGGAACCAGCATTCCCAGAATTTCTCTATTCGGCATATGCCGTCAACATCCAATACCGAACGCAAGCAATAGCGTTATCGATTTTGTGAATGTCTATCAATGCGCCTCGACAGACTCAAAATCACATTTTCTCGAGAACGATTGAGTCATTTCGGTGTTACGCAAGACTAAACCAAAGCCAATAACCTGACATTGCTCGATAATATATTTGTGATGGGGAATATCGATATCGTCGGCGTCTCAGTCAGGAAAGGAGGCACCTGTGGTCCAGCGCAACAAAAAGCACCGATATCGCAGATCCCTACTCATCTACTCACGCACTATACCCGATGCGTAGCGACGTATTCGGCAAAGACATCTCGATTAAGCCGGTGATCGTCGCCGTCTGAAGATTTCGTCGATCGGCAATCGAACGCCACGGCTTCGGTCGACGAAATCTGCATTTCAAACAACCGCTCCGAACTTGTCCGACAGCGCGCCTCCACCTCGGTCACGAACCGCGGGCCGTGCCTCCATGCCCGGCGGACACCGCTCTGAGCGCGCTCGGCAGCAGCCATAAGGTCTTATATGAAAATCTCCGTCTTGTGCCGTTCCGCCGTCCTCTGCGCTGCTGCAACGCTGGGGGCCACGGCTTCATCCGCGCAGGAGCGTCCGCCGCTCGATCCCGACGCGATCCGTGCCGTCGGCACACCAGATGAGCCGCGGGACGATTGGCAGATCCAGCTCGGCGTGGGCGGCTTTTACAGCCCCAACTTCGTCGGATCCAAGGATTATCAGCTCCAGGCAGGTCCCAATATCGCGGTGCGTTACAAGGACCGCTTCTTCATTTCGGTCCTCGATGGCGTCGGTTTCGATCTGATCAAGACCGACAGCTTCAGAGCGGGCCCGGTCGTCAAATTCCAGCAGCAGCGCCGGGAGAACGGCAAATCCACGTTCATGATCGCGGGCAAGCGGTCCACCGCACTGCTCGGTATGGGCGACGTCGACGCGACCATCGAGGCAGGTGGCTATATCCGCTATCAGTCGGGCCCCTTCTCGGCGAACGCGGAGGTGCGTAAAGGGCTCGGCGGCCATGACGGCGTCATCGCCGAATTCGGCCTGCGATACACGACACCGCTCGCCGGCCTGAGCGTCGGTGATCGGCCGATCATCCTTTCGATTGGCCCGGGCGCGACGGTCGTCGATAGCAAATACGAGGCGACGTATTTCAGCATCGATGCCGGACAGTCCTCGCGTACCGGTCTTGCACGCTTCGATGCCAAGGGCGGGTTGCAGTCCTACGGCGTCAACGCGGTCGTCGTCGTTCCCATCTCCCCCAAGCTCAGCGCGGCCCTGATCGGCGGGTTCGATCGATTGTCGGGAGACGCCGCGAAGTCTCCCCTCGTCCGCGAACGCGGATCGCGCAACCAGAAGACGCTCGGCCTGGGCCTGACCTATCGGTTCGGACTTTAGCATGTTGGCATCCCTCATGCTCCTGTCGTCGACATCCACGCCGTATCTGTCTCACGCAACGGCCAATGCCCTGCTGATCATCAATTCATTGCCTCGGCGTAGAAGCCACGACCCGGACCACCGACGATCCCCGGCCACGCGCACCAACCGCCCTCCCCTTTATTTCGGCGAGTCGGCAAACGCCGAGATGCAGCCGTTCGATGTCCTGGAACTGATGGTTGTCCAGATCGGTCGGCGAGATCGGGAATCGTACCTCAAACCGGATGGCTGGCTCGCTACTTTGTGCAAGACGCTCTTCGGGTTCGAGCATGCCACCCGCCTGGCCGATCCCCGCCTCGAAGCGCTGCGGATGCTCGTGATCGCACTCGGCCGACGCCATCCGCGGCCCGCGATCTTCCAGGCGGCACTCGCTGCTGGCATCACACGGCAACAAATCGATTTTCTCGTGGATCGCCAAGGCTTGCGGTGATCGCCCCCCACAGTTCAAGGCGTCGCTTCCGCTCGGCCAAATCACACTATCCCATTGCGATATATATACTAATTATCGCAGCTGAGCGTGCTTGGCAGTAACTTCGTTCAATTGAAGTGCGCAGATTGTCGCAGCGCTCCGGCTTTACAGCCGAATAAACCCACTCGATCGTGCAAGCATCTGCACGGCCCACCAAAATCTAGATCAATTCGGATTTTCTTAACTTCAATTAGCTCTTCAAAATTTTCGGAAAATCTCCTATTCGAGCCCTTCTTGTAAAATCTTGGAGCGTTCAAATGCGTAAACTTATCCTTTCCCTGTCCGCGATCGCCGTTGCAGCAATGCCAGTGGCCGCCAGCGCAGCATCGAATTCCGCAGCATCGCTCTCGACCACGAAGTCGGTTCGCGCCGCATCGTCGACCGGGAAGAAGAGCCATTTCGCTGACGTCAGCGGTTCCGGCCTGCTGATCATCGCCATCGCTGCAGTCGCAGTTGGCGGCGGTCTGTACATGGCGATCGACAACGACGACAATTCCGACAGCAACTGAGTCGGTTGGGGCGGCGAAGCATCGCCGCCCCATTTGCTGCTCTCAAGCGCGGCGTCGGGCCGTCATCGACACCCGATACGCCCGAATATCGAAAAATCCGAAAAGCCGGGCCGGGCCGCGACGGATGTCAGCCGCGAGGGTGCTTGTTGGTGCCAGGCTGGTTCATCATCGTCCAAGCCCGCGTGCTATCCACATCGTGGATATAGCGGCTTGAAGACTGGCCCGCTCGACGACGACGCTTCGTCACGACGAGCAGCAGTAAAATTGCTCCGGCCGCTATGACGCCGCCCCCAACTATCCAGATCATCGCCGCCCCGCTTGATTTACATCATGACGGTTCGTGCATCTTTGCGCGTCACATGGCCATGACCTGTTCCTTACAACCGTCCCAGACGGGGACTTTCCCTTTGGAAAAGAGCGTCCTGCCGGGCACTGTGACGCAATGAAGGCGCGTCCTTCCACGTAGGGGGAGACGAAACGAGCAGCGGGCGTTGTCGCTCCGAACACGGAGCCTCGACCACCATGCCTCTCGCCGATATCGCCGCCGAAATCGCCGCTACCATCCAGCGCGATGCCCGCGATATCGAGCATGCGGCCGACGCGAAGATAGCGGGGCTCGAACCAGGCCCGTTCGGCATGGCGATCGCGATGGCCGACGGATCGCTGATCCGAGCGGGATCGGCCGACACCGTCTTCCCTATCCAGAGCATTTCAAAAGTCTTTGCGCTGAGCTTGGCGATAGAGAAGATCGGCGACCCGTTGTTCAAGCGCGTCGGGCGCGAACCCTCGGGCGATCCGTTCAATTCGGTGATCGATCTGGAACGAACATGCGGTGTCCCGCGCAATCCGTTCATCAATGCTGGCGCGCTGGTGATAGTCGACATGCTGGTCGAACACTTCGGCGATCGAGCGAAGGACGCCGTTCTAAATCTCGTACGCGACGGCATCGACGACACCGCAGCGAAATCAGCGGTCGCGCTCGACAAGGACGTGCTCGAGGAAGGCGGCGACCTCAATCGCGCCATGCTGCATTTCATGGTCCACCACGATAATATCCGATCGCCGATCGATGCGATCATGGATGCCTATGCGCGGCAGTGTGCGGTGGCGGTCGATTGCGTCGGACTGGCCCAAGCCGGTCGCTATCTGGCCGACACGCGCATTTCGGCCAATACTGCAGACCGCGCCAAACGCATGCGTACCATCCTCGCGCTGATGATGACGTGCGGCCATTACGACGGTTCGGGCGACTTCGCGGTGCGTGTCGGTCTCCCCGCCAAGAGTGGCGTCGGCGGCGGCATCCTGGCGATCGCACCGGGCATCGCATCGATCGCGGTTTGGTCGCCCAATCTCGACCAGCACGGCAACTCGATGCTCGGCGTCCGCGCGCTGGAGATGCTCAACGCACGCACCGGATGGTCGGTCTTCGGTCCACCTATCTCATAGCCGGGCTGCACCTGGTTTCAGCACCGCGAACAACAGCCATCCGATACCGCCGGCCAGGATCCCGAGCACCCCTCCGAGAAGATACGCGTCGATTGCGCCGGCCGGCATGAAAAGGCCGCCGACCATGTAACCAAGGATCGCCGCACCGTTCGTGGCCGCGCTGTAAAGTGCTGCGACCTTGCCATGAGCGCTAGCGGGGGCTTCGCGTTGCAACATCGTCCGGACGGCGACGTTGTGCACGCTGTTCGCCGCGCCGCCGACGATGAAGGCGATCCCCACCAACGACAGTCCGGCCAGCATGGTCGCACCGGCGACACCGATCGTGACCATCATCGTCCCCATCACCATGACCGACGCGAAGGCGACGGGCGCCGGTCGGTTCACGGGCCATGTTCCCACGACGACCGCGCCCGCCATCATCCCGGCCGCCCAACAGGCGGTCAGCAGCCCGAACGCTATCGAACCCGCGGACAACGAAACGGTCACCAGAAAGACGAACGCAACATCGGCGATCGCGCTGGCGAAGACGCCGAACGTCAGGGCGCCGATCATGATGACGATCCGCCGATCCCGCAACACCGACAGATAGTCCGCGAACAGGGCCCGCCCTACCCCGCCGACATGGCGCTCGACCGGACGCCGCAGGCCGCTACCCACGATCACCGCGGCAAGCAGCGCGAAGCTGGCCGCATCGATCAGCAGCGCGTTGCCGGCCCCGCCCCAGGCCACCAGCATGCCCCCGACGACCGGCCCCGCGAGCATGCCCGCACTCCGCACGAACTCCAGCACCGCGTTCGCACGCGCCAGCGTCATCCCCAGTCCGGTCGCCAACACGGGGATGAGCGCGAAGCTAGCCGTGCCGCCGATCGCAAAGAGGATGCTGAGGACGCTGGCCCCCGCGAGCGTCGAACTCAGATCCGGATGATACGCCATCCAGACCAGCACGACCGCATCGGCCAACGCAGCCCCGGCAAGCAGCATGCCCGCATCACGCGCATCGACGAGGCGACCGATGTACGGCGTCGCGAGCAGCCCCGGCAGCAGCTGCGCCATGAGCAGCAGCGGTACGGCGAATGGCGCACGATCGCCGGCCGTGCGGAACATCAGCGTGATCAGGGAGATCTCGTCGCCGATCGTCGAGATCGCGAGCGTCGCCAACAGCAACCACCCCCATCCCCGCCTGAACTCGACACTCCCCATGTCGCGCGCCCTTCCCGTATCGCACGTCTGCATGGAAGCCACGGTCGGGGCAACCGACGGCGGCTCGGGCGGATAGCCGCAAGCCCGGCGTTTCACTGCGTAGCCGGCGCCTCGCTGGCGAGCGCACGGCGGAGGGCCGCGACTTCCGCATTGAGCGACGCGAGACGGTCCGGCGTCATGCCCGATCGCTCGACGATCAATGGTCCGAGACAGCCCGTTTCGGTCCACCGCGCCCTGCCCGCGTCGGTCAGGCGAACGCGCACCTGGCGTTCGTCGGCGGGGTTGCGAATCCGGGTGACGAGCCCGGCGGCCTCGAGCCGCTTTGCCAGCGGCGTGATCGTGCTCGGCTCCAGCGCGAGCCGCTCGGCGATCGCCCCGATCGAACACCCATCCTCCGCCTCGTTCAAGGTCTGGAGAACGAGGAACTGCGGATAGGTGATGCCGAGCCGGTCGAGCACTGGCTTGTACGCGCGGTTGATCGCGATCGTCGCGGCATACAGCGAAAAGCAGAGCTGTTGGTCGAGCGGCAGGGGATCGGACACGGCGGGGCTCCTTCGCAATCGGGTATAGCATGAAAATGTTTATCGCGACAATTGTTGCTGGACTTCCGTATCGTGCCCGCCTAGATAGTTATCGCGATAAGCAATATGGAGACACAGCATGTCGATCGACGTCAAGTACACCACCGAAGCCACCGCAACCGGCGGCCGTGACGGCCACGCACGTTCGCAGGACGGCCGCTTCGACGTAGCCCTCTCGACGCCGAAGGAACTGGGCGGCGCAGGCGGCGACGGCAGCAACCCCGAGCAGCTGTTCGCGGCTGGCTATTCCGCATGCTTCATCGGCGCGCTCAAGGTCGCGGGCCAGCAGTTGAAGATGAAGGTTCCGGATGACGTCGCCGTCACCGCCAAGGTCGGCATCGGTCCGCGCGCGGCTGGTGGCTTCGGCATCACGACCGACCTGACGGTGACGCTGCCAGGCCTGGAGCGCGATCGGGCGCAGGAGCTCGTCGATGCGGCGCATCAGATCTGCCCGTACTCGAACGCGACGCGCGGCAACGTCGACGTCGGCCTGACGCTCGTCTGAGCCATGCCCCAGGGGCCGGCGCAATGTCGCCGGCCCCTGGGTTGCGTCCTTACGCTGCGGGTATCCGCTTCAATTGTGCCGACCCGATATGCCACCGCAACTGGCTCGCCGACGCGCCGTCGACATCGTTGACCCGGCGCACGACATAGGTGCCGCGGAAGCGCTGCTGCGTACCGTCGTCGAGGGTCGCATCGACGGTGACGGGCACCGGCTGATAGATCGATCCGGCACCGCCGTCGCCCGGCTGTAGCGCACCGATCGTCACGCGGGTGCTGCGGGTATGCGCGAATCCCGCCTCGAACGCGGCGAGCGTCTGGCCCGGCCGGCCCTCGTCGCCCCATTGCGTCCAGGCGGTCGCGTAATCGCGCGCGTTGATCGCCGAATAATAGCGTCGCACCACCGCGGCGGCGGCTTCCATGCTCTTCGGCGCCGGTTCGCACCCTGCTATCGGCGTGCCCCTACCATCGAACAGTGCACAGCTCCGGGCGATCTCGTCCTCGATAATCGCGCAGCTGTTGACGGCGTTGCACGGCGGATGGGTCGCAGGTGACACATCCCGGCACATCGCCACGCGCTTGGCGGCGGCGGCCTCGCCGATCTCGGCGTTACACGACAGCAGCTCCGACGAGATCGGTGTCGAGGCGACCGGCTTCGAAGACGGACCGGACGTCAGCGCGACCTTCGTCGGTGCCCGCGTCGATGCCGGCGTCGATGCCGGCGTCGATGCCGGCGACGATTCTGCCGCCGGTGCAGTGGTTTCGGTGTCGCGCGCGACGGTCGTCTGGTTTGATCGGTCGGGGTCCGCGCCGCATCCCGCCAGCGCCAGACACACGAACATACTGGTCATCATCACGCGCATACGCTGCCTCTCTCCTGCGATCGTCGTTGCCATCGCCTTGGCGGACTTAGCCCGCGGGGTGGCGCCGGGAAAGTCACCAAGTCGTTCGGAAGTCTGCGCAATCTACCGCGTTGCGCGCAGCGTGATCCGCGTCATCTCCGCTGGCCGCCCCAGTCGCAACGCGAACCCCGGCCACAACCCGGTGCCGTTGCTGACGTACAGCGTCATGCCGTCGACGTCGTACCGCCGCGTCACGAACCCGCCATTGGCGGATGCGAACAGCCGGTCGAACCCGCGGATCATGCCGCCATGCGTGTGTCACGAAAGCTGGATCGCGATGCCCCGCGCCGCCGACCGCCGCGCATTCTTCGGTTGATGATCGAGCAGCACGATCGGCATGTCGCGTGGCGCACCCGCGAGCGCGGCGTCGAGATCGGGACCGGGCTGTCCGACTCCGGGCGCCGACAGATCCGTGACGCCCGCGATCACCAGCCCGGCGTCGCCACGCGTCAGCACGGAATGCGCGTTCGGCAACATGCGGATGCCCAGCCCCGACAGATGTCGCATCCACGCGGCATAATCGAAGAAATATTCGTGGTTGCCGGGAATGGCATACACGCCGTCCGGCGCACGAAGATCCGCCAGCGGTGCCACGTCCGCGCGGCGCATCGCGACCGATCCGTCGATGAAGTCCCCCGTCACGACGATCAGGTCGACACCGGTCGCATTCGCCCGGTCGACGACCGCGCGGGTCCAGCGTTCGGGAAACAAGCGGCTGATATGCAGGTCGGTCAGTTGCAACAGCCGATACCCGTCGAACTGCGGCGGCAGGTCGCGCACGCGAATCTCGACATCTTCGACCGGCGGGACCCGCACGGCGTTCGCGACGCCGATCGCGGCGAGCAGCCCCGCCAGCCCGCCGATAGCATAGCGGACGCCGTCAGGAACCCCGACCGATCCACGCCGCACCAGCATCGTCGCGAGCGTACCAAGGTCGAGCACGATCTGCAGCACCGCCAGCAGCACGATCGCGCCGAACGCCCAATTGAAGAGAATGACGATCGCCCGCGGAAACTCCGGCGCGAAGATCGACCCCGACGATAGCCGACTCCAGAAATGATATTGCGAGGCCAGCAGGAGCACGATGCCGATGCCGGCCTTAATCCAGAACGGCAGCGCCAACGGCCACAGCCAGCGCGCGAGAACGAACAGGCACGGCGTCGCGAATATCAGGTTGAAAATCGTCCGTCTCCATCACCGAAGCGCCGTCGGCCTTCGCGTCCTCGACCGGATTTTCGACCGGGCCACCGAACGACGAGGATCGAGAAACCCCGCCTCGTGCGCCCCCATACCGATATCCTGCGCCGGGTTCCATGCGTCCGATATCCAAGCGTGCGACTCCAAGCCCGCGATATCCCCGCGCGCTCGACGAACCTGTACGCCAGCCGACAATGTCGTTCAGGAACGATGCCGCCAAACAACCGTATCAACGGCGCATCCCGATTGTCGGGTTCGAGAGGACATCTCATGAAGTTTACGCATCTCATCGCCGCGGGCCTCGCCTTTGCCACGCTCGGTCTCGGTGCCGCCGCTCCCGCAGAAGCGCAGCGCGATCGCGGGCACAGCCAGCAGTATCGCGACAACGATCACCGTGGCGACCACCGGGGCGATCGCCGCGATTATCGCCGCAACGATCACCGCGGCGATCGTCACGACAACCGCCGCTATCGTGGTCGCGACAACGATCGTCGCAACTGGAACAACAACCGCCGCTGCCGCACCGAATGGCGCCACAACCGTCGCGTGCAGATCTGCCGCTGATAAGTCTTGATATCGGGCGGGCGGTGGCGCGATGCTGCCGCCCGTCATCGTCGTGACACTCTAGAAGGATCCGGATCATGAAGCGTTTTCTCGGTACGGCTGCACTGATCGCCGCTACCTGCCTCTCCGCCGCCACGCCCGCGCTCGCGCAGTCGCAGGCCGACGATGCGCGGTTCGCCGCCGCCCAGTCGCGCCTCGACAGCGAATTGCAGATCTTCCGCCAGGAATTCGATCGCTATCAGTCGGTCCGCAACCGCGGCGGGTATGTGCCGCAGGGCGGCTATCGCACCGCACCCGACCGTGGTTATCAGGAAGCGTATCCGGACGAGCGCGACGAGGGCAATTACGACCCCTCGCGCTATTACCGCGCAGGCCCGAACTACCAGGAGCGCACGCTGGCGACCAACGACCGCGTCTATGCCGGCCAGGACGGCAAATATTACTGCAAGCGCAACGACGGCACGACCGGGCTGATCATCGGCGCGGCCGGTGGCGGCATCCTCGGCAACGTGATCGACGGCGGCCGTTCGCGCATCGTCGGCTCGCTGCTGGGCGCAGCCGCGGGAGGTCTCGCCGGGCGTGCAGTGGAGCAGAGCAACAGCCAGGTCCGCTGCCGCTAAGTTCGAGCCGCGAGCTAAATGTTCCCCCGCGAACGCGGGGGCCCAGGATCACAAGCGATACCGTTCGTGACCCTGGGCTCCCGCGTTCGCGGGAGAACGGCAGGAAGTAGCGGGAGACGGCAGGAGCCGCCCCCCTACTTCGCCACCCCCACCAGCTTCTGCGTGAAATACGTCATCTGCAAAGCCTGCAACCGAGCCCCCTGCTCGATATCCGCATCGCCCGAATGCCCGCCCGCCGTGTCCTCATAATACAGATACGGCAGCCCATATTCTTTCAACCGCGCCGCGAACTTGCGCGCATGCTGCGGCCCGACGCGGTCGTCCTTGGTCGTCGTCCAGATATACGGCTCCGGATACGCCACGCCCTTCTTGATGTTCTGATACGGCGAGATTTTTTCGAGGAACGCCTTTTCCTCGGGCACGCTCACCGAGCCATATTCGTCGACCCACGACGCCCCAGCCGCGATCCCCTCGTACCGGATCATGTCGAGCAGCGGCACCTGGATCGTCACCGCCTTCCAGAGATCGGGATGCTGGTTGAACTCGACCCCCATCAACAGCCCGCCGTTCGACCCGCCATAGATCCCCAGCTTGGCCGGGCTCGTCAGCATCCGCGCAAACAGGTCCTTCGCCACTGCGGCAAAGTCGTCATAGATCACCTGCCGCTTCGTCTTCCGCCCGGCGTCATGCCATTTCGGCCCGAACTCGCCACCACCACGGATGTTGGCGAGCACGTACGACCCGCCCCGCTCCAGCCAAAGCTTTCCGGTGCTCCCGGAATAGCTCGGCGTCATCGATACCTGGAAACCGCCATACGCCGTCATGATCGTCGGCGTGGTGCCGTCGAGCGTGATGCCCTTCTTGTGCACGACGAAATACGGCACCTTCGTCCCGTCAGTGGACGTCGCCTCGAACTGCTCGACGACATCGTTCGACGCATCGAACTTTGCCGGCAAAGTCTTGATCGGCTTCGGCGCAGCGCCCGTCGCCGCATCCAGCGAATAGAGCGACGTCGGCGTCAGGAACCCCGTCACCGTCAGATACGCATCGTCGGTACGATCGGTCGTGCTCGCGACATCGATCGAGGCGTTGTCGGGCAGCGCGATCGGCTTGGCGGTCCAGCCGCTTGCGCCATGCGTATAGACCGATGCGCGACCACGGACGTTGTCCGACACCACCAGCAACAGCTTCGACTTGGTCAACGCCATCCCGTCGACCGACTGGCGCGGCCCCGGTGCGAACACGATCGTGGGGTTGATCGTCCCCTTCTCCACCTCGGCAAGCGGCGCGGACGCAACCGCGCCCTCGGGGATCTTGCCCCAAGGATCGCTGGTCGAGAAGATCACCTGTCCGTCGATCATCCCCGCCGGAAACGTCCGATCGGGCAGCGCAAGCGGACGCGTCCCCGCCGGCGTCCACACCAGCTTGTCCGCGCCGAAGAACGTCTTCCGCCGCTGGATCACGACCAGTCGGTTGCCCTTCTCGTCGGTCAGCACGTCCGCGCCGGTCGGCCCCTGATCGGTCGCCGCGCCGCGATACACCTCGGTCGCGGCGGTCAGCGGCTGGCCGCGCTTCACCTGCTTCAGCACGAACGCATAGCCCGACTGCGTCGTCGTCCCCGCCCCCCAGTCGCGCGCGACCAGCAGCGTATCCTTGTCGACCCAGCTCGCATCCTGCTTCGACTTGGGCAGCGTGAAGCCGCCCTCGACGAACGCGCCGGTCGACAGGTCGAACTCGCGGTACGTCACCGCATCCTCGCCACCCTCCGACAGCGCGACCAGGCACAGCCGCTCCTCGGGCTGAAGGCAGGTCGAGCCCTTCCACACCCACTGCTTGCCCTCGGCCTTGCCCAGCGCATCGAGATCGAGCGCGGTCGTCCATTTCGGCGTGGCGCTCGCGTAATCCGCCGCACTCGTCCAGCGCCAAAGCCCGTGCGGATGCTCGGCATCGCGCCAGAAATTATAGATCCGCCCGAACATCTGGTTCGGCATCGGGATGCGATCCTTCGCCGACGCGATCGCCAGCGCCTCGGCATAGAAGGTCTTGTAGCGTGGATCGTTCTGGAGCCGGGGGAGCGTCTTCGCATTCTCCGCCTCGACCCAGGCCAACGGCTTCGCGCCATCCTTGTCCTCGAGCCAGATATACGGGTCGGCGGCGCTGTTCGTTTTGGTCATCGGTGCGACTTGGGCAAGCGCGGCACCGCCCGCAAGCCCGGCGCCACCGCTCAATATCGTCGCCGCAAGCATCGAAGCCAGAACCCGCATCACCGTATCTCCCTGATTTGCTTGGCGCGATACATGCCGGGGTCTATCGCGGTCCGCAATGCAACCGGACCAGATATCGGCGGCCGACGGCCTGCCCAAGCCGCGCCGTTTCGTCGCGATCGCCGCGATCTCGGCAGGCACCGCGCTGACGATCATCGACGGCGGCATCGCCACCGTCGCGCTCCCGACGATCGCGCGCGACCTGCACGTCGGCAGCAGCGCGGTGGTGACCGTCGTTACCGTGTACCAGCTGATCCTCGCGATGGCGCTGCTCCCGTTCTCCGGCCTCGGCGACCGGATCGGCCTGAAGCGCATGTACCAATACGGCCAGCTGCTCTTCACCGTCGCGACGTTGCTCTGCTTCTTCGCCAAGAGCCTGCCGTTCCTGCTCGTCGTCCGCGCCGCGCAAGCCCTGGGTGCCGCAGCCGCGCTCAGCGTCTCCTCAGCACTTATCCGCTCGATCTACCCGACCAAACAGCTCGGCCGCGGACTCGGCATCAACTCGGTCGTCGTCTCCAGTTCGGCGGCACTCGCCCCGACCATCGGCGGCCTCGTCCTCGCCATCGCCCCCTGGCCCTGGGTGTTCGCCAGCGCCGTACCGTTCGCGATCGCGTCGCTGCTGCTCGGCCGCGCGCTACCCGAACCGCGCAAACACGACGAACCGTTCGACGTCCTCGGCGCAGTCATGTGCGCGGCGATGATCGGGCTCGTCATCGGCGGCGCGGAAAGCGCGGTCCACGGCGACAGCCCGATCGTCTCGGCGGCGATCGTCCTGACCGGCGTGGTGATCGGTTGGTTCTTCGTGAAGCGCGAGCAAGGCGAGACCAAGCCGATCCTGCCGATCGACCTGCTCGCCCGTCCCGTGCTCGCGCTGTCGGCGATCGGTGCCTACACCGCGTTCATCGCGCAGATGACGCTGCTGCTCTCGACCCCGTTCCGCCTGACGCACACCTACGGCTTCAGCGCGGCGGAAGTCGGCGCGGCGATCGCACCATGGCCACTGGCGAACATGTTCGTAGCGCCGCTCTCCGGCTGGTTGTCCGATCGCTACCCGGCAGGACTGCTCGGCGGGATCGGCATGGGGGTGTCGATCTGCGCGCTGCTGCTGATCGCGTACATGCCGGCGGACCCCGGCTATTTCGACATCGCCTGGCGGATGGCATTGTGCGGGTCGGGGTTCGGGATGTTCATGGCGCCGAATGCGCGCCTCATCATCGGCTCCGCACCACGCGAACGCGCCGCAGCGGCAGGCGGCCTGGTCTCGACGGTGCGGCTGGTAGGCCAGACCACCGGCGCCACCTTGGTCGCGGCGTTGTTGGCGATGGGCGTTGGCGCCGGCATGACACCGCCGCTCGTAGCTGCCGGTCTAGCGCTAGTGGCAGGCCTATGCAGCCTGAGCCGCCTCCGCCCCTCGATCCGCAACCCGGCGACCGAAGAAACGCAAGACGTCCAGCCCGCGCAACAGACGCGGTAACTGCTACTCCCTCTCCCCTCCGTTTAGAGGGTCGGGGTGAGGGGCAGCCAAGGAGCGCTCCGCCCGGAACAGCCCCTCACCCCAGCCCTCTCCCCGCAGGGGAGAGGGAGCAGAAGAAGAATGTTCACCCGCGAAGGCGGGTGCCCAGTCTGGGTCCCCGCCTTCGCGGGGACACATGCTCCTGAGGAAACGCGACGACCTCCCCAAAAATAACACCACCCCGGCGAAGGCCGGGGCCCAGTTGGAAAGGTCGGCGTAACGGAGGGCCGCGCATCGTTAGCAACGTTCCCCAACTGGGCCCCGGCCTCCGCCGGGGTGGTGCGAAATGTGTGCAACTGCCCCCAAATCAGAAGGCAGCCGTAGCCCTATCCTCCCCCATCATAGCCTTCCGCACCAAGGGAATCGGCGGCCCCCCAAAACTCAAGAACTCGTCATGGAACGCCTTCCAAGCCTTCCGCCCACCCCGCGTCGCAGTCCAGTCGCTACGCAACTTCCGGATCATCAACTTACCCATAGTATAATTCAGATACGCCGGATCATACGTCCCCCGAGCAGCCTGCTGCTTAGCGTTCCCCTCGTCCTGATAACACTCGTCGACGAACATCCGGAACGACTGCTCCTGCGTCATCCCCTTCGCATGCATGCGGATCGCGGACAGATACCGGCAATCCCGCAGCAACGCGTTAGAGATCTGCCCGACATGCGTCTCCGCATCACCGTTGTTGAGCCCCGCCTCCCACATCATCTCTTCGGCATAATGCGCCCACCCCTCGGCGAATGCATACCCCACGAACAGCCGCCCGAAGAGCGACGGCGAGCGGTTCGCATGCAGGAACTGGACGAAATGCCCCGGCATCACCTCGTGCACCGAGGTGAACAGCAGGTCGTTCTTGCCCGGCACGAACGCGTCCTGCACCGCCTTGGTCCAGCTCGGATCGGGCGGCGAGATGTAGTAGATCGACGGCACGCCCTTATCGAACGGCCCCGGCGGATCGATATACGCCGAGTTCTGCCGGTTATACGGTGGCGATTCCTCGACCAGCGCCTGCTCGGTCCCCGGGATCGTCAGCAGGTCGTGATCCACGACGAATTTCCGCAACGTCGGGATCTGTCGCCGAGCCTCCGCGACCGGGCCACCGACCGGCTTGTTCGCGTTCATCTTGTCCATGCACGCGAGGATCGTCTGCCCCTTGGCGAACACCCCGCACGCCTGCGCCAGCGCCGCCTGGTTGCGCTTGAGGTCGGCAACACCCGCCGCCTCGAGCTGGTCGAGCGGCGTATCGACACCCTCGGTCATCGCCACCATCCGCGAGAACTTGTCCGCCCCGAGCGCGAAATCCTGCGTCGCGGTCGCGCGCTGGCCCTCGGTCCATGTCCCCAGATCGCGCATCGCCTCCGACGCCGCCTGCGCCGCATCGGTCAGCTGCTTCTGCGCCGCTGCATCCTTCACGCTTGCGAACGCCTTCACCGCGTCGCCCGCATAATAATCCGCAAACCCGTTGAACGCCGCCGTCCCGTAATTGACGTAGCTCAGCGGCATCGGCGTCTTGAGGTTCGCCTTGATGTTCCCCGCCGCCGCCGGAATCTTCTGCAGAAACGCGGTCAACGCCTTCATCCGGGTCGGCGCATCGGCATAGTTGCGCGCGATATACGTGTTCGGATCGAGTCCCGCGCTCACATACCAAGCCGGATTATGGTGCGGCTGGTCGGCATCCTCCAGCCAGAACAGCTTGCCCTTGGCGACCTGCACCAGATAATCGCGCTCGAACGCCTCGGCGGGCTTCAGATCCGTGAACGCCCCCGCCTTGTCGATCGCGCCATGCAGGAAGTCCGCCTGCCGCTTCAGCCCCGCAGCGCTCCAGTCGCCCAAGCCGCCGTCATACTCGTGCTTGCCCTGATAGACCGCGTTCGCCGGATCGATCTTGAACCAGCCGTCGATGAAGCCATCGCGGAACCCCGCCCAGTCGCCCTTCGCAGCGGTCGTCGGCACGGCAGGAGCCTGCGTATTCGCGGTCGTCTGCGCAGAGCCACACGCGCTCAAGGCGAGGACCGCGCCGAGTGCCGTCGTCAAAAGTCCGATCCGCATCCTGTCTCCAATTCCGATTCGTCTGGCCCCATGCTGCCAGTCGAAGTCTTGGTACGCCAGCGTGCGGAACGGCGCGCACGATGAGCCGTTGAACGTGCATCTGCCAAGACAGACCGGAGACTTGCATGCCCTACGTAAAAACCCGTGACGGTACAGACATTTACGTCAAGGACTGGGGCACAGGTCGCCCGGTGATCCTAACGCATGGCTGGCCGCTAAACGCCGACAGCTGGGACGCGCAGGCGATGGCACTCGCGCACGCCGGCTTCCGCGCGATCGCCTATGACCGCCGCGGCTTCGGGCGTTCGGGCCAGCCCTGGACCGGCTATAACTACGACACGCTGACCGACGATCTGGCCGACGTGATGGAAGCCACCGGCGCGAACACCGACGCGACGATCGTCGGCTTCTCGATGGGGGGCGGCGAGATCGCGCGCTACATGAGCCGCTACGAAGGCAAGGGCGTGGTCGCCGCCGGGCTGATCTCGTCGGTGGTGCCGTACATGCTCAAGACCGACGACAACCCGGATGGCGTTCCCGAAGAGACGCTGGCCAGCATCGGCGCCGGTATCGAAGACGATCGCCCGGCGTTCTTCAAGACCTTCCTCCAGCAATTCCTCGGCGTCGGGTTCATCACCTCGCCGGTCAGCGATGAGGTGGTCGACTGGGTCTGGAGCCTCGCGATGCAGGCAGGCCTTCACCCGACACTGGAGTGCGCCAAGGCGTTCGGCCACACCGACTTCCGTCAGGACCTGGCGGCGTTCCGCGTACCGACGCTGGTCGTGCATGGGACAAGCGACAAGACAGTGCCGATCGACGCCACCGGCCGCGCCGCCGCCAAGGGCATCGCGGACTCGCAACTGGTCGAATATGACGGCGCGCCGCACGGCCTGACGATCACCGAGAGCGATCGCTTCACCAACGACCTGCTCACGTTCCTGGGACGTTAACGCCCCGCCCGTCATCCTGACGAAAGTCAGGATCCAGAGCCACGAGCGGGGTCGCGAGTGGCTCTGGATCCTGGATCAAGTCCAGGATGACGGCGCGCTCAGTTCCCCAGCGGGACGATAACCTCGTCCGGATGCGCGACGTTCAGTTCCTTGCGGACCATCTCGTCGACCATATCCGGGTTCGCGTGATCCGGGTTCAGCAGCGCGACCCGGTTCTTCAGAACCTCACGCTTGCGATCGAGCGCGGCGTAATCCTGCTCACGCTTCGCAAGCTGCCGCTTGTAGTCGCCATACGCGAACATCCCGTTCGGCCCGAGCACGGCATACGCGCCGAAGAACGCCATCAGCGTCAGCCCCAGCGCCGGCCACGCGGCCTTGCGCATCGTCTTCCGCAACTTGCTGGTCTTCGTCGTCACGCGTGCCATGTCGTCCTCCGGTACTCCAAACCCACTCCGTCACCCCGGACTAGTTCCGGGGTCCACCGTTCCGCGCAATCAAGTCTGTCGAATATGCGGGACCGTGGATGCCGGAACAAGGCCCTCCTGAGCTAGTCGAAGGGCCCGGCATGACGGATGGGCAATCAACCCCCGATCAGGATGTCGCGACCCGCATAGCGCGCCGCATCGCCCAGCTCTTCCTCGATCCGGATCAGCTGGTTGTACTTCGCCAACCGGTCCGAGCGCGCAAGGCTGCCCGTCTTGATCTGCCCGCAGTTGGTCGCGACCGCCAGATCAGCGATCGTCGCATCCTCGGTCTCACCCGACCGATGCGACATCACCGCCGTATACTTCGCGCGCTGCGCCATCGACACAGCCTCCAGCGTCTCGGTCAACGTGCCGATCTGGTTCACCTTCACCAGCAGCGAGTTCGCGATACCCTGGTCGATCCCACGCTTCAGACGCTTCGGGTTGGTCACGAACAGATCGTCGCCGACCAGCTGGACCTTGTCGCCGATCAGGTCGGTGAGCGTCTTCCAGCCCTCCCAGTCGTCCTCGCCCATGCCGTCCTCGATCGAGAAGATCGGGTAGCGGCGCGTCAGGTCCGCGAGATACTCCGCCATCTCGGCGCTTTCGAGGATCCGGCCCTCGCCCGAGATGTCGTACTTGCCGTTCTTGTAGAACTCGGTCGCCGCGCAATCGAGCGCGAGCATCACGTCCTCGCCGGGTTTGTACCCTGCCTTCTCGATGCTCGACATGATGAAGTCGAGCGCCTCGGTGGTGCTGCCAATGTTCGGTGCGAAGCCGCCCTCGTCGCCGACGCTGGTCGACAGGCCCTTCTCGCTCAGGCCCTTCTTCAGCGTGTGGAAGATCTCCGAGCCGCAACGGACTGCTTCGAGGATGTTCGACGCGCCGACCGGCACGACCATGAATTCTTGGAAGTCGATCGGGTTGTCGGCATGCTCGCCGCCGTTGATGATGTTCATCATCGGCACCGGCAGCAGATGCGCCTGCACGCCGCCGACATAACGGTACAGCGGCAGGCCGCGCGCTTCTGCAGCCGCCTTGGCGACGGCCAGGCTGACGCCGAGGATCGCGTTCGCGCCAAGCCGGCCCTTGTTCTCGGTGCCGTCGAGTTCGATCATCGCGCGATCGAGGTCCGACTGGTCCTCCGCGTCCATGCCGAGCACGGTGTCGGTGATCTCGTCGTTGACCGCGTCGACCGCGCCATCGACGCCCTTGCCGCCCCAGCGGGTCTTGTCGCCGTCGCGGCGCTCGACCGCCTCGTGTGCGCCGGTCGAGGCGCCCGAGGGCACGGCGGCGCGGCCGAAGCTGCCGTCTTCGAGCAGTACGTCGACCTCGACGGTCGGATTGCCGCGGCTGTCGAGGATCTGGCGTGCATGAAGGTCGATGATTGCGGTCACGTAACGATGCTCCTACAAATCCCGGTGCCGGGTCGTTCGCGCCGCCTCTACCGTCTCACGCCATATCGGGCAATCGCGCGGACATCCGAGAATAGTGTCGTGCAATCGCGCGACGGTTCGGGAACCGTGCTCCAACGACGGTGTTGAGGGCGTAACAATTCTGAAAGGGACCGTCATGGCCGACTCCAGCGTAAACGACACCGTCAACGACCTGAAAACGACCGCGAACGAGGTCGGGACCGAGCTCAGCAAGACGATCGATAACGGCGATGTCTCGGCCAAGGCCGGCGACGCCAAGCAGGCGATCAAGGACGGCGCGAACAAGTACACCGCGCAGGCGACCGACAAGGTCCGCACCTTCGCCGAGGACGGCAAGGCACGCGCGAGCGGCGCTCTGGAGCAGGTCGCGCAGTTGCTGACCGACGCCGCCGGCCAGGTCGATGAGAAGCTGGGCTCGCAATATGGCGGCTATGCCCGCAGCGCCGCCGACAGCGTCTCGGGTTTCGCCGACCAGGTGAAGGCGAAGGACATCGACGAGCTGTTCGACGACGCGCGCGAACTCGTGCGGAAATCGCCCGCGATCGCGGTGGGTGCAGCAGCGGCCATCGGCTTCGTCGTCGCGCGACTGGTGCAGTCGGGCGTCGATGCCAACTCGAAGGTCTGACGTCTTGGTCGATCCACTGACGTTCGCGACCGGCGAGGACGAGAGCCTCGTGTCGATCGTCGGTCGCCTGGCGACCGAGACGAAGAGTCTCGCGACCGCGGAAGTCGCTGTCTACAAGGCGAAGTTCGGCGAGACGGCGAGCGCGTACAAGTCGGCCGCGATGTTCTTCGCGGTCGCTGGCGTACTGGCTCTCGCCGCGCTGATCGCACTGCTGGTCGGTGCGATCTTGACGGTGGCGACGCTGGTGGGGCCAGGATGGGCGACCGCCATCGTCGTGGTGGCCGTCCTCGCAGTGGCGGCGATCCTGGCGATGATCGGCAAGTCGAAGCTTCAGACGAAGAGCGAGCCCGTATCATGACATCCGCCAAAGTCGCCGCCGCAGAGATCGAATCGGCCCTCGCCCGCCAGCGCGTCATGATGACGATCGGGCAGTTGCAGGACCGCCTCAATCCGCGGAAGCTCGCGCTGAACGCCAGCCGCGACGTCGCGGATGCGGGCACCGCCGCGCTCAGCGCCAGCGTCGAGACCGTGAAGCGCAATCCGGGGCCGACCGCAGGGTTCGCCGCGGTCGCCGGACTGTTCCTCGCACGCCACCGGATCGTCGGACTCTTCCGCCGCGGGCGGTGATTGCCCTGACCACGGTCACCATATTGAAACCTTGAAGTCCCGGCTCGCGTTGAACCCTCATTGCATTGAACGGCGAGCAGCTTGCCACCAGAAGGACACTTTCTATGACCGACGCAAAGACCACCGCCAACGAAGCCGCCCACGAGACCGAGAGCCGTCTCCGCGAAGGCCTCGACACCGTCCGCGAGACCGCATCGAAGGTCTATCACGACGCCGGCGACAAGGCCTCGGAGGTTCTCGAAGTCTCGCGCGAGAAGACCAAGCGCGTCGTCAACAACCTCGAGTCCAGCCCGCTCGGCATCCTCGTCGGCGGTCTCGCTGTCGGCGCCCTCGCCGGCGCGCTGCTCCCGCGTTCGGCGCGCGAGAAGGAACTGCTCGCCCCCGTCGGCAAGCGCCTCAGCGAAACGCTCGTCGCGGCGACCGCGGCAGCCAAGGATGCCGGTCGTTCGGAACTCGGCGAACTCGGCCTGACCAAGGACAATGCGCGCGACCAGGCCAAGGGCCTGCTCGAGGGTATCGTCAAGGCGGTCACGACGGCCGGTACTGCAGGTGCGAAGGCGGTTTCGCAAAAGCCTACTGTCTAAGGGTTCAAACCGCGGGTCGAACACGCTAGGGAGGCGGCAACCCCCTCCCTAGGAAAGCAAGCGCATGAGCAAGCTCCACCTCGTATTCGGCGGTCGCGTCAGCGACCCGCGCACCCTGGACTTCAACGATCTGAGCAAGATCGAGTTCGTCGGCGTATTCCCCGACTACGCCAGCGCCGAGAAGGCCTGGCGTGCTGCGGCGCAGCGTACCGTCGACGATGCCGAGATGAAGTTCGTCGTGGTGCACCTGCACCGCATGCTCGAACCGAACCTCGGCGCGACCGTAGCCTGAACTACTCCTGAGCCGTCATTCCCGCGAAGGCGGGAATCCATACCGGCTGACGTAGCTAACCGATCGCAACGACATAGGCTATGGATCTCCGCCTTCGCGGGGATGACGGTTCTGTAGTACCTGTCTGACGATCAAGTTTGCATGAAGCGACCCCCCTCGTCCCTCTCCCATCGGGGAGAGGGAAAGACGCCAAAGGCGGCGATGGGTGAGGGCACGCCAAGCAGGACTACGGCAACGTGCTCCCGCGGCCTCGCCAGTTCGCGACTTGGAGCAGTAGCCCTTTCCCCACCCCCGTTCGTGCTGAGTAGAGAACGAGTAGGCTCCGCAAGGAGCGTATCGAGGGCTCGTATCGAAGCACAGGCCCCGCGCGCCAACCCATCCTTCGATACGCCGCTTCGACAAGCTCAGCAGCTACTCAGGACGAACGGGGTTTGCGTGGATCAAGTGGCGGTAGTTAGGAGCTGGCTGGCTCAAGCCGCGCGGTAATGCCACAGCAACAGCGGCCGAGCCAGCGCCAGCCCCGCCAAGAACCCGCCGATATGCGCGCCAATAGCGATCGGCCCGCTAGCCCCAACCGAAGCCCCAAACCCGGCCAGCCCCATCAGCAACTGGATCCCGATCCACGCTGCGGCAAGCCACACAACATGCACGACCCCAGCCGGCACCGGCCCGATCGCCTGCGCCCGCCGCTCGCCATACAGCAGCGCATAAGCCCCAACGACCGCCGAAATCGCACCGCTGGCGCCAATCATAGGCGCGGTGGAGTCAGGCCCGAACGCCCAATGCCCCGCCGCCGCCGCATACGCGCCCAGCACATACAGAACGATCAACCCGACCGTCCCCAGCGCTTTCTCGACGAACTGCCCGCAATACACGAGCATCACGAGGTTCAGCGCGATATGCGCCCAGCCACCATGGATCAGAGTCGCAGTCAGCGGCGTCGCCCAAGACGGCACGACGAACATATGCTCGCTCGGAATACCGAGATCGGTCATCCGCAAAGGGATGAACCCGGCGTTCACCGCCCAGTACCCGAGCGATCCACTCAGCACCAAAAATCCCGAGACGATGACCGTCACGATCGTGATGATCGCCGTCGCCCGCGTCTCGAAGAATTGCATAAGGCTCAGATGAACTCGATCTTGGAGACGACGTAATACCGCTCGCCGGCCGGCACCGTGACCTCGACCTCTTCGTCGAGCTTGCGCCCGATCAGCCCGCGACCCAGCGGCGAATTGTACGAGATCCGACCGGTCTTCGCGTTAGCCTCGGTCTGGCCGACGATCTGATACTTCACCGGCTTGTCGTTCTCGTCGAGCAGCGTCACCGTCGCGCCGAACACGACCTTGTCGCCCGACAGGTCCTTCGGATCGATGATCTGCGCACGCGACAGCTTGTCCTCGATGTCCGAGATCGATGCCTCGACCTGGCCCTGACGCTCCTTCGCGGCATGATATTCCGCGTTCTCGCTCAGGTCGCCGTGTGCGCGCGCCTCTTCGATCGCGTCGACGATCGTCGGACGTTCGGCTTTCAGGCGCTTCAGATCCGCGCTGAGCGTCTCATAGCCTTCCTGCAGCATCGGCATCTTTTCGACGGTCGCCATCATCTCGTCCCCAAATCCATTTCCCCGCGCGAGGCCCTGTACCAGCCCCGCCCACACATCATTCTCATGTCGGGATCAGTCGTGCGACTGCGAATAATAGGATTGCAGCGGCCGTACTTCAAGGCTGTGCGTCGAAAGCTTGGCGATCGCCTTCGCCGCTTCGAGCGAAGCGGGTGCGGTCGTGAAGTACGGAATGCGTTGTCCCAGCGCCGACGCGCGGATCGGCTGCGAGTCCTTCAGGCTCTGCCACCCCTCGGTGGTGTTGAAGATCAGCGCGATATCGCCGTCCTTGATCCGGTCAACGATATGCGGCCGGCCCTGCGCCACCTTGTTGACCTTCTCGACCGGCAACCCGGCGCGAGCTAGATGATCCGCGGTGCCGCCGGTCGCGACGATCGAGAAGCCGGTGTCGACCAGCGCCTTCACCGCCTCGACGATCATCGCCTTGTCGCCGTCCTTCACGCTGACGAAGACATTGCCCTTGGTCGGCAGGATCGTCCCCGCGCCAAGCTGCGCCTTGGCGAAGGCGATCGTGAAATCGGGATCGATTCCCATGACTTCGCCGGTCGACTTCATTTCCGGTGACAACACCGGATCGACGCCGGGGAACTTGTTGAAGGGGAACACCGCCTCCTTCACCGCATAATAGTCGATATGCCGGTCGATCTTCGGCAAATTGATCAGCTTCTCGCCCGCCATGACGCGTGCAGCGATCTTGGCGATGGGCGCGCCAATCGCCTTGGCGACGAACGGCACGGTGCGCGACGCACGCGGGTTGACCTCGATTAGGTAGACCAGGCCATCCTTCACCGCGAACTGGATGTTCATCAGGCCGACCACCGACAAGGCATGCGCGAGCGCCACCGTCTGCCGCTCGATCTCGGCGATGATCTCCGCCGACAGCGAATATGGCGGGATCGAGCACGCAGAGTCACCCGAATGGACGCCCGCCTCCTCGATATGCTGCAACACGCCCGCGACGACCACGCCGGTCCCATCGCAGATCGCGTCGACATCGACCTCGATCGCATCGCGCAGATACTGGTCGATCAGCACCGGCGAGTCGCCCGACACCTGCACCGCGGTCGCGATGTAATGCTCGAGCTGCCCGATCGTATCGACGATCTCCATCGCCCGGCCACCAAGCACATAGGAAGGCCGCATCAGCACCGGATACCCGATCCGTTCCGCCGCCGCGACCGCCTCGTCCCGGCTCCGCGCCAGCCCATTGGCCGGCTGGAGCAATCCGAGCTTGGTGATCAACGCCGCGAACCGCTCACGGTCCTCCGCCAGATCGATCGCGTCCGGCGTCGTCCCCAGGATAGGGATTCCGGCAGCCTCGAGCGCGCGCGCAAGGTTAAGCGGCGTCTGCCCCCCGAACTGCACGATCACGCCCACCAAAGTGCCGTTCTGCTGCTCGACATGCAGGATCTCCAGCACGTCCTCGGCGGTCAGCGGCTCGAAATACAGCCGGTCCGACGTGTCGTAATCGGTCGACACCGTCTCCGGGTTGCAGTTGACCATGATCGTCTCATAGCCCGCATCCGCGAGCGCGAAGCACGCATGGCAGCAGCAATAATCGAACTCGATCCCCTGCCCGATCCGGTTCGGCCCGCCGCCGAGAATGACGATCTTCTTGCGGTCGGTCGGCTCGGACTCGTTCTCGGGCTCGCCGAAGCTCGGCGCCTCGTAGGTCGAATACATATACGGCGTCTTCGCATCGAATTCGGCCGCGCACGTATCGATCCGCTTGAACACCGGCCGCACGCCGAGCTTCAGGCGATGCTGGCGCACCTCCTCCTCGGTAACGCCGCCGGTCATCGCCTTGACGACCTCGTGAATCAGTCCCGAGCCGCGCGCGATCCCGCGGTTCATGCCCCGCAGATTGGCGGATTGCAGCGCCAGCCACGCAAGCCGCTTGTCGCTGAACCCCATGCTCTTCAGGCGGCGCATGCCGGGCGCGTCGATCGGCAGGCCGTCCTTCATCACCTCGGCCTCGGCCGCGATAATCTCGGCGATCCGCTCCAGGAACCACGGATCATACTTGGCGATCGCGTGCACCTCGGCGACCGTGAAGCCCTCGCGGAGCGCCTGCGCCGCCACCAGCAACCGGTCCGGCGTCGCGACAGCCAGCGCCGCCTCGATTTCCGCACGCGGCGCACCGACCAGATGATCGACCTGGTTGAACCCCGACAAGCCCGTCTCGAGCCCCCGCAACGCCTTCTGCATCGACTCGTGGATGTTGCGACCGATCGCCATCACCTCGCCGACCGACTTCATCGCGGTGCCGAGCGTGTTCGATGCGCCCTTGAACTTCTCGAACGCAAACCGCGGGATTTTCGTCACAACGTAATCGATCGTCGGCTCGAAGGCGGCGGGCGTGGCGCCGGTGATGTCGTTCTCGATCTCGTCGAGCGTGTAGCCGACCGCCAGCTTCGCCGCGACCTTCGCGATCGGGAAGCCGGTAGCCTTCGACGCCAGCGCGGACGAGCGCGAAACCCGCGGGTTCATCTCGATGACGACCAGCCGGCCGTCCTTCGGATTGACTGCGAACTGGACGTTCGAACCGCCTGTTTCGACACCGATTTCGCGCAACACCGCGATCGATGCGTTGCGCATGATCTGGTATTCCTTGTCGGTCAGCGTCAGCGCCGGCGCGACGGTGATCGAGTCGCCGGTGTGGACACCCATCGGATCGACATTCTCGATCGAACAGATGATGATCGCGTTGTCGTTGCGATCGCGCACCACCTCCATCTCGTATTCTTTCCAGCCGAGCAGCGATTCCTCGATCAGCACCTCGGTGGTCGGCGACAAATCGAGCCCGTTGCGTACGATCGCAATGAATTCCTCGCGATTATACGCGATGCCGCCGCCCGAACCGCCCATCGTGAAGCTCGGCCGGATGATCGACGGAAGCCCCGTCTTCTCAAGGCCTTCGAGCGCTTCCTCGACAGTATGGGCGATCGCCGAGCGCGCGCTTTCCAGCCCGATCCGGTCCATCGCATCGCGGAACTTCAGCCGGTCCTCCGCCATGTCGATCGCATCGGCATCCGCCCCGATCATCGTCACGCCGAACTTCTCCAGCGTACCGTCATGGAACAGCGCCAGCGCGGTATTGAGCGCGGTCTGCCCGCCCATCGTCGGCAGGATCGCGTCCGGGCGCTCCTTCTCGATGATCTTGGCAACGATCGCGGGCGTGATCGGCTCGACATAGGTCGCGTCGGCCAGCTCGGGATCGGTCATGATCGTGGCGGGGTTCGAATTGACGAGGACGATACGATAGCCCTCCTCCTTCAACGCCTTGATCGCCTGCGTGCCCGAATAATCGAACTCGCACGCCTGGCCGATGACAATGGGTCCTGCGCCGATGACGAGGATCGAGGAGATGTCGGTGCGTTTTGGCATTATTGTCCTTGCGCGAAATGCGCGGTCCCGAGTTTCATAAGTTGCTCAAAGGCTTCCTTAGAAAGCCTCAAGCTCTGAGATCGCTTTCCGACAAACTTGCGATCTTTCGATCCGTAAGTGTCGATCTGAACGAATTTCTCGCCTTCGAAATCTAGCAATATGATGGAGGCATCCACGTCGCCCTGCGGAGAGGAGCGCTCCGGCTCATAAATTTTAAGCGCGCGGACAGTTGCCATCGGTCAGCTTCCCTCAATATTCCGCAAAGAGCTCACAAAGCGCTCGAACAGATATAGGCTGTCCTGCGGTCCGGGGCTCGCTTCAGGATGATATTGCACCGAGAACGCCGGCTTGTCGGTCAGTTCTAGCCCCGCGTTCGACCCATCGAACAGCGACACATGCGTCTCGCGGACATTGGCCGGCAGGCTGTCGCGCTCGACTGCGAAACCGTGGTTCATGCTGGTGATCTCGACCGCGCCGTCGGACAGGCGCTTGACCGGGTGGTTGGCGCCGCGGTGGCCCTGGAACATCTTGGTCGTGGTCGCGCCGACCGCGAGGCCGAGCAACTGGTGGCCGAGGCAGATGCCGAACAGCGGCTTGCCCGTCTCCAGCAGCTGGCGGATCACCGGCACCGCGTAGTCGGCGGTCGCCGCGGGATCGCCGGGGCCGTTCGACAGGAAGATGCCATCGGGGGCGAGCGCCATCACGTCGTCGAAACTGGCGGTGGCGCTGACGACCGAGACTTTCGCGCCTGCCTCGACGAGGTTGCGGAAGATGTTGCGCTTGCTGCCATAATCGATCGCGACGACGTGGGGGCGCGCCTTCTGCTCCCCTCCCGCATCGCGGGAGGGGTTGGGGGAGGGCATGGCCTCAGGCGGGGTCGGCGCTGATTGGTCAGCCCCTCCCCCGACCCCTCCCGCAAGCGGGAGGGGAGCAGAAGCGCGCCCTCCTGCTTGCGCGGTGTCGCCATACCCGAAGCCCAGCTTCCAGACACCGCCGGGAGCATCCTCACCCCAGCCATAATGCATCTCGGTCGACACGTCCTTGGCGAGGTCCATGCCCTCCAGCCCCGGCCACGCGCGCGCCATCGCCAGCAGCGCGGCCACGTCGAACTCGCCACTCGCCGAATGCGCGATCACGCCATTAGGCGCGCCCGCCACCCGGATCCGCCGCGTCAGCGCGCGCGTGTCGACCCCCGAGAGGCCGATCCGCGCATGCCGCTTCATCCAGCCATCGAGCCCCTCGACCGCGCGAAAGCTCGACGGCTGCGTCACGTCCTCGCGGACGATGATGCCGAGCGCGTGCGGGTCGTCCGCCTCGACGTCGTCGGGGTTCGCGCCGACATTGCCGATGTGCGGGAAGGTGAAGCAGATCATCTGTCCGGCGAAGGACGGGTCGGTCAGCACCTCCTGATAGCCGGTCATCGCGGTGTGGAAGCACACTTCGCCGACCGCACTGCCCTCTGCGCCGAACCCGCGACCCCAGATCACGTCGCCATTGGCGAGGACCAGGACGCCGGTAGCTCCAGCGGGCATGGCAATAGGATTGGTGTCGGCCATCAGGCTGGGCACTCTCTTTACGTTGACGATGTCGCTAAGTGGTGTCCGCTAAGGCCGGCGTGCCGCAGCGTCAATCTGTTAAACGGGCGGCGGACGCGCTATCCCGTCGGGCTATCCCGAACCGCCTGAAAGACCAGTACATGATTCGCGACGACATCAAGGCAGCGCAGCTGACCGCCATGAAGGCCGGCGACAAGACGAGCCGCAACGCTATCTCGTTGATCCAGGCCGCGATCAAGAACCGCGACATCGAGGCGCGGACCGGAAAGGCCCCCGAGAGCGACGACGCGCTGGTGGTCGAAGTGCTCCAGAAGATGGTCAAGCAGCGCCGCGAGTCGATCGAGATGTTCTCGAAGGGTGGCCGCCAGGAACTCGCCGATGCGGAGACGGCCGAGGTCGCGGTGATCGAACGCTTCCTCCCCCAGCAGATGAGCGAGGCGGAAACGTCGGCGGCGATCGAGGCGATCAAGGCAGAGCTCGGCGCGACCGGCATGAAGGACATGGGCCGCGTGATGGCGGAACTGAAGGCACGCCACGCAAGCGAGCTGGACATGAGCAAGGCGAGCGGCCTGGTGAAGGCGGCGCTGTCGTAAATTCTGCTCCCCTCCCGCTCGCGGGAGGGGTCGGGGGAGGGCAGCGCTACACAGGAGACGGAGCATTGGAACAACGCACCCGCATCCGAGACCTCCGCGCCCACCCCACGCGTGCAGAGAGCGCACTGTGGCAGCACCTCGCCGCGCGCCGAACGTCCGGCGTGAGGTTCAACCGTCAGGTCCCGATCGGGCCGTTCATCTGCGACTTCGTTTCCCGCGCTACGAAGCTCGTCGTCGAAGTCGATGGCGGGCAGCATGACTGGCAGTCCGACGATGACGCCCGGCGGACGCGCTTCATCGAACACCAAGGCTACCGTGTGATCCGGTTCTGGAACAACGACGTGCTGGAGCGGATGGAGGGCGTGGTGGCCGAGATCGGGCGCGTGCTTGCGGAACGCCCCTCCCCTAACCCCTCCCGCAAGCGGAAGGGGGACTCGGTCGTGTCCTCCGCGAACGCAGCCCCCCTTCTGCTCCCCTCCCGCCTGCGGGAGGGGTCGGGGGAGGGGAGTGCCGCAAACACCACCCCCACCAAAGTCACCCCATGGCCCTAACCCCACAATTCCTCGACGAACTCCGCGCCCGCACCTCGCTCAGCGCCCTCGTCGGCAAGACCACCAAGCTCACCAAGGCCGGGCGCGAGCACAAGGGCTGCTGCCCGTTCCACAACGAGAAGACCCCCTCCTTCTACGTCAACGACGACAAGGGCTTCTACCATTGCTTCGGCTGCTCCGCGCACGGCGACGCGATCAAGTGGATGACCGACCAGCGCGGCCTGCCCTTCATGGACGCGGTGAAGGAACTCGCGCAGGCCGCCGGGATGGACATGCCCGCGATGGACCGCCAGTCCGCCGCCAAGGCCGAACGCGCCAAGGGCCTGCACGAGGTCATGTCCGACGCCGCCGACTGGTTCACGGAACAACTCAACGGCATTCCCGGCACCGAAGCCCGCGCCCTGCTCGACCGCCGCGGGATCAGGCCCGAGACGGCGCGCGCGTTCGGCATGGGGTTCGCTCCCGACAGCCGCGGCAAGCTCAAAACCGCGCTGAAGGATTACGGCGACCCGATGCTGGTCGAGTCCGGCATGCTGATTTCAGTCGAGGGCAAGGACCCCTACGACCGATTCCGCGGCCGCCTGATGATCCCGATCCGCGACCCCCGCGGGCGGACGATCGCGTTCGGCGGGCGTGTGCTCGACGGTGGCGAGCCAAAATACCTCAACTCCCCCGACACCCCGCTCTTCGACAAGGGCCGCACGCTCTACAACCTCGACAAGGCCGCCCCCGCCTCGCGCAAGTCGGGCCGTGTGCTTGTGGTCGAGGGCTATATGGACGTCATCGCGCTAGCCCAGGCCGGGTTCGGCGAAGCAGTCGCCCCGCTCGGCACGGCCCTGACCGAAGCGCAGCTCGAACGGCTGTGGCGGATGGTCGACGTCCCCCTGCTCTGCTTCGACGGCGACGGCGCCGGCCAGAAGGCGTCGCTCCGGGCTGCCCACCGCGCGCTCCCGCTACTGGCGCCCGGCCGCAGCCTCGCGTTCGTCACGCTCCCGCAAGGCCAGGACCCCGACGACCTCGTCCGCGCCGGCGGCCCCGGTGCATTCGAGGCGTTGCTCAAGACCCCCGAACAGCTCGTCGACCGGCTCTGGGCGTCCGAAGTCGCCGCCGAGGCACTCGACACCCCCGAACAGCGCGCCGGCCTCAAGCGCCGCCTCCACGAACTCGCGGAAGGCATCGCCGACCCGTCGGTGAAGCAGCAATATCACGCCGAGTTCAAGAACCGCTTCTACGAGCATTTCAAACCGGTCCGCGCCCCCTTCGTGCCCAGAGGCGAGCGACCGAAAGGCGGCTGGAAGCCCCCCGCAGCACCGGTGACCGAAGACGCTAAGGCCTTCCTCGCCACCGGTATCGACCGCGTCTTGGCGAAGGCGGTGCTCGCCGGCCTGATCCGCCACCCGGTCGAGATCGCGCGCCACATGGAGGTGCTCGGCTCGCTCCAAATGATCGACGGCGCGCTCGGGCGATTGTTCGAAGCGGTCGTAGATGTTGCACTTGAGGACCAGAAGCTTGATAGCGGGCGCTTGCTCACCATATTGGCGAGGTCCGGTTTCAATTCAGTCGCGAGTGACCTGTTGAGAGCCGATACGATGCCCTATTCGTTCACGCAGACCACGGCCGATCCAGCCCGCGTCCGTGCCGACCTCGACGAGGCGATCGCGATCATGGTCGCCCGCCCTGAGGTAGACGCGGCACTCAAGCAGGCGACCGCGGCGATGCAGACGCACTTCACCGAAGATGCGTTCGAACGACAAGTGGCTATGGTAAGAGAGAAACAGGCGTTGGAAGTCCGACTTGCAAATCTTGTACAGTCGAACGAAGACGCCCGAGCGTTGGGTACCGAGGGCGATTGATGGCTAAGGCGAACATGGCGGAACCCGCCGAGACGAACGAAACCGGCGATGCGCCGCTGATCGACATGAACGATGCGTCGATCAAGAAGGTCATCGCGCGCGCCAAGAAGCGCGGCTACATCACCTATGAGCAGCTCAACGAAGCGCTGCCGCAGGGCGAGATGTCGTCCGACCAGATCGAGGACATCAGCGCCGCGCTGAGCGAGATGGGCATCAACATCGTCGAGAACGACGAAGCCGGCGAGGACGGCGAGACCGAGCCCGCCAAGGACGACGAGGACGAGCCGGAGGCCGCCGACGCGGATGCCGACACAGGCCCCGCGATCGAAAAGAAGAAAGAGACCATCGATCGCACCGACGATCCGGTCCGCATGTACCTGCGCGAGATGGGCGCGGTCGAGCTGCTCAGCCGGGAGGGCGAGATCGCGATCGCCAAGCGGATCGAGGCGGGTCGCGACACGATGATCCTCGGCCTGTGCGAATCGCCGATCACCTTCAACGCGATCATCGACTGGTCGACCGCGCTGAACGAGGGCACGATGCAGCTGCGCGAGATCATGGATCTCGATGCGATGCTGTCGAAGGACCCCGCGCCCGAAGCGATGGCCGAGGACGGCGAAGCCGACGACGGCGAGATCAGCGAAAAGAACGCCGGCCCTTCGTTCAAGGAAGAGGCCGAGCCCGAAGAGCCGTCCGCCGACGAGGACGAGGACGGCGAGCGCCGTGCCCCGCGCGCATCGGACGACGAGGAGGAGGACAACACCCTCAGCCTCGCGCAGATGGAGGAACAGCTCAAGCCGATCGCGCTCGAGCGGTTCGCCAGCATCACCGCGCTCTACAAGAAGTTCAGCAAGATCCAGCAGAGCCGCGTCGACGCAATGGGCATCGGCGGCGATTTCTCCGCGGCCGACGAGCGCAAATACCAGAAGCTGCGCGAGGAACTCACCGCCGAGGTCGAGAGCGTCCAGTTCCACAACGCCAAGATCGAATATCTGGTCGATCAGCTCTATGCCTATAACCGTCGCCTGACCGCGCTGGGCGGCCAGATGCTGCGCCTCGCCGAGCGCCACAAGGTGCCGCGCAAGGACTTCCTCGACCGGTATATCGGTCACGAGATCGACGAGAACTGGCTGGCGACGGTCAACAAGGTCGACAAGAAGTGGACCGCGTTCGTCGCCAACGAGGGCGAGGCGGTCGAGCGCATCCGCGCCGAGATCGCCGACATCACGCAGCAGACCGGCATGGCGCTCACCGAGTTCCGCCGGATCGTCAACATGGTCCAGAAGGGCGAGCGCGAGGCGCGTATCGCCAAGAAGGAGATGGTCGAGGCGAACCTGCGGCTGGTGATCTCGATCGCCAAGAAATACACGAACCGCGGCCTGCAGTTCCTGGATCTCATCCAGGAGGGCAACATCGGCCTGATGAAGGCGGTCGACAAGTTCGAGTATCGCCGCGGCTACAAGTTCAGCACCTATGCGACGTGGTGGATCCGCCAGGCGATCACCCGCTCGATCGCGGACCAGGCGCGCACGATCCGTATTCCTGTCCATATGATCGAGACGATCAACAAGCTGGTTCGCACCAGCCGCCAGTTCCTCCACGAGCAGGGCCGCGAGCCGACCCCGGAGGAGATGGCCGAGCGCCTCTCCATGCCGCTGGAGAAGGTGCGCAAGGTGATGAAGATCGCCAAGGAGCCGATCAGCCTCGAAACGCCGATCGGCGACGAGGAGGATTCGCATCTCGGCGACTTCATCGAGGACAAGAACGCGATCATCCCGGTGGACGCCGCGATCCAGGCGAACCTCAAGGAGACGGTCACGCGCGTGCTGGCGTCGCTGACGCCGCGTGAAGAGCGCGTGCTGCGCATGCGCTTCGGCATCGGCATGAACACCGATCACACGCTCGAGGAAGTCGGCCAGCAGTTCTCGGTGACGCGCGAGCGCATCCGCCAGATCGAGGCGAAGGCGCTGCGGAAGCTGAAGCATCCGTCACGTAGCCGGAAAATGCGCAGCTTCCTCGACCAGTAATGACTTGAAACTAAATATCGTTAAAGGGCTGCGTTGATTAACAACGCAGCCCATTTTTGTAATAAGACTGTGCCTTACAACTTATCTAGCGGCTAGCATTTACCTTGCATGAGCAAATTTTGATCCAGCCAATTAGGCGATCAATTTGCCGCCAGATCGTCAGATTTACCGTTCTCGCGCTTTTTAGCCGCTTCAAATGTTCGGCGTTCAATGCCACCCGCGAGCCGGTTCATCCGCCCTGCCATACGCAAAATCGAATTTAGCAATACCCCGCGATCCAGGTTTGGCTTAGTTAGAATAAGCATCGTCGTAGTTTCCACGATGCTATACACGGCCATCGTCAAAGGCATAACCATTCCTGAGTTACTCTGCCCGACGAGAAGGACGCTACTCTTAGATTCACATACTCCTAGAAGCTCGTCTAGCCCACGATGATTACTGTGAATATGAAGTGACGCGTGCTTGTATAGCGATCTACCGTCAGATCGCCCAGAAAGCTCTATAAGATTATCGAATGTCGGGCTTTTCTTGCCAGTTATACCGCAAGCCCATCCATTCCTTTTGTTCAGCTCTGTACCAAATCTTGCGATTGCATATTCCGCCTGGCCCCTGAGGTAATCGCGATCCTCTTCCGATTCTCCTGCTTCAAGAACATCATCTTTTACATCATTCCAGGCTTGTACCCGAGAATGCGCGAGATACCTCAACGCGAGTTCCTGCCCTTCCTGCACCATAAGTGCAGCGACAACGTTGACCTCGTAAAGAGTCCGCCATCGTGTCAACGCTCCATCCGCGAAGCCACCTTTTAGTAGGCATATGATTTCCGAGGTTACGAGCAACGCCTTCGCGTGAAGATGTGTCATGGCCTCGAAGACGTAATCCTGCTCCTCTACCGCTTCAGGTCGATAGTGTTCGTTAAAGGCACGGCCAAGCTCCTCACACGACACCCATATCGTCTCGATCAGGTCAAAAGCCTTGCGCCACCGGCGGATGTTCCGCCGCTCAAAGCCAAGCCCGTCTTTCCGACGCTCCAAAAGCATCTTCGGTGCGTTTTCCATCAATGTTCGGTAAACGGAACGCCCTGCGCTTCTCACCGTCTTTTCGGCAATGCGCTCGATTTTCTTCGCGGTTAGTACGTGTCCGCTCTTTTCGGCGTCTTGAATAATGCGCTCGAAACCACGCTGAATTTCGTCCATAGCCCAAGGTGCATCGTACGGCTTTTGTGCTTGAGCCCGGCCATTCAAAACGACGTGGCCTCGTAATAACGTTCAGTCACAACCTGTTTCGCTTTCTGAATCTGATAAATCCACTCACGTCTAGGTGGTGATGTGCCGCTTCGCCAACCCTAGGAGACGGGACTGGCGTCACAATAGAGAGTAAATTTGAATTTAATCTAGTGACCTCCAGCCAGTTGCTCTAAACTGAGCTATGGCTGGCTCATGAGCAAGCAGGCTTTAAACTGCAACAAGACGCCCGCTTCAACGTAACCGCTCGACCCCAACGTCAGCTTTGGCATAAAGCCCAGCCATGCCCCGCGTAATCCTGTTCAACAAACCGTACGACGTGCTCAGCCAGTTCACCGACGTGAACAGTCCGACCCCGCGCGCGACGCTGTTGCAGTTCGTCGATGTGCCGGGGGTCTATCCGGCGGGGCGGCTCGACCGCGATAGCGAAGGGCTGTTGCTGCTGACCGACGACGGCCGCCTTCAGGCGCGGATCGCGGACCCGAAGTTCAAGTTGGCCAAGACCTATCTCGTGCAGGTCGAGGGCGATGCCGGCGAGGACGCGCTCGATCGGTTGCGGGGCGGCGTCCTGCTGAAGGACGGCCCTGCCCGCGCCGACGTCGAGCGGATCGCCGCCCCCGACCTCTGGCCGCGCGTGCCGCCGATCCGGGTCCGCGCGAGCATCCCCGACTGCTGGCTGAAGATAACGATCCGCGAAGGCCGCAACCGGCAAGTCCGCCGCATGACCGCCGCGATTCAGCACCCCACGCTGCGGCTGGTCCGGTGGAGCATCGGCGACTGGACCGTGGCGGGTCTGGAGCCCGGCGCGTGGCGCGACGCCTGACGGGTGCTTGAGGCGGGCTGACGGGTGCGTGGGGGCTACCTGAGGCGCGGGCGCTCATGGGCACTCTTCAGACGACAGCGTTCGCGACTGCGAGCGGAACGCCTCCCCACCCACGCCGTCATCCTGACGAAAGTCAGGACACAGAGCCAAGCAGCGCGGCGTTCGTGATCCTGGGTCCTGACTTTCGTCAGGATGACGGAGAAGGGCATGTTCACGCGAAGGCGCTAAGGCGCGAAGAGAAGCAGCTTATTTAGCGCACTTACCCGGTCTTCTCTTCGCGCCTTAGCGCCTTCGCGTGAATCCAGTCCTTGAGCTGCGCTCCGTGGCGCAATGTGATCGTAAGTCCCGAGGATAGAGTTCCCCGCCCGCGCGGGGAGTGCGTTGCGTGACGCGCCGAAATTGCATGGTGGCACGACGAAAACTCCCTCCCCTTCAGGGGAGGGTCGGGGTGGGGCATGTCCACGCAAGCGTGCTCAGCGTGGCAAAGCCTCTTCTAGTCCAGGCAGACGGCCATCCCAATCCGCCAGCAAGACGTGTTTCCCCGCGAAGGCGGGGACCCAGACTGGGCTCCCGCCTTCGCGGGAGAACAAGGAAACGGAAGTCGGTCTGCGCAGGAACACGCGCCCCTGTCCAACCAGAACCGGATAACCGAATAACCGCCCCCATGCCCGCAAGGACAACGGACCGTACAGACCCGACGGCCACCACGGTTCGAAACGCTAAACGCTGTCCTACACGCCGGATAACGCGCAGCGTCACCGCATGTCCGCCCCCTGCCCCCTATGGACCGAACCCTCGCCCGATCCGAAACACAGACGCGCGGGGGGATTGCAGCGGGGACGTAGCGTGAACTTCGTGAACTTCCGCGCGCCTCCGGCCCCCGCGCGACTCGGCCTCCGCGCAGCCGCATCACGCCGCCTCCGACGATGGTTCGACGCGAACCAGGGTTCCGGCCACGAAAAAGGGCGCGGGGACCATCGCCCCCGCGCCCTTCTCCAACTCTGACCCAGAACGGGCGGCAGTCCGATTACTCGGCGGCTGCGGTGCCCTTGGCAGGGCGCATGTCGCGACGCTCGGCGATACGCGCTGCCTTGCCGGTGCGGCCACGCAGGTAATACAGCTTGGCGCGACGCACGGCGCCCTTGCGGACGACTTCGATCGAATCGACGTTCGGCGAGTAGAGCGGGAAGACGCGCTCGACGCCCTCGCCGAAGCTCATCTTCCGCACGGTGAAGTTCGAGCCCATGCCCTTGTTCGAGCGCGCGATGCACACGCCCTCGTAGTTCTGAATACGCGTGCGCTCGCCTTCGACGACCTTCACGCCGACCTTCAGCGTGTCGCCGGGGCGGAAATCGGGGATCGTCTTGTTGGCCAGGAACTTCGCGATGTTCTCGGCTTCGATCGTCTGCAACAGGTTCATGTCTCGTCCTCGTGTCGCTGCGCGCCAGAGGGCGACTGGACCCGAACGCCCTCATGGCGCTCCCAAAGGTCCGGTCGCCGTGACCGTGTATCGATCTCCGCGCGGCGTTTGCGCCATGCAGCGATCTTCGCATGATCCCCCGATCGCAGCACCTGCGGGATCGTGCGCCCTTCCCATGATTGAGGTCGGGTATAATGCGGATATTCGAGCAGCCCCGTTTCGAAGCTCTCGTCATCCCCACTAGAAGCCGCGCCCATTACGCCGGGCAGCAGCCGAATGCAAGCATCGAGCAGCACCAGCGCCCCCATCTCGCCACCCGACAGGATGTAGTCGCCGATCGAGACCTCCTCGATCTCCCGCGCCTCGAACAGCCGTTCGTCGAACCCCTCGAACCGGCCGCAAAGAATGGTGACGCCAGGGCCCTGCGCGAGGTCCCGCACCCGCTCCTGGGTAAGCGGCTTGCCCCGAGGCGTCATCGCCAGCACCGGCCGCCCATCCGCCACGCTGTCGATCGCCGAGGCCACGACATCGGCGCGCAGCACCATCCCGGCCCCGCCCCCCGCCGGCGTATCGTCCACCGACTTGTGCTTGTCCGTCGCGAAGTCCCGGATCTGCACCGGCGAGCAGGACCACCGTCCCTCCCCCAGCGCCCGGCCCGCAAGCGAGGTCCCCAGCGGCCCCGGAAACATCTCCGGATACAGCGTCAATATCGTGGCAGCGAAAGTCACAGCGTCCAATTCTCTATGCGTTTGCGCCATCGTGCGGCGCCGAATGCGCCCAGCACCTATACGGATCGGCGCAACGGAACAATTACGCTGGCGAAACGCTCGCGGCGGATGGACGATTGCATCATCATCGGCGCCGGCCCGGCGGGCCTGACCGCAGCCATCTATCTCGCGCGCTTCCACCTCTCGATCCGGCTGTTCGATTGCGGCAGCAGCCGCGCCGCGCTGATCCCGTGCACGCACAACCATGCCGGCTATCCCGAAGGCATCCGCGGCACGGACCTGCTAGCCCGGATGCTGGCGCAGGCGGAGACTTACGGTGCGGTGCGCGAGGGCGTGCGGGTAGATGCGATCGAGGTGGAGGACGACGGCTTCACCGTGCGGCTCGGCGATCGCCGTGCGCGAGCCCGGAGCGTACTGCTCGCCACCGGGGTCGTGAACAACCGTCCAAACATGCCCGACGCCATCCACGACGAAGCGTTGGAAACCGGCTTGCTCCGCTACTGCCCGATCTGCGACGGCTACGAGGTTACCGACAAGCGCGTCGGCATCATCGGCACCGGCGACCACGGCATGCGCGAGGCCCTGTTTCTGCGCGGTTACACAAAGGACGTAACGCTGATCGCCCCCGAGGGGAGCCACGATCTCGACCCGGCATGCGAAGCGGCGCTAGACGAAGCCGGCATCATCCGCGTCGGAGGTCCCTGCGGCAATTATGCAATTGAGGGTGACAAGCTCGCACTCGACACGGTCGAAGGGCGGTTATCGTTCGACAGCATCTATCCCGCACTCGGGTCGGTCATCCGTTCAGAACTGGCCGTCGCAGCAGGCGCCCGCGCATCCGAAGACGGGTGCCTGGAGGTCGACTCGCACCAGCGAACCTCAATCCCCGGCCTGTTCGCGGCCGGCGACGTGGTGAAGGGTCTCGACCAGATCAGCCACGCGATGGGCGAAGCCGGCGTCGCTGCCACGACGATCCGCAACATGCTCACCGAACAGCGACCACTTCGACGGTAATCGCTACTCAACTTGGGAGAACAAGGGTTACTCAGCCGCGAACGAAGCCTCTACGACAAGCCGGTCGGCATTCCACTCAGGAACGGCTTCGGGGCGCATCGGGATCATGAACCGCTTGCCGGGCTTGTCATCCACGGATGGCCGCTCGATCTCGATCACGTCGCCCGCACCAAAATTATCGATCGCGACCACCCGTCCGATCGCCTCCCCATCGGTCGAGACGACATCGAGCCCGATCACATCCGTGTGATAATACTCACCGTCTTCCAGCGGCGGCAACGAGGACCGCGGCACCGTCAGTTCGGTCCCGCGCATCGCCTCGGCAGCGTTGCGATCGGCGACCTCGGCGAAACGCGCGATCATGCCGTTGTTGCCGTTGCGCGCGGACTTCAGCGACAGTGCGCCATTGTTGAAGCTCTTATAGCTGCCGAAATTCTCGGCAAAGACCTTCAGCCGCACTTCGCCACCGATGCCGTGCGCACCGATGACGACGGCGAGCGTCACGTCAGCCTTGCGCGGAGCCTTCATCGCGACCGGGAGTGTCGTCGGAGCCTTCGGCGGGTTCGTCGGCGGAGACGCCTTGGTTGGTGGCATCTTCGATGTCCTCGGGTGCGGGGGCTGTGCGGGGGTCGGTTTCGGGGGCCATCATGCGCTCCTGTTCGGGGTTACCGATTGAGAGAACGCATGAAGTCCGGTTCGGGTGCGGAGCAGGTCCGCTACCCTCGTCGTCATCCTGGGCTCGACCCAGGATCCAGAGCCACGAACGTTGTCGTCCCCGGCTCTGGATCCCAGCGTTCGCTGGAATGACGGAACAAGGGCGGCCGGGATGTCCCGACCGCCCCAGATTTTTACGAAGCGCTCGTGGCGTCTTCGACTTCGGCGGCGACGACCTGCTCGGTCTCTTCGTTGCTGCCCGTAGCAGGTGCAGCCTTTGCAGCAGCCTCGGCCTCGGCAGCTTCAGCCGCCTTGGTCGCACGCTCTTCGGCGCGCTCGGTGGCCTTCTCGCCGGGCTTGCCCTTGTTCGGGTTGTTGCGCGCCGAACGCTCGAGCACGCCAGCCTGGTCGAGGAAGCGCGCGACGCGGTCGGTCGGCTGCGCGCCAACGCTCAGCCAATGCTTCGCGCGATCGGCGTCGAGCTGCACGCGCTGCTCGTTGTCCTTGGCGAGGAGCGGGTTGTAGTTGCCGATCTTCTCGATGAAGCGGCCGTCACGCGGCGAACGCGCATCGGCAACGACGATCTTGTAGTAAGGACGCTTCTTGGAGCCACCGCGCGCGAGGCGAATGTTGATTGCCATGATATTTTCCTTCGTTTTCTAGATAGATCCCCGAGCGAAAGCCGAGGTGTCGTGGTTGGATAAAGAGGTTATTTCTTCTTCAGAAAATCGTCGAAACCGGCAGGCATCTGCGGCATCTTGGGGCCACCAAGCCCCGGTAGACCACCGCCACCGCCGGGCAGGCCGCCAGCACCGGCCTTGTTGAGCATGTCGCCCATCTGCGGCCCGCCGATCGCGTTGCCGATGCCGCCAAGACCACCGCCCATGCCGCCCTTGCCGAGCATTGCCATCATGCCCTTCATGCCGCCCATCTTCTTGATCTTCTTCATGGCGGTCGACATTTCGAGGTGCATTTTCAGCAGCTTGTTAACCTCCTGGACGGTCGTCCCGGATCCCTTGGCGATGCGGATCTTGCGCTTGGCGTTGATCAGTTCGGGCTTGTTGCGCTCCTTGATCGTCATCGAACCGATCATCGCGTCCATGTGCACCAGCACCTTTTCGCCACCGACCGACGCGACCGCGCCCTGCGCCTTCTTCATGCCGGGGATCATCCCGGCCAGCGCGCCGAGCCCGCCCATCCGCTGCATCTGCGCGAGCTGGGCACGCAGGTCGTTCATGTCGAACTGACCCTTGGCCATCTTGGCGGCCATCCGCTCGGCGTCTTCGGCCTGGATCGACTCCGCAGCGCGTTCGACCAAGCTGACGACGTCGCCCATGCCGAGGATGCGACCGGCAACGCGCTCCGGATGGAACGCCTCGAGCGCATCGAGCTTCTCGCCGGTACCCGCGAACTTGATCGGCTTGCCGGTGACCGCGCGCATCGACAGCGCCGCGCCGCCGCGCGCATCGCCGTCCATGCGGGTCAGCACGATACCCGTCAGCGGCACCTGATCGCTGAAGTTCTGCGCGACGTTGACCGCATCCTGGCCGGTCAGCGAGTCGACGACAAGCAGGATCTCGGCCGGGTTCGCGACGTCGGCGACCGCCTTCATCTCGTCCATCAACGCTTGGTCGACATGGAGTCGGCCCGCGGTGTCGAGCATCAGGACGTCATAGCCCTGGAGCTTGGCCGCCTGCATCGCGCGACGGGCGATATCGACCGGCTGCTGGCCCTGCACGATCGGCAGAGTCGCAACGTCGATCTGCGTGCCGAGCGTCGCCAGCTGTTCCTGCGCGTTCGGGCGATTGACGTCGAGCGACGCCATCAGCACCTTCTTGCGCTCGCGACCAGCCTGCCCAAAATTGGCCTGCCCTGCCGCCAGCCGCTTGGCGATCTTGGCGGTGGTGGTCGTCTTGCCCGAGCCCTGGAGGCCGACCATCATGATGACGGCCGGCGGCGTGACGCCCAGTTCGAGCTCTACGGCATCCGAGCCGAGCATCTCGACCAGCGCATCGCTGACGATCTTGACGACCTGCTGCCCCGGCGTGACCGAGCGAAGGACGTTCTGGCCGATCGCCTTCTCGGTCGCCTTCTCGACGAACTCGCGCGCGACGGGTAGCGCGACGTCGGCTTCGAGCAGCGCGACGCGCACCTCGCGCATCGCCGCGCGCACGTCCGCTTCGGACAACGCACCCCGGCCGCGAAGGCGGTCGAAGACGCCGCCAAGTCGATCGCTCAGGCTTTCGAACATCGAAATACTCCAAATCACCGCGACAAAACGCAAAAGCGCCGGCGGGCGAAACCTCGCCGGCCAGCGTGCATCCTTGGATGCTCGTCCAATGCGCCCCGTAACGGAACGTGATGCGCCCATTACTGGAATGTGGGTAGGGATGCAAGATGGGCTCGGAGTCGGCCTTGTCGAGCAGACGCCTCCTCGTTCTCCGGCGAAAGCAGTGTTCAGACTGACCAGCGCGATTGCGGAAAATACTAATGTCGTGATGCAGATCAATCAGGCGCGCGCATGACACGCTCCGTCCCGCCTAAACGGCTTCTTAACATATCTTACACCTGTCGCATGGCACACCGCAGACCAATCGAAGACCGGACAGGCTATACCATGACCGCAAAGTCGGCGGCGCCACGCGCGCCCCGCAACATAAGTCGGGAATTCATGACCGGCGCCGTTACGGGCGCCGCAACCCTTTTGTTCGTCGGCACCGGCGGCACGGTACTCGTCAAGTCGGTCGCGCATTTTCACAGCAGCACCGAGGTGTTCGACCGCACGCTGGTCGCGGCGATGCTGCTCAACATCGCGCTGATCCTGTTCGGCTGGTTCCGGTATCGCGCCTTGGCTGCGGAGTTGAGCACGCTGACCGACGCGGGTCACCGCGCCGAGGCTCTGGCACAGCGCGATCCGCTCACCGGGCTCCTCAATCGCCGCAGCCTGTCCGAAGACGGCGCGACCCTGTTCGCCAGCGCCCGCCGCCGCGGCAAGGCGATGGCCATGCTGACGATCGACATCGATCACTTCAAGGGCGTCAACGACCTGCACGGCTATGCGGTGGGCGACCTGCTGCTCGTCTATGTCGCCGAGACGATCGCCGCGATCGCTCCTGGTGCCAGCCTGCTCGCACGGCTCGGCGCAGACGAATTCGCCTGCACCTTCGTGTTCGACTCCGCGCACAAGAACGTGGCCGATCGAATCGCCGAGCGCATGATCGCCGGTCTCGCGCTGCCGTTTCGCGCCGATGGCGTCGACATCCACATGAGCGTGTCAATCGGTATCGCCAGGTCGGACGTCGACTGCGCCTCGGTCGACGCGCTCCTGCGAAATGCCGACATCGCGCTCCATGCTGCCAAGACCGCCGGACGCGGCCGCCATGCCTGGTTCGATCGGTCGATGGAGCGGTCACTCCAACTACGCGGCGAACTCGAAGCAGGCCTGCGCCACGCAATTCCCGCGCAGGAGATCGTCCCGTATTTCGAGCAGCAGGTCGACCTTACGACCGGCCTCATCACCGGTTTCGAGGTCCTGGCGCGCTGGGAGCATCCCATCAGGGGGACGATCGCGCCGGACGTGTTCATCCCCATCGCCGAGGAAATCGGCCTGATCGGCGACCTCTCGCTGTCGATCATGCACCAGGCGTTCACCGCAGCGCGGGACTGGGACGCCGGGCTCACCCTCTCGGTCAACGTCTCCCCGCTCCAGCTACGCGACGCGTGGCTCGCGCAGAAGATCATCAAGACGCTGGTCGAGACGGGCTTTCCCGCGAGCCGGCTCGAGATCGAGATCACCGAGAGCGCGCTGTTCGACAATCTTCCCCTCGCGCAGTCGATCGTGGGGAGCCTAAAAAACCAGGGCATCCGCCTCGCACTCGACGATTTCGGCACCGGCTATTCGAGCTTGGCGCATCTGCGCGCGCTGCCGTTCGACCGGATCAAGATCGACAAGAGCTTCGTCTCGTCGATCCTCGACAATCCGGAGAGCATGGCGATCGTCAACACGATCGTGCGGCTTGGCGACAGTCTCAACTTGCCGACGACCGCGGAAGGCATCGAGGACGCCGCGATCGAAGAACGCCTCCGCGCGATCGGCTGCGCGAAGGGTCAGGGGTATCTGTACGGGCGACCACTGGGCGCTGCACAGATCCGGCGGTTGCTGGCCGAGAAACGATTGCTGGCGCAGCGGCCCGACCGGAGCGTGCCACCACCTCGCGGCATTGCGCCGCGGCTGGCGGGGTGATTGCAATACACGCTTATTCTTGGGTGGCCTATCCCACCCCCCCCCGGCGAAGGGCGGGGCCCAATTGGAAAGGTCGCAGTAACCGCGGATAGTCCGTAGTTAGCAACGTTCCCCAATTGGGCCCCGGCCTTCGCCGGGGTGGTGTCTGATGGAGGAGGAGCACCTCCATTACGCTAGTTTTCCCGCGAAGGCGGAGCCTAGGGCCAGGCAGCGCTGCGGGTGGTACCCTGGCTCCTGCATCCGCAGGAGAACGCAGACGGACGCTCCCCCGAAACACCAACCGTGGACTTCCCCCCCCGCCCCTCCTAAATCGCGCCCCATGCCATCTGCCCCGCAGCCAGAGGTCATCAGCCTCGGCTGCCGCCTCAACATCGCCGAAAGCGAGACCATTCGCGCGCTCGTCGCCGGGCGGGATATGGTCGTCGTCAACAGCTGTGCGGTCACCAACGCCGCCGTGAAGGCAACGCGGGTCGCGATCCGCCGGGCTAAACGCGATCGGCCAGACGCGCAGATCGTCGTCACCGGTTGCGCCGCTCAGATCGACCCCGCGAGCTTCGCCGCGATGCCCGAAGTCGACCGCGTCGTCGGCAATGCGGACAAGCTGATGCCGCAAGCTTGGCAGACCGAAGCCCCGGTCGTCGTCTCCGACATCATGCAGGTCCGCGAGACCGCGCCGCATCTCGCCGCGAGCTTCTCCGCGCACGCTCGCGCGTTCGTCGAAGTCCAGAACGGCTGCGACCACCGTTGCACCTTCTGCGCGATCCCGTTCGGCCGCGGCCCGAGCCGCTCGGTTCCCGCCGGCGCGGTCGTCGACCGGATCGCCGGCCTCGTCGACGCAGGCCACCGCGAGATAGTCCTCACCGGCGTCGACCTCACCAGCTACGGTCCAGACCTCCCCGGCGCGCCGACGCTAGGCCACCTTGTCGAACGCATCCTGCGTCACATCCCCAGCCTCGAACGCCTGCGTCTCTCCTCGCTAGACGGCATCGAGATCGACGACCGCCTCTTCGCGCTGCTGACGACTGAGCGCAGGATCATGCCCCACGTCCACCTGTCGTTGCAGGCCGGCGACGACATGATCCTCAAGCGTATGAAGCGCCGCCATTCGCGCGCCGAAAGCGTCGCCCTCGTCGACCGCCTCAAAACCGCGCGCCCCGACATCGCGATCGGCGCGGACCTGATCGCCGGCTTCCCGACCGAGGATGCGGCGATGTTCGCCAACACGCGCGCGCTGATCGACGACTGCCACATCGTCCACCCGCACATCTTCCCCTACTCGCCCCGCGCCGGCACCCCCGCCGCGCGGATGCCGCAGGTCGAACCCGAAGTCCGCCGCCAGCGTGCCGCCCTCCTCCGCGACGCCGGCGAAACATCGCGAGCGAACTGGCTGCAAACGCTGGTGGGAACATCGCAGGATCTGCTCGTCGAACGCCCCGGCGACCGCGGCCATATCGGCAATTTCGCAGAAGTCCTGCTGGACGAACCTTCCATACCCGGCGACATCGTCCGCATCACGATCACCGGCGCCACGGCCGACCGCCTCAGCGCAACACGAGAACCATCATGAGCACCACCCCCACCTGGCACGACAAGCTGATCGGCGGCTTCAAGCGCACCTCCGACCGGCTCGTCGGCAACCTCGCCGGCCTCGGCGGCGCGCGGCTCGACGATTCGACGCTGGACGACATCGAGGAAGCCCTGATCGCGTCCGATCTCGGCCCCGAGACCGCCGGCCGCATCCGCCGCCGCCTGTCCGAAGGCAGCTTCGAGCGCAACATGGAGGAACTCGGCATCCGCGTGATCGTCGCGGAAGAAGTCGAGAAGGTCCTCGCCACGGTCGCGAAACCGATCGAGATCGATGCCTTCCCGCGCCCGCAGGTGATCCTCGTCATCGGCGTCAACGGCTCGGGCAAGACCACCACCATCGCCAAACTCGCGCATCTGTTGATGGAGCAGGACTACGGTGTGATGCTCGCCGCTGGCGACACCTTCCGCGCCGCCGCGATCGGCCAGCTCCGCACCTGGGCCGAGCGCGTCGGCGTGCCGATCGTCACCGGCCCCGAAGGCGGCGACGCGGCGGGCGTAGTTTGGGATGCAGTCAAGAAGGCGACCGAGACCGGCATCGACGTGCTGATCGTCGACACCGCCGGCCGCCTCCAGAACAAGCGCGAGTTGATGGACGAACTCGCCAAGATCCGCCGCGTGCTGGGTCGCATCAACCCCGAGAGCCCCCACGACATCGTGCTCGTGCTCGACGCGACGACCGGCCAGAACGCACTCCAGCAGATCGAGGTCTTCAAGGAGGTCGCGGGCGTCACCGGGCTCGTGATGACCAAGCTCGACGGCACCGCCCGCGGCGGCGTTCTCGTGGCGGCGGCCGAGAAATACGGCCTTCCGATCCACGCGATCGGCATCGGCGAGGGCATGACGGATCTGCGCCCGTTCGATGCGAACGAGGTCAGCCGGATCATCGCGGGGGTGGAAAGCGTTCGGAAGTAACGCTTGCCTCGCGCGCCCCGTTTGCCCTGAGCGAAGTCGAAGGACTGGTCAGCTTGTGGCAATGTCCTCCGACTAAGCTCAGGACGAACGGCATCTTACCGTATTTCGTGGATATTCCAGTGACCAAGCCCCCCCTGTCCCCCGGCCTCCGCATGGCGGTCGACTATGGCCCGCTCGCGGTCTTCTTCGCGGTGAACTTCCTGACCCCCGGCCTGCCGATCGTCCGCGTCGTCGCCGCCACCACCGCGTTCATCATCGCCACGATCGCCGCCATGATCGTATCGAAGGTCAAGACCGGCCATATCTCGCCGATGCTGTGGCTGTCGGGCGCGCTGATCGTCGTGTTCGGCGGGCTGACGATCTATTTCCACGACCAGCGCTTCATCCAGATGAAGCCGACGATCATCTACGCCATGTTCGCGGCGATCCTGACGTTCGGGCTCGTCACCGGGCGCCCGCTGCTCCAGTCGCTGCTCGCCACCGCCTATCCCGGCCTGTCCGCCGATGGCTGGCGCAAGCTGACGCGCAACTGGGCGGTGTTCTTCGTGTTCATGGCGGTGCTGAACGAGGCGGTCTGGCGCAACACGACCTGGGATTTCTGGGTAGGCTTCAAGCTGTGGGGCGCGATCCCGCTGACGCTGCTCTTCGCGTTCGCCAACATTCCGATGCTGCTGAAGCACGGATTGCAAACGGGCGACAAAGCCGTCACCGACCTGCCGCCCGAAGGATAATCTACTGCTCCCCTCCCGCAAGCGGGAGGGGGATTAAGGTTCAGCCCGCGACCTTCGCGTAGCGCTCAGCCACGACGTCCCAGTTCACGATGTCCCACCAGGCCTTCAGATAGCCCGGACGATCGTTCTTGTACGTCAGGTAATAGGCGTGCTCCCAGACGTCGTTCCCGAGCAGCGGCGTGCCGGACTCCTTGGCGTCGTCCATCAGCGGGTTGTCCTGGTTCGGTGTACTCGTCACCTTCAGCTTGCCGCTTGCATCCGCGATCAGCCATGCCCAGCCCGAGCCGAACTGCCCAGCACCCTTGGTGTTGAACTCTTCCTTGAGCTTGTCGAGGCTGCCGAAATCACGATCGATTGCCTCGGCGAGCTTGCCCGACGGTGCCTGGCCGGTCTTGGCCGCCATCGTCTTCCAGAAGAAGTCGTGGTTCCAGAAACCACCGCCATTGTTGCGGACCAGCGGCGGCTGCGACGAGATCATGCCGAGGATGTCCTCGATCGACTTGCCCGCCAGTGCGGAATCCTTCTCGACGCCTTCGTTCAGCTTGGCCGTGTACGCCGCGTGATGCTTGTCGTGATGAAACTTCATCGTTTCCTGGTCGATCACCGGCTCGAGCGCGTCATAGGCATACGGCAGCGGTGGGAGTTCGAAAGCCATGGGGGTTCTCCTTTATGGGGTCGGACGCTCAACGTCCGCACGTCGCAAATGGTCCCCCAAAAGTCGTTGCGCAAGCGTATCCAGCGGCCGAAACGCCGCGACCCGACAGCATCATCGGTCAGGCGGCGGTCTTGCCGTATTCTTGCCGGGTGACGGGATGGCTGGACGAGAGGCCGCCATCGACCGCGATCGCCTGGCCGTTGACGTAGCTGGCGTCGTCGGAGGCGAGGAACAACGCCACCTTGGCGAGTTCCTCGGGCTGCGCGCCACGGTGGAGCGGGTTGAGCCGGCCGACGCGGTCCATCTTGTTCGCCTCGCGTGCGTAGTCGAAGACGGGCTTCGTCATGCCGGTCTCGGTCAGGCCGGGGCAGATCGCGTTGACGCGGACGTTCGAGCCCGTGAGTTGCTGCGCGGAGACGGCGGCTAGGTTGATGACGCCGGCTTTCGACGCGGAATAGGCGGGCGAGCCGGCGCCGGAGCGGATCCCTGCGACGCTGGCGGTAAGGACGATCGCGCCCTTCCCTCGCTCGGCGATACGCGGCGCGGCGTGCTTGATCGCGAGGAACGGGCCGATCAGGTTGACGCGCAGCACTTCGGTGATGAGCGCGACGTCGGTGTCGAACAGGTTCGCCATGCCGCCCGAGACACCCGCATTGGCGAACATCACGTCGAGCCCGCCGAAGCTGTCGCAGGCGAGCGCGATCGTGCGGATCACGTCCTCTTCGAGCCCCGCGTCGATGCGGATCGCCTTCGCCGTGCCGCCGGCCTGCGTGATCAGGTGCGCGGTTTCGTCGGCGCCCTCGGTCTTGTCGGCGACGATGACCTTGCCCCCTTCGCTCGCGAACAGGAGCGCGGCGGCACGGCCGATGCCGGAGCCTGCGCCGGTGACGATGATCGATTTGTCCGTAAAGCGCATCGCATGGTCCTTCGGTTAGATCGTGACGCCGCCGTCGATGACCATCGTCTGGCCGGTCATGAAGTTGCTCGCGGACGACGCCAGGAAGACGACCGCGCCCGCGATCTCCTCGGGCTCGCCGATCCGGCGGAGCGGCACACTGGTGTTCGCCGCCTCGATCCGCTGCGGGTCTTCCCACAAGGCTCGTGCGAAGTCGGTCTTGATCAGGCCAGGCGCGATGCAGTTGACGCGGACGTTGGACGGCCCGAACTCGACCGCGAGGTTGCGCGCGAGCTGCATGTCGGCGGCCTTGCTGATGCAATAGGCGCCGATCACCGGTGAACCGCGCAGCCCACCGATCGACGAGATGATGATGATGCTGCCGCTGCGGCGCTCCAGCATCTCGGGCGCGACCATCTGGATCAGCCAGTGGTTCGAAACGATGTTGTTATCGAGGATCTTGCGGAACTGGTCGTCGGCGATGCAGGCCTGCGGGCCGTAATAGGGGTTCGAGGCGGCGTTGCAGACGAGGATGTCGATGCGGCCGAGTTGGGCGCGGGTCTGGTCGACGAGGTGCTGGAGGCCGGCCTTGTCGGAGATGTTTGCGGCGATCGCGATCGCGGTGCCGTCGCCATACCTGGCGTTCAGTTCCGCCGCGACGGTGTCACATGCGTCCTGCTTGCGGCTGGAGATCACGATCTTCGCGCCGTGCTCAGCCAGTTCGCGCGCGGAGGCCAAGCCGATTCCTCGCGACGATCCCGTGACGATGGCGACCATCCCGGTCAGGTCGAACTGCGACATTCTTGCTTCTCCCCTCCCGCATGCGGGAGGGGTCGGGGGTGGGCCCCCCGGCCAGCCACAAACGGTATCGGTTATGGTGAGCGTGAGCCCACCCCTAGCCCCTCCCGCATGCGGGAGGGGGATGAGTTACGCGCCCGCCTTCACAGCGAACCCCCAGGCAGCGTCCGCCAGACCGTGGATCTTCGCGACTGTCTTCTCCGCCTGCGCACTCGACGCAGTGCCGTCGATGATGCGCTTCTTGATGCCCTGGACGATGCCGGTCAGGCGGAAGAGGTTGTAGGCGAAATACCAGTTGAGATCGGGGACGCCGTCGCGGCCGGTGGCGGCGCAATAGCGGTCTACAACCTGCTCGATCGTCGGAATGCCCGTCTCCGGCCCGGTCATGCCGAGCACGCCCGATCGCCCTTCGGGTTCGGTCACCCAACTCATCAACAGATACGAGAAGTCCGCGAGCGGATCACCGAGCGTCGACAATTCCCAGTCGAGGACGGCGATCACCTTGGGCTCAGACGGCGCGAAGATCATGTTGTCGATGCGGTAGTCACCGTGGACGATCGAGGTCCGCGTCTGCTCGGGCAATGTACGCGGCAGCCACTCGATCAGACGTTCGACCGAGTCCATGTGCTCGGTTTCGGCGGCGCGATATTGCTTGGTCCAGCGGCCGACCTGGCGCTCGAAATAATTGCCGGGCTTGCCGTACTCCCCGAGCCCCGCCGCCGCGTAATCGGTGTTGTGTAGCGCGGCGAGCGTGTCGACCATCGCCTCGTAATGCGAAGCCCGCTCGGGCGGCGTCGCACCCGGCATCGCGCCGTCCCAGATCGTCCGCCCTTCGACCATCTCCATGACGTAGAAGGCCGAACCGATGACCGCCGCGTCCTCGCAGAGACCATAGGGCCGAGGCACCGGGAAGCCGGTTGGATGCAGCCCCGCGATGACGCGGTATTCGCGGTCGACGGCGTGCGCGCTCGGCAGGATCGGGCCGAACGGTTTCCGGCGCAGGACATAAGCGCGCTCCGGCGTGTCGAGGCGGTAGGTCGGGTTCGACTGGCCGCCGGCGAACTTCGCGTAGGTCAGCGGCCCCGCATACCCCGGCACGTTGGCGGTCATCCACGCGCCAAGCGTGTCGAGGTCGAGACGGTCCTTGTCGCCGACCTCGATCGTGCCGACCATGCTGGTCGATGCATCGCTCACGAGAAGGTGATCACACTACGGGTCGTATCGCCGCGGCGGAGTTCGTCGAACGCGTCGTTGATGCGCTCCAGCGGCATCCGGTCGGCGATGATCGTGTCGAGATCGAGCAACCCGCGCATGTAGAAATCGACCAGCCGCGGGATGTCGACCGGGAAGCGGTTCGAGCCCATGAAGCCACCCTGCAGGCGCTTGCCCGACAGCAGGTCCATCGCTGACAGCCCGACCTTCTCGCCGAGCGGCATCATCCCGAGGATCGTCGCGGTGCCGCCTCGACGCAGCACCTTGACCGCGGTCGCCGCGGATTGCGCACGCCCGACCGCCTCGATCGCGTGATGCACGCCACCCTTCGTGATCGCGACGACCTCGTCCGCGGCGGTGTCGGACAGCGCATCGATGCTGTGCGTCGCGCCGAGTTTTTCCGCCATCGCGCGCTTCTCGGGGACCGGATCGAGCGCGATGATCTTCCCTGCGCCGGCGATCTTGGCCGCGTTGACCGCCGCGAGCCCAATACCGCCGCAGCCGACCACGCATACCGTCTCGCCCGGAGTCACGTCGGTAGTGTTGAACACCGCCCCCGCCCCCGTCGTGATCGCGCAGCCGAGCAGCGCCGCACGGTCCATCGGCATGTCGCGGTCGATCGCAACGCAAGCATGTTCGTGGACCAGCATCATCTCGGCATAGGCACTGAGGTTGAGCATCTGCGCGATCGGCCGGTCGCCGAGCATCAGGCGCGGTGTAGCGCCTTTCGGACGGCGCACGCTGGCGTCGATGCACAGCGACATCCGGCCGGTGACGCAGAACTCGCACTGACCACAGAATGCCGACAGGCACGTGACGACATGATCGCCGACCTTCACGCCGCGCACTTCGTCGCCGATCGCCTCGACCACGCCGCAAGCCTCGTGCCCCGGAATGGTCGGCATCGCATGCGGATAGGCGCCGTCGACGAAATGCAGGTCGGACCGGCACACGCCGACCGCCATCGTGCGGATCAGCACTTCGTGCGCGGTCGGCTTCGAGATAGTGACATCCTCGATGCTGAGCGGCGTCTTGGCTTCGAAAAGGACTGCGGCTTTCATGGGTAGGTGCGCTCCGAAACGAGACCGTCATCCTGACGAAAGTCAGGACCCAGAGCCAAGATCGCTGCCCTTGTGGCTATGGGTCCTGGGTCGAGCCCAGGATGACGAAGAAAGAAGGACGAACGGGGGTTTATCGGCTCACCCCGACATCCCCGCTCGACACGCCACCCTTGCGGAAGTCGCCGTATTTCCCGAACTCGTTGCGTGCGATCGATCGATTGTGGACCTCATCCGGACCGTCCGCGAACCGCAGGGTGCGCATCGCCGCCCAGTCGTGCGCCAACCGGAAGTCACCCGACACGCCGCCGCCGCCATGCGCCTGGATCGCATCGTCGAGAATCCGCAGCGCCATGTTCGGCGCGGCGACCTTGATCATCGAGATCTCGATCTGCGCGGACTTGTTGCCCGCGTTGTCCATCATGTCCGCCGCCTTGAGGCAGAGCAAACGAGTCATCTCGATGTCGATTCGCGCGGTCGCGATCCGCTCCTCCCACACCGAGAAGTCGGCGATCCGCTTGCCGAACGCGACCCGGTCGAGCAGTCGCCGCGCCATCGCCTCGATCGCAGTCTCGGCGACACCGATCGTCCGCATGCAGTGATGGATACGGCCCGGCCCAAGCCGCCCCTGCGCGATCTCGAACCCGCGCCCCTCGCCGAGCAGCACGTTCTCCACCGGCACGCGGACATTCTCCAGCACCACTTCGCCATGCCCGTGCGGCGCATGGTCATAGCCATAGACGGAAAGCATTCGCTTGATGGTCACGCCGGGCGTATCCATCGGCACGAGAATCTGGCTCTGCTGCTGGTGCCGCGATCCCTCGAAGCTCGTCTTGCCCATCACGATCGCGATCTTGCAGCGCGGATCGCCGACGCCGCTCGACCACCATTTGGTGCCGTTGATCACGTAATGATCGCCGTCGCGGACCATCGACGTCTCGATGTTGGTCGCATCCGACGACGCTACCGCGGGCTCGGTCATCAGGAACGCCGAGCGGATCTCGCCGCGCATCAACGGCCCGAGATACGTCTCCTTCTGCTCGCGTGTGCCATAGCGGTGAAACACCTCCATGTTGCCGGTATCGGGCGCCGAACAGTTGAAACACTCGCTCGCCCAGCCGACCTTGCCCATCTCTTCCGCGCATAACGCATATTCGAGATTGGTCAGCTGGGTGCCTTCGAATTCGAACGAATCATCGACATGCGTCTGGCCCGAATGCGGCGGCATGAAGAAATTCCAGAGCCCGGCAGCCTTGGCCTTCTCCTTCATCTCCTCGATTACCGGAATCACCTTCCAGCGTTCACCTTCATGGGCTTGCGTGTCGTAATCGGCCTGTCGCGGGCGGATATTCTGGTCGATGAAATCCCGGACCCGATCCCGGAAATACGTCTCTCGTTCGCTCAGCGTGAAATCCATGCGGGCTCTCCGTTCGTCGTCGCTTTGGAGGCGGGTTAGACCATACCGCGTATTCGGTAAAGCGTACGCGGTGGTCCGGAAAGCATGTTTTCAAGTCCGCCCTGAAACCGCCTAAAAAGCACTGTATCTTCAAATCGAAGCTGTTAGGGTGTTTCGATGAAGGTTCCGGCAGAGGCCAGCGACGAGAGCGAACAGGGGACCAAGCGCTTCCGTGCGAAGCGTGACGCGATCCTCGCCGCGGCGGCAGAAGCGATCAACGAACAGAGTGCCAAGGGCATGACGTTCGCGGACGTGGCGCGGCGCGTCGGGCTCAATACGACGAGCGTTACCTATTATTTCAAGCGCAAGGAAGACCTCGCGGCGGCGGCGTTCGAGAACACGCTCGAATCGCTGATCGCGATGCTCGACGTCGCGGCGGAAGAGGCCACGCCGGAGGACCGCGTTCGGCGCTATCTCGCGCTCAACATGGACCGGCTCGGGCGGATCCAGCGCGGCGAGGAGAAGGCGTTCGCCGTCCTCTCCGATCTGCGCGCGACCGAAGAGCCGATGCGCGGCCGGCTGATGGCGGGCTGGCGCGAGGTGTTCCGCCGGACGCGGCTGCTGTGGGGGCCGACTTCGTCGCGCGCGCAGACCGATCTCAACGGCGCACGCGCGCATGTGCTGCTCGAGAATACGTTCTGGCTGCCGATCTGGCTGACGCGGTACGAGCCCGATCAATATGGCCGGGTCGAGGAACGGCTGATGGACGTGTTCGCGCACGGCATCGCGGGCAAGAACGCCAAATGGTCCCCTACCCTGCTCGATCTCAGCCATGACGAGGCGGAGCCGGGGCGCGAGGCGTTCCTGCTCGCCGCGACGCGCCTGATAAACGAGCTCGGCTATCGCGGCGCATCGGTGCAGAAGATCGCATCCGAGCTGAACGTGACCAAGGGCAGCTTCTACCACCATCTCGATGCGAAGGACGACCTCGTCATTGCGTGCTACCGCCGCAGCTTCGACACGATCGCCGATGCGCAAAGTCGGGGCGAGGCCGAGGGCGGGAGCTACTGGCACAAATTGTCTAGCACGGTCGCGACCTTGCTCGACGTGCAGTTCGCCGAACGCGGGCCATTGCTGCGTACCACCGCGCTGAGCGGATTGCCGGTCGGCGTGCGCAACGCGATGGTCGATCGCTCGAACGGCATCGCGCGGCGCTATGCCGGCATGATGATGGACGGGATCGGCGAAGGCTCGATCCGCGCGGTCGATGCGCTGATCGCGGCGCAGGCGTTGATGGCGCTCCAGAACGCGGCGTTCGACATGCGCAAATGGGCCTCAACCATGCCGCGCGAGCGGGCGATCGCGATGTACGCTTCGACGCTGATGTTCGGGCTGTTCGATGATCGGATGGCGCAGGGCTAACCGATCGCCTCGGACTGGCGTGCGATCGAAGCCGGATCGAGTTGGTTACGCTGCGTTAACGGCTGGTCGCCAGTCCTGAGCCTTCACGGAGGCTGCATGCACACCATCACGACCGATCTGGCGACGGGTATCATCGAGGTCGACGCGTCGGGCTTCTGGACGATCGAGCATGTCGAGGACTTCCTGCGCGACCTGGAGCGCGAGGGACGGCGCGTGCTGGCGACGGGCAAGCGCCACGTGCTGCTCTGCAACTTCTCGAAATCCGCGATCCAGCCGCAGGAGGTGATCGCGATGCTGCAACGCGTGGCGGTGTCGATGCCGCTGAAGTCGCGCAAGGTCGCGCTGTATACCGAGGGCAAGCTGGCGCGGTTGCAGGTGAAGCGGATCGCTTCGGTGCGGGACGACATGGCGGTGTTCGACGACCGCGAGTCGGCACTGGCCTGGATGCTGGAGCATGAGCCCAGCAATTAATGCGCCGCCGCCGCATCCTCCGCGCGCTTCAGCAGAACCCCGGCGCGCCAATAGTGGAACAACGCCCAGGGGGTCATCAGCACGATGATGATCAGCGCGTAGCGCAGCGAATCCTCGCCGAACCCGGGCTTGAGCAGATCGCTGAGCCACCCGACCAGCGTCGGCCCGAGCCCCAGCCCGACCAGATTGATCACCAGCAGCGTGATCGCCGCCCACATCGCGCGGATCTGCAACGGGGCGAGGTGCTGGATCAGCGCGAAGCTCGGCCCGAGATACGAATTGGCGAAGATCAGCGAGACGAAATAGCTGCCGATCGCGATCGCCGGCGCGTCGATCAGATAGAAGGCGAGCGCGAACGGGAGCGACAGGCCCTTCATCACGAGGACGACCCAAGCCTGGACGTGCAGCCCGTGACGCTTGGCGAGCACGTCCGCGATCTTGCCGCCCGCCAGCGCCGAGATAGCTCCGAACAGTGCGCCTGGCAGCGCGATATACCGCGAGATGTCGAGCATCGAGATGCCAAGGGAGCGCTGGATGTAGCTCGGGCCCCAGCCGGTCAGCGCGTAACCGATCATCGACGTCAGCGTGACGCCGACCACCAGATGCCGCGCCGGGGCACTCGCCCACATCGACGCGAACCCTTGCGCGACGCTCGGCATCGGCGTCGCCACCGCGCGGGCGGCATCGGACAGGCCGCGGCGCGGCTCGACCATGAACAGGCGGACGAGAATGGCGAGCGCGATCCCCGGCAACCCGACGGTCATCATCGCGATCCGCCAGCCGTACGAGTGCGCGACGACCCCGCCGATCAGCGTCCCGAACCCTGCGCCGAGCACGACGCCGAGCGAATACACCGCCATCGCACTCGCGCGTTTCTCGGGCGGGTAGAGATCGGCGATGATCGAATGGCTGGGCGGGCTCGATCCCGCCTCGCCGATGCCGACGCCGATCCGGAACAGCATCAACTGCGTGAAGTTCTGCGCGAGCCCGCACAGCGCGGTCATCGCGCTCCAGATCGTCAGGCTGGCGGCGATGATGTTGCGGCGGCTGGTCCGATCCGCGAGTCGCGCGACCGGGATGCCGAGCGTCGCGTAGAAGATCGCGAACACCAATCCGGAAAGCAAACCGAGCTGCGTATCGGTCAGGAGCAGATCCGCCTTGATCCGTTCGAGCAGGATCGCGAGGATTTGGCGGTCCATGTAACTGAAGAAATAGGTGAAGGTGAGCAGCGCGAGCGTCAGGCCCCGTCGCTTCATCGCCAGCGTGTCGGCGATCTCGGGATGGGACTGATACGCTGTGGCCATCGGCAATACCTCGAAGTCGAAACAGGACTTACGCTAGGGCAAACCAGGCGTACCAGACAAGCTAAAGCTAAATTTAGTGGCGACTTGCGGCGACCCGATGCGTAGCTGCGACAAGCGGAAATACACCCGAGAAGCAGAGGCTTACGATTTTGGCGGCACGACCCGTGTTTCGTGAGAAGGACGGCGGAAGATGCGTCCTCGTTCGGGTCGCTCTTCCGCCTTATCCCCTCTCCAACGTCGTGGCCGGGCTCGTCTCCCCATCGTCGGTGGAGTAAGCGTCCGGGCAATCTGAATACCGGGTATGCGGCCCTCTCGCATAGATTCGCGGTCTTGCAAAGCATCTTTTCCTTACCGCATCCGCCGAGATCGAATCCCGGGCGCGCAGCTTGCTTGCCGACGACGCCCCCCTGCCCCATCTGCCGAGCGACACAATCGCTGGAGCATTCCGATGATCGACCTGTTTTACTGGCCCACGCCGAACGGCCACAAGATCACGCTGTTTCTCGAAGAAGCCGGGCTCGACTACACGATCAAGCCGATCAACATCGGTACCGGCGAGCAGTTCGCCCCCGACTTCCTCAAGATCGCGCCGAACAACCGGATGCCGGCGATCGTCGATCACGCACCGACCGACGGCGGCGAGCCGATCGCGATCTTCGAATCGGGCGCGATCCTGCTGTATCTGGCCGAAAAGACGGGCGAGTTCGGCGGCAAGGATTTGCGGGGCCGGACCGACATGACGCAGTGGCTGATGTGGCAGATGGGCGGGCTTGGCCCGATGCTCGGACAGAACCACCATTTCAACCGCTATGCACCCGAGAAGATTCCCTATGCGATCGACCGGTACGTGAAGGAAACCAACCGCCTGTACGGCGTGCTCGATCGCCGGCTCGAGGGGCGCGACTTCGTTGCAGGCGACTATTCGATCGCGGACATGGCGGCATATCCGTGGATCGTGCCGCATGAAGCGCAGGGTCAGCGGCTCGAGGATTTCCCGAATTTGAAGCGCTGGTTCGAGACGATCGCGGCGCGGCCGGCGACGATCTCCGCGTATGAGAAGGGCAAAGCGATCCACGATACGAGCGTGCCGATGACCGACGAGGCGAAGAAGATGCTGTTCGGGCAGACTGCGGCGACGCGGTAGGAGGCGCGGCGGGATGGTTTGGGGAGCGCTGTTTACGCGCTCCCTTGATCCCGCTCAGGCATGCTTCCTTGCTCATCTCGAGCACCGCCCCGGCGAAGGCCGGGGTTCAATCCGATGTTGCTCGATGGCGGCTTGGCTCCATCACTGCTGCTTCACTCCTCGCGCCCCGGTCTCCGCGACAGCGCGACATCCAGATGCCCGCCGCCATCCAGCAACAGCACCTCGCCCGTCATCGCCCGGCTCATTGGGTCGAGCAGCATCTCGATCGGCCCCGCGACATCCTCGGGTCCGGTGGCGAACCCCATCGGCACCGACGCCGCGACCTTCGCGTTGAGCTTGGCGAACCCTTCGTCACCAAGGCGCTTCTCGTACCAGCCGGTCGCGACGTATCCAGGCGCGACCGCGTTGACGCGGATTTCGGGCGCCAGGACGCGCGCGAGGCTTTTGGTCATCGTCACGAGCGCGCCTTTCGAGGCGGCGTAGGCGACCGACGAGCCCATTCCGAACACGCCCGCGACGCTCGCCACGTTGACGACCGCCCCGAACGAACTTGCGCGCAGCGCGGGTACGCACGCGCGGACCATCTGGAACGGCGCGACCGTATTGAGCCGGTAGATGTCGACGAAGTCCTCCGCGTCGAGCGCATCGAGATCCTCATGGGCTGCGAACTTCGTCCGGCCGGCGTTGTTGACGAGGAAATCGATCCGCCCGAACGCGTCGGTCGCGGCCCCGGCAAGCATGCGGCAGGCGGCGTCCTCGACGATGTCGGCCTGCACCGCGATCGCGCCCTGCCCCACTTCGGCGGCGAGCGCCTCGGCGTCTTCGCGGCTGGTCGCGTAGTTGATGACGCAGCGAACGCCGCGCGCCGCCAGTCGCCGCACGACCGCCGCGCCGATCCCGGTACCTCCGCCGGTGACGATCGCGACGGCGCCTTCGATGCTGGCGCTCATGCCTGCGCACTCGGACGGGCGGAGGCGCGATCGTGCCAAGCCTTCAGGTGCGTCAGCTCGTCCGGCATGTGCACGCCGACGAACCGCGCGAAGTCGACCGTGGTCAGCAGGACGATATCGGCCATCGTATAGCGCTCGCCGTCGAGCCAGTCGCGACCATCGAGCGCGTGATCGAACTCCGCCATCGCCGCCAGCACGCGCGGACGCTGGCTCTCGCCGAACTCGGTATATTGCGGCTGGACGATCCGCGCGGTCCAGGGATGCGTGTGCAGCCACACCATCGACAGCGGCGTCATCAGCCGCAGTTCGATCCGCCGCGTCCACATGTCGATCTCGGCGATATTGTGCGCGCCGTGGCCGAACAACGGGGGATCGGGATGGAGGACTTCGAAATACCGGCAGATCGCGACGCTCTCGGTCAGCACGCGGCCATCGTCGAACGCCAGGGCCGGCGTCTGGCCGAGCGAATTGACCGACAGGAACGCGTCCGACCGGTGTTCGGCCTTCGGGATCGAGATCTGCGCCATCGGTACGCGGATGTGCTTTTCCGCCAGGAAGATGCGGACGCGGCGCGGGTTGGGCGCTGGCAGTGCGCTATCGTAGAACAGCAAGAGCGTCTCCTCGACATCTGTTTTCGAATACACCGTATGGCATTGCCGGACGCGTTCGCCTAGCGATGCGTCGCATGACGACCGCTGCAGACATGCTCGCCACGGGGTTTGCCACCCTCCCCGATTTGATCCGTGCGCACGCGTTGGAACGCGGAGATCGGACGGCCGTCGCCGACGCGCAGGGCAGCATCGACTATCGAACGCTCGACGCTACGATGGACCGGGTGGCGGCGGCGTTGCAGCGCGACGGGGTCGCGCCGGGGAGCGCGGTGGCGATCGTCGCGGCGCCGACGACCGACTATGCGGCGGTATTCCTTGGTACGGTACGCGCGGGGTGCGTCGCGACGCCGATCGCACCGTCCGCGACGCCGGCGGCGATTGCGGCGATGATTGCGGATAGTGGCGCGCCATTGGTGTTCCTCGATGCGGAGAATGCGCGTGCTTTGGAAGGGCAGCTCCTAACGGCCTGCATAATATTGTTCTCCCGCGGAGACGGAGCCCCAGGCTGCGCTCCCGCCTTCGCGGGGGAACAATCTTTTGATGCGTGGCTCACTCCTCCAGAGACCGAGCCAACCCCCGTCGCGATCGCGCCCGAAGACCCGTTCAACATCATCTACTCGTCCGGCACGACCGGTACGCCCAAGGGCATCGTCCAGAGCCACGCGATGCGCTGGGCGCACGTCTCCCGCAACACGGCGGCGGGGTTCGACACCGCGGTCACGATGATCGCGACGCCGCTCTATTCGAACACGACGCTGGTCAGCTTCCTGCCGACGCTCGGCTGGGGCGGCACCGTCGTGCTGATGGGCAAGTTCGATGCGCGCGCCTATCTCGAACTCGCGCAGCGATACCGCGCGACGCACACGATGCTGGTCCCGGTGCAGTATCAGCGGATCATGGCGCTGCCCGATTTCGACAGTTTCGACCTGTCGACGTTCCGTTTCAAGACCAGCACCAGCGCGCCGTTCTCTGCGGCGTTGAAGGCCGACGTCGTCGCGCGCTGGCCGGGCGTGCTCGTCGAATTCTACGGCATGACCGAAGGCGGCGCGAGTTGCGCGCTGAATGCAACGGCGAACCCGACCAAGCTGCACACCGTCGGCCAGCCGATGCCGGGGCACGAGATCCGCCTGATCGACGATGACGGCATCGAGGTCGCGCCCGGCGAGATGGGCGAGGTCGTCGGCCGCAGCCCGGCGATGATGAACGGCTATCACGGCCGATCGGCGGCGACGCGCGACGCCGAATGGCATGACGCCGACGGCAACCGCTACATCCGCCACGGCGACGTGGGGCGGTTCGACGAGGACGGTTTCCTGACGCTGATGGACAGGAAGAAGGATCTCATCATTTCGGGCGGGTTCAACATCTATCCGTCGGACCTGGAGGCGGTGTTGGCCCAGCATCCGGCGGTGGCGGACTGCGCGGTGATCGGGGTGGTATCGGAGGCCTGGGGTGAAACCCCAGTGGGGTTCTACGTGCCGCGTGGCGGTGCGACGGAGGATGCATCCGCAATCCTAAGTTGGGCAAACGCACGGCTCGGCAAGACGCAGCGACTATCCGCCCTCCATGTCGCGGACGAGCTACCCCGCAGTGCGATCGGCAAGGTCCTGAAGCGCGAGCTCCGCGGCCGGCTGGCGGCCTCCCTCCCGTCATCCTGACGGACGTCAGGATCCAGAGCCACGAATGCTGCGATGCTTGGCTCTGGACCCTGGGTCGAGCCCAGGATGACGGAGAATGAAAGGATCATAATGACCAGTCTAAGACAGGCGATCGACGCGCTGGAACCGATCGAAGGCGGCGGGTGGCGCGGGACGGTGCCCGACAACTGGTTGCAGGGCCGCACCGCTTATGGGGGCTTCTCCGCCGCACTCGCGCTGCATGCCGCGCAGAAATCGGACGTCGACCTGCCGCCGCTGCGATCCGCGCAGGTGTCGTTCATCGGGCCCCTCTCTGGTGACATCGTGATCCGCGCGACCCGGTTGCGGCGCGGGCGCAATGCGGCGTTCGTCCAGGCGGATGTCGAGAGCGAGGCCGGGCTCGGGCTGCGCGCGACGTTCGTGTTCATGGGCGCGGTCGCGTCGCGCGTGGATCACCAGACCGGCAGCGCGCCCGACTTCCCGATGCCCGGCCCCGATACGCGGACGTTTCGCGGGACCAGCGCGGTCGCATTCTCGCGGAACTTCGACCTTCTCGATCGGCGCGATGATGGCGTCGGACCGGCGGAATGGCTGCGCTGGGTGCGGCTCGCCGAGCGTGACGGGCTCGATCCGATGGTCGAGCTCGTCGCGGTCGCGGATTGCCTGCCGCCGTCCGCGCTGAAACTGCTGGGAGGCCCCGCCCCGCTCAGTTCGATGACGTGGCTGCTCAACATTCTCGGTCCGCAGCCGGTGACGCGCGATGGCTGGTGGCTGCTCCGCGCGACCACCGATTACGTGCGCGAGGGCAGTTCGAGCCAGCAGATGGCGATCTGGAACGCGGACGGCACACCGGTCGCCGAACAGATGCAGAGCGTCGCGATCTTCGCCTGACCACTGACATATCTTGCGACACATTGGTGGAGGGGCGGCAAAACCCTGCGACAACCAGGGTTTAGAACGACGGTCATTCGATGGGAATTCGTCCCACTCCGCTGGAGACCGACATGCGCAAGACCGTCCTAACCCTGATGCTCGCCGCTAGCGCGATCACGTCCGCCGCTGGCGCGCAAACGCCTACCACACCGCGCCCACCGATGCGTCAGGATGCGAACCACGATGGCGTCGCCACGCGCGCGGAAGCGATCGCGCAGGCCGACGCCCGCTTCGCACAGATGGATACCGATCACGACGGCCGGATCACCGCCGGCGAGATGCGCGCCTATCGCGAGGCGCTGCACGACCGGGTGGTGGCCAGCGGTCGCGACGTCCCCGTCCCACCGCCGGGCGGTCGCAAGCATGACGGCATGGGGCGCCGGATTGATCCGAACGGCGACGGCAGCGTGACTCGCGAGGAATACGAGGCGCGCGCGCTCAAGCGGTTCGACCGGATGGATGCCAATCACGACGGCACGATCGACGCGACCGAGCGCGCCAACGCCGCCGAGATGCGCCACGTCGACCGGCGCGAACGCCGCGACGGCGTGACCCCGCCCGTGCCTGCTCGATAATTTGGAAGAGGGGCGGCATCGGGCGTCGGTGCTTCCCCTGGACAGCCGCCATGCTAGACACTGCCCCGATGGGAGATATGCCGCACCTGCTGCTCGTCGACGACGAGCGCTCGATCCGCGAGCCGCTGGCCGTGTACCTCACCAAGCAGGGGTTTCGCGTCACGCAGGCGGGCGATGCGGAGGCGGCGCGGACGCGGCTGACGGCATATGCGATCGATCTCGTCATTCTCGATATCATGATGCCGGGCGAGGACGGACTGTCGCTGTGCCGCCACATCGCCGCGACCAGCGACGTGCCGGTGATCCTGCTGACCGCGCGCGCTGAGGAGACCGACCGGATCGTCGGTCTCGAAATGGGCGCGGACGATTATGTCGTGAAGCCGTTCTCGCCGCGCGAACTGGCGACGCGCGTGAAAGTGATTTTGCGCCGCGCGACGGCGGGCGGATCGCGCCAGCATGCGCCGGAGAGCAGCTCCTACGGGTTCGCCGGCTGGGTGCTGAAATCGGGCGAGCGTGCGCTGATCGACCGCGAGGGCGTGTCGGTGCCGCTGTCGACCGGGGAGTACAACCTGCTGCTCGCGCTCGTCACGCGCCCGCGCCAGGTCCTGACCCGCGACCAGTTGCTCGACCTGACCCAAGGCCGTGAGGCCGCCGCTTTCGACCGCGCGATCGACAACCAGATCAGCCGGTTGCGGCGTAAGATCGAGGCGGATGCGAAGACGCCCGAGCTGATCAAGACGGTCTGGGGCGGCGGCTATACGCTGGCGGCCGAAGTCACCCGCCTGTGATCCGGTCCGTATGACGCGGTTTAAGCCCTGGCCGCGCAGCCTCGCCGGACAGATGGCGCTGCTGATCGCGCTCGCGCTGTTCGTCGCGCAGGTCATCAACTTCGGGCTGATCCTGCGCGATCGCATGGAGTTTCGTCTCGCGCAGGCGACACGTCCGGTGGCGACGCGGATCGCCGACGCGTTCGACCGGGAGGCGCATGCCGGACGGCCGCTGACCCCCGATCGCGGGAGGGTGCGCCGCGTCGCTGCGGATCCGATCCCGCAGGCCGGGTACGAACGCCATCCCGAAGTCGCCGTCGAACTGCGCCGCCAGCTTGCAGAGCAGGGCGTGCGGGTCGGCCGGATCGACACCGGCCTGCGTCCTCAGTCGGGCCGCGACTATGACGACGACGACCGTCACGGTGCAGGCAACCGCCGGGGCGATCGCGATGGCACCGCGCTGTTGATCGCGGTCGAACAGCCGGGGCGCGGCTGGCTGACGGTCACTGCGCCATGGCCGCAACCGGGGTCTCGCCTGCTGATCGCGTTGCTGACCCAGACCGCGATCCTCTACATCATCGTGCTGCTGCCCGTACTCTGGATCGTCCGGCGGCTGTCGCGCCCCTTGCGCAACCTGCGCTTCGCGGCGGAACGCTTCCGGCCCGGCGAGCCCGGCACGCCGATGCCCGCCGAAGGTCCCGACGACGTCGCCGCGCTGATCACCGCGTTCAATGCACTGCGGCTGCGCGTGACGGGGATGCTCGACGAGAAGGACCGGATGCTCGGCGCGATCGGCCATGACCTGCGCACGCCGCTTGCAGCTCTGCGGGTCCGCATCGAGTCCGTCGAGGACGATACCGACCGAGCACGGATGATCGATACGGTGGCGGAGATGAACCGTACGCTCGACGACATCCTGTCGCTGGCACGGCTGGGACGGCCGAGCGAACCGCTGACCGACGTCGACCTTGCGGCGCTGGTCGATGCGGTGGTCGAGGATTTCCGCGATATCGGCAGCGACGTCAGCTTCGTCGAGACGGAGCGGCTGCGGATGCATCTGCGCCCGTCGCTGATCCGCCGAGCGGTCCGCAATCTGATCGAGAATGCCATCAAATACGGCGTGTCGGCGGAAGTGCGCGTGGAGGCGGGGGCGAAGACCGTCGCGATCGTCGTAGCGGACCAGGGCCCCGGTATCCCGGAGGATCGGATGGGCGACGTATTCGACGCCTTCACGCGGCTAGAGAGCTCGCGCAATCGCGAGACGGGCGGGATCGGCCTGGGCCTGGCGCTGGCCCGCGCGATCGTGCGCGAAGCTGGGGGCGAGATTCGACTGGTGAATCGAGTGGGCGGCGGTCTCGACGCGATCATCGAGCTGCCGCGCTAGCTGAACTGCGCCCTCTCCCCTCCGGGGAGAGGGTCGGGGTGAGGGGCAACCAAGCAGTGCATCACCCGGAACAGCCCCTCACCCCAGCCCTCTCTCCGAAAGGGAGAGGGAGCAGTAAGTTTAGTCCTCGACGATCTGGCTGTTCGTCCGCGTGTCCTTCATGCGCAGGTACACGACCAGCGACACCGCGATCATCGCCGTCACGTACCAGTAGAAGCCGCGTTCGAAGCCCGCGCCCTTGAACTTCAGCGCGACGAACTCCGCGGTCCCACCGAACAGCGTATTCGCCAGCGCATAGGGCAAGGCGACGCCCAGCGCGCGGATATGTGCGGGGAACAGTTCCGCCTTCACGACCGCGTTGATCGACGTGTAGCCCGTCACGATCACCAGCGCCGCCATCACCAGCAACCCGGCATAGATCGGGTTGGTCGCGGTCTCCAGCGCGGCGAAGATCGGATAGGTGAACAGCACGCCGGCGATACCGAACCCGACCATCAGCGGTTTCCGCCCGATCTTGTCCGACAGCCCGCCCGCGATCGGCTGCAACAGCATGAACACGAACAGCGTCGCGGCGTTGATCTGGCTTGCCACTTCGCGGCTGAACCCGCTGGTGTTGACCAGGAACTTCTGCATGTAGATCGAGTAGGCGTAGAAGGCGAGCGTACCACCCGCGGTCAGCAGCATCACCGTGATCGTCTCACGCGGGTGCTTGGTGATCAGCTGGATGAAGCCCGACTTCGGCTTGCCGTCGCCCGCATCGGCCTTGGCATTCTCGAAGCTCTGCGTCTCGGCGAGACCGCGACGGATGTAGAACACGACCACGGCGAGCACCGCGCCGATCGCGAACGGAATGCGCCAGCCCCAGGAATCGAGCGCCGCCTCGCTCATCGTCGATTGCAGGATCAGCAGCACGCAGATCGCGAGCAACTGGCCCGAGATCAGCGTGACGTACTGGAACGACGAGAAGAAGCCGCGGCGGTTCTTGCCCGCCATCTCGGTCAGATACGTCGCCGACGCGCCATATTCGCCGCCGACCGACAGCCCCTGCATCAGCCGCGCGATCACCAGCATCGTCGGTGCGAAGACGCCGATCGTCTCATACCCCGGCGTACACGCGATGATCAGCGAGCCCGCGCACATCAGCGTGACCGACACCGTCAGCCCGGCCTTGCGACCATGGCGATCGGCATAAATTCCCATGATCCACGCGCCAATCGGCCTCATCAGGAAGCCGACCGCGAAGACCGCCGCGGTGCTGAGCAACTGCGCGGTGCGATCGGTCGACGGGAAGAAATGCGGTGCGAAATACAGCGTGAAGGCGGAATAGACGTACCAGTCGAACCACTCGACCAGGTTGCCGGTCGATCCACCGATGATCGCCTTGAGGCGCGTTTTCTGATCGGGTGCCATTACTTCGTCCCCTGCGGCGCTTGTGTCGGAAAGCCGCGCTTCTTGAGTAGTGCGTTCACGTCGGGATCACGCCCACGGAATGCGCGATACGCCTCCGCGCGGTCGGTCTCGTTGCCGGTCGACAGCAGGATCTTCGCGAACCTGTCGGCGGTCGGCTTGTCCCACGGACTGCCCGCCTCCTCGAATGCCGCGAACGTGTCGGCGTCCATCGTCTCGGACCAGAGGTAGCTGTAATAGCCCGCCGAATAGCTGTCCGACGCGAACAGGTGCTGGAACTGCGGCACGCGGTGACGCATCACCAGCTGCTTCGGCATGCCGATCTCGGCGAGCGTCGCGGCCTCGAACTTGTCGGGGTCGATCACGCCGTCGGGCACGGTATGGATATTCATGTCGACGATCGCCGACGAAAGATATTCCGCGGTCTTGAAGCCTTCGTTGAACTTGCTCGACTGCTCGACCTTGTCGAGCAACGCCTGCGGCATCGCCGCCTTGGTCTGGTAATGCCGCGCATATTTGTCGAGCACGTCGCGGGTCAGCAGCCAATGCTCGTTCACTTGGCTCGGATATTCCACGAAGTCGCGCGGCGTGCCGGCAAGTCCCGGATAATAGACGTTCTGGAGCATCGCGTGGATCGCGTGGCCGAACTCGTGGAACAGCGTTTGCGCATCGTCGAGGCTGATCAGGATAGGTTCGCCGGGCGCACCCTTGGCGAAATTGTTGTTGTTCGACGACAGCACGAGCTGCGCCGGGGCTAGGCCCCGCTGCCCGCGATAGGTGTTCGCCCACGCGCCCGACCGCTTGCCGGTCCGCGCGAAATCGTCGCGGTAGAACAGCCCGACGTCCTTGCCGTTCTTGTCGGTCACGCTCCACACGCGCATGTTCGGCTCGAACACGGGAACGGTGCCGGTGATCTCCTTGAAGCTCAGCCCGTACAGCCGGTTGGCGGCGTAGAGCGAACCCTGGATGATGTTGCCGAGCTCGAAATACGGCTTCAGCTGCGCCTGATCGAGATCGTACCGGGCTTTACGCACCTTCTCCTGGTAGAAGCGGTAATCCCACGGCTCGATCCTCAGCGACGTGCCGGCGACCTTCTGCATGTCCGCGACTTCCTCGCCCACGCGCGCCTTGGCGGCAGGCCAGACGCGGATCATCAGGTCCATCGCCGCGGCGGGGGTCTTCGCCATCGTGTCCTGCATCCGCCAGTCGGCATGCGTCTTGAACCCGAGCAGGTGGGCGCGGTCGGCGCGCAGCTTGACGATCTGCGCGATCGTCGCGTTCGTGTCGTTCGCGTCGCCATTGTCGCCGCGGTTGACGAACGCGCGCCACACCTTCTCGCGCAGGGCACGATCGGTGGCGTAAGTCAGCACCGGATCGACCGCCGACCGCGTGTTGACGATCGCGAAGCCCGGCAGCTTCCGCTCGGTCGCAGCGGCCTTGGCCACCGCCTTCACGCTGTCGGGCAAGCCGGCGAGCTGTGCCTCGTCGGTGACCGAAATCGCCTTGCTCTCGTCCGCGAGCAGCTTCTCGCCGAACGTCGAGAACGCGGTCGCGAGCTGCTGGTTATACTGCGACAGCTGGGTCTTCTGCGCGTCGGTCAGCTTGGCGCCCTGGCGCACATAGCTGTCGTAGATCCGCGTCACGAGCCGTATCTGCTGCGCATTCAACCCACTCGAATTGCGGCCTGCGTAGATCGCCTGGATGCGCGCGAACAGCGGCTTGTCGAACGTGATCGCGTCCGATGCCGCGGAAAATTTGGGCGACCATTCGCGGTCGAGCTTCTGATAGGCCGGGGTGTTCATGTTGCCGGTCATCACGCCGAACAGCGTCATAACCTGACCGTAGCGCTTGCCGGCCAGTTGCATCGGCACGATCGTGTTGGCGAAGGTCGGCTTGGCCGGATTGTCGGCGATCTTGCGGTATTCGGCGGCGCGTTCGGCCAGCGTCGTCTCGAACGCCTGCGGGAACAGCTCGGGGCGAACCTTGTCCCACGGCGGCACCCCGCCCAGCGGACCGGTCCAGTCGGCCAGCAAGGGGTTCGCGGCGGGTGTCGTGGACGTCGCACCAGTCTGCGCGACGATCGACGTAGACGCCATCAACGCAACGGCGCTGGCGGCGAGGTATAGAAACTGCACATGGATCTCCCGGTCAATGTACCGGGTATCATAGTGATAAAGTCAGACGGAGGAACCCGTGCGGGTCATTTGGCCCCTGCCCGCTCGTTTCGAGCAGGCGCGCCGCCTAGTCCAGCGGCAGTTCGTCGGTCGACTGCGTAGCCGCGCGCTCCGCGGCCGCGATCAGTCTGCGACCGGTCTCCGCCGCGGCCTCCGGAGTCATCGCGATGGCGAGTCCGTCGGGCCCATCGAGCGTGACCACGCCATTCTCCGCCGACGCTACGCCCGCGACGGTTTCGGGCTTCAACATGGCTACGCTCCCTGGTTCACGGCCCCGTCGGCGTACTGCCATCGCAGTCAGTCGCCTCTGGAACCGTACAGATATTGTGGTTCGAACTCAGCAACGGCTGCAAGTGCTTTACGATCCAGGATATTTACTTCGCCAGCCTTGAACGTCAGCAGATTTTTCTCGCGCAGCGCTCTCAGCACGCGGTTGACATGCACCCCGGTCAGCCCGCTCGCCTCGGCCAGATCGGGCTGAGTCATCGGCAGCATATAGCGTCCCTCGGCCGCCATCCCGACCATCTCCAGTCGCGCGTTCAGTTCGCAGAACAGATGCGCGACGCGGCCTTCCGCGCCAAGCCGCCCAAGCCGGAAGATCCACTCGCGGTGCATCGCCGCATCGAGCAGCGTGCTGAACCACAGTTTCTGCGTCAGGTGCGGATACCGCTCGGTGATCGACTGCAACGTACGATGTTCGAAGCAGGCGATCTTGACCGGCCCGAGCGTGGCGATGTCGTGATCGAGCCGCTTCATCGGGAATGCGTGTAGATCGACGAAATCGCCCGGTACGTGCACGGCGACCAGCTGACGCTGACCCTCGCGGTCGTCCATGTAGCGACACACGAACCCCTCGATCAGCAATGTGCTCGTCTCGATCAGATCGCCCGCGCGGACGATCTGCTTGCGCCCGGGCACCTGCCGCACGGACTCGATGCCGTCTTCCAGCACCTGCTTTTCTTCGTTGCTCAACTCATGGCGACCACGGCCCATGAGGAATTTTTCCGAGATCATCGACGCCCCTTCATCATCCGGCCTCGTACCGCCCTGCGCGGTAGAAGAACAGATCGGGATTCGTACTGATCAATATCAAAGGTTATGCCGGATGCGAAACATTGCCGCGGTTCGCGGGTTCCTCCCCGACCATGTATCAGCCAATCTTCCAGAACGACCACCCGCTCGCGCGCAAGTTCATCGAGACTGTGCGGGCGCCGCAATTCCCCTGCGTCGGCGCAAAATCGGCGCTCGCCAAGGGACAGATGGACATTCTCGTCGCCCGCGACGTGCGATCCGCTTGGGATGACATGAGAATTTCTCCGGCACTCGGCGAGACGGTCCGCAAATACCGTGAGGATCGCGCGATCTTCCGGACGCTGATCATATTGTTCGAAGCCCCTGCTTTGCTGTCGGAAGAGGAGTTCGAGGCACATCTTTGGGCCCGTGCTCAGTCACTTAGCGACAAGGACGAGTGGCTCGGCTACCGCCCCGACCCGTCGGTCAGCAGCGATCCGGACGATCCGCATTTTTCACTGAGTTTTGCAGGCGAAGCGTTCTTCGTCGTCGGCCTGCATCCCAATGCGAGCCGTCCGGCGCGAAAGTTCGAATCGCCGGCGATGGTGTTCAACCTGCACGACCAGTTCGAGGTGCTGCGCGACCAGCAGCGCTACGACAAGTTGCGCTCGTCGATCCTCGCGCGCGACCTCGAATACGCCGGCTCGATGAACCCGATGCTGGCGCGCCACGGCGAATCGAGCGAAGCGCGACAATATAGCGGACGCGTCGTCGACGAATCCTGGAAATGCCCCTTCAAGCGAGGCGAAGCCCGTGGCTGACATCAAGACGATCCCGCCGCGCTCGGGGGCCGGGTTCACGCTTGACAAGGGGCAGACGCTCACCGTCATCGATCCGGAAGGCCGCCAGGTATCGGACTTGCTCGCCTATAACCGCGCCGACGTTCGCGAGGCGATCTCGTCGGGGCGGACGCTCGATTATGCGAGCCGGCTGTACCTGACGACCGGCGACCTGCTCTATTCGAACCGTAGCAACGTGATGCTGGAGATCGTCTCGGATGATGTCGGGCGGCATGATTTCCTGCTGACGCCGTGTTCGAAGGAAACCTTCGCGATCATCTATGGCGACACTGACCCCCATCGCGGCTGCTTCGGCAATCTCGCCGAAGCGCTCGCGCCGTGGGACATCGAGCCGGACCAGATCCCGGTCGCGTTCAACTGCTTCATGAACGTGCCGATCAATGGTGAGACCGGCGCATTCACCGTTGAGCCGCCGCTAAGCAAGGCCGGCGACACGATCGTCTTCCGCGCTGCGATGGACCTCGTCATCGGCATGACCGCGTGTTCGGCGCTGCAATCGAACGGCGGCAGCTTCAAGCCTATTCAGTACCGGATCGACTGACCTTACCCGTCAGCGCCGTTGATAGAAGATGTGCGACCCGACGGTCGCCACCTTCACGAGCGAACTGCGCCAGTACGGCACCAGCCAATCGGTATGGTAATGGGTCGCGCGGCCGACCGGCGTATAGACGTAGCCGTTCATTGCCCGCCGTGCCGCACGTCGCGCCTGTTCCCAGCCGTCATGCTCGGGCCGCCGGGTCTGCGATCCGTCGCAGGTGAACGAGAACTGGCACCCGGTCTTGCGGTTCGCACCTTGATAGACGACCCCGCAAACCGTTTTGGGGAAGCCCCGCGCGCCGACCCGGTTGAGCACGACCTGGATGACTGCACGCTGTCCGTCACGGTCGGCGCCAACCTCATACAGCGCGACGGTGGCGAGACATTCGGTCGCCTGGAGGCGCGCCGCAGGACCACCGCGAAACCGGAACGGCTCCGCGCGCTTGCGTTTGTCGGCAACGATCGGGACCAGCGCATTGGAGGCTCGCGCCTGCGCCATCGTGAGACGTGGCTTACGGTGATCCGTGGTGGTTTCGGTCGGCCAGGGCAGATCGGTTAGCGACCCGAAGATCGCCGCGAACGCGACCACTGCGCCGAGCAGGAGAAGCCAATGCTCCGACGATGGCCTCAGCCCCGATCGATTGCGCCGCCGCGATGAGACATATCGGGCCGGTCGTTTCGCCATCCCGCGTCCTTACCGGCGAAATTTTCGCAAGGAAACGATCACTGTGCCGCTCGTCCCGACGGTCGACGCGTGATCGCTGGAAAGAGATGGTGCCCCTGGCCGGAATCGAACCAGCATGCCTTGCGGCAACCGATTTTGAGTCGGTCGCGTCTACCAATTTCGCCACAGGGGCAGCGGCGGGTTGGCTAGACGAAGCTTTCGTCCGCCGCAAGCAGGTTTAGTTGCGCCTTTAGTTGCGGGGCGGCTGGCGGCGGTAACTTAGCGCCTCGGCGATATGGATACGGCCGACGGTATCGCTGCCCGCGAGGTCGGCGATGGTGCGAGCGACGCGGAGGATGCGGGTGTAGCCGCGCGCGGTCAGGCGCATCGCTTCGGCGGCTTGGGCCAGCAGCTTACGGCCGGGTTCGTCGGGCGTGGCGACGGCGTCGAGCAGCACGCCATCCGCCTCTGCGTTCGTGCGTACCGGGTAGTCGCGGTATCGCTCGGTCTGGATCGCCCGGGCGGCGGAAACGCGGGCGGAAACCTCGGCCGAGCCCTCGGTCGGCGGCGGGAGAATCAGGTCGGCGGCGCTGACCGCCTGGACGTCGATGTGCAGGTCGATTCGGTCGAGTAGCGGACCCGACACCTTCGCCTGATAATCCGCGGCGCATTTCGGGGCTCTCGCGCAGGCCAGACTCGCGTCGCCGAGGTGGCCGCACCGACACGGGTTCATCGCGGCGATCAACTGTACGCGCGCAGGAAAGGTGACGTGCGCGTTGGCCCGCGCGACGCTGACCGTACCCGTCTCGAGCGGTTGGCGCAGCGAATCGAGGACGGCGCGCTGGAACTCCGGGAGTTCGTCGAGGAAGAGCACGCCGAGATGCGCGAGGCTGACCTCCCCCGGCTTCACCTTCAGCCCGCCCCCGGTGAGTGCTGCCATCGACGCGGAATGATGTGGAGCACGAAACGGACGCGTTCGAGTCAAGCGCCCACCGGAGAGCGTGCCGGCCACCGATTGGACCATCGACACTTCGAGCGCTTCGGCGGGGTCGAGCGGCGGCAGAATACCGGGCAGGCACGAAGCCATCAGCGACTTGCCGGAACCCGGCGGGCCTACCATCAGCAAATTATGCGATCCGGCAGCAGCGATCTCCAGCGCGCGCTTCGCGGTCTCCTGCCCCTTCACCTGACGCAGGTCCGGACCGTGATCGGCGTGCTCCGCGATCCCCGGTTTCGGCGGGCTGAGCAGGCCGTGGCCCTTGAAGTGATTGAGCAGCGACAAAAGGTCAGGCGCGGCAATCACCTCGATCTCGCCCGCCCATGCCGCCTCCGAGCCTTGCGCGGCTGGACAGACGAGCCCCTTCCCCACTTCCGACGCATGCAGCGCCGCCAGCAGCACGCCCGGCGAGGCGGTGATCCGCGCGTCGAGCCCGAGCTCGCCAACGATCACATAATCCGCCAGCGCTTCGGCATCGACCACGCCCATCGCCGCGAGCAACGCCAGCGCGATAGGAAGATCGAAATGCGATCCTTCTTTCGGCAGATCGGCCGGCGACAGGTTCACGGCGATGCGTTTCGGCGGCAGCGAAAGTCCCATCCCGGCGATCGCGCCACGCACCCGCTCACGGCTTTCGCCGACCGCCTTGTCCGCAAGGCCGACGACGTTGAACGCGGGAAGTCCTGGAATCAGTTGGACTTGCACCTCGACCGCGCGTGCTTCGAGCCCGAGATACGCCACCGTCGCTACGATCGCCGCCATGCCCGCTCCCCCGCGACATGACGTCACGCCTTATTCATACCCGATTTGCCATGTCTGCAAGGACGCGCGGTCGGGAACTCTCCGATCGCGCCGTCTTGTGAACCTAATACACCGGACCCACATGCCTTCCGTGAAAGCAGTCCGCTCCCCCGTTCTCCGCTTCGGCCAGTTGGTGCTTGGGATAGTGTTGATCCTGAGTGCCCCCCTGCTCGCGCCGCTGCCGGGGCCTGCGGGTATCTTCCTGTTCGCGGGGGGGATGGTCCTCGTCCTGCGCAATTCGCGCTGGGCGCGGCTCAAATGGGCGCGGCTGAAGCGGCGGTGGCCACGGACCGGGCAGTTCGTCGATCGGATGATGCGGCGGCAGAGCGCGATGCGGCGGCACGAGCGCGCCAAGGCTGCCAAAAACACGACCGTTACGACGGGTGCGAATTGACTTACCGCCGCCCTTTCCGTAAGCGCCCAGCCATCAAGGCCGTCCTCGTGGCGGCCGTTTTCTATTTGATGACCTAGGGAATGACAAATGAAGCGGACCTTTCAGCCGAGCAACCTGGTACGCGCACGCCGTCACGGCTTCCGCGCACGGATGGCGACGGTCGGCGGCCGGGCAGTGATTCATGCACGCCGCGCACGCGGTCGCAAGAAGCTGTCGGCCTAACCATACTCGACAAGCGCCGCGATTTTCTCGCGGCGAATGCGGGGAAGCGCGCACCGATGCCGGGATTCGTCCTGCTCATGCGGCCCCGCGACGACGGTGACGAGACGATGCGAATCGGCTTCACCGTCACCAAGAAGATCGGCAACGCCGTCGTCCGGAACCGCATGAAACGGCGGTTGCGGGCGTTGGCGCGTGAGCTGTTGGCGGAACGCGGCGTTGCCGGGGCCGATCATGTGTTGATCGGGCGCAACGGCGGCGTCGAGCGGGATTACGCTTTGTTGCGGACCGAGTTGGGCAAGGCGTTTCGCAAGGTTACGCCGCAAGCTCAAGCCACCGACACCGCATCGGCGCATGCCACCACCCCGGCGAAGGCCGGGGTCCAGGTGGGAAAGCGGTCGTGATGCAGGACCGCCCTTCGTTAGGCACGGCCCCCAAATGGGCCCCGGCCTCCGCCGGGGTGGTGTTTGGGTACGAGTGGATCGCGTCCAACCTTGCCGGATCCTTCCCCTCCCTGTTCTCCCGCGAAGGCGGGAGAACAGGGAGGGTCTCCGCCTTCGCGGGGAAACAATCTTGCCATGCGCGCCAGCGTCGGTTTTGACATGCTAGCCCGCCTCCTCATCCTCCTCGCACGCGGCTGGCAACTCGGGCCCTCGCTCGTCCTGCCGTCGAGTTGCCGCTACGATCCTTCGTGTTCCGCCTATGCAATCGAGGCCGTTGGGCGCTATGGCGCGCTCAAGGGGGGCTGGTTGGCGGCGAAGCGTATTGCGCGTTGCCATCCGTGGGGCGGGTACGGCCCCGATCCGGTCCCAGATATCGACAAGAAATTGAAAGACGCCGCCCTGTGAAAGACGACAAGCAGAATTTCGTGCTGTTCGCGGTGATCGCGGCGCTGATCCTGTTCGGATGGCCGCTGATCCAGGGCAAGTTCTTCCCGACAGCGAATCCGCCGGTCACGCGGATCGAGGGCGGCAAGACCAAGGCCGTCGCGAACCCCGCGGCCGATCCCGCCGCGGATGGTGCCGCCGCGATCGGCGATCGCAACGCCGTGATTGCTAGCACCCCGCGCATCCGCATCGAGACCCCTCGCGTATCCGGTTCGATCAACCTGAAGGGCGCGCGGATCGACGATCTCGTGCTCAAGGGTTATGATGAGACCGTCGCGAAGAACTCGCCACCGATCCGCCTGCTATCGCCAGCCGGCGCGCCCGACGCGTATTTCGCAAGCTTCGGGTGGCGCGCGCAGGGCCTGACCCCGCCCGCCGCCGACGCCGTCTGGACGCCCTCGGGCGCGACCACGCTGACGCCGACCACGCCGGTCACGCTCGACGCGACCAACGCCACCGGCCAGCGCTTCCGTATCCAGATCGCGGTCGATCAGGATTACATGTTCACGGTCCGCCAGACCGTCCTCAACGCCGGCACCGCGCCCGTCCCCGTCGCCACCTATGGCCTCGTCAACCGCGTCGGCATCTCGAAGGATCCGTCGTCGATGACGATCCATGTCGGGCCGATGTCGGTCGACAATGGTGGCGCGCATTACCGCCCGAACTACAAGGACATCGACGAAGCCGCGCAGAAGTTCACCACGACCGGCGGCTGGCTCGGCTTCACCGACAAATACTGGCTGACCGCGCTCGTCCCCGACCAGGGCCAGGCGTTCGACGGCCAGTTCCGCGCGGGCGCCAACAAGGCGTACCAGGCCGACTACGCGCTCCAGCCCAAGCAGGTCGCACCCGGCCAGGCGATCACGCAGGTCTCGCGCTTCTTCGCGGGCGCCAAGGAAGTCCGCCTGCTCGATCGCTACACCGATCAGCAGGGCGTGGCGAAGCTCGACTACGCGATCGACTGGGGCTGGTTCCGGATCGTCGAGAAGCCGATCTTCTATTATCTCGACTGGCTGTTCCGCATGGTCGGCAACTTCGGCGTCGCGATCATCCTGCTGACCGTGACGATCCGCGGCCTGTTGTTCCCGATCGCGCAGCGCCAGTTCAAGTCGATGGCCGCGATGCGTGCCGTCCAGCCGAAGATGAAGGCGATCCAGGAGAAGCATAAGGACGACAAGGTCCGCATGCAGCAGGAAGTGATGGCGCTGTACAAGACCGAAGGCGTCAACCCGCTCGCTGGTTGCGCCCCGACGCTGCTCCAGATCCCGATCATGTACGCGCTGTACAAGGTGCTGATGCTGACGATCGAAATGCGTCACCAGCCGTTCGTCGCGTGGATCAAGGATCTGTCCGCGCCCGATCCGCTGACGCCGCTCAACCTGTTCGGCCTGCTGCCGTTCACGCCGCCGCACATGATCGCGATCGGTATCGTGCCGATCATCCTGGGCATCAGCATGTACTTCCAGTTCAAGCTGAACCCGACGCCGATGGACGACACGCAGAAGCAGGTCTTCAAGCTGCTGCCATGGGTGCTGATGTTCGTGATGGCGCCGTTCGCGGTCGGCCTCCAGGTGTACTGGATCACGTCGAACTGCCTGACCATCATCCAGCAGAAGCTGTTGTACGCCCGCCATCCGGGCCTGAAAGTGCCGGTGACCAAGTGAACGACGTCCCCAACTTAGGTCCGGATCTCGAGCAGACCGACGCGCCGTTCACCCCCGAGATGCTCGAGCATGCGCGGAAACTGTTCGCGGGGCATGTCGGCTTCCTGAAGTCGGCACCGACGCTCGAATTCCTGCCCGACGCGTCGGTGCCGGAAGTGGCGTTCGCCGGTCGCTCGAACGTCGGCAAGTCGTCGCTGTTGAACGCGCTCACCGGGCGCAACTCGATGGCGCGTACGTCGAACACGCCGGGCCGCACGCAGGAGTTGAACTTCTTCGACGTCGGCGCCCCTCTCGCGTTCCGCCTCGTCGACATGCCGGGCTACGGCTTCGCCAAGGCGCCCAAGGACGTCGTCAAGAAATGGCGCTTCCTGATCAACGACTTCCTGCGCGGACGTGACGTGTTGAAGCGTGCGCTCGTGCTGATCGACTCGCGCCACGGCATCAAGGACGTCGACCGCGAGATCCTGGAGATGCTCGACAAGGCCGCGGTCAGCTACCGCATGGTCCTGACCAAGGCGGACAAGATCAAGGCGTCCGAACTCGTCGAGGTCACCGAGCGCACCGCGATCGAGGCGCGCAAGCGTCCGGCCGCGCATCCCGACATTCTCGTGACGTCGAGCGAATACGGCATGGGCATTCCCGAGCTCCGCGCGGCGGTGGTCGAAGCGGTCAGCTGAACGAACCGGTATCGGGCGGCATCATGCGCTCGATCCGGCACCCCCCGCGAAATCCATCGACATCGGACCGATCAGTTGTTTCCGGCTGACACCGCGGTCCGAATTTCATAGCCTCGCCCCAACGGGGAGAGTGATCGATGCAGATGCGTTTCGGGACGATGCTGGCGGCGGTGGCGCTACTGTCGGGGTGTGGCGGTGGCGATAGCGGGTCGAGCACGACCGGCGGTGGTACGACGGTCACCCCTACCCCGACCGCCAGCACGGGATGCTCGCTTCGCGAGCGCCAGGATTGGGCCGCGGCGCAGTTGCGCGAATGGTATCTGTTCCCGGACACGCTTCCCGCCGCGCTGAGCCCGGCGGCCTACACCACGGTCGACGACTATATCGATGCTCTGACGGCGACCGCGCGGGCACAGCGCAAAGATCGGTATTTCACCTATCTGACGTCGATCAAGGAAGAGAACGCGTATAACAATTCGGGTGCTACCGCGGGCTTCGGTCTGCGATTCGCGCTGGATCAGACCGGCCAGCGGCTGTTTGCCGCAGAAGCGTTCGAAGGTGCGCCCGGTCTCGCCGCCGGGATCGATCGCGGTACGGAAATCATCGCGATCGGCACCTCGTCCAGCAGCTTGCGAACTGTCAGCGCGATCGTCGCCGCAGAGGGTACCGCTGGATTGTCCACGGCGCTTGGTCCCGATACGGCCGGTACGTCGCGGGCCTTTCGCGTCAACGATGCGGCGGGCTCGCGTGTCGTCACGGTCGCCAAGACCGACTTCGCGCTGTTGCCGGTTTCGAGTCGCTATGGCGCCAAGATCATCGACGATGGCGGACGCCGCGTCGGCTATCTGAACCTGCGGACGTTCATTCGGACTGCCAATGCGCCGTTGAAGGCCGCGTTTGCCGATTTCCGGGCGAAGGGCGTGACGCAGGTCATCGTCGATCTGCGCTACAATGGTGGCGGCCTGATCGAGACCGCCGAATATCTCGGCGACCTGCTCGGCGGTGCCCGGTCGACGTCCGAGGTGTTCGACTACGTCACGTTCCGCACCGAAAAGGCCGCGAACAACCTGACGCGGTTCTTTGCACCCCAGCCCGAATCGATCGCGCCGACGCGAATCGCATTCATCGGTACGGGCGGCACCGCGTCCGCGAGCGAACTCGTCATCAACGCGTTCACGCCGTACCTACACGCCAACGCGGGGCTGATCGGCACCAACACATACGGCAAGCCGGTCGGCCAGATCGCCCTAGACAGGGAATCCTGCGACGATCGTCTGCGCGTGATCGCACTGGCGACACAGAATGCCGCGCGCCAGGGCGATTACTATGACGGGCTCGCGACCAAGGTCGAGGCGTCGTGCCAGGCGTCGGACGATATCGGCTACCAGCTCGGCGATCCGCTCGAGTCCTCGACGCGACAGGCGCTGAACTTCCTCGCAGGCCGCAGTTGTACGCCGATCACCGGCGACGCCAGCGCACGCGCGTTGCGCACGTCCGACACGCGGCGCGACCTGCTGATGCCCGATCGTCCCGGCACGGCGCAGCGCGAGGTCCCCGGCCTGTTCTGATACGCTCCTCCCTGGCCCCATCAGCGAGCGGGACGATTGCCTCTTGTCGCCCCCTCGCCTAGCACCGCGCGCATGAAACTGATCATCGGCAATAAGGCCTATTCCTCCTGGTCGCTGCGCGGCTGGCTCGCGTGCAAGCAGTCGGGGCTGCCGTTCGAAGAGGTCGTCGTGCCGATGTACGACGCCGATTGGGAAAAGCGCCGCTCGGGCGACGAATTCGCGCCGTCGTCGGGCAAGGTCCCGATCCTGTGGGATGGCGACGCAGTCGTATGGGACAGCCTAGCGATCGTCGACTATCTCGCCGACAAGGTCGGGCGCGAGCGCTTCTGGCCCGAGGACAACGCGGCTCGCGCGATGGCGCGATCGATGGCGGCCGAAATGCATTCGAGCTTCGCCGCGCTGCGTCGCAAACACAGCATGAACGTGCGCCAGGTCTTCCCGGCGCGCATGCCCGAAGACGACGTGCTCGTCGAGCTGCAGCGCGTCATGGAAATCTGGGCACAGGCGCGCGCACGCTTCGGTGGAGACGGCGATTTCCTGTTCGGCCAGTTCGGCGCGGCGGACATCATGTTCGCGCCGCTCGTCACGCGGATCGTCACGTACCAGCTGCCGATCGCGCGTTTTGCGGCAGGCTACATGCAGGCGATGTTCGAACATCCGTTCATGCAGGACTGGATCGCCGCCGCGCAGGAAGAGGAATGGGTCCTCGAACAATTCGAGCAGCCGGTGCCGACGCCTGCATGAGCGCGCCGATCGATCCGGTCGCGTTGACCCAGGCGCTGCTCCGCGCGGATAGCGTCACGCCCGCGCGCGGTACGGTGTTCGATGTCCTGGAGTCGGCGCTCGTCCCGCTCGGCTTTGCGGTCGACCGGTTCGTCGTCGGCGAGGCGCCAGATGGCCCGGTCGAGAATCTGCTCGCCGTACGCGGCAATGGACCGCGACATCTGGCGTTTGCCGGCCATGTCGACGTCGTCCCCCCCGGCGAAGGCTGGACCGGCTCGCCCTGGTCCGGCGAGGTCCGCGACGGATTGCTCTACGGACGCGGCGCGGTCGACATGAAGGGCGCGGTCGCCGCCTTCGTCGCAGCCGCAAGCCGCAGCGATGCCGGAACGCTATCACTCATCATCACCGGCGACGAGGAAGGCCCAGCCACCTACGGCACCGTCGCATTGATGGAGCGGATGGCCGCGCGTGGCATCGTGCCAGACCTGTGCCTGGTCGGCGAACCGACCTCGACCGCGCGGCTTGGCGACATGGTGAAGATCGGGCGCCGCGGCTCGGTCAACATCTGGATCGACGTGCCGGGGCGCCAGGGTCACGTCGCCTATCCGCATCTCGCCGACAATCCGATCCCGCGCCTGATCGCGATCCTCGCCGAGATCGAGACCGTGGTACTCGACGAGGGGACCGACTGGTTCCAGCCGTCGAACATCGAAGTCACCGACATCGCAGTCGGCAATCCCGCACACAACGTCATACCCGCCAAGGCCTCGGCGCGCCTCAGCATCCGGTTCAACGACCAACACCGCGGGACGGACCTGATCGAGCATATCCGCGCGATCGCCGAGCGTCATGCGCCGGGCGCGGTCGTGACAGGCAAGGTATCGGGCGAAGCGTTTCTTACCGAACCGGGTGCCTTCTCGACGCTGTTGTCGGCCGCGATCGTGGGCGCGACCGGAGTCGCCCCGGAACTGTCGACGACCGGGGGAACCTCCGATGCGCGCTTCCTGTCGAAACTCTGCCCGGTGGTCGAGTTCGGGCTGATCAATGCGACTATGCACAAGGTCGATGAGGCGGTCGCGGTGGCTGACTTGCTGACGCTGACGGATATCTACGAAAACGTGATCGCGCGCGCACTCGGCTGAGCCTTTTTTCCTCCTCCGCCGGGGAGGAGGAAAAATCAAAACCTGGCTAGTCCCGTCCGCGCCTGAGCACGATGTACAGCGCACCCTGCCCGCCGTGCCTCGGATGCGCGCCACGGACCGCCGCGATCGAATCGGCATGCCGCGATCCCGCCAGCCAGTCCGCCACTGCCGACCGGATCGCGCCGCGCGCATGCGGGCGTTCGCTTTCCGGCCGCGGCGGTTTGCCCGTCACCAGCAGCAGCACGCGATCCCCTCGCGCGATCGCCCGCCCGAGCCCGACGTCGAGCAACGCATGCGCCGATGCCAGCGTATGCCCGTGCAGATCGATCGAACTGTCGGGACTGATCACGCCGCGCGTCAGCCTCTTGTCCCAGCCGCCGTCGAGCGTGTTAGCCGTGATCGGCTTGGCGACCGGCCGCGACACAACCGCCGGTTTCGCGCTCGGCCGGCTTGCGAAGGGCGTGACGACCGTGCGAATCAACGGCTTCACCTTGCCCATCGGCGCGGGCGGGGGCGGTATGACCTTGCCGTTTGGCCCGATCAGCGGCTTGGGCGGGGGCGGTAGCGGCGGCGCCCGGTCCGGGATACGAACCGCGACCACGCGCATCGGCCGGACGCTCGCCATCACGCGCGCCCAGAGTTGCGCCTCCTCGGGAGTGAGGGGGTCAGGGTTGAGGGATCGGCCCGCCATCTTGCGCCCCATCTATCTGACCGTTGACCCGCTGGCCGTTCAGACGCTGAACCGTGCCGATCGGTAGCAACAGGAACGCAGTGCCACGCCCGGCCATTCCGCCTGCGGTCGACTCTGCCGCAGGGCCGGCACCCCAGAACGTGTCGAAACGATTGCTGCCCTTGATCGCGCCGCCAGTATCCTGCGCGATCCACAAGCCGCTCGCGTCCTGCCGATCGAGCGACAGGAACACCGGCGCGCCGAGCGGCACGAACTTGACGTCCGCCGCCGCGCTTACCTGACCAGTGACCGGCAGGCCGAGTGCCCCCAGCGGCGCGCCCTCGAGTTCGCGGAAGAACACGAAGCTCTTGTTCTCGCGCATGATCGCCTGCCCCTCGGCCGGGTGCGCATGGAGCCACGCGACGATACCCTGCATCGAGGTCTGTCCGGGCTGAAGCAGCCCGCGCGACTTCATCAGCGCGCCGATGCCGGTATAATCACGACCGTTCTGGGTAGCATAGCCGACGCGCAGGATCTCGCCGTCGGGCAGTCGCAGCCGCCCCGATCCCTGGATCTGGAGGAAGAACAGCTCGATCGGATCGCGCGCCCAGGCGAGGATCGGCGCCCGTCCCGATATCGCACCCTGCTCGATCGCGGTCCGATCGTAATAGGGCACCAGATTGCTGCGATCGACGCGACCGCGGACCTTCTTGCCCTTCAGCGCGGTCGAGAACGCACCGAGATCGACGTCGATCAGGTCGTTCGGGCGACCATAGATTGGCGCATAACCGTCGCGCCGTTCCAGCGAACCGGCGATCTCAGGCTCGTAATAACCCGTCGCGAACGCCTTGCCGTCGCCGACCTGCGCCGCCTCGAACCATTGTGCGAAGAAATTGCGTGCCCCGCCGCGTGGCACCGAAACCGTGGCAGCACAGGCCGGCTGCCAGTCGGCGCCGCGGGTGAGACCCGACGCGTCGTTACGCCGAACGAGCGACGGGCAACTCGTCACGAAGGCCGCCAGCGCGGACTGCGCCTGAACGTCGTCGATCGGCAGGCTGGCAACCGCAGGCCCCGCGACGACACCAGCAGTTGCCGCATTCGTCGGCGTTACGGGCGCGATGACTGGAACCGGCAGGACCGGCACCGCACCGACGATGCGCGCCGGCATCTGAATGCCGCGGATGTTCGGGGATGCGCCGGTGTCGCGCGAGGGATGAACGCGTACCGGCTCACGCGCGGGTTCGCGATCGGATTCCCGGTTATCGTCGACCGGCGCCGGCCCCGATCGCGGTGGCGCGACACCGCCGACGCACGCGCTCAGCAAAATCGACAGCGCCAGTGCGCTAGCCCCGGCCCCCTTGGATCGCACGATCACGCCTCGTCGGTGTCGGCGAGCTTCCAGTTCGGATCGCTGCTTCTCAGCGTCCGTGCGAACGTCCAGACGTCATGCGTCTCGACGGCGTCGGTCAGCGACCCGGCCAGCACGACGCCGTCGCCATCACGCGTCACCGCGGCAATGTCTGCATCGAACCTGACGGTGATCCGTGCATCGCGACCCGACACGCTCGCATCGGAAATGACCGCGCGCTCGATAGACACGAGACGGTTGTCCAGAACCTCACCAGCCGCAACCCGCGCCGCGATTGCTTCCGCAAACGCCGCACGAACGTCGTCTTCCGCGAGATAGCCCAGCTGTTCCTCGTCGCCCTTCCAGAACGCTTCGAGGACCATGCGGTACGCCGCCTGCGCACCTTCGAGGAACTGGTTGACGTCGAACCCGGATTCGGCGGCGACGATCGAGCGCAGGCCGGCTTCGGCGCGCGGCTCGATGTTGCGGCTCGCGATCTCGCGCGGCTCGGGCGTGGCAGCGTCGACCGTTCGCGGAACGGCGGCGATCGCGGGGCGGTCCTCGGCTGCCCGCGGCAGGGGCTGTTCATGCCCCGTTCGCTTGCCGAGCACGCTGTAGAGTCGCATCGCCAAGAAGCCTGCAACCATCGCGAGAAGAACTACGTAAAACAACCGTGCCTCCGATCTTCGGGCTAACATAGGCCAAAGCTGCGTTTATTCAAACCCGGGGCCGTTGAAACGCCCCGTCGGCACTGCTACTCGCAGCGCCCTGACCGATATGAACGCGCAAGCGTGCCGCTTCGGTCCCATTTCCGCGCTTATCTTCTAAGGACACGACGAATGGATGATCAGGACAACGGCTTCACCACGCCAGACCAGGCTCTCGCGAACGGTGAAGACACGATCCCCGCTGCCGGGCTGATCTCGCAATACGTCAAGGACCTGTCGTTCGAGAACCCCAACGCCCCCGCCGTCTATCAGAACCAGACGCCCCCGGCGATCGACGTTCAGTTCAACATCGGCGCGGCGCAGGTCGGCGACGAAGTGCATGAGGTCGTGCTCAAGATCGACGTCCGCGCCGAGAGCGATGGCCAGGTCGCGTTCATCGTCGACCTTTCGTACGCGGGCCTGTTCGGGCTGCGCAACATCCCGGCCGAGCATGTCCAGCCGTTCCTGCTGGGCGAGGCCCCGCGCCTGCTGTTCCCGTTCGCGCGTCGCGTGCTGTCGGATGCCGTCCGTGACGGTGGCTTCCCGCCACTGCTGCTCGAGCCGATCGACTTCTCGCAGCTCTATATCCAGCAGTCCGAGCAGGCTGGCATCCAGCCCAACGTCGGCGATTTCGGCCAGGCCTGATCGACCGGAGGCGGAGCGCGCTTAGATGAACCTCACCAAGGCGCTGGGGTCGGTCGGCGGGCTGACGCTCGCCAGCCGCGTCCTGGGGCTGGTCCGCGACTCGCTGTTCGCGCGGTTCGTCGGCGCCGGGTTCGCGTCCGACGCGTTCCTGATCGCGTTCCGCCTTCCCAACATGTTCCGCGCGCTCTTCGCGGAGGGCGCGTTCTCCGCCGCGTTCATCCCGATGTTCAATCGGAAGGTCGGCGACAAGGATGGCCGCGGACTGCCCGACGGGATCGCGTTCGCCGAGGACGCGCTGTCGGTGCTGCTGCCGACGCTGATCCTGATGACCGCGATCTTCGAACTCGCGGCGTGGCCGATGACGTGGCTGCTGACCTTCGGATTCAACGGTGCGAGCGCGGAGCGGTTCGACTATGTCGTCCACCTCTCGCGGATCACGCTGCCCTATCTGCTCCTGATCAGCCTCGTGTCACTGCTCGGCGGCATCCTGAATTCGCTGCATAAATTCTGGATCAACGCGGCCGCGCCGATCCTGCTCAACGCGACGCTGATCGCGGCGCTGCTGTTGTTCCACGAACACCAGCCGTTGCTGACCGCGCGCAACCAGGCGATCGCGGTCACGGTATCGGGCGCGTTGCAGCTTCTGTGGCTGATCTGGGCCTGCCGAGCGTCGGGCGTAAAGCTCCGCCTCAAGCGTCCGCAACTCAATCCCGACGTTAAAAAGCTGATGTCGCTGATCTGGCCCGCCGCCGCCGGGGCCGGAGCCGTGCAGATCAACCTCGTCGTCTCGACCGCGCTCGCCGCCGCGTTGCTGCCGGCCGGCTCGGTCTCATACATCTATTTTGCGGACCGACTGAACCAGCTCCCGCTCGGGCTGATCGGGATCGGGCTCGGCACGGTGTTGCTTCCGACGATCTCACGCCAGCTCGGCCGCGGCGAGGATGCGGAGGCAATGACCACGCAGAACCGCGGCATGGAACTCGCGCTGTTCCTCACTCTCCCCGCAACAGTCGCGCTGATCGTGTGCGGGGTGCCAATCGTCGGTGCACTGTTCCAGCACGGCAAGTTCGCGCTCGAGGACAGCGTGCTGACCGCGCAGGCCTTGGCCGCGTTCTCGATAGGATTGCCGTCGTACATCCTCGTGAAGGTACTGACGCCCGGCTATTACGCGCGTTCCGACACGCGCACGCCGGTGCGCTATGCGACGATGTCGATGGTTGTGAACCTCGTGCTCAACCTCGCCTTCATCAAGCCGCTCGGCCATATGGGCCCGCCGCTCGCCACCGCGATCGCCAGCACGGTCAACGTCGCGATGCTGTACCGGACGCTCGTCCGCCGCGGGCACTTCACGCCCGATGCCCGGCTCCGTCGCCGGACGTGGCGGCTGCTGGTCGCCGCGCTCATCATGGGCGTCGTGATGTATTTCCTGAATAGCCTGTTCCAGCCGTTCGTGACGGGCACCAGCGTCGAGCGCTGGGGGGCGATGCTGGTGCTGGTCGCGACCGGCGGCGTCGTCTATGCGATCGCGACATTGCTCACCGGGGCGTTCCGGTTGGGCGACATCTCCACGCTTCTGCGTCGTTCCAGATAGGTTTCAACATGCGCGTCGTTTCCGGCATCAAGCCCACCGGTAATCTCCATCTCGGCAATTACCTGGGGGCGGTGAAGCAGTGGGTGACGCTGCAGGACGACGTCGCCGCACAGGGTGGCGAGTCGATGTTCTTCATCGCCGATCTCCACGCCCCGACCGAATGGATCGCGCCGTCGGAACTGTCGTCGCACACGATCGAGGTCGCCGCGACGATGATTGCCGCGGGGATCGATCCGGCGAAGTCGATCCTGTTCAACCAGGCGCGTGTGCCGGCACATAGCGAGATGGCGTGGCTGCTCAACACCGTCGCCCGGGTCGGCTGGCTGAACCGCATGACGCAGTTCAAGGACAAGGCGGGCAAGAACCGCGAGGGCGCGAGCGTCGGGCTGTACGATTATCCGGTGCTGATGGCGGCCGACGTGCTGCTGTACAATGCAACCCACGTGCCGGTCGGCGAGGACCAGAAGCAGCATCTCGAACTCGCGCGCGATATCGCCACCAAATTTAACGGTGATTACGGTGTCGACCTGTTCACGCTCCCCGCCCCGCTGATCAGCAAGGCCGCCCCGCGGATCATGTCGTTGCGCGATGCCTCGGCCAAGATGTCGAAGTCGAACCCGTCCGAGCAGTCGGTGGTCAAGCTGATCGACAGCGACGACACGATCGCCGACAAGTTCCGCAAGGCGAAGACCGATCCCGACGTGTTGCCGGCGTCGGTCGAGGAACTGGGCGACCGCGCCGAGGCGCGGAACCTGCTGACGATCTACGCGGCGTTGGCGGATAGCGACGTCGCGACCGTGCTGGGCGAGTTCGGCGGCAAGGGCTTCGGCGCGTTCAAGCCTGCGCTGGCGGATCTGGCGGTGGCGAAGCTCGGGCCGATCCGTGACGAAATGGTGCGGCTGCTCCATGACCGCAGCGCGGTGACGGCGGTGTTGCAGGCGGGCGCGGAAAAGGCACGCGCGCTGGCGGCACCGGTGCTGAAGCAGACGCAGGACGCGATGGGATTGCAGGTTTAACCCCTATTCCGTCATCCTGACGAAAGTCAGGATCCAGAGCCAAATAAGCAACCGTCCGTAACTCTGGATCCTGACTTTCGTCAGGATGACGGGGGAGTTTTTGGTGTGCCGGCCGATGCGGCTACATCTTGGCATACCGCATGCAGCGTGTTCCCCCGCGAAGGCGGGGGCCCAGTCTGGGCTCCCGCCTTCGCGGGAGAACAAGGAAGTACGGGCTAGCCTAGCCTTCGAGCTCGCGCATCAGCACCCGCACGGCCGCATCGATATCGCGGTCCGAATCACGCAGTTCCTCGATCTTCCGCACCGCATGGATCACCGTCGAGTGATCGCGTCCACCAAACTTTCGGCCGATCTCCGGCAGCGACCGCGTCGTCAGACGCTTCGCCAGATACATCGCGATCTGCCGCGGCCGCGCGACAGCCCGAGCGCGCCGCGCGGAAATGAGATCAAGCGGCTTCAGTTCGAAATGCGCCGACACCAGCTTCTGGATCTCGTCGATCGTCACGCGCTTCTGTGCGCCTCGCAGCACCTCACCCAACGTGGCCACCGCGAAGTCGAGATCGATCGTGTCACCGGTCAGCTGCGCGTAGGCCACCACCCGGTTCAGCGCGCCTTCGAGCTCGCGGATGTTCGCGTGGATGCGGCTGGCAAGCAGGTCGAGCACGTCGGTCGGCACGCGCATGTCGGGCAGGTCGACGAGCTTCCGGTCGAGGATCGTCCGACGCAGCACCAGATCGGGCGCCTTGATGTCCGCAACGAGCCCGACCGACATGCGGCTGACGATCCGCGCCTCGACGCCTTCGAGTGCCTGCGGGCAGCGATCGGCGGAGATCACCAGCCGCTTGCCTGCCGCCATAATCTCGTTGACGGTGTGGAAGAATTCTTCCTGCGTCGCGTCCTTGCCGGCGATGAACTGGAGGTCGTCGATCAGCAGCAGGTCGGCCCCGCGCAGCCGCTGCTTGAACGCATGCGTATCGCGCGCGCGCATCGACGCGACGAAGTCGTACATGAACCGCTCGGCGGACATGCACAGCACGATCGCGTGCGGGTTATGCTCGAGGAACGCGTGGCCGATCGCGTGCATGAGGTGAGTCTTGCCCTGCCCCGTGCCGCTGTGGAGGAACAGCGGGCTGAACCGGACCGGGCCCGGCTCGGCGAGCACCTTGGCCGCGTTGAACGCCACCTTGTTGGACGGATCGACGACGAATCGCGCAAACGTGTAGCGCGGATCGAGCGGCGGCCGTTCGGCCGGCACGCCCATCGCCACCGGCGCAGCGACGGGAACCGCCGGCGCCGGCTTCAGCGACGGATCGACGCCGAATTTCATCGAAACCTGCGCGGGCTCCGCAACCGACCTGGTCTCGGCCGGCACGGGGTTCGCGACAGGTGCGGGCGTCGCGGGCACGGGCGCAGCCGGTTCGATCGCGAGCACCACCGGCGCGCGGCCCGACGCTCGGGTCTCGATCTGCACGGTGCGGACGTGCGGCAGGATCTGCTTGAATTCGAGCACGAGCCGGTCGGCGTAATGATTGCGCACCCAGTTCGTCATGAACGCCGATGGCAACGCGAGGCGGATCGTGTCGCGATCTTCCCCCGGGATCAGCTCGATCGGCTTCAACCACTGCTCGAACAGGCGCACGCCGGCAGACTCGCGCAAGGACGCACGAACGCGGGCCCAGGCCTTTTCGGCCTCGGTCACGTGCGCCATCGATCCTTGCCAGTTCGCCACGCGCACACTTCTCCGACCCCGCGCGACGCTCGCGCTGGTGATTTAGTTCCGACAGAAAATGATCCCCCGCGACGACCCACAACGGTCATCCGGCATCTTCGCCCTATTCATGAAGCGCCGATGCGTGCCCCCGTGATTCACGGTCGTGAGCATCGTCGCTGTCGGGCCAGTTATGAAGCGATCGGCGCGTTGAGCAAGGCCCGGACACGTCACATTTTCGAAATAAACCGGCTTGACTTGACCAAGCCCCGGAAATGCGTCGATATTTTTATAAGTGGCTGTCTTTACGCATTTTTTGTGAATCTAGTCATCGACTGACTTGATCTGTGCATACTCGAATCGCGGGGAATCCTGGGGTTATGCAGACTCCCGATCGGTTCCGTTCGCAGACGCAAAAAACCCGCCGGGAATTCCCGACGGGTGATCTACTCAGCAATGACGGTTCGCTTAGGCGAGCCCGGTCACGGCCTTGGTCAGACGCGCGAACTTGCGGCTCGCGGTGTTCTTGTGCAGCACGCCCTTGGCGACGCCGCGCTGCAGCTCAGGCTGTGCCGCGGCCAGTGCGGTGGTCGCTGCGCCCTTGTCGCCCGACGCCAGTGCGGCCTCGACCTTCTTGATGAAGGTACGGATACGGCCGACGCGGTTGCCGTTCACTTCCGCGCGACGGTCGTTGCGACGGATACGCTTTTTCGCCTGCGGCGTGTTCGCCATGAAGCCCTCTGGATGTTCGAATGAATAAAAAGGGGCGCCGGATTGCTCCTACGCCCTCTCGAAGCCGCGGCCCTACTCACTTTGTGCTAGCCCGTCAACTGATAGGCTCAACCGCGTTGGCACTTCGGACACCAGAACGTCGAGCGCCCGCCCTCCGTCCGCCGCTTCACGGTAGCACCACATTCGCACGCTTCGCCTTCACGCCCATAGACGCGCCATTGCTTTGAGAAATAGCCGAGCTCGCCATCGGGCCGCACGTAATCACGCAGCGACGAACCACCCGCGAGGATCGCAGCCGTCAGCACCGTCCGAATCGCCTCGACGAGTCGCTCGAGTCGAAACAGCGAAATCCGCCCCGCCGCACGTGACGGCGCGATCTTCGCCATGTGCAGCGCCTCGCACACATAGATGTTGCCGAGCCCCGCGACAATTCGCTGGTCGAGCAGCATCGCCTTGATCGACGCCCCCCGCCCCTCAAGCGCTTCCAGCAGATACGCAGCGGTCAGGTCGGGCCCGAGCGGCTCCGGCCCCATGCTGAGGAAAGGCGGGTAATTCGCGATGTCGTCGGTCGCCCACAGATCGAGAAAGCCGAATCGCCGCGGATCGTTGAGCGCGACCATCCGCCCCGCCGCCGTCCCGATCAGCAGGTGATCATGCGCGAGCAGTTCGCTCGGATCGACTCGCCAGCGCCCCGACATGCCGAGATGGAACACGAGCGTATCGCCGCGATCGGTATCGATCAGCCCATATTTTGCGCGCCGCCCGAGCGTCGTTACCGTCGCCCCGGTCATCCGCTGGCGCAGGTCGACCGGGATCGCTTTACGCAGGTCGGCGCGACGCGGCTCGACCGAGGTCAGGCGCTGGCCCTTCAGCACGGGCTCCAGCCCGCGCACGGTGGTTTCGACTTCTGGTAATTCTGGCACGGTTTGCAGCTAGGTTGCGTTTGCTCGCGCCACAAGGCGCGGCTAGAGCGCAGGATATGAACGACTTGATCGCGCCCGCGCCCGCACTCACGCCCGATACCGTTTCCTTCGGCTACGAAGACATCCCCGCCACCGAGAAGACCGCCCGCGTCGGCGGCGTCTTCTCGAACGTCGCAGGCAAATACGACCTGATGAACGATGCGATGTCGGGCGGCATGCACCGCCTGTGGAAGGACCGCTTCGTCCGCCGCGTGAAGCCGCGCGAAGGCGAGCAGATCCTCGACATGGCCGGCGGCACCGGCGACATCGCGTTCCGCATGGAGCCGTCGGGCGCGTCGATCACGGTCGCCGACATCAACCCGCAGATGCTCGAAGTCGGCATGCAGCGCGCCCAGAAGCGCGGGATCGACGGCCTCGTCTGGACCGAAGCCAACGCGGAAACGCTGACCTTCCCCGACAAGTTCTTCGACGCGTACACGATCGCGTTCGGCATCCGTAACGTGACCAATATCCCGAAGGCGTTGCGCGAGGCGCACCGCGTCCTGCGCCGCGGCGGGCGTTTCTACTGCCTCGAATTCTCGACCACCGTGTGGCCTGGATTCGCCGAGGTATACGACGCCTATTCGCACAAGATGGTCCCGAAGCTTGGTCAGCTTCTGGCGCAGGACGCCGACAGCTACCGCTACCTGATCGAATCGATCCGCCGCTTCCCCGACATGCCCAAGTTCAAGGGCATGATCGCGGACGCGGGCTTCGTGCAGACCAAGGTCGAACCGCTGCTGGGTGGGCTGGTCGCGATCCACAGCGGTTGGAAGATCTAGTGAGCACGCGAAGGCGCGAAGGCGCGAAGAGTGGTTCACGCGGAGACGCGGATACGCGGAGAGTAAGTGGGCGCGAAGGCGCCAGATCTTGCGCGCGTCAGCGCTTTGCTAGCCATTCGCCAATAATGAAAAGCCGCATCCGCGGCGAAGCCAAACACCCCCGCGCCTCTGCGCCTCTGCGCGAACCAGTTCTTCCTTCTCTCCGCGTCTCCGCGTCTCCGCGTGAACAAATCTCTCTTCGCGCCTTCGCGCCTTCGCGTGAACAAAGCCCTTCTCAAGGCACCCTCCCCCAGTGACGGCCTCCACCACCCACGTTTGGCGCCTCCTCAAATGGGGCCGTATCCTTGCTCGCCACGGAGCCCTGCGGGGCATCGAGCGCGACCCCAACACGCCCGCCCCCGTTCGCCGCCTTGCGCGGATCGCTCGGTTCGGCGCGCGGGTGCCGGCGGTGCCACGCTATGCGGATGCGTTCCAGGCGATCGGGCCTGCGGCGATCAAGCTGGGGCAGACGCTCGCGACGCGGCCGGATCTGGTCGGTGAGGATGCCGCGCATGATCTTTTAAGGTTGCAGGACCAGCTCTCCCCGGTCCCCTACGAGACGATCGAGGCGGCGATGCTGGCAAGCTTCGGCAAGCCGCTGGAAACGCTGTTCTCGCGCATCGAACCGATCCCGGTCGGCGCCGCATCAATCGCGCAGGTCCACCGTGCCGTCACCACCGACGGTCGCCAGGTCGCGGTGAAAGTCCTCCGCCCCGGCGTCGAGGACGATTTCGCGCGCGCGATTGACACTTACAGCTGGGCCGCAGCGCAACTCGAGGCGCTCAGCCCCGAGGCGATGCGCCTCCGCCCCCGCCTCACGATCGAGACGTTCAAGCGCTGGACCTTACGCGAACTCAACTTCCGCCGCGAAGCCGCCTCCGCCTCCGAACTCGCGGAGGGCATGACTGCCGAACCCGATTTCGTCATTCCCGCGATCGACTGGGCGCGCTCGACCAACAAGGTCATGACGATCGAGTGGATCGACGGCATCAAGCTGTCCGACCGCCCCGCGCTCGTAGCCGCCGGCTACGACCTGCCCGGCCTCGCCAACACGCTCGTCCGCGCGTTCCTGCGCCAGGCGATCGCCGACGGGTTCTTCCACGCCGACATGCACCAGGGAAACCTGTTTGCGCTCCCCGGCAATCGCATCGCCGCGATCGACTTCGGGATCATGGGCCGGATCGACCGGCGCGCCCGCGTCTGGCTCGCCGAAATCCTCTACGGTCTCATCACCGGCAATTATAAGCGCGTCGCCGAGATCCATTTCGAGGCGGGCTACGTCCCCGCGCACCACGACGTCGCCGAATTCGCCACGGCCCTGCGCGCAGTCGGCGAGCCGATGCGCGGTTTGCCGGTCAAGGACATGTCGATCGGCATGATGCTCGACAGCCTGTTCTCGATCACGCGCGATTTCGACATGGTGACGCAGCCGCACCTGCTGTTGCTCCAGAAGACGATGGTGATGGTCGAGGGCGTCGCGACCAGCCTCAACCCCGACATCAACCTGTGGGAGGCGGCCGAGCCGTTCGTCCGCGACTGGATCCGCGGCGAGCTGGGGCCGGAGGCGATGATCGCCGACCGGCTGATCGCCGATTTCCAGACGCTGACCCGCCTGCCCGAGCTCGTCCGCCGGATCGAGGCGCATTATCCCGCTCCCGGTGGCGCGCCCCCGACGATGCCGCTGCGCGAGATCGAAGTGATCCGGATCGGTGGCGGCTGGCGCTACGGCCTCGTCGCCGTACTCGCCGCCGCCTCCGGGATCGTGGGATCCTGGTTCGTTCTGACGTGATTCGCCGGGTCGAGCTTCGACGAGACGAGTGCGGGAAAGTCGGGCGATGCGCCGCGCGCTGACCCCGCGGTGGCTTGCGTCGCCATCCCGGTTCGCGGTGGTGTCGCAACCCACGGCACGCCTTGTGCTGGCGCTGGTCTCCCTCGTACTGCTCGCCACCCTGATGGCGGTCTCGGCTCCCTTAGGTCAGCCCGACACCAGCCTATATGCCGGGATCGTCGAAGCCGTACGGCATTGCGGCAGCTATTATGCGGTCGCCGGCGATGCGTTGCGCGCGGGTAAATATCCGCTCGAACCGTTCACTACGTTCCCCTTGCCGACGCTGGCCGTCGTGGCAGGCTCGTTGCCCGGCCTCGCCGTCACGACGATGCTGTATTGCCTCGTAGCGGCCGTCGCGGTGGCCTGGTATGCGCGACTAACGCTCGCGTTGAAGACGCGCGCGGCACGGACGCTCGCCGCGGTCCTGCTGTTCGCCGGGCTAGCGCCCCTGTTGCGAACGGATCTCTCGAATTTACCGGAGACCTGGGCGGGCTTGCTGATAGCCTTGTCGCTCGGTGTGCATCGACCGGGTCGCTGGATCGACGCAGTCGCGTTCGGGCTCGCCGCGACGCTGATCTGCGATGCCGCCGTGCTCTACATCGTGACGATGACCGGGTTTGCGATACGCGAGCGCCGACGCGACGAGACGCTAGGCTGGATCGCAGCGCTGGGGTTGCTCGCGATCGTGCTCGCCTTCCACGCCCATGCCGTCGCTGCGATCGTCACGTCACTCGACATCGCCGTGGGCACAGACGCTCCGGCCGGTACCGGCAGCGTCGTGTCGGCGTTCGCGTCGGCCACCATGCTCGATTATGCGCCGCTATGGGTGGCCGGCCCGGTCGTCGGTCTGGCGCTGTTCGGATGGACGCCATGGCGTGACGCGATCGCGCCGCGTGTCCTCGGCACGATTCTGCTGGCGGTGCTTCTGATCGCGCTACTCGACCGATCGGGCACGTCGCAAAGCGCGTTGCTGGTCTCCCCCTTGCTGCTGGTCGGCCTGGTGCTGGCGCTCGACGGATTGCGCGACCTGTTCGCCGCGGCGCTCGATACCCGGCGCATTACCGTGAAGCGCATTATCCGCTAGGGTAGCGGCATGAAACGCATCCTCCTGATCGTCGGTGGCGGGATCGCCGCCTACAAGGCCGCCGAATTGATCCGCCTGCTCAAGACGCGCGGGTACGCGGTGCGATGCGTGATGACCGAGGCGGCGCATCATTTCGTCACGCCGATGACGCTCGCAGCACTCAGCGAGGACAAGGTCTACACGACGCTGTGGGACCTCAAGGACGAGGCCGAGATGGGCCATATCCAGCTCAGCCGCGAGGCCGACCTGATCGTCGTCGCGCCCGCCACCGCGGACCTGATGGCGCGGATGACGGCGGGGCTCGCGAACGACCTCGCGACGACGCTGCTGCTCGCGACCGACACACCGGTGCTGGTCGCGCCGGCGATGAACGTGCGCATGTGGGGCCATGCCGCAACAGTCCGCAACGTGGCGCAACTTCGTGCCGACAGCGTGACGGTGATGACGCCCGACGAAGGCATCATGGCGTGCGGCGAATACGGTCCCGGCCGCCTGCCCGAGCCGCCTGCGATCGTCGCGGCGATCGAAGCAATGCTCGCCCCCGCCCCGCCGAAGCGCCTGGCGGGCCGTCACATCCTCGTCACCGCCGGCCCGACGCACGAGCCGATCGACCCGGTCCGCTACATCGCAAACCGCTCGTCGGGCAAACAGGGCTTCGCGATCGCCGCAGCGCTCGCACGGCTCGGCGCACGCGTGACGCTGGTCGCCGGCCCGGTGACGCTACCGACGCCACAGAGCGTAGACCGGATCGATGTCGAGACGGCGCGGGAGATGGCGGACGCGGTCGACCGTGCGCTGCCCGCCGACGCCGCCGTCATGGTCGCCGCGGTCGCGGATTGGCACGTCGAACCCTCGCAGCAGAAGATCAAGAAGGGCGATGCCACGCCGACGCTGACGCTCGCGGAAAACCCCGACATTCTCGCGACCCTGGCGCGCAGCTCCCACCGTCCTCGCCTGCTGATCGGGTTCGCCGCCGAGACCGAGCGCGTACTCGAGCACGCCGTCGCCAAGCGTATTCGCAAGACCGCCGACTGGATCGTCGCCAACGACGTCTCGGGCGACGTCATGGGCGGCGCGGATAACAGCGTACACCTCGTCACCGAAGCCGGTGTCGAGAGCTGGGAGCGCCTGCCCAAGGACGCGGTCGCCGCACGACTGGCGGACCGCATCGCCGATGCGCTAGAAGCGGCGTCATGATCCGTATCGAACTGAAGCGCCTGCCGCACGGCGAGGGCCTGCCGCTGCCTGCCTATGCGACCGAGGGTGCCGCCGGGATGGACGTCGTCGCCGCCGAAGCGCTGACGCTCGCGCCCGGCGCACGCGCCGCCGTCGCGACCGGCTTCGCGATCGCCATTCCCGTCGGCCACGAGGTCCAGGTCCGCCCGCGTTCCGGCCTCGCGCTGAAGCACGGCGTCACCTGCCTCAACACGCCGGGCACGATCGACAGCGACTATCGCGGCGAAGTGAAGGTCATCCTCGCAAACCTCGGCCAGGACCCCTTCGAGATCGCCCGCGGCGACCGCATCGCGCAGCTCGTCCCCGCGGTCGTCCTACGCGCGACGCTCGCCGAAGTCGGCACGCTGGACGAGACGTCGCGCGGCATCGGCGGGTTCGGATCGACCGGCCGATGATCGCCGCACTTCTCCTCCTGGCCCAGGCCGTTACGCCGATCGCGCCGCCGCCGATCCTCGTGCCGTCGACCGTGACGACGGCGGGAATGCCACCGCAGGACTGGACCGCGCTGCCCGTCCTGCGCATCCGCAAGCAGGCAAGCACGCTCGCAAACACGTCCGCCTATGTGCACGGCGAAGTGATGGCCGGGCGGTGCGTCAAGGCGATCAGGACGATGCAGGGCTGGAGCCTGACGCTCGATCTTGCCGTGTTGATGACCCCCGATGGTCGCGTCCGCCGCGTCACGCCGCGCGCGATCGACTGCCCGACGGTCGAGCAATATGCCGCCGGCGTGATCCTTGGCGCGCGCGATTCGATCGACGTGGTCGATACGGACACCGACACCTGGTACCGCACCAGCCTGACGTTCGCCTGGGGCGCATGATCCTCTCCGACGACGAACTCACCCGGTATGCGCGCCATATCGTCCTCAAGGAATTCGGCGGTAGCGGCCAAGCGCGGCTGAATGCGGCGACCGTCGCGATCGTCGGCGCAGGCGGGATCGGCTCGCCCGCGATCCAGTATCTGGGCGCAGCAGGCGTCGGCCGACTGATCCTGATCGACGACGATTCGGTCGAGCCGTCGAACCTGCAGCGCCAGACGATCTTCACCACGGCGGATACCGGTATCGCCAAGGTTGAGGCGGCGGCGGCTGCGGTGCAGCGGATCAACCCGTACGTCGCGGTCGACACGCACCGCGTTCGGATCGACGTTTCGAACGTGACGGGCCTGCTCGCGAGCGCCGATGTCGTGCTCGACGGCTGCGACAACTTCGCGACGCGCTTCTGCGTCGCCGATGCCGCCTATGTCGCGAAGATTCCGCTCGTTTCGGCGGCGGTCGGTCAGTTCGAAGGGCAGCTCGCGACGTATCGCGGCTGGGAAGCAGACAAGCCGTGTTATCGCTGTTTCGTCGGCGAAGACCCGGAACGCGCGGAGACCAGCTGCGCAGAGGACGGCATATTGGGGCCAGTCACCGGCGTCCTCGGCAGTCTCGCCGCGCTCGAAGTCCTTCGCGCGATCGCGCCATTCGGCGAGGATCCGGCCGGCAAATTGCTGCTGGTGGACCTGCTCGCGCTACGTTTCCGCTCGATCCGCCTGCCAAAGGATCCAGGGTGCCGCGCCTGCGGTACTGCAAGCGCGGCGTGATCTTGGAACTCCGGCGGTTTTAGCCGGCCAGCAGGCCCTTCGCGAACTCGCGGACCGCCGGACCGATGTCGGCACGCGACAGCGCGATCGCCAGGTTCGCCTGGATGTATCCGGCCTTGTCGCCGCAATCATAGCGCTGGCCGTCGAACGTGAAGCCGTGGAACGGCTGGTCGCCGATCAGCTGCGCCATCGCGTCGGTCAGCTGGATCTCGCCGCCCGCACCCTTTTCCTGGTTCTCGAGGATCCGCATCACGTCGGGCTGGAGGATATAGCGGCCCGGGATCATCAGGTTCGACGGCGCCGTACCCTGCTTGGGCTTCTCGACGAGAGCCTTCACCTCGGTCAGCCGGCCATCGATCGCGCCGGGTGAGATGATGCCGTATTTGTCGGTCTCGGAATCGGCGACTTCGAGCGCGCCGATCACGTTGCCGCCGACCTGGTTATACGCCTCGACCATCTGCTTCATGAAGCCGGGCTTGCCGACCATCAGCTCGTCCGGCAGCAGCACCGCGAACGGCTCGGCGCCGACGATCTCGCGCGCGCACCAGACGGCATGACCGAGGCCGAGCGGCTCCTGCTGGCGGACATACACCGGCGAGCCGGGCTTCATGCGGATATGGCTGATCGCATCCAGCGACTTGCCGCGTGCACGCATCGTGTCTTCGAGCTCGTACGAGATATCGAAATGATCCTCGAGCGCACCCTTGCCGCGACCTGTCACGAAGATGATCTGCTCGATCCCGGCTTCCAGCGCTTCCTCTACCGCATATTGGATCAGCGGCTTGTCGACGACGGTCAGCATTTCCTTCGGCATCGCCTTGGTGGCGGGCAGGAAGCGGGTGCCGAGGCCAGCGACCGGAAAGACGGCCTTGCGCAGTGGCTTTATGGTCATTCGGAGCTCCCAGTGTTGTCTTCGAGGTCTTTGGTTGCACTGCACCATTTACCGGTCGTTACGGGTCCGTGCAAATCGGGCTGCCCGATCGGCGAAACGTCGCAGCCGGTTAGCGCCTCTTTAAACGCGGTGGGCTACAGAGGTTCCATGTCAAAGATCCTCGTCATATTCGGCACGCGTCCCGAAGCGATCAAACTCTTCCCCGTCATTCGCGCCCTGGCCGAAACGCCGGGCCTCGTTGTGCGCACCTGCGTCACGGCGCAGCATCGCGGATTGCTCGACCAGGTTCTGGCAATTGCCGATCTCGCGCCCGACATCGATCTCGACCTGATGGAGCCCGGCCAGACGCTCGACCGGCTTACCGCGCGCCTGCTGGTAGGGCTCGGCGAAGTGATGGACGCGGAACAACCGGACCTAGTCATGGTGCAAGGCGATACCGCGACCGCGATGACCGGCGCGCTCGCCGCCTATTACCGCAAGGTGCCGGTCGCGCATGTCGAGGCGGGGCTTCGATCGGGCGACATCTACCAGCCCTGGCCGGAGGAAGTGAACCGCCGCATCGTCGCGCCGATCGCCGCGCTACACTTTGCCCCCACGGAAACCGCGGCGGACGCGCTGCGCCGCGAGACGATCGCGGCGGACACGGTCCACGTCACCGGCAATACCGTGATCGACGCACTCCACTGGACCGCCGACCGCGTGGCTGCCGATCCGTCGCTCGCCGCTGGTCTCGACGAGATCGTCGCGCGGTTCGCGGGCAAGCGCATCGTCCTCGTCACGACGCACCGGCGCGAGAATTTCGGCGACGGCATGGCCGCCATCGCGCGCGCGATCGGTCGGATTGCAGAGCGCGACGACGTCGCCGTGCTGTTCCCGGTCCATCCCAATCCGAACGTCGTCTCGGTGATGGATGACATCCTCGGCGACCGCGCCAACGTCGCCCGGATCGAACCGCTCGACTATCCTCATTTCGTCCGCGCGCTCGGCATGGCAGAGATCGTGCTGACCGATTCGGGCGGCGTGCAGGAGGAAGCACCCGCACTCGGCAAGCCCGTGCTGGTCATGCGCGAAACGACCGAACGTCCCGAAGGCATCGCCGCCGGCACCGCGAAGCTGATCGGCACCGACGAAGACCGCATCGTTTCCGAAATCTTCACGCTGCTCGACGACAGAACCGCCTATGCGGCGATGGCGCGCGCGCACAACCCGTTCGGGAATGGCCATGCGGCCGCCAGGATCGCCGAAATCATCGCCAAGGGATTCGCCCAGCATGCTGTCTGATACCGAACTCTCCGTCGTCGTCATGGGCCTCGGCTATATCGGCCTGCCGACTGCCGCGATCATCGCGCGGACGGGTGCGCGCGTGCTCGGCGTCGACGTCACCGACTCGGTCGTCGAGACGGTCAATTCGGGTCGCGTCCATATCGAGGAGGTCGACCTCGACGGTCTCGTCTCGGGCGTGGTGGCGCGCGGTACGCTCCGCGCGTCGACGACGATCGAACCCGCCGACGTGTTCGTGATCGCCGTACCGACTCCGTTCGACGCCGATCATGCACCCGACATCGGCTACGTCCTGCAAGCTGCGTCGACGATCGCAACCGTGCTCAAGCCCGGCGACACGATCATCCTCGAATCGACCTCACCGGTCGGCACCACCGAACAGGTCCGCGACGTCCTGGCCAAGCTTCGCCCCGATATCCGCGTTCCCGGCCGCGCGGGCGAGCAGGCGGACATCGCCATCGCCTATTGCCCGGAGCGCGTGTTGCCCGGCCGGATCCTGGTCGAACTGATCGACAACGACCGCGTGATCGGCGGGATCACCCCGCGGTGCGCGCGGAAAGCGCTGACCTTCTACCGACGCTTCGTCCGCGGTGCTTGCGTCACGACGACGGCGCGCGCGGCGGAAATGACCAAGCTCACCGAGAACGCGTTTCGCGACGTCAACATCGCCTTCGCCAACGAACTGTCGCTGATCGCCGACACGATGGGGGTCGACGTGTGGGAGGTGATCCGCCTCGCCAACCGTCATCCGCGCGTCAACATCCTCCAGCCCGGCCCCGGCGTCGGCGGGCATTGCATCGCTGTCGACCCGTGGTTCCTGGTCCACGCGGCCCCCGAACAGACGCCGCTGATCCGCACCGCACGCGAAGTGAACGACGGCAAGACCGACCACGTCATCGCGCAGGTCGCCGCCCTGGTCGAGGCGACGCCGGATGCCCCGGTCGCCTGCCTCGGCCTCGCCTTCAAGGCGAACATCGACGATTTCCGCGAAAGCCCGGCATTGAAGGTCGCGCACGCCGTGGCCCAGCGTTTCGGCAACCGCGTGCGGATCGTCGAGCCCTATGCGAAGACCCTGCCCACGGCGTTCGCCGGCACCGGCGCAACGCTGATCGACGTCGACACCGCGATCGAGACTTGCCCGATCATGGTCGTGCTGGTCGATCACGACGTCTTCAAGTCGATCCCGCTGGAGGAACGCGCCGACAAGACGGTGCTCGATACGCGCGGCATCTGGCCGGATCAGCCCCGCCCCGTTTTCTAGGCGTCAGCGAAGCGGCACGTTCCGCGTTGCGAGCACGGCCGGAATGATCGGCCGCGTCGGCGTCGCCGCAATGTCGCGCGCGGCGGCTACGAGCGCCTCGGCACGCGCCTTGGACGACCCGTGCGTGCGGCTGCGGAACAGCCCGCCGTCGATGTCGCCCCCCTTCTCGCGCCAGAATTTCGGCGCGGACATCGGGTCGTAGCCGGCATTGGCGAGAAGGTAGATGCCGAGCAGGTCGGCCTGGTCCTCGGTCTCGCGGATCAACCGGCCGTTGCGCCCGAACTCCGCCAGCATCCCGCGATTGATCTTCACCGCGTCGAGCCGCGCACGGTGCCGCAGGATGTTGTGCGACAGTTCGTGCGAGACGATCACCGCGATCTCCGCATCGCTATAGCCTTCGAAGAACTTCTCGCCGATCTGCACGACGGATCCGTCCGCGCTGGCATCCAGCCCGCTGCCGAGCAGGATCTCGAACCGCGATCGACACCCAGCGACGGGCTTGATCGCGACCGGAACGCGCTGGCCGTCCCGCAACAAGGTCATCCGCAACGGCTGCGCAACCGGAGCGTTGGCGATCGCCGCTTCCGCCGCATCTCTTGCCCCCGCATTCTCCGGCGCGTCCGTACCCGGTAGAGCCGGCTGCGCCTTGCCATCGATTTCCACGATCGAATCGTTCGCGCGAACCCCGGCGCGATCCGCGGGCGCACCGGCAACAACCGCCTCGACGCCGATCGTCGCGCCGAATCGGAACGTCGTCGCGGCGGCCTTGCGCGCAGCCGGCGCATATTGCGTGAGCGCGTGGATCGGCATGCCGATCTGCGGCTGGAGCTGATCGCAGAGCGCGGCGTTCGCCGTCGTCAGGCGGTAGGCGATCGTCGCAAGCCGCAGATCGGCGGCGCGCAATGCCTCGAAGAACGCCGGCTGGGGGGCATCGTCCGCGGGTACGGCATCCGCAGGCGACGTTGCCGCCGCGAGCATCAGGAGCGGCAACAGGCGGAGGGTCATGGGCATCGACATAGCCACCCCTTACCCATCGCCGACCGCCGCGTCATGCCGTATGGCCGTGCCCCGAGTGCGATCCATCGTACCCGTGATCGGGGGATGCGTTGCGACGGGTTGCGTTACGCCTTATGCGACCACACCTCCGATCAGGCCCCGTACATGTTTCCCTCCCCATCGATAGCAGCATGATTTCAAAGCTTTTCAAGTCTCGTAGCGTAGCCAAGGCGAACCTCCCGACTATTCCCGCCGGTCGACGCGTTTATGCAGTCGGCGATATCCACGGCTGCGCCGACCTGCTCGACCAGTTGATCGGCCTGATCGAAGCCGATGAGATTGCCCGGGGGCCGGCGGAAACGACGCTCATCTTCCTTGGCGATATCGTCGACCGCGGGCCGGCCTCCGCCGCCGTCATCGATCGCCTTCGGGGACTCGACGCGACACGGTCCGACGTTCGCTTCCTGCTGGGCAATCACGAAGAGATATTCCTCGGCGCGCTCGACGGCGAACCCAAGGCGCTCCGGCTGTTCTGTCGCATCGGCGGGCGTGAAACCATCCTGAGCTACGGCATGGACGCCGCCGAATACGACCAGCTCGATTATGAGGCGTTCTCGCAGCGCATCGAGCAACTCGTACCCGACGAGCATCAGGAGTTCCTGCGGGCGTTCGAGGATATGATCGTGATCGGCGATTATGCCTTCGTCCACGCCGGCGTCCGCCCCGACACGCCTCTCGACCTGCAGCGAACCTCGGACCTGCGCTGGATCCGCGACCCGTTCCTCGATCACCGGTCCGCGCTGGAGAAGATCGTCGTTCACGGTCACACCATGACCGACGAGATCGAGCGACGCAGCCATCGGATCGGTATCGACACCGGCGCCTATTCGTCCGGTCGGCTGACGGCGCTCGGACTCGAGGGGACCGAGACCTGGACGCTGCAGACCGCCTCCGTGCCGTAAGCGCACTGATCGGCCTGCCGCGAATATCTTGCAGTCGGCAAACTGCCACTTCTCGCGCTGTTGCGGATCGTTATAGTCAACGGGCCGCGGCGCGTGTTGCGCCGCGGCAACAGCGCGAAACACTTTGCGCGGTTGTCTAGACCTCGGTTGCCTTGGTGGCGGTTTCGTGCCAATGCCAAGCTGACGAGCACAAAGGGAGTTTATTTATGCGTCTTGGGAAGTATCTCCTGACCGCAGCAGCAGCCACGATGGCAGTTGCTCCGGCCATGGCAGCACCGGCCAGCCTGTCGGTTGCTAAGTCGGTTCGTTCGGGTTCGGTTTCGGGCAAGAAGAACGAGCTCGCTGGCGGCGGCATCATCGTTGCGGTTCTCGCGGCAGCTGCAGTTGTCGCTGGTATCGTTATCGTTGCTGACAACGACGACGATTCGGACAGCAACTAAGTCTTACGACTTTAGTTCGAGAAATAGCGGTCTTCGGGCCGCTATTTTTTTGCCTGCCGTACAAGGTTCACAGAAGTTCGAGCTTCTACGGCTCGCCGAGCACCGGCACGAATGCGCCGCAGTCGGGGGAGGACTCAGCCTTCCGATGCTGCACGGCAACAGCGACAGCGCCAGCCACCAATCGAACAGACACTCCCCTCCGGCATTCTGACGACCGTCCGGATTGAGCGCCACCGTGCAGGGCTGCCGCGCACTGACCGGCATCAGCATGATGGGAAAGTTACGCGCCAGAGGGCTGCGTCACCGATCCGCCCCGAGGATCGACCTGCCAGACATCATAAACGCAAAAAAACGCGCCAGCAGCGAACCGCGGGCGCGTTTTGCACGTCTCGACTATTAAGCGATACGAGCGACCAAGTCCCCCGTATCGCTCGCGCGCCCAATTAAGGCTGCGGCTGACCCGGAGCACCGCCTGGCATACCACCCGGAGCGCCACCCGGCATACCACCCGGCGCGCCGCGTCCCATCTGGGCCTGCGCCTGCATCTGCTGCACGACGCTCTGCGGCAGGAAGTCGAGCAGTTCGACGTCGAACACCAGGGTCGAGTTCGCCGGGATCGGCCCCGTCGCCTTGTCGCCATAGCCAAGCGACGGCTTCATCCAGAAGCGATACTTCGAACCCTTCGGCATCAGCTTCAATGCCTCGGAGAACCCAGGCACGACGCCGGTCACGGGCATCGGCGTCGGCTGCTGCGACTTGTCGAAGGTCGTGCCGTTGAGCAGCTTGCCCTCGTAGTTCACCAGCGCCACGTCTGCATCGGTAGGCTTCGCTGCGCCGGGCTTGCCGGGCGCGATCACCTTGTACTGCAGACCGGACGCCGTCACTACGACACCCTTTGCCCGCGCATTGCGTGCCAGGGGATCGTCGCCCTGACGTGCCAGCGCGACCGCGGCGATCAGCGCCAGCGCGATCCCGACCCAGAGATAGACGAGGTAGCTGCGCTTCGTAGGCTGCAGCGGCACTGCGGTGACGGTCGACATCGGATCAAGCCCCGGTCATCTGGTCACGCCGGAGCGCCGCGCGTGCCGTTGGAAAGCAAATGGGGGTGCCGATCACGACACCCCCGAACCTATCGGCCTACCCGTTCGCCGGGCGTGGCCAAATCTTACCGTGCGCCGTCGCGCTCTGCGCGCTTGCGGTCGAGCTTGCGCGAGCGACGGATCGCTGCTGCACGCTCGCGCGCACGCTTCTCGGACGGCTTCTCATAGTGCCGGCGCAACTTCATCTCGCGATACACGCCTTCGCGCTGCAGCTTCTTCTTGAGCGCGCGGAGTGCCTGGTCGACGTTATTGTCGCGTACGATGATCTGCATAAACCCGTTAAGCTCCGGTCGAATAGATTTTTGCCGTCGCGAATAGGTCCGCGCCGCATGAACTGGGCCCCCTATCAGGGGAGGGCATGCGTTTCAAGGCTGACGTTGCAACGCCACGCCTCGCGCAGACCGGCCGCAAGGGGCCCGCAGGTCGCACCAACACCCGGAGTATCTTTGCGAGACCGCTCCGGCGTCGCTAAGAGCGGCGCATGACCCGCACTCCCCTTACGCTATACAACAGCCTCACGCGACAGCTCGAGACGTTCAAGCCGATCGATCCGACCGATGTCGGCATCTACTCCTGCGGCCCGACGGTCTACAATTACGCGCATATCGGCAATCTACGCGCGTACGTCTTCACCGATACGCTGAGCCGCGTGCTGACGTGGAAGGGCTATCCGCTCACCCATATCATCAACATCACCGATGTCGGGCACCTGACCTCCGATGCCGACGTCGGCGACGACAAGATGGAGGCCGCGGCGCGCGCCAGCGGTCAGGATATCTGGGCGATTGCCAAGCACTATACCGACGCCTTCAAACGCAACCTCGACGACCTCAACATCCGCCCACCAAGCAAATTCCCGCTCGCCACCGATCACATCGACGGCATGATCGCGTTCGGCAAGGCGATCGCCGACAAGCATTGCTACCAGCTCGCGGACGGCCTGTACTTCGACACCTCGACCGTTCCCGACTATGGCCGCCTTGCCCGTTCGCAGGACGATGCGGGCGAGAGCCGTATCGATCCGGTCGAGGGCAAGCGCCATCCGCAGGACTTCGCGATCTGGCGCACGTCCGCGCCCGGCGACAACCGCCAGATGGAATGGGATTCACCGTGGGGCCGCGGCGCGCCCGGCTGGCATCTTGAGTGCTCGGTGATGAGCAAGCAGTATCTGGGCGAGCATTTCGACATCCACACCGGCGGGATCGATCACCGCGAGATCCACCACCCCAACGAGATTGCGCAGAACCAGGCGCATTGCGACTGCGCGGATACCGGTGCCAACATCTGGATGCACAATAATTTCCTGGTCGAGCGCTCGGGCAAGATGTCGAAATCGGGCGGTGCGTTCACCACGCTCCAGACGCTGGTCGACCGTGGCTTCCACCCCCTCGCCTACCGCCTGATGTGCCTCCAGGCGCAGTACCGTAGCGAGCTGGAATTCTCGTGGGAGAATCTGGCGGCCGCACAGACGCGGTTGAAACGGCTTGCGATGACCGTCGACACGCTGCGGGCGCGGCAGCCGGGCGGCCCCTCGGGTAGCGCCTCCGCCTATCGCGAACGGCTGGATGCGGCGATCTCGGACGATCTGGGCACGCCGCGCGCGCTCCCGATCCTCGACGAACTGCTGGCGGACAAGCGTGTCGCGCCGGCGGACCGCATCGCGGCACTCATGGATTTCGATGCCGTGCTCGGGCTCGATCTCGCGACGATCCGTCGGGAGGACCTGCGCATCCGACCCGTATCGGCGACGATCGACGAAGCGACCATCGCCGAACACCTTGCCGCCCGACGCGACGCACGGGCTGCGAAGGATTTCGAACGATCCGACACGATCCGCGACGAGCTGGCGGCCGCCGGCGTCGAGGTGATGGATGGCGATTCGCTCGGATGGGACTGGAAGATCCCGGTCGAGGCGACTGGCACGCCTTGACTTGGTGGGCGGCCGAACGATGTTCCTCGGATGAAAGCCGTCCTCCCCGCCGCCGCCCGCCCTCTCCTCGAACCGCATCTGCCTGCGGACCTCGAAGCCGTCTGGTTCGCCAAGCCGGATGAGGCCAACGCGATGATCGCCGATGCGGACATCGCTTGGGTCGACATGCAGCCGACCGAGTTGGTCGCAGACGCGATCCGCAAGGCGGGGCCCAATCTCAAATGGGTTTCGACGATCTATGCCGGGCTTGATGCGTTTCCGCTGGAGACGTTGCGCGACAATGACGTCACGCTGACCAACGGCGCCGGTATCAACGCCGTCGCCGTCGCCGAATATGCGGTGATGGGCGTGCTGGTCGCCGCCAAGCGCTTCGACACCGTCGTGCGCGCGCAGGATCGCCACGAATGGCTGAAGGATGCGCCGGGCAAGGTCGAACTGGCGGGCACCAAGGCGCTCGTCATCGGCTACGGCACGATCGGCCGCATGATCGGCGACCGGCTGGCCGCGTTCGGGGTCGACGTCACCGGGGTCACGCGCACCGGCCGCGAGGGCACGATCACACCCGACGCCTGGCGCGACCGTCTCGGCGATTTCGACTGGGTCATCCTCGCCGCGCCCTCGACCGGCGCCACCCACGCGATGATCGGCCGCGACGAACTCGCAGCGATGAAGCCATCCGCTTGGCTCATAAATATCGCCAGAGGCGACATGATCGACGACGACGCGCTGATCGCCGCGCTGACCGATGGCAGTATCGCCGGCGCAGTCCTCGATCCGACCAACCCGGAGCCGCTTCCTGCCGAGCATCCGCTATGGTCGGCGCCCAACGCCATCGTCACGATGCATCTCTCCGGCCGCAGCCAGACGACGATGTTCAAGCGAGGGGCAGCGCTGTTCCTTGAAAACCTCGATGCCTTCCTCGCAGGGACGCCGATGAAGAACGTCGCCGACCTCGACGCAGGCTATTGACCGTTGGTAGCGCCCGAGCTGCGATTGTAGGTCTTGATGCCGCGGCGGCGCAGCTTGTCGGCGCGACGACGGCGCGCGGCGATGATCAGTACCGGTACGGCAATCACCATTCCGCCGGCGATGATCGAAAACGCGATGATGATACGCATGGGCATGTCCATCCGTTGCCCATGCCAAATGGACAGTGATGACGCCATAATTTTTTTAGAACGGAAATGACCGGACCGGCCTGCCAATACTGATCGCGGCGCCTTCAAGCTTTACTTCGTTGCGCAAAAAGGCGTTTTCGCGCATTGCCATCGTCACAATTCACCAATCGGACGATATGATATGGCCGCGAACTGGGCCCCCGACAGCTGGACACGTCACGAAGCGCGGCAGCTCCCCACTTATCCCGACGCAGCAGCGCTGACCGCCGCGACCGACCAGCTCGCGACCTTTCCGCCGCTCGTCTTCGCCGGTGAAGCCCGCAACCTGACAGCGTCGCTCGCCGAAGTGGCCGCAGGCAAGGCGTTCCTGCTCCAGGGCGGCGACTGCGCCGAGTCCTTCGCGGAGCACAGTGCGAACAACATCCGCGACACGTTCCGCGTCATCCTCCAGATGGCCGTCGTCCTGACCTTCGCGTCGAAGCTCCCGGTCGTGAAGCTTGGTCGCATGGCGGGCCAGTTCGCCAAGCCGCGCTCGACCGATACCGAGACGATCGGCGGCGTCGAGCTGCCGTCGTACCGCGGCGACAACGTCAACGATATCGCCTTCACCGCGGAATCGCGTGCGCCCGATCCACAGCGGATGATCCGCGCCTATTCGCAGTCGGCGGCGACGCTCAACCTGCTGCGCGCGTTCGCACAGGGCGGCTACGCGAACCTGCATCAGGTTCACCGCTGGACGCACGACTTCATGGGCCGCAGCCCCTGGTCGAAGAAATACGCCGAGACCGCGGACCGGATCGGCGAGGCGCTCGAGTTCATGGCCGCCTGCGGGATCGATCCCGAGACCGTGCCGCAGCTCGCGCAGACGCATTTTTACACCAGCCACGAGGCGCTGCTGCTCCAGTACGAGCAGGCGCTGACCCGGCAGGATTCGCTGACCGGCGACTGGTACGACACCAGCGCGCATTTCCTGTGGATCGGCGATCGCACGCGGTTCGAGGGCTCCAGCCACGTCGAATACCTGCGCGGCATCGGCAACCCGATCGGCATCAAGTGCGGCCCGAGCCTGGAGCCCGACGCGCTCCTACGGATGCTCGACACGCTCAACCCCGGCCGCATCCCCGGCCGGATGACGCTGATCACGCGGTACGGTCATGACAAGATCGAGGCGAACCTGCCCCGTCTCGTCCGTGCCGTCACACGCGAGGGCCATCCGGTGGTGTGGAGCTGCGACCCGATGCACGGCAACGTCGTCAAGGCTGCCAACGGCTACAAGACGCGGCCGTTCGACCGCATCCTCGCCGAAGTCCGCGGCTTCTTCGCGGTCCACCGCGCGGAAGGCACGCACGCGGGCGGCATCCATGCCGAGATGACCGGGCAGAACGTGACCGAGTGCACCGGCGGCGCGGTCGACGTGACCGAGCAGAGCCTCGCCGATCGCTACCACACGCACTGCGACCCGCGCCTCAACGCCAGCCAGAGTCTCGAGCTCGCCTTCCTGCTGGCCGAGATGCTCAACGAGGAAATGGCCGAGCGCAAGAAGGTCGCCGCCTGATAAATATGCGGGCGCCGCAGGAAAGTGCGGCAAGCGTCTTGACGCCTGCCGCCGCCTTCCGTAGACGCCCGCATCTGCTAACGGCCCCTTCGTCTAGCGGTTAGGACGACGCCCTCTCACGGCGTAAGCACGAGTTCGATTCTCGTAGGGGTCACCAGCTTCCCAGCCAGCAAGCCGCATCGATCCGATCCGATCGTCGCTGGGCTGCACCTCCCACATCGCCAAACTCTTGTGCCGATCGACGGCCTTCACTTGTCGCCGCGTTTACCCGCGTACACATCGCGCTGACGAAGCGGCGGCATCGACTAGTCATGCGCTTCGTCTGATATGGATATAGTCCGCTCGACACCCTCCGTTTCGGGTCAATCCCCAGTTGTCGCATATCCCGAACAAGATCATTGCTGCGTGGCAGGCGGGGTTTTGGGATAATCCCCTTGTCTCAGGCGATGATCGAATAGCATTCGGCCGCCAACCGCTTCACGGTCCCAGCCTCTACTGATCACATATACTCGAAAGTATTTCGAGGTTCATCACTCGGCGCACCTTCACGTGCCGCCGACTGCGGCGACCTGTGTTCGGGGCGGATGCCCGCATGATCGCCTGATCGCTCCGGATCATCCGGCAACAAGGAGAAGGCGCTATGACTGGTTATGCTCAGAACTATCTCGGGGGGCTCGTTCAGCAACGCCATGGCGGCGGGAGCCCGGTCAATGTCGGTTGCGCGATCGTGACGGGTACGATCGTCTGCACGGTCGGCGTCGACGCAGTCGTCGCGGGTCTCGGCGCCGGGGCCCCCGCCACTGCCCTTGCCCCGGGATGCAAGGACGTGATGTGGACCGTGGGCTGCACCTTCGGCGGACCGCAAGCTGTGGCTGCCGAATGTGGCAACGTGCTCACCACGCTCGCCTGTACGCTCGGCGCGCAGCAGAAGGGCGCTGCCGGCGGCTACGGCGCGGAGTGCGGCAACGTCCTCACCACGCTTGCCTGTACGCTGGAGGCCCAGGCCCCTGCGGCAAGCGATGCCATGTGCGTCACGCTGGTCACCGCACGGCCGACCTGGTGCGCGCCGATCCCGACCGGTGCCGGCGGCGGTGTGCAGGGCGCGGACTGCAAGCACGTCATGTGGACCGCAGGCTGCACCTTCGCCGGCCAGCAGCAGAATGCCGTCGAATGCGTACAGTTGCTGACGACGACGCTCTGCACGCTGGGCGCGGCAAAACCGGCAGCCGCGGTCGACTGCGGCAACGTCCTGACGACGCTCGCCTGTACGCTCGGCACCGAGCAGACCGGTTCGGCCGATGCGGAGCCCGGCTGCAAGGATGTGTTGTGGACTGCTGGGTGCACGTTCCAGGCTGCCGAATCGGTCGCGGATTGCGGACATGTCCTGACGACCTTGGCCTGCACGCTGCTGGCCGTTCCCGACGAGAGCGTCGCGACGACGGACTGCAAGCACGTCATGTGGACGGCGGGCTGCACCTTTGCCGGCCAGCCGCAGGTCGCCGAGGTCGAACTCGATTGCAAGCACGTGATGTGGTCGGCGGGCTGCACCTTCTGATCGATCGTCGAAGCCGCCGGCCCCTCGCGGGTCGGCGGTTCTTCGCACTTTTCCTCGCATATGGCAGGCCGCATGGACCCGATCGTCACCCGCAATCTCGTACGGTATCTGACCGGCAAGGGCCTGATCGACCGCGCCGGGATCGTCGATGGCGGCATGGTCCTGACCATGAGCCGCAGCCGCAACCGGTTCGTGATGCTCAAGCAGCGGAACGGCCCAGCCTATTTCATCAAGCAGGCGATCGAGAGCGAACCCGGCACGCGCGAGACGATCGCGCGCGAGGCGGAAGTCTATCGCGGCGCGTTCGGCGACGAGCGCCTGCGCCCGTTGCGCGATCTGCTGCCACGCTTCCGACTCTACGATGCCGAGCAGGGCATCCTCATCAACGATCTCATCCCGAACAGCGAGACGCTGACCGCCGTGCACAAGAAGCTCGGGACGTGTCCGGTCGATCTCGCCGCACGGCTGGGGACGGCATTATCCACCTATCACGCGATCCGTTTCGTCGAAGGCGCGCCGCAAGCCGCGCTGTTTCCGCAACAATCGCCCTGGATCCTGCGCCTTCACGGCGAAGCGGACCTGAGCAGCATGCGACGGAGCCCGGCCGCCTCTGCGCTGGTCGACATCCTGCTCGCGGCGCCAGGCGCGCGTGCGATGCTCGGCACGCTGCGCGACGGGTGGAAGCGCGATACGCTGATCCATACCGACATGCGCTGGGAGAATTGCCTGCTCGCCCCCAAGGGCGACGCGCTGGCCGACCGGCGTTTGTACGTCATCGACTGGGAGCTGGCCGATATCGGCGACGCAGCCTGGGACGTCGGCAGCATGCTCCAATCCTACCTCGCCTTCTGGATCGGCTCGATGCCCGCCGGAACGGACCCCGTCGCGCTGTTCGCGGGCGCCACCGTACCGCTCGCGACCGTCCAGCCTGCGATCGCAGCATTCTGGACCGCGTACATCACCGCCAGCACCGCTTATCACGACGACGCCACGGATTTCCTGAAGCGGTGCATCGGCATGATGGCCGCGCGGATGATGGTCACCGCGTTCGAACGCAGCGCGTGGAGCCAGGCGACCGATCCCACCGCGATCCTGCTCGCGCAGACCGCACTCAACATTCTCGCCGATCCCGACCGGGTGGCGGAGGAATTGCTCGGTATCGTCGATCCCGCACCAGATTCACGCCACCAGGCGATCGCGGCGTGACCGGCACGGCGATCGATCTCGGCGCGTTCGTCGCGGCGCTGCGGATCGGCGACGATGGCGCGATCCTGCTCGACGACAGTCCGGTGGGGCGTCTAAGCGGCCCCGCGACCGAAGACGCGCTGGCGACCGCGTTGATGCCCGTGGTGTACGAGCACGCCTATGCCCGCGTGTTCCCGCAGGACGGTGCCGCCGCCATCGCACCAGAGCCGGTCGACCTGACGGCGGAACTCGAACGCGCCAATGCCAGCCGATCGCGCGCCGAGCAGGGCTGGATCTTCAGCGGCAGCGACACCAACGGCAGCGTAATCGCCACGCGCCATGGCCGCACGCGCCGGTTCGCACCCGGCCAGTTCCTCGCCGTCGACGGTGTGATGCCGATGCGCAGGGGAAGTCCGCTGGCGGTGCAGATCCCGGGCGGCTCGACCACCGCGCAGGCCGGCTTCTACTACGCGTTCGGCGAAGCGTTTCGCGACGTGAACGATCTTGCGCCGATCGTCCGCTTCTACTGGAACGTGCGGATCGGCGGCGCGGTCGACCTGGTCGCCGGACTGACCACGCTGCTCAACCGCTACCGCATACCGTTCGATTTCAAGATCGTCGTCCGCAGCGCCGATTACGTCCGCCGCGACAATGCGGTCCTCTACGTGGCCCAGCACCTGTTCCCCGCGGTATCGACGATCCTCCTCGCGAGCTACCCCGCCTTCGCCGCGTATCTGGACGCGCCGGTGCCGCTGTTCGCGAGGCAATTGGCGCCGGGACTGGGCTTTGCCGAGGACCCGGGCAACCGCGAGAGCTTCGGCATGGCGCGCAGCCGACTGGTCGCGCAGGCGCTCGCCGCCTCGCGCACCGAAAGTAGGTTCGGGGCTCCCGTGTTCGCCGAAACGCTGACTCGCAAGATCGCGGAGGCAGGCCTGCGCGCCGACGCCTTGTGGCTCAACGCCGGTTCCGACGATCGGTACGACGTTCCTCCGGTCCTCTCGCAGCAGGCGATACATTGACCATGAACCCCCTCTATCTCGAAACCGCCTTCGATGTCGGCACCAAGCTCGCGCGCGACGCGGTGTGGCACGGCGCGCGGTGCAACTGGTTTGGTCCCGTGCACGAGGATTTCACCGGTACGCAGATGCTCGGCTGCGGCACGATGGGCCCGACCTTGTACGACGGTACGGCGGGGATCGGACTGTTCCTCGCACGCCTGCACCGGGCGACGGGCGATCCTCTCGCAGCGCGCACCGCGAGCGGGGGGATCGCGCATGCGCTGGACCGCGCCGCCGATATTCCCGACGCCCTGCACCGCGGGTTCTACACGGGCTTTCTCGGCATCGGCTACGCCGCGATGGAAGCCGGAGCCGCGCTCGATCGCGAGGATCTGCGCGCGCAAGGCCTGGCGATGGTCCACCGCGCCGTCGCGCTGTCCCCCGAGGGTCGCGTCGCGATCGACGTGATGTCCGGTAACGCAGGGACGATTCCCGTGCTGCTCGCGCTGGGTGCCGCGCACGCCGCGCCATCGCTGACCGAAGCCGCGATCGTCGCCGGGGAATGGTTGCTCGACGCATCGGAACCCAGCGACCGTGGCCTGTCCTGGAACGCGATGGGCGAGATGGCCGAACTGGTCGATCTCTCGAGCTTGGCCGACGATCTGGTGGCCGACTTCCGGGCGCAACGCCGCCCCAATTTGACCGGGTTGTCGCATGGTGCCGGCGGCGTCGGCTGGGCCTTGCTCGAACTTGCCGCCGTGTCCGGCGACGATCGGTTCGCCGCCGCGGGCCGCGCGGCGTTCGCCTATGAGGATAGCTGGTTCGACACCCCGAGCGATCAATGGCCCGATCTGCGCAGCCACGACGCGGGCAAGCCGCTCGGTGTCGCCCCCGCCGCATGGTGCCACGGTGCAGTCGGTATCGGCCTCGCCCGCATCCGCGCCTTCGAACTGACCAGTGACGCGACCATGCGGCCGGCGATCCAGTCCGCGTTGCGGATCACCGCGCGATCGGTGATCGGCCAGCTCGCCCGCACCAGCTGCAACTACTCGCTCTGCCACGGCGCGGCGGGTGATGCCGAGCTGTTCCTGAGCTGGGCCCAGGCCAGCGGCGATTCCGAGGCGCGAACGCTCGTCGATGAGATCGCCCGACACGGTATCGATACCTACGCCACACCCGCCCGCCCCTGGCCATCGGGAACGCCGGGCGCCAGCGAGTCGCCGAGCCTGATGCTGGGGCTGGCAGGCACGGGGCATTTCTACCTCCGCGCCTTCGATCCCACAGCGACGCCCTCCGTCCTGCTACTGACACCGCCTGCAACCCCGCGCATTCCGACGGCACTCGCAGCGTAAGATCAGCCGCATCACTTTTCTGCTAACTATTCTCAATAGCCTTGATCTGCGTTTCACGAGCCGATAGGCGGTGGCGGTGAACTCGCCCCAATCTCTCGCGTCTCAAGCGTCCGCAACGTCGGCGGCGGCCATCAAGCGCAAACGCAAATGGCGAAGCTGGTGGCTCAAGCAATTGCACAACTGGCACTGGATCAGCGCGGCGCTGTCGCTGACCGCGATGCTGCTGTTCGCGATCACCGGCATCACACTCAATCATGCGGCATCGATCGGTGCCAAGCCGGTGGTCGTCGAGAAAAGCGGCATGCTGCTCCCCTCGCTGCGTCGCATGCTGACCGCACCGCACACACCGGACACGCCTCTACCCGCACCCGTCGCGAAAAGCGTCGCGGCCACGGTCGGCCTCGATCCCGCGGGCAAGTCGGTCGAGTGGTCGGACACCGACGCCTATGTCGCGCTGCCACGCCCGGGGGGCGACGCCTGGGTCAGCATTGAGCGCGCGACCGGACGTATCACCGCGGAAACGACCGACCGCGGCTGGATCTCGTACCTGAACGACCTCCACAAGGGTCGCAACGCGGGCGAAGCCTGGGCGTGGTTCATCGACATCTTCGCCGGCGCCTGCATCCTGTTCACGCTGACCGGACTGCTCCTGTTGCAGCTCCATGCGCGCCATCGGCCGACGACCTGGCCGATCGTTGCCGCCGGGCTCGCCATTCCCGTCCTGCTTGCCATCCTGTTCGTCCATTGAGGGGTTCTGCCATGCGTCCTACCGCGTTGCTTTTGTTTGGCGGGGCGATCACCGCGCCCGCGCTGTCGTTGCCCGCCAGCGCCGCGCCCGCGGGCACTGTCACGATCACCATCCCCCGGCTGAGCGTCGCGGAATATCACAAGCCCTATGTCGCGGTCTGGCTGGAGCCGGTCGGTGGTGGAGCACCGCGCACGCTGGCGGTCTGGTACGATCTGAAGAAGCGCGGCAACGATCCCGGCACCAAATGGCTTGCCGACCTGCGCGCATGGTGGCGCAAGGGCGGCCGCAGCATGACGATGCCCGCCGACGGCGTCAGCGGCGCGACGCGTGCTCCGGGCCAGTACACCATCGCGCTGCCCACCGACGTCAAGCCCGGCCAGTATGTCCTGAACGTAGAGGCTGCGCGCGAGACCGGCGGCCGCGAACTCGTGTCCGTACCGCTTACCGCCGGAGCCCGCACCACGGGCAAGACCGAGCTCGGCGCCGTCGCCATCTCCGCCCGCTAAGGATCACAGCATGAAGCCTTTTGTTGCACGCCTGATGGCCGCCGCCGCGCTGTTGTCGATCCCCGCCGCGCTGTCTGCGCACCGCATGTGGCTGTTGCCGTCGGCCACGGTGTTCTCAGGGACCGATGGCTGGGTGACGGTCGACGCCGCGGTATCGAACGACCTGTTCTTCTTCGATCACCAGCCGCTCCGCCTCGACGGCATGAAGGTCTGGCAGCCCGACGGCAGCGAGGGCACGTTGCAGAACGGCGCGACCGGCCGCTATCGCTCGGTGTTCGACGTGAAGCTCGACAAACCCGGCACGTGGAAGATCGGCACGCAGATGTCCGCCGTCATGGGCAGCTTCAAGGTCGACGGCGTCGAGAAGCGTCTCGGCGGTCGTCGCGGTCCACCGCAGCCGAACGCGCCCGCCCCGCTGACCGTCGCCGACATCCCCGCCAACGCGACCGACGTGAAGGTCACCGAGGTTTCGGGCCGCAACGAGATCTTCGTGACCGCGGGCGCGCCGACCACCACCGTCTTCAAGACGACCGGCAAGGGCCTCGAGTTCGCGCCGATCACGCACCCCGACGAACTGGTCGCGGGCGAGACCGCCAAGTTCCGCTTCCTGGTCGACGGCAAGCCCGCGGCGGGGTTGAAGGTCACGGTGATCCCCGGCGGCAAGCGCTATCGCAACGACGAGGGCGCACGCGAGCTGACCACCGGCGCGGACGGCGTGCTGAGCGTCTCGTGGCCGACCGCGGGAATGTACTGGCTCAACGCGACGCTGACCGACGCCAAGGCAACCACCCCGCGCGCGACCGAGCGGCGGATGAGCTACGTCACGACGCTCGAAGTCCTCACGCCCTGAGGCGTCCGGGTGTGAGTTTGGCGGCATGAGTTTGGCGGCATGAGTTTGGCGGCATGAGTTTGGCGGCATGAGGATCGCGCTGCCACCGACGATCGACGCCGCGGCGTTCGGCGCGCGCGATCCGTCGGCGGTGGTGCTCGATCTGCACGGCGCGACCATGGGGACGTCGTGGAGCGTGCGCTTCGCGGCGCCCGCCGGCACCGATCCGTCGTCGATCCACGCCGCGATCGTCGCGCGGCTGGCTGGGCTCGTCGCGGAGATGAGCCACTGGGCACCGAACTCGCTCCTGTCCCGCTTCAACCGGTCGCCGAGCGGCACCTGGACGACGCTCCCACGCGACTTCGCACACGTCATGACGCGCGGCCTGGCGATCGCCGAGATAACCGGCGGCGCGTTCGATCCCGCGATCGGCAGGCTCGTCGATGCCTGGGGTTTCGGCCCCGTCCCCGTCGCCTGCCCCCCAAGCACGGCCGAAATCGAGAAAGCGCGCGCGACATCGGGCTGGTCCCGGCTCTCGTTCGCCCCCACGAGCGCGCACCTCCGCCAACCCGGCGGCACCGCGCTCGACCTGTCGGGGATCGCCAAGGGCCACGCGGTCGACGCCATCGCCGACCTCTTGCGCGACGCCGGCATCGCGAACGCACTGGTCGAGATCGGCGGCGAACTCGTCGGTCGCGGCATCCGGCCGGACGGCGACCCCTGGTGGGTCGACCTTGAAAGCCCGCCCGGCCTGACACTCCCCCCGCTCCGAATCGCGCTGCACGGCCAAGCGGTAGCGACCTCCGGCGACTACCGCCGCGGCGCCCACACCCTAGATCCACGCACCGGACGCCCGATCGATACCGGCGTCATCTCCGCCAGCGTCATCCACCAGACCGCCCTCAACGCCGACGCCTGGGCAACTGCCCTGACCGTCCTCGGCCCAAACGGCCTCGACCTCGCGCACAATCACGGCATCGCCGCCCGCCTCGTCACCGAAATCGACGGCACCGCCCGCGAATACCTGACTCCCGCACTCGCCGCGATGCTCGCAGACTGACGGCTAGAACTGAACGTCCCTGTTTCCCCGCGAAGGCGGGGACCCAGACTGGACTCCCGCCTTCGCGGGAGAACAAGCTTAATTGCGTCGGATTGCACCGTCCCACCTCCGAGTAACTCCACCCCACGACGCTACCCGATCCCGCCCTCGCGCGTTACCAAAGCCAATGACCGACGCGCTTCCCCCCGCCATCCCCGCCGCGACGCTCGTCATCTTCCGCGACACGCCAGCCGGCCCCCCGGAACTGCTGATGGTCGAGCGTGCCAAGGCGATGGCGTTCGCGGGCGGCGCCTTGGTATTCCCCGGCGGCCGCGTCGATCCCGGCGACCATGCGCTGGCGGCTCTGCTCGGCCACCCCGACGACGAAACCGCCGCGCGCATCGCCGCGATCCGCGAAACGATCGAGGAAGCCGGGCTGCCGATCGGCCTGTCGCCGATGCCCTCCATCCAGGCCTTCGAGCAGTTGCGCGCCGCCCTTCACGCCGGAACCGCGTTCGGTGAAGCATTGGCGGACGCAGACACGTCCCTCGATCTCGATGCGCTGGAATATTTCGCCCGCTGGCGACCAGCACACGCCCACGCGCGCATCTTCGACACGCGCTTCTATCTCGCCCGCCTGCCCGCCGATGCCCCCGCGGCGCGAGTCGACGAGACCGAAAACGTCCGTTTGTTCTGGGCCACCGCCGCGCACGTTCTCGCCGAGACCGATGCCGGACGCGCGACGATCATCTTCCCGACCCGCCGCAATCTCGAACGCCTCGCGCAATTCACCGATTTCGACGCCGCGGTCGCCAATGCCCGCGCGCATCCCATCCGCACCGTCACGCCGTGGACCGAGATACGCGACGGCGTCGAGCATCTCTGCATCCCCGACGACCTCGGTTATCCGATAACGTCGAAGCCGATGTCGGACGCGGTGCGCGGCTGACATGCGCGCGGTGCGAAGGACGATCGGGTGGCTAGTGGCGCTGGTCGTCATCGCGACGTTGGCGCTGATGCTGTGGGCTAGCCTGCGCGGCCGGCCGCAGGACGTGCCTTGGGCGCCGCTCGATCTCGGCCAGCCGATCGGCCTGTTCACGGGCCGCAAGCTCACCGCGCTGACCGAGGATTTTCCGCAATGCCGCGCGCTGCTCGACCGTGCCGGCGTCCGCTACACCGTCCTGCCGCCGCGCAAGGGCGACGGGCAATGCGGCTATGCCGATGGCGTGCGTCTGACCGGTGGCGCTCGAAAAATCGCCTTCGCACCTGCCGGGCTAGGCGTCGCCTGCCCCGTCGCGGCGGCACTGGCGATGTGGGAATGGAACATCGTCCAGCCTGCCGCCGAACGTCACTTCGGCGCACGCGTCGCGACGATCGATCATTTCGGCAGCTATAGTTGCCGCCGTATCGCTGGCAGCCATTCGAGCAACTGGAGCGAACACTCGACCGCCGACGCGGTCGACATCGCCGGTTTCCGCCTGACCGACGGCACCCGCATCACCGTCGCGCGAGACTGGAAAGGCGACGATCCCAAGGCCGCATTCCTCCGCGAAGTCCGCGACGGCGCGTGCCGGCTGTTCGCGACGACCTTATCCCCCGACTACAACGCCGCGCACGCCGATCACCTGCATCTCGACCAGGCAAACCGCGGCGCAACCGGCTGGCGCGCGTGCCGGTAGTTTGGCGAGAGAGGACCTATCCTCCCCCGCAAGGGGGAGGATCAGCAGGAGTCAGCTCGCCAAAGTCGTCCCCGAATCCACCTTCTCGACCCAGTATGGGAAGAACGCCGGCTGCCGGTTCGACCAGCCCGATGCTGTCGCCGCCGCCTCGCTGATCGACTGGAGCAGTTTGCGCCGCAGTTCCGGATGCAGATGCGGCAGCGCCGCCGCCGCGCAGAACGCCGATGGCAGCCACGGCCGGACTTCCGCCCCGATCAACCGCTCGTACAGGAACCGCAACGCCGAGAAACTCGTCAGCCGCCCCTGCCCCAGGTCGAACGCAACCAGCGTCATCAACGGCGCCAGGAACGGCTCGATCGCATCGAGACCACTATCGTCCGGCACCATCGCGCGCAGATCGGGGAGGTTGTTGTACAACCGCGCCTGTGCCCGGATGCTCGCCGCCTCGACCACGTCGCGCGACCAGCGCTGCATCGCGTCCTCGCGGTCCAGGCCCACGTCGAGCGAACGCCGGATATACCGCTGCGTCGAACTCGGAAAAGCCGCGAATTCCTTCATCTCGGCGAGGGTCATCGACCCCTGTGCCGGTTTCATTCTGGAAGCCATGTCGTCACCCCGCTCTCGTCAAGGAACCGGCAGACTATGCGCTCGGATGGTTAACAACGACCCTATCGCGCGTCATCTTTCCGTAACACCAAGCGACCATGAAAGCTGTTGCGCTGCAACAAGGCTGCGACGAACCGAACGAAACTAAGCGATTTGATCGTCTTGCGAGGCGTTTGGGCAACAAAAAGGCGCCGGTCGTTGCCGACCGACGCCCGTTCGTTGAGCAGATGTGAAGGTTACGCCTGCTTTTCGCGCAGCGCCCGCTCGGCATCCTCGTCATAACCCGACGACTTCGCCGGCTCGGTGCCCGACCCCGGCTGCGTCGCAGAAATCGGATCGCTGCCGTCCATCGACTCGTCGAGCCCGTTGTCGAGACGCGCGTCGGCGCTGTCGGGATTCTTCTGCAGGCGCTTGCCGATCGACTTGTCCTGGCCCGCTTCCTGGCGCGGATCGCGACCCGAACTCTTGCCCTCGGCATCCTTGTCGTCGGGCGCTACGGACAGGCTATCCAGCGCGCTCTTGTCTATGTCGGTCATTGCGACGTCCCTTTTTAATCTTGGCGATGACCAACGGTCGAACTGCCCTTTGTTTCCCCGCGAAGGGCCCCGGGAAGCGCTCAGTCGAGCGGCGTCACCTTGACCGTCTGCTCCCACAGATATGCCTGCCCGAAGACCGTCATGAACGCGATATCGGTCGCATCGCGCCCGACGCAAACCCGCGCGATATCGCTGCACGTCGCCATCTTCGTCGCATCGATCAGCCGCCAGTCGCCTGCCAGCCACAGCTCCGCGACCGCATGGAAGTCGGGCGGATCGACCCCCGGCGCATAGGCCGACACGCACCGCGCCGGGATCCCGCCCGCCCGCGCGAGCGACACCAGCAGATGCGAATAATCCCGACACACCCCCGAGCGCGACGCAAACGTATCGAGCGCGGTCGTCTCGCCGCTGCTCGATCCACAGCGATAGTCGAGCGACTGGTACACCCACTCGGTCAGCGCCGCCGCCAGCGGACCGCCTTCCAGCCCGCCGAACTCGCGCGCAACGAAGCCCTCGAAGCGGTCCGACGGACAATAGCGGCTCGGCATCAGATACGGCGTCAGTTCGCCATCGAGCATCCGCGGCGGCGTCGCCGGATACAGCTCGAGTTGCACCCGCTCGCGATTTACGGCGACGATGGCCTTATACTCGGCCGTGAACCGCCCATGTCCGCGCGACCAGCAACGCTGCCCGATCCCATCCTCGCCGCGCACCGCACGGATCGGACTGTCGGACCACAAGGTGAGGGACTCGGACTCGATCGTCTGGTCGGCCATCGCCGCCGCCTCGATCTGGAGGAGCACATCGGCATCCCCCGTGATCCCGTAATCCAGACGCACGTCGATCGAGAGCCGCATTGCGCGTCCCATTCCTGTCCCGAGGCCAAAAGAAAAGGGCCCGGCGGTGTCCCGCCGAGCCCTGCGTTCGTCACACCCTTAGCGGGAGTTAGTTGCGGCTGCTACCAAACAGACGCAGCACGAACATGAACATGTTGATGAAGTCGAGGTACAGGCTCAGCGCCGACATGATGACGACCTTGCCGACCATGTCCGTGCCAGCGACCTGCGCATACAGGCTCTTGGTACGCTGCGTGTCGTAGGCGGTGAGACCCGCGAACAGCAGCACGCCGACGCCGCTGATGACCAGCTGCATCACGCCCGACTGCAGAAACATGTTGATCAGGCTCGCGACCAGCAGACCGACGACACCGATGATCAGGAACGTCCCGAACGCCGACAGGTCGCGCTTGGTGGTGTAGCCGTACAGGCTGAGACCAGCGAAACCGGCTGCGGTGGCGAAGAACGCACCCGCGATCGACGTGCCGCTATAGACCAGGAAGATGGTCGACATCGACAGGCCCATCAAGACGGCAAAGCCCCAGAAGAGCATCTGCATCGTGCCGGTCGACATCTTGTTCTGGCCGTAGCTCATGCCGAACACGATCGCGAGCGGCGAGAACATGATGACGTACTTCAGGATGCCACCGCTCATGAACACCTGTGCAGCGGGCGACGCTGCGCCGCCCCATGCGAACAGCATCGCGACGATGCCCGTCAGCAGGACAGCCGAGCCCATGTAGTTATACACGGACAGCATGTATGACCGGAGACCAGCGTCATAGGCCTCGGTACGCTGGCCCGTGGCCGTCGTTCCGAACGGCGCGGCGCGGGGCCGGGGGTCAGACCAATTAGCCATGGTGAAATCAGCTCCTTTGTCCGGCATGGTGCCGGTTACATTGAATATCGTCTTTTACAGGACGCTTTTCAAGCAGAGTGGTTGCATCGGCATGGTGGTTCGCGGTTAACCTGCCGCAATCCATGATCCGCCTTTTCGTCGCCCTCCGCCCGCCGCCCGCTATCCGTCAGAGCTTGCTCGACATTATGGAGGGCGTGCCGTCCGCGCGCTGGCAGGACGAGGAACAGCTGCACGTGACGCTCCGCTTCATCGGCGAGGTCGAACGACCGGTCGCCGAGGACGTCGCCGTCGCTTTGAGCCAGATCGTCGCGCCAGCACCACGAGTGTCGCTCACCGGAGTCGGCCGCTTCGAGAAGCGCGGGCGTACCGATACGCTCTGGGCGAGCGTGACGCCGCATGAGGCGCTCGCCGCTCTCCACCGCAAGGTCGACCAGGCGTGCGTTCGCGCAGGTCTCACGCCCGAACACCGCGCCTATCTCCCGCACATCACGGTTGCGCGGCTGGCACGGTCCGCGGGTGTCGGGTTCGCGATCGAAGACTGGCTCGCGACGCATGCCGCACTGTCGAGCGCGCCCTTCCCGCTACCCCATCTCGTGCTGTACCAGAGCCATCTCGGCCGCGACGGCGCAACGTACGAACCAGTCGCGCGCTGGGCGCTCGATACCGGGGGTGGAACCTGAGCCACGGCGAAGGGTTCGCCAAGAGATCAACAGGGAGAGACACTATGCGGATTGCGACACTGGCACTGCTCGGCGCGGCGACGATCGGGCTGACCGCCTGCGAGAAGGGCGGCATGGATACCGGTACGCCGGTATCCGGCGGCCAGCGCGCCACCGCCACGCTCCAGACCGCGACCGGCACCGACGTCGGCCGCGCCACCGCCACCGAAGTCGCGGGCGGCCTCCGCTTCACGCTCGACGCCAAGGCGATGCCCCCTGGCACGCACGGCGCGCACATCCACATGGTCGGCCGCTGCGACGCCCCCGACTTCACGACCGCGGGCGGCCACTGGAACCCGACCGGCATGAAGCACGGCAGCATGAACCCGCAGGGTCCGCATGAAGGCGACCTGCCCAACCTGATCATCGGCACCGACGGCCGCGGCACGATCGGCATCACGATCCCCGGCGCGACGATGGCGGGTTTGATGGATACGGACGGCTCGGCATTCGTGGTGCATGCGGGTCCCGACGATCTGATGACCGACCCGGCCGGCAACAGCGGCGGGCGGATTGCCTGCGGTGTGTTCCAGGCGGGGTGAGTGCGTGGCCCCTCCTGCGCGTCGGGAGGGGCGCATTCGCCTCCACAACTTCCGTTCGTGCTGAGTAGAGACCGAGTAGTCGCCAAAGGCGGCGTATCGAGGGCTCGTATCGAAGCACATTTTTTCGCGCACCGACCTGCCCCCTCCCCGTTCGCCCTGAGCGAAGTCGAAGGGCATGCCCCAGGCGTATGTGGTTCGACTTCGCTCAGCACGAACGGAAATGGGTGACCGGGCTAGGTTCAACAGGAGCGCTTAAACCGCCTCCCCCGCCGCCCGCGCCCTGGCCTCCCGCGTAGCCTCGGCCCCCGGCGCAAGCCGGTACGCAGCAACCGCACACGCCAGCGTGATCGGCGTCACCACCAGCAATGACAGCATCCCGATCGATAGGCTCCCGGTCAGCGTCGACACCCGCCCCGCCATATATGGCCCAAGCGCCAGCCCGATCAGCGTCGTCCCGATGAAGAACGTCGCCGTCGCCGTCCCCCGCATCCGCGGCAAGACCATGTCCTGCGTGGTCGCCGCCGCCGCCCCCAGCGCGCACGACGCGGTCAACTGCGCAAGGAATATCCCCGCATAGAAAGCGACCGGCGACGACGCGGTGAAGGCGAGGATCAGGAACGGCACCGGCACCACCGCGCCGAAGATCACCACCCACAACCGCCCCGCCGGATTGCCTTGCCGCAACCGATCGGACACCACCCCGCCGATCGTCAGCCCGAGGAACCCCGCGGTCGCGCCGAGGCTGCCGATCATGAACCCCGCCGACGCCGGCGTCGCGCCAAGCTCGCGCAACGCATAGGGCGCCGCCCAAAAACTCGCCGCGTAGCTCAAAAATGCATTCAGCCCATACGCCACGACCGTGCACAGGAACGCCGGTGTGCCCACGATCAACGCGAAGGTCGGCGGATCACGCCGCTTCAGCGCCGACGCCCATGAGAACACCGCATACACCCCGATCCCGATCGCCACCCATTGCGGCCAGGGCTCGCCCGCCGCCACCAGCCCCGACACCGCCGCGACCACCAGCGCTAGCGCAACGAGGTTGTACCCGAGCGCCCGCGACCCACCCATCGCCGCGCCGATCAAGGTCAGCGGCGGCACGATCGTTACCAGTTCGGCCCCGAACGCGCGGAACGGCGCCGGATGCTTCTCCGGCTCGGGCAGACCCTCGACCAGCCCGCGGATCGGCTCCTTCAGCGTCGCGATCCATACCGCCAGCAACAGTCCCGGCACCCCGACCGCCATGAACGCCGCCTGCCAGCCGACCAGCCCGAGCGGTCCGCCGCCGGGATAGGCCTTGTTCCAGCCCTGCACGATCAGCCCGCCGATAAACAACGAACAGCCGCCACCGACGTACAATCCAGCGGAGTAGATCGACAAAGCCGTCGCGCGCAGCCGCTTCGGGAAATAATCGGAGATGATCGAATACGCCGACGGACTCGCGGTAGCCTCGCCGATCCCGACCCCGATCCGCGCCGCGGCAAGATGCCCGCCGGTCTTCGAAAAGCCCGACAGCGCAGTCATCACCGACCAGAGCGACAGCCCGATCGTCATCAGCCTGACGCGGTGCCAATTGTCCGCCAGCCGCCCCAGCGGAATACCGAACAGCGAATAGAACACGCCGAACGCAGTGCCGTACAGGAACCCGAGATCCTGATCCTTCAGCCCCAGGTCGCGCTTGATGTCCTCCGCCAGGATCGAGATGATCTGCCGGTCGACGAAATTTAGGACATAGACGAGAAACAGCACCGACAGCACGTACCAGGCGTAGCGGGTGGCACCTTTCTCCGGCTCGCCAGCTGTGGTTTCGGCGTTCGCCATTGACCCCTCCTCGATGTTTTCGAGCTACGGGTATCAGGACGTTCCGAATAGACGAAGCCCTTTCGGAGGGGTCGGGTACGGCAGAGCATCCTGCGATCCTCCACCGACTGGAGAGGGTCTCAGTCCGCTGCCAGCCAGTGTCCGTTCTAGTGCGAACCCATACGCCCGCGGCGCAGCGCACCCTGTTCCAGCCGCTGCAACAACGTCTCGATCGTCGGCGGCGTGGTCGGCTCGGCCGGCGTACGCGGTGGACGGGCGATCGGCGTCGGCGCGCTGACCTCCGGCACCGGCTCGGGCGCCGCCATGCTCGGCTCCGGCATAACCGGCGGCTCGACCGGTTGCGGCGCAGGCGCGGTCACGAACGTCGCCGGTTCGGCCGTCGGCGACATTTCAATCACAGGCGCGACCATCGTCGGCTGGGTCGGCTGCGCCAGCGGCGGCACCGGCCGAACCGGTTCCATCGGCACCGGCAGGATCGCCTTCGGATCGAACGCAGCGAGCGGCAGATCGAGATCGACCGGAATCGTCCGTTCGTCACGCGCGCCGCCGCTGCCGCCAACGCCGACTTCCATCATCGGCGTACCGAGATCAGCCGCCGACATCGGCTTGCGCGGCGGCGCGTCAGGATGCGCGTCGGCGCGACGGATAACCGGCATGCCGTCTTCGCGCGGCGTGCGCTTGGCGAGCATCCCGCCGGGCCCAAACAGCAGGAACAGCGACGACCAGAGCAGTGCCCCGACCAGCAATCCGCTACCCAGCGCCAGCAACACCCGCGCCGTCATCCCGAGCGGCGGCGACGCGGCGGGCACCAGTGCAGCGACGCCCGTCGTCCACACCAGGCCCTCGAGCGTCTCGGTCGACAACAATGCGACGATCACGGTCATGAGTACGCCGCCCGTCACCGCGCCGTACAGGGGCAGCGCTCGGATCAGGTTCTGGCGGATATACGCGACCATCAATTTTCCCGTGCGGCGGCCGCGATCAGCCGTCCATAAAGAGGATCATAGCGCCGAATGTTTGACGACCAGTTACGCTCTTCCTTGACGAACGCACGACCGCGCGCGCGCCGTTCGTCCCAGCCCGAACGATCCGCGAACATCCCCGCCAGCGCATCGGCGATCGCCTGCGGATCGTCGGGGGGGAACAGCGTTCCGGTATCGCCATCGCGGATCAGCTCACGGTGCCCGCCGACATCCGACGCCGCGACCAGCCGCCCCTGCGCCATCGCCTCCAGCGGTTTCAGCGGCGTGACCAGATCGGTCAACCGCATGCGCTTGCGGGGGTAAGCAAGGATATCGACGAGCCCGTAATAGCGCTCGACCTCCTGGTGCGGCACGCGCCCGACGAAGTGGATCGCGTCGGCCACCGACGACGCCTCTGCATGCGCGCGCAACATCGTCTCCATCGGGCCGCCGCCGACCATCAACAGCCGCGCCTTGGGCCGCAACGCCACCAGCGTAGGCATCGCCGCGATCAGGTCGTCGAGTCCTTCGTAATCGTAGAAGCTGCCGATGAACCCGACGACATCCGCACCATCCAGCCCGAGTTCGGCCCCCAGCGCATCGTCACGCGGCGGTGCATTGCCGAACAGGTCGAGGTCGACGCCGTTGGGCGACACCATGATCTTGTCCGCCGCGATGCCGCGCGCGATCAGGTCGCCGCGCAGGCCTTCGCAGATCACCGCTACCGCATCGGCCCGCCGCACCGCCCACGTCTCCAGCGCGCGCGTCGCCCGATAGCGCAGCGACGTCGCGGTGCCCGTACCGTTGCCGACAGCCGCATCCTCCCAGAACGCCCGGATCTCGTACACCAACGGCAGCTTGCGTTTCCGCGCGACGATCAGCGCGGCGAGCGCATCGATCACCGGCGAATGCGCGTGGAGGATGTCGGGCTTGAAGGCATCGACCGCCGCCTCGATCCGCTTGGCGAACGCCGCGATCCCGACGACTTCGCCGACCGGTCCCGACTTCACTCCCGCGTCGGTGCGGTGGAAGGTCAGCCCGTCGACCGACTCCACCGACGCTCGCGCGATCCCGTGCCGCGGGCCGGTCACCGCAGCGACGGTCCAGCCCAGCGCCTCCTGCGCCTTGAGGATCGCCCGCGTGCGGAACGTGTAGCCACTTTGCAGCGGCAGGCCGTGATCAAGAATGTGAAGGATACGCATCGTGGAGGCCGTCTGCCACATATCGCTTAACGGCGCGTCAACCGACTATGGGTACGGACATTCCATGACACCCGCTCGGGAAGGGAGGCCGCACCCATGATCGACAACCTTGCGCTCGGCCTCAGCCACGGGCTGATGATGCTCGCTGCGTTCCTGCTGCTCAAGCGCCCCGACCTCGATCGCGAGCCGAGCCCGCACGACCCGCCCGAAAAGCCGCGCGCCACCGGCAAGGTGCCTCGCCGCGATGCGTGATCTGTCGTTCATCGCGTTCCTGATCGCGTTCTTCGTGATGGGGTTCAAGCGGCCGTTCCTGCTCGTGCTCGTCTACGTCTATATCGACATCGTCTCGCCGCAGCGGCTGACCTATCTGCTGCTCAACACCGTGCCGATCTCGCTGATCGCGGTGGCGTTGGCTGTCGGCGGCTGGACCCTCGCCGACGACAAGCGCGATACGCGGGTCGGCGCGCGGCAGGTGCTGATCGTGCTGCTGATGCTCTATTGCTGGGCGACCACGCTCGGCGCCGACTTCCCGGTCGAGGCGAAGGAGAAATGGGACTGGGTCTGGAAGACGCTGATCTTCGCCGCCTTCCTCCCGCTGACGCTGCGCACGCGGCTGCGGATCGAATCGCTGCTGCTGTTCATGATCTTGTCAGCCTCGTCGATCATCATCGTCGGCGGCATCAAGACGGTTGCCAGCGGCGGCGGCGGCTACGGCCAGTTGAACCTGATGGTCGACAATAATTCGGGGTTGTACGAGGGCAGCACGATCAGCGCGGTCGCCGTCGCGATCATCCCGATCATCGTCTGGTTCGCCACCTACGGCACGATCTTCAAGCCAGACTGGCGCGTGAAGGGCTTCTGCCTCGCGCTGGTGTTCGCTTGCCTGCTGATCCCGGTCGGCACGTCGACAAGGACAGGCCTGGTCTGCATCGTCCTGCTCGCGCTGCTTTCGGTGCGCGCGGTCAAGCGAAAGGCGCTGTACCTCGCGGCGGTCACGGCACTCGGTCTCGCCGCGGTCCCGTTCCTGCCCTCGGCATTCACCGACCGGATGAACACGATCAAGACTTATGACGCGGACGAATCCGCCTCGACCCGGCTGGCGGTTTGGCAGTGGACGATCGAATACGCGAAGACACACCCGTTCGGCGGCGGCTTCGAGGCGTATCGCGGCAATCACATCCGCCTCGATCTCAAGTCCGAAGGTCCCGGCACCGGCCCGCGCGTCGAGACCGATAAGGCACGCGCCTTCCACAGCGCCTATTTCGAGATGCTTGGCGAGCAGGGCTATTTCGGGCTCGCGCTGTGGCTCTCAATCAACGTGATCGGCATTTTCCGCATGGAGCTTCTGCGCCGACGCCATGCCGACCCGGCCGGCGAATTCGCCTGGGCCGGGCCGCTCGCCGGCGCGCTCCAGACTGCGCAGATCATCTATTTGTTCGGTGCGGCGTTTGTCGGCATCGCGTTCCAGCCGTTCGTCTACATGCTGATCGGCGCGCAGATCGGGCTCGACACCTATCTCGCCCGAAAGCGCGGCGAACAGACATTCCGCCCGATGCACCGCGTACTCCCCTCCCGCTAGCAAGAGGGGAGCATCACGCGTCAGTCGACCGGCTCGTCGGCCAGCTCTTCCTCGAGCGCCGCAATGATCGCCTTGTTGAACGCCGGAATATCGTCCGGCTTACGGCTCGTGATCAGGTTTCCGTCGACCACGACCTCCTCGTCCACCACGTCCGCGCCCGCATTCTCCAGGTCCGTCCGGATCGACGGGAAGCTCGTCACGCGGCGCCCATCGATCACGTCCGCCTCGGCCAGCAACCACGGCGCATGGCAGATCGCGGCGATGATCTTGCCGTCCTCCATGAACTCGGTGATGATCTCGATCGCGCGCTCCTGCTGGCGCATCGTGTCGGGATTGGCGACGCCGCCCGGCAGCACCAGCGCGTCGTAGTCGTCGGTATCGACCTCGTCGAGCGTCAGGTCGGGCGTCGCGGTCTCGGCCTTGTTGATGTCGCCCTTCATGCCCTGGATCGGGTCGGTCTTGATCGAGGCGAGCGTCACTTTCGCGCCCGCCGCCTCCAGCGCTTTGCGCGGTTCGAACAGTTCGACGGTCTCGAAACCATCGGCAGCGAGCATCAATACGCGAGCTTGGGAAAGATCGGCCATGTCATGTCTCCAGTGAAATCCCGTGCCCCCTCAACCAAGCGCAGCCCGCCTCGTTCCGGAACGATGCGCCTTCCCGAACATTTGCAGAGATAGTCAGAATCAGACGCCCCCAAGGGACCACCGCATTGCCCACCAAGATCGTGTATTCCGACGACTCCAAGCCCGGCATCACCCGCAAGAAGATGCGGAACGGCTGGGGCTATTGGGATGCCAAGGGCGAACGCATCACCGACCGCGAAGAAATCGACCGGCTGAACGCAGTCGGCCTGCCCCCCGCCTACCGCGACGCGTGGTTCTGCCCCAAGCCCAACGGTCATATCCAGGCGGTCGGCTGGGACGAGAAGGGGCGCAAGCAATACCGCTATCACCTCGGCTTCCGCGAGGCACAGGAAGCCGCCAAGTACGAACGCTGCGCCGACTTCGGCCACGCGCTCCCCAAGATCCGCAAGGCGGTCGAGGCCGATCTCCGCAAACGCTCGCTGACCCGCGAACGCGCGGTCGCCGCGGTCATCCGCCTGCTCGACGGCGGCCACATCCGCATCGGCAACGAAGCCTATGCCGAAGCGAACGAGAGCTTCGGCGCCACCACGCTGCGCAAGCGTCACGGAGAAGTGAAGGGCTCGACCCTGAAACTCCAGTACAAGGGCAAGTCCGGCAAGATGCGGACGCTCAGGATCACCGATCGCTCGCTCAGCAGCTTCGTCAAGAAATGCCAGGATCTCGACGAACAGCATCTGTTCGCGTGGCTCGACGATGCCGGCGTTGCGCACCCCGTCACCTCGACCGACGTCAACTGCTACATCCGCGACGTGACGGGCACCGATTTCACTGCCAAGAACTTCCGCACCTGGGCCGCCAGCGTTGCCGCGTTCGAGGCACTCGCGTCGGCCGAGCGGGACCTGAGCCTCAAGACGATGCTCGAACCCGTCGTCGCCCGTCTCGGCAACACCCACGCGATCGCGCGGAAGAGCTACGTCCACCCGTCGCTGATCGCGCTGGTGAAGACCGGTCAGTCGACCTTCCGCAAGGCGCTCCGCCTTCCGCGCGCCAAGCGCTACATGAGCCGCGAGGAATGTGGCCTGATCACCTTCCTCGAAGCCGGCACGCCCGCTGTTGCGACACTGGCCAAAGCGGCCTGACGAGTATTTCCATGACCAATACCACTGCTGCCGCCAAGCAACCGATCTTCGACGCGGGCGACGTCGGCGATCAGGCCCAGGGCTTCGTCACCGCCAGTTTCGCCTGGGTGCAAGCCTATTGGCTCCAGATCCTGATCGCGTTCGGGATCGGCGCGGTGATCGTCGTCGCGCTCCACACCGCGCGTCGCTTCGGCAGCAAGCTTTGCGAACGCCCGCGCGCGCTGAACGGCTGGGGCATCGTCGTCGGCAAGGCGATCGCCCGCACCGGCAATTTCTTCATCGTCATGCTCGCCGCAAAGCTGGTCGCGGGATACTCCGCCGCCCCCGGCGAGGTCGCTACGACGATCAACTTCCTCTTCACCGTCGCCGCGGTGTTCCAGGCGGCCGTATGGGTGCGCGAGATCATTCTCGGCGCGATCGAGCACCGTACGCAGTCCGAGCATTATTCGGGTGAAGCGTTGCTCTCGGCGATGGGCCTCATCCGCCTGCTCGTCACCTTCGTGGTGTTCGCGGTCGCGCTGGTGGTGGTACTCGACAATCTCGGCGTCAACGTTACCGGCCTGGTCGCAGGACTGGGCGTCGGCGGCATCGCGATCGGGCTGGCGGCGCAGGGCATCTTCGCCGACCTGTTCGCCGCGCTCGCGATCATCTTCGACCGCCCGTTCCGCCGCGGCGACTCGATCAGCTACGACACAGCCTCTGGCAGCGTCGAGGCAATCGGCCTCAAATCGACGCGTATCCGCGGCATCGACGGCGAGGAGCGCGTGATTTCGAACAAGAACCTCCTGAACAAGGAGATTCTCAACAACACGCAGCGCAACCACCGCCGCGCGAAGTTCGTCATCGGCGTCACCTATTCGACGCCCCCCGAAGTCTGCTCGCGCATCCCCGCGATGCTGAAGGAAATCGTCGAAGCCAACGACAAGATCTTCACCCGCGCCGGCTTCACCGGCTTCGGCGCGTCGAGCCTCGATTTCGAGGTCCAGTTCGACAGCAAGGGGCCGGATTATGCGAGTTTCTACGACGGTCGGACGGCCGTCGGGATCGCGATCCTGAAGCGGTTCAACGACGAGAAGATCGAGATCGCCTTCCCGACGCAGGTCAACATGATGGCCGCACCGGATGGCTCGGTGGTGATGCCGTATCCTGAGGGCAGACGATCGGATGCGGAAGCATCGCCTGCCTAAAACCCCGTTATCCCTGCTAATTTGTTCTCCCGCGAAGGCGGGAGCCCAGTCTGGGTCCCGGCCTTCGCGGGGAAACAATTCTGGGCTAGCGTACCGCGAACCTGCCGCTGGCAGACAAACCCCGGCATGACGTGTCCACCGCCCTCCCAGTCACCACCCCGGCGGAGGCCGGGGTCCAGTTGGTGAGGTCGCAGTAACGAAGCGCAACGCCCTTCAGCAACGTCTCCCAGCTGGACCCCGGCCTCCGCCGGGGAGGTGCTCGATCAGTACGTTAGCTGACACGCGTCGGTGTCCCGCCGGCCCGCTTAAATTCCGCCCTCATCCAACGACAACAACGTCGCATTCCCCCCAGCACTCGTCGTATCCACCGAAACAGCCCGCTCAGCACAGAACCGGTACAGATACCGCGGCCCGCCAGCCTTCGGCCCAGTCCCCGACAACCCCTCGCCCCCAAAAGGCTGAGACCCCACGACCGCCCCGATCATCGACCGGTTGATATACAGATTCCCCACCGCAGCCTCGGCCTCGATCACCTCAGCCGCCCGCGCGATACGGCTGTGCAGGCCCATCGTCAGGCCGTAACCCTTCGCGTTGACCCGAGCGATCGTCTCGCTCAGCTTCCCCGCCTCCCACGTCGCCACGTGCAGGATCGGCCCGAACCACTCCTGGTTGAGATCCTCGATCGCCCCGATCCGCACCAAGGTCGGCGGCACGAACAGCCCGTCCGCGGGTGCATCGAGCGTCTTGACGATCTTCGCCTTCACACTCTCGCGATACGCCATCAGCCGGTCATACGCGGCCTGGTCGATCACCGGCCCGACGTCGGTTGCGGGATCGCCCGACCGCCCGATTCGCAGCGTCTCCATTGCCCCCGACAGCATCTCGATCACGCCGTCCGCGATATCCTCCTGCACCAGCAGCAAGCGCAACGCCGAGCAACGCTGCCCCGCCGACCGGAACGACGACGCGATCACGTCCGCCACCACCTGCTCGGGCAGCGCGGTTGAATCGACGATCATCGCGTTGATCCCGCCGGTCTCCGCGATCAGCGGCACGATCGGCCGCGTCTCGTCGTCGAGCAACGACCGCGCGATCTTCCGCGACGTCGCAGTCGACCCGGTGAACGCGACACCCTGAATCCGCACGTCCGCCGTCAGCGCCGCGCCAACCTCCGGCCCGCCGGTCACGAGCACCAGCGCATCGACCGGCACGCCAGCCTCATGCGCAAACTCAACCGCACGCGCCGCGATCCGCGGAGTCTGCGGTGCAGGCTTGGCGACGACGGTATTGCCGGTGACGAGCGCCGCCACCGTCTGCCCGAGGAAGATCGCCAGCGGGAAGTTCCACGGCGCGATCGTCGCCCAGACGCCACGACCCTCGATATGCAGCGTGTTGCGCTCGCCGGTCGGCCCCGGCAGCTCGATCGGATGCAGGTTCAGCCGCGCCTGCTGCGCGTAATACCGACAGAAATCGGCGGCTTCCCGCACCTCGCCGATCGCATCGCCAATCGTCTTGAACGCCTCCTGAACGCAGATCGCCATGAGTTCGTCGCGATGCTTCTCGAGCAGGTCGGCGAGCCGTTCGAGGCAAGCGGCTCGCTCGTCGACCGGCGTGGTCGACCAACCCGGAAACGCCGCATGCGCACGGCCAATGGCAACCGCAACCGCACTCCCCTCCCGCTCGCGGGAGGGGTCGGGGGAGGGGATGACCAACCCGCGATCGGAACCCGTGGAGGAAAGGTCGGCCCCTCCCCCGACCCCTCCCGCAAGCGGAAGGGGAGCAGAAACGGCCCGCGCCACCGCCTCCAGCGTCCCAACATCACTCAAATCCAACCCGGCGGAATTCCGGTGCCCCCCGGCCCCGAACAAATCCACCGGCAACGGAATGCTGGGATGCCGCTTCCCCCCGACCGCAGCGATCTTCGCCACAGGATCCGCCAGAATCTCCGCCTCGGTCAGCCGCTCATCCGCCAACTGGTGCACGAAGCTCGAATTCGCCCCATTCTCCAACAACCGCCGAACCAGATACGCCAGCAGATCGCGGTGCCCGCCAACCGGCGCATACACCCGGCAGTGATAGCCATTCTCCTGCACAAGCCGCTCGTACAGCCCGTCGCCCATCCCGTGCAGCCGCTGGAACTCGAAGTCGCGCGAGTTGCCCGCCCACTCCATGATCGTCGCGACCGTCAGCGCATTGTGGCTCGCGAACGCCGGCCGGATATTCTCCGCGGCCAGCATGTCCTTCGCCACCGCCAGGTACGACACGTCGGTCGCCGCCTTGCGCGTGAACAGCGGATAGTCCGCCAGCCCCTCGACCTGCGTGCGCTTGATCTCGCTATCCCAATACGCGCCCTTCACCAGCCGCACGTTCATCACGCGGTCCAGCCCGTTCGCCCATTCGATCACCGGCCGCGCGCGCTTGCCATAGGCCTGCACCGCCATGCCGAACCCGTCCCAGCCCTTCAGCGACGGGAGCCCCGCGACCGCGCCAATAATGTCGAGGCTCATTTCGAGCCGCTCGGATTCCTCCGCGTCGACCGTCAGCGCGATGCCCTTCGACGCCGCCTGCACCGCCAGCGCCTCCAGCATTTGGGTCAGCGCGGGGACGCACTCGCTCCACCGCGCCACCTCGTACCGCGGGTGCAGCGCCGACAGCTTGACCGAGATCGAGTGCCCCGCCGCCGGATCGCGCCCGACCGCATCGACTGCGCCGACATACGCCTGGAAGTATCGCTGCGCATCGGCATGCGTCCGCGCCGCCTCGCCAAGCATGTCGAAGCTCGCCGTGAAGCCCTTGTTCTCCGGGCGGCGCATCCGCTTCATCGCCTCGTCGATGGTGCGACCCATCACGAAGATCTCGCCCATCATCTTCATCGCCGCGCCGACCGCCTGGCGCACGAACGGCTCGCCCGCGCGGCTGATCAGGCGCCGCAGCGGCCCGGTCGATCCCTCGCCGACCAGCACGCGGCCGACAACCAGCCCCCAGGTCGCCGAATTGACGAGCTTCGAGTTCGACTTGCCCGCATGCGCGCGCCAGTCGGCATCGCCCAATTTGTCCGCGATCAGCAGATCCGCCGTCTCCGGATCGGGCACGCGCAGGAACGCCTCGGCCAGCGACAGCAACGCGACGCCTTCCGACGAATTCAGCCGATATTCCTGGAGGAACTGGTTCACCCACCCCTTGCTCTGCGCCGCTCGCAGGTCCGCGAGCAGGCCTAGCGCATGCCCCATCACGCGTTCACGCGAATCCGAATCGAGCGCGGCGCGGTCCAGCAACGGTTTTAGAACATCGGGTTCGCTCGCGCGGTACAGCTTTGCCATGATAGCGCGGGCATGGGACGTTACGGCAGTCGACATTTTCCAGCTTCCGGTTGGGTGAGGCTTGCGATCCGCTCGCCTGTACGCCTAGAGACATTTCAGCGCTTAGCGCCAAATGAGCTTTGAGGGGAATGCCGTGGCGACGATCACCACCGCGCAGATGCAACAGCGCATCGGCACCGAGACGGTTTCCGACTGGGTCGAGGTCACGCAAGAGATGATCGACAAGTTCGCCGATGCGACCGGCGACCATCAGTTCATCCACATCGATCCGGTCCGTGCGGCACAGACCCCGTTCGGTGGCACGATCGCGCACGGCTTCCTGACGTTGTCGCTGATGCCGCTGCTGTCGTCGAAAGTCCCCGATGCGCCGACCATCGAAGGCGCGAAGATGGGCGTCAATTACGGCGGCAACTCGGTCCGCTTCCTGACGCCCGTCCGCTCGGGTTCGAAGGTACGCGGCCGCTTCAAGCTGCTCTCGTTCGACGAGAAGCGTCCCGGCCAGTGGCAGCAGACCAACGCGTTTTCCGTCGAGATCGAGGGCCAGGAAAAGCCCGCCCTGATCGCCGAATGGATCAGCCAAGTCTCCGTTTAATGCTTCTCCCCCTCCCGCTTGCGGGAGGGGGCCGGGGGGTGGGCTGCCGCTCTCCACGACCGTTTCGCCCGCTTTGGCCGGGCGCCCACCCCCAACCCCTCCCGCATGCGGGAGGGGAGTGAAGAAGAGGAATACCCATGCGTTCAGCCGTTATCGTCTCCACCGCCCGCACCCCCATCGGCCGCGCCTATCGCGGCGGCTTTAACAACACCCCCGCCCCCACGCTGGCCGCGCATTCGATCAAGGCCGCGGTCGAGCGGGCCGGCATCGACGGCGCCGAAGTCGACGACGTCGTCTTCGGCTGCGCGCTTCAGCAGGGTCACCAGGCCGGCAACATCGCTCGCACCTCGTTGCTCCGCGCCGGGCTTCCCGTCACCGTCTCGGCCATGTCGGTCGATCGCCAGTGCGCGTCCGGCCTTATGGCGATCGCCACCGCGGCCAAGCAAATCATCACCGACAACATGGACATCACGATCGGCGGCGGCGTCGAAAGCATCAGCCTCGTCCAGACCCCGCAGATGCGCGTCGCCCCCGATCCTCAGCTGATCGCGATGCACAAGGACGTCTACATGCCGATGCTGCAGACCGCCGAGGTCGTCGCCAAGCGCTACGGGATCAGCCGCGATGCGATGGACGCCTACGCGCTCCAGTCGCAGCAGCGCACCGCCGCCGCGCAGGCCGCTGGCTATTTCGACGCCGAGATCGTGCCCGTCGATGCCAACATGGCCATCGTCAACAAGGAGACGAAGGAGGTCACGTACAAGGACGTGACGATCACCAAGGACGAGGGCAACCGCGCCGACACCACGCTCGAAGGCCTCCAGTCGCTCAAGCCGGTAATGGGCCCCGACTTCACCATCACCGCCGGCAACGCATCGCAGCTGTCGGACGGCTCGTCCTCCTCGGTGCTGATGGAAGAGAAGATCGCCTCGCAGCGCGGTTTCCAGCCGCTCGGTCGCTATGTCGGCATGGCGGTCGGCGGCACCGAGCCCGACGAGATGGGTATCGGCCCGGTCGTGGCGATCCCCAAGCTGCTCAAGCGCTTCGGACTGAAGATGGACGATATCGGCCTGTGGGAGCTGAACGAGGCGTTCGCGGTGCAGGTCCTGTACTGCCGCGACAACCTCGGCATCCCCGACGAACTGCTCAACGTCAGCGGCGGCGCGATCTCGATCGGCCACCCCTACGGCATGACCGGCGCTCGCGCGACCGGCCACGCGCTGATCGAAGGCAAGCGTCGCGGCGCGAAGTACGTCGTCGTCACGATGTGCGTCGGCGGCGGCATGGGCGCAGCCGGGTTGTTCGAAGTACTGTGACCTTGCAAGGTATCCGGCAAAGGGATATTTAGAGTTCGGCGAAGGACATTCTCGCCTTTCTGGGAGCCTCGGCCGTGTCAGCGGCCGGGGCTCTAATACGTTTGGGGCTCGAGTGTCAGCCCGAACCCCGCCCGTGTGCTTATCCTCGACGTGCCACTTCGATGATCTTCACGACCAAGGTCGCAAAGGCGAAGAGCACGCCTAGTATCAGACACAGATCGGTGAGAGACATTCTCGATCCTTTCTGGTCGACAGCAGAACTGCTGCCGCCAACACCATGGCGCGTCGCATGCGCTTTCACCAAGCGGCATCGCGTGCCCCGATCGGCGCCCCCGCGCAACCAACCTCCGCCCCGCCCGTTCTCAGTGGCAATCCAAGCCAATAGGAGAATGACGATGGCCGACAAGGATACCCCGCAGGAAGTCGCAGCGAAGTTCATCGAGAAGCTGAAGGCGAGCCCGTTCGTGATGATCGGCTTGCATGACGGCCAGCATTCCGAGCCGATGACAGCGCAAATCGACGACGATCAGCCCAACACGCTGTTCTTCTTCGCCGGCCGCGACAACCGTATCGCCAAGGGCGGCGCGGCGATGGCGCAGTTCGTCGGCAAGGGCCATGATTTCTTCGCCTGCATGGCTGGCGACGTCTCGACGTCGAACGACCGCACGCAGATCGACAAGCTCTGGAACAATCAGGTCGAGGCATGGTTTCCGGGCGGCAAGGAAGACCCCAACCTGACGCTGCTGCGCTTCGACATCGACAGCGCGGAGCTCTGGGAAACCGACATATCGATCGGCGGCCGCCTCAAGATGCTGTTCGGCGGCACGATCCGCACGGACGAATCGAGCAGCCACGCGGTGGTAAACTCGATCGCCTAACGACTGCGGGCAGCCTGCGAGGGCTGCCCGTTTTCCTCACCCGTTCGCGGTGATGAACTCCTCAACCACTGGCGCGATTTTGTCCCGCCAGCGCGAGCCGTTGAAGATGCCGTAATGGCCAGCACCTTCCGCCATCAGATAGCGCTTCTTCTCGTCGGGTAGCGCAGTCGCCAGTGTCAGTGCCGCCTTGGTCTGCCCCAACCCCGAAATATCATCGCGCTCACCCTCGACCGCGAGCAGACCGATATCGGTGATCGCCGCCGGATCTACCAGCCGACCACGATGCGTCATGATCCCACGCGGCAGCGCGTGGTTCTGGAACACGACGTCTATTGTCTGGAGATAGAATTCCGCGGTCATGTCGCAGACCGAGCGATATTCTTCGTAGAAATCCTGGCTCTGCGACGCGCTCTCGCCGTCGCCCTGGACGAGATGCTTATACATCTCCCAGTGCGAGACCATGTGGTTGCCCAGATTCATCGACATGAACCCTGCAAGCTGCAGGAAGCCGGGATACACCTTCCGACCCGCACCCGGATAATTGCCCGGCACCGTCGCGATCACGTTCTGCTCGAACCACGCATGCGGCCGCTCGGTCGCCAGCGTATTCACCGCGGTCGGCGCCTCGCGCGTATCGACGGGACCACCCATCATCGTCAGCGTCTTGGGACGGCACGGGTTCTTGTCCGCACTCATCAAAGCGACGGCGGCGTAACAGGGAACCGAGGGCTGGCAGACGGCCAGCATGTGCGTGCCCCCCTGCCCCTCATTCGCGCCGATCGTCTCCAGATATTCGATCAGATAATCGATGTAGTCGTCGAGATCGAACCGCCCTGCCGAGAGCGGCACGCTGCGCGCGTCGCGCCAGTCGGTGATGTAGACGTCGGCGAACGGCAGCATCCGCTCGACCGTCCCGCGCAGCAAGGTCGCGTAATGGCCGGACATCGGTGCGACGATCAGCAGCTTCGGACCGTCCTCCACACCCTCGCGCACGAACCGTTTCAGCTGCCCGAAGTCCTTCCGCAACACGATCTCCTCGCGCACCGCGACCTCGCGGCCGTCGATCGTCGTCGTGTCGAGACCAAAGGCAGGCTTCCCTCGCGTCGCATTCGCGTGTGCGAACACTTCGAGCGCCGACGCGACCACCGTGCCGCCACCCAAATAGGCGAACGGGTTTGCCGGATTGTTGAGCAGATCCGCGCCGAAGCTCGCCATCTTGCTGGCGCCGGCCATCATCGAACGCTGGAATTCATAGGCATCGTAGAGCATGCGGTATCCTCTCGCCTCATCGGGCTTTGCACGGTGGTAACGCAATTTTGCCGCAGTGCAACGCGCGATCGACCGCCGCTCCGTCCCGCGCGACCGGATCACCGCTCGCTGCGACGCCCGGTTCTCGTTGAGCACCACCCCCGCCACTGCTAGGCACCGCGCATGGCCAAGCCGATACCCGAAGAGAAGACCTCCCGCCGGATCGGCGATCTCGCGATGGTGTGGCATCACGCCTCCCAATATCCTCGCCAGATCGCGTTCGCGGGGCTCGCGCTGATGATGACGTCGGCGGCGACGATCGGCATCCCGTACGGATTCAAGCGCGTCATCGACCGCGGCTTCGGCCCCGGTGCAGGCGGGTCGGTCGCCAACTCCTTCCACTATTTGCTGATGATCGTCGTCGTGCTCGCGCTCGCGACCGCGGTGCGCTTCTACTACGTGTCGTGGCTCGGAGAGCGCGTCGTCGCGGATATCCGCACCAACGTGCAACGCCATCTCCTCCGCCTGACACCGCGCTTCTTCGAGGAGAACCGCCCGTCGGAAATCGCCTCGCGCCTGACCTCGGATACGGCGCTGATCGAACAGGTCGTCGGCAGCACTGTGTCGATCGCGCTCCGCAATACCTTCACCGGCATCGGTGGGCTGATCTACCTGTTCGCGATCTCGCCCAAACTCGCCGGCATGCTGATGATCGGTATCCCGCTGATCATCCTGCCGATCGCGCTGCTCGGCAAACGCGTGCGCAACTACTCGCGCACCTCGCAGGACCGAGTCGCCGATGTCGGCTCGATCGCCACGGAAATGCTCGGCGCGATGAAGGTCGTACAGGCGTTCGGGCAGGAAGACCGCGAGGCGATCCGCTTCGGAGACGCGGTCAGCGCGACCTTCGCCGCGGCTCGCGCGCGGATCATGCTGCGTGCGGTGATGACCGCGATCGTCATCGGCCTCGTTTTCGGATCGATCACATTGGTCCTGTGGGAAGGTGCGATCGACGTAGCCGCCGGCCGCATCAGCGGTGGCGCGATCGCCGCGTTCGTCCTGACCGGCGGCATCGTCGCAGGCGCGTTCGGCGCGCTGACCGAAGTGTACGGCGACCTGTTGCGCGGCGCCGGTGCGGCCGGACGCCTGTCCGAGTTGCTCCGCGAAAAGCCCGAGATCGCCGCGCCCGCCAACCCGGTCGCCCTGCCCCAGCCGCCACGCGGCGCGCTCGCGTTCGAAGGCGTGCAGTTCCACTACCCGACGCAGCGCGACGTCGCCGCGCTGAACGGCTTCTCGCTCGACGTGAAGCCGGGCGAGACGGTCGCCGTCGTCGGCCCCTCGGGCGCAGGCAAGACTACCCTCTTCCAGCTGGTCCAGCGCTTCTACGATCCCGACGCCGGCCGCGTGACGCTCGACGGCATCGACCTGCGCGACGCCGACCCGGCGGAAGTCCGCGCCCGCATCGCAATGGTCCCACAGGAAACGATCATCTTCGGCGCCTCGGCACGCGACAACCTCCGCTACGGCGACTGGTCCGCGACCGACGACCAGCTCTGGGCCGCCGCCGAAGCCGCCAACGCCGCCGAATTCCTGCGCAAGCTGCCCGAAGGCCTCGACACCTTCCTCGGCGAAGGCGGCGCTCGGCTGTCGGGCGGCCAGCGCCAGCGCGTCACGATCGCGCGCGCGCTCCTCCGCGATGCGCCGATCCTGCTGCTCGACGAGGCCACCAGTGCGCTCGATGCCGAAAGCGAACGGCTCGTGCAGGAGGCGCTCGAGCGGCTCATGACGAACCGCACCACGCTCGTCATCGCGCACCGCCTCGCCACCGTGCGCGCGGCCGAGCGGATCATCGTGATGAGCGACGGACAGATCGTCGAGGAAGGCTCGCACGCGTCGCTGATGACCAACAGCGGGCTCTACGCGCGGCTGGCGAGTCTCCAGTTCAACGAGGCCGCCTAAACCTTCGTGGGCTTGGCCTTCTTCGGTTTGGGCATCGGCAGTTCCGCGGTCGAGATACGGACGAGTTCCGCCAGCCACTCGGCATCGTCCCAGCGATCGGCGTCGACCAGCAGGCATGGTTTGGCGCCCGGATAGGGCGGTGCCTCGTCGATCGCTCCTGCGAACGCGCGGCCGCCCGGCGTCGGTTTGACGAAAAGCTGGTCGTCGCAGATCAGCGCGACCATCCTGCCATCGCAATAGACGCCGTATTCGCCGAACATCGGCTTTGCCGAGACCTCCCCCGCCGCGGCGAGCTGGTCGACGATGAACGCGACGGTCTTGCGATCGGATGCCATCGGGCGATCCTCGCAGATCGTCGCGGCCTTGGCGAGCCATGCCGACGACGGCGTTTCGCTTGCGATGCCATGCCCGCGCGCGCAAACTCAGCAAAACAGGAGATGGATATGCGCGACTTTGACATCGTCATCTACGGCGCGACCGGGTTCACCGGCCGACTCGTGGCGGAGTATCTCGTCCAGACCTATCCCACCGGCGTTAGATGGACGATGGCGGGACGCTCGCTGTCGAAGTTGCAGGAGGTCCGCGACCTGATCGGCGCGCCTGCCGAGACGGCGTTGATCGCTGCCGACTCCGACGATCCCGCCAGCCTCCGCGCGATGGCCGAACGCGCCACCGTAGTTATCTCTACGGTCGGACCGTACCAGCTGTACGGCTCCAACCTCGTCGCCGCCTGCGCTGCGACCGGCACTGGTTATGTCGACCTGTGCGGCGAGCCCGCCTGGATGCGCCACATGATCGACGCGCACGAAGGCGAAGCGACGCGCACCGGTGCGCGGATTGTGTTCTCCTGCGGCTTCGACTCGATCCCATTCGATCTCGGCGTGCTGACATTGCAGGATGCGGCGAAGGCCAAATACGGCATCCCCGCACCCCGCGTGAAAGGCCGCGTGCGCAAAATGCAGGGCACGTTCTCCGGCGGCACTGCGGCCAGCCTCAATGCGACGCTGGCTGCTGCCGCCCGCGATCCCGGCATCATCAAGCTGCTGACCAGCCCGTTCGCGCTCACCCCCGGCTTCCAGGGACCGCACCAGCCGACCGGGCTGCTCCCCGAATACGACACGACCCTCTCGGCCTGGGTCGCGCCGTTCGTGATGGCGCCGATCAATACCAAGAACGTCCACCGCACGAACTTCCTGCTCGGCGAGGCGTATGGCGCGGACTTCGTATATGACGAGATGATGGTCGCCGGCCTCGGCGATATCGGCAAGGTCGCGGCGGAGGCGATCGCCAAGTTCAATCCATTCTCGGGCGACAAGGGGCCGAAACCCGGCGAAGGCCCGTCGAAGGAGGAACGCAATGCCGGCCATTACGACCTGCTGTTCGCGGGTATCATGCCCGATGGCGAGCGGATCGACGCGGTCGTCACCGGCGACCGTGATCCCGGCTATGGATCGACCAGCAAGATGATCGCCGAGTCTGCACTATGCCTCGTCCAGGACGTGGAAGGCGATGGCGGCGTCTGGACGCCGGGTGCGCTGATGGGGGCGAAGTTGCGCGATCGGCTGGTGGCGAAGGCGGGGCTTACCTTCACGGTCGGGTGATCAACCGCGGAAGAACCGCGTGGCGATCCAGGCGATCAGCACCGACACGATGATGGCGATCGGCACAGCGAGACGCCGGCGGCGCTCGACAGCAGCGTAATGCGCGTCGAGATCGAAATAAAAGCGGCCTGGTGCGGTTTCGCGGACGATGCCGTTGGCGCGCAGCCGATCGAACGCCGCCCGCTCCCGAGCATCACGCGGTAGGAAGACGATCGCATCGTCGGGTCCTATCGCGTGTCGCGCCAGAAACAGCGCCGGGATGACGCCGCGGATCCGATGCGGACGCAACGCCATCGGCATGCCGGATGGGCTCGGATTTACCGGCGATAGCTTATTCGGCAAGCGCGAAGACCGTCGCCGCCGCCGCAACGCTTGCAGCGACGCCCGATACCCCGACGATCGCTGCGGCTCGAAGTCGTACCGAAGCGCGAAATGCGCCGAGCTTTCGCGCATCGAGATGATAACGCCCCGCCCCGTCGTCGACGATCGCGCCATAGACTCGAAGTTGGCGAAATATCCGCGCGTCGTTCGCGACATAGGGGATCGCACGATCAGCCGACGTGGCCCGTGCCCCGACGAAATCCTTGACGATCCGTCGTCGCGATCGGCCTAGAATAAGTCCCCGCATACTCTTCCCCCCGCGCCGATCTCGCATAGCGCGGGGGGTTTGCGCAATTCCTAACGCCGCTTGCCTTTATGGTGGATGTTCGCCGGGCGACCGCGCCGCTTGATCTCGCGCACCGGCTTGCGGCCGCCACGGGGAGGCTGGGCCGCACCCTTCCCCTCGGGCATCTCGAAGCGCAGTGCACCCGACACCGGGTTCGCCTCTGCCAGCCGCAGTTCCAGCGTCTGGCCCTGCGCGAAGACGTCGCCGGTATGCTCACCGGTCAGCGTCCGCGCGCCCTCGTCGAAGCGGAAATATTCGCCGCCCAGATCGCGCACCGGCATCAGGCCGTCGCCGCCGATCCCCTCGACGGTCGCGAAGAAGCCGAAATTGGTGACGCCGGTGATCCGCACGTCCATCACCTGGCCGACGCGCTCCGACAGAAACGCCGCGACATAGCGATCGGTGGTGTCGCGCTCGGCCTCCATCGCGCGGCGTTCGAGCCGGCTGATGATCTCGCCGACCGTCTCCATGTTGGCCGCATCGTCCGCCGGCAACCCGCCCTCGCCAAGACCGTAGGCGGACACCAGCGAGCGGTGGACGAGCAGATCGGCATATCGCCGGATCGGCGAGGTGAAATGCGCGTAACTGCCGAGGCTGAGGCCGAAATGCCCGTGATTGCCGGGCGCGTAATAGGCCTGGGTCTGCGTGCGGAGGATCTGCTCCATCACCTGCGGACGGAAATCCGCATCGCCGATCCGCTCGATGATATGGTTGAACGTCGCCGGCCGCACGACCTGCCCAAGCGCGAACGGCACGTCGAACGTCTCGAGATATTCCTTGAGCGCCGCCAGTTTTTCACGGCTCGGCGGCTCGTGGATGCGGTACATCACCGGCGCCTTCTTCGCCTCCAGCGCCTTGGCGGCGGCAACGTTGGCGGCGATCATGTAGTCCTCGATCAACCGGTGCGCATCGAGCCGTTCGCGCGGCGACACCGACATGATCCGTCCCTGCTCGTCGAGCACCACGCGACGCTCCGGCAAATCGAGATCGAGCGGCGCCCGCGCATCCCGCGCCTTGGCCAGAGCATGCCAGCAAGCCCAGAGCGGCTGCAATACGCTCAGCATATCGCCGCGCTCGTCCACCACCGGCGATGCGGCGTCGATGATCGCCTGCGCCTCTTCATACGCAAGGTTCGCGACGATCCGCACCACCGCGCGCGTAAAGCGCCACGACTTGAGCGAACCATCCTTGCCGATCCGCAGATGGCACGCGAGCGCTGCACGGTCCGCGCCTTCCTTCAGCGAGCACACCTCGGCCGAGAGAATTTCGGGCAGCATCGGCACGACCCGGTCGGGGAAATACACCGAGTTCCCGCGCCGCCGCGCCTCGCGGTCGACCTCCGACTTCGGCCGCACGTAAAAGCTGACGTCGGCGATCGCGACGATCGCCTTCCACCCGCCCGCATTGGAGGGATCGTCATCCGCTTCCGCCCAGACCGCATCGTCGTGATCGCGCGCATCCTCGGGATCGATCGCGACGATCGGCAGGTCGCGCAGATCCTCACGCCCTTCACCCAGCGGCAGCTTCGACACCCGCTCCGCCTCGTCGAGCGCCTCCTGCGAGAAGACGTCCGGAATGCCGAGCTTGTGGATCGCGATCAGCGAGAAACTCCGCGCCGCAAACGGATCGCCAAGCTTCGACACCACGCGTGCGGCAATCTTCGGCGGCTTGCCCGCGAGTTCCGCCAGCACGAGGTCGCCCGGCGCCGCGCCACCTGCGTCCGCGACGGCGAACTCACGCCGCTCGCGCTTGTCGACACCCGTCAGCCAGAGCCGCCCCGCCTCTTCGCGCAAGACGCCCAGGACCTGCTCGGACGCCGGCGCGAGCACCTTCATCGGATGCGCGATCCAGCCATTCCCGGCCTCCTCGGTGCGCGCGAGGATCCGCTCGCCAACGCCCAGCGCCCCGCGTTTCCGTTCGCGCACGCGAAGACGCGGCGGCGGCACGCCTTCCGCCTCCCAGCGCTCCGGGACCGCCCACACGTTGCCGCCGTCATCGACATCGGCGATCCGCAGCACCGTTACCTTCGGGATGCCGCCCATCTTGTGGAACGCACGACCCGGGGCGCTGTCGATCAACCCCTCATCGGCCATGTCCTTGAGCAAAGCCTTCAGCCCGATCTTGTCCTGCGCGCTGAGCCCGAAGCCCTTGGCGATCTCGCGCTTGCCCGCGGGCACGTCGGAGGTGGCGATGAAGTCGAGGATCTGCTCGCGCGTGGGAAGACCGGCTTTTGGTTTGTACATCGCACACAGATAAGCACGCCAACCCGTTCCGTCACCCCGGCTTCACTCGGACCGACAGCATCCGGAAGGAATGGCCGATAACTTATCCGGTACGGAATTGACGCCCGAAACGCCTGCCGGCCAGAAGGATAGCCCTCCAGTTTCGAGCAATCGGTACGCCATTTTTAGCTTTAGGGCTTGCAACGGGTCCAGATCGGCATAGTCTACTGAAAACATTGAAGGAGAGGCATGATGGCAACGCCCCTGAAACTCGAAGCAGACCCCGAGGACAAAAACCTGGTCATCCTGCAAAGCCTCATCTGCCTGCTGCGAGAGAAGAACGTTCTCTCTCGCGCGGATATCGAGGAGTTGTGCGACAAGGTTCAGGCCCGGGTCGCCAATCACGATAGCGATCCGCTCCCTTGCCAGATGAATGGCGCGCTCGCCGCAGCCACCGAAGTCGCACAGATCGGCGATTATATCGGGCGTAAATACGGTGGAAAGCATCGTCGCGTGGTGTGATGCCCTAGCGGGTCGCCAAGCCCGGCAAAGACGATCGACTGTGCCATAGCGTCGCGCGACTGTAACGCGCCGCGCAACCTCAAGCAGAGCGCCGTGCGCGAGGCCGGACGCACCTTGGCGGTGTCATCACGCCACCGAAACCGCGCGCAACAAATAGATCTATGACAACCGGCGTTCAGCCAGGGTCTGCGGCAAACAGTAAGCTCCCGCCGATCGCCACAGCTCTTAGCTGGCGACGAAGCAAGTCTCGCCAGCGACCCGCAACCGGCCACAGATATCCGCCGCTTGGTTCGCGCTGCCCGCGTTCACGCGCAGACGATACAGGGTCCGACCGCCAGTCGCGACCGGCTGGACCGACTTGCCGAGCGCGCCGACATACGCGAACCGCTTCGAGAAGTTCGTCCAGGCCGCGTTGGCGACTGCTTCGCTCGGATACGCACCGAGCTGGACGAGCGAACCGCCAGTAGCCGCGCCAGCGCCACTCGGCTTCGACGCTGATAGCGGTGCCGTGGCGACCAGCCGCCCCCCCGAGGCAGGAACCTGTGCGACCGCGTTGCGACCCGCTGCGTCGTCAGCCTTGGCCGCGACCGCACGCTTGCCGTCGACCGGCGCTTCCGGCACGCCGCGCAGATCGATCGCGCCGTTACCCGACTTCCCCGCACTGGTCGCGATCGCCGAATCGCCCTCGCCCTTGACCTTCAGGCCGCCGGCGTCGTCGGGCTTGACCTTGTAGTCGCCTTCCTGCGCGGCGATCATCTGGCCGTCGCCCGTCGGCGCGCGCTGTTGCAGCTTGTAGATACCGAAGATGATCGCCGCGAGCACCGCGAGACCGAGCACGACGAGCGCAATGACGCGGCCGATGCCAACGGTTTCCTGCTCGTCCGGCTCGACGGTTTCGAGCCAGGGGAGCCGGTCTTCCTCGCGCAGATCCATATCTTCGGCCATCACTTCATCTCCGAAACCGCTTCGACACCCATGATGGCGAGGCCGTTATGAATAATCTGCCCTATAGCGGACGCCAAGAAAAGGCGTGCCGCGGTCGCCTGTGGATCCTCGATCACCAGGAAACGACGGTCGGGCCGGTCGTTTCCGACATTCCATAGCGCGTGGAACGCTGCCGCCAAGTCATAGAGATAAAACGCGATTCTGTGTGGTTCGCGCGCGGTCGAGGCGATCTCGATGAGCCGCGGAAACTGCGCTGCAAGCTGTACGAGAGCAAGTTCGTCCGTATCAAGCCGGGACAAATCCGCAGAAATAGGCGTGATTCCCGCCTCTTCCGCACGCCGATGCAGCGATGCGATGCGGGCGTGCGCGTACTGGACGTAGAAAACCGGGTTGTCCTTCGACGCCTCGACCACCTTGGCAAAGTCGAAATCCATCTGCGCATCCGACCGCCGCGTCAGCATCGTGAAGCGCACGACATCCTTGCCGACCTCACGCACGACATCCGCCAGCGTGACGAAATTGCCCGACCGCTTCGACATCTTGACCGGCTCGCCGTTGCGCAACAGCCGGACCATCTGGACGAGCTTGACGTCGAACCGCGTCTTGCCGCCGGTCAGCGCCGCCACCGCCGCGACGATCCGCTTGACCGTGCCGCCATGATCCGCGCCCCAGATGTCGATCAGCTGGTCGGCGCTCTGGCTCTTCTGGAAATGATAGGCGAGATCGGCGCCGAAATAGGTCCACGACCCGTTCGACTTCTTGATCGGGCGATCCTGGTCGTCGCCGAACTGCGACGAGCGGAACAGCGGCAGCTCGACCGGCTCCCAATCGTCGGTCGTCTCGCCCTTCGGCGCTTCGAGCACGCCGTCGTAGACGAGATCGCGCGACCGCAATTCCGCCTCGGCTGCCTCAGGCTTCTTCGCAGCCTGAAGTTCGGCCTCCGACGCGAACACCTCGTGCTCGATCCCGAGCAACGCCAGATCGGCACGGATCATCACCATCATCGCCGCGACCGCCTGCGTGCGGAAGACGACCAGCCATTCGCTCTCGGGCGCGCCGACATAGCGTTCGCCGAACTCCTTCGCGAGCGACTGGCCGACGGGGACGAGATAGTCGCCGGGGTACAGGCCCTCGGGAATCTCGACGGTTTCGCCGAGCGCTTCGCGGTAACGGAGGTGGACGGAGCGCGCGAGCACGTCGACCTGACCACCGGCATCGTTGACGTAATATTCGCGGATCACCTTGTGGCCGGCGAATTCGAGCAGGCTGGCCAGCGCATCGCCGACGACCGCACCGCGGCAATGCCCCATGTGCATCGGGCCGGTCGGGTTTGCCGACACATACTCGATGTTGACGGTGATCCCGTCGCCCTGCTTCGACCGGCCGTAGTCGGCGCCCGCCTCGGGGATCGCGGCCAGTTCGGCGCGCCAGGCGTCGTCGGTCAGCTTCATGTTGATGAAGCCGGGTCCCGCGACGCTCGCCGAGGCGACGTCCTCGAGCTTCGACAGTTCGACGACCAGCGCATCGGCGAGAACGCGCGGATTGGTCTTGGCGGGCTTGGCCAGGACCATTGCAGCGTTGGTCGCGAGATCGCCGTGGCTCGTGTCGCGCGGCGGCTCGACCGTGACGTTCTTGCGGTCGAGCCCAGCCGGCAGCGTTCCCGCTTCGGTCAGGGTGTCGAGCGCCGCATCGATATGCGCGGCGAAACGGGCGTAGAGCGTCATGGTAATTCCGGTATCGTAAGGAAGCGGGCGCTTTAGCCCATCGCAGCGCGACGCTCAATTTTTATCCCGCGTCGCGCTGATCCGCCTGCTCAGGTGTTCGATCATCGGCCGTTGCATAAGCTGCAATCGTGACAGTCTGCTTTGCAATTGCCGTTTATGCTGCACTGCAATATTTCTCGTATCGAGAGTTGGGACAGGACCTGATCCGGCTCAACGCAACACGCGGGAGACACGATCATGCGCAACACCATCAAGATCATCGCAGCAGCAGCGGCCGCCCTCACGTCGACCATCGGCATGGCCGCCGAGAGCAAGCAGAGCTTCGTTCATGAGGGCAGCACCTACATTTACACGTCGACCCAGCAGGGTGGTCGCCAGGTGATCGACGGTCGCCGCTATCCGTCGGGCCAGGCTTTCCATCTGATCGTTCGCGGCGACCGTGTGTCGGGCGTGTCGGCCGGCGTCCCGGTCGCGTTCAAGACCGCCGAAGCTACCGGTGCGGCAGGCGGGGTCGCTGCCGTCGCGCGCTAAACTGCGGCTGCAACGATAACGAAAACGGCGGTCGGACCTCGGTCCGGCCGCCGTTTTTCGTTCGGCTCGGGTTAGTCTCGACGCCCGTCATACGGACGCCACGACCTAAAACCCTTCAGGCAAGTCTATCGGGCCGACCAGTTCGCGGTAGCGCGACACGGCGTAGCGGTCGGTCATGCCGGCGATGAAGTCGGCGATGTGCCGGCTGCGATCGGGATCGTCCGCAGGCAGGCGGTCGCGCCATTCCTCGGGCATGGTCATAGGATCGTCGCGATAGACCGCGAACAGGCCTGAGACGATTCCGTGTGCCGCATCCGCCGCGGCAAGCTGGCGCGGGTGGTGATAGAGATTGGCGTACATGAACCGCTTCAGGTCGCGCTCCGCCTCGCGCATCTCAGGCGAGAAGCCGACCAGGCATTGGCCTGCATCGCGGACGTCGTCGACGCTGGTGACGCCGCTCGCCGCGATCCGCTCGCGCGTCTCCGCGATGAGGTCGTTGACCATCGTCCCGATCTGCGTGCGAACCAGTTCGCCGACCAGACGCTTCGGCTCGATATCGGGAAAGCGCCCCCGCACATCGTCCCAGCCGCGCGCCACCAGCGGCACCGCGAGCATCTGGTCGAGCGTCAGCAATCCTGCGCGAAGACCATCGTCGATGTCGTGATTGTCGTAGGCGATATCGTCGGCGATCGCTGCGACCTGCGCCTCCAGCGACGAAAAGCTGGTCAGCGCGAGGCCGAACTCGGCATCCGCCGCGGCCAGAGCCCATCCCGGATGCCGCACCGGGCCGTTATGCTTGGCGAGACCTTCGAGCGTTTCCCATGTCAGGTTCAGCCCGTTCCATAACGGGTAGGGCCGCTCGATCGTCATCAACGTGCGCAGCGTGTGGCCGTTGTGATCGAACCCACCCTGCCCGGTCAGCGCCGCCTTCAACGCATCCTCGCCGGCATGGCCGAACGGCGGATGGCCGATGTCGTGTGCGAGACATAGCGCCTCGGTCAGATCCTCGTTCAGTGCGAGCGTCCGCGCGATCGTCCGGCCGATCTGCGCGACCTCCAGGCTGTGCGTCAGGCGGACGCGGAAATGATCGCCGTCGGGGGCCATGAACACCTGCGTCTTGTGGCGCAGGCGGCGGAAGCTGATCGAGTGGATGATCCGGTCGCGGTCGCGGTGGAAGGCATCGCGCGGACCACGGACGGACCCGTTCTGTTCCTCGTGAAGCCGTCCTTTGCTGCGCGCCGGGTCCGATGCCCAGGGCGCGCGATAGCTCACTTCGCGGGGAGCTTCGTAATGATCTCGCCGGGATCGCTGGTGAAGGTGAACGTCGAGACGCCTTCCTTGGCAAGCTGATTGACGAAGGTCCGCGCCTCGGCATCGGTCTTGAACGGGCCGGCGAGCACGCGGTTGGTCGCCTTCCAAGGTGCGGTCCAGCCGCCGCGAGCGCCGAACACGGTCGGTGCCTTGGCCTTCGCCTTCTTCCACGCCTTGGGCAGATCGCCCTCGGTCGCGCCGGTCGACACCTGCACCCAGGTCCGCGCAGGATTGGCGCGGGCGATCCGCTTTTCCTCCGCCGCAGCCTTGTCGGCGGCAAGCTTCTCGGCGGCGGCGGCCTTCTTCTCGGCCAGCGCCTTCTTGTCGGCGATCGCCTTTTTCGCCGCGGCCTTCTTGTCGAGCGCCGCCTTCTTGTCGGCTGCGAGCTTGTCCGCGGCCAGCGTCTTGGCGGCGATCGCCTTCGCCGCAGCGTCGCGCTCGGTCTTGGCCTTTGCTTCGACGAGCACGCGTTCGGAATCATCCGAGACCGGGATAGTGGCGGGCGTGACGACCGGCGCGGGATGCATCGGCGCGACGTCGAGCTCGGACGCGGGGATCGACAGGCCAGCGACGATCCGCGCGAGAATCGAGTCCTCACTCGCGGCGACTGCGTGAGTCCGTGGTGGCAGGGTGGCAGCCACCGGTGCGGGCGTGGACGAACTGCTGAAGCCGGGTGTCGGCGTCTCGGCGCTGGCACTCTGCGTTGGGGCGACCTGCTGAACGGGCGCCTGCTGTATCGGAGTCGGTAGCGGCGAAACCGACGGCGGCGCCGCTGCCGATGCTGCGAGCGCATTCGCCGTACGGGTCGGATCGGCTCGTGTTTGCCCTACCGGGATCGCCGCCATCTGCGTGGCCACGCGTGGGGGGAGAGTTCCTGCTGGCGACGGCGTCGGGATCGTACGGACAACCGGCGACGCGCTCGGCTGAATGGTCGCTGAGACGACGGAGTTCGTTTCCGCGGCCGGGTTGGTACGCGCGCCAGGAAGCGTCACGGTCGGCGCGGAATAGCTTGGCCGCGGCACAGGCTGCACCGTGCGGGCCGGCAAGGGCTGGACCATCTGCATCGGCGCTGCTGCGAGCTGGACGGGGGCGGCGTAGGTGCTGGGCGCAGGGACCGTCGTCAGCGTACGTGGTGGGGTGGCGACCGGCGGGACCGGTGCCGACGTTGTCACAGGTACTGGTGTCAACGACGGTCGCGTCACCGCGGCCATCTGGACACGGTCGCGGTTCGAGCGGCGATCGCGCTTGTCCTTCTTGCCGGTCTTGGCCGTGACCGCAGGCTGCGGTGTGACGGCTGCCATCATGACCGGCGCGGTCGGGTCTGCAGCAAGCACGCCCAGTGGCGGGGCCATGCGCGCATCAGCGAGGCGTGCAGGCGTCGCGTGGACTTCGCCGAAATGCACCGCGAAGGCGCGGTCGCTCGCCGGCAGGTTGGGCAGGCGCTGGAAGAAGGGTTGCAGGCCTTGGGCGGTGCCTGCGGGCATCATCGTCGTCGCGATCTTCTCAGCGCCGGCGACATCGCCGTTCATCGCGAGGATGAAGGCGCGGGATCGCCATGCGCCGCGGTCGCTCTTGAGCAGAAGCGGATTTAGCTGCTGGACCGCGAGCTCTGGCTTGCCCGAGATACCGAGCGACAAGGCATAGCGCCGCGTCGTCTCGTCGTCGGGCGCATCGCGGAGTGCCACGCGGTAGTCGCGCTGCGCCCGATCCTGCTGGCCGATCAGGTCGTAGGCGAGCCCGCGATCGGCGGCGAAGTTGCGCGGGTCGAGGCCGAGGCCCTCCGCCTGCGCATAATAGCGGAGCGCTTCGCCCGGACGCTCGGACCGGACGAGGATCGACGCCATCCCCGCCTTGGCGCGACCATCGCGCGGGTTCACCTTTTCCGCCCGCGCAAACAATGCCGCGGCACCGCTAAGATCGCCCAGGCCCATCGAAAGATCGCCCGCCTTGATCAGCGCGTCGATGTTGCGCGGGTTGCTGGCGAGCTGGCGCATCACGTCGCCGAGCTTGTCCGCGTCGGTCGTGCCGGGGATCGCCTGGACGACGGCTTGCGCAGACGCGGCGGCTGGCACGGCCGCAAGCACGAGGGCCAGCGCGGCGGTCAGGATATGATGGGAGGACCGGGTCATGAGGTTCAACTGTCTAGACGCCAGCCCGACCGAACCGGCAATGTCTCGCACGCATGCGCGCGGCGAACTGGGCTGGGGCGGCGACGAATGCAGGGTTTTGCGCACGCAAGCGCGAAAGCCCTGCTCGACATGCCCTCACTCGTCGCCGCCTCTGGCGTATCCCCCTCTCCCGATGGGAGAGGGGAGGTCAGGGCTGGATCGTGCAAGATATTGATAAGTCGAGATGTTCCCGACTTACTGGTTGTTCTGACGATGCAGGAAGCGGGGGATGTCGAGCGGATCCTGAGGGGCCGCTTCGCCGTCTTCCTTCGCAGCACCGCGTGCCGCGTTCGACATGCGCTCGAACAGCGTACCGCCGAGCTTCACGCGCGGTGCGGCCGGCACCGCCTCGGGGGCAGCCTCGGCACCCGGAGCGAGCCAGCGGCGACGTGCGCCACCTTCGTCGGCAGCCGGCGTCGGCACCGGAACAGCCGGCGCGATCGGTGCGCGAGCGGGCACCGACGATGCCGAAGCCGGACGCGCGATCGGACCACGACCGTAAGGCTCGTCGCCATACGTGCGCGGCGCGGGAGCAGGCTGAGGAGCAGGAGCAACCGGCGCAGGCGCGGCCTGCGGCACCATCGTCTCGGCACCGAGCACCAGCTCGTCATCCGACTTCGACGCCGATGGCTCGACTTCCGACGACGCGTTCAGGTCGAGCGGCTCTTCGTCGGCGGACGACGCAGCAGGCGCGGCCGACGAAGCGGCAGGCTCGCTCGGACGGAACGAGGTGTTCTCGTCGGTCTTGCGCGATCCGAAACTGAACGAGCGGGTTGGCTCAGGTGCGACTTCCGGCGGGCGCGCATCGGCATCGATCCCGGTCGCGACGACCGAGACGCGGATCTTGCCCTCGAGCTCCTGGTTGAACGCCGAACCCCAGATGATGTTCGCATCGGGATCGACCAGATCGCGGATATGATTCGCGGCTTCGTCGACTTCGAGCAGGCGCATGTCGTCGCCGCCGGTGATCGAGATGATGACGCCCTTCGCGCCGCGCATGCTGACGCCCTCGAGCAGCGGGTTCGAGATCGCCTTCTGTGCAGCTTCTAGCGCGCGGTTGTCGCCGCTCGCCTCGCCGGTGCCCATCATTGCCTTGCCCATCTCCTGCATCACCGAGCGGACGTCGGCAAAATCGAGGTTGATGAGGCCCGGCATCACCATCAGGTCGGTGATGCTGCGAACGCCCTGCTGGAGCACCTCGTCCGCCATCGTGAACGCTTCCTTGAAGGTCGTGTTCGCGTTGGCGATGAGGAACAGATTCTGGTTCGGGATGACGATCAGCGTGTCGACATACTTCTGCAGCTCGTCGATGCCGCCCTCGGCCGACTTGGCGCGACGGTTGCCTTCGAACGCGAACGGCTTGGTCACGACGCCGACCGTCAGGATGCCCATGTCGCGCGCCGCCTTGGCGATGACCGGTGCCGCGCCCGTACCCGTACCACCACCCATGCCGGCGGTGATGAAGCACATGTGCGCGCCTTCGAGCATCTTGGCGAGCTGGTCGATCGTCTCTTCGGCGGCCGCGCGACCGATCTCGGGACGCGAACCGGCGCCGAGACCTTGCGTGATCTTGGTGCCGAGCTGGATCCGCTGCGGTGCGGTCGACTGCTTCAACGCCTGCGCGTCGGTGTTCGCCACGAGGAAGTCGACGCCCTGGACGTCGGCCCGCATCATGTTGGCGATCGCGTTGCCGCCCGCGCCGCCGACGCCGATCACCGCGATGCGGGGGGCCAGATCGTCCACTTCGGGACTAAGGAATTCGATGCTCATCGCCGTTCTCCGCACAACCCGGTAGATACGCTACGGCCGGGCCCCTGATTAATCTGTGTGCACCAACGTCACGGCCTGTTCCAGCCGAAATAACGCCAGCGCCCTCGAAACTCTTAATAATTCGCGCGTGCCGCCTGAATCAACTTGCGCATCATGCCCATACCCTTTGGCCGATGCACCGTCGTCCGCTGCGGCGCGAGCCCGCGAAGGTCGATCGGGTTGGTCGCCGCGTAGAAGGCCAACCCCGCTAGCGTCGCGAAAGCCGGTCCGCCATGCGCTTCCGGCAGCGCGGTCAGACCACGCGGTCGACCGATCCGCACCGACCGCCCGAGCGCCTGTTGCGCGTAGTCGGCGATGCCCTTCAGCTCGGCACCACCGCCGGTCAGCACGACCTGACGCCCGACCGGCCCCTCGAACTTCAGCTTGGTGAGCGCGTTGCGCACTTCACCCATCTGATGCTCGAGCCGCTGGCGGATCACGCCAATCAGCTGCGCCTTGGTAATCTGCGCACCCTCGCCCGCGCCGTCCTCGGCCGAGATCGGCATGACCGGGATCATGTCGTGATTATCGCGCGGGCTAGCGTTGGCCGATCCGTGGAAGCACTTCATCCGCTCGGCATTCTGCCGCCGCGTGCCGAATGCGCTGGCGATATCATCCGTAATGTCCTGCGCACCGATCGGGATCGAGGTCAGCCCGACCAGCATGCCCCCTGCGAACAGCGACACGTTGGTGATCCCCGCCCCCATCTCGACCAGCGCGACGCCAAGCTCGCGCTCCTCGTCGCTGAGGCAGGCCAGGCCCGTCGCGACCGGCGAGGCGATGATCGACTTCACTTCGAGATGCGCCGACCGCACGCACAGATCGAGGTTGCGCACCGGCGAACCGTCCGCGGCGACGACATGGATGTGAACGCCGAGCCGATCGGCATGCAGACCGAGCGGCGTCTTCACGCCCGTCAGCCCATCGAGCGTATACAGCGCCGGCTGCGCGTGCAGCACCATGCGCCCCTGCGGATCGATCGAGTTGCGCCCGGCGGCAAGCAACGCGTCGATATCCTGCTGTTCGACGCGGTGGCCGCCAAGCTCGAACTCGACCTCGGCGACGTCGGACACGAGCCCGCCGGCCGAGAACCCGACCCAGACGTTCTCGATGTTGATCCCGGCGATGCGCTCGGCCTGCTCGACCGCCTCGCGCACCGCTGCCTCGGTCGTCGCCATGTCGGCGATATAGCCGCGCTTGACGCCGCGGCTCTCGCGCTGGCCGGTGCCGAGCACGATCAGCTCGCCGCCGTCCCCCTTCTGCGCGATCATCGCCGAAACCTTCGACGACCCGATATCGAGCGCCGTGATCAGCCCTTCCGGTGCCACCTTCGCCATGTCATCCCTCCCCGCCCGTTACGTTCGCGCCCGCCGTTTGCGACGGAGTATTCGTAGTTTCGCCCGTTGCCGGCACGCTCGCCCCCGCGCTGGCAGGTGCCGGCACGTCAACACTGTGCGCCAGGCTCGCGCCCGGTTTGCGCGCGACCAGCTTGGTCGGATCGCGCATGTCGAACCGGATCCAGCCGCGCCCCAGCAACGGCCGCGCCCCATCCAGCTCCGCGAACTTCACCAGCGCGCGCGGCGCACCGTCTTCCGGCAGCGCCAACGTCTCGCCGCTCTCGAACGTCAGGTCCCAGCGCCGATTGCCGACCCAGGTCGCCGCCTTCACGCGCGGCTTGAGCGCAGGCGCGGCGGCGAGCAGCGTCTGGTACGACGCCTCCTGCCGATCCGCGCCCGGCCCGATCACCAGCGGCAGGTTCGGGATCGCATCCGGCTGGACCGGCTCCAGCAGCACGCCCGACGAGTCGATCAGCGTCAACTGCCCATTGTCCTGCCACACCGCAGCCGGCGTGCGCTCGACGATATCGACGAGCATCGTGTTGGGCAGCCGCCGCGAGACATGCGCGTCCGCGATCCAGCCATAGCGCAGCAGCTTCTGCCGCACCGCCTCCAGGTCGACCGACAGCATCGACGTCTGGTTCTGCTTGTCCTCCAGCGCGACCGCATAGACCGACATCCGGTCCATCCGCTTTAGGCCCGTCACCTCGATCTGCTCGACCTTGAACCCCGCGCGCCCGGCACCCTCGGCCACCGCCGCGCCGATCATGCCGGGAATGCCGACCCACGTCGCCGCCGCGATCGCGACCGCACCCCCCGCGCCGAGGATCGACCACGTCGCGATCTTGCGCAGCGTGTCCTCGCTGACCGGGAGCATCCCGACCAGCCGGTCCATCACCGACACTTTCTTGACCGCGACTTTCCGTCGCGGGGCGGGCCGCTTGGGCGGCGGACCGCGCTTGATCGTGCGGCTCATGGGGAAGGATTGTCCTGAAGCGCCTCGTCGACGATCGCCTGGACCAGCTCGGCATAGGTCATGCCGATATGCCGTGCCTGCTCGGGCACGAGGCTCAGCGGAGTCATCCCCGGCTGCGTGTTCACCTCGAGCAGGAACAGCCCGTCGACGCCGCGCTCGTCATCCCAGCGGAAATCGGACCGCGACGCACCCTTGCAGCCGAGCAACCGATGCGCTTCGAGCGCGAGGCTCTTGCAAGCATCGGTGATATCGTCGGGAATCTCCGCCGGGCAGACGTGAACGGTCATCCCGTCGGTGTATTTCGCGTCGTAATCATACCAGCCGCTCTTGGGCTTCAACTCGGTCACCCCAAGAGCCTTGCCGCCGAGCACCGCGGTCGTCAGTTCACGCCCCCGGATATACGGCTCAGCCAGCAGTTCATCGAACTCGCCCCAAGGCCCGACGCTGTCGCGCGAAATCGGATTGCCGTAATTGCCGCTGTCGGTGACGATCGCCACGCCGACCGAGGAACCCTCGTTGACCGGCTTCAGCACATAGGGCCGCGCCATCGGATCGCTCTCGAACAGGTCCGCCGACTTGACGATCCGCCCCCCCGGCATCGGCACGCCCGCGGGGACGAGCAGCAGCTTGGTCAGCACCTTGTCGATCGCGATCACCGACGTCGCGAGACCGGAGTGCGTGTAGCGCAGACCCATCAGGTCGAGCAGCCCCTGCACCGAACCGTCCTCGCCGGGAGTGCCGTGGAGTGCGTTGAACACGAGATCGGGCTTTGCCTCGGCGAGCTTGGCCGCAACATCCCGCCCCATATCGATCCGCGTAACCCGGTGCCCCAGCGACTCCAGCGCATCGGCACAGCCATTACCCGACATAAGCGAGACCTCACGCTCCGCCGACCAGCCGCCCATGAGCACCGCGATGTGAAGTGGCGTGCTCACTTCGCGACCCCAACCCGCTGGATTTCCCATTCCAACGTCACCCCCGAATGCGCCTTCACTCTATCACGTACCTCTTCACCCAGCGCCTCGATCTCCGCGCTCGACGCGGACCCGAGGTTCAGCAGGAAATTACAATGCTTCTCGCTGACCTGCGCATCGCCGCGAGTCAGCCCCCGACACCCGGCCGCGTCGATCAGCGCCCAGGCCTTGTGCCCCTCAGGATTCTTGAACGTCGAGCCCCCGGTGCGCGAACGGAGAGGCTGCGAAGCCTCGCGCTCGGCGGCAATCCGGTCCATCTCCGCACCGATCACAGCCGGCTCGCCGGGCGTACCGGAGAAGACGGCTTCGACCACGACCGCGCCCGCGGGCAGGTCCGAATGACGATAGGTGAACCCGAGTTTCTCGGCGGACCAGACTTCGACCGAACCCTCTCGCGTAACCACGGTAGCCTCGACGAGAATATCGCTGACATCGCGACCATAAGCCCCCGCGTTCATCCGAACCGCTCCGCCGACAGTACCCGGAATCCCACGCAGAAACTCAAGCCCGGCAATACCAGCATCTCGCGCGGCACTGGCAACCGTAATCCCCATCGCCCCCGCCCCCGCACGAACGCGGCCGTCCTGCACCGAAACCTTGGCCATCGCCTTAGGCAATCGCACAACGACCCCCGGCACGCCACCATCGCGCACGATCAGGTTCGAGCCTACACCAACGGGTAGGACGGGTGTCGAAGGATCGAGATCACGCAAATATGCCGCCAGATCGTTCGCCGTATCGGGTCGCACGAGCGTTTCAGCCGGCCCACCAGTCCGAAACCATATGAAAGCAGCCAGCGAAGCCCCAGCCTCGACCTTGATTCCCCTCCCGCTTGCGGGAGGGGTTAGGGGAGGGAGTGACATAGCCGCGCCCGGGCCGTCGGAGGAGGCCGAAGCCCCTCCCCCGACCCCTCCCGCAAGCGGGAGGGGAGCAGAAGCGCGAGCGTTCACGCCAGCACCTTAGCGCGCTCGGCAGCAATCGCCTCCGCCAACCCAGCCGCCCATTTCGTGATGTCGCCAGCCCCCAGACAAACAACCATGTCATCAGCCTCGATCGTCGCAGCCAGTTCCACCGCCAGCGCATCCGCATCAGCGACCACACCAGCAAACCGGTGCCCGCGCCGCTTCAACCCCTCGACCAAAGCCGCCGCGTCGACACCCTCCACAGGCGCCTCACCCGCCGCGTAGACCGGCGTCACCAGCACCCGATCCGCATCGTTGAACGCAGTCTGGAAATCTTCCATCAGATTGCCGAGCCGCGAATAGCGATGCGGCTGCACCACCGCGATCACGCGCCCCTTCACGCCCTCGCGAGCCGCCGCCAGCACAGCGCGGATCTCGACCGGGTGATGTCCGTAGTCATCGATGATCGTCACACCCGCCACTTCGCCGACCTTGGTGAACCGCCGCTTCACGCCGCCGAACTTGGCAAACCCCTGCTGGATCGTCGCATCCGCGATCCCAAGTTCCAGCGCCACCCCGATCGCCGCCAGCGCATTCTGCACGTTGTGCCGCCCCGGCATCGGCATCTCGATTCCCGTAATCGTCCGCGTCGCGCCGTCACGCTCGCGCACCACGCAATCGAAGCGGTTGCCGCCCGGGATCGGCGTAACCTCCACCCCGCGCACATCCGCCTGCGCGGAGAAACCGTACGTCACCACGCGACGATCGCGCACCCGCGGCAGGATCCCCTGCACCTCCGGATGATCAAGGCACAGCAGCGCCGCGCCATAGAACGGCACGTTCTCGACGAACTCGACGAACGCATCCTTCACCGCGTCGAACGAGCCGTAATGATCGAGATGCTCGGGATCGATGTTGGTGACGACCGCGATCGTGCCGTCGAGCCGCAGGAAGCTGCCGTCGCTCTCATCCGCCTCGACCACCATCCAGTCGCTCGCGCCCAGCCGTGCGTTCGAGCCGTACGAGTTGATGATCCCGCCATTGATGACCGTCGGATCGACCCCGCCAGCATCGAGCAGTGCCGCCACCATCGACGTCGTCGTGGTCTTCCCATGCGTGCCCGCGACCGCGACGGTCGACTTCAACCGCATCAGCTCGGCGAGCATTTCCGCACGCCGCACCACCGGCACGCGGGCATTCAACGCCGCCTCGACCTCCGGGTTCGAGCGCACGATCGCGGTCGACACGACCACCACGGCCGCATCGCCGATGTTCGACGCGGCATGGCCGATCGCCACCGGAATGCCCTTGTCGCGCAACCCCTGCACGACATAGCCCTCGGCCACGTCCGACCCCTGCACGCGGTAGCCGAGGTTCTTCATTACCTCGGCGATGCCCGACATGCCGATCCCGCCGATGCCGACGAAATGGATCGTGCCGATATCCGTTGCGACGCCCTTCATGCGAACTGCGCCTTGGGCTTGGAGGGCGCGCCGACCGGAATCCGCGACAATGGCGCGTCAAGGCTCTCGACCAGATCGGCCAGATCGCTCGCCGCGTTCGGCCGCCCGCAACTCCGCGCGCGGCCCGCCGCGTTCTGCAACGCCGCCGGATCGAGCCCGAGTTTCTGCATCTGCTTGGCCAGTTCCACTGCGGTAAAATCTCCCTGCGCGATCGTCCGCGCGCCGCCCGCTTGCGTGATCTCGCGCGCGTTCACGGTCTGGTGATCGTCGGTCGCACCCGGCAGAGGCACCAGGATCGCCGGCCGCCCCGCCGCGGTCAGTTCCGAAATCGTCGAAGCCCCCGCGCGTGCGATTACCAGATGCGCCCACGCCAGCTGCTCGGGCATATCGGGCAGATACGTCGCCAGTTCCGCCGGAATATGATGCTCGGCATACTTGGCGCGCACCGCGTCGATATCCTCGATCCGCGCCTGATGAGTCACCTGCAACCGCCGCCGGAAGGTCACCGGTAGCATCGCCAGACCGTCGGGCACGACCTGCGACAGGATGCTCGCCCCCTGGCTGCCGCCGGTCACGAGCACGCGGAAGATCCCGTCCTCCTCCAACAGCGGATACGGCCGCGAGCGCAGCGCCAGCACCGCCTCGCGCACAGGATTGCCGACCAGATGCGCCTTCCCCAGCAGCTTCGGCGCGAGGCGCTCGGTCGGCTCGGACGAGGTCGCGATCGCGTCCACGCGCCCCGCGACGAAGCGGTTCACGCGCCCCAGCACCGCGTTCTGCTCATGCACCGCAGTCGGGATCTTGTCCGCGAACGCCGCGAGCAACGCTGGCAACGCAGGGTAGCCGCCAAAGCCGATCACCGCGGCGGGCTTGAAGGTCCGGTACAGCTCGCGCGCCATTGCCCGCCCGCGCCACATCTCGCGCGTGGCCCGAGCCCAGCCAAGCGGCCCGCCGGTAAAGCGTCCCGCTGGCAGGACATGCGTCTGGATATCCTCGAACAGCCCCGGAAACCGCACGCCGCGCGCATCGCTGACGAGCGCGACACGGTGGCCGCGCTTGGTCAGTTCGGCGGCGAGCGCCGCTGCCGGGACCATGTGTCCACCCGTGCCACCGGCTGCGAGGACGTAATGCTTACTCATTCACCACTCCAGCGGACGACATAGGGGCTCCGCGTGAGAAACGGATTGCGCCGGGTAAACGCCAGCAGCAACCCCATGCCGACCGACAACGCGATCATCGACGACCCGCCATAGCTGATGAACGGCAGCGTCATACCCTTCGACGGCGCGAGGCCGGTGTTCACCGCCATGCTCACCAGCGCCTGCGCGCCGAACTGCGTCGCGAGGCCGGCGGACGCGAGCAATTTGAATTCATCCTGCTCGTCCAGCAGCTTGACGAACACGCGCACCACGATCGCCAGGAAGATCACCGCGATCACCGAACACGCGATCAGCCCGAATTCCTCGCCAATCACCGAGAAGATATAGTCGGTATGTGCCTCGGGCAGCCCGAACTTCGCCGCGCCCGCGCCCGGCCCCGTCCCGGTCCAGCCGCCCGCGGTCAGCGTATTATGCGCCGCATTCGTCTGGAAATGGTCGCCCGCGCCCTCGCCCTCGACCCCCGGAAACAGGAACGCATCGATCCGCGACCGCGCCACGCCGTAGAAGACATAGGCGGCGATCAGTCCCGCCGGCGCCATCGCGACGAGGCCGAGCATCACCTTGGCCGGCGTCCCCGCGATCATCAGCAACGCCATCCAGACCGAGCAGAAGATGATCGTCTGGCCAAAATCGGGCTGCAGCATCAGCAGCACCGCGACGCCCGCAGTCATCGCGCCGGTGATCAGCACGGTCGGCAGCTCGGCATCCTTCGCGCGCAACGACAACAGCCACGCGACCGTGACGATGAACAGCGGTTTCAGGAACTCGGAAGGCTGGAACTGCGCGAACCCGACGCCGAGCCAGCGCCGTGCGCCATTGGCCTCGACCCCGATGAACGGCGTCACCATCAGCATCAGCACGAACAGCGCACACCCGCCGATCGCCATCCGCCGCGCCATCGACACGGGCATCATCGACACGCCGAACAGCACGGGAAGCGACACACCGACCCACATCAACTGCCGCCAGAAATAGTAGAGCGGCGCGATCTTGTGGTGCTCGCCCGAATAGCGAACCGCGCTTGCCGGCGACGCCGCCGCCACCGCAATCAGCCCGATCGCGATCAGGAACAGTGTCAGCAACAGCAGCATCCGGTCGATGTCCCAGAACCACGTGCCGAGCGGCGACTGATCGCCCCGTCCGCCGCGCCGCTTCATCTTGGCGACGATGCTGGTCTTCGGTGTGCCCATATCGCCCCTAACGTCGATCCTTCCAGCGCGGATATCGGTCATGCCAGCGACTCCACCGCGGCGCGGAAAGCGGCCCCGCGCGCTTCGTAATCGCGAAACTGGTCGAAGCTAGCACAGGCGGGGGATAACAAAACAGTGTCGCCCGGCTTGGCGTTTGCGGCGGCAGTCCGGACGGCTACGTCGAGCGTGCCGACGTTATCGACGGGCATGGAGTCCTTCAGTATTTCGGCGAATTTCGGGCCAGCCTCGCCGATCGTGTAGGCGTGGACGACGTGGCCGAAGGCGGACTTGCAGGCGTCGAGATCGTCGCCCTTCGCGCGCCCACCGACGATCCAGTGAACCCGGTCGAACGCAGCCAAAGCCGGCGCGGTGCTCTCGGGATTGGTCGCCTTGCTGTCGTCGACATAGGCAACGCCGCCATACGCGGCGATCTGCTCCATCCGGTGCGGAAGGCCCGTGAAACTCGTGAGGCCGCGGTCGATATCGACCTCGCTCACGCCCAGCGCCTTGACCACGGCGATCGCGGCGAGTGCGTTCTGGGCGTTGTGCGGGCCCTGGAGCGTCGGCCAGTTGCTTTGATCCATGCACACGCCGGGAGCGATCTTGGTCAGGTGCTCGCCCTTCGCCGACAGCCCGCCCGCGATCTGCGCGGACGGCGTATCGCCGATGCCGATGACCGCGTCATGCTCGGCCGACTGCATCGCGAACAGCCTCGCCTTGGACGCGGCATAGCCGTCGAAGCCGTCGTAGCGGTCTAGATGATCCGGCGTGATGTTGAGCAACACCGCGACGTCGCAATCGAGCGTCCGCGTCAGGTCGATCTGGTAACTCGACAGTTCGAGCACGTAGACGCCGCCCTCGGGGAGCGCTTCCTGCTCGAGGATTGGCAACCCGATGTTGCCGCCCATCAGCGTGGGGATCCCCGCGGTCTTGAGGATGTGGTGGACGAGCGCGGTGGTGGTGGACTTGCCGTTGGTGCCGGTGATGCCGACGACCTTGTGCGGGGGGAGGTCTGCGCGGGCTTGGGCGAAGAGTTCGATGTCGCCGATCACGGGGACGTTGGCAGCGCGGGCCGCGGCGGCGAGCGGGTGCGTGTTCAGCGGTACGCCCGGCGATACTACTAGTGCGTCGAACCCCGAAAGATCATCGAGCGGTGCGACTTCTAAAAGCCCTCTCCCCTCCGGGGAGAGGGTTGGGTGAGGGGCTGTTCCAGGCGAAGCACTGCTGGGTTGCCCCTCACCCCGACCCTCTCCCCGAGGGGGCGAGGGAGCAAAGACAGCACGCTTCGCCTCGTCGGAATCCCACGCGACAACGCTCGCACCGCCAGCCACCAACGCCCGCGCAGTCGCACCCCCAGACCGCGCGAGCCCCAGCACCGCATAGCGTTTCCCGCGCCAGGCCTCAGCAACAATCACCGCAGCTTCAACGTCGAAAGGCCGACCAGCGCCAGCACCAGCGCGATGATCCAGAAACGGATGACCACCGTCGCCTCGGCCCAGCCGAGCTGTTCGAAATGATGGTGGATCGGCGCCATCCGGAACACGCGCTTGCCGGTGCGCTTGTAGAAGAACACCTGGATGATCACCGACAGCGCCTCGATCACGAACAGCCCGCCGATGATCCCCAGCACGATCTCGTGATGTGCAACGACCGCGATCGTCCCGAGCGCACCGCCCAAGGCCAGCGAACCGGTATCGCCCATGAACACCGCAGCCGGCGGCGCATTGAACCACAGGAACGCGAGCCCTGCCCCAACGATAGCCCCGCAGAAGATCGCAAGTTCACCCGCGCGAGGGACATGCGGAATACCGAGATAATCGGCGAACTTCACGTTTCCGACGAGGTACACGATCACCATGAACGCGACGCTGGCGATGATCACCGGCATCGTCGCCAGCCCGTCGAGCCCATCGGTGAGGTTCACCGCATTGCCGAACGACACGATCGTGAACGCTGCGAACACCGGGAAGAACCAGCCGAGATCGAGGTACATACGCGACGTGAACGGCAGGTACAGATGCGGTCCGTTCTGCGACATGATGATCGTCGCGGCGACACCCGCGATGATGAACTCGAGCAGCAACCGCGTGCGCCCGCTGATCCCCGCGGTGCTCGCCTTGCGCACCTTGTCATAGTCGTCGAGGAACCCGATCGTCCCGAAGCCGAGCGTCACGAACAGGCACGCCCAGACATACGGATTGCTCAGGTCCATCCACAGGAAGATGGCCAGGCACATCGAGGTCAGGATCATCAGCCCGCCCATCGTCGGCGTGCCGCGCTTCGACAGATGCGACTGCGGACCGTCGGCGCGGATCGGCTGGCCCTTGCCCTGCCGCACGCGCAACCAGCCGATGAACTTCGGCCCGATGATCAGGCCGATGATCAGCGCAGTCGCGACCGCACCCCCGGTCCGCACCGTCTGATAGCGGATGAGGTTCAGCAGGCCGGGAAACCCCAGATGCTCGGCGAGCCAGTACAACATTCAGTTAATCCCGCCTTTGAGGCCAGTCTGGAGACCCGCTACGACGCGCGCGAGGCCTACCCCGTTCGATCCCTTGACGAGCACGACATCGCCGGGCGCCAGGATCGTCCGTAACGACGCGAGCGCGGCCGCAGCGTCGCCCACATGGACGGTTTCGATCTGTCCCTCAAGCACCTGCGCTAACGGCGCCATCGCTTCACCGACGAGCAGCGCCATTTCGACGCGCGCGGCGAGGATCGGCTCGGCGAGGGCTGCGTGATAGTCGTCGGAGCCCTCGCCCAGTTCGCGCATTTCGCCAAGTACCGCGATGTGGCGGCCGGGTTCATGCCCGAGGACGCTGAGCGTCGCGCGCATCGAGGCTGGGTTGGCGTTGTAGCTTTCGTCGATCACCAGCGTCTGGCCTTCGCCAACGGGCACCAGCGACCTTGCGCCGCGACCTTGCAGGCCACCGAGTTCGGCCAGTGCCAGCCCGGCGAGTCCGAGATCGCCTCCGGCCGCCTGCACGCACGCCAGCACGCCGAGCGCATTCGACACCCAATGCGCGCCCGGCTGCGCGATCGTGAAGCTCAGCTCATGCTCGGCCCCCTGCCCCATCCGCGCGGTGACGAACGTCCCACCGGTCGGCAGCCGCATCGCCTCGATCGCGCGGACATCGGCGCCCTTCTCGCTGCCGAACGTGACGATGTGCGCGGCATGCGGCGCGGCATGGCCGAGCAGCCGGTCGCGGTGCGGGCTGTCATAGGGCACGATCGCCGTCCCGTCCGGTTCGAGCCCGGCAAAGATCTCCCCCTTGGCATCGGCGATCGCGCTCTCGTCGGGAAAGAACGCGGTATGCGCAGGCGCGATCGCAGTGATCATCGCGATGTGCGGGCGGACGAGCTGGGTCAGCTCGGCAAGCTCACCGGCGTGGTTCATCCCCATCTCGAACACGCCGAACTTCGCGTCCCGCGGCATCCGGGCGAGGCTCAGCGGGACGCCGGTGTGGTTGTTGTAGCTCTTGACCGAGCGGTGCACGTCGCCCGGCGCCGCGCGGTCGAGGCAGGCGAACAGCGCTTCCTTGGCGCTGGTCTTCCCAACCGAACCGGTGACGCCGATGATCTTCGCTCCGCTCCGAGCCCGGCTCGCCCGCCCAAGCGCCTGCAACGCGACAAAACTGTCCGCGACGAGGACGTGCGGATGATCGCAAGGCTCGGACACAATAGCCCCCGCCGCGCCTTGAGCGAAAGCCTGATCGAGGAAGAGGTGGCCGTCACTGGCCTCGCCCTTCATCGCCACGAACAAGTCACCGGGGCCGACTTCACGCGAGTCGAACGCGACCCCGGTGACGGAGAAGTCGCCTGACGCCACGCCACCCGTAGCGGTCGCGATCTCGGTGGAAGTCCAGAGACTCACTGCCCCCCTCCCGCCTGCGGGAGGGGTCGGGGGAGGGGCTGATCAAACAGAGCGAACGCCAGTACGTACGTCGCGCCCTCCCCTAGCCCCTCCCGCAAGCGGGAGGGGAATAACGATGTCGCCACCCTCACGCCGCGCACTCCCGCGCGACGGTCACATCATCGAACGGTAGGACCATGTCCCCGACGGTCTGCCCCTGCTCATGCCCCTTGCCCGCGATCAGCACGATATCCTCGGGCCCCGCCTCGCGCACCGCCGCGCCGATCGCCGCACGCCGATCGCCGATTTCCTCAGCCCCGCGCGCGCCCTTCAGGACGTCGCAACGGATCGCGCGAGCGTCCTCGGTCCGCGGGTTGTCGTCCGTCACGATCACACGGTCAGCATGCTGCACCGCGACTTGCCCCATCGTCTCACGCTTGCCGGTGTCGCGATCACCGCCGGCGCCAAACACCACGATCAGCTTGCCGCCAGCATGCGGCTTGAGCGCGGCGATTGCTGCTTCGAGGGCGTCGGGGGTGTGGGCGTAGTCGACGTACACTGGCGCGCCAGACTTCGCGATCACCGCCCGTTCGAGCCGCCCGCGGACCGGTTGTAACCGCGCTAGGTTGGCGATCGTTGCCGCCACATCGCCACCGGTCGCGATTACCAATCCCGCCGACACCAGCGCGTTCGCAGCCTGGTAGGCGCCGATCAGCGGCAAGGTGACCTTGTACGTCTGGCCGTCAGCCTCGATCGTCAGCCCCTGCCCGAGCAACGTCGGATCACGCCCCACCAGCCGCAGCGTCTCGCCCTGCGTGCCGACCGTGACCAGCCGGTTGCCGCGCTCGCGCGCCAGGTCGATCACCCGCGCCGACTGCGGATCGTCAGCCCACACCACCGCCGCCCCGTCCGGCGAAAGCACTTCCGAGAACAACCGGATCTTGGCGGTGAAATACGCGGCCATATCGCCGTGGTAATCGAGATGGTCGCGACTGAGGTTCGTGAACGCCGCGGCAGCCACCTTCAGCCCCTCGGTCCGATACTGCGTCAGCCCGTGGCTCGATGCCTCGAACGCGAGGTGTGTCACACCCTCGCGCGCGAGCCCCGCCACATTCGACAGGAACGTCACCACGTCCGGCGTGGTCAGCCCGGTCGTAACCCGCTCGTCCGCCGTCGTAACCCCCAGCGTCCCGATCGAGGCCGCATGAAACCCCGCCATCCGCCACAACTGGCGGGTCATCTCGACACACGACGTCTTCCCATTCGTCCCCGTAATCGCGACCGACGTCTCGGGAAACGGCGCGAAGAACTTCGCGGCCAGTTGCGCGAACCGCTCCCGGGGATTGTCATCGGCAATGTACGTGGCGCCCTCGACCGTCAGCCCCGGCCGCGCGACCACTGCGATCGCGCCCGAGCGAACCGCGTCCTCAATAAAATCCTCGCCGTTGACGCGCGCGCCTTCGAACGCGCCGAACACCGTGCCCGGCGCGACCTTGCGGTGATCGATCGCGAACCCCGTCACCTGCGCCTCTTCCGTCCCGTCGGTCAGCGCTGCGAGTTTCATGCAATAGTCCTCATTGCCCGGTCGGCTGTGTACGCGACGGGTCCTGCCACAAAGTCGGCAGGATGTCAGACACGTCGATGTCGCGGTGCGCGTCCGGCACCACGCCCAGGATCGCACCGACGCGCGAGATCGTCCGGCCGACCACCGGCGCGGTGTTCCACGCCGCCGTCTTCCACCCGGCGGTTTCCTTGGTCCCGAGCGGCGAATCAAGCATCGCCAGCACGACATAACGCGGCGCGTCCATCGGGAACGCCGCGGCAAACGTCGCTACGTTGCGCGAATGATCGTAGCCGCCGGACACCGCCGCCTCGGCCGTCCCGGTCTTGCCACCGACGCGGTAGCCCGGTGCATCGCCCTTGCGCCCCGTGCCGCGCTGCACGATCAGCCGCAGCATCTGCCGCATCCGCGCGCTGGTCTGCTCGCTGATGACGCGACGACCGGCAACCGCGTGCCCCGGCGCCACCTTCAGCAACGTCGCCGGCCGCCAGATCCCGCCATTGACCAGCGCCGCATACGCGCTCGCCAGATGCAGCGGGGTCACCGCGATGCCGTGGCCATAGGCGGTGGTCATCGTCGTCGTCCGCGCCCAGTATTTCGGCCACAGCGGACGGCCCTTTTCGCGCAGTTCGATATCGGGCTTGGTATCGAAGCCCAATTTCTTGAACATCGCCTGCATCTTCGCGGGCCCGACCTCGTCGGCCACACGTGCAGTCGCGATGTTCGACGAATAGATCAGCGTCTCGGCCATATTGAGCCAGCGTTTCGGATCACCGCGCTCGTCATGGATCGTGAAGCGGCCGACCTGGAGCGGATGAGTCGCATCGAAGCGCCGCGCGAACGATGTGACGACACCCGTGTCCATCGCGGTCGCCATCGTGATCGGCTTGAACGTCGAGCCAAGCTCGAACACGCTCTGAGTCGTGATGTTGCGGAGCTGTTCGCTGCCCGACATGCCTACGCGGTTGGGATTGAAGGTCGGCAGCGAGACCATCGCGATCACTTCGCCGGTCGCCACATCGAGGACGATACCGCCAGCCCCTCGCGCAGAAAACGTCGTCATCGCGCGGCCGAGTTCGCTCTCCATCGCCGCCTGGACGCGGTTGTCGAGCGACAGCGCGACGGGCGTGCCGTTCAGCGCGGGATTGGTCAGCCGCTCGTCGAGTACGCGCTCCATCCCGCTCATGCCGTGGCCCGCGGTAGACAGGAATCCGAGCGCATGCGCCGCCATCGTCGATTGCGGGTAGAGCCGCTGCGTATCGCGGTCGAACACGATCGCCGGCTCGCCGATCGCATTGACCTGCTCGACCAAAGCCGGCGACGCGCGCCGCTGGAGATAGATGAAGCTCTTGCCCGACGTCAGAAGCGCATAATAATGCGCCTGGTCACCCGCCTCGGGCATCAACGCGGCGAGCTTGCTGGCGATCTCGGTCGGATCGCCGATCAGCTTCTTCGGGTGCACCGCGATCGTCCACGCATCGATCGTCCGCGCGAGTGGCGCGCCGTTGCGATCGACGATGTCGCCGCGCGCCGCGATCGCCGCCGAGCGCGCCTGCGGATCGGCGAGCGACGCCTGTACCGCCAGCATTCCGAGCCGACCGACCACCACCAGCACCGCTGCTCCGAACAGGAACATCAGCATCATCAGGCGCGTGTGCGCCGTCGCCACCAGTGCATGACGCTGGTTGGCGCTACGTTGCTGCGAGACGGGCCGGGCGACCAAGGCGGTCACCGCCGCTTACGGCTCTCGGAGCGGGCGCCGCTCATGATGTCACCCAGCGTCGTGTCGGACAGGAGCTTGCGGTCGAGCATCGCCACTGCCTGCGGCCGGACCTTCGCGACGGCGGCGAGGCGTTCGGTCTTGGCAGCGCGGACGAGTGCGGCCTCGGCCGAGCGGGGCGTCGACACCGACGCGCGGATCACGACCGGCTTGAGCGCGGTCTTCGACGCAGCCTGGATCGCGACGTTCATCGCGCGCGGTGCGCTGACCTGCGCCATCTGCACGGGGGCAAGCTTCACGACTGCGGGCGCGGCGGTGACCGGGACGATCGGCACCGTGACGGCCGAGCCAGCACCCGACGGCACGAGCAGCGCGGCGGTCTGGACCCCGTCCGCGCGCAGGCTGTTGACGTCGAGCGCCGCGAGCGCGGCCTCGCTCACGACGAACTGGCCCGCGGTCGGTGCCGACAGCGCCAGCGTGTCGCCATTCCAGCGCTCGAGCTGGGCCAGATTGCCCCGCGTGTCGAACTCCGTTTCGAGCGCACGGATGTCGCGCTGCGCCGAGCGGATCTGACCATTGACCGCCTCCAGCTTCTTGCGCTCGGCGGCGACCTGCAGCGACACGAGGTAGAAACCGAGCACGACGGCCACGCAGCCCCCGAACCAGCCCACACCCTTCATCCGATACGCCGCCGTCATGTCGTCACCTCTTCCGTCCAGGGTTGCGCGGAGGTCCGCCGCGCCGTCCGTAATGTTGCCGAGCGCGCGCGCGGGTTGCGTGCGATCTCGGCCTCGCCGGCGCGAACACCGCGGCCGACATGAGAAAAACTAGGTTCCGCAACGGCTTTCACCTGCGGAAGATGACGCGAACCTGAAGGAGAGCCCCCGGAACGCGTGCGCAGGAAGCGCTTCACCATCCGGTCCTCGAGGCTGTGGAACGTCACGATCGCGAGCCGGCCGCCGGGCTTCAGCACGCGCTCGGCCGCAAGCAACCCGTCGGCGAGTTCGCCAAGCTCACGGTTCACATGGATGCGGATCGCCTGGAACGCCCGCGTCGCGGGGTCCTTCTTGTCGTGCGTCTTGTAGCCGAGCGCGCGGCGGACGATGTGCGCCAGCTCGCCGGTCCGCGTCAGCGGGCGCGCCGCGACGATCGCGCGGGCCACGCGCCGCGACTTGGGCTCGTCGCCATATTGATACAGCACGTCGGCGATCTCGTTCTCGTCGGCCTCGTTGACGAAGTCCGCCGCCGACATCCCGGCCTGCGCCATCCGCATGTCGAGCGGGCCATCCGACTGGAACGAAAAGCCACGCTCGGCCTGGTCGAGCTGCATCGACGACACGCCGATATCGAGCGTCACGCCGTCGACCGGCGCGAGGCCACGCGATTCGAGTTCGGACGCCATCGCCGAGAAATCCGCGGCGATCAGTGTCAGACCTTCTTCGGCCTCTTCCATCGCGCGACCATTGGCGATTGCGTCTGGATCGCGGTCGAACGCCACGATCCGCGCGCCCGACTTGAGCAACGCCAGCGTGTAGCCGCCCGCGCCGAACGTGCCGTCGACCATCGTCTCGCCGGGCTCAGGGGAAAGCGCAGCGAGGACTTCGTCTAGCAGGACAGGGATATGCGGAGCGTCGGGCGAGCTCATAACTGAACCCCCTTCTCGGCCATGTAGAAGCGCGCCATCTCCTTGACGACGGGGGGCATGCCGTCGGTGGCGATCAGCGTCGCGGGATCCCAGATCTCGATGTAATCGAGCACGCCGTAGAAGAACGCGTGGCCCTTGATGCCCGCATAGAAGCGCGGGAACGCGGGCATGATGAAGCGACCGGAGCCGTCGAACGGCACCGCTTCGCCGGATGCTGCGGCGCGCTTGATGTTGTAGTCGTACTCGCCGTTCTCGGACGTGTTCTCGGATTCGCGGCGATCGAGGCGCTCGGCGAGGATGTCGACGTAACCGGGATCATACGCGACCAGGCAGCGATTCTTCTGATGCGCGCCGATGATGATGGTCCCGCCGTCCTTGCCGTTCGCCTTGGGCGCATTTGCCGAGAGCATCGTGCGGAGTGCCGAGGGGATGGCTACCCGGCCCTTGTCGTCGACAAGGCCGATACCGTCTCCTTGATAGCGACCCCGTACCGACACGCCAAAACCCTTCGAACTGGCGCGCACGCTTCACCGCTTCGAAAAGCAGCCATCGCTACGTTTCGACCGCGTTTTCAGCGAACGATGAAAATGCCCCTGTATTAACCTCCATCTACCATAGCGCTTCGGGGACGCAACGGGATTTTTGGGGATTGGACGGATTTGACGCCGGTTTCGACGCTCAGTTCGGGGGGATTTGCGGGGGAATTGGATGTGACCGGCGGCGAGCGGTCATCAGCGCTGGGGAAATTCGGGGATGGGCCACGATAAGCGCTTGTCCCGCCGCCGGCCGAAGCTGAGGCTAGGCACACTTCGATGGAGCGCCACGCTCACCCCCTCCTTGAGGGAAGGCGAGCGAAGAATTGCAACATTGCGCTGGTGATTACTGTGCGGGTGCCTGCGCGTTGGCGCTCGGCGCCACGCCCATCTCCGCTAGCGGTTCACCCGCACCGGCGGCTTCGGTGACGTTCGAAACGCCCATGTTCGCCACCACGTCGGCTTGCGCGGTACCCGCAGTCGCGACCGGCCGTTCGCGATTCGTCGAACCGATGATCGCGCTCGCGAGCCCGATCAGCAGCACGACCGCGGCAAGGCCGATCATGCCGACCTTGATGCGCTGCATCGTCTGGGAAGGTTCGTGCGGTAACTTCATCTTGCCCCACCTCGATACCCGACTGCCGCGCTTCTGTCGATTCTGGGGAACCGGACCGCTCAAGCCAGACCCTTCGCCTGGCGCCATTCGGGATCGTACAGCGTAGATAGATAGCGGAATCCGGTGTCGCACAGGACCGTCGCGATCCGCTTGCCGGGCCCCAGGTGTTTGGCCAGCGCCACTGCACCGGCGACGTTGATCCCGGACGACAGCCCGAGGCAGAGCCCCTCCTCGTCGAGCAGTCGCCGGACCCAGGCATAGCCTTCCTGGTCCGAGATCCGGAACTGCGTATCGATCGGTGCACCCTCCAGATTGGCGGTGATACGCCCCTGCCCGATCCCCTCGGCGACCGAAGATCCTTCCGCCTTCAACTCGCCGTGCGCGTAGTAATTATACAGCGCCGCACCGTGTGGATCGCTGAGCGCGATGCAGACGCTCTCGTCCTTCGCCTTGAGCCCCAGCCCGACCCCCGCGATCGTCCCGCCGGTTCCCGCCGCGCAGGTAAAGCCGTCGATCTGCCCGCCCATCTGCGCCCAGATCTCCTCCGCGGTTCCGACGATATGCGCACGGCGATTGGCGGTGTTGTCGAACTGGTTTGCCCAGATCGCGCCCGGTGTTTCCTCGGCGATGCGCCGCGACGTGTGGACGAAATGGCATGGCGACGAGAATGCCGCGGCCGGCACCAGCACCAGTTCGGCGCCGAGCGCGCGCAACGTATCCATTTTCTCGCGACTCTGCGTCTCGGGCATGACGATGATCGTCTTGTAGCCCTTCGCGTTGGCTACGAGCGCGAGGCCGATCCCGGTATTGCCCGCGGTGCCCTCGACGATCGTCCCGCCCGGCTGGAGCAATCCGCGCTGCTCCGCATCCTCGACGATGAACAGCGCCGCGCGGTCCTTCACCGATGCACCAGGGTTCGCATATTCGCACTTGCCGAAGATATCGCAGCCGGTCGCATCGCTCGGCCCCTTCAAGCGGACGAGCGGAGTATTGCCGATGAGGGCGAGCGTATCAGGTGTCGTGTGCATGCCCGCTATGTGGCGCGGCACTCCCCCAGGAGCAAGCGAGCGAAAGTTTGCGCCGTTAAATCGGTGTGCCCTCACGGGCATTACCACGACCGAAAACTCCGCGGCCGCATCCCATTGCACCGCGTCCCGGAAGTATAGATGATATGATCTATGTTAGCCGACCGACTCGGAAGCAGGAGAAGGATGTCGTGAAAAACTATCTGCGTGCCCAGGCGCTCCTGAAGGAGGCTTCGGACGTCATGGAAGCTGCCGGGGACACGCTGATCGCGGCGCACATCGCGACGCCGCTCGCGCTGGTCGAGGCCCGGCTTTATCCGCAGGGCGGGCTGATGGATCGCAATAGCCCGGGCCGCGAGTGAGATACGCGTCGGCAGCGGATATCGGAACGGCTGCAGGCGGCGTCCCGGCCCATGAGGATGGGCTCCCCCGTTCATCGCGATCGGGCCGTAGCGTAAACCATAAACCTTGACGCCCAATGCTGCATGCGCGAAGCGATGGCCGCTATGAAAATCCTCCCCATGACCGCCGTCGCTGCGCTGCTCGTGCTGGCAGCCTGCAACTCCAAGCCCGCTTCGCCCGAGGTGCTGGATAGCAATCCCGATCCGATGGCGAATACGCTCGCCAACGCGGCGCCAGTCGAGCTGCCGCCCGCGATCAAGTCCGAGGCAACGCTGCGTTGCAAGGACAACAGCCTGCTATTCGTGACGTTCTTCCAGGGCGACAAGCAGGCCGTCGTCAAGACCAAGAAGGATGGCCCCGCAACGACGCTGAAGTCGGATGTCGCCGGTGCGCCGAAGACCGCCGAGGGCGGCTGGTCGATGACCGGCAGCGAGACCAACGTCACGCTGACCGCGCCCGGCAAGTCCGCCCAGACCTGCCACGCGTAAGTCTTCGACGTCTTGTTTGTTCTGAAACGGCCGGCGGATCATCCGCCGGCCGTTTTTCTTTGCGCCGCGCACCCTTGCCCTGATCGCCGCAGACCGGCACGCTAGACCGATGGCAACCGTTGCGATCTACAGCCTCAAGGGCGGCGTCGGGAAGACGACGCTTTCGGTGAACCTGGCTTGGTGCGCCGCGACATTGTCCGCGCGCCGCACGCTGCTCTGGGATCTCGACCCGCAGGCCGCCTCTACCTGGGTACTCGGCGGACCCCATGGAGTCGGGGCCAAGGCCGACCAGGCGCAGGCGATGTTCTCGAAGGACATCGCGGTCGCCAAGCAGGCGCGGCCGACCGCCTACCCGCATCTCGACCTGATCGCCGCCGACGCGTCGCTGCGCGGTCTCGACCAGCTGTTCCACGAGATGGACAAAAAGAAGCGGCTCGCCAAGCTGCTGTCAGACCTCGCCGGCTACGACCGCGTGATCCTCGATTGCCCGCCCGGCCTGACCGAGACCGCGGATCAGGTGATGCGCGCCGCCGACCTGATCGTGATTCCCGTCATCCCCTCCCCGCTCTCGACCCGCGCGTACGACGCAGTCTTCCAGCATCTCGGCGGCCGCACGGCCCTGCTCCCCGTCCACGTCATGGTCGACAAACGTCGCGCGCTGCACGCCGAGGCGCTGTCCCGTCACCCCGACTGGCCGGTCATCCCGATGGCGAGCGGGATCGAATCGATGGCGGTCAAGCGCGCGCCGGTCGGTGCGTTCGCCCCCCGCTCGGCCGCCGCGCAGGCGTTCGCCGATCTCTGGCGCCGGATCGAACACCGGCTAGCCGCATGAGCGACGTCCTGGACCCACAACTGGTGCTGGGCGCCTATTCGGTCGGCGTATTCCCGATGGCGGACAGTCGCGACGCCGCCAGCGTCTATTGGGTCGAGCCCCGCCGCCGCGCCGTCCTGCCGCTCGACGGGTTCCAGCTCTCCCGCTCGCTCAGAAAGACGATCGCCGCAGACCGTTTCCAGGTTACCGTCGACACCGCGTTCGAGCGCGTCGTGCAGCTCTGCGCCGAAAGCGTCGCGGGCCGCCCCGAGACATGGATCAACGACGGCATCGAGCGCGTCTTCCAGACGCTCCACGCGATGGGGTTCGCGCATTCGGTCGAATGCTGGGACGGCGGCAAGCTGGTCGGCGGGCTCTACGGCCTCGCGCTGAGCCGCGCGTTCTTCGGCGAAAGTATGGTGAGCCGCGCCACCGACGCCTCCAAGGTCGCACTAGCGCACCTCGTCGCGCGCCTGCGGACCGGCGGCTTCACACTGCTCGACTGCCAGTTTCAGACCTCGCATCTCGCCTCGCTCGGCGCGATCGAGATCGACCGCGCGGATTACGTCGCGTTGCTCGGCGCTTCACTCGAAGGCGCGCTCGGCGCGTCGGCCGCGGCGGGCGTCGCATCCGCCGGCGATTTCCGCGCACTCGATCGCTTGGCAGGCAAGGCTTCCGCAGGCGGCGCAGTATCGGGGCCGGTCTCCGGGAAGGTCATCGCACAGCTCTTGGTCCAGACGTCGTAGATCGGATGCTGCACCGCGTTCAGCGCGGGGCGTTCCTTGTACAACCAGCCCGAGAACGACCGACGCCAATGCGTGTCCACGCCACGCACCAGCACCTGCACGAAGGCGCCGGTCAGCTGCTCCTGCTCCCACGGTGCGGTCTGCTCGCACGCGCGGAGGCGCAGCACGACGTCGCCCATCCGGGTCGACTGGCCCGGCTTGAGCGTCACGTCATGGGTTTCGCCGTTACGCTTGTTGAGCAGGCCCAGCACGGCAACGCGCTGCGCCATCGGGGTACCGCCATTGGCGATCGCCGCCGTACCCGTCTCGATCGTCTCGATCGACGAATTGCCGGCCTCGTCCGGACCGGGGAGGTCCTGCTGGACCGTGGCAACCGGCGCCGCAGGCGAGGTCAGCGCGCGGTATCCGAACCAGCCGCCCACCGCCAACGCCACGACCAATACGGCCGCGGCGAGCCAGCGCATGATCACCCTTCGGGCGTCCAGGCTTCGTAATCACCCGTCGCGGCGGCGCGGTGGCCACCCTTTTCGAGCGCACCGGCAGGACGATAGGCGAGCGCGGTACCCGTCATGTTAGGCACGGCAGGCTTCTGCCACGCGCGGATCGGCGGCAATGCGCGATCGGGCACGTCGTCGACCTGGTGATGCAGCCAGCTGAACCACGCGGGCGGCACGCGGCTCGCGTCGGTCGCGCCCTGGTAGATCACCCAGCGGCGCGGGTTGCCGGCGGTGTCCTTGCCACCTTCGTAATAGACGTTGCCAAGCGCGTCCTCGCCCTTCTTCGCCATGCTGCGCAAGCCGAATTTGGTGCCGAGGGTGGCGCCGTTCCACCACGTGAAAGTCGATGCGAGAAAGCCCATGGCTGGCGCTTAACCCGACTGGCGACGGGCTTCAACCATGATCGTTGGAGGGAAGGCTGCCGCTACTCTTGATCCCCCCCGCCAGGGGGGAGGATCGTGGAGGTTCGCCGTTATGATAGGGGCCCTTGCCTGCAACTGTTCCCGCTTCCTTGTTCTCCCGCGAAGGCGGGAGCCCAGTCTGGGTCCCCGCCTTCGCGGGGAAACAGTCTTTTCTACTTGGAAGGGTTAGCCCTCACCGACCAGCAACTTTTAGAGGACGCTTCAAGCAAGGCCACCACCCCGGCGAAGGCCGGGGCCCAGTTGGAGAGGCCGCGGTAACGGAGCGCAGCATCAGTTGGCGACGTCACCCAACTGGACCCCGGCCTTCGCCGGGGCGGTGTAATTCCTTCAACGATATCGCGCGGTCGGATGAAATTGTTAGACGCACGACAAACCGCCCGCGCCTACTCCGCCTTGTCCCACGTCACCAGATCACCCTCGGCGATCCCCAGTTCCGCAGCCCGTCCGCCCATCAGTTCCAGTACGGCTCCGACCGGCTCGCCCGACGGTATCGGCACTTCCGAAAACGGCACGGCATTCTCCGCGATCCGCGCGATCGTCCCGTCGCTACGGATGTAGATGATATCCAGCGAACTCGGCGTGTTCTTCATCCAGAAGTTCGCCTCCACCGGCTTGCCTCCCGTGGCGGGATACGGCCAGAACAGCATCCCGCGATCGGGCTTCAGGTCGGTGCGAAACATCAGTCCGCGCGCCTGCTCGGCTTTCGTCTTCGCGCTCTCGACCCGGAACGCATGCGCCCCGTTCGCGCTCTTGATCGTCAGCCCCAGCGTGCCGTCCTTCGCCGCTTCGGTGTCGGTGCTGCTATTCATGTACGCGACACCCCCGGCGCCGACGCCCACCGCCAGCACCGCGGCCAACACGGCCTTCGCAACCAAACTCATCCAGGATCCTCTTCGACCGCGACGGCAAGCGGTCCCTTGCGCCCTTCGACCACGCGCGCGCGGAGCGGCTGGTCGGGTTCGACCGTCTCGATTCCGGCGCGGCGCAGCGTTTCCATGTGGACGAAGATGTCGCTGCCATCGGCACTCCGTACCAGAAAGCCGTAACCCTTCAACCGGTTGAACCACTTCACCGATGCCGCTTCGAACGGTCCCGCCGCGTCGATCATCGCAATCGGATCGACCCGATCGGGCGAGGACACGGCGCGCACGACCTCCTCGACCGCGTTGGTCATGTCGATCGACACGATCTCGCGCGCCTGGAAACCGCGACCGCGCTGGACCGACAGCGTCTCGACGCGCGCGCCCTCGGGAAGGCTGCGACGGCCATGCGATTGCAGGACGGAGAAATGCACGAGGATATCGCCCACGTCCTCGTCGTCCGCGACCGCGAATCCGAAGCCCCGGGTCACGTCGAACCATTTGATGACGCCACCGATCGCGCGCACGTCTTCACCGTTCGCGACGGTCGCAGCGATCGGCACCACCATCGGCGTCGCCATCGCTACGGCCGGCGATACCGCCGCGACTATCATGTCCGCATCCTGTTGCGTGTCGTTACGCATTGTCACACCCCTGAACGCCGAGATAGCACGCTTCGTCGCTACCGCAACGAATCCGTTGCCGAACTCAATCGAAATCCACCAATTCCGGCGTATCGGACGGCGGTGCAGCAACAATTTTGCGCGCCAGGTCGAACCGGTGACCGGCGCGCAGCATCGCGGCGAGCTGTTTTTCCTGAAGTTTCCTGTCCGCCTCGCCGTTGCCGTACGGTCCGATTCGCTTCCGCCGGGCAAAGGCGAGTGCAGATTCGACCGCACGATCGGCAATCGCAGGCGCGACCGATTCCGCATCGCCATCATCGATTCCGGCCTCGCGGAAGGCTCCCGCGACACGCCGCGCGCCCAGCCCTCGGCGCTGCATCGCAGCAGCACGTTGCTCGGCGAACGCACGGTCGTCGACATAACCCAGATCGGCCATCCGTTGCGAGAGCTCGCCGGGCTCGGCCAACGCCGCGGCAGAGCCACCATCCCAACCCCGCTCGCGGATCTTGCGCATCAGATAATCGGTGAGCCGCCCCCGCGTGGTCGCGAACCGCTCGACATAGCGCAGCGCCATCCGCTCCAGCGCGGCGGCATCGATCGGCTTTGGCGGCGCGCGGTCGGCCTTGCGCATGTTGCCACGGCCGGCGGACCGCTCTTTACCGCGGGTTTTGGGGCGCCCTGTCGCGCGATCGGGGTCGTCATCGTCGGACACGCCATCATTGTGCCACACTGACACCCGAAGTTGAACGGCTAGACTAGAAATAGGCGAGGTGCGCTCAGCCGCCATGCCGGGCAAGACGCCAGAGACAGGAACTGCGATGACGACCGAGACGCTTCAGAAGGACGGCCAGACCGCGATCACCGCGACGCCGACCCAGGACGCCCTGCCGCGCCGCTTCGCCGATTTCGGCACCTTGGGCGAAGCGCTCGATTACGCCGCAAGCGGTAACCGCGGGCTTAATTTTCACGACGCCCGCGGCACTTTGTCGCAGCCCTACCCTTATTCGCAACTCCGCACCGACGCGCGTGCGATGGCGGATCGCCTGATCGCCGCCGGCGTCGCGCCTGCCGATCGCATCGCGCTGGTCGCGGAGACCGGTCCCGAGTTCGCCGCATTGTTCTTCGGCGTCGTCTATGCCGGCGCATGGCCCGTGCCGCTGCCGCTGCCGACCTCGTTCGGCGGTCGCGACTCGTACATCGAACAACTCCGCGTCCAGCTCGCCAGCTGCGATCCGAAGATGCTGATCTTCCCGCCCGAACTGGCACAGATGGCCGGCGAGGCCGCGCGCCTGTCGGGCACCGTCGGCATCGACTGGTCCGAGTTCGCCGTGCGCGAGGCACCGGTCGCGACGCTGCCCGAGGCCAAGCCCGACGACATCGCATACCTGCAATATTCCAGCGGCTCGACGCGCTTTCCGCACGGCGTCGTCATCACGCACGCCGCGCTGCTCAACAACCTCGCTGCCCATAGCCACGGCATGGAAGTCTGCGACACCGATCGCTGTGTCTCCTGGCTGCCCTGGTATCACGACATGGGTCTGGTCGGCTGCTTCCTGTCGCCGATCGCCAACCAGGTCTCCACCGACTACCTCAAGACCGAGGATTTCGCGCGCCGTCCGCTCGCGTGGCTCGATCTCATCAGCCGGAACGAAGGCACGACGCTCAGCTATTCGCCGACCTTCGGCTACGATATCTGCGCGCGCCGGATGTCCTCGCAGACCAAGGCGAGCGACCGGTTCGACCTGTCGCGCTGGCGGGTCGCGGGCAATGGCGCCGACATGATCCGTCCCGACGTGATGCAGTCGTTCGTCGACGCATTTGCCGATGCCGGCTTCAAGGCCAGCGCGTTCCTGCCGAGCTACGGCCTTGCCGAGGCGACGCTCGCGGTATCGCTGATGCCGCCGGGCGAAGGCATCCGCGTCGAACTCGTCGAGGAAACCCAGCTCTCGGGTGGTAGCCGCGGCGGGGACCGTCCGCAGCGCTACCGGGCAATCGTCAACTGCGGCAAGCCGGTCCGCGACATGCAGATCGAGATCCGCGAAGAGGACGGCACGCCCCTTCCCGAGCGCGCGATCGGCAAGGTCTGGTGCAAGGGCAAGTCGGTGATGGTCGGCTATTTCCGTGACGACGCCGCGACCGAGGCGTGCATGTCCGGCGGCTGGCTCGATACCGGCGACATGGGCTATATGTCGGACGGCTACATCTACATCGTCGGCCGCGCCAAGGACATGATCATCGTCAACGGCAAGAACCACTGGCCGCAGGACATCGAATGGGCGGTGGAACAGCTTCCCGGCTTCAAGGCGGGCGACATCGCCGCGTTCGCGATCACGACGCCCGGCGGCGAGGAAACCCCCGCCGTATTGGTCCAGTGCCGCAGCTCCGACGAAGCCGAACGCCTGCGCCTGCGCGACGAGATCCGCGAGCGCGTCCGTTCGGTGACGGGCATGAACTGCTTGATCGAACTGATCCCGCCGCGCACCTTGCCGCGCACGTCGTCGGGCAAGCTCAGCCGTGCGAAAGCGCGTAATCTGTACCTCAGCGGCGATATAAAGCCGTATGACATTGCAGCGTGAAACCATCGCGACTCGGACCGGCACTAAAAAAGTTCGTGCCGACAAAGTACGTGTCGTCCAGCACTTAGCATTATGTCGGGTGTTAATTACATCCAATTCGGTGGATTACCAACGATCTGCTAACCAGGTTGTTTTACACTGACCCCGTGAACATCAGATCACCCTCTCCATCACGCCGGTTCACGGTGGATACGCCGACGTTGCTTGGATTGCGCGGCGGCGTGGATCATCTCGAATGGAGCCGCATCCGTGCCGCGCAGCTCTTTGCGGGGCGCAGGTTGGCGTTGTTCGTGCTGGTCGCGAACATCTGCGCGACCTTGACCACGGCCTTTCTGGTGCGTGGATTCGTTCCGACCTGGCAGATCGTCGGCTGGGCCGTCTCGATTCTCACGGTTGCACTCGTCGTCGGATTTCGTCGGCTCGCGACGAATCATCGCGGCGATAGCTATGCCAGCGTCCGCGACGTCCGGAACACCGGATGGGAGGGGCTCGCGCTCGGTCTTACTTGGTCGATCGTGCCCGTGCTGTTCTGTACGCACGCACCGTCGGGAACGACCGCGGGCCTCGGCATAACGCTTGCGGTCTTGATGATCGCGGCGGCGTTCGCGATGGCGCCGCTCGCGCTCGCGACGCTGATCTTCCTCGGATATCTCGGCACGGCGATGGTGGTCCAGCTGGCGATGGCCGGCGCCAGCGCAGCCGCGGCGGGGATCTTCGGCTTCACGCTGATGTTGATGATCGTCTGCGTCAGCCGCGCGCGGACCCTCGTCCTGATCCGCGCTGCCGAGATCGCACTCGACGAACGCGACCAGACGGTCAGCCTGTTGCTGCGCGAGTTCGAGGAAACCGGCGCCGACTGGCTCTGGGAAACCGATGTCGCACGACGGATCGTCCGGGCGTCGTCACGCTTTGCGTTCGCCTGCGGGCTCGATGCGCGGGGCTTGGAGGGCATGCCGTTCCTGCAGGTGCTGGCGGGGCCAAGCTGGGATACCGGCGACTTCACCGCCGGCCTGCGCACGCTCGCGGAAAAGATGAAGATGCGGCAGAGCTTTCGCGATTTGCGGCTGCTGGTGCAGATCGGTGGCGAGGATCGCTGGTGGGAACTCGCGGCCTCGCCCCGCTTCGGCGACGACGGCGAATTTGTGGGTTTTCGTGGTGTGTGCTCCGACGTAACCGAACAGCGCGCATCCGCGGACAAGATCAACCGCATGGCACGGTTCGACACGCTCACCGGCCTGCCCAACCGTCTGATGATCAACGAGACGCTCGTGAAGACGATGGCGGAGGCGGACATCTGGGGAGGCCGCTATGCGTTCATGATGCTCGACCTCGATCGCTTCAAGGCGGTCAACGACACGCTTGGTCACCCGATCGGCGACCGCTTGCTTGGCCAGGTTTCCGAACGCCTCGCTCAGTTGATGGACGACGATCATCTGTGCGGCCGGCTCGGCGGCGACGAGTTCGCGGTGATCGTCCGCGATGCGAGCGATACCGTCGCGATCGAACGCCTGGCGCAGCGGATCATCGAATCGCTATCCCATTCCTACGAGATCGACGCACATACGTTGTACATCGGGGTCAGCGTCGGCATCGCGGTCGGCCCGCGTGACGGTCGTACCGCCGAGATGCTCGTGCGCTCCGCCGACCTGGCGCTGTACCGTGCCAAGGATGCCGGGCGCGGCGTGTACCGGACGTACGAGCCCGAACTTCACGTCAAGGCCGAGGAGCGCCGGGTGCTGGAACTGGCGCTGCGCACCGCCGTCGAGAATGGCGAAATGCATCTCGAATACCAGCCGGTCGTCGACGCCGGCACCGGCGCCCTGCTGGGCTTCGAGGCGCTGCTGCGCTGGGTCAGCACGGCGTACGGCACCATTGCACCAAGCAAGTTCATTCCGCTCGCCGAGGATGCCCGCCTGATCGCTCCGATCGGAGCCTGGGTATTGCGTACGGCGTGCGAGGAAGCGGCCAAATGGCCGTCGGACATTCGCATCGCAGTGAACATATCCGCCAATCAGCTCCAGAACCCGAGCTTCGTGACCACCGTCACGTCCGCACTGGCGAACACCGGGCTCTCGGCCGAACGCCTCGAGCTCGAGGTCACCGAAAGCGTCTTCATGCATGAGGGGCTTGGCGCAACGAAAGTGCTGGAACGCCTGCTCGATCTCGGCGTCCACCTCAGTCTCGACGATTTCGGGACCGGCTATTCCTCACTCGGCTATCTCAGCCGCACGCGTTTCTCGTCGATCAAGATCGATCGCAGCTTCGTCCGCGATGCCGCCAAAGGGCTACGCGAGGCGGTTGCGATCGTTCACGCCGTTATTGCGCTGGCGAAGAGCCTCGACATGGCGACGACGGCAGAGGGCGTGGAGACCGAGGCCGAACACCGCATGGTCCAGGAGTTCGGCTGCACCAAGGTCCAGGGCTTCTATTTTGGTCGCCCCCTGCCGGTCGAGGAAGCGCGGGCGCTCGCCAACCGGCGCTGGAGAGCGTCCGCCGCGGCCTGATCGACCGCGAACGGCCCGACGGGCGCGACGTTCAACGTCGCCGTTCGCGCCCGGCGAAGCTCACGAGACTTTCCGCTCCCGCAGCCGAAAGCGCGGACACGCCGACGAAATTGTCGTCGACCGGAACCTGCGTCAGAACCGTTTCGGTCCCCGTGACATCGCGGGTCTTGGCCCAGTTCTGCGCATCGTTCCGACGCCACCGCACGCGGTAGCCGGCAGCGCCTGGTACCGCAGTCCACTTCACCGTCGTGTCACGGGATAATGCCCCTGCGATCGACACGTCCTCGGGCGCCGCGGGTGCGCTGGCGATTCGCGACAGCGTCGCGACGTTGATCGCGGTCACCTTCGCAAGGTACGGGAAGTCCATGCCGGCGATCGTATCGCCGTAGACCACGCCTTTCTCGGGGCGCAGATCCTGGTGCTGGCGGTCCCAATTCTCTGCCGCGACCGAGAAGCGTACGGCGGGATAGCCGAGCTTCAGGAACGGCTCGTGATCGCCGCCGCGCCCGAACCGGTCCGGCCGGCGATCGAGCATCACATCCAGTCCACCAGGAATACCGCGTGCGATTCCGTCGATCGCCTTCGCCAAGGCGCGGCTGGGACCGTCGTCCTCGCCGCCCTCCGCCCTGCGCCCCTGCTGAGCGACGAGATCCTCCGATGCGCGAATGCCTTCCGAAAACACGCGAACCTTGTCAGCGACGCGCACGCCGCCCTGCCCGACCGTGTTGCCGACGATATCGTTGTTGAGCATCGCCGAGACCTGCCAGCCGCGAGCCTTGGCGGTGTCGGCGAGCAGTTCGGCACCCCACAAGCCCTGCTCCTCGCCGGAGAACACCGCGTAGACGATCGTCGCGTCGAACTGGCGCCGCGACAGCAGTCGTGCGGCCTCCAGCACCAGCGCGACGCCCGACGCGTTGTCGTTCGCGCCGGGCGCATCCGACGTCACGTTCATCACGTCAGTGACGCGGCTGTCGATATGCGCGCCGACGATCACGACGCGGTTCGGATCGCGGCCCTTCTGGATACCGAGCACGTCCTCGACGACGACACCGGTCGGTGCGCGCGGCCCGGTAAAGCGCCGCGAGATCCGGTCGACGGTGATGCATCCGCCGCAGGTTGCCGAAATCGCGTTGAACCGGTCGGCGGCCCAGGTCCGGGCGGCACCGATGCCGCGCTTCGGATCGGTCGTGGTCGACGCGGTATGGCGCGTGCCGAAACCGACCATCGTCGTGACATCGGCCTCCAGTCGTGCCGGAGATGGAGCAGGATACGCGGCGGCGGCTGCAAGTAGCAGCGGAGCGACAAGGATGGACATTCCACGATCTTGGATCGAACCCACCCGCAGCTCAAGCTGCGATCATGATATTTTTACAATCGAGCACTATTTAGCGTGCCAGCAACTATTCGCACGCTCTACCAATGGCTTGAAACGAAACTGCATAATCCATGTTGCAGAAATTTTGGCGTGGTTGGTAAAGATGTTCGTGGGGCTGCAGGAACGACGATGATCATTGGCCACTCTATTTCGAACGGCGACGGCGTTATCCAGGTGGTCGACGAAACGGTTGCGACATTGTTGCAGCGCACCCAGAAACAGTTGGTCGGGTTGTCCTATCTCGCCATCACCCATCCCGATGACCTTGCCCGTAACCGCTCGCAGGTCATCGCACTGCAACCCAACGGAAATTCCGCGAAAATCAGGAAGCGCTATATCGGTGGCGAGGGCGATATCCTGACGCTAGAGGTTCAGGTGTCGCGACTCGGTAGCGGTCAGACGGGTCATCTCGTCGGCACGCTCTCGACCATCCCTACCGCGGTCGACGTCATTGACCCCGCGGACATGCCCTACCGCCTCTGGCAACGCGCAAAGAGCTTGCTGGGCGTCATGCGCGCGCGCGACGAGACGCTCGGCTCAGACCTGTTCGCCGATCACGCCTGGACGACGCTGCTGATCGTGTACGTTGCCGAAGCCGAAGGCCGGATCGCCAGTATCGACATGGTCGCCGGCGCCTTGGGCATGTCCCGCGCGACGCTTGGCCGGTGGATCAGGGTACTCCAGACCCGGTCGCTGATCGAGCCGCCTCACGCCGATCTCGACGCGCTGCAACTCACCCAGACTGGCATCGACGGTATCGAACGACTGCTCGCAACCCAGCCCGCAATGGAAGTCAGCTAAGCGAAATCTCGTGTAGCCTGTGCTAGCCAGCCTATGGCCAACCCAACCTTTTGCCCACGGAGCCGATTGCTAGCTGAGCCTGTCGATCGCCTCGCGGGTCAGCGATCCGGGAATGATCATGACCGGAACGGGCAGCGCGCCCGCGTCCGTGCCCGCGAAATGCGCGATCAGTTCGCCCGGTGCCCCGCTTGCGGCAGCCCCCAGCACCAGCGCCGCGATATCGGGGTTCGCCTCGATCATCTCGCGGATGATCTTGGCGGCCTCGCCTTCGCGCACCGTGATCGACGGCCGGAGTCCGGATTCCTCGATCAGCGTACCCGCGGCGCCGGCGACCAACCCCTCGGCATGCAACCGAGCTTCCTCCTCGATCGTCGCCTGAACGCCGCCGAACGCGATGAACTCCTGCGGCGGGATCACGGTGAGAATCTCGACGCCACCGCCGGTCTTTACCGCACGCCGTGCCGCGAACCGCAACGCGATGCCGGCTTCCGGACTGTCGTCGATAACAACCAGATAAATGCGCATTTTAGCCCCCGTTATTGCAGGTAATTGGGCCGAGGCGGGTCGATACGCAAGTGCGCCGGGGTTGACCCGAGCGGACGAGGGCGCGAGTAGGCATGCCGTTACGTCACGCCCTGGGGAAATCCATGTCGATCGAGATCAAGATGCCTGCGCTGTCCCCGACCATGGAGGAGGGTACCCTCGCCAAATGGTTGATCAAGGAGGGCGACGTCGTGAAATCCGGCGACCTGATGGCCGAGATCGAGACCGACAAGGCGACGATGGAATTCGAAGCCGTCGACGAAGGCACCGTGGTCAAGATCCTCGTCGCCGAGGGTACAGACAATGTAAAGGTCGGCACGGTCATCGCCATCATCGCCGAAGAGGGTGAGGATGCATCTTCGGTATCGTCCGCGCCGACCAAGAGCGAGACGCCTGAGCCGGCCGCAAAGGAATCGGAAGCCAAGCCCGATCCGACGGACCCGAACAAGACCGGTGCCGAGGCCAAGCCGGTCGAGCGGACCGAGGCGTCAGCTGAGGATCACGGCCGTCCCGACGACGCCGGTGCGGCCAAGCCCGCCGCCAGCGGTGACCGCGTCAAGGCGAGCCCGCTCGCGCGCCGTCTCGCCGCCGACAAGGGCATCGATCTTGGCGCTGTCTCGGGTTCGGGGCCGAAGAGTCGCATCGTCAAGGCCGACGTCGAAAGCGCGAAGCCGGGTGCGGCTCCGGTTGCCGCGAAGACCGAAGTTGCTGCGCCGACTGCCGCCGCGGCGCACGCGCCTGCCGCAAAGCCTGCGACCGTGCCGGATATCCCGCACGAGGCGACCAAGCTCAGCAACGTGCGCAAGACGATCGCGCGTCGCCTGACCGAGTCGAAGCAGACCGTTCCGCACATCTACCTGACGGTGAACATCCGCCTCGACGCGCTGCTTAAGCTGCGTGGCGAGCTGAACAAGAGTCTCGAATCGCGCGGCGTGAAGCTGTCGGTCAACGACCTGCTGATCAAGGCGCAGGCCGTCGCCCTGATGCAGGTCCCGACCTGCAACGTGATGTTCACACCCGACCAGCTGATCACCTTTCAGCGTGCCGACATCTCGGTCGCTGTGAGCACCCCGTCGGGCCTAATCACGCCGATCATCGTCGGTGCGGACACCGCGTCGCTGTCGTCGATCTCGACGCAGATGAAGGACCTTGCCGCCCGTGCTCGCGACGGCAAGCTCAAGCCCGAGGAATATCAGGGCGGCACCGCCTCGATCAGCAACATGGGCATGTTCGGCATCACGCAGTTCGATGCGGTCATCAATCCGCCGCAGGCGATGATCCTCGCGGTCGGCGCGGGCGAGAAGCGCCCGGTCGTGATCGGTGACGAACTGGCGGTCGCGACCGTCATGTCGGCGACCGGCAGCTTCGATCACCGCGCGATCGACGGTGCCGACGGCGCGCAGTTCATGAAGGCGTTCAAGCATCTCGTCGAGAACCCGCTGAGCATGCTGGCCTAAGATGGGGCTGATATCGTCGTTCAGGTCGCTTTCCGGCACCACTATCGAGATCCTGCACATCCTCGCAGGGCTCGTGGCGGCGGTGGCAATCACTTGGGCGGCGGCATGGTCCTTCCCGCTCGGGCAGGACGTGATCTGGGCGTGCGGCGCGGCAGCGATGGTGGCGACCGTGCTGATGGGCGTGGGGCCGCTGCGTCGCGCCCGCCGTCTCGACAAAACGACCCGCAGGAGTGAAGCGTGACCGACCTGCCTCCCAACAAGGCCCCGACGATCCGCGTCACCGCGATGCCCGCCGACGCTAATCCGTATGGAGACATCTTCGGCGGCTGGCTGATGGGCCAGATGGATCTTGCTGCGGGTTCGGTCGCGTCCCGGCGCAGCGGCGGCCGTGCCGTCACGATCGCCGCGGACGCGATGAAGTTCCACATGCCCGTCGTCGTCGGCGACGAGGTGTCGGTCTACGCGGACCTGATCGCGGTCGGCCGCACCTCGATGACGATCGAGGTCGAGGCCTGGCGCCGCGCGCGTCACAGCAACGACAGCTGCAAGGTGACCCAGGCGCGCTTCATCTTCGTGGCGGTCGGCGACGATCGCAAACCGCGGCCCGTGCCGCCCGAAACCAACTGAAATCGAAGGACTTACCGTGGCTGATACCTATGATCTCGTCATCCTCGGCTCGGGCCCCGGCGGGTACGTCGCCGCGATCCGTGCGTCGCAACTCGGCCTGAAGGTCGCGATCGTCGAGCGTGAGCGGCTCGGCGGCATCTGCCTCAACTGGGGCTGCATTCCGACCAAGGCGCTGCTGCGGACGTCGGAAATCTATCACTATATGCAGAACGCCGAGAGCTACGGCCTCAAGGCGGACAATGTCGGCTTCGATCTCGCCAAGGTCGTCGATCGTTCGCGGAAAGTTGCCGGTCAGCTGAACGCCGGCGTCAAGGGTCTGATGAAGAAGAACAAGGTGACCGTCGTCGAGGGCGTCGGCACGGTTACCGCGAAGGGCAAGCTGAGCGTCAAGCAGGGCGACAAGACCGTCGAGCTCGAAGCCAAGAACATCATCGTCGCGACCGGCGCGCGCGCCCGCGACCTGCCGTTCGCCAAGGCCGACGGCGAACGGATCTGGACCTATCGTCACGCGATGGTGCCGACCGAGATGCCGACCAACCTGCTAGTCATCGGCTCGGGCGCGATCGGCGTCGAGTTCGCCAGCTTCTACAACGACATGGGCGCCGACGTGACGATCGTCGAGATGCTCCCGCGCATCCTCCCCGTCGAGGACGAGGAAGTGTCCGCGTTCATGGGCAAGGCGCTGACCAAGCAGGGCATCAAGCTGCTGACCCAGACCGGCCTCGAAGGTCTTGCACCGTCCGCGAACGGCGTCACGGCGAAGATCAAGGCGAAGGACGGCAAGGTCTCGGAAGAGACCTTCAGCCACGCGATCATCGCGATCGGCATTGTCCCCAACACCGAGAATATCGGGCTTGAGGCCTTAGGCGTCGAGACCGACCGCGGTCATATCAAGACTGACGGATACGGCCGCACCAACGTCGACGGCATCTGGGCGATCGGCGACGTCACCGGCGCGCCGTGGCTCGCGCACAAGGCCAGCCACGAGGGCATCATCGCGGTCGAAAAGATCGCCGGCGGTTCGCCGCACCAGATGGACAAGGCCAACATCCCGGGCTGCACCTATTCGCGCCCACAGGTCGCGTCGGTCGGCATGACCGAGGCGAAGGCGAAGGAAGCGGGCTACGAGCTGAAGGTCGGCAAATTCCCCTTCATCGGCAACGGCAAGGCCATTGCCCTGGGTGAGGCCGAGGGTTTCGTGAAGACGGTGTTCGACGCGAAGACGGGCGAGTTGCTCGGCGCGCACATGGTCGGCGCGGAAGTTACCGAGCTGATCCAGGGCTATGTGGTCGCGCGCCAGCTTGAGACGACCGAAGCCGAACTGATGGAAACTGTCTTCGCGCATCCGACGCTGTCGGAGATGATGCACGAGAGCGTCCTCGCCGCCTATGGCCGGGCGATCCACTACTGAGCAATCGATCCTCCCCCGCAAAGGGGAGGTGGCAGGCTTTAGCCTGACGGAGGGGGCGGAGGCGATAACGTTTCGCCTGTGCCCTCCCCCCCCCCGACACCTTCGGCGCCACCTCCCCTAGCGGGAAATACGAGCACGATACCGCGACCTTCGCCGTCCGACCCAGGGTACAGCCCGCAGCTACTGGTGCCTCTGGATCCCGACCTTCTTCAGGGTGACCAGGCGCATGGGGCGTACGTTTCTTGTCGGACACGGCATTCCGACGGTCGCGATACCCGACCGGCCGACCGATCCGGGCAAACCATCCCGTTTCGGCCCTATATCTCTTGACCCTCGCGCATGCCGCATCGAAAGGTCGCGCCAGCCGAGAGGTCTTGCCAGCAGGATTTCGTAGCCCTCCAAGTCAACGGTGCAGGACCCGCAAATGCCGATCGAACCTGCCGCCCGCCTCACGCAGCGCCATATCGCCATCGGCGCGGCCGCGCTGTGCATCGCCTCGCTCGCGATCTTCTGGCCGGGCACCGCGATGTACGACACCGTCACGCAATACCAGCAAGTCCTGTCGGGCGTGTACGACGATTGGCACCCTCCCGCGATGGCGCGCGTCTGGTCGCTGATCGCGCCGCTCGGCTCCGGCGCGAGACCGATGCTCGTTCTGCAACTTCTCACCTACTGGCTGGGCCTTGGCCTGATCGCCGCCGCGCTAGCCTGGGTCGGGCGGCCCCGCAGCGCCGTCGCGATCCTTGCGATCGGCCTGCTCCCACCCTTTCTCGGCTGGCAGGGCGTCGTCCTCAAGGACGCGCAACTCGCCGGCGCGCTGCTCGGGGCGGTTGGCATCATCGGCTGGTGGCGTCTTGCGCGCCGTCCGCTTCCCCGCGCGATGTGCGTGCCGGTCGCGCTGCTGCTCGCCTACGCCGTGCTGGTCCGCGCCAACGCCGTCTTCATCGTCGTTCCACTGCTCGTGACGCTTGCCCCGCGCCCGACGCACCCGCTCGCGAAACTTGTCACTGGGCTTGTCGCGGTGGTGCTCGTGCTTGCCGTCGCACCGATAGTGAACCACCAGATGCTCCGCGCACAACCAAGCGGCGTCGAGGCAACGCAGGCGCTCTACGACCTTGCCGGCATCGCCGCACGGGCACCGGGCAGCGACACCACCGGCCTCACCCGGTCGGAAGCGACAACCGTGATCGCCCGCCGTTGCGCCAAGCCGTTCTTTTGGGATCCGCTCGGCGACGACGCGCATTGCGCAACGACGATGGAGCGTCTGCGCGCACTGCCGACCGCGACGCTGTACGTCACGCTGGCATCCGCAGCGCTGCATCATCCGATCGCCTATGCCGGGCACCGCTTCGCGCATCTGAACTCCACCGATCGCTGGCTGGTCCCGTTCCACTGGCCGAGCGCGGCGCCGCCCGCCGCGTCCGAACCGAATACGCTAGGCTTGGCCGACCCCGGTGCCACAGCCCGGAGTTGGGAAGCGCTGACGGCAGTGGTCGTCGAGACGCCGCTCGGATGGCCGATCGCGTGGATCGTTGTCGCCATCACCGCGCTTGCCGCGAGCCTCGCGCGCCCGCGCGATCCGGCCCGCGATCTCGCCATGGCATTGCTCGTGTCCGCGATTGCGCTCGAGGCGAGCTTCGCAGCCCTGAGCATCGCGTCCGACTTGCGCTACCATCTCTGGCCGATGATCGCGACCGCGGTGGCGAGCGTCCTACTCGCCGACCGTCCCATGCCGCGCAAGATACTCGTGGTCGGCGCAGGGGCACTCGTTATGGTCGTCGGCAGCGGCATTGCAGCGCGCGTGCTGTTGCCCCAGCCGCCGCAGACCTATGCCGGGATGCTCGGCTGAATCACCGGCGGCGCCGCACTTTCCTCCGCGGATACGGTACTGCGTCATAATATTCGGTCGTGGTGGTGGTCGTAGTAACGGGCACGGACTGCACGACCACCGTCGTCGAGCCGGCCGGATACGCGCCGCCGCTAGTCGTCGTCACCGTCGTCGCGCCATCTGGCGACGTCCAGGTACCGCCCGGCGCCACGGTATACCCGCGCGGCTGCTGATAGCCGCCGCCGTAGACTGGCACTGGTGGCGGATAGTCGCTGGCGTACGCGGGCGGCGAATATCCCGCGCCATACCCCGGAGGCGGCGGTGCGCGACGACCGCGATCTTCGCTCTTGTCGATCGCATAGCCGGCCGCGGCGCCGACACCTGCACCGATCAGCGTTCCGCCGAGACGATTGCCACGCCCGCCGATGACATTGCCAGCAACACCTCCGGCCACTGCACCGATCGCAGCGCCACCCAGACCATTGTCGCGGCGCGGCGCGGCACGATCCTCGTAAGGCGGAGCGTAGCCGCGCTCGTCGGGACCCGCATAGACCGAGTCGTTAGCCGCATAGTCGCGCGGACTGATCGCCGCGTAGCCGCCACCCCCGGCGCGATCCCAGTCGAGGTCGCTTGCGGTGTCGTAGACCGAACCGCGCGAGTCAATCAGCACGGCGTCGTCGTAGTAGCGCGCCCAGTTATAGCCTTGGGGTGGCTGTGCGAGGCCGTAGTTCGACCAGTCGCCGACGTAGAAGCGCGGCGTATTCCAATAGCCCGGCACGGCCCAGCCGCGTTGCGGGCGACGATACCCGGCCCAGCCGCCCGGGGCGTTCGCACCACCCCACCAGCGACCGCCGATCTTGCTGCCCCAGCGCGACGTACGCTGGGCGTTGACGGGTCGCGTCGGAGCCCGCACGACAGGTGTCCGAGCGGCGATCGGACCGGGGCGGTTCGGGCGGGCCATCGGCGCCTGCATCGCGATGCCGGGAGCAGGATAGCTCGCACCCGGTGTCGGCCGCTGCGCTTCTGCCGCGCCGCCTGCCAACGCCAGCCCCGCGCCCGCGATCAAAAGCATCCGCATGTCCGTCTCCCTGGTTTGCCACCCGATCCAGCGCAAACGCCGGATATCTTGAGGTGTTGCTTACCAAGCGCACGTTGGAGTCGCCAGAAGGCGTGCTGTCCCGAAACGGGGCGCGTCGGCCGGCGCTAGCCGAGCCGCTGGCCGAGCAACCTCGCCAGCGCCTCGCAGCCTGCCGCATCCTCCGCATCGAACCGCGCAGGCTCCGGGCTGTCGAGATCGAGCACCGCAATCAGCACGCCATCCCTGGTCACCGGCACCACCAGCTCCGACCGGCTTGCCGCGTCGCAGGCGATGTGGCCGGGGAACGCATGCACGTCCTCGACCAGTTGCGTCATCAGCGTCGCGGCGGCGGCACCGCAGACGCCCTTGCCGACCGGGATGCGGACGCACGCGACCTTGCCCTGGAATGGCCCGAGGACGAGCTCACCTTCCACCAGCCGGTAGAACCCCGCCCAGTTGAGGTCGGGGAGGTATTCCCACACCACCGCCGCCGCATTCGCCATATTGGCGATCGGATCGGTCTCGTCCGTCGTTAGAGCATCAAGCGCGGCGAGCAGGTCGCGGTAGAGATCGGCTTTCGTGCCGGCGGAGATATCGAACTGGTACATGGTGTCTTCCTTGGTCGGCGCCTTGATGGAACTAGCACGCTCCAAAATCCGTCATCCCAGCGAAAGCTGGGATCTCCATGTTGGCGACGGCGGTCCGTTCCTCAAGGATGCCCCAGCTTTTGCTGGGGTGACGGGGCGGAGGGATGGCACCTGACCATGAATCGCTCAATCGTCGCGGACTTTCCCTCGACCCGCCTTCACGCCGCTGCGCACCTTCTTCGTGTCGACCCGCCGCGCCTTCGCTGCTTTCGACGGCTTGGTCGCGCGTCGTGCCTTGGGGACGATCGTCGCTTCCTTGATCAGCGCGACGAGGCGTTCGCGGACTTCCTGTCGGTTGAGCAGTTGCGAGCGTGAGCCTTCGCTGCGCAGCACCAGCACACCGTCGCGCGTAAGGCGCGATCCCGCCAGCACCGCGATGCGGTTCTTCACCGCCAGTGGGAGGCCGGGCGAGAGGCCGACGTCGAAGCGCAAGATCACCGCGCTGTCGGTGGTGTTGACATGCTGACCACCCGGACCGCCCGATCGCGTCGTGCTCTCGATCAGTTCGCTGTCGTCGATCGAGATCGATCGGGTGATCGGGATCGCGACCATAAGCCCCTGCCCTCGGCTCTCAGCCGTCGGTGGAGTCGGGTGTCGTTACCGCGTCGGCAGTCGGAGCAACGTCTGAAACCGGGGCAGCCTCGTCGGCGAAACCAGCCTTGGCGAACCGCTCGGGCAGCGGCGCTTCGGCGAGCACGTCGGCCTTTCCCGGGCGCGGCACGATCAGCCGCTGCGCGTGGAGCATCATGCCGAGCCCATCCGCCTTGCCATACACGCCGTCACCGACCACCGGCGCACCGAGGCCGCTCGCGGCGTGGACGCGGATCTGGTGCGTGCGGCCAGTCTCGGGGAGGAATTCGACCAGCGAGCGGCCGTCCTTGATCTCGAGCACACGCCATTTGGTGCGCGACTTTTTGCCCTCGGGGTCCTCGACCATCCGCCAGCCGGTCTCGGCCGTGCTGACTTTGCCCAGCGCCATCTCGATCAATCCCGACGCGCCTTCGACCACGCCGTCGAGCAGCGCGACGTAGCGCTTCGAGACGAGGCCCTGCTCGAACGCCTGCTGCAACCGAGCGTGTGCCTTGGGGTTGCGCGACAATAAGAGGCAGCCGCTCGTGTCGCGGTCGAGCCGGTGCACCGCCTTCGGCCAGCGCTGGAAGCCGAACTTCAGGCTTTCGAGATGATTTTCGAGGCTCAGCGAGCCATCGCGGGGCGGATCGACCGGCAGCCCTGCGGGCTTGTCGATCACCAGGGCCTCGCCGTCGAGGAAGAGTACGCGTTCACCATGCATGGCGCCGCCCTTGCCATCATTAGCGCCTGCGTGCCAGAGCTTGCGTTAATGTTGCACCGCACACTGGCCCTCGCGCTCCTGTTCGCCCCCACGATCGCGGAAGCACAATTGTGCGAGGGACAGAGTGCCGCCATCGCGCCCGACGGTCGTGCGTTCGGACATTTGCCATATGGCGATGCGCCCGAGACCGAACTGGTGACGCTGCCATCCGAATATTCAGTGGGCAATCCGTGCGTGGTGCGCGCCGACATATTGCCCGACCTGTTGCGGCTGTTCGCGGCGGCGCAGGGCGATCCTTCGGTGATGGGCCAACTCCGCGCCTTGTCGTGTCAACGATCGATAGCTCGGCAGCGCAGCGTCTTTTGTCGCGGCGAAACCAGCAGCGCGGCCGACCGGGCGATCTCGGTCGCGCCGCCTGGGTACAGCGAGCATTCGACCGGCTACGCGCTCGACTTCGCAGTACGTCCTGCGAACGGGTGTCCCGATGCGGAGGCATGCATGGCCGCTACGCCTGCCGCGCGCTGGCTGCGAGCGAACGCGCCAAGGTTCGGCTTCGAACAGAGCTTCCCCGGCGGCAACAAACAACACGTTAAATGGGAACCGTGGCACTGGCGCTGGGTCGGCGCGAACGAGAGTGCGCCTGGGGCAGCAAAGGCCCGGTTCGTGTTCGCGCGGGCCCGGCGGGAGTATCCGGCGGATCCGGGGGTGTTGCCGTTGGTCGTGAAGGTTACGGTGCAACCGCCGGTGCCGGTGGTTCCGGTGGTGGTTGTGCCGTCGAAGAAGAAGCGGCGGTAGACGGACGGCTGGTTTGATCCGAGATACGGACCCCAAGAGCAATGCCACCTTGGCGAAGGCCGGGGCCTAGTTGGGGAACGTTGCTGATGACGGGCAGCGCTTCGTTATTGCCACCTTTCCAACTGGGCCCCGGCCTTTGCCGGGGTGGTAGCTCTTTTTTGGGGACGAGAATGGGAGCAACCATCCCATTAACCGCCCCGCGCTCTTCAGTGCAGCACCAGCCCACCCGGGCGGACCACGCCATCACGCAGCGCATGGTCATATAGAAGCTCGGTCTCCAGCTTCACCTGATGCGACAATCTATCGAGCATCGACTCCGCCTGAACCCCGAATGCGGCCCAGTCTTTCGGCGAGATCGTCGGCAGCCAGCGGCCAATGAACGCCTTCCAGTCCGAACGGAGGATGTCGAGGTCCTCTTCCATCATCGCGATGGTATCGGCCGAGCAGTGCGCCTCCATCGCCACGACGGTGCGATCGATGACTTCGTCTTCGACGCCGAGGTGGTCGGCAACCGTAACGGCAAGTTCGATCAGTTTGCGCGAGGCGAGCGCGCTCTGCGACTTCGACTGTCGCGCCAGGCCGACGAGTTCGGCACACTGCCCGGCGATCTTCTCGTGATCGTCGATCAGCCGGGTCCAGTTCGCACGGTCCTGGTCGGACGCTGTCCGCACTGCGATCCTATCGTTCATGACGTCGCCTACTCCCCAGCGAATGGCACCCGTTGATGCTAGAAATACGCGTTACATCCTGATGCGGACGCAAATAGCGTCGACCAAGGCTGACGCTATAGTATTTCGGGCAGTGCGACCGTGTCAAAACGACCGTGCCGCGTCCACCCTTTGACATGACGCCACGGCGCGCCTATATCCGCACCTCACCACAGCATCCGGGAAATGACATGCCGTCGCGCAGCGTGTCGATCGTATTGGATACCGAGGTTTCATACGCTGAGAGCCGCCGCACCTGATGCGCGCGGCCTTTTTGCGTGAACGTGCGTCCCGCTTGGGGGTTCCCAAGCACGAAATTACGACTGATCCGTCAGTTTTTATAGGGCGAAACAAAACCTATGGCTTCCAAGGCGATCGAACACGGCACTGCAAAGCGCCGTATCCGCAAGGTTTTCGGCAACATCCACGAAGTCGTGCAGATGCCGAACCTGATCGAAGTCCAGCGCGAGAGCTACGAGCAGTTCCTGCGTTCTGACAAGTCGATCGGCCACGTCTCGGGTCTCGAGAAGACGCTGCGCAGCGTGTTCCCAATCCAGGATTTCGCCGGCACCGCCTATCTCGATTTCGACGATTACGTCCTTGAGCCGCCGAAGTTCGACGTCGAGGAATGCCGCCAGCGCGGGATCACCTATGCCGCGCCGATGCGCGTGACGCTGCGCCTGACCGCGTTCGAGGTCGATCCCGATACCGAGGCCAAGTCGGTCATCGATATCAAGGAGCAGGACGTGTACATGGGCGACATGCCGCTCATGACCGAGAACGGCACGTTCTTCATCAACGGCACCGAGCGCGTCATCGTCAGCCAGATGCACCGTTCGCCGGGCGTCCTGTTCGATCACGATCGCGGCAAGACGCACGCATCGGGCAAGTACCTGTTCGCGGCACGCGTGATCCCGTATCGCGGTTCGTGGCTCGATTTCGAGTTCGACGCGAAGGACATCGTCAACGTCCGCATCGATCGCAAGCGCAAGCTGCCCGTGACGGCGCTGCTCTACGCGCTCGGCATGACGTCCGAAGAGATCCTCAACTATTTCTACAACCGAGTGACGTTCGTCCGCGGCCAGGGTGGCTGGATCGTTCCGTTCCAGGTCGAGAACTGGCGTGGCCAGAAGCCGATGTTCGACATCGTCGATGCGAAGACCGGCGAAGTCGTGTTCCCGAACGGCCAGAAGATCAGCCCCCGCGCCGCGAACAAGGCGTTCAAGGACGGCCTCACCGACCTGCTGATCCCGACCGAGGAAATCTTCGGCCGCTATTCGGCATACGACCTGATCGACGAGTCGACCGGCCGCATCTACATCGAAGCCGGTGACGAAGTTACGTCCGAGAACCTCGAACTGCTCGACCAGGCAGGCATCGAGCGTCTCGACCTGCTCGACATCGATCACGTCGCGACCGGTCCGTGGATCCGCAACACGCTCAAGGTCGACAAGGCCGAAGAGCGCGAGCAGGCGCTGTCCGACATCTACCGCGTGATGCGCCCCGGCGAGCCGCCGACGCTGGAGACCGCCGAGGCATTGTTCTCGGGTCTGTTCTTCGATCCGGATCGCTACGATCTGTCGGCTGTCGGCCGCGTGAAGCTCAACATGCGTCTCGACCTCGACGTCGAGGACACCGTGACGACGCTGCGTACCGAGGACATTCTCGAGGTCATCAAGACGCTCGTGAACCTCAAGGACGGCAAGGGCGAAATCGACGATATCGACAACCTCGGTAACCGTCGTGTCCGTTCGGTCGGCGAGCTGCTCGAGAACCAGTACCGCGTCGGCCTGCTCCGCATGGAGCGCGCCGTGAAGGAGCGCATGTCGTCGGTCGATGTCTCGACGGTCATGCCGAACGATCTGATCAACGCGAAGCCTGCGGTTGCCGCGGTCCGCGAATTCTTCGGCTCGTCGCAGCTGTCGCAGTTCATGGATCAGACCAACCCGCTGTCGGAAGTCACCCACAAGCGTCGCGTGTCGGCACTTGGACCAGGTGGTCTAACGCGTGAGCGCGCCGGCTTTGAAGTCCGCGACGTTCATCCGACGCATTACGGCCGCATCTGCCCGATCGAGACGCCGGAAGGCCCGAACATCGGCCTGATCAACTCGCTCGCCAGCTTCTCGCGAGTGAACAAGTACGGCTTCATCGAGACTCCGTACCGCAAGGTCGTGGATCACAAGGTGACCGACGACGTCGTGTACCTGTCGGCGATGGAAGAGGCCAAGCACACGATCGCGCAGGCCAACGCCGAGCTCGATTCGTCGAACGGCTTCGTCGAGGAACTGGTGTCGTCGCGTCAGGCTGGCGAATTCCTGATGGCGCTGCCGGACAACATCACGCTGATGGACGTCAGCCCCAAGCAGCTCGTCTCGGTCGCCGCATCGCTCATTCCGTTCCTGGAAAACGATGACGCCAACCGCGCGCTGATGGGCTCGAACATGCAGCGTCAGGCCGTGCCGCTCGTCCAGGCCGAGGCGCCGTTCGTCGGCACCGGCATGGAAGAGACCGTGGCACGTGACTCTGGTGCAGCGATTTCGGCAAAGCGTGCGGGCATCGTCGACCAGGTCGACGCGGCGCGTATCGTGATCCGGGCGACCGGCGAGATCGATGCCGGCAAGTCGGGCGTCGACATCTACACGCTGATGAAGTTCCAGCGCTCGAACCAGTCGACCTGCATCAACCAGCGTCCGCTGGTGAAGGTGGGCGATGCGGTTCGTGCCGGCGACGTGCTCGCCGACGGCCCGTCGACCGAGTTCGGCGAGCTGGCGTTGGGTCGCAACAGCCTCGTCGCGTTCATGCCGTGGAACGGCTACAACTACGAGGATTCGATCCTGATCTCCGAGCGGATCGTGAAGGACGACGTGTTCACGTCGATCCATATCGACGAGTTCGAGGTGATGGCTCGCGACACGAAGCTCGGGCCTGAGGACATCACGCGCGATATCCCGAACGTCGGCGAGGAAGCCCTGCGCAACCTCGACGAGGCGGGCATCGTCTACATCGGTGCAGAGGTCGAGCCGGGCGATATTCTCGCCGGCAAGATCACGCCGAAGGGTGAATCGCCGATGACGCCAGAGGAGAAGCTTCTCCGTGCGATCTTCGGCGAGAAGGCCAGCGACGTGCGCGATACGTCGCTTCGCCTGCCGCCGGGCGTGTCGGGTACGGTCGTCGACGTTCGCGTCTTCAACCGTCACGGCATCGACAAGGACGAGCGCGCGATGGCGATCGAGCGCGAGGAGATCGAGCGCCTGAAGAAGGATTCGGACGACGAGCGTTCGATCCTGAACCGTGCGACCTGGTCGCGTCTTCGCGAGATGCTGCTCGACCAGACCGCCACCTCGGCGCCGAAGGGCGTCAAGAAGGGCGTCGTGATCGACATGGATCTGCTCGACAGCGTCGACCGCCACGAGTGGTGGAAGTTCGCGGTCGCCGACGACAAGGTCCAGAGCGATCTGGAAGCAGTCAAGATCCAGTATGACGATGCAGCCAAGCTGATCACGGACAAGTTCCATGATCGTCGCGAGAAGCTGGAGCGTGGTGACGAGCTGTCGCCGGGCGTGCTGAAGATGGTCAAGGTGTTCGTCGCGGTGAAGCGCAAGCTGCAGCCGGGCGACAAGATGGCCGGCCGTCACGGCAACAAGGGCGTCATCAGCCGCATCCTGCCGGCGGAGGACATGCCGTTCCTCGCCGACGGTACGCCGGTAGATATCGTGCTCAACCCGCTGGGCGTGCCGTCGCGCATGAACGTCGGTCAGATCTTCGAGACGCATCTGGGCTGGGCCGCACGTGGCCTGGGTCAGTCGATCACCGCGGCTCTGGAGACGTGGCGTGAAGAGAACCCGGATGCGAAGCCGGGTGCGATGCCGGAGGCGGTCCGCGATCGCCTCAAGACGGTGTACGGCGAGCAGTATCACGCCGAGATCGACGCCCGCACGGGTGACGAGATCGTCGAGCTGGCCAAGAACCTGAAGGGCGGCGTGCCGATGGCGACGCCGGTGTTCGATGGTGCCCGCGAAGCCGATGTGTCGGCGATGCTGGCGCTGGCGGGCCTCGACACGTCGGGCCAGTCGGACCTGTTCGACGGCCGCACCGGCGATCAGTTCGATCGCAAGGTGACGGTGGGCTACATCTACATGCTGAAGCTCCACCATCTGGTCGACGACAAGATCCACGCACGGTCGATCGGGCCGTACAGCCTCGTCACGCAGCAGCCGCTGGGTGGTAAGGCGCAGTTCGGTGGGCAGCGCTTCGGCGAGATGGAGGTCTGGGCACTCCAGGCCTACGGCGCGGCATATACCTTGCAGGAAATGCTGACGGTGAAGTCGGACGACGTGGTCGGCCGCACCAAGGTCTATGAGGCGATCGTCAAGGGCGACGACACGTTCGAGGCCGGCATCCCGGAGAGCTTCAACGTGCTCGTCAAGGAAATGCGCTCGCTCGGCCTGAATGTGGACCTGAAGCAGTCGGAGCCCGGCTTCGACAGCGACGGCATCCAGATCGCGGCGGAGTAAGCCTCAACTCCTCCCCTCCCGCTTGCGGGAGGGGTCGGGGGAGGGCCTGTCCCCGCAGGCACCACCCCGAGAGGCTACGACATCCCCTCCCCTAGCCCCTCCCGCCATGCGGAAGGGGAATGGAGAATAAAATGAACGAGATGACCCCCTTCGCCAATCCGGTCGCCAAGACCGAGACGTTCGACCAGATCCAGATCGGCATCGCGTCCCCGGACAAGATCCGTTCGTGGTCGTTCGGCGAGATCAAGAAGCCCGAGACCATCAACTATCGCACGTTCAAGCCCGAGCGTGACGGCCTGTTCTGCGCGCGCATCTTCGGTCCGATCAAGGATTACGAGTGCCTGTGCGGCAAGTACAAGCGCATGAAGTACAAGGGCATCGTCTGCGAGAAGTGCGGCGTCGAGGTTACCGTCTCGAAGGTGCGCCGCGAGCGGATGGGCCATATCGAGCTCGCCGCCCCGGTCGCGCACATCTGGTTCCTGAAGTCGCTGCCGTCGCGCATCGGCCTGCTGCTCGACATGCAGCTGAAGCAGCTCGAGCGCGTGCTGTACTTCGAGGCGTACATCGTCATCGAGCCGGGCCTGACCCCGCTCGAGAAGTACCAGCTGATGACCGAGGACGAGCTCCTCGACGCGCAGGACCAGTATGGCGAGGACGCGTTCTCGGCCGGTATCGGTGCCGAAGCGGTCCGCATCATGCTTGAGTCGCTCGATCTCGTCGGTGAGCGTACCGCGCTGCTCGAAGAGCTCGCGGTCACCAAGTCCGAGCTGAAGCCCAAGAAGATCATCAAGCGCCTGAAGGTCGTCGAGAGCTTCATCGATTCGGGCAACCGTCCCGAGTGGATGATCCTCGAGGTCGTTCCGGTCATCCCGCCCGAGCTGCGCCCGCTGGTGCCGCTGGACGGTGGTCGTTTCGCGACGTCGGATCTGAACGATCTGTATCGCCGCGTGATCAACCGCAACAACCGCCTGAAGCGCCTGATGGAGCTTCGTGCGCCGGACATCATCGTCCGCAACGAGAAGCGCATGCTCCAGGAGGCCGTCGACGCACTGTTCGACAACGGCCGTCGTGGTCGCACGATCACGGGCGCCAACAAGCGTCCGCTGAAGTCGCTGTCCGACATGCTCAAGGGCAAGCAGGGCCGCTTCCGTCAGAACCTTCTCGGCAAGCGCGTCGATTATTCGGGTCGTTCGGTTATCGTGACCGGGCCTGAGCTGAAGCTGCACCAGTGCGGCCTGCCAAAGAAGATGGCGCTCGAGCTGTTCAAGCCGTTCATCTACGCACGTCTCGATGCGAAGGGTCTGTCGATGACCCTGAAGCAGGCGAAGAAGTGGGTCGAGAAGGAGCGCAAGGAAGTCTGGGATATCCTGGACGAGGTGATCCGCGAGCATCCGGTCATGCTGAACCGTGCGCCGACGCTTCACCGTCTGGGCATCCAGGCGTTCGAGCCGGTTCTGATCGAGGGCAAGGCGATCCAGCTTCACCCGCTGGTCTGCTCCGCGTTCAACGCCGATTTCGACGGCGATCAGATGGCCGTGCACGTCCCGCTGAGCCTCGAGGCCCAGCTCGAAGCGCGCGTCCTGATGATGTCGACGAACAACATCCTGTCGCCCGCCAACGGCAAGCCGATCATCGTTCCGTCGCAGGACATGGTCCTCGGTCTCTATTATCTGTCGATGATGAAGGAGAACGAGCCGGGCCAGGGGATGCTGCTCGGCGACATGGCCGAAGTGCATCAGGCGCTGAACGCTCAGGCGGTCACGCTGCACACCAAGGTCATCAGCCGCGTTCCGCAGACCGACGAGAAGGGCAAGCAGTACCTCAAGCGGTACGAGACGACCCCGGGCCGCATGCTGCTCGGCGAGTGCCTGCCGCACAGCCACAAGGTGCCGTTCGACACCGTCAACCGCCTCCTCACCAAGAAGGACGTGGGCGACGTGATCGACGAGGTCTATCGTCACACCGGCCAGAAGGAGACCGTGCTGTTCGCCGACGCGATCATGTCGCTCGGCTTCCGCCACGCGTTCCGCGCCGGCATCTCGTTCGGCAAGGACGACATGATCATTCCGGACGCCAAGGTTGGTCTGGTCGACGACACCAAGGCGCTCGTGAAGGACTTCGAGCAGCAGTATCAGGACGGCCTGATCACGCAGCAGGAGAAGTACAACAAGGTGATCGACGCCTGGAGCCGTTGCGGTGACCAGGTCGCGAACGCCATGATGGACGAGATCCGTGCGGTGAAGGTCGACGAGGAAACCGGCCGTGAAAAGCCGATCAACTCGATCTACATGATGGCCCATTCGGGTGCTCGTGGTTCGCAGGCGCAGATCAAGCAGCTTGCCGGTATGCGTGGCCTTATGGCCAAGCCGTCGGGCGAGATCATCGAGACGCCGATCATCTCGAACTTCAAGGAAGGCCTGACCGTCCTCGAATACTTCAACTCGACCCACGGCGCTCGCAAGGGCCTCGCGGATACGGCGTTGAAGACGGCGAACTCGGGGTATCTCACCCGTCGTCTGGTCGACGTGTCGCAGGATTGCGTCATCATCGAACCGGATTGCGGCACGACCCGCGCGCTGGAGATGAAGGCCATTCTTCAGGGTGGTTCGACGATCGCAAGCCTCGGCGAGCGCATCCTCGGTCGTACGACTGCGGAAGACATCGTCGATCCGAAGACCGGCAAGGTCGTCATCCCGTCGGGCACGCTGCTCGACGAGCCGATGATCACGACGATCGAAGGCCTCGGCACGCAGTCGTGCAAGATCCGCAGCCCGCTGGTCTGCGAATCGAAGATTGGCGTCTGCGGCAAGTGCTATGGGCGCGATCTCGCCCGCGGTACGCCGGTCAACATCGGTGAAGCTGTCGGCGTCATCGCCGCGCAGTCGATCGGTGAGCCGGGCACGCAGCTGACGATGCGTACGTTCCACATCGGTGGTGCGGCGCAGCTCAACGAAACGTCGAACCTCGAGGCTCACGCTGACGGTACGGTGCAGTTCCGCGATCTGCGTATCATCGTCGACCAGCGTGGCCGTCGCGTGGTGCTCAGCCGCTCGGGTGAAATCGCGATCGTCGACATGGACGGCCGCGAGCTTTCGGTCGATCGCATCCCTTACGGTGCGTACGTGCTGTTCGACGATGGTCACATCGTGTCGCGCGGCGATCGGATGGCCGAGTGGGATCCGTTCACCATGCCGGTGATCACGGAGAACCCGGGCACGATCAAGTATGTCGACCTGATCGAGGGCAAGACGCTCACCGAGCAGACCGACGAAGCCACGGGCATCGCCCAGCGCGTCGTGATCGAATATCGTGCGGCGACCAAGTCGAAGGAGGATCTGCGTCCGCGCATGACCCTGCTCGACGAGACGTCGGGCGAGACCGGTCGTTACATGCTGGCGATCGGCGCGACGTTGTCGGTCGAGGATGGCGCACAGGTGTTCGGCGGTGACGTCGTGGCCCGCGTCAGCCGCGAGAGCGCCAAGACGCGCGACATCACCGGTGGTCTGCCGCGTGTTGCCGAGCTGTTCGAGGCACGCATCCCCAAGGACTCGGCGATCATCGCCAAGATCTCGGGCCGCGTCGTGTTCGGCAAGGACTACAAGGCGAAGCGCAAGATCGGCATCCAGCCCGAGGATGGCGGCGACGTCGTCGAGTATCTGGTGCCGAAGTCGAAGGTGATCGACGTTCAGGAAGGCGATTACGTCAAGCGCGGCGACAACCTGATCGGCGGCTCGCCCGATCCGCACGACATCCTCGAGACGATGGGCATCGAACCCCTCGCCGAGTATCTCGTGTCGGAAATCCAGGAGGTCTATCGTCTCCAGGGCGTGAAGATCAACGACAAGCACATCGAGACGATCGTTCGTCAGATGCTGCAGAAGGTCGAGATCACCGACGGCGGCGACACCACGCTGCTGAAGGGCGAGCAGGTCGATCGCGAGGAAATGGACGCGACCAACGAGAAGCTCGAGAAGAAGCAGACCCGCGCACAGGGCAAGCCCATCCTGCTCGGCATCACCAAGGCGTCGCTGCAGACCCGCAGCTTCATCTCGGCAGCGTCGTTCCAGGAGACCACCCGCGTCCTCACCGAGGCAGCGGTCCAGGGTAAGCAGGACATGCTGATGGGCCTGAAGGAGAACGTGATCGTCGGCCGGCTCATCCCGGCAGGCACCGGTGCAGGCCTCAACCGCCTGCGTGTCGTGGCCAACAGCCGCGACGCCGCGATGCGCGTCCAGCAGCGCAAGATGGCGGAGGTGTCGATCGTGGCACCGATGTCGGCTGCCGACGAGCATGCTGCCGAACTGGCACGTTCGCCGCGTGATGCAGGCGGCGCAGGCGAGGATCCGCTCGCAGCGGTCGTCACCTCGGGCACCGGCACCGACGCGGATGCCGGCGAGTATCTGAACGAAGCCGAGTAATCGGTTTCGTCAGACGCCTTCCGCGCTGACTAAAGAAAAGGCCGCCGTCCGGGATACCGGGCGGCGGCCTTTTTCGTTTGCGAGGTCGCCGGGGTCATCACCCTCACCCTTCCCACCCGGCAAGAGCCCGGGCTGGGCCTTCCCTTCCATCGGGAAAGGAGGAGACGCCCAAAGTGGCGATGGCTGAGGCCGTCCCCATTCGGGTCCGATCCCGCTCTCTGCACGATGCGGCCAAGTGGCGTTCTGGCCTCCGGCGAATGAACTCTTGGTCATCAGGTCGTTGCCATGTTGCGGGGCGGGCGCCGCCGGGCTAGGCGAACGGCCGATGCGGTCGGCGTACCATCCTTCGTCGAGCGAGACGCGCGTTTCCACGCGACGTCGCAGTGCCGCGCTCGTGCTGACGGTGATCGCGCACATACTGATCATCCTGCTGCTGTTGCGACTGGCCCCGTCAGCCGTCGTCAAGCCGGAGGAACGGCGCGGTCCGGTCACGTTCCAGATGGCGCCCGACCAAAGCACGCCTACCCCCGCGAAGCGCACGCCGTCGCCGACCAAGCAGAAACGCGCCAGCGGTGGCTCCCCGCCGCGGGCGGCACCGCGCGCCGAGTCCGCGCAGGCGCCCCCTGCCCCGGCGAAATCTCCGCCGCCGCTGCCGATCAAGATGCTGGGCGGGATGGAAATGTTCGACGCGGCCGATATCTCGAAGATGCCCGCGCATCCCGAAGACCAGCTTGCCGGGGGGGATGGCGGGAGCGGGACGGGGAAGGGTCAGGACAGTGGTTCGGCCTATGGTCCTGGCGAAGGGCCGGGCGGCCAGCGGCTGTACAACGCCGAATGGTACCGCGAGCCCACCCATGCCGAACTCGCCGAGTTCCTGCCCAACGGTGCGCCGCCGGGCGGCTGGGCGCTGATTGCCTGCAAGACGATCGCGAACTACCAGGTCGAGAACTGCCGGTCGCTCGGCGAATCTCCGATCGGGTCCGGTCTTTCGCGTGCGATGCGGCAAAGCGCCTGGCAATTCCGCATCCGCCCGCCCCGCGTCGGCGGCAAGCCGATGATCGGCGCCTGGGTCAGGATCCGGATCGACTTCACGCAGAGCGGCGACAAGAAATAGTCGCGTGCCACCATTTTTCGGCAGAAATATCGCCAGTGCTATGGAAACACGAACCGACCGCGGGCATTTTCAGCCCATGACGACCGATCCCAGCGACAAACCGCCCTCGCTCGCCCGCGCCACACGGACAAGCGTGATGCTGAGCGCGGACGTGTTTCGCGTCAATCGCGACGGGGGCAAGCCAGCACCGCGTCACCAACATCTCCGAAACCGGCCTTTGCATCGCGCAGGCTGGTGACCTGGACGCCGGTGCCGTGGTCGTCGTCGCGATCGGGTCGATCGTACCGACCGCCGCCGACGTGGTGTGGGTCAGGAGTGGGCTGGCAGGGCTGGCTTTCCAAAAGCCCATCGACGTTTCGGAAGCGCGGCGCAAACGGCCGTCCGGCAGCACATTGCGCGCCCCTGTCGCCGGATGGCTCACCGAACTCAACAGCCCTTATAAAAAATAACCTACAGCGTACGCGGAACCGTCTCGAACTGCCCCCCCTCGACGCGGATCTCGTTGAACGCAGGCGGGCTGCCACGCGTGCGCTTCGACAGCGTGCCCGCACCGATCATGCGGATGATCCGGCCTGCGCGCTCGACCGGCACGTCGAACGGGTCGTGGACGTGGCCTGACAACACCGCATGTGCACCAGCCTCGGCCAGTGCCGTCAGTGCCTCGTCGCCATGACGTGTCTTCGCCGTCCCCATGGTGCCGCCCTCGATCAGCGGGTGATGCGCGCCGATGAGGATCAGATTGCCCTCCGGCACGTCCGCGATCATCGCCAGGGCACGCTTGAGCGATCCGGGGCTGACGCGGCCCTTCGACCAGTTCCAGCGCCACTGCGCCCGCGCCGTCGTTTTCAACGGCACGACGGTAACGCCGGGGAGTTCCAGCGGCTTCTCGATCATCTGCTCGACCGCTGCGTAGCGCTGGTACGGCGCGAACAGCCGGCGGAACGGATCCCAGTAATAGGGGATGTCGTGGTTGCCGACCTCGAGCGTCACCGGCACGCCGAGCGACCGCAGCCAGTCGCCGCCCTGCTGGAACTCGTCCTTCGTCGCGCGCATCGTCAGGTCGCCGGTCATGATGACCGCGTCGGGCTTTTCTTCCGCGACACGCTCGGAGAACCAGGCGATCGCCACCGGGTCCTCCGCGCCGAAATGCACGTCGCTGACGTGGAACAGCTTCATGCCGGCGCGCCCCGTTTCTATCATCTCAGGCAATTTCGGACAGCTTGGCGGGCTCGTGCATCGGGCATCCGTTGAACTGGCCACGGAAGTCCGCCGACTGCTTGTACGTTTCCTTGCGCGCGCGATTCACGCCACCGAGCGGCTGATGCGCGGTGATACCGTGCCAGATGCTGTACGACAGCGCGTCGTCGGTGCGATCCGTCACCCCGTGCTCCCACGATAGCTGCGGCGGGATTTCGAGCGTTGCGACGGTCACGAACGGGCTCTGCTCCTCGTCCCAGACCGCCGAAGCATCCTCGATCGGCATCGAATCGAGGTCCGTGTTGAGTTGGACGCGGAATTCCCAGGTGCCGCCATGCTCGATCATCTCTTCGCCGACGACTTCGCGCAAGGCATCCGGCCGTGCCGAGACGTTCACGGTGTCGCCCGTCAGACGCGTGATCCCGGGCGAAACGGGGAACAGCGCGACCTTCGCGATATAGTCGCCGTGGCGGAACGGCGTCTGCGAATAATAGGTCTCGCCGAGCGGATGGACGGGCTTTGCGCCGCCGAGCCGGGACAACGTCGTGGACCGAGCGCCGACCGCTTCGAGCGCCGACTCGACCACGCGGAAGGTCGCCGACATCGCCTTCTTCACGCCCTCGAACCGATCGGTCGTCTTCGACAGGAGTTTGAGGCTCTTGGCGAACGACTTGGCATCGGGCGCGGCAAACGCCGGGCCGTTGACCATGATGAAGTCCTGCGTCGTATCGCCTTCCGACCCCGGCAGCCGCGCACCGTCGACGTCCAGGATCTTCAGCGCGAGACCGCGCGGCAGGCTGATGCTGTCGTCGAGAATGTCGCCGGCGTTGGTCGAGATGCGGATGATCGCCTCGTGCGCGCCAGGCGTCGCGAAGATACCCTGCGCGAGTTCGGATGGGAGATTATCGGCGATCGTGAACGTCCCGCGCGCGATGCCGTGCGCCTTTGCATGCACCGAGCGGACCGCGTGGCCGTAATCCTGCGACGTGGTCTCCAGGATGTCCTGGAACGAGTCCTTCAGACCCTGCAACGTCTCCTGCTCGTCGGACGCGATCGTCTCCACGGACGGATCGAAACGGACGGGCGGGTTGCTGGGCATGCATATCTCCTCGGGGTACGCATCGGTAACCCGTTGCCCCGGCGGACGTTCCGCTTTCGTTGCAAACCGGGCGCCAACGCGTGATGAAGGCCGCCAAAGGAGCCATCATGCACATCCCACACGTCACCGCGCCGACCGTCGCGATCGCCGGCACCACCGACCGCTTTCCCGTCCGCCGGATCTTCTGCGTCGGCCAGAACTATGCCGACCACGCCCGGGAGATGGGCTCCGACCCCGACCGGCAGGAACCGTTCTTCTTTTCCAAGCCCGCCGATGCGGTCGTCGCGAACGGCAGTACGCTGCCCTTCCCGCCCAAGACCGAAGACCTGCACCACGAAGTCGAGTTGGTGATCGCGCTTGGTAAGGGCGGCAAGGATATCGCGGTCGAGGATGCCGCTGCGACGATCTTCGGGGCTGGCGTCGGCATCGACCTGACGCGCCGCGATCTCCAGGCGGCGGCGAAGAAGGCAGGACGGCCGTGGGACATGGCGAAGGGCTTCGATCGCTCCGCACCCGTCGGCGCGCTCACGCCGGGCGTACCCGCCACCAAGGGCAGCATCGCACTCGCGATCGACGGCGAGACACGTCAGTCCGGCGACCTGTCGATGATGATCTGGAGCGTGCCCGAGATCATCGCGACGCTGTCCACCTTCGTCGAGCTGGCGCCGGGCGATTTGATCTTCACCGGTACCCCCGCCGGTGTCGGACCGATCCAGCGCGGGCAGACCGTGCGCGCGACGATCGACGGGTTCGAAACACTGGAGGTGACATTCGCCGCGTGATCGCCCATCGTCAGGCGCATAAACGATACTAAACAGGGGGTTGCATGCCGGACACGAGAGACCTGGGCGCGGAGGGCTTTCTCAGCAGGGCCCGAACCGTCGCCGCACCCGGCTTCAACCGCTGGCTGGTGCCGCCCTGCGCACTCGCGATCCACCTGTGCATCGGCATGGCGTACGGGTTCAGCGTGTTCTGGCTGCCGCTGTCGCGCGCGATCGGGATCACCGATCCGGTCGCCTGCCCCAATCTCTCGCTGCTCGGCGCGCTGACCACCACGACCTGCGACTGGCGGGTCAGCGACCTCGTCTGGACGTACACGCTGTTCTTCGTCGTACTCGGCGCCGCCGCCGCGATCTGGGGCGGCTGGCTCGAACGCGCCGGCCCGCGGAAAGCCGGCGTCGTCGCGGCGTTCTGCTGGTGTGGCGGCATGGGCATCGCCGCGATCGGCATTTCCACGCATCAGCTCTGGCTGATCTGGCTCGGGTCGGGCGTGATCGGCGGGATCGGGCTTGGCCTCGGCTACATCTCGCCCGTCTCGACGCTGATCAAATGGTTTCCCGACCGGCGCGGCATGGCGACCGGCATGGCGATCATGGGCTTTGGCGGCGGCGCGATGATCGGCGGACCGCTCGCCGACTTGCTGATGAAGCATTTCGCGAGCCCGACGGGCGTCGGCGTCTGGCAGACGTTCCTCGTCCTGGCCTGCGTCTATTTCTTGTTCATGATGGCCGGCGCGATTGGCTACCGCGTCCCCGCCGAGGGTTGGGCGCCCGCCGGCTGGACCGCGCCGACGAGTGCCAAGGCATCGATCAGCCGCTTCAACGTCGCACTGTCGGATGCGCACCGCACGCCGCAATTCTGGCTGGTGTGGCTGGTGCTGTTCTTCAACGTGTCCGCGTCGATCGGGATCATCGGTATCGCCTCGCCGATGTTGCAGGAGCTGTTCGGCGGACGCCTGATCGACGCGCCGAGCGTGTTGTTCACTGCGTTCGACGACGACCAGAAGAAGGCGGCGGCGGCGGTCGGCGCGGGCTTCGTCGGGGCTATCAGCCTGTTCAACATCGGCGGGCGGTTCTTCTGGGCTTGGTTGTCCGATCGGATCGGGCGCAAACCCCTGTTCGCGACGATCCTTGCAGCAGGCGCGGTGCTCTACGGTTTCGCCGCACCGGCGCTGGCGGGCACCACGCTGGGCCTGTTCATCCTGGTCTTCTGCATCCTCGCCTCGATGTACGGCGGCGGGTTCGCGACGGCGCCTGCGTATCTCGCCGATCTGTTCGGGACCAAGTATGTCGGCGCGATCCATGGGCGGTTGCTGACCGCCTGGTCGACCGCGGGCGTGGTCGGGCCATTGCTCGTCGCGAACATGCGTGACCGCGCGATCGCGGCGGGCGTGCCTCGCAGCGATATCTACCCGCCGATCTTTCTGGTGCTGGCGGCGATGCTAGTTGCGGGGTTCGTCGCGAACCTGTTCGTCCGGCCGGTAGCTGCCAAGTTCCACATGGCGGCGGATGACCGGCCGATCGCGGTCGAAACGGTGGCCGGCGGTACGGCTGCTGCGGCAACCGGGACGTCGCCGATCGTCGTGTTCGCATGGCTGGCAGTCGGACTGCCGATCCTCTGGGGGATCTACATGACGCTGTCGAAGGCGTTGATCCTGCTCAAATAGGACGCAACCTATCCGCGCCGACATGGGTTGCCCCTGCTCAATCTTCACAGGAGCAACCCATGGCCGACCGGCTCACGATGCAGGATCCGCGCACGCAATATCCGCAGCCCCCCTTCCCGCAACAGCCGCAGGAAGCACCGGGGATCGCGTCGAAGATGGACCCGAAACCCGATCACGGCGAAACGAGCTACAAGGGCTCGGGCAAGCTGTCGGGGCGCAAGGCGCTCATCACCGGCGGCGACAGCGGCATCGGCCGTGCCGCGGCGATCGCCTATGCGCGCGAAGGCGCCGATGTCGCGATCGTCTATCTCCCCGCCGAAGAGGCCGATGCGAAGGAAGTCGTCGCGCTGATCGAGGCGGAGGGGCGCAAGGCTCTCGCGCTTCCCGGCGACGTGAAGGACGAATCGTTCTGCCGCGCCGCTGTCCAGCAGACGGTGGATGCGTTCGGCGGTCTCGACGTGCTGGTCGTCAACGCCGGGCGCCAGCAGACGCGGCCGACCGTCGCAGACATCTCGACCGACGATTTCGACCAGACGATGAAGACCAACGTCTATGCCTTGCACTGGTTCGTGCAGGCCGCCGTCCCGCATCTTCCCGTCGGTGCTGCAGTGGTCACGACGGCGTCGGTGCAGGGCTATGATCCGTCGGACAATCTGCTCGACTATGCGACCACCAAGGCGGCTATCGTCGCGTATACCAAGGGACTCGCCAAGCAGCTGATCGAGAAGGGCATTCGCGCCAACGTCGTCGCACCGGGGCCGTTCTGGACGGTGCTTCAGCCCAGCGGTGGCCAGCCGCAGGAGTCGGTCGAAACGTTCGGATCGAAGAGCCATTTCGGGCGTCCGGGCCAGCCGGTGGAGATCGCGCCGGTGTATGTGCTGCTCGCCTCGCAGGAGGGGAGCTACATCACCGGTGAAGTCTACGGCGTCACCGGCGGCGCCGGGGTGGCCTGACCCCTGATCCTCCCCCGCCAGGGGGGGGTGGCTGGCCCTTGCCAGACGGAGGGGGAGGCAAGGATCACCGTCGTTGCGCGTTCCTCCCCCTACGACACCTTCGGTGCCACCTCCCCCTGGCGGGGGAGGATACCTAAGACGCCTGCTCAATCCCGCTATTGCACATCGTTATCAAATCTGTACCTGTGCGCTGGTGACCGCCCAGCAAATCATACCCCTCGGCAAGACCGCTCCCCGCGCATGACCCGCGGCACGATCAAGACCTGGTATCTCGTCCACAAATGGACGAGCCTGATCTGCACCGCGTTCCTGCTGATGCTCTGCGTGACCGGCCTGCCGCTGATCTTCGACGAGGAAATCGACGCCTGGCTTGACCCGCCAGCGCCCATGGCGACGCTGCCAGCCAACACGCCGTCGCTGTCCCTAGACGCCATTCTGGCCAGAGCGGCGAAGGCCGCCCCTGGCGAAATTCCGCTCTACGTCAGCTTCGACGACGAGCGCCCCATCGTCTACGTGACGACCGGCCCGACGGCCGATGCCGCCCCCGCAGCGATGCATTTCCTCGCGTTCGACGCGCGCACGGGCACGAAGATGCCCCCCTATGTCCCTGGCGTGATGGCGTTCATCCTGAAGCTCCACACCGACATGCTCCTCGGCTTCTGGGCGGAGATCTTCCTCGGCGTGATGGGCCTGCTCTTCTTCGCCGCGATCGTCTCGGGCGTCGTGCTCTACGCACCGTTCATGGCCAAGCTCGACTTCGGGACCTTGCGTCGAGGGCGCAGCAAGCGGCTCGGCTGGCTCGATCGCCACAACCTGCTCGGCATCGTCACGCTCGCCTGGGCGAGCGTCGTCGGCGTGACGGGCACGATCAACACTTTCGTCGTGCCGATTACCGGCATCTGGAAGGCGAACGGCCTCGCCGGAATCATCGCCAGCGAGGCACGGACGCCATTGCCCGCCCAGCGCGCCTCGGTGCAAGCCGCGCTCGACGCGGTGCAGCGCGAGGCACCCGAGATGAAGCCGCAGTTCATCGCCTTCCCCGGCGTCGTCTTCAGCAGCCACCATCACTACGCCGTCTTCCTGAAGGGCGCGACGCCGCTGACGTCGAAGATGTTGCTGCCCGGCTTCGTCGATGCGGCGACCGGACGGCTCGACGCGGTCGTGCCGATGCCGTGGTACATGCAGGCGATGCTGCTCGCACAGCCGCTGCACTTCGGGAACTACGGCGGCCTCGCGATGAAGATCATCTGGGCGATCTTCGACATATTGACGATCATCGTGCTCGGCAGCGGGCTGTATCTTTGGCTGCGTCGTCGCGGCGGTCCGAGCGACCAGCGCGTCCGCGAAGTCGTGATGGCGGGAGAAATCGCATGACCCACAAGACCAACGGCCAGATCTTCGCGTTGCCGATCCTGCTTGGCGTGTCGACCGTCGCGGGGCTCGGCGCAGGCCTGATCGGCGACGGCGTCTGGGATGTCGGCGCAGGCCTGCTGCTCGCGCTGCCGCTGGTCGTGACCGGCCGCTACTGGGTCCGCCCGCCCGAACCAGTGCTGCGCCGCCAACAGCTCCGGACCGCACCGATACGCCGATAACGCGGGGCCGGCATGATACCGGCCCCGCGCTGATTTCAGGTCGCTGGCGTGGCCTGCTGGGCGGGTGCAGTTGCCGGCGTCCCCGCTGGAGCAACTGGCGCCGGAGCGACTGCACCATTCGCCGTGGACGGAGGCGGTGCCATACCGGCGGACGGCGGCGGGGGCGCCCCCGGACCGCGATCCGGACCGCCAGGACCATCGCGGCCGGGGCCATCACGATCTGGCCCATCTCGGCCGGGACCATCAGGACCATCGCGGCCAGGCCCATGCGGGCCATGCCGCGGGCCCCCGACCGGGCCGAGCGCCGTCACCTTGCCGCCGGGCGCGACCAGGAACGAGGCGTGGACGAAGCCATCCTCGAACCGGCCCTGGATCGTCACCGGCTGACCGGCCGCAACCAGATTGCCGCCCTCGCCATCACGTCCGAGATCGACCAGCGCGCGGCCGGTGCTATCCGCCATCACGAACTTGTTGCCGTATTTTTCGGCGACCCGCCCGCGGATCGTGACGATCCCATCGGACTGGAGCGAGCGGATCGCGGTCGGCGTAGCGGGTGCCATCGTCACGCTCGGGCGTGTTGCGGCAACCGTGACGGCACCCGCTGCACCACCGACGACGAGCAGGCCGGCCGCGGCGAGCGCAAGGCGGTTGCGGCGGAAGTCGAAGCGCGTCTTCGGGGCGGTATGGGAATGGTCGGTCACTTGGGTCGTTCCTCTCGTTGGTTGACGAATCACCGTCTAGGCCCGCGCTGCCGACGCCCGCTGAACCAAGCCGTTCAGATTCCGTTGGGGTCTCAGGCATAGGGATAGGCGCATGCGGGTATTGTTGGTCGAGGACGATGTGGCGATCGCCGATGGGCTGGCGCGGGCGTTGCGTGCCGAGCATTTCGCGGTGGACGTCGCCAGCAACGGCGAGGACGGCGGGCATCTGGGTGCGACCGAACTGTACGACGCTGCCGTGCTCGACCTCGGCCTGCCCAAGCGCGACGGCCTGTCGGTCTTGCGCGACTGGCGCGCGGCGGGACGCGACCTGCCCGTCCTGATTCTCACCGCCCGCGACGGCTGGTCGGAAAAGGTCGAGGGGTTCAAGGCCGGCGCGGACGACTATGTCGTGAAGCCGTTCCGCGTCGAGGAGGTCGTCATGCGACTTCGCGCACTGGTCCGTCGCGCCGCCGGCCACGCGGCATCGCGAGTCACCTGCGGGCCGCTGACGTTCGATGCGCAACTTGGCACGTTCGAGCTGAACGGCCTGCCGCTGAAACTCACTGCCTTCGAATGGCGCGTCCTCTCCGCGCTGATGTTGAGACGGGAAGTAGTGATCGAGCGCGCCGACCTGATCGAGCGCGTCTACGAAGGCGATGCGGACGTCGACTCGAATTCGATCGAGGTCATCATCGGCCGGCTGCGCCGGAAGATCGGTCCGCAGATGATCGAGACGGTGCGCGGTCGTGGGTATCGCCTGACCGCGGATACGGCGCCATGACGATGCGCCGCCGCTCTGTCATTCCCCGATCGCTGTTCGGACGCATGCTCGCGATCTCGGCGATCTCGACGCTGCTTGCGCTGATATTCGCAGGCGTGACGATCGGCCATGTCCTCGAACGGTTCGTGATGCACGGCCTCGACGACCGGCTCGATGCGCAGGTGTCGGTGCTCGCACGCGCGGTCCGCCCGGATGCGACCCTCGACCGGACGCGCATCGTCAACCTGCCCGGTTTCGACCAGCTCGGTTCGGGGTGGGCTTGGCAGGTCGAAGGACCCGCTGGCAGCTGGCGGAGCACCGCCATGTCGCTCCGGATCGCGCCGGGCCAGATCGCGCCGGGCCAGATCGCGCCGGGGGGCCCACGCTTCGACGGTCGGCGGGACGATAATGGCCCACGTCCCGGCGAAGGCCGCGGAATGCGTGGTGAACGGCTCCATTCGCGAACGCTGACGGTGACGACCCGGCTCGGCCCCGTGACGATAGCGGCGTTCGGCCCGCGTCGGATCGTCGAGGCGCCGCTGCGTGAGGCGATGATCCCGCTGCTTGGCTCGCTCGCCCTGCTTGGTGTCGGCCTGGCACTCGCCACGCTCTTGCAGTTGCGGATCGGGTTCAGACCACTGCGCGATCTGCGCCTCTCGCTCGCCGCGGTACGCGCCGGCACCGAACGTCACGTGCCCGCCGACCAGCCCGGCGAACTAGAGCCTCTCGTCACCGAACTGAACGCGCTGATCGACCAGAACGCTGCCGGGCTCGCGCATGCCCGCCAGCATGTCGCCAATCTGGCGCATGGCCTGAAGACCCCCCTCGCCGCGCTTTCACTGCAGCTTGCAGAGGCGAACGCGGACGACGACGTGCGCGACATGGTCGACCAGATCGATCGTCGGATACGCCACCATCTCGGCCGCGCTCGCGCCGACGCTGCCGGCAGCGGAGCGCGCGTGCAGACCGCGCTCGCCCCCGCGATTACCGACATCGTCGCCGTGCTGCGCCGTATCCACGCCGAGCGGCCGCTCCGGATCGAGATTGCCGTCGCCGACGAGATGTCGGTCGCGATCGATCCGCAGGATCTGGACGAGATGATCGGCAATCTGCTCGACAATGCCTGGCGCCATGCATCGACCGCCATCGCGCTGACCGCCGTGGCGGAGGGCGCTTTCGTCTCCCTCGCCATTGCCGATGACGGACCTGGTCTGAACGAGATCGCGGTGGAACAAGCGCTCCTGCCGGGCCGCCGCCTCGACGAGAGCGAGGGGGGGCACGGCTTCGGCCTGTCCATCGCGCGCGAGCTAGCCGAGTTGAACGGCGGTAAACTCACGCTCGGCCGGTCCGCCGAGCTTGGCGGTCTGGCCGCGTGCCTGATCTTACCTGTCCGGAACTGAACGGGCGACCTTTACCCGCTATCCAGCCGCTACGCGCCGCGCGATCAGGGCGGCGCGCAGGCATTGGCAGACGATCTCGTCGCGCTGGTTGATCAGCCGATGCGTGAAGGTGACGATGCCCGCGTTCGGGCGCGACTTGCTGGGCTTGAGGTCGGTCACTTCGGTTTCGCAGCGCATCGTGTCGCCGATGAAGACGGGCTTCGGGTGTACCAGCTTGTCGTAGCCGAGGTTCGCGACGAGCGTGCCGAGCGTCGTCTCGCCGACCGACAGCCCGACCATCAGCGCGAAGGTGAAGGTGCCGTTGACGAGGATTTGGCCGAACTCGCTCGCCTTGGCGGCCTCAATGTCGAGGTGGAGCGGCTGCGGGTTGTGCGTCATGGTCGAGAACAGCAGGTTGTCCGTCTCGGTCACGGTGCGGCGGATCTCGTGCTCGATCCGGTCGCCGATGCTCCACTCGTCGTAATAGCGTCCGGCCATCAGCTATCCTTCTCGATGCGGACGAGCATGGTGCCCTCGGTCACCTGCCCGCCCTCGATTGCGTTGAGGTCCGCGACGATGCCGTCGAACGGCGCGGTCAGGGAGTGTTCCATCTTCATCGCCTCAAGCGTGACGAGCTTCTGGCCCTTCGCGACGGTATCGCCGGCCGCGACGTCGACCGCGATGATGCGGCCGGGCATCGGCGACAGGATCGCACCATCGGCCGCTCCGCCTGCAACGACTCCGGATGCGCGCCAAGGCTTGAGCTGCCAGGTCTGGCCGGCTTCGGAGATCAGAACGTCTTCGAACACCGACGTCGTTCCGGCCTGTCCGTCGAGATCGACCTCGACCGGTTCGCCGTCCAGCAGGAACGTCGCGCTACGACGCGGCGCGGCGTTGAGACGGAAGCCGGCGATCGGATCGGCGGAGACGAGCGCGCCTGCGGCATCGGCCAACGCCTCTTCGGTCGGGTGCGTCGGCGGCATGAGCGCGTCGCCTTCGCGGGCGATCAGCCCGGTGTCGAGCGTGCCCGCGACGAAGTCGGGATGGTCTAGCGCCTCGACGAGGAACCCTGCGTTGGAGCGGACCGGCCAGACGACCGCGCCGTCGAGCGCATACGCGAGGGCTTCGCGGGCAGTCTCGCGGTCTTCGCCCCAGGCGATGACCTTGGCGATCATCGGGTCGTAGAAGGGCGAGATTTCCGCGCCCTGCTCTACCCCGGTATCGACGCGAGCGCTGGTGCCGAGGTCGAAGCGTTCGAGCGATCCGATCGACGGCAGGAACCCCTTGGCGGGATCCTCGGCATAGAGCCGCGCCTCCATCGCCCAGCCGTCGATTACCAGTTCGTCCTGACGCTTGGGCAAGGGCTCGCCGGACGCGACGCGGAGTTGCCATTCGACGAGGTCCTGGCCGGTGATCTCTTCGGTGACCGGGTGCTCGACCTGCAACCGGGTGTTCATTTCCATGAACCAGATGCGGTCGGCGCGGAGGCCTTCGCTGGCGTCGGCGATGAACTCGATCGTGCCGGCGCCGACGTAATCGACCGCTTTGGCGGCCTTTACCGCTGCGGCGCAGATGGCGTCGCGAGTGGCGGCATCCATGCCGGGTGCGGGGGCTTCCTCGATCACCTTCTGGTGGCGGCGCTGGAGCGAGCAGTCGCGTTCGAACAGGTGGACGACGTTGCCGTGGCTGTCGCCGAAGACCTGCACCTCGATATGGCGCGGCGAGAGGATGTATTTCTCGATCAGCACGTCGGTGTTGCCGAACGACGAGGCCGCTTCGCGCTGACACGAGATGAGCGAGTCGGCGAACTCTTCGGCCGTATCGACGCGGCGCATGCCCTTGCCGCCGCCGCCGGCTACCGCCTTGATGAGGACGGGGTAGCCGATCGCGTCGGCCTCCGTCTGCAATCGGTCTTGGGACTGGTCTTCGCCGAGATAGCCCGGCGTGACGGGTACGCCGGCGGCGATCATGCGCTGTTTCGCGGCGTCCTTGAGGCCCATCGCGCGGATGCTGTCGGGGTTGGGGCCGACCCAGATCAGCCCGGCGTCGAGCACGGCTTGCGCGAAGTCCGCGTTCTCCGACAGGAAGCCGTAGCCGGGGTGGATAGCCTGCGCGGCGGTCGCCTTCGCGGCGGCGATGATGCGGTCGCCGACGAGGTAGCTTTCGCGTGCCGGGGAGGCGCCGATGTGCACGGCTTCGTCGGCCTGGCGGACGTGGAGCGCGTTCGCGTCGGCGTCCGAATAGACCGCGATCGTGCGGATGCCGAGCGCCCTTGCGGTGCGGATGATGCGGCAGGCGATCTCGCCGCGGTTCGCGATCAGGAGCGATTCGATCATCGGTTCAGCCGAGTGAAGTATAGAAAGTGTAGACGCTCACGCGATGTGCACTTCGTGTTGGAAAGGGCGCCGGGGGCTTGGATATCGACGGACGGGATCGGCTGTTTCAGCATGGCGATCCCGGCATAGGCCGATACGGGCGATGTAGGACAGAGCATGTCAGTTCGCGCAGCCGGTGGTGCGCTTCGACCAGGTGAGGTTGGCGATCTTCCAGCGGCCGGCTTCGCGGACCATGTCGAAATGGTCGGTGCCGCAATGCGAGACCTTGCCGTCGATCGTGAAGACGTAGGGCGACCAGACCATCGCGATGTCGCCGTCGATGTCGACCGCCGGATCGGTGAGGCGTTCGGCGTAGCGTTCGGGGCCGGGCTTTATCATGGCGGCGAACGCTGGCCAGGCCATGCGGCGGATGGTGCGCGTGCCGTCGGGCTTTTCCTCGGCAACGGTGGCGCCGCCGTCGGCGCGGACCTGGGCGAGGATCGCCTGCCCGTCGCGCGCTGCCAGCGCGGCGAAGAGCGCGTCGATCGGGATCATGACGCCGGCCTCTTCGGTCATTGCCGCGGGCGGCAGGCCGGTGCCCTTGACGATCGGCTGGACCGGGGTGATCTGTCCGGCGGCGAGGAGAAGTGACAGCAGGATCATCGGGTTACATCCTGAACACGCCGAACGCGGGGCGTTCGGGGATGGGAGCGTTGAGCGTCGCGGCGAAGGCCAGGCCAAGCACGTCGCGCGTTTGGGCGGGATCGATGATGCCGTCGTCCCAGAGACGCGCGGTGGCGTACCAGGGGTTGCCCTCGTCCTCGTATTTCTGGCGGACGGGCGCCTTGAAGGCTTCGGCCTGTTCGGGCGTCCAGCTGTCCGCGTCGCGGTGGACGGTGGCGAGGACCGAGGCGGCCTGCTCGCCGCCCATCACGCTGATCCGGCTGTTGGCCCAGGTGAACAGGAAGCGCGGCGAATAGGCGCGGCCGCACATGCCGTAATTGCCCGCGCCGAAGCTGCCGCCGATCAATACCGTGATCTTCGGGACGGTCGCGGTGGCGACGGCGGTGACGAGCTTTGCGCCATGCTTGGCGATGCCCTCCGCCTCGTATTTGCCGCCGACCATGAAGCCGGAGATGTTCTGGAGGAACAGCAGCGGGATGCGGCGCTGGCAGGCGAGTTCGATGAAGTGCGCGCCTTTCTGAGCGCTTTCGCTGAACAGCACGCCGTTGTTGGCGAGGATCGCGACCGGGATGCCCCAGATATGCGCGAACCCGCAGACGAGCGAGGTGCCGTAGAGCGCCTTGAACTCGTGGAACTCGCTGCCGTCGACGAGGCGCGCGATGACTTCGTGGACGTCGTAGGGCGCGCGGACGTCGCTGGGGACGATGCCGTACAGCTCTTCGGGGGCGAACTTCGGCGGTCTGGGCTGCTGGAGGTTCACCGCGGTCTGCGCCTGCGGTTGCAGCGTCGAGACGATGTCGCGGACGATCGTCAGCGCATGCTCGTCGTTCTCGGCGACGTGATCGACCACGCCCGAGCGGCGGCCGTGCGTGTCGGCACCGCCCAGTTCCTCGGCCGAGATGACCTCGCCGGTCGCAGCCTTCACGAGCGGCGGGCCGGCGAGGAAGATCGTCCCCTGCCCGCGGACGATGATCGTCTCGTCGGACATTGCGGGGACGTACGCGCCGCCCGCGGTACAGCTGCCCATGACGCAGGCGATCTGCGGGATACCGAGCGCGGACATGTTGGCCTGGTTGAAGAAGATGCGACCGAAGTGATCGCGGTCGGGGAAGACCTCCGCCTGATGCGGCAGGTTGGCGCCGCCGCTGTCGACGAGGTAGATGCAGGGGAGCCGGTTTTCCTGCGCGATCTCCTGCGCGCGGAGGTGTTTCTTGACGGTGAGCGGGAAGTAGGTGCCGCCCTTCACCGTCGCGTCGTTGCAGACGATCATGCACTGGCGGCCGGACACGCGGCCGATGCCGATGATCAGGCCGGCGCCGGGGACTTCGTCGTCGTACAGGCCGTTGGCGACGAGCTGGCCGATTTCTAGGAAGGGCGAGCCGGGGTCTAGCAGGCGTTCGACGCGGTCGCGCGGGAGGAGCTTGCCGCGGGACGTGTGGCGCTCGCGGGACTTGGCGTTGCCGCCCAGCGCGGTGCGGGCGACGTCCTCGCGGAGGGTTTCGGCGAGGGCACGGTTGTGGGTCGTGTTGGCGCGGAAGGTTTCGCTGTCGGGGGACAGCGCGGAGGTAAGGACGGGCGCGGTCATGCCAATCCTCCCCGGCACGGGGAGGGGGACCGTTCGTCCGCTTGGGCGAAGGGTGGAGGGGGGCTTCCGCCGGCGTTATGTGCGGGGTGAGCCCCCTCCACCGCTACGCGGTCCCCCTCCCCGTGCCGGGGAGGATTTGCGGTGGCCATTATTGCGCCACCTTGGGGGCGGCCCCGATGAGTTCTCTGCCAATTAGCATGCGGCGAATCTCGTTCGTCCCGGCGCCGATGTCGAGCAACTTCGCATCCCGCATGAACCGCTCGACCGGCCAGTCCTTGGTATACCCTGCCCCGCCGAGCGCCTGGATCGACTCGAGCGATACCTTCACCGCGCTCTCGCTCGCCAGCAAGATCGCGCCCGCTGCGTCGAACCGGGTCGTCTTGCCCGCATCGCATGATTTCGCCACCGCATAGACGTACGCGCGCGCCGAACTCAGCGCGACGTACATGTCGGCGACCTTCGCTTGGATCAGCTGGAACTGGCCGATCGCCGTCCCGAACTGCTTCCGCTCGCGCACATACGGGATCACGACGTCGAGGCAGGCCTGCATGATGCCGAGCTGAATCCCAGCCAGCACCGCGCGCTCATAGTCGAGGCCCGACATCAGCACGCCGACGCCGCCATTCTCCGGACCCATGACGTTCTCGAACGGCACTTCGCAATCGGTGAAGACGAGTTCGGCCGTGGGCGAGCCACGCATACCCATCTTGTCGATCTTCTGGCCGATCGCGAAGCCCGGCATGTCCTTCTCGATCAGGAACGCGGTGATCCCGCGCGAGCCCTCGCCGGTCTTCGCATAGACGACCAACGTGTCGGCATAGGCCGCGTTGGTGATCCAGAACTTCGTGCCGTTGAGGACGTAGCCCGTGTCGGTCTTCACCGCTTTCAGCTTCATCGAGACGACGTCGGAACCCGCGCCCGCCTCGGACATGGCGAGGCTGCCGACGTGCTCGCCCGACACGAGCTTGGGGAGGTACTTGGCCTTCTGCTCGGGGTTGCCCCAGCGGCGGATCTGGTTGACGCACAGATTCGAGTGCGCGCCGTAGCTCAAGCCGATTGAGGCGGACGCGCGCGAGACTTCCTCGACCGCGACGACGTGTTCGAGATAGCCGAGGCCGAGGCCGCCAAATTCCTCCTCGACGGTGATGCCATGCAGCCCGAGTTCGCCCATCGCCGGCCACAGCTCGCGCGGGAACCAGTCGTCGGCGTCGATCTTCGCGGCCAGCGGCGCGATCTTGTCGGTGGCAAAGCGGTGCGTGCTCTCGCGGATCATGTCCGCGGATTCGCCGAGCGCGAAATCGAAATCGGGTATCATGCAGCCTCTCCAGACCTTGTGTTGCGACCGTGATACTCGGTCGCGGTCCCCAAGAGAAATTGATACGACCGAACACATGCGATAGACACCGTCTATGGCTGCACTCGCTATGATCGGACGCGCATGATCGAGCGCTATGTGTTGCGCTATTTTCTGGCGGTCGTGGACCAGGGCAATTTCACGCGTGCCGCCGCGCAGTGCCGGATCTCGCAGCCGACGCTGTCGGTCGGGATCGCCAAGCTGGAGGCGTCGCTCGGCCAGACCTTGTTCCTGCGGACCAACCGGCGAATCGAACTTACCCCCTCGGGCACGCGGTTCGCGGTGCATGCGCGCCGGATCGAAGCCGAGTTCGCCGCTGCCGAGCGGGATTTGCAGGACACGGCGCCTACCAAGCTCGTCCGCCTCGGGATCGCGACGACGTTGCCGCCGTCCTGGATCGCTGCGGCGCTAGGCCGGGCGCGACGCGCGTCCACCACCGAACGCCTCGAAGTGGTCGAGGGACGGAGCAGCGAACTCGTCGCGCTGCTCGATCGCGGGCGGATCGACGTGATGCTCGGCGCGATCGGCGACGATCCGCGCGGTCGCGTGCTGTTCGAGGAGGGATTCGCGGTCGCGGTGGCGAGCGACCACCGACTGGCCGGACGCGCCACGCTCGCGGTCGCCGACGTCGCCGAGGAAACGATGATCGTCCGCCGCCACTGCGAAGCGCTGGCCGAGACGAGCCGCTTCTTCACCGCCCGCGGCGTGCGACCGTTCATGGCCGCCCGCACCGTCAGCGACGACCGCGCGCTGACCTATGTCCGCGCAGGGCTAGGGATGACGATTATGCCGCTGAGCTTTGCCAGCGAGGGCATCGCGATGATTCGGTTGACGGGCTTCGATCCGACACGGCGCGTCGGCGTGCTAGTGGCCAACGATTCCGCCTCCCGCATCGAGGGAAGCGTCATGGTCGCGGCGATCGAGGACACGTTCAGGGACCTGCACACGGCGGGGGCCGGTGCCGACGATCTCGACTGACGCTATATAAAAAGCGGTACCGGCGGACCGGTCATCAACGGAGGAATGGTGGAGCCGAGGGGGATCGAACCCCTGACCTTTCGCATGCCATGCGAACGCTCTCCCAGCTGAGCTACGGCCCCATTCCCGTTGGGAGGCGGGTCACTAACCGGACCCGCCCGGGTTGGCAAGCGGCGTAAATGCCGCCTGCCAAATTTATTGCACTTAACGCTCGTGCTCGTCCTGCGGCGTCTCGACGCCGAGGTCGTCGTCGCCGCCGAGATCGACTTCGTCGTCGGCCGACGGCTCTTCGTCCTCGCCGGTGATCGAGGCGATGTCCTCTTCCTCGTCACCCTCGAGATCCGCGTCGGGCTTCTTGGTGTCGGGCTTGGCGACCTCGAACGGCAGCGGCTGCTTCGACTTCAGGATGGGCTCGGGCTCCCACGCATACCCGCATTCGATGCAGGTCACGGGGTCGGCTTTTTCGAGGTCGTAGAAACGCGTCGCGCATTTCGGGCACGAACGCTTCGTGCCCCATTCCGGCTTGATCATGCCGATAGAACCTTTCGGATGAATGGATTGCGGGGGGATACCCTCGCAAAGTGGGCGCGCCTTGCCATAGCGCAAGGCCACTGTCAAAAGCCCGGCCCCATGGCACACCCCCTCCCCACTTCGATGGACGTCGTCGCGCGCGGTCCTCTGACCGGTTCGATTGCGGTCCCCGGCGACAAGTCGATCAGTCACCGCGCCTTGATGTTCGCGAGCCTCGCGGTCGGCACCAGTCGGATCGAAGGGCTGCTGGAGGGCGAGGACGTGCTCGCCACGGCTGCTGCGATGCGCGCGATGGGCGCGACGATCGAGCGCGGTGAGGACGGCATCTGGGTCGTCGACGGTGTCGGCGTCGGTGGATTGCTCCAGCCCGAGACCGCGTTGGAGATGGGCAATTCGGGGACGTCGACGCGGTTGCTAATGGGGCTGGTGTCGAGCCATCCGATCACCTGCACCTTTACCGGCGACGCGTCGTTGTCGGGACGTCCGATGGGGCGCGTGATCGAGCCGCTTTCGCAGATGGGGGCGGACGTCACGTCGTCGCCGGGCGGGCGGCTGCCGTTGATGGTGCGCGGGATGTGTCCTTCGGTGCCGATCGAGTACACGCTGCCGGTCGCTTCGGCGCAGGTGAAGTCGGCGATTTTGCTCGCGGGCCTAAACACGCCGGGGATCACGCGGGTCATCGAGCCCGTCGCGACGCGCGATCATAGCGAGCGGATGCTGACGGGGTTCGGTGCGAAGCTGACGGTGGAGGAGACGAACCAGGGCCGCATCATTTCGATCACCGGCGAAGCGGACCTGAAGCCGCAGGATATCGTGGTGCCGGGCGATCCGTCGTCGTCGGCGTTCTGGCTGGTGGCGGCGTCGATCGTGCCGGGGTCGGATATCGTCGTTCGCAACGTCGGGCTGAACCCCACGCGGATCGGGATCATCACGGCGCTGCGGATGATGGGCGCGGATATCACCGAGCTCGATCCGCGCATCGTCGGCGGCGAGCCGGTCGCGGATCTGCGCGTGCGGCATGCGCCGCTGACCGCGATCGAAGTGCCGGCCGATCTCGCGCCGAGCATGATCGACGAATATCCAGTGCTGTTCGTCGCCGCCGCGTTCGCGACCGGTACGACCATCGCACGCGGCGCCCATGAGTTGCGGGTCAAGGAATCGGACCGGATCACGACGATGCGGATCGCGCTCGAAGCCTGCGGCGTGCCTTGCGAAGAATTCGAAGACGGCATGGCGATCACCGGGTCGGGCGGCGCGGCGATTCGCGGTGGCGCTCGGATTGCCTCGAAACTCGACCACCGCATCGCAATGAGCATGGTGGTGGCTGGACTTGGCGCGCTTGAGCCCGTCACGATCGATGATGTATCGCCGGTGGCGACGAGCTATCCCGTGTTCTTCCGGTCGCTCGACGCGCTTACCGGCCGGGGGAAGTAAGATGATCATCGCAGTCGACGGTCCGGCGGCATCGGGCAAGGGCACGATCGCGCGTGCCTTGGCCAAGCATTACAAGCTGCCGTATCTCGATACCGGGCTGCTCTACCGGGCGGTTGCGCTGAGCGTGGCGCGGATGGGGCTCGATCCCGAGACCGAGGCCGACGCGGTCGCGGCGTGCGATTTCGGCGATGCGCTGTTGAGCGATCCGGCGTTGCGTGATGACGATATCGGCGCGCTGGCGTCGGTGGTGTCGGCGCATCCTCTGGTCCGCGCGGCTTTGCTGCACCGGCAGAAGCGGTTTGCGGCGCAGGAGGGTGGCGCAATTCTCGACGGGCGCGACATCGGCACGGTGATCGCGCCGGATGCGGATGCGAAGCTGTTCGTGAAGGCTACGCCGAATATTCGCGCGCAGCGTCGGCATGCGGAGTTGCAGGCTCGGGGGGGGACTGCGAGCAAGGATCGGGTGCTGGCGGATATTCGGGCTCGGGATGCTCGGGATAGTGGGCGGTCGACCGCGCCGCTGGTGATGGCGGCGGATGCTGCGTTGCTGGATACTAGTTTTCTGTCGATCGAGGCTTCGGTGCAGCGGGCGGTTGCGTTGGTTGAGGCGCAGCGGGCGAAGAAGTCCGCTTCGGTTTAGTCTCTACCCTGTCCTCATCGGCGACCACCCCGGCGAAGGCCGGGGCCCAATTGGAACGTCCGCGGTAACGAAGCGTGATCCTCAGTTAGTGCCGTCCCCCAATTGGGCCCCGGCCTCCGCCGGGGTGGTTGCTCTGTTGGGAGGAGCTACCGCAACCCAACCCTGTTTCCCCGCGAAGGCGGGGACCCAGACTGGGCTCCCGCCTTCGCGGGAGAACAAGGAAGCGGGGGTTGCCGTACGCCGTAATCCCCGCCGCCTACAGCTCCGTCACCCCCTGCCCTAAAGCGCAGTAACCAGCGCCACTGCCCCGAACACCACCCCCGGAAAATTAGCCACGACGATCGGCCAGTCCCGCTTGTCCTTCAGAAACCCGTACCCGACCCACAGCGCGCAATTCACCATCGTCGCGAACGGCTGGACCACCGATCCCTTCTGACCCGCAAGGTTCAGCATGATCTGGTCGATGTACGACAGGTACATCACGATCGCCGTCACGGTGGCGACCCAGCCCAGCACGAGAATGCCGCGTTCGTTCAAATCTTCGCTCCTGTTGTGAGCGGCCCCTAACGAAGCAGCGGCGAACTTGCTCCGAGACGGGGTTTCGGCTATACGGAACCGTCTGGCGAGCGATGCTCGTGGAGGAAGGCGCGGAGACCCTCGAGTCTCACGCGCCGTTTTCGCATTCAGCGTCTACGTCCTCCGCGCCTCGTGCCGTCCGGATGCCGCGTTCGACGTTCGGTCGTCGCGGCAACGAAGGCCAAGACCAGCGGACCCAACCGCTTGGCCGGAAACAGACTAGGATTACTGAATTCTATGGCAACCCAGGTAATGCCGACCCGCGACGATTTCGCGGCGATGCTGAACGAAACGCTCGGCGATGCCGACAGCTTCGAGGGCCGCGTGGTGCATGGCACCGTGACCGGCATCGAGAACGACATGGCCGTCATCGACGTCGGTCTGAAGTCGGAAGGCCGCGTGCCGCTTCGCGAATTCGCAGCGCCGGGCCAGAAGGCTGACCTCAAGGTCGGCGACGAAGTCGAAGTCTATGTCGACCGCGTCGAGAACGTCCACGGCGAAGCGATGCTCAGCCGCGATCGCGCCCGTCGCGAGGCCGCATGGGACAAGCTGGAAACCGAATTCTCCAAGACGACCCGCGTCGAAGGCGTCATCTTCGGCCGCGTGAAGGGTGGCTTCACCGTCGACCTGAACGGCGCCGTCGCGTTCCTGCCCGGTTCGCAGGTCGATATCCGCCCCGTGCGCGATGTCACCCCGCTGATGGATATCCCCCAGCCGTTCCAGATCCTGAAGATGGACCGCAAGCGCGGCAACATCGTCGTGTCGCGTCGCGCCGTTCTCGAAGAGACGCGCGCAGAGCAGCGTTCGGGCCTGATCCTCAGCCTGGCCGAGGGCCAGATCATCGACGGCGTCGTCAAGAACATCACCGATTACGGTGCGTTCGTTGATCTCGGCGGCATCGATGGCCTGCTGCACGTCACCGATCTCAGCTACAAGCGCGTGGGTCACCCGAGCGAAGTCCTGAACATCGGCGACACGGTCAAGGTGCAGATCATCCGCATCAACAAGGACACCCAGCGCATCAGCCTCGGCATGAAGCAGCTGGAGAGCGATCCCTGGGATGGCGCGATGGTCAAGTACCCGGTCGGCGCGAAGCTCACCGGCCGCGTCACGAACATCACCGAATATGGTGCGTTCGTCGAGCTGGAAGCGGGCATCGAAGGCCTCGTCCACGTGTCGGAAATGTCCTGGACCAAGAAGAACGTCCATCCGGGCAAGATCGTGTCGACCTCGCAGGAAGTCGACGTCATGGTCCTCGAAGTCGATTCCGAGAAGCGTCGCATCTCGCTCGGCCTCAAGCAGGCTCAGGCCAATCCTTGGGAGGCGTTCGCTGCCGCTCATCCGATCGGTTCGACCGTCGAAGGCGAAGTCAAGAATGCGACCGAATTCGGTCTGTTCATCGGCCTCGACAACGACGTCGACGGCATGGTCCACATGTCCGACATCGCATGGGGTGTTTCGGGCGAGGACGCGCTCAACCTGCATCGCAAGGGTGAGACCGTCGAAGCCGTCGTGCTCGACATCGACGCCGAGAAGGAGCGTATCTCGCTCGGCATGAAGCAGCTCGAGCGCGGCGGGCCATCGGCCGGCGGCATCGCAGCAGCAGGCGACAAGCTGAACAAGAACGCGATCGTTACCGTGACCGTTCTCGAAGTACGCGACGCAGGGCTGGAAGTGCAGCAGGGCGACGATGGCGCGACCGGCTTCATCAAGCGCACGGATCTGGGTCGCGATCGCGACGAGCAGCGTCCGGAGCGTTTCCAGGTCGGCCAGAAGTTCGACGCGATGGTCACCGGCTTCGATCGTTCGAAGAAGCCGACCTTCTCGATCAAGGCCATGCAGATCTCGGAAGAGAAGCAGGCTGTCGCTCAGTACGGTTCGTCGGACTCCGGCGCGACTCTGGGCAACATCCTGGGCGAGGCTCTCAAGGCCCGCACGGACGCCGAGAAGAAGTAAGCTCAACGGCTTAACGAAGATTTGGCCCGGCATGTCTCGAACATGCCGGGCTTTTTCTTGTCTGAGTGCTTTTGGTTTTTGACTGTCCCCGAATTGGTGCTAATGACTCGCAGATTGACTTGTATCAATTAGTAAGCGCTTTAGATGGGCGGGGGCTCGAATGATCCGATCTGAACTGGTCCTTAAGATCGCTGAGGCGCATCCGGACCTACAGCCTAACGAAGTGGAGCTGATCGTCAGCACCTTCTTCGACGAGATATCGAAGCGACTGGCCGCCGACGGCCGGGTCGAACTGCGCGGTTTCGGCGCATTCTCCACGCGCGCACGCGATGCCCGTACGGGTCGCAACCCGCGTACCGGCGAAGTCGTCGAGGTCGAGGCCAAGCGCGTGCCGTATTTCAAACCCGGCAAGGAAATGCGCTCGCGCCTCAACGTGTGAGCGGTACCAACCCCGAACGCGGCGCGCGCGTCGGGGCAGAGAATATACGACGCTTCGAGCAAGATGGGTTGACCCTGCGCGCGACCTCGTCTTGTTGGGCCCGTGTGCGGACGTGGCGAAACCGGTAGACGCAGGAGACTTAAAATCTCCCTCCCTAGGAGTGCGGGTTCGAGTCCCGCCGTCCGCACCATTCGAGTTGCCCGGCGTACGCGTCGATTGATGCTCGCCGGCAGCCTGATGCTGGCAGGCTCCACGATGCTGGCCGGATGCGATCGACGGCCCGATACCGGTGCGGTGATCGTCAGCGCGATCGGGTCCGCACCACGCCTCGCCGACGCCAGCCGCGTCGCGCTCGACACCCCTGCCCGCCTGATGATGGATTCGACCGCGCAAGGACTCGTCCGGTTCGATGCCGCGGGTCAGATCGAGCCGGGCATCGCCGAGCGGTGGATCGTGATCGACAACGGCATGAGCTACATCTTCCGCCTGCGCGAGGGCGATTGGGGAGACGGCACGCCAGTCACCGCCGAGCAGGTCGTCGCCATGCTCAAGCGCCAGATCGGCGGCGCGATCGCTGCTGGAGGCAGCCACCATGATTCGCGCAACCCGCTGGCGCCATTCCTGACCGCGATCGACGAGATCGTCGTGATGACCCCGCAGGTCATCGAGGTGCGGCTGTCGCGACCTCGCCCGGATCTGCTCAAGCTGTTCGCGCAACCCGAACTCGCCTTGCTCCGACTTCGACCCTCGGGAGGTACCGGGCCGTTCCGGATCGCGCAGCGCGGGCGCGCGCCGCTGTTGCGTCCTGCGTTCGATCCAGGCCAGGCCGATCCCGACGATCAGCGCGAAGCGCGGCCACAAGAGGACGTGCGGCTGATCGGCGAACGCGCCGCCCGCGCCATCGCGCGCTTTGCCAACCGCGATTCCGATCTGGTCAGCGGCGGCAGTTTCGTCGACTGGCCGCTGCTGGCGACCGCAGACGTGGCACCGGCCAGCGTACGCGTCGATCCTGCGGTCGGCCTGTTCGGACTGGCGATCGTCCGCCGCGACGGCTTCCTCGCCGATGCCGGCAACCGCGCGGCAGTGTCGGAGGCGATCGATCGGACCGCGCTCACGACGGCGATCGCGTCCGCATGGGATCCCGCCGACCGCATCCTGCCCGACATCCTCGACTCCGCATCCTTGCCGCAGGTCCCCGCCTGGACGCTGTTGACGCAGGACGAACGCCGCGTCGCCGCGCGACGGCGGGTGACGGCGTGGACGGGCGGGCCGATCATGGTGCGGATCGCGCTCCCCGTCGGGCCGGGTGCGACGTTGCTGTACGCACAGGTCGCCGCGTCGCTGATGGCGGTCGGCATCACGCCCATGCGCGTCGGGATCGACGATGCCGCGGACCTGAAACTGGTCGATGCGGTCGCGCCCTACGACAGTGCGCGCTGGTATCTCGCCACCGCCTGCGTGACGTGTGGCGATGCCGCGCAGGCCGCGCTCGAAGCCGCGCGCGAGGCGCCGACGCTGGCGGAACGCGGCGTGCGGATCGCGGCGGCCGACGCGGCGATGAACGAGGACGTGGCGTTCATCCCGCTGGCTCGCCCCCTGCGCTGGTCGCTGGTCGCCGCCCGGCTTCGCCAGTGGCAGGCCAATAGTCGCGCGTGGCACCCGTTGAACCGGTTGCGCGCCGACACCAACTAGAAGTCATGAACCCACGCGCAACTCGCATAACGCCCGGCATCAACTTCAATGCCTTGCCCATGGGCCGCGACGCCTTGTCGGTCCGCCGCCGCGTCGAAGCGATGGAGCGCGTGATGGAGGGGCTGTTCGTCATCCCCGGCACCAACCGCAAGGTCGGCATGGACGTCATGCTCGACATCATACCGTTCGCCGGCAGCACGATCGCCGCCGCGGTCGGCACGTGGATGGCATGGGAAGCCCGCAACATCGGCATGTCGAAGATCCAGATGGCGCGGATGTTCGGCAACATCGGCATCGACTGGGCATTCGGGATGATTCCGTTCGTCGGCGCGATCCCCGACTTCTTCTTCCGCTCGAACACGCGCAACCTGCGGATCATCAAGCGCCATCTCGACAAGCACTACCCGTCGACCACCACGCTGGAGGGGTAAGGCCGCCGGCCCTCCCCTCCTCGACCGATCGGCGGATTTACGGACCGACGTCGGCGTCGCGCGCGGTCGGCTTGTAGGTCGCGCTCGAACCGAGGCCGAGCGCTACGGCGACCCGGTCGTTCCAGCCATACGGATCGGCGCGGATCACCGGTTCGCCCGTGTCGTCGAACAGCACCGTCTGGTATAGCAGCCTGACCGGAATTTCCTTCGGCAGCTTCACGAACGTCTCCTTGCCGGTCGCCCGCGCCTGGTGCCACTGGTCGGTGACCCCCTCGTCCTTGGCCAGCATCTCGGCGAACCCGAGCGCATCCTCGACGCGAACGCAGCCATGACTGCGCTGGCGCTGGATTTCGGCGAACAACTGCTTGGCAGGCGTATCGTGAAGGTAGATCGCGTGATCGTTCGTCATGTCGAACTTGACGAGGCCGAGCGAGTTCTTGGGGCCCGACTGCTGGACGAGCCAACCATCCTTCCACGCCAGATTGTTGGCGCGAAGATAGGCAGCCCCCTTGCCCGCCATCTCCTTCTTCTCGACCGACCGCGGCACCGTCCAGGTCGGGTTGGCAACGAGGCGGAAGATCGGCGAACCGAGCTGCGGCGTTTCCTTGTCGGGCTCGCCGACGACGACCTTGCGGCTGTCGACCAGCTTGCCGTCACGCCAGTAGCTCAGGCGGGCGGCGGCGAGGTTGACGTCGATCCGCGTTCCGGGCGCATTGCGATCGAGCCAGCGAAGCCGCTCCATGTTGACCGCGATCGCACGCGCACGGTCGGCATCGGACAAGTTCAGGATGCCCAGCGCCGCGGTGCCGATCATGCCATCGGGCTTGATCCCGTAATCCGCCTGCATCTTCTTGATCGCGAGGATCATCGCGGGGGTCAGCCGATCGCCCTGCGCCGCCGCACGATCGAGATAATCGAACGCGACGAGCTGCTGCGCGATTGCGGGTACGCGAGGGTCGGCCTGCCCCGGCTTGATCGCCTCGCCATTGTCCGGAATGACCTCACCCGCCGGCTGCTCCTGCTTGGGCAATGCGAGATAGGCCTTCGACAGCCGCGCATAATTGTCGTCCTGCGGCGCGAGGCTCGACAGCCACTTGCCGATATCCCCCGCCTGAAGCGCACCCGCCAGCCCTTGCGCGACATCCACCTTCGATCGGGGAACGGTGTACACGTCGAACAGCTTGGCGGGGTCCGTCGCGCCTTGCGCCAAAGCCGTGCCGTAGGCGATCGCCACCTTAGTCAGCGCCGCGTCGCCAGCGCCGGGTTGCGCGCTCGCATCGAAACTCATCCGGTCCAGACCATGGGCACCCCGCGCCGCGATCGCCTTGCGCAACTGCTCGGCGGTCGTCTTCGTCCAGCCTGCCGGCTTCGCGGCCGCCGCGGGCACTTGCTGGTTCGCAGCGGTCGTCGTCTTGACCTCGCAGCCCGAAAGCGCAGCCGTCATCGCCAGCAGCGATGCACCGATCGAAACAATACGCACCAAAATTTCCCCCAATGACCTGACCCGTGGCCTAAGAATGCACAACGCAGCACGCCGGCCCCTGCTCCACCCCGCGCATCCTGCTGCGAGATAAAGCCTGGGGCCGCCGCTTTTTCGGTCCGCGCGCCTCATTCTGCAACCCGGATCGCGCCCGTCGCGTTATACGCCGCACGCATGATCAAGGTCGCCAGCTACAATATCCACAAGGGCATCGGGCTCGATCGACGGCGTAACCCCGAGCGCGTGGTCGAGGTGCTGCGCGAGATCGATGCGGACGTGATTGCGTTGCAGGAGGCCGATCGGCGGTTCGGCGCGAAGGCCTGCGTCCTGCCGCATCATCTGCTCGAGGAGCATAGCGACTGGGTGCCGGTCGATTTCGGCCTGCGGTCGCTGAGCATGGGCTGGCACGGCAACGTCATCCTCGTCCGCAAGTCTGCAAAGGTCATCGACGGCGAGGCGATCCATCTGCCGGCGCTCGAACCGCGCGGCGCGGTAATGGCCGACGTGCGGCTCGCGGAGGATACGGTCCGCGTACTCGGCATGCACCTGGATCTGTCGGGGCTTTGGCGGCGCAAGCAGGCGGCGGCGATCCTGAACCATGTCGATACCTGCGCGCATCGTCACCCGACCGTGCTGATGGGCGACCTGAACGAATGGAGCGCAGGTGCCGGCTGCTTGCGCGATTTCGGACGCGACTATGCGTTTGCCGAAACCGGTGCGAGTTTTCATTCGCGCCGCGCGGTCGCACGGCTCGACCGCATCATGGTATCGCGGGACCTCAAGATCGTCGAATGCGGCGTGCATGCCAGCCCGGCGGCGCGGAAAGCGTCGGATCATCTGCCGATCTGGGCTATGCTGGAGCCCGTGTAATCGAACACCGACGAGCAGACGGGACGAGGATCTAGAATGCGCGAGAAAGAACTCCGCCTCGCGCTCGTCTGCTATGGCGGGATCAGCCTGGCAGTCTACATGCACGGCATCACCAAGGAAATCTGGCGGCTGGTCTGCGCGAGCCGCGGGTTCCACGACGGCGAAACCCCGAAGGGCGGCAGCGAGGGCGTCTATCACGCGCTGCTCCAGGAGATCGAAGAGCATGCGTCGATCCGCGTCCGCGTGCTCGCGGACATCATCGCCGGCGCGAGTGCGGGCGGGATCAACGGCATCTTCCTCGCGCAGGCGATCGCGACCGGGCAGAGCCTCGATCCGCTGACTGACCTCTGGATGACGTCGGCGGACGTCGAGGCGCTGATCGATACCGAGGCGGCGCCCAAGTCGCGATTCTCGAAGGCCTGGGCGATGCCGCTGGCGTGGATGGCGGCAGGGCGCAGCACGGACAAGGTCGAGGCGCTCGACGAGCCGACGCGCGAAGAGGTGCGGACCAAGCTGTCGCACTTCATCCGATCGCGCTGGTTCGAACCGCCGTTCGGGGGGAAGACCTTCACCAACCTGCTGCTCGACGCGTTCGATGCGATGGCGGCGAGCGACCGCGGACCGCGGCTGTTGCCGCCGGGCCAGCCGCTCGACCTGTTCGTGACGGTGACGGATTTTTCGGGCCATCCGGAGCGGTTGCAGCTCAACTCCCCGCCCGAAGTGGTCGAGACCGAGCACCGCCTGGTCGTCGATTTCACGGATAATGGTGGCGTTTGCGATACCCTGGCGCCTGCCGGCGAACTCGCCTTTGCGGCGCGGGCGACGTCGAGTTTTCCAGGTGCGTTCCCGCCGTTCACGGTGGCCGAACTCGACGGGGTGCTGAAGGATCGCAAGATCGCCTGGCCCGAACGCCGCGACTTCCTTGCACGCGTCCTGCCCCGCCATACCGCTGCCAACGCGGCCGAGAGCGCCGTGCTGATCGACGGCTCGGTGCTCGCCAACGCACCGTTCCGACCGGCGCTGGATGCGCTGAAGGAACGCCCTGCACGCCGTCAGATCGATCGGCGCTTCATCTACATAGACCCCTCCCCCGGCATCAAGCTCCGGCTCAATCGCGGCGAGGGCACGCCGGGGTTCTTCCAGACAATCATCGGCGCGATCAGCGACATTCCGCGCCAGCAGCCGATTCGCGACAATCTGGAGGCGATCGCAGAACGCTCGGCGCGGATCGACCGGATGCGCGGGATCCTGACCGCGATCCGCCCCGAAGTGGAGGCGGACGTCGAATCGCTGTTCGGCCACACGCTGTTCCTCGACCGGCCGACCGCGCCACGGCTGATCGCATGGCGGCGTCGCGCGCAGAAGGCCGCCGCTGTCAGTTCGGGCTATGGCTTCGTCGCGTACGGCCATCTTAAACGCAGCGCGGTGATCGAGACGCTGGCGTTGCTGTTGTTCGGTGCCGGAGAGCACCACCGGCCCCGGCGGCTGGCACAGATCCGCGCGGCGATCGTCGCGCACGTCGCCGCGTCGGGTGCCGACCTGCTTGGCTCGGGGCACGCGGGCGGGGCAAGCGCTGCGTCGATCGCGTTCCTGCGAACCTTCGACATCGGCTTTCGCATCCGCCGGCTGCGGCTGATGGCGCGGCGCCTGTCCGAGGTTGAGACGGCCGCCGACGAGCCCGAGCTGGGGCCGATGCGCGATGCGATCTACGAGTCGCTGTCGCCCTACCTCGATCGTCTGCGGGGTGAGATGCACGTCGGGCTGCACGACGCGGTGCGTGCGATGAGAGGCGACGCCACCGCCGTACTGGAAACGCTCGGCCGGACGTTCGATCTGGACCGGCTCGATGCGGAGACCGACCTGCGGCTGGCGGAGGCGTTCGCCGCCCTCGCGAAGCCTGCACGGCGGACGCTGTTGCTCGCCTATCTCGGCTTCCCGTATTTCGACACGGCGACCCTGCCGCTGCTGCAAGGCGAAGGCCTCGACGAGTTCGACCCGATCAAGGTCGACCGGATCGCGCCCGACGATGCGACCTCGATACGCTCGGGTGGAGCCGAGACGACGCTGAAAGGCATCCAGTTCGGGACGTTCGGCGCGTTCTTCAGTCGCGCCTACCGCGAGAATGATTACCTCTGGGGGCGCCTCCACGGGGCCGAGCGCATGATCGACATCACCGTCTCGACCTTGCCGCAGACGGTGCGGATGAAGCCCGGCCGCGTTGCCGCGATCAAGCGTTCCGCGTTCCTGGCGATCCTCGACGAGGAGGAGCCGAGGCTGACCACGATACTGCCGCTGATCGCGCAGTTGCGTACCGAAATCGGCTGACGGCGGCACTTCTTCGGTAGAAGACTGGCCAAACGGGCGATCTGGCGGTAGCTCTCGGGTCCCCATCGGCGCTTCGGCACCGAGGGACGCGATAGAGGTGGCCACATGCAGTTCCTGAAAATCCTGTTCTGGTGCCTGCTGGCGTTCATCGCCGCAGTGTTCACCATCAGCAACTGGAACGCGGTGCAGATCCAGCTCTGGGGTGGGCTGATCGCCGACGTGAACCTGCCGCTGCTGCTGCTGGTGACGTTCCTGATCGGGTTCGTCCCGACAATGATCTACAATCACGCGATCCGGTGGCGGCTGCGTCAGCGCCTCGCGACGTGCGAGCGTTCGCTGGCGGACCTGCGTACGCCGCGGGCCGAGACAGTGGTTGCGGTGCCGGCGGTTGGGGTGCCGGCAGATACGTCCGCAATCGTTACGCCGACCACCGTTACACCAACCACCATTCCGCCGAGCGTCGCCTGATGACCAACCGTATCTTCGTCGCGCTCGACACGCCCGACCTCGCCCGCGCCAAGGCCCTCGCAACTCGCGTTCGCCATCATGTCGGCGGGATCAAGCTCGGCCTCGAATTCTTTTCCGCGCATGGCCAGCCCGGCGTGCATGCGATGGCGGAATTCGGCCTGCCGATCTTCCTCGACCTGAAGCTGCACGACATTCCGAACACGGTCGCCAAGGCAGTGCAGGCCTTGGGCGCGCTCGAACCAGCGATCCTGACGGTCCATGCCAGCGGCGGTCGCGCGATGCTGGAGGATGCCAAGGCAGCGGCACCGATCGGCACCAAGGTCATCGCGGTCACGATGCTGACGAGCCTGGACGCGTCCGATCTCGTGGCGACCGGCGTAGTCGGCAGCGCGCACGACCAGGTCACGCGGTTGACCGAGCTTGCCTGCGAGGCAGGCGTCGACGGTATCGTATGTTCGGGCGCCGAAGTCGCGGCAGCCAAGGCGATCTGGCCCAAGGGGTTCTTCGTCGTCCCCGGCGTACGCCTTCCCGATGGCCAGATCGGCGACCAGAAACGCGTCGTCACGCCGCGCCAGGCGATGGACGCCGGCGCCTCGATCCTGGTGGTCGGTCGCCCGATCACGCAGGCCGAGGACCCCGACACCGCCGCCCGCGCAATGGCCGCGACGCTCTGACGAGGGGGCGTACCTAGCCCCCTTTACCATTCGCCGCCGTTACCAGTTGGGACGGCAATCGCGCGGATAGCAGTCAGTATCTCGGGAAGGCAGAACCACACGGCCGAGAGCGCGATCCAGGTGATGGCCGTCATCCGCGCCCGCCAGCCTCGCAACGCCCCAGCGCCGACGTTCCAGTGGCCCCGCCGAACCGCGAACGCGGCGATCGTGAACATACCGCCATTTACCCATGCCCACGCTACCAGCCGATCGGTTGGCAACCACGACGTCAGCGAATAGCCGGTATAAATCCGCACCAATCCATCGATCGCGGCTAGAGGCTGTTATGGACTTGGAGGCGGGCCTGATTCATCCAGTATTGAATGAACATCTGCCGCAAGCCGTATCCGTCTGACGTCAGCACCGAGGAGTGGTCGCTGGTCGCGCCGTACCTATTGTTGCAGCGCGAGGATGCCGGGCAGAGAGAGCACGACCTGCGCGAAGTTTTCAACGGACTGCGTTACATCGTGAAGACGGGGGCGCCGTGGCGGTGGATGCCGAACGACCTTCCGCCCTGGGCGGCGGTGTACCAGCAGACGCAGCGCTGGCTGGCGGCGGGGTGCTTCGAAGCCTTGGTAGACGATCTGCGCGCGGTGTTACGCTTGGCCGCAGGCCGCAAGGCCGAGCCGACCGCCGCGATCATCGATAGCCGGACTCTGCGCTCCACGCCCGAGAGCGGCGAGCGTGCCGGCTATGACGGCGGGAAACGCAAGAAGGGCTCGAAGATTCACATGGCCGTCGACACGCTGGGTCATTTGCTGGCGCTCCACGTCACGCCGGCCAGCGCGGAGGATCGCGGCGAGGTGGAACGGCTCGCGAGGACCGTCCAAGCCGTCACCAACGACGCAGTCGAGCTCGCGTGGGTCGATCAGGGCTATACCGGCGCACGGGCTGCCAGCGCGGCGGCCAAGCATGGCATCGCGCTCGAGGTCGTCAAACTGCCTGAGGCCAAACGTGGCTTCGTCCTCCTGCCACGACGTTGGGTTGTCGAGCGATCATTCGCATGGGCGACACGCTTCCGACGTCTCGTCAAAGATTACGAGCGCTACGCCGAAACACTCGCAGGACTTCACGTCGTCGCCTTCGCTTGCCTAATGATGAAACAGGTCGCTGCCTTCGCCGCAGGTTCATAACACCCTCTAGATGGATGATGACGACCGGCAGTATCCAGCGCCCCGCGCCCGTCGCGAATTGACGATATTCGGACAGGTCGGTGGAATGGTCTTGATCAGACTGCACTGGTTTGGCCTCCACGAACGCACTAGCAAGACGCGCATGAAGAAAACGAAAATTTGCGGCCTCTCCACGCTCGCCACGCTCGACGCCGCGATCCGGCACGGCGCGAGTCATGTCGGGTTCGTCTTCTTTCCCGCCTCACCCCGCCACGTGACGTTTGCGAAGGCAGCCGAACTTGCCGCGCGCGTACCGGGCCATGTCGCCAAGGTGGGCGTGTTCGTCGATCCGGAGGACGACATGCTCGAACAGGCGGTCGGTTCGGCGGCACTGGACGTGCTGCAACTCCACAAGGTGACACCGCCACGCGCCGCCGCAATCCGCGCCAAGTTCGGGATCGAGACCTGGGTTGCGGTCGCGGTTCGCACGCGCGGCGATCTCGACGCGGCGCACGGGTTCGTCGGAGTCGCCGACCGCATCCTCTACGACGCGAAGACGCCGGACTCGGCCGCGATGCCCGGCGGGATGGGATTGCGGTTCGACTGGGACCTGCTCGACGGCTTCAGGCATCCGCTGCCCTGGGCACTCTCGGGCGGGCTCGATCCGACGAACGTGGCGGAGGCGATCCGGCGGACCGGCACGGAACTCGTCGACGTGTCTTCCGGGGTCGAAAGCGAACCCGGTACCAAGGACGAAGCCAGGATCGCGGCGTTCCTGAGGGCAACGACCTCCTGAGTTGTTCACCCGCGAAGGCGGGTGCCCAGACTGGATCCCCGTCTTCACGGGGATACAAGGGCTTGGCGCACCGTCCCGAGATGCTAAAGCGCTCCGCATGAACGCTCCCCTCGCCCCCAACTCCTACCGCGCCCAGCCCGACGAGCGCGGCCATTTCGGCGACTTCGGCGGCCGCTATGTCGCCGAGACGCTGATGCCGCTCGTCCTCGAACTCGACGAGGCGTACCGCGCGGCCAAGGCCGACCCCGCCTTCAAGGCGCAGTTCGACGACCTGCTCGAACATTATGTCGGCCGCCCGAGCCCGCTCTACTACGCGGAACGACTGACCGAAGCGCTCCGCGAATCCGCCCCCGAGGGGATGGGCGCTCAAGTCTGGTTCAAGCGCGACGAGCTCAACCACACCGGCGCGCACAAGATCAACAACTGCATCGGCCAGATCCTGCTGGCGATGCGGATGGGCAAGACGCGGATCATCGCCGAGACCGGCGCTGGCCAACACGGCGTCGCCACCGCCACGGTCTGCGCGCGCTTCGGCCTGCCTTGCGTGATCTACATGGGCGCGAAGGACGTCGAGCGTCAGGCGCCCAACGTGTTCCGCATGAAGCTGCTCGGCGCCGAGGTCCGCCCGGTCACGTCGGGCGCGCACACGCTGAAGGACGCAATGAACGAGGGCATGCGCGACTGGGTCGCCAACGTCCACGACACCTTCTACATCATCGGCACCGCTGCCGGCCCGCATCCGTATCCCGAGATGGTGCGCGATTTCCAGAGCGTGATCGGCACCGAGGCACGCGCTCAGATGCTCGAGCGCGTCGGTCGCCTGCCCGACATGCTGGTCGCAGCGATCGGTGGTGGCTCGAACGCCATCGGACTGTTCCATCCGTTCCTCGACGATGCCGACGTGCAGATGCTCGGCGTCGAGGCAGCGGGTCATGGCCTCGACAAGCAGCACGCGGCGAGCCTTGCGGGCGGTTTCCCCGGCGTGCTCCACGGCAACAAGACGTATCTGTTGCAGGACGAGGACGGCCAGATCACCGAGGCGCATTCGATCTCGGCCGGCTTGGATTATCCGGGCATTGGCCCCGAGCATGCGTGGCTACGCGATATCGGCCGCGTCCAGTATGACAGCGCCACCGACACGGAGGCGCTCGACGCCTTCCAGCTGTTGTGCCGGACCGAAGGCATCATCCCCGCGCTCGAACCATCGCACGCGATTGCGACCGTGACTAAGAAGGCGCGCGAGATGCGGCAGGACCAGATCATTCTCGCCAACCTGTGCGGCCGCGGCGACAAGGACATCTTCACCGTCGCCGAAGCACTCGGGGTGGCGATTTGAGCCGCCTCGCCGCCACCTTCGCGCACACGGCCGCCGCTGGCCGCGCCGCGCTCGTCGCGTTCGTGACCGCAGGCGATCCCACCACCGAGGCCACCGGCCCGATCCTCGACGCGCTCGTCGCGGGCGGGGCGGATGCGATCGAGCTCGGCATGCCGTTCACCGATCCGATGGCCGACGGCCCCGCTATCCAGGCCGCAAACATCCGCAGCCTGGCGCAAGGCACGCGCACTGCGGACATCCTCGCCACTGCCACCGCGTTCCGTGCGCGGCATCCGGACGTGCCGCTGGTGCTGATGGGCTATGGCAACCCGATGCTCCGGCGCGGCGCGGACTGGTTCGCCGAGGCGGCTGCCAACGCTGGCGTCGACGGCGTGATCTGCGTCGACGTACCGCCCGAAGAGGATGATGCGCTCGGCCCGCAGTTGCGTGCCGCCGGGATCGACCTGATCCGCCTCGCTACGCCCACCACCGATGCCGCCCGGCTGCCGACCGTGCTCGATGGGGCCAGCGGGTTCCTCTATTACGTCTCGGTCGCGGGAATCACCGGGCTCCAGCAGGCGCAGCAATCCTCGATCGAGGACGCCGTCGCTCGCCTCAAGGCACAGACCGACATCCCGATCGCGGTCGGCTTCGGCATCCGTACGCCCGAGCAGGCGGCGAACGTCGCGCGCGTCGCCGACGGCGTCGTCGTCGGCTCGGCGATCGTCGAACTCGTCGCACAGCACGGTGCCGCTGCGGCCGAGCCGGTCCGCGCCTATATCAAGTCTCTCGCCGACGCCGTCGCTTCGGCTCGAAAGGTTCCCGCATGAGCTGGCTCAACAGCGTCCGCAACGTTCTGCCCTTCGTCGCGAAGCGCGAGACGCCCGAGAATCTCTGGCACAAGTGCAAGGGCTGCGGGCAGATGGTCTTCACCAAGGAGCTGGAGGACAATCTGTATGTCTGCCCGAAATGCGATCATCACGACCGCATCGGGCCGAAGATTCGCTTCGCCCAGCTGTTCGACGAGGGTAGCTGCAGCGAACTGCCGGCGCCGAAGGTTCCCGAGGATCCACTCAAGTTCCGCGACCAGAAGCGGTATACCGATCGCCTGAAGGCCGCGCGGACCGATAACAGCGAGCAGGACGCATTGATCAACGCACGCGGCGCGATCGACGGCCACCGCGTCGTCGTCGGCGTGCAGGATTTCGGCTTCATGGGTGGCTCGATGGGCTTGGCGGTCGGCGAAGCATTCGTCCGCGGCGTCGAGGCGGCAATCGAGGACCGCGTTCCCTACGTGATCTTCACCGCATCGGGCGGCGCACGCATGCAGGAGGGCATTCTCAGCCTGATGCAGATGCCGCGCAGCACGGTCGCGATCCAGATGCTGCACGACGCCGGCCTCCCGTACATCGTCGTGCTCACCGACCCGACCTCGGGTGGCGTGATGGCGGCGTATGCGATGCTCGGCGACGTCCAGATCGCCGAGCCCAAGGCGACGCTGGCGTTCACCGGTCGCCGCGTGATCGAGAGCACGATCCGCGAGAAGCTGCCCGAGGATTTCCAGACGAGCGAATATTATCTCGAGCACGGGATGATCGACATGGTCGTGCACCGGAAGGACCTGCGCGAGCAGCTCGGTACGGTGATCGGGTATCTCAGCGCGCGCGAGGCCGCGTAACGAACCTACTCCCTCTCCCCTCCGGGGAGAGGGTCGGGGTGAGGGGCAGCCCAGCAGCGCCGCGCCCCGGTACAGCCCCTCACCCCAGCCCTCTCCCCGGAGGGGAGAGGGAGCCCAGAAGAATGCCCGACCACGCCGTTTCCTCGTCGCCCGCAGTTCAGGCGCAGCTCGACCGATTGACCGCATTGTCGCCCGGTGCGGACATTCTCGGTCTCGAGCGTATCACCGCGCTCCTGAGCCGCCTCGGCGACCCGCACCTCGATCTCCCCCCGGTGTTCCACGTCGCCGGCACCAACGGCAAAGGCTCGACCTGCGCGTTCCTCCGCGCCGCGATCGAAGCCGCCGGGCACAGTGTCCACGTCTATTCCTCGCCCCACCTCGTCCGCTTCAACGAGCGTATCCGTCTCGCGGGCAAGCTGATCGACGACGAGTTGCTCGCCGCCTTGTTGTCGGAAGTGCTCGACCACGCCGCCGACCTCCAGGCGAGCTTCTTCGAAGTCACCACCGCCGCCGCGTTCCTCGCCTTCGCGCGCACGCCCGCTGCCGCGACGATCGTCGAGGTCGGGCTTGGCGGCAGGCTCGATGCGACCAACGTCATTCCCAACCCGGTCGTCACCGGCATCGCCGCGCTCGGCATAGATCACCAGTCGTTCCTCGGCGACACGCTGCTGGAGATCGCCGGCGAGAAGGCAGGCATCGCCAAGCCCGGCGTGCCGCTCGTCACGATGAACTATCCCAAGGCCCTCCGCGCGAAGATCGCTGCGGTCGCCGATGCCGCCGGCGCACCCGTGTTCGCCCGCGGCACCGCCTGGAGCAGCGAGACCGCACGCTCGACCGTCCGCTACGAGGACACCGGCTTTTCGGTCGTCACCAACCGCCCCCGGCTCGTCGGCGCACACCAGTCTCGCAACCTCGCGCTCGCGATCGCGATGCTCCGTCACCAGGGCGCGCTGCACATCCCCGAAGCCGCGATGCGCGCCGCCGCCGACTGGGCGCACTGGCCCGCGCGGATGCAGCGATTGTCCGATGGCCCGCTGCTCGCGCGCTTGCCCAAGGGCAGCGAGTTGTGGCTCGACGGCGCACATAATCCCAACGCCGCGCAACCGGTCGCGCGCTCTCTGCGGACACTCGCCAAGGGCCGCCCGGTAACGCTGATCCTGGGCATGCTCGCGAACAAGGATGCAGATGCCGTGATCCGCATCCTGTCGCCATCGGTCGGCCATGTCATCGCCATCCCCGTCCCCGGCCACGCCCATCACGCGCCCGAGGAACTTGCGACGCTGGCCCGATCGTTCGGAAAGACCGCCGGAACAGACGCCACGCCGAGTGAAGCGCTAGCCTCGATCGCCGTGCAAACCGACCAGCCGCAACTCGTGCTGATCGCCGGCTCGCTCTACCTCGCCGGTGAAGTGCTCGCCGCAAACGACCAACCGCCGGACTAAGTTCTTATTGCTATTGACTATCAATAACCAACGGGCGACTTTGTGGGCACCACCACGGAGTCGCGTGAATGACCGATACCCGCCCCAATTCGACGACCAACTCGACGGCCGCCTCGACACAGACCATCGCCAGCGCGACCTCGCTGCTGCCCCATGCGCTACCGCCTTGTGAAAACGCGCGAATCGCCTTGTTCGCGATGCGGCGGATGGGCGCACACGGCCTCGCCGACGCCCGCGCATCGCACACGATGTTCACTGCGTTCGGGCAAGGCTTCCGTCGCCCGCTGGTCCTGCTGAGGGCACTGATGGCGGACCTTGCCGGTACTTCGGCGGGTACGATCGCGATCGCCCCGTGCTGCTGCGCGCGGATGACGCCGGCGGAATCGGCGATGCTGTCGGTGCTCGCGCGCGTCGAAACTGCGCCCGAGATCGCACGCTATCTTATGGCCGACCTGCTCGGCGTCCGTCGCATCGACGGCGTCCTCGCCAGCGCCGCCGCGGTCGCAGCGGCGTTTGCCGACGAGGGACGCCCGATCACGGTGTAGCGGTGGGCTAGACCGGATCGCCGGCGCGGGCGTCGCCTTCACCCTCGACGCCCGCGCTGCCGATCGAACGGTCGATCATCCCCGACCGACTCATCCACCAGAACAGGACGATGCCCGGCAGCGCGAGGGCGGTCGTCAGTAGATAGAAATCGACATAGCCGAATGCCTCGATCAAGGCACCGGCAGTGGTGCCGGTGACGATCCGTCCGACGATACTTGCCGCCGCCGAGATCAGCGCGAACTGCGCCGCGGTGAAGCGCAGATCGCACAGCGCCGAAAAGTACGCGATCACGACGACGCCGCCAAAACCGCTCGACGCGTTCTCGAAGCCGATCGCTGCCGCCATGCCGAAGTTCGAGTGCCCAGCCGCCGCCAGCGCCGCGAACGACAGGTTCGAGACGCCCATCAGCACCAGCGACAGCAGCACCGATCGCTTCATACCCATCCGCGCGTACAGGATGCCACCGATGAAGATGCCCACCAGATAGGCGATGAAGCCGATCCCGACATCGTAGAACGCGATCTCGTCGCCGGTGAAACCGAGGTCGTCGAACAGCAGCCGCAGCGTCAGATTGGCGAGCGTGTCGCCGACCTTGAAAATCAGGATGAAGGCGAGGACGATGAACGCCCCTTCGCGCGAGAAGAACTGGACGAACGGCCCCCATATCGCGCGAAAGCCCTCCGCGAGACCGCGGCGTTCGATCGGCGGACGGCGGCGTTCGGGCTCGCCCAGCACCAAACCCGCCAAGACCGCGGGCAATGCAAAGACGACGCACGCCAGATAGGCCGCGTTCCACCCGGCGCGCTCGGCAACGACCAGTGCCAACGCCCCCGAACCCGCCGAGCCGATCCGCCAGCCATATTGGCTCATTCCCGACCCGACGCCCAGTTGGCGAGGTTCGAGCGTCTCGATCCGGAATGCGTCGATCACGACGTCGAAGGTTGCCCCAGCCGCGCCGACCAGGATCGCCGCGGTTGCTGTCGCTGCAATGCTCGCGGCAGGATCGACCAAGGCAAGATTGATCACCGCCGCGACGACAAGCGCGGCGGTCACGATCAACCACGAAACGCGTTGGCCCAGTCTCCCGATGATCGGCAGCCGGACGCCATCGACCACCCACGCCCACAGGAACTTCAGATTGTAGACAAGGAAGGCGAGGCTGAACGCCGTCACCGTCTTCTTGTCGATACCACTAGCCGCGAGCCGCGTCGTCAGCGTCGCGCCGATCATCGCATACGGAAAGCCCGAGGATATGCCGAGCGCCAATGCTCCCAGCGGCGCCTTCTCCGCATACGGCCGGAAGCCGTCGCTCCAGCGCTTGCCTACGGTTCCGTTCATCGCACTTACGCTCCCCACTCGCTCGCGCGGACCCTAACGGGAAATCGCGGATGCGCTACCCGTCAGGCGATGGAGCGTGGGGAAACGTCACGCCGTCCGCGGAAACAACGTGAAGCCAGACGGTACGCGTGTCGGCTTGCGGCCACCGAGCATTGCCTCGATCGCCTCGATCGCGGCGATCAGGTCGCGCGGCATGTACGGCTTGGCCATGCAGCCTGCGGCCAACGTAGTCGCCTCGACCGGGCAGCTTCCCGTCACGAACATCACCGGCACACCGCGAGCCTGTGCCGCACGTGCGACGTCGATACCCGAGCCATCCGCGAGGTTGACGTCAACGAGCACCAGATCGATCACCGTGTCGCTCGCCAGGATCGGAAGCGCCTCGGCCACCCGGTCGATAGTCGCGACGATCGTGAACTTTGCGTCGGTCAGGAAATATTCGGTATCGAACGCGACCAGTGGCTCGTCCTCGACCACGAGGAGCCGGACGATCTGCCGCTTCTTCTTCCCGAACAACATCGCCGAAAGACCCCCGGATGCGAACGAAGGATCGTTACGCTCGCGTGTCCTAACGCGCTTGCGGGCGAACGGTCGCAAATATTTTCGCGCTGGACGCCGATCCATAGTATCAGCCGCGCCATGACGACTTCAAAAGACGATAACCCGACTGCCAGCCCGTCGAACGACGCGCCCGCAACCTCCTCCGAAACGCCGGCCGCACCGATCAAGGGCGACCGTATCGCCAAGCTGCTCGCCCGTGCGGGGATCGCCTCGCGCCGCGATATCGAGCGGATGATCGCCGAGGGGCGCGTCGCGCTCAACGGCAGCATTCTCGACACGCCCGCGACCATCCTGCGCAACCTCAACGGCGTGACGGTCGACGGCGACCCGGTCGAAGCTCCGAGTTCGGCTCGGCTGTTCCTGTATCACAAGCCGACCGGGCTGCTCGTCACCGAGCGCGATCCCGCCGGTCGCACGACGATTTACGATCGCCTGCCGCAGGATCTGCCGCGGCTGGTGCCGGTCGGGCGGCTCGATCTCAACACCGAGGGACTGTTGCTGATGACCACCGATGGTGGGCTCAAGCGCCAGCTCGAGCTACCCGCGACGGGTGTCGAGCGTGCCTATCGTGCGCGTGCGTATGGCAACATCACGCAGCCGCAGCTTGAGGAACTGATCGAGGGTATCGAGATCGAAGGCGTGCGCTACGGCTCGATCAACGCGAATATCGAGCGGCGCACTGGTGCCAACGTCTGGATCGAGATGATCCTGACCGAGGGCAAGAACCGTGAAGTCCGCCGCGTGCTGGAGCATCTCGGATTGCAGGTCTCGCGGCTGATCCGGACACGTTATGGCCCGTTCGTGCTCGGCGACCTACCGCCTGGGCAGATCGGCGAAGTGCTCCAGCATGACGTCGTCGCGTTCCAGAAGGAACTCGCGAAGGGACGGCCCGAGGGTCCGGGCGCGCGCGCGAACATCGGGATCAGCGCGAGCGCCGGTGCGGGCGCCGGTATCGGTGCGCGGTCCAGCCAGCGTGGCAGCAACGCGGCCCGGCCTGCTCCGACGGCACGGCCGGCGCCGGGTGCGCGTCCGGTTTCGGGGGCGCGGCCAGCTGCTGGCGTGCGTACGCCGGTTCGCAGTCCGTATGCGGCGCCTGCGAGCTCGGGTTTTTCAAGCGGCGCGGTACCGACCGATCGGCCTTCGCGACCGGCACGTCCGGAGCGGATTCGCCCGACCGCGGCGATGCAGCGCGGCGACGTCAACGATCCCTGGGCGCGGCCCGATGTGCGGAATGTCGCGCGGCCGACCGGGACGCATCATGCCCGGCCGACGAGTGGCGAGACGTCCAAGCCGTATGTGCGGCAGGAGCGTGCGGATCGCGGCGAGGAGCTGAGCACGAGCCCCAAGATCAAGCATTTCCGCGCCGCCAAGCCTCCGCGGGAGCGCGCTGCGCCGTCGCGCGTCGGAGCGGGCGCTACGGTGCAGCGTCAGGAACAACCGCGGGGCTTCCGTCCGCAGGCCGACGATTCGCGGGGGCGCAGTTCGCTCGACAAGCGCGCGGCGCGGAGTGCCAGCGGGCGTCCGGGCGCCGAGCCACGGCCAGTGCGGTCGGAGAGTCCGGCGCGGCCTGAACGCGGCAGTCGTCCTACTGCGCCTGGCAAGGGTCCGTCGGGAGGCCGCGGTCATCCGCCCCGTGCACCACGTGGAGGGAAGCGCTGATGCGGATCATCGCAGGCCAATGGCGCGGTCGCCCTATCGTCGCGCCGAAGGGTGACTCCACGCGTCCCACTGCCGACCGGATGCGCGAGACGTTGTTCTCCATGCTGACGAGCCGCGTCGGGAGCTTCGAAGGGTTGGCGGTCGCCGATCTGTTCGCCGGCTCGGGCGCGCTCGGGATCGAGGCACTCTCGCGCGGTGCAGCGACGTGCATGTTCGTCGAATCGGACAAGCTGGCGGTCGACTCGCTGAAGGCCAACCTTGCCAAGCTGGAGATCCGCGGTGATGTCCGCGCAACGTCGGTGATGGCGCTCGGGCCCGCGCCGGCGCCGCTCGACGTGATCCTGATGGACCCGCCGTACAGCACCGGTGCCGGACTGGTCGCGCTCGACAAGCTGTCGCGACTGGGTTGGGTCGGGCCGGCGACGTGGATCAGCCTGGAGACGGCGAAGGCCGAGGTCGTCGAACTGGCGGGCTTCGAGGTCGACGCCACACGCGTGCACGGCAAGGCGCGGCTGACGCTGTTGCGGCCAGTGTCGGCGTAAAAGAATGCTCTCCCGCAAAAGCGGGAGAGCATTCTACCTCTCGGTCGTGCGGCCGAGGATCAACAGCCCACCAAGGCTCAGCACCCCGGCCGCCATCAGATACCCGCCGACCAGCCACAACCCATGCGGGGCCAGTGCCTCCGCGACGATCGGCGCCAGCGCACCGCCCAGCACGCCGCCAAGATTGAACGTCATCGACACGCCGGTGTAGCGCACCCCCGCCGGAAACAGGCTCGGCAACCAGCCACCGAGCGGGCCGTAGGCGAACCCCATCACGAACAGCGCGCCCGACAGCCACAGCCACACCGTGAACAGCGATCCGGAGCCCAGCATCGGCCCCATCAGCGCGCCGACGCCGATGCACCCGGCAAACCCAATCGCCAGCATCCGTGCTGCTGAATGCCGGTCCGCGAGCACGCTAGCTACGATCACGCCGCCCGCCAGGAACCAGATCGCGACCAGTTCGACGCCGAGGAACGCCTCGCGCGAATAGCCGAGCGTCTTGGTGCCGTAACCAAGCGCGAATGCGGTCGCGAGGTAGAACAGCGCGAAGCATGCGATGACGCCGAACGTGCCCGCCAGCGTCGCACGAAGATGCTGTGTGAGAAGTGTTGCGATCGGCACCTTGGGCAGTGCCTCGGTAGCCTCCGCTTCCAGGAAGGCGGGAGTCTCGGTCAGCTTCAGCCGCACCCACAGGCCAAGCCCAACGAGGATCGCGCTGAGCAGGAACGGGATGCGCCAGCCCCAAGCCAAGAACTGCGCCTCGTCCAGCACGAGTCCGATGATCAGGAACAGCCCGTTCGCGGCAAGGAAGCCGACCGGTGCGCCGAGCGGTGGGAACATGCCCCAGGTGTTCTTGCGGTGCGGCGGCGCGTTCTCGACCGCCAGTAACGCCGCCCCACCCCATTCGCCGCCAAGCCCGAGCCCCTGCCCAAGCCGCATCAGGCACAACAGAGCGGGGGCGATCCAGCCGACCTGCGCATAAGTGGGAAGGAAGGCGATCCCGACGGTCGATCCGCCCATCAGCAACAGCGACGCAACGAGCGTGGACTTGCGCCCGATCCGGTCGCCGAAATGCCCGAACACGATCGCGCCGACGGGGCGTGCAACGAAGGCCAAGCCGAACGTCGCATAGCTCAGCAGCAACTGCGCCGAGGCGGACTGTCCCGAAAAGAACAGCGGCCCGAACACGAGCGCAGCAGCGGTCGCGTAGATGTAGAAATCGTAGAACTCGACCGCGGTGCCGACCAGGCTGGCGGCGAGGATGCGGCGGTGGGAGGCTAGCGTCGTCATGAACACGGTCTCGCCGCGGTCGCTGTGTAGGTCAACCGGTTGCCACTGCTAATCCCCCCCCGCCAGGGGGAGGTGGCGCGTAGCGACGGAGGGGGAGGACACGCGACCGAGCGTTACCTTTTCCTCCCCCTCCGTCTGGCAAGCGCCAGTCACCTCCCCCTTGCGGGGGAGGATCAGACTGGGAGGACTATGCGTGCGACCAAGCCTGGGGCGTTGTCGGCGAGTTCGAAGTGGCCATCGTGGAGCCGCGCGACGGCTTCGATCAGCGCCATCCCGAGCCCTGCGCCTGGGGTGGACCGCGCACTGTCGAGGCGGCCGAAGCGCTTCAACGCCTGTGCACGGTCGGAGGCGGCGATGCCGGGGCCGCGGTCCTCGACCTGGATCGCGACGCCGTCGGTGCGGTGGACGATCCGGAGCGTGACTTCGCCACCGCCGGCGCCGTGACGGAGCGCGTTGTCGATCAAGTTGGTAATCGCCTGGCTGATGAGTTCGCGATGCAGCTTCATCGACGGCGGGCGGTCGTCGATCGCGATCGTAAAGACGAGGCCTGCATCCTCCGCGACGGGCGCGTAGAGTTCGCCGATCTCCTCCAGCAGGTTCGCGGGCGAGACCTCGATGAAGCGGTCTCGCGAGACGGAGCCCGAGCGGCTGATCTCGATCACCATCGTCAGCATCCGCATCACCAGGTCGGTTTCGACCAGGAGGCCGCCCAGCGCCGCTTCCCGAGCGTCGGGATCGGCGATCAGCACCGCCTGCTCGGTCTTGGTGCGCAAGCGCGCGAGCGGCGAGCGGAGGTCGTGTGCGAGGCTGTCGGTAACGATCCGCAGTTCGGCCATCACGCCTTCGAGCTTGCCGAGCATGACGTTGAGGCGGGCGGCAAGGCGGTCGAACGCGTCACCCCCGCCCGCGATCATATCGACGCGGCGAGACAGGTCGCCTTCGCCGGCCGCCTCGATCGCCTTGGCGATGCCGTCGAGTCGGCGGCTGACGTATCGCGTGAGGACCAGCCCGCCGACCACGCCGAGCGCGAGCGACAGGAACACGGCGACCGCGAGTGCGCGTTCGATCGCGCGTTCCTCCGCGGCGATGAGGTCGAGATTGCGGCCGGTCAGGAGCCAGTAGCTGCCGAGCGGATGGAGCGCGTACCCTGTCTCGCGTGCGGACCAGAGTTCGTCGGCGCCGAGTCGTGCGATGCGAAACTGCGTGATGCGGAGCGGGACTGCGAGCCGTTCAGGCGCGATGCCGACGACTGCCCTGCCCTTCGGGTCGACTACCGCGAGGACGAGCGACACGTCGCCGGGGACGACTGCGCTGTCGATCGCCTGGCGGATCGCGGGGAGGCCACCGTTACGCCAGACCGCGCGCAGGGCTTCCGATTGTTCAGTGGTCTCGCGCCGGATTGCGTCGATCGCGTCCGCGCTGGTGGTCTTCCAGACGAAGCCGACCAGCGCGAGGTTGGAAATCAGCGCAAGCGCGATCGAGAGGAGCGCAATTCGCGCTGTTACCGAGAGGCGAATCACCCTTCTACGGCGAGCCGATAGCCTGCGCCGCGGACCGTGTGGAGGATCGGCGTCGGGAAACCTTCCTCGAGCTTGCGGCGAAGGCGACCGATATGGACGTCGACCACGTTCGAGCCCGGATCGAAGTGATAGTTCCAGATCTTCTCGAGCATCATCGTGCGTGTCACGACCTGGCCGGCATGACGGGCGAGGAATTCCAGCAGGTTGAACTCACGGGCGCCGAGCGGGATCGAGCGGCCGGCGCGGGAGACCGCGCGGGCGAGCAGATCGATCTCAAGGTCACCGACGGAGAGCTTGGTCTTCTGCGGCTCGGTCGCGGCGCGGTCGGAGCGGCGGAGCATGGCCTCGATTCGGGCGGAGAGTTCGGCGAACGAGAAGGGCTTGCACAGATAATCGTCGGCGCCGGCCTTGAGCCCATCGACGCGGTCGTCGACGGCGGCGAGCGCGGACAGGATCAGGACGGGCGTGGCGATGCCAGCCGCGCGAATCGCGCTGACCATCGACAGGCCATCCAGGCCCGGCAGCATGCGATCCGCGATGATGAGGTCGAAGATGCCCTCGCTTGCCAGGAACAGGCCGTCGCGGCCGTCTGCACAGGCTTCGATTGCATGGCCGGCCTCGGCCAAGCCCTTGGCAAGATAGGCGGATGTCGAGGCGTCGTCCTCGACGATCAGGATCTTGCGGCTCAACGCGGTATCACCTTCCCTACCACCGAAATCGGTCACTATCTCCTGCCCTTATAAACGGAAAGGCCGGCGGAAAGAACCCTTCCCGCCGGCCCCCACGGTACCCCCGGGAGTGACGGGCACCGATCTCTGGAAACTCATGCGACCGTTGCTGGCCACGTGTCGGTTCTAGGATCGGGCGGGGGTCAGGGCGATGACCGAGGAGTGACAATTTCGTCATGTTGATGTTGTTGTGGGGCTGAGACGAAAGCGTCCGAGAAATCCACCCAACTTGCTACCCCGTCATCCCGGCGAACGCCGGGACCATGGTTGCGGAGTGGGTGGTGGTAGTTCGCTATCGCTTGGTCCGCCGTATCCGTGGGTCCCGGCGTTCGCCGGGATGACGGAGGGGGCGCGCAAAGGCGTGAGCCCAGTTTGGGCTCACGCCTTTGCGGCGGAACATGCCTACTTCTTGTCGAGGATCGCAGCGATCGCCGAGCCCACGTGCGCAATGTCGGCCATGCCGTCGACGCGGTGGACCAAGCCCCGTGCGTCGTAGATGGGCAGGATCGGTGCCGTCTTCGCGCGGTATTCGGCCATGCGGTTATGGACCGTTTCCGCATTGTCGTCGGGACGACGCTTGAACTCGGTCGAGCCGCAGACGTCGCAGACGCCGGCGACAACCGGCTTCTTGTAGCGATCGTGATAGCCCGTGCCGCATTTGGCGCAGGTGTAGCGGCCGACGACGCGGTCGATCAGCGCGGCTTCGTCGACGCCGAGTTCGATGACGTAGTCGAGCGTGCGACCGCGATCGGCAAGCAGACCGTCGAGCGCTTCGGCCTGCGCCGCGGTGCGCGGATAGCCGTCGAAGATGACGCCGTTCGCGGCATCTGGCTGATCGAGACGCTCGCCGATGATGCCCGACACGATCTCGTCCGAGACGAGACCGCCGGATTCCATGACGGACTTTGCCTGGAGGCCGACCGGCGTTCCGGCGGCGACGGCTGCGCGCAGCATGTCGCCGGTAGAAAGCTGCACCATGCCGCGCTCGTTGACGAGCGTGGCGGCTTGCGTGCCTTTGCCCGCGCCGGGCGGTCCAAGAAGGATGATATTCACGAAACGCACTCCCCTCGTTCGTGCAGGATTTTTACCGCGTTAGACCCGCAGCTTAACGAAGTCGATTGCCCTTGAGCTTCGCCTTCTTGATCAGGTCGCCATACTGGTGCGCCAGCAGGTGCGACTGGATCTGCGTCACCGTGTCCATCGTCACGTTGACGACGATCAGCAGGCTCGTACCACCGAGGTAGAACGGGATCTGCAATGCGGTCACCAGATATTCGGGCAACAGGCAGATGATCGTCAGATACGCCGCACCGATCACGGTGATGCGCGTCAGCACGTAATCGAAGTAATTCTCGGTGTTTTTGCCTGGGCGGATGCCGGGGATGAACCCGCCATTGCGCTTCAGATTGTCGGCGGTTTCCTCGGGGTTGAAGACGACCGCGGTGTAGAAGAACGAGAAGAAGATGATGCCGGCGCCGTACAGCAGCATGTACACGGGCGAGCCGTGCTGCAGGTACTGGTTGAGCGTAATGATGAAGTCACCCCACTTCGACTCACCCGCGACGCGCTGTCCGGCGAACTGCGAGATCGTCAGCGGCATCAGCAGAAGCGACGATGCGAAGATCGGCGGGATGACGCCGGCAGTGTTGATCTTCAGCGGCAGATGGCTGCGATCGGCCTGCATGCCGCGCTGCGTCTGGCGCTTGGGATACTGGATCAGGATGCGGCGCTGCGCTCGCTCCATGAAGCAGATGAACAGAATCAGCACGACCACCGCGACGACGATGCCGATCAGCTTGATTGGATCGAGCGAGCCCGAACGGCCGCCTTCGAGCAGGTTGACGAGCGTAACGGGCAGATGCGCGACGATGCCGGCCATGATGATCAACGAGACACCGTTGCCGATACCGCGGCTGGTGATCTGCTCGCCGAGCCACATCAGGAACATCGTACCGCCGATCAGCGAGATGACCGCGGCGACGCGGAACATCATACCGGGCTCGATAACCGCCTGGATGCCCTGCGCGGCGCCGAGCGTCTCAAGGCCGACGGCGATGAAATAGCCCTGCACTGCGGTCAGCCCGACGGTGCCGTAGCGCGTATACTGGTTGAGGCGCTTGCGGCCCGATTCGCCGTCCTTCTTGATGGCGGCGAGCGTCGGCGACAGCGAGGTCGCGAGCTGCACCACGATCGAGGCGGTGATGTAGGGCATCACGCCGAGCGCGATCAGCGACATGCGGCTGAGCGAACCTCCCGAGAAGGTGTTGAAGAAATCGAGCACGCCGCCCTGCGTCTGCTGCGAGAGCAAGCCGAGCGCGGTCGGGTCGACACCCGGCAGCGGGACATAGCTGAGCAGGCGGAAAATGATCAGCGCACCGATCGTGAACCACAACCGCTTCTTGAGGTCGGTCGCCTTCGCGAATTTCGAAAGGCTGATGCTTTGCGCCATCTGGTCGGCTGCGGATGCCATGCGTGTGATCGTCCTGGAAACAAAGAAGGCGGGATGCGTTGTGACCGCCCCCGCCGCTCATATAGGCGCACGGGCGCGCTTGTCTAATGGCTAGGTGGCATATGGATGAGTGGGGGAACCATCTCGTCCATCGATTTACCCTGCCACACGGGTTACCCCGGACCAAGAAACCCCATCCCGTTCGTCCCGAGTAGACGTCGAGCTTGTCGAAACGGCGTATCGAAGGACCGGCCCGCTTGGGTCTTGTACCTCGATAAAAGTTCTCGACTGCGCTCGACCTCTACTCGGCACGAACGGGATGGGGAGAGATGGTGAGGGCTGCCACGGCGGAGCGTCTCAGGCGCCAAAAACGAAAAGGGAGGAGGCGCATTCGGCGCCCCCTCCCCCATCAAGGTCAGGCCTTGAACGACGCCTTGTGCGCCGCACGTTCCTTGTACTTCACGCCCTTCTTGGCGGCAGCCTTCTCGGCTGCGGGGACGAAGTGGATCACCTCGACCTTGCCGCCGATCTTCTCGACCGCTTCGATCGCGCCCTTCGACGCGCCGTCGACGGTGAACGAGAGGACCGTGGTCAGCTCGCCCTTGGCGAGGAGGCGGACGCCGTCCTTGCCGCCGCGCGCCAGGCCAGCGGCCTTCAGCGCGTCGTGGTCGAGCGTGGCGTTCGCCTCGATCTTGCCGGCATCGACCGCAAGCTGGATCGCGCCGAGATTGACCTCTGCGAAGTCCTTGCGGAAGATGTTGTTGAAGCCGCGCTTAGGCAGACGCATGTGCAGTGGCATCTGGCCACCTTCGAAGCCGGCGATGGACACGCCCTCGCGGCTCTTCTGGCCCTTCTGGCCGCGGCCTGCGGTCTTGCCCTTGCCCGAGCCGATGCCGCGTCCGACGCGCATCTTGGACTTACGGGCACCTTCGTTATCGCGGAGTTCGTTGAGCTTCATGGTAATGCACTCGCTTTCGCTTGTTACGCGCTGGTTTGAAATCGCCGGGATCGAATCCGGAAATAAGGAAGGGGGCCGTTAGCCCCCTTCCCGGTATTTGTCACTAGGTAGCGTGAAGGCTCAGCCTTCGACCGACACCATGTGCTGCACCTTGCGGATCATGCCGCGGACCTCTGGGCTGTCTTCCAGCTCGCGGGTCTTGTGCATCTTATTGAGACCGAGACCGATCAGCGTTGCGCGCTGATCCTTCTCGCGGCGGATCGGCGAACCGGTCTGCGTGATCTTGATGGTTGCCATGATCGCTTACTCCGTGATCGCAGCTGCATCGGCCTCGGCGGTCTTCGAACCACCATGGCCGAGCAGGTCGGCGATCTTCTTGCCGCGACGCTGTGCGACGGCCTTGGGCGAGGTCTGCTCACCAAGGGCCTCGAACGTGGCGCGGATCATGTTGTAGGGGTTCGACGTGCCGACCGACTTGGTCACAACGTCCGCAACGCCCAGCGATTCGAAGACTGCGCGCATCGGGCCACCGGCGATGATGCCCGTACCCTGAGGCGCCGACCGCAGCGTGACCTTGCCGGCACCGAAGTGACCGTTGCCGTCATGATGCAGCGTGCGACCGTCCTTCAACGGAACGCGAACCATCTTCTTCTTGGCAGCAGCCGTCGCCTTCGAGATGGCTTCCGGCACTTCGCGCGCCTTGCCATGACCGAAGCCTGCACGACCCTTGCCGTCGCCGACGACGACGAGTGCTGCGAAGCCGAAGCGCTTACCGCCCTTGACCGTCTTCGAGACGCGGTTGATGTGCACCAGCTTCTCGATCAGCTCTTCGCCGCCATCGTCCGCACCGGGACGACCACCACGATTGTCGCGACCGCGACCGCCGTCGCGACCACCGCGGTTGCCGCCTGGGCCACCGCTGCGGTTGCCGCCGGGGCCACCACGACCACCGCCGCCGCCGCCACCGGGACCGCCGCGACCGCGACCGCCACCGTTGTTGCCCTGGTAGCCAGTGCTCTGGGGAACGTTCTGGGCCGTGACGTCCTGTGCGGTCGTCTCGGGAGCGATTACTGCCGGCGTGTTGTTTTCGTCAGCCATGTCTTAGAACTCCAATCCGGCTTCGCGCGCGGCATCGGCAAGAGCCTTCACGCGACCGTGGTAGAGGAAGCCGCCGCGATCGAACACGACCTGGGTCACGCCCGCTGCCTTGGCAGCCTCGGCGACGCGCTTGCCGACCGAAGTCGCCGCGTCGATGTTGGCGCCGGACGTGCCGCGCACGTCCTTCTCCAGCGTCGAGGCCGATGCGACCGTCGTGCCGGCGGCATCGTCGATCACCTGGGCATAGATGTGCTTGCCCGAGCGATGCACCGACAACCGCGGACGGGTGCCTGCACGTGCGCGGAGCGCGGTACGGTTGCGGCGACGCCGCTTGGCGAAAAGAGAAAGTCCCTTGGTCATTACTTCTTCTTCCCTTCCTTGCGGAAGATGAACTCGCCGTCGTACTTGATACCCTTGCCCTTGTAAGGCTCGGGCTTGCGCCACTGACGAATTTCCGCGGCCAGCTGACCGACCATCTGCTTGTCCGAACCCGAGATCTCGATCGTAGTGTTGTCGGGGGTCTTGACTTCGATCCCCTCCGGCACGTCGATGTTGACGTCGTGGCTGTAGCCGAGCTGCAGCTTGAGGTTGCGACCCTGCGCTGCGGCACGATAGCCGACGCCGGTGATCAGCAGCTTCTTGGTGAAGCCTTCCGACACGCCGGTGACCAGATTCTGCACCATGGTCCGCTGCATGCCCCAGAACGCGCGAGCGCGCTTGGTGTCGTTGGCCGGCTGCACCGAAATGCCGCCGTCTTCGATCGTGTAGCTGATCTCGTCGCGAAGCGGCATCTTGAGGGTACCCTTGGGGCCCTTCATGGTCAGCTGCTTGTTCTCGATGGTCGGCGTGATGCCCGCCGGTACGGTGACCGGCTTCTTACCAATGCGGCTCATCAGAACACCTCCGCGAGGACTTCGCCGCCGACGTTCTGCTCGCGTGCTTCGGAATCCGAGAGCACGCCGCGGGGCGTCGAGACGATGGTGATGCCGAGGCCGTTACGGACGCGCGGGAGTTCCTGCGAGCCGGAATAGACGCGACGGCCGGGCTTCGAGACGCGCGCGACATGCTTGATCGCAGGCTGGCCCTCGAAATACTTCAGCTCGATGCGAAGGCCGGCCGCGGGGCCCATCTGCTCTTCGCTATAGCCACGGATGTAGCCTTCGCGCTGCAGAACGTCGAGCACGCGGACGCGCAGCTTCGACGCCGGCGTGAGGACGGAGTCCTTCTTCGCGCGCTGGCCATTACGGATACGGGTGAGCAAATCACCCAGGGGATCGGTCACTGCCATGATTTAGTCCTTACCAGCTCGACTTCGTGACGCCGGGGATGAGGCCCTTGTTGGCCAGATCGCGCAGCTGAATACGGCAGAGCCGGAACTTGCGGTAATAGGCGCGCGGGCGACCGGTCAGCTCGCACCGGTTACGGATGCGGGTCGGGTTCGCGTTGCGCGGCAGTGCCGCCATCTTGAGGCGAGCGATCAAACGCTCACCGTCGTCGAGCGTCTTGTCCGCTGCGATCGCCTTCAGTGCCGCGTACTTCGGGGCATACTGCTTGACCATGCGCTTGCGGCGCTCGTTCTTGTTGACTGAACTCAGTTTCGCCATCGACTTAAGTTCTTTCTTTGCTAGCTCCCATCCCGCTTGCGGGAGGGGTTGGGGGAGGGAAGGACCAACGCCGGTTAGGCGCAAGGCCCCTCCCCTGACCCCTCCCGCAAGCGGGAGGGGGACTTAGATTAAGCTGCCTTCTTCTCGTCGGCAGCGTCGTCTTCGATCGGGAACGGGAAACCGAACAGACGGAGAAGCTCGCGAGCCTCGTCGTCGGTCTTTGCGGTCGTCGTCACGATCACATCCATGCCGCGGACCTTGTCGACCCGGTCATAGCTGATTTCTGGGAACACGATCTGCTCCTTGATACCGCAGGCATAGTTGCCACGGCCATCGAAGCTCTTCGGGTTGAGGCCGCGGAAATCGCGGACGCGGGGAAGAGCGATCGTGATGAAACGGTCGAGAAACTCGTACATGCGCTCGCGGCGAAGGGTGACCTTCACGCCGATCGGCATGCCTTCACGCAGCTTGAACTGCGCGATCGACTTCTTGGCCTTCGTCACGACAGGCTTCTGGCCGGCGATCAGCTCCATTTCGGAAGCAGCCTGGTCGACCTTCTTCTTGTCCTGCGTGGCTTCGCCGACGCCCATGTTCAGCACGATCTTGTCGAGCCGGGGGATCTCCATGACATTCTTGTAACCGAACTTCTCGGTCATCGCCTTGATGATCGTCTCGTCATACAGCTTGCGCATACGCGCAACGTAGACGGCCTCGGTGCCGGTGTTCTCAGCGCCAGTGTTCTGATCAACCATTGATCTTCTCCCCGGTCTTGACGGCGACGCGGACCTTCTTGCCGTCCTGCTCCTCGAAGCGGACGCGGGTCGGCTTGCCGTCGGCGGTCACGTGCGCAACCTTCGAAACGTGCATCGGTGCCTCCTTGCGGATCAGGCCACCCTGCGGATCACCCTGAGTCGGCTTGGTGTGGCGCACGGCAATGTTGACGCCCGATACGACGACCTTGTCGGTCTTCGGCATGGAGACGGTGACTTCACCGGTCTTGCCCTTGTCCTTGCCGGACAGGACGATGACCTTGTCACCCTTCTTGATACGCTGCGACGCCATTACAGCACCTCCGGCGCAAGGCTGATGATCTTCATGTGCTTCTTGCCGCGCAGCTCGCGAACGACTGGGCCGAAGATACGGGTGCCGATCGGCTCCTCGTTCTTGTTGACCAGCACCGCGGCATTGCCGTCGAAGCGGATGACCGTACCGTCTGCACGGCGGATATCCTTGGCGGTACGCACGATCACCGCGCGGTGAACGTCGCCCTTCTTCACACGACCACGTGGCTGCGCTTCCTTGATGCTGACGACGATGATGTCGCCAACGCCTGCAACACGACGCTTGGAACCCCCAAGCACCTTGATGCACTGCACCCGCTTCGCGCCGCTGTTGTCAGCGACGTCGAGATTGGACTGCATCTGGATCATGGATCCGTATCCCTTCTCTGTCTCTGGGGTCGATACCGACCGAACCCCGCCTAAAAAATCACCCCGCCACGGACGAACCGCAGCGGGGAGGAGCGGCCGCTTAGCCGTTCCCGTTTACGAAAACAAGAGCGCAGAGAGTTGCCCCCCTGCCCTCGTGTTTAATTCAGCCCTCGGCCGAAGCCCGCTCCGGCGTCGCGTGGGTGTTGACCCGCTCGATCACCTTCCAGGTCTTCAGCTTGGAGATCGGTGCGGTCTCTTCGATCCGCACGGTCTCGCCCTGCTTGAACTCGTTGCTCTCGTCATGAGCATGATACTTCTTCGAGCGACGGATGATCTTCCCGTAGAGCGGGTGCTTCACCTTACGCTCGACGTTCACGACCACCGTCTTGTCGCCCTTGTCGGACACGACCAGACCGGTCAGCACGCGCTTCGGCATGATACGTTCCTTACTTCGCGGCTTCAGCGCTGGTGCGCTGAGCCTGCAGGGTCTTGATGCGAGCGATGTCGCGGCGGACCTCACGAACACGGCTCGGCTTTTCGAGCTGGTTCGTGGCGGCCTGGAAGCGCAGGTTGAACTGCTCGCGCTTCAGTTCGCCGAGCGACTCCGACAGCTGGTCGTCGCTCTTGGTCTTCATGTCGTCGATACGAGCCATGATCTTACTCGCCTCCCAGATGCGAGGTGTCGCCCAGGCGGGCAACGACCTTTACCTTGATCGGCAGCTTCATGGCCGCCCGCTCGAACGCCTCGGCGGCGATCTTGCCGTCGACGCCGTCGAGCTCGAACAGGATCCGACCCGGCTTGACGCGAGCGGCCCAGTATTCCGGCGCGCCCTTGCCCTTACCCATGCGGACTTCGGCTGGCTTTCCCGAGACCGGAAGGTCTGGGAAAATGCGGATCCACAAACGCCCCTGGCGCTTCATGTGACGCGTGATCGCGCGGCGGGCCGCCTCGATCTGGCGTGCGGTGATCCGGTCGGGTTCCATCGCCTTGAGGCCGTAGGAGCCGAAATTAAGCGAGAAGCCACTCTTGGCGTCGCCCGAAATCTTGCCCTTGAAGGCCTTCCGGAACTTGGTCTTTTTTGGTTGCAGCATGTCTGTTCCTGCCCCTTAGCGACGATCGTCGCGCTGCGGCCGCACGCCGGAGGTCTGAGCCTCCATCATGATGCGGTCGTACGACGTCGGATCGTTGCCGAGAATCTCGCCCTTGAAGACCCAGACCTTCACGCCGCAAACGCCGTAAGACGTGTGCGCCGTAGCCTCGGCATAATCGATGTTCGCGCGCAGCGTGTGCAACGGAACCCGACCCTCACGATAGCTCTCCGACCGTGCGATCTCGGCGCCGCCAAGACGGCCACCGCAGTTCACCCGAATGCCCTCGGCACCGAGACGCATCGCCGACTGGACCGCACGCTTCATTGCGCGACGGAAGGCGATACGACGCTCGAGCTGATCGGCGATGCCCTGCGCGACGAGACGCGCATCGACTTCCGGCTTGCGGATCTCGACGATGTTCAGCGACACGGTCGACGACGTCATCTTGCCGATCGTCGAACGCAGCTTCTCGATGTCCGCGCCCTTCTTGCCGATGATCACGCCGGGGCGTGCAGCGAAGATCGAGATACGGGCCAGCTTGGCCGGACGCTCGATGACCACCTTGGAGATCGCGGCCTGCGGCAGCGTCTTCATGATGAATGCGCGGATCTTGAGATCCTCGAGCAGGAGCCGACCATAGTCGGCGCCTTCGGCGTACCAGCGGCTATCCCAGGTACGGTTGATCTGCAGACGCAGACCGATGGGGTTGCTCTTCTGACCCATTATGCTTCTTCCTGCTCGCGCACGACGATGCGCAGACGGCTGAATGGCTTGAGAATGCGGGTCGACTTGCCGCGGCCGCGGGTGGCGAAGCGCTTCATCGTGATCGACTTGCCGACCGAAGCCTCGGCGACGACGAGTGCGTCGACGTCGAGGTTATGGTTGTTCTCGGCGTTGGCGATGGCCGAGGCCAGCACCTTGCGCGCTTCGATCGCCATGCCCTTGGTCGAGAAGGCGAGGATGTTCATCGCATCGCCGACCTTCTTGCCACGGATCAGCGCAGCCACGAGGCCGAGCTTCTGCGCGGAACCACGGATCTGCGTACCGACCGAAAGCGCCTCGTTGTCCGCGACCTTGCGCGGGCTGACTTGCTTAGACATCAGCGCTTGCCCTTCTTGTCGGCGGAGTGGCCGGGGAAGTAGCGCGTGGGCGCGAACTCACCGAGCTTCATGCCGACCATGTCTTCGTTGACCGAGACGGGCACGAACTTGCGGCCGTTATAGACGTTGAACGTGAGACCCACGAACGACGGCAGGATCGTCGAGCGACGCGACCAGGTCTTGATCGGCGAACGCGCGTTGGTGTCCTGGGCGGTTTCTGCCTTCTTGAGCAGATGAAGGTCCACGAAGGGGCCCTTCCAGACTGAACGAGCCATGTTAGCCCTTCCTCTTCGTCGAATGACGCGACCGGATGATCATCTTGTCGGTCGACTTGTTATGACGCGTGCGCGCACCCTTCGTCGGCTTGCCCCAAGGCGTAACCGGATGACGGCCACCCGAGGTCCGGCCTTCACCACCGCCGTGCGGATGGTCGACCGGGTTCTTGGCGACGCCGCGCGTCAGAGGACGGATACCCATCCAGCGCGAACGGCCTGCCTTGCCCAGGTTCTGGTTCTGGTTGTCGGGGTTCGAGACCGCGCCAACCGTCGCCATGCAATCGCTGCGGATGTAGCGCTGCTCGCCCGAGTTCAAGCGGACCATCACCATGCCCTTGTCGCGACCGACGACCTGCACGTACGTGCCGGCCGAACGGGCGATCTGGCCACCCTTCATCGGCTTCATCTCCACGTTGTGGACGATGGTGCCGACCGGCATCTGACCGAGTTCCATGGCATTGCCTGGCTTCACGTCGGTCTTCTTGGCCGCGAGAACCTTGTCGCCGACGGCCAGACGCTGTGGCGCCAGGATGTAGGCCAGCTCTTCGTCCGGGTACTTGACCAGGGCGATGAACGCGGTGCGGTTGGGATCATACTCGATCCGCTCGACGGTGCCTTCGACGTCCCACTTGCGACGCTTGAAGTCGATGTAGCGGTACTTCTGCTTGTGACCGCCGGCGATGCCGCGCGAGGTCACATGGCCCTTGTTGTTACGACCGCCGGTCTTGTGCTTACCTTCGGTCAGCGCCTTGACGGGGCGACCCTTCCAGAGCGACGACTTGTCGACCAGGATGAGACCGCGGCGTGCCGGCGATGTCGGATTATAATGCTTGAGTGCCATGGCCTCAGATCCCCGTCGTCACGTCGATGGACTGACCGTCCTTCAACGTCACGATTGCCTTTTTCATGTCGGAGCGCGAGTAGTTCGTGCCCTTCCACTTCTTGGTCTTGCCCTTCTGGACGAGCGTGTTCACGCCGACGACGTTCACGTCGAACAGCGCCTCGACGGCCGCCTTGATCTCGGGCTTCGTGGCATCGTTCGATACCTTGAACACAACCGCGTTGAACTCCGACAGGGTCGTCGTCTTCTCGGTGATGTGCGGGGCCAGGATAACGTCGTAATGACGATTATCGATGCCCACCTTCTGCTTCTTAGCCATGGAAGCGCGCCTCCAGCTTTTCGACAGCGGCGCGCGTCAGCACCAGCGTGTCATGCTTCAGGATGTCGTAAACGTTCGCGCCGGCAGCCGGCATCACGTTCACTTCGTACAGGTTGCCCGCAGCGAATGCGAAGCTGGTGTCGACCATGTCGCCGTCGATGACGAGCGCACGCTTGCCGAAGCCGAGCTTTGCGAGATCGCCCTGCAGCGTCTTGGTCTTGCCACCCTCGACAGCCAGGCTGTCCATGATGACCAGCGAACCCGCCTTGGCGTGGCTGCTGAGAGCCATCCGCAGACCGAGCGAGCGAACCTTCTTGTTCAGCGACGGGTTGAAGTCACGGACGCGTGCGCCGTGAGCCTTACCACCACCGATGAACACAGGGGCGCGACGATCGCCGTGACGAGCCGTACCGCCGCCCTTCTGGCGACCGAACTTCTTGCCGGTGCGTGCAACGTCTGCGCGCTCACGGGTGCCACGAGCCGTCTCGCGACGCTTCTCGAGCTGCCAGGTGACGACACGGTGCAGGATGTCGGCGCGCGGATCGAGGCCGAAGACCTCGTCGTTGAGCTCGATGTCCGCTGCGTCAGTGCCGGCGAAAGATGAAACCTTGATCTTCACGCTCAGCCCTCCTGGCCGTCGGCTGCAGGTGCGTCGGTCGTTTCGGCCGGCGTGTCTGCTGCGGTGTTGCTGTTTGCGGTCTTGAGACCGGCGGGGAACGGTGCGTCGGCGTGGCGCGCGACCTTCACCGAGTCCTTGACGAAGAGCCAGCCGCCCTTGGAGCCAGGAACCGAACCCTTGACGAACAAGAGACCACGCTCGACGTCCGTCGATACGATCTCGAGGTTCTGCTGGGTGCGATACTTGTCGCCCATGTGGCCGGCCATCTTCTTGTTCTTGAAGACCTTGCCCGGATCCTGGCGCTGACCGGTCGAACCGAGCGAACGGTGCGAGACCGACACGCCGTGGGTTGCCCGCAGACCGCCGAAGCCCCAACGCTTCATGCCGCCCTGGAAGCCCTTACCCTGGGTCTTGCCCTGGATATCGACGATCTGGCCTGCGACGTAGTGGTCAGCCGAGATCTCGGCGCCGACGTCGAGCAGGCCGTCTGCGTTCACGCGGAACTCATGGACGACAGCCTTGGGCTCCACTTCGGCCTTGCCGAAATGGCCGCGCTGCGGCTTTGCGACATTCTTCGACTTGGCGACACCTGCACCAAGCTGGACGGCAGTGTAGCCGTCACGATCCATTTCGCGAACGGAAACGACCTGATTGCCTTCGAGTGCCAGAACGGTGACCGGCACGTGCCGACCATCTTCCTGGAACAGGCGGGTCATCCCCATCTTCTTCGCGATCACGCCAGTACGCATGATCTTGTCCCTTCCTAGACAGAGGCCCCGTCGGACTATTCCTCGGGGGCTTGCGGACCATGTCCGGAGCGAGCTCCATGATGCGTCCACCTGACCCCATCCCCGGCAAAAGCCCTGAATGGAGTCGGTTCAACCCGGTAAATACGAAACGTGCCCCCGTCCCGGGCTGGTGCTCCTGCAGATGCGGAAGCGTGACGGGGGACGCTGCCCCGTCGGCTTTCACCGACGGCGGTATCCCAATGTCGAACGGCGCGGGAACGTTACCGGTCGACCGCGCCGCGCCAGCCCTTAGGCGAGCTTGATCTCGACGTCAACGCCAGCGGCGAGGTCCAGCTTCATGAGCGCATCGACCGTCTGCGGCGTCGGCTGGACGATATCCAGCATACGCTTGTACGTGCGCACCTCGAACTGCTCGCGCGACTTCTTGTCGATGTGCGGGCCGCGGTTCACGGTGAACTTTTCGATGCGCGTCGGAAGGGGAATCGGACCGCGGATGAGCGCGCCGGTGCGGCGTGCGGTGTCGGCGATGTCGCCAGTGGCCTGATCGAGCACACGGTGATCGAACGCCTTCAGACGAATGCGGATATTGCTGTCCATAGTCCCTACCGATGCGAAAGAGCGGGCCCGTTTCCGGGCTCTTGCTGGTTGATGTTTAAACCGAAGGCGGGCCATTACGGGAGAGTCGGCGAAAACGCAACTGGGGAGCCTGCGATTTTCGCAGACCGCGGGCGATGGGGCCTACAAGGATGACAGCCCTACCCCTCTTGATCAGATCAAGCTGAGCGCCCGGTCATAATCCTGGCCGGGGCCGAGAATCCGATGGACGAACAGTCGATCGGGCAAGACCGAGTACAGTATCCCATAGCCCCTCCATGATCGCCGCCGGATACCGTGAGCTTCGTAGCGCGGCACCAAAGGGAACCCGAACGGAACATCGGCGAGTCGCAATGCTACCTCGCGCAGCTCACCAACGAAGGAGCCGGCGCGGGTTGGGTTGTCGAGCGCGATGAAGCCGCTGATCCGCTTGAGGTCGTCGACTGCACGTGACGACAGGACGACTTTCAAGCGCGGGACGAGCGGGCAAGCCCATCAATGTCGGCCAGTGCTGCGTTACATGCCGCATCGAGTTCGACGCCACCGCCCGCCCCCATCTCGGCAAGCGTATCGGATACCGACACGTCCAAGTCACGCAACCAGCGCTTTTCGTTCTCGACGCCACCCTGATCGCGACTGATCAGATCCCGAACATACTCGCTAGCGCTAGCGTACTGCCCACGGTCTATCCGCGCTTGCACATAGTCGTGCATCGGATCGGGCAGAGATATCTTGATGGATGCCATGGCACGTTCTCCGTCGACCTTATGCCACAAGATCCCATTGCAAGAAAGAATGACGGATGTTGGTGGATTACGGAATGTCGACTTTTGGGTGAACGGACGCCTTAGCGGACATCGAGCAGCCGCGCGGACCAACCCGAAAACGCACCCCAAACAACGCATGAACTTCTTCAACTTCGATTGCCGACCCGGCGCGGCAAGATGCCCCATTTGGCAAGGAGATCAAAACTTTGCCTTCGGACAGCAGGTCAACAACCGCCTGAGTAACACTTCCAACTCGGCCAAACCCGTCCTGCTCCACAATGCCAAAGCTAACAATTCGACCCGTCCAAACTGGTCCCGGTCGAATTTCCCAAATTACGGCGACGTAGCAGAGCACCAGACCGCAGATAGCCAACACGGCCCATAGCTCGCGGTAGACAGTTTTTTGACGGCGTCGGCGGCTCACTCTGCCAAGTTGCCCTATCAGGAACCCTCGCAATCGGGAACGTCTCGTCATGGCGGGCACGACCGATTTGGACAATCTTCGCCAGTGCCACGAAGCCAGGTGATCAAGTCTTCCAAACACGAAAAAGCCCGGCCTCTCTCGCGAGAAGCCGGGCTCTTTTCGATCAACTCCCGAAGGAGAAGATACTTACTTGTCGATCTGGCTCACGACGCCTGCACCGACGGTACGGCCGCCTTCGCGGATCGTGAAGCGCTGGCCCACGTCCATAGCGATCGGTGCGATCAGCTTGATGCCGAGCGACACGTTGTCGCCTGGCATGACCATCTCGGTGCCCTCAGGCAGCTCGACGGTGCCGGTCACGTCCGTCGTACGGAAGTAGAACTGCGGGCGGTAGTTGGCGAAGAACGGCGTGTGACGGCCACCCTCTTCCTTCGACAGCACGTACACTTCCGAGTTGAAGTCGGTGTGCGGCTTGATCGTGCCTGGCTTGCAGAGCACCTGGCCACGCTCGACTTCGTCGCGTGCGACGCCGCGGATCAGTGCGCCGACGTTATCGCCAGCCTGGCCCTGGTCGAGCAGCTTGCGGAACATCTCGACGCCCGTGACCGTGGTCTTGCGGACGGTCGGGTGGATGCCGACGATCTCGACTTCCTCGCCAACCTTGACGATGCCGGTCTCGACGCGGCCGGTGACGACCGTACCACGACCCGAGATCGAGAACACGTCCTCGATCGGCATCATGAACGGCTTGTCGAGCGGACGCTCTGGCTGCGGGATGTAGTCGTCGACAGCCTGCATCAGCTCGGTGACGGCGTCGGCGCCGAGCTTCTGGTTCGAACCCGACAGTGCGCAGGTAGCCGAACCCTTGATGACGGGGATGTCGTCGCCCGGGAAGTCGTACGAGCTGAGCAGCTCGCGGATTTCCATCTCGACCAGCTCGAGGATTTCCTCGTCGTCGACCAGATCGACCTTGTTCATGAACACGACCATGGCAGGCACGCCGACCTGGCGTGCGAGCAGGATGTGCTCACGGGTCTGTGGCATCGGGCCATCGGTTGCCGAAACGACGAGGATCGCGCCGTCCATCTGGGCTGCGCCGGTGATCATGTTCTTCACATAATCGGCGTGGCCCGGGCAATCGACGTGCGCGTAGTGACGGTTGGCCGTCTCGTACTCGACGTGTGCGGTCGAGATCGTGATACCGCGCTCGCGCTCCTCGGGAGCCTTGTCGATGTTGGCGAAGTCGACAGCGGTACCGCCGGTCGTCTCTGCCAGAACCTTCGTGATCGCAGCGGTGAGCGACGTCTTGCCATGATCCACGTGACCGATGGTGCCGATGTTGAGATGCGGCTTGTTCCGCTCAAATTTTGCCTTGGCCATTGTTTCCTACCTTCTGATTCGTATTCCGGTGCCACCCCGGGAACCGCGCGAACGCGGCCCAATAGCGGCTGTTAAAGCGTTGCGCCAGCCCCTGCTTGGGGAGAGGCCGACGCGGAAGTAAATTCCGCGTCGTCGAACTTCGATCGCTGACCGAAGCCGGCCGGCCTTTCGGCGTCTCCGAGCCAGGAAAACCTGGCTCGGTGCGCCTCGGGCTTACGCCAGCTTAGCCTTCACCTCGTCCGCAACGTTCTGCGGCACTTCGTCATAGTGCGAGAACTGCATCGAGTACTGCGCGCGGCCCTGCGTGAACGAACGGAGCGAGTTCACGTAGCCGAACATGTTCGCCAGCGGGACCATCGCCTCGACCGTCTGCGCGTTGCCGCGGCTGTCGGTGCCCTGGATCTGGCCACGACGGCTGTTCATGTCGCCGATGACGTCGCCCAGGTAATCTTCCGGGGTGACGACCTCGACCTTCATGACCGGCTCGAGCAGCGTGATGCCCGACTTCTGTGCGACTTCGCGCATCGCGCCACGTGCACAGATTTCGAACGCCAGTGCCGACGAGTCGACGTCGTGATACGCGCCGTCATACAGCACGATCTCGAAATCGATGATCGGGAAGCCGACCAGCGAACCCGAAGCGGCGGTTTCGCGGAAGCCCTTTTCGATCGCAGGCAGATATTCCTTCGGAATGTTGCCGCCCTTGATCTCGTCCTTGAACGTGATGCCCGAACCGCGCTCGCCCGGCGTGACCTTGACCTTCACGCGACCGAACTGGCCGGTACCACCCGACTGCTTCTTGTGCGTGTAGTCGACGTCGACCGGCTTCTTCAGATACTCGCGATATGCGACCTGAGGAGCGCCGACGTTCGCCTCGACCTTGAACTCACGCTTCATGCGATCGACCAGGATCTCGAGATGGAGCTCGCCCATGCCCTTGATGATGGTCTGGCCCGACTCGGGGTCCGACGACACGCGGAACGAAGGATCCTCGCGTGCGAGACGATTGAGCGCGACGCCCATCTTCTCCTGATCGGCCTTGGTCTTCGGCTCCACCGACAGCTCGATCACGGGCTCGGGGAATTCCATCCGCTCAAGAATGATCGGTGCGTTCATTGCACAGAGCGTGTCACCGGTCGTGGTATCCTTGAGACCCGCAAGCGCGACGATGTCGCCAGCGAAAGCCTCCTGGATGTCCTCACGGCTGTTCGCATGCATAAGCAGCATGCGGCCGACCTTTTCCTTCTTGTCCTTGACCGAGTTGGTGACCTGCGATGCGGTCTCCAGCTTGCCCGAGTAGATGCGAGCGAAGGTCAGCGTGCCGACGAACGGATCGTTCATGATCTTGAACGCCAGTGCCGAGAACGGAACGTCGTCCGACGAAGGACGCTCGTCCGGCGTTACGCCGTCGAGCTTCAGACCCTGGATCGCGGGAACGTCGAGCGGCGAAGGCAGATAGTCGACCACGGCGTCGAGCAGGGGCTGAACACCCTTGTTCTTGAACGCCGAACCGCAAACGACGGGGACGAACGCCATGCTCAGCGTACCCTTGCGGATCAGCTTCTTGAGGTCGGCGACGCTCGGCTCGTTACCTTCGAGATACGCCTCCATGAGGGCATCGTCCTGCTCGACGGCCATCTCGATCAACTCGCTGCGATACTTCGCAGCCTTCTCGACCAGATCCTCAGGGATCTCGGCATATTCGAACTTCGCACCCAGGCTCTCTTCGAGCCAGATGATCGCGCGGTTCTCGACGAGATCGACGAGGCCCTTGAAGCCGCCTTCCATGCCGATCGGCAGATACAGCACGGCCGGACGAGCACCGAGACGATCGATGATCGAGTTCACGCAGAAGTAGAAATCGGCGCCGGTGCGGTCGAGCTTGTTGACGAAGCACATGCGCGGCACGCCGTACTTGTCGGCCTGACGCCACACGGTCTCGGACTGTGGCTCGACGCCGGCAACGCCGTCGAAGCATGCGACAGCACCGTCGAGCACGCGGAGCGAACGCTCGACTTCGATCGTGAAGTCGACGTGCCCAGGCGTATCGATGATGTTGATAAGGTGCTCTTCGCCCTTACCTTCTTCGGCGCGCCACTTGCAGGTGGTCGCAGCCGACGTGATCGTGATCCCGCGCTCCTGCTCCTGCTCCATCCAATCCATCGTCGCGGTGCCTTCGTGCACTTCGCCGATCTTGTAGGACTTGCCGGTGTAATAGAGGATGCGCTCGGTCGTCGTCGTCTTACCGGCGTCGATGTGCGCCATGATGCCGATGTTGCGGTAACGGTCGAGCGGATGGCTGCGGGCCATGATCGTGCTTCCTTAAGGATATGGGGAGCCGAACGTGCCGGCTCCCCAATATATAGGTGTTTGCATGACAGGCGAAAGACCGCCCGTCACACGGATAGCAATGCTAGGCTTCAAAGCCCGCTGTTACCAGCGGCAGGAAGCCCGCTGTTACCAGCGGTAGTGCGAGAATGCACGGTTGGCTTCCGCCATCCGGTGCGTATCTTCACGCTTCTTGACCGCGTTGCCACGGTTGTTGGCGGCATCCATCAGCTCACCCGACAGCCGTGCGGCCATCGTGTTCTCGCTGCGCGAACGTGCCGCACCGATCAGCCAGCGAATCGCCAGCGCCTGTGCACGCTCGGGACGAACCTCGACCGGCACCTGGTACGTTGCACCACCGACGCGGCGCGAACGGACTTCGATGCCCGGCTTCACGTTGTTCAGCGCATCGTGGAAAACGCCAATCGGATCGCGCTTGGCGCGCTGCTCGACGGTTTCGAATGCACCGTACACGATCAGCTCTGCGACGGACTTCTTGCCGTCCAGCATGACGCTGTTCATGAACTTCGACAGAACCTCATCCCCGAACTTGGGATCAGGCAGGATGACCCGCTTTTCGGGACGACGACGACGTGCCATTTTGTATTCCTTCTAAACTTCAGCCTTGATGATCGCAAATATGAGCGATCGGCTTACTTCGGACGCTTGGCGCCGTACTTGGAACGCGACTGACGCCGGTCCTTCACACCCTGTGTATCGAGCACGCCGCGCAGGACGTGATAGCGAACACCGGGAAGATCGCGGACACGACCGCCACGGATCAGGACAACCGAATGCTCCTGAAGATTGTGGCCCTCGCCCGGGATGTAGCTGATGACTTCGCGCTGGTTGGTCAGGCGAACCTTGGCCACCTTGCGCAGAGCCGAGTTCGGCTTCTTCGGGGTCGTCGTGTAGACGCGCGTGCAAACGCCACGCTTCTGCGGATTTGCTTCCATCGCAGGGACCTTCGACTTGGCCTTCTGCGGATCGCGGCCCTTGCGGACCAGCTGGTTGATCGTCGGCATTGAAGCCTTCACCTTTCAAGTGGTTACTTTGCTGGAGCCATGAGGCGCCTGAGAATACAAAAAGGACCATAGGAACGCGGGAGCGCCCCTCAGGTCCTGGAATGCATCCAGCAATGTTCAAGCATGCCCGGCGGGAAACACTCCCGAAGAACAGGCCGCGCCTATAGGTCAGGAGTCGGTCGCGGTCAACGGGGCGGAATCGGTTTGGGTGTGGGTAGGTGATTGGTTTCGTGGGCGGAGACAATTGCTCACGCGAGTCCGCCGACCACCCCTTCTAATCCTCCCCCGCCAGGGGGAGGTGGCACCGCTGGTAACGGGGGGGGGGGAGAAACACGAAACCTGCGTTGTCGCCCCCTTCCCCTCCGCCTGGCAAGAGCCGGCCACCTCCCCCTAGCTGGGGAGGATCGCAGCTCCTCTACCGTGGTCGGGTCCCGAGCACGGCAAGCAAAGTCTTCTCGAATCGCGCAGGATCCTCGACCTGCGGCGAGTGACCCAACCCCTCGAGCATCACCAGGTTCGCATTCGGCATCTGCTTCACCGCGCGCGGCGCGACCATCGGCACCGGTTCGAGGAACTTGCGTAAGTTCGCCGGCGCCTGCGCCCGGCCGAACGCGGTCTTGTCCAGCGTCCCGATGATCAAAGTCGTCGACGGCGTGATCCGGTACAGCTCGTGCGCGACCGATTGCGTCTTGATCATCTCGCTCGTCTTGGCTTGCGCCAGTGCCACGGTGTCGCGCCCTGCCCCTTGATACATGCCCGCCTGCATCCAGACCCAGCGATCATAGGACGGCTTCCACACGCCGTGGTAATAGTTTTCGAGCTGATACGCCTTGATCGATGCGTAGCTCGTCTTCTTCTCGTTCGCCCACAGTGTGTCGACGTCGGTATAGGGCACGCCCTCCTCGCCGCGATCCTTCAGGCCGAGCGGATTGACGAGCACCAGCTTATCGACGGACGCCGGGTAGAGAATGGCGTACCGCATCGCGAGCATGCCGCCCATCGAGTGCCCGACGATCGTGGCCCGCGTGATACCACGCGATTCGAGCAGCCGCTTGGTGAACGTCGCCAGCATCTCGAAGCTATACTGTGCCACGCGGGGCTTGGACGATTTGCAGAAGCCGATCTGGTCGGGAACGATCACCCGGTAGCCGACTTCGCTCAGCGCCCGCGCGGTGCTGCCCCAGGTCGCGCCGCAGAAGTTCTTGCCGTGGAGAAGGACGACCGTGCGCCCATTGGGACGCTGCGGCGCGATATCCATGAACGCCATCTGCGCAGGGCTGCCGACGATATCGACTTCCATCGTTTGCACGGGCCACGGGTAGGTGAAGCGTTCGAGTTGCGGCCCCAGGTCCGGCACCTGCGGAACCGGCCCCGCCCCCATGAGCAACGCCGCGGCCGGCAGCGCCAGCATCATCAATCCCGCCTTCATACGATTACGCTTTCCTACATCCAACGAGACGGCTTAAGGTTAACGGGCAAACCATGCACCGTGCAACGCATCATCCTTACGATGATGGTTGCGGGGACCTCGCGGGACGAATTGCACGCGAGACGCTTGCCCTTCGCGAAAACGCTGGGTAAGGGGCGCGTCCGTGTAGGAGTGTAGCTCAGTTGGTTAGAGCGTCGGTCTCCAAAACCGAAGGCCCTCGGTTCGAATCCGAGCACTCCTGCCACCCCCTTTAAATTCTCTGCAAAAATCGCGGCGGTCGCTCCCGCCGCTTTCGCGCGTCCATCACGATTGCATAAACTGCATTCCATAATGCAATTTTCGCAATTGATCTATGATGTGCTGCGATGCACAACGATCAGGCCTTTCAGGCATCCTCTCCTAAAAACTTTTACGGCCGGTCTTGTACCGGCCTTTTTTTTCGTCTGCGTTCGGCGTACACCTCGGGTGCCGTCGTCAAGCCGAACGATAAATAGAAACCGTGGGAGCGGAGCCGCCGGTCAAACCGGCACCGGCAAGACGATCGTGCGGGGGATCGAGTGACCCAAGCACTCTCCCCCGCCACTTCTCCCGGTCACCGCCGTGTCGCTTTCGATACGACGCCTGCCCCTCTCCTGCCGCGCACTTGCTTTCACCTGTGACGGCAGCTATCTGCCGCGCTTCCGACAGCGAGGACGGACCTGCCGCCGCTGCCCTTCACAGGGAGCGGCTAGTGGGTCTATGCCTCGCATCTCAGTTTCTCAATCAGCGGGTTCGAAGAACATCGTGGCGAAGACGTCCCCCCTCGAATTCATCCAGCAGGTCCGCAACGAGACCGCGAAGGTCACGTGGCCGACGCGTCGCGAGACGGTCATGACCGGCGTGATGGTGGTGATCATGACGACGATCCTCGCGCTGTTCTTCCTGGGCGTCGACTCGATCCTGCAAGCGATCGTCTCCGCCCTCCTCAAACTCGCTCAGTAAGCAAGGTTCCGTCATGGCGCGCTGGTACATCATTCACGCCTATTCGGGCTTCGAGGGCAAGGTCCGCGACTCGATCATGGCCGAGGCGACCCGGATGGGTCTCGAGCAGCTCGTCGAGCAGATCGAAGTCCCGACCGAAACCACGACGGAAGCCCGTCGCGGCAAGAAGATCGCGGTCGAGCGCAAGTTCATGCCGGGCTACGTGCTCGCCAAGCTGAACATGAACGACGACGTGTATCACCTGGTGAAGAACACGCCGAAGGTCACCGGCTTCCTCGGCAGCATGGGCAAGCCGCAGGCGATCAGCGAGGCGGAAGCCACGCGGATGCTGAACAGCAAGGAAGAAGCCGCCGCTGCGCCCAAGCAGAAGGTCAAGGTCGACTACGAGATCGGCGACCAGGTCAAGGTCCTCGACGGCCCGTTCGCGACGTTCAACGGCTTGGTCGAAGAACTCGACTTCGACCGCAGCCGCGTCAAGGTTTCGGTGTCGATCTTCGGGCGTGCTACGCCTGTTGAGCTCGAGTTCGAGCAGGTCGAGAGAAGCAAGTAAGGCCAAGTCGCACGCGATTAGCCAATGGCTAATCGCGAGACGGCGCCAGCCCGGCCGGCGGGCCACCGGCCCGGCCGACGACGCGGGATTTACTCCCGCGTCGCGCATGGTTGCGAACTGACGCCAATCCCACAGACTCCTGCCGACCATTGACCGAATTACGGCATTGCCGTACATATCGTACAATGCATACGGTGGTCGAGACCAGAGCGTATCTCTCCGCTGCCGATGACGTCGGCATGACGGAGGACGAGCGCGTCGCGATCGTCTCCACGCTTTCCGCCAACCCGCAAATCGGCGACATCATGCCCGGTTGCGGTGGCGCGCGAAAACTTCGCGTTAGAAAGCCCGGCACCGGCAAATCGGGCGGCTACCGCGTGATCCCCTATTACGCGGGCGACACCCTGCCGGTCTTCCTGCTGACCGTGTTCGGCAAGACCGAAAAGGCAAACCTGACCAAGGCCGAGCGCAATGCGCTGGCGACATTGACCGGCACGCTGGCGGCGACCCTGACGCAACGGCACGCCAACGACGACCGAGACGACACCACGAACACGCCAACCTCACGGAGGACATGATGAAGAGCGCATTCGACAAGATCGCAGCGGGATTGGAAGACGCCATCGCGTTCGCCGATGGTGATACGGATCGCGCGCGCGTGGCGACGGTAGACGTCCGCGCCGTGCGGGCAGCGACCAAGCTGACGCAAGGCGCGTTCGCCGAGACCTATCGCTTCCCGGTCGGCACGGTTCGCGACTGGGAGCAGAAGCGTCGCCTGCCGGATACCGGATCGGCGACGCTGCTGAAGATGATCGAGGTGGATCCCAAGGGCGTCGAGGCGATTATTGCGAAGGTACGGTAACGCGAGCGCAGTCGCGTCAAGGTTTCGGCGTCGATCTTCGGGCGTGCTACGCCTCAACTTGACCAGTTCGACTTTCTAAGTAGGTTGAGCGAATGGCACAAAATCCTACCCTGAATTCTGACGGCATCGCCGTTGCGACCCCGGCAACGATCGATCGTGAAGCACAATCTCAATTACTGGCAGCAATTGATGCCAAGATTGGCGAAGTCCGCACCGAGGCCATCGACCTAAGCTTCGGCGAAATAATCAACTGAAGCGGGCAAACGAAATACGGATTGATCCTGAGTATCAGCGGCTATTCCGATGGTCTGATGAGCAGCGTTCGCGGTTAGTTGAGTCCGTTCTTTTGCGACTCCCAATTCCGCCAGTTTTTTTCATCGAAAACGAGGATGGCCGCTACGAGCTCATCGACGGCCTTCAACGTGTGAGCTCGATGACCCAATTTATCGATGCGGCAGTCATTGATAAAGAACCATTGAAGCTTGTCGGATGTGACATTGTCTCAGAACTAAACCAAAAGACCTTTGCCGATTTACCGCTAACCCTTCAGCTTCAGTTGAAACGGTCCGGTGTCAGAGCTCTTATCATAAAACGCCAGAGCAAGGAATTTCTCCGATACGAAATGTTTAAGCGCCTCAATACTGGTGGTTCAGAATTGAGCGAGCAGGAGATAAGAAATTGCTCAGCTAGAATATTTGGTGACCGAGGCGTTGCATTTTACGAGAATCTTATCAGACTTTCGCAGCATCCGTCTTTTGTCAGGCTTACCGAAACATTAGCGGATACTGAAATTGAAAAGCGTGGGCGTGAGGAACTCGTTCTTCACTATTTTGCCGCAAAGAATGGCGCTTCTTATTTTTACGGTAACGTTGCGAACTGGCTTAGCAACTATATGGAAGCGGTCCTTCTGGAAAAAGAAGCGTTCGATTATGGCGATGAGGAAACTATCTTTAGTCGTGTGTTTGATGCAGTAGAAAGAGTAGCCGGAGAAGGCGCTTTCTGTAAATTTAAAAATGACAAGCCTATCGGCGGTCTTGCTCCAGCCTATTATGAAGCGATAGTATGTGGCGTTTCCCGCACCATCGACAAAGTCGAACAGGCTAACGCAACCGTCATCAACGACGCCTTAATCGAAACGCGCCAATCGTCTGATTTCAGACAAAATGTTGGGACTGGAGCAAACAAGCGGTCCAAATTTGCCGGTAGAATTAATGCAATTGAAGCGGCTATAGCGAACGCATAATCGCATGGCCTCCCTTCAACTAAAGTCGACAATCGATCAAGAATTAAAGTGGAGAGAAGCTGAATTAGCCGTAGCCAAACTATACCTCTATCGCTCTGTAATAGATAAGTCAGCATTTGCGTATTCTTATAGATGCTTTGTTGTCTTAACATACGCTCATTACGAAGCTTTTACAAAGCGTGTTATCGCGCAGTCAATGCTAGATATATTTGACTCAGGTGCCAAGTGGTCAGAGTGCCGCTTTAACATTAGAAAGCACCTCTTCGCGTCAGGCCTTAGAAAGATTGTTGATAACAAATCTAATGGAGACCTTGCTACATTTGGATCCGTATCCGCGACCATCATTGATAATGTTACGCCTCCCCCTGTCAGTATAATAATGGATTGTGGCAACCTGAATTACCCTACGTTCATATGGGCCATAGAAAGCGTTGGTATCGACTCAAGCAAGTATGGTTTTGCGCGCCCGGATATCGGAAAACTCGTCTCTATGCGGCATGATTGCGCGCATGGAGAGTCATTGACCTTCGATCCAACAAAAACTGACAGCGACTTGGCAAAAGACATGTTCGCCTTACAGCAAAGGATCGTATTTTTGCTGCATCATCTTTCAGTCGAACTCTTAGATCACTTCTCATTAGGCAGCCTTCGCGGCCCTTAAAATTTGCCGCCTACCGCCAGAAGTAGCCGCGTACCCGCCCCCCCCCCGATACCCCCTCACCCCTCCCAATCCTTCAACCGCCACCCACCGAACAGCGCGACATCCGGATCGTGCGCCACCTTCGTCGGATCGGCCCTGCTCCAGCCGGTGACCTGATCGAGCGCCGGGAGTCTTGGCGGATCGGGGTTCATGAGCGTGGGTTCGCCGCGTTCGCGGCGGGCGGCTTCGGCGATGTCGAAGGCTTCGCGATCCAGGGCCTGGCGGGCTTCGTACATCGCCGACAGGCGGTAGCTGTGCGCTTCGGACGACTCGCCGCGGCGGCGTTTGATGTGCGGTGGCTCCTGCTGGAGGTGGACCGTCCTGGCGTGCAGGTGGAGAAGCTGAAGCGCCTGGTCCGCAGTCATCGGCGGGATCGATGGGGGATCGTTGTGACGCCATTCGTCGTGGTCGTGCGAGCCGGATAGCGAGCCGGCGATCAGCGCGGACTCGACGGTTTCGTAGCCCGCCGCGAGTGCCAGACGCATCTCGCGGGCGAAGGCGGGGCTGGCCTTGCGGCGGGCGTAGAAGGCGGAGTGGCTGAACCCGGCGGCGGCGGCCGAAAGGCGGATGTTGGCGGTGGCGGAGAGCGCGGAGAGGAAGGCTTGCTCGGCGGCGTGGTCGAGGCGGTTGGCGGTGGGGCGACGGAGCTGGAGGCGGCCGTTGGCGGTTCTTGTCGTGGTGGGGGATTTGTTTGAGACGGTGGTGTTTGGGGCACTCCCCTCCCCCGACCCCTCCCGTGGACGGGAGGGGAGATTTAGGGCGGCGGATGCGAACGCCAGGGCGGCGTCCCATCTGGCGGCGAAGGCGGGGTGGACGGCGCGGCGCTTGGTGAAGGTGGAACGGTTATAGCCGAGCGCGCGGGCGGCCTCTCGGGCGTTGCCGGTGCGGCGAAGGCTGGCGAGGAACGCGGCGTTCTGCGCGGCCTGGCGTCGGGTGAACACGTCGGGGGTTGAAGCGCGCGGCATGGCGCCGGGGTCTGCCTGGATATCCTACATTGCAAGGCCGGTTCTTCGCCTCGTGCAGGGTGGCCTTGTGCAGGATGAGCGTGACCGGTGGTGCAGCGGCTTGAGGCAGTGGCTGGAACATCTTGGTCTGGCGGCGGTGCCTGACCGGAGCGCTGCGTCGGGACTCGAGAATTTCGTGTGATGGATCCCGACCTTGCGGGCATGAAAAAAGCGGCGCGACCGTGATGATCGCGCCGCCCCTCTATGGATCACCGCATTACATGCGGGGCTTGGCAGCCTCGAACTTGCCGGACTCGTCGAGCACGACGAGCGATCCGTCGTCGATCGCGAAAACCGCGCCCTGGATCTTGAGCTCGCCTGCTTCCTCGGCCTTGCGGACGAACGGGAAGGTGCGGAGGTTGCGGATCGACGTCTTCACGCCTTCCTGCTCCATCGCGCGATAGGCTTCGCGGCTGGTGAGATCGTCATACTCGCTTTCGACCTTGTCGCGCGCGTCGTCGAGCAGGCCGACCCAATCGCCGATGAAGCGACCGTCCGCGCCGTCTTCGGTCTTCTCGAAGGTGCGCGCGAGCGACGCCTTGCAGCCACCGCAGCTGCCGTGACCGAGGACGACGATTTCCTCGACCTTGAGCTGCGTCACTGCGAATTCGACCGCGGCCGAAACGCCGTGATAGCCGCCATCACCCGACTCGCAGGGCGGGACCAGCGCGGCAACGTTGCGGACGACGAAGATCTCGCCGGGCAAGGTATCGAAAATCTGTGCAGGCTCGACTCGGCTGTCCGAGCAGGCGATCACCATCACGCGGGGCTTTTGCTCGCCTGCAAGCTGCGTCCAACGCTCACGCTCGCGACGCCAATCAGACGTGTGAAACCGCTGATAGCCATCCACGAGGTCGGAAAAGTCAGTCATTGTTGTAGTTCTCCCGGAAAACGGCCCAACGGGCCATGGCTGTGAAACCTCTTCAATACCTTGCGGGTTCCTGCACCGCGGGTCGATCGGGGCCGAATGCGCGATGACCCGTGGCGATTACGCGGGCTCTTCGCAGGTCGGGCGATGTCCGGCGAGACCCGGTGCACGTGCGTGACGATCAGATCCCGTACGGCCGCCGCAAAGCTGATTCGCGAGGTCGGCCTCGTCGGGTGATGCCGTTGATCCGTGGGCTGCTTCGGACAGATCCTTTGCAGCACTCGAGAGGCGCGTCTGGGGCCAGTTCACCCTGTAACACTCGGAAATATTTAATTGTAAAATATTGATTTTGACGACCTAACATAGGTTGCATTCTAATGTTTTCATATAGTTATGCGGGGTGGCCGGGGCTTGGTTCGGATACCGCGTTTACCTCTATCCGGCGTTAACCAGGTCGGTTTACATTTCGCTAACTTCTGTGGCTCAGCCCCTTCTCAGGCTATTGCCAATGTAGTGATAGCGACCACCAAAATTGCCGTTGCCGATACTCTTGCCGAGCGAAAGCATCGTGCCGTTTTGGCCCGTACGCGTTCTCGTGAAAAACTTCGCCGGTGGAAAGTGATCGATGCAATCGACAAACATCATGAGACGAGAACTGCCGCAGGAAGAGCCTCGTTCGACTCCGATCTCTTTCGGACATCGGATTCTGTTTCTCGACCATGAGGGCGAGCGCTGCAACATCGTCCATCGCCAGCTCGAAGCGATGGGCCACAAGGTCGCGTGGATCGGCATGGCAAGCGAGGAAAGAGCCGGGGTCGCGTTCCAGCCGGACCTCGTCATCGTCAATCCGGACGTATCGATCGCCAACCGGCACGCGATCATCGCGTTGCTCGACGAACATCATTACGACGGAGCACTTACCGTGCTGCGGGCCGGGTTTCATTTCCAGGATGCGATGGTCGCCGCGGAGCAGTCGGACATCGCGCATGTCGATACGCTCGATGCGCCCTACACCGCGCAGAGCATCGCCGATCGACTGCCCGGGATCGTCCGGCACGATCACGACGGCGACACGGGCGATCAGCATTTCCTGTCGTGGCTGATCCAGCAGGGCCGCCTGCTCCCCAACCTGACGCATGAGTTCCACGTCAAGCGCGACCTGCGCACCGGCAGCGTCGCGGGGTATGAAACGCTGACCAGACTGCGGAACCGTCCGTCGCTCAACCCCGAACACATATTCGCGCCATCGACGATCCTGTCGCTGGAGATCGCCGCGACGTTGCTCGCAGTGGAAGCGGCGGCGCGACTGCTGGGTGCGCTGACCAAGGACGGGCGGCCGGTGCCCATCGCGGCCAATTGCAGCGCCGCGGTTCTCGCCCATCCCGACTTCATCGCGGCGATCCCGATCCTGCTGCGACGACATCAGGTCGCCACCGGGATGATCGGGATCGAGCTGACCGAGATCACCTATTCAGGACTCGACGGCAACCTCCTCAGCAACATGCACGAACTGCGACGGATGGGCGTGCCGATCTCGCTCGACGATTTCGGCAAGGGGGCGACCAATTTCGATCGCATCGCCGACCTGCCGGTCTCGGAAGTGAAGATCGACCGCAAGATCTTCCGGAAATGCAGCAAAGGCGAATTTCCCCGGTCGCTGCTGAAGGAGATCATCGATTATTGCAGGAGCAGGCACATCGGAACCGTGATCGAAGGCATCGAGACCGAACAGGATCTCGGACTGGCCGAACTGCTGGGCGCCGATTGCGGCCAGGGCTTCTACTGGGGCAAGCCCGTACCGTACCAATCGATCACGTCGCATCATGCCGCCTGACGGTCGGTTCGGCCGCGCCCTCGCAAAATCCACCGGCAACACGGCGCTGCCTTCCGACACCGATCTTCGACGACCGGAAACACTCGTCATGAAACTGGAAATCCGCAAGGTCGACGAGCTCGACCTCAAGCCTCCCCCCGTGCTGACCGGTGACTGGGCGTGGCTGCTGTTTCACGAGAACGGCACTCTCATCAGCTATTCGGATGGCTATCCGTCGCGCGCAGCGTGCTACGCAGCGGCGAGGCAGATCGCCTGGCCGGTCGACGTGTTCGAATAGGCCGCAACGCCGCCGCCAGCCTCACCGCGGCAGCCGATACTCTACCGACTACCGGGCCGATACGACCCGCGGACTCATGTTGCCGCGTTCGCGCTTTTACGCTATGCGCGCCGGCTTCCACCTTCATTGATGGAATTTGCGGGAGGCTGTCGCTAGACGGCCGCCATCACCGCTAGGCTCACATAAAGAGAGTGACATGGCTAAAAAGATTACCGGATACATCAAGCTGCAGGTCCCTGCAGGCGAGGCAAAGCCCGCGCCGCCGATCGGGCCTGCGCTGGGTCAGCGCGGCGTGAACATCATGGAGTTCTGCAAGGCGTTCAACGCCGGCACGAGCGAACTGAAGAAGGGCATGCCGATCCCGACCGTCATCACGGTCTATGCGGATCGCTCGTTCTCGTTCGAGACCAAGACGCCGCCAGCATCGTACCTGATCAAGGAGGCCGCTGGTCTCAAGTCGGGTTCGAAGGAGCCGGGCAAGGTCGTCGCCGGCACGATCAAGCGCAGCCAGCTGAGCGAGATCGCCACGACGAAGATGAAGGACCTCAACGCCAACGATATCGACGCTGCGACGAAGATCATCGAAGGCAGCGCCCGCGCAATGGGCCTCGAAGTGGTGGAGGGCTGATATCATGGCTAAGCTGAGCAAGAAGCAGAAGGCCGTCACGGTCGACCTCGTCAAGCTGCACGGCATCGACGAGGCTATCGGTCTCGCACGGTCGGGCGCCACGTCGAAGTTCGACGAGACGATCGAAGTCGCGCTGAACCTGGGCGTCGATCCGCGTCACGCAGACCAGATGGTCCGCGGCGTCGTCACGCTGCCCAAGGGCACCGGCAAGACCGTCCGCGTCGGCGTGTTCGCCCGCGGCGCGAAGGCTGAAGAAGCCCTCGCAGCAGGCGCAGACGTCGTCGGCGCCGAAGACCTGATGGAAATCATCCAGGGTGGCACGATCGATTTCGATCGCTGCATCGCGACCCCGGACATGATGGGCATCGTCGGTCGCCTCGGTAAGGTGCTGGGTCCCAAGGGCCTGATGCCGAACCCGAAGCTCGGCACGGTGACGATGAACGTCGCCGCCGCGGTTCAGGCAGCCAAGGGCGGCCAGATCGAGTACCGCGTCGAGAAGGCCGGCATCATCCATTCGGGCATCGGCAAGGCGTCGTTCCCGGCGGAAGACCTGCGCGCGAACTTCGACGCACTGGTCGACGCAGTGGTCAAGGCCAAGCCGACCGGCGCCAAGGGCAAGTACGTCCAGAAGGTCGCGATCTCGTCGACCATGGGTGCAGGCATCAAGGTCGACACGACCGAGGTTGCTGGCGCGTAAGCCGCACGTGGCTAGCGCAAGCTAGCCACGAGACGGCGAAAGCGCGGCCGGCGCGGGCAACCGCGACCGACGAGGACGGGATTTACTCCCGTCCTGCCGCTGAGAGACAGGAAAGGGCCGGGAGCGATCCCGGCCCTTTTTGCGTCCTTCGACCGCGACATCGCCAAAGTCCGTGTTTGCCGCAGGTATCGGCCCACGCTGTTGCGATGCCAACGAAGACGCTGGGTCGAAATCGCCGATGCGCAATTGGCGCCGGATCTTTCGCTCAGGACGCCGCGCCCGCGGTGCACTTTGACCCATAAGGCCTCACGCTCGGCGGAGAGGCGATGGTCGCATCGTTGACCAGCAACTGTACTCTCGCCGTCCCAATCGTCCGGGCGCGCGTCGCGCCAAGCCAGGCGGAAAATTCCTGCGCCGAGGAATAATTGTCGAATACCAGGGAGTGCTGCGCCCCCGGAGCAGGCGACACGGTCAGGCCCTGGCCGCTCGCCGTGACGATTTGCCACAAACGGGGTTGGGTTTCCTCTTCGCGCACGAGCGTGTGGAGGACGGGATCGGTATCGCCGTCGAGGAGCGATACGGCCTGCTTGCCTTCGGTATAATATTCCGCGCCCGACACGACGTGTCGCATGAGGTAGCGCATCGTGACGGTTGCGCGCAGCGCGCATTTTGCCGGCACAGATACTTGTTCGAGGTCAATCGAGGCCGTGCTCGGGGACCGCAAGCGACCGTTCTCGGTCAAATCCTGCCCGGTCGCGAGAAAGACCTGTCCCAGTATATTGCCGTTTTCCGGAAGCTGGGGGACGATCGTCAGGTTGACTATCGTATTGCCGACGACATCGAGACCGCGTTCGCTCTCGCGGATGATCGTCATCGCGCCAGGCTCGATATCGATGTTCAGCTTCTCGTATTGCTGGACGATATCCGCGCTAGTCATGTGGCTCCGCGATGCCTTGCCCGATATGCCGACATCGCCCAGCGCCTTGATCGGCGGCGCGAGGCTGACGTCGAGCGAAGCATCGCTCGTCGTCGAGAGCTTCGCGATATCCTGGACCCGGTTATCGGTGGCTGCGATCGTATAGCCGGCGAATTCGAACCCCTTGCCGACCGGCACGATCGTGACCGTCGTGTGCATCAACCGGTCCCCGACACCGGCGGAACGCGGCTTCTGAACCGAGACGACCAGCGTCCGATCCAACGCCGGTAGCACCGTCGGTCCGATAGCGTGTTCGCCGTCGATCGGCATCGCGAGCTTTTTGCGAAGGGCCGCGGCATCACCCCTGCCACCCACTTGCGCGATATATGCCGCCTGCCCCTCTCCGGTCAGGTCGCGCAATCGTGTCGGAGGGCGAGCTTCGCTGGGCGTAGCGAACGAATATACCGCGACAATTGGCTTTTCGCCGCTGTCGCTCGTCCTAGAGACGAGCGTTGCCCAACGGCGGTCCTCCGGATGGGCGCACGCCCCGAGCAACAGCGCGGCGAGGAGATAGGATCGTTTCATTCCGCACCGCCATCGTCGTCCGCATTACCGTCGCCATCGAATGCAGCTTCAAACTTGCTGGTCTTCAACGTGCAGACAAAGGCTTCGAGCACGCCGCCGCCGAACTGTGATTTAACATTATGCTGGGCAAGAGGAATGATGTCGTCTCGTGGCCAGGCAGCGGCAGCGAATGACGGATTGACCGACTCCGTCGCCATCAGCTTTGTAAAGCTACCAAGCAACGTGACTTGGACCGGATCCGCCGTGGTCCCGTAGAGATAATATTTGAGTATCAATCCGAACATCGCCCAACCTCCTACCCACCCAACATCTTCTCGACACCATCGCCTAAGAGATCTTGGACACAGAGGTTACGCCCTTTTACCTTTTTAGAGTCATGCATTGGATCGGTTTTGGCGCATCATCTTGGCAACAGTGATCTTCATCGTCCATTTCGGATCGAATACTGTATTATCACGATTAGAGCGACGGACACCTTTGTTGTTGTTACTACAAGAGGTTCAGTGCCGGCCAACCAAGTCAGCGTTCGCGCGACAGCCTGCGAATTGCACTAGCGGCATGTCGAGATACGTACCGGGCCGCGCCGACCCCGCCGAACTTGACTCCCCCGCCAATTCCGCTAAGGCGCGGCTTCGTTCGGCGGGCTTGCTCGTCGAACTCCGTCCGAGACAGTGGGTGCACAGGGTTTGCCGGTGCTTAATCTCCCACCTAGACGGGGAATGAGATTTTGTCGGCCCATCTGCGTGCCGCCCCTCTCCCATGCCCCATCGACGAGACACCCCGGAAGCGCGGGTTTGTCTGCGCCTCCGGTTAGTAACCGGGTCCACTGCGCAAGCGGTGAACTCGTAAAACGTGGAGAATGGCATGGATCGTGATCAAAAGACCGCGGCCGTAGCCGAGCTGAACCGCACCTTTTCCGAGGTCGGCGTCGTCGTTGTCACGCGCAACCTCGGCCTGACCGTCGCACAGTCCACTGTGCTGCGGAACAAGATGCGCGACGCCGGCGCGACCTACAAGGTCTCGAAGAACAAGCTTGCCAAGATCGCAATGGACGGCACCGACTACAGCTCGCTGGGCGACATGCTCACGGGTCCGGTCGGTCTGGCCAGCTCCATCGATCCCGTCGCGGCCGCCAAGGTGGTCGTGGAATTCGCGAAGACGAACGACAAGTTCGAAATCGTGGGTGGGGCGATGGGCGCGACGACCCTCGACGTCGACGGTGTGAAGGCGCTCGCAACGCTGCCCTCGCTGGACGAACTGCGTGCCAAGATCGTTGGCCTCATCGTGGCACCCGCCACGAAGCTGGCAACGATCACGCAGGCTCCGGCAGCGCAGCTCGCGCGCGTGCTTTCCGCCTACGCGGAGAAGGAAGCCGCCTGATCTTGCAGGCCTTTCGTTACCTTTTTGAACTGATGGGGCACGAGCCCCGAGATGGAGATTTATCATGGCAGACCTGAACGCGCTCGTTGAGAGCCTGAGCGAACTGACCGTTCTCGAAGCAGCTGAGCTTTCGAAGCTGCTCGAAGAGAAGTGGGGCGTTTCGGCCGCAGCAGCGGTCGCAGCACCGGCAGCAGGCGGCGGCGCAGCTGCTCCTGCAGCAGAAGAGCAGACCGAATTCGACGTCATCCTGACCGGCGACGGTGGCAAGAAGATCAACGTCATCAAGGAAGTCCGTGCGATCACCGCGCTCGGCCTGACCGAAGCCAAGACGCTGGTCGAGTCGGCTCCCAAGGCCGTCAAGGAAGGCGTGTCGAAGGACGAGGCAGCCAAGATCAAGGCTCAGCTCGAAGCAGCTGGCGCGACCGTCGAGGTCAAGTAAGCCGCAGCGGGAGAGACGCTTCAGCCACGCTGAAGCGCACTCCCCGCAAGGCCGGCCGGCGGCATTCATGCCGACCGACGAAGCAGGGGCTTTGCCCCTGCTGGCCGCAGCTAAGAAAAAGGGCGGCCCCAGCGATGGGGTCGCCCTTTTTCGTGTCTGGTTATGTTGGGTTCTCGCGCAACGACGTTGCTCAGCGGAACCCGTGCTTCGATACGAGCCCCCGATACGCTTCTACGAAGCTACCCGGTCTCTTCAGCACGAATAGGGGGGGCCAGCGACATCTCCGCCCCCCACCCTTCGACCTAGCGTTCGAACGTCGCCGCGTGCGGTCGGGCTGCGACCGTCGTGAACATGCGAGCAGGGGCGTCCAACCAGAACGGGGCGAGCTTGGCGGAGTCGACGCGTTCGATCCCGACGACCCACGCGCGCGCGGTTTGAGCGTCTTCGCCGGCGGTCGCATAGAGGATGTTGGTGGCGACGACGGGGACGAACATCGGCCGATTGGCGGCGGTCATCGTCCGGATCGCATCGCGGGCGATCGCGACGACGGTGCGGATCGTGCGGGTCTCGCCGGGTGCCAGCGCGAACGGCGGCGTCGCCGGGCGACTGATCGGGGCGGCGGTGAACTGCGCGAGATCGGTGTCCTGACCGGCATGTGCGGTGAGGAGCGCGACACCGGTGCGGATCGCGTCGGCGGGCACGGTGCCGGTGTTGGTGACGACCAGCTCGCACTCGACCGTGGCGCTCAGGAGGTTGAGACCGGCGCGTAGCGGACGAAGATCGCAGGTGACGCGCGCCCGGGGAGCGGCCTGCGGCGGGGGCGGTGCTTTTGCGCGAGGTTCGAGAAATTTCGGTGCTGCTGCCGCGGGCTCGGAGAGAGCGGCGGCGACCGGCACCGCTATTGGCTCGACGGATCTGGCTGGGTTTGCGGCGACGCTGGCGGCGATGACCGAAGCGGTGGCAGGTTCGGGTGCTGACGGTTCCGGTGTGGGCTCGACGGCGGTTTCGACCTCTACGCCGTCCCGCCGATGGCTGCGGGGCTTGCGGCGGAGCAGCCAGAGCGCGGCCAGGACAACGACGATCACTGCGAGCGAAAGCCAGAGCGGCATCGCCCTGCCCGTCTCGGGGGCGGTTACCGTTGGCTGTGTCGTGACCGGCGTCGGCGTCGGCGTTGGAGAAGGTTGCGAGGTGGCAGCCTGCGGGGCGGCCTCCGTCGACGAGGTCGCGGCTGGCGGTGGAGGCGATGCCGGCTCAGGCGTCGCTACCGGTACGGGTTCGGTGGGTGCGGGCGAGCGTGTCGGCTCGGTCGAGGTGCGGGTTTGGCGTGTTGCCGGTTCGTTGCGCGCAGCCGAGCGTTCGGTAGCGGCCTTTTCCGTAGCGGGCGGGCGGGATGCGCGGCGGGGGGCCGCCGCCTCGGTCGGCAGGACGATCTTCGGCGCATCGGGGATCGGAACCGTTGCATCCGTTTGCGGGGCGGGTGTCGCCAACCCCTCCAGGCCGCGGACCGGGGCGGTCTGCTCGGTCTGCGCCATCGCCGGGCCCGCTACCAAAACCGGCAAGATCATGGTGGCGAGCAGGGCGGCAAGCGCCCCGCGATCGGTCGTCATCGTCGAAAATCCCCTGCGCGCGGTCGTCGCGGCGTTGTGCGCGGGGGAGGCTGAACGACGTCCGACGGCAACCCGCGATGCGACGAGTCGCGCCTGGGTAGCGGTGAAACGTGACCGGCCTTGAACTTCCCCGGATATTGGCAGCGCTCTACCGTTCCCAACACGAACTCGATATCTCCGGTCTTCTCGCGGCTGCCATTGCCGTCGCATCGTCGGCGGCGGACCGGACCGCAGGCATGCGCGCGTGTCGCACCGGCTCGTCTACCTTGCCCTATTCTCGACACCGGTTCAGGCCATCTGTCATGCTTCCGACGACGAGATCGCCTGTGATGATGCTTCGATTTCTTCCGTTCTGCGCGCTGGCTGCTGCGCTGGTGCCCTTGGCTGCGCGCGCCGATCCGGCACCGTTCGACCTGACCGGGCCGAGCCTACGCGTCGGGGTGACGCATGGGACGACGACGTTGCCGATCGCGCAGGTGCCGAGACTCGCGACCGGCGACCGCGTGTCGATCGCGGCGGATCTGGCCATCGGCAAGAAGGACGATGGCGCGCGCTATCTGCTCGTCGCGGCATTCCTGCGCGGGGCGACCGAGCCGCCGCCGAAGTCGTGGTTCTTCAAGGCCGAGACGTGGAAGGCGAAGAAGAACGCGCTGGCGTTGACGGTACCGGAGGGCGCGCGGCAACTGGTGGTGTTCCTGGTACCGGAAAGCGGCGGGTTCGATGCTGTCGTGTCGGCGGTGCGCAAGCAGCCGGGGGCGTTCGTGCGAGCGGTGCAGGATCTGGATCAGGCGTCGCTGGATCGGGCGCGGCTCGATGCGTTTCTCGACGGGATCCATGCGCTGGAGCGGACGCGGCCGGAGCGGATCGAGGCGGTGTCGCCGCTGCTGTCGCGCAGTCTGGCGATCAAGTTGAAGGCGGAGTGCCTCGATCTCGCGGCGGACCTGCAAGCCTCCTGCCTGACGCAGAGCCGCGATTCGCTGGTGCTGGCGGATGGCCAGAGTTCGACGCTGGCGGATACTCTGGTGGGCGCGCCGACCGATCTGGCGCTGCAACTGAGCGCGACGCCGGAGGGCGGGCTTGGCTATTACAGCCCGTATATCGGCGTGGTGCGTGATCTGGCGAAGATCTTCGGCGCGTTCCAGACGACGCAGTTCCGGTATATTCCGGCACTGGCGCGGGCGCATGACGATCGGCTGGCACTGTTGCTGAATGCGGCGCCGTCGTTCGCCAGCCCGAAGTCGGTGATGGTCGTGGCGATGCCGGTGATCGAGACGGGTGCGCCGCAGACGCCGACGATGCGGCGCGCGGAGGCGGACCGGCTGGTCTGTGCGGCCAAGCCCGATCTGGTGCTGCCGGTCGAGGGGGCGCCGCTGATCTATGCGACCAAGTTCGCGCACGACATGAGCTTGCGGGTGACGACGCCGCAAGGGGGCGTGGTGGAGTTGCCCGTTCAGGCCGATGCCGAGCGGGGCGGCTACGTGCTCGATCAGGTCGGCATGCAGACCGCGGGCTTGAGTTCGGTGACCGATGCGACGTTGCACGGGCGCTGGGGCTTCACGCCGTTCGATGGGCCACGGTTCCGCTTGCAGGTGCCGCGCGCCGGCGGGTGGACGATGGTCGATACCGATCCTGAGAACTTGGTGGTTGGGCGCGACAATTCGGTGGCGTTGGCGGGACCGACGCCGAGCTGCGTCGAGGCGGTGACGCTGGTTGGAGCCTCGGAGGAGGTGCCGCTGGCTTGGACGACGACTGGCGACCGGATCGGACTGACGCTGCCACTCGCGAAGACCGCGCCGGGGAAATTGACGCTGCTGGTCAAGCAATACGGGGTCGAGGCGCCGGAGAAGATCGCGCTGACTGCCCTCGCCGAGGCGGGGCGGATCGATGGCCTGACGCTGTATGCGGGTGACGCGGCGGGGACGCTGGCGGGAACGCGGCTCGATCTGGTCGCGTCGATGACGGTCGATGGGGTAGCGTTCAAGCCGGGCGACGTGGTGCGTGCGGACAAGGGCGATCTGCTGGGATTGACCGCGGATGCGGCGCCGACGTTTACAGCCGGTCAGGCGAAGACCGCGCTTGTCACGCTGACCGATGGGCGGAAGCGGTCGGTGAAGTTCACCGTCGCGGCGGCGCGGCCCAAGGCGACGCTGATCGCCAAGAGTGTGGTGGCGCCCCCCTCCCCCGGGCTTCCCGTCGTGCTGGCCGGCGATACGGCGATCGCGCAGGATGCCCGGATCACCTTCTCGCTGCGTGCCGAGGGGACGACGCGGTTTGCGGCGGGGGACAGCGTCGAGATCGGTGCGGTTGCCGGTGGGCCGACGACGAGCGTCGCGTCGGGGCGCGGGCTGACCGTGCAGGACGAGCGGATCGCGGTCGTTTCGGTCGAGCCAGGCAAGGCGCTGGGCGTGTCCGCGCATGGGCCGCTGCGGTGGCGACTGGTGCAGGACGGCGTTGCGGGCGACTGGGTGCCGTTGACGAGCCTGGTGCGCGTGCCGGCGCTGGCTGGGGTGACGTGCAAGGACGTGTGTTCGCTGGCGGGGAGCGAACTGTTCCTGATCGACTCGGTGGCGGCGAATGCGGGGTTTGCGGATGCGGTGCGGGTGCCGGAGGGGTTTACCGGGGCTTCGCTGATTGTGCCCAAGCCGGCTGGCGGGGCGCTGTATCTGAAGCTTCGGGATGATCCGGCGGTGGTGGCGACGGTGGCGGTTAAAAGCTGACTTCCCCCTTCGAATTCCTCCCCCGCCAGGGGGAGGTGGCACCGAAGGTGACGGAGGGGGAGGAACACGCAACGGTGGTTGCCCTTACCGCCCCCTCCGTCTGGCAAGGGCCAGCCACCTCCCCCTGGCGGGGGAGGATTTCGATAGTCGGTTCCACCCCGCCACAAGGTTACGGGATCAGGCGGTCGGCACGCAGTTCCGCGAACAGGTCGAAGAACGCATCGTCGGTCGGCTGGTATTCCTTGAACCCCAGGCGGCGGCTTTTGCCCATGTCCGTGACCACCTCGATCGGGCGGCCGAGATCGGCGTCGGTATGCCATGGCGAGGCGAGCCGCGACAGGTCGGCTTCCGCCAGACCTTCGCGCGCGGCGATCTCGCGCCAGATGCCGGCGTCATCCTTCATCTGCTCGTCGAGCGTGAGGATGGTGCCGTCGAACGGGGCTGGCTCGATCCCGAACCATTCGGCGATGCGGCCCCACATCCAGCTCCAGCGGAAGACGTCGCCGTTGACGACGTTGAACGCCTCGTTGCGCGCTTCAGGGGTGGTCGCGGCCCAGATGAGGTGATCGGCGAGCATCGTCGCGCTGGTCATGTCGGTGAGGCCGTTCCACTGCGCGGCCGAGCCGGGGAAGCGGAACGGGCGGCCGGTTTCGCGGCATAAGGTCGCGTAGACCGCGAGAGTGGTGCCCATGTTCATCGCGTTGCCGACCGCCTTGCCGATGATCGTGTGCGGGCGGTGGACGCTCCAGCCGAAACCGTCGCGTTCCGCCGCCTCGAATACGGCGTCTTCCTGCGCGTAGTAGAAGTTCTCGACGTCCAGGCGGCCCTGCTCCTCGCGGAACGGCGTCTGCGGCAGGACGCCCTTGCCGTACGCCTCGAACGGTCCGAGGTAGTGCTTCAGGCCGGTCACGAGGGCGACGTGGCCGACGCTGCCCGCTGGCGACAACGCGCCGAGCAGGTTGCGAACCATGCCGCCGTTGACGCGGATGTTCTCAGCCTCGCTGTCCTGGCGCGACCACGTGGCAACGAATACCGCATCGGGCTTGAGGCCGGTGAGCGCCTTTTCGAGACTGGCGGGATCCTGAAGGTCCGCCGCGACCGGCTGCACGCCGTCCTGTTCGGTCGGGCGCCGCGCGAGTCCGTGAACGGTCCAGCCCGCCTTCACCAACGCCGCGGCGGTCGCGCTGCCGACGATCCCGCTCGTTCCCACTACCAATGCCGTCTTGGCCATGCGCAATTCCCGTAGTTTAATGATCTGTTCCGATCCCAAACGCGCTGTATTTTGGAAGGGATCCATCGGCGGCCGTTTGCGGTGGCGGCAGGCGGGCACTTGTCGCTATGGGGCGCGGATGACCGCATCGGATCTCCAGAGCCTGTTCGTGACCAACCTCGTCCGGTACAATAGCGGCGACCGGCGACGGTGGCGGCTGATCGTCGGCGACGTGAAGGTCTACAGCCTCGCGACGCACGCGCATTGCAACTGGGCGGTGACGCCGTCGGGCAGCGCGAGCGAAGTCGACGCGGTCGAGCGGCTGGCGGACCGGCTGCGCGAGGATCATCCTATCATCACCGCCGGCTGACGGCGTCTCATATACCCCGGCTGACGGCCTTTTATCTACGCAGGAGCGACACATGGCGAAGCAATATTGGGCGCAGATCATCGAACTCGATGAAGAGATGACCGCCGCGACGATCCCCGGCGCGACCGACCACGAGGATGCGGCGGATTCGCTGGTAGCGGATTTCGTCGGTGCGATGGGTGGCGAGATCACCTCGGGTGCCGTGCGCGTCTGGGTGCAGGGCGGGGTCGAGAAGGTCTATGACTGGAAGGCGGACTTCACGATGCCCGACATGGACGAGATGGGCGACGAGGACGAGATGGAAGTCGAGGGCGAGATCGAGCTGACCGAGCGGGTTTGAGCGCTCATTGATGGTCCCGACCAATGCTGTTCCCCCGCGGAGGCGGGGGTCCAGGGTCACGAGCACCATCGTTTGAGACCCTGGGCTCCCGCTTTCGCGGGAGAACAGTGAGGGATGAGTTACGGCACCGTCTGCCCTGCCGGGGCAAGTTCGTGCCAGGTGTGGTCGTCATGCGCTAGAAGGGCATCTGCCGCCGCGGGGCCTAGCGTGCCTGCCTCGTAGGGTTCCGGCTTACTCGCGTCATGCGCCCAGAGGTCGAGGAACGACTGCACCGCGGCCCAGCCCGCCTCGATCGCGTCCGCGCGCTGGAACAGCGTCTGGTCGCCAACGAACAGGTCGTAGATCAGCGACTCATACCCGGTCAGGTGACCGATATCGAATTCGTCGGCGTACCGGAAATCGAGCGCGATCGGCGCGGTGGCGACTTCCAGGCCGGGTCGCTTGATGTTGATGTCCATGCTCAGCCCCTCGTCGGGCTGGATCTGGATGATCAGGCGGTTGGGCGGCAGCATGTCGGCGGCGGCTCCGGGGAACGACGCGAACGGGACTGGCTTGAAGGTGATCGCGATCTCGGTGTCGCGACAGGTCATCGCCTTGCCGGTGCGCAGGTAGAACGGCACGCCCGCCCAGCGCCAGGTGTCGACCATCAGCTTGAGCGCGACATAGGTCTCGGTCCGGCTGTCCGACGCGACGTCGGGCGAGGCGGTGTAGGCGGGGACATCCACCCCCTTCACTGTTCCCGCGGTATACTGGCCGCGGACGCCGTTGCGCTTCGCCTTGCCGGGCGAATAGACCCGGACGGCTTTGAGCACCTTGCCCTTTTCGTTGCGGATCGCCTCGGCATCGAAGCTCGCGGGCGGCTCCATCGCGACCATTGCGAGCAGCTGGAACAGGTGGTTGGGGACCATGTCGCGCAGCGCGCCGGTGCCGTCGTAGAACTTGCCGCGGGTGCCGACGTCGACCGTCTCGGCGGCGGTGATCTGGACGTGCGCGATGCAGTCCGAATTCCAGACGCGCTCGATCATCATGTTCGCGAACCGCGCGGTCATGATGTTCTGCACCGTTTCCTTGCCGAGGAAATGATCGATCCGGTAGACCTGCGCCTCCCCGACCTTGGACAGGATACGCGCGTTGAGCGCCTGTGCTGAGGCCAAGTCGTGCCCGAACGGCTTCTCGATCGCGATCCGGCGGAACGCGTGCGGCGCTTCCGCCATCAAGCCGTGATCGGCGAGCTTGTCGACGATGTCACCGAAGAATTTGGCCGGCACCGCGAAGTAGAACGCGACGTTGCCCTTCACGCGTCCCTTTAGTTGTTCGTAAACCTCGTCTTTCGTGAAATCACCCTGGAGGTAGCCGACGCGGTCCTTGAGCCGCGCCCAGGCGTCGCCCTTCTCGCCGGCCCCCTCTCCGCCCTTCGCATCGAACGTGCCGAGCGCCTCGCGCAACGACTGGTCGTTGCCTTCGTCGATGCCGACGCCGAGGACGTGGAAATCGTTACCGACCAGCCCGAGCCGGGTCATGTTGATCAGCGCCGGCATCAGCAGGCGGCGGGTCAGGTCACCGAAGGCGCCGAAGATCACGAGCGTCGTCGGCGGGGCGGGCTTCACGGACTTGCTCACGAATTCGCCTCGGACATGCATCGACCCTTTCTGTGGTGATTTCTTCAAACAGCGTAGCGCGTGCCGATGTTCCGCGCGCGCACTCAGGTCGCCGTGAGGATGTTGTCGCCGAACGCGCGCGCGTCGACCTCCGCCCAGTCGAGTTCCTCCTGGAGGCGGCGATAGACGTCCTCCGCTACCTCGCCCTTGTCGCGCATTTCGTGGAGCACGACGCGCTGGCAGGCGATCATCTCGAGGTGGAGTTCGTCGAATTCCGAGGTTGCCTGCGGATCGTCCGCCTCGGCGGTGACCTTGCCCGCCGCGCCGTAGCGGAAGCGCAGCGCGTCCGCCGCCGCACCTTCGCGCGCGGGCAGTACGGCTAGCCCTGCATCGATCAGTCGCTTGCGCGCGGGGGCGATCTCATCGGCCAGCCCGGTATCCTCGCCGAGATCTAGACGGCGGATCAGCGGGCCGAGCGTTAGCCCTTGCAGCACGAGCGTACCGATCACGACGGCGAACGCGGCGAGCACGATCAGGTCGCGCCCCGGTACCGACCGCGGCAGCGCGAACGCGGTCGCGAGCGTCAGCAAACCCCGCATGCCCGACCAGGACAGGATGATCGACGCATTCCACGGGGGCGGCTTGGGCAGCCAGGACGGCGCGTAGCGGCTGGCGATCACGCCCTCGACGAACCGTACGAAGAACACCCACGCGATACGCGTGACGAGCACGGTCGCCAGCACCGCGGCGGCGAACCCGATCGCGGGCCAGCGCTCGGCGGCAGGCAGGCCGACCAGCACGTCGCGCGACTGCAGCCCCATCAGCGCGAACGCGATGATGTTGAGGACAAGGACCGCCGCCGACCATACCGCCGCGCCCTGCAAACGATCGCGTGCAGGCTGGCCGATCGGGCGGCGCTGCGACACGATCATCCCGAACGTCACGACCGCGAGCACCGGCGAGATATGCAGCCGCTCGGCGAGCAGCCAGATCCCGAACGTCACCGCGAAATCGGCGAGGCTCGCGCCGAGCGTCCGCGCGAACAGCGGCGTCACGCGGAGATACAGCCACGAGGCGATGACGCCGAGGACGATCCCGCCCGGGACCGCGGCGGCGAGCGCTAGCGGAGTCACCGGCGTGTCGGAATGCGTCGCGAAGGCCACCGCGAGTCCGAACAACAACAGCGCCGTGGCGTCGTTGAGAAGGCTCTCCCCCTGCAGCAGCAACAGGCCGCGGCGCGGGATGCCGACTTCGCCGAGCACCGCTTCCGAAGCGGCGGCGTCGGGCGGCGCGACGATCGCCCCCAGCGCGAACGCGGCCGCGAGCGGCAGTCCGCCGAGCGTCACGCCGACCAATGCAACCGCCGCGGCGGTGACGAGTACCGCGAACACGGCGAGGCTCAGCAGTGGGAACCAGTGTCGCCGCAAGGCGCGCGGGCTGGTGTGATACGCGGCGTGGAGCAACGCAGGTGCGATGAACAAGGCCAGCGCTAGGTGCGGCTCGACCGTGATCTTCGGCGCGAACGGCAACGCCGCAAAGGCGATCCCGGCCACCGCCAGCAAGGTCGGGTACGGCACGTTCAACTTGCGCGCGAGGATCAACAGGACCAGCGCGGCGAGCAGGATAACGTCGAGACTTTCGAATAATTCCACGGGCACGCAACGGGTGGGAGGAGCGGACGGGCCCGGCGCATCGCGCAGGCCAAAAAAAACCACCCCGTGCGTGTCGCACGGAGTGGCCTAGGTTCAGGGAGGAGGGACGCTAGAAGCGTCCCGTACGGCGCCGCGAAAGGGGGGGACACGATGCCGTACAGGATCTAAATGGGTGAGCGCCGTTTTGGTTCAACCCCTGCTGCACCGCACCCCAAATAATTTTCGCGGCCTCCCGTTTTCGCTATCAGACGTTGAACTGCGCCGGTGCCGGCATCTGCTGCTGCGGGGTCATGCCGAGCTGTGCCTGACGCGCGAAGATGTCGCGCATAAGCGACAGCGAGAACAGGTGTGCGTACAGCAGCGGAAGCATGCCCGACTTGCTCATCTTGCGAAGCGCGTCGCCGCGCAGGTCGATCAGCTTTTCCTCGTTGATCATCTGGAAGCCGCGATAGACGAACGGCTGGTCGGCGCCGTCGGGCTGGATCGTGACTTCGCCGTCCATCAGCAACTCGAGCTCGCGCAGCTCGTTCATGAAGTTCTGCGTGCGCGCGCCGGCCTGCTCGAACGACTCGTTGAAGCCGAGGATGTTCTTGGTCAGCTCGGTCGGCTGGCCGTTCTCGAACAGTGCATCGCCGTCCTCGAAATCACCGATCGCCTGCGAGGTCGGATCGAAGCAGAGCGACAGTTCCTGCGCATCGGGGTGCAGACGCGCGAGCATGTACGGGTAGCGGCGGACGTATGCCGGCACGTAGAACGTGTTCTCGGTCAGCTTGCCGTCGTCGCCGACGAACACGTTGACGCCCTCGTTCAGGCCCATCAGCGCGAGCGGGATCGCGTCGTCACCGGCCGAGAAGACGATCGGCATGTGACGCTGGACCAGCGGAAACTCGTCGACGGTGATCGGGATCGCGTGCTGGCCGACCAGGAACGGCGCGCTGTCCTGCGGGCGGACCTTGTAGTTCGCGTGCGTGTCGCTCGAAAGCGGCTCGAGGCCATTATAGAAAAGCGGAAGCTGGGCGGTGCTGGCCATGTTACTCTCCGGATCGGTCGGTCGAAATGCCGGTGGCTCATGCCACCGATTGGGGCGAGGCTCTATGGTGCGCCGGGCAGGCGTGCAAGTGTGACGAGCTTGCCGGGGTTGAGGATGCCGAGCGGATCGAGCGCGGACTTGATCGCCCTGAGTGCAGTCATGCGCGCGGGCGACGAGAGGCGTTCGAGTTCGTCGCGCTTCATCTGGCCGATGCCGTGCTCCGCCGAGATCGAGCCTCCGGCCGCGACGACGAGGTCGCCGACGAAGCGGGTGACGACCGGCGCGTCCTCGGCATACCAATGCGAAGGGTCGGTGCCGGGCGCGGCGCGGACATGGAAATGGACGTTGCCGTCGCCGAGATGGCCGAATCCGCTGGCGTGCGTGCCGGGGAAGCGCGCATCGCACGCCGCCGCCGCCTCGATCATGAAGCGTGGCATCGTCTCCACGGGGATCGAGATGTCGTGCTGCGTTGCGGGGCCGAGCGCACGTTCGGCGGCGGAGAGTGAGTCGCGGAGCAGCCAGAACGCGGTGGACTGGGCTTCGCTGGTGGCGATCGTCGCGTCTTCGATCGCGCCGTCCTCGAGCGCTTTGCCGAGCAGGCGTTCGAGGAGCGCGGACGGGGACTCGCCTTCGGTGGTGGCCGATGTCGCCTCGATCAGGAGGTGCCAGGGGTGGCGGCCGGCGAGCGGCGCGCGGGCGTTCGGGAGGTGCGCGATGGCGGCGTCGAGCGACTCGGCGGGGAGGATCTCGAAGCTCTCGATCGCGTCGGTCTTCGCCTGCATCGTGCGCAGGAGTTTGAGTGCCGCCTGGGGCGAGCCGATGCCGACCCACGCCGTGCCACGCGCTGCGATTGCGGGGGCCAAGCGGAGCGTGGCGGCAGTGACGATCGCCAGCGTGCCTTCCGCGCCGATGAAAAGCTGGTCGAGATCGTAGCCGCGATTGTCCTTCTTCAGCGCGGACAGGCCGTCGTAGATGCTGCCATCGGCGAGCACCGCCTCGACGCCTGCGACGAGGCCGCGCATGGTGCCGAACTTGAGCACCTGCGTGCCGCCCGCGTTGGTCGAGACGAGCCCGCCGATCGTCGCCGTGCCGCGTGCGCCGAGCGTCAGCGGGAAGCGCCGCCCCTGCCCTTGCGCCGCGCCGTCGAGGTCGGCGAGGATCACGCCGGCCTCGGCGATGGCGAGACCGGCGTCGGCGTCGAGGCTGCGGATGCGGTTCAGGCGGCGCAGCGACAGGATCAGCGCGCTGCCGTCGGCGGGGGCGGTCGCGCCGCCGACCATCGAGGTGTTGCCACCTTGCGCGACCAGCGACACGCGGTGCTCGGCGGCAGCCGCGACGATCAGCGCGACCTCGGCGGTCGAAGTCGGCGCGAGCATTGCGGGCGCGGCGCCGTGGAAGCGGCCGCGCCAGTCGTGCAGCCAGGGGTCGATATCGGTCGCGTCGGTGACGATCGCCTTCGCGTCGAGCCGCGAGGCAAGCGATTCGAGCATTGTCGCCTGCGAAGGCGTCAGGATTGCTGACTGAATTTCGGCCATGCACGAGGCGCTAGACAAAATTCATCGCGCGTTCAACGATAGGCCCTAACGATTACGTCAGCATGATCCAGACACCATGATTCATCCCGCGATACCCGCCACCCTGCTCGCGCTTGCGGGTCCCTTCGCCATGGCGATGCGCGATGTCCCTTCGCCCAGATTCAGGCTCGATGGCCTGCAGATCGCGCAGGTCTCGATCCACGAACGCATCATCATCCGCGTGCCCAGGATGAGCCGGGCCCCCGTCCGCACCTACGCGCCGCCGACCGAGTGGAAGGAGCATAAGGGCCCCAAATGCATCGCGGTCGACGAGATTGCCGGCGCGATGCTCAATAAGGACGGCGCGGTCGACCTGGTCATGGACGACACGACGCGGTTGCGCGCGCGGCTCGACGGCGACTGCAAGCCGCTCGATTATTATTCGGGGTTTTACTTGAGGCCGGGCCCGGACGGGATGATCTGCAAGGACCGCGATGCGATCCGGATGCGATCGGGTGCACGCTGCGAGATCGAGGGGTTCAAGAGTTTGCGGGCGAAGAAGTAGCGGGGGGCCGGCCAGTCGCGTGTGTGGCGAACGCAGTCTCACCTAGCTCCGTCATCCTGACGAAAGTCAGGATCCAGAGTAACTGACGGTACGCTGCTTGGCTCTGGATCCTGACTTTCGTCAGGATGACGGGGGTTTTTGCGGAAATACGCCGCCCGCCGCCCCTTCCCCACCCTCGATTCACCGCGTTTCCTTGACATTTGTCGCCAAATCGGCGAGCGCCGGAACGCTTGAGGGCAGTGCATTTCACCCTCCATTTACCGGACATTTGCATGAGTTTTGCCGATCTCGGCCTCTCCGACGAACTGCTGAAGGCAGTCACCGACTCCGGCTATACCGAGCCGACCCCGATCCAGGCGGGCGCGATCCCGTCGGTGCTGATGATGCGCGACATCATCGGCATCGCCCAGACGGGCACCGGCAAGACCGCGTCGTTCGTGCTGCCGATGATCGATATTCTCGCGCATGGCCGTAGCCGCGCGCGGATGCCGCGCTCGCTGATCCTCGAGCCGACGCGCGAACTCGCCGCGCAGGTGGCCGAGAATTTCGAGAAATACGGCGTCAACTCGAACCTCTCGATGGCGCTGCTGATCGGTGGCGTGTCGATGGGCGACCAGCTCGCCGCGCTGGAGAAGGGCGTCGACGTGCTGATCGCGACGCCGGGCCGGCTGATGGACCTGTTCGGGCGCGGCAAGATCATGCTCAACGGCTGTTCGATGCTGGTGATCGACGAGGCGGACCGGATGCTCGACATGGGCTTCATCCCCGACATCGAGGAAATCTGCACCAAGCTGCCCAAGCAGCGCCAGACGCTGTTGTTCTCCGCGACGATGCCGCCGCCGATCAAGAAGCTGGCGGACAAGTTCCTGACCAATCCCAAGACGATCGAGGTATCGCGCCCGGCGTCGACCAACCTTAACATCAAGCAGTATCTGGTGCCGGTGCCGAGCCAGACCGCCAAGCGCGATACGCTGCGTCGGATTCTCGCGCAGGAAGAGGTGACCAACGCGATCATCTTCTGCAACCGCAAGACGACGGTGCGCGACCTCAACAAGGTGCTGAAGCAGGCGGGCTACAAGTCGGGCGAGATCCACGGCGACATGGAACAGCCGCAGCGGCTGGCCGAGCTCGAGCTGTTCAAGACCGGCGCGGTGACGATCCTGGTCGCCTCCGACGTCGCGGCGCGCGGGCTCGACATCAAGGGCGTGTCGACGGTGTTCAACTATGACGCGCCTTGGCATCCCGACGACTACGTCCACCGGATCGGTCGGACGGGTCGCGCCGGGGCGACGGGGACGGCGTACACGTTCGTCGCGCCCGACGATGCCGAGAATATCGTCAATATCGAGAAGCTTACCGGGCAGACGATCGAGCGGCTGAAGGTTGCCGAACCGAAGACGGCGGCAGTTACTGCTGCGACCGAAGACGATGGCACGACGCGGCGCGCACGACCGCGTCGCGGCGCGCGGTCCGAGACGTTTACGCCTGTGCCGGTTGCGGCGGCGGCTGCCGAGGAGTCGGATCGGCCACGTACGCGGCGGGTGCCGCGGGCGGATACGGTGGCCCCGGCGATCGTCGCCGAGGTGCTGGCTGCGGCCGAGCCGGTTGCGGCGGCCAAGCGTCCGCGCTGGGAGCGGACGCCGATCGACGAGCCCGTGCCCGCGGTGAAGCCGCGCGTTGCGGAGCCGGCACGGGTCGAGCCGGTGCAGGTCGAAACGGCGTATGTCGAACTGGTTAGCGCGGCGCCCGTTCGGTCGGAGCGTGCGCGGTCGGAGCCGGTACGGTCGGAACCAGTTCGCACGCAAGCTGTTCGTTCGGAAGCCGCGAAGGTCGAACCGCCACGGACGGAGCGCATCCCTGCGGATCCAACCCGTGGTCGCCGCCAACCGATCGCCGAAACGCCGGTGGATGGCTGGAACGGACCATTCCCGAGCTTCCTGAATGCCGTGATCGGAGGATATGAATGATGTCGATACGCCGTCTCGCCGCGCTTACCTTGCTCGCAACCGCCGTGGCCGCCCCCGCCGCGCCCCGCGCGAAAGTCGTGGCGCCGCACGTCAACACGACGAGCTTCGACAAGCTGCCGCAGCCCTTGCCGCTGCCATATAATGAGTCGGCGAACGCCAATGCACAGGTTGCGGCGGCGCGGGCGCGGGCACTGAAGACGCACAAGCGGTTGCTGATCGATCTCGGCGGCAACTGGTGTCTCGACTGCCGCCTGCTCGCGGGGACGATCGACCTGCCGGAGATGAAGCGTTTCGTCGACAGCAAGTTCGTGGTGGTGACGGTCGATATCGGCCGCTTCGACAAGAACGGTCAGATCGCGGCGGGTTACGGCATCAAGGGCCGCCTGAAGGGCGTGCCTGCGGTGCTGGTGGTCGATCCGCGCAGCAACAAGCTTTTGAATGCTGGGCATGAAACCGAGCTGGCGGATGCTCGGTCGATGGGGCCTCAGGCCTTGGCCGACTGGCTGGCGAAGTGGGCGGCCTGATCCACGCTTGCAGGGTCGGCTAGCGGCTGAGTTGCTATTACACGTTTAGCTTGAAGTGGCGTCGTTAGTCAGGCGCCTCGCCGGCGGCTCTCACGCTCAGTGCCTGAAAACATCAATTAGCGGCTTGCCCTCACCTATCGCCGCCTTCGCGTCTCTCCCTCTCCCCTACGGGAGAGGGAAGGGGTCCGCGGCCACTTGGCCGTGGGAAGGGTGAGGGCAAGGTTTGTACGGGCCCTTGCTACCGGTCGTGTTCGTGAGTTGGCCTCTTTTTCTAGCCGAGAGCATCCAGCGCCCCCTGCCCGTTTGATGTCGATCCGGTGCGCGCCATTCGCCTGCGAACGCAACCGGTTCTCCCATAAAGCTAATTTCAAAGGCGCCGTGCCGGCCCAATCCCCGCCGTCATCCTGACGAAAGTCAGGACCCAGGATACCAACAGCTAGCCTCCGTGGCTCTGGATCCTGGCTTTCGTCAGGATGACGAGGTCAGGTATGACCGATCACACGCCGTCGGTCGACTTCAGGCTGCAGCCGCGATGAGTGCGTCGTCCAGTTCTCCTGCCCGCTTGTATGCCGGACGTTCGATCAGGCGGGCGGCGTAGGCTGCAAACGCATCGCGCTTGGGTAATGAGCCGAATTGCAGACCGAACAGGATCTGCGACCCAACATACACGTCGGCTGCGGTAAAGCGGTCGCCGGCGATGTAGGGGTGTGTGGATATGGCGCGTTCAAGCACGTCCACGACGGCATCGAAGCTGCCATAACCGACCATGCGCTGTTGCGCATCAGTGGGGACGACGCCGAGCGAGCGGTTGGTGATCGCGGATTCGACCGGACCGGCGGCGTAGAAGAGCCAACGATAATAGTCGGCGCGTTCGTCGTCGCGTGGCACGAGGCCCGCTTCGGGAAACGCCTCGGCGAGATAGGCGCAGATCGCGGCGCATTCGGTGATGGTCTTGCCGTTGTGGACCAGCGCGGGAACCTTCGCCATCGGGTTGATCGCGCGATACGCCTCGGCCTTCATCGTCGTGTCGCAGCCGAGCACGACCGTTTCGTACTCGGCGCCGACCTCTTCGAGCATCCAGCGCGCGATGCGACCGCGGGACATCGGGTTGGTGTACAGGGTCAGGGCCACGCTACTCTCCTTGAGAACGGATCGTGAACGATGGTCTCATGGAGCGGGGACACGGTCAAGCGGGCTGTTGGCGAAGCAAGGTTGTTCTCCCGCGAAGGCGGGAGCCCAGTCTGGGCTCCCGCCTTCGCGGGAGAACAAGGAAGCGGAATACCGGGCTCGGTTTCTAGCCTCCGTTACACCAACGCCTTGTCGAACAGCGCGAGCATGCGGGCCCAGGCCTTGTCCGCCTGGGCGGCGTTGTAGACCTTCGAGTCGGGCGGGCACCAGCCGTGCATCGTGCCAGCGTAGACCTCGATCTCGGCGGGGAGTTTGGCGGCGGCGAAGGCGGTGCGGAGCGTGTCCTTTTCGGTCGGCGAGCGGGCGTCGTCGTTGGCGGCGATCGCGATCAGGTATTGCGCTTTCATCTGCGGGATCAGGAGGTGCGGGCTGTCGGGCTTGTCGGTGACGAAACCGCCGCCGTGGAACGTCGCGCCGGCACGGATGCGGTTCGCGACCGCTGCAGCGGTGCGCATGACCATCGGGCCACCCATGCAATAGCCGGTGGTGGCCAGCCCACGTTTGCGATCGACCTGCGGTTGCGCGTCGATGAAGGCGGTGAACGCTTTCGCGTCGCGGACCGTGCCTTCGGACGTGAGCGCTTCGCGGAAGGGGGCGATGCGGCTTTTGACTTCGGGTTGGTCGTAGGATTCGCCGGGCTTCAGGAAAGGCGCCTTGGTCGAGCGGTAGAATTGGTTGACGACTAGCACCGCATAGCCCGATTGCGCGAGGCGGTCGGCCATCTGGCGGAAGGCGGGGCGCAGGCCCATGATGTCGGGCCAGACCAGCACGCCCGGGTGCTTGCCGGTGGCGGGGGCGACGAAATAGGCGTCGGCCTTGCCGTCGGGCGTGACGATGGAGACGTCGCGGCCCTTGATGACGGCGGCGTTCGCGGGCGCGGGAAGCAACATCGTCAGCCCCATCGCGCCGGTCATGACGCCGAACTGGCGGCGCGAGACGCCGGCAAGATAGGCTTCGTTGTCGTCTGCGGTATGCTCGTCGCACATGGGCCTATCCTCTTGGATTTGGCCGCATGCTAACTCAGGCCGCGCGCCACCACCATACGCCATCTTGCGTGTCGCGGGTCGCCCGGCCTTCGACTTCGAGGCGGCGGAGATGCGCGAGCGCTTCGCCGGTCGCCATGCCGAGGACGTCGGGGCCGATCGCGCGACGGAACAGGCGGCCGAAACAGTCGACCGCACGGCGGGGTTCGGCGAGGAAGACGGCGAGCTCATCGAGTCGCTCGCGGTGTTCGCGGTCCATTGCATCGAGGCGGGTGTGGAGGCCGGTGAACGGGTCGCCGTGGCCTGGGAGGACGAGCAGGTCGGCGGGCAGCGTTTTCAGCTTGGCGATCGAGGCGAACCATTCGCCCAGCGGGTCGGCGTTCGGTTCGGTGACGCCGAGCGAGACGTTGGGGCTGATGCGGGGCAAGACCTGATCGCCGGCGATGAGGATGCCGCCGGCTTCGTCGTAGAGGCACGCGTGTTCGGGGGAGTGGCCGGAGCCGGTTACCACGCGCCAGTCGCGCGTGCCGATGGTGAGCGTGTCGCCGTCTTCGATGCGGGTGTAGCTGAGCGGGAGCGGCGTGATGATCTTGCGGAAGCCGGCCCAGCCCTTGGCGGTGGCGTGGTCGATCTGTGCGGCGTCCCAGCCTGCGCCGCGCCAGAAGGCGAGCATTTCGTGGGGGACCGAGTCGCGGGCGTCGGCGGCGAGCATGCGGGCGGTCAGCCACTCGGCTCGGGTCATGATCAAGGGGGCGGAATGATGATCGCACATCCAGCCTGCGAGGCCGATATGGTCGGGGTGGAAGTGCGTGCCGATCATTTTCGTGATGCGAACGCCGGCCTTGGAGCCTTTGAAGATGGCTTTCCAGGCGTCGCGGGCCTCGGCAGTGTTCATGCCGGTGTCGACCAGCGCTTCGCCGTCGGTGTCGGCGAGGAGCCAGCAGTTTACGTGGCGTAAGGGGCCGGGGATGTGAAGGCGGACCCAGTCTATGCCGGGGGCGACCTGCATCGTGCCGCCTACTTCAGGTTCTGCGCCACCAAATGGATAGGTCAGCCCTTTGTGGCTGGTGGGCGCGAAATTGGTGTCGGGTGCGGTTGCCATCCGTTGCAGTTAGCAACTGGTCGGTATGTAGGCCAGCGGCATCGGCTCATCAGCTGTCAGCCAGAACCCGCACTCGGGTCGGTAACTGATATGCCTGAAGCCACCTCCCCGGCGTAGGCCGGGGTCCAGTTGGAAAGGTTGAAGTAACGGTGCGCCGTCATAGCCATGACCGTCCCCCCAACTGGGCCCCGGCCTTCGCCGGGGAGGTGCGACGGGATGGCGCCGTGTTCCACACGAAAAAGGGCGGCACCTTTCGGCACCGCCCCTCTTTATCTTTTTACCGACAATACCGGGAAAGACGATCAGCGCTTGAAGGGGTCGTCGAAGAGCGGCTTGACGGGGAGGACGCCGCCTTCTGCCACGAACTGTGCGTCCGCGGCTGCCTGGGTGCGCTCGGCGCGGAGCTGCTGGAGCAGGACTTCGCGATCGCCTTCGAGGCGGGTGTCGGTCGGGGCTTCCATGCCGGCTGCCTTCGCCGCCTTCGCCACGGCTGCGTCGAGCTCGCGCTGCGAAGTCAGGCCGAGCGTGACCGGGTCCTTCGGCGTGATGTTAGCGATGTTCCAGTGGCTGCGGTCGCGGATCGCGGCGATCGTCGTGCGGGTGGTGCCGATCAGCAGCGAGATCGCGCCGTCGGTGATCTCCGGGTGATTGCGGATGATCCACGAGATGCCGTCGGGCTTGTCCTGGCGCTTCGAGACCGGCGTGTAGCGCGGCCCCTTGGTGCGGCGGACCTGCTCGGGGCCCTTGATCATCTTGAGCTGGTAGTCGGGATCGGCGGCACCCTTGTCGATCTCGTCCTGCGTGACCTCATGGGCGCGTACGGGATCGCGACCGGTGAGCTTGGTCGAGGTGGTGTCGTCGGCGATCGCCTGGATCTCGAGGATGTGCAGGCCGCAGAAGTCCGCGATCTGCTCGAAGCTGAGCGCGGTATTGTCGACCATCCAGGCGGCGGTCGCGTGGGGCATGAGCGGCTGGGCCACGGCGGAAACTCCGTAAAAATAGAAAGGGCCGCCCCTTTCGGAGCGGCCTGACATGAGAGAGACTTAGTGCGCGCGGGGGCAACAGGCAAGCGAACAAGCTCAGGCGGCCATGAGCTTTCCTTCGAGAGGGACGAGCGCGTGAAGGAACTGGCGTGCGCTGGCGGGCCAGCTGTAGCGCGCGGCGTAGGCGGCGCAGGTGACGCTGTCGCGGGTGAGCGCGGTGGCGATCGCGGTGTCCAGGTCCTCGTGCATCGCGCCGACCCGGTCGTCGAGCACGTCGATCGGACCAGTTACGGGGTAGGCCGCGACGGGGGTTCCGCAGGCCAGAGCTTCGATCATGACGAGACCGAACGTGTCGGTGCGGCTTGGGAAGACCAGGACGTCGGCGGTGCGGTACGCGGCGGCTAGGTCGAGGCCGGAACGCTGGCCTAGGAAGACGGCGTCGGGAAAGCGGCGGGCGAGCGTGGCGCGGGCGGGGCCGTCGCCGACGACGACCTTGGTGCCGGGATGTGCGGAGGACAGGAACGCCTCGATATTCTTCTCGACCGCGACGCGCCCGACATAGAGCAGGATCGGGCCGGGCAGCGCCGCCATCTCGGGATCGCGCGCGCCGTCGAGGCCGAACTGCGCGAAGTCGACGCCCCTGCCCCATTCGCGGACCTGGTGCAGGCCTTGGGTGGCGAGCGTGGCGGCAACCGACGGCGTGGAGACCAGGATCGATTGCGCGGGACGGTGGAACCAGCGGATATAGCGCCAGATCCAGTCCGGGTTCGCGCCGGTGCGGGCTGCGATATAGTCGGGGAACTGCGTGTGATACGCGCTGGTGAACGGAAGCGCGCGGGCCAGGCACCAGTTGCGGGCGGCGAGGCAGACCGGCCCTTCGGTGGCGAGGTGGATCGCGTCGGCGCCGAATGCGGCGAGCATGCGGCCGACTGCACCCGAGCGCGCGAAGGCGAGGCGAATCTCGGGGTAGGTCGGGCATGGCATCGAGGCGAAGCGCTCGGGGGAGACTACCAGGACCTCGTGGCCGATGGACTTGAGCTCGCGCTGGACCGACTGGAGGGTGCGGACGACGCCGTTGACTTGTGGGCTCCAGGCGTCCGTGACGATTGCGATACGCATCGGCTTATCCTTTCTTACCCCTCTCCCCGTCGGGGAGAGGGAGGGGCCCGGCCGGCGCAGCCGGGTGGGAGGGTGAGGGCACGCTTCCACTCGCGTTGTGGACTTGCCCTCACCCGCGTCGCTGACGCGGCTTGCCCTCTCCCCGCAGGGGAGAGGGTTAAGTCAGGCGGCCATGGATATGACCTTATCCTTCTCGCGGGCGGCGATTTCGTCGCCCCAGTGGAGGAGCTCCATGCGGCCGTCGAAATGCTCGACCAGCGCCGTGCAACCTTCGACCCAGTCGCCGTCGTTATAATAGGCGATCCCGGCGATCTCGCGCATTTCGGCAGTGTGGATGTGGCCGCAGACGACACCTTCGACGCCGCGGACGCCGGCGGCGTGCGCGACGACTTCCTCGAAGTGCGAGATGAAGGCGACCGCGTTCTTGACCTTGGCTTTCGCGTGCTTCGATAGCGACCAATAGGGCATCCCCATGCGGCGGCGTGCGCCGTTGACCCAGCGGTTGAGGCCCATCAGCATCGTGTAGGCGGCGTCGCCGATGTGCGCGATCCAGCGATGCGCGAGCGTGATCGCGTCGAACTCGTCGCCGTGGAGGACAAGCAGGCGGCGACCGTCCGCCGTCTCGTGGATCGCGTTGCGGCGGATCGAGATGCCGCCCAGGTCGAGCCCCGAATATTGGCGGAACACCTCGTCGTGGTTGCCGGGGATGTAGACGACGCGGGTGCCGCGCTTGGCGCGCTTGAGCAGGCGCCAGATCACGTCGTTGTGCGCGGCGGGCCAGTAGAATTTCTTCTTGAGCCGCCAGCCGTCGATCATGTCGCCGACGAGGTACATCGTCTCGCTGTCGACGTGATCGAGGAAGTCGTTGAGCATCCCGGCGTTGCAGCCGCGCGTGCCGAGATGGACGTCGGAGATCCAGATCGTGCGATACTGGCGGCGTTCGACGACCGGCTCGGGTACGGCGGGCCGGGAGTGGATGAAGTCGGCGATATCGGTGATGTCGGCGCCAACGAAGCTAGATGGCGAAAACGTCGTGATGGCGTTCATGAGCCTGCCCCCGCAAAACTATCCTTGCCGCGAGTATTAGGCGAGTATTGTTACAGGGTGGTCGCAGTCTGGTGACTGTTCCAAGTCAGCGGAGCTGTCGTGTTTATAGCTGGAACAAGGTCAGCATGATTCCCCGCGAAGACGGGGATCCAGACTGGGCTCCCGCCTTCGCGGGAGAACAAGTTTTGGGTCGGGTAGCGCTTCGAGGCCCCACCCCGGCGGAGGCCGGGGCCCAGTTGGAGAGGTGGCAATAACGAAGCGCGTCGCTCCCTTGCTTAGCGTCCCCAACTGGGCCCCGGCCTTCGCCGGGGTGGTGCAGTGCGGTTGGTAGGAGTTTGCCCCCTCACCCCATCGTCAGCACGATCTTCCCGACGTGGTCGCCCGCTTCCATCCGGGTGTGCGCCGCCGGGGCGTCGGCGAAGGCGAACACGCGGTCGATCACTGGTTTCAGCTTGCCGGCCTCGACGTGCGGCCAGACGGTGCGGGCGAGTTCGTCCGCGACCAGCGACTTGAACGCCGTATCGCGCGGGCGGAGCGTCGAGCCGGTCAGCGTCAGGCGGCGGCGCATGATCTCGAACAGGGGGACGGTTGCCGTCGCGCCGCCCATGACCGCGATCGACACGTGACGGCCGTCTTCCGCCAGGCATTGCAGGTTGCGCGGGACGTAGTCGCCACCGACCATGTCGAGCACCGCGGCGACGCCCTTGCCGCCTGTGATCTGCTTGACGCGCTCGACGAAATCCTCGGACTTGTAGTCGATCGCGTGGGTCGCCCCAAGGCTCAGCGCCGCTTCGCACTTCGCCTTCGAGCCGGCGGTGACAATGATGTCGATGCCGAACACGTTGCACAGTCCGATCGCCATCGTGCCGATACCGCTGGTGCCGCCGTGGACGAGGACGGTGTCGCCCTCCATCGCGTAGGCGCGCTCGAAGAGGTTGGTCCAGACGGTGAAGAGCGTCTCGGGCATCGCCGCCGCCTCGACCATCGTCAGCGCCTCGGGGACGGGCAAGCACTGGCCGAACGGCGCGACCGCGTATTGCGCATACGCACCGCCCGAGATCAATGCGCAGACGAGCTGGCCGATCTGCTCGTCGCCGACGCCTTCGCCGACCGCGACGATCGTGCCGGAGATCTCCATGCCGAGGATCGACGGCGCACCCGGCGGGGGCGGATACTTTCCCTGGCGCTGCATGACCTCGGGACGGTTGACCCCGGCGGCCGCCACCTTGACCAGCACCTCACCCTGCCCCGGCTTGGGCACGGGACGGTCGACGAGGACCAGCACTTCGGGACCGCCGGGCTGTTCCGGATCGATCGCCTTCATGACGTCGGGTACACCTAAGTTACTGGATTGGTTTTCGGGTATCGCGGTCATCGCTCGTCACGTCCCTTTAGATTTCCGCGCCTTATTGACATCACTCTGGTGCGGGTCAACGTTACAGAAACTATGGAACTGGACGACACCCCCTCCCGTCCCGACGATCTGCTCGACGCGCTCGTGCGACAGGACCTCGATCCGTTGTCGGTCGCCGAGCTCGATGCGCGGATCACCGTGTTGCAGGGCGAGATCGCGCGCTGCCAGCTGAAGAAGGACCGCGCGGTCAGTCACCGCGCCAGCGCCGACGACCTCTTCAGGCGGTGATCGCGCTGCCCGCCTCCACGAGCGTCGCATTTAGGCAGCGCAGGAACGGACGGGGCCGGGTTCAAGTGCTTGATGCGACCGATATCAGTTCCGACATAGTGGCAAAGGGCTCGCGTTCTCGCGGCCCGACAGGAGTATTGTAAATGCCATCATTTGCACCCGCCCTCGAGACCACGCTGCACAAGGCGCTCGAGGCGGCATCGTCCCGGCGTCACGAATATGCGACGCTGGAGCATCTGCTGCTCGCGCTGATCGACGACGAACATGCGTCGAAGGTCATGACCGCGTGCAACGTCGAGATCGGCGATCTGAAGAATACCGTCTCGCATTACCTCGACAGCGAACTCGATGCGCTGAAGGTCGATGCGGCGACCGACCCCTCCCCCACCAGCGGGTTCCAGCGCGTCGTCCAGCGCGCGATCCTGCACGTCCAGTCCTCGGGCCGCGACGAAGTGACCGGTGCCAACGTCCTCGTCGCCCTGTTTAGCGAGCGCGAGAGCTATGCCGTGTATTTCCTGCAGCAGCAGGACATGAGCCGCCTCGATGCGGTCAGCTTCATCAGCCATGGTGTCGGCAAGGGCGGACAGCAGGCGACCGAAGCATCCACGCCAAAGGGTGCGGACGACGAGAAGCCGGCCAAGGGACAGGAGAAGGGCAAGACGGAAAGCGCGCTCAAGCAATTTACGGTCGACCTCAACGAGAAGGCCAAGAACGGCAAGGTCGATCCCCTGATCGGGCGCGGGCCGGAGGTGGATCGCACGATCCAGATCCTGTGCCGCCGGTCGAAGAACAACCCGCTCTATGTCGGTGATCCCGGCGTCGGCAAGACCGCGATCGCGGAAGGCCTGGCGCGCAAGATCGTCGAGGGCGACGTGCCCGACGTGCTGTTGCCTGCCGTGATCTACTCGCTCGACATGGGCGCGTTGCTGGCGGGGACGCGGTATCGTGGCGACTTCGAGGAGCGCCTGAAGGCGGTCGTCAACGAGCTCGAGAAGCTGCCTGATGCCGTGCTGTTCATCGATGAAATACACACCGTGATCGGCGCAGGTGCGACGAGTGGCGGCGCCATGGATGCGTCGAACCTGCTCAAGCCTGCGCTGAGCGGCGGTACGATCCGCTGCATCGGCTCGACGACGTACAAGGAGTTCCGCAATCACTTCGAGAAGGACCGCGCGTTGCTGCGGCGCTTCCAGAAGATCGACGTGAACGAGCCGACGATCGAGGATACCATCAAAATCCTCGCCGGCCTGCGCTCGGCGTTCGAGGATCACCACAACGTCAAGTACACGCCCGATGCGATCAAGTCGGCCGTCGAGCTGTCGGCGCGGTACATCAACGACCGCAAGCTGCCGGACAAGGCGATCGACGTGATCGACGAGGTCGGTGCGATGCAGATGCTGGTGCCGCCGAACAAGCGCAAGAAGACGATCACGCCCAAGGAGATCGAGCAGGTCATCGCGACGATGGCACGCATCCCACCGAAGTCGGTCTCGACCGACGACAAGCTGGCGCTCGCCACGCTCGAGACGGATCTGAAGCGGGTGGTGTTCGGGCAGAATGCGGCGATCGAGAAGCTCAGCTCGGCGATCAAGCTGGCGCGGGCGGGCCTGCGCGAGCCGGAGAAGCCGATCGGCAACTATCTGTTCACTGGCCCAACCGGTGTCGGCAAGACCGAAGTCGCAAAGCAGTTGTCGACGATCCTGGGCATTCCGCTCCAGCGGTTCGACATGTCCGAATATATGGAGCGGCATTCGGTCAGCCGTCTGATCGGTGCGCCCCCGGGCTATGTCGGGTTCGACCAGGGCGGTCTGCTGACCGATGCGATCGACCAGAACCCGCACTGCGTGCTTCTGCTCGACGAGATCGAGAAGGCGCATCCGGACCTGTTCAACATCCTGTTGCAGGTGATGGATAACGGGCGGCTGACCGACCAGCACGGCAAGTCGGTCGATTTCCGCAACGTCATCCTGATCATGACGACCAATGCGGGTGCCAGCGACATGGCGCGCGAGACTGTCGGCTTCGGCAATTTGTCGCGCGAGGGCGAGGACGAGGTGGCCGTGACGAAGATGTTCACGCCAGAATTCCGCAACCGTCTCGATGCGGTGGTACCGTTCGGGTATCTCCCGACCGAAGTGGTGGCGCGGGTGGTGGACAAGTTCATCCTCCAGCTCGAACTCCAGCTGGCGGACCGCGGCGTGCACATCGTCCTCGACGACGAGTCGAAGGCGTGGCTCACGACCAAGGGCTATGATAAGCTGTACGGCGCACGTCCGATGGGTCGCCTGATCCAGGAGAAGATCAAGCAGCCGCTCGCCGAGGAACTGTTGTTCGGCAAGCTGGTGCACGGCGGCGAGGTGACGGTGAAGATGAAGGACGGCGCGCTGTCGTTCGCGATCGAGCCTGCTGCGCCGAAGAAGCCGAAGAAGAAGGGCAAGACCGAGACGGTCGAGGCTGAGTAGCCTTTACACGACCGGTGTCTAAAAAAGCCTGCCGCTGGAGCGTTCCAGCGGCAGGCTTTTTTGTGGGTCGCTCACGGACGTCAAGGTCCGCAGTCTTGCAATTCTCGTCGATGATGCGGCGTATCGGGCCCGTCTGGTGACGGGCCCGATAGTCGTCGATCCGGATCAGAACCGGACGGTAGCGCCGATCGCAAGGTTGCGGCCGAGCGAGTCGTAGCGCGCGGGGATCGTGTTGCTCCGCGCGAGGCTGATATCGTACGAGTTGGCGAGGATCGGCGGGGTCTTGTCGAGCAGGTTGTTGGCGATGAACCGCAGCGAGAAGTCCTTCGCGATCGCAAAGGTGAACGCCAGATCGAAATAGCTGGCCGGCGCGATGTGGTAGAACGTCGTCCGAGCCCGCTCCGGTGTGCCGCCGATCGCCTCGTCACCCGAATTGTCGGCGTGCGTCAGCGAACCGACATAGCGCCAGTTGAACGACGTGCTGAAGATGCCATCGCCGGTCGTATAGGTCGTGCGCAGACCGTGCGACCATTTCGGCAGCAACTGGCTGCACCCATTTCCGTAATAGCCGGCACAGTTGCGCTTGGGCTGGAGCGGCGAATCCTGGCTGCCCGCGAAGGTCGTCAGCGATCCGTTGAAGTTCCAGTCGACCTTGCCCGCACCGCCGAGGCCGAGCGTGTATTGCGCCTGGAAATCGATGCCGCGCGCAATCGACTTGTAGTAGTTCGTGGTGCCCTGGCGGATGAAACCGCTGGTCGGATTGCTGCTGGCGGGAGCGTAGAGAATGCCCGTCCCCGGCTGGCGGACGATGCCCGAGCAGAAGAACGGATCGCCGTTCGAGCGCTGGCAGCCATCGGTGTAGTAGGTGTAATCGTTATACCCGAGCGAGTTGTCGATTCTGATCTGATAGCGATCGACCGAGAAGACGAGCCCACGGATGAAGCTGGGCTTCACCACCAGGCCGTAGGTCAGCGTGTAGGCGGTCTCCGGGTCGGCGGTGAATCCACCCGACTGGACGGTGCACTGGTTGCCGTCACCCTGTGCGCACAACAGCGTCGGGCTGCCATAGAGCGCATCGGACAGTCCGGTCGCGCGGCAGACGTCGCGCGATGCGACCGGCGTGCCGTATGTCACCGCGCCGGTCGCAGGGTTGGTCGTCACGGTCGGCGCGCAGAAATCGTTCTGCGAGCCGCCCTGCAGACCATAGCTGATGTTCCGCGACTGGCCGATCTCGATCACCGTCGGCGCGCGTTGCGCCTTGTTGTACGAGGCTCGGAAGGTCAGATCGCTGACCGGTGCGTAGATGCCCTCGATCTTCCAGGTGTTGAAGGTCTTGGGATTGCTGCTGTATTTCGACACGCGGTAGCCGCCATTGGCCTGCAACAGATGCGCGAAGGGACGCTCCTCGATCAGCGGCGCCTGTACCTCGATGTTCGACTCCCAGACGCTCTGCGAGATGTCGAGATCGCTGCCGCCGTTCAGGTCGCGGTAGAAGGAGTCGGCGGTCGACGTGTAGTTGTCGTGGCGGTATTCGGCACCCAGCGCGATCGCGACGCCCTGGTTCGCGAGCGGCGAGGTGACGCCGTATTTGCCGAGATCGCCGGTCACGGAGATCAGGCCGTCCCAGAGCGTGCCGACACCCTTGGTGCTGCCGCCCGGCGCGGTGAACAGCCAGTTCGCGACCGGCTGGCCGGGGGTGTTGGCGGCAAAGGCATTGAACGGCACGCAGCCCGCGACGCCGCTGGCACAGGTCGGTACGCCGTTGACGTTGACGACGTCGAGCGACTGGTTGACGCGATCGTAATCGGGCAGATTGCCGTAGTTCGCCACCTGCTGGTTGCGCGAATAGACGCCGCCGACATCCCAGGTCCACGCATCGCCGACCTTGCCGCGGAAGCCGCCGGTCGCGCGGACGCCGCTGTTGATATAGACGTCGGGAATGTCGGCGAGATCGTTGAAGCGATAGCGGAGTTCGATCGGCGCCTTCGTGTTGCTGCCGGCTGCGCCGCCGCAGATCGCGGTCGCCTGCGAACCGGACAGATACGGATTGTTGCAGTTCACCTGATACGGCTGATCGCCATAGACGGTGTAGCTGTAGATCCGCGCCGGATAGACGTTCTCGGACTTGTCGCGAAACCAGATGCCCGAACCATAGACTTCGATATCGGACGTCAGATCGGCACTGACGAAGCCGCCGGCGTTCCACCGTTCCGACGCGCGCTGATAGGAATAGCCATCATACGGGTTGGCCGCGTTGCCCGCACCGACGCCGTAGGGGACGAAGGTGCGCGTACCGCTCGGGTCGTTGACGTAGGCAGCACCATTGTTCGCACCCGAGCGCGGCGAGACGTAGCCGCTGCGCGAATAGGTCGACAGCGAGCAGGACAGCGGGCCGTCCTTGCCGGTCTGGATGAGCTGGCAAGCGGAGCTGGAGCGCGCGTCGTAATCAACCGCGTCGGTGTGACGGTAGTTGACGAAGCCCGACAGGCGGAGCTTGCCATCGAACAGTTTCTTGCCCGCGGTCACTGTGATGTCGGCGCGGCCGCCGTCGTTGGTCATTCCGCGTGGGCTGCCGAACACGTTCGCGCGCGCCAGCGGCGAGACGATCGTGTCCTTGTTGTCATGGTTGTAGAAATTATAGTTGCCGTCGATCTGGAGCCCCTCGAAATCCTTCTTGAGGATGAAGTTGACCACGCCGGCGACCGCGTCCGAGCCATAGACCGACGAGGCGCCGCCGGTCAGCACGTCCACCCGCTCGAGGAGCGACGGCGGGATGATACCGACGTCCGCGCCATTCTGCGTACCGAGGCGCTTGCCGTCGATCAGCGTCAGCGTGCGCTCGAACCCCAGGCTGCGCAGCTTGATGCGCTGACGACCATCCGAATCCTGATAGGTCTGCTGCGCGTCAGGCGAGATCTGCGGCAGGCGGTTGAGCACGTCCTCGATATTGGTCGGCGCCTGTGCACGAATGTCCTGCGCGGTGATGGACGTGATCGGCGCGGCCGACGTCATGTTCGGACGCTGGATGCGCGAACCGGTGACGACGATCATGTCGTTCGTCGCGGGTGCGACATCCGGCGTGGCGAGAGCAGTCTGCGCATCCGCCTCGACCTTGGCCTGTGCTGGCGTTTGAGCGCCGACGGCGGGATCCTGCGCCATCGCAGGCATCGCGTAAAACAGCAGCGCCCCCGAAAGCGCAATACGAGACACGGTCTGGTCAAAGATCATTTAGCACCCCTTTTTGTCACCGACCGCGTCTAGCGCTTTAGTCGGCTCGAACGACAGACTTGGTCAAATCACAGTGCCAGTCAATACCCAAACAATACCTATCAAATACATTGCCGACATAATATTTCAGAAAGGTACCCCTCTGGTTCTCCGCTTGATAGGGTCGATGCCGTGTCCGGACGGCAGCCATCGGGCATCCGCCACCGTCACGCGGCGACGTAAAATGGCTTGAAGTTCCATGGGAGGCTCGCTCAGTCCACGACGGCAGCCGACCTGAAAATCGTCGTTCATCAAATGGTTGAGGCGCGCATTTGCGGATACTCGCAGATCATCCATCGTAGCCGACGCGAGCAAACGCGGCGGTCGAACGGCAAATCCGCGTTGAGGATGATCCCCGTCGGGAAGACAGCCCACCACCGCGCACGATCAGGTTTCGAGGCGACCGTCCGCCCCAAGTCGGTCGATACCGTGGCCGATGCGCAACAAAAATTCACGGGCAGATCGATGCGGCAACGCCTCCACGGAGACGGGCTTCACCGACATCGATGCCCGGTCTTCGCTTTCAGCCTTCGATCCAGGCGCGTGTCTGCTTCAACACGTCGTCGGACAACACGGGATCATCGACGGCACGTGCGAGGATGACCGCCCCTACCATCGCCGCCCACGTCCCGATCGCCGCGCGTCGCTTCTCCGCGGAGTCCGCTCCCGGCACAGCTTGGGCAAGGCGGTCGATCTGGGAGGACAACCCCTTCGTCATGGCGGCACGCGCCTCTGGCGATTGATGGCGTAACGGGCTGGCAAAGCCAGCGGTCGGACAGCCGGTCGCGGCGCGATCGCGGTGATGTGGTGATAGATACGCATCGAGATACGCGTTCAGGTCGCCGCTGACGGCGTCGGACGGGGTCAGCGCATGCGTGACCGTCTGCGCGATCAAGTCGTCCTTCGACGCGAAGTGACCGTAGAATCCGCCATGCGTCAGCCCTGCCGCCTTCATCACCTCCGACACGGTAACGGCGTCGAACCCACGGTCTCGGAACAGCGTGCTGGCGGCGTCGAGGATGCGGGTGCGGTTCGCCGACATCTGCTCGCGACTGACCTTCATGGCGAAAAACTCCTGGATCGGCATTGACAGTTTCATGATGGTCATCATATTTAACCAATCATGATGTCCGTCATGTATATAAGCAGCGACCGAAAGAGAGCAATCCCATGACCCGTCCAACCGTTCTCATAACCGGCGCCTCGACCGGCATCGGCGCGACCTATGCCGATCGTTTCGCCCGTCGCGGCCACGACCTCGTGCTCGTCGCCCGCGACACCGCGCGGCTCGAAGCGCTTGCGGCACAGCTCGCGGCCGAGACCGGTGTGGCGGTCGATATCCTGACGGCGGACCTGACCCGCGAGGCCGACGTCGCCGCGGTCGAGGCACGGTTGCGTGACGATGCGAAGATCGAGATCCTGATCAACAACGCCGGCGCAGGGCTCGGCGGAAGCTTCGTCGATCAGTCCGCGGAGGCCGTCCGCGGCAACGTCGCGCTCAACACGACGGCGGTCGTCCGGCTCGCGCATGCGATCGCGCCGCGTCTGGTGGCGGCGGGCACGGGGTCGATCGTCAACCTGGGCTCGGTCGTCGGGCTCGCACCGGAGTTCGGCATGAGCGTGTACGGCGCGACCAAGGCGTTCGTGCTGTTCCTCTCGCAGGGCCTCGCGCTCGAACTCGGCCCCAAGGGCGTCTACGTCCAGGCCGTGTTGCCGGCCGCAACCGGCACCGAATTATGGGGTCGCGCCGGAATGGTCGGTGCCGATCTGTCGGGAATGATGGACGTCAACGAACTGGTCAATGCGGCGATGGTCGGCTTCGATCGTCGCGAAGGCGTGACGATCCCGACGCTGCACGAGGGCGAACTCTGGGATGCGTTCGACGACGCGCGCAAGGCGATGGTGCCGCGGTTCGCCCAGCTTCTCCGCGCGGATCGCTACGCCGCCGCCTGATCCGACGCACTCCACGCCGGGCGCAGTCCCCGACGCCTCCAGAGGGAAGCATCATGAAAGCCTATATCCTCGACGCTTACGGCAAGGCCAGTCGACTACGCCTCGGCGACAGGCCGGACCCGGTCGTCGGGCCGGACGACGTGCTGGTCGAGATCCACGCCGCCGCGCTCAACGTCATCGATTCAAAGATCCGCAACGGTGAGTTCAAGCTCATCCTGCCGTACAAGCCACCCTTCGTCCTGGGGGCGGATTTCGCCGGGATCGTCAGGCAGGTCGGTGCCAACGTTACGCGGTTCGCGGTCGGCGATGCGGTCTATGGCAGCCCGCGCCAAGGAAGGATCGGCACGTTCGCCGAACTCATCGCGGTGGATCAGGCCGATGTCGCGCTGAAGCCCGTGAACCTGTCGATGGAGGAGGCCGCGTCGATCCCGCTCGTCGGCCTCACCGCGTGGCAGGTGCTGGTCGAGCGCGCCAAACTAAAGCGCGGGCAGAAAGTGCTGATCCACGCCGGATCGGGCGGTGTCGGGACGTTCGCCATCCAGCTAGCGAAACACCTGGGTCTGCACGTCGCGACGACTGCGGGGACGAGCAACCTCGACCTCGTTCGCGATCTGGGTGCGGACACGGTCGTCGACTACAAGACGCAGGATTTCGCCGAGCTGCTGTCCGGCTACGACGTGGCCCTCAACAGCCTCGACGGGAAGACGCTCGCCAAGTCGCTCGATACGCTCAAGCCCGGCGGCAAGCTGATCTCGATCTCGGGGCCGCCCGATCCGGCGTTTGCGCGACAGCAAGGGCTGAACTGGGGGCTGCGTCTGGTAATGCGGCTGCTCAGTGCAGGTATCCGCGCCAAGGCCAGGCGCCGCGAAATCAGCTATTCGTTCCTGTTCATGCAGGCGAGCGGCGAGCAGCTGGCGACCATCGCCACGCTGATCGAGGGCGGCGAAATCCGCCCGGTCGTCGACCGCGTCTTCCCCTTCGCCGCATTGAACGATGCGATGGCCTACATCGATACCGGCCGCGCGAAGGGCAAGGTCGTCGTCAGCATCCGCTGATCGCGATTCCCCCAGCAAGGTAGCTGTCATGTCACAACCCGCTTCGCATATCCGTGCCACGGAAACCTGGATCGAAACGCCGACGCTGACCATCGAGGCGGCGGGAACGACGTTCGCCTATCGTCGGCTTGGCCCGGCGCAGGGCGTCCCGGTCGTCCTGCTCAACCATTGGGTCGCCAACCTCGACGATTTCGATCCCCGGATCGTCGATGGTCTCGCGCGGGACCGGCCGGTCTACGCGCTGGATTACCGCGGCGTCGGCAAGTCGGGTGGCGATGCGCCGACGACGATCGCGGCGATGGCCGAGGACATGGTCGCAGTCATCGCCAGGCTCGGGCTCGACGCGATCGACCTGATCGGCGTCTCGCTCGGCGGTTTCGTCGCGCAACAGATCACACTCACCCGCCCCGACCTGGTCCGCAAGCTGGTGCTCGCGGGTACCGGGCCGGCAGGCGGCACAGGCATCGCGCGGGTCGGCGCGGTCGCGTGGCCGCTCATGATCAAGGGCCTGCTGACGCTGAAGGATCCGAAAACCTATCTCTTCTTCACCTCGACCGCGAACGGTCGGCAGGCGGCGAAGGCGTTCCTGCTTCGGTTGAAGGCGCGCAAGATCGACCGCGATGCGCCGATCACCCCGACGGTGTTCCTGCGCCAGTTGAAGGCGATCACGGCATGGGGTCGCCAGCCCGCGCAGGATATCGGGAGCATCGCCAGGCCTGTCCTGGTCGCGAACGGCGATCGCGACATCATGGTGCCGAGCGAGAACTCCGCCGACATGGCGCGCCGCATCCCGGGGGCCGAGCTCGTCCTGTACCCCGACGCCGGCCATGGCGGCATCTTCCAGTATCACGAGGACTTCGTGCAGCGCGTGCGTGCGTTTCTGGCTGCCTGAGCCCCCTCCCCCAGTCGTTGCCCTTAAGAGTCATCGCCCCTCCAAGAAGGTATAGATCATGGACTACATACCCTTCGGCCGCACTGGCCTGACCGTGTCGCAGATCGCACTCGGGACCGGCAACTTCGGCACCGGCTGGGGCCATGGTGCCGATGCGGCGACCAGCACCGCGATCCTCGACGCCTATGCCGATGCCGGCGGCAATTTCCTCGATACTGCCGACGTCTATCAGTTCGGCCAGTCCGAAGAGATCATCGGCAAGGCGCTGGCGGGGCGACGCGAGGACTTCGTGCTCGCCTCGAAATTCAGCAACGGCGCCGCTCCCGATGCCAACCGGCTCGTCACCGGCAACAGCCGCAAGGCGATGATCGCCTCGGTCGAAGCGAGCCTCAAGCGTCTCAAGACCGACCGCATCGATCTGTACTGGGTGCACCATCCCGACGACGTGACCGCGACCGACGAGATCGTCCGCGGCTTCGACGACCTCGCGAGGGCCGGCAAGATCCTCTACGCAGGCCTGTCGAACTTCCCGGCGTGGCGCCTCGCGCAGGCCGCGACGATCGCGGACCTGACCCGCGCGCTGCCGATCGCAGCCGCGCAGTTCGAGCACAGCCTCGTCCACCGCGATCCCGAGGCCGACCTGTTCCCCGCCTCGCGCGCGCTGGGGTTAGGCGTCGTCACCTGGTCGCCGCTCGGCGGCGGCGTGCTGACCGGCAAGTACCGCAAGGGCGAGACCGGCCGCGCCGAAGGGTTCGGCGGCAAGGTCTTCCAGGCGGAGGACACCCCGCAACGTACCGCGATCATCGACACCGTAATCGCGATCGCCGACGAGCTACATGCCAGCCCCGACCAGGTCGCGATCGCCTGGGCCGGAAGCCACGGCGCGGTGCCGATGATCGGGCCCCGGTCGATGGCGCAACTGACCAGCAATCTCGGTGCGCTCGACGTCGTCCTGACCGACGAACAGTCCCGCCGCCTCGACGCGGTCAGCGCGACTTCGCAGGCGCCTGCCCGCCAGGTTTGATTCCGCCCCGCCACACCAGCCGCCTCGACCTTAAGGACGCATCATGGATATCATTAAGAACAACGCATCCGGCCTGTCGGGCCTGGAGCAACTCCACGCGATCATTGCCGAGAACACGCCGCCGCCGATCAACGTGACGCTGGGGTTCACGTTGGTCGAGGTCGAGGAAGGCCGCGCGGTATTCGAGGGGAGCCCGGACCGCAGCGTCTACAACCCGATCGGCTCGGTCCATGGCGGGTATGCGGCGACGCTCCTCGACAGCGCGTGCGGGTGCGCGGTGCATTCCAAACTGACCGCCGAGCAAGGCTACACCACGCTCGAACTGAAGGTCGCCTATCATCGCCCGCTGAACGACATGAGCGGACCGGTCCGCGCCGAGGGCCGGATCGTCTCGATCGGCCGCCGCACCGCGTTTTCCGAAGCCAGACTCACGGATCGCAACGGCCGGCTGTGCGCAACGGCAACCTCGACGCTGCTGATCTTCCCGATCGAACGCCCGGCGACGACGGGCTGACGAGCGTCATGTCCGGATGACGCTCCGGACCAGTCATCTGCCCTCCACCCAACGCCCCCGACGTTCGCGGCCTCTTTGAACCCGGCGCTCGTTCGTTGTACCGATGTCCGGTGCAGGTAGCGTCTGCGGGCCGCAACGTATCGCCCACCCCGAAGGGCCGTACGCAGATGCCAAAGTCTCGGTCGCCGGCGCTCGCCGAGCGACCGTCGACGGACTCCGTCGCTCCCGATGCACGATGTTAGGTGATGCTTAACGCAACCGGAGGCATAGCGCCGTTGCAAGGGAGACATGGGTGTGTCGCTAAAAGAAGCCAGTTTTGAAGCGGTTGCGTTGAGCGACCTCGATACGATGAGCGTCGACGAACGCGATGCCCTGCCGTTCGGGGTGGTTGGCTTCGAAGCGGATACGATCGTGCAGTCCTATAACGCGACCGAGGCGCGCATGTCGGGGCTCGACCCCGCCACGGTCATCGGCGTGCCGTTCTTCGATGCGGTTGCGCAGTGCATGAACAATTTCATGGTCGCCCAGCGGTTCGAGGACGAGCCCGAGATCGACGACATCATACCCTATGTCCTGACGCTGCGGATGCGTCCGACAAGAGTGCGGCTGCGCCTGCTGGCGGCCCCCGGAACGCCGCGCCGCTATATCCTCATCGAACGGTGAGACCGCGATCATGAGCGATATTTCTAGCGAGGAACAGCTTCTCGAATTCCTGTACGCCTGCCCCGTCGGGCTGATCGAATGCGACATCGCGGGCGAGATCGCGCTGATGAACCCGCATGCGATGCAGCACCTGTTGCCGCTCGCCGGCGCGCGCGATCCCGGCAACCTGTTTGCGGCGTTGGAGCAGCACGCGCCCGAGCTGCGCAGCATCGTCGCGTCCTATGCGCCGTCCACCGGCCGGATCTGCGACGGGCACCGCATCTTCGTCGATCTCGGATCACGCCGACGCACGGCCCCGCCCAAGGTGCTGGCCTGCACGCTGATGAAGCTGGGCCCCGACCGGCTGATGGCGACGCTGTCGGATATCAGCCAGCAGGTGGTCCAGGAGGAACGGCTGCGCCAGGCGGATACCTGGTTCGCGACGCTGCTCGACGGCGTCAACGACTATGCCGCGCTCACGATCACGCAGAACGGCAGGATCGAATCGGCCGACCCCTGCTTCACCCGCCAGACCGGGCATGACTGCGCAGACGTGCTCGGCCGCGATCTGACCGAGCTGCTGCACACCGAAGCGACCGGGGGCGACCTGAGGCTCGAAGAGCAACTGGTGATCGCGGGACGCGACGGGTGGCATCTGCAGGAAGGATGGCAACAACGCGCGGACGGCGAGCGCTACTGGTGCCAACGGCTGGTCGTCGCGCGCTCCGAGGGCGATGAACGCCGCGCGTCGGGTTTTTCGGTCATCCTGCGCGACGTACCGCGGCGCGAGGAAGCCGCGGAGGACGTACGCCGACTGCTGACGTGCGATCACCTGACGGGCGCGGCGAACCGCCGGCACTTCGGCCAGGTGATGGAGCGCGAGCAGGCGCATTGGCGCGAACTGCGGCAGTCGCTGTCGCTGATCGTTCTCGATCTCGACCACTTCAAATCGGTCAACGACACGCACGGCCATCCGGTCGGCGACATCCTGCTCTGTCGGGTGGCGGAGGTCTGTACCGCGCTGCTGCCGCCGCGGGGAATCTTCGCCCGGCTGGGGGGAGAAGAGTTCGGTGCCCTGCTGCCGCGCTACGACAATGACCAGGCGATGACGCTCGCCGAGGAGATGCGCACGGCGATCGCTGCGCTCGAGGTGGAAACGCCGCGCGGGCAGTTGACCGTAACCGCCAGCCTGGGCTGCGCGTCGCTGGACGAAGCCGACGGTTCGATCGATGCGCTCATCGCGCTGGCCGACAAGCGCCTGTACGTCGCGAAACAGGCAGGACGAAACCAGGTCTGTCATCACCAAGCCTCCGCCGCGTGACCATGCCGAAATTGCAGCGTGCGGCCGCGCACCGCATCGCGTGCGCCGTCGTCGCCGCCGAAGTGCGCCGCCTGCGCGATACGCCCCATCCCGACGCCGCGAAGGGGGATTGGTCCGCCTCGACGCAGATCGGCGACGAAGGACTGGGCCTGGACTCGATCGAGCAGCTTGGTGCGCTGGGGGCGCTGGCCGAAGCGTTCGACCTCGACGACAGTCTGCTGAGCGACGATCCGCCGCGGACGGTGGGCGCGTGGGTCGACTGGATCATGCAGGCACATGCGGAGGATGCCGGGGGAACCGGGCGGATGACGGTCGCCACCTCCGGCTCGACCGGCCGCCCGCGGCCCTGCATCCACGCGATCACCGACCTCCTCGACGAGGCTGCGGTGCTTGCGACACGGTTCGCCGGACGACGCCGGGTGGTCGCGCTGGTGCCGGCGCATCACCTGTACGGGATCATCTGGACCGCGTTGTTGCCCGTAACGCTGGGCGTGCCGGTCGTCGCGCGCTCGATCGGCGCACCACTCGCGTTGGCCGCGGGCGATCTGGTCGTTGCCGTACCCGATCAGTGGCAGGTGCTGTTGCGCATGGTCCGCCGCTTTCCGGACGACGTCGTCGGCGTCAGTTCGGCCGGGTCGCTCGACGACGATGTCGCGGCGGGACTGGCGGCGGCGGGCCTCGCGCGGCTCGTGGATATCTATGGCTCGTCGGAGACCGGCGGCATCGCGATGCGCGATCTGCCCGCGTCCGCATATGATCTTCTGCCACGCTGGCGGTTGGCCCCGAACGGTGACGGCGACTGGCGCCTCGTGGACCGCGATGGCCGGCTGTGCGACCTGCCGGATCATATCGAGCGTATCGGCGATCGCGCGATCCGGCCGATCGGCCGGCGAGACGGCGCGGTCCAGGTCGCAGGCCACAACGTCTGGCCGGAGCGCGTCGCGCGCGTCCTGCGAACGATCGACGGCGCCGCGGACGTCGCCGTCAGGCTGCACGCGAACGGACGCCTGAAGGCGTTCGTCGTTCCCGACAAGGATAGCGATCCCGTGCAGATCTCCGCGCGGATCGAACAGGTCGTCGCCGCGCGCCTGACCGATCCCGAACGTCCCAAGACGTATCGCTTCGGACCGGCCTTGCCGCGCAACGCGATGGGAAAACTGGAAGACTGGACATGATGCACGCACCCATCACCGCGGCCGACACGGCGCGCGCCACACCGCTGTCCCTTGCGCAGGCGTGCCGGGGCTGCCGGACGGGCGCGCCGCTCAGGAGCGCGATCACGATGGCGTTCCAGCCGATCGTCGATATCGAGACCGGGTCCGTGTTCGCCTATGAAGCGCTCGTGCGGGGAGCGGACGGTCAATCCGCCGGCGAAGTGCTGTCCGGCATCGAGCCCGACATGATCTACAAGTTCGACCAGGCGTGCCGCGTAAAGGCGATCGAACTGGCTGGCGCGCTGTTCACCCCCGATGGCGATGCGAAACTGTCGATCAATTTCATGCCCAACGCGGTATATGAGCCGAACGCGTGCATCCGTGCGTCGCTGGCTGCCGCCCGCCGCGTCGGGTTCGACCCCGGGCGGCTGATGTTCGAGTTTACCGAGAACGAGCGGATGGTCGACGTCGTCCACGTCCGACATATCATCGAATCCTATCAGGCGCGCGGGTTCACCACCGCGATCGACGACTTCGGCGCGGGCTATGCCGGGCTCGGCCTGCTCGCAGACCTGCGCCCGGACATGCTCAAGCTCGACATGGCGCTGATCCGCGGGATCGACGGCTCGGCAGCCCGCCGGACGATCGTCGCGGGCGTGGTTCGCATGGCCGACGAACTCGGCATCCGCTGCATCGCGGAGGGGATCGAGACCGCGGCGGAACTGCGGGCATTGCGCGAGATCGGTGTCCGCCTTTGCCAGGGATACCTTTTCGCGCGTCCCGCGATCGAAGTCCTGCCCGCGCCCGCATTGCCCTCGGGCACGGTGACCACGGCGGCAAATCGATAGGGCGCCGCGTCGCGCATCAAGCGGTTGGTGCGAGCAACCACCGGCAAGCCACCTGCCCGTCGTGCCGCCATCCGCCACCTCGGTGAACGATGGTGCCACGGCTTGATCGCCGACTCCGGAAACGAGCGGCACTTAATGGGCCGCAGACCGTTCGGTCGGTGACCAGAACAGGCAGAATTTCCGGATGACTGACGACCCACGCAACAGCCAGCCGACCAGCTTCCCCGGCGAGCCGCAACAACCGAGCCCCGGCCTTGTCGCGAACATGAAGACGAAACCCGATCACGGGGAGAACAGCTATGTCGGCAAAGGACTGTTGAAGGGCAAGGTCGCGCTCATCACCGGTGGAGACTCGGGCATCGGCAAGGCGGTTGCGATCGCTTATGCGCGAGAGGGTGCGGATGTCGCGATCTCCTACCTAGCGGTCGAGCAGGCCGACGCCGAAGATACGCGTGCCTGGGTCGAGAAAGCGGGACAACGCTGCGTTCTGTTGCCGGGCGACATAAGCGACCGGCGCCACTGCGTCGCTCTGGTGGAGCGTACCGTCGCGGAGCTTGGTGGGCTCGACATTCTGGTCAACAACGCTGCGGCGCAGACCATGAACGAGGATCTCGACAGCATCGACGACGAAGAGATGGAGCGCGCGTTCGCGACCAACGTGTTCGCGATGATCCGTCTCGCCAAGGCCGCGGCGCCGCATATGAAGCCTGGGTCCGCCATCGTGAACACCACCAGCGAACAGGCCAAGGTCGCGACCAAGAGCATGATCGTCTATGCGGCGACCAAAGGTGCGATCTCCAGCATGATGGTCGGGCTGTCCAACCTGCTCGTCGCGAAGGGGATACGCGTCAACGCGGTCGCGCCCGGCCCGATCTGGACACCGATCCAGCCGATCGCGAAATCGCCGGAAGAACTGGAGACGCTAGGCCAGGATACGCCGCTGGGCCGCGCGGGACAGCCTGCCGAGCTCGCCCCCGCCTATGTCCTGCTTGCCTCGTCGGAGGGAAGTTACATGACCGGCGCGGTGATCGCGGTGACCGGCGGCGTGCCGATCAACTGACCGAAGAACCGTTGCGGTCTGCGTGCAATTTCAAAAATGCGGAGACGCGAGTGCCTTGAGACATGGATCGGTAGCTGGACTATGGATCACAGTCCCAGCTTCGTCAGGGCCAATGCGATCTCGGCCTCGGCTTCGGGGGCATTCTTCCGGCTCATCCGGTTCAGCGCGGTCTGCAACCGTGCCTGCGCCACCTGCAACGTCTTGTGCCGCACCTCCCGGGTAGCGTTGGTCCGCCACGACGAGCTTTCACCGAGCAAGGCCGCCCATTTGGCCTCCTCCGCTGCCAGGATCGATAAAGCGAGCCGCAGGCCGTCGCGCTGGCCATGCGCGTAATCGTCAACCACGAACGGTCATAGCTTCAGGTCGCGCCGGGTCATTTCAGCCTGTGCGATATCCCACAACGGTGTCGGCGCGGCGCTTTTGAAGATATCCGCGAGATCGAGCAAATCATCGTCGACAAGCGCCGAGACCGACGCCTGGATCTCGGCGAGCCGCGCAGAAGCCCGGTCTCCCGTTGCGACGCGACGCTTCGTTCGTAGGTTCAGCATCGGCAATCGATAGCAGCATCGCACGTCGCACGACAGGGACCGCACGACAGCGCGCACACGCCGTCCGGACCGACTTCCGGACAGCAGCATGGCTGCGGCTTGCGGCCGTCGAAGGCGCCTCGATTTCAACGGTGGCGCCCCGGACACGACGGTCGATACATGCTGCGGGATCGCGAGGGTATGCCGATGGTTGGGGCGTCATGACATCGTCCCTCCCCAACGCGTTGGCCACTTGGTCCGAAGCACCCCGCGTTCGCTCCCTGAACGCGTGCAGCGTCCGGACCGACGGCCGCTACGTGCTATGCTGGCTTCAGCAAGCGTTGCGCGCACGCGACAATCCCGTGATCGACGCCGCGATCTGCCTCGCCAACGACCTCGGCCTGCCTGTGCTCGTCTATCACGGACTACGCGAGGATTATCCGTACGCCTCGGATCGTCTCCACCGCTTCATCCTGGGGGCAAGCCGCGACCTCGCACGCGAATGTCGGCAGCGCGGGTTGGCGTGTGTCCAGCACGTCGAACAGGCGGATGCCCGTGAAAAAGGACTCGTCTACCGCCTGGCCGCCGACAGCGCGGCCGTGATCGTCGAGGACCAGCCGACCTTCGTCGCGCGCTGGCAGTCGGAACGGTTCGCAGCGCGCACCGATCGCGCCGTAATCGCCGTCAACGCAGCCTGCCTGGTGCCGCCCGCCGTGCTTGGCGACGACATCGGCTCGACCACCGGATTTCGGCGGCGGCATCAGCCCCTGCGGGGGGACTGGAGCGCGACGGACGATCTCCACCCGGAAGCAGCAGCGTATGACGGGCCCCTGCCCTTTGCCTCGGATCGGCTCGAAGATCGTACCGATGCCGATATCGATCGCCTGATCGGGAACGCGGCGATCGATCACTCGCTGACGCTGAGCCCGCTGTTCCCGCTCGGCCGCGACGGCGCGCTTGCAATGCTCGAGAGGCTGATGGACGACATGTTGCCGAGCTATGCGGCGGTTCGCAACGACGCGACCCGCCCCGAAGGCGCCAGCATGCTGTCGCCGTATCTGCATTTCGGCGTGATCGGGCCGCGCGAGATCATGGCCACGGTCGAGGCGGCGGCGGCCCCCGTCAATGCCAAGGAGAAGTTTGCCGACGAGCTGCTGACGTGGCGCGAATGGTTCCACTATCAGGCACGCGCCTTGCCCGCGCCCGAGCAGTACGACCGGATTTCGGGATGGGCGCGCGAAACGCTCGAGGCACATTCATCGGACGAACGGCCGGACCTCGAAACGCTCGAAGCGCTACTACGCGGCGAGACGCGCGACGAAACCTGGAACGCCTGCCAGCGTCAGTTCCTGATCGATGGATGGATGCACAACAATCTCCGCATGTACTGGGGCAAGCGGATCATCGCGATGACGCCCGATCCCAAAACGGCGTGGGCCACCGCCTGTTACCTCAATGACCGACTGAGCCTCGATGGCCGTGATCCCTCGACCTATGGCAACATCGCCGCATCCTTCGGCGGCGGGTCGCCTGGCAGCGACGGACCCGCGATCTACGGCAAGGTGCCGACGCGCTCCGATGGGTCGACCCGCCGCCGTCCTGGGGGGCCAGAGTGGATCGAAGCGGCAGCCGCGCGCGCAAGGCCCGAGCCGGGCGCTGCACCACGACTGCCCGTCGAATTGTATCTGTCGGATCAGCCAGCCACCTGACTGCGATCCGGCGGGTGCGCGGCATCGACGTATCGGGTGCGTCGCAAGTCCAACTCCGATCACGCCTCGTCGAAGTCGCCGCGGGAACGACGGTCGTCGACGTTCCCGCGCGCGTTCCAGCCGGGGGCGATCCGGCCGGCGTTGTTTGTCGACGACCGTCAGTCTTGGCCCTTCATCGCGGCGGCGAGCGTCGTCCGCCACGGCGTCGTCGGGCGGCCGATCAGCGTGCTGAGCGCACGACCGTCGTCGAACAGCGAGCCTTGCGCCGCCTTCGCATCGCTTTCCGCGAGCATATCGGCGATCGGTGCCGGGAGGCCGGCGCCCTCCAGAACTCCACGATAGTCGTCCTGCGGCAAATCCTTGTAGATCACCGGCCGCCCGGCGATGTCACCGATCGCGGCAGCGAAATCGGTGAGCGTGTAGGCATCGTCTCCGGCAAGTTCGAAGATCCGCGTCTCGACCGAGCCGTCGACCAGGACCGCAGCAGCGGCATCGGCATAGTCCTCGCGGCTCGCGCTCGAGACCCGACCATCGCCCGCGCTACCGATCAGCGCACCATGTTCGATCGCAGGCGCCACGGACATGACGTAGTTCTCGGTGTACCACCCATTGCGCAGGAACGCGTGCGGCAGGCCGCTGGCCGCGATCGCGGCCTCGGTAGCGCGGTGCTCGATCGCAAGGTTCATCGGATTGGCGTCCGCATGAAGGATGCTGGTGTACGCGATATAGCCGACGCCTGCCGTCCTGGCGGCGGCGATCACCGCACCGTGCTGTGCCTCGCGCGATCCGACTTCGCTCGACGAGATCAGCAGCAGGCGATCGACCCCGGCGAGCGCGGGGACGAGCGTGGCGGGCGCATCATAGTCGAATGCACGCACGACGACGCCCCGTGCCGCGAGATCGGCCAGCTTGGACGGATTTCGCACCAGCGCAACCACCTCGGAAGGCGCGACCGTCCGGAGAAGCGCATCGATTACTAGGCGGCCAAGCTGACCGGAAGCTCCCGTTACGGCGTACATAAGGCGTTCTCCTATTTTGCAGTGTTGATGCCCGCCACGTAAGCGACTAACTTACGCAAGAGAAGTACGCACAAAAAGGTAAGTTTTGAAATGTCCGGCGATCCATCCCCCCGCCTCGCCGATCGCATGGAGCGCGGCGACGTGTTTGCGCCGCGCTGTCCGTCGCGCGAAATCCTGAAGCACGTGACGAGCAGCTGGGGGACGCTGACGCTGATCGCGCTGCTACCCGGCACACTCCGGTTCAGCGATCTGCGCCGCAGGGTCGCCGGCGTCAGCGAACGCATGCTCTCGCAGACGCTCAAGCAACTGGAGGGCGACGGGCTGGTGCACCGTCGAAGCTTCCCGGTCGTACCGCCCCGCGTCGACTATGCGCTGACCGAACAGGGCAAGCAGGCGGCGGTGCTGGTGCAGGCGCTGGCCGACTGGATCGAGGACAATCTGCCGGCGCTCGCCAGCGGTCGGGTGAACGACTGACGGCGGGATCATCCGCCCCCGGCGGTGCGAGGCGTGCCCGATATCCCGCCACGGTAGTTTGATGGCAGCGAATTCATGAAACTCCGCCCTGCCTGACCGGTTCAGTTGCGATGACCATGTTCGACGATCAAATCGCAATCGTTACCGGCGGCGAGTCCGGCATCGGCGCCGCGTGCGCCAAGGCACTGGGCGAGGCTGGTGCGCGCGTCGTGATAACCTATTTCAAGGACGAGGCGGCGGCGCAGGCGGTCTGCGCCTCGATCGGCGGCCCGGATCGCGCGATCGCGGTGCAGGTCGACGTCGGCGACGAAGCCGCAGTCGAACGGTTGTTCGCCAAGGCCGAGAGCAGTTTCGGCACGGTCAGCCTGCTGGTCAATTCCGCAGGTCTCAACATGAGCGGCGTGATGCTCGTCGACATGCCGCTTGCGCAGTTCGACCGCGTGATCCGCTCCGATCTCTACGGGCCGTTCCTGACGTGCCGGCGGCTGGTGCGCGCGCTGGAAGCGCAGGATGCGAAAGGCCGGATCGTCAACATTTCTTCGATCCACGAACGGGCCCCCCGCCCCGGTGGCGTCGACTATGACTCCGCCAAGGGTGGCCTGTCGCAACTGACCGCGACGTTGGCGCTGGAACTGGCGCCCAAGGGTATTGCGGTAAACGGCGTCGCGCCGGGCATGATCCTCACGCCGATGAACCAATCCGCGCTCGATCATCCGGAGGAACTGGCGGCGAAGGAAGCCGCGATCCCGTGGAAGCGGGCCGGACGCCCCGACGAGGTTGCCGCACTCGTCACGTTCCTGCTGTCACCCGCGGCGGACTATATCACCGGTACCACCGTGACGATCGACGGCGCGCTGTCGCTGACCGTGGCGCAGGGCGCATGACGGTCACCTACGCGGTCGAGCAACTCGCCACCGTCACCATCTCGTCCGCGTCGGTGGTCGACGACATGGATTTGATGAGCCCGTTCGTGTGGCAGGAAGGCGATCTGTACCGGATCATGGTGCGCGGCGTACCGCATCCACTCGGGCCGCATGACCCGACGGGTATCATCGCCCGTGGGGAAAGCCGCGACGGGCTGACGTTCGTGATGGATCCCGGCCTCGCGATCACGCCGGGCCCGGGCATGCAGGACATGGGGGGATGCGAAGATCCGACCGTCCTGGTGACCGGCCACGAATATCTGGTCTATTATACCGGCGTCGATGCGCCACGCAGCCAGGGCTGCATGATATTGGCCGCCGGGCGCGACCTGACCGCGCTGGTCAAGGAAGACCTTATCCTCAAGGCGCCTCCCGGCGAGGGCAACATCAAGGAAGCGACGCTCGCCCAGACCTCGTCCGGCGATTGGCGGCTGTTCTACGAATATGCCGCGGACGGCGCATCGCGAATTGGCATGGCAGGCGGGCCGACGCCGAAAGGTCCGTGGACCGTGCTGCCCGATCCCTTTGGCATACGCGACGATAGCTGGGATAACTGGCATCTTTCGACCGGGCCGATCTGGCAGGCGGACGGCCAGGACCCGGTGATGTTCTACAACGGGGCGACGCACGACGCACGCTGGCGGATCGGCTGGATCAGCTTCAGCCCCGATTTCGCGCGCGTGACGGGGCGTGGTCTCGAGCCGCTGCTGGTACCGCCCCCAGCCCTCAGCCGAGAGGCGACAGACATCGCTTTCGCCGCGTCGACGGTCGCGGACGGAAACCGGATAGCGCTGTATTACTCGCTGGAAGACCGGATGCTCCGCCGGGCACTGGTCAGCCGGTACGGCGGGTAGGACATACGGCCGGTCGTACGCGCCGCGCCAGGACGCTCGGTACGGGCACCGGATTCATACGCGGATTTGGATCGATAAGCGCTTTACTCAAGCAATACACCGCGTACACTGCTTCCCGAACCGGAAGAGGTGCTCATGCTCGATCTCGAAAACGTCACGCACGTCTACGCCAACGGGACGAGGGCACTCGATGCGGTGACGCTGCACGTTCCCAAGGGAATGTTCGGGCTGCTGGGGCCGAACGGGGCGGGCAAGTCGACGCTGATGCGGACCGTCGCCACGTTGCAGACGCCGACCGAGGGCACGATCCGCTTCGGCGATATCGACGTGATTGCGAAACCCGAGGCGTTGCGCGAGCGGCTCGGGTATCTGCCGCAGGATTTCGGCGTCTACCCGCGTGTGTCCGCGTATGACATGCTCGATCACATGGCGGTGCTGAAGGGCGTGGCATCGGCGCAGGAGCGCAAGGAAACCGTCGAGACGTTGCTCGAACAGACCAATCTCTGGGCGGTCCGCAAGAAGGCGATCGCCGGATTTTCAGGCGGCATGCGACAGCGTTTCGGCATCGCGCAGGCGCTGATCGGCAACCCCGAACTCATCATCGTCGACGAACCGACCGCCGGGCTTGATCCCGAAGAGCGCAACCGGTTTCTCAACCTGCTTGCCGAGATCGGCGAAAACGTCGTCGTGATCCTGTCGACGCATATCGTCGAGGATGTGTCGGACCTGTGCCCGCGGATGGCGGTGCTGGCCGCCGGGCGAATCCAGCTGGAGGGCGCGCCCCTCGATCTAATCGCGAAGACCCGCGGCGCGGTGTGGGCGAAGACGATCGGGCGCGACGAACTCGACGAATGCCGGCTGCGCTACGAGATCATCTCGACGCGGTTGTTCGCGGGTCGCACGATCATCCACATCCTCTCCTCCGACGATCCTGGCGACGGTTTCACCGCGGCCGCAGGCGGACTGGAGGACGTCTATTTCTCCACGCTGGCGCGATCGCGGCGGGTGCCGGCAAGCGAACCCGTTTCCTCGACCGTGGCAGCATAGCGGTGTTCGGCCAGATCGCCCGGTTCGAGCTGCGCTATCAGTTACGCAACCCCGTGTTCTGGGTGGTTGCGATCCTGTTCTTCCTGCTGACCTTCGGGTCGATGACGGTGGAGCAGATCCAGATCGGCAGCGGCGCCAACATACACAAGAACGCACCCGTCGCGATCGCGCAGGTGCATTTGATCATGTCGCTGTTCTTCATGTTCGTGACGACCGCGTTCGTCGCCAACGTGATCGTGCGGGACGACGAAAGCGGGTTCGGACCGATGGTCCGATCCACGCGCGTCAGCAAGTTCGACTATCTGATCGCGCGCTTCCTCGGCGCGTTCGGTGCCGCCACGCTCGCCTTCGCCGCGATCCCGCTTGCGATCTGGCTCGGTTCGCTGATGCCCTGGGTCGATTCGGAGACGCTCGGCCCGAACCGGCTGAAGGATTATGCCTATGCGTATTTCCTGCTGGCCCTGCCCAACGTCTTCCTGACGTCGGCGATCTTCTTCGCGGTCGCGACGGCGACGCGGTCGATGATGTACAGCTATCTCGGCGTCGTCGTGTTCCTGATGCTGTATCTGGCGATCAACGCGGTACTGCGCGCAAAGCCCGAATGGCGGGCGACCGGCGCCTATTTCGAGCTGTTCGGGTTTGGCGCGTTCGGTACGACGACGCGCTATTGGACCGCGAGCGAAGCCAATGGCGGCATGCCGCCGTTCACCGGCGTGCTGCTGGCCAACCGGGCGATCGCGATCGCCATCGGACTGGTAGCGGTCGGGATCGCCTATGCCCGGTTCAGCTTTGCCGAACGGGGCGTGTCGAAGCGCAAGCTGCGCAAGCAGGCGCGTACTGCGGCGCGGCTCGCTGCCACGCCACCGCTGATCGTCGACCGCCTGCCCGCGGCACGTCCGCAAGATGCCGCATGGGCGCGAATGCTGTCCCGCTGCAAATTCGAGATGGCGCTGGTGTTCCGCAGCCCGGCGTTCCTCGTGCTGCTGCTCATCGGGCTGTTCAATTCGCTTGGCGGCCTTCTGTTCGCCAACGAGATGTTCGGCGCGCCGATCCGCCAGCTGACCTTCGCGGTGATCGGCACGCTGCAGGGCAGTTTCAGCATCATCCCGCTGATCATCGCGATCTATTATTCGGGCGAACTCGTCTGGCGGGACCGCGAACGCGGCATGCACGAGATCGTCGATGCGACCTCGCTGCCGAACTGGGCGTATCTGGTGCCCAAGGTGCTGGCGGTGACGCTGGTGCTGTTCGCGACGTTGCTCGTGTCGGTGATCACCGCATGCATCGTCCAGCTCGCGCGCGGCCAGACCGATCTCGCGCTCGGTCATTACCTGCTCTGGTATCTGCTGCCGATGACGGTGGACGTGCTGCTGCTCGCGATCCTGGCCGTGTTCATCCAGGCCATCAGTCCCAATAAATATGTCGGTTGGGCGGTGATGGTCGTCTACCTCGTGGCCACGATCACGCTCAGCAACATCGGTTTCGAGCACCCGCTCTACCAATATGGCAGCACGGGTAACACGCAGCTGTCCGACATGAACGGCGACCAGATCGGCGGTCCTGCCGGCTGGTGGCTCAGGCTGTACTGGGGCGGTGTCGCGGTTGCGCTCGGCGTGATCGCGCACCTGCTGTGGCGCCGCGGGACCGAGACCCGGCTCAAGGCACGGCTGGTGCATCTGCCCCGTCGGCTGCTCGGGGTGCCCGGCGCGATCATGGCGGTGGCGCTGTGCGTCACGGCAGCAACGGGCGCGTTCCTGTATCACGACATGGATGTCGTGAACGTCTATCGGACTAAACAGGAAGGCGAGGCGCGGCAGGCGCTCTACGAGAAGAAATACCTCAAATACCTCGCCCTTAAACAGCCTTCCATCACCGACATGCGCCTGAGCGTGGCGTTGTACCCCGAACAGCGGCGGATGGTGGCGAGCGGTACCTACGCCTTCGTCAACGACACCGGCGCGCCGCTTCGCGATCTTCACGTCCGCATGATGGACGACCTGACTCACCTGCGCGCGGTGACGGTACCCGGTGCGACGGTCGTGATGAACGACGCGGACCTGCAATACCGCATCTACCGCTTCGCACGTCCGATGGCACCCGGCGCCAGGGGAACGATGACGTTCCGCACGGACCGCTGGCAGCGCGGGCTCGTCGCCAACAACGACGATACCCGTCTCGTCGGAAACGGGACCTTCCTCAACAACGGCGAATTCGCGCCACGGTTCGGGATGGACAAGAACGGCCTGTTGCAGGACCGCGCCAAGCGCCGCAAATACGGTCTCACCCCCGAACTGCGTCCCGCCAAGCTGGAGGACCGGTCGGCCCAGGCTCGCAACCTGATCGTCAACGCGCCCTGGGTGCATTCCGACATCACCGTTTCGACGACCGCAGGCCAGACGCCGATCGCGCCCGGCGACAAGGTGGCCGACAGCACGGTCGGCGGACGCCGCACCGCGCGCTTCGTCTCGCGCGCACCGATCCTCGCGTTCTTCTCGGTCCAGTCCGCCGCCTATGCGGAGAAATCACGACGCGCCGACGGCACGGCGCTGACGGTGTTCTACGATCCGCAGCACGCGTTCAACGTCGATCGCATGCTCGACGCGATGCAGCGCTCGCTCGCCTATTACCGCGCCAATTTCGGGCCCTATCAGTTCGACTACGCGCGGATCATCGAGTTTCCCGGCTACCAGAGCTTCGCGCAGGCCTTTGCCGGTACCATCCCCTATTCCGAACGCATCGGCTTCATCGCCGATACCCGCAATCCCGACACGATCGACTATGTCAGCTACGTCACCGCGCACGAACTCGGCCATCAATATTGGGGCCATCAACTGATCGGCGCGGATATGCAGGGCGGATCGATGCTCATCGAAACGATGGCGCAATATTCCGCGCTGATGGTGATGAAGCACGAATATGGCGACGACAAGATCCGCCGCTTCCTGAAATACGAACTCGACTCGTATCTGCGCTCGCGCGGCGGCGAGGTCGTCGAGGAAGTTCCGCTCGATCGCGTCGAGAACCAGGGATACATCCATTACCGCAAGGGCTCGCTCGCGGTGTACCTGTTGCAGGATCGGCTGGGCGAGGACCGCGTCAACGCGATGCTCCGCGACCTGCTCAATCGCTACCGGTTCAAGGGCGCGCCCTATCCCCGCTCGCTCGATCTCGTCGACGGCTTCCTGTCGCTCGCGCGCAATCCGGCCGAACGCCAACTCGTGCTCAACCTGCTCGATCGCATCACCGTGTACGATCTGAAAGCATCGGCTGCGACGACCCGCAAACTGGCGGACGGCACCTACGAAACCATACTCACGCTCGACGCCGGCAAGGTCTATGCGAACGGCGCCGGGGTGGAGAAAGCCGCGCCGCTGAAGGACGATATCGATGTCGGCCTGTTCGACCAGCGCCCCGGCCTCGGCAGCTTTGCCGCGAAGGACGTGATCCTCAAGGAGCGCCGGCCGATCGTGTCGGGTACGCAGACCGTACGGATCGTCTCCAAGCGTCGCCCGGCGTTTGCCGGTATCGATCCCTATACGCTGTACGTCGATCGCAACAGCGACGACAATGTCGTAGCGGTCACGGACAGATGATCGCGGTTCGCTTCCGGAACGATACCGCGGACGGCGAGATGGTGGAGCTTGGCGAGCGCGCGCATTGATCACGCCTGCGCGCGCGATTGCCGGGCTGCATTGCCGGGCTACATCGCCAGCGCCTTGTCGTAGCCGGTCAGTTCCAGATAGCCGCGGCCTCCGGGCGTCCGCACCGCGCCCTCCCAATAGACGGGCAGTCCGCTTCGCCGTGCGTCGAGTTCCTGCGCGGCGAACATCGGCGTCAGCCGGCGGGTCGTGACCTTGCCGCCGACCCTGATGCTGAGATCCTGCATGACCGGATAGACGGCGCCGGTCGCGCGGCTCCGCCATGTCGCGACTGGCCGGAAGGCCACGTCGCCGGGTCCGAGCACCATGGTCCGCCCATCGGCACGGCGTAGCGCGCCGCCCGCCCACAAAGTGCCGCCGCCCTTGCGCCGTATCCCGAACGCCATCAGCGCGGAGCCGTCGTCGAAATTGAGGCCGGTCCAGTCCCAGCCTTGCGCGGCCGGGGCAAGGTAGTTGGACGACCATTCGCGATCGAGCCATGCTTCGCCGGTGACCGCGACGGGGCGGCCGGCGCGCGTGACGGTGCCCGCGACACGCAGATGCGGGATCGAGTAATAATAGCTCGCTTCCTCCGGGCGCGGCCCCTTCCGGCTATAGCCGCCCTGCCCCTGCGGCAGCGGTGGCTGGGTCGGCTGGAAGGCGAGCGCGAGTTGAAAGCCATCCGCCGTCACGCGCGTGCGCCAGCGGCCATCCGCGCCTCGGCGAAGCTGCCAGTCGCGGATCGCCACGTCCGCATCGTCGGTCCGCGCCGATGCCAGACCGAAGCCCTGCCGCGCGGCGCGCTCGCCGTGGAGCAGGCGCCCGGTCGCCGGGTCGGACAGCGCGGCGTGCGCGAAGAGCACCTGCCGCGCCGCGAACCGGCTCGGGTTTGCGGGATCGACGGGGGGCCGCGTGCGGAAGAAGGTCACCTGGAAACCGAGATGCTTGCCATCTGCGGTTTTCAGCCAGCCGGTGACGTACCACCATTCGGTCCGGAACGCCGGATGCGCGCCGTGGTCGCCGGGAAAGCGCAGTACGATACCCGGCTTCACCTGCGGATACGGCGTGGCCGCGGGTGCCGCCACGGCAACCGCGGCCAGCAAGCCGGCCATCATCAACGTGCGCCGCATCACCAATCCTCCCGAACCGACGTGATCGCGCTGCGCGCCGTCGCGCGTCGCCCTGCCAGCACCGCAGTCAATGCCGCCGCACCGGTCAGCGCCGCGGCCACGCCGAACAGCGTGCCGACCGGGATGCGCGTCGTCATCGTCCAGTTGAACGACTGCGGGTTGATGACGTGGATCAGCACTTGTGCCAGCACCAGCCCCAGGCCGATGCCCGCCAGCGCCCCCGTCAACCCGACGATCGCACCCTCCGTCGCCAGCATCGACATCAGCTGGCGGCGGGTCAGGCCGAGGTGCCGGAGCATGCCGAATTCGCGTTCGCGCGCGATCGTCTGTGCGGACATCGTCGCCGCGACACCCGCCAACCCGACCAGGATCGCCACCGCCTCGAGCAGGTAGGTGACGGCAAAGCTGCGGTCGAACAGCGTGAGCGCGAGTTTTCGCAAGGTTGCCGGCCGGGTGATTTCGACCTGTTCGCGCAGCGCCGTGGGAAGCCGCGCGGTCAGGCCCGCGGCAACGCGATCGGCGTCCTGTCCGGGCGTCACCATCACCGATATCTCGTCGCGCCCCTCGTCGCCGGTAAGGCGCTGATAATCCGCCTCGTCGATCAGCACCGCGCCCGCCTGCCGGCCGTAATCGCGCCAGACGCCGGCGACGAAAAAGCGTGTACGGCCGGCGATGGGCAACGCGATCGTGTCGCCCGGCTCCCAGCCGTACAGACGCTGAGCGGGCTCGGACACCCAGACCGGCAACGCGCCGGCCGGCACGCTCGGCGCACGATCGATCAGCACCAGCAGGGGATCGCGGCCGTTGCGCTCGGGCCGCGCGATCAGGCTGACCGGGGGGCGGTCGGCGGCGATCGTCAGCGGCAGCTGCCGGCTGAAGGCGACGCGTGCGATCCCGGGCGTCGCGGCGAGCCTCGTACGCGTCGCCGGATCGAACGATGCTCCCGCCGTCGTTCGCGCATACAGGTCGGCACCGAGCACGTCGCCCAGCCAGTCGTCGACCGCGCCCCGGAAGCTTGTCACCATTGTCGCCATCGCGATCATCAGCGCGGTCGAGGCGACGATCCCGCACAACGCGGTGGCCGCTTCGCCGGGCGCGCCGTGCAGATGGCGCACGGCCAGCAGGCGCGGCACGTTCGCTGCGCCGCGACGAGCGAGCGGCGCGAGCAACGTCCGCGCGAACCACGGCACGCCCGCCACGCCCCCCGCGAGCATCAGCGCCATCCCCGCAAAGCCGAACAGCGGCAGCCCGCCGACCGCGGGCAAGACCGCCGCGCCGGCGCCTGCGACGAGCAAGGCTGCGGCCGGCCACCACGCGATCCGCTGCCGGGGATCGATCACGTCGCCGACGTTCTTGAGCGCGGCGGCCGGTGCGGCGCGTGCCGCGACGCGCGCGGGCAACGCGCTCCCCAGGCACGCCGCGAGCAGGCCGAGGGCGAAAAAGACCATCGCGGCCAGCGGTTGGAACACGACCTGCGAATGGCCCCCGGCGAAATACCCCGCGCCGAGATCGCCCCCGAAACAGTGCAGCGCCGCCCATGCCAGGCCGTAGCCCGCCAGCAATCCGACCGCCGACCCGACCACGCCGATCGCGACGCCTTCGACGACGACCGCCGCCATTACGCCACCGCGCGGCATGCCCAGCGTCCGCAGCAGCGCGAACGCACGCTGGCGACGCACCACCGACAGCGATTGCGCGGAATACACCAGGAAGCCGCCCGTCAGCAGCGCAACCAGCGCCAGCATGTCGAGGTTGACGCGATAGGCGCGCGACAGGGCGTCACCCTGCGCATTCTGCTTCTCGGGGGTGGAGAGCACGGCATCCGCCGGCAACAGCGCACGCAGCGCGGGCTCGGCCGCGGCGCGATCGGACAGCGCGAGGTCGAGCCGGTCGATCCGGCCCAGCCTGCCGAACCGCCATTGCGCCGCGGCGATGTCGATCACGCCGATCGTCGCATCGTCGGTGGCGGGCAGCGTACCCGCGATCCGCAACGGCACCGTCCGGCCGTTCGCGACGACCGTGACCACCGATCCTACCCGTGCTCCGGTTTGCATCAGCGCACGGCGCGAAAGGAACAGCGCAGCCTCGTCGAAGACGGCATCGTTCTGCGTATCCGGTCCAGAGGCACGCAAGCCGATCAGCGACGGGGTGACCGCCGCGGCGCGGATCACGTCGACCCCCAGCAGCGTGACGCGAACGCGGCCGATCCGCGCATCCAGGCTGACGACCGGACTGGTGTCGGCGACGCCACCCGCGGTCGCCACCCGCGGGTAGACGCGTTCGTCGAAGCCGAGCGGACTGGTCGCGCGGATCGACAGTTCGGCGGCGCCGCTGATCCCGCGCATCGCCCCGTCGAACGAGGCCAGCGCGGACCCGTTGACGAGGTGGACGGCAAAGCCCAGCGCGACGCCGACCGCGATCGACACCGCGGTCATCAGGAAGCGCGCGGGATGGAAGCGCCACTCGCCACCGATCAGCCAGCGCAGCGCAAGCCTGCCCGAAAATCCCCCGGCCCGATCAGCCACGCCGGTCGACCAACCCTTCCGCCCCGAGCGTCAGCACGCGGTCCGCCATCGCGGCACTCGCCTCCGAATGCGTCACCATCACGCCGGCCGCGCCATGCCCCCGCACCGCGTCGGCAAACAGCGCCAGCACGCGCGCCGCAGTCTCCGGATCGAGGTTCCCGGTCGGCTCGTCCGCCAGGATCAGCGCGGGCCGGTGCACCAGCGCGCGCGCGATCGCGACGCGTTGCAGTTCGCCCCCCGAAAGATCGCGGGCATAGCCATCGCCTCGCCCGCCCAGGCCGACAGCATCGAGCATATGCTCGGCACGGCGATCGGCGGCCGCAGCGTCCGGCGATACCAAGGCGAGCGGCAGCGCGACGTTCTGGCGCAAGGTCAGATAGGGCAGGATATGGAAGGCCTGGAACACGAAGCCGATCCGTTCCCGACGAAGCCTGGTGCGCGCGGTTTCGTCGAGCGCGGCCAGGTCGACGCCATCGATCGCGACGCTGCCGCCATCCGCGTCGTCGAGACCGGCGAGGATGTTGAGCAACGTCGATTTGCCGACCCCGGACTCGCCGATGATCGCCACGAGTTCACCACCGCGAACCGCCAGATCGAGGTTTCGAAACAGTCGGCGCGGGCCCGGCACCGACTTGGTCAGCGCCCGCACGTCGAGGAGGGGGGCCGGGTCCAGAGGGGTCGTGTCGAAAGGGACCCTGGCCCCGTCGGTCTCACCAGAAGAAATCTCGCGCGCGCTCATGGATACTCCTGCGGTCCGCCGTCTGATCGACCACGCAAGATGGTACAACCGGCCGTCGCCTTCTGTTCCCGCAAATCTCCCGCTCCACGATCTTATCAGCGAAAACCACTGTAGGCGCGACAGGGCTCGTGGCAGAGGCTTCACGAAAATCGAGACGATGACGAGGCGGGAACGGAAGATGGACGTCGGTACCAGGATCAACGAGGTCGGGCTGCTCGTCCGCGATGGCGGCGCATTCTATCTGCGTCGTGACGCCGGTGGCCGGTTCGAACTCGAGCTGCACCGCACGCCCGTCGACCTCGTCGAAAAACGCGTGCGCCTGATCGGCACGCTCGTCGGCCCCGACCTCGTCAACGCCGACGGTGTCTCGCCGGCGTGAACCGCTATCGGCCGGGAAACGCTGGATACCGATCTGAGACGGTGCCGTATTGCGTAGGGCGCCGAACCGCGCTTAGGCTGGCGCGATGGAAAACACAGCCTCCCCGCTCGATCTGTTCACGCGGCTCGAAATCGCTCTCGAAGAACGCAGCGAAGCCGCCGATGCATTCGACCTGTTCAAACAGGACGCCGTGATGGCGCATGCGCCCGCGCCGGGCGACGAGCCCGCCGTCACCAGCGTCGAGGCGGCAGATGCCGCGGCTGGCGAAGTCGACATGTTCAGCGCCGAAGTCCGCGACCTGCTCAACACCGCGTCCGATGCGGATCTCACGAACGCCTATACGCAATCCGGTGGCGAAGTCGGCCATCCCGTCGCCGAAGCACTGCTCGGCGAGATCAAGCGTCGTGGCCTCGGATCCTGATCGATGTGTAATCGCGCTCGGTTCGACGGCGAACCGGAGACTATCACCGAGCGCTTCGGTGCGGACTGGCTGACGACGAAGCCGATGGACAACCGGTTCGATCCGAAGGAACTGCGTCCGTTCGGCAGGGCCTATGTCGTGCGCAACGATGGCGGGCGTCGCGGGCTCGACGTGATGGAGTGGGACGTCCTGGCCGGTCAGGCGAGGCAGGCCGGTCGCAAGGTCGCGCAGACGAACGTGCGCAGCCTCCACCTTCCGCAATGGCGTTCGCTCGTCACCGATCCGGCGAACCGGTGCCTCATTCCGCTGACCGAATTCTGCGAATGGGCGCGCCAGCCGACCGATCTCGGCGACGGCAAGAAGCCGATCAAGGGCGAGATGTGGTTTGCGGTCACCGACCAGCCGGTGTTCGCGGTTGCCGGCTTCTGGCGTCAGGTCGGCGATCAGCGCTATTTCGCCATGGTGACGTGCGACACCAACGCGCTCGTCGCGCCGATCCATCCGAAGGCGATGATCACGATCCTCCGCCCCGACGACCAAGAACGCTGGCTGACCGGCAGCTACGACGATGCCGTCGCGCTACAGCGTCCGTATCCGGCGGGCGCGATGACCGTGCGTGGCCCGGTATTCCCGACGCGTGAGGCCGCCTGACCGATCGGTGATGGACCTACCCGATCCGCGCGGTCGCGGGGGGCCCGAGCGCATCGAGCGCCTCGGAGATGAGCGCTGCGACCACAGTCCACCCCAGGCTGTCGGCTTCGGCCAGCGCATCTTCGAGATGCTCGCGGAGGCGTTGATCAGGTTCAAGCGTGCGTTGTGGCACCGATGCAGCCCCGTGAACTCGGTTTTGGACGATTGCTTCGCCCGCAGAATGTTGCGATTTTCGCGCCACGTCAATTGGTGCGAAGAGGACGACGGCCGAAACCGGGACGGCGCATGGCACCAGCCGCGATCTGAGCGGTTGTCCTGTCGAGCCATGCCGGCTTGAGGGTTAGCATCATGAAATTGACGGCAAAGTTCGACACACGGCGCGACGCGGAAATGACCGTCGAGCGCCTGGTACAACAGTTCGAGATCGACCGCGCGAAGGTGGTCATCGCGGCGGATGGCGAAGAGAACACCGCGGGCGTGGCCGAAGACGGGTCCGACAACAAGGCCGGCGAGCCCAGCCCCGAGGCGCGCGACGACGCCGAACTCAACGGCAAGGTCGTCGTGACCGTCGACGTCGCCGACGATGCGACCGCCGATGAAGTACGCGCGGCATTCGCCGAGTTCGATGCGTCGGAACAGGTGGCCAAGTGACCGCGCCGGATACTGCAACGCCGGACACTGCGACGCAGGCTCGTCGACGCGAGATCGCCACCGAGCATCTGCTGTTCAAGCTGATGGAGTATGTCGAGGATCGCCACAGCGGCCTGCTCGACTTCATGGAGCAGAGCCTCGATCACCTCGGCGACCCGGCGGCCGACGACACGAAGGACGACGACGCCGTCCGCCAGATCGCGCGGAAAATGATCGTGGGTGCCAGAAAGCAAGGCGTCAACTAAAGCGGTCGGAGCCGGGGGCGTCAGTTGAAGGCTCCAGCCTTGTCCCCCCCGGTAGCCACCGATATTCCCGCACGACTCTCGGTAAAATCGGGGCTTCATGTCGGCACCGACCGAGGCCCCTGCAGGCAGCGCGAAACCCACGATTTTCCGCGTGCGACTACCACTACTCAAGCGGGCTAGGCCTCTCGACCATGTCGATGACCGGCCTCGGTAGAAATCCGCCCTACCTGCCAATTCGCATTGAGCGACAATTCGCCGGGTCGCGATAGCTCAACAGACCGAAGATCCTCACCGCATCGCTTGTCGAGCCAGACACCATCAATATCGCAACCGTAATGAGGTCGCCGAAGCGCCACCGCATTAAGTATCTATGAAGTCTGAAGTTTTTCAGATCCGTATATTATCGATCAACTCAGTCGCCACTGATTGAAATCAGCATAAAATATAAATGACGGATATTCTTGCTTGTGCAGGAACGATGACGCCGCCCTGATCGCTATACCTTCCAACACGCCCTCAAGCCCTGTGACAATACTCACGGTTTCGAATGCTGCACGCTAACCATTTCGACACGGTTTTCACCTTTTGGTTGACCAGTGCCAATTTCATACTTGGCGACGTGTTGCGTAAATCCGCGATTTTCACAATTTTATTAGTTACACCAACAATGGAGAAGCTTCGATGCGCGCACTCGTTTGGCATGGCAAAGGTGACGTCCGCGTCGATACTGTTGCCGATCCCGAGATCAAGCATCCGCGCGATGCGATCATCAAGGTTACGGCCTGCGCGATCTGCGGATCCGATCTGCATCTACTTGACGGATACCAGCCGACGATGCAGGCGGGCGACATTCTTGGCCACGAGAACATGGGCGTCGTCGTCGCGCTCGGCTCCGAAGTCACGAATCTGAAGATCGGCGACCGCGTCGTCGTGCCATTCACGATCAGTTGCGGCGATTGTTTCTTCTGTCGCAAGGGGCTGTTCTCGGCGTGCGAGCGGACCAATCCAAACTCTGAAATGGCGATCAAGGCGATGGGCCATTCGCCGGCCGGCCTGTTCGGGTTCAGCCACATGCTGGGCGGCTATTGCGGCGGCCAGGCCGAGTATCTGCGCGTCCCGATGGCGGATATCGGACCGATCAAGGTGCCCGACAGCGTTACCGACGAGCAGGCGCTGTTCCTCTCCGACATCTTCCCGACCGGCTACATGGCCGCCGAGAATGCGCAGATCGAGCCGGGCGATACCGTGGCGATCTGGGGCTGCGGTCCGGTCGGCCAGTTCGCGATCCGCTCGGCGTTGATGCTGGGCGCGGGCCGCGTAATCGCGATCGACGAGGTGCCCGAGCGTCTGGCGATGGCTGAGGCCGGTGGTGCGGAGACGATCAACTTCGCCGAAGTCGACAGCGTCTATGACGAACTCCAGTTCCGCACCAAGGGCCGTGGCCCCGACAGCTGCATCGACGCGGTCGGCGCCGAGGCTTCGGGTCATGGCGCAATGGATGCGGTGATCGACAAGGTGAAGGCGGCGACGTTCCTCGCGACCGACCGCGTGCACGTGTTGCGCGAGGCGATCATGAGCTGCCGGATGGGCGGCACGGTGTCGATCCCCGGCGTCTATGTCGGGATGGGCGATAAGATCCCGATCGGCGCGATGATGAACAAGGGGCTGACGATCAAGACCGGCCAGACGCACGTCCAGGCCTATACCAAGCCGCTGCTCGCACGGATCGAGGCGGGCGATATCGATCCGAGCTTCGTCGTGACGCACCCGGCCAGCCTCGAGGATGCGCCCGAGATGTACCAGAAGTTCCGCGACAAGCAGGACGGCGTCATCAAGGTCGTGTTGCGGCCGTAACCCCGTCCCGAGCCGGTCCGCTCCCGTCGAGCGGACCGGCTCGGTTCGTTTTGATCCGCTACATTCAGAAGGACCTACCGATGAGTGACAAGGTTCATACCCCCGTGCCCGGCAATCCGAGGAGCAAGGGCGCAGCGGACGGCGTCTCGGGCTCGCCACGCGGCAACGATGACGTTCACGGCCGCAGCGAGGGCGGCGAAAGCGGTGGTGGGTCCTATCCCAACCCGCACGCCGGCAAGACCGAGACGAACACCGGTTTCATGGCGCATGGCGGCCAGACCGACATCGCCTATCACGGCGGTGGTCAGGCCGGCGAAGACCGTGGCAGCGCGGCGAACGGCGTTGCTGGCTCGGGTGGCGGTAACGGTACGACGATCGCCGCCGACCCCGATGCGGATCGTGAGTCCCATGCGATCGCTAGCGAAGGTCGCACGATCGAAGTCGTTGAGACGTCGGGCATCGCCGAGGCCGAGGCCAACGGCAAGATCGGTACCGATGCCGACTACGAGGACGAACAGAAGCAGCCAGGCGCCGGCTGAGCTCGGCGTATCGCGCCACTGCAATCTCGAAACTCAAAACCAGCCGCCGAGCATTCCGCCCGGTAGAAGCCCAAGAGGATGATCCCATGTCTGCACCCGAAGATCTCCAGGAAATCTACACCGACGAACTGAAGGATCTGTGGTCCGCGAACGACCAGATGAAGAAGGTCCTGAAGAAGATCACGTCCAAGGCGAGCGACGCGTCGCTGAAGGAGATGCTGACCAAGTCGCAGGCGGACATCGAGACGCATACCGACCTGCTCAAGGACCTGATCGCGTCGAACGACGAGAAGGTCTCGAAGGAGCATTGCAAGGGCATGGAAGGCCTGGTCGCCGAAGCCACCAAGCATGTTCTCGAGGAAGGTCCGGAGAAGGGTCCGTTGCTCGATGTGATGATCATCGCACAATATCAGCGGATGACGCATTACGGGATCGCCGGGTTTGGCACGGCGACGGCGTACGCCAAGGCGCTCGGGCTCAAGGACGACCACAAGAAGCTCAGCGCGGCGACCAAGGATATCTACGGTGGCGACGAATATATGACGAAGCTCGCCGAGACGACCGTCAACATCGACGCCGAAGACGAATGACTCTCGATCGCCTGCTGGCTTCATGTCGGCGGGCGTTGATGCGATCCAGGTAGAGGACGGAAGCGGAAACCATGACGACCTACCCCTTGAGCGAACCGGCTACGATCTATCGAACGGCTGACCAGGACGAGGGCTCGGCGCGGGACGTCGTCGCGCGCGGCAGCCTGTCGGACTGCGCGGAAATCCTGGAGGATTGGTCCAGGGCCGATCGGGCTTCCGTCGAGATCGAAATCGACGACATGTCGTTGACCTACGGCCCGGACGAGGTGGAGGAACTGCTCACGCTCCTGCGCGAAGAGGACAAAAGCGCGCCCGACCCGCTCTAGGCGTCGTCATCGCGATGCGAAAGACACCGCCGACCTGTTTGGCAGGTCGGCGGTGTCGTCGTATCAGTAGGTCGTCGACGTCGGCGTGGACCGATAGCGGTCACGCTCGGCGGCTACTTCGTCGCGGCTGTAGGCAGGGGCGGTGTCGTCGAACGCCGACCAGCCGTCCTGACGATAGGCGCCGCCACGCGTCGATGCGTCTACCGACCGGTTGCGGTCCAGCACCACTTCGGCCTCGGTTGCCAGGCTATCGTCGACACGCGCGCTGAGCAGCGTGCCGCCACGGCGGACGCCTTCCGAATAGACGTGGGCCTCGTCGTCGGAGTGGCCGGCATCCTTCAGGGCGCCGACGATCGTTCCCGTCGCGGCTCCACCGGCAGCACCAATGCCTGCGCCGACGACCGTCGATGCCAGCCACCCGGCCGCAACGATCGGACCGAGACCGGGGATCGCGAGCAGGCCCAGCCCTGCCAGCAGGCCGCCGACGCCACCGACAGCAGCACCGGTCGAGACGCCACGGCTGACATCGCCGTGATCGTTGACGTCGCCGAGCGACGTGGCTGCGTCGCCGTGCGCGCCATCGGCGTTGTTCGCGACGATGCTGATGGAATCATGCGGCACGCCCAGGCGTTCAAGGTCGTGCAGCGCCGCGGTCGCGTCCGAATAGTCGTCGAACAGGCGGGTGATGGTCTTGGTCATGGTCTCTCTCCTATCGAATTGGTTCAGCGCGACGAGACGTTGCCCTTGTAGTCGAGCCCGAGATGGACCGTCTTGCCGCCGCGGGTTCCCGTGCCCCGCCAGACGCCGTCCTTGTCCTTCGCCAGACGCGAGATCGAGCGATAGCCGGCCTTGGTCAGCCGACCGCGGGCCTGGTCTTCCGAGAAGGAATTGGCACCGCTGGCGGGGGCGGTGACGTGGGCGGCGGCACTCGCCTTGACCGCGGGATTGTGCGCGCCGGTATGCGTCGCGGTCTGCGCGACGGCGCCGGAGGCCAGCAGCATCGCGCCGCATGCCAGGATAACTCGAACGGTCATTGCACTCTCCTAAGTGTCTGTATTTTCCGGGGTGTGGGAGGGCGACGCGAGCGTGCCCTTCCGTTCGCTCAGCGCACCGTACCGCGACGAAACATGTTGACGATCGCGAGCAGGATCACCGCGCCGACCAGCGAGATCAGGATCGACTGGATGTTGAGCGCGCCGTCCATGATCGATGCGCCACCGATCAGCGGCGTGATCAGGAAGCCGGCAAGCAACGCACCGACGATGCCGACGACGACGTTGAGGAAGACGCCCTGCTGCGCATCGGTCCGCATGATCATGCTGGCGACCCAGCCGATGAGTCCGCCGACGACGAGAAGGATGATGAGGTTCATGATGAGGCTCCTGTTCGATAATGGTACAGGTGCCTCAACAGTCTCGGTGCCCGATCCGTTCAGTTCGCGCGCGTTTCGGCGAATTCGGAATTGGTGCGCAAGTACCGGGGCCATTGGTAGATTTATGCCGGCTCGACCGGAACCCGAAGCGCTTCACGGCGCTGAAACGGGATGACCAAGATGCCCGCGAAACCGCTTCACGCCCCCACCCTGCACCATCTCGAACAGCTGATGACCGGGCTGCTCGAAGGCGTGATCCTGATGGATCCGACCGGGATCATCCTGAGCGCCAACCCGGCCGCGCTGAAGATGCACGGGGTCCGCGCGGTCGAGGATCTCGGGCAGACCGCGGACGACTATGCCACGCGGTTCAGCCTGCGCTACCGGGATCGTCGCAAGCTGCCGCGGCGGGACTATCCGCTGATGCGCCTGCTCGCGGGGCAGAGTTTCCCCGACCTGATCGTCGAGGTCGCGCCGGTCGATGCCGACGAACCGCGCTGGGTCCACCAAGTGCGCGACATCGTCATGGACGAGGATGGCGGCGAGCCCGATTGCCTGGGCCTCGTCATCAACGACGTCTCCGAACGGTTCGACGCGGAGGACCGGTTCGAGGCGATGTTCCACGCCAACCCCGCCCCCGCGCTGATCATCCGCGTCGCCGACCAGCGCTATGTGCTCGTCAACCAGGGTTTCCTCGACCTGTCGGGCTATGCGCGCGACCAGATCGTCGGGAAGACGCTGTTCGATTTCGACTTTCTCGCGGAGGTCGACCGCAAGGCGTTCGTCAAGGATTGCGTCGCAGCGGGCAAGACGATCCCGCAGCTCGAGGCTGAACTGCCGCTCGCCGGCGGCGAGAAGACGCTGGTCATCCTCGCCGGGCAGCCGATCGAGGTCGCCAATCAGGATTGCCTGTTGTTCACCTTCGCCGATCTCGAGCCGCGGCGGCGCGCGGAACATGCACTGAAGGCGAGCGAGCGCCACTTCGCCTCGGTATTCGAGATGGCGCCGGTCGCGATGGTCGTGACCGAAGGCGGCGACAACCGCATCGTCCAGGTCAACGCGGCGTTCAAGGCGCTGACCGGCTACACCGACCGCGCGGTGATCGGCCGCATCGCCGACGACCTGCAGCTCTGGAACGATGCCGCGCAGCGCCAGCAGCTCGAAACCGAGATCGGCGAACATGGCGGCTTCCGCAGCCGCGACGTGCAGTTGCTGCACAAGGCCGGCGAGGCGCTCGACTGCCTCGTGTCCGCCGAACGGATCAGCGTCGACGGAGCGCCGTGCGTGCTGTGGCTGTACCAGGACATCTCGGCACGGCGGCGCGGCGAGCTGGAACTGGTCGAGGCGATCGATGCGGTGATGAAGGACGCGAACTGGCTCAGCCGGTCGATCATGGACAAGCTGGCGACCTTGCGGAATCCGCGCGGCGCGACCGGGTCCGCGACACCCGCGGCCGATCTCAGCAAGCGCGAGCGCGAGGTGCTGGAGCTGATCTGCCAGGACCTCGACGATGCGGCGATCTCGGACCGGCTCGGCCTGTCGCGCAACACCGTCCGCAACCACGTCGCCCGGCTTTATGCGAAGATCGGCGTCAACCGCCGCAGCGCCGCAATCGTCTGGGCGCACGAACGCGGCGTGGGCGCCTGATACGAACGCCGCCTGCCCACCACCTCGACAGCAAGGGGCAGGCTTACCACATTCCGGTCAACGGAGTGCTGCCATGACCGACTACCGCAAGACCGAAGACGCCGTCGCCGCGCTGACGCCCGAACAATACCGGGTGACGCAGGAGAACGCGACCGAGCGTCCCGGCTCCGGCGCGTTGCTGCACACCAAGGACGCGGGCATCTATGTCGACATCGTCTCGGGTGAGCCGCTGTTCGCGAGCGCCGACAAATACGAGTCCGGCTATGGCTGGCCGAGCTTCACCCGACCGATCGAGCCTGCGAACGTCAGGTCGAAGCGCGACTGGTCGATGCTCATCCCGCGCACGGAGGTCCGCTCGGCGCACGGCGACAGCCATCTGGGGCATGTCTTCAAGGACGGCCCACGCAGCCGCGGCGGATTGCGCTACTGCATCAATTCGGCAGCGTTGCGGTTCGTCCCGCGCGGCGAGATGGCGGCGCAAGGCTATGCCGCGTATCTCGATCAGGTCGAGGAGGTCCCGGCCAGAACCGAGCGCGCAGTGCTCGCCGGTGGCTGCTTCTGGGGCATGCAGGACCTGATCCGCGCGCTGCCCGGTGTCGTCTCGACGCGCGTCGGCTATTCCGGCGGCGAGATCGCCAACGCGACGTATCGCCGTCACGGCAACCATGCCGAGGCGATCGAGATCGTCTTCGATCCGGCGCGCACCGATTTCCGCACGCTGCTCGAATTCTTCTTCCAGATACACGATCCGACCACGGCCAACAGGCAGGGCAACGATCGCGGCGCCAGCTATCGCTCGGCGATCTTCTACACCGACGACGACCAGAAGGCGGTGGCGCAGGACACGATCGCCGACGTCGAGGCATCGGGCCTATGGCCGGGCAAGGTCGTGACCGAACTCTCCCCGGTCGGCGATTTCTGGGAAGCCGAGCCCGAGCATCAGGATTATCTCGAGCGCAAGCCGAACGGCTATACCTGCCATTTCGTCCGCCCGAACTGGAAACTGCCACGCCGCGCCAAGGCGGCTTGAGCGCGGCGCGAGTGTGGGTCAGCCCGCCTCGCGCTGCCAGCCATCGCGTTCGGCGAATACCCGCGTGACCTCCGCCATGTTCTCGGTTCCCCAGGTACACAGCGGTGCCAGCGCCTCGGCGAGGCTGCGGCCCATCGGCGTCAGCGTGTAGTCGACCCGCGGCGGGACCTCGTGGTGATCGGTCCGCGTCAGCACCGCGTCCGCCTCCAGCTCCTTCAACTGCTGGATCAGCATCTTGTCGCTGACGCCGCGCACCGCGCGCTTGAGTTCGCCGTAGCGGTTGGGCCGCTGCAACAGGAAATACAGGATGAGCGGCTTCCATTTGCCGGCGATGATGCGGAGCGTGACGTCGAGGCCGCAGGTGAAGCCGTCGGTCGGAGGTGGCGAAGTCATGTTAGGAGGTACTAACCAAAAGGTGCATACTTGTCGATGGGTGCGCACGCCGCCAGCTAGCAGTCTTGGCAAACACGGAGACATCAGATGGACAGATTGAACGGCAAGACGGCGATCGTGACCGGCGGCGGTAGCGGGATCGGCCTCGCATCGGCCAAGCGCTTCATCGAAGAGGGCGCGTTCGTCTACATCTTCGGGCGGCGCCAGGCGGCGCTCGACGCGGCGCTCGTCGAACTCGGCGAGAATGCCCGCGCGATCAGCGGCTCGGTCTCCGACATGGCGGATCTCGATCGCCTGTACGAGACGGTCAGGACGGAGCGCGGTTCGCTCGACATCCTGTTCGCCAATGCCGGCACCGGCGAGCTCGTCCCGCTCGGCGAGATCACGCCCGAGCATTACGACCGGACGTTCGACGTCAACGTGAAGGGCCTTGTGTTCACGGTGCAGAAGGCGCTGCCGCTGATGCGCGCGGGCGGCTCGATCATCCTCACCGGTTCCAGCACGAGCGTGATGGGAACGCCGCGGTTCAGCGTCTACAGCGCGACCAAGGCCGCGATCCGCAATTTCGCGCGCAGCTGGGCGCTCGATCTCCGCGGCACCGGCATCAGCATCAACGTGCTGTCGCCGGGACCGACCAAGACCGAACTCGCGCTGGAGGTGGTCGGCGAGGATGCGATGACGGAAATGGGCGCGGGCACCCCGATCGGCCGGGTCGGCGAACCCGCCGAGATCGCCGCCGCTGCCGCGTTCCTGGCGTCCGCGGACAGCAGCTTCATGACCGGCAGCGAGATGTTCGTCGACGGCGGCGTCGCGCAGATCTGAGCGGCTGGGGGGTTGCGGGGCGACGTCGTATGGCTTGCAATCCCCCTTTGAAACGACGTCAGCGATTGCAGAACGACCGCCTTGCGCGGCGCCGTTCCGGAAGCGATTTCCTCGTCTTCCGCTTATCTAGCCCTTGGCGGCGAATACACCGTAGCGTTCGCGCCATGCGGCCACTTCGTCGCGGAGATGGTGCGGCGCGGCGTCACCCGAAAGGACGAGGCGGGCGACATCGTTATCGGGATGCATCAACATTTTCTTCGATCCGTCGCTGAACCAGACGGGGATCAGTTGATCGCACACGCTGTCGAGTACCGTTGCAGCCATGCCGTTCTCGATCGCGTTGCTGCCGGCAAGCACCCGGACGTTGATCGACACACCTTCGAAGCAGTTCTGCGGCGCCTTGACGAAGTTGAGCGACACGAGAAGGCCCGACCGATCCGGTCTAGCGTCATCGGGCAGGCTGGCGATCCGTCGCCACGCGCAGAACCAGGTCCGGCAAATGCGGGGACGGACGGCGTGAATACCGCACCCTCGTCCCGAGAGGTGGATACAGGGTGTTCCCGCCGGTTTGGCGAAATCGGGCGTATCGACCGTGAGTTCGGTGCAGCACACCGTGCAATCGCCGCATGCGCGATCCGCCAGGACCGGCCCCAGGAGCGTGGTTTCCAGGTCGGTGTCGGTGTGCATCCGCTTGGGGCGGTCCTTTGCTGGGGACTTGGGAACAGGTCGGCACGGCGAACCCGGCGACGTCTTGATTTCCACGCGGGGGCGGAAACCCTAATTCCCTTCGGCGTCTACCGTGAAGATCATCGGCTTGCCACGTGACATCGGCTCCCATCCCGCGAGCAACGCTGCCCTGACGCCACGGGATATGGTCGGATCGTCGATCTGGAGCCGCCCCCGCGGCAATCCCTTCAAGAGGCGTTTGGGCGCAGGAAATTCCAGCACCGCCTCCCGCTGGGTATCCTTCTCGCGCAAGGACACCATCATGCCCTTCCAGCCTTCGGCATCGGACCATTGCGGCTCGCGCTGGAGTTGCCAGTCGTATGAGATGCCGTCGACCTCGACGGTACCGGTATTGCTGCGGATGTTCGACATGCGCGCGGCCATAGCACGCTTGTCGTGCCAATCCACGCGTTCCGGTCTCGTCCTGCCGGGAAGCCTTGCGGCGACGCTACGGTCGGGACACGATCGCCTGCGCCGCATCCTCGACGTCGTGGGCGATGAGCGTAGGCTGCGGAACACCGTCGATCGGCAGCGGCGCGTTCACGCGGCGCGTGATCAGTGCCGCGTTCCACCCGAACGACTGCGCGCCGATCGTGTCCCAGGTATGCGCCGCCATCAGCCACGTATCGCGCGGAACCGCCACCATCGCATCGGCGACGTGGCGATAGGTTGCAGGCGCCGGCTTGAACCCTCGCACGGTATCCACCGTGAAACGCCGTTCGAACATCGATCCCAGCCCTGCCTTGTCGAGCGCGTCCGGCCCGACACCCTTCGGCGAGTTGGTGAGCGTGACCAACGAAAACCCGGCGTCCCTAAGCAATGTCAGGCCCGCGGCAACATCCGCATGCACGGGCATGTCCGCGATCAGCCTGCCAAGCTCGCGGACGTGGTCGTCGGTCACCGCGACGCCGTGAACCTGACCGAGCATCCGCAGCACACCGCCTCCCAGCGTTCCGAACGGAACATAAAGTCCCGCGAGCGAAAGCGACTGCGAATACAGGATCAGCTGTGCGAACCATTCGCGCATGCGCGCCGGGGCCGCGAAGATTTCGGCGAACAGCAGTTCGAGGCTGTCGATGTCGAGCAACGTCTCGTTGACGTCGAATACGATCAACGGGCGTCTGGTCATAAGTGCGGCCTTCCGGGCGAAGCATGGTGCACGATGCACGATGCGCGATGCACGATCCGAACCAACTCGGGGATGGACCGATGTTTCCGTGGCTTCGCCCGGAGGTTGAGCTCACCGCGCGCGGTGCCTCGCGCCGACGAACAGGCTCCTGCCCGCGTCACCGAGGTCGCGACACCTTCCTCAGGGCCCGGGACAGCGCATCGATGGAATACGGCTTGTGCAGCAGATCGAACCCGTGCGTACCGCTCTGCGCGAGAACCTCGCTGTAGCCGCTGGTCAGCATGACCGGCAGCGTCGGATAGAGGCGGGCGATCTCCTGGCCGAGTTCCACACCGGACATACCGGGCATCATGACATCGGAGAACACGACGTCGAACCGATCTGCGCCGGATGCCAGTTCGGCGAGCGCCCGATCGCCGTTCATCGCGAGGACGGTGTCGTATCCCAACTCCGCCAAAGCCTGCGTCGCGAACATGCCGACTTCCGCATTGTCCTCGACCACCAGAACGCAGGCGCCCTCGCCGAGCAGCAGCGACGTGTCGCCAGCCTCCGTTACGCCGCCCGACACCTGATCCACGCGAGGCAGGTACATCGTGAAGGTCGCACCCTCGCCTTCGATGCTTTCGACGAAGATGTCCCCGCCCGACTGTTTGGTGAAGCCGAAAACCTGGCTCAATCCCAGCCCGGTCCCCTCGCCCACGCCCTTGGTAGTGAAGAAGGGTTCGAAGATCTGGTCGATCCGGTCGGCGGGAATACCGGGGCCGCTGTCCGCCAGGCACACCGTGACGAACGCACCGGACACCGCCGGATGCGATCGGATGGCGGGCATCTCGGCAGTTTCGCCGACCGATATCGTCAGCTCGCCGCTCCCCTTCATCGCGTCGCGGGCGTTGACGGCCATGTTGACGATCGCGGTATCGAACTGGCTGCGATCGGCGTCGATATGGCATGGTTCGGATGGCAGCAGCACCGTGACCTGGATCCGGGAGCCGGTCAGGGTCCGCACCATGTCGCTGATCGTCCGCACGCTGGCGGCGGCATCGAAGACCTCGGGGGTCAGCGACTGTCGGCGCGCGAAGGCAAGCAATTGCCCGGTCAGCTTGGCCGCGCGATCCGCCGTATCCGAGATCGCATCGATATAGCGCTCGCGACGCTCATCCGAGATACCCGGCCGGCGAAGAAGATCCACCGATCCACGTATCACCGTCAGCAGGTTGTTGAAATCATGCGCGACGCCGCCGGTAAGCTGGCCGATCGCCTCGACCTTCTGCGACTGGCGCAACGCATCCTCGGCCCGCACGAGTTCACCCGTGCGATCGGCGACGCGCTGCTCGAGATGCTCGTTGAGGGACCGCAACGCCGCGATCGCGGTGTCACGCTCGGCCTCGACGGTGCGCCGCGCCTCCACGTCGATCAGGACGCCTGGAAACCTGAGCGGAGTGCCATCGGGCCCATGATCGACACGGCCGTTCGCCTCTATCCAGTAATAATGCCCATCGACACGGCGGACCCGGTATTGATGGGCATAGGAGCCCCCGCGCGCGATCACGTCGTTGATCGCGTTCGCCAATCCCTCCTGATCGTCCGGATGGACGGTCGCGACGATCTGGGCGAGCGGTATACCTTCTCGACCCAAGGCCGGATCGATGCCGAAGGCGTTGGCAAACCCCTCGTCGATCGCGAACTGGTCGCTGGGCAGGTCCCAGTGCCAGGTGCCGATGATCGCACCGGCCGCCAATGCGAGCTGCACACGCTCGACGTTCTCGCGCGCCAACGCCTCGCTGGCACGCAACCGCTGCTCGGCTTCGCGACGTTCGGTGACATCGTTGAACAGGATTGCGATCTGAAGGTCTTCGGGATTGCCCACCGGGACCGCCCGCACCTCGAACCAGCGACCGAACCCTTCCGCATAGCTTTCGAAATTGGCGGGCTCGCGCGTTTTCGCCACCCGGCCATAGGTCTCGAACCAGAACCGCTCCAGGTCCGGGGCGTGTTCGGTGACCCATTTCCCGCGAAGGTCGGCGCCCGACTGTCGTTCGAACGCGGGATTGGCTTCGATGAAGCGGTAGTCGACCGGTCGATCGTCGCCATCGAACTTGACCTCGATGATCGCGAACGCGGAATCGACCGTTTCGAGAACGGTCTGGAAGCGCTCCTTGACCTGCTTCAGCGCCGCGCCCGCGACATGGGCATCGGTGCGGTCGCGCAGGATCTTGACGAAGCCCAAATGCTCGTGGCCGCCGTCGTGCAACGGCAACAGCTCGCCGGAGGCCCAGAAACGCTGGCCGCTCTTGCGCAGATGCCAACGCTCGTCCGAGGCACGCCCGTCTTGCAACGCCAGTTTCATTTCCTGATCGATGCGACCGCTGGCCCGGTCCTCAGGCGTAAAGAAACGTTCCGCGTCGCGACCGATCATTTCGGCCGCAGTCCATCCCATCACCCGCTCCGCGCCAGGGTTCCAGTCGGTGATGATCCCGGCCGGATCGGTGATGACCATGGCGATGTCGGTCGTGCTTTCGAAGATCGCCCGTTGCCGCGCCGCGCCGCTGGCAAGCGCGTTCTGGCGGGTCTCCAGCTCGGCAACCCGTGCGCGCAGACGCGCATTGTCCGCGTCGAGCTGTTCTGTCGTCAGGAAAGTCAGGGCTGCGCACTCACGCATCGTTGAAGCAATGGTGCGCCTTTTACCCGCTAAGCCCCTAGGCGAAACGCCCTTTATCGAGAGCACGACGCCGCCGTCGACGCGTATGAGTGCCTGCGCCGACATTTGCGTGACGGGGAAGGCGCGAGAGAGCGGCGCCGAGGCGACGCCGGTTCTCTCGCGCTGGCTCACCTTATCTGCCGCGCGCCCCGGGCGGCAGTGGTTCAGGCCGGGGAGACCGCCGAATAGTCCATCCGCCCGAGGTCATCGAGCAGCGTCGGGCCGGCTGGTCGCCAGCCGAGTCGTTCGCGCGTGATCGCGCTCGAGGCGGGCATATCGAGGCTGGCGAACCGTGCCATCCACCCGAAATGCTCTGCGGCTTCCGCCTGCGTCATCGAGACGACGGGAACGTCCAGCCCTACGCCCACCGCCTCGGCGATCGAACGCATAGGGATCGCCTCCTCGGCCACCGCATGCCACCGCGCGCCCGGTACGTGCTGCTCGAGCGCGAGGACATAGAGGCGGGCGACATCCTCGACCGCGGCAGCGCACCAACGGTTGCGCCCCTCGTCGACATAGGGCGACACGCGCTTCTCCCGCGCGAGATCGATCAGTGGCGAGATCAGACCCTGCTTCACCGGATCATGGACCTGCGGCAGGCGGACGACGGCGACCGAGACGCCGCGCGCGCCAACGGCTTCGCCGGCCAGTTCGCTCGCGACGCGAGGGATCGGATCGTCGCGGTTGAAGACGTCCTCGCGTGCGGCCTGACCCGGCGCCGGCGTGCCCAGCGCGACCCCCGAGGTGATGATGAGAGGGCGATTCGACGCCGCGAGCACGTCCCCGAGCGCGCGGATGACGCGTCCATCCTTCTCGCAGGCTTCCACGAAGCGCGAGAAGTCATGATCGAAAGCGGTATGGATGACAGCATCGGCCCCTTCCGCTCCCCTCGCCAACCCCGCAGGATCGTCGAGGTCGCCGCGGTGCACCTCCGCACCAGCCGCCTCGAGCCGGCGTGCACCGGCGTCGGATCGGGTATTACCGACGACCTGATGACCGGCCGCGATAAGTTCGGGGAGGATGCGAGAGCCGATGAAACCCGTCGCACCAGTCAAGAATACGCGCATGAAGATCTCCTTGGTTGAGATCGGCATTTCACGCATCGGTGCGTCATGTTAAAGTAGTGACTTTATCGAGGTATAACGACCAACAGGATCGATCAATGGCTGGCCAGACGACCAACCCGCTGGGCACCTATCTTCGCGATCGCCGCACCCGCCTCGACCCGGTGGCATTCGGCTTCGTGGGCGGGCGGCGACGGACCCCCGGATTGCGGCGCGAGGAGGTGGCGAGCCGGGCGAACATCAGCCCGACCTGGTATACCTGGCTGGAACAGGGCCGCGGCGGGGCGCCATCCGCAGACGTGCTCGACCGCATCGCCAAGGGGCTGATGCTGACCGAGCCCGAGCGCGAGCATCTGTACATGCTGGGTCTCGGCCGTCCGCCGGAGGCACGCTACCGAGCGGTCGACGGTATCAGTCCGCGCCTGCAACGCACGCTCGACGGCATGCCGCTCAGCCCGGCAATCATCAAGACGGCGCTGTGGGACGTGGTCGGCTGGAACCGGGCGGCCGCGCTGATGCTGACCGACTATTCCAAACTGCCGCGCGAAGGGCGCAATATCCTGCGCCTCATGTTCGGCAACGATCGCGTGCGTGCAAGAAATGCGGACTGGGAGTCCATAGGCCGGTTCGTGGTCGGCGCCTTCCGTGCGGATGTGGCTCGCGCGGGTGCCGGTACCAGTGCGGAGGCCGCTCGGCTGGTTGCCGAACTGAGCCGGATCAGTCCCGAGTTCGAAGCATTCTGGCGGGACAACGACGTCGTATCCCACGGCGAGGGAGTGAAGCGGATCCATCACCCCGATGCCGGACTGCTCGAAATGGAGTTCTCGTCGTTCACCGTGGAGGGGCGCCCCGAACTGGGCATGATCATCTACAATCCAGCCTCCCCCGCATCCGCCGAACGCCTGCGCGCGCTGGTCGAGGATCTAGATCGTTGAACGAGCGCGCAGCGGTGTCGTCGTGCTCCGGAAACTCCGTCCGGGTTGCGCATCATCTCGACGGATCAAGTGACTGAAGGCCGCGTTGAACGCCTGGGTGCGTGAGTGGTAAGCAGGCTGGCAAGCATAGCAATGATCGTCGCGACGTAGCGCGGCGGCAGTCAGGAGCAGCGATGACAGTCGATCGACGGGCGATGATACTGGGCGGAGCGGCCTTGGCACTGACTTCCGGCTCGGCGCGCCTCGACGCGATGTCCACCCCATCGCTGGCCGCCCTGGCGCGCGCGAAGGGTATCCGCTTTGGCAGCACGATGGGCGGCTCCAATTTTGCGAACCCCGCGTATCGCACCCTGAACGCCGCACAATGCGGCTTGGTCGTTCCCGAAAACGCCATGAAATGGGTCGCGCTACGGCCCGATGCCCGCAACTTCGATTTTCGTGCAGCGGATGCGATCGTCGCATGGGCACGGCGGGCCGGCCTCGGGGTCCGCGGTCATACGTTGCTCTGGCAATTCGAACGCTGGATGCCGGAATGGACTCGGACGCACGATTACGGCGCGAACCCCAAAGCCGAGACGGCGCGCCTGCTGGTCGCTCATATCGATACCGTCGTCCGGCGCTATGCCCCCGCGGTCGACAGCTTCGACGTCGTGAACGAGGCTGTCGATCCCGACACGGGGCTGTTGCACGAGACCGCATTGTCGAAACATCTCGGTGCCGAAGCGGCGATCGACCTTGCCTTCCACACTGCAAGAGCGGCGGCACCGCGCGCGCAGCTCGTCTACAACGACTTCATGAGCTGGCAGTCGTACGACGGCCGACACCGCGACGCGGTGCTCCGACTGCTGGAAGGGCTCGTGAAACGCGGGACGCCCGTCACCGCACTCGGCGTGCAGAGCCATCTCGGCAGCAAATACAGCGAGGCGCCGACAGGGCTCGGCGCCCTGGACGAAACGGCGTGGCGCCGGTTTCTCGACGAGGTGACGGGAATGGGCCTGGACCTGCTCGTCACCGAACTCGACGTTCACGACAATCCCCTGCCGAGCGCCATCGGCCCGCGCGATCGTCAGGTGGCCGCGCATACTCGCGCCTATCTCGATCTCATGCTGTCCTATCCGCAGTGCAGGACGGTGATGTGCTGGGGGCTGAGCGATCGGTACAGCTGGCTGCAGGAGTTGCGGCCACGCCCGGATGGACTGCCCAAGCGCCCACTACCGTATGACGCGGCGTTCGCGCCCAAGCCGATGCGCGACGCGATCGCCGCGGCGTTCGCTGCAGCCGCGCCACGAAAGGCGACATTCGCCTAGACGGTACCGGTGAACGACCCCTCGACACGGCGATCGCTGCGCCCCCGCGCGTCGACGCTGGAGAAGGCGCGCACCTTGTCGAGCGAATAGCCGACGCCCGCGGGCAGCCGCATGCCGGCGAAATCGGCATCGACGACATCGTCCAGTCGGATCGCGGGTCGCGGATCGAGCGCTGCGGTGGTAACTTCCACGCCGCGCATCGACAGTCCGCGCACATGACGTGCGAAAAAGCCGGTCGCGGGAAGGTCGCCGAACATCGTCGCTTCGGGGTAGCCGAGCTCGGCCTCGGGCGGGCGCAGCGTCGCCATGCTGGCGGGCGCGCCGCCGACATGGTGGAAATGGCTGTCCGAGATCGCGATGTCCTCGATCGGATGATCCGCAAGCCCTGCGATGACCGAAGGCAGCATGTTCGCGCCCGAACTTACGACATTATCGATCATCACGCGCTTCAGGCTGCCGATCGGGCGACCCGCAGGACCGCGCATCCGCTTGCCCAGCCGCAGGAAGATCGGCGCATCGACGATCCCGCGCATCGTCATGTTCGAGACCGCGATATCCTCGATCACGCCACCGTCGACCGTTTCGAACGCGAGACCGCGACTGTCCTCGAAAATGCAGTTGGTGACCGTGATGTTGCGGAACCCGCCATTGCTCTCGGTGCCGCACTTGATACGGCCGTGGATCTTCGGCGCGAACGCCGGCGGCATCCGGCGCCAGCTGCCGTCGAGCACCGACCCGACCTGATAATTGCCCATCACCACGCAGCCGGAGATCGTCACGTTCTCCGTGATCCGCGCCTCGCCGAGCGCGAAGCTGCTCTTCGGGCAGATCGCGTCGTCCCACGGCGCGTTGACGGTGCAATTGCTGACGCGGACGTTGCGGCAACAATCGATGTCCATGCCATCGCGGTTGGTGTCGATCAGCAGATTGTCGATCGTCATATTGTCGACGCCGGTCGCGAGGATCGCGAACCAGCCGCCTTCCAGCATGCGGAAGTCACGCAGCGTGACGCCGTGGCAGTTCTTGAGGCCAATCGCCTTGTTCGCGGTGCCGGGACCGGTCGGGTCGGACAGCCAATTGTCCTTGCCGTCCCCGCGTCCGAGGCCCTTGCCCCAGATCAGGCCACCGCCGAGGATCGCGATATCGTGAAGCCCCTCGCCCCAGATCAGGCTGTTGCGCCAATGGCTGTGGCCGAAGTCCTGGAAACCGGAGATGGCCGGATCGATTGGCTCGGCATGGTCGTAGCCGCGTGTCGTCGTCGGCGCCGCAGCGAGCAACGTCGCGCCGTTTTCGATGTAGAGCGTGACCCTGCTTTTCAGCCTTATGGTGTAGCAGGCATAGGTGCCGGGCGGGATGTAGACGGTACCCCCACCTTTGGTCGCGACGCTGTCGATCGCACGGTTGATCGCATCGGAGTCGATCGCGATGCCATTGCCCTTCGCACCGTAGCGGCGAACGCTGGTCCATCCCTCCCCCGCCGCGAAGGCCGGCACGGCGGCCATCGCCGACAGTGCGGCGCTGCCGACGATCAGCGCGCGACGATCAAGCGCAGTGGCGAACATAGGGCTCTTCCCGGAAAACTGAGAAAAAGGAGGCGCAGGTACGAGACCTGCGCCTCTCAGGAGGGGACATCTAGAACTTGAGCGAAGCACCGAGGAAGAACTCGGTACCGAGCACGTCGTAGGTCGACGAGAAGGTGTTGGCGTTCGGCCCCTGCGTCGTGATCGGGGGCTTGTTGTTGAACAGGTTGTTCGCGCCGCCGAACAGTTCGATGTTCTTTAGGAGCGCGGCCGTGAAGGACAGGTCGAAGTAATTCTCGGCCCCGAGCTTTGGATAGACAAGGCTGTCGAGCGTCGGCGTCGACGCCGATCCCTGTCGCAGCGGCACGACGAAGCGATCGTTGGTCACCGGGCCGATATAGCGATGCCGCAGCGACAGGCCGAAATCGCCGGTCGTCCACGTCACGCGCGACGTACCGCGCCACCGCGGCAGCGGTTGCCCGCACGTGGTGCCGAACGATCCGGCGCACTTGTTTTCGAGTGCGGGCAAGGCCGCGACGGGGACCGAGTCGAACTGTGCGAGCCAGGTATAGTTGGTGCCGATCTCGACACGGCTGCTGGTCCCCAGGCCCGGCAGGCCAAAGCCAAGGTTGAAGGCGTAGCGCGCGGCGAAATCGATACCCGACGTCTTCAGTTCGCCGGTGTTCGCGTTGAGCACCTGCGCCACGAACGGATCGTTGATCTCACCCGAGGACGGGTTGCGCCTAATCGCCCGGCAGAACTCGCTGCTCGCGTCCTGGATGACGTTGTAACACAGGTTGAGCGTGTTCTGCAGGCCACCACCGAGCGACGAGATCGCGCCCTTCAGTCCGACGTTGAAGTAATCGACGCTGAGGAACAGCCGCGGCATCGCGGCGGGCGTGACGACGACCCCGAGCGTGTAGGTGTCCGATTTCTCCGCGCCCAGGTTTGCGTTCCCACCGAAATCGGCTGGAATGATGTTGTTGGGCTGCACGCTTCCCGTGAAGATCTGCGCGGCGGGAACGCCGGTCGCGGCACAGATCGCGCGGACCGCCGCGGTCTGCTGCGCCACCGCGCCGCGGTTCGAACAGGGATCGGTCGCAGCCCCGACGACGCGCGTCGTGCCACCGAACAGTTCGGCGACGCTCGGCGCACGGATCGCGCGCTGATACTGGCCGCGGAAGGCGATATCGCGGTTCACCCGCCAGTCGGCGCCGCCGAGATAAGTCCACTGCCCGCCCACACCCGCCAGGTTGTACTTCGAATACCGGAACGCGCCATTGGCGACGAGGCTTTCGATGAACGGCGTGTTGTGGATCAGCGGTACGCGGACTTCGCCGAACACCTCCTTGACGGTGGTCGAACCGCGCGTCGGCAGGCCGGGGTTGAAGCCTGCGACATCGCCCGACGACAGGAACGAATCCGGCGTGAACTGTGCGCTCGTCTTGCGCCATTCATAGCCATAGGAAAATCCGACCGGGCCCGCCGGCAGCTTGAACAAGGTGCCGGTCAGATTGCCCTGCGCGACCTGCTGCGTGGCGACCGTCGAATTGGTCGCGCCGATGCGGATCGCCGACGCACACGCCTCGGAGACGTTGGCGCCGAAGATGTTGCAGACTGGCGCCGCGCCGCCGGCCGACAACAGGCTGGCCTGAAGGCGGCTGCGCGAGATCGCGTTCTGAAGCAGCAACGTGTCCTCGCTGCGCGCGTAGGTGTAATAGACGTCGTACTTCAGGTCGGTCAGGACGGTGTCGGAGACGCTGCCGAGATCGCCGCGCAGGCCCCATGCACCGCGGAAGACGTTGCGTCGTTCGCTGGCGAGGCGGGGGCCGACCTCCGAATAGCGGCGGCCCGCGGTCAGTACCGCCAACCCGTCGCCGCGCGTTGTCGTGCGCGTCGCCGTGCCGCTGGTCACGGTGGTCGTGCCCGTCTCGGCGAGATCGAGTTGCTGGAGGACGCCCTGCAGTGCGGGCGTAAGATAGGGGTTGTTGACGTTGAACAGCGTCGGCACGCCGACGTTGGTGGGCGCCAGTCGCGCGTTCACCTCGTTGTTGCTGTAGTGAAGCTCGGTATAGCCGGTGATATGATCGTTGAAGTCGTAATGACCGAAGCTGTTGATCATCCACCGTTCCTGCGGCTGGATCAGGTAGTTGTCCGGCCCCAGATTGAAATCGTCCTGCGGGGTGAGCGCCGGGCGCGCGGCGGTGCCGCCACCGTTGAAGGTGAACCCGCGCGAACCCAGCGTGCCGAGGCCGGCGGCGGCATAAGCGGCGTTCAGCGCTGCATTGGAGCCGCCTGCCGCCGGTATGCCGGAGAAGCGGCCATTGGGAATGTCGCCGCTGCCACCGCGAACGAACCCGAGTTCGCCGCCCGCAGCAACGCAGCCGTTCGTGCCGACCGACGTGAAGGGTGTGCCGGCGCGATCCGGACTGCTCGTACCGCGGACGACGCAACCGTCATTGAGTGAATCGAACGCGAAGCTGCCGCGATCGCCGCGCGTGATCGCGCCGCGCTTGAGGTAGTTGCCCGATACCACGAGGTTGCCGCGGTTCTCCGCAAAGTTGCCGCCCAGCGTCAGATCCGCGTTGTACACCGGAGTGCCGGTCGCGCGGTCCATGTTGAGCTGTGCGCGCGCTTCGACGCCTTCGAAATCGTCGCGGATGATGAAGTTGACGACACCGGTTATGGCGTCCGAACCGTAGACCGCGGACGAACCCCCGGTGACGATTTCGGTACGCTGCACCAGCGTCGACGGGATCGTGTTCAGATCGACCACCTGTTCCGGCCCGTAGATCGCGAAACGGCGACCGTTGACCAGAACCAGGTTCCGCTGCGAACCGAAGCCGCGCAGATTGACGTCGGCAAAACCGCCCGGAACGGTGTTCGAGGTGGCGCTGCCGAGTTGCGAGCCGACCGCTTGCGGGATCTGCGACAACGTCTTTTCGATGTTCACGTTGCCTGACAGCTTAATGTCCTCGGCACCGACGACGCTGACGGGGGTCGACGCATCGAAGCCGTTGCGGGCGATGCGCGAGCCGGTCACGACGATGTCTTCATTGCCCGCGTTTGCCGCGCCTGTTTGCGGCAGATCCGCCGCGGCAGCGGGAACCGCGTCCGCGGACTGGGAGACCGGGGGGGCAGGGTCGCCGGCGCCTGGTTGCGGCGCCGTCTGGGCGCTCGCGGGTGCGGAAAGCATGATTCCGGCGAGCGCCGAGAGAACGGTACCACCAAGCAGCCGGCGGCGGGCAATAGTCAAATGCATCGCAATCCTCCCCTAAAACGCCCGGCGCAGCGCGACCGGTGTCGTTGTCGTCCCATTGTCCCGGCGGGTAGCCCGCTCTGTCGCAATCCGATGGTAGCGATATCATCGCTTTACCACTAAATCCCGTATATTGAGATTGATATCTATCTTGTGAGATTTACGGAGTCAAGCCGGTACGACGAGTCGAGGAAATAGGCGAAATTCCATCACCGCTTCGGCTGATTGAGCGGCGCGGTCCGATACCGCCGCGGCATCGCATGCGCGTAGATAGGGGGCGATGGGTGGCCGCTACCTGTGCGACGCGACTAGCGAACCAGGATGTCGGGCGTGATCTTGGTCAGATCGGTGCAGCCGGTCAGGGCCATAGCGACCCGCATCTCCGCTTCGACCAGCGCCAGCATCCGCGCGACGCCGGCTTCGCCGTCCGCAGCCAAGGCGAACGCCCAGGCTCGCCCGAGCATCACGCCCCTGGCACCGAGCGCAAGCATCCGCACCACGTCAAGCCCGGTCCGTACGCCGCCGTCGACCATTACGGCCAGCCGATCCCCGACCGCCGCCGCGATCGGCGGCAGCGCCATCGCGGTCGATGGCACGCCGTCGAGCTGGCGACCGCCGTGATTGGAGACGACGATACCGTCCGCGCCCAGTTCGGCGGCCTCGCGTGCGTCGTCCGCGTCGAGAATGCCCTTGATAATGAGCGGCCCATCCCAGTTCTGGCGGATGAAATCGAGATCGCGCCACGTCACGGTCGGATCGAAATTACCCCGCATCCACGCGAAGAAATCCTCCAGCCCCGTGCTGTCGCCGAGCAGCGGGGCGATGTTGCCCAGTTGATGCGGACGACCGCGGACGCCGACGTCCCACGCCCAATGCGGTCGCCTCGCCGCCTGCCACATCCGACGCAGCGCGCCGGCCCTGCCCGCCGATCCGGCCAGCCCCGATCGATAGTCGCGATAGCGCGATCCCGGCACCGGCATGTCGACGGTGAACACCAACGCCGAACACCTCGCCGCCTTCGCCTGCTGGATGAGATCCTTCATGAAACCGCGGTCGCGGATCATGTAGAGCTGGAACCAGAACGGCCGTTCGCTGGCGCGCGCGACTTCGTCGATCGGGCAGGCGGATACGGTCGACAGGCAGAACGGCACACCCGCCGTGGCGGCTGCACGCGCCGCCTGCACTTCACCGCGGCGCGCGTTCATCCCCGCCAGCCCGATCGGCGCGAGAGCGAGCGGCAGCGCCATCCGCTGGCCAAACAGCGTCGCGGACGGATCGATCGTGCCGATGTCGCGCAACACACGCTGTCGCAACATGACCTTTTCGAGATCCGCGGCGTTTCGGCGCAGCGTCGTCTCGGCATAGGAACCGCCATCGATATATTCGAACAGGAAATGCGGCAGGCGTCGCCGCGCCCGTTCGCGAAAATCCAGCGTGGAAGCGGCCTGACCCATCGCTATTGAAGGTTCACGAACGCGCCGCCGTCGACCAGCAACGATGCACCGGTGACGTAGCGTGCGAGATCCGACGCGAGGAACACGACCGGACCGACCAGATCGTCGGGCTCGCCCAACCGGCCGAGCGGGACGCGGGCGGCCATCCGCGCACGCTTGTCCGCGTCGGCCAGATCCTCCTTGTTGATGTCGGTCAGAATGGTGCCCGGAAGAACCGAGTTACAACGGATACCGTACCGCCCCAGCGCGATCGCGGTCGACTGCATGAGCGAATGCAGGCCGGCCTTGGTAGGTGTGTAATGCGTCTGGTATTCGCCGCCGACCAGCGCCGAAATCGACGACACCGCGACGATCGCGCCGCCCTGCCCCTGCGCCACCATCTGGTTCGCCGCCGCCTGGACCATGAAATACGCACCGTGCAGATTGACGCGCATCGTCCGCTCGAACGTCTCGACCGGCATGTCCAGAAACGCGTGGAACGGACAGATTCCGGCGTTGTTGACGAACACGTCGACCTTTCCGAACGCATCGACCGCGCGCGCGATGAAATCCCTGGCGGTCGCAGGATCCGCGACATCGCCCTGTACCGCGATCGCGCGCTGGCCCAGCGCTTCGATCTCGGCCACCGCCCCCGCGGCCCCTGCCTCGTCGCGCGCGAAATTGATCACGACGTCGGCGCCGTGTCGCGCCGCGCCGATCGCGACCGCGCGACCGATCCCCGCCGATGCCCCCGTCACCAATAGCGTCTTGCCGTCGAGCAATCCCATCGCGTTCCGTCCTTATCTGGGTTCGGGTTCGGACCAGCCGAGGTCGAGGCTGATCGCCTGTGCGGTTCCACGCACCTCGTCGGTCAGCCCCGCCATCCGCTCGTCGTCCATATATTGCGCCGCGCTGGACACGCTGATCGCGCCGACGATCCGGCCGCTCGCGTCGCGTACCGGCGCCGCGACGCAGCGGATCAGATCTTCGTTCTCCTCGAGGTCATAGGCATGGCCACCCGCGACATAGCCCTGCATCCGCGCCTGCCAGGTCGGGAAATCGATCGGTCGCGCGCCGCTGCCGCGATCCTCCGCTACCATTGCCGCCCAGCCTTCCGGCGCGTCGTCGAGCAACAGCGCCTTGCCGAGCCCGGTCGCGGTCAGCGGCTGGCGGTCCCCCACCCGGCTGCTGATCTCGACCCGGCGGCGTCCCGGAATCTTGTCGAGGTAGAGCGCGCGGTCGCGGTCGCGCACGCCGATATGCACGGTGTCCTCGGTCGACGCGGCGAGACTTTCGAGATGCGGGCGCGCGACCTGGACGATATCGGTCTGGCGTTGTGCGGCGAAGCCCAGCTCGAGCAGCTTGGGCCCCGACAGATATCCGAGACGCGGCGTGAAGGTGATGTAGCGGCGCTCGATCAGCGCGGTCGCCAGCCGGTGCGCGGTCGATCGCGTCAGCCCGAGCCGGCTCGCGAGGTCCGCCAACGTCACCGGACCATCGACCACCGCCTCGATCACGTCGAGGCCGCGCAACAATGTCTGGCTTCCGGACGAGGCCCGAGCAGCAGCATCCGGTTGCGCCTGCTGCGAAGAAGCATTTGACGGATCATTTCTCATTTAATAACATCCATTCCCATAATATGGAAGATAGCGCAGCGGCTGGCAAGCATTCGAGTGAAAACTCGTACCGCATGATGGAACGACGTATCTGCCTTTTCGCGAAAGCAGGAAAGAGAGGAACCGCATGGGTCTGTCCCGCATCAAGCATGTTCGCGCTTTCACCGTGCGTGGTGGCGGCGCGGATTATCACGATCAGGGCGCCGGCCACTGGATCGACGACCACATCGCCACGCCGATGGCGCGCTATCCCGAATATCGCCAGTCGCGGCAGAGTTTCGGGATCAACGTGCTCGGCACGTTGGTCGTCGAGATCGAGGCGGAGGACGGCACGATCGGCTTCGCAGTGACGACCGGCGGCGAGCCCGCCTGCTACATCGTCGAGAAGCATCTCGCGCGCTTCCTGGAAGGACGAAACCCCGCCGAGACCGAGAAGATCTGGGACCAGATGTATTTCTCGACGCAATATTACGGCCGCAAGGGGCTGGTCATCAACGCCATTTCCGGGGTCGACCTCGCGCTGTGGGACCTGATAGGCAAGCTGCGCGACGAGCCCGTCCACCAGTTGCTCGGCGGCCCGGTCCGCGACGAACTGCAATTCTACGCGACCGGCGCGCGACCCGATATCGCCAAGGAACTGGGGTTCATCGGTGGCAAGCTGCCGCTGCATCACGGACCCGCCGAAGGGCTGGAGGGCCTCCACAAGAACGTCGAACTGCTCGCCGACATGCGCGCGAAATGCGGACCCGACTTCTGGCTGATGTACGATTGCTGGATGGCGCTCGACGTCGATTACGCCACGCGCCTCGCCATCGCCTGTCACGAGCACGGCCTGAAATGGATCGAGGAGGCGATCAGCCCCGACGACTACTGGGGCTATGCCGAACTCAAGCGCAACGTCCCCAAGGGCATGCTGGTGACGACCGGCGAGCATGAGGCGACCCGCTGGGGTTTCCGCATGCTGATGGAGATGGAGTGCTGCGACATCATCCAGCCCGATGTCGGCTGGTGCGGCGGGATCACCGAACTGCTCAAGATCAGCGCGATGGCCGATGCGCGCGGCAAGATGGTCGTGCCGCACGGCTCGTCGGTCTACAGCTATCACTTCGTCATCACGCGCCACAATTCGCCGTTCGCGGAGTTTCTGATGATGCATCCCGGCCCTACCGAGGTCGTCCCGATGTTCGCGCCGCAACTGCTCGGCGAACCGGTGCCGATCAATGGCCGGATCAAGGCCAGCGCGCTCGACAAGCCGGGCTTCGGCGTCGCGCTGAACCCCGACATTCCGCTCCACCGCCCCTACACGCACTGAGGATATGTCATGAAGCTCTGCCGCCACGGCCCAAAGGGTGCCGAAAAACCGGGAATGATCGACGCAGACGGCCGCATCCGCGACCTGTCGGCGGTGATCCCCGACCTGACCGTCGACGCGATCGCCGGCCTTGCCGATATCGACCCCGCCACGCTGCCCCTGGTCGAGAACGCGCCGCGCTACGGCGTGCCTGTTGCGGGGGTCGGCAAGATCGTCGCGATCGGCCTCAACTACCGCGATCACGCGATCGAATCGGGCCTGCCGATCCCGACCGAACCGATGATGTTCATGAAGCCGCTGTCGAGCCTGTCCGGTCCGAACGATCCGGTGATGCTGCCGAAGGGCTCGACGCATAGCGACTGGGAGGTCGAACTGGGGGTCGTGATCGGCAAGACCTGCCGCTACGTCGACAAGGCCGATGCGATGGATCATGTCGCCGGCTACGTTCTGGTCAACGACGTATCGGAGCGCTTCAACCAGAAGCAGCGCGGCTCGCAATGGTCCAAGGGCAAGGGGCACGACACCTTCTGCCCGACCGGCCCGTGGCTGGTGACACCCGACGAGATCGGCGATCCGCAAGACCTGGCCATGGCGCTCGACGTCAATGGCGAGCGGATGCAGACCGGCAACACCAAGACGATGATCTTCGCGATCGACGAACTGATTTCGTACGTCAGCGAATACGTCACGCTGGAGCCCGGCGATCTGCTCATCACCGGCACCCCGCCCGGTGTCGGCGAGGGCAAGAAACCCGCGTCGATCTTCCTGAAGGCCGGTGACACCATGCATCTGGCGATCGACGGCCTCGGCGAGCAGACGCAGATGGTCGTGGCGTGGCAGCATCCACGCGATGCGGTGACCGCATGAGCCTGTACGCGGGCCGCTTTGCCGGTCGGACGGCGATCGTGACAGGCGGCGCGTCGGGTCTGGGCAAGGCGGTCGCGGCGCGGATCGTCGCCGAGGGCGGCCGGGTAGCGCTGTGGGATCTCGACGCGGACAAGCTCGCGACAGCGCGTACGGAGATACGCGCAACGCATGTCGAGGCGCTCGACGTGGCCGATGCCGGCGCGGTCGAGGCTGCGGCGGCGGCCACGCATGCTGCCCTTGGTCCGGTCGACATCCTGATCTGCGCGGCGGGCATAACCGGCGCCACCGCCCCCGTGCACGACTATCCCATCGACAGCTGGCAGCGCGTGATCGACATCAACGTCAACGGGCTGTTCTATTGCAACCGCGCGGTCGTGCCGCTGCTGCTGGCGAACGGCTATGGCCGGATCGTCAACGTCGCATCGGTCGCGGGCAAGGAAGGCAACCCCAACGCGTCTGCCTATTCCGCGTCGAAGGCGGCGGTGATCGGCTTCACCAAGTCGCTCGGCAAGGAACTCGCGGGCAAGTGCGGCCCCGGCGGGATAGTCGCCAACGCGATCACGCCGGCAACCTTCGAAAGCCCGATCCTCGAGCAACTGCCGCAGAGTCAGGTCGATTACATGCGCGGCAAGATCCCGATGGGGCGGCTCGGCGAAGTCGACGAATCCGCGGCGATGATCTGTTTCATGGCCTCGGACGAATGCAGCTTCACCACCGCGTCCACGTTCGACACGTCGGGGGGCCGCACGACCTTCTGACGCTCCGCCGACCACGACCCACGTCTTACGGTCACCGGTAAAAACCGGGGCCGCCCGTTCCAGAGAGGATAGCGGCATGGCCGTGATCGATCCCGTCCCGTTCGTCGATGCCCATGTCCATTTCTGGCAGCCGGGTCGGCTGGACTATGCGTGGCTGACGCCGCCTTTCGCGGACGATGGCCCGAACGGCAACGTCTCGGCGATCGCGCACGATTACGGTCCAGCGGACTATCTGGACGAGGCTGCGCGCTGGAACGTCGTCGGCGCGGTTCATGTCGAGGCTGGTGCGGCGCCGTCTCAGGCGATCGCGGAGACCGACTGGGTGCAGGCCGCCGTTGCAACGCAATCCTTGCCGACCGCGATCGTCGCCTTCGCCGCGCTCGATGCACCCGATATCGACGCGCAACTCGCCGCACAGGCCGACCGCCCGGCGGTCCGCGGCGTCCGCCAGATCGTCAACTGGCATCCCGATCCGAACCGCACCTACACGCCCCGAGACATGACGACCGACGAGCGCTGGCAACACGGCTTCGCGCGCCTTGCCGATCACGACCTGTCGTTCGACCTGCAAGCCTATCCCGGCCAGTTCGCGACGCTTGCCAAAATGATCGAACGGCACCCCGACATCCCGGTATTCCTCAATCATGCCGGCATGGGCGTCGACGGCGAAACCGACTGGCGCGACGGCCTGCGCGCGCTGGCCCGGTTGCCGCACGTGGCGATCAAGCTGTCCGGCCTCGGTTTCGCGCTCCGCCCCTGGGACGCCCGCGCAGCGCGTGACCGTGTCCGCCGCGCGATCGACCTGTTCGGCACCGACCGCGCGATGATGGCGAGCGATTTCCCGACCGACCGGCTGTTCGCTTCGTTCGACGATACGCTGGCGATGCTCCACGATTCGGTAGCGGACCTGTCCGAAGACGAACGCCGCGCACTGTTCGCGGGCAACGCGAACCGCCTCTACCGCCTCGGGCTCGACCTCGCCCCCGCTTTCGACGGAGACGTCCGATGACTCCCAACCCGCTGCTCGGCGTCGGTTTCCATTGGCTTGGCGGGCTCGCGTCGGCGAGTTTCTACGTCCCCTATCGCGGCGTGAAGCGCTGGTCGTGGGAGATCTACTGGCTGACCGGCGGGATCGTCTCGTGGTTGATCGCGCCCTGGCTGTTCGCCGCGTTGCAGACCGAGGATCTGCTGGGTGTGCTGGCGGCGGCGCCCCGCCGCGCGATCCTGTGGCCGATCGTGTTCGGCATGCTCTGGGGTTTCGGTGGCCTCACCTATGGTTTGACGATGCGCTATCTCGGGCTGTCGCTCGGCATGGCGGTCGTGCTGGGGCTGTGCACCGTCTTCGGCACGCTGATCCCACCGCTGTTCCAGGGTGATTTCGCGGCGAAACTGCTCGACACGACCAGCGGACTCATCGTCCTGCTCGGTCTCGGCGTGACCCTGCTCGGGATCGTCGTCGTCGCGCTGGCGGGCGCGCGCAAGGATGCGGCGCTGTCGGTCGAGGCGAAGCGCGCCGCGGTCGCCGAGTTCGACTTCCGCAAGGGGATCGGCGTCGCGATCTTCTCGGGCATCATGTCGTCCTGCTTCGCGTTCGGGCTGGCAGCGGGCGAACCGGTCCGCGTGCTGTCGGGCGCCGCCGGTACGGGTGCGCTCTGGACGGGGCTTCCGGTGCTGTGCCTCGTCATGTTCGGCGGCCTCGTCACCAACGGCATCTGGTGCACGATCCTGATCGCGCGCAATCGCAGCGCCGGCCAGTGGATCGGACGCGCGAGCCGGATCAGCACCGCCGGCAGCGGCATCGGCACCGACGTCGTTCCCGACGTCGACGGGAGCCGAACGCCGCTCGTCGCCAACTTCCTGCTCTGCGCGGTCGCCGGTCTCGCCTGGTATTTCCAGTTCTTCTTCTACACGATGGGCGAAAGCCAGATGGGGCGGTTCGGCTTCTCGTCCTGGACGCTGCACATGGCCTCGATCATCATCTTCGGCACGCTCTGGGGCTTCGCGTTTCGCGAGTGGCGGGATGCGGCACCACGGGTCCGCGCGACCGTCTGGGGCGGCGTCGCGCTGCTGGTGCTGGCGACCGTCATCATAGGCTATGGCAACAGGCTCGCCGCATGACGCGTCTCGCACTCGTTTTGGCGCTCGCCGCGGTTCCAGCAATGAGCGCGGCACCTGCGACATATACCAACCCGGTGATTTTCGCGGACTATTCTGATCCAGACGTCATCCGCGTCGGCGAGGACTATTACCTCGTCGCGTCGAGCTTCCACTTTTCGCCCGGGATACCGATCCTGCATTCGCGCGATCTGGTGCATTGGCGCATCCTCGGCCACGTCCTGCCGCGCCTGCCGTTCGCGCCCGAATACGACATGCCCGGCCCCCACACGCTGACCGACGCGATCTCGAAGCCGGTCGGCGGCACGCGCTATGCCGGCGGCGTCTGGGCACCCTCGATCCGCCATCACGCCGGACGCTTCTACGTCTATTGGGCTACCCCCGACGAGGGCATCTTCATGGCCACCGCGACGCGTGCCGACGGCCCGTGGAGCACGCCCGTCAAAGTGATCGACCAGCCGATGCTGGAGGACCCCTGCCCGTTCTGGGACGATGACGGCACCGCCTGGCTGGTCCATTCGCGGCACGGCGCGGGCCCGCTGATCCTCCACCGGATGAGCGCGGACGGCACCCGCGTGCTCGATACCGGCACGACGATCGTCGAGGACAAGGTCAACCTCCCCATCCTCGAAGGTCCCAAGCTCTACAAGCGCGACGGCTGGTATTACATCCTCGCGCCGTTCGGCGGGGTCGAGAAGGGCGCGCAGGTCGCGTTGCGCACCCGCGACATTCGCGGCCCTTACGAACAGCGCGTGGTGCTGCGCCAAGGCACGACCAAACTGGAAGGACCGCATCAGGGCGGCTGGGTCGAGACACCGTCCGGGCAAGGCTGGTTCGTACATTTCAATTCGACCGGCGCGTTCGGCCGGATCAGCTATCTCGAACCGCTGCGCTGGGTCGATGGCTGGCCTCTGATCGGCGCGCCGATACCCGGCTCCAGCGCCGGCCAGCCGGTCGATCGCCACGCGGTCCCGGACACGCGGAACAGTCCCGCGCCGTACCGCCTGCAAGCATCCGACGAGTTCTCCACCAGTACGCTGGGTCCGCAATGGGAATGGAACCACAATCCCGACGACCGCGCGTGGAGTCTGAGCGCCCGTCCCGGTTTCCTGCGCCTGACCGCGTTACCCGCCGAGCATCTCGTCACCGCCCGCAATACGCTCACCCAGATCCTGCAAGGCCCATCGAGCCGAATCACCGCGCGCATCGATCCGCGCCGGATGGTCGACGGACAACGCGCCGGGCTGTCGCTGTTCGGCGTTCGCCCGAGCTGGATCGGCCTAGTCCGCGCGGCGGGCAAGACGCGCGTGACGCTCGCACGCGAAGGCGTCGAGACCGCCGGCCCCGTGCTCACCGGCACCCGCATCGACCTGCGCGCCGACGTCACCGCGGATCAGCGCGTCGCCTACAGCTACAGCCTCGACGGCAAGACCTTTGTATCGATCGGCATGCCGATACCGCTCGCACGCTTCTCCTGGTGGAAAGGGTCGCGCCCCGCGCTGTTCACGTTCACCCGCGACAGGCCGGGCGGATCGGTCGACGTCGACCGCGTGGTGGTCGATACGCCCATTCCTGCCGGGAGATCCTGATGGACCGCCGCCACTTCCTCGCCGGGACGACCGCCGCCGCCGCGACGCTCGCCCTGCCCCGCGCCGCAGTCTCCGCCGCGCCGACCGATACACCGGTCTTCAAGACGGCGAACACGCGCTGGCAGGCGGCCTACGACAAGGCGCTGGCTGTGCTCGCCGCCAATGTCCGGACCATGCCCTATGTCAGTGCCCCGGTGCTGATCGAAGGCGCGACCTATCAGGGCATCTGGCAGGAATGCGGACCGCACGAAGCACTCGTCTATCGTCACTGGCGTCCCGACGTCGCGCGCAACAGCCACACGACGTTCTTCGATCTGCAACGCGCCAATGGCCAGTTGCCGGCGAACAACAAGATCACGGAAACGAGCTTCGGCCAGATCCAGATGGTCGTGCCGATCGCCGCCACCGGCTGGGAACTCGCCCGCGCCACCGGCGACGAGGCCTTGCTCGCCCAGGCCTATCGCGCCTGTTCGGCATGGGACGATTGGCTCGTGCGTCACCGCAACACGCGCGGCACGGGCCTGATCGAGGGGTTCTGCACCTATGACACGGGCCACGACAACAGCCCGCGCTGGGCCGGGATGCCGAACCAATGCCCGAACAAGGACGCCGCCACGCATCACCCGATCGCGTCGCTGCCCCGTCTTTGCCCGGACCTGTCGGCGACCGTCTTCGGCGCGCGCCGCGCGCTGGCCGCGATGGCGCGCGCGCTGGGACACGCCGACGAAGCGGCCCGCTGGGACGAACGCGCGGAGACGATCCGTCGCCTGATCCTGTCGCGGCTGTACGACGCGACGGACGCCGCCTTCTACGACCGCGACCCGCAGGACCGGTTCGTCCGCGTGCGCGGCGACGTCATCAGCCGGGTATGCGGCGAGCATGTCGTCGACCAGCCGATGTTCGACCGAATCTGGCAGCAGCAGCTCGGCAACCCCAAGGCGTTCTGGAGCCCCATCCCGCTACCGTCGATCGCGCTCGATGACCCCAGCTTCGTCCGGCCGATCCCCGCCAACAGCTGGGGCGGTGCATCGCAGGCCCTCACCGCATTACGTGCGGGGCGGTGGTTCGATCATTACGGTCGCTCCGCCGAGTTCGGGACGATGATGACCGCGTGGTGCGACGCGATCCAGGCGGACGCGTCGATGCGCCAGCAACTCGATCCGCTGACCGGTCGCTTCACGCAGGAAGACGCACCCGGCTATTCCCCCGCCGCGCTGGTGATGGTCGATTATACCTGGCGGCTGGTCGGCTTTCACGAGGACGCGGACACGATTCACTGGAACATCCGCCCGAAACATCCCGCAGCGATGGGCACGATGCTAAGCCGCCGGACCGACGACGGGCGGATCGCGACGATCCACTATAGCGCCCAAGGCGCCACGCTGACGCTGGACGGCACGAGAGTTGCGCGCATCGACGACGGCGCAGTCCGGTTGACGACCGACAGGAATGGCAACCCCACAGCATTACGGGGTATCGAGCCAGGCGTCCAAAGAATACGCCTGTCCGTAGCCAATCGGTCGCCGGTTCATATGAATCTAGCGGCGAATACAGACTACCCATTCAACCGGATACGCGAAAACTTTTAGTATCCACCCCGCGTCAGAGGCCAAGCCGACCTTGCCGTATGGCCGTAAATACGTACGGGCGTCGGCCCGGATCGGCCATCTCGCCACCGCGAAAGTGGCGTCCATAAGAAAAGGCCCGCCGCGAACGGCGAGCCTTTATGCGCTATCCGATCAGAACTTGACGGTCGCACCGACCGACAGGCTGCGGCCCAGCGAGTCGTAGCGCTGCGGGATCGTGTTCGTGCGCGCGAGGGCGACGTTGTACGAGTCCGGAACGATCGGGGCGCTCTTGTCGAGCAGGTTGTTCGCGATCAGGCGCAGCGAAAACGCCTTGTCGATCGCGAAGTTGAGCGCGAGGTCGAAATAGCTCTTGGGCGAAACGCGGAAGTAGCTGGTCCGCGCGCGCGCATCGGTGCCGCCGATCGCCGGATCACCCGAATTGTCCGCGTTGGTCAGCGATCCGACATAGCGCCAGTTGAACGAGGCGCTGAAGCCGCGGTCGAGCGTCGTGTAGGTTGCGCGCAGGCCATGCGACCATTTCGGGATCAGCTGGCCGCAGCCATTGCCGTAGTAGCCGGCGCAGTTGCGGGTCGGCTGGAGCGGCGAGTCCTGCCCCCCTGCAAACGTCGTCAGCGAGCCGTTGAAGTTCCAGTCGATCTTGCCCGCGCTGGCGAGATCGAGCGTGTACTGTGCCTGGAAATCATAACCGCGCGCGATCGACTTGTAGAAGTTGGTCGTGCCCTGGCGGATGAAGCCGGTGGAAGGGTTGGTGCCGGCCGGCGAATAGAGCGTGCCGGTGCCCGGGTTGCGGACGATGCCTTGGCAGAAGAACGCGTCGCCGTTCGAACGCTGACAGCCATCGGTGTAGTAGCTGAAATCATTATAGCCGAGCGAATCGTCAATCTTGATCTTGTAGCGATCGACCGAGAAGACCAGCCCGCGCACGAACCGCGGCTTCACGATCAGGCCATAGGTCTGCGTGTAGGCGGTTTCGGGATCGGCGGTGAAGCCACCCGAGCGTACCGTACATCCGGTCGCACCGGTCGACGCATCGCCCGGGCAGATCAGCGTCGGGCTACCATAAAGCGCGTCGGACAGGCCGGTCGCGCGGCACACGTCGCGCGAGGCGATCGGCGTGCCGTACGTCACGCCGCCATTGGGGTTGCTGGTGACGGTCGGCGCGCAGAAATCGTTGATCGTGCCCGATCCGCCGCGGGCGAACTCGACGTTCGTCGCCTGGCGGATTTCGGTCACCGTCGGTGCGCGCTGCGCCTTGTTGAACGAGGCGCGGAACGTCAGGTCGCTGACCGGCGCGTATATGCCCTCGATCTTCCAGGTGTTGAACGTGCTCGGATTGCTGCTGTACTTCGACACGCGGTAGCCACCGTTGGCCTGCAGCAGATCGGCGAACCGCTTGTGCTGGACGAGCGGCACCTGCACTTCGACGTTGGCCTCCCAGACGTCCTGCTTCAGGTACGTGTCGTTGCCGCCGAGGCCAGCGCGATACACGCTGTCGGCGGTCGATTTGAGCGTATCCTTGCGGTATTCCGTCCCCAGCGCGATCGCCACGCCCTGCTCCGCGAACGGCGAAGTGATGCCGTATTTGCCGAGGTCGCCGGTGACGTTGGCCTGGACGTCGTACAATGTGCCCGTGGTGACCGATGTCCCCCGGTCATACAGATAGTCGATGAGCGCCGGATTGGTGTTGCCGGCGCTGAACGCGTCGAACGGGACGCAGGCGGCATCCGTGGTCGTGGCACAGGTCGGTGCGGCGCGCGTGCCGCCGACGTTGATCGCGTTCTGCAGGTTGGTCGCGTTGACGAAGCTCGGCGTGTAATCCTGACGGTTGCGGGCATAGACGCCGCCGACGTCATAGGTCCACGCGTCGCCGGCCTTGCCACGAAGGCCGCCGGTCAGGCGCACGCCGGTGTTCAGATAGGTGTCGGGCTGATCATTGCCCTCGCCCAGACGATAGCGAAGGTCGATGGGCGCCGTCGTAGCCGTACCAGCCGCGGCGCCGCAGATCGCGGTCGCTTGCGACCCCGACAGGAACGGGTTGTCGCAGTTCACCTGGACGCCGCCGCCCGCGATCGCCGGGTAGTTGTTGTACGACTTGTCGCGGAACCAGATGCCCGATGCGTACAGCTCGGCGTCCGGTGCGATGTCGAGGCTGACGAAGCCGCCGGCGTTCACGCGCTCCGACGGACGCTGATACGCGTAGTTGCTGAAATAGTTCGAGGCGTTGCCCGCGCCCGGACCGAACGGAACGAACGTCCGCGTGCCGTTGGGGTTGTTGACGTATTGCGCGTTGGCGTTCGCACCGCTCTGCGGCGTGATGAGCCCACTGGTCGAGCTGCTTGGCGTCAACCCGCACGACAGCGGCGCGTTCAGCGTGGTCTGCGTCAGGTAGCACCCCGAGTTCGAGCGCTCCGACAACAATACCGGATCGGTATGCTTGTAGTTGACGAACCCGTTGATCCGCAGCGCGCCGTCGAACAGCTTCTTGCCCGCCGTCACCGTGACGTCGACCCGGCCACCGTCGTTGGTCAGGCCGCGCGGGCTGCTGAAGCCCGATGCGCGCGCCAGCGACGACACGACCGTGTCCTTGTTGTTGTGATTGTAGAGATTGTAGTTGCCGTCGATCTGAAGCCCTTCGAAATCCTTCTTCAGGACGAAGTTGACGACACCAGCGACCGCGTCCGAACCATAGACCGACGAGGCACCGCCGGTCAGCACGTCGACGCGCTCGAGCAGCGACGGCGGAATGATGCCGACGTCCTGCCCGTTCTGCGTGCCGAGGCGCTTGCCGTCGATCAGCACCAGCGTACGCTCGAACCCGAGGCTGCGCAGCTTGATGCGCTGGCGACCGTCGGAGTCGTTATAGGTCTGCTGGCTGTCCGGCGCGATCTGCGGAAGGCGGTTCAGCACGTCCTCGACGTTGACTGCGGCCTGTGCGCGGATGTCCTGCGCAGTGACCGAGGTGATCGGCGCTGCGGATGTCGTGTTCGGCCGCTGGATGCGCGATCCCGTCACGACGATCGCGCCGCTCGACTGGGCATCGCTCGACTGGGCATCGCGGCTGGTCTGATCGGCGGCTGCGGTAGCGGTCGTCGCATCGGCCTGGACCTTGGCGTCGGCGGGGGTCGTCGCCGCTGCCTGCGCGGGCGTCACGGCCGGTGCATCCTGCGTCGTTGCGGGTGCGTCCTGCGCCGTCGCGGGCAAGTCCTGCGCCAGCGCGGGTAAGGCCGAAAAGACGAGAGAACCGACGAGTGCGATCCGCGAAACAGAATGGCCGAAGTGCATACCTACCCCTTTTCAATGCCCGATCGCGCACTGGCGTTGTGTCGGGTTGCGCTAACAGGTTTCGTCAAATCGGGATTTCAGTCAATGCCTAAACAATACCTTTATGGAACATTTGCGATAAAATGTTTCAAATCGGCGTCACGACTGGCGGGGCGACTTATCCTGCGATAGCCTGAGCATCTCAACCGGACAGCGGATCACGCTGGAAGGGATGCGATGGGGGATCACATGGCGAACACGCGCAGATGGTTGCTGGCAGGCTTGGGCAGCATGGGAACGATACCATTCGTGACGCCGCGGGGCGCAGCGGCGAACACAATGGGTGCAGGAACGGCGCCCGACTCCGCAGCCTCTGGCGCGGTCGTCCTGTCGACATGGGATTTCGGCGCCGCCGCCAACGCAGCGGCATTCGCCCGCCTGGCCAAGGGCGGCTCGCTGATCGACGCGGTCGAGGCCGGCGCGATGGTCCCCGAAGCCGACCCCAGCAATCATAGCGTCGGCTATTCGGGATATCCGGACCGCGATGGCCATGTGACGCTCGATGCCGTCATCATGGACGACGCAGGCGGCGTCGGCGCGGTCGCCGCGCTGGAGAACACGGTGCATGCGATCTCGGTCGCGCGGCGGGTGATGGAGCGCACGCCGCACACCTTCCTCGTCGGCGAGGGCGCGACGCGGTTCGCGCGCGACCAGGGGTTCCCGCAACGATCGCTGCTAACGCCCGAGTCGGAGAAGGCTTGGCGCGACTGGCTGAAGACCGCGAAATACCAACCCGAAGCCAATAGCGAGAACCGCGTCACGCGCACGCCCGGCGGCGCACTCGATCACGACACGATCGGCCTGCTCGCCCGCACCGCGGACGGTCGCATGGCAGGCGCGTGCACGACGTCGGGCATGGCGTTCAAGATGCGCGGCCGTGTCGGCGATTCGCCGCAGGTCGGATCGGGCCTGTACGTCGAGGCAGGCGTCGGCGGCGCCACGTCGACGGGAGTCGGCGAGGAGGTGACGCGAGTCGCAGGGTCCGCGCGGGTCGTCGCGTCGATGCGCGGTGGCGCGTCGCCGCAGCAGGCGTGCGAAGAAGTCGTCCGTCATATCGCCCACCTTCGCGGCGACGCCATTCGCGGCGTCCAGGTCGGATTCCTCGCGCTCGATACGAAAGGCAATGTCGGCGCGTTCTGCCTGTTGCCCGGCTTTACCTATGCCGTCACCGACGCGCGCGGCACGACGACGGTGCTGAAAGCCAACTCGCTGTTCAAGGCGTGAGTGGTGCGGGCGTGAGCGGTGTGGGCGTGAGCGGTGTGGGCGTGAGCGGTGTGGGCGTGAGCGGGGACGGCGTTCTCCCCACCGCGACGCCGATGCTCGAGGTCTGCGTCGAAGATCTCCGTGGTATCGATACGGCGATCGCGGGCGGTGCGGGCCGTATCGAACTCTGCGCGGCGCTCGCGGTCGGCGGCCTTACCCCGCCCGCGTCGCTGATCCGCGCGGCCGTGTCGGCGACTGCGGGGAGAACGGGCGGCCCTGCCCTGCCCGTCCACCTGCTGGCCCGCCCGCGCGAGGGTGGGTTCGTCTATTCCCGCCGCGAGCAGGCGCTGATCGCGGACGATATCCGCACCGCCGCGGAGGCCGGGCTGGCGGGAATAGTGATCGGCGCGCTCGATGCCACGCACCAGCTGGACCTTCCGGTGCTGGCCGCATGGATCGCGCACGCCCGCGCGCTGGGTACGGCACGCGGCTATCCGCTATCGCTGACGCTGCACCGTGCGTTCGATCTGTGCGCGGACCTGCCCGCCGCGCTCGAAGCCGCCGTATCGCTCGGCTTCGACCGGATCCTGACATCGGGCGGCGTTCCCAAGGCGGTCGACGGCGTCGCGATGTTGGGCGACCTGCATCGACGGGCGGCAGGGCGGATCGTCATCCTGGCTGGCAGCGGAGTCTCTCCCGCCACGCTACCCGCCATCCTCAAATCCGGCGTGCACGAGGTCCACGCGTCGTGCCGCGTTGCGTCGGAGACCGCGACGGACCCGGCGGAACTGCGGTTTGGCTTTGCCGCCGCCGAACGCAGCGTGACCGATCGAGATACGGTCGACCGGCTGGCGCGCATGATGGCCGGTCATCTGACGCTTGAATAATACCAATCCATAACTTACTCAAACTGGTCTTGGTCGGGGGGCTGCTCGCTCCCTGCCCGCACGACACCCGCACGATAATCGAAGCGAGCCGCTGCCATGCATGAAACTGCTTCCTCTTCTCCGGCCCCCTCTTCCATCGCCGAAGACGCAACACTGATGTTTCGCGAGGCCGCGGAGTCCAGCGACGCCGTGCAGCGGATGCTGTCTGCGAACGCGGCGGCTTTCGCAGCGCTCGGCGCCCGACTGCGCGCCGCGCCGCCCGCAGTCGTCGTGACCTGCGCGCGCGGATCGTCCGATCATGCGGCGGTCTATGGCAAATACCTGATCTGGACGAAGACGGGCATACCCGTGGCCGCCGCGGCCCCCTCGGTCGTGTCGCTGTATGACGCGCCGCTCGGCGCGCGGAATACCTTGTGCATCGCCGTCTCGCAAAGCGGCCGCAGCCCCGATCTGCTCGCGACGGTCGCCGCGCAGAAGGCCGCCGGCGCACACGTCGTGGCGCTGGTCAACGACGAGACCTCGCCGCTCGCAGAGGCCGCCGATACCCTGATACCGCTGCATGCCGGCCCGGAAAAATCGGTTGCCGCGACCAAGTCCTATATCTGTTCGCTCGCCGCGCTGGCCGCGCTGACCGCCGAATGGGCCGACGACGACGGGCTGCGTGACGCGGTCGCCGCGCTGCCCGCCGACCTCGCGCGCGCCTGGGCACTCGACTGGTCGGCTGCGGTCGAGCCGCTGCGCACCGCGACCAACCTGTTCGTGATCGCGCGCGGGATCGGCTTCGGCATCGCCAACGAAGCCGCGTTGAAGATGAAGGAAACCTGCGCGCTGCACGCCGAATCGTTCAGCTCGGCCGAGGTTCGCCACGGGCCGATGCAACTTGTCGACGACGGCTTTCCACTGCTCGCACTGGCCACCTCGGATGTTGCCGGCGACGGTGTCCGCGAGGCCGCGCGCGAGTTCGCCAACCGTGGCGCGCGCGTCCTGCTTGCCGACGCCGCGCTGGATGGTAGTCATGACGACACGGTCCTGCCCGCGCTCGCGGCACATCCGGCGATCGAGCCGATCCTGATGATCCAGAGCTTCTACCGCATGGTCAACGCGCTCTCGCTCGCGCGTGGCTTCAACCCCGACGCACCCTCGCATCTGAGCAAAGTGACGCGCACACTATGACGACCTACCGTTTCTCCAACGGCCATATCGCCGCCTCGACCGGCGTCCTTCACGAAGCGACGATCGTCGTCGAGGACGGCCGGATTACGCAGATCGGCGACGCGACGTCCGATCAGGCCGTGGATCACGCGATCGATCTCGATGGCGGCTGGCTGATGCCAGGCTTCGTCGATACGCAGGTCAACGGCGGCGGCGGCGTGCTGTTCAACGATACGCCCACGGTCGAGGGCATCGCCGCGATCGGCGCGGCGCACCGGCCGTTCGGCACCACCGCGTTCCTGCCGACGCTGATCAGCGACACGCCCGACGTGATCGCGCGCGCGCTCGATGCGGTCGACGCGGCGATCCTCGCAGGCGTCCCCGGCGTGCTCGGCATCCATATCGAGGGCCCGGTGATCAGCCCGGCGCGCAAGGGCATTCACGACCCGACGCGCTTCCAGGATCTCGACGACGACCTGCTCGCGCTGCTGACCCGCCCCCGCCTCGGCCGGGTCATGGTGACGCTCGCGCCTGAGCGCGTGACCGCGGCACAGATCGCGACGCTGACCGCCGCCGGCGTGCTCATCAGCATCGGCCATAGCGATGCGGATCACGCCACTGCGAGCGCCGGGATGGCCGCCGGGATCACCGGCGTGACGCATCTGTTCAACGCGATGTCGCCGCTGGTCCACCGCGCACCGGGCGTGGTCGGCGCGGTGCTCGACGACCAGGCGGTGTATTGCGGGATCATCGTCGACGGCTTCCATGTCGACGACGCGGTGCTGCGGATCGCGTTGCGCGCACGGCCGCACGACCGGTTCATGCTGGTATCCGACGCGATGCCGTGCGTCGGTGCGGCGGAGAAGTCGTTCGTGCTGCAGGGCCGCGAGATCCATGTCGAGAATGGCCGCTGCGTCGGTGCCGACGGCACGCTGGCGGGCTCCGATCTCGACATGGCGGGCGCGGTCCGCAACACCGTCGACCGGCTCGGCGTCGCACCCGAAATCGCAGCAGCGATGGCGGCGACCTATCCGGCCGCGTTCCTGCGGCTATCGCAGGAGCGCGGCACGTTGCAGGTCGGCCGCACCGCCGACTGGGTCGTGCTCACCCGCGACCTGCATCCGGTCGGCACATGGATCGGCGGGGAGAGCGCGGCCTGACCGCCTCCACCCTGCTTTTGCGCCCTTCCCTTTTGGTATCGAGAACGCACCCATGGCCTCCATCCTCCTGACCGCGCCGATGCAGGGCTGGGCAACGCCGATCGACGAAGTGCCCGACGCGGTCTTCTCGGAGAAGATGCTTGGTGACGGCGTCGCGATCGATCCGACCGGCGACTGCCTCTACGCTCCCTGCGCCGGCACCGTGCTGACGCTGTTGCCGAGCGGCCACGCGATCACGCTCGCCACGCCCGAGGGTGCAGAGATCTTGATCCACATCGGCCTCGACACGGTCGCGCTCGGCGGACGCGGGTTCAGCCCGTGCGTCGCGGTCGGCGAGACGGTCGAGCGCGGTGCACCGCTGATCCGTTTCGCCCTCGACCTGCTGGTGCGCGAGGCTCGCGCAGTCGTCACGCCGATCGTCATCGTGAACCCCGACCGGTTCAGCATCGTCCACGCCGTCTCCAGCGAACTGGTCGCGGTCGGCGATCCGCTGATGACGCTCGAACCCAGCGACGCGGTCGCACGCCGCGAGACGATCCAGGACGGCACGACGCACGCACGCACGGTCGTCGTGCCCCTGCCCCACGGCATCCACGCCCGCCCCGCCGCGCGCCTTGCCGCGACCGCCAAGCGCTTCGACGCCGACGTGACGCTTGCATCCGGCGACAAGACCGCCAACGTCCGCAGCCCAATCGCCCTGCTCGCCCTGGCAATCCGCCACAACGAGACGATCATCGTGACCGCAGCGGGCGCCGATGCCGCCGCAGCACTCGCCGCGATCTGCGACCTGATCGCGAGCGGCATGGACGAGCCGGCCGAAGCCCCCGTCCGCGCACCTGCCATCGCCCCCTCGCCGGCCCGCCCCGCAGTCGACGGCGCGCTGACCGGCGTCACCGCGGCACCCGGCCTGGCAATCGGCCGGGCACGCTGGTTTCGCCCCGCCGACATCGTCGTCCCCGAACACGGCGAAGGAATCGCCGTCGAGGAGGCTCGCTTCGATGCGGCCGTCACGACGCTCTCGACCCGTTTCGCGGACCGCGCCCGCAGCGCAACCGGGCCCGAACGCGCGATCGTCGAGGCGCATGCGGCGATGCTCGACGATCCCATGCTGCACGAGACAACGCGCAGCGGCATCGCCCGCGGCGAGAGCGCGGGTCATGCCTGGCGCGGCGCGATCCGTCCGCAGGCCGACGCGTTGCGCGCCAGCACCGACCTGCGGCTCGCCGAGCGCGCCGACGACATGCTCGATCTCGAACGCCAGCTGCTCGCGCTGATCGCCGGCGTCGAGACCACGCCCCTGTCGTTCCCGCCCGACACGATCCTGCTCGCGGACGACCTGCTGCCGTCGCACGTCCTGTCGCTCGACCGCGCGAACATCGTCGGCTTCTGCGTCGAGCGCGGCGGCCCGACCTCACACGTTGCGATCCTCGCCGCGACGATGGGCCTCCCCGCGCTGGTCGCGATCGGGGCGACGTTGAACGCCGTCACCGACGACACGCCCGTGATCCTCGACGCCGGCGAAGGCCTGTTGCGGATCGATCCCGACGCCGACACGCTCGTCGCCACGCAAGTCCGGATCGTCCAGGCGCAGGTCCGCCGCACCGAAGCCCTCGCGCGGGCCGGCGAACCCTGCCGCATGGCCGACGGCACCCGGATCGAGGCTTTCGCCAATCTCGGCGCGCTCGGCGATGCGCATCTCGCGGTCGAGAACGGCGCGGAAGGCTCGGGCCTGTTGCGAACCGAATTCCTGTTCCTCGAACGCGATGCCGCGCCGACGGTCGCCGAACAGACCGCGGACTACCAGGCGATCGCCGACGCGCTCGACGGCCGCCCGCTGATCGTCCGCCTGCTCGACATCGGTGGCGACAAGCCCGCGCCGTATCTGCCGATGGCGCCGGAGGAAAACCCCGCACTCGGCCTGCGCGGCATTCGCGTCGGCCTCGCATACCCGCAGATCCTGGAGGACCAGGTCCGCGCGATCCTGTCGGTAAAGCCCGCCCGGCAATGCCGCATCATGGTGCCGATGATCGCCAGCCTCGACGAACTGCGCGCCGTCCGCGCGGTGGTCGACCGCGTCGCCGCAGAGATCGGCATCGTCCACCGCGTCCCAGTCGGCGTCATGATCGAGACGCCCGCCGCCGCCGTCACCGCCGACCTGATCGCTGCGGAGGCCGATTTCCTGTCGGTCGGCACCAACGACCTCACCCAATACACGCTGGCGATGGACCGCGGCAACGCCGCCGTCGCGAGCGGCATCGACGGGTTGCACCCCGCCGTCCTCCGGCTGATCGCGCAGACCTGCAAGGGCGGCGCGGTGCATGGCCGCTGGACCGGCGTGTGCGGCGGACTCGCCTCCGACCCGCTCGCCGTCCCCATCCTGCTTGGGCTCGGCGTCACCGAGCTCTCGTCCGCACCCGCGCTGGTGCCTGAGATCAAGGCGCTGGTCGCGACGCTGACGATGGAGGCGTGCCGCACGCATGCCGCTGCCGCGTTGCAATGCAGGTCCGCTGCCGACGTCCGCTCGCTCGCCCGGGAGTTCACCGCATGAAATCGATCCTCGAAGCCCTCCAGCCGCTCGGCCGCGCGCTGATGCTGCCGATCGCGGTGCTGCCGATCGCCGGCCTGCTGCTCCGCCTCGGCCAGCCAGACCTGCTCGACATCGCCTTCATCAGCGCGGCAGGCGACGCGATCTTCTCGCACCTCGGCCTGCTCTTCGCGATCGGCGTCGCCACCGGGTTCGCGCGTGATGGCAACGGTGCCGCGTGTCTCGCCGGCGTCGTCTGCTTCCTGGTCGCGACCGAAGCGGGCAAAGTCCTGATCACCGTCGCGCCCGAAGTATCGGCAGGGCTCACCGGCGTCTCCGCCGACCTCGCGATCGCGGCGTGGAAGGCCAAGGCGATGGCACGGCTCGACGTGCCGATCGGCATCCTGTCGGGGCTCGCGGGCGGGACGCTCTACAATCGGTATTCGACGATCAAGCTGCCGGAATATCTCGCTTTCTTCGGCGGCCGCCGGTTCGTGCCGATCGTCAGCGGCGTGGCGGGTCTCGTGCTCGCGGCGGTATTCGGTTTCGGTTTCTCGCTGCTGAGCCAGGGCGTCGACCAATTGAGCGTCGCGATCACCGGCAGCGGTGCGGTCGGCGTGTTCGTGTTCGGGCTGCTCAACCGCCTGCTGCTCGTCACCGGGCTGCATCACCTGCTCAACAACATCGTCTGGTTCGTCGCCGGCGATTACCACGGCACCTCGGGCGACCTGCGGCGGTTCTTTGCGGGCGATCCGTCGGCCGGGATCTTCATGGCCGGCTTCTTCCCGGTGATGATGTTCGGCCTGCCCGCCGCGTGCCTCGCCATGTACCATTCCGCGAATCCCGAGCGCCGGAAAGCGGTCGGCGGCATGCTGCTCAGCCTCGCGCTCACCTCGGCGCTGACCGGCGTCACCGAGCCGATCGAGTTCAGCTTCATGTTCCTCGCGCCCGTGCTCTACGCGGTGCACGCGGTGCTGACCGGCCTGTCGATGGCGCTGATGGACCTGCTCGGCGTCAAGATGGGCTTCGGCTTCTCGGCGGGACTGCTCGACTACGTGCTGAACTTCGGCAAGGCGACGCGACCGCTCGTTCTGCTGCCAGTCGGTGCGCTGTATTTCGTGCTGTATTACGGTCTGTTCCGCTTCTTCATCCGCAAGTTCGACCTCGCGACGCCTGGGCGCGAAGCCGAGACCGTTGCTGCCGTAGCGCCTACCGCGGCAGGCGGCCGCGGTGCGGCGTTCGCGCAGGCGCTGGGCGGCGGGGCGAATTTGACGACGGTGAGCGCGTGTACGACGCGGTTGCGGTTGATCGTGGTCGACCAGTCCGTGGTCGACGATGCCGCGCTTAAGGCACTCGGGGCACGCGGCATCCTGCGTCCGTCGAACTCCGCGCTTCAGGTCGTGCTCGGGCCGATCGCCGATGTCGTCTCGATGGAAATCCGCGATGCGTTGGCTCTCGGTGGTGATGTGGCGATCAAGCCTGCCGCGACTGTCGCGGAGGATACGATCAGCCTGTCGTCCGCAACTGAGAGCGCGCTCGGCGGGGCAGCGAATGTCCTTCGCGCTAGCCGCCATACCGGTCGACTGCGCCTCCAACTGGGCGATCTAGCGCTGGCCGACGATGCGGCGCTGGCAAAGCTCGGTATCCGCGCGATCGCCCGCCCCGCGCCAGGCCAGCTTCACGTGCTCGCGACCGACGCGGTCCTGACCAAGCTGGCCCGGTAGGCTCTGAAATTGATCCTCCCCCGCCAGGGGGAGGTGGCGCCGCAGGCGTCGGAGGGGGAGGACACGGAGCAGAGGTTTCGCCTGCCTCCCCCTCCGTCTGGCGAGTGCCAGCCACCTCCCCCTGGCGGGGGAGGATTAAGCAGCGTCAGCGCGCTAGCGGTTCCAGCGACACCGCGCCAACGACACCCGAAACCCCCTCCACGGCCGCTTCCACCACCAGCACGATCTGGCGCACCCCGCCGCCCGCCGGCAGCGCCGCCTCGAGCGGCCCAACCTCGGCGCCGGTCTTCGACGCGAGCCGCCGGCCATCCACCCACAGCTCGGCCTTCCCCGCGATCGACGCGAAACGGATCATGCCGCCCTCCGCACCGATACGCCGCCACGGCGTCACGCTAGCCCGGTAGAGCCGCCAACGCCCCTCCGCCGCAGCCTGCACCGGCGTGCCGCTCCGCACGAACGCCCAGCTGTTATTGTCGCCATCGATCGGCGCCAGCGCAGGGTCGGGACGCGCAGCGAACGCCGGCGAGCGACGCCACTCCCGGATCGCCTGCCCGCCATAGGTCGCGGCCATTTGTGCGCGCGGTGCGATCGCTGCCCGGTCGATCACCAGCCGCGCCGGCTTCAATCCCGGCGCGGTCGCGGTCATCACGATCCGCCCACGACCCGTCCCCGCCTGCACGATGACCTGTGCGAGCCCGTTGAACAACGACCGCGCATTGCCCTTCTCCGGCTCGTGGCTGTTCGGATCGCCATTACCGACACCGATGATCGCCGCGCCGTCGACCGAGAACTGCGTCGGCAGGTTCGCGGTCGGTACGTGGCGCCCGGCGGCATCGATCGCGTCGATCGTCACCGGCTGCGTATCCTCGTCGTCGCCCGCCATCACGGTCCGCGCCGGCGTCAGCCGCAACGCGACCGGCTTGCCCACGGTCTCGTGCGCGGCGGTAGCGACGATCTTGCCGCCACGCATCGCGACGACTTCGATCCGTCCTGGCGCATAGGGCACGCTGAACTCGTTGCCCATGATCCGGTCGACCGCCTGCTCGCCGACCTTCCGCCCGTTGAGCCGCAACTCGACGCGCTCGGCGTTGCTCACCACCAGCATCACCACCGGCTGGCCCTCGCGTCCCGGCCACGTCCAGTGCGGCGTCAGGCTGACGACCGGCGCATCATCGACCCAATGCGCGCGGTGGATATCGAACGCCGTCTTCGGGAAACCACAAAGGTCGAGGATGCCGAAGAAACTGGAGATCGTCGGCCATTCGTGCGGCGTGGGCTCACCGTGATAATCGAACCCGGTCCACACGAACCCGCCCGCGACGAACGGGCGATCGGCGATCTTCTTCCACGTCGCGCGGTGCGTATCGCCCCAGCTCGCCGCCTCGACGTCGTAGGACGACTGGACATGCGCGGCAGGATCGCTGGCGAACGCGCCGCGCGTTTCATAGGCGCTGGTATCCTCCGAGCTCGTTATCGGCTTGGTCGGGTTGAGCTGGTGGAACCGGTCGTAGTCGCCCTGGTAATAGTTGAAGCCGACCACGTCGAAAATGCTCGACACGTTGATCGGATCGAAGAACGCGCCGTTCATCGCCCCCGTCACCGGCCGGCTGTCGTCGAGCGCATGCGCCGCGTGCGCCATTCGCCGGAGCATCTCGACGCCCGCCTCGGTGCCCTGCATCGGCTCCTCGTTGAACACCGACCACAGGATGACGCTCGGGTGGTTGCGGTCGCGGCGGACCATCCATTCGAGCTGCGCCATGTAATCGGGCGCGGGATTGAACTGGCGGTTCTCGTCCATCACGACGAAGCCCATCTCGTCGCACAGGTCGAGCAGTTCGGCGGCCGGCGCGTTGTGCGAACAGCGGATCGCGTTGCAGCCCATCGCCTTCAGCCGCTCCAGCCGCCAGCGCAGCAGCGCATCGGGGATCGCGGTCCCGACGCCGGCGTGATCCTGGTGCAGGCACACGCCCTTCAGCTTCACCGACTTGTCGTTGAGCAGGAAGCCACGGTCCGCATCGAACCGGATCGTTCGAAAGCCGACCGGGATGCGCCGCTCGTCGACGATCGCGCCGTCGCGAAGGACATGCGTCACGACGGTATAGAGCGTCGGCGTCTCGATCGACCAGATGCGCGGTGCAGGCACGGCCAGCGTCAATACCGCAGTCGCGCGCTCCAACGGCAGGACCGTCGCAGCCGCCTGCGCCCCCGCCACGCGCTTGCCGTCGAGATCGAGCAGCGCGACATCCACCGTCACGCCGACCGACGCGCGATCGATGCTGCCGAGCTTCACTTCGACCGGCACGCTCCACGCGCCATTCGCGGTGCGCCTCGGATCGCAATGCACGCCGTCCGTCACGATCGCCACCGGCGCACGGCGGATCAGCCACGCATGGCGATAGATCCCCGCGCCTTCGTACCACCAGCCCTCCATCGCCTGCGCATCGACGCGCACCGCGATGACGTTGAGGTCGTCGCCGAACCGCGCGAACGGCGTCAGGTCGATCTCGACGCTGTTATACGCCGACCAGTTGTGCGCGACGACGCTGCCGTTGACCCAGACCGTCGCGTTGGTCGCGATCCCGTCGAACTGCAGCCCGATCGTCTTGCCACGGTCCGCCGGATCGAGCCGCAGCGTCCGCCGGTACCAACCGATCCCCCGCACGCGATAGCCTTGCGAGATGTTGGCTGTCTTCACGAACGGCTGCGCGGAGGCCCAGTCATGCGGCAACCGCACCGACTGCCAGTCCGAATCGTCATACGCCATCGCTGCAGCCCCGAGTGCGTTGCCCGCCTTCACGCTCAGATACGTCGCGTTGTGGCCGTCGGGTGCGGGCGCGATCACGTCGCCCTCGTGGAACAGCCAGCCGCGCTCGATGAGCGTCCGCGACGGATCCTGCACCAGTGCGCGCGACGGCAAGGTCCGCGTCGGCTGCGGCATCGGCAGCGAACCGGCCGATCCCTGCGCTTTACCGCTAGCCGCGAACCCGGCCTTGATCGGCGCCACGACCAGAGAAGCACCGGCGCCCGCCGTGCCAACAAGAAGCTCACGTCGGTTCATCGGTACTCTCGGTATTGAAGGTCAGATATCGGCGAGTTCGGCGACGAAGTCGTACGCGTCGCCGCGGTAATAGGAGCGCGTGAACTCCGCGGCCCGGCCATCGCGCAGGAAGCCGCGTCGCTCGATCAGCAGCCCGGCATGGCCCGCGTCGACGCCCAGCATCCGCGCATGCTCGCCCCCGAACGGCACCGCACGCAGGCGTTGCAGCGCGCGTACCGGGCGGCTCCCGGCGTTCTCGAGCGCGGCATAGAGCGAGTCATCGACGACCTCGACCGATGGCAGGCAATATCCCGCGATGGTCGAGAATTCGAGCGCCATCGCCTCTTCGTCGGCATAGCGGATGCGGTTGAAGCGGAACACAGCCGCCCCCGGCGACAATCCCAACGCCATCGCTTCCTCCGGGTTCACCTGCCCCGCCGAGCGCGAGATCCAGCTGCTGCTCGACGTACGCCCCCGTGCCGCCATGTCCTCGCTGAACGACGACAGCTTCGAGAAACTCTTCTCGACGCGCCCGGCGACGAACGTCCCCGCGCCGCGCCGGCGCGTGAGAAGCCCCTCCTCGACCAGTCCGCCGATAGCTTTGCGCACGGTGATCCGCGAAACGTCGTACTCGATCGCGAGATCACGCTCGGCCGGGATCGCATTGCCTTGTACCAACAGCTTCTCGCCGATCGCGTTGCGGATCAGTTCCTGCAACTGGAGGTATAGCGGCGATGGATTTCCCTTGCGAAAGCGTCCGATTTCATCGGAAAACGCCATGTATTCCCCCTCCGACCGGCAGCTCAAAGCGAGCCACGCCGCGTCCATCGTAGTAGCGTAGCCAAGGACCGCGTGCTCGGCAACCAGACTAAATCCAAGGGCCATATTGGTACGTTCCCAACCGTCCTCACGAAACAATCCCAAAGCCGCCGGCCCGATAAGGGCGCAAATCACGGGGTTGTGTATGGACCTATATTGGTTACATTCCTCAACCAGCGGCCATCAGGAGCCGATACAGGGAGCAGTCAACATGCGTGCAGCCGCGAACCGTAATCTCGGGCGCTTGCTCGTCGCGTCGACGATGCTTCCGTTTGCCGTCTGCGCCGCCGCGCTCACCTCGGCCGAGGCGAATGCGCAGGCCCGCGCACCGCTGGTCCCGCAACCGTCGCAAGTTACGCCTGCCGCCGGCAGCTTCACGATCGCGAACGGCACCGGCATCACCGCCGACCCGACCGACACGGGTGCCGCCGCCGCTGCCCGCCTGTTGATCGCCCATGTGAAGACCGAGCGCGGCCTTGCTCTCCAGACCTCGCCGAGCGGCGCGATCCGCTTCGTCCGCGATCCCTCGATCAAGGGCGCGGAAGCGTACCGCCTCACGGTTGTCGGATCGGGCGACGCAACGGGCGTGAAGATCGCGGCGTCGGGCGATGCCGGGTTGCTCTACGGCGCGATGACGCTGGCGCAGCTCGCCAGCCCCGATCACGCGTTCGGCCAGCCGGTCCGGATCGCCGCGACGACGATCGACGACGCCCCCCGCTTCGCCTGGCGCGGGCTGATGGTCGATACCGCGCGACACTTCCAGTCGCTGCCGTCGATCTACGCGATCGTCGACCAGATGGCGTCGGTGAAGCTCAACACGCTGCACCTGCACCTTACCGACGACCAGGGCTGGCGGTTCGAGGTGAAGGCGTATCCGAAGCTCACCGAGATCGGCAGCGTCCGCACCGGGCCGTCGACCGGCGAGAAACCCGGTACGCGTGTCGGCGGCTTCTACACGCAGGACGAACTGCGCAAACTGGTCGCCTACGCCGCCGAACGCAGCATCGTCATCGTCCCGGAGATCGACCTGCCCGGCCACGCACAGGCCCTCGTCGCGGCCTATCCCGAGCTCGGCGTGATCGGCGACACGCCGCAGGTCAGCAACGAATGGGGCGTGAACCCCTATCTCTTCAACCCCGCGCCCAAGGGCATCGCCTTCGTCAAGACAGTCCTCGACGAAGTGATGGCGGTGTTTCCCGGCACCTATATCCATCTCGGCGGCGACGAGGCGGTCAAGGACCAGTGGGAACGCAGCCCCGAGGTCCAGGCGCAGATGGCCAAGCTCGGCATCAAGGACGAGAACGGCCTGCAAAGCTGGATGATCGACCAGTTCGGCGAATATCTCGCGAGCAAGAAGCGCCGCCTGATCGGCTGGGACGAGATCCTCGAGGGCGGCCTGCCACCGTCGGCCTCGGTGATGTCGTGGCGCGGCGAGAAGGGCGCGGTGGACGCCGCCAACCAGGGCCACGACGTCGTGCTGACCCCTGCGCCGATCCTCTATTTCGACAGCCTGCAAAGCGACCGCCGCGACGAACCGCCCGGCCGCCTCTCGATCCAGACGCTCGCCGACGTGTATAAATACGAGCCGATGCCCGCGGGGATCGCCCCGGACAAGGCGCACCACGTCCTCGGCGCGCAGGGCAATTCATGGGCCGAGTACATCGTCACGCCCTACCAGATGCAGCACCTGATCTTCCCGCGTGCCGCAGCGCTTGCCGAGATCACCTGGTCGGGTAAGGACAAGCGCGACTATGCAAGCTTCCTCGACCGCGTCCAGCCGCAGATCCGGCGCTGGCGCAAATCGGGGCTGGAAGTCGCGGACAGTGCGTTCGCGGTCGGCTATACGCTGGACGGCACGCGCGGCGATGCGCTGCGGACCAACCGCGCGAAGGTCGTGCTCGCCACGCAGGCTGGCTATGGCGCGATCCGCTACACGCTCGACGGCAAGACCCCGACGGCGCGCTCCAACGCCTACACCGCGCCCCTGTCGCTGAAACCCGGCGTGCAGATCCGCGCCGCCGCGTTCGACGCAAGCGGCCAGCCGACCGCCGAACCGCGCCTGTTCGACACCGGCCGCCAGGCGCTGCTGAACCGCACCGCCTCCGACATGATCGCCTGTCCGAAGGGCGCGCTCGGCCTGCGCGTACCGCTGACGTCGGAGGCGCAGGCGAACGCACCGGTATTCAACATCAACCTGTTCGACACCTGCACCGCGTACCCCGAGGCACCGATGGACGTCGCCCACAGCTTCACGATCGATATCGCGCGCCTGCCGCGTCACTACGGCCTCGCGCACGACTTCAAGGCGGTCCGCCAGCATTACAACGTCACCCCGCACGGCGAGCTGATCGTACTGGTCGGCTGCACTATCAAGGACGCGAAACCGGTAGTCGCAGGCACCTTCCCGCTGCCCGATCCGAAGTCCGCCCCGACGCGGTTCAGCGTGAAGGGTAAATTGCCCGCGATGACCGGCGACCGCGATATCTGCCTCCAGTTCACCTCGCCGACGTCCGATCCGTTCTACGCGGTCGAGCGGATGCAGTTGTCGGAGACACGCTGATGCGTCGCTGGTTCGTCCTCCCCCTGATTGCGCTCGCCACGCCCGCGCTCGCCTCGCCCAAGACCGTCGTGCCGCTCGACGGCGCGTGGCAGGTGCGGATCGATCCGACCGACACCGCCGCGATTGCCGCGCACAAGCTTGAGGCCAAGTGGCTGCCGGCGGCCGTCCCCGGATCGGTGCAGCAAGACCTGATCGCGGCGCACCGCGTGCCCGATCCGTTCAAGGGCACCAACGAGGCGGCGATCCAGTGGGCGGGGCTGACCAAATGGCAGTTTCGCCGCGTGGTCGACGTCACCCCGGCGATGATGCAGCGCAATCACCTCGACCTCGTGTTCGACGGGCTCGACACGTTCGCGACGGTCAGCGTCAACGGCACGGTGCTGCTGACCACCGACAACGCGCACCGGCGCTGGCGCGTGGATGCACAGCCCGCGCTGAAGGTCGGCCGCAACGAGGTGCTGGTGACGATCGCCTCGCCGATCCGCACGCTCCAGCCGATGGTGCTCGCCGAGAAGAACCCGTTGCCAGGCGAATATGACAGCGCGTTCGGCGACGAGCCCAAGGGCAAGCAGACCTCGCCCTATATCCGCAAACCCAAATACAATTACGGCTGGGACTGGGGTCCCCGCATCGTCAACACCGGCATCTGGCGGCCGGTCCGGCTGGAGATCTGGGACGACGCGCGGATCGACACTCTTCGCGTCGACCAGGAGGCGCTGACGCCGACCGAAGCACGGCTGTCCGCCAAGCTCGACATCGACGTCGAGACGCCCGGCGTCGCGACGATCCGCGCCGCGGTCACCGGGCCGGACGGCAAGACCGTCTCGGTCGACCGGACGGTGACGCTCGTCAAGGGCAACAACCCGGTCTCGATCCCGCTGGCGATCGCCGATCCCAAGCGCTGGCAGCCGGTCGGCTATGGCGCGCAGCCGCTCTACACCGTCACCGCATCGCTGGGCGGCGCGGAGCCGACGCCCGAGGACAGCGTGACCAAGCGGATCGGCCTGCGCACGGTCGAGCTGATCCGCAAGGACGGCAGTTTCGGGTTCAAGGTCAACGGCACGCCGATCTTCGCCAAGGGCGCGAACGTCATCCCGTTCGACAGTTTCCCGGCGCGCGTCACGCCCGCCTATATGGAAACGATCCTGAAGGGCGCGCGCGACGCCAACATGAACATGGTTCGCATCTGGGGCGGCGGAACGTATCTCGACGACGCGTTCTACGACATCGCCGACCGGATGGGACTGATGGTGTGGCAGGACTTCATGTTCGGCGGCAGCGTCACGCCGCCCGACGCCGCCTTCCGCGAGAACGTCCGGATCGAGGCCGAGGAACAGGTCGCGCGGATCGGATCGCATCCCTCCGTCGTGCTGTGGGCCGGCGGCAACGAGGTGCTGTCGGGCTGGGAAAACTGGTCCGACCGGAAGGCGTTCAAGAAGGCGGTCGGTGCCGACGAGCAGGAGCGCATCGGCGCCGGCATGGCCGTGCTGTTCGACCGCGTGCTGCGCGAAGCCGTGACGCGCAACGCCCCCGGCACGCCCTATTGGCCAGGCTCGCCCTCGACCAATTACGAGGGCCCCGTCGACACCGACAAGGACGGCGACCGCCATTTCTGGGACGTCTGGTCGGGCTCCAAGCCGGTCGAGAACTATCTCGACAGCTGCCCACGCTTCATGTCCGAATACGGCTTCCAGTCGATGCCGGACCTGTCGACGATCCGCGAATTCGCCGGCAAGGGCACGCTCACGGCGGACAGCCCGGTGATGAAGGCGCACCAGAAGTTCCTGGCGGGCGAAGGCAACGAGCGCCTGATGATGTACCTGCGCGATCGGTTGCGACCCGCGCGCGACTTCGCCGATCTCGTCTACCTTACGCAGGTCAACCAGGCCGAGGCGATCCGCATCGCCGCCTCCCATCACCGCGCCTGTCGCCCAGTGACGATGGGTTCGCTCTACTGGCAGCTCAACGACGTCTGGCCCTCGATCAGCTGGGCTAGCATCGACCATGCCGGCCGGTGGAAGCTGCTCAACTACGCCGCCCGGCGGTTCTTCGCGCCGCAAGCGATCGTCGCCGAGCGGAAGGACGGCGCGACGCGTATCTCGCTGATCTCCGACGCGACGACGCTGGTCGATTCACGCTGGCGGGTGCGGACGATGACGATGGACGGCAAGGTGTTGAAGGACACCACCGCCGCGCTGATGCTCGAGCCGCTCTCGTCGAGACTGGTCGCGACGCTGTCCGACGACGCGCTGTTCGGTGCTGCCCCGCCAACCGCCAGCTATGCGGTCGCCGATCTCCAGCTCGATAACGGCGGCACGAGCCGGGCGATCATCGAACGCGCCTTGCCCAAGGACATGGCGTATCCCGACCCCGGGCTCAGTGTTCGCTGGACCGGCAACGACGTCAAGATCACCGCGACCAACCTGGCCCGCACGGTGATGCTCGATTTCGGCGCGGTCGCCGCCCAGCCCTCCGACGACGGCTTCGACCTGCTGCCGGGCGAGAGCGTCACCATCCATGTCGTCTCCGACGCCCCCGCCGCCACGTTGCGCAAGGCGCTTACTTTGAGGACCCTCGCCCGATGATCTGGCTCCTGCTCGCCTCCGCCGATCCCGTCGCGACTGCCGTCGCGCAAATGTCGCTCGAACAGAAAGCGGCGCAGTTGCAGAGCACCGTCCCCGCCGATCCGAAGGCCGGGCTGCCCGCGTACGACTGGTGGAACGAAGGTCTCCACGGCCTCGCGCGCAATGGCCACGCCACCGTCTTCCCACAGGCGATCGGCATGGCCGCGACTTGGGATACCACGCTGGTCGCGAAGATCGGCGACGTCGTCGCGACCGAGGCGCGCGCGCGCTTCAATGCGCAGAACGTCGGCGCTAACCGCAAGATCTACGAAGGGTTGACGATCTGGTCGCCCAACATCAACATATTCCGCGATCCACGCTGGGGCCGCGGCCAGGAAACCTACGGCGAGGACCCGTACCTCACCGGTCGCCTCGGCGTCGCCTTCATCGGCGGGTTGCAGGGCCCAGACCCGCTCCACCCCAAGGTCATCGCCACCCCCAAGCACTTCGCGGTGCACAGCGGCCCCGAAGCCGGGCGCGACAGCTTCGACGTCGATCCCAGCCCCTACGACCTGGAGGCGACCTACTTCCCCGCATTCCGGCTCGCCGTCACGGAGGGCAAGGCGCAGTCGTTGATGTGCGCCTACAACTCGATCCACGGCGTCCCGGCCTGCGCGTCATCGGCGTTGATGAACGACCGGCTGCGGCGCGACTGGGGGTTCAAGGGCTTCACCGTGTCGGACTGCGACGCGGTGTCGAACATCAGCCTCTACCACCACTACCGCCTCGACGCCGCAGGCGCCGCCGCCGCCGCGATCCGAGGCGGCACCGATCTCAATTGCGGCAGCGCCTACGCCGCCCTCCCCGCCGCGGTCCGCCAAGGCCTCGTCACCGAAGCCGAGGTCGACACCGCGCTGATCCGTTCGCTCGAAGCCCGCCGCGCACTCGGCACCGTGTTCGGCGCGGGCAATCCGTGGCGCAGCATCGGCACAGACCAGGTCGACACCCCCGCCCACCGCGCGCTGGCACTCGACGCCGCGCGGAAATCGATCGTCCTGCTCAAGAACGACGCCAACCGCCTGCCGTTGAAGCCCGGTAGCCGTATCGCGGTGATCGGCGCGGACGCCGACGATCTCGGCGTGCTGCAGGGCAATTACCACGGCACCGCGGTCGCCCCCGTCACCCCGCTGGAGGGCATCCGCAAGCAGTTCGGCGCCGCCAACGTCCGCTATGCGCAAGGCTCGTCGCTCGCCGACGGTGCCGCCGTGCCCGTCCCCGAGACCGTTTTCGCCGGCGGCCTGAAGACCGAGTATTTCGCCGCGCAGGCGGGCGTCGGCGCGCCGACCCTGACCCGCACCGATCGCCACATCGACATCGACCACAACCGCGCGAGCCCCGCGCCCGGCCTCGCCAAGACGTTCGGCGTACGCTGGACCGGGACCTTCACGCCCCCCGCCGCCGGCACCTATCCGCTGGTGGTCGACGTCCCCGCCTGCTGGAAGGATTGCTCGACGCACGACGCGGTCCGGCTCTGGATCGGCGACCGCCAGCTCTCGGCCGGCGAGGTCAAGAAGGGCCGCGTCGAGGTCACGCTGACCAGCGACGGCAAGCCCGTCCCGTTCCGCCTCGAACTCGATCACCGCAGCGACGATGAAGGCGTCCGCCTGCTCTGGAGCCCCCCTGCGCAGCCATTGCTCGACCAAGCCGTCGCCACCGCTCGTGACGCCGATGTCGTGGTCGCGGTGATGGGCCTGTCGCCCGATCTCGAAGGCGAAGCCCTCTCGGTCAGCGTCCCCGGCTTCGTCGGCGGCGACCGCACCGACATCGGCCTGCCTCCAGCGCAGGTCCGCCTGCTCGAAGCACTGAAGGCCACCGGCAAGCCCGTAGTCCTCGTCCTCACCAGCGGCAGCGCGGTCGCGGTCGATCCGGCATCGGCCGACGCGATCCTCGCCGCCTGGTATCCAGGACAAGCCGGCGGCACCGCGATCGCCGAGACGCTGGCAGGGCTCAACAACCCGTCGGGCCGCCTGCCCGTCACCTTCTACAAGACCACCGGCGGCCTGCCCGCGTTCACCGACTACACAATGAAGGAGCGCACCTACCGCTACTTCACCGGCACGCCGCTCTGGGGCTTTGGCCACGGCCTGAGCTACACCAACTTCGCCTACGCCGCGACCAAGCCCGCGCTCAGCGTCGCCGCCGGACAGCCGCTCACCGTCACCGCCAAGCTGTCGAACGCCGGCAATCGCGCCGGTGAAGAAGTCGTCCAGGCCTACCTCGTCGCACCCGCCGCCAAGGCCGGCGGCCCGACCACACCCGTCCTCCAGCGCCAGCTCGTCGGATTCGGCCGCGTCGCGCTGAAGCCCGGCCAGTCGCGCACCGTGCCGATCACGATCGATCCGCGATCGATGAGCAGCGTCGCGCGCGACGGCACGCGGACGATCGTCCCCGGCGCCTACCGCCTCTATATCGGCGGCGGCCAGCCCGGCGACGGCGCGGGCCAGTGGAGCGACCTGACGATCACCGGCGCGACGGTGGAACTGCCCAAGTGAGCGCGTCGACCATGGACCGCCGCACCGTCATGGCGGGCGGCGTCGCCGGGGGCCTCGCGCTCGTCGGCACACCCGCCTTCGCCGCCCGCCCGTCGCTCCCCAGCAAGCGCCCCGCGCTCGCCGACCGCAACTTCACCAGCCGCTCAGTCGAGCGCGAGATCGCGCGCGTCTCGGCCCGGATCGGCGACCCGAAGCTGCGCTGGATGTTCGGCAACTGCTACCCGAACACGCTCGACACGACCGTCCGCATGTCGACGGTCGGCGGCGCGCCCGATGCGTTCGTCATCACCGGCGACATCCCCTGCCTCTGGCTCCGCGATAGCTCCGCGCAGCTTCGCCCCTATCTCCATCTCGTCCGCGAAGATCCTGCCCTGCGCACGCTCTTCCGCGGGCTTATCGCACGCCAGTCGCGCTCGATCCTGATCGACCCCTACGCCAATGCGTTCATGGAAAGCCCGACCGCGAAGACCAACCTCAGCTGGGCCCTCAAGGACCAGACCGAGATGAAACCCGGCGTCGCGGAGCGCAAATGGGAGATCGACTCGCTCTGCTATCCGATGCGCCTCGCTTATGGCTATTGGCAGGCGACGCATGACGCGACCCCGTTCGACGCGACCTGGGCCGAGGCCGCGCGCGCGAGCATCCGCACCTACCGCGAGCAACAGCGCAAGGATGGCCGCGGCCCCTACAGCTTCCTGCGATCCTCGAACCGCAACACCGAGACGATGGCGCTCGAAGGCTGGGGCAATCCCGCCAAGCCCAACGGCCTGATCCAGTGCGGCTTCCGCCCCTCGGACGATGCCTGCGTCTATCCGTATCTGATCCCGTCCAACCTCTTCGCGGTCACCACTCTGCGTGAACTCGCGGTCGTCGCGAACGAAGCGCGCCACGACACCGCGCTCGCCGCCGATGCGACCGCGCTGGCCGCCGAAGTCGAGGCGGCGCTCGTCGCGCACGGCCGAATGCGCCTGCGCGACGGCAGCGAGGTCTGGGCATACGAGGTCGACGGCTTCGGCAACGCGGTCTTCATGGACGACGCCAACGTGCCGTCGCTTTCCGCGTTGGCGTACATGGGCTGCGTCCCCGCTACCGATCCGCTCTGGCGCCGCACCGCGCAAGCCGCCTGGAGCGACGCCAACCCGTATTTCTTCAAGGGCACCAAGGCCGAGGGGATCGGTGGACCGCATGTCGGGCTCGGCCAGATCTGGCCGATGTCGCTGATCGTCCGTGCGCTGGCGGGCGCCGACGATGCGACCGTCCGCGCTTGCCTGCGGATGCTGCGCGACACCGATGCCGACACCGGCTTCATCCACGAGGCGTTCGACAAGGACGATCCCGCCAAGTTCACGCGCTCCTGGTTCGCCTGGGCCAACGGGCTGTTCGGGGAGCTGATCGTCCGTCTCGCCGATACCCGCCCCGCTTTGCTGAGTAACGCCTTATGATCCTGACCCGCCGCACCCTGCTCGGCAGTGCCTCGCTCGGCTTGATCGCCACCACTTTGCCGGCTGCGAAACCTGCACCCGAGACCCGCGCGAACCTGTTCATCGGCACCGGCGGGCACGGCCATACCTATCCGGGCGCGACATTGCCGTCCGGGATGGTTCAGCTTAGCCCCGATACCGACGTCGAGCGCTGGGATGCGTGCTCGGGCTATCATCGCACCGACACGTCGATCATGGGGTTCAGCCACACGCATTTGTCCGGCACCGGGATCGGAGACATGCTCGACATCCTGGTCGTGCCGACCACTGGCCCAGTGAAGCTGATACCCGGCCCGCTCGACGATCCCGACGCCGGATACCGCCAGCGCTTCACCGACGAACATGCCGAGCCCGGCTACTACCGCGTCTCGCTCGAATCGGGGGTGCGCGCCGAACTGACCGTGACCGATCGCACCGGCTGGCACCGCCACAGCTTTCCCAAGGGATCAGGGCATATCCTGGTCGATCTGTCGCATCTGATCCTCGACACCTCCGACACGCAACCGCTGGTCGACGAGGCATCGCTGGCGATCGACGCCGACGGTACGCTGATCGGCAGCCGGCGGGTGTTCCGCTGGGCCAAGGGACGCCGTATCCATTTCGCGATGCAGTTCTCGCGCAGGCCCGACCGGATCATGTTCTACGGCGACGGCGATACCGCACAGCCCGCAGGCACCACCGGGGTGAAGGGCAAGCGGCTCAAGGTCGCGCTGCACTATGACGATGCCGGTGCCGCGCCGGTGCTGATCCGCTGCGGCATCTCGGGCGTCGACATCGCCGGCGCACGCGCGAACCTCTCGGCGGAGGCACCGCACTGGGATTTCGACCGCATCCGGGCCGCCGCCACCACGCGCTGGGTCGAGGCGCTCGACAAGGTTCGCGTGCAGGGCGGCACCGACGACCAGCGCACCATCATGGCGTCCGCGCTGTACCATGCGCAGCTGGCGCCGACGCTCTTTTCGGACGTCGATGGCCGCTATGTCGGGATGGACGGCGCGGTGCATGTCGTGCCGAAGGGAGGCGCCGCGTACAGCAGCTGGTCGCTATGGGACACGTATCGTGCGCTGCACCCCCTGCTTGCACTGATCCAGCCGGCGCGGACCAAGAGCCTGGTTGACGACCTGATCCGGCAGACCATCCAGTCGCGCTACGGCCCGCTGGTCTGGCCGCTCCAGGGCAAGGAGACCGGCACGATGATCGGCTGGCACGGCGTCGTCCCGCTCGCCGAGGCGCAGGCAAAGGGTATTCCCGCCGACTATGCCGCCGCCTGGCCCGCGATCCGCCGCCGCAGCTTCGACTTTGCCGCGCCCGACCTGGACAACAGCCTGGGCCGCGACCTTTACGACCGCCTTGGCTACGTCCCCGCGGACAAGGTCTTCGAGAGCGTCAGCCGCACGCAGGAATATGCGTATGACGATTGGGCCTCGTCGCATCTGGCACGCGCGGCCGGCGCGACCGAAGACGCCGCCAGACTGCTGAAAAGGTCGCACAACTGGAAGAACGTACTGGATGCCAGTATCGGTTTCGCACGCCCGCGGTTTGCCGACGGCTCCTGGTGGAAGCCCTATGACCCGATCCAACTCGGTCATATGCCCAAACCCTGGTGGCGCGATTATACCGAGGCGAATGGCTGGCAGGCGACCTTCCTCAACCAGCACGACATCCACGGCCAGATCGCGCATTTCGGCGGCGCTTCCGCGTTCGAGAGCAAGCTCGATACGCTGTTCGCGGCACCCTCGACGCTGCCGGCGAACGCACCGCCGGACATTGCCGGGCTGGTCGGCCAATATGCGCACGGCAACGAGCCCGATCAGCATGCCGCCTATCTCTATGCCTATGTCGGCGCGGCGTGGAAGACGCAGGCGATGGTCCGGCGGCTGTGCACTGAGATGTACCGCAACGATCCTGACGGGATCATCGGCAACGACGACTGCGGCCAGATGAGTGCGTGGTTCGTGTTCTCGGCGCTCGGCTTCTATCCGGTCGATCCGGTCGAGGCGGTGTATGTGTTCGGCTCGCCCTTGTTCACGCGCGCCGAAGTGTCGGTCGGCAACGGTCGCCGACTGGTGATCGACGCCCCCGGCAACCGCGCCGACACGCCCTACGTCGCGGCGGTCCGGTGGAACGGCAAACCGTGGACGAAAAGCTGGATATCGCACGCCGATCTCGCGGCCGGCGGCACGCTCCGCTTCACGATGTCCGCGACGCCGAACCGCGCATTCGGCGCCAAGCTCGCCGACCGACCGCCCTCGTTCGGCCAGCCCGCTGCCTGATACCTCCCGGAGACGATGATGACCGAAGTTTCCCGCCGCCTGCTGCTCGCCTCGGGTCTAGCCGCTACCGCCACGCCCGCGATCGGCGCAGGTCGCGACGCCGCGCCGAAACCTTGGGGTGCGACGCCCTCGAAGCGTCAACTCGCCTGGCACGCGCGCGAGCAATACGCCTTCGTCCATTTCTCGATCAACACCTTCACCGATCGCGAATGGGGCTATGGCGACGAGGATCCGAAGCTCTTCGACCCGTCGGACTTCTCGCCCGACCAGATCGTCGCCGCGGCCAAGGCGGGCGGCATGCGCGGCATCATCCTGACCGCCAAGCATCATGACGGCTTCTGCCTCTGGCCGACGATGCTGACCGAACACTGCATCCGCAACAGCCCCTACAAGGACGGCAAGGGCGACATCGTTGGCGAGATGGAACGCGCCACCCGTCGTGCCGGGCTCGATTTCGGCCTGTATCTCTCGCCCTGGGATCGCAACCACGCCGAATATGGCCGTCCCGCCTATGTCGAGTATTTCCGCAAGCAGGTGGTCGAACTCTGCACGCGATACGGCACGCTGTTCGAATTCTGGTTCGATGGCGCGAACGGCGGCGACGGCTATTATGGCGGCGCGCGCGACGCGCGGAAGATCGACGCGCCGAAATACTATAACTGGCCGTCGATCGTCGCGCTGGTCCACGAGCATCAGCCGATGGCCTGCACCTTCGACCCGCTCGGCGCGGACCTGCGCTGGGTCGGGAACGAGGACGGCGTCGCCGGCGATCCGTGCTGGCCGACCATGCCGAACCATCCCTATGTCCAGTCCGAGGGCAATTCGGGCGTGCGCGGCGCGCCGCTCTGGTGGCCAGCGGAGACCGACGTCTCGATCCGTCCCGGCTGGTTCTATCACGCCGACGAGGATTCGAAGGTCAAGACGCCCGCCCGCCTGATCAAGCTGCACGACGAGTCGGTCGGCCGCGGCACCAACCTCAACCTCAACCTGCCGCCCGATCGTCGCGGCCGCCTCGCCGACATCGACGTCGAGACGCTGAAGTCGTTCGGCACGGCGCAGGCCGCGACGTTCGCCACCGATCTTGCCAAAGGTGCGGTCGCATCGGCCAGCCACGTCCGCGGGAAGACCTATGCGGCCAGCACGGTACTCGACGGCAACCGCGACACCTATTGGTCGACGCCTGACGCCATCACCACACCGACACTGACGCTCGACCTCCCGCCGGGCCGCGCGTTCGACCTCATCCGCCTCCGCGAATATCTCCCGCTCGGCATCCGCGTGACCCGGTTCGCGATCGACGCCGAGATCGACGGACAATGGCGCAAGCTCGCCGAGCATTCAGGCATCGGCCCGCAACGCATCGTTCGTCTGGACACGCCGATCGCCCCCCGCCGCCTCCGCCTGCGCATCCTCGAAGGCACCGCCTGCCCCGCGATCAGCGAAGTCGCACTCTTCCGTCAGGTCGCACCCGCTCCCGTCGCTCCAGTGGTCATGGCCGATACCGGCATCGTGTCTTCCGCGCGGTGGTCTATCGTCACCGCTTCGGCACCGGGCGCGGAAGCGATGCTGGACGACGATACCGCCACCTCCTGGGTGATCCCCGCCCCCACGCCAGACGCACCCGCATCTGTCACGGTCGACCTGGGCACCACCGAAACGCTTGCCGGGTTCGTCCTGACCCCGTCGCGCGCAGTCATGGCGCAGACGGCTCCCCCCAAAGCCTACCGCATCGAAGTCAGCGTCGATGGCAAGACGTGGCGCGAGATCGCCAGCGGCGAGTTGCCCAACATCGCCTATGCGCTCGCCGCGCAACGCACTGCCTTCGCCAAGCCCGTGGTCGCGCGCCTGGTGCGCTGGTCGTTCGCAGAAACGGCCGTTCCAGCGCTGCGGCTCGCCATTGCAGGACTGGCCGTCTTCCGCAGAAGAGGATGACAACCGCCTTCGGGTGGCCGTCCGAACGTACCGCGGGGGCGACGATATCCGCGATTGCGATCCCCTGCTGTCGTTACGGGCCGGTACCGTTACCAAGTGTCAGTATATATTACAGATTGTTGCATACCGGTCACACGTAACAGACAAAAATTACGTGCCGTTCATGCTAGCGTAATAAACCGATTGCGCGAGCGGCCCCGCATCGTCAGCGTGAAAACACCAAGGCATATATGCCAAAAAACGGGGGTTCTCATGATTTTATCTCGCCTTTTAGGCGCAACGGCGATTGTTGGCGCGCTGGCGCTACTGCCGAGCATGGCGGCAGCGCAGGACGTTCCGAATGCAAACTCGCCCCCGGTGAATGCCGATGGATCCGAGCCCGCCGATACGGCGCAGGCCGCCTCCGGAGCCGAGGAGATCCTCGTCACCGGATCGCGCATTCGTCGCGCCAACGATGAATCCCCCAACCCGATCACGACGATCAGCGCAGCCGATATCTTCTCGGCGGGCCGCGTTTCGGTCGGCGACGTTCTCAACGATCTGCCGCAGCTGCGCAGCACGGTCGGCTCGCAGAACTCGACGAGCGGCCTCGGCGTTCGCGGCCTGAACCTCATCGATCTTCGCGGCCTCGGCACCGCGCGCACACTCGTGCTCGTGAACGGCCGACGCCACGTATCGGCAGAAATCATCAACAACGGCAACAGCCCGGACATCAACACGTTTCCGACCGATCTCATCGAAAAGGTCGATATCGTGACGGGCGGCAGCTCCGCCGTTTACGGTTCGGACGCGATCGCGGGCGTCGTGAACTTCATCCTGAAGGACCATTATGACGGTCTGGACCTTCACGGCCAGACCGGCATCAGCAAGTATGGCGATGCGGGCAATCAGTATCTGTCGGCGGTAGCCGGCAAGAACTTTGCCGATGGACGCGGCAATATCGCGGTCAATCTCGAATACGCGCATCAGCAGGATTACTATGCGTCGGGTCGTCCCAACCTGCGTCAGAACGACGGATTCGTCGTTGTCGACACCGATCCGGCCGGCTCGGTGAACGGATCGGACAGCATTCCCGATCGCATCTTCGTGCGTGACATCCGCTCCACGACGATCTCGACCGGCGGACAAGTCGGCATCCGCTATGCCAACACTGCGACCGCACCGTGCGGCGTGGATTCGGCGGGTAGTTCGTTCACCTGTGGGTATCTGTTTCAGCCGGGCGGCGCACTCGCTCCACAGACGGGCACGCGCCTCGGTCTTGGCCCGAACGGCAGCTTCACGGGTGGTAACGGTTATACCGGACGCGAAGGCCGGTTGCTCGTATTGTCGCCGGAACTCAACCGGTACGCGGCCAACCTCATCGGCCATTTCGAAGTCAGCCCTGCCTTCGTTCCGTTCATCGAAGCCAAGTACGTCCGGTCCGAGGCACGCGGCTCGCAGAGCGGACCGTTCTTCTCGCAGGGCCAGACCCTGGCGGACGCAATTCCCATCGCCGGATTGAACGATCGCTCGTACGTGCTGACCAACCCGACCGGCAACGGTCCGGTCAACCGCGAGGGCATCCGCCTCGACAACCCCTATCTTTCCACCAGCGCACGCGCGACGCTTACATCGCAGCTGACCGCCGCCGTGAACTCCGGGGTCAATCCCAACACGGGCGCGGCGTTCGGCACGACGCCCGCGGGCATCGCCTTGCGCAATGCATCGCTGGCACAGATCGCGGCGGGAACGTACCGCTTCTCCTCGCGCCGCAACTATGTCGATCTCGGTATCCGCGACGAGAACATCCGTCGTGAAACCTACCGTCTCGTCGGCGGTATCCGCGGCGATTTCAACAGCGATTGGCATTACGAACTGTCCGGCAACTACGGCGAGCACCGCGAGCGGAACGTCATTCAGGGCAACATCAATCGTCAGCGCTTCCTGCTCGCCAACGACACCGCTCGAAATGCAGCGGGCCAGATCGTCTGCCGTTCGCAGGTCGACTCGCGTTACGCTGGCACCGACAGGGCCGGCAACGCAGCGGTTCTCGCAGCCGATGTTGCGGCGTGCGTTCCGCTCAACCCGTTCGGCGACGGCTCGATCAGTCAGGCTGCAAGGCAGTATCTGACCGTTTCGACCGTTGCGACCGGCAAGGCGACGCAGTTCCAGGGTACCGGCTACATGTCGGGCGATCTCAGCCAGCTGTTCGAGCTGCCGGGCGGCCCGATCGCGTTCTCGCTCGGTGGCGAGTATCGCCGGGAGACGCTGTCCTATGATCTGGACCCGACCACGCAGGCTGGATACGCGTTCTACAACGCCATCCCGTCGTTCCGTTCGCCAGCCTTCGAAGTGAAGGAAGCGTTCGGTGAAATCTCGATCCCGTTGGTCAAGAATGTCCCGCTGTTGCAGGAACTGACGATCAACGGCTCGGGTCGTGTTGCAGATTACAAGGGCGCGGTCGGCACCGTCTATGCCTATGGCGGTGGCGTGAACTGGCGGCCGGTGCGTGACCTGATGATGCGTGGGTCCTACGCCAAGTCGGTGCGTGCGCCGTATCTGGGCGACCTTTATTCCGCGCAGAGCCAGAACTTCACGCCGGCACCGAACGATCCCTGCTCTGCCCGCAACATCGGCACGGGCTCGGCCACACGCGCCGCGAACTGTGCTGCACAGGGTGCACCAGCCGGGTATGACTATGTCTACACGTCGTCGCTTGAGATCGTCAGCGGCGGCAACCCCAACCTCCAAGCAGAGACCTCGAAGTCCTACACCTTCGGCGGTGTCTTCGAGCCTCGCTTCCTGCCTGGCCTGTCGATCTCGACCGACTATTACAACATCACCGTCGACAAGGTGATCTCGGCTGTCTCGGCACAACAGATCCTCAACCTGTGCTACGATTCGCCGACGCTCAACAATCCGTTCTGCGGGCTGTTCCAGCGTGCAGGTGCGGGTGGCGGTGCACGCGGGGAAATCCCGTTCCGCGTTCTCGAGGGCTCGCTGCTCCAGTCGACCGCCAACTTCGCCAAGCAGAAGGCGACCGGCATCGATACGAACATCAACTATAACCACCGGTTCGGCTGGGGCGAGGTTTCTGCTCGTGGTATCTGGACGCACGTGATCCAGCGCGACAACTATACCAATCCTGCGGACGCGAACTTCAAGAACACACTTACCGGCGAACTCGGCGATCCTTCGGACCAGTTCAATATCGCTGCAGACGTGAAGATCGGCAAGGTAAGCTTCGGCTATTCGGTGCGCTGGATCGACAAGATGTACCTCAACACGTTCGAGGACTATAACGCCCTCAACGGCCAGCCTCCGCAGAACACGGACTATGCGACGATCGAGAAATATCCGGCCGTCACCTACCATGACATCCGCGCAAGCGTGGACGTCTCGGAGCGCTTCAACGCGTATTTCGGCGTCAACAATATCAGCAACAGGCTTCCACCTTACGGCCTGACCGGGATAACCGCGAACAGCGGCATTTACGACAATCGTGGCCGGTTCGGTTACGTCGGCGTAACGGCCAAGTTCTGATACCGTAGAACGGTTTGGAGAAAGGGTCGGGACTATCCCGGCCCTTTTTCTTTGTCCGAAAAGACTGATAGAGATCGACGATGCCGAAAACCGCCGTCGCGCAGGCTCATGATCTCGTCGCCGCTGGCGCGGTTGCCGATGGCGTGACGCTGCTGTCTCGAGCAGCCGAGGCGGGCGATGCCGATGCCGCGATGCAACTCGCCGTCTGGTACCTCGCCGGCCATCCGATACCGCGTGATCTCGTAATCGCGCGAACCCTGTTGCGACGAGCCGTGACGATCGGCCATGTCGACGCCGCGCTCATGGAAATTGCCCTGACCGCCAACGGCAGCGGCGGCATACCGAACTGGCCGACGGCCGTGTCCTTGCTGCGGGCCGCGGCAACGGCTGATCCGATCGCGGCACAGCAATTGGCGCTGCTGGATGCGATGGACATCGACGAGAACGGCTTTCCCTGCCGCGCACCCGCGCGCGAAAGTCTTAGCATCAAACCTGCCATCGTACGATTTCCGCGGCTGTTCACGCCGGCCGAGTGCGCGCATGTCGCGGGCGTTGCAGGTCCCATGCTGGAACCCGCGCGCGTCATCGATCCGCGTACCGGGCGCTGGATTGCCCATCCTATCCGGACCTCAGACGGCGCCGCGATCGGACCTCCCCGCGAAAATCTCGTCATACGCGCATTGAACCAGCGGATAGCGGTCGCAAGTGGCACCACCATCGATCAGGGCGAGCCGCTGACGGTGCTGCGCTATCGACCAGGCCAGCAATATCGGCTGCACCTGGACACCATTCAGGGCGCCCCGAACCAGCGCCTGGCAACCGCGTTAATCTATCTCAACGAAGGCTATGGCGGCGGCGAAACGCATTTTCCCGCAGCCGGCCTGACGGTCACCCCACGCGGCGGCGATGCCATCGTTTTCATCAACCTGACCGCGGACGGAAAGCCGGACCCGCTCTGCCGTCACGCCGGGCTGCCTATCATGCACGGCGTCAAATGGTTGGCGACACGGTGGATTCGGGCGGCTCAGATCGATCCATGGACGATCGGTTGATCGTCCTTGCCGGCTCAACCCAATTCGCGCGGCGCATTTGGAGAGCTGATCACCTCTGCGGCACGCCTGCGATAGCTAATACCAAGCAGGCTTGGTAGCGGTGCCCTCAAAGCGCATCCGTCGATCCGTGTGATCGAACCCATATAATATACTGTATAATTTTTGTTGACGCCTGTCTTTGCCGTGGGCAGTTTGAGCGTACGTCGACGCAGCACGACGAGGCGCTCGCACAATCCTTGGAGGCTTCCGGTGATCGGCAAAGTCCATACCGAACCGACCACGATCGACGTGACAGCCGACAGAAGCGGCGGGTGATGGCTGACAGGGAAAGCACCGTCAGATTGGCGCGATCTTCGTGATGACCGACGAACGCGGTACGGGTCGGCGTCCTTACGGCTCAAGGTTCCGACGGACGACATCCAGGTCAATTCTGCGTGGGCAATCGTATCGCGACATGGTGATGCGGCCCGACGTCACCGGCGTTTATCGCCCTGCACCAGCGACGGAATTGCTTTGCATTGCACCGGGCACGGCTCGTGCCGTCGAGGCATTTACCCCCGCTCCTACCACTCCAATACACCGAGCCCGATCATGACGCGCTTCTGCCGCTTTACCGCTGCCGCCCTGCTGATGGCTGGTACGTCGCTGGCGATCCCGACGCCCCGGGCCGCGCTCGCGCAGGAGCAGCAACTGGCCAAGCGGGTCTACCCGCCGATCGCCGAGACGCCGATCCGCACGCCGAGCTTCGATCTGGCGCTGCGGTCAGACACGCAGACGCTGTCGCGGTTGTCGCCGACCGACGATGCCGCGTTCGATTTCACCCCCGGCGCGCGCGAAGCCGAGCGGGCCGGCGACGGCTATGTCCATATCGGCGACATCAACCTTCGCCTGCGCACGCCTGGCGGCGCCTGGACCGACTTCGCCTCCGCACACCGGCGCCAGCCGATCCGGCGCCTGCCCGCGACCGGATCGGTGCTGGCCGCAGCCGACATCACCGCATCGCTGGGTGCCAGTCCGATCAGGGTCGAGCGGTGCTGGGTCAACGACCACGGCGTGCTCGCGCTGCGCTTCACGCTGACCAACACCGGCACGCAGCCGGTCGAGATCGGCGGGCTCGGCCTGCCGATGATCTTCGACAACATCATTTCAGACCGCAACCTCGAACAGGCGCATGCGCAAGCGAGTTTCGTCGACCCCTATATCGGCCGCGATGCCGGCTATCTCCAGGTCACGCGGCTGAACGGCAAGGGCCCTGCCCTGCTGGTGCTCCCCGAAAAGGGAACCCCGCTCGAGGCCTATCGCCCGATCATGGAAGCGCGCCGCTCTGGTGAAACCGACGTCTTCACCGATCGCAGCCCGCGCGGGCAGACGTCGGAGGGGTTCTACGACTGGACGATCGCCAGCAAGGGTTTCGCGGACAAGGAATGGGCCAAGGCCGGCGAGCAGTGGAACACGCCCACCAGCTTCACGATGGCGCCGGGCACGAGCCGCACGATCGGCGTGCGCTTCGTCACGTCGCCGTCGATCGCCGCGATCGAGGATACGCTGGTCGCCAACAAGCGCCCCGTCGCGGTGGGCATTCCCGGTTACGTGGTGCCGACCGATCAGGAGGCGTCGCTGTTCCTCCGCACGCCGCAACGCATCGCCAAGGTCGAGAGCCTGCCCGCCGGTGCGCTGACCGCGTCCAGGGTGGCGGGAGCCAAGGAATGGGCGCGCTATGCGGTGCGCAGCAGCGGCTGGGGCCGCGCGAGCCTGGCCATCACCTATGCCGATGGCAGCGTCCAGACCGTCAGCTATTTCATTACCAAGCCCCTCGACCAGACGATGGCGGACCTCGGACGGTTTTCGACCACCCGGCAATGGTATGAGAACAAGGCCGACCCGTTCGGCCGCAACCCCGCGATCCTCACCTATGATCGGGAAGCCGACAAGATCGTCACGCAGGATCCGCGCGTGTGGATTTCGGGCATGAGCGACGAAGGCGGCGGCGGCAGCTGGGTCGCGGCGATGGCCAAGCAACTCGACAATCCCGACGCAGCGGAGGTCGCCAAGCTCCAGCGGCTGGTCGACGAGACCGTTCAAGGCCGGCTTCAGGTGCCCGACGGCGAGCATGCGGGCGCAGTCCGCAAGAGCATCTTTTATTACGATCCTGCGGCACATCCCGGCTATTACGACGCCGCGACCAACTGGAAGAGCTGGACGTCCTGGTCGAAGAAGGACGCCGGCGACCTCGGCCGCGCGTATAATTACCCGCACGTCGCGATCGGCCACTGGGTGCTCTACCGCGTCGCGCGCAACCATCCCGGCATGGTCACCGCGCACCCATGGCGTTGGTATCTCGACCACGCTTACCAGACCACCGTCGCAATGATGCGCGATGCGCCCTATTACACGCGGTTCGGACTGATGGAGGGCGACGTGTTCGTCGACATCCTGAAGGACCTGAAGCACGAGGGGCTGACCACCGAAGCGACCGAGATGGAGCGCCTGATGAAGGGCCGCGCGGATCACTGGCGCACGCTGACCTATCCCTTCGGCAGCGAGATGGCCTGGGATTCGACCGGCCAGCCCGAAGTCTATGCGTGGATGCGCTATTTCGGATACCAACCCCAGGCCGACGAGACCAAGCAGGTGATCCTGGCGTACGATCCGACGATCCCCAGCTGGGGCTATAACGGCAATGCCCGTCGCTATTGGGATTTCCTGTACGGCGGCAAATACCCGCAGATCGAGCGCCAGATCCATCACTACGGATCGACGCTTAACGCCCTGCCGCTGTTCGACGCTTACCGGGCCGATCCGTCGGACCTGCGGCTGCTACGGGTCGCGTATGGCGGTATGATGGGCGGCATCACCAATATCGACCGACAGGGCTTCTCGTCGGCGGCGTTCCATTCCGCGCCCGACATGATGAAATGGGATCCGTACAGCGGCGATTACGGCATGGGATTCTACGGCCACGCCGTCACCGCCGCGAGCTATCTCGTCAAGGATCCGACGTTCGGCTGGCTGGGCTTCGGCGGCAACGTCAGCCAGACCGCCGGCAGCGTCGTGACGATCGCCCCCAAGGACGGCGCGCGCTGTCGCCTGTTCATCGCCCCTGCAGGCCTGTGGATCACGCTGACCGCCGGCAAGATCGCCAAGGCGGCGTATGACACGGCCACCGGTGCCGTCAGGCTGACGCTGAGCCCGGCCTCGGCGACGACGCCCTCGGCAAGGCTATCGCTCGAAACGACGACGGCGGGAGGACGTTCCTATGCTCTTCCGGGCGCGACGTTGGAGCGGGGCGAATACACCATACCCTTGTCCGTCGAAGCAAAGGATGTTCGCCTTCAGCCGGACTGACGGGAATCGCGCCGATGGTGTGCAGGCTGCCGTGAAACGCGGCCCTGTAGCGATCGTCAGGGTCGAACGCCCCGACGCACCTTCACCGGACGTGGCCGTTTGAACCAGAAGCTCCAGACGCTCAACGTGCCAAGCAAACCGAGCGTCAAGCCCGACAGCGTCATCACGAGGCGGTAACCGAGCCCGCCGACCTTGGCCGCGTGCAGCGGATACAGGATGTTGTACGCGGCCACGACATTCGACAGCGACGCTGCATCGCGCGCACCGATCAAACGGCCGTCATCGGCTGCGAACCACAAGGTCGTGCGCCCATTCGGCAGCCATTCCTGCGGTCGCTTCATGCGGATCGTGACGAGCCCGCTTTCCTTGCGCGGCAGCGACAGGCTGCGCAGTTCGGCATCGGGAAAGCGCGCGCGCGCCGTGACGATCATGCGCCGCCAGTCGAGGTGGTCGGCGAGCGCGACCTTCGGCCCTTTCGGTGCCTGCAACGCGGTGTCGATCGTCGCCGGTGCGCCCGGCCCCAGGAACACCGCACTGATCGGCCGGAACACCAATGTCGCCCCCGTCAGCAACGAGAGGACCAGCAACGGCGCGGCGACGATCCCGAGATCGCGGTGATGCCGCACGATCGCCGGCCGGCTGAGCCGCTTGGGCAACGGGCGAAACGCGAACGTCTTGCGGGTCCGCCACCACAGGATCGTGCCCGTGATCACGAAGAACAGCCCCGCCACGCCAGCGATACCGATGATCGTCTCACCGGTATCGCCCGAAAGCAGGTGATGATGCAGGTCGAACAGCCACAATTCGGGCCGTGCCCATTGCGTTTGCCACTGGCTGACGATCGTGCCGGCCTGCTCGGTATACGCCCCTGCCCCCTTGCCGAAATCGAGCCGATCGAGGCCGAGATTGGCGTTTGCGAAAGTGACGCTCTGAGGTCGCGTTTCCGGGTTGCTCATCAGCCGTTCGGTGGTCGCGGCGAGGACATGCGTGCTCTGGATCTGCGCGTCGCCCGCATGTGGGAGCATGATCCACGCATCGCGGTGCACCAGGATCGCCCCCGTCAGCCCAAGCAGGGCGAGGACCAGCCCGACAAAACCGCCAGCCCATCGATGCAGCGTATCGAGCAGCGCCATCCTAGAACCGAACGTCCCAGCCAAGCGTGAAATTACGCCCGCGTCCGGCGAAGAAATGCTCGTTGTCGGTCGGGCGTACCGTGTCGCTGTAATAATCGATGTAGAAATGGTCGAAGATGTTCTGCGCGCTCAGCGTCACCGCGCCGACCGGCAACTGATAGCGCACGCTGGCGTCGGTGACGTTGTACCCGCCGAAATCGTTCGCGGCGGGCAACCCCTCGTATTTGCGCGAGAGAAAGAATTGCTGCTGCAACCGTGCCGACACCTTGCCGCGCGCATAGCTGGCGGCGAGGTTCAGCCGGTCGGGCGAGATGTTCGCGCCGTCGAGGTCGATGTCGACCTTGCCGTCGTCGTCCGAATCCGTGCGCCCGATCAAATGCGCGAAGCCGGTCGACAGCGTCAGCCCTGAGATGGGCATGCGGGCTTCCAGATTCACCTCGATGCCCTGGATCTCGACGCGCTGGCGTTGTGCTTCATACGCGCCGCCGACGAACACCAGCACCTGTCCGCGCGTGCTGGTCGACCAGAAATAGGTCGCGCTCGCGTTCATCGGTCCGCGCTTCACTTCGACGCCGAGTTCGCGGTTGTTCGACACGATCGGCGCGATGTCGACATAGGTGTCGAGATCGACGCCGTCGCGGCCGATCGCGCGTGAGATGCGTCCGACGTCGGGTACGGTGAAGCCCTGCGCATAGCTGCCATAGGCGCGAATGCCGGGGATCGGCTCGACGATGACGCCGCCGTTGAACAGCGCCTTGCTGAAGCTCGGACTGCCGCCCGCGACCGCGTGGCTGCCATAGGAGGCCAGCGTGGTATAATCGTCGATGACGATCTTCACGTTCTCGTATCGCGCGCCGCCAGCGAGGCGGACGACCTTGTCGAACAGCGCGAGGTTGACCTGCCCGAACGGCGCGAGGCTGCGGAAATCGGCGGGTGGCACCCAGACGCGATTGGTGGCGATCAGCCGTTGCTCGGTCCGATCGTACAGTGCGTCGAAGCCGAGCGTCGCGGTCAGCGCCTCGAAGCCCGGCACCGCGCGCTCGTAGCTGAACTTGCCGCCATATTTGCGCGAGCGGTTCTGCGACTGGTCGAACAGCGTGCCGCCCTTCACGAGCTGGAACGTCGCGATCGGATTGACCTCGCCGCCGAACGTATCGCGCGATCGGTTGAAGAAGACCTGGGTCACGAGGTTGCCGCCCCACAGATCGGGGTCGGTAAGGGACAGCGCGATGCTTTCGGTCCGGTTGGTCGCAGGGACGCCCGGCGGCGTGCCCCGCACCGATGTCGTCGGTCGGTTGATGACGAAATCGCCCGTGCTGGCGATATAATTGCCACCACCCTTCAACTCGAACCGATTGGCGATCAGGTCGACCCGTGCGGTGTCGGTCAGGGCATAGCCGGCGCGTGCGAACGCCGACCAGCTCCGCGAGTCCTGCGTCTCGCCCTGCGTCAGGTCGGTACCGACGCGGTTGCCGTGCCCGTCGTAGAACGCGCCGCGCTTGTCGTACGCTCCGCCGGCCATGACGTCGAAACGCCCCGATTTCCACGCGAGCAGCGCGGCGACCTTGCCGCCATTGCCGTCGCCGTTGAACCCGGTGTCGGTCGTTCCCTGCACGAGGGCGCGACCCGACAGGCCCTCGGTCCGTGGCGGCTGCACGGTCACCTGGTTGACGATCCCGCCGGTCCCGCCGATCCCCTGCAACGCGTTCGAGCCGTAGATCAGCTCGACCCGTTCGATGAAGAACGGATCGATCGTGAACCCGTCGCGGGATCCATCACGCAGCGGGGTCGACTGCGGTATACCGTTGATCGCGTACAGCGGCGAGCGCCCGCGCAACGTCTCACCCGCGCCCGACAGCTTCTGTCGCGTCGGCGAGAAGGACGGCGTCAGGTTCGAGACCGCATCGACCACCGAACCACCGATCGCGACCTGTTGATCCAGAGCCGCACGGTCGATCACGTCGATCGTCAGCGGTAGCGCGTTCGGTGGCAGGATGCTGCGCGTCGCGCTGACGACGATGTCGGCAGGGCGATCATCATCGGAAGCGGTGTCGGCACGGTCACGCGTGTCGGCCGCGGACGGATCGATACGCACATCCTGCGCCCACGCCGGCAGCGTCATGCCGACCAAAGGCAACACCAGTAGATTCCAACGTCCGTATCGCATGTCGTCCCCCGAATATCGGGCGAGCTAGCCGTATACAGTTTTTATTGCAAATCGTTCGCATTCGCTTCGGAGGGTTTGGGCGTCCGTTCGGCGCATCGTCGCTGGAATCATCGGCTCGCCATCACTGTGGACGGACGAAGCAGCGTCCCTCCGTCGATCCGGTAGCGTACCGATACACCGACGTGGTCCGAGAGCATCGTGCCGTCCCCCGCGCGGCCGAACGGCGCGGCTAGGCCGATCGGACGAATCCCGACGGTCGAGGATGGACGGTACAGCATCCAGTCCTTCGCGCGGCCGAGCGAAATGGCCATGTCCGCGGGCTCTGCGACCGGGCATTTCGGGGCGATACGGCAGGCCCCGACCACGGTCTGCAACGACGCGCCGCCGCCCAGCATGCGCAGGTCGAAATGCGTCCTGCGCGCGAGGTCCTGGCCGACGTTGAAGTCGCCTGCGACCAGGATCGGGCGGTCGCCAGCGCCAAGCGAGGCGATGAAGCCGGCAAGCAGATCGAGCTGGCGGCGATAGGCGTAGGTGGCGCGCGGCGATCCCGCGCCAGATGCGCCGTTGCTGTTCAGGTGCGTGTCGACCACGACGATCGGCGTCGCGACGCCGGGCACGGCGATCAGCGCCGCGACCGCGCCCTTGTTGGCGAGGCAATCATAGCCGGCGCAGACCGGATAAGCGATCCGACGGACCCCCAGGATCGGATAGTCGGAGAAGATCGCGAGGCCGCTGTCGACATGCTTGCCGAGCCGCTCGCCGACCATGCGGCTGCCGTCCGCGACGAACCCGTCGTCGGTGCGCGGTACCGGCGCTGCGTCCTCGCCGGGGCCGAACGCGGCGTAGCGATAGCCTGCGATGCGGCCGATCGCCTTGGCGTTGGCGACGAACGCCTCCTGCAACACGACGATGCCGGGCTGATCGCCGGCGTCGCGCATCGCCTTCAACTTGGCGCCGATCGCCGTAAGATCCGCCGACCGATCGTCGGCGATCGGCCACGGCAGGCCATGAACATTATAGGTCATCAGGGTCACGTCACGAGCTACGGGGTGGGCCACGGAAGCGGCGGCCGTCGCAGGGGCGTGGATCGACGCTGCTGCGGCCAGTGCTGCACCGAGATACCGTACCATCATGTTGATTTTCCCTGTTTCCTATGTACTAGACGCCGCCGTTGGTGGCCATCCGCAGGCGTATTCCGAGGCTCCGAAAGATTACCGTTTGAGCGGTGCGAACGAGAACAATCCGCTGCGATAGTTCATCACGACGTGCGTGGTCGTGATGCCCACGCCCACCGCGACCATCGCCTGCTCCGCGCGCGGGTTGGAATGGCCGAGCTTGGGATTGCTCGCAAAGCCGATGCCGTCGTGGAGCAGGCTGAAGCCGTGGCCGCCGTCGCGCGCATGGACGACGCTGAGCGCATAGGTGCCGGGTCCCGGAACGCGCAGGCACAACGAGACCGCGCCGGTCGCGGGCACCGTGATCACGCTGCGCCGGAATGTCTTGCCCTGCCCGATCAGGACGTTGTCGTCGGCGAGGAAATCGCCGTCGCGTGCAGGATAGAGTTCGGCGCGGAGCACGCCAGCGCGATCCTTCAGCCCGTCGATATCGACGATCAGCGCCGGGCCCGCCTCATGCGGCCGACAGCGCGCTTCGACGGTCCCGAGCCGCGGGGTCGAGGGCGGCGTGACGGCAGGGGTAGTGGCAAGGGAAAGGGCGAGCAGGATCACTTGGTACGCTCCATGGTAACGAGTTCGACGGCGGTCAGCGCGGCCCCGAGCAGCAGATGCGTGACGAGCCACAGCCCGGCGATCATCGTCAGCACCGCGGTCACGTCGGACGTCCGCCCGACGGTGAATGCGACCAGCCCGGCGAACACGATGTCCTTGTTCGGCAGCAACGGCAGCCGCGACACGAGGAGCCGCAACGTCGCCAGCGCCAGCCACCACGCAAGCGGCGCAGCCGGCATCACCGCCGCCCAGAGGAGTGCTGCGAACAAGGTGGTCGCGACGATCCGCAGGAAATGAATGACCGCGATTCGGCCCAGCTCGGGCCGCGGCAGCGTCAGCAGCGTCTTGCGCATGACCAGCGTGACGATCGACGGGATCGCCATGCTCGCGGCCGACACGGTCATCACCTTGGCGTCGGTGCCGAAGTGCAGCGCGCCGAGTGCCTGCCAGCTGACGAGGGCGAGCCCGAGCGTGCAGACGTTGGCGACCACCGCGGACAGGATCGAGACGTCCTTGATCGCGCCGAACGGGGTGCCCACCATCGTCGCGTGTTTCCGCGCCCAGCCGTAGAAATACAGCTCGCCCGAATAGCCGAGCACGATCTCGTTGCTGATCCGCTTGCGCAGCAGCGCGAGGATGCCGCTGGCGGGAAGTTGCCAGAGCCGCCGGTAGATCACCCATTCGCTGAATGGCGTGACCAGATAGCCGGCTGCGAAGATCGTCCAGAACAGCGGCGAACGCGGCACCAGATGCAGCGTGGCGGCCACGTCGAGGCTGCGCAATTGCCACAAGGCCGCGACCAGGATCGCCGCGGACAGCAAGGGCGCGAGCCAGCGGGCGAGGAAGGTCTTGCGGACGATCGTCGGAGTCAGCGGTGGGAATATCTCCGCACGCGTCAGCGCCAGCGGCTGGTTCATGCGATGATCCTCTCGGGACTGCTAAAACTGGAAGGTTGCCGCCAGCCGATGCTGGCCGGAGCTGGGACGGGCTGGCGGGAGGTCGTCATGTCGAGAGGACGCCGCCCCTTGCAGCGAACCGCAGCCGTCCCACGACGCGCTCATGAAATAATTTCGGTGCAGGATGGGGTCAGACTGCGGCCCGACCCATGCGGCGCCGTCGCATCATCAGCGAGTCCACGACGAGAGCGAGATCATGGTGAATTTCGAACACGGCACGGTTTTGGGCGAACGGGTCCCACGCGCGGGCATCGCGCCGGACAAGCGGCTGATCGTCTCAATCCACGACGTGTCGCCGGCGTTCGCCATACCGATCGCGATGCTGGCCGAGCGGATCGAGGCGATCCTTGGCGGTCCGCGCTTCGCGATGCTGGTGGTCCCCGATCACTGGGGCGCAGCGCGACTCGACCGCGATCCCGCCTTTGGCCGCCGCCTCCGCGAATGGGCGGATGCCGGGGTCGAGATGTTCCTCCACGGCTGGTTCCACCGGGATACCAGCACGCACGAAGGTACCGCGAGTGCCTTGAAGGCCAAGTACATGACCGCCGGCGAGGGCGAGTTCCTTGGGCTCGACGCGACAGAGGCGGAGCACCGCATGCGCGCGGGTCGCGACATGATCGAGCAGGCGATCGGCCGTGAGGTAGCAGGATTCATTGCCCCGGCGTGGCTATACGGTCCCGGTGCGCACGCCGCACTGAAAGCCTGCGACTTCGCGCTCGCCGAGGATCATTTCCGCGTCTGGCAGCCCCGCACCGGCGCGATCGTCGCACGCGGCCCGGTCGTCACTTGGGCGAGTCGGACGCCTGCGCGCACCGCGAGTTCGCTCGCGGTCGCCGCGGTGGCGCGCGCGATGCCCGACTGGATGCCGACGATACGCGTCGCGGTCCATCCCGGCGACGTCACCAAGGATTCGCTGCTTACCAGCATAGACCGCACGCTGCGGACGCTCGCCGAACGCCGCACCGTTTCGCGGTACGCGGATCTCGTGACCGAGCAGGTGGCGGCATGAAGATCGTCGACGTCTGCGCGTTCTACACCCCGACCGGTGGCGGCGTTCGCACCTATATCGACCGCAAGCTGGTCGCGCTCGCCGGACGCGGCCACGAGATCGTCGTCATCGCGCCGGGCGAAGAGGACCGCGAGGAGCAACGCGGTCCCAACGCGCGCGTCCGCTGGCTGCGCTCGCCGCGCTTCCCACTCGACCGGTCCTACCGCTATTTCGCCGACCGCGAGGCGCTTCACGCGATGCTCGACGAGGAGGATGCCGACGTCGTCGAGGTCTCCTCGCCGTGGCGCAGCGCGTCGATGGTCGCGGACTGGCGGACGCGCTCGGGATCGCGCGCGCGGCTGTCGCTGATCGCGCATGCCGACCCGCTCTCCGCCTATGCCTATCGCTGGTTCGGCAACGTCGCCTCGACGCAGGTCATCGACCGCGCGTTCGACTGGTACTGGCGTCACCTTCGCCGGCTCGACGCGCAGTTCGACCATATCGTCAGCGCCAGCGACAGCCTGACGCAGCGGTTGCGCGACGGCGGGCTGCGGAAGGTGATGACCGATCCGATGGGGGTCGAGCCTGGCCAGTTCTCGCCGCGACTGCGCGATGCCGACCTGCGTCGCAAGATGCTGGCATTGTGCGGCCTCGGCGAGGATGCGCTGCTGCTAATCGGCGTCGGCCGCCACGCCCCTGAGAAACGCTGGGCCATGGTCGCGCAGGCGGCGGCGATCGCGGGGACTCACGCACCGGTCGGGTTGCTGATCATCGGTGGTGGCGGACGCCAGCGCCGGGTGATCGATGCGATCGGCGACAACCCGCACGTCCGCCTGCTCGATCCGATCCGGGAGCGTGGCGCGCTGGCACGGCTGATGGCGAGCGCCGACGCGCTGATCCACGGCTGCGAGGCGGAGACGTTCTGCTTCGTCGCCGCCGAGGCGATCGCGTCCGGCCTGACATTGATCGCGCCGGATCGCGGCGGTGCGGCCGACCTCGCGCGTGCCAACGACGGCGCGCTGTACGCGTCGAGCGATGCCCAAGCCGCTGCCGACGCGATACTTCGCGTGGGGGAGACGATCGCCGCGCAGGGTGCCGGGCGACCGGATCGCCCGGTTCGGACGATGGACGATCATTTCGACGCGTTGCTGGCGCTCTACGGAGACGGATTGCCAACGCCGATGCGTCGACTGGAGAGCGGCCGATGATCGCGATCACACGTCCGCTCGAAATGGCTCGATCCGAGACCGTCGCGTCGCCGTGGCGCGAACCGTTATTCTACCTGTCGTTCGTGGCTGGCGCTCTCTTGCTCGTCGCCATTGGCGTGATTCTCGGTTGGCGTCTTCTGCACCGGAGTTGGGATTTGATAACGACAAGAACCGCGTGACCCGGTATCTGCTGCGGCCCCCGCGTCCTGGAGCCTCGCCGTAGCCGACATCGACAGTCCCCAGCCTGCCGGTCTGTCCGCAGTGCTCACGGCGAACCGCCCGCAACTCGTCCGGTTCTTCGCCGGGCGGACCGGCAGTGTCGCGGAAGCCGAAGACGTCGTGCAGGAGATCTGGCTGCATATCGGCCGGTCAACCGAAGGGCCTGTCGCGGGCCCGATCGCCAACCCACTCGCGTATCTGCACCGGATCGGCATGAACATCGTGCTCGACCGCGTTCGCGCCAACGGCCGCCGCGTCCGACGCGACGCTGGCTATGTCGAAGCGACGATATCAATCGCGGGCGCCGAGGCGGTCGACGATGCGCCCTCCGCCTTCGACGCAGTCGCCAGCCGCGAACGCATCGGGCATTTGGCCGCCGCGCTCGCCGGACCACCCGAGGGCGCGATGCGCGTGTTCCGCCGCCACAAGATCGATGGCCTGTCGCATGCCGAGGTCGCCGCCGAATTCGCTATCAGCCGCAGCGCGGTCGAAAAGCACATCGCAGTCGCGCTGCGCCACCTTCGAAAGGCGCTCGATGACTGAGTATCACGGCAAACTGCGGTGCCATTCGAGCGGCGGCGTCTATGATGTGAGCGGGGGGCATTCGCTCGGAACGAGGGCGCGATGATGGACGCAACGACGCAGGACCCGATCGCCGCCGCGGCCGCCTGGCACGCGCGGATCGATGCGTCCGATATGGACTGGGCGGGCTTTGGCGACTGGCTGGCGGCCGACCCGTCGCACCGCGCCGCCTATGATTCGATCGCGCTGCTCGATGCCGAGATCGACGCGGCAGCCCCCGCGATCGCCGCGCTATTGCCCGCCAACGACGATGACGCGACCGACGCTGTACCGGTATCCCGCCCGAACAGATGGCCATGGGCTGCAGCGGGAACGGGTAGCGCACTTGCCGCCGGTCTCGCGTTTCTGCTGGTCGGACCGACCGTCACCGATACGGCGCAGACCTACACCACCAGCGCTGGCGATACGCGTGCGGTGACGCTCGCCGACGGCAGCGCGATGCAGCTCGATCGGGGGTCGCGCGTGTCGGTGACGGGCGGCAAGACCCCGTTTATCGAACTCGCGGACGGCGCGGCGAGCTTCTCGGTCCGTCACGATCCGTCGCGCACTTTGATCGTCCGTGCCGGGGCTTACGACATCCGCGACGTCGGCACGCGTTTCGCGGTCACGAACGCGCGGGGGAAAGTCTCGATCGCGGTGGCCGAGGGCAGCGTCAGCGTCGCGCCGCACGACCCCGACGGCAGCGCGCCGACGACGCTCGTCGCAGGCCAGCGTCTCGACATCGACCCGTCGGCCGGGATCGCCGAGCGGCGGTCTATTGCCCCTGCGTCGGTCGCCGACTGGAGCGACGGCAGGCTCAGCTATGACGGCGCGCCGTTGTCGCTGGTTGCTGCCGACATATCGCGGTATGCGGGGGTGCCGCTGGTGGTCGATCCGTCCGCCGCAGGGCTGCATTTTTCCGGGGTTTTGACGATTGGCGACGGCTCGCGGCTTCTCGATCAGCTTCGCGCGGTCTTGCCGCTACGCCTGCGTCGCGCTGATGGCGTCGTACATCTCGAACGCGCCGGCGGCCGCTAGGTCGACAGGCGCCAAACCGGCCGCCATCGTCATCCCGGCGGGATCGCTCCGCACCGCGCTCGATGCGCTCGCGCGACAAACGGGCATCTCGATCGGCATGGCCGGCACGCTGCCCGCTACGCAGACGCGGAGGATCGACGCATCGGATGTCGCGCAGGCGCTGAAACGCCTGTTGTCGGGAACCCACCTCCGCGCGATCCGCGTCGATGCGACGACCTGGCGGATCGAACCCGAACCGCGCCACGCGGCTCGATCGCTCGCCGCCGATACGCACGCCACCCCGCCCCCGGCCACCGAAGGCGCCGACATAATCGTCACCGCCAGCAAGCGCGACGAACGCCTGTCCGACCTGCCCGTGTCGATCACGATCGTCGGTACCCACGCGCTCGACCGCCTCGCCGGCAAACGCGGCTTGGTCGACCTGCTCGCGACCACCGACGGTGCGTTCTCGACCAATCTGGGCCCCGGCCGCGACCGCGTGTTCCTGCGCGGCGTCGCCGACAGCGCCTTCAACGGCACCAGCCAGTCGCTCGTCAGCCTGTATATCGACGATGCGCGGATCGGCTATTCGTCGCCCGATCCCGATCTCCGCATGGTCGACATCGATCGCATCGAGATCCTGCGCGGGCCGCAGGGCACGCTCTACGGCACCGGCGCACTCGGCGGCGTCATCAGGATCGTCACCACCGTACCCGACCTCGATCGCGTTTCGGCCACCGTTGCAGGCGAGGCGACCGGGATCAACAACGGCGCGGTCGGCGGTGCGTTCGACGGCACCGTCAACGTGCCGATCGTGGCCGGACGTCTCGCGCTCCGGGCATCGATCTGGACCGAAACGATGCCCGGCTGGATCGACGACACCGGACGCGGAAAGCCAGACGTAAACCGTACCGCGCGCCCCGGCGTACGCGCGGCACTACGCTGGGCGATCGGCAACGGCTGGACCGCGACCGCCAGCGGCATCGGCCAGTGGATCGATGCGCGCGACAGCCAGTATGCGACGAAGGGCCTCTCGCGCACGACCGCGATCGCCGAACCGCAAGACAATGATTTCGTTTCAGGTACGCTCGACATCCACGGCCCGGTCGGCAGCCTCGACGTGCAATCGACGACCACGATCGTCTCGCATGTTTTCGGCAGCACCTACGACGCCAGCAGCATGGCGGCGGCACTCGGTACTATCGCCCCGGTCGCCTATGTCGAGGATCGATCGATCGAGTTGGTGACGCAGGAAATCCGTCTGAGCGATCCGACTGCACGTCATCCCTGGATCGTCGGCGCGTCGGTGCTCGACGCGACCACCCGCCTCAACGGACGCTTCAAATCGAACGGCGCGACCGTCATCGCGCGCGACGACAGGGAAGCGGTATTCGAGGCCGCAGTATTCGCAGAAGGCACGCAACGGCTGTCCCCCGCGCTCGATTTCAAGCTCGGCCTGCGCGGCTTCGTCACCGTCAACGATATCGAGCAGCAAGGCCCGAACGAGCAGAACGCGACCAAGCTGGGCGTCACCCCGAGCGCCACGCTCAGCTGGCACCGCGACGATGCCGGGTTGCTCTGGTTGCGCTATGCCAGCGCGATCCGGCCGGCCGGCGTCACACGCGCCATCGCCACTACCGAACAGCGTATTCCCGGCGACGAACTGCAGAGCCTCGAATTCGGCTGGCGCATTCGCGGCCTCGACGATCGCCTCAGTCTCAGCGGTGCGATCTTCGGCTCGTTCTGGGAGCATCTGCGCAGCGACGTGGTCGGGTCGGATGGGTTGTTTGGGACGGTTGATGCAGGGAATGCCACCAATTACGGTGTGGAGTTCGGCGGGCGGTTCGACGCCGGGCGCGCCACGATCGACTTCGGCACCACGATCCAGCGCGCGCGGCTCACCGCGCCGGCCAAGGGTCAGGTCGATGTGAACGATCGCCGCTTGCCGGTGGTCCCCGATTATTCCGCGCGGCTCGGGCTGACGCGGCGGTTCTCGCTGATCGACCTGCCTGCGAGCGGCTATGTCTCAGCACGTTACATCGGCCAGACCCGGCTGAGCTTCGATCCTGCACTCGACCGCCCCGCCGGCGATTACGCGACGATCGGCGTCGGTGCGACGCTCGACGACGGCCGACGCCACTGGTCGGTCGACATCGACAACCTGCTCGACGGACGCGGCAACAGTTTCGGTTTCGGCAACCCGTTCACGCTGGCGACGACGACGCAGACCGTCCCGATCCGCCCGCGCGCGATCACGCTGCGGCTCGCGATCGGTCTATGAACCGCCTCGATGCCGTCCGTTCACGGCGTCCTCGCGAGGTCGTCGACCGTTCGGACGATCCGGCGATCGGGGATCAGCCACAGCGCGATGACGGCGACGTACAGCGCGATCGCGATCCAACGGCTCGCGAACGCCAAAGGCACGGCCGCTGCGTAGAACGCGATGCTGCTCCAGCCTTTCCAGTCCGATCCGATCGCGCGCGCCACCGCAGACTGTTTGCCGTTGCATGCGATGATCGCGCGTTCGGTGAGCGAATAACCGACCGCGGCCAGCCCCAGGACGATCCCGTACGCCGCCGTGGCGCCGGCCGCGAACTGGCTTTCGTCGAGCCAGCGGATCACGAACGGCACCAGGCTGAGCCAGAACAACAGGAACAGGTTGGCCCACAGCACGCGCCCGTCGATCCGTTCGACCGCGGAGAACATGTGGTGATGATTGTTCCAGTACAGTCCCACGTTCACGAAGCTCAGCAGATAGGCGAGCAGCACCGGCGCGCTGCCGGCCAGGCCCCGCAGATCGCCGGTTTCGGGCACCTTCAACTCGAGCACCATGATCGTGATGATGATCGCCACCACGCCGTCGGTGAACGCCTCGAGCCGTGCCGGTCCCATGTGACGCCCGCTCATCGCTTTTCCCCGATCTGATTGCCCGCGAGCGACCTATCAGGGCGTTTTCCGCAATCCCAGCGCGCGCCGGGCCGTTCGCGCGCAATATGTCGGTCCTGCGCAAATTCCGTTCCGGTTCGCCAAGAATCCGCGCTGCCGGACGCGCATCAGAGCGTGACCGCCGAGGCTGCCACCGCGCATGCACGGCGACTCAGCAGCGTCGTGCGGCCACGACCGCCATCATCGGGGACAAAGATATGCCGAACACCATGCCCGACCTGTCCAGGCGTGCCGTCGTCATCGCCTCGACCGCAGCCGCCGCAACGGCCGCCGCCGCGCTGATGCTGCCGGCCATGACGTTCGCCTCCCCCCTCGCCCCCAAACCCCACGGAGTATTCAGAATGAGCAGCGGATTCATCAAGACCAGCGATGGCACCGATATCTTCTACAAGGACTGGGGTCCCAAGAATGCCCAGCCGATCATGTTCCATCATGGCTGGCCACTCAGCGCCGACGATTGGGACACGCAGATGCTGTTCTTCCTCGCCGAGGGCTACCGCGTCGTCGCGCATGATCGCCGCGGACACGGCCGGTCGTCGCAGGTCGATACCGGCAACGACATGGATCATTACGCCGCCGATGCCTCCGCGGTGGTCGAGCATCTCGACCTGAAGCGCACGGTCCATATCGGCCACTCCACCGGTGGCGGCGAGGTCACGCGCTACGTCGCGAAGTTCGGCCAGCCGCAGGGCCGCGTCGCCAAGGTCGTGCTGGTCAGCTCGGTGCCGCCGCTGATGCTCAAGACCGCGGGCAATCCCGGCGGTTTGCCGATTTCGGTGTTCGACGGCCTGCGCAAGGCGCTCGCCGACAACCGTGCGCAATTCTACGTCGATCTCGCCTCGGGGCCATTCTACGGCTTCAACCGACCCACCGAAAAGCTGTCGCAGGGGGTCGTCGACAATTGGTGGCGCCAGGGCATGATGGGCGGCGCGCTCGCGCATTACGAGGGGATCAAGGCGTTCTCCGAAACCGACCAGACCGCGGATCTGAAGGCGATCACCGTCCCGACGCTTGTGCTGCAGGGCGACGACGACCAGATCGTGCCGTTCGCCAATGCCGCGCTGCTTCAGGCCAAACTCCTGAAGAACGCCACGCTCAAGATCTACAAGGGCTTTCCACACGGGATGCTGACGACGCATGCCGACGTCATCAACCCGGATCTGCTCGCGTTCGTGAAGGGCTGAGCGCTACGACGTGATCGGCGGGAGGGTGACGATCGTCATCCTCCCGCTCAGCGATAGGCGATACGCGCCGGGACCGTCACCGTGATCTCGGTGCCGGACCCGATGTCGGACTGGATCGCGAGCGTTCCACCCATCGCGGTGGCGCGTTCGCGCATCCCGATCAGTCCGTAATGTCCCGGGCGATGCCCCGTCTCGCGGACGTCTCGCGGGATGCCGATACCGTAGTCCGTCACGGTGATCACGAGCCTGTCGGCGCTCGATCGGATGGCGATCACCAGGCGGTCCGCCTGGGCATGGCGCACTGCGTTTGCGAGCGCTTCGCGGACGATCTGCGCGACCTCGTCCGCTACCGGTGCGCAGACCGGCTGCAGGACACCCTCGACATCGAGATCCCAGGTCAGCGGTGGCGCAACGGTGTCCTCCGCGATGGCGGTCAGCAACGCGGGCAGCGCGACCGGCTCCATGGTCTCGCGCAGGAACCGGACCCGGTCGCGACCGTCGAGCAGCACATCGTCGGCGCGTTCCAGCGCGCTCTCCAGGCTGATCCGTGCGCGATCCCCCTTCGGCAACTGCTCGACCACCGACTGGAAGCGCAGCATCAACCCCTGGAACCCCTGCAACAGCGTATCGTGGAGTTCGCGGGCGATCCGCTCGCGCTCCGCGATCTGCGCCTCGAACCGCCCCCGCGTCCGCTCCGCAACGATCCGCAGCCGGCGTCGGTACAGCAGCCACACCAGCGTCCCGGCGACCACGATGCAGGCCGCCGCGAACGCATGCGTCTGGTAGAAGCGCGGGGCGATCTCGAACGTCAGCGTCGCGCCGTGTCGGTTCCAGACGCCGTCGTTGTTCGCGGCGATCACCTGGAACCGGTATTCGCCGGGGCCGAGGTTGGTATACAGCGCCTCGCGAGCCTCCCCCGCGTCGATCCAGTCGGGGTCGATGCCCGCCATGCGATAGCGGAACCGATTGGCGACGGCGTTGGTCAGGCTGAGCGCGGTATAGCGGATCTGGACATGGTTGGTGCCGGGCGGAAGCGCGATCGTCGCGTCCGTCGCCGGCCGGCCCACGCCACCGGCGACGAGCGACCGGATCTGCACCGTCGGCGGCAACCGGTTTCGGAATAGCCTGGCGGGATCGATCATCGTCAATCCACGATTGGTGGCGAACCACAGCCGTCCGGCCGCGTCCTGCCCGATATCGTTCGCCTCGACCATGTTGGAGCGCGCCCGGAAATCCTCCTGATAGCCGAACCGTTCGTGCGGGATCGGCAGGCCGGGGTGCACGAACGCCGCATCGAGCGACGATGTCGGCATCCGGACGATCCCGTTTGCGCCGATCACCCAGGTCGATCCGTCCGCGGTCTGGATCAGTCCGGTCAATCCGGCGAGGAACGGGTAGGTCCGATCGCGCAACGAGACGAGGCGCGTACCGTAGTACAATGCGAGTCCCTGATCGCCGACCACGAGCAGACCCTGGCGGACCGGTAGCCATGTCGTGGTCCTGCCGGTCACCTGATCCCGGCTGCGCCAGAGCAACGTTTCGATCCCCTGGCGAAGGCGGGAGACACCCTGCCCGATACGCCCGAACACCACGCCCCCGGCGCCGTCCGACCGGATACGGTGGACCGTTCCCTTCGGCGTGCCGGCGGGCGCGCCATATGGCAGCAACCGCCGTCCGACGAGGCGGTAGAGCGTATCGATCCCGGTCCAGAACACGCCGTGCGTGTCCATCGCGCAGGTGATCGACAACGGCCCCGTGACTGGCGTCGCCCTGGCGAGATTGCCCGCATGATCGAGGTCGAGCAGGTATTTGCCCTCCATCCCGATCACCAGCAGGCGACGGCCATCGCCGCACATCACGCCGATATCGGGCCTGGCGAAGATCAGCACCGGGACACCGGACCTGCCGATGCGATAGACCCCGGAAAGCCCGGCAATGAACAGGTTCTGCGCCCCGCCGCCGCTGGCGCCGCCGACGAAGCCCGAAACGATCGCCTCGGTCTGTCGCGGCTGGACGATGTTGCTCGGCGAAAACCGGTCGAGCCCGGATTCCGTGCCGACCCAGATATTGCCCTCGCGATCCTCCAGCACCGCCAGCGTCAGCGCCGCGGTCAGGCCCTGGCTTTCGGTGAACGATGCGACGCTGCCGGGTGTGCCGGGGTGCTGCAAGGCCGACGCGGATATCCGGCCCAGCCCGGCATCCTGTCCGGTGATCCAGAGATTGCCGTCGCGGTCGAACAGCGACCGTTCGAGGACATAGGGCGTCGTCGCGCGGCCGATGCGATAGCGGCGCGGATCGCGCTCGACCGCCTCGACCAGGGTACCGGTGCGACGCCATATCGTCCCGCGACGGTCCTGCGCGAGCGCGACATACGCATCGTCCGGCACGCCGCTGCTTCCTGCTCCCGCATCCTCGAAGCGCGAGCCCCCCGGTGTCAGTCGCAGAAGTCGGGACGCATGCGAGAGGTAGATGCCGCCGGCCGTGCTCAGGAGGTCGCCCACGCCGTGCTCGGGCACGCCCTGTCCGGCACCGAACTTCGTCCACCGGCCCGCCGACAGGCGAGCGAGGCTCATCGTGTCCACCGAATTGCCGGCGACCCAGATCGCGCCGTCGCGCCCCTCGACGATCGTCGTCACGCCCCCCACCGCGGGCCATGGGTTGGCATCGCTCAACACGCCGCCGCGAACCACGGAAATACCGCCAAAGTCGTAGCCGACCCAGATGTCGCCGTTGCGCGCCGCCAGCAACGCGGTGATCTGAGGCGAACGATACCGATCCTGGTCGACCGGCACGATCCGTTCGAAGGTGATGCCGTCGAACCGATAAAGACCGGTCGCGGTCCCGAGCCAGAGATAGCCGTCACGGCCCTGCGCGATCGCGCGGATGTTACCCGGAGCGCCATCGCCGAGCGTCCAGCGCGAATGGCGCAGTTGCGCGATCGTCCGCGCCGGATCCAGCGCCGAGGCACTGCTGGCCATCACGACCCCGCAAAGGATCGCGAACAGCACGCGCATCACCGCTCGCTGACCCTTGCCTCCACGTCCACGTCCACGTCCACGCAGGGCGCGCAGAAAGCCGGATCGCACGATCGTGAAGACTTCGCTCGGCAGGGTCATGATGATTTACGTTGCGCCTGCGGAACGAACAAATGCAAGTGCCGACAGCCGTCGCCTGATCCATTCGCCGCGTATTGCGTATTCTCGTCGCCGACCGCGCGATTGTTCAAAATCGGTCAGTCCCGTCCACGCGATTCATCCCGACATCGTGGTACGGAACTATCCAGGTCGGTCCCCGATCGACGGGAGAACAGGATGCCGGCGAGTAACGGCCGTGCCGACGACGCGGCGACGATCGGGCTGTGGTGCGGCGTCCGCATCGAGGTGGCGCCGCGCGATGCGGTGAGCGTGGAGGTGTCGGTTGCGAGCGTCGGCGTCTTCACCCACGAGATCGGCCAGGATCGACCCGGCGGCGGACCCGGCGGCGGGCTGGGACATCTCGACGCCGCACTCGGCGGCGCGATCACGCGGCTGCGCGCGGACGGCATCTTCCGGGCAGGGCCGGGCGAGGTGCTGACGCTGTCGGCGCCTGCCCCTCCGATCCATGCGGCGACGATACTCGCGATCGGCCTGGGCGACCCGACGGCCTGGACGCCGGCGGCGATGCGTCCGGCGGTCGCGACCGCGGTACGCGAGACGATCCGCCTCGACGCCGCCTCCGCCGCGTTCGCGCCGAGCCTGCTCGACAGCGGCCTGTCCCCAGCCATGCTCGACGGCACCCCGCAAGCGATGCTCGAGGGCCTGTTCGACGCGCTGGCGGATCACCGGCCAGCGACGCTGTCACGCTGGGTGTTCTGCGTCGGCGGCGCGCGGTTCGACGACAGGGTCGACGCGTTTCGCGCGGCGTTCGACCGATTGGCGAGGCGCTGATGGAGCGGCCCCTTGCCTTGTCCGCCGGACGCGGCGCAGGGTATCCGCCCGACGTCCTGCCATTGCGCGAGTGCCCGTTGCCGCCCTCCCCCCCGATCCGTATCATGATCGTCGACGATCATCCCTTCCTGCGCGAAGGCGTGAAGGCCGTGATCGAAACGCAGGCGGATCTCGAACTCGTCGCGGAAGCGGAGTCGGGGGAACAGGCGCTGGCGCTCTATCCGACGCACCTGCCCGACGTCGTGCTCATGGACCTGCAGATGCCGGGGATCGGCGGTGTCGACACCATCGCGGTCATGCGCAGCCACTGGCCGCAGGCGCGTATCGTCGTGCTCACCACCTATTCGGGCGACGCGCAGGCGCTGCGGGCGTTGCGCGCCGGTGCCGCGGGCTATCTGCTGAAGAACACGCTCCGCAAGGAACTGCTCGACACGATCCGCTCGGTCCATGCCGGTGGCAAGCACCTCAACGCGCAGGTCGCGTCCAGCATCGCCTTCCACGTCATCGAGGATGCGCTGACCGAACGCGAGATCGGCGTGTTGTCGCTGGCCGCGTCGGGCAATTCGAACAAGCAGATCGCCGCCCGGCTCGCGGTCACCGAGGAAACCGTGAAAGGCCATATGAAGCTGATCTTTGCCAAACTCGGCGCCTCGGATCGCACGCACGCGGTGACGATCGCAGCGAAGCGCGGCATCATCGAGCTCTGACCCGGCGCACGTCGCGCCACACGAAAGGGGGGTGACCGACCGCCCCGCCCGGGGCGCAGGCGACCGGCCCGCATTCGCTATGCTCGATCGCACAGGCTGCGATGGAGACCCAGGCGATGCTGCATATTCCCCTTTCGGCGACAGCGTCCCAGCCTGCCGTGTCCCAGCCTGCCGTGTCCCATGCCGGCCGGTCCCAGTTCGGGCCGACCACCGCCGCCAGCCTGGTGGCGAACGCCGTCAGCGCGCTGGACCGCGATCCTCACATGGCACGGCATTATCTGGAGCGGCTCGCGGCGATGTTCGCCCCCGACACTCCGCCACCGCAAGCCGAGCCGGTGAAAGGCGGGCTGGCGGCGTGGCAATTGCGCGGCGTCGTGCTGTATATCGAGGAGCGGCTGGGCAGCACGATCGGCGTCGATGCGCTGGCGCAGGTCGCACGGCTCAGCGCGGGCCATTTCTGTCGCGCCTTCAAGGTGACGACCGGCGAAACGCCGCACGCGTTCCTCATCCTCCAGCGCGTCCGCCGTGCGCAGACGCTGATGCTGCGGACCGACGATACGCTCAGCCAGATCGCCTATGCCTGCGGGCTGAGCGACCAGGCGCACCTGACCCGACTGTTCCGCCGCGTGGTGGGCATGACCCCGCTGATCTGGCGCCGCACCTGGCAAACCGCCGACACTCGGGCGATCGCCGTTACCCACGGCACGGGCGTTAGCGCCGACGAGCAGCAGCGGCGGTGGTCGTAGCGTTGGACGCGGTAGCGTACTGCGCCCGGTCCAGCAGCAGCGCGGTGATCTTCCGGCGATCGAGCGCGGGCGCATACAGGAAGCCCTGGCCGAGCACGCAGCCCGCCGCCTGAAGCATCGCCGCCTGTTCCTCCGATTCCACGCCTTCCGCGACGATCCGGATGTTCATCCGTTCGGCGATGCGGATCAGGCCTTCGACGATCGTCATGCTCACGCTTTCGGGCGTGAGATGATCGATGAAGGTCTTGTCGATCTTGATCACGTCGACCGGCACGGTGAGCAGATGCGTCAGCGAGGCAAAGCCGGTGCCGAAATCGTCCAGCGCCACGCGGATACCGCGGTCGCGAAGCGCCCTGATCGCGGTCTGCACCGCCTGATCGCCGTCGCCCATGTACACCGTTTCGGTCACTTCGAGGATCACGTGTTCCAGCGATACGCCCTCCCGCTCGAATGCCGACGTCAGTACGCGCTCGATCGCCCCGCCGCTGAGATCCGCGGACGAGACGTTGATCCCGACGTGCTGGAACGGGATGCCCATGTCGAGCCACGCGCGCAGGTCGGCCGCGACCAGCGCCAACATGCGCGCCGTCAATGCCGTCGCGACGTGCGCGTCCGTGGTCGCCTCGTGGAAGGATGCAGCCGAGACGACCGCGTTGCCGATCCGCATGCGACACAGCGCCTCGAGCCCGACGACCTCGCGTGTGTCGAGGCGGAAGATCGGCTGGTAATACGCCTCGATCCGATGCTCGCGCAGCGCCGCGTTGACGTCACGGATCGCCCCCAGTCGCCGCGTCATCGTCGAACCGAGACCCGGCCAGTAGCGCACGAAGCCGCCGCGCCCCGTCTCCTTGGCATGATAAAGCGCGAAGTCGGCGTTCTGGCGTACGCGATCGACCACCGGATCGTCGTTCGACAGGACGGCACCGCCGATCGTCGCGCGCGGCACGACGACATGACCACCGCAGTTGGCAGACAGCGCCAGTGCATCGAGTATGTTTTCTGCCGTTCGGTCGAGGTTCCGTAATGCGTCGGGTCGATCGATGACCATCCCGAACTCATCGCCGCCGATCCGGTACGTCCGCCCGGGAAGCATCGCCGCCGCGATCCGGTCGCCCGCGATCTGCAACAGGCAGTCGCCCGCATGGTGCCCGAACGTGTCGTTGACGGTTTTCAGATTGTCGAGGTCGAGCACGAAGATCGCCCAGCTACCCGGCGCGTTGCAATCGAGGTCGAGCAGCGCGGCATTGAACGCGGCGCGATTGGGCAGGCCGGTAAGTGCATCGGTGAACGCGCGCCGCTCGTGTTCGACGACGCGCTGGTGGCGGTCGATCGCAATGAGACACAGGCGCACCGAGTTGCACACCACGTCCCGCTCGAACGCCGTCGGACCTCGCCGTTCACGGTAGTAGAACGCGAACGTGCCGACCGTGGCACCCTGTGCGTTGACGATCGGGCTCGACCAGCAGGCAAGCAGCCCGTGGGGCAAGGCCAGATGCTTGAACTCGGCCCAGCGATCGTCGGTTTCGATGTCGGTGACCGCAACATCCACCCCCAGAAAGGCTGCGGTGCCGCAAGAGCCGGCGACCGGACCAATGCCGAGGCCATCCAGTGCGTTCGAATAGACTTCGGGAAGACTGGGGCCAGCCAGCGGGTGGAGCAAGCCGGCTGCATCGACGGACAGAACCGAACAGGTGACGCCCGGAAGCAACGTCTCGACCTCTTCGCAGAGGCGCGCGCAGGTCGGTATCAACGCAACCCCGGTGGCGATCATCTCGAGAATCGTATTCTGCAGCTTGAGCAAAACGCTCGTGGAGGCGTTCACATCCGTCGCTCGTGGGGTATCCGAATACGATTCCATCGCGCCGTGATATGACCGAAGTTATTGCAGATTCATTGATATTTTTTCGATCGCGTCGAGCCGCCGAAGAATAATCATCGGAAATCTTATATAATCCAGCGTCGCCAGATAGTTGAATTCAGATTGGTTCATTATAAAACCAATTCGACATCGTAATTTATCCGCCTTTTGGCAGATTTAATACTCCGCACGTCAGTAAGATGACGGCATATTTCAAAACAAGTCGATACCACGAACGCCCGTCGCCTGCCGTTCTTCCTCGTGACGAAGGCGAGCCAAACCGCATATCGGCCAGCATCTGCTGGGCCGCCATACGAGACCGCCTTCCCCCAAACGCTTCCCTGCCCCCCCACCGCAGTCGTATGGGCGGGTCCGAGGAGACGACCATGGCGTTGGCAAACAGCAATCCGAACACTCCCGCACGGCAGGTCCGCGTCGGACTGATCGGCTATGGATTTTCGGGCAAGACGTTCCACGCGCCGCTGATCGGGGCGGTACCCGGACTGTCTCTCTGCGCGGTCGTGTCGCGTGATGCGGCCAAGGTGAACGCCGATCTCCCCGATGCGGTGGTGTATGCCGATCCCGCGGCAATGCTGACGGCCGACGACATCGATCTGGTCGTCATCGCCACCCCCAACGATACCCATGCGCCCCTTGCCCGCGCCGCGATCGAGGCCGGCAAGCACGTCGTGATCGACAAGCCGTTCACGCTCGATCTGGCGGAGGCGCGCGCGCTGGTCGCTCTGGCGGAGCATCGCGGCGTGATCTTGTCGGTCTTCCACAACCGCCGCTGGGACAGCGATTTCCTCGGCGTGCGGCGTGCGATCGAGGACGGCCTGATCGGCACCGTCAGTCATTTCGAATCGCATTTCGACCGGTTCCGGCCCGCGGTGCGCGATCGCTGGCGGGAGCACGACGTCGCGGGTGGCGGAATCTGGTTCGATCTCGGGCCGCATCTCGTCGACCAGGCGGTGCAGTTGTTCGGCCTGCCGGACCGCGTCCAGGCGTCGCTGGCGAAACAGCGTAGCGGGGCGGTCGCCGACGACTGGGCGCATGTCGTGCTCTCCTACGGCGAACGGCGGGTCGTGCTCCACGCCGGCATGCTCGTCGGCGGCGGCACGCACCGCTTCACGGTGCACGGCGACGCCGGCAGCATCGTCAAGCACGCGATCGATCGTCAGGAGGCGCAATTGCTGGCGGGCATGGTGCCGGGTGCGCCGGGCTGGGGTGACGATCCCGATCCGCTGGTCTTCCACGACGGCACCGCCCCGCCCCGCGAGATTGCCACCCTCCCCGGCGACCAGCGTCGCTATTATAGCGGCATCGCCGATGCGATAAACGGCACGGGCGCCAATCCCGTGCCACCGATCGAGGCGCTATGGGTGATGGCGATCGTCGAGGCGGCGGTGCAGTCGTCGCAGGCGCAGGCGTCGGTCGCGCTGTCGCTGACCGACGAGGAGCGGCGCGCATGACGCCCGTCGAAATGGTTGCGCACCAGGAACGGACGCTGGTCTTCGATCGGTTCGACGAAGAGACCGCATTTTCGCTGGGGAGCTGGATCGCGGACCGGGGCCACGCCGCCCGCGCGCCGATCGTGATCGACATCCGCCTCTTCCACCGTCCGCTGTTCTTCGCCGCGTTGCCGGGATCGGTCCCCGACAATGCCGAATGGGCGCGCCGCAAGCGCAACGTCGTCGAACGCTATCATCGATCCAGCTACGGCGTCGGGCTGGACATGGCGGCGAAGGGATCGTCGCTGCTGGAACGCTACGGCCTGCCCCTGCTCGATTTCGCCGCGCATGGCGGTGCGTTCCCGATCACGCTGGCCGGCTGCGGCGTGATCGGCTGCATCGCGGTATCGGGCTTGCCGCAGATCGACGACCACATGCTGGTGGTCCGCAGCGTGTGCGCGGCCACCGGCAAGGACCCCGACGCGTTCGGGATCGATCGGTAAAAGCGGCGGCGCGCGCTTGGCTGATCCGGCCAAGCCTGCGATGGCGTGCGGGATGACGATACACGACACCCTGCTCGAGCCCGGTCGCAACTGTTGGCGCATCGAAGATGCCGAACGGGCGACGGTCATCGTCGATGCCGACGACTATTTCAAAGCCGCCCGCGCCGCGATGATGAAGGCCAAGACGCAGATCCTGCTCGTCGGCTGGGATTTCGACGCGCGCATCCGGTTCGGCGGCGACGTCGACGATGGCGGTCCGGAACGCGTCGGCGCGTTCATCAGCTGGCTGGCGAAGCGTACGCCCGGTCTGAACATCCATATCCTCCGCTGGGATACCGGCGCGATCAAGACGCTGTTCCACGGCCAGACGCTGTTGCGCATCGCCAGGTGGATCAAGGATCCGCAGGTCCATCTGCGGCTCGACGGGCATCATCCCCCCGCCGGATCGCATCATCAAAAAGTGGTCGTGATCGACGACGACGTCGCGTTTTGCGGCGGGATCGACATGACCGTGGATCGCTGGGACACGCGCGACCATGCCGATGACGAGCCGCGCCGGATCGAGCCGGACGGCACGGTCTATGGCCCGTGGCACGACGCGACGACGATGTTGCAAGGCCCCGTCGCCCGCGCGCTGGGCGACATGTGCCGCGGCCGCTGGGAGGTCTCGGGCGGCGGTGCGCTGGAGTCGGTATCGGGTGGCGCAGATTGCTGGCCCGAGCATGTGACCGCGGATTTCACCGACGTCGAAGTCGGCATCGCGCTGACCATCCCCGAGATGGCCGAACAGGAGCCGCGCCACGATATCGAGGCGCTATACGTCGACCTGATCGCCCGTACGAAGCGCTTCTTCTACGCCGAGAGCCAGTATTTCGCCTCGCGCAAGGTGGCCGAAGCGATCGGCAAGCGGCTGCGCGAACCCGACGGTCCCGAATTCGTCATCGTCCACCCGACCACCGCGGAGGGCTGGCTGGAGCCGATCGCAATGGATTCGGCCCGCGCGCGCCTGGTCGAGGCGCTGCACGAACAGGACCCGCACAAGCGCCTGCGCCTGTATCACCCGTTCACCGCGGGCGGGCAGCCGATCTACGTCCACGCCAAGGTGACGGTGGTCGACGACGAGGTGCTGCGAGTCGGATCGTCCAACTTCAACAACCGCTCGCTCCGGCTCGACAGCGAGTGCGACGTCGTGATCGACGCCGGACGGACCCGCAACGCGGGCGAGCGCGATACGATCGCCAGCATCCGCAACGACCTGCTCGCCGAACATCTCGACAGCGACCCCGACACGATCGCGACGATGATCGCGGAGACGGGTTCGATCATCGAGACGATCGAGCGACTGCGCGGCTATGGCCGGTCGCTGCGTCCCTATGAGGTGCCCGAACTCGATTCCGTGCGCGAATGGCTGGCGGACAACAAGATCCTCGATCCGGAAGGTCCCGGCGAGATGTTCGAGGGGCTGGCGGGCCGCAAGCCCCTGCTGAAGAACCTGCGTCCCCACCTGCACCGCGCCGACGGCACCGTGTCGCCGGTCATGGCCGCGGTCGCGGTAGGCGGGACCGCCGCCGGCATCGCGTTGGTCGGCACGATGCTCTGGAGCCGTCTCAACAGGAAATAGCGATCGGCGCCGGTACCCGGACGGCGACGCGCGCGCCTGTCTCTTACGTCCATTTCGGGCCGATCATTATGCATGTATTTAACAGACGGCGGCATTCGGACGTTGTATCGCGGCCGTAACAACGCGGGGTTCCGGGTCGTTAGCCTACCCTCCCGCGGATCGGATCATGGATGCCAAGCTCCGCTATCGTCGCGCCGGGGCACGGCCCGTCGTCTTCGTCGTCCGGTATCGACGCATGCGACCGCGAACCGATCCACATCCCCGGATCGATACAACCCCATGGCCTCCTGCTGGTCGCCAGCCTTCCCGATCTGACGATCGTTGCGGGTGCCGGCGATATCGAGACGTCGCTGGCCCGCGACTGGCTCGGCAGGCCGCTGGGCGAACTGCTCCGACAGGCCGTCACCGACAAGCTCGATGCCCGCCCGACCGGGTCGACGGTTGCGCTGAACGACGTCCAGGGGATCGCGTAGACCTTCGTCGCGATAGCGCATCGGTCGCCGGCCACGCTGATCGTCGAACTCGAACCCGCGCCCGCCTCGATGCCATCGTCGATCGACGTCCTGTCCGCGATGGAGGAGGCCGCCGCCACCTTCGAGCAGGCGTTCGGGCTCCGCGAACTCTGCGAACGTGCGGCACGCGCCTTTCGCAACCTGACCGGATTCGACCGCGTCATGGTGTACCGCTTCCTCGACGACGATGCCGGCGTCGTCGTCGCCGAGGATCGCGATCCGGCGGCGAACAGTTTCCTCAACCAGCATTTTCCCGCCTCCGACATCCCCAGCCAGGCGCGGGCGCTGCATGTCCGCAACCGGGTCCGGATCATCCCCGATGCCGGATACGAGCCCGCCCCGATCCGCCCGCAGGCCGCGGCCGCGCTCGACCTGAGCGATGTCGGACTGCGCAGCGTGTCGCCGATCCACCTGCAATATCTGAAGAACATGGGCGTCACCGCGTCCGCCTCGATCTCGATCGTCCGCGATGGCCGGTTGTGGGGGCTGATCGCCTGCCATCATCCGACCACGCGGTTCCTCCCCCTCCACGTCCGGATGGCGTGCCGTGCGCTCGCGGGCAGCCTGTCGCGACAGATCAGGGCGAAGGAGGATGCCGAACTCTACCGCGAACGCATCCGGTTGCGCTCTGCGGAGGATGCCGTCGTGCTGCGGCTCGGCAGCGACATCTCGCTCGCCGGGTTCTTCGCCACCGCGGGCCACGACATGTGCCGGATGCTCGGCGCGGACAGCTTTGCCGCCGTCCGCGGGGGCGAGCTGTACGTCGCGGGCCGCTCGCCGCGCCACGCCGACGTGCTGGCGGTCGCCGCGTATGTCGGCGAGCGCGCGAGGACGCTGCCGTTCTCGACCGACCGACTGTCCGATCAGCTTCCCGATGCGGTCGCCTATCAGGATCTCGCGAGCGGCGTTCTCGCGGTGACCATGTCGACCGACGAACCGACCATCCTGATCTGGTTTCGCGCCGAGCAGATCGAGGTGGTGAACTGGGCGGGCAATCCGCACAAGGACGTGCCCGCCGATCCGACCGCGACGCTGAGCCCGCGCGCGTCGTTCGAGAGCTGGAGCGAGGCGGTACGCGGTCGGTCCGCGCCGTGGACGCTGTTCGAGATCGAGGCGGCGAGCCGGCTTCGGCGGACGATGTTCGAGGCGCGCCAGAACCGCCGCCTGTTCGAGGTGAACCGCGAACTGACCGCGACGATCGCCGACAACGAAAGCCTGCTGCTGCAAAAGGACTACCTCATCAAGGAGGTGCATCACCGCGTGCAGAACAGCCTCCAGCTGGTCTCCGCGTTCCTCGGATTGCAGGGCAAGGCGGTCGGCGACGAGGTGTTGACCGCGCATCTGGCGGAGGCGCAGCGCCGGCTGTCCGCGGTCGCGATGGTCCACCGCCGGCTCCATTCGGACGAGCACCTCCAGGCGATCGACCTCGCGCGCTACATCGGCGACCTGTGCGCCGAGATCAAATCGTCGATGGACCGTTCGTGGGGCGACGCGATCCAGCTCGATCTCGCGCCCGTGCTCATCTCGACCGAGCGGGCGGTCAACGTCGGGCTGATCCTGACCGAGCTGGTCATCAACGCCAACAAATACGCCTATGCGGGGGGCTCCGGGCCGATCACGATCGAACTCGAACAGCACCGCAACCGCTTTCGGCTGGTGGTTTCCGATCGCGGCGCGGGGAAGACGGGCACGGGAGCCGGATTCGGCTCGCGGATGCTGTCGTCTATGGTCAAGCGGCTGGCCGGGACGATCGAGGAGACCGACAACGATCCCGGCCTGCGGGTCACGGTAACGGCACCGATCGCCGACGAATGACGCCGCCCTACGATCGCCTGCGACCGGGCCGGTGCGGCATCGCGCGCGATCGGTTCGCGACCGCCGGATAGCGTGCGGCAACCGCATCGGTGTAGCCGAGATTGAAGACGGTGGCGCTCTTCGCCGGACGCTGGGTGCGCGTGTAGAGCGTGCCGAACAGCCGGTCCCAGACGAAGCTGGTGATCCCGAAATTGCCGTCCTCGTCATGGAAATGATGTTCCATGTGACGCCGCTTCATCGTCGCGAGCCAGCGGTTGCGCGGCTTCCACCCGAGATGCTGGACGCAGTGCTCGAACTCGTAGAACGCGGTGTAGAGCAGTCCGGTCGCGAACCCGGCCAGCGCCCCGCCCGTCCCGCCGATCAGCCAGCCCGGCAAGGCCGCGACCAGCAGCAGCGTCGGCAGCGTGGTGTGGAGCGCGCCGAACAGGATCTCGAGCCGGTCGGGATCCATGTGATGATCATAGTGGATGCGTTTCCAGATACCCGCCAGCGCTGGGACCTTGAACATCCAGCGGCTGTGCAACACCCAGCGGTGGAGCACGTACCAGACCAGCGGATAGGCGACCGCGACCAGCAGGACGATCGCCAATGTCGGCAAAAGCGGCGCCGGCCACCGCGCGAACGCGGCGATGCTCGCCCCCGCCAGCACCAGATAGACGATGACCGCGTAGTGCGTGAAATACGCGAGGAACAGTTCGCGCAGGCCCATGCGGCCTAGCTGGTGCGTGCGATCCCAGAACCGCAGCATCGTGGAAAGCGTCTTCATGCCTCAGCGTCTAGCGCGCGTCGCCGCACGGGTTTGACGGCGGTCAATCGAGGACTGCCGGATGCGACGCTCAGTGCCGCATCAGCATCCGCGAGACACCCGCGCGTATCGGCGACAGGCGTGCGGCGGCGCGCAGGATCGCGGGGCGCGCCACGCGCGCGGGCATCCTGTCGTCGGTGTACAGACCGACGATGAGGCCGGTCGCGGCAAACGCCGGTGCCGCGGCGATCCGGTGCGCGGCTTCGTACCGGCGCAGGAGCGACGAGGCGCCGATATCGCGTCCGCTCGCGGCGGCACGCGATACGAGGGTGGCGAGCGACGCCGCGCTGCGCAATCCCAGGTTGAAGCCATGTGCGGTCACCGGGTGCATCCCGACCGCCGCATCGCCGATCAGTGCGGCGCGGGTCGCGGCGAAATGATGGCTCCACACCGTCGCGAGCGGATAGACGTGCGCGCGCCCGGCGACGTGCATCGTGCCGAGCTTGCCGGCGGATCGTCGCGTCAGTTCGGCCGCCAGCGCCGCCGGCTCCAGCCCCGCAAGCCGTGCGATCGCGTCCTCGGGCAACGTCAGCACCACCGACGATCGGCGCCCGACCAGCGGCAGCAGTGCGATCGTCTGGTCGTATCCGAACCATTCGGTGGCGATCCCGCGATGATCGCATTCGTGCGTCACGTCCACGACCAGCATCGACCGCCCGAGACGGTTCACCGTCGCGCCGATTCCGAGACGGTCGCGAACGCCTGAAAAGCGCGAATCCGCCGCGACCAGCAACCGTCCCCGCAGCACGCGCCCGTCGCTCAGCGTCACCGCCGTTCCCGCTCGATCCGCCACGACGTCGCAAACCGCACTTTCCGCGAGGATCGTCAGCTTCGACGTGACCGCTGCCGACGCCCCGGATGTCGCCGCCGCGAACAAGGCCCGGCGGATATGATGATTAGCGACGAGCTGGCCGAGCCGGTCCTCGCTCAAGCGATCGTTCGGGGGGTCGAACGCGAGCGTGAAATCGGACCTGCCGTCGAGCACGCACGCGCGCCGCAACGGCGACAGCACCGCCGGATCGATCAAAGCCCATGCCCCGAGCGTGCGCAGGATATCCACCGACCGGTGCGTCAGCGCGATCGCACGCCCGTCGACCGCCGGATCGGCCAGCGCCGCGACCGGCTGTCGCTCCACCACGATCACCGCGAGCCCGCTGTCCGCGAGCCCCAGCGCACATGCCAGCCCCGCGGGCCCGCCGCCCACCACGATCACATCGCATTCCATGTCGCACCGCATAGCCGTGACGAAGACAGGGGCTTTGACGCCGGTCAATGCCGATACCGCCCGGCCTGCGCATCCCGCATGACAAGGAGAAGGCGGTGATGGACCATGAGCGGCTTGCCGGAAACGTCGTGCCGTTCGCGCGGCGCTGGCACGTGATCCACGAGATCGACCTGGTCCGCCTGATCGGTGCACAGCGCAGGCGCGCCGAACTGTGCGACCGGCTCGAAGCGGTGGGCGATGGCCTGCCCGCGCTGCCCCCGCGTTACGAGCTTGCGGCGCTTTGCGGCGCACTGGCGGAGATCGCGGCACGCGGCGAGCCCTCTCTCGAGGCGATGCTGCTCAAGGATGCCAACGATGCGCTGGGCGCCGCGCTGCTCGATCATATCCGCATCCGGTGCATGACCGACGCCACCGCGGCGCAGGAACTGATCGACATGCTCGGTCCTGCCGTCGCCTCCGACCGGCGGCCGACGGCGGATGCGCTCGGTTACATGTTGCGCGGTTTCTTCACCGGCTGTCGTCGTGCGATCGATTTCGAGCAGCTTGCGATCCTCGCCTCGGCGGGCCACCGACTGACCCGAAACGCCCGGGCGATGCTGATCGACAGCCTGTCGGTCCGCCGCGAGGGCTGACGGCTCAGGCGGCTTCGGCACGGGCGGCGAGCGCGGCACGGTCACTGATCGTCACCGCGCGCGTTCCCGGCAGGGCGATGATGCCCGCGGTCTTCATCTTGGTGAGTTGCCGGCTGACCGTCTCGATCGTCATGCCGAGCACGTCGGCGATCTGGCCGCGCGTCATCGGCAGGTCGAACGTGACCGGACCGCCGGGCGTGGCGCGACACCCCGCCTCGCCCGCCCGCGTCGCCATGTCGAGCAGGAAGCCCGCGACCTTCTCGCCCGCGGACTTGCGTGCCAGTGCCAGCATCCGCCCGCGCGCATCGCTGAGCGACTCCATCGTGCGCTGAAGCAGCAACCGCTCCATCCGCTGATGATCCTCCAGCACGCGCTCGAACCCGGCGCGCGGGAACACGCAGAGCTCGGCATCGGTCAGCGCGACGAGCGTGAAGTCGGTCGGCCCCGCATAGGGCTGGCCAAAGAATTCGGCGGAATACAGCAGCCCGACGATCTGTTCGCGCCCGTCCGACGTCGCGGCGACCAGCTTGAGCACGCCCGACAGCACGTTGCCGCAGATCACGCCGTCCTCGCCCGCCCAGGCGACCGTCTGGCCCGACACGATCCGCCGACGCCGGCCCAGCGTGTTGAGCGTCAGCAGCTCGCGATCGTCGAGGCTGCCGCACAACGCACTGTCGCGGACTGCACACTCGGTACAGATGTCGGTTGGGCCCATGCACTTGATGTAGAGCAGGCGGGAAGTTCTGTCGCCCTTTCCCGCCCTATTCCCGGTCATTGCACGCCGTTTTCAGCTATCATCTTCTACGGGCAAGTGAAATTCATGCCAGATACCGTTGAGAATGCCGAAACCGACCGCGAGACCGAGGCCCAATACCCAGGAAAAATACCACATCGTCGTGTCCTATCTAGTAGAAGTCGGGATTAGTGCGAACGTCTTCGGCGGTGACCCGGCCGAACATCACCTTGTAGGCCCAGGCGGTGTAGGCGAGCACGATCGGCAGCAGCACCGCGGTCACGAACAGCATCAGGCCGAGCGTCTTGTGCGTCGACGACGCGTTCCACACGAGCAGGCTGGAATGCGCATCGATGCTCGACGGCAGGATGAACGGGAACATCGAACAGCCCACCGTCGCGACGATCCCGACCGTCGACACCGACGAACCCGAGAAAGCGAGCGCCTCGCGCCCCGACCGGATGCCGAGCAACGCCAGCCCTGCGCCGACGAACCCGAGCACCGGCAACACCATCATCCACGGATGCGCGGCGAAATTATCGAGCCACGCGCCGCCGACCTGCTCGACCGTCGTGCGCAGCGGGTTGGACGGTCCGGCCGGGTCGACCGTGCCGACGATCCGGTAGCCGATCCCGCCCCAGCGGACGAACACGAAACCGATCGCGAACAGCATGATCGAGGCGATCGCCGCGACGGTGCCAAAGGCCCGCGCGCGATCGTGGACCGGTCCGTGCTCCACCTTGATCGTCAGCCACGCCGCGCCGTGCAGCACCAGCATCGTCACCGACAACAGCCCGCAGAGCAGCGCGAACGGCGTGAACAGCCCGAGCAGCGACCCCTCGTAGAACGAGCGCAGATCGCCATCGAGGCGGAAGGGCGCACCGAGCAGCACGTTGCCGACCGCGACGCCGAACACCAGCGCCGGTACGAAGCCGCCGACGAACAACGCCCAGTCCCACCGCGCCCGCCACGCCGGATCGGGCCGCTTCGAGCGGTATTTGAACCCGACCGGCCGCAGGATCAGCGCCGCCAGCACGAGGAACATCGCGAGGTAGAAGCCCGAGAAGCTGACCGCGTAGACGAACGGCCATGCCGCGAAGATCGCACCGCCGCCGAGGATGAACCAGACCTGGTTGCCCTCCCAGGTCGGGCCGATCGCGTTGATCACCATCCGGCGCTCGGGATCGTTTCGTGCGACGAACGGCAGCAGCGCCGCGACCCCCAGGTCGAACCCGTCAGTCAGCGCGAAGCCGATCAGCAGCACGCCCAGCAGCGCCCACCAGATCAGCCGCAATATCTCGTAATCGAACATGATATGTCCTTCCTGATCAGGCGGGCGTGGGAATGACGCCGGGGGGGCGAGTGGCGGCGACCGGCGTCTCCGTCGGCTGGTCGTCAGGCTGCTCCGGCCCATGCCGGATCGCGGCGAGGATCAGCCGCACCTCGATCACCGCCAGCACGCCGTAGATCAGCGTGAACCCCGTGATCGTCGTCCACAACGCGGCGCGCGACAGCGAACTGGTCGCCAGGAACGTCGGCAGCACACCTTCGATCGCCCAAGGCTGACGGCCGAGTTCGGCGACCACCCAGCCAAGCTCGATCGCCACCCACGGCAACGGCAGCGCCGCGACCGCCAGCATCAGGAACCGGCGTGACGTCGTATGCTTGCGCAGCGTGCACAGGACGAACGCGGTCGCGAACAGCGCGATCATCGCAAAGCCGATGAACGCCATGATCCCGAAGCTCCAGAACAACAGCCCGACATCGGGCACCGTATCCCACGCCGCCGCCTCGATCTGCTGCGGCGTCGCGGCACGCGGATCGGCGATGTGCCGCTTGAGCAGCAGCGCATAACCGAGATCGCTGCGATGCGCCTCGAACCGCGCCCGCTGTGCGATGTCGGTCGGCGCGACCTTCAGATGCTGGACCGCATCATAGGCTATGACACCCGACTCGATCCGTTCCTGCGCCTTCAGCACCAGTTCGGACATGCCGGTGACGGTGCCGTCCAGGCTGCGCGTCGCGATCAGCCCGAGCACCCACGGGATCTCGACCTTGTAGCGCGTGCTGTGCGTCAGCGTGTCGGGCAGGCCGAACAGCGTCAGCCCCGACGGCCCCGGCTCGGTGTGCCAGACCGCCTCGATCGCGGCGAGCTTCATCTTCTGGTTGTCGGTCAGCGCATAGCCGCTCTCGTCGCCCAGCACGACCACCGACAGCGATGCTGCCAGCCCGAACGCCGCCGCGACCGTCATCGATCGCCGCGCGACCGGTACGAAGCGCCCCTTGAGCAGCCAGAACGCCGACACGCCCAGCACCACTACCGATGCGCAGACATAGCCGGCGCTGACGGTGTGGACGAACTTGGCCTGCGCGACCGGATTGAACAGCACCGCGCCGAAATCGGTCACCTCCATCCGCATCGTCTCGGGATTGAAGGCGGCACCCACCGGGTTCTGCATCCAGCCATTGGCGACCAGGATCCAAAGAGCGGACAGATTGGTGCCCAGCGCGACCATGCAGGTGACGAGCAGATGCCCCAGCTTCGACAGCCGGTCCCAGCCGAAGAACATCAGCCCGACCATCGTCGCTTCGAGGAAGAACGCCATCAGCCCCTCGATCGCGAGCGGCGCGCCGAAGATGTCGCCGACATAATGCGAGAAATACGACCAGTTGGTGCCGAACTGGAACTCCATCGTCAGCCCGGTGGCGACGCCCAGCACGAAGTTGATCCCGAAGATCTTGCCCCAGAACCGCGTCGTGGTCCGCCAGATCCGGCGGTTGGTCATCACATAGACCGCTTCCATGATGACCAGCATCGTCGACAGTCCGAGCGTCAGCGGCACGAAGAGGAAATGATACAAAGCGGTCAACGCGAATTGCAGCCGCGACAGGTCGACGACCCCCGGATCCATGGCGATTCTCCTTGGGACGGTGCCACCCCAAGCCCCGTCATCCCCCGTCGCTAGGGGCGTGCGGCGCGACCGACATTGACCGCGGTCAAAGACGCTCCGGGCATGCCGTCCGACGGACGCGGCCATGACGACGATGGTACAGGACAAGATCCACGCGCGCGCACGCACCCGCTGGCTGCGTACGGCAGCGGGTCGCGAGCGCGGCGCGGCGGGATTGCTGCTGCTCGATACGGCGGCGGCGATCGGCTTTGCGGGTGCGCTGGCCGGCGGCGTGGTGGCGGTGCCGCACGGCGTCGCGGCGGTCGTGCCCTGGGCGCTGCTCGCCATCACAGCCGGTGCGGCACGCGGGTGCCTGGCGATGGCGGCGATCCAGGTCGGCGCACGCGATGCCGCCGCGGCGAAGCACCGCCAGCGCGGCCTCGTCGTCGCCGCGGCGCTTCACCGTGCGCCCGACAGGCCGATCGGCGACGGCGGCTTCGCGCATCTCGCGGTCGATGCGGTGGAGGCGCTCGACGGCCATGTCGCGCGCTTCCTCCCCGCGCGTCGGGCGAGTTCGATCGCGCCCTTTATCGTGCTTCTCGCCACCGCCTGCGCAAGCTGGGTCGCGACCGCGATCCTGGCGCTGACGTTGATCCCCTTCATCGCCGCGATGGCGCTTGCGGGCGGTGCAGCGGCGGATGAGTCACGCCGCCAGTTCGCCGCGCTCGCACGCCTTTCGGGACGGTTCGCCGACCGGATCCGCGCGCTGCCGGTGGTGCTCGCCTTCCGCGCCGAGGACCGCGAGGCGGTCGCGATCGGCACCGCCGCGGACGATCTCGCACGGCGGACGATCCGCGTGCTGCGCGTCGCGTTCCTGTCGTCGGCTTCGCTGGAGTTCTTCGCCGCGCTGTCGGTCGCGCTGGTCGCGGTCTATTGCGGGTTCGCGCTGCTCGGGCTGTTGCCGTTCACCGCGCCCGAGACGCTGACGCTGGGCCAGGCGTTCTTCGTGCTGGCACTGGCCCCCGAATTCTACGCGCCGATGCGCCGCCTCGCTGCCGCCTATCACGACAAGCAGGCAGCAGAGACCGCCGCGGATGCGCTGATGGCGATGCCGGAACCGGTTTCTCGCGCGCTCGCTGGACCGACCAGCGGCACGCTGACCCTGCGCGACGTATCGATCCGCTATCCAGGGTCCGATCACCCGGCGGTATCCGGCCTGTCGTTGACGATCGTACCGGGCGAGACGGTCGCGCTGCTCGGCCCGTCGGGCAGCGGCAAGACCAGCGTGCTGCACCTCCTGCTGGGGCTGGCGCCGCTCACCGCGGGCAGCATCACGCTGGACGGCGAACCGCTCGACACGCTGGCGGGCCGCGCGAGCTGGGCGGGCCAGCATCCCCTGCTGATCCCCGGCACCATCCGCGAAAATCTGCTGCTCGCGCACCCGACCGCGACCGAGGCGGCGCTGCACGCAGCAATCGAGGCAGCGGGGCTTGGCCCGATGCTCGCGCACCGTGCGCGCGGGCTCGATGCGGGGCTCGATGCGGGGCTCGACACACCACTTGACGCGCGAGGCGGCGGGCTTTCGGGCGGCGAGCGGCGGCGGCTGTCGCTCGCCCGCGCTCTGCTGAAGCCCGCGCCGTTCCTGCTGCTCGACGAGCCGACCGCGCATCTCGACGCCGATGCCGAAGCCGCGCTGATCGCCACCATCGCGCGTGCGATGACGGGCCGCACGACGCTGATCGCCACGCACAGCGCCGCGCTCGCCGCGATCGCAACGCGCACGGTTCACTTGGGAGAAACCGCATGACGCTGTCGGATCTCCTCGCTCGCGAACGCCGTGCCGAACGCCGCCGTCTCCGTCAGGCCGCGACGTGCGCCGCGCTGGTCGCCGCCGCCTCGATCCTGCTGCTCGGCCTGTCGGGCTGGTTCATCACCGCCGCGGCGATCGCGGGCGCGGGCGGCATCGCGGTGGCGCAGGCGTTCAATTTCATGCTGCCGTCCGCGGGCATCCGGTTGCTCGCGATCGTCCGGACCGGCGCGCGCTACGGCGAGCGACTGGCGGGGCATGCCGCCGCGTTCGGTGCGCTCGCCCGCCTGCGCCCCGCGTTGTTCCGCGCGATCGCCGCTGCCCCACCGGACCGCGCGCTGGCACTTGGTCGCGGCGAGGCGACCGCGCGACTGATCGGCGACGTCGACGCGATCGAGCTACGCTTCGTCCGCCTGTCCGGACCATGGGGCGTCGGCGCAGCGATCGTGTCGGGTACCGCGTTGATCCTGCTCGCCGGCTGGGCGGCGGCACTCGCGACGCTAGCCTGCCTCGGCGGTGCGCTGTCGCTCGGCCTCCTGCTCGCGCACCGGCTGGAGGCGCAGGGCCGCCGCGTCCAGCGCGCGACCGGGCTGCTGCGCGAGGAGGTGGCGATGCTGGCCGAGGCCGCGGCCGAACTTCGCTGCTACGGGCTGGAGGATCGGGCGGCGGCCCGGATCGACGCTGCGGGCGACGTCCTCGCCGCGGCGCACATCGCGCAGGCCGGCGTGGCGGGTCGGATCGAGCTGCTCCACGCGGCGACGATCGGCCTGGCCTCCGCGCTTGCGTTGACCTTGGCGACCGCCGCCGGTGCCGGCGCGCCGATCGCCGCGCTCGCGGCGCTGGCGGCGGCGATGACGATCGACGCGGCGGCGCCGGTGCTTCGCGCGCTTGCCGAACGCGGCCGACTGCGCGAGGCCGAGACCCGGCTGGAGGATATCTTCGCGGCGGCAGCGCCCCTGCCCGTCGCGCTTTCGCAAACGCCCGCCTCAACGCTGACGTTCGATGGCGCCACCATATCGCCCGGCGACCGAATGGCGCTGACCGGTGTATCGGGGATCGGCAAGACGACGCTGGTCGAGATGCTGCTCGGCCTGCGCCCGATCGCGCGCGGACGCGCGATGCTGGACGGCATCGACATCGCCGATCTCGCCCCGGCGACGCTGCGCGCGACGTTCGCCTGGGCACCGCAGGATGCCACGCTGATCGCCGGCACGATCCGCGACAACCTCATGCTCGCCGATCCTGCTGCCGACGATGCGCGGCTATGGAGCGCGCTGGCCGATGCCGCGCTCGACGATGTGGTCCGCGCGTTGCCGCAAGGCCTCAACACCTGGCTCGACGACGATGGCGCGCGGCTCTCGGGTGGCGAGCGGCGGCGATTGTCGCTCGCCCGCGCCTATGTCGCGCACGCGCCGTGGCTGCTGCTCGACGAGCCCGGCGAAGGCCTCGATGCGGCGACGCTGGCGCGGGTGGTCGCGCGGCTCGACGCGCGGATCGCCCGGACCGGACAGGGCCTGATCCTCGTCAGCCACCGCCCCGCCCTCCTCGCGCTCTGCACCCGGCGATTGGCGATCCGCCAGGCCGACGCTCCCTAGCCGACCAGTCGCTCCAGCGCCGCGCGATCGAGCAGCGTGACGCCGCGCAGGCCCGACAGCGCGATCAGCCCCTCATCGCGGAAAGCGGTCATGTGCCGGCTCACCGTTTCGATCGCGAGCCCCAGCGCCTCGGCGATCTCGCCACGCGACAGCGGCAGCATCACCACGCCGCCATCCTGCACGCCCGCGCGCCGTGCCATGTCGAGCAGGAACGCCGCCAGCCGGACATCGGCCCGCGCATGGGCCAGCATCGGCAGCGCGCGCCGTGCCGCCGCCAGCGTCGCCAGCGTCCGTCGCAGCAACAGCCTTTCCGCCCCCCGATACTGCGCCAGCGTCCGCTCCAGCGCCTCGCGCGGATAAACGCACAGCTCCGCCTCGGCGAGCACCGCGATCGTGTCGGCGCCGTGCCGCACGAACAGCTCACCGACGAAATCGCCGGGAAACAGCAGCCCGACGATCTGGGTGCGCCCGTCCGGCTCCTCGCGCACGACCTTCAGCACCCCCGACACCAGATTGGCGCATACCTCCGCGGCATCGCCCGCCCAGCTCACCACCTGACCCGCGGGCAACATGCGCCGCCGCCCGATCGCGTTGAGCGCGGAGAGTTCGCCGTCCGCCAGCCCTGCGCACAGCGACAGATCGCGCGCCGCGCACGCCGCGCACCGCGCCGGGATCGCGGTTGCGGGCTCAGACGGCATTGCTGAACCGGCCGGTATCTCCCGTGCGATACGCGTCGAGCGTCGCCGCGATCGCCCGCGCATACGGCACCGCCCCCGCGGCCAGTTCCAGCCGGGTATCCTGACGGCGCAGCAACCCGCGCGCCGCGAAGGCACCCAGCCGCGCATCGACCGCCGCCAGATCGGGCACCTCGGACAGGTTCGCGCCGCCGCTGCACAGGATCGCCTCGATCGCGTCGCCGCGAACCCGGTCCTCGTCGGTCCGCCGGAGCCCGCGCGCGATCGCGAACCTCCCCTGCCCGATGGCCGCATGCCAGCGCCCGGCGTTCTTCTCGTTCTGCAGCAGCCGGTCTGGGAACTGGCTGATCGCGCTCGCGCCCAGCCCGATCAGCACCTCCGCCCGATCCTCGGTGAAGCCCTGGAAATTGCGACGCAGCGTGCCGGCCGCCGCGGCCCGTGCGAGCGCATCCCCCGGCACCGCGAAATGATCGAACCCGATCGCCCGATAGCCGGCGCCCGTCAGCCGGGCATGCGCCTGCGCCGCCTGCACGAACCGGGCTTCCGCATCGGGCAAGGCACGCGCGTCGATCCGTCGCTGGCGCGGGATCATCTGCGGCACGTGCGCATAGCCGAACACCGCCAGCCGCTCCGGCGCCATCGCCACCGCGGTGTCGAGCGTCGCCGCCAGCGCCGCCTCGTCCTGCCCGGGCAACCCGTACATCAGGTCGAAATTGATCGAATCCACGCCCGCATGCCGCAGGAGGTCGACGGCGCGGCGGATGTCCGCGGTCGGCTGGACGCGCCCGATCCTCGCCTGCAATCCCGCGTCGAACGTCTGCACGCCAAGGCTCGCCCGAGTCACGCCCGTCGCCGCGATCGCGTGCGCCCAGTCGGCATCGAAGCCGCGCGGATCGAGTTCGACCGACGATGTCGCGTCGTCGCAGGCAAAGGCTTTGCGGATACGACGGGCGAGCGTCACGAACGCGTCCGGCGAGACCGCGTTGGGGCTGCCTCCGCCAAATGCGATCCGTCCGATCCTCCCGCGTCCGCCAAGCCGCGCGGCGAGCAGGTCGATCTCCTCATGCAACCGCGCCAGATACGCGTCGAGCCGCGCGCCGCGGTTGGCCGCCCCGGTGTTGCACCCGCAATACCAGCAGATCGCGTGGCAATACGGGATGTGCACGTACAACGACACGCGTGCGTCCGCCGCAACCCCGTCCACCGCCTCCGCCATGTCGGCATGGCCGACGTCGTCGCCGAACTCGGCCGCGGTCGGATAGCTCGTATAGCGCGGTACGGCGCGCGCGAGCAGCTCTGGGTGATAGCGCCACATGCCGACCGCGATGCGCGCGCGCGATCACGCTGCCTTTGACCGCGATCAATCCGCGCCTTGTTCGCCGTCAAGGGCGCGGTCGCCGTGCGCGCCTATTCGGTGTCCCACCACGACGAGGACGATTGATATGACGAGCATCACGCAGCGTGCAGCCACAGTGCTGGCCATGGCGGCAGGCACATTCGCGCTCCCCGCGATGGCGCAGGCGCAGGCCGCGCCCGTTGAAGCGGCGCCGCGTGTCGGCATCCGTGCCGGCGACGTGCTGTTGCGCGTCCGTGCGATCGTCGTGGCGCCCAACGAGAAATCCGGCAGCATCCTTCCCGCCTTCCCCGGCGAGAAGGTCAAGGTGAACGACAGCGGCATGCCCGAGATCGACGCGACCTACATGGCGACCGATCACATCGGCTTCGAGCTGATCGCCTCGACCACCAAGCACAAGGCGAGCGGGACGAGCGGCACGACCGGGAGCATCGGCAAGCTCGCCAGCACCTGGGTATTGCCGCCGACGCTGACCGCGCAATATCACTTCGCGCCAACCGGCCACATCCGGCCCTATGTCGGCGCGGGGCTCAACTACACGGTGTTCTGGAACGAGAAGGCGTCGCACGGCCTTCAGGCCGCAGTCGGTTCCACGCGGGTCCGGATGAAGGACAGCTTCGGCTGGGCGGCGCAGGCCGGCGTCGATATCGATATCACGCCGAAGGTCTTCCTCAACCTCGACGTCAAATACATCGATATCGACACGACCGTCCGCCTCGATACCACTGCCGCGGGCACGCAGCGCGTGAAGCTCGGCCTCGATCCGCTGGTCTTCGGAGTCGGCCTGGGCATCCGACTATAGGTCGGAGGCGCGACGATATCCTGCGTTACTTTACCGGCAGATACCCATATCGAGAGGACATTTCCATCAATCCGCGGCGTTGGTCGGGTGCCAGAAGGCGTCATGGAGAGGATGGAAATGGCCGTTAAATTTGCAGGAACGATGAACGCGATCAATCGCGGGCTCGATGCGACCAAGCCGGACAAGGGTGCCGACATGATCGAGGATTGGGAGGCCGCGCTCGCCGAGCTCGACACGCCGGGCGCAAAGGGTATCCTTCGCGATCTCGGATCGTTGCGCAAGCAGCTCGAGAAGGACACGCCCGACGCCGACCGCGTCCACGCGCTGCTCCACCGCCTCGGCACCGCGACGACCAAGATCGCCGGCAAGGCCGACAAGTCGCAGGACAAGCTGAAGGCACTCGGCGAAGCGCTGACCGAAGCCGGTGAGGATGCACCGGACGAGGAAGAGGACGTCGCCGCCGCCGCGGCGCCCAAGCGCGCCCGCAAGAAGGCCTGAACGAAAAACGGGCCGGCGATCGCATGATCGCCGGCCCGTTTTTTTGGTTACGTCGCGAAAGGCTCAGGCGGTAACCGCCTCGGCCTTCGGATTGACCTTCGACGTCGCCATCGCGGTCAGCTTGTCGTCGGTCGCATATTCCTCGTCGAGCGTTTCCTTCAAGATCGCCGCGATCTCGCTGCGACCAAGCTGGTTCGCCCACGCGATCAGCGTGCCGTAGCGCGTGATCTCGTAATGCTCGACCGCCTGCGCCGACGCGATCAGCGCCGCGTCGAGGACCGCCTTGTCGGCGATCTCGCCTGCGACTTCGTTCGCTTCCTTGATGATCCCGTCGATCGCCGGGCAGGTCACCGCCTTGGCCTTCTCGCCCAACAGTTCGAAGATCCGCTCGAGCCGAACGATCTGTCCCTCGGTCTCGCGGAGGTGCGTTTCGAACCCGGCCTTCAGACCCGGCGCGGTCGCCTTGTCGGTCATCTTCGGCAGTGCCTTGGTGATCTGGTGCTCGGCATAATACACGTCCTGCAACTGGTGCAGGAACAGGTCTTCGAACGTCGCGATGTCCTTGGAAAACAGGCCCATGATCATATCCTCGCATAGCTGATGCACGCGAAGCGAACTGCTCCGGTGGTGGCGCAACGTCCTACCCTGGGGTAAGTTTCGTCGGGCCGGCCACCACCGGAGCGAAGCCGGTTATGCGCTCAGCTTGGCCGCGGTCTCGGCGATCCGCTTGCCCTGGTAGCGCGCACCGTCGAGTTCGTCCTTGCTCGGCTGGCGGCTGCCGTCGCCGTCCGACAAGGTCGACGCGCCGTACGGGGTGCCGCCCTTGACCGCATCGACGCCCATCTGCGCCTGAAAGCCATAGTCGAGCCCGACGATCGTCATGCCGTGGTGCAGCAGATTGGTGATGATCGAGAACAACGTCGTTTCCTGGCCGCCATGCTGGCTCGCGGTCGAGGTGAACGCACCGCCGACCTTGCCGACCAGCGCGCCCGAGAACCACTGGCCGCCGGTCGTATCCCAGAACTGCGCCATCTGCGCGGGCATCCGGCCGAAGCGGGTCGGCGCACCGACGATGATCGCGTCATACTGTTCGAGCGCGGCGGGGCCTTCGATCTCGGCGTGCGCGGTGTCGGTCTTGAAGTGCGCCGCCTCGATCACCGCCTGCGGTGCGGTTTCTGCGACGCGACGGATGTCGACCTCGGCTCCACCGGCGCGCGCGCCCTCGGCGACGGCATCCGCCATCTGCTCGATATGGCCGTAGGACGAGTAATAAAGCACGAGAACCTTGGTCATATGTGTTTCCTTCTTAAGGCTCCCCCTCCCGCGAGCGGGAGGGGGCTGGGGGGGTGGGCACCCGGCTTCGGCAAGCACGCCGGATCGAAGTGCGTATCTTCAACGATGGTCACGGCGGAGGTGAGCGCGAGCCCACCCCCTGCCCCCTCCCGCCAGCGGGAGGGGAAAAGAAGCTTACTCCGAGTCTACCAGAACGATCTCGGCGTCCTCTTGAGCCGTGATCGTCACCGTCTGGCCGCCCGTCAGCGCCGCTCCGTCGCGTGCGGCAAAGGCGTCGTCGCCGATCGTGATCGCACCGGTCGCCGGCACCAGATACACGTGGCGTCCCTCGCCGACCGCATAGTCGACGCTGTCGCCAGCCTTGAGCGTCGCCGCCAGCACGCGGGCATTCGCCCGGATCGGCAACGCGTCGCCGTCACCCTCGAACCCGCTCGCCAGCGTCACGAACTGCCCCGAACGCTCGCCCTTCGGAAACGGCTTGGCACCCCAGCTCGGCGCGCCACCTTTCCGCGAAGGCTCGATCCAGATCTGGAAGATCGTCGTCGTCTCCGGCTCGAGATTATACTCGGCATGCCGCACGCCGGTCCCCGCGCTCATCACCTGCACGTCACCGGCCTCGGTGCGGCCCTTGTTGCCGAGCGAATCCTCATGCGTGATCGCGCCGCTGCGGACATAGGTGATGATCTCCATGTCGCTATGCGCATGCGGCGGAAAGCCCGAGTTCGCGGCGATCTGGTCGTCGTTCCACACGCGGATCGCGCCCCAGCCCATGCGGGCCGGATCGTAATAGTTCGCAAACGAGAAATGATGCCGCGCATTCAGCCAGCCGTGATCGGCATGGCCGAGGCTCTCGAAGGGGCGGCGTTCGACTTTGGAAAGGGTCGTGGTCGTCATGATATGTCTCCACTGGTTGAACCCAAGATAAGCGCTGCGATCATGACGTAAATAGAAACGCTGGAAACCGATCGTTTCGGTGGCTAACGTGAGCTCTAGATAAAGAACCCATAGAGTGCACCTCCCCGGCGAAGGCCGGGGCCCAGTTGGGGAACGTCGATAACGAAGCGCAGTCCTTCGTTACGACCACCTTTCCAACTGGGCCCCGGCCTCCGCCGGGGAGGTAAATCCAGTACGGCTCTAGTATCGGAGACCCCCACATGCGCCTGCCCGATCTCGAAGCCTGGGCGATCTTCGCCAGCGTCGTCGAGCACCGCTCGTTCAGCGCCGCCGCCGACGCGGTCGGGCTCAGCAAGGCGACCGTGTCGAAGGCGATCACCCGCCTCGAAGCGCATCTCGGCCAGTCGCTCTTCCATCGCACCTCGCGCCGCCTCGCGCTCACCGAAGCCGGCAAGCCGCTCGCCGAGCACGCCGCGCGCATCCTCGCCGAAGCCCGCGCCGCCGAGGAATCCGCACACGACGCCGCCAGCGCGCATACCGGCCGCGTCCGCCTCGCCGCCCCGATGAGCTTCGGCGTCACCAATGTCGCCCCGATCCTCGCCGAGTTCCTCGTCGCGCACCCGGGTATAGAGGTCGATTTCCACCTCTCCGACGCGCGCGTCGACATCGTCGCGGAAGGGTTCGACGTTGCGCTGCGGATCGCCGAGCTCCCCGACAGCTCGCTCCGTGCCCGCCGCCTGTGCAGCATCCAGGCGCACACCGTCGCCGCACCGAGTTACCTCGCGAAGCACGGCACCCCGACGCACCCGGCACAGCTCGGCGAGCACCAATTGGTCGGCTATTCGAACGTCGTCGGCCCGTGGCGCTTCCACGGCCCCGGCGGCGCCGACGTCTCGGTCCGCCTGCAAGGCCAGCTCACCGCCAACAGCGGCGAGGCGATCGTCCCCGCGCTGATCGCCGGCCTCGGCATCGCGCGCCTGCCCGACTTCATCGTCGACCGGCATATCGCGTCCGGCGAGCTCGTCGTCATCCTGGAGGACTGGGCGCCCGCGAAGATCGGACTCCACCTCCTGACCCCGCCAAGCCCCCTCCGCCCGGCGCGCGTCGAGGCCCTGATAGACTTCCTCGCCGCACGCCTCCGCGATCCGAACGCAGGGCAAGCCTGACGCGACGACCTTGCGCAAAACCGGGACGGATGCCATGTAAGAGGCTGGATAGGCGCTCGAGTTTGCAACCCAGCGCGATCCCAACGACACCCGATACCGGGATGAGGACTTTGAGCAGCGGCCGCGCTCAGTCGGTAGTTCGTGTATCGATTCCGTGATTTCCGCGTGGCTGACCCGATAATCCGGTTATGGATTCTCGTCGTCTTCGGCCTGTGTCGGGACAGCGGACCATGCCGAAACGAATAGGCATGACCATGCGGTTTGACGCTAACGACACGATCTCTCCAGTATCCAAGACCGGCGTGACCCGGCGCAATCTACTCGGCTCGGCGATCGTCGCCGGCGGTGCAGCCGCGCTGCCGATCGCACACGCCGACGCCGCGACTACCGAGCGGACGGTCGACGTCCTGCTGATCGGCGGCGGCATCATGAGCGCGACGCTCGCCGTCCTGCTGCGCGAACTCGAGCCGACCTGGACGATCGAAATGGTCGAACGCCTCGACAAGGTCGCCGATGAAAGCTCCAATGGCTGGAACAACGCCGGTACCGGCCACTCCGCGCTGTGCGAACTCAACTACACGCCGGTCAACAAGGCCGACGGCAAGGTAGAGATCGCCAAGGCGGTCGAGATCAACGAGCAGTTCCAGGTCACGCGCCAGTTCCTGAGCCACCAGGTCGATATCGGCATCCTCGCCAACCCGCGCTCGTTCATCAATTCGACGCCGCACATGAATCTGGTGTGGGGCGATGCCAACGTCGCCTTCCTGCAAAAGCGCCACGCCGCGCTCCAGGCGAGCCCGCTCTTCTCCGGCATGGAATTCACCACCGACCCGAAGCAGATCTCGCAGTGGGTGCCGGTGATGATGGAAGGGCGCGCGCCCGGCACCAAGCTCGCCGCGACGCGCTCGCCGCTCGGCACCGACTGCGACTGGGGCGAGGTCACGCGCCAGTACATCGCCTCGCTCGCCAAGCAGGACAATTTCACGCTGACCACGGGCCACGAGGTCCGCTCGCTCGAACGCGAAACGATCGGCGGCAAGAAGGCGCGCTGGCGCGTCACCGCACGCGACATGAAGACCGACGAGAAGCAGGTCATCAAGGCACGCTTCGTGTTCGCGGGCGCAGGCGGCGGCGCGCTGCCGATCCTCCAGAAGTCCGGCATTCCCGAGGCCGACGATTATGCCGGCTTCCCGGTCGGCGGCTCGTTCCTGGTCGCGGACAAGCCTGAAATCACGCACCGCCATCTCGCCAAGGTCTACGGCAAGGCAGCCGTCGGCTCGCCGCCGATGTCCGTGCCGCATCTCGACACGCGCTTCCTCGACGGCAAGCAGGCGCTGTTGTTCGGCCCCTTCGCGACCTTCTCGACCAAGTTCCTCAAGGAAGGCTCGTATTTCGATCTTCCGGCGTCGGTCACGCTCGACAATTTCCGGCCGATGCTGGCGGTCGGCTGGGACGATTTCGACCTCGTCGAATATCTCGCAGGCCAGCTCATCATGTCGGACAGCGACCGGATGGATGCCCTGCGCGAGTATTTCCCGGGTGCGAAGGACGGCGACTGGCGCCTGTGGCAGGCGGGCCAGCGCGTCCAGATCATCAAGCGCGATCCCGAAAAGGGCGGCGTGCTGCGCCTCGGCACCGAGATCGTCGCGTCGAAGGACGGCTCGATCGCCGCGCTGCTCGGTGCCTCGCCGGGTGCCTCGACCGCGCCGTCGATCATGCTCAACCTGCTGAAGAAGGTGTTCCCGAACCATCTGGCGACCGCCGGCTGGCAGGCGAAGATCCGCGAGATCGTGCCGACCTACGGCGTGATGCTCAACGAGACCCCCGACGTCCTCGCCGAGCATTGGGCCTCGACCGCCGACACGCTGCAACTCGCGGTCCCCTCGCCCACGGTCGGCGTCGCAGCCAGCCCACGCCCCGCGGCCATGCGCGTAAAGCCAGACCGCAGCCCCGACCTCGCGCTGTAAGCCAGGCCAGACGTCGCTTCACGATCCTCCCCCGCCAGGGGGAGGTGTCGCCGAAGGTGACGGAGGGGGAGGACACGGAGCCGAGGTCGTCGCCAACCTCCCCCTCCGTCTGGCAAGCGCCAGCCACCTCCCCCTGGCGGGGGAGGATCAGCGCCCGTTACTTCCGGAACGTAGCTTAAGTCCTTGGAACGGCTGTCCTACGCCGTGACGATCTGCCACGGTCGACCGATGAGCGATCCGACCTTCCAAACCCTGCAACGCCAAACCGACGGCGAGATGCCCGCGTCCAGCGATCGAACGCGATGTGTACATACTCTCCCAGCGTCTACACTTTCTATACTTCACTCGGTTTTGCCTCGTACGACGCCCCTCGCGCGGCCGGCATCCGCATGAACCGCCTCACCCCCGACTCGGACGATTCGCGCTTCATTCGCCGCGTCGTACTCACGATCGTGATCGTCGCGGTCGTCGCCGCGATCTACAAGGCGGGCGACCTGCTCATCCTCGCCTTCGGGTCGATGCTCGGCGCGATCGTCATCCACGCGATCGCCGATCTCTACCGCGATCATCTCCGCGTTCCACGCAAGCCGGCGCTAGGCCTCGGCATCGCCACCGTGCTTGGCATCATCGCGTTCCTGGTCTGGCTGTTCGGCGTGCAGTTCCGCAGCCAGGTCAACGTCCTGATCGCCCAGACGCCGGCGCTGCTCGACCAACTCGCCGCGTATCTCTCGCAGAGCGCGGTCGGCGCGAAGCTCGTCGATGCCGTGCAGCAGGCCTATGCCGGGTCGAAAGTTGCGCAGGACGTCGGCGGACTCGTGACGGGGGCGGGCGAACTCGTGCTCAACTGCCTGTTGCTGCTGGTCGGCGCGCTGTTCTTCGCCGCCGATCCCAAGGTGTACGAGCGCGGCTTCCTCTTGCTGATCCCGCGCTCGAAGCGTGCCGCGGTCGAGGATGCGCTGTTCGACGTCGGCTCGACGTTGCGGCTGTGGCTCGGCTCGTCGCTGATCCTGATGACGACGATGGGATTCCTCGTCGGGATCGGGTTGTGGTTGTCAGGCGTCCCCAGCGCCGCCGCGCTCGGCCTGCTCGCCGGGTTGTCGGAATTCATTCCGTACATCGGACCCACCGCGGCGATGATCCCCGCGCTCGGGCTTGCCGCGACGCAGGGGACCTCGTCGATCGTCGGCACGCTCGTCACCTATGCGGTCGTGCGGCTCGTCCAGACCAATTTCATCACGCCGTACGTGCAGAACCGCGTGATCTCGATCCCGCCCGCGATCACCGTGTTCGCGATCATCGGCATCGGTACGATCTTCGGACTGTTCGGCTTATTCTTCTCGGCGGCGCTGCTGGTGGTGATCTTCACGCTCGTCCGCAGCCTGTATCTGCGCGAAGTTCTCGGTGAGGATATCCCGCGAACCGTACACCGAACATTATTGGGACCTGATCTCACACCACGTCCGCCGGCGGATGATTTGTAAGAAAAACAAGCGGTCAGCAACAATCGGGACGCGCCCGGTGACCAACCTTAGTTCGAAATTAACCTTTTGCCTTCAGATGTTGTGTGGTTAATGAATCGAAGTCGAGCGGCTGACATGGGGTGTCGGGCGGTCTCGCGAAAAGGGGACGACGCATGCGGGTGCTGCTGATCGAGGACGAGCCGACCACGGCCAAGGCTATCGAGCTGATGCTGACGACCGAAGGGTTCAACGTCTACATCACCGATCTCGGGGAAGAAGGCCTCGATCTGGGCAAGCTGTATGATTACGACATCATCCTGCTCGATCTGAACCTGCCCGACATGCATGGCTATGACGTGCTCAAGCGCCTGCGGGTCGCGCGGGTGTCGACGCCGGTGCTGATCCTGTCGGGCGTGAACGAGATGGACTCAAAGGTACGCAGCTTCGGCTTCGGCGCCGACGACTACGTCACCAAGCCGTTCCACCGCGAGGAACTGGTCGCACGCATCCACGCCGTCGTCCGCCGCTCGAAGGGCCATAGCCAGTCGGTCATCCGCACCGGCAAGCTGGCGGTCAATCTCGACGCGAAGACGGTCGAAGTCGATGGCAGCCGCGTCCACCTGACCGGCAAGGAATATGCGATGCTGGAGCTGCTCTCGCTCCGCAAGGGCACGACCTTGACCAAGGAAATGTTCCTCAACCACCTGTATGGTGGGATGGACGAGCCCGAACTGAAGATCATCGACGTGTTCATCTGCAAGCTCCGCAAGAAGCTCAGCCTGGCGTGCGATGGCGAGAATTACATCGAGACGGTCTGGGGTCGCGGCTACGTCCTGCGCGAACCCGACGAAGCGCTCGAAGCCCAGGTCGCGTAACTCCCCTGTTTTTCGGGAGCGCTTGAGGCCGCGGTACCGGGGGGTGCCGCGGCCTTTCCTATTTACGCCGCCACCGCCGGAACAGCCCACGCTTGCTGAGCGACTCGAACATCTCCTGCGGACCTTCGGGATCGAGCACCTCGTTGTCGGCCAGCCATTCCTCGACCGCGGTCAGATCGGGCACGTCGTAACAGCGCAACGTCTTCCCCTTGCCGCGCAACCGCTCGATCGTCTGGATCAGCGATCCCGTCTCCGCGACGAGATCGGTCACCACCGCCGACTCGACGCCGAGATGCTCCGCGATCAGTCCGTCGCGGATCGTCGCGATACCTTTCGACGTCGCCGTGTCGGTTGCACGGATCGCGAGATCGCACTCGGTATCGAGCCGCAATGATCGGTTGTTCATGTTCGACGAGCCCAGGCGGAACACGTCGTCGTCGGCGATCAGGATCTTGGCGTGGCAATAGATCGGCGCGCCGCCCGCGGTGTACGGATGATACATGCGCAGCCGCTCGTGCGTGTCGCGGCGGTGCAACGCCTCCATCAGCCGCGCCCGGGCGGTGTCCATCGCCAGCGGCTCCAGCCACCCCTGCGCGGTCGTCGGATTGATGATGACGATCTCGGGGCCATTCGCCTCGTCGAGCCGCCTCGCGACGGCTTCGGCGATCTTGCGCGACGCGAAATACTGGCTTTCGATATACAGATACTTCTTCGCGCGCGCGATCTGACCAAGAAACAGCGCCTCGCTCTCGTACACCGGCTCCTGGTCGGACATTTCGGGTTCGCTGCGTGCGATCGCCACGTCGACATTGTGGAAGTCGACTGGCAGCCCTTCGGGCCAACTCCGCCCGCCGGGCACGCCGGGGGCCATCTTCATGCCACCAGCCAGATGCCACCGGCGGCGGAACAGCTCGCCCAGCGCGTGGGCGACAGGTCCCTCCACCGCGCTGATCGCGTCATGCCATGGCTTGTACGGCTTGCCCGAGGGCTGGACGCGATGCGGATCGCCGTCGCGGTGTTCGCGCGTGTCCCAGCGATCGCCGGTCATGTCGATCCCGCCGCAAAATGCCAGCGCATCGTCGATGATGACGATCTTCTGGTGATGCGATGCCGCAGTGGGATGGTGCCCGTCGAGCTTGGTATGGATGCGCTTGTGTCGCATCCATTTGAGCATCGTGAACAGCGTCGACCCGCGGAACAGCGACTTGATCGCACCGGTATCCCAGCGCAGCACGAAAATCTCTAGCTCGGGTTCGCGCTCGACCAGCCAGTGCATGAAGCCGCCCAGTGTCTTGGGCTCGCCCGGACGGTCCACGCCCGGCTCCAGCGAGATACGCGCGTCGAAGTCCCACCCGATCAGCAGGATGCGGCGCTTGGCGCCCAGCATCGCGACGCGCGCGGTGCGGAAATAGTCCGCGGCATCGACGATCACCGCCATCTGGTCGGCGCGTTCGATCCGCCAGCATTCCGTCCCGACCTGCATTCACGTCCCTTCGTCTGCACGTCGGCACTATGCGCGGCGGCGCAATTGGTTGCGTGGACGCCCTGTATCGCCGCCGCCCGTGCGCCTATCTAACGCTTCGATGCTTCCCCCTACCCAGCCCCCGGTGCAGCGCAAGGTGATCCATGTCGACATGGATGCCTTCTACGCGTCGGTCGAACAGCGCGACGATCCCTCGCTCAGGGGCAGGCCGGTCGCGGTCGGCGGGTCGCGGGCGCGCGGCGTGGTGGCGGCGGCCAGCTATGAAGCGCGCGCGTTCGGCGTCCGCAGCGCGATGCCGTCGGTCACCGCGATTCGACGCTGCCCCGACCTGGTGTTCGTGCCTCCGCGGTTCGACGTCTACCGCGGCGTATCGGACCAGATCCGTGCGATCTTCGCCGATTACACCACGTTGATCGAACCCTTGTCGCTCGACGAGGCGTATCTCGACGTGACCGAGGACATTCGAGGGTTGGGCACCGCGGCGGCGATCGCCGAAGAGATTCGCGCCAGGATCAAAGCGGATACCGGCCTGACCGCGTCGGCGGGGGTCAGCTACAACAAGTTCATTGCCAAGCTCGCATCGGACCAGAACAAGCCCGACGGAATCTGCATCATCACGCCTAAGCGTGGCGCGGCGTTCGTCCAGTCCTTGCCGGTAAAGCGGTTCCACGGCGTCGGCCCGGTCACCGCGCAGAAGATGGAGCGGCTCGGCATCCTCACCGGCGCCGATCTGTTCGCCCAGAGCCTCACGTTTCTCCAGGCGCATTTCGGCAGCTATGCGGACTATCTGTACGGCGCGGCGCGCGGCATCGACCATCGTCCGGTGCGCGTCGATCGCGCCGCCAAGTCGGTCGGTGCCGAACGCACGTTCGAAACCAACCTCAGCGATCCCGAAGACCTGCGCGCGGCGCTCGACCGGGTCGCAGACGCCGCGTGGGTCCGGATCGAACGACATGGTACGCGCGGCCGGACGATCACGCTGAAGCTGCGCCACGCCGACTTCCGCACGATCACGCGCGCACGGTCCTCGGCCTCCGCCGTGACGGACAAGGCAGCCTTCCTTGCCGCCGGACTCGACCTACTGATGGCACAACTGCCGGTACCCGACGGGGTTCGACTGCTAGGCCTCACGCTGTCGGGAATAATGGGCGAAGACGACGAAGTGCAGCCGAGCTTGCTTTGAAGCCTTTTGCGTAGGCGATCGGTTCGGAGAAGCTCCTACGACGCGGCTAGCAGTGGTGCCGTACCGCCGGCATGCAGCGTGATCAGCGCCACCGCACCCAACCCCGGCCCGTCGCTTTCAAGCCGCAGCGATCCTTCCATCGCGTTCATCGAATTCGCGCACCAGTGGAGCCCCAGCCCACCCGATTTGTGAGCGCGCGTCGAGAAGCCGCGTTGGAACAGCATCGCCGCACTTTCAGGCGAGAACCCCTCTCCGTCATCGCGGATCAGGATCGTCACGCGGCCCTCGGCGTTCGTGATCGACGTGATGATCGATCCGCTGCCGAGCCCGCGCGCGACGATCGATTCGACCGCGTTGCCGAACAGATTGCCGATGACCTGGCTCAGGATGATCCGACTTGCCAGCACCATGGTCGGCCCGGCCGGAAAGCTGAACGCGATCGAGGCATCTTGCGAATAGCGCGCAATCGTCGCGTTGCGGGCGATGATGTCGGTGACGTCGCATACCTCGAGCTTGGGGCGCTCGTGCGCGGCACTCTGCTGTTGGCCGATGATTTCGAGGACGTGCGCCATCGCCTCGCGGCCGATCGTGAGTTCGCGGCGCGTTGCCTCGCGACTGGCGACCTCAGCCTCGATCGCCGCGGTCACGAACGCCGCGAGCTTTTCGCGGCGCACGGCCGGCACGTCGCCCCGTGCCAGTTCGGCGATTGCCCGGTCGAGCGTGGCACGGTTGATCGGCGACCGTTGCGCAATGCCCTGGCTCAGAATCGTGCTGATCGGGTTCAGCGCGTTGCGGACGTTGTGCATGACCGCGACCGCGCTTTCGCTGCGCCCGAGATCGAACGACTGCACCTCGATCCGTTCGCGCAGATCCTTCAACTGGCGCAGCATCGCGTTGAAGCTTCGGCCGAGCGAGCCGATCTCGTCGCGCCGGCCGTCCTCTTCGAGCAGCGCGAGCGACCCCGACACGCGGACGCGCTGCATGTGTCCCTCCACCCGGTGAAGCGGCCGCAGAACAGATCGATCGATCATCCGCCGCAGCATGACGAGCATCAGAAGCAACAGCACCGTCGAACCGGCGACCGCGAGCAGCAGCATCCGGCGCCCCAGCAGCAACACGTCGCGCGGTACGCTGAACTGCGTGCGGGCAATTGCTTGGCCGTTCGGCCCCATCATCGGCACCACGATCATCATCTTGGACGTGCCGAGAGCGACGGCCTCGCTACCACCGTGCGGGTTCAGGTCGATCGTCGCGTCGAACCCGAGCAGGTCCGAAATCTGTCTTGCCGTGATGACCCGTGCCATCAGTACGTAGCCACGTGCCGAGCCGGTGCCGTCCGAGCGCCGAACCTGCGCCACGCCGATCGCCGCGACGCTGCCGCCGATCTTCGCAAAGAACCGCCCAGAACTGCGCCCACCAAGGACGCGCGCAAGATCGGTCTGGCCGATCATAGCGGTCAGCTGCTCGCGCATGCCGGTACGTTCGGCGCCGCTGGTCGGGTCACGCCAGCGAGCGATGACGATACGGCCGTCAGGCGCAACATACGCCATGCCCTGAACGTCGATGCTGCGCATCGCCTCCGGTGAAAACCTCTCGCGTTCGAACCGCGTGTAAGGATGCGCCATGTAATCGTAGCTGTCGCTCCAGTCGCCATAATCGCGCACCGCGCTTTCGAGCTCGGCGGCGTATTCGGACAGCACAGCACGGGTGCGCTCGACATGTGCGGCGATCGCCTTGTCTTCGAGCTTCGTGAAACTCGGCGTGATGATCGTTGCCAGCAAAAGCGTGACCGCGACCGCCGCGACGAGTCCGACCACGGTCATGATCAACACGAGCTTTGCACCGAGCGACGTACGGCTTCGCATGCGGCCGAATTGAAGCCCGAGTGTCGCGGGAAGACGGCCCCTCCCGGTGTTCGGCATCAGCCGAGCGCCCCGCCACCCAGCTTGCGTGGCACCACCGCCGCATCTCCCGCCGTGTCATCCTCGCCGCCCATGAACCGCGCATTGGCCATTTCGAGCGCGATCGCAGAGGAGACGGGGCGCGAAAAATAATAGCCCTGGAGATGGCTCGCACCAGCGAGACGCAATGCCTGAACCTGCGCCTCGGTCTCGACGCCTTCCGCGATCACGCCCAAGCCGAGGGCGCGGCCTAGGTGGATGATCGAATGGACGATGGCGGCGCTTTCGCGTTCGCGGCCCATGCCGTCGATGAACGATCGATCGATCTTCAGGCAGTCGAGCGCGAACTTGCGGATGTTGTAGAGGCTCGAATAGCCCGTCCCGAAATCGTCGAGCGCGATCCGGAAACCCATCTGGCGCAGCTTGTAGAGCGTCTCGGCCGCGCGCTCCGCATCATCGAAGATCGCCGTCTCGGTGATCTCGATCTGCAACCGCGCAGGCGCGATCCCGGCGCGCTGGACGCACTTCATGATGTGGCCGACGAAATTGTGGCGGCGGAACTGGCGGGGCGAGAAATTGACCGAGACATACTGGCCTGGCCATTGTTTCAGCACCTCCAGCGCTTGGCCGAGCACCCAATCGCCGAGTTCGTGGATGAGGTTCGATTCCTCCGCGATCGGAATGAAGGTCGCCGGGCTCATCTGCCCGTATTCGGGCGTATTCCAGCGAACCAGCGCCTCGAACCCTACCACCTCGACCACGTCGCGCGAGACGATCGGCTGATAGACCAGACTCAACTCACCCTTGGCGATCGCCTGGCTCAGCCCCCCTTCGACACGGCGACGGAAGCGGATCCCCTCGTCCATGCTTTCGTCGAACAACCGGACGATCCCGCGGCCACCGCGCTTGGCGTCGTTGAGTGCAAGATCGGAGCGGCGCATGACATCGACCGGATCGCGGCCCTGCCCGCCTTCGCTGACGACGAGCCCCGCAGACGCGCCGCCCTGGACCGAATTGCCGAACACCTGGAGACTGACCGAGCACGCCGCGACGACCCGTTCGCACGCCATCACGGCGTCCGCCTCGCCCGTCGTTTCGAACAGGATGCCGAATTCGTCGCCACCGAGCCGGGCGACGAGCGCGTGTTCGGGCGACGACCGGCCGAGGATGCCGCAGACTTCGCGGATGAGCGCGTCCCCCGCGAGATGCCCGAGCGTGTCGTTGACCAGCTTGAAGCGATCGAGGTCGACCATCACCGTCGCGAACAGCCCCTTGGTCCGGGTCCGCTCGGCCAGCGCACGCAGGAAGGCGAGCCGATTGGGCGCATCGGTCAGCGAGTCGTGAGTCGCGATGTGGATCGCGCGACTCTCGTTCGCGGCAAGTTCGGCGCCCTGTTCCTGCAGCTGGACCACCTGCGACGCGAGCGTTTCGCGCGCGGATTTCAGTTCGCGATCGACTTCCCAGCGTTTCGCGAGCGCGGTCGCGGTCTGCGTGATCTCGGCGACCTCGAACGGCTTGGCGATGTAGAAGATCTTGTCCGCAGGGCCTGCGACCTTGCTGATCTCGACCGGCGAGAAGTCGGAATAGCCGGTGACGATGACGAGGTTGATCTCGGGATCGAGCGCACGAAGGCGCTGGGCGGTCTCGCGACCGTCGATGCCGGGCGGCATGCGGATGTCGATGAACGCGACCGCGAACGGATCGCCATCGGCATGCGCCCGGTCGACCGCATCGACCGCGTCGAGCCCCTGCCAGCAATGCGTCAGCGCGAAATCAGGCAGCCCCTCCCCGACAGGCGTATTCTCACCGAACAGTTCCGCGGCCATCGCGCCCAGCGCCTCGTCGCTGTCCGACCGCTGCCCGGCGAAGCTGCGCCGGTAGCTGTCGTGCATCGCCGGCTCGTCGTCCACGATGAGAATACGCATCCAAAAACCGCTCCTTGTGGGCACTGCATCCACGGTTCGCGGTGACGCCCTGTGCTGCTCGCTATTGCAGCAAGGGCTAGTGGGTTACGGTTAAGACGCTGTAAACGACGTTTCGAGTTGATGGCCAAGTGCCTGAGCACCCAGCACGATTGCGCCGAGCGGGCCGGCATTGTTGCCAAGCGCGGGCGGCACGATGAACGTGTCGGTCAGTGCCACCTCGGGCAGCGTGATATAGCCGCCGAGGCTGCGCGTCATCGCCGCCCGCACCCGCGGGAACAGATGCGATGCGCCCATCACGCCGCCGCCCATGACGATGCGACGGGGTATCCCGGTCAGCACCAGCGTATGGCAGAGCTGGCCGAGCGCGTCGGCGACACCGTCCCAGACGGGATGGTCCGCCGGTGCTTGGTCCGCGGGGAAGCCGATCCGCGCGGCGATCGCCGGGCCAGCGACCAGCCCCTCGATGCAGGCGCCGTGGAACGGGCAATTGCCGATCCAGTCATCGCCCTGGAACCGCGCGGGTCGTATATGGCCGAGTTCTGAATGCGTCAGCCCGTCGACCGGACGGTTACCCGCGATCATGCCGGCACCGACACCGGTGCCGACGGTGACATAGGCGATATCGGGCAGCCCCTTGGCAGCGCCCCAGAACGCCTCGGCCAGCGCCGCGCCGACGACATCGCTGTGGAAGCCGGTGGGTACGCCGTAGCGCCGCTGCAGGCGGCCGGCGATGTCGGTTCCTGCCCAGCCGGGCTTCGGCGTCGACGTGATGTGACCGTAATCGTGCGAGTGACGATCGATCGAAACCGGACCGAAACTGGCGATACCGATCGCCACGAACCCGCTCCAGCGATCGAGCACCGCCTCGATCGCGGCCAGCGTCTCGTCGGGCCGGGTCGTGGGAATACGTACGGTTTCTTCGATCTGGTCGGGTCCGCGCGCAAGAATGCAGATGCATTTCGTGCCACCGAGTTCGATTCCTGCGACCAGTGGTGCTTCCGTCATCCTCAACTCCCAACGCGTTGTCGCGGCCCGCTTCCTTTGCTGCGGTGCTCCCGTCAAGAGGCGAGCCCGCGTTCTGGCGTGATTGCGATCACCGTGAGCGAGGATTTCGCTTGCTGTCGATCTGGCCGATCATGCGTTAAGACCGTCGAGTTCACACGAACAGACAGGAATTTCCGATGGCGAAGAAACCCGCAAAGCTGCCCAAGGTCGACCCGAACGTATCGAGCGAGGCGCAGCCGCAATACCAGGTCGAATATCGCGAAATCCAGCCGTACGGCACGCTGAAGCGTCTGCCGATCGCGCTCGAAGACAATGCGCGCGCGCAGAGCGTGTCGATCCTGAACCAGGTGCTCGCCGACACGATGACGCTTCGCGACATGTACAAGAAGCATCATTGGCAGATGTCGGGCGCGACGTTCTACCAACTGCATCTGTTGCTGGACAAGCATTACGAGGAGCAGGCCGCGCTCGTCGATCTTGTCGCGGAGCGCATCATGGCGCTTGGTGGCATCTCGATCGCGATGGCGCCCGACGTCGCCGAAATGACGACAATCCCGCGTCCGCCGAAGGGCCGCGAGGACGTGCCGACGCAGCTCGCGCGTCTGCTCGAAGCACACCAAATCATCCTGCGTCAGGCGCATGAGGGTGCGGAAGCCGCTGACGAATCCGGCGACGACGGCACCAACGATCTGCTGGTGAGCAACATAGTTCGCACGCACGAGCCGCAGGTGTGGTTCCTGGCCGAGCATCTGGCCGCAACGGAGCTGGTGCGCGGCGACAAGTAAGCGATGCTCCTCTTCCGGCATATCGTCGGGAGAGGGGAAACGTCGTTCTAACCGAGTCTGCTTGATCGCCTCGACGGTAAAACGTCGAGGCGATTTGTCTTAGCGGGTGGCGTTGTACTTGAGCTGGTCGTCGGTCAGCTGGAACCCGACCAAGGCCTCGAAGCTGGCCCGCAGGACGGCCTGACGGACTTCCGGGGTGCTCAGCGGATCGACTGCAGCATCCTGATCGCCTGCCTTGCGCTTACGCGTGAGCTTTTCGCGGACGTCGTCGGGCAGCGTCGCCGCCGAACGCGCGACCGTCGCGGAGGCGGTCGCCGAAGCGGAGGCAAGCGCCTGGCCTGCATCGAAGTGCAACGCGACACGGCCGACGCGCTTGGCGACGACCGCGCTGCCGCCGCGAACCACCGTGATGAAGTATGGCAACGTCACGTCGCGTGCACCCTCGGTGCGGTTGCGACGGGCGCGAATGTCGAAGCTGACGCTGGTGACGACCTGATCGGTGGCGTCGGCGCAGGTCGACCGGACATTGGTCATCAACGCGGCGACGTCGATCGCCGACTGGTCCCGGCTGGTGGTCGGATTGAACAGCGTGATGTCGCCGGTGGCGGCTGGGATCGCTACTGGCGGGCAAACCGAACGGACCGCGGAGATACCGCCGGTCGCGTCGACTTCGCCCTTGGTAGCGCATCCGCCCAAGAGACTGGCACTCAGAAGGATCGCACACGCGGAAACGGCTAGGGTGGGGGCTTTCACGGGAACGCTTACCTTCTCGAACGAGCGTTGAGAGCGTCGCGACGACACGCGCTCCCTGGTCGGCGGGCACCATAGGAACCGGCTATCGTCCAGGCAAGCAATCGCGTAGAGGCAAGGCATCATGAGCCCAATCGACAAGCCGCCGCTCGAACTGTTGATCGCAGCACCCCGAGGCTTTTGCGCTGGCGTCGACCGCGCGATCCGGATCGTCGAACTGGCGATCGAGAAACACGGGGCGCCGGTCTATGTCCGCCACGAGATCGTCCACAACAAGTTCGTCGTCGACACGCTGAAGGCGCAGGGCGCGATCTTCGTCGAGGAACTGAACGAGGTGCCGGATGGCGCACCGGTCGTGTTCTCGGCGCATGGCGTGCCGAAATCGGTGCCGCTCGACGCGCAGAATCGCGGGCTCGAATATCTCGACGCGACGTGCCCGCTGGTGTCGAAGGTTCACCGGCAGGCCGAGCGCCTGGTGGCTGCCGGACGGCATATCGTGTTCATCGGCCATGCCGGGCATCCCGAGGTGATCGGTACGTTCGGACAGGTTCCCGAAGGCGCGATGTCGCTGATCGAGACGGTCGAGGACGCCGAGGTGTTCATGCCGATCGATCATACCAACCTCGCCTTCCTGACGCAGACGACGCTGTCGGTGGACGATACCGCCGCGGTGGTGGCGACGTTGCAGCGCCGCTTCCCTCAGATGTTGCCGCCGCGCGGTGAGGACATCTGCTACGCCACCTCGAACCGCCAGACCGCGGTGAAGGCAATCGCGCACAGCGTCGATGCGGTGCTGGTGATCGGCGCGCCGAACTCGTCCAACTCGGTGCGGCTGGTCGAGGTCGCCGAGCGCGAGGGCACGCCGGCGATGCTGATCCAGCGCGCGAGCGAACTCGACTGGGATTTCCTCGCGGGCGTCGGCACGCTGGGGATCACGGCTGGCGCGTCGGCACCCGAATTGCTGGTCCGCGAACTGGTCGACCGGCTGTCGGAGCGCTTCACGGTGACGGAGCGCGAGGTCGAGACGAACCGCGAGACGATCGCGTTCAAGCTGCCACGCGGACTGGAGGCGGCCGCCTAGCATGGCGGTCTATACGCAGGTGTCGGCGGAGGCGCTGGGCGCGTTCCTCGCCAAGTTCGATCACGGCGAACTGGTCTCTGCAAAGGGCATTGCCGAGGGGGTCGAGAACAGCAACTACCTGGTCGATACGACGGCCGGGCGGTTCATCCTGACGCTGTACGAAAAGCGCGTGTCGGCGGACGACCTGCCGTTCTTCATGGCGATGCTCGATCATCTCGCGATCGACGGGAACCCGGTGCCGCGCGCGCTGCCCGATCGCAGCGGTGCGCTGATCCACGAACTTTGCGGGCGCCCGGCGTGCCTGATCGAGTTCCTGACCGGGGTGTCCGTGTCGCATCCGACCGAGGCGCAGGCCCGCGCGGCCGGTGCGGCGATGGGGTCGATGCACGTCAGCCTTGCGGGGTTCATGCAGGAACGGGCCAACACGCTGGGCCCGGATGGGTGGCACGCGTTGCTCAACAAATGCGGCCGCGATCTGGATGCGATCGAGCCGGGGTTCTTCGATACGGTGTGCGCGGCGGCGGATGCGGTGGTCGCGGCGTGGCCGGCCGACCTGCCTCGCAGCGTGGTTCATGCCGATCTGTTTCCCGACAACGTGCTGATGCTCGGCGACCGGGTGACCGGGCTGATCGACTTCTATTTCGCGTGCACCGACGTCCGCGCGTATGATCTGGCGATCATGCACAGCGCCTGGGCGTTCGATGCACAGGGCGAGAATTATGATGCGGCGGTCGGCAAGGCGCTGGTCGCGGGCTATGTCGATCGGCATCCGCTGTCGGCCGCCGAGCGCGCCGCGCTGCCCGTGCTGGCGCAGGGGGCGTGTCTCCGCTTTCTGGCGACGCGCGCGTGGGACTGGCTCAATACGCCGGCGGATGCGCTGGTGACGCGAAAGGATCCGCTGGCGTACTGGCGGCGGTTCGAGGCGTATCGCAAGGACGATCTATTCGCATGACTGACGAAGCTCCCGTTTCCATCACCAAGGTCGAGATCTTCACCGACGGCGCGTGCAAGGGCAATCCTGGCCCAGGCGGCTGGGGGGCGGTGATCCGCATGGGCGCGCACGAGAAGGAATTGTCGGGCGGCGAGACGCCGACGACCAACAATCGGATGGAGATGACCGCGGCGATCGAGGCGCTCAACGCGCTGACCCGGCCGTGCGCGGTGACGCTGTACACCGACAGCAAATACGTGATGGACGGCCTCACCAAGTGGGTGAAGGGCTGGCAGCGCAACGGCTGGAAGACCGCCGACAAGAAGCCGGTGAAGAACGCCGAACTGTGGCACGCGCTGCTGGCGGCGGTCGCGCGGCACAAGATCGAGTGGCAGTGGGTGAAGGGTCACGCGGGCCACCCGGAGAACGAGCGCGCCGACAAGCTCGCGAGCGATGCCGCGGTGACTGCCGGGCGACGCTAGCTCATTCGGCACGTCCCCGGCGCAGGTTGGGGCCCAGCAGGATGTGGAGGCCACGGCGCGTCGCCCTCCCTTAGCGCCGTATCCCGACTGGGCCCCGACCTCCGCCGGGGACGCATGTTCCGTCTTACGCGCCGACCATGTCGCCGAACTGCGTATCGGTGTGAACGGCGTCACGCGCGTACGGATCGCGGTTCATCGTCAGGTTGATGATGACGATGCCGGCATGCGGTGGGCGTGGCACCGGGCGTGGCAGGCGGATGACCTGTCGGCCTGAACGATAGGCGGCGAGCGTCGTTGCCTTTGCACGCCGTATCGCGTCGGTGACGTGCCAGCCAACGATCGCCAGCGCGACCTGTGCCCCATCGGTGACCGCGACGCTCGACTGATGGCCGCGATCCCGCACCCGTTCCCACGATCGCTGCAACCAAGACGGCTGGTCGAACGCGGACACATCGGCTGAGCGCCACGCCACGCGCAGGCCCTCCGGAACCCCTGTCCAGCTATCGACTTCCGACGACCCTGCTGACGATCGGACGGAGCGGATCAGGTCGTGCCGGCACCGCTGGCAGCGGCTGAACAGGAACCCCTGATTTTCCAGAACGAGCGGCGCGGCGACGTGCCCCGAGGCGTGACAGAGCAGGTTCATGATGATCCTCCTTGATGATCGATGTATCGAGATGCAATGCGGCCAGCACGATCAGGTCGCCCGGCCCCTGTTCGAGCACCTGATCGAGATTCCAGACTTCGAAATGATGCCCCATGCCGACCAGCAGCGCGCGCTGCCGGACGCCGCGGCGCGCGCGCATCCACGACGCGATCGCGATCCGCCCCTTGCCGTCCATCTGCGCGGGCGCGACGAAGCCGAGGCGCCTTCGCAGCAGCGTATCGCGCGCACCGCTTTCCCAGTTCGCAGCGAGTTCGCGGTGCTGATCGACGACGCTCGTGCCGTCATAGACGAGCATGCAGGGATCGTCGGCGTAAAAACCGATGAACAGATCCTCGCGAGCGCCGCGTGACTGTATCGCGATGCAGAATTGCTCCGGAAGCACCAGTTCGCCGCGCGCGCTGATCGTCGAGACGGCACTTCCCACGAAAAGCTTGTCCATTGTGCTTCCACCACCACTACAGCCAAACCAACTTCGTCGTTGCCTTGGCATCCCGACGACATCGCCTAAGATGAGGTCATGGTTATGAAGCGTTAACCACGAACGAAAACTAACATTTTTCTAGTTTTGCCGACTAGTTCATTGCTGTTCATTTGCGCGAAGCTTGCGCGGGAAATTATCCAGTCCAGCGCCGGATTCATCTACCGATTTGGTAGTCAAAATCGCACAAACATCCGGATCGCTTTGTATCCGCGGCACTCGCTTTGATGCTGTTCTTGCCCGTTTAGCGGAAACGACTCGGCGAATAGCGAGCGGAATCGATGGCCGCGATAGCTTGATCGGGCGGAGTATCGAGCAAGAGACCGGCCGCGAGCATTGCTGCGGCGGGTGCGGTCTGTATCCCGAAGCCGCCCTGCCCCGCGCACCAGAAAAAGCCAGGCATACGGACGTCGAAGCCATAGATCGGCAGGCGATCGGGCGCGAACGTGCGCAGCCCCGCCCAGCTTCGTTCGACCGCAGCGACACGCCAGTCGACGACCTGCTCGAACCGGTCGACCGCAATCGCGATGTCGATCTCCTCGGGCGCCGCGTCGCACGGGTCGGTCGCAGTTTCATCGTGCGGGCTGAGCCATAGACGGCCACCGGCCTCAGGCTTGAAATAGAAGCGGCCCGCAATGTCCGCGACGTGCGGCAAGCCCGCCGGCGCGCCGGGATCGGTGCGAAGTTGCGCCATCGTCCGGCGATAGGCTTGCAGTCCCAACGGACGGACGCCGGCGCGGATCGCAACCGCGTCGGCCCAAGCGCCCGCCGCGTTGACGAGTGCGCGCGCACGGAAGGCGCCCGCCTTCGTCTCGATCGTCCAGACGCCATCCGCACGCGTTGCGCTCACCAACGCGGCATCGGTGACGAAGTCCACGCCTGCCCGCCGGGCCAGGGCGATACCGTCGGCGTGCAGTCCGGCCACGTCGATATACGCGCAGCTCGCCTCCTGCACGCCCAGCGTCCATGCGGAGCGGAGGCCGGGGATGAACGCGGCCGGATCGACGCGGTCGAGGATGACGTCGCTGCCGGCGAATTCGGCGAGAAACGCGTCCATCGCGGGCTCGTCTTCGGCGCGACCGATATGCAGCGAGCCGAGCGGTGCCAGATGCCCGCCGGCCTGGAGGACCGGGCCCGACGCGGTGGTAAGCGGCTGAATACCGGGGCCGCCATAGGTTTCCGACCAGAATGCCGCCGAACGCCCGGTCGCATGATAGCCGGGCGCATCCTCGGCTTCGAGCACGAGCGTGCGCGCCTGCGATCCGATCGCCGCAGCGAGGCTGGTGCCCGCCATGCCGGCACCGACGATCGCGATATCGTACACGGACGCCGTCACTGCGACGGCACGCACGCGGCCAGGAACGCATTAATCGCCGACAACGCGCGGTTGCGCACCGGATCTGCCTCGCGGAGAATCTCGTGCGCGGATTCCGGACCGAAGCGAACGACTTGTGCGTCCGGCAACCGCGCCGCGAGCCGAAGCGCCGCGGGAGGATCGACCAGCTTGTCGGCCTCGGCGACGAGCATCAGCACCGGCGTGTCGACCGACTCGATCCGCGGATCGACGGCAAGTGCGGCGGCGCCCGCGAACCCCTGCGCGAGCCATGCCCAGCTTGGCGGGCCGAGCACCAGCTCGGGATGTTGCCGCTGCCACCAACCCTCGTCGGCGTAGCGGTCGACGTCGTGCGTCAGCAGCGTTTGCCGCGATGCGGCCGAGCCGGGGCGTTCGTTGTTACGCCAGGCCGCGCGAGCCGGGTCGCCGTGTTTCGCCATCCACCGTGCAACGGTACCACTGAACGCCGCGCCTAGCGGCGCTTTCAACCCGATCATCGGCGCGACGAGGATCGCTGCATCGGGACGGATCGCGCGATTCGCGAGCGCGCGCATGACCATCATCCCGCCCATCGAATGGCCCAGTACGACGCTGGGCAGATCACCGTCCGCGATCCAGTCCGCCCAGAACGCCGCGAGATCCGAGTCGAACACGCCGTAATCGCTCGCATGGCCGACATGGGGATCCGCCGACAGCCGCCCCGAACCACCCTGCCCGCGCCAGTCGAACGCAGTGACGGACCAACCGCCTGCGTGGAAATATGCGAGCGTCTCCAGATATTTCTCGAAGATATCGCCGCGACCGGTCTGGAACAACAGGCGCCCACGCGGGCTGGCCGCGAGCCAGTCGAAACGTCGCAGCTTCCAGCCATCGGGTGCCGTCCACCATCCCACGCGTGCATCGGCGGGAATCGCACGACGCACGGCCTGGAGGGCATCCAGCCCGGCGAAGGTCCCGGAATTGGGAAGGAAATTACCGGGGACGGTTACTTTTTCGAAAGCCATCTCCGTTAGGACCTAGCCGATGGGGTGGAACATTGCTCTTCCAATTTTGATCGTGATGCTCGGTGGCCTGCTGGTTTCCGCCGGGATCCAGGACGCGCGGACGCGCGAGATCGCCAATTGGAAGAACGCGGTGATCGCGCTGCTGGCACCCGTCTGGTGGTACGCCAACGGGCTGGACCTCTGGCCGGACATGGCAATGCAGGTCGGCTGCGCACTGGCCGTGCTCGCGGTATTCCTGGTCGCGTTCCATTTCGGGATGATGGGTGGCGGCGACGTGAAACTGATCGTCGCGTTGGCGCTGTGGCTGCCGTTCCCGGCGTTCCTGTCGATGCTGATGGTGATGTCGATCGCTGGTGGCGTCGTCACCATCGTGATGATGATCGAACGCAGAATCAAGAAAAACTCAGGACAGATCGAAGTTCCATACGGCGTAGCGATAGCATTCGCCGGGCTTCTTGCGATCCGCGAACCACTCCTTAACCAGTTTCAGTGATGATTAATGTCAGAACACACTCCCGGCGCCTGAAAGGCACGATGTAGTCATGGATAGTCGCAAGATAATTTTGCTGGTTGGCGCGCTGATAGTTGCAGCCATCACAGCATTCTTTGCCAGGACGCTCATCGCCGGGAGTTCTGCACCGCAAGCCGGTGCCGTAGTCGTCGCCGCGCCCGTCATCGATGGTCCCGAAGTTCTCGTCGCGACACGTTCGCTGCCGGTCGGCACGATCCTCGACGCGACCGCGCTGAAATATCAGCCCTGGCCCAAGGAACTGGTCGACAACGCCTATTATCTCAAGGACAAGACCAACCTCCAGTCGCTGCAGGGCACGGTGGTGCGGAGCATCATCACCGCCGGGCAGCCGGTGACCCAAGGCTCGCTGGTGAAGCCCGGCGATCGCGGGTTCCTGGCGGCGGCCCTCGGACCGGGCATGCGGGCGGTGACCGTCCCGGTGTCGGCGCAGGCTGCGGTCGCGGGCTTCGTGTTTCCGGGTGACCGGATCGACCTGGTCCTGACCCAGACGGTCGCCGGTGGCGGCGACGGCCAGCCGTTGAAGGTCTCCGAGACGATCATGCGCAACATCCGCGTGCTCGCCACCGACCAGCGGACCGACAACCTCGTCGGCGAGGACGGCAAGACCAAGGTCCAGACCTTCTCCAACGTGACGATCGAGGCGACGCCGAAGATGGCGGAGCAGGTTGCGGTCGCGCAGACGCTGGGAACGCTGTCGCTGTCGCTGCGCTCGATCGCGGACAATTCGGCCGAACTGGAGGAAGCAATCGCCTCGGGTGCCGTCAAGGTGCCGGATGGCAACGATCCCAAGGCGGAAAAGGCGATGATGGTTCGGCTCGCGAGCCAGCCCTCGGCCGGCGCCTCTACCTACCAGACCGGGGCGGACGTCTCGCGCTATCAGCGCAGCAGCGTGCCCGGCAAGGAGGCTCAGGGTGGCGGGATGAGCGGCCGGTCGATGCAGGGCGTGCCGGTCGCGCCATCCGCTGGCGGCGCGGTTGCCGTCCAGGGACCGGTGGTGCGGGTCGCCCGCGGCAACGCATTGACCGTCGTTCCGGTCGGGGGGAAGAATTAAGATGCGTATTGCAACCACTCTCCTCGCGACGCGGATCGGCAAACCGCTCGGTTGGCCGCTCGCGGTCGCCCTGGTCGCAGCGACGGCAGCACCGTACGTCCCTGCCCTCGCGCAGCGCGGCAGGGCGACCACAGCGGCAGCCGGCTCGCCGATCGTGCAGGTCAACACCGGCCGTGGCCGGCTGGTGACGCTGGCGCAGCCGATGACCGACCTGTTCGTCGCCGACGACGCGATCGCCGATGTCCAAGTGCGGTCGCCAACCCAGCTCTACGTGTTCGGCAAGAAGACCGGCGAGACGACGATCTCGGCCACCGCAAGAGGTGGTGCCGTCGTGTATTCGGCCACCGTCCGCGTCGGCAACAACCTCGACTCGGTCCAGCAGATGCTGGGCCTGGCGATGCCCGAGGCCCAGGTCATCGCGACGCCGATGAACGGACTGATCCTCCTGACGGGAACGGTTGCGGCGCCCGAGGATGCCGCTGAAGCCGAGCGGCTGGTGCAGGCGTTCGTCGGCGAATCGACCAAGGTGCTGTCGCGCCTGAAAACCGCGACGCCGTTGCAGGTCAACCTGCAGGTGCGCGTCGCCGAAGTCACCCGCAGCTTCGTCAAGAATATCGGCGTGAACATCCAATCCTTCGACCGGACTGGTGGTTTCAAGTTCGGACTGGGGCAAGGACGAGACGCCACGATATTTGCACCCGGTGGCGGAATGTTCGTTGGCGGCGCTACGCCGACGGCTGGCAATACGGGTGTGGCCAAGGGCGCGTTGGGGTCGACATTTGGCCTCGCCGGCAAATTGCTGGGTGTCGACCTGCTTGGCGCGATCGACCTGGGCGAGACGCTGGGTCAGGTGACCACGCTCGCCAATCCGAACCTGACCGCCTTGTCGGGTGAGACCGGCACGTTCCTGGCAGGTGGCGAAATTCCGATCCCGCTGGCGCAGGCGCTCGGCACGATCTCGGTCGAGTACAAGCAATACGGAATCAGCCTGGCCTATACCCCAACGGTATTGTCCGACGGCCGCATCTCGTTGCGTGTGCGCCCTGAAGTGTCGCAGCTCGATTATGCGAACGCCATTACTCTAAGCGGTACGCGCGTGCCCGGCATCACCACACGGCGGACCGAGACCACCGTCGAACTCGGCTCGGGCCAGAGCATGATGATCAGTGGCCTGTTGTCGAACAACAATAACAACACCTACGACAAGACGCCCGGCCTCTCGAACCTGCCGATCATCGGCGCGCTGTTTCGCTCGAACGCCTTCCAGCGCAACGAAACCGAGCTGGTCATCGTCATCACGCCGTATCTGGTGAAGCCGGTCAACAACGCCAGCGACATCGCCTTGCCGACCGATGGCGCGCGTGCACCGACCGATCTCGACCGGGTGTTGCTGGGGCGGCTGAGCGCGACCGACGGCGGCAAGCGTCCCGTCCCGACCCTCGCGCCGCCAACCTATGCGCGCCCTGCCATCGGAGCGGCCGCACCCGTCATGCCCGTGCCCCGCAGCGACGTCCGCCGCAGCGAAGCCGACGCCACCCCGGCCGTTCAGACCAAGGGCAATGCCAAACCGAAAAAGGGCGCCGTGCCCGCCCCCGGCTTCTCGAATTGAGCCCGTCATGCGCCCAACGCACCAAGGATTTCCGATGATCAACAAATCGATCCTAGCGCCCCTCGCATCCGCACTGCTGCTCGCGGGCTGCATGGGGACGGAGAATCGCGGTCTCGAATCGGTCCACCAGCCGGTCGTCAGCCGATCCGACTATGCGTTGGATCTCGGCGTATCCGGGGGTGCGCTGGTCCCAGGCGAAGAACGCCGCCTGGCCGGCTGGATGACGACGATGCGGCTCGCATATGGCGACCGGGTCGCGATCGACGATCCTGCGGGCGAAGGCCTCCGCGCGCATGACGCCGTCGCCGCGGTGGTCGCGGGATACGGCTTGCTGTTGAGCGACGACGCGCCGGTTACGCCTGCGACCGTCACCCCCGGAACGATCCGCGTCGTGGTCAGCCGGATGCGCGCCGCCGTGCCACGCTGCCCGGACTGGTCGCGCGATTCGACCAACGAATTCGAGTCGAACACGTCCTCGAACTATGGTTGCGCAGTCAATCGCAACCTGGCCGCGATGGTCGCCAATCCCGCCGATCTGGTGCGCGGTGCGCCGGGTACGGAAACCACGGATGCGGCGGTCTCGTACAAGGCGATCGACACGTACCGCAAGAAAGCGCCGACCGGTGCCAGCGGCCTGGCCGCCGCCAGCACGGGAGGAAAGTGATGAACGCGCCCTGGAAACCGGGTGGGATCGCGCACCGCGAACCCTTTATCGCCTATGTCTGCGACGAGACGACCGCCGAGGCGTTGCGCCCGATCGCGACCGAGCTCGGCTGGCCGGTCGAGAAGATCCACAAAGGCGGCCTGCGCAACGCGATCCAGTCGCTGTCGGTATCCGCCTCGCCGCAGATCCTGTTCGTCGACCTCGCCGAATCGGGCGATCCGCTGAACGACATCCACGCGCTCGCCGAAGTCTGCGAGCCGGGCACCGTGGTGATCGCCGCGGGCCAAGTGAACGATGTCCGCCTGTACCGCGATCTCGTCGCGAGCGGGATCCAGGATTATCTGCTGAAGCCGCTGCATCCGGACATGCTTCGCGAGGCGTTCGTGCACGCGCAGACGATGCTGAACGCGCCCAAGCACATCGAGGTATCGCCGGAGCGCCCGCATTGTTCGGTCGGCGTGATCGGCACGCGCGGCGGAGTCGGCGCGTCGACGATCGCGACGTCGATCGCCTGGCTGCTGTCGGACAAGGAGAAGCGATCGACCGCGTTGCTCGATCTCGACGTGCATTTCGGCACCGGCGCACTCAGCCTAGATCTCGAGCCGGGACGAGGCCTGACCGATGCGATCGAGAACCCGAGCCGGATCGACGGGCTGTTCATCGAGCGGGCGATGGTCAAGGCATCCGAGAAGCTTTCCGTGCTTAGCGCCGAGGCACCGATCAGCACGCCGCTGATCACCGATGGTGCCGCCTTCTATCAGCTGCAGGCAGAGATGCGCGCGGCGTTCGAATGCACCGTCGTCGATCTGCCGCGCGCGATGCTGATCCAGCACCCGCATCTGATCAGCGACGTGAAGCTGGCGGTGATCGTCACCGACCTGACGCTGGCCGCGGCGCGCGACACGATCCGCATCCTGTCTTGGATGAAGTCGAACGCGCCGCAGACCGAGCTGTTCGTGGTCGCCAACCGGGTTCATGTCGGCGGGCAGCTCGAGATCACGCGCAAGGACTTCGAAGGCTCGATCGAGCGCAAGATCGACTATCTCGTGTCGTTCGACCAGAAACTCGCGACGCAGGCGGCCAAGCTGGGCAAGCCGCTGGTCGAAACCGGCAAGAACTCCAAGACCATCACGCCGATCGTCGCACTGGCGAGCGCATTGGCGGCCGCAGTCGCGGACAGCGGTGTCGATGGCGCGAAGGGCGCGAAGGGCAAGTCGCTGATGGGCAAGTTCGGCGAGCTGAGGGGTTTGATCCCGAAGCGCGCGGCGAAATCGGCAAAGGCGAAGTGACCATGCGCGCCCGATCCGATCGCCGGCCTGCCGCAATCAGGGACCGCTAGGCCATGCCGCTGTTGCCGTTGCTGCTGGTCATGATCGGTGCCTGCGTGGTGCTTGCCATGGTGGTGTTCGCATTTGCGGGGCCATCGGCCGGGCGCGCCAAGTCGCGGCGCATCGCGTCGCTGCGCGAGCGCCACGGTGACGCGCTGATCGTCGCGGAAGCGCAGATGCGCCGCATCTCGAACAACCGCGATACCAAGATGGACATCGCCTTCGGCCGCATCCTGCCGAACCCGGTGCTGCTCGCCAAGCGGCTGGCGATGACCGGCAAGGACTGGACCGTCGGGCAATACGGCATGGCGACTGCCGGGATCGCAGTGGTCGTTGCGGTACTGATGCTGCTCAAGGGCATGCCGATCCTGCTGGCCCTGCTGTTCGGGCTGTTCGTCGGCGTCGGCCTGCCGCATCTCGTGGTGGGCAAGACGATCCAGCGGCGGATCGGCAAGTTCACCGTGAAATTCCCGGACGCGATCGAACTGCTGGTGCGCGGACTGCGCTCGGGCCTGCCGATCAGCGAGACGATCGGGGTTGTCGGACAGGAACTCGACGGGCCGGTCGGCGAAGAATTCCGGTCGGTCAGCGACAAGATGAAGATCGGCCGGACGATGGACGCCGCGCTGCAGGAAACCGCCGACCGTCTCGGCACGCCGGAGTTCCAGTTCTTCGTGATCACCATCGCGATCCAGCGCGAGACGGGCGGCAACCTGGCGGAAACGCTCGCGAACCTCGCCACCGTGCTGCGTCAACGCGGCCAGATGAAGCTCAAGATCAAGGCGATGTCGTCGGAATCGAAAGCGTCCGCCTACATCATCGGCGCGCTGCCGTTCATCGTGTTCGGGCTGATCTATTTCGTCAACGGCACATACATGCAGAACTTCTTCATCGATCCGCGGCTCATCGTCACCGGCATAGGCGGCCTGATCTGGATGGGGATCGGCGCCTTCGTGATGAGCAAGATGATCAACTTCGAGATCTGAGGGATACGACATGGGCGAGACCGCCGGACCTACCCTGCTCGGGATCGATGTACTCTGGGTCGCGACGATCCTGTCGGGCGTCGCCGCGTTCGCGGTGATGATCGCGATCTACGCGGTGATGACCGTCAACGATCCGATGGCCAAGCGCGTAAAGGCGCTGAACGACCGGCGCGAGCAGTTGAAAGCGGGCATCACCGCGTCCACCAAACGCCGCGCAAAGCTGGTCCAGCGCAACGATACCGCGGACCGCATGCGCGGCATCCTGTCGTCGATGAAGGTGTTGCAGGACAGCCAGGTCAAGGCGGTCCAGGTTAAGCTGATGCAGGCTGGCATCCGTTCGAAGGAATGGGCGCCGTCGGTGATCTTCGGCCGGCTCGTGCTGCCGATCGTGCTCGGCGGGGCGATGCTGTACTGGGTGTACGGCACCGACGGCTTCGCGACCTGGGGGCCGCTCAAGAAATACGGGCTCGTCGCGATGACGTTCATCCTGAGCTACAAGGCGCCGGACCTGTATCTCGACAACAAGATCAAGAAGCGTTCGGACGCGATCCGCAAGGGGCTGCCGGATGCGCTCGATCTGCTCGTGATCTGCGCCGAAGCCGGTCTGACCGTCGATGCCGCATTCCACCGCGTCGCGCGCGAACTGGGGCGTGCCTATCCCGAACTCGGCGAGGAGTTCACGCTGACCGCGATCGAGCTGGGGTTCCTGACCGATCGGCGCAGCGCATTCGAGAACTTTGCCCTGCGCGTGAAGCTGGACGCGGTGAAGGGCGTCGTCACGACGATGATCCAGACCGAGAAATACGGCACCCCGCTGGCATCGGCGCTGCGCGTGCTGTCGGCCGAGTTCCGCAACGAGCGCATGATGCGCGCCGAGGAAAAGGCCGCACGGTTGCCGGCGATCATGACCGTCCCGCTGATCCTGTTCATCCTGCCGGTGCTGTTCGTCGTCATCCTCGGGCCGGCGGCGTGTTCGATCTCCGACAACCTGATCAAGGGCTGAGGCAACCGCAGCGCCGGCGGATCGTTGAGCTCCCGTAACAGGAGGGTTTTTACGATGCCGTTGTTTTCCACACCTACGCAGTTCGCGGCGCTTGCGCTGGTCTTCGTCGCCGGCTGGTTGTTCGGACTGGCGAGCCATCCGGGGGGGAAGAAGTGGAAGGCGCGGTATCTGGCGGAGCGGGACGCGCATGCTGCGGTGAAGAAGGATGGCGATGTTCGGGCGGCTGCGGCCGAGAAGCGGGCTGTCGAGGCCGAGCATGAGAATGCCCGGTTGGTGAAGGCGGCCGAGGCGGCGCGGGTTGCTCCGGCGGTTGTCGAACGGGCCCCGGTCGTGGAGCGGGCGCCGGTTGTGGACACGTCGCGGACTGGGGCGCTGTCTTCGGCGCGGCCGGGTTATGCTCGGCCGGCGTATAATGCCGATGGGACTAAGCGTGGTTGGTTCGATTTTGATCAGCGTCGGTGAGGGTTAGGGGGTTGGGTTAGCCCCCGCCCCCTTGTTCTCCCGCGAAGGCGGGAGCCCAGTCTGGGTCCCCGCCTTCGCGGGGAAACAGGTTTGGTTTGCGATAACTCACCCAACGAGTAACCACCCCGGCGGAGGCCGGGGCCCAATTGGGGACGCTAGGTAACTGGAGGCAGTCCTTCGTTACCTTGGACGTTCCAATTGGGCCCCGGCCTTCGCCGGGGTGGCGGCTCTCACTGGGGTGGTGCTACTTTTGAGCGAGCGTTACTTCTTCGACAGCGCCGCTTGTGCCGCTGCCAGGCGGGCGATCGGGACGCGGTAGGGGCTGGCGGAGACGTAATCCAATCCCACCTTTTCGCAGAACGCGATGCTGGCCGGGTCGCCGCCGTGCTCGCCGCAGATGCCGAGCTTGATTCCTGCCCGCGTCTTGCGCCCGCGTTCTGCGGCGATCTCGATCAGTTCGCCGACGCCTTCGACGTCGATGCTGACGAACGGGTCCTTCGCGTAGATGCCCTGCTCGACATACGCGCCCAGGAAGCGCGAGGCGTCGTCGCGGCTGACGCCCAAAGTGGTCTGCGTCAGGTCGTTGGTGCCGAACGAGAAGAACTCGCCGACTTCCGCGATCTCGCCGGCGCGGAGGGCTGCGCGGGGGAGTTCGATCATCGTGCCGACGAGATATTCGATCGTTAGGCCCTTTTCGGCGAACACCGCCTGGGCGGCCTTGTCGACGACGGCCTTCATCAGCTCTAGCTCGCGGCGGGTGGCGACGAGCGGGATCATGACTTCCGGAATCGGGGCGGCGCCGGACTTCTCCGCGACGTCGACCGCTGCCTCGAAGATCGCGCGGGCCTGCATCTCGTAGATCTCGGGATAGGTCACGCCGAGACGGCAGCCGCGATGGCCGAGCATGGGGTTGAACTCGTGCAATTCCGCCGCGCGGCGCTTGAGCGTGTCGACGTCGACGCCCGCCGCGGTCGCGACTTCGGCGAATTCGGTTTCCTCATGGGGCAAGAATTCGTGGAGCGGCGGATCGAGCAGGCGGATCGTCACTGGAAGCCCCGCCATCACCTCGAGGATCTCGGTGAAGTCCTTGCGCTGTTCGGGGAGCAGCTTCTCCAAAGCGACGCGGCGCCCCTTCTCGTCCGAGGCCAGGATCATCTGGCGGACGTTGGTGATGCGGCTGCTCTCGAAGAACATGTGCTCGGTGCGGCAGAGACCGACGCCCTCGGCGCCGAACTCGCGCGCGACGCGGCAATCCTCGGGGGTCTCGGCGTTGGCGCGGACTTTCAGGCGGCGGACCTCGTCGGCCCATACCATCAAGGTGGCGAAATCGCCCGACAGCTCGGGTTGCACGGTCGCGACCGCGCCGATCATCACTTCGCCGGTGGTGCCGTCGATGGTGAGCAGGTCGCCCTCCTTCACCTCGCGGCCGCCGCAGCGCATGATCTTCGCCTTGGCGTCGATGGAGAGCGTGCCGGCGCCCGAAACGCAGGGGCGTCCCATGCCGCGGGCCACCACAGCCGCGTGGCTCGTCATCCCGCCGCGTGCGGTGAGGATGCCCTTGGCCGCATGCATGCCGTGAATGTCGTCGGGCGAGGTCTCGGTCCGGACGAGGATCACGGCGACGCCATCGGCGGCCTTCTTCTCGGCGGCATCGGCGTCAAAAACGACCGCACCTGAGGCTGCACCCGGCGATGCGGGGAGGCCCTTGGTCAGGACGTCGCGGTGCGCCTTGGGATCGAGCGTCGGGTGGAGCAGCTGGTCGAGCGCCATCGGCTCGATGCGCAGGATCGCTTCCTCGCGCGTGATCAGCCCCTCGTTGGCCATGTCGACGGCGATCTTGAGCGCAGCCTTGGCGGTGCGCTTGCCGGCGCGCGTCTGGAGCATCCAGAGCTTGGTCTTCTCGACCGTGAACTCGATGTCCTGCATGTCGCGGTAGTGGTTTTCGAGCGTGTCGAACACGTCGGCGAGTTGGATGTAGACCTCGGGCATCGCCTCTTCCATCGAAGCGGGCTTGGCGCCGGCGTCTTCGCGCGCGGTCTTGGTAAGGTATTGCGGGGTGCGGATGCCGGCAACGACGTCCTCGCCCTGCGCATTGATCAGGAATTCGCCGTAATAGGCGCGGTCGCCCTTCGACGGGTCGCGCGTGAACGCGACGCCGGTCGCCGAGGTGTCGCCCATGTTGCCGAACACCATCGCCTGGATGTTGACCGCGGTGCCCCAGCCGCCGGGGATGTCGTTGAGGCGGCGATAGACCTTCGCACGCTCCGACTGCCACGAGCCGAAGACGGCGCCGACCGCGCCCCAGAGCTGGTCGTGGACGTCCTGTGGGAAGGGCTTGCCCCAGAGCTTGTCGACGAGGCCCTTATATTCCGCGACGAGTTTGCGCAGGTCGTCGGCGGAGAGTTCGGTGTCGAGCGTGAAGCCCTGGTCTTCCTTGGCGATCTCCAGCGCTTCCTCGAACGCGCCGTGATCGAGTTCGAGGACGACGTCGGCGTACATCTGGATGAAGCGGCGATAGCTGTCCCAGGCGAACCGCGCGTCCTCGGACTTGGCGGCGAGGCCCTCGACGGTCTCGTCGTTCAGGCCGAGATTGAGGACGGTGTCCATCATCCCCGGCATCGACGCGCGGGCGCCGGAGCGGACCGAGACGAGCAGCGGGTCGGCGGAGTCGCCGAACTTCTTGCCCGTGACGCCTTCGATGTGCGCGAGGCCGGTTGCGACCTCGTCGCGCAGGCCTTGCGGGAACTGGCCGCCCTCGTCGTAATAGACCGCGCAGAAATCGGTCGAGATCGTGAAGCCCGGCGGGACCGGCAGGCCGATCGACGCCATCTCGGCGAGGTTCGCGCCCTTGCCGCCGAGCAGGTTCTTGTCGCCCTTGCCGCCATCCGAAACACCGCCGCCGAAGCGATACACATATTGGGTCATGGTCGGTCCTCTAAGTGCTTGTTTTTATGGGCGGGGCAAAAGTGAAGTATAGAAAGTGCAGACGCTGGGAGCCGTCTGCACTTCCACCCCAGTCAGCCCTCGATCTTCGAAAAATCTGCGACGTTGTGCACTGCGGCGCGGACTCGCTCAAGTAGTGCGAGACGGGCGGAGCGCTTGGCGGGATCGGAGTCGTTGACGATAACGCTATCAAAGAACGCATCGATCGGCGCGCGGAGGCTCGCAAGGGCAGCCATCGCGGCGGCGAAGTCTTCGCGGGCGATCGCGGCGGTGGCGCGGGGTTCGGCGGAGTCGAGCGCGGTCATCAGCGCGGTCTCTGCGGGTTCGGGAGTGTAGGACAGCGTTTCCTGCTCCCTCTCCCCTGCGGGGAGAGGGTCGGGGTGAGGGGCAGTACCGGGCGCTGCACTGCTTGGCAGCCCCTCACCCCTACCCTCTCCCCGAGGGGGAGAGGGAGCAGAAGGAGCTTCCTTCTTCAAAATATTGGCGGCGCGCTTGTAGCCGGCGAGCAGGTTCGCGCCGTCCTCGGTGATCACGAACGCCTGGAGTGCGTGGACTCGCGCGAGCAGGCGGACGAGATCGTCCTCGCCACCGAGCGCGAACACCGCGTCGATCAGGTCGTGACGGACGCCGGCTTCACGTTGCTGGACTTTGAGGCGCTCATCAAGAAAATCCAAAAACCATGCCAATGGTCTATCAGGTAAATTATACTGCGTTCGCGCAATTTTCGTGAATGGAAAACGGAGCTTTGACTTCAAGATAGTCGCGATGACACCCAACATCGCTCGGCGAAGAGCGAAAGGATCCTTTGATCCCGTAGGATAAAGCCCAACGGAGAAGAACGAGAAAAGCGTATCCAGCTTGTCCGCCAAGCTCACGGCCACCGTTACCGGGTCGGTGGGAACGTCGTCGCCTTGGCCGACCGGTTTGTAGTGGTCGCGGATGGCGGTCGCGACGGCCGGGTGCTCGCCCTGCGCGGCGGCGTAGTAGCCGCCCATCAGGCCTTGCAGCTCGGGGAACTCGCCGACCATGCCGGTGACGAGGTCCGCTTTTGCGAGGCGGGCTGCGCGTTCTGCGTGGGTAGCCAACTGCTCCCTCTCCCCTGCGGGGAGAGGGTTGGGGTGAGGGGCTGTTCCGGGGGTGGCGCTGCTTGGCAGCCCCTCACCCCAACCCTCTCCCCAGAGGGGAGAGGGAGCAGAAGTGACTATGCCCTCTTCCACCAGCCAGCGGGCGAGCTTCGCGACGCGGTCGACCTTGTCGGCTAGCGTGCCGAGCTTTTCGTGAAAGACGATCTTCGACAGCTTCTCCGCCTGCTCTTCGAGCGGGACCTTCAAGTCGGTGTCGTAGAAGAACTTGGCGTCCGACAGACGCGCGGCGAGGACCTTGCGGTTGCCCTCGACGATCTTCGCGCCGCCGTCGTGCGCGGCGATGTTAGCGGTACAGACAAACGCGTTCGCCAGTTTTCCGTCCGCGTCGCGGCAGACGAAATATTTCTGGTTCACGCGCGCCGTAAGCTGAATCACCTCGGGCGGGACGTCGAGAAACGCGGGGTCGAACTGGCCTAGCAGGGGAATCGGCCATTCCGTCAGGCCGGCATTCTCGGCAACGAGGCCTTCGTCCTCGATGAGTTCGAGCCCGGCCTGCATCGCGGCTTCGCGGGCGTGGTCGCGGATCAGCGTGGCGCGTTCGTCATGGTCGACGATGACGTGGCAGGCGCGCAGTTTCTCGACATAGTCGTGCGCGCCGCCGATCGTGATCTGGTACGGGTGGTGAAAGCGGTGGCCGAGCGTCGCGGCGCCGCTGGCGATGCCGGCGATCTCGAACGGCACGATCTCTTCGCCGAGCAGCGCGACGATGCCTTGCAGCGGGCGGACCCACCGGAGCGATTCAGTGCTGGCCGACGCATCCCCCCAGCGCATCGACTTCGGCCAAGGGAACGCGCGGACGATCGCGGGGATGGCCTCTGCGAGCACGGCGGCGGTGGCGCGGCCGGGCTTTTCAGTGACCGCGAAGAGCGTGCCGTTGCGGTCGACGAGTTGCTCGCGGGTGAGGCCGGTTTTGCGGAGGAAGCCTTCGAGCGCCTGCGGGGGCGCGGAGGTCTTGGGGCCCTTGGTTTCCTCGGAGACGGCGGCGGTCTCGAGCGGCAGGTCGCGCGCGATCAACGTCAGGCGGCGCGGGGTCGCGTAGGTGACGATGGCGCTGGTGGCGATGCCGGCCTTGGCGAGCTCGGCGGTGAACAGCTTCGACAAATCGTCGCGCGCCTTCGCCTGCATCCGTGCTGGGATTTCTTCGGAGCGAAGTTCTAGGAGGAAATCAGTCACGCGGAACGCTCCATCTTCGCGCCATCGCGCCTTTGCGTGAACCAGATTTTCTCACGCGAAGGCGCAAAGGCGCGAAGAGATAAGAAGGATTGAATGAGGCCTGCGGCGCGGAGGCGCATCACGCCGCCCATCCGTGCTTGTCCATCCAGGCTGCGCAGGCGCCCTTCGCTAAATCTCGGACGCGGCCCATATAGGCTTGGCGTTCGGCTACCGAGATTACCCCGCGGGCCTGGAGCAGGTTGAAGATGTGGCTGGCTTTGATCGCTTGCTCGTAGGCAGGGATCGGGAGCTTGGCGGCTAGCGAGTTCTCGCATTCGGCGACGTGCTTGCGGAACTGGTCGAACAGCGAGTCCGTGTCGGCGATCTCGAAGTTCCACTTCGACATCTCCTGCTCGTTCTCCAGGAAGACGTCGCCGTAGGTCACGCCCGCATCGTTGAACGCCAGATCGTAGACCGAGTCCTTGTCCTGGATGTACATCGCGAGGCGCTCCAACCCATAGGTGAGTTCGCCGGCGACGGGCTTCATGTCGAAGCCGCCCATCTGCTGGAAATAGGTGAACTGAGTCACCTCCATGCCGTCGCACCAGACTTCCCAGCCGAGACCCCAGGCGCCGAGCGTCGGGCTTTCCCAGTCATCCTCGACGAAGCGGATGTCGTGCTTCAGCATGTCGATGCCGATCGCCGCGAGGCTGCCGAGGTAGAGTTCCTGGAGGTTCGCGGGGCTCGGTTTCAGGATGACCTGGTACTGGTAGTAATGCTGGAGCCGGTTGGGGTTCTCGCCGTAGCGGCCATCGGTCGGGCGGCGGCAGGGCTGCACGAACGCGGCGTTCCACGGTTTCGGCCCGAGCGCGCGGAGCGTCGTGGCGGTGTGGAAGGTGCCCGCGCCCATTTCCATGTCGTAGGGCTGCAGGATCAGGCATCCGTGTTCGCTCCAGTAATCGTGGAGCGTGAGGATCATGCGCTGGAAGCTAAGAGGCTTTATCACGGGCTGGGTCACGCGCGGGCTTTGGCGGATGGGGGTGCGGGAGGCAAGTGGTGCGTTGCGGCCGGGCGTCCTACATGGGGCCAAACCAACAATGAGGATGCCGTCACCTTGAAGCTGTTTTCGAAGATCGTTTCGTTCCGATCCGCGCTCTCTGCCATCGCCATGGCGTTCGCCCTGCCCGCCTGTGCGCAGGTCGCTCCGAAGCCTGTGCAAGCCGCGAACGATGCCGATCCGGCGCTCTGGGTGGTGAAGGACAAGGACACGACGATCTACCTGTTCGGGACGATCCATGTGTTGAAGCCCGGCATGACGTGGTTCGACGAGGCGGTGAAGACCGCGTTCGATCGCTCGAACCAGGTGGTGCTGGAGCTGGTGATGCCCGATCCGGCGAAGATGCAGTCGCTGGTGATGGCGACGGGGGTGTCGAAGGACGGCCCGACGCTGACCGATCAGCTGCCGGCGGACAAGCGTGCGGCGTATGCGAAGGCGGTGACCGATCTCGGCTTGCCGGCGAATGCGTTCGATCGGTTCAAGCCGTGGCTGGCGGCGACCAACCTGTCGATCGCTCCGCTGTCGAAGCTGGGGTATGATGCGGCGAATGGGCCGGAGCAGGTGATTACGGCGGCGGCGAAGGCTGCGGGGAAGCCGGTGATCGGGCTCGAGACGGCGGAGCAGCAGCTCGGGTATTTCGGGGGGCTTTCGCAGAAGGCGCAGATGCAGTTTCTGGGGAGCACGATCGACGAGTTGCCGAAGTTGGAGAGCACGATGGCGACGATGGTGGACGAGTGGGCGAAGGGGGATCCCGAGGCTTTGGCCAAGGAGATGAACGACAGTTTGAAGGACTCGCCGGAGGTGGCGAAGGTGCTGCTGGTGGACCGCAATGCGCGCTGGGCGGAGTGGGTCGCGAACCGGATGAAGTCGCCGGGGACGGTGTTTATTGCGGTCGGTGCGGGGCATCTGGCTGGTAAAGATAGCGTGCAGGCGCAGTTGGCAAAGCTTGGGGTAAAGGCCGAACGCGTTCGGTATTGAGATGCTCAGTCCCTCTCCCCTCGGGGAGAGGGAGGGAGGAGCACTTGCGACGGAAGGGTGAGGGGGAGTTGGGACAAACGTCCCGAGCCCCACCACCCCTCACCCTCCCACGTGCAAGCGCACGCGGGCCCCTCCCTCTCCCCGGAGGGGCGAGGGGTCAGGATGAGTTGATTAAATTCCCCACTTCCGCTATGCGCCCGCGCTTCCGGTCCATGGTCATCCCTGGAGGCGTGGGCGGGAAGGACAACAAACGAGTTTCGGAGAATACAGATGAGCGACCAGTTGACGCTCGCAGCCGAGACGCGTGACCGGGTTGGCAAGGGAGCCTCCCGGGCGCTGCGTCGTGATGGCCGCGTGCCTGCCGTGATCTACGGCCTGAACCAGGAACCAACCTCGGTTCACCTCGAGGAAAAGGCGCTGATGAAGGCGCTGATGACCGGCCACTTCATGAATTCCGTCGTGATGGTCAACGGCGTGCGCACGCTGCCGAAGGACGTGTCGTTCCACCCGGTTTCGGATCGTCCGATCCACGTCGACTTCCTGCGCATCGGCGAGCATTCGACCGTGACGGTCGCGGTGCCGATCGCGTTCACCGACGAGGACGACGCACCGGGCATCAAGAAGGGCAAGGGCGTCCTCAACATCACGCGCCACGAGATCGAGCTGGTCGTCGACGCTTCGGACATCCCGAGCGAGATCACGATTTCGCTCGCCGGTCTGGAGATCGGTGATTCGATCCACATCAGCGACGTGAAGCTGCCCAAGGGCGCGACGCCCGCGATCGACGACCGCGACTTCGCGATCGCCACGATCGTGCCGCCGACCGTGCCGACCGTCGAGGACGAAGAGCTCGAGGCTGAAGTCGCCGAAGCTCAGGCTGCCGAGGCTGCTGCCGAGGACGAGCCGGTCGTCGAGCCTAACGACGACGACAACGACGACGACAAGATCACGCCGCAGAAGAAGGACTGAGGGTTCAGCCCTTCGTCTTAGGATGATCTGGCGGGCGGGAAAGCTAGGGCTTTCCCGCCCGTTTCGTTTTATGAGGCTTGCCCTGCCCTCCTGTTCCCTCGCGAACGCGGGGGTCCAGGATCAAGCAGCGCTGCCGCCCGTTACCCTGGGCTCCTGCGTCCGCAGGAGAACACGGTTAAGTGGCCGACGCGGTCTTTTGGAGAATCACACGTGCAGATCTGGGCGGGACTCGGCAATCCGGGGGCGCAATATGCGATGCACCGGCACAATGTCGGGTTCATGGTCGCCGACGCGATCGCCGAGGTGCACGGCTTCGGCGCGGTCAAGAAGCAGTTCCAGGGCTGGACGCAGGAGGGGCGGATCGGCGCGGAGAAGATCCTGCTGCTGAAACCCGCGACCTTCATGAACGAGAGCGGCCGCGCGATCGGCGAGGCGCTGCGGTTCTACAAGCTCGGCGTCGAGGCGCTGACGGTGTTCCACGACGAACTCGACATCGCGCCCTTCCGCGTCAAGGTGAAGACCGGCGGTGGGACTGCGGGGCATAACGGGCTGCGGTCGACCGACCAGCATCTCGGGCCGGATTTCCGGCGCGTGCGGTTGGGAATCGGGCATCCGGGGCACAAGGATCGCGTCACCGGCTATGTGCTCGGCAATTATGCGAAGGCCGAGATCGAGCCGTTGAGCGACATGCTCGGCGCGGTCGCGGCGGAGGCGAAGTGGCTGGCGGAAGGCGACGACGTCCGCTTCATGAACGATGTCGCGTTGAGGATGCAGCCATGACCACCCGCTCTTTGTTTGCCACGCGGTTCTACGAGGCCGATCTCGGTGACGACGATCTGGTCGAGGAACTCGAGGACGCCGCGCTCGAACTGGCGAAGGCAGATCGCGCCGGGGTCGCGTGGTCGAAGGCGCATGGGTATCGCGGGTATACGTCGTATGCGTCGCTGAACGACCTGGCACTCCGCGATCCGCGGTTCGGGGATCTGGTTCGGGTGCTGAACAAGCATGTTGCGCAGTTCGCGAAGGATTGTGCGTTCGATCTCGGCGGGCGGAAGTTGAAGCTGGACAGTCTTTGGGTGAACGTCCTGAAGCCCGGGGGCGCGCATTCGGGGCATATCCATCCGCATAGCGTCGTTTCCGGCACGATGTATGTGGCGATTCCCGAAGGGGCTGGGGCGTTGAAGCTGGAGGATCCGCGGTTGCCGATGATGATGGCGGCACCGACGCGGCTGGAGGATGCGGCGGAGGATCTTCGGACGTTCGTTTATGCCGAGCCAAAGCCGGGGAGTGTGTTTCTGTGGGAGAGCTGGTTGCGGCATGAGGTCGTGCCGAATGCTGCCAAGGGTGAGCGGATTAGTATTAGTTTTAATTATCGGTGGTGATTGGGGCGCAGTTCGCCGCTACCTCGTCATCCTGACGAAAGTCAGGACCCAGAGCCAAGAACGATGGCGTCCGTGACCCTGGATCCTGACTTTCGTCAGGATGACGGAGGTGGTGTTTTCCTGCGGACGCAGGAACCCAGGGTTACATAGTGCGACGTTCCTGACCCTGGGCTCCTGCGTTCGCAGGAGAACGGTGCTCTCTCGAATGAGGGCGGCACTCGTTGAGCGCCGCCCCCTGCCCGATCAGGCCGTCTTCATCGAGGCCATGTCGATGACGAAGCGGTACTTCACGTCGCTCTTCACCATGCGCTGATACGAGGGTTCGATCTCGTCCATGCGGATCATCTCGATGTCCGACACCAGGCCGTGCTCATTACAGAAATCGAGCATCTCCTGCGTCTCGGCGATCCCGCCGATCAGCGAGCCGGCGATCGCGCGGCGCTTGAAGATCAGGTTGCCGACCGAGGGCGACGGATGCGCGTGCTCGGGGACGCCGACCAAGGTCATCGTGCCGTCGCGCTTGAGCAAAGCGGTGAACGTGTCGAGGTTGTGGCTGGCCGCGACGGTGTTGAGGATGAAGTCGAAGCTGTTGGCGTGCTCGGCCATCGCGGCCTCGTCCTTCGACACGATCAGGTCCTTCGCGCCGAGACGCTTGGCGTCGTCGCGCTTGTTCGGCGAGGTCGAGAATACATAGACCTCGGCGCCCATCGCGTTGGCGATCTTGACGCCCATGTGGCCGAGCCCGCCGAGACCGACGATGCCGACCTTCTGGCCGGGGCCGACCTTCCAGTGCTTCAGCGGCGAATAGGTGGTGATGCCGGCGCAGAGCAGCGGCGCGACCGCGGCGAGGTCGGCTTCGGGATGCGAGACCTTCAGCACGAAGCCTTCGTCGACGACGATCTTGTCCGAATAGCCGCCGAAGGTGTGGCCGCCGAGCACGGGATCGGGGCCGTTATAGGTGCCGACGAAACCGGTGGTCTCGCAATATTGCTCCTCGCCGTCCTTGCACGACGGGCATTCGCCGCAGCTGTCGACCATGCAGCCGACGCCGACGACGTCGCCGACCTTGAACTTGGTGACATCGCTGCCGACTGCGGTGACGTGGCCGACGATCTCATGGCCGGGGACGCAGGGGTAGAGCGTGCCTTCCCACTCGCCCTTGGCGGTGTGGAGGTCGGAATGGCAAACGCCGCAGAACGCGATGTCGATCGCGACGTCGGTCTTGCCGGGTTCGCGACGCTCGAAGCTGAAGGGGGCGAGCGGGGTTTCGGGGGATTGCGCGGCGTAGCCGTTGGCGGTCGTGGTCATGGAGTTCCTGATCTATCTCAAGCTGGGATCGGGATATAAGCGTCGACCATATGATAACTACCGTTCGGTATGATTATTTTGCTGCACTGCGGCAATCGAGTGGGTCGATCAGGCCCGGCATCGAGTGTGCACACCACCCCGGCGGAGGCCGGGGCCCAATTGGAAAGGTGGCAATAACGGGGTGCCGACCATCGTTAGCAACGTCCCCCAATTGGGCCCCGGCCTTCGCCGGGGTGGTCGAGAAAGGGTGTGGCGCCAACGATGCGCGCCTGCGTCCTTGCTGGCCTTCCGGACCGCCCTGCCCTAAAGCGCCACCACATTCTTATACCAAGGGCATATCATGGGTTTTCGCTGCGGCATCGTGGGGCTGCCGAACGTCGGCAAGTCCACTCTCTTCAACGCGCTGACCGAGACGGCCGCGGCGCAGGCGGCGAACTATCCGTTCTGCACGATCGAGCCGAACGTCGGTAACGTCGGCGTGCCCGACAAGCGGCTCGACGCGCTCGCCAAGATCGCCGGATCGCAGAAGATCATCGAGACTCAGCTCGGCTTCGTCGACATCGCCGGCCTCGTGCGCGGCGCGTCGAAGGGCGAAGGGCTCGGCAACCAGTTCCTCGGCAACATCCGCGAGGTCGACGCGATCGTCCACGTGCTGCGCTGCTTCGAGGACGGCGACGTGACTCATGTCGACAACAAGGTCGACCCGATCGCCGACGCCGAGACGGTCGATACCGAGCTGATGCTGAGCGACCTCGAGAGCCTCGAGAAGCGCGTGCCGAACCTCGCCAAGAAGGGCATGCAGGGCGACAAGGAGGCCAAGATCGGCGCCGCCGTGCTCGGCCAAGCGCTCGAACTGCTCCGCGAAGGCAAGCCCGCGCGGCTGACCGTGCCGAAGGACGAGGACGAGGCGCGCGTGTTCGCGCAGGCGCAGTTGCTGACCGCGAAACCCGTGCTGTACGTGTGCAACGTCGACGAGGGCGATGCGGCGAACGGCAATGCGCTGTCGGCGCGGGTGTTCGAAAAGGCGAAGGCCGAGGGCGCCGAGGCGGTCGTGGTGTCGGCGGCGATCGAGGCGGAGATCGCAACGATGCCGGCGGAGGATCGCGGCGAGTTTCTGGGCGAGCTGGGGCTGGAGGAGACCGGTCTCGCGCGCGTCATCACCGCCGGGTACAAGCTGCTCCACCTGCTGACGTTCTTCACGGTCGGCCCGAAGGAAGCGCGTGCCTGGACCGTCCACGAGGGCGCGACCGCACCGCAGGCCGCGGGCGCGATCCACGGTGATTTCGAAAAGGGCTTCATCCGCGCCGAGACGATCGCGTTCGACGACTTCATCGCACTGGGTGGGGAATCGAAGGCACGCGAGGCGGGCAAGCTGCGCGCGGAAGGCAAGGCCTACGTCGTGCACGACGGCGACGTGATGCACTTCCTGCACAGCTGAGGGTTAGGCGGCGGCGGGTCAGCGATAGTTTTCGCAGGCTATCCCGTCGCCATCGCCGTCCATGCCGGTGCGATAGCCCGGCTGGCCGCGGTGTAGCGGCGCTGCGCCTGCCGCGCGTACTTCGCGGCACCCGCGGTAGAATACCGAGCTTTCCGATCCGGCGTTGGTCGAACGACGGGCCGGGGTCGATGGTCCGTATGCCGGTCGAACGACATTGTACGGCTCGGCGTCGGCGACTTGCCGGGGAGGCGCGACCACATGCCGCCGCAACGCCGGCGACGCGGCCACCGCTGCTTCGGGAGCCGCCGTGGTCTCGACGACAGCCGAAACTGCGGTCGGCCGCGGTTCGGTGGCTTTCCAGACACCGGCAAACATCAATGTCGAGGCGATCGCCGTGACCGCGATAAAGGAGCGCTCCATAACGCCACTATACGGGCATAGTGGTTGACGAATATTTATCGATGGTTGCTGCCTCAACAGCCGGGACGGCCGGTTACGCAATGTCGGCTATGAGGGAAAAGTGGATTGTCGGCTTTGCAGACGAGACTTAGTGTAAGCGGACATCACGACGGAGAGAACGATGCGCCGCAAAGTCATGTGTCCCATAGCCGCTGTTTTGATCCTGTCACCGATCGGCGCTGCCACGGCACAGACTCGGCCGCTCACGGGAACATCTATCTTTCAGTCGGCAGGGTATGGCCCCTACCCCTTAAGCTTGAGCGGCGAGCCTAAAATCTGTCTTACGCGAACCAGCAATGGTGCACGGGAATGCCGGACGCGCGACGAGTGGGCTCGAATTGCCCATAAGCTGAGCAAGAAGCCCCAGGGCGGGTAAGCCGGTGGGGCGTCAGCCGTTGGTCCTGGTATGATCGGGCAATGCCAGCGGCCGTCTTGCGGCCTTGCGCCCTGCTGCGGCGACGATGACTGCGCTGGACAGCAGGATGCTCGACACGAGCGCGCCGACCGACAGCAGGCCGACGGTGGTGACCGAGGCGTCGAAGGTGGTGCGCTTGCCGATCCGGATCGAGACTTTGGCGGCGGGGGCTTGGCGGGTTTCGTTTCGTGCGGGGTGCGTTGGGGTCTTCATCGGCCGAGGCTGAACCTTTCGCGGCTTTCGGGCAAGTCGGCGATTGGGCGTGGCTGCGGTTGCGATGAGCTCCAGGTGCGCCCGCGTAGGTGTGGCGGATCGGGCGGGGCCGTGGCGGATGCCGATGAGGTAGACGCGGGAGAAGAGCCGCGAACGGGTTTCCCTCCCCTGTCGTGCCGAGTAGGGATCGCGCGAAGTCGCCACCTGCTCGGGACGAACGGTTATGATGAAGAACGCGGCACTCCTCGGTTCTGCACTCGGGCTGACGCTCGCCGGGTGCGCGTATCCGTATACGCCACCTGCCCTTGCGCCGATCACTGCACCTGCGCCGACCACGATGGCGGCGGCTGCGATGCCGGGCGAGGCTCGGGCGCCGGTTACGATTCTCGTGTCGATCGATGGCTTCCGGCCGGATTATCTTGATCGTGGCGTGACGCCGAACCTCAACCGGCTGCGTGCGGGCGGCGTGTTCGCGAGCATGCGGCCGTCGTTTCCGAGCATTACCTTTCCCAATCACTGGACGCTGGTGACGGGGCTTCGACCCGACCGCAGCGGAATCGTCGGCAACAAGATGGAGGACCCGGCGCGGCCGGGCGAGACGTTCACGATGGCGACCGACGATCCGTTCTGGTGGAGCGAGAGTTCGCCGATCTGGGTCGATGCCGAGAAGGCCGGGATCCGGACGGCGACGATGTTCTGGCCGGGCGCGAACGTTGCCGTCGGCGGCAAGGTCAAGCCCGACAGCCACGGCGCGATCGAGGGGGGGACGCGGCCGGAGGACTGGCAGCAGTTCAACCAGCAGGTTTCAGGGACGCAGCGGGTCAACGCCGTGCTCGACTGGATGCGGCGGCCTGCCGCGATCCGGCCTAAACTCGTGACGCTGTATTTCGATACGGTCGACAGCGCGGGTCATGCGGGTGGGCCGGACAGTGCTGGCGTGACGCAGGCGGTGGCGGATGTCGATGCGAGCATTGGCGCGCTGGTCGATGGGCTTGCCGCGCTGGGGCAGCGGGCGAACCTGGTGATCGTCGCGGATCACGGCATGGCGGCGACTAGCAGCACGCGGGTGGTGGCGCTCGACACGATCGCGGACAAGGCGGATTATCGTTCGGTCGAGACGGGTCCGTACGCGACCCTGTTCGCAGTGCCGGGGCATGAGGCGGCACTGGAGGCGCGGTTGCTGACCCGCCACGATCATCTGCAATGCTGGCGCAAGGGGGAGATTCCGGCGCGCTTTCATTATGGACACAATCCGCGCGTGCCGAGCTATCTGTGCCTTGCCGATGTCGGGTGGCGGGTCGATCCGAGCGCGCCGACCAAGGCTTCGGTCGGCGGGATGCATGGGTATGACAACATGGCGCCGGAGATGCGCGCGCTGTTCATCGCCAACGGGCCGGCGTTTGCGCGCGGCAAGACGATTGCGAGCTTCGACAACGTGGCGATCGAGCCCTTGCTGCGCGACCTGATCGGGTTGCCGGCCGAGGCGGGGCTGGACGGCACCGACGCACCCTTCCAGAAGGTGCTGCAACGATAAGAGGAGAGGTTGTGCAGTATTTCGAGGATATCGAGGTCGGTCGGACCGCGTCGTTCGGTTCCTACGCGGTCACGCGCGAGGAGGTGATGGACTTCGCCGCGAAATACGATCCGCAGCCGTTTCACCTGTCCGACGAGGCGGCGGCGCAGACGCATTTCGGGCGGCTGTCGGCGAGCGGCTGGCATACGTGCGCGATGGTGATGTCTATGGTGGTCGCGAACCTGAAGGAGAACCAGCAGGCCGGGCTCGGGTCGCCGGGGATCGACGAATTGAAGTGGGTGAAGCCGGTGTATCCGGGGGACACGCTGCGCTGCGAGACCGAAATCCTGGAGAAGCGCGTGTCGGCGAGCCGGCCGGAGATGGGGATCTTCAAGAGCCGGATGCGCGTGTTCAATCAGGACGACGTGATGGTGATGACGTTCGTGTCTAATGGGTTAGTAGCTACCCGCCCTGCTGGCACGCCGACCGCTTGATTGGCGGTCGATCGCCCCTCACGTAATCCGGCTCTTCGTCTGACGTTGGTGTTTTTCACGCGAAGGCGCGAAGGTGCCAAGAGAAGATTTGTTCACGCGGAGACGCGGAGGCGCGGAGAGATTTAGGATGGCAGAGCTTCATCGTGAGCTTCACTGTCGCGATGAGTGGACCGCGCCGTTCCTGAACTAGTCTCCGCGTCTCCGCGTGAAAAACTAATGCTTCTCTTCGCGCCTTCGCGCCTTCGCGTGAACCAATCTGCTCTAGTTACTGCGCCGGACGACCGCCGCCGCGGTTGCCACCGCCCTGACGTCCGCCACCGAAGCGCTGTCCACCGCCGTAGCGCTGGCCGCCGCCGCCGCGATTGCCTCGGAATGCGCCGTCGCCGCGATTGCCACGGAAGCCGCCTTGGACTTGGGGCTGCTGCGGGTTGGCGACCTGGCCCGGCTGCGGAGGCTGGCCTGGTTGACCGAATTGGCCGCGACCGGGACCACGACCGCGATCGTCGCCGCGGCCGGGACGGCCGTTGCCGAACTGGCCTTGACCGAGCGTGCCGGGATTATTCTGATAGCCCGGACGGTTGCCACGCCAGCCGCCGTCTCGGCCACCATTGCCTCGGTTGCCGAAACCGCCCCAGTTGCCGCGGCCGCCATCGTTGCGGTTGCCGCGATATTGCTGGCGGCCCTGCCAGTAGCGTTGCTGGTTGCCGTTCCAGCGGTGCGGGCGGCGATAGCGATCGTAGACGTAGACGCCCGAACCGGGATAATAATAATCGCCGCTCCAGCCGTAGTAGGAGTTGAGGCCGCCATAGGCGGCGAAGCCGTCATAGCCCGCGCCGTAATAGCCGTCGCCATAGCCACCGCCGTAATAGGGATCGCTGGCATAGCCGACGCCCGCGCCGCCATAACCGTACCCGTCGGTGCAGCCCGCGACGCCCAGTCCGAGACCCAGGGCTAGGCCGATAATGCCGAAGCGCTTCATAAACATGGAGGTTCTCCCGTACGTGGAGAGCGGACACAACGCGCCGCCATTCATCGCACAACGGAGTCCTTATGTCGCAAGTTCCATGAATGGGGTCTGACGGGTTTTGGGGCTGGCGCGAGCGCCCGTGCGGATCAGGCGCCCTCTCTTTACTGTTCGCTCGCGCACGCGGGGGTCCAGGGTAGCGGTACGCTACGGTATTTAGCTGGGCCCCCGCGTCCGCGGGGGAACAAGGCCGCGGGCTTTCGCGGCAAGCGCGCGGTCAGTGTCCGGGGAAGTGGATCAGGGCGGTTGCTTCGATGCCGTCCGAGCGCAGTGCTTCCGCGCCGCCGAGGTCGGGAAGGTCGACCAGGAACTGGGCTTGCGTGACGACCGCGCCGGCTTTGTGGAGCAGGCGGACTGCCGCGCGGGCGGTGCCGCCGGTGGCGATCAGGTCGTCGACCAGCAGGACGCGAGCGCCGGGGGCGAAGGCGTCGGCGTGGATTGCGATGCGGTCGGTGCCGTACTCCAGAGCATAGTCTTCGGCAATGGTGGCGCCGGGGAGCTTGCCGTCCTTGCGGATCAGCAGGACGCCGGCCTTGAATGGTGCAGCTAGCGCGGCGGCGAAAAGGAAGCCGCGGGCTTCGATGCCGGCGACCAGATCGACGGGGCCCGAGACTGCCTCAACCATCCGCTCGATCGCGGTCGCCCAGCCGTGCGGGTCGAGCAGCAAGGTCGTGATGTCGCGGAACTGGATGCCGGGCTTGGGGAAGTCCGGGATGGTGCGGATCAGGGCTTTCAGGTCGGCGTTGCGCTCGTTGGTATCGGACATGGACGTTCCCTTCTTCGCACGAAGCGGTGGCCGTATCGCGGTGCTGCGCGACGGCCAAAACGAAAGCGGCGGATCAGGCTGTTCGCCCGTCCGCCGCTCCCTCTATCCGTGCGCCCTTACCGCGGGAGCCGGGCCGTCATCAATGTTTAACGTCGCGCCAGACGTTCTGATACGCGCCCCAGGCGAGGCCGCAGAAGATCAGGATGAAGATGATCGACGCGAACCCGGCGGCATGGCGCGCCTCGAGATTGGGCTCGGCGGTCCAGGTCAGGAACGCCGCGACGTCGGTCGACATCTGCTCCTTGGTGGCCTTCGTCCCGTCCGCATAGCCGACCTGGTCATCGGAGGTCAGCGGTGGCGGCATCGCGATGTTGAGGTTCGCGAAATACGGGTTGTAGTGCAGACCCTCTGGCGTCTTGATGTCCGGGAATTCCTTCAGCATCTTCGCCGACTGCGACTGATAGCCGGTCAGCAGCGAGTGGATGTACGCCCCGCCATCGTGACGCGCCTTGGTCATCAGCGACAGGTCGGGCGGCAACGCGTTGTTGTTGGCGGCGCGGGCGGCGACGTCGTTCGCGAACGGCAGCGGGAAGTGATCCGACGGGATGTTCTTCCGCGTGGCCGCTTCGCCCGTCTCCGGGTTGATCGACGGCTGCTCGATCACCCACTGGTTGGCGATCGCCTTAACCTCGGGCTCCGAATAGCCGATCTTCTGCAGGTCGCGGAACGCTACCAGGCGCAGCGAGTGGCAGGCGGCGCAGACTTCCTTGTATACCTGGAACCCGCGCTGGAGCTGGCGACGGTCGAACTTGCCGAACACGCCGTTGGAGGCGAGATCCAGCTCCTTGGGGTGGAGGTGATACTCGCTCTCGGCGGTCGCGGCGACGGGGTCGGTGATGGCCCCGTAGACGCTGCCGAACAGCGCGATGCCGAGCACCAGCACGAAGGCCGCGCCGACCAGGGATGCGATGAGACGAACCATGTGTGTGTCCTCTAGTTCGTATCAGTGCGCGAGCGCGGTTTTGGCCGGGCTGGTGCCGCCATGCTTGCTCAGCACGGCCTCGGTGATCGAGTTGGGCAGCGGCCTGGGGCGCTCGGACCGCGAGATCAGCGGCAGGATGATCAGGAAGTGCGCGAAGTAGTACGCCGCGCAGATCTGGCTCAGGATCACGTAGGTCGCCGTCGCCGGTGCACCGCCGCAATAGCCGAGGATCAGGATATCGGCGACCAGCACCCAGAACGCGATCCGCGCCTTGGGCCGATAGTTCATCGAACGAACCGGCGAGCTGTCCAGCCAGGGCAGGAAGAACAGCAGCAGGATCGAGCCGAACATCGCCAGCACGCCCCAGAGCTTGGCCGGCAGGATGAAGTCCGCGGTGAAGGCGCGCAGGATCGCGTAGAACGGCCAGAAATACCATTCGGGGACGATGTGCGCGGGCGTCGAGAGCGGGTTCGCCGGGATATAGTTGTCCGGGTGGCCGAGATAGTTCGGGAAGAAGAACAGCAGGCCGGCGAAGATCAGCATGAAGATGCCGAGCCCGAAGCCGTCCTTCGCGGTGTAATAGGGGTGGAACGGGACGGTGTCCTGCTCGCCCTTGACGTCGACGCCGGTCGGGTTGTTCGAGCCCGGGATGTGCAGTGCCCAGATGTGCAGGATGATGACGCCCGCGATCACGAACGGCAGCAGGTAATGCAGCGAGAAGAAGCGGTTGAGCGCGGCATTGTCGGGCGCGAATCCGCCGAGCAGCCAGATGCGGATGGTGTCGCCGACCAGCGGGATCGCCGAGAAGAACCCGGTGATGACCTGCGCACCCCAGAAGCTCATCTGGCCCCAGGGAAGCACGTAGCCCATGAACGCGGTCGCCATCATCAGCAGGAAGATGACCACGCCGAGCAGCCACACCATCTCGCGGGGTGCCTTGTACGAGCCGTAATAGAGCCCGCGGAAGATGTGCGTATAGACGACGATGAAGAACATCGAGGCGCCGTTGGCGTGTGCGTAGCGCAGGAACCAGCCCGCATTGACGTCGCGCATGATGCTCTCGACCGAGTCGAACGCGACCGCGCCGTTGGCGGCATAGTGCATCGCGAGGACGATGCCGGTGACGATCTGGATCGCCAGCGCGGCGCCGGCGAGCACGCCGAAGTTCCAGAAGTAATTGAGGTTGCGCGGGACGGGATAGCCGCCACCGAGTGAATTATAGACGAGCCGGGGAACGGGAAGCCGCTCATCCAGCCACCGCGTCAGCGGCAGCTTCGGTTCGTATTGCTTGGCCCAGGGAAAGCTCATGGTCGTTCCTCAGCCTACCGTGACGACGGTGTCGGAGTTGAAGGCATAGTCCGGAACGTGGAGGTTCGACGGAGCGGGGCCTTTGCGGATGCGCGCGGCGGTGTCGTAGGCCGAGCCGTGGCACGGGCAGAAATAGCCGCCGAACGGCCCTTTGTTTTCGCCCTCGCCCGCGCCGAGCGGGACGCAGCCGAGGTGGGTGCAGACGCCCAGCGTGATCAGCCAGTTCTTCTTGCCCGCCTTGGTGCGCTGTTCCAGCGTCTGCGGATCGCGCAGCGTCGAGATATCGACCGCGTCGGCTTCCGAGATTTCCTTCGGCGTCAGGTTGCGCACGAACAGCGGCTGCTTGCGGAACGAGGTCTTGATCGCCTGGCCGGGGAGGATCTTCGACAAGTCGATCTCGGTGGTCGACTGTGCGAGCACGTCAGCGCTCGGGTTCATCTGGTTGATCAGTGGCAGGACGATCGCGACCGCGCCGACACCGGCGAAAGATACCGCGGCGATGTTGATGAAATCACGGCGGCGAGGATCATGGGCCTCTTCGTGAAACGGCTCTGGCGATTCGCCGGGGGGAACCATGTCGTCGACTGTCGCCATTCATCTCGCCCTTGCACGTTATTTTTTTCGTGACGGGCTGGGCTTTCGGTTTCGCGAAACCATATCCCCAGTCCGTCCGACCGTCCCCACGGAGGCTGTGCTTTGATAGACGGCGGGGCGCGGGTTTGCCAACTGCAATTTGCTTTGGGTTACCGCCTTGCTAGGGGATCGGGCATGAGAATTGCCCTCTATCAGCCCGATATCGCCGGAAATGTCGGCGCGATCCTGCGGACCGCCGCGTGCATGGGGATCGGCGTCGACCTGATCGAACCGATGGGATTCACGTGGAGCGAGAAGGCGGTGGCGCGCTCGGGGATGGATTATGTCGGCGCAGTCGACGTGGTGCGGCATGTCGATTGGGATGCGTTCCTGCGCCAAGTGAGCGGGCGGATCGTGTTGCTGACGACGAAGGGCGCGGTGCGGCTGGATGTTGCCGAGTTTCGTAGCGACGACGTGTTGTTGATGGGGAGCGAGGGGACTGGGGTGCCGGAGGAGGTGCACGCGCGCGCCGACGTGCGGGTGCTGATCCCGATGCGGCCGGGGTTGCGGTCGATGAATATTTCCGTGGCGACGGGAATCGTCGCGGCGGAGGCGTTACGGCAGACGGGCGGCTGGCCCAGCTGATCCTCCCCGCACGCGGGGAGGGGGACCGTGCGAAGCATGGTGGAGGGGGTTCACCGCGAACGTCCCGCTTCGTCATCACAACCATAACGCTCGCGGAAATCCCCCTCCACCCTTCGGCCAAGTAGCCGAACGGTCCCCCTCCCCGTTCCGGGGAGGATTTGGTAGGGACCCGCGCATGACCGATCTCGATCCCCAGCAAGCCGCCGCCCGAACCTGGTTCGAATCCCTGCGCGATCGTATCTGCGCGGAGTTCGAGGCGATCGAGCGGGAGGCGGGCTCCGACGCGTCGTTCGAGTACACGCCGTGGGACCGGATCGATCCTTCAGGCGAACCCGGCGGTGGCGGCGTGCGCGGCGTGATGAAGGGTCGCGTGTTCGAGAAGGTCGGCGTCAACGTCTCGACGGTCGGCGGCACGTTCGAGGGCGACTTCGCCAAGTCGATCCACGGGGCCGGCGAAGACCCCCGCTTCTTCGCGACCGGGATCAGCCTGGTCGCGCACATGACCAACCCGCACGTGCCCGCGGTGCACATGAACTGCCGCTTCCTCAACACCACCAAGCGCTGGTTCGGCGGCGGCGGCGATCTCAATCCGCCCTTGCCGATCGAGGAGGATACGGCCGACTTTCATGCGACGATGAAGGCGGCGTGCGATGCGCATGATCCCGCGCATTACGAGCGGTTCAGGGAGTGGGCGGAGACCTATTTCTACATCCCGCACCGGAAAGTGAGCCGCGGTGCGGGCGGTATATTCTTCGACCATCTCGATGGCGATTTCGACGCGAACTTCGCGTTTACGCGCGATGTCGGCGAGGCGTTTCTGGATGCCTATCCGCGGATCGTGCGGCGGCGGATGGATACGCCGTTCGATGCCGCCGACGAGGCAAGGATGCTCGAATGGCGCGGGCGGTATGCCGAGTTCAATCTCGTCTATGACCGGGGGACTTTGTTCGGGCTCAAGACCGGTGGCAACATCGACGCGATCCTGATGAGCCTGCCGCCTCGCGCGACCTGGTCCTAACAGGGTGGCGCTGATCCCGGTTGCCGACGACGTCCTCGCGACGATCGTCACGACGCTGGAGATGCGCAAGCGGCCGCCGCTGCGACCGAGCCCGGGATCGCGGTTGCGGCTGGTGAAGTGGGAGCGGCCTGCGCTGGAGAAATATCGCGCGCTGTTCCGGCGGGTGGGGAGCCCGTGGCTGTGGTTCTCGCGGCTGGTGATGGCGGACGATGCGCTGGCGGCGATCGTGCATGGTTCGGGGATCGCGGTGTATGCGGTGCTCGATCCGGCGGGGATCGAGGTGGGGATGCTCGAACTCGATTTTCGCGCGGCGGGGGCGTGCGAGATCTCGTATTTCGGGTTGATCCCGGAACTGGCGGGGCAAGGTCATGGGCGGTGGCTGATGGCCGAGGCGTGCGCGCGGGCCTGGACCAAGGGGGTGGAGCGGGTCTGGCTGCATACCTGCACGCTCGACCATCCTAGCGCGCTGGGGTTTTATCGAGCACAGGGGTTCGTGGCGGTGAAGCGGACGATCGAGACGTTTCCGGACCCGCGAGCTTCGGGGTTGCTGCCGCCGGAGACGGCGCCGCAGATACCGTACCTGGGAAAGGGGCGTGGGGCCTAACCCACTCGGCAACTGAGCCGACTTGTTGCCGATCCCGTTCGACCATGTTCACCTCCCCGGCGGAGGCCGGGGTCCAATTGGGGGACGTTGCTAACTGAGCGCGGCGGCCGATTACTGCGACCTTTCCAATTGGGCCCCGGCCTCCGCCGGGGAGGTGCTTTCGATCAGGCGGGCTCGCCCCTTACCGCGCCAGGCGGCGGTAGGCGGAGATGGCGATCAGGGCCATCGCGATGCCGGCTGCCATGGCCGCCACAGCCGCACCCGCATCGACGATCGCGAGCGCGACCGGGTTGGGTTCGCCCGCTTCACGCAGCGCCTTGTCGAGCATCATGAACGGCGCACCGACGAGCCAGCCGCTGATGTAGCTGAACGCAGCCAGTCCCATCAGCGGGAGCCCCGAGCCTCGGCTGAGCGTGAAGCTGCGGCGGATTGCGCCGAGAGCACCGAGCGGGGCTTCGGCGAACAGTGCGGGGCCGGTCAGCATCGTCCGGCCGAGAATGTAGAGGCCGGGGATCGCGTAGAGCAGCAGCCCTGCCCCCGCCGGCAGCGAGACGATCACCATCGCCAGCAGGAAACGCGGGAAGATTCGCAGGCAGCGCGTCAACGCCTGCCGCAGATCGAGATGCTCGCGATCGAGATACAGCGCGTAGAACAAGGACGTACCGAAGAAGCTCATCACATAGGCCAGCAGGTACCAGCCGCCATGCGCCGCTGCCCAGGTCTGCACCGCGTCGGCCCAGACCAAAGCCTGCGCTTCGTTGTTGCCCGCGGCCGCATCGGGCATCGGCGGATCGGGCACGACCAGCGCTAGCGCGAACGCGGGCAGGAACAGGAACGGCGCGGCGATCCGCAGCAACAGGTCGCGGTCGCGCTTGAACAGCGTCCAGGCGTCGGTGAGAACGGTCGCGAAATCGAGCTTCATCGGGGATTTCATTCCTGGGGAAGTTTCTCTCTGACCGCGACGTAGAGCTGCGCGGTGAAGACCGCGGCGAGCGCGGTGAAGACGGTGGTGACGATCGTGGCGACGACGCCCGACAGGAACGTCGCGGTCGCAATGCCCTTCGCGCCGAGCGCGAGGCGGAAGATGATCCCGGTCACCGACTGCGCGGCCCAGGTGGACACGAGCATGACGATCGCGAACAGGATCAGCACGCCGATGATCCGCCACGTCAGCCCCTTGGTCAGCTGGAAGGAGCGGCGGATCGCACCGACCCCGCGGCGTTCGTTGAGGATGACCGCGTTGAGCAGCGCCAGTCGCGCGCCGATCCAGATCGCGATCAGCGTGAACACTGAGAAGTACAGTATGGCGAACTGCGCGGCACGGCCTTGCGACGGCGCCGTACGAAGCATCGCACTGCCGGCAGCAGAGAATCCGACGTACGGGATCGTTCCCGACGAGGACATCAGCACGATGACCGGCGGTATGACGAGGAGCACCGCGACGAGCGTGATCAGCACCGTGATGCCGAGCGAAGACAACACGCGCGCGCCAGCCTGGCGGCGTGCGGATGCGGCATCGGTGGCGGGGTCGGTCGCGATCGCGACGATCGCGAGCTGCGACCAGAGCATCGCGACCAGCGTCCCGATAGCCAGCACGCTGCCGACCAGGGCAAAGCTGATCGTCCCCGGCGTCGAGAACGCGACATAGCCGTCGCGGATCACGCTGGGCACGACCATGCCGAGCAGCGCGATCGGCGCGATCATGCCGGTGCGCCCGTTGAGCACTTCGACCGTGCGATCCCAGACCGTCCCCATCTTCACCATGCGTCTTGCTCCCCCGCTGATCTCGGCTCGCGGGTTAGCCCAAGCCCCTGCACTTGACCACATGGTTGCGACACGCGCCGGAGTTGCAACTTGGCGCGCGGGTGCGCAATTGGGATCGGTGACCACCCCCTTCCCCTCCGATATCGAATGGCGGACCAGCGCCGGCCTGACGCCCTATGCCGACGCGCTGGCCGAGATGGAGGCGCGCGCGGAGGCGGTCGGCACCGGCGATGCGCGCGAGCTGCTGTGGATGCTCGAACATCCGCCGGTCTATACCGCGGGTACCAGCGCCGAGCCGGGCGACCTGATCGATGCGCGCTTTCCGGTGATCCCGACCGGGCGCGGCGGGAAATACACCTATCATGGGCCGGGCCAGCGGATCGGCTATGTCGTGCTAGACCTGACCAAGCGCGGGCGCGACGTCCGCCGCTATGTCCATGCGCTCGAATCCTGGGTGATCGCGGCGCTCGGCGAACTCGGCGTCGAGGCGTTCGCGGTCGATGGCCGGGTCGGCATCTGGACGCTCGATCGGGGACGGGAGGCCAAGATCGGGGCGATCGGCGTTCGGGTCAGACGTTGGGTCACGCTCCACGGCTTCTCGGTGAACGTCGACCCCGACCTGTCGCACTTTGGCGGTATCGTCCCCTGCGGCCTGCCCGAGTTCGGCGTTACCAGCCTGCAATCGCTGGGCATTAAAGCCGATCTTGCAACTTTCGATGCAGCCCTCGCGTTAACAAACGACGCTTTTCTTGAAACAGTTTCTTGTCCTTGAGAAAACGAGGCTTGAGGGCAAGGCGTTATCGGATTAATGTCCACTACGATTTGGGTATTAAGGGCGAGCAGCCAGCCAAATCCTCTATCTAGGGAGCTTCCACATGCGTGCACTCATTTCCAAGGTCCTGACCGGTTCGCTGATCGCCAGCGCAGCACTTGCCGTTTCGGCTTGCGGTCCGAAGACCGAGACGACCACCGACAACACGATGGTCACCGACATGAACGCCACTGAAGGCATGGACACCATGACCGACAACATGACCGCAGTCGACGGCGCGTCGAACGGTGGCATGATGGCCAACGACACCATGATGGCGAACGACACGATGATGTCGAACGACACCATGATGACCAACAACGCAATGTAATCCCGTGGAGATTACCCGCTTCGGCGGGTAGTTTCCGACAGGACCTACGCGGTGTGAAGGGCCGCCCGGGCAACCGGGCGGCCCTTTTCCGTTGTGGCAGGCCGCCCCCGATCCGGGCGCATCCAGCGATCGTTCCGGACGCGACGAATCGAGTTTTCCGGCGCGGTGCAACCGATGTGCTCGCGGCGGTCGGAAAAGGTTAAAATCGCTTGGGAGTTTCCGCGAAACGCTTTAGATTCGGTCCCTTGGAATGCCCCTGGGGAGGTTGGAATGAAAGTGTTGCGTACCGCGCTCGCGCTTTGCGTCGCGTCGAGCGGTCTCGCTGTCGCGCAGTCGGCGTCGGCGCAGTTCTTTTTACAGTCGCGCGATTTTTCGGCCGCTGCCGTGACCGGCGACGAAGCGGATCTGGGGCAGCCCTTGCCCGGTGCGACCCCGGCCGAGACGCGCGCCGCGCTCGTATGGCACATGCGTGCGGCACTGAACGTTGCGGCGCTGCAGTGCCAGTTCGAGCCGACCCTGCTGACCGTGCCGACCTACAATTCGATCCTCGCCGACCACGGTGAGGAGTTGAAGAATTCGTTCGACACGCTGACCAAATACTTCGTTCGCGTGAACAAGGCGGCGGGCCCCAAGGCCGGGCAGACCGCGCTCGACCAGTTCGGCACGCGCACCTATTCGAGCTTTGCCACGGTCGCTGCGCAGTACGGCTTCTGCCAGACCGCCGCCTCGATCGGTCGCGACGCGATCTTCACGCCGCGCGGGCATTTCTCCGAGGTCGCGCTGGCGCGCTCGCGTGAGCTGCGCAACAGCCTGATCCCCTGGGGCGAACAGCGCTTCCCGCGTCGCATCGGTCGCGACACGGCCGCGATGCCGCGCCTCGACGTGATCTGCTGGAACAAGAAGGGCGAGTGGGTCGACAAGAAGTGCGGCGCGCAGAACTGGCCGCCCGCAGGCGTCGGGATCGCCGGAAGGTAAGGCATCGGGGGTTGTAAGTCGGGACCAGGTCTGCGTCGATTTCTTCCGGCCCCTGCCCTTATCCCGTATCTTGATTCCGCCGCTCTGCCCCATCCCGTGACCCCGGCGAAAGCTGGGGTATCCCTCTAGTCAGACGACCGGAGTCAAACGGGGATATCCCAGCTTTCGCTGGGATGACGGGAGGCGTTGATCATCCGGCGGAGTGGAGCGCGTATAGATGGGACGGAAACGTCCAGCCCCCTCCCGAACGCCTCAGCGCAAGCCCAGCAGCTTGTGGGTCTGGAGCGAGAGCCGCCACTGCGGCCGCGCCATCACCATATCCACGCACGCCTCGCGGTTCGCATCCGCATTCGGATCGTCGAGCGGCTGGAGCAGCAGGTTTGCGAAGTCCCAGGTCTCGACGTCGGCGATATCGGTGCCCGGCTGCGGCCAGACCAGCTTCAGCTCGTCGCCGGTGCGCTGGACGACGATGCTGCCGGCCTTGGGACTGATGCAGACCCAGTCGATACCGGGGTGTGCGGCAATCGTCCCGTTGCTCTCCATCGCGATCCGGAAACCGGCCGCATGCAGCGCCTCGACGACCGCGTCGTCGATCTGGAGCATCGGCTCGCCACCGGTGAGCACGACGAACCGGTCGGTCGTCCCCTCGCCCCAGAACCCCGCGACCGCATCCGCCAACGCCTGTGCATCGGCGAACTTGCCGCCGCCGAGCCCATCGGTGCCGACGAACTCTGTATCGCAGAATTTGCACACCGCGGTGGCGCGATCCTGTTCGCGGCCCGACCAGAGATTGCACCCGGCAAAGCGCACGAACACCGCACGGCGGCCCGCGTTCACGCCCTCGCCCTGCAGCGTCAGGAACATCTCCTTGACCGCATAACTCATCGTCAGATCGGCTTCACGGCATAGCGCGTCGGATCGGCGATCCCGGCCTCGTCGAAGCCCTTCGCGCGCAGGCGGCAGCTGTCGCATTCGCCGCAATGCAGGGAGCCAAGTGCCGGATCATAGCATGACCAGCTCAGGCCGAGATCGAGCCCGAGACGCGTGCCTTCGCGGACGATATCCGCCTTCGTCATATGCTGGAGCGGTGCCTGGATGCGGAACGGATCGCCTTCGACACCGGCCTTGGTCGCGAGCTCGGCGAGACCTTCGAACGCGGCGATGAATTCGGGGCGGCAATCGGGATAGCCCGAATAATCAAGCGCGTTGACGCCGATATAGATGTCGCGCGCGCCCGCCGCTTCGGCCCAGCCGAGCGCGAGGCTGAGGAAGATGGTGTTGCGCGCCGGCACGTAGGTGACGGGAATGCCGCCGCCGTCTTCGGTACCCGCGCCGCCCTTCGGCACGTCGATATCGGCGGTCAGCGCTGAGCCGCCGAACGCGGACAGATCCATCGGCAACACGATATGGCGCTCGACGCCGAGCGCGTCGGCGATGCGGCGTGCGGCCGCGAGCTCGACGCGGTGGCGCTGGTTATAGTCGAACGACAGCGCGAGCACGCGCTGTCCGGCGTCGCGCGCCATCGCCGCGGATACCATCGAGTCGAGGCCGCCGGAGACGAGGGCGACCGCATAAGGGGAGGATGTCATGATGCGGAGTCCGCTAGGCCAGCAGCAGCCAAAAAGAAAGGGCCGCCCGGTGGAGCGGCCCTGAAGGTTGGCGCGCTAGCGCGCCACAAGGGAGAAAAAAACGTGCTGAATAAGAGCACGGAGTCACCTATGCCGACGAGAGGTAAAGATCACGTTAATTCGGCGGTGTGAGGGTATTTTTCCTTTTAACACAGACGCTTAGCCGTCGACTGGCACCGGAAATTTCGTCGCACAGAACGCGCAGTCGACGATGATGAAGCCGCTCTCGTCCGCCATCGACTGGCGCTCCTCCAACGGGAATTTCGAGATCACGCCCTTTATGTACTCGGGATCGCAGCGACATCCGCGCGTGATCGGGATATCGGCGAGGATGCGGACGTCCTCCTCCTCGTTGAACAGGCGCCAGACGAGCGTCTCCAGCGGCAACGTCGCATCGGTGAGTTCATCGACGCCCATCGTGTTGCCGAGCGTGGCGACATGCTCCCATTCGGGATGGTCGAGCTTTGTATGCAGGCGCTCGCGCCCGTCCTCGCCCTCGGGGAGATGCTGGAGGAACAGCCCGCCGGAGATGCAGCGACCGTCGGGGCCCTTCGCCATGCCGGTGCGGATCATCGTCGGGATCTGCTCGGACTGCGTGAAATAGCTCTGCGCGGCCTGCGACAACGTGTCGCCGTCGAGCGGGACGATGCCCTGATAGCGCTCGTTGCTGGTCGCCATGTCGAACGTGATCGCGAGATAGCCAGCGCCGAAGAGGGCGAACAGCGACGGCTCGGCGGGGGCTTCGGCGAGCTTGTCGGCGTCGTATTCGATGTAGCCGCGCACTTCGCCGCCGCGGTAGTCGCAGACGAGCAACTGGACGACGCCGTTGTCGGTGCGCGTCTGCATCGTCAGCTGGCCGCTCGAATCCTTGAGCGTCGAACCGATCAGCGCCGCGAGCGTGAGCGCCTCGGCGAGCAATTTCTCGATCGCGGGCGGATAGGCGTGCGCGGCAAGCACTTCGTCAAGCGCGGTGCCGAGCCGCACGATCCGGCCGCGTGCACTGCGCGTCGGGATCGCGAAAGCCAGCGCACGGTCGAGATCGGTCACGTTGGGATCGAATTTTGGCGTATCGTTCATCGTCCGCCAGATGGTGACCCTGCCCGTTCAGGTCAACCGATCTGCCCGAAGCACCAGCGCAGGACCGACTTCTGCGCGTGGAGACGGTTCTCGGCCTCCTGCCAGATCAACGACTGCGGACCGTCGATCACCTCGGGCGTGACTTCTTCGCCGCGGTGCGCGGGGAGGCAGTGGAGGAACTTCGCGTCGGGTTTGGCGAGTGCCATCAGCGCGGCGTCGACCTGGTACGGTGTGAGCGCCTTCAGCTTCGCATCGGCATGCGCCTGCCCCATCGAGATCCAGGTGTCGGTGACGACGATATCCGCCCCCTCGACCGCCTCGCGCGGCGTCGACACGATCTTCGCACGCCCCTTGCCGATCGCGACATCCGCCTCGGTCGGCATATACCCCTGCGGGCACGCCGCGACGACGTCGAACTGCATCAGCCCGGCGGCCTCGACGATCGAGGCGAGCACGTTGTTGCCGTCGCCGAGCCACGCGACCTTGAGGCCGGGCAGTGTCTTGCCGCTCTCGATGATCGTCAGCAGGTCGGCCATGATCTGGCACGGATGCGACGCGTCGGTCAGCCCGTTGATGACCGGGACCGAGGCGTAGTGCGCCATCTCCTCGATCTTGGCGTGATCGTCGGTACGGATCATGATCGCGTCGACATAGCCCGACAGGATGCGCGCGGTGTCGGCGATCGACTCGCCGCGGCCGAGCTGCATCGAGCCGCCGTCGGACACGATCGAGGTGCCGCCGAGCTGACGGATCGCCATGTCGAACGAGAAGCGCGTGCGCGTGGAGCTCTTCTCGAACACCATCGCCAGCGTGTGGCCGGCGAGCGGTGCATCGGCGTCGACGCGGCCCTTGGGGAAGCCGGCGCGGGCCGCCTTGCGGTCGAGTGCGTCGGCCAGCATCGCGGCGATGCCGTCGGCTCCGGCGTCGGTGAGATTCAGGAAATGACGCATAATTCCTCCCCGGCACGGGGAGGGGGACCGCTTGCAGAGCAAGTGGTGGAGGGGGACCTCCACGGATGCTGCGCTGCGGGGAAAGCCCCCTCCACCATGCTTCGCATGGTCCCCCTCCCCGTACCGGGGAGGATCAGTTTCAATCGTCGGCGGCAGGCACGTAGACGCGCGCGGCGGTCGACAGCTTGTCGATGCACTCGGCGATATGGCTCTCGTCGATCACCAGCGGCGGCAGGATGCGGACGACGTTCTCGCCCGCCGACACCAGCAGCAGATTATGGTTGTCGCGCGCGAACGCGACGAACGCACGGCTGTCGCTCTTCAGCTTCAGCCCGAGCATCAGCCCGGTGCCGCGAACGCTGTCGAACAAATGATCGTGGTTGGGGATCATCTGTTCGAGCCCCTGCCGCAACCGGTCGCCCATCGCGGTGACGTTCTCGAGGAACCCGTCCTCCAGCATCACGTCGAGGATCGCCTCGCCCGCCGCCATCGCCAACGGGTTGCCGCCATAGGTCGAGCCGTGCGTGCCCGCGACCATGCCCTTGGCCGCTTCCTCGGTCGCGAGGCAGGCGCCCAGCGGGAAGCCGCCGCCGATACCCTTGGCAACCGCCATGATGTCCGGCGTGATGCCGTACAGCTCATGCGCGAAGAACTTGCCGGTACGCCCATAGCCGCACTGGACCTCGTCGAGCACCAGCAGCAGGCCGTGCTCGTCGCACGCCTTGCGCAGACCGGTGAGGAACTCGTGACTCGCCTGGCGGATACCGCCCTCGCCCTGGATCGGCTCGACCAGGAAGCCCGCGGTGTTGTCGTCGATCAGCGCCAGCGCGCCTTCGAGATCGTTGAACTTCGCATAGGCGAACCCCGGCAGCAACGGCTCGAACCCGTCGCGCATCTTCGCCTGATTGGTCGCCGAGATCGCGCCGAGCGTACGCCCGTGGAACGCGGTGTCGAACGTGATCAGCGTATGCCGCTGCGGATTGCCGTTGGCGAAGTGATAGCGCCGCGCGGTCTTGATCGCGCACTCGACCGCTTCCGCGCCCGAATTGGTGAAGAACACGGTGTCAGCGAAGGTATTGTCGACGAGGCGCTGTGCGAGGTGCTCGCCCTGCGGCGACCCGTACAGGTTCGACACGTGCATCAGCGTCGCCGCCTGATCCGCGATCGCCTTGGTCAGGCGTGGATGCGCGTGGCCGAGCGCGTTGACCGCGATGCCGCTCGCAAAATCGAGATACTGCTGACCGTCCTCGCCGAAGAGGTACGCGCCCTCGCCTCGGACCGGACGCACGCCACACCGCGGGTAGACGGGCATGAGCGGGGTGATGGTCACGACGGCAGCTCCTTCAAACAGCGAGGGCGACCCTTATCGGCCGCCCGAACCGCCTGATACGAGTGCGCGACGCTCGGGGCAACACCGCTTGAATAGCGCGAAGGCCACGGCGTTCGCCTGGACGGTGAAATCTCACGTCTTCCCGCACATATCCGAGGCCCGACGCAGACCTCTCAGGCGTTACGGGCTATCCAGGCGGTCAGCTCGTCCTCGGTTCCACCGTCAGATCGAGTATTTCGACGTGGGGGATGGTCGATCTCGTACGTATGCGCGACCCCGTTGAAAGCGCGACATCATAGACCAGCGAATAGCGTTCGATCCGTCGAAGCCCTGGATCGGACGGGGCCAGTTGAAGCGGCCGATACACGCGTTTGCCCAAGGCGTCGGTTACCAGTTTCACCCAGGTTTCGGTCGCGGTCGGTGACGTACGCACGGTGTCGACGTCGCGCACCGTGCCATCCGGTGCCACCCAGAACGCGATATCGGCCCATTGCGGCGTCGCATCGCCGTGTAGCGTTACGACCGACGACGTGTCCTCGCGCCGCCAGTTCCTCAAATCGATAGGCGGCGCATAGATCAGCTCCGCCGTCGCGACGCGTTTGCCGTTCATCGCTTGCGCACAATCACGCCCGGCCTCGGCACTGCGCGAGTCCTCCATACGGCACCGCAGCAACTTCGCGGCCTCTCGAAATGCCGCAAGATCGGGCTCGGTCGTTTCGTCGACCCGGCGCAACGATTGATAGGCGGTGTCACGATAGTCGGGGAACTCGCGGGCGACCGCCGTGTACATGCCGGCGACACGGAACAGGGCATAGCCCTTGACCCGCGCATCGCCCGCGGCATCGGCCTGGTTCGCGACCTTGTTGTAGACGTCTCGTGCCGCGATCAGCCGGCCTTCCTTGGCGAACGCATCGCCCACCGCCAAACGCTGCACGAAAATGCGACGATCTGTCGACGGAAGCCCAGATTTCAGCGCGTCGAGCGAATCGATCGCGGTGATCCGCGCGGCGTCGCTTTGCCCGATCAGCGCGAGCATGCGGCCGCTGGCGCGCAGCAGGTCGCCGACTTCGACCGGAAGCTCCTTCCTGTATTTCATGTTGCGCCCGCGCGCCTTCGATAAGGTACGCTGCGCATCGGCATAGTTGCCCGCGAGAAATTGGTTTTCCGCATGCGCCAGCGACGCGTCGATCTCTTCCTTGGGCGGACATTGACGGTCGATACACGCCGCCAGCGCGCGTTCGCTGTCTTCGATCCGGTGCCCGACGACGACAATAGTCTTCTCTTCGTCGCCGATCGAGAGCGCAACGGGTGGAGACACGGTCGCCGGTGGCGGAACGGCGGCCTGAGCAGGCGAGGCCGATTGCAGAAGGAGGAAAGCCAACGGGATCATTTAACGATACCCCTATCTTTCAAAGCCCTGGTCGCTTCGATCGAAAGACAGTGTATTCAGGCGGTTCATCAATGCAAGATGGTCGTTTCATCGAAATTCGATGTTTCCGCAACATCGCGACGGCTTGGCGACACGGTACACGGCGTCGCCTTTCCTGCCCCTTATCTCACGCGTCGATCGCCTCTTCGTCCATGCGGCCTGCATTCTCCTGGATGAACGCGAAGCGGTGGGCGGGGTTGTTGCCCATCAGGCGGTCGACCAGGTCCTTCACCTGCGCGCGCTCCTCATATTCCTGCGGGAGCGTGATGCGGAGCATGCCGCGGGTAGCGGGGTCCATCGTGGTTTCGCGGAGCTGGCTCGGGTTCATCTCGCCGAGGCCCTTGAAACGGCCGACATCGACCTTCTTGCCCTTGAAGACGGTGCGCTCGAGTTCGGCGCGGTGCGCGTCGTCCCTCGCGTAGATGCTCTTCGTACCGACGGTGAGGCGGTAGAGCGGCGGTTGCGCGAGGTAGAGGTGCCCGCGGCGGACGAGTTCGGGCATTTCCTGGAAGAAGAACGTCATCAGCAGCGTGGCGATGTGTGCGCCGTCGACGTCTGCGTCGGTCATGATGACGATGCGTTCGTAGCGCAGCGTATCCGGCGTGCAGTCCTTGCGCGTGCCACAGCCTAGCGCCAGCGTGAGGTCGGCGATCTCCTGGTTGGCGAAGATCTTGGCACTGGTCGCCGACGCGACGTTGAGGATCTTGCCGCGGATCGGCAGGATCGCCTGCGTTTTCCGATCACGCGCCTGCTTGGCCGAGCCCCCTGCCGAATCGCCCTCGACGATGAAGAGTTCGGTCCCTTCGGGCGAGTTCGCCGAACAGTCGGTGAGCTTGCCGGGCAGCCGCAGCTTCCGCGCGGACGTCGCGGTCTTGCGCTTGACGTCGCGTTCCTGCTTGCGGCGCAGGCGTTCGTCCATCCGCTCGAGCACATAATTCAGCAGCGCCTTGCCGCGCTCCATGTTGTGGCTGAGGAAATGGTCAAAATGATCGCGCACCGCCTTCTCTACGAGGCCGGCGGCTTCGGGGCTGGTGAGGCGATCCTTGGTCTGGCTCTGGAATTGCGGTTCGCGGATGAAGACCGACAGCATCAGCTCGCTGCCGACCATGACGTCGTCCGCGCTGATATCCTTGGTTTTCTTGTTGCCGACGAGATCGCCGAACGCGCGAAGCCCGCGGACCAGTGCCTGGCGGAGGCCCTGTTCGTGCGTGCCGCCGTCGGGGGTCGGGATGGTGTTGCAATACCAGCTGTACGAGCCATCGCTCCACAGCGGCCACGCGACCGCCCATTCGACGCGGCCTTGGGTTTCACCTTTCGCGCTCGGGAAATCCTGCGAGCCGGAGAAGAAGTCGGAGGTTGCGCATTCGCGACCGGCGATCTGGTCGCGGAGGTGATCGGCGAGGCCGCCGGGGAACTGGAACACCGCCTGGGCCGGCGTGTCGTCGGCGATCAGGTCGGGCGCGCAGTGCCAGCGGATCTCGACGCCGGCGAACAGATACGCCTTCGAGCGGACGAGCTTGTAGAGCCGCTGCGGCTTGAAGTTCAGTTCGGTGCCGAAGATCTCGGTGTCAGGCGTGAAGGCGACGCTGGTCCCGCGACGGTTGGGCGTGGCCCCAAGATGCTCGATCGGTCCGAGCGTCAGCCCCTTGGCGAAGCGCTGGCGGTACAGTTGGCGGTCGCGCGCGACCTCGACGACGGTGTCGGACGATAGCGCGTTGACGACGCTGATGCCGACGCCGTGCAGGCCGCCCGAGGTGGCGTACGCCTTCCCCGCAAACTTGCCGCCCGAATGGAGCGTCGAGAGGATGACCTCCAGCGCGGATTTGTCCGGAAACTTCGGATGCGGATCGACCGGGATGCCCCGGCCGTTGTCGACGATCGTCAGACGGTTGTTCGCCTCCAGCGTGACTTCGATCCGCGTGGCGTGGCCGGCGACAGCCTCGTCCATCGCGTTGTCGAGCACTTCGGCGGCGAGGTGATGCAGAGCGCGCTCGTCGGTGCCGCCGACGTACATGCCGGGGCGGCGACGTACGGGTTCGAGGCCTTCGAGCACCTCGATCGAGGACGCGTCATAGGTGTTTGCAGCGGTCTTCCCGCCAGACGCGCCCGGGGACGCGAACAGATCTTCAGCCATGGAGCGAACGTAGCCGCTGGCTTGCGACAAAGCCACAGGCTCCGTTTGTTCTCCGTGTTACCGGAAAGCCACATTGATGTAGATTGTTGCATCGATGGGATAAATTTAGCGCGATCCGCCGTTTATGAAAAACCTGTCATGAAGTTTCCTGGAGTGAATATGAGCAAGACGATGATGGTGGCGCTCGCTGGCGCCGCTACGCTGGGGTTCGCGGCATCTGCCGCTGCGCAGGAAGTCACGGCCGACGCGCCGTTCAGCGGCATCTATTTCGGTGCGGCCGGTGGGTACGACGTCCAGCCGAACGACGAAGGTTCGTCGATCCTGTTCGATCGCAACCTCGATGGCCGCTTCGGTGACGCCGTCACGACCGCTGCCGGCGCCAACGCGTTCTCGCCCGGTTTCTGCAACGGCGCCGCGCGGAGCAGCACCGCTCCTGCCGTCAGTGGCCGTGGCTGCCGCAACGACAAGGACAACACCGCCTATTACGCGCGCGTCGGCATCGACCAGCAGCGTGGCAACATCGTCGTCGGCGTCGTCGGCGAGTTCGGCAAGTCGAACATCCGCGACAGCGTCACCGCCTTCTCGACCACGCCCGCCTTCTACACGATGACGCGCGACCTCGACTGGGAAGCCTCGATCCGTGGCCGTGTGGGCTATGCGGTCAACACGACGCTGTTCTACGGCACGTTCGGTCCGGGCTATGCGAGCATCAACCGCGATTTTTACTCGAGCAACACCGCCAACGCCTATGCGCAGAGCGGCAAGAAGAACCAGTTCGGTATCACCGGCGGCGGTGGCATCGAGCAGAAGCTCGGCAAGAACATCTCGGTCGGCATGGAATATATGTTCCACCAGTATCAGGACGACGACGCACGCGTTCTCGTGACGCGCGGCACGCAGCCTGCGACCAACCCGTTCGTGCTGGCGCCGAACACGGCCGGCACCGCGTTCAAGCGCTCGGATGATAATTTTCGTTGGCACAGCCTGCGCGGCACGGTGGCGTTTCGGTTCTGAGGCGCGGGGCGGCCTGCTCCAAGCTGGAGCAGGACTCGCCCAAGCCCGGCCGGCGCGGTTCACCGCGACCGACGAGATGGGCTTTGCCCATGGCTAGCGTGATATGAAAAAGGCCGCTTCCTCACACGGGGAAGCGGCCTTTTTTGATTGCATGCAAAGTTTGTTTCCCCGCGAAGGCGGGGACCCAGTCTGGGCTCCCGCCTTCGCGGGAGAACAAGAGGGGGCGGAAGACGCGCTGAGCTGCAAGAAGCACCACCTCGGCGGAGGCCGGGGCCCAGTTGGGAAACGTTGCTAAACGGGCACAGCGCTCAGTTACCGAGACCTTTCCAACTGGGCCCCGGCCTTCGCCGGGGTGGAGCCTGTTTGAAAAAAGGCCGCTTCCTGGCCGAGGAAACGGCCTTTTCTACATCACGCTAGCCATGGGCAAAGCCCATGTCGTCGGCCGCGGCGAGCCGCGCCGGCCGGGCTTGGGCAAGTCCTGCGCCAGGTTGGCGCAGGCCGCCCTGCGCCTCACCTAGGTCGCGGACCGCCGAACGGCAGCGGCGGAGTCGGACGACGATCACGGCGCGGCAACTGTGCCTGGTACGCGTGGCCGCAGTGATCGACGCAATACGGGAACCCTGGGTTCACCGCCTTGCCGCAGAAGTGGAAGTCGGGCTCGCCAGGATGGCCGAGCGGCCATTTGCAGATGCGGTCGTTCAGTTCGAGCAGGCTCGTCTTGTTCGCCATCTCGGCCGACGGCTTGGCAGGCACGAGGCGACGCGGTGGGGCCGGCGTGCTCGGTGGCTGCTGTTCGCCGGGTGCCTGGCGGAGGAAGCCGCCGGGGCCGACCGAGCGTAGGATCGGCTGCGGTGCGCGGACGGGCGCGACGACGGCCGGAGCAGCCTCGTCCTCATCCTCGTCTTCGTCGTCCTCGGGCTCTTCGGCGACCGGCTCTGGTTCGACCGGTGCCGCAGGCTTGGCCGCTGCGACGACGGGCGGTGCGACCGGGGCGGGCTTGGGGGCCTCGACCTCGACCGGCTCCGGTGCCGCGACCGGCTCAGGGGCTGCCGCAGCAGCCGACGCCGTTGCCTCGGCAGCAGCAGCCGCCTTCGCCTCGGGATCGTTCGGCTTCACCGGCGACGGGCGCGCCTGTAGCTCGAGGCGGTGCGCCTTGCCGATGACGGCGTTGCGGCTGACGCCACCCAGTGCTTCGGCGATCTGGCTGGCGGTCTGGCCGGCCTCCCACATCGTCTTGAGCGTCGCGATGCGCTCGTCGGTCCAGGACATGTTCGTTCCTTAGTCTACGTCAGTCGGCCAATCTTCAAGCCGGGTTGCGGGCGGCAGCGGCAGGGATTACCCGCAACTCCCATGAGCAGCCAGCCCCCAATCGGTGAAATCCAGTCGGCGGTGCATTCCGCCCCCGGTGTTCCCGTCATAAAGAGCGTGAACTGGGAGGGCCTGCGAACCCTCTATATCAAGGAGGTGCGCCGGTTCTTCAAGGTGCAGCTCCAGACGGTGTGGGCGCCGGCGATCACGACGCTGCTGTTTCTGATCGTGTTCACCATCGCGACCGGCGCGAAAAGCCCAGTGCCGGTCGACGGCCGGATCGTCGATTTCGCCGATTTCATCGCGCCGGGGCTGATCATCGCGCAGGGCATGATGGGTCCGGCGTTCGCCAATGCCAGCTTCTCGCTGCTGGCCGGCAAGATGCAGGGGACGATCGTCGATTATCTCCAGCCGCCCCTGTCGACGGGTGAACTGCTCGCCGCGCTGGTCGGTGGCGCGATCACGCGTGCGGTGATCGTCGGGATCGTCGTTTGGGCGGCGATGGCGCTGTATCCGGGTGTGCACGTGACGCCGCATGCGCCACTCGCGATCGTCTGGTTCGGGTTGCTGGGCGCGACGTTCCTAGCGCTGCTGGGCGTGCTGACGTCGATCTGGGCGGACAAGTTCGATCATGCGGCTGCGGTCACCAACTTCGTGATCGCGCCGTTGTCGCTGTTGTCGGGGACGTTCTACTCGGTCGACAAACTCGCCCCGGCGTTCCGCGCGTTCAGCCATGCCAACCCGTTCTTCTACATCATCTCGGGCTTTCGCTACGGGTTCCTCGGCATTGCCGACTCACCGGTGATGATCGGCGGGATCGTGATCCTGATGATCGACCTGGTGCTGGCGACGCTCTGCTACCGGTTGCTGAAGAGCGGTTGGAAGCTGAAGAACTGATGCACAGGCTCGCGCTCTGGCTGGTGGCGTTGGCGGTGGCTTTGCTGCCGGTCGGGGCGGTAGCGCAGGGCGCGGTGGCCGACCCGGCTTTGCGGGCGAAGGCGGATGCGCTGGTCGCGATCCTCGACGGGCGTGGTGCCTACGACACGTATTTCGCGGCGAGCTTCCGTGAGAAGGTGCCCAAAGCGCAGTTTTCGGTGATCGCCGAGAAGCTCAAGACGACGTTGGGCGCGCCGCAGAAGATCGAGTCGCTGACGGCGACGTCGGCGTGGTCCGCGGATCTGGTCGTTGGCTATGCGCGGGGAACGGCGAGCGTTCGGCTGGTGATCGACCCCGCGGCGCCACATGCCGCGACCGGGTTGCTGATCACGGGTACGGGGGCGCGGGACGATACTTTGGCGAAGGTCGAGGCGGAGTTTCGTGCACTGCCGGGGGCTAGCGGTTTCGGGCTGTATGCGCTGGGCAGCGGCAGGCCCGAGCCGATCCTCGAATACCGCGCGGACGTGGCGGCGCCGCTCGGGTCGGCGTTCAAGCTGTGGGTGCTGGCGGAGTTGGCGCGGCAGGTGGCGAGCCGGGAGCAGCATTGGGAGGACGTCGTGAAGGTCGGGGCGCCGTCCCTGCCGTCGGGCGTGTTGCAGACCTGGCCCGCCGGATCGCCGGTGACGGTGCAGACGCTGGCGACGATGATGATCTCGATCAGCGACAATACCGCGACGGATACGCTGCTGACGACGCTCGGACGCGCGAAGGTCGATGCGATGGCGGAGACGGCGGGTGGCAGCGTGCCGGTGATGACGACGCGCGAGATGTTCGTGTTCAAGGGGGAGCCGGCGCTGACCAAGGCTTGGGCGGCTGGGTCTGTGGACGAGCGGCGGGCGCTGCTGGTCGACAATGCGGTGAAGATCTCCACCGCCAAGCTCGATCCGACCGTGTTCGCGGGAAAGCCGGTGGCGATCGACAGCGTCGAATGGTTTTCGAGCCCGGCGGCGATGGCTGTGGTGATGAACGCGCTGCGGGGGGCGGATGCTACGACTCGGGCGGTGCTGGCGGTCAATGCGGGAGTCGATCCGGCGGTCGCCAAGCGGTTTGGGTATGTCGGGTTCAAGGGCGGCGGCGAGCCTGGGGTGATTGCGCTGAACTATCTGGTGCAGGCGAAGGACGGGCGCTGGTATGCGGCGACGGGGAACTGGCACCGAGCTGATGACGGCGTGAACGAGGTTCGGTTCGCGGGGCTTATGGGACGGGCGTTGGCGTTGTTGGCGGCGCGGTAGGGTAGCGTATCTGAAGCGCCACTAACTCGTGCCACCACCCCGGCGGAGGCCGGGGCCCAGTTGGGGAACGTAGCTAACTGAGGACGGAGCGCTGTTACGACCACCTTTCCACCTGGGCCCCGGCCTTCGCCGGGGTGGTGTTATCAGTGGGGATGGCGGCGGTGCCTCAGGCCCGCCCAGCCGCCTGCCAGCTATCCGCGCAGAGCCCGTAGATCAGGCTGTCGCGCAACCCCAGATGTGTTTCCCATTCGTCGCGCAACAAGCGCTCGCGGCGGAAGCCTAGGCGTTCCAGCAACGTGATCGACGCAGTATTCTCGGTATCCGCGTCGGCGAACACCCGGCTCCGGCCTTCCGCGAACAACCGATCGATCACCGCCGACACGGCCTCCCGCGCGATCCCCCGTCCCCAGGCCTCGCGCGCGAGGATGAAACCGATCTCCGTAACCCCTGCCCCATCGGCCTCGCTGCCCGAGACCCAGCCGATCGCGCGGTCGTCGCCGGTGCGGGTGATCGCCCAGGTGCGCTGGTTGCCCGGCGCGGCCTCTTCGGCGAGGTAGGTGCGGACGTCGTCGACCGAGCCCAAGGGCCCGTCGGCGGAATAGGCCATCAGCTCCGCGTCGGCGAGCATCGGGTGCAACGCGGTCGCGTCGCCCTCGACCAGCGGGCGCAAGCGCAGCCGTCGCGTCTTGAGCACCGGCGACACGCCAGCGCGACGGGGTCGGCGCCCGGGTTGCCTCACGCGGTCAGGGCATCCACGAGCGCGCGGACTTTCTTCTGGCGCCACTGCGGGAGCGGGGCGACCAGCCAATAGCCCCCCTTCGAAGGCTGCGACTCGCCGATGAGCCGGACGCGGGCCTGCGCCAGATCGCGACGTGCGAGCAGTTCGGGGACGGTCGCGCGGCCAAGACCCGCCGCCGCCGCATCGATCGCGAGCCCGGCATCGGTGACGCGGACCAGCGCGACGCCGTCCTCACCCGACCATGCGATCGACGCCTCAGTGTCGGTGCCGGGCTTGGCGATCGTCACCATGCCCTCCGATTCGAGCGCCTCACCCTCATGCTCGCCCGGACCATCGCCCCAGCGGATCGCGAGGTCGAGATTGGCTTCGGTGAAGTCGACATTCTCGTCGGCGGTGATTAGCACAAAGCGGAGTTCGGGATCGGCCTCGGCGATCTGCGCGAGGCGGGGCATCAACCACTTCTCGGTCAGGTCGCGCGGCGCGGCAATCGTCAGCGATTTCGACGACTGCCCGGCCTGCATCGCGCGCACGGCTTCCTCGAATTGCAGGAAGCCGCCGCGGAGTGCGCCGAGACCGGCCTCGGCCTCGGGGGTCAGTTCGAGCCCGCGCGTGGTCCGACGGAACAGCACGACGCCGAGCGTGTCTTCCAAGGCGCGGATCTGCTGGCCAACTGCGGCGGGCGTGACGGCCAGTTCGTCCGCGGCGCGCGTGAACGACAGATGCCGCGCCGCCGCGTCGAGCACACGCAGGCCGTTGAGCGGGAGATGCGTGCGCTTCAATTCAGCACCGCGGGCGCGAACAGCGAAAAGCGGGGAATTTCGACCGCGAACACCGCGCCGTCTTCGCGGACCATCTGGTAGCTCCCCTGCATCGCGCCCGATGGGGTGGCGAGCGGGCAGCCCGAGACGTAGTCGAAGCTAGCACCCGGTTCGATCACCGGCTGTTCGCCGACCACGCCTTCGCCCTCGACCGAATGGCGCGCGCCGCGGCCGTCGGTGATCACCCAGTGGCGGGTGAGCAGCTGGACGGTCTCGGTGCCCTCGTTCTCGAGGCGGATGTGATAGGCCCAGAACCAGCGGCCCCGCTCGGGCTCGGACTGTTCGGGCAAATAGCTGACCGACACGCGCACCGTCACCCCATCGGTCGTCGCCGCGTTGGGGAACAGCGCCTTCACAGGCCCGCCTGACGGAGCGCCTGGTCGAGGTCGTCGATCACGTCCTGCGCATCTTCGAGCCCGACGTTGATCCGGAGAAGCCCCTCGGTCACGCCCATCTCGATCTGCTTGTCGGGCGATACGCTGGCGTGCGTGGTCGAGGCCGGGTGCGTCATCAGCGAGCGCGAATCGCCGATGTTGTTCGAGATATCGACCAGTTCCAGCGCGTCTAGCAACGCGTGCGCCTGTTCGCGGCCCTCGACCTCGAACGCGAAGATCGGCCCGCACGCGTCCATCTGGCGCTTGGCCAATTCGTGCTGGGGATGGCTCGGCAGGAAGGGATGCAGCACGCGGGGGACGCGGCCTTCGAGGAATTCGCCGACCTTCATCGCGTTCTCGGACTGGCGGTGGATGCGCAGATCGAGCGTTTCGAGGCCCTTGAGCACCACCCACGCGTTGAACGGCGACAGCGTCGGCCCGGTGTTGCGCGTGAACGGCAACAGCGTGTTGGTGATGAAATCCTCGGTTCCGCAGACCGCGCCGGCGAGCACGCGGCCCTGCCCGTCCATCATCTTGGTCGCGCTGTACGCGGTGACGTCCGCGCCGAACTCCATCGGCCGCTGGAGCGCCGGCGTCGCGAAGGCGTTGTCGACCACCGTCGTGATGCCACGTTCGCGCGCGATGTCGCAGATCGCCTTCAGGTCGGCGATGTCCATCGTCGGGTTGGCGGGCGTCTCGAAGAAGAACACCTTCGTCTCGGGACGGACCGCGTCGAGGAACGCCTGCGGATCGCGCGCATCGACGATCGTCGTGGCGATCCCGAACTTCGGCAGCAGCGTGTCGGTGAGCCAGCGGCACGAGCCGAACGCCGCGCGGCCGCCGACGAGATGATCGCCGGTCTGAAGCTGACACAGCAGCGACGCGGTCATCGCCGCCATGCCCGTCGCCATCGTCCGGCACGCCTCTGCGCCCTCCAGCAGTGCGATCCGCTCCTCGAGCATCTGAACGGTCGGGTTCTGGAGGCGGGAATAGGTCATCCCCTCCTGCTCGCCGGCAAAGCGCGCCGCGGCGTCGCCTGCCTTGTCGTAGCAATAGCCCGAGGTGAGGAACAACGCCTCCGACGTCTCGCCATATTCGCTGCGGGCGGTGCCGCCGCGGATGGCGCGCGTCGCGGGACGCCAATTCTGAGTGATCGAACGATCCTGGCCGGTCTTGCGCTTCATGCGCGCCGCTTTGCCGGGGGGGAGCCGCGATGACAAGCCCGGGGACAAGCCTTGCGGGTGTGAAGAGGGGTGCGGAGTGTCTCGATCCTCCCCCGCCAGGGGGAGGTGGCGCCGAAGGCGACGGAGGGGGAGGACCACGCGACCGAGGTTACCCCTTCCTCCCCCTCCGTCTGGCAAGCGCCAGCCACCTCCCCCTTGCGGGGGAGGATCAAAGATCCGGTTAGTACCGCCCCCAGGTGAATTTCGAGGACAGCGCGTAGTTCCACACCGCACCGACCAGCACGCCGATCAGTGCCGACGCCGCCCACGCTCCGTCGCGCATCTCGTACAGGAACGCGGCGATGCCGACGTTGGCGACCGCTCCAACCGAGCAGATCACTGCGAACGACACCCAGCCGTCGACCAGTTGCCGCCACCCCTTGAGGCGCCGATCGCGATAGGTCAGCGCGTTGTTGAGGAAGAAATTGAAGGTGAGCGCGGCAAGCGTCGCGCCGATTTCGCCGATCACGAAATTCGTGCCGAGCCCGACGAACAGCGCGGTCAGCACCGCCATGTGGATGCCGACGCCGAGCACGCCGATCGCCGAGAACATCGCGAACCGCACCGGCACGACCCGCCCGAACATCCGATCGTAGATCGCGATCAGATATTCCATCGCGACGACGTGATCGAGCTTGCTCTCGCCCTCGGTGCGACAGCGGAAGGTATAGGGCACCTCGACGAAACGCAGCGGCGTCGGCGAGGCGGTAAGCAGGTCGAGCAGGATCTTGAAGCCGATCGCCGACAGCGACGGTGCGAGGCGGCGGACGATGTCGGTGCGGATCATGAAGAAACCGCTCATCGGATCGTTGAGGTCGCACTTCAACACGCGGCGCGACAGCTTGGTGGCGAGCGCCGACTTGGCGACACGGTCGCTGTCCCACTCCCCGGTGCAACCACCGCTAACGAAGCGCGAGCCGATCGCCACGTCGGTCTCGCCGTCCTTGAGCAGATCGAGCATCTTCGGCAGCAACGTCTCGTCGTGCTGGAGATCGCCGTCGATTACCGCGACGATCGGGGCGGCTGTGGCGCACATTCCCTCGATGCAGGCCGACGACAGCCCGCGCCGGCCGATCCGCTGGATCACGCGGACCCGCTTGTCGAGCCGGGCAATCTCGCGCGCGGCATCGGCGGTACCGTCGGGACTGTCGTCATCGACGAAGATCGCCTCCCAGTTGCGCCCGATCAGCGCCTGGTCGAGCTTGGCGATCAACGTCGGAACGTTGGCCTTCTCATTGAACGTCGGGATGACGACCGCGAGTTCGAGAAGGTCCGGGATCATCGGGTCAGCCTAGTTCGACGAGAATGGCATCGCCCATCGCGGAGGTCGTCAGCGTACCACCGAGATCGGGCGTACGCGCGCCGCCGAGGATTGCGGCTGCCACCGCAGCCTCGATGCGATCGGCGGCTTCGGGCAGGTCGAGCGAGTGGCGCAGCATCATCGCCGCGGACAGGATCGCCGCGCAGGGGTTGGCCTTGCCCTGCCCGGCGATGTCGGGCGCGCTGCCGTGGATCGGCTCGTACATGCCCTTGTTCGAGTCGTTGAGCGCGGCGGACGGCAGCATGCCGATCGAGCCCGCGCACATCGACGCCTCGTCGGAGAGGATGTCGCCGAACAAATTGCCGGTGACGATCACGTCGAACTGCCCCGGATTGCGGACCAGCTGCATCGCCGCGTTGTCGACGTACATGTGGCTCAGCGCGACGTCGGGATAGTCGGCCGAGACCTCGATCACGACGTCGCGCCACAGCTGCGAGGTCTCCAGCACGTTGGCCTTGTCGACCGAGAGCAGCTTGGCTTTGCGGGTGCGCGCGGTCTCGAAGCCGACGCGGGCGATGCGCGCGATCTCGGTCTCGTCGTAACGCATCTCGTCATGGCCCTCACGCAGGCCCTCGGCGGTGGTGCGGATGCCCTTCGCGCCGAAATACACGTCGCCGGTCAGTTCGCGGACGATGACCATGTCGATCGAACGGGCGATTTCTGGACGGAGCGCGGACGCATCCTCGAGACCTGCGAACAGCTTGGCCGGGCGCAAATTGGCGAACAGCCCGAGTTCCTTGCGCAGGCCGAGGATGGCCTGTTCGGGGCGGAACTGGCGTTCGAGCGCATCGCAGTCGGGATCGCCGACGGCACCGAACAGGATCGCGTCGGCGCGCTTGGCGAGTTCGAGCGTCTCGGGCGGCAGCGGATGACCCGCGGCCTTGTACGCGGCACCGCCGACGAGGCCCTCTTCGTAGCTGAGGTCGAGACCGAGCGTATCGAGCACCCGGCGCGCTTCTGCAGTGACTTCGGGTCCGATGCCGTCGCCGGCCAGTATCGCGATCAAGGGCATGTGCGTTTCTCCTGGCGGCCCCTTGCCGGGCGGTGCGCGCTCACGCAACCGCCCTTTTCAGGCGATCGACCAGCCGGTCGCGCGCCGCCAACGGATCGGCGCGGCGATCGACGAGGATGTCGCGGGCGAGGAAATGTCCCGTGAGACGCAGGCCATCGAAGATGTCGGGCCAGTCGGCCTCTCCGCCGGTCATCAGAAACTGCGGCAATCGCAGCAGCTTGCCCTCATACCCGAACGCCGCCCCGCGCGAGACCGCCGCGCCGCTCTTGGGCGATACGAAGCCGAGATCGTCCTCCGCTCCGGTTGCGACGCAGCGGTCCAGATCGAGCCCGAACCCCAGTTCCGCCAACACTAGTAATTCGTACCGGACCAACGCCGCGGCCCAACCGCGGGCGGATGGCGCGCTTTCGATCGCACCGAGCACGCCGTCGAGCGCATCGTGGATCTGCGGATAGGGCTGCGCTTCGGGGAGCGCGGCAGCGGCCAGCGCGGTGGCCCATTCGAGCGCACCGGCGGCGAGCGGCTCGCCGTGGAGCGTCGCACGGCTGTGGACCAGTTCGGCGGTCAGCGAAGCGAGTTGCTCGCCGGTGCGTGCGCGCCATTCGCCCTGGATGACGTTGGCCTGGAGCAGCACCGGGCGCATGGCGCGCGACCGCCCGCCGCGAACGTACCCTGGCTGGACGCCGTCGTTGCGGGTGAGCGCACGCACGATCGCGCCATGCTCGCCGTGCTGGCGAACGGCGACGACGATAGCGGTTGCGCGGAGGTGCATGGGGTCCCTTAGCGCTCCGCGATGGCTAGCGGGAGGGCCCAGCGATTACCGGCGGACGTCAGCGGCGCCGCGATCGGGGGCGTTCGGAAATCCAGTTGGACCAGAGTTGCTCGGCCTGACGCCAGCGGGTGCGCAGCGGATCGGGACCGAGCGGCACGTCTGCGTGATCGAGCGCCAATACCGGGCGATCGGCGAAATGCGTGGTCGGCAGCACGTCGCGCATCTCCGCGAGCATCGCGCACAACGCCTGGAAGCGGCGGACGTGGACGCCATTCGCGCGCGTGCCGCGGCGGTTGGCGAGTTCGAAACCATGCGACACGATCGTCACCGCCGCATGGTGCGACACCGCGGCGTGTTCGAGCGCGTCGTAGCTTTCGCCCGCGGACAGCGCGCAAAGCTGGAACGTGCGGATGCGGCCGCGCAGATCCTCGATGACGGTGACGGGCACCTCGACCAGATCGCCATCGGGCGACAATCGGACCGGTGCGATCTGGCGTGGGGATAGCGAAATCCGGCTCGATCCCGGCGCTTCGCAGCCGTTGTGACTGCTGTCATAGCGGAAACCCAGCGTCGCGAGCGCGGTCAGCGTGTCGTCGTTCGCGGCATAGCTGCCGGCGCGAAACGCGATCGGCGCGGGCGCACCGGCCTCGACCAGCAATTCGGTGGCGCGCACGAGCAGGTCGGTCTGTTCGGCAAGGCTGTAGTCGAACAGCGCGAACCGGTCATGCGCGGCGCCGTGATCGCCGACCCGCGCGGTCGTCCAGTTGGGATGCAGGTGAAGCTGCACCTCCTGCCCGGCTTCGAGGATCGTCTCGATCATGCGGCGCACGGGCGCCAGTCCGAAGGTGATCGCCGGCATCGGATCGACGAAGAAGCACGCCTTCAGATCATGCCGTGCGAGCTCCGCAAGCTGGTAGCCGAGGCCGACGCCGGCGGGCTCCAGCGAGCGCGCATAGATCGCATCGACGTCGAGCCCCGCGACATGGTGCCGCCACGCGAACTCCGTGTCGACGGTAAGAAACACGGGCGTGGTCACGCAACCATTCGTAACAAACGGTCATGAAGATTGCGTTGCACTGCCCTCTGCTCCCCTCGCGTCCGGTCGAGGAATACCCAAACAAGCCCCGAAACTCTAACGAGAATGATAGAAATCATACACTTGTTGCGCGACGCCCGCGGAAACGCCCGGCGCCTGTTGCAGGTCCTGCAAACTCGCGTTGCGCACCGCGCGGCCGGTGCCGAAGTGCATCAGCAACGCCTTCTTGCGAGCGGGGCCGATACCGGGAACTTCGTCGAGCGGGCTGGCGCCGATCGCCTTGCTGCGCTTGTCGCGGTGGACACCGATCGCAAAGCGGTGGACCTCGTCGCGCAGGCGCTGGAGGTAGAACAGTACCGGCGCATTGACCGGCAGCTGGAACTCGCGGCCGTCGAGCATGTGGAACACCTCGCGACCATCGCGGCCGTGTTCCGGTCCCTTGGCGATGCCGACCAAGCACACGTCCTCGACGCCGATCTCCTCGAGCGCGGCCTTGACCGTGTTGAGCTGTCCCTTGCCGCCGTCGATCAGCACCAAATCCGGCCAATCGCCTGAATCGCGATCGGGGTCCTCGGCCTGCGCGCGCGAGAACCGCCGGGTGAAGACCTCGCGCATCATCGCGAAATCGTCGCCCGGCGCGGTATCCTTGTTCTTGATGTTGAACTTTCGATACTGGCCCTTGCGGAAGCCCTCCGGCCCCGCGACGACCATCGCGCCGGTCGCGGCGGTGCCCTGGATGTGGCTGTTATCGTAGATCTCGATCCGCTGCGGTGGCTCGGGCAGGTCGAACAGGTCGGCGACCTCGCGCAGGAGTTTGGCCTGTGTCGTCGATTCGGCCTGGCGACGTTCGATCGCCTCGATCGCGTTGCGCTTGGCCTGGTCCATCAGGCGGCGGCGATCGCCGCGTTGCGGGACCTGCAGCGTGATCTTGTAGCCGGCGCGTTCGCCTAGTGCTTCGGCCAGCAGTGCACCTTCCGTCAGTTCGCGGTCGAGCAGGATCTGCTTGGGCGGCGGGACCTCCTCGTAGAACTGGCCGAGGAAGCTGGTCAGCACCTCGTCCTCGGGGACGTCGTTGGTGTGCTGCGGGAAGAAGCTGCGATGCCCCCAGTTCTGGCCGCCGCGGATGAAGAACGCCTGGATGCCGATCAGGCCGTCCTTGCACGCCATCGCGAAGATGTCGGCGTCACCTACGCCCTCCGCGTTGATCGCCTGAGTGCCCTGGATGAAGGTGAGCGCGCGAAGACGATCGCGGAGCAGCGCCGCGAGTTCGAAGTCCATGTTCTCTGCGGCGGCCTGCATCTGCGCGCCGAGCTTGGCCTGCACGCCGGTCGACTTGCCGCCGAGGAACGCCTTCGCATCTTCGGTCAGTTCCCGGTACGCGGCCTCATCGATCCGCCCCACGCACGGCGCGGAGCAGCGCTTGATCTGGTACAACAGGCAGGGCCGGTCGCGGGTCTTGAAGAAGCTGTCGGTGCAACTGCGCAGGAGGAACAGCTTCTGGAGCGCGTTGAGCGTGTTGTTGACCGAGCCGGCGCTGGCGAACGGGCCGTAGTAATTGCCCTTCGCCCGGCGCGCGCCGCGGTGTTTCTGGACGCGCGGGAATGCGTGATCGTCGCGCAGGAGGATGAAGGGGAAGCTCTTATCGTCGCGCAGCAGCACGTTGTAGGCAGGGCGATAGCGCTTGATGAGCTGCGATTCGAGCAGCAGCGCTTCGGCTTCGTTATTGGTGGTGACGATCGTCATCGACCGGGTCTGCGACACCATCCGCTGGAGGCGCTTGGTGAGGCGCTCGACCTGGACGTAGTTCGCGACGCGGTTCCGTAGCGCGCGCGCCTTGCCGACATAGAGCACGTCGCCGCGCGCGTCCTGCATGCGGTAGACGCCGGGGCGGATCGGCAGCGTGTCGAGCACGTTCCTGATCGCCGCTACGCCCGCCGCGAGGTCGGGCGCTTCACCACCACCGCGGACGGCGAACGTGGACTTGTCTTCGTTGAACCGGTCGGGGGAATTGGGGGAGGACATTGTTGCGGAATCTAGGGAGTGTAAGGGGGTTATGCCAGCGCCAGGCAGTGATGTTCACGCGAAGGCGCGACGGCGAGAAGAGAAGAAGTTTGGTTCACGCGGAGACGCGGAGCCGCGGAGAGAAGGTTCGAGCACCCAGCGTTCACTCTCCAGCTGCCGAAGGCTTATATCAGCACCAAGGTGAGGCACCCCGTCAGCCTCGCATCCAGCACCTCCGCGTCTCCGCGTCTCCGCGTCTCCGCGTGAACCAACCTTCTCCTCCTCTTCGCGCCTTTGCGCCTTTGAGCCTTCGCGTGAATCAATCTTCAAAGCCCTGCGGGCCGAGAGAGGCGGTCAGGTTTGGGCGAAGACCTTGGTGCCGACGATGCCGACCACGGTCAGGGCCATGAAGCAGGCCTGGATGCCGCTGACCTTGTCGCCGAACAGAATAACGCCGCCGATTATGACGCCGATCGCGCCGGCGCCGGTCCAGATTGCGTAGGCGGTGCCCGCGGGGAGGCCGCGCATCGCGAGCGCGAGCAGGCCCATGTTGACGAAGCTGAGGATGATCGGGACGCTGGAGGCCTGCCACGTGGCGACGGTGGCCGCCCATTTCAGGCTGAGCGCCCAGCAGATTTCAGTGACGACCGCGACGGCAAGGATGAGCCAGGACATGAATATTCTCCAACGGGCTCAGATTGGAGATTCGGCCGCCGGAAACCCGGGAAGAGACGGCCGTCGATAATGATGGGCGGTGGGAGGGGCGTGCCCTCACCTTCCCACTGCTTTGCAGCGGGCCCCTTCCTCTCCCCGAGGGGAGAGGAGCAGGATCAGTTTAGGCGGCTAAGGCCGGAGATCGAGCGGTCGACCATCATGCGGTCGGCGGCTGCGTCGTGATGCTCGGCGATCAGGATACCCGCAGCCTTGGCCGCAGCATCGGCAGCCCGTGCGCGGACTTCGGCGATTGCGGCGCGCTCGGCGGCTGCGATCTTGTCCTCGGCCATCTTCGCGCGGCGGGTCATGAGGTCTTCGGCGCCGGCCTTCGCCTTGGCGATGATCGCCGCGGCTTCGTGGTGCGCGTGGGCCTTCATGGCTTCGGCTTCGACGTGCGCGGTCTTGGCCTTTGCCTCGTACTCGGTGCGGATCGCTTCGGCTTCGGCACGGAGCGCCTTGGCTTCGTCGAGCTGCGTGCGGATGCCGGCGATGCGCGTGTCGAGCATCTTGCCGATCATCCCTGGAACCTTCTTCCAGATCATCAGCAGGATGACGACGATCATCGCCACCGCGACCCAGCCGGTCGAGGTCAGGCCGAGCGCGGTCGGATCGGCGACATGCTCGACGCCGCCGGGCGCGGTCGTGTGACCCTGGATGCCCTGGTTGTCGATCGCACCTTCGGGCGCCATGCCCTCTTCGTGGATGACCTTTGCGGCCGAATCTGGATTAGCCATGCGCCGTCGTCCTGCGTACCGCGTCGGTCGCCGCGTCCAGGCTGACCTGGAGACCAGCGACCTTGGCGGCCAATTGCTGTGCTGCTTCGGCGGCGACGCCCTGCAAGTTCGAGAGCGCCTCGGCCTTCGCGTTCGCGACCGCCAGATCGTGATGACCCAGACGCTCGGCGAGTTCGGCGTCGGCCGCATGGACCTGCTGCTCGAACGCGGTCGCCGCACGCTTCGCCGCTGCCGCGGTCTCGGCCTGCGCCGCAACGCGGGCCGCGTCCATTTCGGCCTGCCAGTTCGCCTGGACCGTATCGGCCTGCGCACGGGCAGCGACCGCTGCCGCCAGATCGCCTGCGATCTTGCCTTCGCGCGAGTCCACGTTGGACACGATCTTTGGCACCATTCCCTTGCCGATCCCGAAATACAGGATGCCGAAGGTGAGGAGCAGCCAGAAGATCTGCGAGGCGTAGGTAGCGGCTATCTGGGCAATCTGAGGCATTGGTCTGTCCTGCGTTAATCCGGCCGGGCGCGGTTGCCCGGCCAAATCAGCGAGTGGTTAGGCGACGAACACCAGGATGATCATGGTGACGAAGGCGAGCAGACCGAGAAGCTCGGCTGCTGCGAAACCGATGAACAGACGGCCCTGCTGGCTGTCGGCTGCGCCCGGGTTGCGCAGAGCGCCGGCGAGGAACTGAGCGAACACGTTGCCCACGCCGAGTGCTGCGAGGCCCATGCCGATCGCTGCGAGGCCGGCGCCGATCATCTTTGCTGCGTTGACGTCCATGATAAATTCCCTTTGAAAATCAGTTAGGTAATGGAAAACTTAGTGAAGGTTTACGGCGTCGTTCAGATAGACCGACGTCAGCAACGCGAACACGTATGCCTGGATCGCGGCAACCAGCAGCTCGAGCAGCGTGATGCCGATCATCAGCAGCATGCTCGGCGCGCTCACCAGACCGATGTACATCCCGCCGAGGTTCAGGCCGTTGATCACGAACGCGGCCAGCACCTTGAGCAGGATATGGCCTGCGGTCATCGCGACGAACAGTCGCAGACCGAGCGAGAACGGACGCACCAGAAACGACATCAGCTCGACCACGAAGATCAGCGGGATCATCAGTACGGGCGTGCCACTCGGTACGAATAGTGAGAAGAAGTGGAAGCCATGCTTGCCGAAGCCGACGAGCAGCACGATCGCAAAGCTGATCAGCGCCAGCACGCCGGTGACGGTCATGTGACTGGTCACGGTGAACGGGTGCACGCCCGGGACGATGCCGAATGGCAGGAGCCCGATGATGTTCGCGAACAGGATGAACATGAACAGCGAAAAGACATAGGGCACAAAGCGCTTGCCGCCGGGGCCGACATTCTGCTCGAGCATCCCTGAGATGAAGCCGGTGAAGCCCTCGACCGCCATCTGCCAGCGACCGGGGACGAGCTCACGCTTCATGCCACCGATCATGAACGCCCAAAGCGCGACCAGCGTCACCACCATCCACAATGCGGAGTTGGTGAACGACAGGTCATAGCCACCTACGATCCAGTGCGAGCCGAACGCCGGCTCGATCAGGAACTGGTGCATCGGATCGATCTTGCCGCCCTGTTCTGCCGCCACGTGGAATCCCTGCCGTCTTGATACGACAAACGCCCGGTTACTCCGGGCGTTCGCCTGAAATTCGAATGATCTGCCTGAACGCGACCGCTATCCCGAGGAACAGCAGCACGATCAGTCCCCAAGGGCCAGTGCCTAACCAATGGTCTATCAACCACCCGATCAGCGCACTGCCGACGAGACTCCCGATGAGAGCGGAAATGACGCGATTGCCTTGCGAGTACCCCCGCTCGGCATCCGCCCCCTTCTGCCCCTTTGTCAGCGTTTCCCGATGCTGCGCCTCTCGCAATCGCTCATCGAGCGCGGAAAGTCGCGGATCTTCAACACCCTGGGGGTCCTGTCCGGGTTCGATCTCCGCCACGCACGTTCCTCCACCTGATTTCGCATCGGGGAGGAAGCAAGCAGCGACGAGCGATCCCGCCAAGGCGCGGTCCGTTTAGAAAAGGGGGGGGTGCAAGTCAACCGGTGTGACAGGGGTGTCATTAATCGAGGCGGCGGATAGGATTGGGCCACCCCCGGCCCCTCCCCTCCAAGGGAGGGGCCGGGGGTGGGTCGGCCGGTTGGCTGGCGTCACGGTCCCCAAGCAGCCTACCCACCCCCAACCCCTCCCTTGTCAGGGAGGGGAGCACTTCAGCTTAAACGCAGCGCGAATCGCGTTCGGGGGCGCCGGCGGTGCGGGTCTTCCAGACACCGTTCGGAGTCTTGTACTTCTCGCCGGGGTTAGTCTGCAGGATCAGGTTGCAGCCACTGGTGAACGCAAGCTGCTCGACCGTCGCACCACTCGCCTGCGCCTTCTGCGTATACGCAGACTTGCGCTGGATATTGATGTTGTTGACCAGCGCGCGAAGGTCGCCGCTCGCCGCACCGACCAAGCCAAGATAGCCGTCGGGCTGCTCGCCGACCTCGCCACCCGCACGCGCCGCGGCATAGGCCGGATCGCGCTGCGCCGACGCCGCCACCGAAAGGCCGCCGAGAACCGCGGCTGCGGCAATCATGACACTGACCTTCTTCATCTTAGAATATCCCCGGATTCTGCTGGATCAACGATTTCGCCTCGCCATCGAGACGATAGACCACTTCCTGCGTGACGTTGATGTTGAGGTTGATCTCGATCGGCTTGTCGGGCGCCGACACGTTGATGCAGCCCGGCAAGGCCGCCGTCAGCCCGATAATCGCGATCGTCCTCTTCATCTTCTGCAAGATCGGCCTTTGCTCCAGCTTCTTCAATCCTGTTTCGGTCATGGCACGATCCTGCTTGCGGGAGGCTGAATGGTTGTGAGCTTAGGAGGCGGCGGCGCCGACTGCTGCTGGAGCAAGGCCGGCAGGTTACGCTGGATCAGCCGCTTTGGATCGTAGAAGCTCTGCGCCGAATCGAGCAGCCCGCGGAACGGCGCCTTGATCCGGATGTTGAAGATGAACGGCAGTTTCTGCAGGCGACGGACGATGAAGTTCGCCTTTGCCCCCTCGCCCTGGCTGATCCCGGCGAACCGCACGTCGGTGACCATCTCGCCTGCGAGCGGCCCGTTCATGCCGACCCGCAACGACTGGTAGCGGAGCGACTTCAGCGCCTGGAACGCGATGTTCGCCCAGACGCCGAGATCCTTCTGGCTGAGATCGCCGACATAGGCGAGCGTGCCGCCGCCCGGCCGGACCCGCAGATCGCCGCCTTCGATCCGGCCGCCGGTCTCGTCGAAGATCATCGGCAACACGCCGTCGAAGATGCCGGTCGCATCGAGATTCTTGAAATCGAACTGTTGCAAGAACTGGTCGGCCGCCATGTTGGCGACGTGGAACGTCATCCGCCGCTCCGACTGCGCGGAGAAATCGAGCAGCGTCGGATCGAGCGTTAGCGACCCACCCGCAAACGGCCAGGAGCCACCTTCGACGCGCACGCGCGCCCCCGGCAACGTCTGGTAGCGGATCGTACCATCGGTGACCGGGATGCCGGGGTTGAGCGTCCGGATCGTCGCCACCTGCCCCGGCGCGCTCTGGAGATTGAGCAGGTCGGTGAAGCGGATTTCGGTGGCAATGCCCGTGACCGGGCCGAATGCGGCGGCAAGATCGGTGCCGGCGGTACGGAACACGCCGGTGCTGGTCACGCCTTTGGAGTTCCAGGCGATATGCCCCTCGCCGCTGACCGATCCGTTGACGTCCGCGATCACGCCGAAGGTCAGAGGAGTGAGCGCGTCGGGTTGCAGCTTGTCCTTGGCGAAGGCGATCGCGGGGACATTCAGGTCGGCCTTCCCTGCACCCGCGCCGAGGGAGTGCGTCAGCGTGGCGTCGGCGACCTTGGTGTTGGTGGTCGGCTCGAACAGCGTGCCAGCCGCGGTGATCGTGCCGTTCACTAGCGCGAGGGTCACGGTGCGTGCGGCGAGCGGCTTGAACCGCGGCGTCGGTGCGGCATCGGACACCCCCATCGCGCCGGTGAGGTTGAGCGCGCCTTTGACGAGCGTCCAGTCGCCGGCAGCCTCCCCGAGCAACAGCGGCACGTTGGCGATCTGTCCCGAGCCACCCGTGAACGCGCCTGCCATGCCCCGCCCGGTCATGCGGCCGGTGACGGTGGCGAAATCGAGTTTCGTGACGCGTTCGGGTGCGCCGATGCGGGTCTGCACGCCATCGATCGCAAAGCCGCGATCCGCCAGCCGCACGGTCGCTCCCGCGGTGGCAAGCGTGATCGGGGTAGTGCCGAGTCGCCCACCCAGCTTAGCCGCGGCGATCTTCGCACCGCCGCTGACCCGCGCGCCGTTGACCCGGACCAGCGCGCCGTCCACCGGGCACAAGGTCAACCGCGACGGATCGAGCACGAGGCCGGAAATCGCAAAGCGCTGAACTACCAAAGGCACACAACCGGTGTTGACGACCAGCCGCCCGCGACCGTCCCAAAGCGCCGCAACCGGCATCGACAGGCCATCGACCCGGTTGCCGGGACCGCCCGCACCGATCGGTCCCGCGAGCGTGACACGCGTCGCGATCGAGGTTGCCCCGCCCGGCGTTGCGCTGAAGGTGACGGGCGTCAGCGCCAGTCGGGCACCACCCGCCGCATAGGGCGCGACGGTGGCGACGCCCCGGATCGCCGCGCCCGGTTTCGCCTGCGCCAGCGACACGCGTGCCTCGGGCAAGCCGCCGCCGCGCATCGCGAGAACCGTGTCGAGCCGAACGCCGCCGTTCGGCCAGCCGAACGCGACCCCGCTCCCGCCGCCGAGCGCCACGCGCGCACCACTGGCGGAGGCGAGCGCGAGACGGGACAGCACCGCTTTCCCGCGTCCACCGTCGATCTGCACGCGAAGGTCCGCGTCCGCGGCAAATCCGCGGCCGGCCTTCTGGACCGCCTGCGTCACCGCACTCGCCAACGGCGCTACGGGCGTCCCCGCGGCTGCACCGCCGATTCCCGCCAGCCCCGCGAGTCGCTTCTCCGCCACAGCTGCGCCGCTGGCCTGGACGCGCCCGTCGAACGCGATCTGCTGGCCGATCCGGTAGGTGCCCGCGAACGAAACCCGCCGCGCCCCGCCCTCGGTCGTACGACCGGTATCAGCGGCGATGTCCGCGTTGCCGCCGGTCGCCGCCGCGGTTCCGGTGAAGTCGATCGTGCCCCCAACACCGTCCAAAGTCGCACCCGGCGTCCGTGCTGCGCCCGTCTTGAGCGTCGCCTTGCCCTGCCAGCGATCGAGCGCGGCGGAGAGTCCGACGTCGAGATCGGCCACGATCCGCTCCGCCTGCGTCGTCCCGCAGGCGAGCCGCGATACGCGCACCGGCCCGGTGATCGTCGGTTTCGCCGCGTCGATCCGCAACTTCACCGTCGCCGCGAGTCGATCGATCACGCACCCGCCGACATCGAGCCGCTCGCTGATCGCTGCCAGCGACCCGCGGAACCCGTCGTCGAGCTTGCCGGAGCCGGCCAGCTTCAACCCGACGATCCCTTGCGGCGTCTCCAGCCGCATCCTTCCATCGGCGACCGATACGTCGAGCGCCGGTAATGCGAACGGCTTACCCGACGGAGCCGGCAGCAATTTGTCGATCGCGCCGAGCGACACTTTCCCGTCCACCAGTCGCCCGCGCAACCGGACCTTCCCCGCGCGCACGCCCTCCAGATACGGCCCCGACAAGCCAACGCCGGTCCGCGTCTCGACCCAGTCGGCGACCAGATCGGGATGCGCCGGATCGCCGATCACGACGTTGGTCAGTCGCTGGCCGCCCAGCGCGAGGTCGGCAATATCGTACCGCACAGGTACGCCGGCCTTGGCGAGTTCGCGGTCGATGAACCCCTCGGCGATCGGCTTTCGTACCAGCCACAGCACGACCAGCGCGGCGATCAGGAGCAGCGCGATCCCCAGCGCAACGCGGCGGGCAGTCGCAGAACGGCGAGGGTCGGCCCCGGGGTCGGCCCCCGTCTCGCTCGTCTCGGTCACCAACTCACTCCGCCACGCTTTCGAGGCCTGCATAGTCGGGAGCAAGGGCGTCATGCAATTGCCGCGGGATGTGCTAGCATCGCAAAATGGCCGATCCGGACGAAGACGCTGACGTCCGGGGGGACGATCTGAAGGGCCATCGCGGCCGCCTCCGCAAACGCCTGTTCGAAGGCGGCAGCGACGCGCTGCTCGATCACGAACTCATCGAATACCTGCTCGCGATCGCGATCCCGCGCGGCGATACCAAGGCGCTCGCCAAGGCGCTGATGCGCGAATTCGGCGGGATCGGCGGTGTGCTGACCGCGGATGCCGAGGCTCTCGGCCGGGTGAAGGGCATGGGCGAAATCTCGACCGCCGCGATCAAGATCGCGCACGCCGCCGCAATCCGCCTGCTGCAATCGCACGTCAGCGACCGCCCCGTGCTCGCCAACTGGCAGGCGCTGCTCGACTATCTCCGCGCGGACATGGCGCACCACGCGATCGAGCGCTTCCGCGTGCTGCATCTCAACACGAAGAACATGCTGATTCGCGACGAGGTGATGAGCAAGGGGTCGATCGATCAGGCCGCGGTGTACGTCCGCGAAGTGATCCGCCGCGCGATCGACCTCGGCTCCGCGTCGATCATCCTCGTCCACAATCACCCGAGCGGGGACCCCTCCCCCAGCCGTGCCGACATCGACATCACGCGGACGATCGCGGAGGCGGGCAAGCGGCTCGGCATCACCGTGCACGACCATATCGTGATGGGCACCGGCGGCCATGTCAGTTTACGCGCGCAGGGATTGATCTAACGCAGTGAGAAATAGGCGGCCGAGCCCGGATATCGCCGTGTCTTTTGACGGCGGCCTTCGTTGACCTGACGAAGGAGTACCCGGTGGTGGACAACAGATTGCACGACGAACCCTCGACGGTCACCGCCGAACACGGACAGGTCATGGTCGATGGACCCGACGGCGTCGCGGTATCGCTGACCCCCGAAGCCGCCGCCGAGACGTCCGATCGACTGCTCGACGGCGCCGCCGAAGCGCAAGGCCAGATCCTGGCCGAAACCCGCGCAGCCGAAGAACGAACCGCCCGCAAGACCGGTTGATCCACGGCAAGACGCCGCGTCGCATTTCCGAGTATCCATCTGTCACGAAGACAGACCGGAGACCCGATGCGTCAAATTCTCTACGTCAGCACAAGCACGGTGACGGGCGACAAGGCCGACCTCGTGGGAATATTGGAACAGTCGCGCCATAACAACGCGATAGACGGCATCACCGGTTTACTGTGGTCCGACGGTACGCGGTTTCTACAAGTGATCGAGGGTCCGACTGCAAGCATCGACTCGACGTTCGAGCGGATCTTGAACGATCACCGCCACCATGGCCTGTCGTTGCAGCACAATATTTCGATCCGCGACCGTCAGTTCGGCGGATGGACGATGGCACACCGCCGCGCGACGGATCCGGTGGACGCCTATGACGCGCGTATGCGGCGGCCGCTCGCTGGCGCCTCGGACGCCGTCCGCAGCCCGTTCCTGTCCCTGATGGCGACGGGAACGCTTGGCACCTGACCGAAAAGGCCGCCGAACGCATTCGACGGCCCTGTATCCTGCGACGTGTCATGCGACGGCGGCGTAACCCGGCCGGGGCAGATCAGCCCTGCGACAGGAAGCTGGTCAGCTCGGTCTTCGTCAGCGACTTGTTCTTGTCGGTATCGGCCTGCGCAAACGCCGTGGAGACCCACTTCTTCGTCTCGGGCGCATCCGGCTTGGTCGTCGGATCGGTCTTGCTCTTCAGCGCGACCATCCAGCCGCCGAACTCCGTCGCGCTGAGCTTGCCGTCGCCGTTCTTGTCATAGGTCGGAAATTCGGTGTCGACGACCTGTGCCACCTGGCTGCCCGTCGCCGGCTGTTCGCGTGCGGCGGACTGCATCGGCACCGCGTCGGTCGGCGTGCCCTGTTGTCCGGATACAGCACCATCGCCGGGCGTACTGGATGGAACAGCAGCCGTACCGGATGGTGAGCCCTGCACCGGCCCGGTCGTGGTTTGCGCCAATACCGGCGCAGCGATCATCGCCACACCTGCAATCATAGCAAATTTCAACATTGCATATCTCCAATGCAGTTCTACGCCTGTACTGAAATCTCGCGCCATCGATCCGATTATAGTCTCGATACCGCGATCAATCTATTATCGGTATACGCCGACGTACTTCGATACATAACCCCTTGGCGGTGATTTGAACCTTCTCCTGCGTCCTGCTACCGCGTTTCGCGGGCAACCGCGGGCCGGATGGCACGCGACGCGCCCTACCCTTCACGCTCCCGAGGAAACCCGATGGTCCCCCGCTATTCCCGCCCCGACATGGTCGCGATCTGGACGCCCGAAGCGCGCTTCAAGATCTGGTTCGAGATCGAGGCGCACGCCACCGACGCGCTCGCCGAACTCGGCGTGGTCCCCAAGGAAGCCGCCGCCGCGATCTGGGAAAAGGGCGCTTTCGAGGTCGACCGGATCGACGAGATCGAGCGCGAGACCAAGCATGACGTCATCGCCTTCCTGACCAACGTCGCCGAGCATGTCGGCCCCGAGGCGCGCTTCATGCACCAGGGGATGACCTCGTCAGACGTGCTCGACACGTGCCTGGCGGTGCAGCTGGCGAAGGCGAGCGACATCCTGATCGCCGATCTCGATGCGCTATTGGTAGTGCTCGAACGCCGCGCACGCGAACACAAGATGACGCCGACGATCGGTCGCAGCCACGGCATCCACGCCGAGCCGGTGACGTTCGGGCTGAAGCTGGCGCAGGCGCATGCCGAGTTCGCCCGCAACCGGGCGCGGCTGGTGGCGGCGCGCGAGGACGTCGCGACCTGTGCGATCTCGGGCGCGGTCGGCACGTTCGCGAACATCGATCCGTTCGTGGAAGAGTATGTCGCGGGCAAGCTCGGTCTGTCGGTCGAACCCGTCTCGACGCAGGTGATCCCGCGCGATCGGCATGCGATGTTCTTCGCGACCTTGGGCGTGGTCGCAAGCTCGATCGAGCGGCTCGCGACCGAAGTGCGCCATCTGCAGCGCACCGAAGTGCTCGAGGCGGAAGAGTTCTTCTCGCCCGGCCAGAAGGGTTCGTCGGCGATGCCGCACAAGCGCAACCCTGTGCTGACCGAGAACCTCACCGGTCTCGCGCGAATGGTCCGCGGGTATGTGACGCCGGCGATGGAGAACGTCGCGCTCTGGCATGAACGCGATATCTCGCACTCGTCGGTCGAGCGGTACATTGGCCCCGATGCGACGATCACGCTCGACTTCGCGCTCGCGCGGCTGACCGGGGTAATGGACAAGCTGGTCGTGTACCCCGAGCGGATGTTGAAGAACCTCAACAAGATGGGTGGCCTCGTCCATTCGCAGCGCGTGCTGCTGGCACTGACGCAGGCGGGCGTGAGCCGCGAGGACGCGTATCGGCTGGTCCAGCGCAATGCGATGAAGGTGTGGGACTCGGACGGCGCGCTGTCGCTGCTTGAGCTGCTGAAGGCGGATCCGGAAGTGACGCTGTCGGATACGGAGCTGGAAGACAAGTTCGACCTTGGCTATCACCTGAAGCACGTCGACACGATCTTCGCGCGGGTATTCGGCGCGGCCTGATTCCCCTCGGCCTCCTGACGAAAGTAAGGATCCAGAGTAATTGAACGCCGTCCTGCTTGGCTCTGGATCCTGACTTTCGTCAGGATGACGGGTTGAGCTGGACGGCGGACCGCCCCAAGACCGCGCCGAGTGCACGCAACGCAATTGCGATTACCTGTTACAAAATTGCGACAATGCGCAACTATGCCCATATGCCGCTTGCCGGATATTGTTCCGGCATCGGAGACCTACTCATGCGCATGTTCGAAACCGTGACCAGCACCATGCTGGTGATCGCGGCTCAAGCGCTGGTGGTCGGGGTGGTCATCACCGCCTTCTGATCCATCGGCCCGCCCGCCCCCTCCCGAGGGGGCGCGGCTAGGGCCCAGGTTTACGCGGACGATGTGCCGATATCTGGCGAAAACTCCCGCAACATGGTCGAAGCCCGGCGTTCTCGAATGCCTGGCTCTAGAACATATACAAGCATCACAACAACTTAGGTGTTTGGCATCATTAATGCAGTGACCGGGATATGGCGCACTTGAGCGCTATTTCGTGAAAGGCATTCCATGTTCAACTCGCCCTCGCTCCGGTCGATTTTCGTACTCGCCGCAAGCATCGCCGCACTGACCGGCGTATCCGCACCCGCATACGCGGCAGGCGAAAAGCCCATCCTGATCAAGATGCCGGCAAGCGTCTTCAAGGACGACACCAGCCGCGTCTGCATGCCGCGTACGGTTCTGGGTCGTAAGGTCGACAAGACGTTGCCAGAGACGATTTGCGAAACGCGGTCCGAATGGAGCACGCGCGGCGTGACCATCGTCACGAAATGAGCTCGACACATGCCCCGGGAGCATAGCTTGCTGCCGGGGCTCGTCGACGATCGATAGGCGTCAAGTCATTGGTGCTAGCGCTGGCCAATCATCGCTTGCGCGGATAGCGCGCGGCGAACTCCTCGTCGGACATCATCAGATAGCGGATCATGTCGATCAACGCCCAGGGCGCGCTGATGACCAGGCCGACGACCGTGAGCGTGAGCACTAGCATGACGATCCCGGAGCCGGTCCGGCCGAGGTAGAAACGGTGGATGCCGAGCGTGCCGATCACGAACGCCATCACCGCCGCGACGTATTTGTTGCGATCGTTGGTGGGGAGTGCCTCGGGCGGTACGGCGCGACGCGGACCCGGCGCGGTGGGCATTGGAAAGACGCTAAGCGCACGGTCGTTGGCCGCCTCGAAATCGACCTCGATACCGATCGCGGGCTCGCCGCGATGCGCCCAGTCTTCGCGCGCGAACCGGTAACGCTGTCCGTCCTGTCCCGCGACGAGTCCTTCGCCCGTGCGGGGATCGACGCCTAAAACCTGTCCGCGCATATCATTCCTCAGTGTTCGTTTCGCATTCTGGCGGATGATGCGGATCAGGCAAGCTTGAACTCATGCTTTGCCAGATTAGACGGCGAGCGCGGTTTGATGCCAATGTCTGTCGTCGTCGTTGTCAGCATCCGTCGATCGCGTTTTCCGCGAGCGGATCGCGCGCTTGTGCGCTTTTGCAGCCGGGCGGCGAGTGAAGACGCTGAGCCAACGCGTCATGAAACCCCGAATGCGCAGGCTGGATGCTGCAGCGGCCAGCGCCATGAGAATGTCGACATAGGCCGAAATCTCGAACGTCGTGATCCAGAGCGCGACATCGGGGGCGGCCAGAGTGAGTAGTCGAATGCCGTCGCCTTCGCCGACAAGCGTGACCATCGCGGCCGTCAGCATCAGCAGGAACATGACCGCGGCATCGCCCCGCGTGAGCCGTGCAAACCGCGCCGCAGGCCTGTCGATCAGCACTCGGCGCATCGCGTTGCCGATTGGCGTCTGGGGGGCGGTGGCCATGACCAGCCAACAGGCCATCGCAGTGAAAAGACATGCCAGCATTGCGCCCCCCTTTAGTTCAGTATGTATCCTGTTTATTCCCCGGCGAACACGCCCTTCAACTTGGCGAAGAAGCCCTGGCTGGCCGGGCATTCGTCGCCCGTCTCCGTCTCTCGGAACATCTCGAGCAGTTCCTTCTGGCGGTTGCTAAGACGCGTGGGGGTTTCGACGTCGATCTGGACGACGAGGTCGCCGTGACCGCGGCCCTGCAACACGGGCATGCCGGCGCCGCGCTGGCGGAGTTGCTTGCCCGACTGGATGCCGGCGGGAATCTTCACTTCGTGCGTACGACCGTCGAGGCCGGGGATCGACAGCGCCCCGCCGAGCGACGCGACCGTGAAGCTGATCGGTGCGCGTGCGAAGAGCGTGGTGCCTTCGCGTTCGAACAGATTGTGCTTGGTGACGTGGAGGAAGATGTAGAGGTCGCCGGACGGTGCGCCGCGGGCGCCCGCCTCGCCCTCGCCCGACATGCGGATCCTCGTACCTTCGTCGACACCGGGGGGGACGTTGATCGACAGCGTCTTGGTCTTCTCGACGCGACCTTCGCCGCGGCAATCCGGGCACGGGTCGGCGATGACTTCGCCCGCACCGTTGCAGACCGGGCAGGCGCGCTCGACCACGAAGAAGCCCTGCTGCGCGCGCACTTTCCCGTGGCCGCCGCAATGCTGACAGGTCTTGGCGCGCGTACCGACCTTGGCGCCCGAGCCGTCGCAGGTGTCGCAGAGCGCGGAGACGTCGATCGTGATCTCAGTCGTCTTGCCGTGGAACGCTTCTTCCAGGCTGACTTCCATGTCGTAGCGCAGGTCCGCGCCGCGCCGCGCAGCCGAGCGACCGCCGCCACGCTGCGCGCCGCCCATGAATTCGCCGAAGACGCTTTCGAAGATGTCGCTGAAGCCGCCGAAATCCTGCGCGCCGCCGCCGTGACCGCCACCGCCGCCGTTCTGGAACGCGGCATGGCCGAAGCGATCATAGGCTGCCCGCTTCTGCGGGTCCTTGAGGCACTCGTACGCCTCGCTGACCGCCTTGAACTGGGCTTCGGAATCCTTGCAGCCGGCGTTCTTGTCCGGGTGATACTTCATCGCGAGCTTGCGGTAGGACGACTTGATCGTCCCCGCATCCGCGGTCCGCTCGCATTCGAGCAGTTCGTAATAATCTGTCTGGGTACTCATAGCGGCCCTCTTAGCCCTCTCCCCTCCGGGGAGAGGGTTGGGTGAGGGGCCATTCCACACGGCAGCGCGCGGAACTGCCCCTCACCCCGGCCCTCTCCCCGAAGGGGAGAGGGAGTTTCGGTTACGCCTTCGGGTTGTCGTCGACTTCCGAGAACTCGGCGTCGACGACGTCGTCGTCCTTCTTCGCCGCATCACCGTCACCCGACGGCGACGCGTCCGCCTGGGCCTGCTTCTCGTAGATCGCTTGGCCGAGCTTCATCGCGACCTGGGCAAGCGCGGTGCTCTTTTCGGTCATCGCATCCGCATCGCCGGTCTCGACCGCAGCCTTGGTCGCGTCGATCGCAGCCTGGATCTCGGTCTTCAGCGACTCATCGACCTTGTCGCCGTTATCCGCCAGCTGACGCTCGGTGGTGTGGACCAGCGACTCGGCGTTGTTTTTCGCCTCGGCGCCCGCACGACGCTTCTTGTCCTCCTCGGCGAAGGTCTCGGCGTCGCGGACCATCTGGTCGATGTCGTTGTCCGAAAGACCACCCGATGCCTGGATGCGGATCTGCTGCTCCTTGCCGGTGCCCTTGTCCTTGGCCGAGACGCTGACGAGGCCGTTGGCATCGATGTCGAACGTGACTTCGATCTGCGGCACACCGCGCGGTGCGGGCGGGATGCCGACGAGATCGAAATTGCCAAGCATCTTGTTGTCGGCCGCCATCTCGCGCTCGCCCTGGAACACGCGGATCGTCACCGCGCCCTGGTTGTCGTCGGCGGTCGAGTAGGTCTGCGACTTCTTAGTCGGGATCGTCGTGTTGCGATCGATCATCCGGGTGAACACGCCACCCAGCGTCTCGATGCCGAGCGACAGCGGCGTCACGTCGAGCAACAGCACGTCCTTGACGTCGCCCTGCAGCACGCCGGCCTGGATCGCGGCACCCATCGCGACGACCTCGTCCGGGTTGACGCCGGTGTGCGGCTCCTTGCCGAAGAACTGCTTCACGACTTCACGCACGCGCGGCATGCGCGTCATGCCGCCGACCAGCACGACTTCCGAGATGTCCTCGGGCTTCAGGCCACCGTCTGCGAGCGCCTTGCGGCAAGGCTCGAGCGTACGCTTGACCAGATCCTCGACCATCCGCTCCAGATCGGCGCGGGTGATCGACTTCACCAGATGCTTCGGGCCGTTCTGGTCCGCGGTGATGAACGGCAGGTTGACCTCGGTCGACTGTGCCGAGCTGAGCTCGATCTTCGCCTTCTCGGCGGCTTCCTTCAGACGCTGGAGCGCGAGCTTGTCCTTGGCGAGGTCGATCCCTTCCGCCTTCTTGAACTCGTCGGCGAGATACTGGACGATCTTGTTGTCGAAATCCTCACCACCGAGGAACGTGTCGCCGTTCGTGGCCTTCACCTCGAACACGCCGTCGCCGATTTCCAGCACCGAGATGTCGAACGTGCCGCCGCCGAGATCGTAGACCGCGATCGTCTTGCCGTCCTGCTTGTCGAGGCCATAAGCCAGCGCCGCCGCAGTCGGCTCGTTGATGATGCGCAGCACTTCGAGGCCGGCGATCTGGCCGGCGTCCTTGGTCGCCTGGCGCTGTGCGTCGTTGAAGTACGCGGGAACGGTAATGACCGCCTGCGTGACCGTCTCGCCGAGATACGACTCGGCGGTTTCCTTCATCTTTTGCAGCGTGAACGCAGAGATCTGCGACGGCGAGTAATCCTTGCCGCCCGCCGAGACCCAGGCGTCGCCGTTCGGGCCGCGCGAGATCTTGTACGGGACCAGCTCGGTGTCCTTCTTGGTGATCGGATCGTCGAAGCGACGGCCGATCAGGCGCTTCACCGCGAAGATGGTGTTGTCGCCGTTCGTCACTGCCTGGCGCTTGGCCGGCTGGCCGACCAGTCGCTCGCCATCCTTGGCGAACGCGACGATCGACGGCGTGGTGCGCGCGCCCTCGGAATTCTCGATGACCTTGGGCTTGCCGCCTTCCATGACGGAAACGCAGCTGTTGGTCGTGCCGAGATCGATACCGATTACTTTAGCCATGAGTTCTGATTAGCCCCTCACTTGAAACGAAAATACGAAATCCGCTCCACCCCGTTTCGGAGGCGGAACCTTTCTGATGATGGGCGCGATATAGGTGGCCTCGCGCTTGCCGCAAGATTGTACCGGTCATAGGATGCGCAAGAGGCAGAGCCCGGGGAAAAGTAACCTATGCGTATCGTTTTCGGACTGGGTGTTGCGGCGATGACACTGGCGTCGTGCTCGCCGCCGAAGGAACTGTCGGTGGACGGGGCCTGGGTGCGGCTCGGCGCGGTCACCGGACGGCCTGCGGCGGCGTATTTCACGGTGCACGGGGGGCCGACGCCGGCGACGCTGATCTCGGTCACCACCGACGTCGCGATCAAGGCCGAGATGCACGAGACGATGGACAAGGGCGGCATGTCGACGATGGCGCCGCTGACCCGCGTGGAAATTCCCGCGAAGACGGACGTAGCGTTCGCGCCGGGTGGTCGGCATGTGATGTTGTTCAACATGAACTCGGGGATCAAGCCTGCCGATCGCGTGATGCTGACGTTCGCGTTCGCCGACGGGACGCGGATCTTGAACAACGCGACCGTGGTCGCGGCGGGGACCCCGGCGGGTAAGTGACCCGAGCCGACTCAAGGCGCGGGCTTACCGAGGGGGAGACGGCGCTCGCAGCATCGGTGTTCGGGGGCGCGATCGATTACTCTCGAGTGAGCCTGTCGCGCATCAAATGGGCGTTCTTCCAACCGCGCGACACCGTGATGGCACCCCGCGGGTGCATCCACTTTCACCCCAAGGGCGATCTGTGGTGCGACGACTTCTCGCACGCGAACCTGACGTTGCAGGGGCTGTTCGTCCACGAGATGACACACATCTGGCAACACCAGCGCGGCGTGTTCTTGCCTTTGGCGCGGCATCCTTGGTGTCGGTACGACTACGCGTTCCGGCCTGGCGTGGCGCTGCACCGCTACGGTATCGAGCAACAGGGCGAGATCGTGCGGCATGCCTTCCTGCTGCGTGCGGGCGCGAAGGTGGCGGGGGCACCGCCGCTAGCGCAGTACGAGACGGTGCTGCCGTTTACGCCGTTAGCGTCGGCCTGACGTCCACCACCCATCCGCGTCCGCTCCCCCACCGTCATCCCAGCGAAAGCTGGGATCTCAAGTGGCAAGCGCACGCGCTATCACGGGGAGATCCCAGCTTTCGCTGGGATGACGGACGTTTGTTACAGCCAGCTACGACCATCCGGCCCGGCACAGCCGTAAGGCGGCAACTGGCCCGGGAACCGCGCCTGCATCTTGTGGCAGCCCCAGGCGCGCATCGGCCCCGGCGCGTAGCCGTTCAGCGCGATGCCGACCTCGTCATACGGGCTCGAACCCTGCGCGACGTACATGTACCAACGTCCGCCGAACATCACCGCCGCGGCGATGAGCACGACACAAACGACTTGGATGATTTTCTGCATTGAAGACCCCTTTTGTAAACAAGGGCGCCCCGTTGCAGCCAACATGGATCAATTTCAACCACCGATCTGGTAGATCGAGACCCACCCGATCGGCAGAAATCCGCCGTTTACAGCGCGTCGAAATCGATAGGTCGTGTTCTATCAAGCGCTTGCGGCGCTTCGGGCATCGGATACTTCAGTCCCGTCGCGCAGTTGAAAAGAACGACCTTGTCGTCCTCGTCGACCAACCCAGTGTTCAGCGCCTGATGATAGGCGGCTAACGTCGCGCCACCCTCGGGGCATAGCAGCAACCCGTCCTGCTTTGCCGCCGCATCGACCGCCTTCAAGATCGCCGGATCGCCGACCGCCATTGCCTGTCCGCCACTTTCGCGCACCGCGCGCAGGATCAGAAAGTCGCCGACCGCCTTCGGCACGCGGATGCCGGCCGCGACGGTGCTGGCGTCTTCCCAACGCTCGGCATGCTCCTCGCCCGCTTCGAACGCGCGGACGATCGGCGCGCAGCCGCTTGCCTGCACGGCGAACATCTTCGGGCGCTCCGAGCCGATCCAGCCGAGCTTCTCGAGTTCGTCGAACGCCTTCCACATCCCGATCAAACCGGTGCCGCCGCCAGTCGGGTAGAAGATCGCGTCCGGCAGTTTCCAGCCGAACTGTGCGGCGAGTTCGAGCCCCATCGTCTTCTTGCCCTCGATCCGGTAGGGCTCCTTCAACGTCGAGAAATCGAACCAGCGGCCTTCTGCGGCGCCCTTGCCGACGATCGCGCCGCAATCGTCGATCAAGCCGTTGACGCGCCAGACGCGCGCGCCCTGCATCGCGATCTCGCGAACGTTGATCTCGGGCGTATCGTCGGGACAGAACACGATCGTCTCGATCCCGCAGCGAGTGGCGTACGCCGCCAGCGCCGCGCCCGCATTGCCATTGGTCGGCATCGCGATCTTGGTAACGCCCAACTCCTTCGCCATGGTGACGGCCATGACCAGCCCACGCGCCTTGAAGCTGCCGGTCGGAAGACGGCCTTCGTCCTTCACGAGTACGTTGGGGCCGCCGGACTTGGTCAGCGGCACGAGCGGCGTCTCGATTTCGCCGAGGCTGACGATGTTGGACGCGTGGCGGACGGGGAGAAGTTCGCGCCACCGCCACAGATCGGTCGGACGCGCTTCGATCGTATCACGCGAAACCGAGGACCGCACCGCGTCGAGGTCGTAGCGGACGAGCAACGGTCGCCCGGCGCGCGACAGCCCATGAAGCTGGTCCGCCTCATACCGCTCGCCGGTGATCGAGCATTCGAGATGCGTGACGAAGGTCTGGCGATCGGCGGTGAGGTTCTGGTTCATGTGCTGCTCTCCCCCCTCCCTGGAAGGGAGGGGTCGGGGGTGGGTCGGTCTGGGGCGGGCGCAATGATAGCCAACTGGCCGACCCACCCCCAGCCCCTCCCTGTCAGGGAGGGGAGCAAGACGGTGTCAGCCGGCCTTGGCGACGCCGACCATGGCGGGACGCAGCAGGCGGTCCTTGATCATGTAACCCGCCTGCATCTCCTGGACGATCGTCCCGGCGGGCTGGTCGCTCGGGACCTCAAGCATCGCCTGATGCTTGTTCGGATCGAGCATCTGGCCCTCGGCGGCGATCTTGGTGATGCCGTGGCGCTGGAACACGCTCTCCAGCTCGCGACCGGTCGCTTCGAGCCCGGTGACGAGGCCCTTCATCTTGTCATCCGCACGCAGGTCCGCGGGGATCGCCGACAGGCCGCGCGAAAGGTTGTCCGCAACCGACAGCACGTCCCGCGCGAACGCGGTCGCGGCATAGGCGCGGGCGTCCTGTGCTTCCTTCTCGGCACGACGGCGGACGTTCTGAATCTCGGCCTGCGCGTAGAGGACGTTCTGCTTGGCTTCCGCCAGCTGGTTTTCCAGCTCCGCGACGCGGTCGTTGGATGCCACTTCTGGAGCGGCTTCAGCGGTCTCTTCGCGCAGGTCTGCAGGCGTGTTCTGGTCGATGTCGGACATGGTTTTCCCTATAATTTGGGCCGGCTCAACCCATCAACCGGGCGAGCGTTGCAGCCGTGAAATCCACCATGGGCACGACGCGCGCATAGTTCAACCGCGTCGGGCCGATCACGCCGACGACACCGACTACCCGACCGTCCAATCCACGGAACGGTCGCGCGATCACCGAAGACCCTGACAACGCGAACAATTTGGTCTCAGCACCAATGAAAATCCGTGTCGAATCACCTGCCCGCGCGCTGTCCAGAAGCGATGCGACTTCCTGCTTTCCCTCGAGATCGTCGAGCAGGTCGCGGACCCGGTCGAGATCGGCGGCGGCCGCGGCATCGATCAACCGCCCCTGCCCGCGCACGATCAGCACCGGGCGACGATCGGCATCCTCGCTCCACACCGCGATGCCGCGCTCGACCAGCGTCCGCGCGGCGCCATCGAGCGCCGCCTGACCGTCCGCCAACTCGCGCTCGATCCGGGTCCGCGCATCGGCAAGCGTCAGGCCGCCGAGCGTCGCCGACATGTAATTGCCCGCCTCGATCAGCGCGGACGGCGACATGCCCTTCGGCAGCGCGATCACCCTATTCTCGACCGAGCCGTCCTCGCTGACCAGCACCGCGAGCGCCTGTTCCGGCGACAGCGCGACGAACGCGATCTGGCGGAGTTTCAGTTCGCGCTTGGGGACCATCACCAGCCCGGCGCAGGCCGACAGCCCGGAGAGCGCGAGCGTCGTCGCGGCGAGTGCCTCCTCGACCGGGCCACCGACGCCCGCACGCGCCTCGATCGTCTGGCGCTCCTCGAACGACGGCTCCATCGCCTGCATCATGCCGTCGACGAACAGGCGTAGGCCACGATCGGTCGGCATCCGGCCGGCGCTGGTATGCGGGCTGGCGAGCAGGCCGAGACCTTCAAGTTCGCCCATGACGCCGCGAATCGAGGCGGGGGAGAGGCTGAGACCGGTGAGTTGCGCGATCGTCTTCGACCCGACCGGCGAGCCGCTCGCCAGGTAGCTGTCGACGACGGCACGAAAAATGTCGCGCGCGCGATCGGTCAGTTCGGTGACGGGGGGCGTGGCCATCGCTTTGATCTAGGCTGGCGAGCGGGAATGCGAAAGGCTAGGCACACCATATTGCCCACCACCCGTTCGTCCTGAGTAGGGACTGAGCGCAGTCGAAGGCCCGTATCGAAGGATGTGCCCCAAGCGGGCCGATCCTTCGATACGCCGCTTCGACAAGCTCAGCAGCTACTCAGGACGAACGGAAGAATTTTAGGAATACATCATGCGCCCATCCGGCCGCGCCCCAGACCAGATGCGTGCGATCACGATCGAGCCGCGCTTCACCAAGCATGCCGAGGGCTCCGTCCTGATCGGCTTCGGCGACACGAAAGTGCTCGTCACCGCCAGCGTCGAGGAGAAGGTGCCGCCGTTCATGCGCGGCAAGGGCGAAGGCTGGGTGACCGCCGAATACGGCATGCTCCCGCGCGCCACCAACACGCGCAACAACCGCGAGGCTGCCAAGGGCAAGCAGTCGGGCCGCACGCAGGAAATCCAGCGGCTGATCGGGCGTTCGCTGCGCGCGGTCGTCGACCTTAAGCTGCTCGGCGAGCGCCAGATCGTGATCGATTGCGACGTGATCCAGGCGGACGGCGGCACGCGCACCGCGTCGATCTCGGGCGGCTGGGTCGCGCTGCGACTCGCGATCGACGGGTTGCTGGCGAGCGGCAAGCTGACCGCCGACCCGCTGACGCAGAAAGTCGCGGCGATCAGTTGCGGCATCTACCAGGGCAATCCGGTGCTCGACCTCGACTATATCGAGGATTCGGGCGCGGATGCGGATGCGAACTTCGTGCTGCTCGAAAACGGCAACATCGCCGAGGCACAGGCGACCGCTGAAGGCGCGACCTATGACGAGGAGGCGCTGCTCCGCCTGCTGCGTCTTGCACGCATTGGTTGCACCGACATCTTCGCGGCGCAGGCGAAAGCGGTCGCCAAGTGAGCGGCGAGGGCAAGGAACCGCAGGCGATCCGCAAGCTGCAGCCGGGCAAGCTGGTCATCGCTAGCCACAACAAGGGCAAGGTGCGCGAGATCGCCGCGCTGCTCGAAGGGCGTGGGCTGGAGGTTGTCTCCGCTGCTGAACTCGACCTGCCGGAACCCGTCGAGACGGGCACGACGTTCTTCGCCAATGCCGAACTGAAGGCGCGCTCGGCGGCAGATCTGTCGGGCTTCCCCGCGCTCGCGGATGACAGCGGGCTGTGCGTCGATGCGCTGAACGGCGATCCGGGCGTGTACACGGCGGATTGGGCGGAGACGCCGAACGGTCGCGACTGGGTGATGGCGATGCAGAAGGTCGAGGACGCGGTCGTCGCCAAGGGTCCGGACGCAACGCGCGGTGCGCATTTCGTCAGCGTGCTCGCGCTGGCGTGGCCCGATGGTCATGTCGAATGGTTCGAAGGTCGCGCCGAGGGGACGTTGACCTGGCCGCCGCGTGGCAATGTCGGCTTTGGCTACGACCCGGTATTCGTTCCGCTCGGCTACGACCAGACCTATGCCGAGCTGCCACACGAGACGAAGAACGCGATCAGCCATCGGAACGAGGCGTTCAAACTGCTTGAAGCCGCGGTGTTCTAATTGTCTTACTGCCTGTTCCCCCGCGAAAGCGGGGGCCCAGCAGCCACGAATGTCACGCTCTTGACCCTGGGCTCCCGCCTTCGCGGGAGAACACTAGAGACCGACCCTGTCTAAACCGCGATCGCCTGCTTCACCGGCCACGTCACCGTAGGCAGCGCCTCGAACGCCGGTTTCGCCAGCAGATACCCCTGGATGTACCGCACGCCGAGCCCCCGCAATGCCTCGAACTCGCCAAGCGTTTCGACCCCCTCGGCGATCACCGTGATTCCCAGCGCGGTGCACATCCGCAGCATGCCCTCGACGATCATCCGCCGCGGCAGGCTCGTGTCGATGTCGCGGATCAGCTCCATGTCGAGCTTGATGATGTCCGGCTGGAACCGCGCGAGCAGGTTGAGCCCGGCATGCCCCGCGCCGAAATCATCGAGCGCGGTGCCGAACCCCATCTTCTGATACGTCGCGATGATGTTCGCGACATGCGCGGGATCCAGCATCTCCTCGTTCTCGGTGAACTCGAAGATGAGGCGATCCGTCGGCATGCCGACCGCCGCCGCCGTCTTCAACGTCAACTGGATGCACGCTGCCGGCGAATAGACAGCGTTCGGGAGGAAGTTGATCGACAGCCGCGCAGGCGTGTCGAGCAGCCCGGCCTTCACCGAAGCCTCGATCGCGCGCACGCGGCATTGCTGATCGAACGCGTATAGATTTGCGCCGTCGACCTGCGAGAGGACGCTCGCTGCCGACTGCCCTTCGGGACCCCGTACAAGCGCTTCGTAGGCAAAGACGGTCTCGGTCTCGACGTCGACGATCGGCTGGAACGCCATCGAGAAGGCAAACGACAGGCCGGCGCCGTCTCGGCATCCGACGCAGCCACCGGGCCGAGCGCCATCGGGTTTGGATACTGGTATCATTAAAGCAGGTTAGCCGACGATCGCTTAAGAAAGTACCACCGAGGTAGCACTACCTGCTTATCCCAGATCAATAGGCGCGTTCGCCGAAGACGTTGCCGGGAGGCGAGTAGCGGCACACCAGATAGTCGTCCGTCTTGTTGCTCGCCATCGCGCAGCCGACCTGGGTCGAGTTGCGCCAGATGATCTGCGTATAGTGCCCGACGTCCTCGAACTTGCCGGTGCGGCTGAACCCGGGCGTCGGCTGGTTGATGAAATCGCGTTTCTCGGCGACCCAGTGGCCCATCATCTCGGTGTACGCATAGGCATAGCGCGTGCCGGTCCAGAGGTTCTCGCCTTCGCGCGACATGCCCTGGGGTTGCGGGGCGTGCGCGAATTTCCGTGTGCGGGCCAGTTCCTCGGCATAGGCGCGCGCGGTGGTCGCCAGCGTATCGCTCCAGGCGAGCGGTGCCACGCCGACGGCAGCGCGGGCGGCATTGTGGCCGTCCATCATCGCCGTCTTGAGCAGGCTCGCGCCGCGCGGTGCCGGCGCCATCGTATCGCGACGCTCGACGACACGCTCGGGGCCCTGCGCGCAGCCTGCCATCAACAGCGCCCCGGCGATCGCCAAACCCATCCGTGCCGTCATTGCGCTTCCTTCGGCCGCCCCGTGCGACCATATGCGCGAGATAATGCCCGTCTTCGAAACACCAAGCCCTTCGTCTGATCTCGCGCTGTACGTCCATTGGCCGTTCTGCGTGTCGAAATGCCCGTATTGCGATTTCAACAGCCATGTTCGGGAAGAGGTGGACCAGGCGGCTTGGCGTGATGCGCTGCTTACCGACCTTGCGCATGAGGCTCGGGTCTTGCCGGGACGGAAATTGCAGTCGATCTTCTTTGGAGGGGGCACGCCGTCGCTGATGCCGCCGTCGACGGTCGCCGCTGTGCTGGATGCGGCGGAGAAGGCCTGGGGGTTCGCCGAGGGGATCGAGATCACGCTGGAGGCGAATCCGTCTTCGGTGGAGGCGGCGCGGTTTGCCGACCTGGCGCGTGCTGGGGTAAACCGGGTGTCATTGGGGCTGCAATCGCTCGACGATCAGGCGCTGAAGTTTCTCGGCCGCGCGCATGACGTGAACGAGGGACAGGCTGCGCTGGCTACTGCGCAAAACGTATTCCCCCGGGTGAGTTTCGACCTGATCTATGCGCTTCCCGGCCAACGGCTCGACGATTGGCGCGCAGAACTGGCGCGCGCGTTGAGTCTTGGGACGGAGCATCTGTCGCTGTATCAGCTGACGATCGAGGCCGGCACACGGTTCGCGACCGAAGCGCTGGCGGGGCGGATCGTGATCCCCGACGGCGACTCGGCGGCCGATCTGTTCGAGGCGACTCGGGCGGATACCGCCGCCGCTGGGCTGCCCGCGTACGAGACGTCGAACCATGCACGGCCGGGATCGGAAAGCCGGCATAACCTCGCTTACTGGCGGTACCAGGATTACGCAGGGATCGGGCCGGGCGCGCATGGACGGCGCGGCGGGCTGGCGACGGTGCGGCGGAAGAAGCCGGAGAACTGGCTGGCGGCGATCGAGCGCAATGGCCACGGGATGGAGGTCGAGGATCCGCTTTCGCCGTCGACGCGGGCGACCGAGGCTTTGCTGATGGGGTTGCGGTTGGCGGAAGGCGTGGATCTGGACCGGATCACTGCGCTGAACGCGGGCGTGGTGCCGGTGGATCTGGCGGCGGTGGCACGGTTGGAAGCTCTCGGGTTGATCGTGCACTCGCCGGGTCGATTGCGCGTCACCGAAGCGGGTGCGCTCCTGCTCGATGCGATCCTGCCCGAGATCGTTACCGCGTAGAGCCAACGCCGTCATTCCCGCGAAGGCGGGAACCCATACTGGCTGACCGTGCGATAGGATCGCAGCCGGCTGAGTATATGGGTCCCCGCCTCCGCGGGGATGACAGGAATAGGAAGGTTTACTTCCCGAACCCAGTCGGTGCAGGCGAGACGACCGTGGTCGTGCCGCTGCGGATTTCCTTCACCTCAAGCGCGCGCTCGGCGACGTTGTCCTTGCCGAAGCGGAATGCGCCGTCGATGCCGGCGAAGCCGTCGCCGTCGCGCAGGCGATTCACGGGGAACGGGGTGCCGGGCTTCCAGTCGCGCGCGATGCGGACCGTCAGCAGGACCGAGTCGTAACCGAGACTCGACAGGCGGTATGGCCCTGCCCCGAACCGTGCGCGATATTTGCCGGCATATTGGCGGTACAGCGTGTCCGAAACGCTGGCGTACCACGCGCCCGACAGTGCAGGCTTCGCGGCGATCCCCGCGTCCGAGTTCCAGAGTTCGGTGCCGAGGATCCGCGTCGAGGCGCCTCCGCCGCGCTTGACCATCGCGGCTGCGGAGGCTGCGGTCGCGCCGCCATCGGCGATCAGGACCGCATCATAGGGCGCTTTCGCCGCAAGCCGCGTGACGGCGCCTGAGATGCCCCCAGGGCCGCGCGCGTAGGTCTGGAGCGAAACGACCTGGCCGCCCGCGCCTTCGACGGCGCGGAGGAACGCGGTGGATGCACGCTCGCCGTACAGGCCGTTGGGGACGAGGCCGGCGAAGTTGCTGACGCCGCGCTCCTTCGCGAAATCGACGACGCGCGCGATCGACTGGGTCGGGACATAGCCCATCAGATACGCGCCGTTGCCCGCCACGCCGAGATCGTTGGAGAAGCTCAGCACCGGGATGTTCGCGGCGCGCGCGATCGGCGCGACCGCGCGGACATCGTCGGCGAGCAGAGGCCCGAGGATCAGTTGCGCGCCCTCGGCGATCGCGCGCTGTGCAGCGGCGGCGGCACCGGTCGCGGTGTCGTAGTTGGTGATCCGGACGCGCTGGTTCTGCGTATCGAGCAGTGCGAGCATCGTCGCGTTGGCGATCGAGGTACCGACGCCGGCGTTGCTACCCGACAACGGCACGAGCAGCGCGACGCGGTTACGCTCGGCATCGCGCGGGATGCCGGTCTCGACGCCGATGTCGGGGCGATCGGCAGGACGCGTGGTCGGGCGCTGCTGCGACGGCTCGACGGGACCACGCGGGACAATCGTCTGGCACGCGCCGAGCAGGCACGCCGCGGCAAGCGTCGCCCATCGCCCGAATGTGCCCACCGAAAGCGGGCCGGATTGCCCTATCGTCGTCGCGTCTGCCATGACCGTCCCCATGAACCCTGAAACTCTTCTCGATCCCGGCCTCTACATCGTCGCGACCCCGATCGGCAATCTTGGCGATCTGTCGCCCCGCGCCGCCGACATCCTCCGCCGCGCCGACGTGATCGCCGTCGAGGACAGCCGCGTCACGGCCGGGCTGCTCCGCCACATCGGCACCAAGACGCCGATGGTGCCGTATCATGACCACAGCGCGGAAGGCGTGCGGCCGGCGCTGATCGCGCGGATGGCGACGCAGGCGGTGGCGCTGGTGTCGGACGCGGGGACGCCGCTTATTTCGGATCCCGGTTTCAAGCTGGTGCGCGACGCGCGGGCTGCGGGGCATCTGGTGGTGACGATTCCAGGGCCGTGCGCTGCCGTCGCCGCGCTGACGCTGGCGGGATTGCCGACCGACCGGTTCCTGTTCGTCGGCTTCCTCCCGTCAAAGTTGCACGCGCGGGCGGAGGCGATCGCCGAGGTGGCCACGATCCGCGCGACCTTGGTAATGTATGAGTCGGGACCGCGGCTGGGGGCGTGTCTGGCGGCGCTGCTTGAAGGGCTCGGCGACCGCGAGGCGGCGGTGACGCGGGAGATCAGCAAGAAATTCGAGGAGGCGGTGACTGGGACGCTGTCGACGCTCGCCGCGCGCTATGCGGATGCGCCGCCGCGGGGGGAGATCGTGATTGTTGTCGCACCACCGGGCGAGGCGCCGCCGGCGAGTGCAGAGGATGGTGACGCGGCGCTGATCGAAGCGCTCACCCGTCTGTCGACCGGGCAAGCCGCAAGCGAGGTGGCGAAGAAGCTCGGGCTCGATCGCAAGGCGCTGTATGCGCGGGCGCTGGAATTGAAGCCCAAGCCCTGATCTCCCCTCCCGCTTGCGGGAGGGGGCGGGGGAGGGCATGTCACAGACGTGCCGCCCCTGCCCTCCCCTAGCCCCTCCCGCAAGCGGAAGGGGAACACGCAGGACCGACAGGTTGCGGAAGCAACGGGTCGGCGCGGCGAGCGGCTGGCGGGGTGGTGGCTGCGCCTCAAGGGCTGGAGCATTCTCGACCGCCGCGTCCGCACCCCCGTCGGCGAAGTCGACCTCGTCGCTCGAAAGGGAAACCTCGTCGCCTTCGTCGAAGTAAAAACCCGCGCGACCGCCGCCGAACTCGACTTCGCGATCGACGAACGTCGCCTCGCGCGCGTTGCCGCAGCGGCGGAATACCTCATGCCGCGCTATGCCGGACCCGGCGACGATATCCGCGTCGACGTCATCCTGCTCGCGCCCGGCACCCGCCCGCGCCATATCGAGAATGCCTGGATCGGGTGACTTCACGTCCGCCGGCGCCTACATGCGCTCGACCGAACAGAAGGAAGACGCATGAGCCTCACCGTCGCCGTCCAGATGGACCCGCTCGACAGCATAAACATCGCCGGCGATTCGACCTTCGCGTTGATGTTGTCCGCGCAGGACCGTGGCCACAGGCTCTTCCATTACTCGGCCGAGGACCTGAACTACCGCGACGGCAAGGTCTGGGCGAAGGCGCACCCCGTCACCGTGCAGCGCGTCGTCGGTGATCACTTCAGCGTCGGCGAGCCCGTCAACCTCGACCTCGGCGATGAGGCCGACGTAGTCCTGATGCGGCAGGATCCGCCGTTCGACCTCGGCTACATCACCGCGACGCACCTGCTCGAGCGGATCGCCGACAAGACGCTGGTCGTGAACGACCCGGCTCAGGTACGGAACGCGCCCGAGAAGGTGTTCGTGCTCGACTATCCGCAGTTCATGCCGCCGACGCTCGTCACCCGCTCGCTCGACGAAGCACGTAAATTCCTCGCGGAGCACGGCGCGATCGTCATCAAGCCGCTGCACGGCAATGGCGGCAAGGCGATCTTCAAGGTCGAGTCGGACGGCGCGAACCTGTCGGCGCTGATGGAGGTCTTCAACATGACGTGGCGCGAGCCGCACATGGTGCAGGCGTTCCTCCCCGACGTTGCCAAGGGCGACAAGCGGATCGTGCTGATCGACGGCGAGGTCGCGGGCGCGATCAACCGGCTTCCGGGCGAAGGCGAGATCCGCTCGAACCTCGCGGTCGGCGGGTCGGCGGAGAAGTCGGTGCTGACCGACAAGGAGCGCGAGATCTGCGCGGTGTTGGGGCCGGAACTGAAGAAGCGCGGGCTGTTGTTCGTCGGGATCGACGTGATCGGCGGGACGTGGCTGACGGAGATCAACGTTACTTCGCCGACCGGGATCGTCGCGATCTCGAACTTCGATGGGACGGATGTCGCCGGCATGATCTGGGATGCGATCGAGGCGAAGGTCGCGGCTCGGTAACTGGAGCGAAGATACCACCCCGGCGGAGGCCGGGGCCCAATTGGAAAGGTCGCAGTAACGGAACGCCGTCCTTCGTCATAACCGCCCCCCCCAATTGGGCCCCGACCTTCGCCGGGGTGGTGTGATGTCGGTGGAACACATCCGGCATCCCGGCAGTATGTGATACCCATGACCGAATTCATCCTCGATCTCATCGCCTGGGGCGGATATTTCGGGATCTTCCTGCTAATGGCGCTCGAGAATATCGTGCCGCCTGTGCCGTCCGAAGTCATCATGGGGCTCGGCGGCATGGCCGTCGCGCGCGGCGATATGAGCGTCGTGCCGTTGATCGCCTGGGGTACCGCGGGCTCGGTCGTCGGCAATTACTTCTGGTATTATATCGGCCGCAACATCGGCTACGAACGCTTCCGCCCCTTCATCGAGCGCAACGGCCGCTGGCTAACGATGGAATGGTCCGACGTCGAGAAGATCCACCGCTTCTTCACGAAGCGCGGCGGCTGGGTGATCTTCGTGTTCCGGTTCATGCCGACGTTCCGCACCGTCATCTCGCTGCCCGCGGGGATGACGCGGATGCCGATCTGGCAGTTCGTGATCTGGACCGCGGCGGGCAGCGCGATCTGGAACACCGTGCTCACCTATGCCGGCATCCTGCTCGGCTCGCATTTCGAGGAACTCGACCGCTATGTCGGGCCGGTCACGGTGGCGACGTTCGTGGTCATCATCATCGGCTATGGCTGGCGCGTGCTGACCTGGAAACCGAAGGGCTAGACCCCGCCATGCGGGTGGGCGTTGCGGTACACGTCCATCAGATGCGCGGCATCGACCTGCGTATAAACCTGTGTCGAGCTCAGGCTCGCATGGCCGAGCAACTCCTGTAGCGCGCGCAGGTCCGCCCCCCGCCCCAGCAAATGCGTCGCGAAACTATGCCGCAGAGCATGCGGCGTCGTCCGATCGCCCAGCCCCAACCGCGCCCTCGCGGACTGAACCGCCCGGCGGATCATCACCGGCGACAACGCCCCGCCCTTCGCCCCACGGAACAGCGGTTCGCCGCGCGTAACCGGCCACGGCGTCTGTGCGACATAGGCCTCGATCGCTGTATGCACCTGCGGCAACAACGGCACCACACGCGTCTTGGCGCGCTTGCCCATCACCCGGATCGTCTCGCCGAGCGGCAGGATATCGCCCCGCAACATCAACGCCTCGCCGATTCGCAAGCCTGCGCCGTACAGCAGCATCAGCACCGCCCAGTCGCGCGCGCCGATCCAAGGCTCGGCCGCATCGTCGGCCACCTCCTCCGCGAGCGCGACCGCCTCGGCTGGCGAGATCGGCCGCGGCACGCCCGCCTTCACGCGCGGCCCCCGCATTCGCGGCTGCTCCGCGCCTTCGTTCGCCCAGGCGAGAAACCCGCGCACCGCCGACAATTCGCGCGCCGCGGATGCGTTGCCCAACCCCGCCTCGCGACGCTGCGCCAGATACGCCCGCAGGTCCGTCGCCGTCACCCGCGCCAGCGCCCCACGCGTGATCCGCTCGCCCCAATGCCCGACCAGGAACGCCGTCAGCCGCTCCGCCGATGCCTGGTAGGCCCGCACCGTGTGCACCGATCGCCGACGATCGCGCGCAAGATGATCCGCCCAGAGCATCGACGGCGGCAGGGGATCCTCATAGTCCATCGTTGGACAGTAACGCGTTCCGCCTGCAAAGAAAATTAACCCCCCTTGCGATATCGAGTGCCATGTCCCCCGCCGATCTCCCGTTCGATATCTTTGCAGATGAAGCGCGGCGCGTGGCGGCGCTTCACGCGCTCGCGTTGCTGGACAGCGAGCCGGAACGCGAATTCGACGCGCTCGTCGCACTCGCAGCCGAGATGCTGGACTGCCCGACCGCGCTGATGACCCTGGTCGACAGCGACCGGCTCTGGATCAAGGCGGCGGCCGGTGGCGAGCGCGGCGAGATCAGCCGCGACATCGGCATGTGCGCCTACACGATCCAGAACGACGATCCGCTCGTCATCGAAGACCTCGACGCCGATTCGCGGTTCGCGAAGAATCCGCTCGTCATGGCGGAAAGAGGCGCCCGATTTTACGCCGGCGCCGCGATCCACGCGGTCGACGGCACCGGCGAACGTCACGCGATCGGCACGATATGCGTGATCGATACGGTGCCCCGCAGCCTGAACGACGCCGGCCGTCGTGCGCTGACCCATCTCGCGACGCTGGCCGAGGCGACGATCGCCGCGCGCTCCGCCGCTCATCAGGCGATCGCGATCGCCACCACTGCCGACAAACAGGCCGCGGCGCTCGCCCGCCAGGATCGCATCTTTCGCCAGGCGGAGCGGATGGCGGCGATGGGATCGTGGCGGACCTCGCTCGATCACCAGGACATGGGTTGGTCCGACGGCGTGTTTCACATCTATGGGCTACCGGTCGGCCCCGTGCCCGACATGGACGCAGCAATGAGCTTCTACCCGCCACACGCGGGGGAGAAGCTCAACGCATCGATGGCCCACACTCTGGAAACGGGGGTGCCGTTCGATATCGAGGTCGACTTCACGACCGCGCAGGGCGAGCCACGCCGGGTGCGCGTGCTTGGCGAACTGGAAACAGACGGCGGCACCACGATCGGGTTCGTCGGCGTGTTCCAGGACGTGACCGAACGCCATGCCCTCGAAACGATCTTGCGGCGGAGCGCGGATACCGATTCGCTGACCGGCATCGCCAATCGCGCCGCGTTCGATCGTGCGCTCGATTCGGCGATGACGCGGGCGCATGCGGATGGCACGCCGCTGTTGCTCGCGCTGGTCGATCTCGATGGGTTCAAGGCGATCAACGACACGCTCGGCCATACAGCGGGCGACGACGTCTTGCGCGATGTCGGCCGGGTCCTGCAGGCGCCGTGGCTGAAGGGCAGCTTTGCCGCGCGACTGGGCGGCGACGAGTTCGCGGTGCTGATCGACAATCCGGGCCTCGTCGCGCAACCGAGCCATGTCTGCGCGCGGCTGGAGGAAGCGTTGCGCTTTCCGATCGCGCTCAACGGACTTGCGATGGTCAGCGCCGGCACCGTGGGGATCGCTCCGCTGGAGCCGGATTGCCATGCGATCCGCGACTTCGTCCACCGCGCCGATACGATCCTCTACAAGGCGAAACGCGCGCGGATCGGCGAACGCCGCCGGGCCGACAGGCGCAACGCGGCTTAAGACGGTTCACGCGGAGTCGATCCGCCCCCATATACCGACACGATGTCGTCTCGCGCCCGTGTCCTGATCCTCAACGCCGCCCTAGGGCCGCTCGACTACCGCGTGCCTGCCGGCATGGAGGTCGGGCCGGGCTCGATCGTGGTCGCGCCGCTCGGGCCGCGGCAGTTGCTCGGCGTGGTGTGGGAGGCGGAGCGGATGCCGTCCGATGCGGAGGTCGGCGACAACCGGTTGCGCAATCTGCTCGCGGTCTCGGATGTGCCGCCCTTGGGTGCGCCGCTGCGACGCCTGGTCGAGTGGACGGCGGATTATTACCTCGCGCCGGCAGCGTCGGTGTTGCGGATGACGCTGGCGTCGACCTCGGCGCTGGAGGGCGCGCGGACCGCTGTCGAGTATCGGTCTACCGGGGTAGTGCCCCCTCGCCTGACGCCACAGCGTGAGCAGGCCTTGGAACGGATCGGTGATCGCCAGGGCCTGATCCGCGAACTGGCGACGCTGGCGGAGGTCAGCGACGCGGTGATCCGCGGCTTGGTGAAGGTCGGTGCGATCGAGGCGGTCGAGGTGAGCATCGACGTCCCCTACCCCGTGCCCGATCCCGCGCATCACGAGCCGATCCTGTCGGAGGATCAGCGCGCGGCGGCCGATGCCCTGGTTGCAGGTGTTTCCGAGCATGCGTTCCACCCGACGTTGCTCGACGGCGTCACCGGCTCGGGCAAGACCGAGGTGTATTTCGAGGCGGTCGCGCAGGCGATCCGCGATGGGCGCCAGACGCTCGTCCTGCTTCCCGAGATCGCGCTGACCGAGCCCTTCCTCAAGCGCTTCCACAACCGGTTCGGCTGCGAGCCGATTGCATGGCATTCGGGTTTGCGCTCGACCCAGCGGCGGCGTGCGTGGCGGGCGATCGCGAGTGGTGAGGCGCTGGTGACGGTCGGCGCGCGGTCCGCGCTGTTCCTGCCGTACCGCGATCTCGGGTTGATCGTCGTCGACGAGGCGCACGAGACCAGCTTCAAGCAGGAAGAGGGCGTGCATTATCACGCGCGCGACGTCGCCGTGATGCGTGGCAAGTTCGAGGGATGCCCGGTCATCCTCGCCTCCGCCACGCCCGCGATCGAGACGCGGCAACAGGTCGTGACCGGGCGTTACGCCGAACTGAAGCTCCCCGGCCGGTTCGGCGCGGCGGAGATGCCGACGATCGAGCCGATCGACTTGATCAAGGAACCGCCCGAGCGCGGCCGCTGGCTCGCCCCGCGGCTGGTGAAGGCGATGCAGGCGACGCTGGAACGGCGCGAGCAGTCGTTACTCTTCCTCAACCGCCGCGGCTATGCGCCGCTCACGCTATGCCGGACCTGCGGGCACCGGTTCCAGTGCCCGAACTGCACCGCGTGGATGGTCGAGCATCGCCTGACGCGACGGTTGGCGTGCCATCATTGCGGGCACGCGGAGCCGACGCCGCGCGTGTGTCCGGAGTGCAAGGGCGAAGATACGCTCGTCGCCTGCGGGCCCGGTGTCGAACGGATCGCGGACGAGGTGACCGCACTGTTCCCCGAGGCGAAAACGGCGGTCGTCACGTCGGATACGATCTGGTCGCCTGCCAAGGCCGCGGAGTTCGTCGGGCGGATGGAGGCGGGCGACATCGACATCGTCGTCGGCACGCAGTTGGTGACGAAGGGGTATCACTTCCCGAACCTTACCTTGGTAGGCGTGGTCGATGCGGACCTCGGCCTAGACGGCGGCGACCTCCGCGCGGCCGAACGCACGTTCCAGCAGATCCGGCAGGTGTCGGGCCGCGCCGGGCGTGGCGAGAAGCCGGGCCACGTGTTCATCCAGACGCACAGCCCCGGCGCGCAGGTGATGCAGGCGCTGATCACTGGCGATGCGGATGCGTTCTACGCCGCGGAGACGGATGCACGGAAGGATGCGGGAGCGCCACCGTTCGGACGGTACGCGGCGATCGTGGTGTCGTCGGAGGACCAGACGTGCGCGCACGATACGGCCAAGCTGGTGGGGCGCAGCGCCCCGGAAGTCGAAGGGATGCACGTCTATGGACCGGCCCCAGCGCCGCTGGCGATGTTGCGCGGACGCCATCGCTATCGGCTACTCGTCCATGCGCGGCGGGCACTGGACGTGCAGGATGTGATCCGGGAATGGCTGGGAAAGCTCGACTGGCCGTCGAAGGTTCGGGTTACAGTAGACGTCGACCCGTATAACTTCCTCTGAGCGTGCATCAACGGGACCTTAACGGCTTCGGCGCTATCTATTTCCGATGTCATCGACACGTATCGCGCCGATCCAGTGGCTTCGAGCGCTCGCCGCAACGCTCGTATTGTTGATCCATGCGCTGGAAAGCGCCAAATCCGGCTTGATCACTGTGACCGGCGAATTCGCGCCGTCGATACCCAATCTTGCCGTTTTCGGGGCAAGTGGAGTCGATCTGTTCTTCGTCATCAGCGGTTTCGTCATGGCTCAATCGCTGTCGAACGCCGACCGCAATCCTTGGGACTTCCTGGCGAAGCGCTGGCTGCGAATCGTGCCGTTGTTCGCATGCCTAAGCGTCATCTACATGATGATCATGCACGATCCGCTGACGCGCGTCAGTGCGTTCATGTCGATCACCGTCCTGCCGATCCTCGATACCGATGGCTATCACGCGCCCGCGCTATACCCTGGTTGGACGCTGGGGTTCGAATTTGCCTTCTACATGCTCGTCGCGATCGCCATGCGCGCGCCACGCTACCGTGTCGAAGCCTTGCTCGCGTTGACGATCGCAGTGGCGGCGACCGGCGGCTTCGTTCATCCGAGTTGGGCACCTGCCCGTATTCTACTCAACCCACTCCAGTTGGAATTCGCGCTGGGCGTGCTCGTCTGGCTAGCCTGGCGCAAAGGGATCGCCGAACGGATAGCTGCACCGTCTCTGGTGATCGGAATTGCGCTGCTCGCGGTCGGGCTCACATTCGGCATGACCGATTCGCTCGACGTCAGCGTCAAGGCTGCCACTGCTGGTATCTCGGGATATGGGCGGACCTGGACCTGGGGCATCCCATGGGCGCTGGTGGTACTCGGGGTAATCGATACCGCTCCCCGCGGTCGCTTCGAACGGATCTTATCGCGGGTCGGCGATGCGTCCTATTCGACGTACCTAATCCATCCCAGTGTGATCGCACTGTTGTGGATGGTGCGAGATCATATCCCCACCAAATCGGTCTACGTCTTTTCGCTGGCGTTCATCGTCGCATCGACGATGTCGGGCCTGGCCGTACATCGGTGGATAGAGCAACCGTTGCTGGCACGGTTGAAGCGTCGCCGACCGGTATCGATCAGACGAGCACCCGCGCTCGCCTGACGAGGGTTACTCGCCGGCGTGTTCGGCGAGGACGGTCAGGCCCTTGGCGTTGACCTCGGCGAAACCGCCCTTGATCGCGATGACCTCGGGGGTGCCGTTCTGCGTACGGAAGATCTGCACGCCGCCGTCGCGGACCGTCGACATGAACGGTGCGTGGCCTTCGAGGACGCCGAAATCGCCTTCGGTGCCGGGGACGACGACCATGTAGACCTCCTCCGAGCGGACGAGCTTTTCTGGCGTGACGAGTTCGAAATGCAGCATGTCTGGGTCTCACTCCCCTCCCGCATGCGGGAGGGGCCGGGGGTGGGCTCGCGCCATCAGCGTCGCGCGACGTGGAGGGCGGGTGCCCACCCCCCAGCCCCCTCCCGCTAACGGGAGAGGGAGCAGTTAGAAGTTAAGCTTCCGCGGCCATCTTCTCGGCCTTGGCAACGGCTTCGTCGATGCCGCCGACCATGTAGAACGCCGCCTCGGGCAGGTGATCATACTCGCCCTCGACCACCGCCTTGAACGACCGGACGGTGTCTTCAAGCTGGACGAACTTGCCGCTGATGCCGGTGAAGACCTCGGCGACGTGGAACGGCTGGCTCAGGAACTTCTGGATCTTACGCGCACGCTGGACGGTGAGCTTATCCTCTTCGGACAGCTCGTCCATGCCCAGAATCGCGATGATGTCCTGCAGCGACTTGTACTTCTGCAGCGTCGACTGAACGGCGCGCGCGGTGTCGTAATGCTCCTGGCCGACGACGCGTGGCTCGAGCAGACGCGAGGTCGAGTCGAGCGGATCGACCGCCGGGTAGATGCCCAGCTCCGAGATCGCACGGTTGAGGTTGGTCGTCGCATCGAGATGCGCGAACGACGTTGCCGGTGCCGGATCGGTGAGATCGTCGGCCGGCACGTACACGGCCTGCACCGAGGTGATCGACCCCTTGTTGGTCGAGGTGATGCGCTCCTGCAGCGCACCCATGTCGGTCGACAGCGTCGGCTGATAGCCCACTGCCGACGGGATGCGGCCGAGCAGTGCCGAAACCTCTGCGCCCGCCTGCGTGAAGCGGAAGATGTTGTCGACGAAGAACAGCACGTCCTGGCCTTCGACGTCGCGGAAATACTCGGCGATCGTCAGGCCCGACAGCGCGACGCGGGCGCGTGCGCCTGGCGGCTCGTTCATCTGGCCGAACACGAGCGCGACCTTCGAGCCTTCCGACTGTGGATTGCCGTCGGCATCCTTGGCGATGACGCCTGCGTCGAGAAACTCGTGGTACAGATCGTTACCCTCGCGGGTACGCTCGCCGACGCCCGCGAACACCGACGTGCCGCCGTGACCCTTGGCGATGTTGTTGATCAGCTCCTGGATCAGCACGGTCTTGCCAACGCCTGCGCCGCCGAACAGGCCGATCTTGCCGCCCTTCGCATACGGTGCGAGCAGATCGATGACCTTGATGCCGGTGACCAGGATCGCGCTCTCGGTCGACTGGTCGACGAACAAAGGCGCCGAGGCGTGGATCGGAGCGGTCGTCTCTGCGCCGACGGGCCCACGCTCGTCGATCGGCTCGCCAATGACGTTGAGGATGCGGCCGAGCGTCTTCGGGCCGACCGGCACGCGGATCTGCGAGCCGGTATCGGTGACGGTCTGGCCGCGGGTCAGACCCTCGGTGGCGTCCATCGCGATCGTGCGAACGGTGTTCTCGCCGAGATGCTGCGCGACTTCGAGCACAAGCCGGTTGCCGTTATTGTCGGTTTCGAGCGCCGACAGAATGGCGGGCAAATTGTCGGGGAAATGCACGTCGACGACCGCACCGATGACCTGCGAGATGCGGCCGGTGTTGTTGGTGGCCTTGGGGGCGAGCGTGGTTCCGAGGGTCTCTGGGGCGGTTGCCATTGTCTGCTTCCTTGGACTTACTTGAGCGCTTCGGCGCCCGAGATGATTTCGACCAGCTCGGTCGTGATCGCGGCTTGGCGGGTACGGTTATACTGGATCGAGAGACGCGTAATCATGTCGCCGGCATTGCGCGTGGCGTTGTCCATCGCGTTCATGCGCGAGCCCTGCTCCGACGCCGCGTTTTCGAGCAGCGCGCGGAAAATCTGGATCGCGACGTTGCGCGGCAACAGGTCGGCAAGGATCGCTTCCTCGTCGGGCTCGTACTCGACCACGGCTTCGGCGGGCGCACCCGGCTTTGCTTCCGCGCCCGGGATAGCCGACAGGGGAATCGGGATGATCTGGATGCCGGTCGGGACCTGCACCAGCGCCGAGACGAACTTCGCGTAGAACAGATGCGCGACATCGAACTGGCCTTCGCCGAAGCGCTTGATCAGGTCCTCGGAGATTTCCTGCGCGTCGCTGAACGCGAGACGCTTGATCTGGCCCATCTCGTGATCGGCGAGGATGTCGTTCGGGAAGAAACGCTTGATCACGCGCCCCTTCTTGCCGGCGACGTAGAACTTCACGGTCTTGCCCGCCGCGATCAGTTCCTCGGCCTTGCGACGTGCCGCCCGGACGATGTTGGTGTTGAACGCGCCCGCGAGGCCACGCTCCGACGTCGCGATGACGATCAGGTGTACCTGATCCTTGCCCGTGCCCGCGAGCAGCGGCGAGGCACCCGGCGCGATGCCGACGCGCCCCGCGAGGCTCGCCATCACCGCTTCGAGACGCTCGGCATACGGACGCCCGGCAACCGCCGCGTCCTGCGCACGGCGCAGCTTCGCGGCGGCGACCATCTTCATCGCCTTGGTGATCTTCTGCGTCGACTTCACCGAGCCGATGCGGATCTTGAGGGCCTTAAGTGATGCCATCTTCTCTTCCTGCTCCCTCGCCCCTCCGGGGAGAGGGTTGGGGTGAGGGGCTGCCACGGGAGCGGCACCTCGCGGTACTACCCCTCACCCCGACCCTCTCCCCAGCGGGGAGAGGGAGTTTTACTTATGCAAACGTCTTCGCGAACGCTTCGAGCGCTGCCTTCAGCTTGTCCTTCGCCTCGTTACCCAGATCGCGGGTATCGCGGATCAGCTTCAGCACGTCGGCATGGTTCGCGCGCATGTCGGCCAGCAGCGCCTGCTCGTAACGGGTCACGTCGGCGACCGGCACCTTGTCGAGATAGCCGCTGGTGCCGGCGAAGATCGACACGGTCTGCTCCTCGAACGGGAGTGGCGAGAACTGCGCCTGCTTCAGCAGCTCGGTCAGACGCGCACCGCGGTTGAGCAGCTTCTGCGTCGACGCATCGAGATCCGACCCGAACTGCGCGAATGCCGCCATCTCGCGGTACTGCGCCAATTCGAGCTTGATCGAGCCCGACACCTTCTTCATCGCCTTGGTCTGAGCCGCCGAACCGACGCGGCTCACCGAAAGGCCGACGTTGATCGCCGGACGAACGCCCGAGAAGAACAGGTCGGTCTCGAGGAAGATCTGGCCGTCGGTGATCGAGATCACGTTGGTCGGGATGTACGCCGAAACGTCGCCCGCCTGCGTCTCGATGATCGGCAGTGCGGTCAGCGAGCCGCCGCCGTTCGCGTCCGACATCTTCGCCGCACGCTCGAGCAGGCGGCTGTGGAGATAGAACACGTCGCCCGGATACGCTTCACGGCCCGGAGGACGACGCAGCAGCAGCGACATCTGGCGATACGCGACCGCCTGCTTCGACAGATCGTCGTAGCAGATCAGTGCGTGCATGCCGCGATCGCGGAAATACTCGCCCATCGCGACGCCGGTATAGGGTGCGAGATACTGGAGCGGTGCGGGGTCCGACGCGGTCGCGGCGATGACGATGGTGTATTCCATCGCGCCATTCTCTTCGAGCGTCTTGACCAGCTGGGCGACGGTCGAGCGCTTCTGGCCGATCGCGACGTACACGCAATACAGCTTCTTCGACTCGTCGTCTCCGGCGTTGGCGATCTTCTGGTTGATGAACGCGTCGATCGCGACGGCGGACTTGCCGGTCTGGCGATCGCCGATGATCAACTCGCGCTGGCCACGGCCGACGGGGACGAGTGCGTCGATCGCCTTCAGGCCCGTCTGGACCGGCTCGCTGACCGACTGGCGCGGGATGATGCCCGGTGCCTTAACTTCGACGCGGCTGCGCTCGGTGGTGTGGATCGGGCCCTTGCCGTCGATCGGGTTGCCGAGGCCGTCGACCACGCGGCCGAGCAGCTCCTTGCCGATCGGCACGTCGACGATCGTGCCGGTGCGCTTGACGATGTCGCCTTCCTTGATCTCGGAATCGCTTCCGAAAATCACGACGCCGACGTTATCGGCCTCGAGGTTGAGCGCCATGCCCTGCACGCCGTTCGAGAATTCGACCATCTCGCCGGCCTGGACGTTGTCGAGGCCGAAGATGCGCGCGATGCCGTCGCCAACGCTCAGCACCTGGCCGGTCTCGCTGACCTGCGCCTCGGTGCCAAAATTGGCGATCTGATCCTTGATGATCTTCGAGATTTCTGCGGCGCGGATATCCATTAGCTTAGCCCTTCATCGCGTGCGCGAGAGTGTTGAGACGCGTCTTGATCGACGAATCGATCATCTGGCTGCCGACGCGGACGACGAGTCCACCCAGCAACGATGGGTCGACGCTGAGGTCGACGGAAACTTCACGGCCGACCCGCTGGCGGAGCTGATGCTTCAGCTCGATCACCTGCTCGTCGGTCAGCGGATGCGCGGACGTCACCTCGGCCGCGATCTCGCCGCGATGCTGCGCGGCAAGTGTCCGGAATGCCTTAATGATCTTCGGCAGCGCGCCCAGCCGCTGGTTCTCGGCGAGGACGCCGAGGAAGCTCTTGGTGGTCGCATCGACGCCGAGTTCGTCGGCGACCGCGGAGACCGCCTTCACGGCAGCGCCACGCGACACCATCGGGCTGACCGTCAGATTGCGGAAGTCCTCCGACTGCGCGAGCGCGTCGCGCACGTTCGCCAGGCTCGACTCGACCGCGTCGATCGTCTTCGCGTCACGCGCGAGTTCGAACAGGGCCAGCGCATAACGCCCGCCTAAGCTCGCCTGAATACCGCCGGATGTCTCCACGGACCTGTCAATCCTCGCCTGAAACCGAAATAGTGCCGTCCCACGGGGGAAGAGGGCGCGAAAGCACCTCTCATGGGACGCGGCGCGGGTAGCATCGGGTTCGCGGATTGGCAACCCGGCGGGAGGGTTGGGGGAATGGGTTTGTGACTGTTTTGTCATTGATCGAAGGTTGGACGGTTACGATTACGCCCCTCCCCGTCATCCCCGCGCAGGCGGGGATCCATATCCTCCGGACCAGGCGCTTTCACCGCACGGCCTGCCACTATGGGGTCCCGCCTCCGCGGGAATGACGGTATTGGGCAGACGTTACGACCAATCGACGAGGACGAGAGAATGACCGGCACGATGGAAACGATGACGATGTCCGACGGCACGACCGTCGCGGTCTATCACGCGCAGCCGACCGGCGAGCGTCGCGGCGGCCTCGTGCTGGTGCAGGAGATTTTCGGCGTGACCGACCACATCCGCGACCTGTGCGACGAATACGCCGCCGACGGCTATGAAGTGCTGGCGCCGGCCCTGTTCGATCGCGAGCATCCGGGCTTCGAGGCGGACTATTCGGGCGATGGCCTCGCCCGCGGCGTCGAACTCGCGCGCCAGCTTCACCCGTTCGACCTGTCGCTGAAGGACGTCCAGACTTGCATCGACACGCTCGCCCCCGCCGGGCCGGTGTTCGTGGTCGGCTATTGCTATGGCGGCTCGGTCGCGTGGTTCGCCTCGACCAAGCTCACCGGCGTCGCGGCGGCTAGCGGCTATTATGGCAGCATGATCCCGGCGGCGGCGGACGAAGAGCCCAAGGTGCCGGTGATCCTCCACTTCGGTCGCCACGACCATGGCATTCCGATGGAGGGCGTCGAGCAGGTCATCGCCAAGGATTGGCCGAATGCGACGGTGTACGTCTACGAAGCGGGCCACGGGTTCAACTCGGACCGGCGGAAGGATTATCACGAGCCGAGTGCGGATCTGGCGAAACAGCGGACGCTGGACCTGTTCCGCGCCAACCGCGGCTGATCACCGCCCTTCCCCAACCCTAACGCCACCCCGGCGAAGGCCGGGGCCCAGTTGGGGGACGTTGCTAAAGGAGGACGGCCCTTCGTTTTTACCACCTTTCCAACTGGGCCCCCGGCCTTTGTCGGGGTGGTGGCTTTGGAAGAAGGCTTCGGCGCAGACTGGCGCTACAAACGTGAAGCCAGCCCCTACCTCCTTGTTCTCCCGCGAAGGCGGGAGCCCAGTCTGGGTCCCCGCCTTCGCGGGGAAACAATGCTCCCTCGCTCCTCCGAGATTACTCCGCTGGAAAATCCGCCCCGAGGCTGTCCGCCTTATGCGCCTCGATCTCCTTCAGCCGCTCCGCCAGCTTCTTCGTCACCGCATCATACCCCCAAGCCCCCAGCACCAGATGCCGAGGCGGGTTCGCATCCTCGGTCAGCGCGATCATAGCCTCGCCCGCCCGCACCGGGTCACCCGCCTGCGTCCCGCTAACCTCCCGCGTCCCATCCAGCCGCTTGCCCGCCGTCTCCGCATAGTCCGCGATCTTCACCGGCGTCTGCTTGAGCGAACGCCCAGCCCAATCCGTGCGGAACGGCCCCGGCTCGACGCACGTCACGTCGATCCCAAGCGGCTTGACCTCGGCGAGCAGCGAGTCCGACCACCCCTCCACCGCATGCTTCGACGCGGCATAATAGCCTGAGCCCGGGAACCCGACCTGACCGGCAACCGACGTGATGTTGATGATATTACCGCTCTTCTGCCCCCGCATGATCGGCAGCACCGCGCGAGTCAGCGCAAACAACCCGAACACGTTCGCATCGAACTGCGCGCGGATTTCGGAGTCGACGCCCTCCTCGACCGACGCCTGATAGCCGTAGCCCGCATTGTTCACGAGCACGTCGATCCGACCGAACTTAGCCTTGGCCTGCCCGACCGCATCGTCGATCTGCGCCTGCTCCGTCACGTCGAGCGACAGCGCGAGCGCACGATCCTCGGCGCCCTCCGCCAGATCGGCGACCCGGCCAGCATCCCGCGCGGTCACCACCGCACGCCAACCACGCGCAAGCACGAGCTTGGCGAGTTCGCGACCGAAACCGGTCGAGCAGCCGGAAATGAACCAGACGGGCGTGTCGGAGGCCATGAGACATCTTTCGTTATGAGGTATGCGCGGAAGAACGGCCGGACCGCCGATTGGCTCCGCTTTGAGCGCAAGCCACGGGATGCGCACGCGTCGCGACCGGCTATACCGATCCAATGAGCATTGCCCCCGACACCGATATTGCCTGGACAGCGTTCGAAGCCCGCGACCGCGCGTGGGACGGCCGGTTCGTGGTCGGCGTGAAGACCACCGGCATCTACTGCAAGCCAAGCTGCCCCGCGCGCCACCCTAGGCGCGAGAACGTCACTTTCCACCCGGACCCGCCGAGCGCCCGTGCCGCCGGCTTCCGCGCCTGCCTGCGCTGCACCCCGGACGAAGTCGGCCGCGACCGCATCGCCGTCGCCGCCGCGGTCGCGCTGCTCGAAGCCGCCGAAGACCGTCTCTCGCTGGAGGAGGTCGCCGCCAGAGTTGGCTACGCCCCGCACCACTTCCACCGCCTGTTCAAGCGCGCCACCGGCGTCACCCCCGCCGCCTACGCGCGCGCGCTTCGCACCGGCCGCGCGGCCAACGCCTTATCGGAGGACTCGACCGTGACCGAAGCGATCTACGACGCCGGCTATTCCGCCCCCAGCCGCTTTTACGAAGCCGACGCCAAACGGCTCGGCATGGCCCCCAGCGCCTGGGCGCGCGGCGGCGAAGGCGTCACGATCCGCTGGACCACCGCCGACACGAGCCTCGGCGCGCTGTTCGTCGCCGCCACCGACAAGGGACTGTGCCGCGTATCCTTCGACGAAGACGCCGACGAACTCCACCGCCGCTTCCCCAACGCCACGATCGAACCCGGCGACGAAGCCCTCGCGGACCTGGCGGCGCAAGTCGTCGCAGCCGTAGAGTCCCCCGACCGTGACCAAGACCTCCCGCTCGACGTCCGCGGCACCGCGTTCCAGGAAGCGATCTGGCAAGCCCTACGCACCATCCCGATCGGAGAAACCCGAACCTACAGCGAACTCGCGGCCCTGGCCGGTCGCCCCGCCGCGGTCCGCGCCGCCGGCACCGCGTGCGGGCAGAACCCGGTCTCGATCGTCATCCCCTGCCACCGCGCGCAACGCATCGGTGGGGCGCTCGGCGGCTACGCGTACGGCCTCGACCGCAAGCGCGCACTGTTAGCCGCGGAAGCTCAGCGCGCCGACTTGCACGAATAGACGAGCTTCTCGTTCGGCAACGGCGGCAATACCGCGCGGACCGCCGCCTGCTGCCCCGCCAAACGAGCCAACGCGGCATCGTCTATGTTGCACACGTTCGGCACGACACCCCGCGCCGTCCGCGCCGCCTCCATACCCGCCGCCGACATCAGATAGCGCGTGTTCGAATAGACGCGCGTTGCCGGATCGAACGACAGCACGGAGACGGTCTGCTCGGCATCTGGCACCAGCACGCGGTCCCATCGGCCAGCCCCATTGCCATTCTGCGTGCCGACATATTGCGTCTTGCCGTTCACGCAGCCCTTCGCGCCCCAGTCGATCGGCACGTCCTCGCTGGACGAGATCGTGATCCGGCTGCGCTCCGGGATCAGCGTGCACATCAGTTTGCCGAGTGCGGCATCGGGCGTCGATATCCGCGTCTTGGGCAGCCCGGACAGCGGCACGTCGACCTCGCCCGAAGGCCGCAGCACGAACACGATGATCGCGACCAGCACGCTCAGCCCGCCGATACCCAGCGCCCACACCGCCTGCCGCCGTTGCCCGCGCGATTCGAGCAGTCCCGCGCTCCCGATCACCAGTGCCCCGGCGACCAGCAGCAGCCCGGCGAGCGCCATGACGTTCTCGCGCGCGCGCCCGGCCTCGGTCCGCGCCTTCTCCAGCGCGACCTCTCGAGTCATCGCATCCTGCGTCGCCGCGTCGCGTCGGGCGGAAGCAGCATCGGCGGTCGCCCGCGCATCCGCGTCGGCGTCCTGTCGCAAGCGATCCTCGATCGACGTGCAGCCCGTCCCGATCGACGCATAAGGCTGTTTCGCCTCATGGAGGAAGGCCGCGAGCTCAGTATCGGCGATCGCGAACCCGAACGTCGAATCGCCCTCCTCGCCGCGGGTGATCGCCGAGTTCACCCCGATCACCCGCCCGCAGCGATCGAGCAAAGGCCCGCCCGAATTGCCGCGTGCAATGCTAGCGGTGTGAAGAAGCACCTCGACGCTGCTCAACACGCGCCGCCCGGAAAGCACGCCCTCCGACCGCACCGGCGTCATCGGCCGGATATAATCCGCCGCCGACCGCGCCGTTGCCAGGTCGACGTTCCCCGGAAAGCCGAGCGACACCACCGGATCGCCCTCGCTCATCGGCCCGGTATACAGCGCGCTCGGCGGCAGGCGCGCGCCAGTGAACTCGATCAGCGCCAGGTCGCGCTGCGAATCATACGCGATCACCTTGCCTTGGTAGGACTTGCTGCCCTCGGTCGGGACGATGCCGACGACGACGTTGTCGGGATAGCGCTCGGCGAGATCGACGACGTGCGCGTTGGTCACGATCCGGTTGGGCGCGATCGCGAAACCGCTGCCATGGCCGAAGCCGACCACCTGGTCGTCGATCACCGCGATCGTCACGACGCGCACCACGCCGCGCCCGGTGGCGGCGATATCGTCGGCCGATGCCGAGCTGGCCAACCCGAAGGTGAGCGCGAGAAGAAGCAGCAGGCGGATCATGCGCCTGCCTTCGGGGAGTTCTTGACCGCGATCAACCCTCGCCTCTCACAGGACGCGCCCCACGCATCCGGTTTGGTTAGCGAATTATCAAGCCTTGGCCCCTAACCCCTTGGGCAATCATCCGGGGATTTGGGCATGAGCGCATTCGGGCGTCGTAACGGCATCAGCGGGGGGCAAGCGGCCCGGCCCGCATTCGGCGTCGCCCGACCTATGCAGGGCGGTAGCCCCGCGCCGCGTCCCGAACCGGAGGGAGGTTCGCAGTTCCCGCCGATCGAGTCGATGCCGATGCCCGGCGAGACCGACGGCTTTGGCCCCGGCACGATGCCCGGCACACACATGGACGCGATGCAGCGCCTGTCCGACCGCCAGAACGCGAGCGGCGAAGCGGGCAACAGCCGCGTCGAGGGCTTCGAACAGTCGATCCACAAGATCAAGGAACAGGTGCTCCCGCGCCTGCTCGAACGCGTCGATCCGGAGGCTGCGGCGACACTCGGCAAGGACGAACTCGCCGAGGAATTCCGCCCGATCATCGGCGAAGTGCTCGCCGAGCTGAAGCTCACGCTCAACCGCCGAGAACAGTTCGCGCTGGAAAAGGTGCTGGTCGACGAGCTGCTCGGGCTTGGGCCCTTGGAGGAGCTGCTGGCCGATCCGAACATCACCGACATCATGGTGAACGGCCCCGACCAGACCTATGTCGAGCGCAAGGGCAAACTCGAACTCGCGCCGATCCAGTTCCGCGACGAAGAGCATCTGTTCCAGATCGCGCAACGGATCGTCAACTCAGTCGGCCGTCGCGTCGACCAGACCTCACCGCTCGCCGATGCGCGCTTGAAGGACGGGTCTCGCGTCAACGTCATCGTGCCGCCGTTAAGCTTGCGCGGTACCGCGATCTCGATTCGTAAATTCTCCGCGAAGCCGATCACGCTCGACATGATGGCGGGCTTCGGCTCGATGTCGCCGAAGATGGCGACTGCGCTGAAGATCGCCGGGGCCTCGCGGTTCAACGTCGTGATCTCCGGCGGTACCGGCTCGGGCAAGACGACGATGCTCAACGCGTTGTCGAAGATGATCGACCCCGGCGAGCGCGTGCTGACGATCGAGGACGCCGCCGAGCTTCGCCTGCAACAGCCGCACTGGCTCCCGCTCGAAACGCGTCCGGCCAACCTGGAGGGCCAGGGCGAGATCTCGATCCGCGATCTCGTCAAGAACGCGCTGCGTATGCGTCCTGACCGGATCATCCTGGGCGAAATTCGTGGCTCCGAGTGTTTCGACATGCTCGCGGCCATGAATACCGGTCACGACGGTTCGATGTGCACGCTCCACGCCAACTCCCCGCGCGAGGCGCTCGCGCGTATGGAGAACATGGTGATGATGTCCGACATCAAGGTCCCGAAGGAAGCGATCTCGCGCCAGATCGCGGACTCGGTCGAGCTGATCATCCAGGTGAAGCGCCTCCGCGACGGTTCGCGCCGGGTGACCAACATCACCGAGGTGATCGGCATGGAAGGCCCGGTTATCGTCACGCAGGAGCTGTTCAAGTTCGAGTATCTCGACGAGTCTGCGGACGGCAAGATCCTGGGCGAATACCGTTCGATGGGGCTGCGGCCGTACACGCTGGAGAAAGCCAAGCAGTTCGGGTTTGATCAGGCGTATCTGGAGGCGTGCCTGTAAGAGGGGCCGCTCACGCGCCCCTCTAACGCTACCGCCCCCGCGATCGCAGGGCCCCAGGAAACACGAACGCCACCGCCGGTAACCCTGGACTCCCGCCATCGCCGGAGAACGGCGGCAGTTCGAGCGACTATAGCGGCCAGACGTTCGACCCCGCTTGTACCCGTCCCCCGACCCGCTAGGGACAGGCCGACATGCGCCGCGCCCTCTTCACCCTCGTCCCGCTGCTGGCGGTGCTCATCGTCTCCGCGCGCGAACCGGCGAAACCCGTCCCCGCCGCCAGCATCTCGCCCGCGGCACGAGACCGCGGCGTCTACCATCTAGCGGACGATGCCGAAGCACGCTGGGTGCCCTTCGATCTTACCCCCGGCAACCAGATCCGCTTCACGATGCAGCTCGAAGGCCGCGACGTCACCGCGATCCTCGATACCGGGGTCAGCTACACCCTGCTCGCAAAGGCTTCCCCCGCAGTCGACACTGCCAAGCTCGTCGCGGGCGGCAGCGCACGTGCGATCGGCGGATCGGTCGAACTGGGGTGGATGCCGACCCGCACGCTCGCCATCGGCGGCCTCGCGCGCACCGGTGGCGGCGTCACCGTCACCGATCTTCCCGCGATCGCCACCGGCAGCCTGTCAGCGGTAGACCTGCTGGTCGGCGCGGACCTGCTCGCCGGGCACGCGCTCGACATCGATTACGCCGCGCACCGTTTCCGCCTGCTCCCGTCGGGGCGCCTCCCGTTCAAGGGCGGGGCCGCCCCCTTGCGCGTGTCCCCAGAGCGCAGCGTCTACGAAAGCACAGCCACGCTCGGCGGCCGTCGATTGGCGCCGGTGATCGTCGATACCGGTGACGGATCGTCGATCACCGTGACGAAGGACGGCTGGAAGGCCGCGGCGCTGAACGTGCCCTCGACGACCGCGATCTCGTTCGGGCTCGCGGGACCGGCGGTCAGCGGCCTCGCGATCGCGCCCGATGTCCGCCTTGGCGAATTAACCGCGCACGCCGTCGAAGTCCGGATCGAACCCGCAGGCGGCTTCTCGCAGTCGATCGGCGTTGCGGGCCGGATCGGCTCGGGCTTCCTACAGAATTACCGTGTCCTGCTCGATCCCGGCGCCCGCCGCATGGTGCTGAGCCCTGGCCCCAAGGCCGGTACGCCACCACTCCGTTCGACCAGCGGACTGCTCGTCGGCGTCGAGAAGAACCGGCTGAAGATCCTCCATGTCATGCGCGGCGGCCCGGCTGCCGCATCGGGCTGGAAGGACGGCGACACGATCTGTACGATCGACGGCACGCCCATACCGCCCGACTATGCGACGAGTCCGGTCGCATCCTGGTCGGCTGGAGCTCCCGGCCGCATCGTTGCCCTCGGTCTTTGCGACGGCACCATACGCAAGCTCGAATTGACGCATTTTTATTAGGATTGCCCATGTTTAGCCTGCGTCACCGATCGGGGCAGGTCGTCATCCTGCTCCTCGTCGCCTTTGCCCTCCGCAGCCCGTTCTTCGGCAATCCGGTGATCCATAGCGACGAGCAGTTCTACCTGCTCGTCGGCGATCGCCTGCTGCACGGCGCGTGGCCGTTCGTCGACATCTTCGATCGCAAGCCGGTCGGCCTGTTCCTGATCTTCGCCGCCATCCGCAGCGTCGGCGGCGATGGCGTGCTCATGTACCAGCTTGCCGCGACGCTCGTCGCCACCGCCACGGCATTCCTGGTCGCGCGGATCGTCAGCCGCCTGACTCCCGATGACGCCAGCCCGGTGGCGAGCCTCGGCGCGGCGTTGATCTATCTCGTCTGGCTCATCGTGTTCGACGGTGCGGGCGGCCAGTCCGCGGTATGGGGCAACGCCTTGATGGCCGCCGCCGCGCTGCTCGTGCTCGATACGACGCGCGGCCACCGACACATCAGCCTGCGCGGTGCCGGTGCGATGCTGCTGATCGGCTTGGCGATGCAGATCAAGTACACCGCGATGTTCGAAGGCATATTCTTCGGTCTGACGCTGGTATGGGCGGCGCATCGCGATGGGCGGTCGATCGGTCGCCTCGCAGCCGATGCCGCCTTGTGGGTCGGCGCAGCGCTGTTCCCAACCGCGCTCGCCTGGATCGTCTATGCCGCGGCCGGCCACGGCGACGCCTTCCTCTTTGCCAATTTCCTGTCGATCTTCGGGCAGCGGGACGACGACACGCTCAGCTCCAACCTGTTGAAGCTGTTGGGCGGCGTGGGCATGAGCCTGCCGCTCGCCTGGCTTGCGTGGCGGGGCCGTCGAACGGGAAGCTTCGCGCTCGGATGGCTCGCGGCTGCGGTGATCGCGATCCTCATCATGCACACGTTCGAGCTGCTCTATCTGCTGCCCCTCGCGCTGCCGCTGTCGGTCGCGGCCGGCACGGGGTTGAGCGGCCCGACCGTCCGCACGACCATGGTCCGCCTTGCCGCCGTGCTGGTGTTCGGCGCGCTGGCGGCGACCATCATGACCAGCGTCCGCATCGGACGACGCGGCAATGCGCGCCAGATCGCGCAACTCGTCCAGATGATCGGCCAGCAGCCCCGCGGCTGCATGTTCGCCTATGGCAGCGAGCCGATCCTCTATTTCCTGACCCGGTCCTGCCTGCCGACGCCGTATATATTCCGCAGTCATCTGGGCCAGACGACCGAGTCGCACGGCACGGGGATCGATCCGGTCGTGGAAGTCGCGCGTCTGCTCGCGGCCCGTCCCGGCGTGATTGTCGTACGCGCGCCCAAGCCCAGCACGAACCTCGCGACCCAGGCGCTCGTGCTGCGCGCGATCGCCACGCGGTATCGACTGGTCGGCTCGGTGAAGATCGGCGGGTTGCCACAGAGCGTCTATCGCCTGCGTACCGACGCTCCCCGTTGACGAGGCGTCGTCAGCTCAGGTCTTGAACGCGAGGCCGATCGTTACCGCAAGTCCGATCAGCGCCAGCATCTGGACGGTCGACCAGTCGACCCAGCCGACCGAGTCGGGATCGCGCCGACGTCGCCGCCTGCGTTCGCCGAGGCCTGCGACGACGGCCAGTACGGCCAGTCCGCCGCTCGCACTCCACAACACCGGCGCCCCCATCAGTCCGACCGATCAGCCGAGCTTCTCGACCTTTTCCTGCAACTTGGCGAGTTCGCTGCGCAACGCCGCGATCTCGTCGTCCTTGCTGGCCGCGGGGGCTGGCGTCGTCGCGGCCGGCGTCATCGCCTGCGCGGCCACGTCGAACATTGCCAGATTACGCTTGGCGATATCGGCGAACGGCGAGTTCGCGAACGCGCCTTCGACCGCGGACTTGAACTGATCGTGGTTGCGACGGAAGCTGTCCATCGAAGCCTCCAGATACCCCGGCACCATCGTCTGCATCGAATCGCCGTACATCGAGATCAGCTGGCGCAGGAAGTTCACCGGCATCATCGTCTCGCCGCGGCTCTCCTCTTCCATGATGATCTGCGTCAGGACGTTGTGCGTGATGTCCTCGTCGGTCTTCGCATCGACCACCTTGAAGTCGCGCCCCTCGCGGGTCATCGTCGCGAGATGATCCAGCGTGATATAGGATGACGACTCGGTGTTATAGAGCCGCCGGTTGGCGTATTTCTTGATGATGACGATTCCGTCGGCAGCCGGTTGCTTCTTCATGGATCCCCCGTCTTATGTTTGAAACGGAGGCTACAGTCTTTGATGACGCACCGCAACACGGTGTGCAGCATGGTCCCCGGCCCTTACCCTTGTTCCTCAACGTGCTGCGCAGCGAGACCGCAGCATCGCCGGAACGGATGGCTCGAGCCCTGGCGGGATTGCGCGCGTATCAAGGCGCGCCGCGAGAGCCGCGCCCCGATCCGAAGCCGGCGATTCATCGTAAAGGCCGGGTCTCGTTGCGCGATTACGGCGGCGAAGGCCGTCCCGTCGTGTTCGTCCCATCGCTGATAAATCCGCCAGATATCCTCGATCATTCGCCTGAGTCTTCGCTGGTGCAATGGACCGCCGCGCAAGGATTCGACGTCTGGCTGGTCGACTGGGGATCGCCCGGCAGCCGGGACCGCGATCTCGATCTGGCCGCGCATGTCGAGCGATTGCTGGTCCCGCTGCTCCAGGCGCTCCCCGAGCCGCCAGTTCTGGTCGGCTATTGCCTAGGCGGGACGCTGGCGCTCGGTGCCGCCGCGATCACGCCGACCGCCGGAGTCGCGACGATCGCCGCGCCGTGGCACTTCGCGGGTTATGGCGAAGGCCGTCCCACGCTCGCCGCGACCTGGGCTGCGGTTCAGCCCGCCGCCGCGATGCTCGGCGTCCTGCCGATGGAAGTCCTGCAAGCCGGCTTCTGGCAACTCGACCCCGCGCGCACGATCGCGAAATACGAAGCGTTCGCCGACCTCCCCCCGGACAGCGACGCAGCACGCGCGTTCGTCCGACTCGAGGATTGGGCCAACGCCGGTGCCCCCCTCCCCTACGCCGCCGCCGCGTCGCTGTTCGAGGACTGCATCGCCAACGACCTGCCCGGCAAAGGCGCCTGGGTCATCGCCGGCACCCCAGTCGATCCGCTCGCCCTCGCCTGCGCCACGGTCGAGTTCGTCTCGCTCAGCGACCGCATCGTCCCCGCTGCCACCGCGATCGGCCTCGCCGACCGCCGCGACCTCGGCGCAGGCCATGTCGGCATGATCGTCGGCCGTTCCGCCCGCGCGCGCCTCTGGGAACCGCTCGCCAACTGGATCGCCGCACTCGACTGACCTACATGGGGTCCAAACAAAGAGGATCCCGACATGACAGACCAGCTTCCCACCGACGTCGTCATCACCGCCGCCAAGCGCACCCCAGTCGGCAGCTTCCTCGGCGCGTTCGCGACGACACCCGCGCACGAACTCGGCCGCATCGCGATCGAAGCCGCGCTTGAACAGGCAGGCGTCGCCGGCGAAGACGTCTCCGAAGTCATCCTAGGCCAGGTCCTTACCGCAGCCCAGGGCCAGAACCCCGCCCGCCAGGCCTCGATGGCCGCCGGCGTTCCCAAGGAAATCCCCGCCTGGGGCGTCAACCAGGTCTGCGGTTCAGGCCTGCGGGCAGTCGCACTCGCGGCACAGGCGATCCAGACCGGCGACGCGACCATCGTCGTCGCAGGTGGACAGGAATCGATGTCGCTCTCCGCGCACGCGCAGTCGATCCGCGGCGGCCAGAAGATGGGCAATCTCAGCCTCGTCGACACGATGGTCAGCGACGGCCTGACCGACGTCTTCAACGGCTATCACATGGGCATCACCGCCGAGAACCTCGCCGAGCAGTACCAGGTCACGCGCGGCGAGCAGGACGCCTTCTCGGTCGCCTCGCAGAACAAGGCCGAGGCCGCGCGCGGCTCGGGCCGCTTCAAGGACGAGATCGCCCCCGTCACGATCAAAGGCCGCAAGGGTGACACGGTGGTAGCCGATGACGAGTACATCCGTGCCGGCGCGACGATCGAGAGCGTCTCCGGCGTGAAACCCGCGTTCAAGAAGGACGGCACCGTGACCGCTGCCAACGCCAGCGGCCTCAACGACGGCGCCGCCGCCCTCGTGATGATGCGCCGCGACGAAGCCGAACGCCGCGGCTCGACGATCCTCGCGACGATCAAGAGCTGGGCCTCGGCCGGCGTCGACCCGTCGGTGATGGGCATCGGCCCCGTCCCCGCCACCAAGCGCGCGTTGGAGAAAGCCGGCTGGACGCTAGCCGACCTCGACCTGATCGAAGCCAACGAAGCCTTCGCCGCCCAGGCACTGTCGGTCGGCAAGGAACTCGGCTGGGACGCATCGAAGGTCAACGTCAATGGCGGCGCGATCGCGATCGGCCACCCGATCGGCGCCAGCGGCGCCCGCGTCCTGACGACGCTGATCTACGAAATGCAGAAGCGCGATGCCAAGAGGGGGCTCGCGACGCTGTGCATAGGCGGTGGCATGGGCATCGCTATGTGTATCGAGCGGTAGGGTTCGCTCCTTTACCGGCCGCTCGTCGCGACGCGGCCGGTCAGGACCATGACCGGGAGTAGCGCGCGCCCATCCCGGTCAACAGTTCATATTGCGACATGCCCGACCGCGCCGCGGCGTCGGGCAGCGCGAAATCGAGCGCGATCCACGCGCCTTCCTCGATTTCCGCGACTGCGGTGACATCGATCGCGAGCAGGTCCATCGACACCCGGCCGATCACCGGCACATGCGCGCCACCTACCAACGCGCTGCCACGGTCCGAGAACCCGCGAAAATAGCCGTCCGCGTAACCGAGGTTGATGATCGCAACATCGGTGTCGTGAGAAGCCGTCCAAGTCGCGTTGTAGCCGACGGTATCGCCGATCACCACGCGACGACGTTGGAGGATCTGGGCTTCGGGAGTCACGACGGGCCGGATTGCTTCGCCCAGTTGGGCGCGGGGGATGCCGCCGTACAGCGCCAGTCCGGGCCGGGTCAGATCGAACGCATGGCCCTCGAGCGCGATACCGGCGGAGTTGGCAAGACTCATTCGTCGCGCCGATGTCTGCCCAGCGAGCGCGGCGAACCCGACACGCTGGCGTTCGTTCATCGCCACGTCCTCATCCGCGCACGCTAGGTGGCTCATCAGCGTTTCGATCTGGAGGCCGTCGAGCAAGCCGGCAGCGATGTCGTCCGCCGAAACGCCGAGGCGGTTCATGCCGGTGTCGACCATGACGTCGCACACGCCGCCGCCCGCCGTTTTCCAGCGCGCGACTTGGCGTGGGGTGTTGAGGACCGGGCGGGCGAAACCTGCGGCCGCGGCGGGCATGTCCTCTTCGCGGACGCCGTGGAGGACGGAAACCGTCAGGCCCAGCGGGGCGAGTTCAGCGGCTTCCTGCCAGTTCGACACGAAGAAGTCGCGGCAGCCTGCGTCGGCCAGGCGGCGCGCAACCTCGATCGCGCCGAGGCCGTAACCGTTCGCCTTGACCGCGGCACCACATGCGGCGGTGCCGCTCATGCGGTCGAGCGTGCGCCAGTTCTGGACGAGGGCGTCGCCGTCTAGGCGCAGGCGGAGGGGAGCGGGAATGTCGATCACCGGCGCGGGATAGTGCCGCAGGCGCGGCGCGTCGACCGTCTATGCCGCCTTGAAGCGTCCGACCGGCACCAGCAGGCGGCGATCTCCGTCTTCGAGTGGCGCTACACGGACGCCGAATACGCGGCCGAGCGTCTCCGCGGTCATCACCTCGGCGACGGGCCCGAAGGCGACGACCCGGCCGTCGGCGAGCAGCAACGCGTCGTCCGCCGCGCGCTGCGCCTGGACGAGGTCGTGGAGGACGATCGCCACCCCTGCCCCGCCGAGCGCATAGCCACGCAGGCGGGCTAGCAGGTCGATCTGGTGTGAGGGGTCGAGGCTCGCGAGCGGTTCGTCGGCGAGCAGCCAACGCGGTTCGCCGGCCAATACTCGTGCGAGCAGGACGCGGGCGCGCTCGCCGCCGGAGAGTTCGCCGACCGGGCGGTCTGCTAGGTGCACCGTCTCGGTGTCGTGCATCGCGCGCTCCACTGCCGCATGGTCGGCGAGCGACGGGGCTGCATGCGCGCCAAGGTGCGGCAGGCGGCCGAGCGCGACGACATCGCGCGCGACGATGTTCCAGTGGACCGTCGCGTCCTGCGGGAGATAGCCGATCGCGCGGGCTCGGGCGCGCGGGTCCATATGCGCGACGTCCTGCGCGTCGAGCCGGACGCAGCCGGTGCTGCGGTCGACAAGCGCCGCGGCGGCCTTGACCAGCGTGCTCTTGCCGGCGCCGTTGGGGCCGAGGATCGCGGTGACGCGACCGGGACGCAGATGCGCGGACACGTCGCTGAGGACGGTGCGCTTGCCAAGTTTCACGCCCAGCGCATTGATAATCAGATCCATGCGCGACCTCGTTCCCTGACCAGCAACCCGAGGAAAAACGGCGCGCCGATCATCGCCATCGCCACGCCGAGCCGGACTTCGCCCGCGCCCGGAGCGAGGCGAACGAGGCTGTCGGCGGCGAGTACCAGCGCAGCCCCGCCGAGCGCCGAGGGGAGTAGCAAGGCGCTCGGGCGGTGGCCGAAGATCGGCCGCAGGAGGTGCGGGACGACCAGTCCGACGAAGCCGATCACGCCCGTCACGGCGACGCCTGCGCCGACCACTAGGCCGGTACCCAGCACCACTAGCAACCGAACGCGGCCCATGCGCATCCCTAGCGACCGTGCCGCCGCCTCGCCGAGTGCCAGCGCATCGAGCGATCGGCCAGTGAGCAACAACAGCACCGCGCCAAGCAGCATCGGCGGCAGCGCGAGCGTCACGTCATCCCAGCCGCGATCGGTCAGCGCGCCCATGATCCAGTCGATCACCTCGGCGACGGCATAGGGGTTCGGCGCGATCGAGATCAGGAATGCGGTCAGCGCGCCGGCTAGGCTCGACAGCACCGTGCCCGCGAGGATGAAGGTGATCGCGCTCGGCGACCGCCACGTCAGTGCGGCGAGCAACGCGACCGCGCCGACTGCGCCCAACATCGCGGCGGCGAAGATCGCGGGGCCGGAGCCGAGCCCAAATACGATCGCCGCGACCGCCGCGAGCGCCGCGACCGACGACACGCCGACGACTGCGGGGTCAGCGAGCGGGTTGCGCAGATAGCCTTGCAGCACCGCACCCGAGAGGCCGAGCGTTGCGCCGAGTGCAAGGCCCAGCACCGCACGCGGCAGGCGCAGTTCGAGGATGATCCACCAGCGCGGGTCGCTCGAGAACCAGGCGGAGGCCGGCACCCAGACTTTCCCGCAACCGAGCGACAGGCCGAACAGGAGGATCACGAGTAGGCCGAGCGCGATGAGTTTCACCGTGCGAGTCATCATACCGCCTCCTTGCCCATACCGACCACCGCCACCGCCACTGCCACCACCCCGGCGGAGGCCGGGGCCCAATTGGGGGACGGTAGTGACGGCGCGCGGCACTCCGTTACTCCGGCCATTCCAATTGGGCCCCGGCCTTCGCCGGGGTGGTTTTGGTATGCGTATCGCATCACAGCCCGGACCGGATCGCGGCAAGGCGTTCGAGCGCAGGCGGGATCGTCGGCCCACCGCAATTGATCAGTACGCGCGGGAAGATGGCTTGCGGCGTGTTCGGCAACAGGCGGTGGCGCAGCGCGGTGCCGCGGCTTTTGCGTTCGGAAGCGATCACGACGGCGGGTGGCTGTGTCATGATCGTCTCGGCGGACAGCGTGCCGGTATGCGTCAGGCCATAAGTCGCGGCGGCGTTGCGGAAGCCGACGCGCGTCATCATGTCGTTCAGCAACGTGCTCCCCCCGGTCGCGAGATCGCCGCTGATATAGAGCAACGCGCTCGGCGAAGCGCCATCCTTGCGGCTCCGGCGCGCCACCGCGCGGTCGATCTCGGCATTGATCCGCACGCCGCCCATTGGCGCGCCGGCAGCCTCGGCGATCTGCGTGACCTGCGCCTGGCTCTCCGCGATCGAGTCGGGAATGCCGACCAGCAGCGTCTTCAAACCGGCGCGCGCGTAGGCCGCCTGAGTCGCGGGCGGCGTGTAGGTGCTGGCGATGACAAGATCGGGGTGGAGCGCGATCACCTCCTCCGCGGTCCCGGCGATCCCCCGAAACCGGCGCGCGACGGCGATCGGGATCGAGGTTGCGGAGGGATCCTGCGAATAATGGCTGATCGCGGCGATCTTTGCGGGCGGCAGGATGCGGACCAGCACCGAATCCACGCACGGATTGGTCGAGACGATCCCCCCGCCTACTCCCATGCCGGGGGGTTTTGCGCAGCCCCCGATCAGGAGCGCGAGGAGGATCGCCCCGCGCCTCACTTCAGGCGCAACCGCACGCCGCCATAGGCCGCGCGGCCGTAATTGCCGTAGCCGGCGATCGTCTCGTACCGCGCGTCGGTCAGGTTATCGACGCGGCCGTAGACCGCGAACCGCTCGCCGATCGGCAGTTCCGCACGCATCCCGGCGAGCGCATAGCCGTCGAGGCGTGTCGTGTTGGCGGCGTCGTCGAAACTGTCGCCGACCATCGTCACGGTGCCACCGACGGACAGTCCGAACGCGAACCGGTAATCGGCATCGACGCTCGCGGTCTGCCTGGGCCGGCGCGCGAGAACATTGCCGAAATTGTCCCCGATCGAGCGGTTCTCGGTGTCGATATAGCTGTAGTTCGCCGTCAGCGTCAGCGCATCGACGGGGAGCAGCGCGAGCGTGAATTCGACGCCATCCGCTTTGGCACGCGCGACGTTGTCGTAGACGCCGAACGGGCGGTTGGCGCAGATCGAATTGGCCGTCGTCAGCTCGGCCGGGCTGCAATCGCGGAAGTCGATCTGGTTGCGCGTGCGACGATTGAAGTAGGTCACCCCGACGCGGGCGCGGTTGTCGAGGAAGGCTTGCTCGACACCGACGTCGAAGTTGCGTGCGGTCTCCGGATCGAGGTCGCGATTCCCGTAGTCGGAGAAGAGCTGATACAGGGTCGGTGCCTTGAAGCCTTCGCCATAGCTTGCGCGGATCGTCGTGCCGGTGCGCAACGCCAGTGCCGCGTTGGCGCCGAACGTCGTGTGGCTACCGAAATCGTCGTGATCGTCGTTGCGGACGCCGCCGGTGATCGTGAGGACGTCGAGCGGCTTGACGATCAGCTGGCCGTACACGCTGGTGATGCCGGTATCCGCGAAGGTGAAGCCGTCGTTGAAGCGGCTGTTCTCGCGCTCGACGCCTGCGACGATTCGGACCTGGTCGAGCGGGCGGAAGTCGCCTTGATATTCATAACGCTCGCTGCGGCCGCGACCGATGAACGTCACATCCCCGCCGGGCTGCGAATAATTGTCGCGGTTGATGTCGGCGATCGTGAACGCCACGCGGTTGTTGAACCGACCGTCGGCGAGGTTCGCGTGCAGGCCTGCATAGCCGTACAGCTCCTGCGTGGTGCCGTAGGCGGGGCTGTCCGCGACCACGAACGTGTTCGGGTCGAAACCGTCGTCGATGTCGACCTTGCTGTCCGCGAAATAGCCGCGCAGGTCGAGGCCGATGCCCGGCGCGAACTCGACGCCGACCCGCCCGGTCGCGCCATATTGGCGATAGCCGTCGCGCTCGGTGCCGCTGGCCGCGGACGAGATGCCGTCGGTGCGCAGATATCCGCCGGTCAGCGATCCGGACACCGGCCCCGACTTGCCTGACACACCCGCGCTCGCGAACACGCTGTCGGCATAGCCGTACTCGGCGTTGGCGCGCGCTTGGACGCCTTCGGTCGGCGCGGCGGTGATGATGTTGACGACGCCGCCGATCGCCTGGCTGCCCCAAGGCACCGAGTTCGGGCCGCGCAGAATCTCGATCCGCTCGACCGAGCTCGACAGGAGATTGCCGAAGTTGAAGCCGCCCCCGGTCGACGACGGATCGTTGACCCGGACGCCGTCGATCACGACGAGGGTCTGATCCGCCTCGGCACCGCGGATGCGGACGCTGGTCAGCGCGCCGACCGTGCCGTTGCGCGTGACCGTAACGCCCGGCGTGGTCGCGAGCAGGTCGGATACGACGGTGGTCTGGCGGCGCTCGATCTCTGCGCGGTCGATCACCGTCACGGCCTGGCCGATCTCGCTCAGCGGTTGCGCAGCGCGGGTCGCGGTGACGACGAGCTCGGGGGCATCGGGGTCGGGAATGTCCTGTGCGTAGGCGGGCGCGGCGATCGCCGCGGCACTCAGGAGAAGGAAGAATTTTGTCATCGGCTGCGTCCTAAACGGAACCGCCAGCGACCATTCGCCGGGCGGCCAGACGTCTCTCGCTCGAGGAAACCCGGCTGGACCGGAGCACTCGTCCGCACCGGACACCCGCCCGCGCAGTGGATCGACCGTGAGAGGCAGGTCTCCTGGCTTCCGGGTCGCCGCGCCCACCCCGCCTTCCCAGGTCGAAACCCAGTGGCATATCGGGGTGGCCGCTATCCGGTCACAGTTGCGGGTACAGCGCCGATCTTGCGGACATATCCGCGCACCGACTTCCCTTTTGATCCCGTCGCCGGGAACCCTTCACGGAAATGGCATTAGTCGCGCGCCAGACACGGGTCAACGCGGCGGCACCTGGAGACGATCGGGGCTTACCGAAGCCCGTAGCGCAGCCCCACCCAGATCGTTCGCGGCGTGGCGCGCTCGACGATGTTCGCGCCGCTGATCCCTGCCTCGACGCGCTCGTTGAACAAATTCTCCCCGCGCACCTCGGCGACCAGCGATCGCATGATCGGCAGCGCGGCATACGCATCCAGCGTCGTCGCCGGATCGAGCACCCGCGTATTCTGATCGTCATCGAACTGCCGGCCGATGTGCCGCACCGTCAGCGACAGCGCAGCCGCGTCGTGTCGCCAGTCGACCGTCCCCGACACCTGATCGCGCGGAGTCTGCGCCGGCCGCAAACCGTCGAGAGCAGCCGTAATACCCGATCCCTTGACCTTCGAATTCGTATGCGACCACGACGCCTGAACGCCGAACGGCCCCGGCCGATACGACGCATCGAGCTCGAACCCATGCGCGCGGATCGCGTCGAGGTTCTGGCGAATCCTGTAGGTCGTCACCCCTGGCAATACCTGCGGCGGATTGGTCGTCGTGACGTTCGCCACCGCATCCTTCAGCCGGTTGTAGAAATAGGTCGCGGCGATGCTCACGCCCGGTGCCGGCGTCAGCGTGACGCCACCCTCGACCCCGGTCAGCCGCTCCGGCGACAACAGCGCGTTCGCCGCGGTCGCATCGTTGCCGACGCGGAACGGCCGATACAGTTCGTTGAGCGTCGGCAATCGCCACCCGCGATACCCGGCCGCCCGCAACGTGATCGCCTCGACCGGCTGATACGCTACGCCCGCCCGGCCGGTCGTCTCGCTGCCATCGCGATCCGCATAGCGCAGATTGGTCAATGCCGCGCCGCCCGCCAGCGGCCGCTCTGACAGATAGCCGCCGTCGATCGACCACCAATCGACCCGGCCACCCAGACTGAACGTGAAGTCGCCCGCGACAAGGCTCCCATCCGCGAACACGCCGGTCGTGGTCGTGCTCCCGCCAGCCTCGCGCCGCCGCGTCGGCACCGTATTGACGAACGTATACAGCTCCTGCGTCTTCCCGCTGACATCGCGAACATCCGCCCCCAGCCTTAGCGTGATGCTCTCGCCCAGCGGCGGCGCGATCTCGATCCGTCCGCCAAGCCCTGTCGCCGGCGTATTATACTGGTTCAGCGACTGGATCGCGGTCGTCCGCGCGGCATTGATGCTGTTGAAGCTGCTCGCGAACGCGCGCGTCTGCAGATACGCCAGCGCCGAATACCCCCAGCGCCCGCGCCCCACCAGCCGGACGCTCGCATCCGCGCCTTCGCTCTTGTTGTCGGTGAAGTCGCTCCCTCGGTCGCGCCGATCGGTGAACGCGCTCGCGTTCATCTGCAATTCGGTCTTCACACCGATCCCGATGACGGTCCGCAGCGCGCCCGACGCCTGCTCGTACGGCGCGGCGCGATCGACGATTCCCCGGCTCTCCTCTACGGTCGGCGTGAAGCCGTCCCCCCGCGCGTAAGCGCCGGACAGAGTCGCAAACCCAGACCCGCGCACCAGTGCCGCAGACCCCTGGGCATCGACCGAATCCCGGCTGCCATACGCAACGCTGCCCTGGAAAGGCGTCGCCTGGTCCGGCGTCGCGCTTTCGAGCTCGACCGTCCCGGCCAGCGCGCCCGGCCCCTGATACCCGCTACCGCCGCCGCGCGTGACGCGGATGCGCCCGAGCCGTCCCGTCGCATACGCCGGAAACGCGACCCAGCCGCCGAACGGATCCGCCTGCGGCACGCCGTCGAAGATCAGCAGCGCACGGCTCGACGCATTGCCGCCGATACCGCGCAGCGAAATCCCCTGGCTGGTCGGGTTGGCACTGCGCGAGTCCGACCGACGAAACTGCTGGAGCCCTGCGACATCGGCCAGCACGCTCTCCAGCCGATTGCTCGCATTCGCCTGGATCCGCGCGCGATCGATCGTGACGACGTCGTACGCACGATCGCCGGGCGCATCGGCAAGCCCGCGCCCGGTGACGACGATCTCAGCCGGCTGGTCAGTCGCGACACTTGTCTGCGCAATCGCGCTCCCGGACGAGATCAATACGAAGGCGAGCGTAGAGAATGAGATACGGATCATTACCACCGCATGGCAGCTTTTCCGCTCGCCCGGAATACACCTCCGACGTCAGGCCGCGCCGAGCTTCGCCGCACTACGCGCAATCGCCGCCGCACCCGCCAGAGCCGCCGCATCCTCGACGAACCCCGTCGGCGTCTGGCCGTACTGCGACATCGCCGCCATCCGCGCGCGCCAGCCGGGATAGGACGCCGCGACCGCGGTGAGCCCGCCAACCGCTGCACCGATCCACCGCTGCTGCCGTGGGACGAGCGAAGCCCCCGCGATCGCCGACGTGACGAACCGCGCGGCCAGCCCGATCGCAACGATCCGGTCGGGCGCGGTCTTCTGCTTGTCCCCCGCCATCTCGCCGATCGCGAGCGCCAGCGCACCCGCCGCGACGACCGGATGCGACAGCAGCTTCGGCGCACCATTGTCGGCGGGCAGTTCGTCGCGAGCGGCTGCGATGGCGACCGCGGCGAGCGGCGTCATCGCGCGCTGGCCACCGACGAGGCCCATCAGGAAGGATGCGAGCATGATGATCTCCGAAACAGGTTCGAGCGCATCAACGCGCGCAAGCTCAACCGGGGTCCGCCGTTGGGACCGACGGGCGATCCCTTTGATTCAACACGGAAACCCGGACGCATGTCGGTCGTTCATCGCGGTATCTCCCAAAGCTTCAGGACCCAGATCGATGAGATTCGATGACAAGATCATAGTGATCACCGGTGCCGCCTCCGGCATCGGCGAAGGCGCCGCGCGTCGTTTCGCCGCGGAAGGCGCGACGCTCGTACTCGGCGACAGGGACGCGGACGGCCTCGCGAAGGTCGCCGCCAGCCTCGATGGCACGACCGTCGAAACGCTCGAAACCGACGTCTCGGACATGGCCGCCTGTGAGGCGCTGGTGGCGCATGCGATCGATAAATTCGGCCGCATCGACGTGCTCGTCAACGACGCCGGTGTCGACCATCTCGGCAAGCTCGACGAGGGCAACCTCTCCGAATTCACCAAGGTCATCGAAACCGACCTCTACGGCGTCGTCCACATGAGCCGCGCCGCAATCGCCACGCTGCGCGCGAACAAGGGCTGCATCGTCAACGTCTCGTCGGTATCGGGCCTCGGCGGCGACTGGAACCACAGCTTCTACTGCGCAGCCAAGGGCGCGGTGACCAACTTCACCCGTGCGCTCGCGATGGACGAGGCGAAGCACGGCATCCGCGTCAACGCGGTCAACCCGTCGCTCACCTACACCGCGCTGACCGCGGGCATGAAGGAACAGCCCGACCTGATCGCGAAGTTCGAGGAGCGCATCCCGATGGCACGCGGCGCACAGCCCGAAGACATTGCCGGTGCGATCGCGTTTTTGGCTAGCGCCGACGCGCACTATATAACCGGGGTCAACCTGCCGGTCGACGGCGGCCTGTCCGCCTCGAACGGCCAACCGGCGCTCTCTTGAGCGCGAGAGGATCAGCATGACCGACTATAAGAAGACCGACGAAGCGATCGCCAAGCTCACCCCCGAGCAGTTCCACGTCACGCAGCAGAGCGGCACCGAGCGGCCGGGCACCGGCGAGTATCTCAACACGCGCGAGCCCGGTCTCTACGTCGACATCGTCTCGGGCGAGCCGCTGTTCGCGTCCGCCGACAAGTTCGATTCGCATTGCGGCTGGCCGAGCTTCACCAAGCCGATCACGCCCGAGCACGTCGCCGAACTCCACGATCGCAGCCACGGGATGGTCCGCACCGAGATCCGTTCGGCAGGTGCAGACAGCCATCTCGGCCATGTGTTCGAGGATGGCCCGCAGGACAAGGGCGGCCTGCGTTACTGCATCAACTCGGCGTCGCTGCGCTTCGTCCCGCGCGCCGAGATGGAAGCCAACGGGTATGCCGCCTACCTGCCGCAGGTCGACGCGGCAGGCTGACGATGGCGCGTGAACGGTGTGCCGCACGGGCACACCGTCACGTGTTGACGATATTTCCCTTCAACGCCGGGTAGCGAGCTTCGCGCCCAGCGCCGTGACCAGCCCGAACACCGCATGGTTCAGGCTGTGCATGCCGATCGTCTTCGCATCGGCCTGCCACTCCGGCGGCTTCACGCCGAGCAACGGTCCCGTGATCCAGTGCATCGCCGCATAGAACGCCGCGCCGAATATCAGGCCCGATCCGACGACCGACGCTTCCTCGTCGACGGTCGCGGCATAGACCGCACCCGCCGCCGCAGACAGCAACAGGTGACCGCCCTGCGTTACGGCCTGCTCGCGTGACGACGGCAGGGCGTCCGCGGCGGGCGTGTCGATGCCCAGTTTCCCCGCGGTCTTGCGTTCGAGCGTGACGATCTCGGACGGTTCGCCGCTCTTGCGCTCGCCCGCCATTAGCAGCGCGGTGATGCCCAGCCCGGCCACCAGGCCACCTGCGACCGCACCGGCCATACGTCGTGAATCCATCATTTCGCTCCTGAAGTTCTGCCGTCCACAACGCGCGGATCGCAAATCGGCCCACCACGTCGCGCCGCCGGATCACCTTTGCGAATCATTGGCTTAGCCGCCGGAACAGCAGCCTCCCGAGACTGTTTTGGTACCAGGACCCTTCGCGTCGGCCCGCTCCACCGTGAGCTTCCACCACGAGCCCGACGCCCCGATCCGACGAGGACCATCATGCCGATCCAGACCACCGACGATCTCGCAATCACCTATGCCGATACCGGGCCGCGCGATGGCCAGCCGGTCCTGCTGATCCACGGCTGGCCCGACGACGCATCGACCTGGGACAACGTCGTCCCCGCGCTCAATGCGGCCGGATTGCCGACCATCGTGCCAACCTTGCGCGGCTTCGGCGAAACCCGGTTCGTGCGCGATGCACCGCGCACCGGCAACAGCGCGATCCTGGCGATGGACATGATTGCGCTGATGGACGGGCTCGGGATCGGGACATTCATGGTCGCCGGGCACGACTGGGGCTCGAACACGGCGGAGGCGCTCGCAGTCGGCTGGCCCGATCGCGTCGAGCGGATGGCGATGCTCGCCACCCCGCCCCGTCTCGGCGGCATGCCGACGCCGCCGTTCGAGCAGGCGCAGCGCCAATGGTATCACTGGTTCATGGCGACCGCGCGCGGTGCGCAGGCCGTTCGCGACGACCACAAGGGTTTCGCGCACATCCACTGGGTCAACTGGTCGCCCCCCGGCTGGTTCGACGAGGCGACCTTCGCCCGCGTTGCACGATCGTTCGAGAACCCAGACTGGGCCGACGTCACGCTGCACAGCTACCGCGCGCGCTGGAACGAGGCCGAGCCCGATCCGGGCAGCCAGTGGCTCGAGGACAAGGTGAAGGCGACCAAGACGCTCTCCCTGCCGACGATGTATTTCCAGGGCGCGGTCGACGGCGTGAACCCGCCATCGGCGAGCACCGCGGTACCGGCCAAGTTCACCGGCCCGTTCGCGTTCGTGACGCTCAACGGCGTCGGCCATTTCATCCAGCGCGAAGCCCCCGACGCGGTCGCGCGCCATCTGATCCAGCTTTTCACCGGCAATCCCGCCGACCTGTCCGACACCACCGACCGGAGCCTTATCATGTCCAAGACCAAGCCCTTCCTCGCCGGCGCTGCCGCGATCGCCGTCGTCGCCGCCGCGGCGATCGGCGTCGCCAGCGCGCAGACCGCATCGCAGACCAGCGGCCGTCCGCTCACCCAGGTCGCGCAGTTCGATCACCAAGCGACCGGCGTCGCCGTCACCGCCGACGGCCGTCGCTTCGTCAACTTCCCCCGCTGGACCGACGACGCCCCGATCTCGGTCGCCGAAGTGATGAAGGACGGCTCGCTCAAGGCCTATCCGGACGCCAAGTGGAACAGCTGGCGCAACGCCAAGTCCGCCGAGATGCCGGTCGGCGATTACTTCGTCTGCGTGCAGTCGATCGTCCCCGACGGCCACGGTAACCTCTGGGTGCTCGATCCCGGTGCGCCGGGTAACGAGAAGATCCTCGAGGGCGCGCCAAAGTTGGTCAAAATCGACCTCGCCACCAACCGCGTGACCAAGGTCATCAAGGTGCCGCTCGACGTCGCGTTGCAGGGCACCTACCTCAACGACATCCGCTTCTCGCCCGACGGCAAGACCGGCTACATCACCGATTCCGGCACGCGAGGCGCGATCATCGTCATCGATCTCGAAACCGGCAAGGGCTTCCGCGCGCTCGACGGCCACGGCTCGACGCAGATCGACAAGACCGTGAAGGTGATGACCGACGGCAAGCCGCTCGTCCGCCCCGACGGTCGCCAGCCCGCCTTCGCCGCGGATGGCATCGCGATCTCCAACGACGGCAAGACGCTCTATTACCAGGCGCTCACCGGCAAGACGCTCTACTCGATCGACACCGCGCTGCTGCGTGACGGCGTCAGCGAGGCGACGCGGGCCGCGGGCGTGAAGACGGTCGCGCAGACCCACGTCGCCGACGGCCTGTGGATGAGCAAGGCGGGTACGCTCTACCTGACGTCGCCGGTGAACAACGGCATCACCCGGCTGGTCGGCGATCATGTCGAGCCGGTGCTGACCGACGCCCGCCTGCGCTGGCCCGACACCTTCTCGGAAGGTCCGGACGGCCGCATCTACGTCACCGCCAGTCACATCCAGGACACCAACTGGTTCAAGCCCGGTGCGCCCGCATCGCTCAAGACCGAGCTGTTCTCGTTCGCACCCGCAAAGTGAGGCCCGACATGACCTATCTCCGCTACAGCGACGACATCGAGACGATCCAGCCCGACGAGCAGAAATCGATCGACGGCATCATCCAGGGCATGTCGCAGCAGACCCAAACCGTCGAGAAGCGCGAGGGCCATGCGGTCCGCGCGAGCCACGCGAAGAGTTCGGCGTGCGTTATCGGCGAACTGACGATCGCGCCCGGCCTGCCGCCCGAACTCGCGCAGGGCGTGTTCGCGATGCCCGGCACGCACCCCGTCGCGATCCGCTTCGCGCAAGGGCCCGGCGAGACGCTCGGCGACCGCGTCTCGACGCACCGCGGCATGGCGATCAAGATCTTCGACGTACCCGGCGACAAGCTGTCGGGCCACGATGCCGACACGCAGGATTTCGTGTTCGCGACCGGCACGACCTTTCCGTCCGGCACCGCGCAGGGGTTTCTAAGCGACGCCAAGAAGATCGGTGCGGCAGTCCCGTTGCCGGAGGGCTTCAAGAGCGCGGTGTCGAGCCTCGCGCGCAACGTGAACAAGGCGCTGCACGCGGTCGGCACCGAAAGCCCCAAGGCGGACTTTTTCGGCCACCCGTTCAGCCATCCGCTCGCCGAGCCGTATTTCAGCCAATGCCCAATCCGCTACGGCGATTACGTCGCCAAGCTCGGCGCCTTCCCCGCCTCGCCCGAACAGGCCGCGCTGAAGGACTGGGAACTCGATGCAAAGCAGGATGAGGACGGTTTCCGTCATGCCGCCGTCCGCTATTTCGGCGAACACGACGCGGTCTTCGAGCTGCGCGTACAGCTCTGGGCGAACGCCGAGACGCAGCCGATCGAGGACACCTCGGTCGACTGGACTGAGGAGGACAGCCGCTACCTGACGGTCGGGACGATCCGCATCCCGCGACAGGAAGCCTATAGCGCCGCCCGCGTCCGTTATTTCGACGATGTGATGACGTTCCGTCCCGCGCACGCACTTGTGGCGCATCGCCCACTGGGTTCGGTGATGCGCGCCCGCTTGCAGGTCTATCAGGCGCTGTCGAAGCTGCGGCACGGCGAGAACGGCATCAAGGCCGAAAACACCGCGAAAATCGACCAGATACCCGCCTGAGACGAGGGTCCCTTCGGGGACCCCGCTTGCGCTCCAGGCAAATAAAAACCCCGCTAGTCCATGGGACTAGCGGGGTTTTCAATGGTGGGCGTGGCAAGGATTGAACTTGCGACCCCTGCGATGTCAACACAACGCGGTGTGACGATTCCGCAGTTTTCCGCCAATTTCTCGCACACGCGTGTGGGAACATAGAGTGAATATATCACGAATATCGAGAGTTCTTACCGCAACTTTACCGCAAGCTAAAAGCGGCGAAAAACCAGCGGTTTTCGGCTAACCGGCCGCCCATTGACAGCAACTGCCCGGAGCCCGCGTGTCACTTCCCGGACGCCGAGAGATGGCAGTGCACGCCGGAGCGTGGCGGACAGACGAGGACGTTCCTTCAGCTAGTCATGCTCGCGCCAGTTCACTTGAGCCTTCGCGTCTGGGAAGCCGAGCGCCCTTGCCAGCGCTTCGGCGGCCGGCGTCGGGCCGGCGCCCGGACCCGCATCGAACAGCGACTTGGTCTCGAACCGGATGTCACGCTCGAAACGGGAAAGTGTCGCGGCACTGATCCCTGCCGTCGAAGCCACCCGTTTCAATGAGAGACCGAGCTCGCGTCGTCGAGCTCGCGAACGCGCGCCCGGGGTGCTCAGACCGATCGGACTCCATTCCGGCCAAGTCTGAACCAGCTCACCGGGCATGAGGTCGAGCGCCGCCTGAAGCCGGAAGACCGTGTCAGCCGCCGGGCGTCGGCGCGGCTCCTCGGGAGACCGCAGCCGCTGCGCCTCGAGATGCGCGACCGTCTCGCGCTTGATGCCAGCGGCTGCGGCAAGACGCGCCTGCGTCCATCCCCGCGCCTTCCGGGCGTCCCTGAGGGTCGTTCCGAACCCCTCGGGAACCGAAGAGAGAGGGAATCTGAGTGGAGGGGAAAATTCCATGTAACGAGTTTGCACCACGCCGTTCGGCGACTTCTATAACCGCAAGACGCTCTGCCGCAACCCCGGCCATCGCCTGGACGATGGTGGCCGGGCGCCCCGTCCGAGCACCCAAGAGAGGAGGAAAAACGTGGCTAGCCTGACCGATCTCGATCGCCGCCTGTCGCGCAAGCTGGAAGCTCGCAAGGGCATTCAGCTCACTCCGGACGAACTCGACCTACTCGTCACCACCGGCGCCTACCAGGCCTTCCGCGACGCCGTGGCGATCCACCAGAGGGACCTATGCCTGCAACGAAGCGAAGCAAACCGCTCTACGAGCGCGGTGGATACCAACTTCATCGGCGCGAAGGACGCACCGCGCTCGAGATCGTCTGGTACGACGAAGAGCGAAAGCGCGAACGAAGCGCTAGCGCGCGCACAGAGGATGTCGAGCTCGGACGTGCTGCGCTCGATCGGCTCTACCTAGAGAAGACAAAGGGAGAGGCCTTCTGCCCGACCTGCGGACAGCGTCGCGAGGCCACGCGCGTCTACCTGACCGCCGCGATCGCTGACTATCTGACGCTCTCTGCCGGGAAATCATCGATCGACGCGATCCGCCCCCGACTGACACATGTCCTTGCCTACCTGGTCGAGAAGGATCTAGCCGCAACCGCCTGCGACGACGTCGACGAGGACTGGATCGAACGCTTCAGGAAATGGCTCCATGCAAGGCCGATCGTGACCCCGACGGGCATCAGGAAGGAGCGTTCCTGGTCGACGGTCGAGAACAGCGTCCTCCAGCTCGCAGCGGCCGTGAACCGGAGCGGAGGCATCAAGGCGAAGTTCAAGGCGCAGCAACCGAAGGAGGTGAACCAGACACCTCAGCACCGAAGCGATCTCGCCGAGCTCGCAGCAAAGTTCAGCTACTGCGTGTCGCCCCCACCGGGTAAGCAGCCTGCCGAGCGCTCGAAGCGCGATCGCGCAAGCCTTCTGGCGTTCCTGCGGATCAGCGTCGCGACGATGGCCCGGCCGGACGCTGCGCACGACGTCTCGACCGATCCGGCGCGAGGTCAGTGGAATTCCGCTCGCAGGATCCTCAACCTCAACCCCGCACAGCGGCGCCAGACCCGAAAGTATCGGGCTACCGTGCCCGTGCCCAGGCGGATGGCCGCAGTCCTTGATGCCACCACTGGCAACCTGATCATCGGGACCAGCGTGAAATCCGCTTGGGAGACGATGGCCAAGGCGCTCAACCTACCCGGCGACGGCGAGTCCGGGATGAAGCTCATCCGGCGGTCAGTGGCCAACATCGTACGCCAGCGGCTCCCTCAGGAAGCATGGGGAGAGCTCGAAATGTTTCTTGGCCACGACAAGTTCGACGACGTGAGCGACCTGTATGCGCCGTTTAGGCCGGACTACTTGCGACGTGCTCTGGCGGTTGTCGAAAACATCATCGACGAGCTCGAGATACTGGCGCCCGGTGCTTTCTCGTCACTTGGCATGCAAGGGCTTGCTCCCAGCGAGTAAGGAGAATCGCGTCATAGTACAAACGCTGCGCAAGGCTTCGATGCGGGACGCAAGAGATGACCGGTGTAGCGGTTCGCGAAGGACTGCAACGCGGCGGTGCGCCATCACTGTCCGGCGCGACGATGAATACAAGATGTAGATGTAGTTTGACATCCTTGGCAAGTTCGAACGGCAGCAGGCCTTGATGGCTCAGGCATTTAAATAAGTAGGGGCTGTTTAGACTGACAAACTACAGGATTCTGGAGACTACGTGGGGAGCGCGCGTCTCCGCCGTCGCCTCACGATAACGCTCGGAACAGCCGGCGCTTCAGCGTGGACCAAGCGGCGATCAAGAATGCGTAGATGACAACCGCGATCACGATGACCGTTATGCTGTGACTTATCGCTTGCGAATCGGCTGGCGGAGTCCAAGCTGGCCCGCGCTCGCCTGCAAACAGGGCATTCGCGTAGACCGTTATGAAGGCAATCCACCAGTAAGCGGCACTTAGTATGCTGCCGACCAAGGTGAGTATGACTGTTTTCATGCGCGCCTCGACGAAATGAATGGAATAGTGCGCTCATAATCGCTCAGCGCGCCGGTTCCGTGCACTGGCTTTAAGCCGTACTTTATGCGGTAGTAATCGCCCACGATCGAGGCTTGAACTTCAACGCCCTGAGATAGAAAAGCCAGTTTCGATTTCGACAAGTCGCCGTAGTCGTAATTTCGGTTAGCCATTCCACGCAATCGGACCCACATCCCGCGTTGATGTTGCCAAACATGAGTGAGCTCATGAATGAGCCAAGCTGCATCACTACGGTTTGTGGCGAAGCTGTACTTATAGTCCGCGGGTGGAAAATAGATTTCTCCGTTTGGTGTTATGGCCGTCCCGTTTGGCTGGAAGAAATAAGCGGTAGCTTCGTGGACGATGACTTTGTCGTAGTCGATTGATAGTCCGAAAACGCTTTTCGCTTCCCGCAGTTCGCCAGGCGTCAGTTTGCGTGATTTGTTCGCCAAACCATCCTCCCATCAGAGCCGCCAGGATAGTAGAACATACCATTCCATTGTACGCAACGCCGGGATTGCAGGGACGAATGGGGCATGATTCATTCTTGATCTAGCTGCACGTCGTTTGAGCGATCGGGGTTCCGGTAGGGTACATCACTCATGGTTACGCCCGCCTGTCGGAGCATCACGAGCGGCCGCTGGAACCTGTGCCTTCGGCCGCAGCAGAGATCTGCGACGATCGATTCGTCCAGATACGTAAAGGTAATATCCGCCTGGATCGCCCTGCGATGGTCGATCACCCACGCGAACTCGATGCGGATTAGCTAAAGGAATGCCGAACTGGTGATGACCCACGCCACCCGCGACGCTGCCCTTCCACCCACAATCGACACTACCGGCGTCGACCTCGCCCGCGCGTACCGACAACAACCGTCCCCACGTTCTTTTGCCGCTCGAAATAAAGATCGCACCACAGCACCTGTAGAGGGCGCTCCATGGGAAACGTGCCGCTGGTGCACCGCCGTAGAATGTGGAAGACCAAGGCACAGGCGCTTGCACTGTCCTGCGATGAGAAGGCAGAAGACGAGCGTAGGTAAGCCGGCCTTCAGCAACGGTACAACCGCGACGGGTCAGACGACCGTGGCAAGGGAGATCGATATGAGATTCGCGATGGCAAAAGTTCGTGTGGCAGCGATGGCCTCAGCCGCTGCCCTGATGAGTGTTTCTGCCTTGCCGGTGCATTCTGCCGGCGCTCAGACGGCTGACTCGAAATGGCCCGTCTACGTCAATGCGCGCTTTGGCTATCATGCGTGCTATCCGGCCGCGCTGCTCAAGCCGGCCGCCGTATCGCCCAATGGCGACGGACGTCGTTTCACCGGTGCTGGGGGTGCGGTACTCAGTGTCTGGGGTAGCAACAACGCGCTGGGAGACACCGTGGCGTCGAGCGCGGCGGCGGATCGCGAACGCTTGGGCAACGGAGGCGAGGTGACCTACTCCGTCGTACGGCCAACCTGGTACGTGCTGTCGGGGCGACGCAATGGCCAGATCTTCTATCTGAAGTCGGTGTTCGCCCGGGATGCCTTCAGCACTATGGAACTGCACTATCCGGCGAACGCCGGGAGCACCTGGACACCCGTGACGTCGCGACTCTCACGCTGTTTCGGCGTGAACTGAGCCCCAGTCGGGCCACGTTCACTTCAGTTCGCGTTGAAGCGATAGAAGTTGTTCGCGCCCATCAGCGACCTCAGCTTGCGCCCATAGGACGGGTCGGTCGCATAGACGCCCGTCAACGCATCGGCGAACGCATCCGGATCGGGCAAGGCACCGCGCGCATTTCGATAGGGTCGCCCGGTCGCAAGCAGCCGCCCGTGATGATCGAACGCGTCGGCGATCGATGCGAAGGCACGAAAGCCGGCACGGATGCGGATGCGACGGCCGTTGATCACCTCGTCCGTGCCGGTGCTGACGGAGGGGTCGCCCCGTCGTGCCTTGATGCCGAAAGGGTTGTTGCTGCCTGGCGGCATGCGACTGCCCCATGCACTTTCCAACGCCCATTGGGCCAACGTGACCGAAGCCGGAATGCCCCATTGCCGCTGCGACACCTGAGCAGCCTGAACGACGGCGGCGGGCGGCGTACGCCCGCGCGCCTCCCGATCGGCGACCGTGGGAACGGCAGGCGTCGGGAGCCGGCTGCGGGCGGCGGCAGGGCGTTGGGCCGCCGGGGCAACTGGACGAGGAGCCGGCGTCACGGCGCGCGCCGTGCTGGATCGCGACGTCCGGTGAACGGCCGCACGTGGAATGGAGCGGAGCGGTTGGCTGAGGTTGAGGGCGCGCAACGTCGGGCCGCCCGGATCCACCCGGCCGTCGGGATTGCGCATCATGCCGTGCTGGCGCTGCCATCGGGCGATAAGATCGATGGTAAGCGGGCCGGCGTCGCCGTCTATCTCGAGTGGCTTACCTCCGGAGGGCAGATGCTCGTTCAACAACTGCTGCACTGAGGCCACGTCGGTCCAGCAGTTTAGCCCGCCCTTACCCACTGATCCGCCCAGTCGCACTTCGGTCGCATGTCGCATGCAAACCCTCCTAATTGCGTCTATCCGATATCGCACGACAACTCGGGTGAAGTCTACCCGGCTCAGGTGCAGAATCACATAGCTCGATGAGACGATGCTCGATGAACAGCCTTTAGTCACGCAGACGTATTGAGACATCGGAACCTGCTGCCGTTCGAACGCGACGGGCGACGGCATTTCGTTCCTGACATGCTCGTGTTCGAGTCGCAGAACAACCTGATGCAATCGAACCGCCTTGCCGGGGTTCTACATTTCATAGGTAGTCGACGGATAAACGCGCGGTGACGAAGCGTCGGGAGGGCCGATCCTCGCTGGTGACCGGTCGGGCGACGAACCGACCGAGCCATGACCTCGGCGCCGACCGCGACGAGGAGCCTGCGAGCGCGCTATCGCAGGCGACGACGAGGCTGATCACTCGCTCGCCCTCGAGCGGCCCCTGCGCCGCCGTCGTCCACGCTTGGCCTCGCCGACCGCTAATCGCCATCGGAGAACCCGCGAGGTCGTTGTCGGCATGCTCGCTACGCGGACGATCGTCATGCCTACGGCGCGGGCATCGCCAACGTCCTGGCCCCATCCCGGTCGAGAATCTGAAGACCGGACCGAGGCCCCTCGACCCTCAACCTTCACGAAAGCAAAAACGCGGCGGTCGAAGCAATCGGCCGCCACACGTCGCTGCCGGTCGACGAACACCACCCGCACCAACGCGGCCGACGGTCAGCTCGTGCTCACCAGCACCCGTTGCATGCGGAACTGGATCCAGGCTTCGCCAGTGGGCTCCGCACTCGGCTGCCCAGTGAGTCCGAGCGCACCGGCCACGACCCTGCACGGCGAACAGTCCACGGGCTGAGAGTAGATCGCCTGTATCCCGGCAACTCGGAGTCCCGCTTCCAGATGCGTCAGGCACCCCTGCATCCGCGCCGCGCGATCCGGTCATCGCAGTTCGTTGGACGGTCGACGCCAGACACGCCTATCTCGAGTGTTGAACTGCACCCTTCGGCTTCAGAACGAAATATCCCGCCAGTCTCTGGCCTCGACGACGAGATTCCTTGTTCATCGCCAGTACGAATGCACCGTGCGGTTGAGGGTAGTAGTCGATCAGTACGATGCCCGGCTTCTCGTTATCGTAGTGGGCCCGCCCTATCGAACTTTCAAGCATGTGGTTCTGCACGTTCTTGGAAATCGCGGCCCAGGACACGTCTGTGGAAGCGATGAAGTAACGTGAAGACCCAATCTCATACTTGCCGTGAAAGGTCTTCGCAACCTGCGTATCCAGGGCGACTTCGTCGATATCGTGAACGGATCTCGGAACCTGCTTGACGAGACCGGTGCCTACGAGTTCATCGAGCGACCGTGGCTGCTGAACGTCCACCATGCCACCCACCGCAGACAGAGGTAATAAAAGAAAGGATAGTATTCTCAGCATGAAAAGCCCCGTCGCTACAGCTCGTACAGCTTCATCAATATACGCTTACTCTGAAAGAATTAAGACCGCCCGTATTTACCAGCGTGTTAAGGTCGACGGAGATGAAGGCGGACTTGGAGTCCCGGCCTTCATTGACACCCATGTTGTCATTCCAAGGGTTACGCAATCCCACCATCCACGTCCTGGAAGCGGTTCGCGTCATCGAGATGACCGTATACACATGGTTGTCGGCCAGCCCGTCCTGCGGGAAGGGAGCGTTGTTCTTTTTCTGGATCTGGGATCTGCCATCGTATTCGGGCACCGACCAGAGCGTGATGGTGCGATGACGCACCAGCGCCCTGGCGACCCGGCTGCCCAGAAGGTTGATCGACTGCTGGCGGGTGATGCGAGGAAGGAGTTGAAACCTCAACTCGGTCCCGAAACTCCCGGTCACCGCCATCATCGCATCCTTCGGCCACCCCCCTCCGTCTATCTTGACGTAGCCCTGATCGAGGCCATCGAGAGGCTTGGAGTCGTATAGTTTCGCATACGCGGTTTCGAAGACGGCCGGCCACACGATCTTCCTCTCCATCGTATTATCCATTCTGCTGCCGCCGTTCCGAATCATGTTGTCTTCCAGCTCGAGCTGAGTGACCTGGACGTGCCGTTTCTTCCCCTTCACGTCATACAGGCCGACGACGAACCGTTGCGAGATGCGGTCGTAGTGGATTAGATTCTTGATGAGCATAGGGTGACGCAGTGCCACCGCGGACAAAGTCGCCACCAGATAACAATCGCCGATATAGTCCTGATCGATGTCGTCAGGCCTGGGACCTCGTGGACCGTAGAGGTCCTTATCGGTTATAGGCACGACCAACTCCTGACATGCTCGTCTTCACGACCGCGGTTCTAACCTCTTTTCAAATTCGATTTCAACCGTTTGCCCGGCTTGGCGACGGTGCATTTCGATCCCTGGCTCAGGAGCCGCCGGCTCGAAACGGGGCGGTGTCCGCGGCGATGCCAGCGGGCGCCGTGTGGCCCGTCGTCGAGATGACCACGTCGGGATTCCTCATCGCCCACGAGGCGGTTCGCGGCATCTCGAGCCGGGTGGGGTGAGCGGGGTGACGCTCGGTCCAGGATACAAAACGGAAGGGGCAAGGGTCGTGCCGTCGACACCACGTCGCGGCGGACGGGACGCGGCCGAGCTTCTTCAATCCTTCTCGTCGTCGACCGAACGGAACCAGATCATGTCCGCCTGCCACCCGTGCTCGGCCGCACGCTGGACGAGCGTCGTGCGCCAGGCGGCGTCGCGCTGGCCGAGTGGCGGTGCGATCACCTTGGCGTCGAACGGTCCCTTGCCCGTGACGAGCAGCAGGCCGGACCAGCCTTCATGATCCAGATCGAGCTGCATCCGATACCGGTCGCCCCCCAGATCCGTGATCGGCAAGCCATCGCGCGACCTGCGCACCTGCTCGGCGAAGGCGGCCCGGCTCGGTATCAGCATGTCGATCGCGCCGGACGGTTCCAAGCCGACAAGAGCGAAGTCCAACGACGGATCACCGATCGCGATGCCGATGACCGCACTCGCCGCGACCTTGCCTTCATACGCGGTACCTGCCGTCTGCGTGCGCATCTCAAAGCGCCGTTGCGGCACCGACAGGCGGTTGCGCCCGGTCGTCCGGATCTGACGAAACGCATCGAGCGCGGCGCAGCCCGACTGCGTGATCGGCGACACCTCTGCAAAATCGATCGCGCTGGCGGTGAGTCCCTGCGCCTGCAGCGTGCGGACGATCTCGGTCTGCGCCTGGGTCGGGTTGCCCGCGACACCCGTGAGCGCGACGCGCGGGCCCCCGGCGCTCGGGCTGACGGAGACGATCCGCAACCAGGTGCAGCTGACCGATGGCAATGCAGCATCGATGGCATCGCGCGCACGTGCGACCGGATCGGCGGCGACTGCGATGGATGGCGTCCGTTCGGTCGGTGCATCGCTGCGCATCGCGAACCAGCCCACCGCGACCAGCAGCATCAGCACGAGCGCGGCGGCGGCAGGCCACCAGCGCGGCAGGCTGCTAGTGGCCGCGGCGCCGGGCACTTCCGCGCCGTCGAGCGCAGCGAGCACGGCGCCCATCGACCTCAGGCGGTCGGCGGGGTCGGGACGTACCATCCCCGCGACGACCGAACGCAGCGGCATCGGGACCGCAGCCAGATCAAGCCCCGCGCGGCGCTTGTCGACCGCATCGACCAGCGTTCCGCCGAGCCCGAGGTCGCTGCCGCGCGCGACCGCGAGGATCACCAGACCCAGGCTGTAGACGTCGGTCCAAGGCCCCAGCGTCCGTCCGAAGTCGCCCAGCTGTTCCGGCGCGACATATCCGAGCTTGCCCGCGAAGCCGTCGCCGATGACGGTCGCCGTGCCGGGATCGAGATCCTTCGCGATGCCGAAGTCGATCAGCTTCGCCCCCCCGAGTCGTCCGCCCGGGAGCAGCACGTTGTCGGGAGAGACGTCGCGGTGGATCGCGTCGAGCGCATGTGCCGCCGCCAGTCCCGACGCGAGCCGCCGCAAGAGCGCGCCCAGGTCTTCGGGCGAAGGTCGAAGCGTCGCAAGGACGTCCGAGAGTCCGGTTCCTTCGATGTATTCGGTGACGATGTAGAGGACGCCGAGTTCAGGCTCCTGCGCCAGCACGCGATACTGCACCACTGCCTCATGATGCAGCCGCGTCAGTGTCTTCGCCTCGCGCCGAAACAGCGTGATGACATTGGGATCGGCGGCGAGAGCAGGCAGCATCACCTTGATCGCGACGCGTTCGTCGGTGATTACGTTGGCACCGACGAACACCTCCCCCATCCCCCCGCGCGCCAGGAACCCGGTGACCGCGAACATGTGATTGAGGATGTCGCCGACCTTGATCGCGGTGCCTCCTGCAGGTGGCCGCGAAGTCGCGCCGCCCGCTCCCTGATCTGCTCCGATCCCTGCGGGATCGAAAACCGTGCGGTCAGGATCGAACACGGTGCGGTCCTGGTCGTCCCCGGTCATGTCCGTGTCCGGCCGGCATCGGCGAAGTCGAGCCGCGTCGCTTCCTGGATGCCTACGAGGATTGCAGTCACGTTGTCCGGTGCGCCACGGTCGAGCACGCGCGCCACGAGTGCTTCGATCGCCTCCGACTGATCGGGGAGCCCGAGCATCGCACTCAGCTCCGGGTCGGCGACCTGCCCGGAAAGACCGTCGCTGCACAACAGGTACCGATCACCCGGTTCGACGCCATCGGTAACGACGTCGACGGCGATGCGCGCGCCGACTCCCACCGCACGCGCCAGAACATGTCCGCGCGGATGGTCCTCGGCCTCCTCGGGCGAGAGAAGGCCGCGGTCCACCATCTCCTGCACCTGGCTGTGGTCGCGGGTGAGCGGAACCAGCATGTCGGCGCGTCGCAGATATATGCGGCTGTCCCCTACCCACAATGCCGCGAAACGATCGCCGTGGACCAGCAGTACAACGACGGTGGACCCCATCTGCTGGCCGCGCCGCTGCGACTCCGCCCAGATCCGACGGTTGGCGCTGTGGACGCCATCGGCGACGGCCTGCACGGCGGCATCGAACGCCAGCGGTATGTCGACGCTCTCGATCGCCTGGACCACCGCATGCGCGGCCCAGTCGCCGAACGCATGCCCGCCCATGCCGTCCGCAACGACCCAGAGACCATCCGCGGTCCGCTCGGCATGGCGATCCTCGTTGACCCGGCGGACCAGCCCCGGATGCGTCGCGGCGACGCTGGCGATACGGAATTGGACGCTCATACGCCGACGGTCTCCAGCATGGCGGTGACGATATCGACCGGCATGTCGCCGTCGAGAGACATCGCGCGGTCGGCGGACTCCCACCGCTCGATCGACGAGGAGGGACCTACTCCGGCCATCGTTGCGAGCCGATCGGCGTCCCAGCGCTCCGCGATCGCGGCGTAGATCAGATCCTCGATATCGTCTGACGCGGCACAGACCAACAGCAGCGGATAACGCCGCCCGGCGGCGTCCTGCGATGCGGCGACCACGCCGACCGCCCCTGCTCCGCACCCTTTCCAGGGCAATGCCGCATCGAAGCGATCGACGAACTCTCCACCAAAGCGATCCTGCGCGTCCGCCAGCGATGCTGTCAGCCAGGCGTCGAGGCTCGCTTGCTCCACCGACGTGCAGCCGCGTGCGACGAAATCCCCGTGCGCGGGCAGCTTGCCGAACAAGCGCGCAGTCACAGGCATCGTCACAGGCTGGCCGGGCACCGGAACGACCACAGGCCCGCACGGCTGAACGGATTGGTGGTGCCCGGAAACTGCACGGTTAGCGTCGTACGCTGCGGCCCCTCGCCAAAGCCCGCGCGGATCGCCTTGGGCCCGGCGTTCTGCTTTTCGGCGCGGTCCATCAAGCGGAACAGCGCCCAAGGCCCTTCGGTCTCGATCCGCGCCAGTTCGACGCCCGGCGGTGCGTCGGCACCTGCGGCCGGCGTGGCTGGCGTGGTGGACGGGGTGCGATAGAGCACTACCGATGCCTCCGGCAGGCTGCCGGTCGCGGACCAGATCAACGGCTTGGGCTGGTTGCTCTGCGGCGTGAACCGATAGCGGGTTCCGCCGCTGGCGACCTCGACGACGCCGACGTCGGTGCCGAAGCTCGCTACCGACACCTTGATCGGCAGGCCCGCCGCCAGCAACTCGCGAAGCTGGACCGCACGCGCCAGCGTTTCCGGAGTCGAAGGGTTGAGCGCGGCGGCGACCGGGTCGTTGTCCTTCCACCGCCATACCGGGCCGGACGTGTCGACCATCGGCATCAGGCGCTGCTGGACGAAGCCGTCGAACACCCCGCCCATCGAGAACACGCGCAACGCCTCAACCATCGGGGCATCCGCTGCGGTGGCGAAAAAAGGGTAGTGCTCCTGGGCAACCCCCCGGCATGCGGGCAGCACCGTCTGTGCATAAGCGTCACCAACCGCACCGCTCGCCGCGCCGATCTGCGCGCGGGTACCGCCGCCCGCAGCCGAATTGACGAAGCCCTGCAATTGCGGCGGAGCGCCCGCTGCGGCTGCGCGGACCGAGGCCAAGGCCGCCGCCATCTGAGCCTGCGTGGTATCCGCACCGCCGCCGCCGCCGACCGACCGCGCAGCCATGACCGCCTGCCCCGCCGCCTTGATCCCGGCGACGAAATCATCGATCGGCGCCGAACCGCGGCCATCGCCGACATATTCCTGCATCGGCTGGAAATACCCGCTGATCTCGTCGCCGGCGTCGATGCCGCGTGATCGATCGCGGCCGATCTCGTTCGCCACCCGACCGAGCCGCGAGCGGTTCATGCCGTATCGACCTGCCCGCGCGAGACCCGCCTGCGCACCACCGGTGAAGATCGTGTTCTTGCGCAGTTCGAGCAGCACGCGCTTCAATGGCGACGGGCTCTTGGTCAGTGCGCCGAATGCCGCCGGATCGCTAAAATACGCGGCAGGCTTCATCGCGGTGACGACTCCCTCCCAGGCGGCGACGTAGTCCTTGGCATACAGCCCCGCGACGCCGGGACGTACGTTGCTCAGCTCCTCACCGACGCCGGCTTCCTCCGCACCGCCAAGCACCCAAAGGTCGCGCTTAAGGTCTTGCTGCACGGTCGCAAGCCCCGGCAGATAGGTCTTCTCATAGCCTGCGCGCGTGAAGAAATAGGGAATACGCATCGCGATGAGCGTGTCTGGCGATGCGAACGCCAGCGCATCGCCCTGCGACAGCACGTTGGCGACTTCCCAGGCGGGACCCGCGGACGCGGCCTTTTGCCGCATCACGGCATAGGCTCGGTCGGCGAGACTGAGAGTCTGTACTGCAGCCCGCGCACTCGCGACGAGTTGGCCATCGAGCGGAGGACTACGGTTCGGCCAGACCGACGCCATGTCCTTGTCTTCGATCAGCGCATCGAGATGGCGCGTGAGCGCGGTCCGCTCGGCCTGGCTGTCCGCGCCAGGATACAGATCGGTCGCCCAATCGGCGGTCACCCAGGCGCGCACCGCCCTGGCGTCCATCGGCCCCTGCTGGCCGAGCATCAGATAGACCTTGAGCGGCTCGTACAACTGCATCGGATCGCGCCCGTTCGCCTTCATCACGGCTTCCAGACGCAACAGCAACCGCGGCAGCATCACACGGCGCAGCGCGTCGCGGTACGTTTCCTCGGCCTGCTGGCTGAGGCTCCGCTGGTACAGGCCGAACGTCATCGTCAATGCCGGCCCGCCGCTGCGCCGCTCGGTATAACCCCGCGGCAGGTTGCGCAGGGTATCGAGCGCGGGGATCGCGGCACGCAGATCGGCATCGTCCTCGCGCACCTGGGTCAGGTCGACACCGGCATCGCGGAACTGCTGTTCGGCACGCGCGGTCTGGCCGGCGAGCGCCGACTGGAACGCCCGGTTGCGCACAAAGCTGACGCCCCAGGCGGTCAGGACCAACGCCGCCGCGATGGCGATGCCCGCCAGCGCCGCGCCAAGCTGACCGCGCCGCCGCGCCTTCGCCTTGGTGTCGGTGGTGACGAGCCCGGCCTCGGGGAACATCACTTCGGTCAGCAGACGGTTGAGGAAATACGCACGCCCGCGGGCGCCGACCGCAGGATCGACCGGCTGTTCGTACACCTCGGCCATCGAGGCGAGGATACGATCGAGCGGCGCCCCCTCCTGTACGCCGCTGGTCAGATAGAATCCTCGCAGCACGCCAGCAGCTTCATCGCCAGCGACGAACGCGCCGTCGGCAAAGCGCATAATCCGCGCGCGCAGCGATCGCAACTGCGCCGGGAAGCCGATCATCATGCCACGACGGCGCTGATCGACCTCCTCGAACAGCCGCCGCGCCTGACGGTCGGCAACGGCCTGCGTCGCCTCGTCGAACGCATGCGCCAGCATCTCGGCAGACGGTCGCCCCTCGGCGTATGGCAACGTCGCACCGAGCACGGCACGCCGCCCCTCGACGTCGAGATCGTCGAAATAATCGATGAAGCCGGCGAGCAGATCCGCCTTAGTGACGAGCAGATAGATCGGCACCGCGGTCTCTAGCGAGCGGCGCAGCTCGACGAGGCGACGGCGGACCGCGCGCGCGTGCGCGTCGATCGCGGCACAGTCGCTCGCCACCAGCGTATCGACGCCGATCGCGACGAACACGCCGTTGATCGGCTGACGAGGCCGATGGCGCTTGAGCAGTCCGAGGAACGCACCCCAGCCCGCCGCGTCGACCACGGTATCGCTGTCCTGCGTCGTGTAGCGTCCCGCGGTATCGACCAGCACCGCTTCGTCGGCGAACCAGAAGTCGAGGTTGCGGGTGCCGCCCACCCCGCCCACGGCCTGTTCGACGAGCGGAAACCGCAGTCCCGAATTCAGCAGCGCGGTGGTCTTGCCGGCACCCGGCGGACCGATGATGACGTACCACGGACGGCTGTAGAGGTAGTCGCGCCTACCTCCAGCCGCGCCGCGCAGCTTGGTCAGCGCCTCGCTCATGCGGCGTCCGAGCGCCTTGCCCTCCTCGTCGGCGGCATTCGGCCCGGCCAGTTCGGCGGCGATGGCATCGGCCGCGCGGCGCGCGACGCGGCGGCGCAGGAACCACCACAGCCCCCAGCCCAGCGCGACCGCGACGACGGCACCGATTCGTACGGGTACGGGTCGGAAGAACGCGAAGAACAACGGCAGGCCGAACGCCAGCAGCGCTGCCAGCAGCACCGCCGCGGTGATGGTCACGGCGTACCAGTTCCGGAAGAAGCGCCGCATCAGTAGCGCCGCGGCACGACGATTTCGACGCGCCGGTTCTTCGACTTGCCCGCGGCATCCGCGTTGGAAGCGATCGGCACGGTGTCTCCTAGTCCCTTGGTGGATACGCGCGCGGGATCGGACAGGTCCTGGCGGACTAGGACGCCGACCGTCTCGGCACGGGCTTCGCTGAGCGCCATGTTGTCGGGGAACCGGACGGTCGCGACCGGTGCATTATCGGCATGCCCCTCGATCACGACACTGCCCTTTTCACCCTCGATCGCGCGACCGATGCGGTGGAACAGCGTCTCGCGGCCCGGTTCGAGCGTGTCGGAGCCGGACTCGAAGAGCTGCCCGACGGTCGTGCGGACGCGAACGGTCTGCGCGTCTTCCTCGACCGTGACGAGATGCTCGCGGATTTCGGGTTCGAGGAACCGGCGGAGCTTGCTCGCCTGCGCGCTGGACGTCGCGGCCATCGCGGCGGCGGGGCGCGACAAGGTCAGCCGGGCGTCGGGCGTCAGCGCGGCCAGCCTGAACGACGGTGTTTCGCCGCTGGAGCCCAGCATCAGACGCAGCACGACATAGACGAGCAACAGCAGCGCGAGCGCCGCTGCGGATGCCAACGCGAGCACGCTCCAGCCGATCCGGCCGACCGGTGCGGTCTCGCCGCGCCAGTGGGGCACGAGTTCGACCTGCGACAGCGACCGGACGTGCGGCAGCGCGCCCTGCAACCGCGTCATGATCTCATGCAGCCGCCGCCGGCCATCGGGCATCACCCGGAAGCGGCCCTCGAACCCGGCGGCGAGACACGCGTGGAACAGTTCGATCAGGTCGAGATTGTCCTGCGGTACGCGCAGCATGTCGTCGACGAGCTGCCAGAAGCGGTCGCCGCCGATGTTTTCCTGGAAGAACGTGACGACCATCGATCGCCGCGCCCATTCGGCGCCGTCGCTGCCGACACCGGGCAGGTTCTGCGCGATGTCGTCAGCGGTCGCGCAGACCGCGTATTTGGCGCGCTGGCGCTTCTCCTCGGTATAGTGCGGCTGGATCGCGCGCTCGAACCGGGCGATCGCCGCGGCGCACTGCCGATGCAGTTCGGGCATTGCCGGACGGACGCGACCGGCACGAACCGCCGCGAGCAACGCGAGGACGGGCTCTGCCTCCGCCAGCATTACGTTGCGGATCGACTGCGGCGTCGCCGGCAGCGGGACGTCGTCCTCGCCCAATCGCGACGGCGTCAGTCCCGGTGCGACCGGCGCACTGCCAGTCCGCGACAACGACGGCGGCGCTGCATATCCGGCGTTGGCGGGCGACGACCCAAATCCGGGGCTGCCGGCAGGCGACCAAGGCGTCGGATTGGCGGCAGGGCCAGCGGGCGCGGGCGCATCGCCGCGCTTCAGCCCCTGCAGCGGCGAGGGGCGGAAGACGGTCTTGTCGCCGTCGTCGCTCATCGCCCACCCCGTTTGACGCACCACAGTTCGAGCTTCAGCTGGGGCCAGTCGCCGGCGACGTGCAGGCCTAGCGCGGTGGCCTGCAGGAACTCGCGCCAATCGGGTACGCCGCGATCGAGTTCGAAATACACGAACCCGGGCAGCACGCGGAGCTGGGGCGGCGGCGTCGGCGTATGACGCAACGGCACGCCGGGCAGAGCGGAGTCGACGATCTGACGCATCTTCTGGACCGTCCCGATCTTGGCAACCGAGGGAAACAGACTGCGGATCTCCTCGACCGGCGACGCCGAGGCAACGGCAAGGTAGAAATAGCCGGTCTCGTACAGGCTGTGATCGGTGATCCGTGACACGTACGCGCCCGGGCCGGCCTGATCGAGAGGCATCTGGAGCGCAGACCGTTCGAACACCGCCGACAGCATGGACTGCAGAAGATCGAACACGGGGTCGAAACAGATCTGCGGGTTCTCGTGGTCGTAGCGAGGCAGCGGCGGCGCCCTGCGTTCCGCACGGATCAGCGTCGCGATCTCGCCGGCCATCGACACCAGCGTCTCGAACAGCCTTTCCGGATGCACGACCGGCAGGAACTGGAGGTGCTCAAGCACGGGCAGCCAGCGGTTCAACGCCTGAAGCAACAGGAAGCTCGCAAACGTGTCGGAGCCGCCGTCGGTGGCCTCGACTGCGCGAACCGCCAGCTCGTCGGCCCGCTGTGCGGCGCGACCGACGATGTCCGACAGCCCGCCACGCAGCCGCGGCACGGCCGCGGCATCCAGGGCCGGCGTTATGTAGCGGTCGTCTAACATCACGCGCTTGTTCTGCACCTCGCGAACGCGGGCGAGGCCGATCGTCACCCGGCCGTAGATCTGGTCGCGCGTGATCCCGAAGCGAAGATTGGGTCGACCGAGCCCGATCGGTTCGCTGGTGCGGTCGCTGGAATAGGCGTCCACCACCTCCGCCTCGTCGACCAGGAAGCGCGCATCGAGGCCGGGCGCATCGCCGTCGCGGAACTGCACCGCCCCGATCTGGCTGGCGGGCAGCGTCAGGTGGACGATGGCGTCGCGCGTGTCGCCGGGCACGTCGAGAGGTTCGGGCGGCGGCAGGTCGTCCGGAATCGCAAACGGCGTACCGTCGGGCAGTATCCCGGTGGCGCGCGACACCGCGAACTTGCCGAGCGCGGCCAGATCCTCGTCGATCGTGAGTGCGGTGATTCCCCAAGCCCAGGGCCGAACCGATTCGACCCGCGCGCCCAGCTGGGCATCGATGAAGCGGTCCTGAGCCTGAAAATGCTGTGGCCTCAGGAACATGCCTTCGTGCCAGGCGACCCGATTCTTCCCAGCCAAACACATTCCCCTGCAGGGCCATACACCGACCGCGACGATGCGGCTGCCGTCCCGGTTATTGCCTCGCAAGACGAACTGGGCAATAGCTATGTCGTACGCGGCGATACAATCCATGTCCGGGAAGTCGATGCCAAGTTCCCCAGATCAGGAACCGTCGTTCGATCCCCGATCCTGGATCGCACCGAGACTGGCTCAGGCCGCGATTACTTCGCCAGGCCCAATTCCTGCACTTGCGCCGGCGCGGCCTCCTGCGCCGTCCCCCCGCTGGATCGCACCGGGTATCGGCATCGTAATCGCCGCTGCCGGCGCGATCGCTGCGGTCTCGTCTCGACCCCCGGCACCGCCTTCGACTGCCGTTGCGACATCAGCCATCGGACCGGGCAAGGCGGCCTCGGAGAGTCGCACGCTGATGCTGCCCGCGGTGGCCGACCTCGCCCCGACGCTCACCGCGTCGGGCGTGTCCGCCGCCGACGGCCGGGCGGCGGCTCGTGCCATCGGCAACAGCCTCGGCGCCACGGCAGGCGACATCAGACTGGCCTTCACGTTGGATCATGACGGCGACGCGATCCGGCTGGCAAGCCTCACCGCGACACGGACCGATGGGTCGGGCGTGAAGCTCACGCCTCAGACGGGGGGAGGCTTCGCCATGACATCGCTCGCCGCGGACCTGCGACGGCAGACCCGTTTCGTCCGCGGCGAACTCGATGGCGAGAGTTTCTACAGCTCCGCGGTCGCGGCCGGCGTCAGCGACGTACTGATCGGTCCATTCGTAAACGCGTTCCGCTACGACTTCGACATGCAGCGGGAGGTCGCGCGCGGCGACGTGTTCGAAGCCGGGTTCGAACAGCGCGTGACCGCGGACGGCGAGGCGGTCGGGAGGCCCGTGCTGGTCTATGCCTCGCTCGCCACCGCGGGCAAGTCTCGCGCGCTGTATCGCTACCGTGCGCCGGGCGATGCCGAGGAGGAATGGTTCGACAGCGGCGGCCGGAGCAGCCGCAAGTCGCTGATGCGCACGCCCGTCGAGGCGGCGCGGATCAGTTCGGGGTTCGGCATGCGGGGTCACCCGATCCTCGGCTTCGTCAAGATGCACAAGGGCACCGACTTCGCGGCACCGACCGGCACGCCAATCTACGCGGCGGGCGATGCGGTGGTGACGTTCGCAGGGCCGAAGGGGCCGAACGGCAATTTCGTCCGTCTGCATCACGCCAATGGCTGGGACACGCTGTACCTCCACATGAACCGTATCGCCGCAGGACTGATGCCGGGCGTCAAGGTCGCTCAGGGCCGGCAGATCGGCGAGGTCGGGACCACCGGCCGTTCGACGGGGCCGCACCTTCATTACGAGATTCACATCGACGGTCAGCCGGTCGACCCGATGTCAATCGAGGTCGGCGGCAGTCGGACTTTATCTGGCGCCGCGCTCAAGCAGTTCCGTGCGTTGCGCGACCGGGTGGATGTGGCGCGGGTGGCAACGCCGACTTAATTTCAGACCTGCCTAGTTTTTTGACATCAAACCTGACCGTTGGCTTAGGAAATGTCGCTACGGTTTATCAATCTGCGAAGTTTCTCGAGCCAGATCACCGCATTTTGACGACACTTGCTTATCCCCCAGCAACCGTCGCGTCCGACTTCGTCGCGGCCGCCGACGGAAAGGAACGACGTCACCGTATGCCGAGAGGGCGGACATGCCTCGTGCAGCAGGCTACCCGCGACGGGCGTCGTCCGCACGCTCACGGCTAGAGAGAACCATCTCCGCGAGCGTCCGATCCGTGACCTACCCGCCGACGTGCGGCATGCGCGAGCGCCGCAGTATGATGCAGCCTGCGGGATCGTCGCTGCGCCGCTCCTCCACGGCCAGCCAGCAGGCGGCCACCTGCGGATCTGTCGGGAACCCGTGCGGCGGCTTTCCATCCCCCCGCTCGAACAAGAAACGCAGCTGCTGGACCGCGCCTTCGTCCTTCTGCCCGGCCGTCACGGTGGAGTCCTCCATCATGCGCAGACCCTGTTCGAGATCCTCAGGCGGGCGCCTCGGGGCGTCGTCCATGATGCCGCCCACGATCAGTTGACCCAGTTCGAACTGCTTCACCGCCGGTGGCCTGGACGATCCCCGTATCGCATCGGCGGCCTTAGCGTAGTCGCCGCCGCCGGGCTCATTGATCGCCGCATCTGCGACCCGGTCGACGCTTCGCTTCTCGGCATGCCAGTTCGCCCACGACCCACCATCTTCCGCATTATGCGTGACGGTGACCGTGTCGCCGTTCGAGCAGCCCCCAACGGCGGCGGCCATGCACAGGACGAAAAGGACGAACCGACCGATCATCGACGCACCGGCACGGCGCTGGCGTAGTCGTCGGGCCGCACGCCACGAAGACGAGGGCGGCCTCCGTTGCGAAGCGTGTAGTAGTCCTGCACGATCTGCCCCATCTGCTCGATGCCGTAACCCCTCAACGCCTTACCCTTCTCAAGCCGGTAGCCGTAGTTCCGGTCGAATGGGCCCTTCAGCATCAGCCACATGCCGAGCGCGTAGTGCTGATACAGGTGGGTCGCCTCGTGCATGAACAGTGCTCGAAGTTCGATGGGCACGGTCGGCAGACTGAAATCGTCTCGGAAGTCCTGGTTGGGGAAGTAGATGTTGCCATTGGGCGTCATGGCCCTGTCGTTCGGATACGGCCACCAAAAGTTGAGCGGGAAGATCCGTGCCCTCTCCACCCCTGGCACACGGCCGAACATCCAGCCGATCATGCCCAGCTCACCTTGTGTGAGCGCTCGCCCCCGCAGGTGGGTGTCCGTACTCGTGGCGGCACCGCGCAGCCCCTGCTGGGCGGCTCTGGCACCGCGATCCACCGCGTCGCCCAACCGGCGCATCGGGTGGAACCTGCTGAAGTCCTGCTTCTCCATGCCTTCTCCGCCGTTGCGTGGATCGAACGCACCAAGTCCATATACCGTTGTACTGCTACCCTCATCGTTGGGAAGACGGAGAGTCGTCCGGCCAACTATTGCGTGCGACGCTGCCCCGCCGCGAACGGTAAGCAGAACCTCCGTAACGAGCTTCATCTACAATGCTGGCATGAGGGCAATCTCGATGCAGTCGCCTCGCGCCGCTCCAAGCATTCGATCGGTCAGGCTCTGTTGCATGCTTCGTGCTGATCCGGAGCCTACCGCCGGTGTTTCGGGATCGGGTCTGGCAGACTGCCCAAACACGCTTACCCAGCGGCGATGCGTTGGGAAACACCACCAAGGGGCTTGACCGTAAGCTGTTTTCAATTGGCCTGGCAGAAATGGGAAAAGGGAATATCGCGCGTGGCTCGCATGGCTGAATTTCACATCGTGCGCGGACGGACCATCCGCCCGGAAGCTGGCTACAGTGCAAAATCGACTGTTCAAATCTATCGCTGATCCGCAGCCCAGTTGTCGTGTGTCAAAAAGTTGAGTTTCTGCGTAAAGGTTGAGGTGTTACGGAATGGTATCGAAGCGCCAGCGGGATCACGATTGCCGCGAGCGCCACCGTCATTGCGACGCTCGCGTTGAGGCCTTGCTCCGATCCACCCCAGCGCGCCGCGCCGATCAGGTCCAAGTCGAAGAGCGCGCCAAACACACCGACGCCTGGATTGGGATCGAGCCCGAACAGCATTTGCTCCCCCGCATTCCATCCCCAATGCGCGGCGATCGCCCCGGCGATGCCGCCGTCGCGGACCGCGATCAGCCCGAACAGGATCCCGCCGAGCATCAGGTTGGTCAGCGTCAGCACACCAGTCGCGCCCCCGAACAGGTGAAGCGCCGCGAATATCACCGCGACGAGCAGTACCGCAACAGGCTCCCTGACGACCGATGCGATCTGAGGTTGCAGCCAGCCACGGAACAGCATCTCTTCCGCCCCGACCTGAAGCATCACGGTCACGATGCCGAGCAGCAACGTAGAAAGGACCGTGCTACCGGCTCCGCCGACCAGACTACCAGCCAGCCAGGTATAGCCGACCGCCAAGGCCAGGCCACCCGCGCCCAGCGCCAAACCCAGCACCGTCGCACGGCCGGGACGTTCGCCGAACACCGGGCCAGTCACACGATCCAGCCACCAACCGGCGATGCCGATCGCCAGCATCGGCCCGAATATCGCCAGCGTGAAAAGGCTTTCGCCCGAAGCCCCTGATGTACCGTTCAACCATCCGGCAACGACCGGAGGCCCGAACGCCAGCAACACTGCCACCAGGACGACGCCGATCGCCGCCCCCGCGAGTGGTCGTACCGCGCTCATTTTGCCGCGACGCGCGGACTTTGAGCGGGCGAGGCAGTTGTCAGCGCGGTCTTGCTGCTGTCGCCGACCAGGAAATACGGCGCCCAGTAGAATGGATGCGAATACGCCGGCTGCGCAATCAGTGCGCGCTGCGCATCCTGCATAGCCTCGCCCATCGTGCCGGTGCGTGCGCGGGCGTAGAAGGCGCGGATGAACTCGTCGCTCTCCTTCTCCGCCGACACCTGCCAATAGGTGGCGAGCACCGCGCGGGCGTTGGCGGTGAGGAAGGCGCGCACCAGCCCCTCGAGCGTTGCGCCAGCCTCCTCCTGGCCGGAACTGCGGGCGAGCCCTTCGTCCCGCACGCCCGCCGCGGTATCGCACGCGGACAGCACCACTAGGTTCGCATCGAGCCGAAGTTGCGCGATCTCCGAAAAGCTCAGCAATCCGTCGGACTTGGCATCGCCGAACGAGGTGACGAGTGCGGGTGGCGACTTGGAGCAACCCCACATTCCTTCGGTCAGGCCGTGCGTGGCAAAATGAACGACCTCATACTGGTCGAGATCGCCACGTGCCTCGACGCTGGTATCGGTGAACGCGGCGCCCGTAAGCAGTTGCGCGTCACGGACCTGCAACGCGCCCGCCGCGATACTGAGTTCGCGCGCGCTGATCGGCTTCAAGGTCCGCGACAGAGACGCGAGACGACCATAGTCGACGCTACACCCATAGCCAACCGAGATTGGCCGGAGTGCCGCCACCCCGGTTGCGCTGGCGGGGGCGCTGTGCTGGCCGAAGCCGATGAACGCGCGCTGCGCTCGCGACGCCGGGGTGCCGCGCGCGACCAGAAACGATCGCGGCGACAGCGCGTTGGAGATCGATGCGGTACGCGCCAGGAACGCGGTCTGCGAGAAGTCGAACGGGTCGGCGCGCACCTCATTCGCATCATAGCGCGTCACGAGCGCACCGATCGGCAGCGTCTCGAGCGGGCCGGCCGGATCGACGACGATCGACCGCGAGGCCTGCAGCGTCGGCGCCGCCGGCCCCGCGACCAGCCGGAAGAGCGTATAGGCGCGCGCTTCGTCGAACGGAACGAGCTTGCCGACGTCGAGGCCGCCATCGATCGAAGCGCGCAGCTGCTGCCCAAGCGTCTCGATCGCTCGCGTTGCCGCCCCGCTGTCCGCGACGTGGTAGACGAACGTCCGGTCGGGGGTCACGACGAGGCCGTAGATGCGACGATCGAGCCGGGTCAGCTTGAGGAACGCTTCACCGGGACGCAGTGCGGCGCGCAGTTCGACCAATGTCGCCGGTGCGTCGTCGAGCGTACGGTACCGCGGATCGGCGGCAAGCTGGGCATCGACCGCGAGCAGACGCTGTTCGGCCGCCGTTCGCGCGCGCGACAGGTCGGTCGGCGCAGCCTCGTCCGTCTTTCCGCCCGCCAACGTATAGCGCAACCGGGTGATTTCCCTTTCCAGATCGGCGCGCTCGCGCAACGCCGTGGCGATCGTGCCGTCGGCAGTCACGGTGGTCCGCAGCTGGCTGAGCTGGCGGGCAACCGCGGGCTCGCCATTCGCCTGCACCGCCCGGAAGAACCGGTCATAGGTATCGGGTAGCGGCTTGGCGGATTCGGCAACCAGCAGATCGAGGTAATCCTGCATGCCCAGCGCGCTGCCGAGCGACGTACCGTGGGAATCGATCAGCGCGTCGACCGCCTCGCCAAAGGCATTACGCACCGCCGTGCGCGACGCGCCGGTCCGGGCATAGACTGCAGCGCGATCGAGTTGCGCCTCGGCGATGGCGGGCTCGTTGCCGGTCCCCGCATTGGCGATCGCACTGCGCCGGAGCATGTCGACCGCGTCGGTGAAATTGTCATAGGCGTCGGCGTAATCGCCACGTTGCGCCTGCAACCGGCCACGCTGGCGGGCGATCCGGGCGCCGAGCCATAGTAGCTGCGTCTGGTCCAGCCGTTCGTTGGCGAGCGGACGATAGATCGCGGCGGCACGATCGATCGCGGCTTCGGCCTGGTCGCGGTCACCCTGCGCCAGCAGCGCGACGCTGCGCCCATATTGCGTCTGGATATCGAGCACCAACTGCGACAGCACGGCGGCATTGGGCACGGTGAGTGCCGTCGCGGTGCCGTTCTGGCGCGGCTGGTTCAACAGGCGCAACGTCGACGGATCGCGCAACGGCTGGCCTGCCGCGGCGGGCGCGTTCGACACGCGATCGAGCGTTGCGAGCGCCTCGGGAAAGGCATGGCGGTTGATGGCATCGAGCGCGACATAGGTATCGCGCTTGCGCGACAGGAAGGCGGTGCGCGAGGCCGGCTGTGCAACAAAGATCGCATCCGCGGCTGCGAAATGCGCGGCGGCGGCATCGGGGAAACGGATGTTCGAATCCGCCAGTGCCGCCTCCAGCAGCAGTTCGGCGCTCAACAGAGCGGTGGTGGTAGTAGAAGACGGGGCAGATGCGGTGGGCGACAACCGGCTCAGCGCATCGTTGAGGATGCGCGAGGCCTCCACATAGAGCCCCTTGTGGTTGAGGCTGATCCCTTGCGCCAGCGCGGTTGCGACGTCGAGCGGCGCGGCGATCGTCCCCGCCGCATCGGCCGCGGCCAGATCGGCGCCGGTCGCACTCGGCCGAGCGGCGAGACGGGCGATGTCGATCGTCGCGGTCGGCGTCCGGGTGACGTCCGTGTTCGGCGGCAGCACGCCCGACACGATTCCGAGCGCCTCCTCGAGCAACGGCAGCAGCGCGGGCGTGCCGGCAGCGGCATAGTGCATCCCGCCGCGCGCCGTATCCAGCCGCACCGATTCGAGCCCGGTGATCCTGTCGAGGCAGCGGCGTGCGGTGCCCTCTGTCGCGGCGACGCGTACTGCTTGGACGGGACCGCAGTCGAACTGCGCGTCAAGCGCGGCTTGAGCCTCGGCCGTCGCCTTGATCGCGCGGACGGTGCCGAGTGGCCGGCTGGCGGCAACGCCGGAACAGGCGATCGTATAGGCGCGCGCGAAACGATCCGGTACGCCGGGATCGGACCAGTTGCGCGTCGCGATGCAAGCCTCGCCAGCCGGATTGCGGCCAAGTCCGACCGTCTCCAGGCGAGCCTGCGGCGTGACGGTCGCGCAGCCGGCCAGCGCGGAGCTGCCCAACGCCATCATCATCAAGGCTTTATAGGTACGAGGCATCGAGCGCGGCATCAGGGTTTGGCCTTCTGGTCGGTCAGGGATTGCGGCGCCAATGCCGGCAGGTCGGTCAACAACTCCTCGTTGTTGCTGCCGACCAGCGGTGCGAACGGCACGGTGACGTCGCGCGAAATGCCGAACACCTCTTCGCCGCTCCAGTCGAACACCTGCAGCGTCGGCTGGATCACGATGGTGTTGATGCACCCCGCGCCAGACCCGGCGAGACAGCCGTTGATACGGCTGTTGGGGAGCAGCACGGGATCGATGTTGATCACCGGATTGCCGAGCAGCGCGGCACTGGCGCCGTCGATTCCGTTGATCGTCCCGAACAGCGCGACGCTTGCCTGAGCGGGGGTGCCGAAGGTGCTGATCCGCAAAGCCGGTGACACCGGGGCACCCTGTGTCCCTCCGAGCTTTAATCCGGAGAACTCACCCGGAATCGCGGTGTTCTGGAACAGCGCATAATCGCCGAACCGCACCGTCAGCGACCGCGCCGACAGCGTCGTCGTCGAGCCCGGATCGTAGAAGCCGCCGCCCAGTTGCGGGTTGTACAAGGCCGAATTGCCGTTGCCGATCAGCGACTGTGCCTGCGCGATGCCGGCGGCGCCTGGTTGCAACGTGCTGATGAAGCCGGGTGCGAGGCCGATCGCGATGCGCGTGCCCCGCAGTTCGACATCCGATCCGTCGAACAGCAATCGCCCGCCGCCGTCTCGGGTCGCGACGACATGGATGGCGTTGGCGTTGCCCTCGGCCAGCCCGCCGCCGATCCGCACCGAACGACCGCTGCCCTGGGTCGAGACCGCACCGATCACGCGGATGTCGCCGGTGCCGAGCATCTCGACCACCCGCCCGCTGCCGGTCCCCAGCGCCAGCGTGCCGACCTCCATCGCACCGGCCCCCGCGTCGAACCGGAGCGTGTCGGCAGTCACCTGTCGCACCTCGGCATCGGACAGGCGGAAGCCGTCCGCGCTGGTGCCATCGCCGATCCGCATCGTCGTGGTGGCAGACGCACGATTGGCGAACGCCACCGTCTGCGCGCGTACTGGTCCGTTCAACGCGACATCGTTCGCGGTGACAGTAACGGCGGGGCCGGCGGCCAGCGCGCCGATCGTCGCCAGCCCGGCGACATCGAGTGTCGCCGAACCGCCTGCGCCCCCGCTGCCGAGCGACAGATCGCGGCCGCTGGTCAGCGTCAGCGCATCGCCCGCCTTTGCGTTGGCCAACGTGACACCGGCCCCGCTGGCGGTGATGCTCGCGGCTTCTACGGTGTCGGCGACGATCGCGCCGCCTGCCTTCAAAGTCGCTGAGCCGCCCGCACCGACATCGCGCAAGGTCAGTGCCGCCCGCGCATCCGCCAGCAATTGCCGCGCGGCCGACAGCCTGCCGCGAACATCGATCGTCTCGCCCTTCAACGATGTCCCGCCGGTGCTGGTCACGTTCGCCGTGGTCAGCGCGCCGTTGCTCGCCAGCTCGATATCGCCGCCGCGGACTTCGCCGAGCGCAATAGCACCGGCGTCGGTACGCAGTGTGAGGTTGCCGGATGCGCCGACCTTACCGAAGGTCAGGTCGCCGCGCGCCAACGCCACCGACAGGTCGGACACCGCGATGTCGTCGGCGCCAATGTTGGCATTATGCGAGAGTGTCGCTGCGATCGCGTTGCCGTCGAAGCTGCCGATCCTCGACGCCTCGATGCTGCCGAACTGCATCGCGCGGCCCGCCCCGGCACGAAGGCCCAGCACCGCGCCGCCGCCGGGTCTCGCCTGGATCCGGGTGCCTGCAAAGGCGATCTGGCCTGCGGAATCGAGGACGAGCCGATCCGCGCCCGTGCCATCCGAGTCGCTGGTCAGCGTCAGGCCGCGTACGCCCGTCAGGTCGCCCGACGTCGCGGTGATGCTAACCTCGCCGGCGGCCTTCTGGACGATGCCGGTGTCGCCGAGTGTCACGCTGCCACCGGTCACCCGGTACGCCCCGCCCGAAGTGACCGCGCCCGATATCCGCGCCACGCCCGTTGCGCTCAGGATTGCATCGCTACCGGACGTCAGCCCGGTCAGTGCCAGATCGCCTCCGGTCGCCGCCACCGTCGCAGTACCGCCTGCCGCGATCTGACCTAGAGCGACCGTCGCCCCGCGGACGCCGAGTGCGCCCGTCGTCGTCGCCGAAGTCCCGGTGATCGCGCCGGTCGACGTGGCGTCGATCGATGCGCCCGCGATGTCGGCAAAGCCGACGCTGTCGCCGGTGAGCACTAGCGCGCCGGTGGCCGTGGCCTTGCCGAGGCTGGTCCGCCCGCTGGCACCGAGCGTGACGTCGCCTCCCGTTACCGGTCCCGTCACGGCCAGATCGCCGTTGGTCGCGGTCAGGGCGAGTGCCGCGCCCGCCCCGGCCCGATCGAGGGTCACCGTACCGCCGCGCACGCCAAGTGCTCCCGTGGCCGTAGCCGAGGTACCGGTAATTGCACCTGGAGACGTCACGCCGACCGAGGCCCCCACGATATTGGCAAACGCTATGGTGCCGCCGGTAAGGGTCATCGCGCCCTTGGCGGTGACATCCGTCAGAGCGGTCTGCCCGCTTGCACCGATCGTCACGGTGCCGCCGGTTGCAAGGCCCGTCAGCGTCAAGTCGCCGTTGGTCGCGGTCAAGCCGAGCGTCGTGCCGCCGTTGGCCTGACCGAGGTTCACGGTGCCGCCGCGGATCGCGAGAGCGCCTGTAGCGGTCGCGGACCCGCCAGTGATTCCGCCTGCCGACGTAGCGTCGATCGATCCACCCGAAATATCGGAGAATGCGATACCGCCGCCGGTCAGCGTCAGGGCGCCCCGCGCCGTGGTCTTGGCCAGGCTCGTCCTCCCGCTGGCGCCGAGCGTGACGTCGCCGCCAGTGACCGGCCCCGTCAGCGTCAAGTCGCCGCCGGTCGCCGTCAGGCCGAGTGTCGTGCCGGCGCTCACCTGATTCAGGGTCACGGCGCCACCGCGAATGCCGAGAGCACCCGCAGCTGTCGCCGAACCACCAGTGATCGCACCCGCCGACGTCACGTCGACCGTCGCGCCCGAAATATCCGAGAACGCGATGCTCCCACCGGTCAGTGTCAGCGCACCGCTGGCCGTGGTCTTGGCTAGGCTCGTCGCCCCGCTCGCACCCAGCGTGACGTCACCCCCAGTGACCGGACCCGCCAAGGTCAAATCGCCACCGGTCGCAGTCAGGCCGAGTGTCGTGCCGGCGGTCGCCTGGTTCAGGGACACCGCGCCGCCGCGGATCGCGAGAGCGCCATTCGCTGTCGCCGAACCGCCGGTGATCGCGCCGGCCGACGTCACGTCGATCGTCGCGCCCGCAATATCGGAGAACGCGATGCTGCCTCCGGTCAGGATTAGCGCACCGCTGGCCGTGGTCTTGGCCAGGCTCGTCCGCCCACTAGCGCCAAGCGTGACGTCGCCGCCAGTAACCGTTCCCGTCAGCGTCAAATCGCCGCCCGTCGCCGTCAGGCCGAGTGTCGTGCCGGCGCTCACCTGGTTCAGGGTCACCGCGCCGCCGCGGATCGCGAAAGCGCCAGTCGCCGCCGCAGAACCGCCGGAGATTACGCCTGCCGACGTCGCGTCGACCGTCGCCCCCGAAATATCGGAGAACGCAATGCTGCCGCCGGTCAGCGTCAATGCGCCCTTCGAAGTGACGCCAGCGAGCTGGGTCCGCCCGCTTGCGCCAAGCGTGACGGTGCCGCCGCTGGCTGGCCCGGTCAGCGTCAGGTCACCGTCGGTCGCGCGCAGTTCCAGCGCCTCGTTGCCGGTGTCGACCCGCCCTGCGCTGATCGACGTTGCGGTGACGGTCAGCTTGCCGCCGACCACGTCGCCCAACCGTGCCGCGGTGCCGATCGTCAGGGAGAATGCCTTGCCCGGTCCCGCACCAAGCGAAACTCCGCCGTTCGCGTCGTAGCCGGAGAGTTCGCCGTTGGGCGCCGCGATGGTAAGATCGCCGGTGCGGCTTCTGATGACCGGCGCGCGGACGTTCCCCATCGCGCGAACGTCCACCGCATTCTCCGCGACGAGACCGTTCGCCAGCAGGATGTCGGAACCTGGACCGGTCGTCCTCAGCGCCGCCGTGCCACCCGAGACGAGGCCCGTCGCGAACAGCCGGCCGCCGGCGGTGATCGTCAGATCGCCGCGCGAGTCGACGGTGCCGAGATTGATCGGCCCCTCTGTCGCTTCGATCGTCGCCGGCCCGCCGATCAGCATGTCTCCCGCGACCAATGCGCCTTTACTTGCGACTGCGGTAAGCGATGCGCCATCGATCCGGTCTGCGTTCACCGTCGTGCCGCGCAGGGCAACGATACCGTCCGCATCGACCACACCGACCGCGAGCGCGTCGCCCGCCGTCAGCGTCGCATCGCCGCGCGTGACGATATCGCCCCCGTTCAGCGCGGCACCCGCCGTCGCCTTGAAAGCCGATGCCTCGACGCGATCGAACCGCACGGTGCTGCCACTCAAAGATACGCTGTTGCCGGCACGGATCGCACCGACGGCCAAGGCACCCGGCGTTTGGAGAGCGGTGACGCCGTTCACAGTGATATCGCCGCCGGTCAGCGTTCCAACCTTCGCGGTCGCATTGAGCGACGCCGCCCGAACCGTCCCGAAGGCGACCGTGTCGCCGGCCAGTGATACCCCGCCACCCGCATCGATGGCGCCGGTAGTGACCGCGCCGCCGAGGCTGTCGATCGTGACTGTGCCATCGCCCGTTGCGATCGCACCCGTGATGACGCCACCCGCCGCGCTCAGCCCGAGCGAGTTGGTCAACGTCAGATTGCCGGTCTGGATGCTTCCCGCACCGGCTGCGGTAAAGACCGTCGCGCCGACGTCGCCGACCGTGATGATCCCGCCATCGGTCGTGAGCGAAACCGCCGACGTCCTGTTGCCTCCGCGTAGCGAGGTGGCGGGATCGAAGGTAATGCCACCGCCGGTTGCGGTCAGGCTCAGCGCCTCGCCACCCAAGTTGTCGCTGTCGGCGACGATCGCGGTTCCGGCGTTGCCGGTGATCGCGCCTGCGCTGCTCGTCGCGGTATAGCTGCCCGTGGCGCCCTGCGCGCCGCCGAGCGTAACCGAACGCCCCGACAGCGCCACGTTGCCGCGCGCCTGCAGTCCACCGAGCAGCGCCGTATCGCCCTGTGCGCCGACGGTGACGCCGGCACCGGTGATCGCCCCGCCGACCCGCACGTCGCCGGTCGCGGTAAGGTTGACGGCGCCCGTCGCCGCGAGCGCGTTGCGGATCGTGACGGCACCACCGGTGGCAGTGGCGGTCACTGCCGCACCGTCGATCCGCCCGACCTGCACGTTGCCGCTGCTGGCGGTCAGCCCGACGGCACCGCCGCGGACCGTATCGATCGCGATCCGCGTCCCGCTCGCGCTGGCACCGAGCCGACCCGCAAGTGTACCCAGCGTCACGGTGCCACCGCTGGTCAGCGTGGCCTGCCCGTCACGGCTTTCCACCGTACCGAGTTGCAGCGCGGTACCGCTTACAAGCGTCACGTCGCCGCTGGCGGACACGTCGTTCTGCACGGTCAGCGTTCCGCTGGCGGCACGCAGGCTGATGCCCTGCCCCGCGCCCGTCACCGCCAGTCGACCGACACTCAGATTACCGCCGGCGCTCTCGGCCGCAAAGCCGTCTACCAGGTCGAGCGCGCCGAACGTCAGCGAGCCGCCCGATACGATCGCGCCGCCAAGGACCGTGGCGTCGGCGTTGGCTGCACCCAGCGCACTTAAGGACCGCGCGGTGACGTTGCCCAGGCTGAGCGGCGCATCGGCGGCGGCGTTGAAGATCCCGATGCGCAAGGCGCGATTGGCGCCCGCGGTGATCGAACTGCCCGAGGCCAGAACGATGCCGTCGACACCGGCCGCCTGCAACCGGACGAAATCGCTCGTGCGTGTACTGGTCGAGGCAAGAGCAACCCCACCAGTAGCGACGATACCGCCAGTCGATGCGAGCAAGTCGATCGATCCGCCACTCCGGACATTGCCACCCGCAAACCCCAGCGTAGAGCCGCGCAGGGTCAGTGCGCCCCCGGCCGTCACATCGCTGCCGAAGGTCGCAGCGCCGACGGCATTTACGGTGACGGCATCGCGAGCGGTCAGGCGACCGGTGGCGATCGCATCGGTTCCGGTCAACGTGATGCCTTGTCCCGCATCGACCGCGCCAATGGTCAGCGCGCCCCCCGTCGCGGTCAGCGTCACGGCGCCCGAACTGGCCGTCAACGCACCGGTGGCGATCGACGCACCGCTAGCGGTAAGATCGCGAACGATATTGACGTCGCCCGAGCGCAAGGCGCCGGTGGTGCTCAGCCCAGTCAGCGAGCGCGCCTCGACTTTACCCAGCGAAATCGGACTTGCTGCATCGTTCAGCTGGAGCTGAACATCCGACTGCCGCGACGTTCCACCGAACAGGCTGGTGCCGGGCGCGAAGGCGATCCCCGTTGTTGACGGTGCGGTGACCGCAAGGGTCAACGGGTCGTTGCCGGATCCGTTCGCGTCCGAGCGCAGAGCCAGCCCCTCGAGTCCGGTGATGCCGGCCGCGCCCGCGGTGATCGTGATCGCCCCGTCGGCGCGCTGCGTCACCGCACCGGGAGCGCCGAGCGTGACGCCACTTCCCGAAACCCGGTAGTTGCGACCCAAGCCGACGGCACCCGCAATCGAAACGGCCCCGGTGACAGCATCGATCTGCGCGTCACGCGTCGCCGTCAGCCCCTGAAGCGTCATCGCCCCATCGCGAACGATGGTAATATCGGCCACGGTGCTGCCGATGGCTGTGATCGTACCGGCGACTGAAGTCGTGCCGCCGCCGGTCAGCGCGACCGGACCGCTTCCCGCAGTGATCGCGCCGGTCGTCAACGCCCCGTTGGAGACGATGGCGACGCCGCGATCGGACGCGAGCGTCCCCGCGCTGATGCCCGCAGCATCGAGTGCCAGTCCATCGCGCACGTCGATGTTGCCCAGCGCCAGCGAACTGGTCGTCGTCAGCCCGTTGCGGATCGCGCCGGCGCCGATGGCCTGGCGCAAGCCCCGTGCGGCAACGTTGCCCAAGGTGATCTGGTTGGCTGGACCGCGCTGGCGAATATCGACATAGCCCGATCGGTCACTGCCGCCGGAGATGCTGCTGGTCGCGTCGAACAAGATGTCGCCCGCCGCTGTGCCAGCGGTCGACAACGTCAACCCGGCACTGCCGCCGGAACGCAGCGACAAACCTGCAGCGCCGGTAATGTTGCCGTTGGTCGATACGAGATCGACACCTCGACCGGCGCGCTGGATAGCCGAAGTGCCACTGCCCAGCGCAATACCCTGGGCGGCGATCCGATAGTCGCGGGTGGCGGTCACATCACCCGCCACCGTCAGCGCGCCCCCAGCCGAAAGGATCACATCGCGTCCGCTCGTGAGAGCGCGCGCAAAGCTCGCGGTACCGCTGGCGCCGGCGATGATGTCACCGTTATCGTCGGACTGGGTGGACATTACGCCACTTACAGAGACCCCGGCGATGCCGCCGGTGTCCACTGCTGCACCAGCAACCGTGATCCCCGCCACCGCAGTGTCGGGCTTGCCGGCGGATAGTACGATGCCGCGTCGGCCGTTCGATGCGGTTGTCACACGCGCATCGATTTGCAGCAACGCGTCGGTGATGTTTCCCTGTGATGCCAGCGCGAACAGCGCGTCGCGCCCATCGACGGTACCGCGGACATACTGACTATTCTTCGGTACCGCCGTGCCGCGGTTGAGCGTCACCGACAGCGGGCTGTTCGTCGCATAGTTGAGCGTGACGTCGGTCGCCGTCACGAACGCGACGTCCTGGCCCTTGGCCTGGAACACGCCGTCGGCCTCGATCCTGGGCGCGATCATGATCAGGCCGCGATTACCGCCCTCGACCGTCATCTGGGCACCGCTCGCCACGGTGATAGCAGAAATGCTGCCCGCCCCGTTCATACCGCTGCTCAGGCGATAGTTGCTGCCGCCGTCCAGGAAGTCGGTATCCGTGACGTCGAGCGTCGACAGCACCAGCGACCCGGTCGTGAAGTTTGCGCCCGGACCGACCACGATGCCGTTGGAATTCAAGACCCAGACGGCGACGCCGGCACTGCTCGTGAGTTTGCCGAGCAGTTGCGACGGATTGCTGGAGATGTCGCGGTTGAGAACCGCGATATTGCTCGACGCCGTGCCGTTTTCAAAGTTCGCCGCCTGGTCCTTAGGGATATTGAACCCCTTCCAGTTAATCACCGTATTGTTGGCGCGCAGTTCGACGTTCAGATTGCCGTTCGGGCTCGTGATCCGGGGATCGCTGCCGAGAAGGTTCGTCTGCACGGAATCCACGCTCGCCCGCGTCGGCAGTACCGGCGGCGCTGGCACGGTCTGCGCAACCGCAGGCAAGGCCGCGATGCCGCCGAGCGCGCTTGAGACGATCAGAAGCAGGCGGCGGCGGCGAACGGGCGACGTGACATGGGTCATCGGTAAAATCCTATCGAGCGCCATCACGGAACTGCACGGTCAACGAAACGAGCACGCGCGCCGGCGGTCGTTCCTTGTCGAGTTTCAGCGCACGGTCGAGCGGCTTGGCGTAGCCGACGTCGAGCACCAGGCGGTTCGGGAAGGACACACGCACGCCACCTCCCACGCTATCGAAATTCCGCGCGCCCTCGATCCGCGCGCGATCGAGGTTGGTCAGATAAAGATGGTCGTAGAAACCGTAAAATTGCGTGCCGAGCCCCGTGACCAGCGGCAGATCGGCACGCGCCTCGACATGCCCGCCCAGCGCCCGGTCGCCGCTGTTGGAGCCGGGATCGTAACCGCGACCGATCGTCAGGCTGCCGAGCGCGAACTCCTCATAGTTCAGCAACGGATCGTTCGCCCATTGCATCTGGCCGATCGCCGCGACGCTGAAGATCGGCCCGAGCGACAGCGTCGTGTCGATCACGCCGCGCACCACGAGGGCACGAGAATTGCCCTCCAGCCGCGAGGTCAGCTTGCCGCTTGCGAAACCGGTCTGGCTCGCGTCGAACAGGCCCAGCCCCTTGCGCACTTCCAGCGACGACGAGACCGAGAGCCAGGGCCGCCCATTGGCGTTGACGAACTGCTGATCGGCATCGATGCCCGCGAACAGCACGCGCAGCTTGTCGCGGGTCAGCGTGACGGCATCGTTACCCCCCCCGACGCGCGAGATCTGATCTACGAAATCGAGGCCAAGCCGCACGCGCGCATTCCCGCGAACCGAGCGGAACAACGGCCGCGCCAAGTCGAGACCCGCGATCAGCGTGTTGGTCCTGAGGTCGAGTGCGCCGAGATCGGGGCGCGACCATGCATAGGTCGCGCGGCCACCCAGCGTCGTGCCGTCATCGTCGAGTTGTAGGATGTGTCCGCCCTGGACGATCACCTGTTCCTGGAAGTCGGTGGTCGTAGATGCACCGAGATACGTGATGTCGCCAAGCCCGGTCAGGCCGTAGATTTCGCCGCGGCCGTACACCGTCTCGCGGCCCAGCAACGACGAGTTGTAGTTCTGCGCGTTGGCGAACAGCGCGAAGTGTCGCGAGCTGACCGTCAGGTCGCCGATCACCGTCCCGGCCTCGCCGTTCGACGGCCGCAACGAAAGCGCCACGTCCAGACCCGGCACGTCGCCGGCGAGCAGCAATATCCGTTCAGCCTCGCGCTCGTTCAGCGGGTCCAGCGCCTGGATCGCGGCGATGCGCCGTCGTAGGAACGGTTCGTACCGCCCTGCATCGCCGCGCACCCGGACGTCGACGATACGCGCGGTGACGACCTGCAACCGCAACACGCCGCCGGTGATCTCCTGCGCGGGGATCTGGACCGACGCGACCCAACCGCCACGCCGCAGCGCTTCGTTGGCAGCGTCGCGCACGGCGCAGACCGCGATGATCGACTGCTCGCCGGTCGGCGTCCGCAGGCCAGCAAGGGCGTTCGCAATCTGCGGTTGAAGCTGCGATCCATCGGGACGCGTGAATTCGACACGGTCGAGCGTCAGCCGCAGCGCAGAAGCCTCGAACGGGCAGTTCGTCTCCGCGAGAGCGCCACGTGCATCGACCCGCGCCGTCGACTCCGAACGCGGCTGCGGGGCCGGTGGCGTCACCTCCTGCCGCGTCGGCAATGCCACCTGCGCATGTGCCGTGACCGACCATGTCCCCGCGGTCACCATCGCCAGCGTCGAAACCAATCCTGCTGTCATTCGCCGCAACGCCAAGTCCCCCATGTCACCGCTCCCGTGGCGTCTACCCGACCGCCTGCATCAATACGCGCGCCACTCGACTGGCGACTAGTCACGTTGGCATTCTGCGGGACGCTAACTCCGTTCGCATATGGCGCTCGCCGCCCTCGGGTCTTTTCCCTGCGGCAGGCGCGTGGTGCAGCGATACCCGGCTCCATTGGCCGGCAACGGTATCAGCACCGCCGATTGTGCCAACAACGGCGGCTTGGCGTCGCCGTAGCGGCATATCAAGGCGAATGGGGCATCGGCCGTCGGCGTGACATCCTGCCTCTGCACGACCATTCCCGCCGATCCGGGACGTTCGACCGATTCGACTTCGGCCAGGCCATCGAGATCCGACGCCACCGCTTCGACCGCGTCCGCCGTCACCGTCGCCGAGGACAGGCTCAGCCCGGCAGCGAGCGGTGCGCCTAGCAATCGTGCGCCGCGTGGCAGCGTCGTGCCCGATCGTAACGTCGCCGGACATTCGATCGCGCCCGGCTTAATTGATACGGAGGATAGGGCAGCACTTTTCGTCCTGACGCTTTGCGCTTCGATCGGTTGGCGCGGTTGCGTCATCATGGCGTTCGACGATGCCTGTTCGCCCGTCGCTTCCGCACCACATCCGGTGAGTGCGAACAGCACCGCCGCGGCCAGCACGCCGGATCTTCCGACCTCGTTCGATCTCATCATCACGATCCTCATACCAGAAGCACGAAATATTCTTCGCCGTCGGCGGACCAATTATACCGCCGGCCGGTCGCCCGGATTGGCTTCGCGCGACCGGCATCGCCGTCATAGCGCTTCAAGCGGCGCTTGATCGGGTTCTTGTTGAACTGGTCGAGTAGAAGGACACCGCCGCCTTTCGTCCCGAAGGGATCGTGACGCAGATAGATGCCGACGTGGGACCGGCCGGAATAATCATTGTGGTACATATTGTCGCGCAGCGTAGCCACGACGGTGCCGGACGGTATGTCGCTCTGCTCCAGGAAGCAGACCTGGGGCCCGGCCCGCCATTCCCGCGTGCGGGGCACGCCGAAGAACTGGACGAACTGCGCACATTCGTTCTTGATGAGGTTCCGCGGATCCCACGGCGCGACGGAATAGCCGTTCAGCAGTTTGATCGCATAATTTTCGTACTTTTCGAAATCCTGCAGGACGAAGCCGCGCCCTTCGTAGCCTGGAAAGCTGATGCGCCGATGCTTCGTGTTCTGTGCTGGGGACACCACCGGCTTACCGGTCGCGCGAGTGGGTCGGTCGGGCGCTTTCCGGGTTTCCGGGCGGGTCTCGGGACGGGCCACGGGCCTGCTGGCGGCTACGGTCGGCTTGTCCGGGAGGATGGCGTCGTAAATTTCACCGGGCAACTTCGCCAGCCAGGCTCCGAAGGCCGCAGGATCGAAGCCGTCCTGACCGGGCGGCTTGGGCTGGGGAGGACGACGATGGAGCACGGCCAGTGTTCCCGGCCCGACGACGCCGTCCACTGGCAGCTTGTGCTCCTTCTGGAAGGCTCTGACCGCTGCGTCCGTCTCGCTTCCGAACAGACCATCCGTCTTGACTGGATGTCCCGCGCGCACGAGATTCCCCTGGATCTCACGAACGATCGCACCGTGATCGCCCTTTCGTGCCAACCGTGTCGCCATCCTTCACCATCCTCTTCTGGATTGCCTTGGTTTGTGCAGTCACACGTCTGTCGCGCCCTTCAGATCCACTTCGAAATGCACCTATCGAAATGATCTTCTGGGTCACGCGTTGTTCAATCTATTATGTTACCGACGTCGACAACAGCTCGATAATCATAGTTGAAGCCATCATTCGTCGCCGTCACGCAGATCGCCGCCACCTCTTCACCGCGCATCCGTTTTTCCAGCAGCGCGACCGACATGTCGGGCAGCATAGTGTTGGTCAGGATCGCATCGATCATGCGGCCACCCGACGCGATTTCAGTACAACGGTCGACGATGTGCATCACTACGGCCTCGTCGATGGTCACCGTGATACCATGATTGTCGGCGATGCGACGCTCTATTCGGGCGAGCTGCAGACGGACGATCTCCGCCAGCACGGACTTGCCGAGCGGGTAATAGGGCAGCACCTGTAACCGGCCCAGCAACGCCGGCGGAAACACCTTCAGCAATTCCGGGCGCAGCGCATCCGCGAGCCCCGCTGGCTCGGGCGCCATTTCCTCGTCCTCGCTGAGCGACGTGATCAGGTCGGTGCCGACATTAGACGTCAGCAGGATCACCGTATTGCGGAAATCGATGTGGCGCCCTTCGGCGTCGTTCATGAATCCCTTGTCGAACACCTGGAAGAACATCTCGTGGACGTCGGGGTGCGCCTTCTCCACCTCGTCCAGCAGGACGACGCTGTACGGACGCCGCCGCACCGCCTCGGTCAGAACGCCGCCCTGGCCGTAACCGACATAGCCGGCCGGCGCGCCTTTCAGGGTCGAGACGGTGTGCGCCTCCTGGAACTCGCTCATGTTGATGACGATCATCGAGTCGTCGCCCGAATACATCAGCTCCGCCAACGCGTGCGCGGTCTCGGTCTTGCCGACGCCGGACGGACCGCAGAGCATGAACACGCCGACCGGCTTGCCGGGATTGTCGAGCTTCGCGCGGCTCGTCTGGATGCGCTTGGCGATCGCCGCCATCGCATGATCCTGCCCGATCACGCGCGCCTTCAACGCATCGCCGATCGCGAGCACGCTGGCGATCTCGTCCTTCACCATCCGCCCGACCGGGATGCCGGTCCAGTCGCCGACCACCGCGGCGACGGCGTCGGCATCGACCACGCCGAACACCATCGGCGCATCGCCCGCATGTTCGCGCGCCGTCGCGAGGGCCGCGTCCAGCGCCGCACCGTCGCCACTGTTGCGCGCCGCGCGCACGTCATCGAGCGCGTCCTTCTCCCGCGCCCATCGCGCCTCGACCGCCTCGACCGCAGCGCGAGCGGCTGCGATCGCCTCGTCCAGCGCCGGCAGCGCGTCATCGTGGCGATAGCGTCCTTCGGTTTCCCGCATGACGATGCCGCGCTCGACCTCAAGCAGTTCGAGGCGCCGCCGCTGGTCCTCGACCGGAGCAGGCGTCGCGTTCTGCGATACCGCGACGCGCGCCGCGGCGGTGTCGATCAGGCTCACCGCCTTGTCGGGCAGCTGCCGCGCCGGGACATAGCGCTGAGACAGCGCCACCGCCGCCGCGACTGCATCGTCGAGAATAACGACATCGTGATGCGCTTCCATCGCCGGCACCACCGACCGCAACATCGCGATCGCGACCGGTGCCTCCGGCTCGGCGACGTCGACTGTCTGAAACCGGCGGGTGAGCGCCGGGTCCTTCTCGAAATACTGGCGATATTCCGCGTACGTCGTCGCGGCGATCGTGCGAAGGCGGCCGCGCGCGAGTGCCGGCTTCAGAAGATTGGCGGCGTCGCCCGTCCCCGCCTGGCCGCCCGCGCCGATCAGAGTGTGCGCCTCGTCGATGAACAGGATAACGGGCGTCGCGGCACCCTCGACCTCGTCGATCACCTGGCGCAGCCGTTTCTCGAACTCGCCCTTCACGCCCGCACCCGCCTGCATCAGCGTGACGTCGAGCGCACGGACCACGACGTTGCGCAATGCGGGGGGCACGTCGCCATCGACGATCCTCTTCGCGAACCCCTCGACCACCGCGGTCTTGCCGACCCCCGCCTCGCCGACCAGGATCGGGTTGTTCTGGCGACGGCGCAGCAGCACGTCGACCAGCTGCCGGATCTCGGCGTCGCGGCCGACGATCGAGTCGATCTCACCGGAGCGCGCGCGGGCGGTCAGGTCGACCGAATAGCGCTCCAGCGCCTCGCCAGACGAGGGCGGCACGGTTCCGGCAGCCTGTAGCGGCTCGATTGAATCCCCCCCGGCGTCTTTGGGGACTCCGACGATCGCGGCGAACTCGGTGCCGAGCCGTTCGACCTGGATCTTGCGCCATTCGCCGCTGGTCGCGAACAGCGCGTTGCGCAACGTCGGCGTACGCAACATCCCGTACAGCAGATGCCCGGTCCGTACCTTGGCCGCGCCGAACTGGAGCGAGGCGTAGAGCCAGCCCTTCTCGATCGCCTCCTCGACCTGCGGCGCGAAGTCGGAAATCGCCGAGGCACCGCGCGGCAACAGGTCGAGCGTACCGACTACGTCGCGCGCGAGCCGCGCCTCGTCTAGCCCGAAGTTCTGTCGGATCGCCGCGACGTCGCCCTGCGGATCCTGCAAGAGCAGGTGGATCCAGTGGACGAGCTCGACGTAGGGATTGCCGCGCATCCGGGCGAACCCGGTCGCGGACTCGATCGACGTCAGCGCGACGGCGTCGAGCCGCCCGAACAACGATGCACGGCTGATCTCTGTCATTTCGCCCCTTTTCCTGTGCGATATGCTAGGATTATTACGACTATAAATTATAACGTTATGGTCGGCCGATCAGGCCTCGGATGGCCGCGATGCTGCCAGCGCCCGCATTGACAGCTTTGGTCGACAGAGCATCGTCGATCAGCAAAGTATTGTCGCTGCGGCTCCATTCCACAACCATTGGTGCCGTGATTTCCGCGTCGCGCGAATAGCTGCGGAAAAGGATCCCGAAGCGAACCGGATTGGCCGAAACGATGCCGACTGCCAACGGCCCGCCGCATGTATCGGCATCGTAATTACCATATCCCAATGTCGGTATCAACGCGACGTCGTCGCCTTGCTGGATCGCGATGAAGCACCCGGCATTGGTTGCATCCGGCATCTTGCCCTCGCCCGTCAGGACAGTCGCCACCTGCTTCGTACCGTTGATTACCCGGAACGACTGAGACTTGGATATCTTGATATCTGTCATCTGCTGACGCTGAGCTTCGGCCAGAGTCGCGGCGACCGCAGCGCCATCTGCCTGCCCAGCGAGCTTCAAGTCTTGCGACGCCGACGCCGACGCAGCCGAAGGCACGGATACCGCCGTCGAAACTACGACGGAACTGTTCTGAACCGTTCCAACGGTGTTGCTGGTAGCCACGCTCGGCTCCACGCTACATGCCGCCACCGCGCAAGCTGCCGCCAACCCAAGCGACCCCTTGAGGGATAGAACCCATCTCGCATGGGAGAACCGTTGATAGTTCGCGCGCATCTTGCCGTCATAATTGTTGTCCTTGTATTTTGGACCATTGTATATTCGAGCAAACGTTGCCCAATTTCGTTGACGCAGCGCAGCCAGCAATCGTCGGTCAGCAATAACAATTGCGACGAATGCCTCAGCTTGCGCGAGGATACCGCTCTTCATCGCAGCCACGAATGATTCAACGGTGGGATGTCCCGCCTGGATATGGTTTTCACCAAGAATTTGGAATTCTCCCCAACTCGCAGACTTCAAGGCCGCACTGCTGTTGAGCTTCATGGCCCGCTCGAGCTTGGAATATTGTTCGGAGTATTTACCGTAGATACTGTTCTTCGGGCTGGAGAGATCCGGTTGGGCGGCGTCGTACCGGCCGCCGGTATGCTTGTGGAACGTGTGACGCTCGTACAGGATCGTCGGACGACCCTGCGGATCGAATGGTCCGCGGATCGCGACTTCGGTCTCGACGATCGCCTTGATCGCCGCGGTCTCGCACAGGAGCCGGGCGGCCATGTCGACATAGGTCGCCTCGCTGAGCCCACCGGGGCCGATGCCTGTGGGCCCTGACGCTGCAGCAGTCCGGGACGGCGCTGCGGCTGGCGCTCGCGTGCGCGTCGGCTGGCGCGGCACCGGGCGGCCCGGGGTCGTGTTGCCACGGTGATCGCGGCCCAGTCGGTTCAGCGTCGGCCCGTTCGGATCGACAACCCCGTCCGGCTTGCTGAGGCGCAGGGACCGGGTCTGGTAGCGAGCGATCGCATCGGCGGTGCGGGGACCGAACACGCCATCGACGCGCAACGGCGTCGCGCCCGAGGAACCCGACCGGTTCAGCAACATCTGAACGGTCCGCACGTCGGCGGCACGGTCAGGCCGCTGCGGACCAACTGGAGCCACTATCGCCATATCAAACCTTTCTCATCATCGCATCCGCCGTCTGACGGACCATGGCCGATCGTCGCAGATGCGCATCCCTGCGTACCGCATCATCGCCGGCCTGGCCGATCCAGCCGGTCCAGCCGAGCCGAGTCGAGCCATCGAGCCGCGCGGGCCGGGCATGTCTGCCCGCTACCTCGAGCGCGACGTCCCATTCGAGGTGACTGGGTGCGAACGCATCCAACGCCTCGGACAGAATGCGAAATCGTGGCCCAGAGGGCAACAGGGCTTCGTAGTCGGCGCGGGATCGCGCGCGGATGACCACGCGGAACGCATCCGATGCGACTTTCGCACGACCGCCCAGCATCACCTCGTTGCCAAGCCCGGAAAAGGATTGCCCGAGCCGGGTCTGGTCCTCGGCCTCGATCGACCGCCAGCGCGACTGGTATTCGAGGATCTTCACCGGCTGCCCAAGCAGGTGCGTCATCGCATCCTCGATGCCGCCTGCGCTGCGACGCGACGCGAACAGTGCCGCGTAGTGGACGCGCGCCTGTCCGGGAAAGCTGCTCGCCGCGCCCACGCCTTCGGTGGCGCCGGTAAGCCGCGCGACGTGATCGGCAAAGCGATCGTCGTCGAGTCGGTCGGCCTGCGCCACCGGCTGCGAGTCCGCCCAGGCACGAAAGAAGAACTGGAGCATCCGTCCCGACAGCAGATCGAGCCAGCGGCCGAACGGGCGATTCTTTGCATAACGGCGCTCGAACACCGCGAACTCGGTCATGTGCGACGGCAGCGGTCCCATCGGTCCGGTCAGTCCGAACCAGAAGCCGCCGATCCGCGCGCGGCCGTTGCGGACCTCCACCTCGTCCAGCGTCGAATCCGGAAAGGCGAGCGTCGGCACCTGCACCAGGTCGGCGATATTCTGATCCGGCCGGCGTGCCAGCCCGACACGCGGCAGGCCGGGCGCGCGTGCCTCCGCGCCCCGCACGATCGGGAACAATCCGAACCGCTTGCGCGACGCCGCAGCCGCCGCAAGGAAATTCAGATGGTGTGACGGCGGCCGATCCGCAGCGGCCATCGCTGAAACTCCCCTTCGTTAGCGCTGAAAAAGTGCGTTTCCGTGAACGCGTTGATGCTCGCGAATTCAGCCAGGAACCGTTCGAGAACCGCCGAAAACAGGAACATCCGTCCCTTGTCGAACGCGGCATCGTCGAGCGTGACGTGGATGCGGTGGCCCCGCGCGATAGCCATCCGGTCCATCCCCGGCACCCGTCGCGCCACGCGGGTCGAGCGGATCGCCGACACCCCGTCGACCTGCCGGCGTGAGGCTGCGTCGTCCTGCCGACCGTACAGCGCCAGATGGTCGCGCAGCACCTGCGGATCGTCGTGATCCTCCGGTGCCAGCGTCATGTAGTTGGTGGTCAGATGACCGATCACCCGCCACGCCGCATCGCCCATCCCCATAGGCGGCTGCGGCTTGGTCGGCGCGCGTAGCACGCTGACCGCGCGCGCCGGCACGCCGGACACGGTGAAATGCTGCTCGCCCCGGAACTGCAGCAGTTCAGGCAGTTCGCGGTTGGTCACCAGTGCCCTGACCGCGAGTTCGTCGATCTCATCGAGCCGCGTCGCATCGCCGGGGGCGGTAAGACTGATCCACGTCTCGGTCCCGGTATACTCGCCGCGCCGCCGCAACCGTCGCTCACGGGTCGACAACCGGCGCGACCGCAATTGCGTGGTGTAAAACAGCGCCTTGCTCCAGTCGTACAACAATGCACCATAGGCATAGAGCGGCGCGACCGTCCGTGCGTCGGTGTTGTTCGCCGAATAGGCCTGAACGTCGAGCAGCCGGAAAACTTCGAAATCGAGCGGGCGGGCACGATCGGGGATCACATGATGCTCGTGCTCGAACTGCGACACGCGCACCCGCCCGAGCTGCTTCTCGAATAGATTGATCGCCGGCGTCGCGAACAGCCGCAGGTTCGCCGGCTCCAGCGCGTTGTGCAGCACCGACGCCGAGCGGTTGAACAGGAGAACGACGTCGCACGCCTGCGGGCTGTCGCGAAACGCCCGCGCCAAGTCAGGCAGGTCAACGAACAGGAAACGCTCAGGACAGGCGAAATACTCGCTGAGCAGTCGATATCCGCGAAACGACCGCAGCTCGGCCGGCAGCAACGCCTGATCGTCGTCGAACCCGACCTGCTTGGGCAGAGGGAGCTTCTTCCAGCCCTCCGCTCCCGCCGCCGCGTCCGCCGAGTGCGCGATCACGGCCAGCGTCTCACCGATCATCTGGCGATAGAGTTCGGCGGGCAACGCTTCCGATCCGGCAAGATAGATCGGCAGCGATTCCGGCAATATCTGCGGTAGCGCGGCGCCGCCGGTCGCTTCGAACCGGATACGCAGGCCCGCCTCGGCCCGAACGTTGGCGGCGCTCGCGAACGGCGCCACCGCGGCGCGACTGGCGAGATATTCGACCTGCGTGATCTTGATCGGCCAGAGCGTGACGTCGTGTCCGGTACGGAATTCGACCGGCACACTTTCCTGCTCGGTCGCAACGGCGATCAGCGGCGTGGAGCGCGCGACGCGGTGCCCCTTGATCAGAATCGGATCGCCGTCCTTCGGCTCGAACCCGACGACGCACATTGACGGGGTCGGCGCGAGGTAATGCGGCTGGACCGCGTGCAGCAGGTGCTGGGTGAATTCGGGATATTGATCCGCGATCTTCAGCTGCACGCGCGCGCCGAGATAGGCGACGCCCTCCAGCAGACGCTCGACGTAGGGATCGGGATCGGTCGGGGTCTTGAGGCCGAGCCGGCCCGCTACCGCCTCATGCTCCTCGCCGAACGCGCGCGCATCCTCGCGCAGATAGGCGAGTTCGTCATTGTAGAAGCGCAGCAGGCGCGGATCGATCCCGGAACTCATGGCCTTCCTATTCGCGCACGTTTACGGTGGCGGTCTCGGCCTCGATCTCGGTACGGAACTTGACGGGCATGGTCTGCGCCGCGGCGGTGATGTCGCCCTGGATCAGGAACGTCAGCGCATGGGGATCGTCGTCGTCCTCGATCGGGTCGACGGTGAGACCTTCGCGCGACAGGCGCGGTTCGAACAGCCGTACGGCACGCCGGATCTCCCGCGCCCGCGCCAGGACCGCGCGGCGGTTGAGCGTCTGCCCAGCCAAATCTGTCAGTCCGTAGTTCAGCACGGAGTCGCGGACGTTCGGATACGGTTCCAGGTCGACCAGGGACTCCAGGTTCGTCGTGTTGAACAGCCACGCCAAGTCGCGGCGGATCGTCGCCCGCAGCGCGGTCTCGTTGAAGCGTTCGAGGCGAGGAACGGAATAATAGCGGAACTTCTCCCGGCTGATCTCCGGGGCCTCTTCGCTCATGTCTCGCATTCCCGAGATCTCCAGGTCCGCGACGAGCTTGTCGTAGAGGGTCGGTGTCAGGCGCTGGGTGACGGCCATCGATGCGGCTTAGCCGAACCGCAGCGAACGGACCGCGAGCAAGCCGTGATCCTCGCCGTCCGAAGTCGCCAGCAGCCGCTGTCCGGCACCCGTACCGTCGTCATGCCACGACGTCGCACGCGCCATTGCCTCGGACGGTTCAGCGGAGATGCCAGGGTAGCGCGCCGGCACCAGCGCAGCGATGCGCGGCCCGGCCTTCAAGGTGATCTCGACGGGATACCAGACCAGGTCACGCAGATCGCGCGGTCCCTCGCTGGCGAGTTCGCCGATCGCATCGAACGGCAACAGGCCGTAGCGGCCATTGATGATCGCCTCGATCGTCGGTCCGAACCGAGGATCCGCGTCCGCGATCCAGTCGAAGGATCTGCCGTCGATCGTGCCAGGCATGTCCGGTGCTGCGTCGAACGCAGATTGACGCAACGTCTCCGCGTCATCGTCGCGGCCGACTGCTGCGGCCTCGATCGCCTCCGCCATCGGGCCTGCCCAATCCGATCCGCCATGGATTTCGGCGCGCACGCTTCCGGCGAAAACGGCCTCTCGCTGCTGCTCCGCGTCGATTGCCTGGCCGTAGACCACCGCCAGCATCTGCGCTTCCGGTGACAACTGCGCCAGCGTCGTCAACTGCACTTTGGCCTTGGCCCATTCGCCGGCCAGTGCGAGCAGCTGGAATAGGAAGAGCCGGGTTGGTATGTCGCCCGGGTTCCGGCGAACGACCTCGACGAGCGCGCGCCGCGCGCCGTCGAGATCGCCCGAACGGAGTAGATCGTCCGCCTGTTGCATGTCGTGCTCCTACGGACGATCGACGTGGTTCAACCCGCTTCGTTCTGGCGGATATCGTAATAGGCGGTGACGATGCCGCCATCCTTGCTGCCGTTCGAGTTCTGCGCCTGATAGTCGAAGGTCACCTTGGCGCAGTTAAACGTCACCGACTCCATGATTGCATCACCGCCAGAAGCACCGTTGTTGTGGATGTCCGAGACGATGATGTCCTCGAGCTTGATCTTGTAGTAGGTCAGCGGCGTCGAGCCATCGCCGGCCTTCTGCGAGTAGATGATGGCTTCCTTGATGTGCTTGCCCGAAGCGCATGCCTTGAACAGAAGAGGCGAGGACTTGTCGACTTCCTTCTGGATGCGGATGTCGGAGATCTCAGCCTTGCCGGATCCGCCGCCTGCCCCGCCGGTATGGAACGAACCGTGCTGGACCGCACCGAAATCGAACGAGATGATGTCGATCTCGCCCTGATGGTTCTTCTTGCTCGACTCGCCCTGAATGCTCTCGATTTTGAGAAATAGATCGACTGCCATGGGATTCTCCTGTCAACGATGATTAGATGATCGACGTCAAATCAACCGGACGTCTTCGGTAGACGCGAAACCATACTCAGCGCCACGTCCATGCCCTCCAGCTGGTAGTGGGGCACGAACATGAACTTCCCCTTGTAATAGCCTGGGTTCTCCTCGTCCGGGATCACCTCGATCTTGGCCTGCTTCAACGGCAGGCGTGCCTTGGTCTCCTCGTTCGACGTCGTCGGCGAACCGTCGACGTATTGGAGGACCCAATTGTTGAGATCGCGTTCGAGCTGTTCCGACTCCCGCGAGCCGCCCACCCAATCGCGGACCATGCATTTCAGATAGTGCGCGAAGCGGCAGCTGGCGAAGATGTAAGGCAAGCGTGCCGATAGATTGGCGTTAGCGGTCGCTTCCTTCTTGTCGTAGCTGGCTGGGCGATGGACCGTCTGCGCGCCGATGAAGGTCGCCTGATCCGTGTTCTTGCGGTGGACGAGCGCCATCAGGCCGGCCGTCGACAGCTCCGCCTCGCGACGATCGCTAATCGCGATCTCGGTCGGGCACTTCAGATCGATGCCGCCCTCGTCGGTCGGGAAGGTAGCGGTCGGCAGCTCCTGCACGGTGCCACCCGACTCGACGCCGCGGATCCGCGTCGTCCAGCCATAGGTGTTGAACGCCTCAGTGATCCGAGTGCCCATCGCATAGGCGGCGTTGAGCCAAAGATGCCTGTCGTGTTCACCGCCAGTATCCTCTTCGAAGTCGAACTCGTCGACCGGCTCGGTCTTGGCACCATAAAGCGGCCGGCCTAGGAAGCGAGGCAGCGCCAGCGCCAGGTATCTACTGTCCTCCGACTGGCGGAACGACCGCCAGGCCGCGTAATCGGTGGCATCGAACAGCTTGCCGAGATCGCGAGGGTTCGACAGTTCGGTCCAGCTGTCCATGCCCAGCAGCGACGGGCCCGCAGCGGCAATGAAAGGTGCATGGCTCGCCGCGCCTATCCGCGACAGGCCGCGCATGACTTCCAAATCCGGCGCGCTGTGGTCGAAGTAGAAGTCGCAGACGAAAGCGCCGTAGGGCTGGCCGCCCAGCTGACCGAACTCGGACTCGTAGACCTTCTTGAACAACGGGCTCTGGTCCCAAGCCGCGTCGCGATACTGGCGGAACATCCTGCGACATTCCTCCTTGGACATGTTCATCACGCGGATTTTCATGTCCTTGCCCGTCGCGGTGTTCATGACGAGGTAGTTGAGTCCCCGCCACGCCGCCTCGAGCTGCTGGAATTCCGGCTGATGGATGATCTGGTTGATCTGCTCGGTCAGCTTGCGGTCGATCGCAGCGCGCATCGCATCGACGGTCGCGAAGACGTCACCGCCTATGATCTTGGCATCTCCGAGAGCCTGCTGCGCAAGCGTCTGCACCGCCTGCTCGATCCGGGTCTTGCGTTCGTCGTTGGCCGGGCGGAACTCCTTTTGGAGCAGCGCCTGAAAATCGTCCAGTTCGGCAGCGTCCGTTGTCGGAGCGCCCTCGTTCGTCTGCTTGAGCGCGTCTTGCGCCATGTAACCGCTCCAATCCGTCAAAATGGATGAGGCCCTGCCGGGCCGTCGTCGATGTCAGTCGCGTGGGTCGCTTACCGGCTCGGCGGCTGCGGGTTGGCGCGCCGCAGAGATCGCCTGGAGCAAGGCCGGATCCTGCAGCACCTTGTCGAGCAGGTCCTGCGCGCCGTTCTTCCCGTCCATGTAGGACAGGAGATCCTCCAGCTGCGTGCGCGCCTCGAGCAGCTTGGCGAGCGGTTCGATCTTTCGAGCGATCTCGCCGGGCGAGAAGTCGTTCATCGAGTTGAAGGTCATGTCGACTGCGATCTTGCCTTCGCCGGCAAGCGTGTTGTCGACCGCGAACGCGACACGCGGTGCCACCGCTTCCATCCTCTGGTCGAAGTTGTCCATGTCGATGTCCATGAACTCGCGCGCTTCGGCGGCCTTCTTGTCCTTCAGACTCTTGCCGGACAGATCCGAGATGACGCCCATCACGAATGGCAGCTCGACCTTCTGACGCGCGCCGTAGGTCTCGACCTCGTACTCGATGTGAACCCGTGGCTTTCGATTTTCGCGGATGAACCGCTGACCGCTCTTGATCGCCATGTGTCTATTCCCCGTTTAAACAGCTTCTGCGAGCTTACTCGTTAAATGCGCAAGCGTAACAATCGCTCCACGCCCGTCGTTACATAAAATCGCCTGATCCAGTCTGGCCTGCGCCAGATTCGTCGACCCGTGCGCGGAGGACCGCGGTCGCCTCTGCGACGCTTCCCGGCGCGATGTCCGCCAGGATCGATACGAAATCCATCGTTATCCAACCCTTGATGCGTCCGAGCGCAACCGGGATCGGACTCGAAGGCTCGACCCGACCGTAATAGTCTATGACCAGATCCAGCGTACGGGCCACGTCCTCCCGCGATTGGAGTCGGCCCGGCGCTGTGGTCGATGGACCGGGCATCACACTCTTTTCCGATCCCGTTTCCGCTGAACCGCCCTGACTGACAAACGGCGTCAGCGCATGCACGATGCCTTCGATCGCCTCGTACGTCGGGCGGAAGTTGGTACCTGTCTGCCCGACCTTCTCCGCCTGCTCGGAGAGCACCGCGTCCGCCCGCTGCAACGCCGCCTCAATGCGGCGGAACCGATCGGTGATGTCCGCGATCTGCTCCACGGGGGTGTCGGCAAGCGCAGCGCGAAACTGGCCATAGCCCTCGGCAGAGGCGCCCTCGTCGAGATACCGCTCGAAGTCCTGTCCCGTGTAGCTCCCGAGCCGAGGATGCTCGACGAGCGGGACGCGCCGCAGCGGGGCCAGGAACTCGCCAATGCGGACGAGCGACTCGCATGCGCCCTTGCGTCCCTCGATGCCGTACTCCTCGATGGTCGGATGGGCGTTCTCCCAGAAATTCTCGAACAGGCCAGCCAGAAGCTGCATGGCCGCCTCGACGGTGGTCAGGTCACCCGACCTGGCGCCTGCGCGTGCCAGATAGACCGCGAGCCACACGTCCCGCGTCCGCCCTGCCTGAGCCTCGATCAGCGAGACCGTGTGGGCCCATTCTACCTCGTCCGCAGGCTCCTCGAAGGCCTGCTCGATCGCCTGACGACCGGAGTCGTAGGACAGATCAGGGCCAGCGGACGCATCCGGGGAGACTGGCGTCAGAAGAGCGGCGACATCCATGTCAAGATCCCGGCGCGCGGCTCAGGATATCAACTCCGCTTCCACCCGACGATTGACCGGATCGGTCTTGGCGCGGCCGGGGAGAGGTGCGCTTGCACCATAGCCACGAACCTCGAGCCGCTTGCCTTCGACGCCCAGGATCACGAGGTAGTCGGCCACGGCCTTCGCACGGGCCGCCGACAAGGGGACGTTGATGCGTGATCCACCACGCAGATCGGTATGCCCTTCGATGAGGAACCGCTTGCCGGTGAGTTCAGGCATCAACAGCGAGCGCGCGAAGACCTGGGTCGCACGCGTGCCTTCGGCGGTGAGCTGCGCGGAATTGCGCTCGAAACTGATCATGAGGTCGGCACGCGGCCGACCAATGGCGACGGCACCAACGCCGACGGCACCCACGACGGGAGCTGCTGCACCGTAGTTCGCCCGGCGTGGCGACCGGCCGTATTGACGCTGCGCCTGGGCGGGGGCCCGCACGACGCCGCGCGATTGACCCGACGGCCGCAGAGCGAGACTGTTCGCTTCCGTCGCCGAGGCCGGCTTTGCCAGTCGAAATCCCTTCGTGCTGGGTGCCGCACGCGTTTCTACCGGAGCTGCGTCGCCAGTGCCGCACTTGCCTGCGAAAGTACAGAGATAGCCCTCCACGCTCGGCCTTCCAGCCTCCTGCGCATCGACGGCGGTGGCGAACCCCAGGATCGCCAATGGAAGTGTCAGCATCCGCAACGACATGTCTTACTCCCGCGCATGAACTAGATGCCGCCGGACATTAGGACCCGTCCGAACATCAGGCAACCCATGACCGCAAACAACAGGGTTAACTGCGGTGGCTCGTTTGTTAACGTTGACTTGGACGTGTCGCGGCCGCCTTGCTCAACGCACGAATGTTTTAAGCCTCACCGTCGATGTCGTGGTCGCACCGCAGGCCATTGTAGGATGGCCCCGGCATGGGTAGAACGCAGATCCTCGCGTGACAGCAGCGCGATCGGCTGGAGTGCTTGGTGACAGACACGACGCAGCGCCTGACCCAGATGGCGATCGACGTTGGCGACGAACAGGTCGTCCTCGAGCGAATTCGAAGCGTGGAACGAATCGGCACGCCGTTCGCGGTGCAGGCCGACATAATCTCGCCACTGGAGATCGATCTCCAGCCCCATCTCGGAAAACCCGCGTCGTTAAGCGTGCTTGAGGACGGCGAGCTGCTTCGCCATTTCCATGGCCTCGTGACGGCGGGGGAATACATGAAGGAGACGCAGGCGGGGCACCACTACCGGCTCTCGATCCGCCCCTGGACCTTCTACCTCGATCAGAACCGCCAGATGGCGATCTATCAGGACAGGACGGTCGTGCAGATCGTCAAGCAGGTCATCGAGAGCGCCGGCATCCCGGACGTCGACTACACGCGACTGGTGCTGCCTCGCGTTCCGCGCGCGTACACCGTGCAGTACCGAGAGAGCGACTTCGCCTTCGTCTCACGCCTGTTGGAGGAGGAAGGCATCTACTACTTCTTCCAGCACGATGCCGATCGTCACGTCATGGTGCTGTGCGAGGGGCCGGCTTCGCATCAGCCCGGCAAGCCGACGCAGCTCAAGTACAACGCGAACAGCGTATCGGTCTTCACGGCCGACTCGAAATCCCGGTTCGGTTCGCAGGGGGACTATCTTCAGACCTGGGTGGAGCGGGTGGCCTCGACCGCCGAGGCCCGGGTCACCGTCCGCGACTTCGATTTTGAGTCGCCCGATCAACCGCTGTCTGCCGAGGCCGCCGGCGAAGGGGCACACCCCCGCGACGACCGGGAGATCTTCGTCTATCCCGGCCGCTACACCCGGGAGAAGACCGGCCGTGGCGAGCAGGAACAGACAGGACGCGAACGTGGCCAGGCGCTTCTCGACGCGCATCGCTCGGGCCGGCGGACGTTCAGCGGCACATCGCAGTCGGCAGGCCTGACGACCGGCTTTCGGGTCGATGTCGCGGACCATCCCGCCGCGAGGATGAACGCGTCCTACCTGATCACGGGCGCAGAACACTCGATCGCGTCGGAAAGCTATCGATCGGGGCAGCAGGACGACGAGGACTCGTTCAACGTCAGGTTCGAGGCCATCCCGGCCGACACCGTGTTCCGCCCCCGCCCCGCGACCGCGCGTCCGCGCGTCCAAGGGCTGGAGTCCGCGATCGTCACCGGCCCCCCTGGCGAGACGATCTACACGGACGAATATGGCCGCGTGAAGGTGCGCTTCCACTGGGACCGTGCCGACACGCCGGGTGAACGATCAACCTGCTGGATCCGCGTGTCGCAGACCGGCGGCCTCGGCAACGTGATCCTGCCCCGAGTCGGGCACGAGGTCCTGGTCGACTTCCTCGACGGCGATCCGGATCGACCGCTGATCGTCGGGCGGGTGTTCAACAAGGCGCACATGCCGACCTACGAACTGCCGGCCAACAAGACACGGGCGGTCTGGCGCACTCTCACCTATGGTAGTTCCGGCAGCTATCCCGAGAGCGAGGCACTCGACAGCGGCAGCAACCGGACCTCGAACGAAATCCGTTTCGAGGATCAGGGCGGGCAGGAGGAACTGTTCATCCACGCCGAACGCGACATGAACAGCCGCGTTCGCTTCGACGAGAGCCGCCACGTCGGTCACAGCCAGGAACGCCGCGTCGGTCTCGACAGAAGCACGAACATCGGCCGCGACGAAGGCAAGAAGATCGGGCGCGACCGCGCGACGCATGTCGTTGGCAAGGACGATCTGCTGGTGAACGGCAGCCTGTCGATCGAGTCGAAGACGTCGATCACGCTGCGGGTCGGCAACTCGGTTGTCGCGATCGGCCCGAACGGCATCATGATCCAGTCGCCCCACGTCCAGATCCAGGCCGGGATGGACGCGATCATCAATGCCGGCGGCCAGACGCGGATCAATGGCGCGAGCATCCTGACGCTCAACGGCGGCACCACCCAGATCAACCCGGAGGGCCTCGGTGCCGGGGCCTTCGGGTCCAGCCTCGATTTCGGTCCCGCCGCGGGCGAAGGCTGACCGATGGCACAGGCATGGGGGGCGGTGCGGCTGACCGAAGCGCGTCAGGTAGCAGGATTGATGGGCGTCGACCCGGACGATCGTCCGCCTGCCGACGTCCCGGTCCAGACGCACTACGACGCGTTGCGCGCCGGCAACCTCCGATCCGCCGCGCTGCAGTATCTCGGTCATGCGCTGCCGCGGCTCGAAGCGATCGCCTGGGCGGCACGGGTCGTTGCCGACAACGCCGCCGCCAACCCGTCTCCGCCTCGCGTACGCCATGCGCTCGATGTCGCCCTGCGCTGGCTGGATGAGCCGACCGAAGCACACCGTCGCGCGGCGGGCGAAGCGGCCGATGCGATCTCTCAGCCGGCGGCGGAACGGCTCCTTGCGTCCGCGGTGTTCTTCTCAGGTGGTTCGATCGTCGCAGCGAACGCGTCGCCGGTCGTTCCGCCCGACCATGTGGCCGCGCGCTACGCCGTGGGCGCGATCGACGAGGCGACTCGCCGAACGGCGGACCGCGACGCCGCACTGGAGTCGGCGCTGGCGCTGGGCGAGCGCATCGCCGAGCAGGGCATGGCTGCGCTCGACCGATGACGTTGACACTCGCCATCGAGGGTTCGAGGCAGCTCGACAACGGGTCGCCGAGCGAACTCGTGCTGGATCGTCGCGGCGCGATCGTCGGCCGGGCAGCGACCTGCGACTGGGCTCTTCCCGACCCTACGCGCTACATATCGTCCCGGCATTTCGAGGTCCGGTTCGACAACGGCGGCTATGTACTGATCGACTGCAGCACCAACGGGACGACCCTCGCGACCACCGGGGAGCGCCTCGCCTCTCCCCATCGCATCGCGGATGGCGACCGGTTCCAGGTCGGCGCCTTCGTCATCGGCGCCCGCCTGACCGGAAGTGCGCAGGCACGCGTCGATCCGTCGGCACCGTCTGCGACCCCGGTCTGGCAAGGCTGGGACGACGACCCGACGTCGGCCCAGACGACGAACGGTTCGAGCTTCTCGTCGGCGTCCAGTGGCTGGGACGCACCGCCACCACAGGCTTCGGGTATCGGAACCTCGGGAGGCTGGCAGCCCCAGGTGGGACCGACGCTCGCGCGTCGCGAGGACCATCAGGCGGCGGCGGGCTGGGCCTCAGGACCGTCATTCCCCTCCACCGCGTCCGGCCAGGCCGCCTCGCCCGCATCGCGTGGCAGCGGCTGGCAGCCGGACGCCGCCGCCGCCCTGCCCCAGACCACTTCGGTCTGGGACGAGGCAACACCGCCGCCACCGCCGGCCTCGGCGTGGTCCAGTGCGGCACCCGCACAGTCCGCGCCGTTATCGCCCGACGACCTGTGGGGTCGGATCGCGGAGGGGAACGTGGTAGATTGGGCACGGGGCGGCTTCGGTCAGCCGGTAGAAGCGCCGCGCGATCCACTGGGCCTTTCTCCTGCGCCGAGCAGCGCGGCACTTCCACGACAGACTCCGTCCGCGCCCCCGGCGGCGCCGATCGCCGCCCCCTCCCCACCCGGTGGCTCGGATGCCTTCGCCCGCGGTGCAGGAGTCGGCCGGGACTTCGCCGGCAGCGACCAGTCGCTTGCCCGCGCCGGGGGCCTCTTCCGCCGCCTCGTCGCGGGGCTCGTCGTCATGGTCGAAGCGCGCGCGCGGGCGAAGGCTCAACTCGGAGCCGAGGCGACGGCGTTCAGTCCCGATGGCCACAACCCGCTGAAGTTCGCGCGCACGCCGGACGAAGCGATCATGATGCTGCTCGGTCCGCAGCAGCCCGGCTTCCAGTCCTCGGAACAGGCGATCGAGGACGCCTTCCGCGACCTGCAATCGCATCAGGTGGCTACGCTGCGTGCGATGCAGGGTGCTCTGCGAGCCACGCTCGAGCGGTTCTCGCCGACCGCCATACGCGCCCGTGCGAACGCCGGCGGCATGATCGAACGCATTCTTCCCGCGGCGCGCGACGCGGCATTGTGGCAAGCCTATGAACGCGAGTTCGGTGGGGTCGCGCAGGGTTCGGACGAGGCGTTTCTGGAGATGTTCGCCAAGGAATTCCGTCAGGCCTACAACGAACAGTCGCGAGAAGCCGGCCGTTAAGCCAGGCGTACGACTGGTGTTGGGATAAGACGTTGGCAGATCGCGATCCCGGGCGGTATGAACAGGCAACGATGATCAGTGTGAGGGCATGCTGCGTGTACCGAATTGCTGAGGGATCCATCACCCATGCGGGTGAGTGGCAGGATCAGAGCATAAACGTGCTCTTGCCGCAAAACGCAAAGGTGCAGGGTGCCAACCTCGTCATCGCGCGGGATACGGTGCCTCTGGGCCTAACCTTCCACGACTATGTCGTGCAACATCGTCAGGCCCTCTCGGCACAACTGGCCGGGATCGAGATGATTGCGGACACCGCGGGCACGATCGATGGCCACGAGGCTCATTTTCTCGAACTGCGCTGGCGAAGCGACGGCAAGCCGATCCATCAGGTCATGGCGATGGTTGTCCACGATGCGAATGCGGTGCTGCAGTTCACCGGATCCGTTCCGGGCGGATACGACGAGGACACCCGTAACGCGCTGATCGCCGCGATTACGTCCTTCACGTTCACGCCGTGACCGATACGCCGACCGCGGACGAGACGCTGCGCGGCCTGCGCGAGCGGACGGCGGCATCGAGCAATGCGGGCACCGTGGCCGCCATCTCGACGACCGGACACGTCGCATCGGGCGGCATTGCCGTCGCGGGCGCGTACTCGGCCTATCAGTCGGGCGGCATGGCAGCGCTGCGGTGCTTCGGTGGTCGGGTCGCCGCGCCGCTCGCGGGCGCGATGGCGGGCGCCTGGGTCGCCGAACAGGTCCACGCCGACGAGGCTGCCTTCTGGGTCGCGCAGCAGTTCGGTGCGCAGCGCGTCGCGACGCCGGGTCCGCAGCCCGCGCACGTCACGCACCAGATCGCGCACGACAACACCTTCAACGGCATCCTGGCCGGGCTGGTCGCGGGCATCGTTGTCGGCGCGGTCGTCGCGGTCAGCGCCGCTGCGATCATAGGGACGGCGGGCATGGCGGCGCCGCTGGTCGGTGCGGCGGTGGCGTTCGGCGCCGGGGCGGCGGGCGGGTTCGTCGGCGCCGCCGTGGCGGGCGCGGGCGCCAAGACCGCGACGCTGTCCGGTCCGATCGCCACCGGTTCGCCGACCGTCTTCTTCGAGAGCAAGCCGGTCGCCCGCGTCAGCGACACTGCAGCCTGTACCAAACACCCGGGAACCCCGCCTTCGCAGATCATCGAGGGCAGCAAGACGATCTTCGTCAACAGCCTTCCCCTCGCGCGGATCGGGCACAGACTCTCCTGCGATGCCGTCGTACAGGAGGGCTGCAGGACCATCTCCGCGGACAATACCACGGCGAGCTACGGCACGCCCGACGCGGCGCTTTCGGTGACGGAGCAACTGGTGCTATCGATCGCGGAGGTCGCCGGGATGCGGTCGGCGGTTCGTCAGGGCGGGCTGCTCAGCGGCGCGCTGCGTCGGCTGTTCGGCGAACCGGTCGACATCGTGACCGGCGATTACGCCGACCAGCGCGTCGATTTCGAATATCCCGGGATCCTCCCGCTGGTCCTGGCGCGGGTCTATCCTGGCAAGATGCAGGTCGCCGGTCTGCTCGGCTCGAGGTGGATCTGCAACTGGTCTCAACGCCTTCTGCTCGATCACGCCACCGGAACCGCCCTTCTCGAAGATGCCGAGGGGCAACGCCTCGTGTTCGCGATCGGAGATTCGCCACAGGTCGATGCAAGACACCTCAAGGCGCCGTACTATCGGCTGACCGGCGGGCACGCCGAGCTCCGACTGTTCGACAGCCGTACGCAGCAGTTCCTCCTGTTCTCGCGTGGCCTCGATCCCGCGATCCTGGACTTGGCGGGAATCGAGGATCGCAATGGCAACCGGATCGTCTTCCAGCGCGACGGGAACCGCCACCTGCGCACGATCCGGCATTCGGACGGGACGACGTTCCGCGTTGAGACGACGGCTGAAGGGTGGCTCCGTACGGTTTGGATGGTGGGGGAAACCGACCCCGTCGTGCAGTACACGTATGACGCCCGAGGCCGCATGTTGCAGAAGTCGAGCACGTCGACCGGCGAGTTCGCGTATCGTTACACCGCCGAGGGCTGGCTGAACGGCTGGCGCGACAGTGGCCTGACGTCGGTGGAGATCGACTACGACGCAGCGGGGCGCGTCGTCGGGACACGCACCGGCGACGGGATGTTTAACGACCGCTTCCTGTATTTTCCCCAAGAGCGCCGGTCGCGCTACATCGACGCGACAGGCGCGGCCACCAGCGTTCGCTATGATCAGAACAACCTCGTCACGGAGGAGACGGACCCGCTGGGTGCGGTGACCGTGAGCGAATGGGACGCGCTCGAACGCCTGCAGCGGCGGATCGACCCAGCCGGCCGCGAGACCCGCTTCGCCTACGACGGCGACGGCCGGCTCATCGCGCAGACCGACTGGAGCGGTCGCACCGCCGGATGGCGCTACGACCGCTGGGGTGCGCTGGTCCAGTTCACAGGTATCGAAGGCAGCGCCAGTTGGACCCGGGACGCACAAGGAAACATCGTCGCCTGGAAGAGCGCGGACGGCGGGTCGGGGACGGCGCAGTACGACGGGCGCGGAGCGCTCGTGGCGGAGAAGGCAGCAGGATACGGCGAGACCACATGGGACAATGACGGCGCCGGCCGTCCGATCGCTCAGCAGGCCCCCGGCGACCGCGTCACGCGCTACGACTGGGACCGGATGGGGCGGCTACTCCATGCACGCGATCCCGCCGGACGGAGCCATGCCTGGAGCCACGTCCGCGGCCCCGACAATCCCCGCGGTGCGGTAAGCGGCGCGCGCGGCCCCGATGGCGCCGAGACCCGGTTCGCCTATGACCGCGAAGGGCTGATCGCCGCGCGTATCAGGAGTGACGGACAGACAACGCGGTTCGTGCACGGCGCGTTCGATACGCTGCGCCGCGTCATCGACCCGCTCGGCGCAGTCACCCAGTTCGGCTACGACACGGCGGGTCGGCTCGCCAGCATCACCGACGCGTTGGGACAGCATTGGCAGTTCCGCTATGATCCCGCCGGCCGGCTCGCCGCGCAGGTTGATTGGGCGGGGCGCGAGACGCTGTACCACCGCGACAGCCTCGGTCGGATCCAGGCGAAGCGCATGCCCGACGCCACCGAGCAGCATTTCGATTGGGACGAGCGCGACCGCATCATGCGGGTCACCGCCGGCGACGATGCGATCTCGTATCGGTACGACGACCAGGATCGGCTGGTCGGCGCCAGCACCTGGCATCTGGCCGATGGCGTGCCGAGCCGCATCGCCGACGTGACGCTGCGCTACGACACCCATGGCCGACTGGTCGCCGAAGAGCAGAACGGCACCGCGATCACCTATCGCTACGACGCCGCCGGTCGTTGCATCGGCCGGTCGAGCCCGAGTGGCGACACCGCGCTGACCTTTGACGATTACGGGCTGCTCAAGCGATACGAAAGCAACGGCCACGCCCTTCGGTTCGGCCACGATGCAAGTGGACTGGAGACACTGCGCGAGGTCCTCGCGATCGGCCAGCGCACCGCGTTCCAGCTCCGTCAGAGCTACGATCCTTCCGGGCGACTCGAGGAACAGCGCGCCGGCGGCGTCGCAGTCTTTTCGGCGAAGGGGCAGCGTCCCGACGCGCTGGTTCGCCGGTATGACTGGGATCACGCCGGGAGGCTGACTGGTATAGCCGATTCCGGTTCGGCCGAAGGCAGGACCGGCGAGACGCGGTATGGCTATGACCTGCGCGACCAGGCGGTCGCGGTCGAACGGCCAGGCCACAACGAAACCTATCGCTACGACGCGTTGATGAACCTTGCCGAAGGCCTGGCGGGCGAACAGCGATACTGGCGCGACTGCGTGGTCGAGGCCGGCCCCAATCGATTCAGGTACGACGCCCGCGGCCGGATGGTCGAGCGCGTGCTGACCCAGGATGGGTTCCGGCCGCGGCGTTGGCGGTATCGCTGGGACGGCTTCGATCGAATGGTCGGGCTGGAGACGCCGGAAGGCGCGCGGTGGCGCTACACCTACGACGCGTTCGGACGTCGCGTCGGCAAGCTCCTGCTGGGCGCGCCCGATCGCCGGCGAGTCGACTACGTCTGGCAGGGACAGGCGCTCGCCGAAGCATGGTACCGCCGTGACGGCGACAGCGACGGCGACGACAGCGGTCCCAGCACGCGGATAGAACGTTGGCATTTCGAACCGGATGGCGTTCGCCCGCTCGCGAGGGAGGCGGTCGTTGCCAGCGGGCGGGATCTCGCCGCCGCCACGCTGGACAGCGAATGGCTGGTGGTCGTGGCCGACCAGATCGGCACCCCGACGGCGTTGTTCGACACCGGCGGCGCCCAACGCTGGACATGCGACGCCACGCTCTGGGGACGCGCCCGCACCGCACGCGATCTTATGCGCGCGCGAAGCGAGGACGAGCGCGCGTCAGACGATCAGCCGTCCTGCGCACTGCGGTTTCCGGGACAGTGGGAAGACGCCGAAAGCGGGCTGCACTATAATCTGAACCGCTATTATGATCCCGACACTGGCCAGTATCTATCGCCCGATCCGATCGGCATAGACGGCGGCTTGCGGACCCATGCGTATGTGTCCGATCCGATGGCCTGGATCGATCCGGAGGGGCTTTCAGACGCGCCCGGCACCGTCACGTATCCCCTCCATCCCACGTTAACACCGCAGTCCGGGAGCTATTCAAGTGGCATCGCGAGGGCTTGGGCTCAGGAACAGGGACTGGTCCGCGCAACAGGAAACGGAACGGTGAACTGGACGAGCGCCCAACGGCAGGAACTGTTACAAACCGGCCGGGTCCGCGGCTATACCGGGCACCATATCAATAACGCTGCAACCGCCCCTGCTTGGGAAGGTGATCCGCGTAATATTCGGTTTCTGTCGAACGGACGTGCAAACCTTCCGAACGACCATCTTTACAGCAATCAGGGTCATCGTGGTAATTGGCAGAATAGCACCAGCGGACGCCTTATCGATCGTCAGGAAATGATACGACGGTTCCGCGCAGGATGCGTTTAGGAGAGTAATGTGAACTACACCGAGACAGTACATGATCTCGTCCAAGCCGGTGGGCTGGCTGGGCTCGCGATCCGCCTTCAAGCGCACGAAAAAGTAACGGACTTTGATCGGCAGGTTTTTGGTCAAGCTCTAGCCAACGATATCGCGTCGGCCGGTTATCCCGGTGGCATTGAGATACCGTGGACGGTCGAAGAGTTGTTCGTGTATTCGCTGGAGGATCTTCCGGATCGACAGGCGGGATACCGCTACGACGCCAATACGAACGCGGCGTCGGTCGATTGGGACTCCGACCGTTACGTGCTCGCTGATTGGGCCGCCAATCCGGTCAGTATCGGAAACGATGGAACTATCTGCTATTCGCGCCATGGTGACGGCGATTGGTCGTACATTCCGATTGCAACCGATCTACCCGCGTTCTTTAAAATGCTGGCGGCATGGCTGCGTTACTTCGTCGTCGAAAAGGGGAGCAATCTGTTCGACGACAATTTCGAGATCACTCAGGATACACGCGATACTCTGACAAGCATCGTGTTGGCCGATATCAGTCCCGAGTACGGGAACGCCGCAATGCGCTTCTTGCTTGGTGAAATCTAGAGTGCATCATCGGTTTGGGAGAATGCCCACGGCGCGTTCTCCATAATCTTTGAATGACCCGTATTGGCGTAGGTTATATACCGCTTGGATCGACTATGTCTGGCAAGGGCAGGCGCTCGCCGAAGCATGGTACCGCCGTGACGGCAACGACAGCGGTCCCAGCACGCGGATAGAACGTTGGCAATTCGAAAAGGATGGCGTTCGTCCGCTCGCAATGGAAGCGCTCGTTGCAGACGGGCGAGATCTCGCTGACGCCACGCGCGACAGCGAATGGCTGGTGGTCGTGGCCGACCAGATCGGCACCCCGACGGCGTTGTTCGACACCGACGGCGTCCAACGCTGGACATGCGACGCCACGCTCTGGGGACGCGCCCGCACCGCACGCGATCTCCTGCACGCGCGAAGTGAGGACAACCGCGCGTCGGACGATCAGCCGTCCTGCGCCTTGCGGTTTCTGGGACAGTGGGAAGACGCCGAAAGCGGGCTTCACTACAATTTGCACCGGTACTACGATCCGGATACGGGCCAGTACCTGTCACCCGATCCGATCGGTCTCGATGGCGGACTCAAGACACGTGCGTATGTTTATGATCCCCTCCGGTGGATGGATCGGTCTGGATTGCCGGATGCGGAGATTCAAGCCCGATACCCGAGAGCTACATGCGACCGAACGCTCAGATAGACATGCGCATGGCGCCTGCCAACTCGGGTACCAATGCCGCGGGATTCCCTCGCAACGGTCCCTGGTTCTGGCGACAAATCGCAAAGAACAATCCCGAATATTTCGACGCGTCCAATGCGGCCCGCATACAGACCGGTCGCTCTCCGCTGGTGAACGATACTTGGACCCAGCATTTCCCCGAACATCAGGGCTTTACTGGAAATAGGATCGTGCATCATCATATTGATCAGGGGCCGATAGCAACGCCAATTCCCGAAGCAGTTCACCATTCCTGGTACAGAGCCCTTCATCCGAACCAGTAGGAGTGACAGAATGGATGCAATTTCGTTTAAAGAGGCTCTCGCCGAGGCCAAGCCATCCGTGCAAGACCTCATCACAGCCGGCCTATCCGAGACCGAGGCTTCCCAGTTCCTGCTGAGCTACGACGTTGTTGACCGTATGGAAAAGCGGACTAGTGAAATACCCGACCCCACACTACGAGACCTGTTCTCGCGTTTCGACCCTTCCGGTGTCGAAATCGGCGTGGTTCGCCTATTAGAACATCCTAAATCTACGGAGTTTGGATGGGTTCTTGGGCTGGTAGAGTCTGATCTTATACTAATTGATCGGAATAGCGATGAAATCGTGTCGATTGATCATAATGTTCCTGGGCACGTGGTTTGGAGATGCTCGAAGGATGGAAATTCTTTGTTGTCGGCTCTAGCGGTCTCCGCCAAATACATTTCCGGCCTAGTTCTCGAACATGACTACGATGAGACGTACAAGCAGGACACTTTAACTAAGTGCACAGACTTAGCCGGCGGAAGCCGTTACTCTGATTTTTTCCGAATGCTTTTGATCTTGGACGAATGATCTTGGCTTATAACCAATTTACCGATGAGCCACTTATCGAACAGATAAAAGCCTCCGTTGAAGGTAAATACACGCCTGATCCGCCTATCTACTTCTCTGACGTAGACCAGGTTTTCATATTGGATGGGAACTGGATCCATATGCAACCAGTTGATCACATCAAGTCATATCTCGACGGCAAGACGAAAATTGCTGCGTTCTACGACACGGTGACAAAAGATAAACAGCTACAGGCGTACATCGAACAAGCTACAGATATTCCGCCATATACGAACGATGGCGACCTTTTACTTTACATATTAAATCAAAATCCGGCTGCCGTCGTGTCTGACATTAATATAAAGGACGCTCTTGCAAAGTTTCTTAAGGTCATGGAGGTCGAACATCACATAGACCAGACGTCCTTGGACAGGTACGAATTGGTATTGGACGCCACACCAGAATGGCTCTCCCTCCCCGATGCGTACATTGACATACTGCTCGAAAACATTCCCACGACGCTTGGCCGCACTGCTCGGGTTAAAGCGATTAAGAACAAGATCTCTGACGAATTTCGCTTTCTGAAGAAGCCGCCCAAATGGCTTCAAGAACCGGCATGGATGTTTGCGGGAGACCGGCCGCTGATCTTCATCGGCCAGCTCGACTTGGGTGACCTTCTGCATGACGATGCTCAGGTCTATGTATTTTTTGACAACAGTAATCAGGCGTTCCTCACGGTCAAACAATGCGCCTGACGTTAAAAGGTGTCGATGACGACCGATGCCGTTACTATCGAATACCCTCTCTTCCTAACGAGAGGAGTATGATCATTCGCCTTCCTCGACGCATCAACTGCACCGACCCATCAAGCTACATTCCATTACCCCTTGCCGCCCCCTGAAACTCGCCTTCCGTTCACGCTCGTCCAGAACGTGGTCAATCCGACCGGGAGCGTATCCAAGGCGCGTCCGCATCTCGTCGAGGCAGTACAGTCCCTTCGTAGCAGCGATCGCTCCTATGTCAGCCGATTTCGCTCCACCCGAATACGGCAGATTGGTGTCGCCACACGTTCGATTCATGTTCGCGGATAGGTGGCCAGCGTGGTCGCGCAGGGAGGTCGTACGCACCTCGTTCGCTTCTTTACCATTGGTAATGCCGACGTTGTTTGATCGAGCTCGAGAACGGACGACGGATGCTGTTCGACTTAACTGACATGCGCATCAAGTAGCTCGCCACGCCTTTGAGCGCAGCGAAGAGCTAGCCGGATACTGCGGAGGGTCCGCGTGACCGAGGCGGTTCAAACCGCTCACATAGGCCTGTCGTTTCGACCAGCATCCTTTCTCAGGGTTTAGCCAGGTTATCGGAAAGGTCGAGATCCTGCATCGCTCCATGCGGACGGTACGGCGCACTGCGCAGCAACTCCCTCCGCGTCTGCAACCGGACAAGTTCCAATGCCATGATGCCGTCCAACTCACGGGGATAGACGTAATCCCCGAACCTTGCCGGGTTCTCGTCCAGGCTGCCCTTGTATGCCAGTTCGAGAAACCGGAAGTGTGTGCTCGCCTTGCTGAAGTACGGAATCAGCTGCGGTGAGACGGCGGCCGCGCCGTTCTCCATCAGCAGCTTGCGGAGAGCTACGCCGTTGTCGACGACCACGGACAGCAGACTCGCGTCCCCGCTCGAAAGTCCGGCACGCCAACCCGGCGTCAGCAATGCGGTGAGGGTGCGGAAGTCGCTGACCGTCTGACCGCGTTTCAGCTCCGCCGCGAGCGTCTTGTTCTCCTCACTGAGCTGCATGAACGGTCCGACGAACTCCGACAAGCGCCGATCGATCGATTCGATCTCCAGCTCGTTGGTCTTCTGGATGATGCCAGCGCGTGAGCTCCGCTGCGTCGACCAGTAGCCGACGCCCGCGCCTAGCAAGGCGGCCAACGCGCTGAGGGCCGGCGTCAGGAGCGGGTTGGGCACGGACCTGCCGTCTGCCGGGACGGAGCCCGCGGCCACGACTCCGTAGCCAGAGCCCTGTGCGGTCATCGGCGCGCGCGGATCGGATGCATGCGTCGTGGCGAGCGAGGCGCACCCACCAAACATGATGGTCGCCCAAGTTAGACCAATGAACGCGATCAGGTGAGGACGGGTCATCGCCGCGCGAGGCTCGAAATCCAACCGGGCCCCGTCTTGCCACCGACGGCGTTCCTAGAAGCAGGCTCGCCTATCACCTCTATCACCCGGAGCCCCGCCGCCCGAAGGTGATCAGCCCACGAGTCCTCGTCATAGAGGGTGAACCAGCGCCCGGTGTCGTCCCTCACATCATCCGTCCCGCGCTTGACCGACGCGAACATCACGCCCCCCGGGCGGAGGATATGCGAAAATGACGATAGGACATCGGGAAGTTCAGACCGCTCGATATGAAGAAGCGATGCCATCGCCCACACTCCGTCGAACGACGCGTCCTCGAACGCCAGCGAACGCAGATCGCCCACATGCACCGGACATCCCGAATTGCGACGGGCGATCCGCGCCAGGCCAACCGACGCATCCACCCCTACGGGCTCGAACCCGAGCCGCGCCATCTGTGTGAGATCGCGTCCGGATCCACATCCCGCGTCAAGTATGCGCGCGCCCGGCGGTAACAGATCGACGAGACGTTGGAGCTGCCGCGAGGTGTCGATCGCCATCGTCGTCGCCGCGTAGCTCGCTGCGTGGTCGTCATAGTATTTCGTGATCCCGGCCATCCGGTCGGACCGCGACGTCCGCCGCGGTTCTGTTACGTGTCCATTCTGTCCGGTCGAAAGGATCATCTAGTTGGTCTCCGCAGCGAAGACATAGTATTATCGCGAGTCTCGCGCCAGCGGCGTCCCCAACCACGCGATACCTCGGTTCGAGTAAACCGTGATATGGCGGTACGGCGCGATACGGCAGGTCGCACGAGAAGCGTCGCGCAAGCGTGGCCAGCCCCGGCTGCGCATCAGCGAATCCATGACGCCTGAAGCGCCGTGTGATAGCCGGTGGCCATCGCAGAAGAGATCCTAGGGGAAGCACCATTACAAGCCCGACACCGCAAGCCGCCTGGGTCGCGATCGCCGGCAGGCTCGAGGGAATCGAGAGGACCGCGACGATCTACGCGGGGTTTCTCCGGAACTCGAGCTCGAAGTCGATGCCGGGGGCAGATGAGGTGATCTTCACGAGCTGCCTGTCGACATGAGATGCCATCAAGACTTTCGGAGAGACATTCGACGGATTGCTTCCCGAGAACGTTGATCGAGCCATCCAGCAGTTCGGGGTACAGAACGAGGTAGATTTCACCGCGACGAGGGACGGGACCGACTTCATTGCGAAACGCGTGTTCGTGATGAAGCTGATGATCCTCGCCGGCGAGATCACGCATGGCATGAACGATCATTCGGAGCAGATAAGGTCGACCGCCGAACTCGCCTTCAGGCATCTGCAGCAGCTGATAGTCGTCGATAAGGACGTGAAGAGGAAGTGGCAGGACGCCCTTGCAGCAGGCGGGGAGACCGAATGCGAGAAGCTCGGCGGCGTGCACCTGCTCTGGCATGGTATCCAGGCCTTCAAGGTCCACGGGGACGGCGGACGGACCGATCTCGTGTTCGCCGAACCGATCGAGGCGGCGGACACGGCCGGCGTTCAGGGTCTCGTACTCACTGAATGGAAAAAGGGTACCAAGGACAACGCGACGGGAAAGTACGCATCAGCCAAGCGACAAGCGGATCTCTACTCCGCGGGTGTGCTCGGAGGCGTCGAACTGAAACGATACAGGTTTCTCGTCCTCGTTTCCGAAAAGGCCGTTCGGCCGCCCGCCGATGAGGTTATTGAGGCCGTTACCGCCATGCCCGGGCGCAGGTCGAGGTGCGGCTGACCGCGCGCACCGTCGAGATCTTCCTCAGGGGCGAGCGGGTCGCGTCCCACATGCGCGGGTCCGGCAACGGCCATCACACCACCATCAACGACCATATGCCTTCGAGCCATCGCCGCTACGGCGACTGGACGGTCGAGCGCCTGCTCGATGAAGCCGGACGGCTTGGTCCGTCCGTTCGAATGCTGTGCGAGATGATCCTGAGCGACCGGCCACATCCCGAGCAGGGCTATCGCTCCTGCCTCGGCATAGTCCGGCTGGCACGCGCTTACGGTGCCATCCGTGTCGACGCCGCGTCGCTACGCGCTCTCGAGATCGGCGCGCGCAAATACGGCGCCGTCAAATCCATCCTCGAGAAGAAGCTCGACGCAGATCCGCTCCATCGTCCCCGCTCGGCCGGTGAGGTGAGCGTCGACCATCCCAACATTCGTGGCCCCAAATACTACCACTGAGGAGATAGCTCATGCTGATACATCCCACCCTCGACCAGCTGCAGGCGCTCGGCCTGCAGGGC